>JADJYU010000007.1 GCA_016719565.1 Ignavibacteria bacterium
TAAAATTTTATTGCCTGTCACTAATATATCCCTGATAGACTAAACCCCATAGACCAACTCCTATATCCCCGCAATCAGAAATTGTGTTGTTTTCTGTTGTATACTTGTATAACCGTATTGGGGTTAGCTTCACCTCGAGTGAGATACCGCTATTCTTAAAATTTCTTATGATACAATCCCTGATCAATATCTTATTACTTTTTAATTTTTGCATAAGTGAAAACCTGAAGTCCACATCGGAGTCTTGTATTTTTGCAAAATCCCTGTCCGGATCGTATAAACCGGTGATCTCTAAATTTTCAATTACAAATCCACCGTTATTTATTATTGACACACAGCTTCCTTCATCACTTCTGAATACCGCTCTTCCCAGTCCGTAAGAAGTGATTCGTATTGGTTCGGTGTCAGTGCCTGATTCATTATTAAATAAAAGATTTCCTTTGAAAAGATCACCCCCTCTGAACTGAATAACATCACCTTTCTGAAATTTAAAGACCGATACTCTGTTCAGCGTCCTCCATGCTTTGTCTTCTGATAGTCCTGAATTCAGATCATTACCAAAATTACTGACTGAAAGTCCGTGTAGCAATGTTGCTGATGTAAGGGTCGCTTATCTGCCCGAATAAAAATTACTTTTTAATAGTGTAAAAAGTATTAATGATAATTTTAAAGTAAATCTCGTTTTATTGTTGAAAATAATTGATCCTTATTAATTTTAAATAATTACCTGAAAAGAAATTCTTTCTAAATAGTTTCATAAATTATATGAATGAATGTTTATCTGTAAATTTTTACTCTTATAGGAATTACAAGGTTTTTAAAAAATTCGGGCTCTGTACACGATTATTTTTTTTACTTAAGCCTGCAAAATATTTTTGGTATTAAAATCAGAACATTCATCCCGGAGGGATGTGATATTGGTAGCAATCTATGATACGAATGTCATTTCAGTCCCGTCAGGGACGAAATATTTTGCTACCAATATATAGTCCTGCGGGACTAAAACTCTTACTCTCATTTGCTGCCAATTTTAGTCCCTGCGGGACGTAGTTATAAAAATATAAATCAAATTCACTTTTATCACGTCCAATTGCACATTATTAAAATTGACGTGTACAGAGTAATTCGGGGTATATATAAATTTAACCTTTAATAAGTCGTTCTAAATAGCTTAGTTATAGATTATCCCATAAAAAATTAAACGGTTAAAAATCTAATGTACAGATTTACATCTCCTGCGGGTTTGAAAATCCCCTTTATTCAAAAAACGCACTTCAAACTTTCGGGCTGGATAATTATGATATTAAACTTACCGGTAAAAAAGTTGATCCGGGATTATGTGATCTTAAAAGTTATCAGGACCTTCTTGTATTTTCATTTCTTATACACAACCTTCCTGAAAACGCAAAGATACTGGAAGTCGGAGGAGCTGTTCAAGAAGTCTATCTTATTTCAAAAACAGATACGAGTGCTGGTATCTAGATAAAAAGGAATTTACAGATGGAAATAGCGGCAATGATATTAAATTAATAAAAGATTATATTGGAAATTTTAATACGGAATTAAAAGACGAATACTTTGATCTCGTTTTTTCTATCTCAGCACTGGAGCATGTCCCCACTGATGATCCGAAAGTTCTGAAAGATGTTGCTGATGATATTAACAGGGTGTTAAAACCGGGTGGATTTTCATTGCATTGCTTTGATGTGATCCTGCAGTATAGTTATATCTGGACAAATGATCTGCTTCCGTATTTGTTTAAGAATTTAGATACATTAAATAAGTTTGTGGATTTTGAAGCAATGAAAGAAGATCCGGATCTTTTCCTTATGTCTGAAAAAGCTTATAATAAGTACTGGAAAAACGATGTAAAGCAGCCTTATGTGGGTTTCAAACCGCTGTCATACAATATTCTCTGGCAGAAAAAATAGTGCAATAAATTTTGTATGGAAAATAATTACCAAATTAAATTTTTTAAAACATGACTATTTTTCCAAAATCTTTAAGGAAATGGATTAAATCTAAAGTTACAAATATAGTAAAGGAAGAAAACAGAAAGAACAAAATTAATTCAGAATCAAATGTTAATAATAAGCTTTATTATCCTTATAAAGCGATTCGGAATTTTATATAATCAAAAAAAATAATTTTAGTGATCAGTTAAATTGTGAATATGATCTTCCTGTCCCTCCGAAAGATCTCTGGCTCGGTTATGGTGATAATCCCGATGAATATTTGAAAGGCAAGATTCAGGTAAACAAAATGCTGAAGATTACTAAAAATCTGGGCTACGATCCTGAAAATCACGGAAACATACTTGACTTCGGATGCGGCGCCGGCAGAATGATCAGATGGCTTAAGCCGTATTCGGAAAATAAAGAGATCTGGGGAGTTGATATAAGTTCAGAGCATATTATCTGGGCGAATAATAATCTGAATCCGCCTTTTAATTTTGCTGTAAATACTGTTGTTCCCCACCTCCCATTCAGAGACAATTACTTTGATTTTATATACGCCGGCTCTGTCTTTACTCACATTGACGATCTGTCAGATTCATGGTTTATGGAGCTGAACAGAATTAGTTCTGATAACGCTTACTTATATCTTACCATACAGGACAGACATACAATAGAACTTCTTGATACAAAATATACAGATAAATGGCTTTCAGTATATATGAGAAAATTTCCGGAATATAATTCTGAAAAAGAAAATTTTAATATAATAGTCGGAGGCAGGGGACCTGATTCGCAGGTATTTTATGATATAGAATATCTGAAAAAGTCTTTAAAAACTTTATTTGACATAGTTTCTATTGCAGAAGAAGCTTATGGTTATCAAACGGCATTAATACTTCGTAAAAAATAAATCTTGTTGATCATTTTTATAATTTAGCTTTTTTCCTGTTATTTCGTTTTAGAATACTTAATCCCAATCCTAATATAATCGGTAGTTCAATGGAAAAAATGCCGCATTTTTTATTAGTATCTGATTTATCTCCTTCACTTTCCACATTTATATTGTCATCTATATTTTTCCGGTCCGAAGCAGAAATGTCATCGGAATTTTTAAATACTGCAAAAACCGTTGTTCCGGATGAAAAAGACTCTGCATCTACTTTCACTGAAAAAGAATTGTCCTTCTTGATTCCGCTAAATCTTAGGATTTCTTTTGTAGGCAGAATAAATGTATAAATACATGAGGAAATGTTTTTAAATTCTTCCTTTTTGTCAAACTGATATAGAAATACTGTACTGTCAGCCGAGATATACCAGGTAGGTTTTATTTTTGAAAACCCTTCAGCTGTATTAATTTTTAATAGATCCTTAAAAGCAATGGTTACATTAACATATGTTGTTTCAGAATTGTTTTTGTTTATTTTTATATTTTCAATTGAATTATTATCAGAAGAATAAAATGACCTGATTTTATCTTCAGAAAAGGGTAGAGACTGATATATTTCTGATTCTTTTATTTTGATGTCTCGTCCCAGTATGTTATTTTTATTATACCGCTTCTGTCATTATTAATAGTTGTTTCCTGATACCAGTTTAAAGCAATAACTTCAGAAGCTGTTAAAAAAAATAAAACGTTTAAAATTATTAAAACTCCCGAATAAATTAATTTGAACATAATAAATAATTTTATTAAAATAAAAGGATCATTGATCTTAAAATATACTAACCTAAATTTTAATTAATCCTAAAATTTGATAAAATAAATTATATATTGACTTTATAATGTTTAATAAAACTACCAACTGTTAGACTTTCTTAACAGACCGTTTTTCTTTACAAAGCAGACATCCATTTGAGCTAATGCGCCGTCAAATGGTCTTCGAAGGAAGCCCGGGAAATCATAAATAACATATCCCTTTTCAGCCATATATATAATTACTTCATGTGCTAAAGGAACTCCTTTCATAAACTCAAAAAAATTCGTCTCAATTATAAATACTTCGGTGATCTGAAATAATTTCTCACCTCCTTTTAATGCTTCAAGTTCAAATCCCTGAATATCAACTTTGACAAAATCGGGTAAAGGCAGTTCGCCATTTTCTAATAATGAATCTAAAGTAATTATCTGAATTTCCCGTTGTTCATTAACCTTCTTAAGAAGCTCATTTTCTTCAAACATCAGATTAGAGCCGGTTAAATTTACACCGCCTAAAGTAAGAAATTTTTTTTCATTTTTTGAGCCAACGCCATAAAGAAAATATTTAGACCCCGGATTTACTTTGCAAAAATCTGACAGGTCAATTTCCATTTCTTTTAGCGGATCTATCAAAAAAAAGTCAGAATTTTTGAATATTTTTTTCGCTAATTTGCTCCATTCACCATTATTTGCACCAATATCTACTATATTTTTAGGTTTAAAACCCCGTAAATACAGATCTTTCAGCAATTTTCTCATGTTTCCTACAATGAGATTCTCATCAGTGGGCTTCCGGAAAAATTTAAACATCAGCTTAATCTAATTTATTTAAATTCAGAAAAAAAAGACAGATTATATTAAAATAATCTGTCCATTAAAATTATTTTATTACTATTACTTATTTTTTATATCTACGTTTAATTAAGAGCATTCCAAGACCAAATATTAACGGCATTTCTATGCCAAATAATCCGCAGCCATCTCCCGATCCTTTTTCATCCTTTCCGGTAGTAGTTTCCTTGTTGGGATTATCGGTTGAATTTTTGAATACAGCAGAGATAGTATATCCATTTTTGAAATTTGAAGATTTAATTGGAAGAGAAAATATATTGTCGCCTATTTTTGTACCGCTTGATCCCACAATTTCTTTTGCAGGTAGTTCAAAAGTGCAGCTTGCATCAACATTATCAGGTAATTCATCATTCTTATCTACATTATACATAAAGACCGTGCTATCACCATTTTTATACCAAGTAATTTTTACTTTAGAAAAAGCCGAAGCAGTATTAATTTTACTTATATCTTTAAAAGATAGTGTAATGTTTACAAAGGTTGAATCCTGCTTTTTTTTATTTATAGCAATATTTTGAATTATATTATTATCGGATGAAAATATTTCTTTGATTTTTCTTCTGAGAATGGAAAAAAGTTATCAATATATGCCTCTTTCAATTCCGAATTTGCAGTTTTATAGAAAATTTTAATAGTACCGCTTTTGTCATTATTTATAGAAGTATGTTGATACCAATATAAAGCAAAAACATTTGAATTTGAAAATGTAAGAAATAAAAAAACAATAAACGTTGTTATTAAATGTGTTTTTTTGAGCATTATTTTTTCCTGTTTAATTTTATTAATATAGTTATTATTATAAATTTATTAAAGTTATTATTTTTTACTCATATTTACAACAATACAAGATCAATGCTATAAAGTCATTTTTAGTTGAAATTAAATAGAGATTCAAGCTGCTTTTAAATGATTTTTAGTATTTTTTATTTTTAGTGTTTCCATAATCTTTTAATGGTTTTATACTTTTATAATTTTTGATTTTTTCATCCGTCTTTCTGCTTCCCACAATCCACATACTACCCATCTGAAGATTTGTCAATATCATTTTAGGTGGGAAATGATTATTTATAATAAATTGTATAATTAATAGTTTGATTTTTATATAATTATTTTCTATAAACCAGTGTTTGTTCATTTCTATAAATTTGTTATCAAGACCCTGCAATATTAATATTGTGCTTATGTCATTCTTCTCATTTTTCGAATCGATTAAATTATCCCCATATAATTTTAATGCAAAGTTCTTAGCTCCATTATATAATGTAGTATCGGAAAAAAATATATTAATTTTCTCCTTTTTTATAAATTCATATTTAAAATCCTTTTTAACATTAAGGTAATCCAGATAAATTTTCAATGACCTTACCTGATACACTTGCTGAGCAGGGTCAAATACTATTAATAATTTTTTATCCGGTGAATCTCTTAAAAAATTTATAACTTGTGTATTTTCCCTGCATATTTTTGAGAATGCTGAAATTTCTGGTATAGAAATAGTTATTACTTCAATAAATAAGTATGCTATAATTGTAAATAAATAAATATATTTTGAAAATGAGGAGATTGATTTACTGTCAAATATAATTTTTAAAATGTATATTATGAGAAAAGAATATCCTAATAAATAAGGCAAATAATATCTTCCTACAACAAAACCACTTCTATAGTAAATAATAAACTGAGGTACGATTATTAATAAAGCAAGAATGATTACAATAACAATATTTTTTATATGTTTTCTTATATAATCTGATGATAATGAATTCTTTTGCAGTTCATTTTCGAAAAATATTAACAGACCAAGAAATGAAATCAAAAGTAAATTTTTTTTGAAAACAGTATCGATAAAATCAGATAAAATATTAAATGAGAGTAATCTAATATTTACACTATTATGTGAACCTTCACGTGATACTCCAACAGAATTTACTAACAAGATCACCAGGATTATAAATAAAACAGAAGATAGAATTAGGAGAATATAATTTTTTTTAATGGTCTGAATAATTCCGGTATTATTTTTAAAATGGTATAGCCATAAATATAATACCAGAACCGCAGGAGTTAAGATCAAAAAACTCTCTTTAGATAATGATGTAATTATTAATGAAAATAAAAAAAGAAATTTATATAAAATCTGATTTTTTTCCGAGAAAATGCTTTTAGATAAAAATAATAAAGATAAAGATAACATAAGCATCCCGATTATTTCAGAATCGGGCGGACGAGAATACATAATGGTTGCAGGTCCTAACAATGTCAGTAAAGCAAATAAAAAAGATTGTACTGGACTAAAACCGATATTTTTGCAAAATTTATAAAGAAAAAAAGCAGTACATATTCCCAGAATTGAGACAAAAATATTTAACAATAATAAATTATAACCAAATATCTTAACTGAAGTCAAAAGTAAAGCAACCAAACTGGTCTGAATCTTTTATGCCCTTTAAATTCAGTTTCCAATTGATCTTCATAAAAGAAGTAAAGACATGGTTTCTAAGGCGAGATCAGAGAGTATATAAGCATGGTCTTCAACAATATTATACCCTTTATTAAATGATTCCGAATATCTGAAGATTGCATAAAAAATTAATAGAAATAAAATGAAAACAAATAAATTGCTGCCAAAGATTTTTTTATAATTCATTTGATTCAAATTATTTAATTCTTAGCGACTTCATTATAATGTAAATTAAATCTTTCATAAGCTTATAAATTATTAAATAAAGTAATGAATAAATCAATTTAAGCTATTTATAATTTAAAAAATTTAAAATGCTTAAATTCATGAATTGTCTTATACTTGATTTCTTTTTCAATTTTAAAATTTAAATTCTTAGTGGAACTTACAATAAAGAAAAATCCCTCTGCAACAGGAATTGACGGTTCCTAATTAGAGCTGCCGTTTGAAGACAATACATTTGATTTGTAATTTCATTTGATGTAATAGAACATACTCCCGATCCTCTTGCTTTTGTGAAAGAACTGATATAAGTTTTAAAACCCAGCGGTAAGTTCTGCATTACAGTTCCAAAAATTATGGTTTTTTCCAGTTAAGACGCGGAAGCACTTAAATTAAGAGATTATCAGTGATTTGAAAACGGGGTTCATTAAAATGATTTGAAAAATTTTCTGGAACGAACTAGTATCCGTATCATAAAGTTCAAAGGAATTCACCATTTCACGTTCTTGATTTCGGCTTTGAACCGATGCTCTATTAAATTGATAAAAAAACAGATGAGAAACTCGGAAGTTTATTGTCAACGTTGCTGCTTTTGGAACCAAAGAGTAAAGTTGGCCAATCTGATAATTAATACTAAAATTGTCTTTGGATTAACATAAACCGATGTCAGGTGGATTATTAAGGGATAGTTTCTTTCGGTAAAATCCGTTACTGCAGTTTAAAATTTTCTGAACGATAATGCCTGAGTCAATCAGTGGACTAAAGGTTGGAGATTATATGCGGAAGGAGTATAAACGTTATTTTTTGAATCTTATTCTTAAAAGAAGCATACTAAAACCAAAAATAATGGGCATTTCAATTCCAAACAATCCGCAGCGGCCTGATTCTTTTTCATTATATGATTCATCATTATCGGAAGCGGAATTTTTACTTTCTTCTGAGTTTTTAAAAACTACGTAAAATACTGGTCCGTTTGCCATATTCTCTGACTTAACCCCATACATTACAGTATTGTCATTATCTTTTATACCGGATGTTCTCAATATTTCAGTTGAAGGTAATTCAAAAACAAAAGAAATCTTAGAACCTGATTGGAAATCAGTAGTCTTGTCCTGATTATACATAAATACAGTACTATCTTCATTTTTATACCATGTTATTTTTGCTTTGGAAAAACCTGATGCAGTAATTAATTGCTGAATATCCTTAAATTTGATCAAAACATTGGCAAAAGTTGAATCAGAACTTTTCCTGACATTTACGCTATGAATTGTATTGTTATCTGAAGTATATGTTGCCCTGATTTTATCATCAGCAAATGGAATGGAATTAAAGAATCCATTTGCATTAATCTCAGAATTAGCAGTCGAATAAATAAGCCTTACTTCTCCACTTTTGTTATTGTTTACAGTAATTTTTTGATGCCAATGTAAGGCAAATACATTTGAAAAGGAAAAACTTAAGATAATAATTAAAAATTTTGAGACTAATTTGAATTTGTGCATTTTTTCTCCGTTTTTTGATGAATATAATAAGTATTCTTAGTTTATAAGGTTACTTTGTGTTTTAAATACTTTTTTAAAATTAAATTATAATACATTTAAAAAGTTATTTTTTAAATCTAAATAATTTTCGAAACCGACTATCTTAATTATTTATAATAAATTGTATAATAAATAGTCTGCTTCTTTTTATAGTTGCTTTCTTTAAACCAATCTTTGTTCTTTTCAATAAAATTTTTATTTAAATCATGATATATTAATATTGTGCTTATATCAGAATTATCTTTTTTAGAATCAACTAAATTATTTCCAAATAATCGTAATGCAAAATTCATTGATTTATTATATAAGGCTGTATCGGAAAAAAATATATTAATATCCTTCTTTTTTATAAATTCATATTTATAATTCTTTTTAACATTAAGGTAATCAAGATGTATTTTTAATGACCTTACCTGATATCCTTGTTGAGCAGGATCAAATACAATTAATAAGTTTTTATCAGGATATTTTTTTAAAAAATTTATTACCTGTGTATTTTCCCTGCATCTTTTTGAAAATGCAGAAATTTCAGGTATTGAAACAGTAAATACTTCTATAAACAGGTAAGCTATAATTGTAAACAAATAAATATATTTTGGAAATGATGATATCGATTTACTGTCAAATATAATTTTTAAAATGTAAATTATAAGAAAAGAATACCCTAATAAATAAGGCACATAATATCTCCCTTCAATAAAGCCACTTCTGTAATAAATAATAAACTGAGGTATAAAAATCAAAAATGCAAGAATAAATACTATAAATATATTTTTTAAATGTTTTTTTATGTAGTCAGATGATAGTTTATTCTTTTGCAGTTCATTTTCGAAAAAAATTAATAGGCCAAATAATGCCATTAAGAGAAAATTTTTTTTGAAAAAAGAATCAATAAAATCAGAAAAAACTTTTACTGAGAATAAGCTAATGTTAACATTATTATGAGAACCTTCACGACTTACACCAACGGAATTTAATAATAAAAGCACTATAGATATGAATAAAACAGAAGTTAAAATTAACAGAATATAATTTTTCTTAAAAGTCTCAATAATTCCGGTATTATTTCTAAAATGGTACAACCATAAGTATAAAAATAAAATGGCAGGAGTTAAAATTAAAAAACTTTCTTTACTTAATGATGTAATCATCAATGTAAATAAAAAAAAGAATTTATATAAAATCTGATTTTTTTCCGAGAAAATACTTTTAGATAAAAAGAATAATGTTAAAGATAACATAAACATGCCAAATATTTCAGAATCTGGCGGACGGGAATACATAATTGTGGCAGGACCTATCAGGGTGAGTAAAGCAAATAAAAAAGATTGTACTGCACTAAAACCTATATTTTTGCAAAATCTATAAAGAAAAAAAGCAGTGCATATTCCAAGAATTGAGATAAAAATATTTAACAATAATAAATTATAACCAAATATCTTAACTGAAGTCAAAAAGTACAGCAACCAAACCGGTCTGAATCTTTTATGCCCTTTGAATTCAGTTTTCAACTGATCTTCATACACCGAAGTAAAAGACGTGGTATCTAAGGCGAGATCGGACAGTATATAAGCATGGTCTTCAACAATATTATATCCTTTATTAAATGATTCCGAATATCTGAATATTGAATAAAAAATTAGCAGAAATAAAATGAAAACAAATAAATTACTATTAACGATTTTTTTATAATTCATTGAAATTGAAATATTTAATTTTCAGCGAATCCATTAAAATGTATATTTCATAAGCTTACTTACTATTAATAAATTAATGAATAAATCGGGTTAAGCTATTTATAATTTAAAAAATTTAAAATGCTTAAATTCATGAATTGTCTTATTACTTGCTTTCTATTTCAATTTTTTAAAATTCTTTTTTCTAATAGAATATGTATTGATATTTTAACAGAACTGCATTTATAAATCATTATAAGTATATTTGCAATAATTTATTTCACTTTCTAAGCACATATACAATCATCTTAAGTTAACTTCTTAAATTATAAATGACGGAAAATTTCACTGGATCAAAAATAAGTATAGTAATTCCATGCTATAATGAAGAAGGTAATGTTGAATTATTATATAAAAAAATTAAAGAATCACTTCCCGGGTATGCAATTGAATTTATTTTTGTAGATGATAACAGCAATGATAATACATTAAATATCTTGGAAGTGCTTTCAGTCAAAGATCAGAATGTAAAATTTTTATCTTTTTCACGAAACTTTGGTCATCAGAGCGCATTAAGAGCGGGACTTGAATATTCATCCGGTGATTGTGTTATCAGCATGGACGGCGATCTGCAGCATCCGCCGGAGCTCCTGCAGTCAATGATTGAAAAATGGAAAGAAGGTTACGATATTGTATATACTGTAAGAAAAGATATTGAGAATGTATCCGGATTTAAAAAATTCACCGCCTCTGTGTTTTACAATTTAATAAATAACTTATCCGATATAGAAATAAAGCAGGGCGCTGCAGATTTTCGTCTGCTTGATAAAAAAATAGTCCGCGTTCTGGTAGATGATATTACTGAATATCACTTGTTTTTCAGAGGACTTATAAGCTGGATCGGATACAAGCAGACATTTATAGAATATATTCCCCATAAGAGACATTCCGGTACTACGAAATATTCATTATCGAAAATGATTAATTTTGCAATCGAAGGCATAACTTCATTTTCAATAAGACCTTTAAAATTAGCGATACTCATGGGAGTCACAATATCATTTTTATCTGCAATTTATGGTTTGTATGCTGTAGGAATGGCGTTATTTACAGATGAAACACTCCAGGGCTGGGCGTCAGTACTGGTAAGTATACTATTTATAGGAGGTATTAATATGATACTGATAGGAATAGTCGGGGAGTATATCGGTAAATTATATATTCAAAGTAAGAAAAGACCTTATTTTTTAATTAAAAAAACAAATGTATAAAATGGATAAAGAAAAATTCTACGATACCATTGCAGATGATTTTGATTCGATCATGAATATGTATGATACTAACAGAAGAATCGAAGTAATATTTGATGATTTTTTAGGCAGTGAAGATTTAAAAAATAAAACTCTCCTGGATGGCGGCTGCGGTACGGGATTGTTTACAAAAAAGGCGATAGAACGGGGAGCTAAAGTTACTTCACTCGATATAGCTCCGAAATTAGTGCAACTTACAATCAAGAAAAATCCGTCTGCAACAGGCATTGAAGGTTCTTTATTGGATCTGCCGTTTGAAGAAAATACATTTGATTTTGTTATTTCATCTGATGTAATAGAACATACTCCCGACCCTCTTGCTGCAGTAAAAGAATTGATAAGAGTTTTAAAACCCCGGATTATAACTTTGAAAATTTTTCTAAACAATAGTTATATATTTTATAATCCAGCTCATTGGTTTCCTTAAATTTTTCTTTGAATTCCTGAGAAGATTCTGTACCTAAATATCCTTGTAAGTATTTTCTGTATTTTTTTTAAGGTGAGTGAGCAAATTTTGTAATTAATATCCTAATCATTTAACATCCAGGCATATTTAGTTGGTTTAATCACTTTAGTTATTTTTTCTATGTTTTCAATTAATTTATTGACAGCAAAAGGATTTGTCCTCTTATGAATTATTGAAGGATCATTACTGTGAATTCCCAAAAAGTTGCATACTTTATTAAATGCAACCAAAGGATTTTCAAGAATATCATCTTCATAGGTTAGTGACAGCGAATTTTTTTGTGATATTAAATTTTCTAACACTTTATACTCTTTGTCAAAATATTCAAAAAGTTCGACCAATGTAAAAGTCTTATTCCCAAACCATACTTTCTTCGGATCAATTTTTACTTTATTTGCTTCTTTCATTTCAGTAGTTGTATGAAATGTTTTTGTCTGTTTGGCAGCTATTAATGATATGATCTGCTTAAGGTAATTTTTCCTTTTTAACAAAATAAATTTATCATAATCTAAGTCAGATAAAGCTGACAAATAATTAAGAATGTTCATATTTGCTAATTCTTTTCTCAAATGTTCTTCTTCAGTAAATTTTGTTTCAAATCCATAATAATCTTTGTGAGGCCAGCTCATTCGAATCTTAAGTAAATTCATAGGATCTGTAGTCATTTTCTTTTCTTCCATTTCATTATTATAAATATAATGAAAAATCTCACTGTCCCAGTGAATTTGAGGATGCTGATCCAATAAGCTTCCAAGAACTGAACTCCCGCATCTTCCAAGATGAAACATTACAATATTTCCTTTTCTTCTTTTTTTGGCAAATGGTTTGTTAAGAAAATATCTCAACCATAACCTATCGGTCTCATCAAAATTTTTGCCGGTTTTATGTATAGCTTCCGGAGTAATGCCTTCCTCAGCAACGTTGGTCAAAATGTCCTCAAAATTTTTGATTAAACCGACTTTCTTATTTTTTTCATTGGTATTGTTAAAATCTTTTGGCTTTATAAATATTACTGCACTTTCTTTGTTCAATAATAATTTGTCAGGATCAAACTCTTCAAGTATGTTGCTGTTTTTTAATAACATCAATCCTTTATACTGATCAACTTTTATAATATCAAAAATATTTTCATATGTAGAATTATTGTAACTCAGTAAGGTATAATCTAAATTGATCACTAAATTAACATTCGTTGTCAGAATTTTAAAACAGCCATTTAAAACTAACCATTCATATCCGTTTACATCTAAGATTAATGTATCAAAATTACCAAATTCAGTTATTAATTCATCACATCTTATTGAATTTACAGCAATGGTTTCACCCGGAACATCTGTATGATCATAACTGACAGAACTGTTTGGTATATTCCAAACTATACATTTATCATTTGAATAAGAGGCAGCAACATTTTTAAAAAAGCAGTTACTGTAATTGTTTAATCCAAAATGTGAATTTGAAACTAAATAATTACTTGGAATTGGATCCACGCCCACTATAGCACCTTTATCACCAATTAAATTCCGGATAATACAATTTGTAATACCATAACCACTTCCGACATTAAGGATGTTATCTCCTTTATTAATTAAATATTTATATCCTTCTAATATTTTAGAATTTACTAAATCTTTAGGATCATATAAAAATCTTGAGCATTCGTCTACTACCCAATATTTAAAATTAATTTCTCCATTTCTGTATTCTTCTGTATAAGGATATATAATTTCATCTTCTCTAACATTATTTAGATTTTGCACTAAAACATTTTCCATAAAACTTATTTATTGTAAGATTAACGAATTTATCCGATTTTCATCATAAACTCCGGATATAAAACTTCTTTGGTCGAAAGAAGTCATTATGTAATAGGATTTATTTGTCAGACTTTATTTATTGTAAACTATTTCTCTTTAAAAATTTTTTCGTATGTTTGTAATCTTTAAAACTATTCAGTTTTAATCCAGCATCCAGGCATATTTTGTATAATCCAGGTATAATTTTAATTCATCAAAGTTTTCAACAATTTCTTCAATTTTAAAGGGATTTGTTCTTTTATGTACTATCTTAGGAGAATGATAATCAACATCTAAAAAATCGCAAACTTTTTTATAAGCAACTATAGGATCGTTTTGAATATCTTCTTCGTAAGTTAGATTTAACAATTTTTTATCCTTTAATAAGTTGTTTAATTCAGTATAATCATTATCCATATCTTCAAAAATTTCTAATAAAGGTTTTTCAATACTACCCATCCAGCAATTATATACATCAATATTAACAGTATCAGGCATAGTTTTATCTTTTGTAGAATGATAAATTTTCGTTTTTTCAGCTATATGGTATGAAAGGATTTGCTTTAAATAATTTTCCCGTTTTAAAATTATAAAGTTTTCGAATCCAATTTTGGATAATAAATCAATATAGTCATCAAGTTGTATATTTAATATTTCTTCCCTCAAGTGTTCACCTTTGGAAAATTTGGTTTCAAATCCATAATATTTTTTTAATGTCCAGTACATTCGAATTTTTAAAAAAGTAATAGGATTGTTTGTCATTTTAAGTTCTTCTACATCAGCTACAATATCACTTAAATGATTTACATTACCATGTAATTTTTCACTTTCAAGTTTCTTTAAATAAAAGTCACCTATGTTTTCACCATCCCAGAAAATATCAGGGTTACTTTTCAGCATAAAAGCAAGCACAGAACTGCCACATCTCCCTAAATGGAATAATGCTATATTTCCTTTTCGCCTTTTTTTTGAAAATGGTAAATTGATATAATATTTCATCCATAGTTTATCACTTTCATTATAATACTTTTCGTATTTAAATAACATCGCAGAATATTCTTCTCGATCAATATTTTCCTTTTAATAAGATCAGATTCAATGGAATCATTTAATTTGTTATCCTGAGATTTAGAGCTTAATAATATTCTTGAACCTGGCTAGAATTGTTTAACGATTCATAGTCAAAAGGTACAAGTTTATTTTCAGCAAATATGTAAACAAGACCTTCATAATTACTTGCATCAATTATGTCCAAAATTTCCTGAAAATTCGAAGTATTAAAAGGCGTTTTAAATTCAAATAAATTTAAAATGATTTTGGGCTTGCTTGTTAGCAGCTCTGAACAGCCTTTGAGTACGTTTAACTCAAAGCCATTTACATCAAGTATGATAATATCAAAAAATCCGTAATCTTTAATAAGTTTATCACACTCCATCGTATCAATTTTAGAAGTCTCTTCACTTTCAGAATATGTTAGTACTCCATTGTCTTTATTCTTATAATTTTCTTTTCCGCTCTTTTGATATGCAGCAAAATTCAGGATGTGACATTTCTCGAACTGGTTTAATGCTATCATAGAATTAGCGATTAAACAATTATTTGGAACTAGTTCAACTCCCACAACAATCCCCTCATTCCCTGTTATGCTTTTAAACAGACAAGTTGTAAATCCATTACCACTCCCTATTTCTAATATTTTATCACCTTTTTTGATAAATTTTTTATACTCTTCAGTTAAAATCCAGTTTTTCCATTTTGATGGTTCATACAAATTTTCGTAAAGTTCATTAGTAACCCAATATTTGAATTTAATGTCATCCATTTCGAATGTTTGGATATAAGGGAATTTATTATTGGACATAGTTTAATTTAAAAATAATTATTTAGTACTAAAATGTTTTTGAAAGTTTATATAAATCCATATATACATTTTACTTATATTATCATCCCCGCAGCCACAGTAACTTTTGTCGCTTCATCAATGAGTATAAGACTTCCCGTATTCCTGTTTTTTTTGTAACTGTCATAAAATAACGGCTGCGTAGTGCGAAGTTTTATCCGCGCAATATCATTCATTTTTATTTCCTTATCATCCTCGATACGGTGCAGTGTGTTTATATCGAACTTATAGTTTATTTCCTTTATGATGGCTTTTACTTCCTTTGTGGTATGCATAAGAAGATATTTTGCAGACGGATTCATTGAATGGTTGCTGAGCCAGCAGATTATTACATCTATATCCTGACCTGATTCCGGCTGATTATGAACTCTCACAATCATATCCCCGCGGCTTATATCAATTTCATCTTCAAGGCGGAGTGTAACGGACATAGGAGCAAACGCTTCAGATACCGGACCTTCGAATGTATCTATCGATTTTATCTTTGAAGTAAATCCGGAAGGCAGCACGGAAACTTCATCTCCCGGCATAAACACGCCGCTTGCAACTCTTCCGGCATATCCGCGGTAATCGTGATTCAGATCTGACTGCGGTCTTATTACAAACTGCACCGGGAAACGGCAGTCAATGTGATTGTTGTCGCTTGCAATGTGAACGTTTTCTAAAAGATACAATAACGTCGATCCTTCATACCAGTCCATATTTCCCGATCTGTCTACTACATTATCCCCCATCAGAGCGCTTATCGGAATGAACTGAATATCCCTGACTTCAAGCTTTGTTGCAAATTTCTTATAGTCTTCAACTATCTTTTCATAAACATCTTTGCTGTATCCGACAAGATCCATTTTGTTGATGCATAAAACTATGTGACTGATCTTAAGTAATGACGCGATGAGTGAATGTCTGCAGGTCTGTTCGACAATACCGTGCCTTGCATCCACAAGTATGACAGCAAGATTTGCAGTGGATGCTCCGGTTACCATATTCCTTGTATACTGAATCTGTCCCGGCGTATCGGCGATCATGAATTTTCTTTTCGGGGTTGAAAAATATCTGTATGCAACATCCATAGTAATGCTCTGCTCTCTTTCAGCTTTAAGACCGTCTGTCAGAAGCGAGAGGTCAACATAATCCAGTCCTTTGTATTCGCTGGATTTCTTTACCGCTTCCAGCTGATCTTCGAAAATAGATTTCGAATCATAAAGCATTCTTCCGATCAGTGTACTCTTCCCGTCATCTACGCTCCCGGCAGTAGTAAATCTCAGCAGTTCATTATTTTTATAATTTATCATTATATATTATATGAAAACTTATTTATAAATTTAACTAAATTTAATATTTGTAACTTGTAGCATTTAACTCGTAATTCCTAATTCATATAATGGCATAGCCAGAACCAAAAAGGATTCACCATTAAACTTTTTAACCAAGGTTTACCACAGAGACACAGAGCCACAGAGAAAAAACTTATTGCTTTTTAATTTATAATTCTTTTGAATCCCTCAATCAACTTGGGAACATTGAAATTTATTAAAAGTCCTAATTTTTTATTTGTTAGTTTAAGATGACTCAATAGTTGTGCTTTGAAAACAGGATGCATAATTTCAACAGATTTTAATTCAACAACAATTAGATCTTCGACTAAAATGTCTAACTTTAAATCATAGTTTAATGAACACTCTTTATAAATAATTGGAATTAAGACTTGCCTTTTAAATGCTATGTTCCTTAAAGCTAATTCTTTACATAAACAAATTTCATATACTATTTCCAGTAAACCTGGACCTAATATTCTATGCACTTCAATTGCTGCATCTAGTATTTTCCCACTTAACTCATTCAATCTCTCATTATCCATAATTACATTTTTAATTGTTAATAAAAACTTAACAAAATAATAAATTCATTCTTAAAATTCTCTGTGTCTCTGAGTCTCTGTGGTAAGTTTTCTTTCTGATCCTGAACACTAAAAATCTTACCATTTTGAGTAGATTTTGACTTGTGACTGACTAATTCCTAATTTAAAAGTATCCTTCTTTCTTCCGGTCTTCCATAGCAGATTCAGATCTTTTATCGTCAGCTCTTGTGCCTCTTTCCGTCTGTCTTGAAATTGAAACTTCTTTTATGATATCTTCAAGAGAATTTGCTTCTGACATTACAGCGCCTGTGCAGGTCATATCACCGATGGTTCTGAATCTCACCTGGAGCATTTCAGGTTTTTCCGATTCGCGGATATTAAGATAATCCGAATGCGCAAGGAGCGTACCGTTTCTTCTGATACAAAGTCTTTTATGAGTGAAATAAATTACAGGCATGTCAATCTTTTCCATGTGAATGTAATTCCACACATCCATCTCAGTCCAGTTGCTGATAGGGAACACTCTGAAATGCTCGCCGGGATTTTTCTTTCCGTTGAAAATATTCCACAGTTCCGGTCTTTGATTTTTCGGATCCCACTGTCCGAATTCATCTCTGTGCGAAAAAAATCTTTCCTTTGCTCTTGCTTTCTCTTCATCCCTGCGCGCGCCGCCCATTGCAGCGTCTATTTTATATTCCTCAAGCGTGTCAAGAAGCGTGACGGTCTGAAGCATATTTCTGCTGGCATCAAATCCTTTTTCCTCTTTTACTTTTCCCTGATCTATACTGTCCTGAACTGATCCGACTATTAATTTTACTCCGAGAGCTTTTATAAGATCATCCCTGTAAGTAAGTGTTTCCGGGAAGTTATGACCTGTATCGATATGAATAAGCGGGAATGGAATTTTAGCCGGATGAAAAGCCTTACGTGATAAATGCGCAAGCAGTATTGAATCTTTACCGCCGGAAAAGAGAAGCGCAGGTTTTTCAAACTGTGCTGCAACTTCACGTATTATAAAAATGGATTCCGCTTCGAGCTCTCTTAAATAACTTAAATTATAATTTTCCAATACTATACTTTTTTTAAAATTGGTTCTATTTTATTTAATAAAACATTCACTGATTCTTCTGCTGTATTTTCAGCCGTGTCGATAATAACCTCCGGATTTTCAGGTATCTCATAAGGTGAATTAATTCCCGTGAAATCCTTTATCTCTCCCTCTCTGACTTTCTTATATAAACCTTTTACATCTCTCTCTTCACATTTCTCAACCGGAGTATTCAGATAAACTTCTATGAATTCATCTTCACCGAGCAAATTTCTCACCTTATCTCTGTCTTCTCTGAACGGGGAAATAAATGCCGTAATAACAATTATACCCGCGTCTACCATCAGCTTCGCCACTTCGCCGATCCTTCTTATATTTTCTTTTCTGTCCTCTTCGCTGAAAGTGAGGTTGCTGTTCAAACCTCCCCTTATATTATCACCGTCAAGTATATAGGTCAGATACCCTTTTTTATTCAGGATCTTTTCCGTTTCATTCGCCAGTGTGGATTTACCTGACCCTGAAAGTCCGGTAAACCAGATCACGAATGACCTGTTTCCAAGTAGTTTATTTCTGTCCTTTTTTGAGATTGTCAGATCGTGGGGAATTATATTTTTTCCGGTCATAAATTGCACATGTCAAAACCGAATGCTCTGACTGAGTTTTGTATAATTTTGTTAAAAATTGTGAACAAAGATATGTTTATTAATAATTTTTTACAATGAAAGTATGAATGACATTATACATATTTTGCCTTCATTACAAATGCCAGTCGGGTGAAAAAAAGTCCGAGTGTCTTTTTGTGAGTGAAATGCATATCAGATTTTTAACTAAAAATGCTCAATTTAAATCTCTGTACACGTCAATTTTAATAGGATGCAATTAGACGTGATAAAAGTGATTTTGATTTATATTATTATAACTAAGTCCCGTAGGGACTATATATTGGTAGCAAAATGAGAATAAGAATTTTAGTCCCGTAGGGATTATATATTGGTAGAAATTTGAGAGTAAGATTTTTAGTCCCGTGGAGACGGTATGTGAAATTGAATTTGATGAGAGATATATTTTAAAAGAACCGGAATAAGAAAATATTTCGTCCCTGACGGGACTGATATTACATTCATATCATTGATTGCTGCCAATATCACATCCCTCCGGGATGTAAGCTCTGATTCTCATAATAAAAATATTTTGCAGACTTATGTAAAAAAAATTGTCGTGCACAGAGAATTTAAAAACTTCTGTCAGAATACTGTTTTATAAATTTAGATTTATTCATATTTTATAATGTCTGAAATTCCAAGCTTAATATTAATATTAAATCTATTATGAAAACCGGTATTGAAAAAGAAAGATATTCCGAAAAGCTTGTTCATGAAGTAAAGGAAGCTGTTAAAGATTATAAGGACAAAATAATTTTTAAAGGAACAGCAGATGAGGTTATAAAAAATCTCCGCAATGAAGCTAATAGCAACAAGAAAATATATTAAGAAATATTCGAAAATATTCAAAAAAAAACCTGTTAAGTCTTTAAACTTAACAGATCTTTTAAAACACTCCTGAGCGGCCGATTGCCGTTATTTTACAAGCATCATCCTCTTTGTTTCGCTTATCCCGTTTGATTCCAGTTTGTAAAAGTATGTACCTGAAGTAAGTGAAGCTGCGTCAAAGTCTGCTGTGTAATTCCCTGCATTATAAAATTCATTGGCAAGCACTGCTACTTCCTTTCCCGTCATATCATATACTTTAAGAGATACCTGACCGGATTTTACGATTGAGAAATTTATTTTGGTAGAAGGGTTGAACGGATTCGGATAGTTCTGCCCGAGTGTAAATTTTTCTGCAATTTCATTCTGAGGATCTGAGACGGAGGTTGGAGTTGCATGAACATAACTTACGGTTTTCAGATTGCTGAAAGGAGTTCTGATATATGTAATATTGAGCACAGGCGCTTTTGATCCGCTTACATACCAGCTGTAATTAGTTATCTGCGATGCGGAAACTATTGATGATCCTTTGAAATAGATCGTGTCTATATTATCTGTTACTGATTTTATTCTCAGAGCATTTGTAAAAGATCCCGACGGAAGTATAAGTGTACCCCATGCGTCACCTGTAAGTACAGATGTACCATTTGAATGTACATTGAATTCTTTTCCTTCCATTACTGAAGAATAATTATCAGAAAATGAGTTACCAAATGAAAAAGGATACTGAAATACTTTCTGCATATCTGTGTATGATCTCACTCCAAGTTCCTCAGAATACATTCCCATTGAATAGAGTGCATTGCCTTCATCTTTTGCAAAAACATATGTACCGTCAAACTGCTGGGCAAGTGTTGCTCCCGGGAAAAATGAACTTCCCGGTAAACCGTTTGGATTTACAAATTCAGTCTGGAGTTCATTACCGAGTAAATTTATTGCTGAAAAATTCCATGTTACATTTGCTCCTGAATTTCCTTCTGTTACATTTGCAGTATCCGCTGATTCGGAAATATACTGATCGCCCGCGGTAAATCTGAAACTTTCGTTAATTACTATCTGAGCATTCAATGAACCGGCTCCTGTAAAAAAGATCTGTATCATTAAGATAAATGTTAAGATGACTGCTTTTGAAACTGTGCTTTCGTTTAGTAAGTTTTTGATTTTCATTTTTTTATTTGGTTTAAGTTATTTTTAAATTCTATACAAAAATCGTAAAAGTTATTGCCTGTTCAAAAGAAAAATTGAGTTAATTGTAGTACAACTATAACAGGAATACACTTTCAAAACCTTTAAAAATGAATAGAAAGTTAGTTTTACGTTTTACAAATTGTAGCACAACTATTTTGATGTCATTTATGAAAAACACTAACCTCTTTAATATTTTAAGAACATTTTCTGCAGAAGAGCTAAAACTGTTCGAAAGTTTTATCTGCTGCTATATGTTTAACCGCAGAAGTAAAAAGGTCACGGAGCTTTTCAGCGCGCTGAAGAAATTTCTGCCTGTGACTTCAGAAGCGGAGATCTCCAAAATACAGATATGGGAAATAATGTATCCGGGCAGGAAATACAGTGATGAAGTTATGAGGAATCTGATCTCTGATCTGTTCCAGCTTTCAAAAAAGTTTTTAATACATTTAAGAGTAAGTAATGATAAAGTCGAGTCAGGAAAGATTTTATCTCAGGAACTTTACGACAGGAAAATAAAGAATCTGCTGCTGAAGGAAATTGAAAGCACGGAGACGTATATTAAAAATAATATCAGGTCAGTGGAGAGCAGGTTTATAGATATGTATATACTTGACTGTATAAAGAATATAGCGCTAAACCGCGAACTGGAGTATAAAGATTATAAAGAGCAGCAGCACAGAATAATGGAGCTTGTGAATTATTTTCTGAAAGAGATGATGGCGTATTATCAGAATTATGAGATTCTGAAAACTTTTATTAAGACAGAATACGAAATGATTCTATTCGACGAGCTTATGACCTTTGCAGATATGAATCACAAAATAATTGACCCTGAAGTAATTCTCATGTTTAATACTACTGTGCTTGTGATCTATCCTGAAAAGGAGGATGTATTTAAGAAGACACTTAAGCTTGTGAAGCAGAAGGGAAATTCAATAGAGAGATTTTCTCATTACAACATTCTTGTATCACTGGAAAATTACTGTCTTAACAGATACAATAAAGGAGACACGGATTACATTAAATATCTTTATGAGATCTATGAGGAGAAGATAAAATATGACGTGCTTTCACCGACTGTGACCGGCACCATTGTGGAATCCACATTTACAAACATCGTAAAGACAGGGATCAGAACCGGTAAATTCACCTGGACTGAAAATTTTATCAGGAATAATTTTCACCGTCTCCAGGAAAACGAAGATGACATGCTTAACTATTATCTTGCATATATTTTTCACAGTAAAGGGGATAACGGAAAAGCTCTGCAGCATTTGTCAAAGCTCCGCGCGCAGGACATGATGGAAAAAATTAATGTGAAGAATCTTGAAATGAAAATATACTTTGAGCTGGGATATTATGACAACGTCCTCATGACAGCCGATACTTATAAACACTTCTTCTCAGGAAATAAAAAAATATCGGATTCAAGAAAGGCGGGACATCTGAATTTCATAGATCTCACTCTCAAGCTGTTAAGGGCTACGGAAAAAAATGATAAAGTTACTCTTGGATTTCTTGCAAAGAAGATAAAGAATACTTCTCCGGTAGCGGAAAAGGACTGGCTGCTTTCAAAATTAAAAAAATAAACTGAATGTAAGATCCGGGAAATTATTTTTTCCTGCCGCTTAAAATAAACGTTTCCTTATTTGAAAATTTTCTCACAACCTCCGGAGGAAGATTCAGGTTTGCCGCAACAAGTTCATCCGGATTGGAAGCAAGCCATGAGCTCAATGATATTTCTTCATACACGCCGCTGTTAAATACTATTAATAACTTACATTCTTCATCGCCGATATTTTCAATGGAATGTCCGTATCCCATCGGCGTATATCCGATATCACTGTCCGAAAGTTCATTCACAGAAGAAAGTCCTGAAGATGCAAAAACCGTAAGTCTGATCTTTCCGGAAATTACATATAGCCATTCGTCGGCGTTAGGATGCCAGTGAAGTTCTCTGAGAGCTCCCGGCTCCAGTAAAAGTATACCGCCTGACATAGTTGATGAAATCGGAAATACTTTCGATGAAGCCAGCCATAATTTCCCGCCGTCACAGTTTCTTAAAGGATTCTGAGATAGAAGACTGTATTTATGAGTAAGAGGTGATGAGTTTAATTTTTTGCTTACTAATTTTTCTTTTATATCAACTATATAAACTTCTTTATCCGGAAGACCATCAAGATCGGCTGCATCGACATTCAGATTTTTCGAAACTATCTCCCGCGGTGTCTGAGCAAGCCAGTCAGTAATACTGAATGTTGCGAATTCCGAAAATGCGCCGTTATCAAAGACAAGCATAAATGTCGTTCCGTCAGGTCCGAGTCCTTCAATGGAATGACCGTGCCCTCTCGGGAAATACCAGATATCGCCTTCTTTAAATTCATTAGTTTCATACTGACCATCAGGATTTATAATTGTTGTTCTTACATTTCCGGAAATTACATAACCCCATTCGGCTGCATTGGCATGCCAGTGCAGTTCTCTCAGACCCTGCGGTTTAAGATACATCAGTACTCCGGCTATGTTTTTTGAAACGGGGAAGTCAGCTACCGTTGCCTGCTTAGCCCAGCCCATAGGCAGTTCACGGGCTTTCTGTCCTGCAAGCGGGAATTTAAATTTCGGCAGTTTATTTGAATTTTCTGTAGACAATATTTACCTCTTTCGTTCTGAATTTGAAAGCAGAAAAATAATTAAATCAATTTATTAATTCAATTATCATTAGGAATTTACAAAGTAGTTTGTAATCATTTTTATCTGATACGGTTTCTAAAATAAATTTGGTTCTATATGATTTACTGTGGAAAAATTTTGAATGCCAATTCTGCCGCTAAGGTTTGAGACTGTTTTAAAATAACAAAACAAATGGTTGTCATTCCCGCGTGCTTCTGGCGGGAATCCAGTCATAAAACGGTCTCGTTTTAACAAATTCGGATCAAGCAGATCTTCCTTTCATACGATTTCAAAAAAACAAATTATCCTATTCAGGATTTTCCTTTGCATCAATGTATTCATATAATCATTATTGATAATTCCTGATTGGATTCCCGCCAGAAGCACGCGGGAATGACAAATGTATTTTTTTAATTTGTGAAAATATATTTCAAAATAAGAATAGAGACCCACTTCATTTCTTATAGAACCATAAATTTATAGGTATGAATTTTTTTAAATTTAAAGGATCCTGTTAAAATAGTTAGTATAACCGCCTTTGAAAAATTGCCGAAAGAATTCATGAGCAATTTTTTGCCGATGTTGGTGTTCCAAAAATTTGCAGCATTATAACTTAAAGTTATCTGTATATCTCTTGCAAATTTTTGGCCACCAACATCACTGCCTGCGAAGTATCAAGATAGTTGCACAGTTAAGTCAGTTGTTGGTGATCAAAAAGTTTGCATAAAATGCGAAAATTAATTCAAATGAAACTTATGCAAACTTTTTGAAAACACCAACAACGGCGACGGCGAAAATTTATTAAAAATTACAGGAAGAAGCGGGGAGTATAATCTTATCAGATGAATTGTTATCTCATTAAAATTTCATATACACTTTCATTATTTTCGTTTGTGAAGATCACTTTATACTCAATATTTTTGTAACCTGTTATTTCCGATAATTTATTTCTGAATTCCTTAATTGATCCGTACCGGCTGAGCTGAAGCAGAACGGGTTTCCCGCTTTTAAGATTGCTGACTGAATTTGGATTAACCGGTAAATAGTAAAATTCATTTACCCACTGATTGAAATAGATATCAGACCTGAGTTTTCTTTCGAGTATGTCTTTATATACTTCCCGCCGGCTACCTGCATATTGCGAAGCGAATGCAAGCGGAGCTTCGGTATTTGCGCTTCCGAATGAAGGGATAATAATATAGTCAGGATATTTCTTTTCAATATATTCTACCATTGACATAGCATCTTCACTCTGCTCTATGCCTTCGAAGTAAGATGAAACTATCTGATACGAAAACCAGATTATTAAAGCAGACATAATGCCGGCATAGATAATTTTAGCATTATTCTTAAATTTACCGGGATATAATTCGCAGATAATTAAATATGAGATATACAGACCTGTAAGAGATAGCATAAATGAAGGGATTATATAATACTGCGCATAATGCTTTGAAACAATAATGATCTGCAGAGTCATTGCTGTAAAAATAGCAGTCAGAATTCGTGTAAGGACCGGGGACTTAATAAAGCTGAAATCTTTTTTCTGAATTAATTTAGCATACAGCAAATAAACGAAAGTCGAAAGAACTGTAAAATACGAGACAGCAAAAAGAATATCTTTCGTGAAGACATTAACAAGATTTTTTGAGAAAGAGCCGGGGTCAATTATGTTAGCTCCGCCTTTACCGTGTTTACCTTCTTTTAATATCAGTCCTTCCACCCAGTTAAGAAAATATTCTATGTTATAAATCCCCGGGAGAATGAAAATTACAAAAAATATCAGGATAAAAAACAGATACAGAAATTTGTTTTTATAACCGTTCAGAATTATCATTGGAATAAAAAGCATCGGGATGAAATTCAGTTTAGTGGCAAGTCCAAATGCGATTATAACGGCGAATATTATTACTTCCGCGATACTGTAAGTCTGATTCTTTTTTATGAAGACAATAAAAAATTATTCCCAAAGTCATTAAAGAAGCTGAGATAAGAAGATTGTCAGGCGTAACTATGATCATCCCGTAAAATAACTCAGTGGAAGCAAACGGAGAAAGCATTAAAAAGAATGTAAGGAAAATATTTTTCGAGAGAGAGTAAATAAAATATCCGAAAAGAAATAGAAACAGACAGTTAATGAAGTTCAGAAAAATATTGATCTTTATAAGATAAGCTTCAGGTCTGGAAAATACATCTGACACAATGTCTATGCCGGAAGATGATACAGCATAATAAAATTTCACAACTACTGCGGAAATCACCTGAACTGTAGTCCCGGGATGATCAAAATGCCCGACCCCAAATCCTTCAAGCTGCGCCAGATTAAGTCCGTTTATGAGATAGACATAACTGGGATCGTAAAAATTCAGATAATAAGGACCCTGCGCATACTTAAGCAGTCCGGCTGAAATGAACAAAATAACCGGAAGTATCAGAAGCGCCGGAATTAAAAAATTCTTTTTCATTTTATTTTTTCAAGAACAACATAACATCTGAATGCAAGAAGATCCTTTGCCGGGCTGAGTGATCGTTCGATAAGCTTAAAAAATCCTGTCATAAAATCCGGGATCATCTGCTTATTCTCAAATCCGCCTGAAGCCGGATAGAGTATAAAGCTGAACTTTTCTTTTTTCACAAACCTGAATCTGTTTCCAAACAATTCATTAAACTTCTTAAGATGTTTAAAAAATATCAGATAGGGGATTGCCTGATTGGAATCCCATGGATCTTTATCGCCGGCAGTATTTAATCCGGAAAAATAATCTGCGTTTTTATCAAAGGGTTCAGGATGAAATTTTCTATAGATCATCAGCGAAAACGGTGAAGGAAATGGTTCAATCATAATAATCCTTCCGCCCGAGCTTAACACTCTGTATGCTTCATTCAGAAATTTCACCGGATCGTGAAGATGATGAAGCACATCTATCATAACTAAATTGGAAATTTCATTTTCCGCAAAAGGCATTTCGTGCGCATCAAATGACATATCGAGCCAGTCAAGAGGAACAATGTCTGCAGATACGACATCAGGTTTAAACTCTTTAAAATTTCCGCTTCCTCCTCCGAGTTCGACAGTCTTGCCGGCTGCACCGCTGAGATCGTTCATGATCTTAAGATACCATTCTGAATATATATCTCTGAGAAGTTTTTTTCATTCCAGACTTTCCTGTGCTTTTCATAAATATTTTCCAAGCTCAGATAAATTTGAATTTAAACATTGCAAACACTGTCAGCTTAAGCAGCATCCAGCCGTGACTGAATCTGGAGATATTAGTTTCTCCGTAAACACGCGCGTCATATCTTATTGGAATTTCAGCATACTTTAAATTTAGTTTAGAAGCTCCGAGTATAAGATCAAAATCACCGAACGGATCAGCATTCCCGAGAAATTTTTTTACTTCTTTCAGTTTTATATAATTTTCCTTTGAGATTACTTTTGTTCCGCAAAGCGTGTCTTTGATCTTCTGATTTAAGATCCATGTAAGCAGCATAGAGAAAAATTTATTTCCGAGTATATTCAGAGTTCTCATGGATTCTTTTTCAAGAGGGTAGACAAGCCTGGTACCGCTGAGATACTCACCGTTACCGTTTACATAGGCATTATAAAATTTAGAAAGATCTTCAGGCGGGACTGTCATATCTGCATCCAGTATCATAAGAATATTACCGCCCGCATTTTCAAAACCTTTTCTGACTGCGTCAGCTTTTCCTTTGCCTTCCTGTTTAAAGTATTTAATATTACGTTTTGAGGAGTATTTTTCCCAGACTCTTTTTATTTCATTATAGGTATCATCAGTTGAATTTCCTTCAACAAAAATAATTTCCGTATCACTTCCCATCTCCGGCACTCTGTTAACGATCGTTTCGATGTTGCCCATTTCATTGCGCGCAGGTATTACCACGCTTACTGTTTTATCTTCACGTTCAGAAAAAATGCATCTGGAAATTATGAATTCATTAAGACATATTTCGTTAAGAAGAGGTAAGTTGGCAATGAACTTATTCATAAAAGCTGATATCAGGGGAATGTACACAGGCATAAGAAATTTCCTGCCGCATTTTATAATGTCATATCCGGAGAGCCCGAGCAGGTTATTAATATCATCAATATTCAGCCAGTTATTTCTTACCTGCGGCATCTTCAGCCGGAAAAATTCTGCAAAGTTAAGAACCGGCAGCCAGAGAAAATTGACATAAGTAACTATTATTCTTGTTTCAGCGCTGCAAAGTTTTCGTATCTGCTCAAATGATTTCTGCACATCGTCAAAATATCCGATCGTATCCGATATTATAACAAAATCAAACTTTTCATTGAGAGTAATATTCTCTGAATCCATTACGAGAAATTCAAACTGCGGATATCTGACCTTTGCTTCTGATATCATTTCTTCGGAAATATCAATGCCTACACCGCGTGAAGGATTCAGATCGTATAAAAGATTCCCTATGCCGCATCCGATCTCAACAATACTGCTGCCTTCAGGAATATTGAATTTAAGAAAACCTGCTATATTTTCATAATAGTATTTGTTGCGGGAAATCCACTTGGTCCTTTCCTTTGCAACAGCATTCAGATGATCAATAACTTTTTCTTTTCTGCCTGTCATCTGTAATTAAATGGTAAAAGGTTTAACTGATGAGTCTGAATAATTAAGTTATATATTATAATCAGTTTAAATATGTAAAATACTGTCAGGCAAATATTATAAATTATTAATGAGAAATATAATAAATGTCTCACGGGAAAAAATGATTAAATGTAAACTAATGAAAGCTTACTAAAGATGAAATTTATAACGGACTACTTCTTGATGAATTCGATAATGCACTCACCGGAATTAATTCTGATCAGCTCACGGTGTTCGTATTTGCCGGAAGGATTTATTTCTTTAAGATAGTTCAGGAATTCCGTAACCGCATTAGTATTAAAATAAAAATTATTTAATCTCAGTAATACAGATGATGCGTCGCGAAGTTTATCTTTAACAATTTCATCGGGATGATAAAAAGTAAGTTCGTTATCCCAGAAATCAGCGTATATAGAGTTTCCTGATCTGTAGTTTATAATAGATTCGTAAAGCTGTCTATTCTTACCTGCCCAGTTCATGCTGAATACCAGACCGTATTTTCTGTTCGATGCTCCGTAACTGTTTACAATTACCGAGCTATCCGCTTTAGTGTCAGCGATTTTAATGACTTTTTTAGTTTCTTCCGTTAAAATAGTTGCATCTTTATATACCTTATAAATCATTACAGAAGAAATTACAGCAAATACTGAGACTATAATTATAAAGAAATTTTTCCTGTTCTTTATTGATTTTATAATTTCATACTCTCCGCATAATGAATAAATCAGATAAACTGTCAGCAGTGTGAGCATCATCGACGGAACAAGATAGTGCTGACTGTAATGTTTTGATACAGCTATGATCTGAACAGCTGAAGCAATTACTATTGCCAGAAGGATCTTTCTGTTAAAGTTATTTTTAATTTCTTCTGCGCGGATCTTAAATTTACAAAAGAATAAAACGGCAACTGCAGAAATGAATACAACTATGAAAAGAAAATCTTTGAGTATCATTTCTATAAAATTACTAAAGAAACTATGTATGTTGAAAATTACTTTATTACCATCTCCGTAAAGACCGTCATACATTATAAGTTTCCCTATCCAGTTCAGAAAATAATCATATGATCCCATTACCGGAAATGTAACTGCAAAAAATGTTAATGCTGTAATTATTATAAAAGCGGTTTTTCTTTTAAATCCCGGCAGAATGATCAGAGGAATTACGAGAAGCGGAAAAAATGTGATCTTTGTAGCCATACACAGTCCGGACAAGATACCGAATAATATGGAATATCTGAATTTTAAATATCCGGATCTTTCTATGGAGAATTTTGCTGAAAATATTAAAGCGATATAGAGCATCATTAATGAAATTAAAAATATTTCGGCTGTTGCCTGAGTAATTTCAAATATCAGAGTGGATGAAATAAATGGAGTGATCTGTATAAAAAAGCTTAATGAAATTTTACCGGTCAGCCGGAATATAATAAGACCGCTGATAAACATACAGAGTCCGGTCACAAAAATCAGAAGTAAATTGAATCCGTAAAGATAAGATTCAGGATCAGATAAAACATATTCCGTTATTTGCTGAACAGATTTTCCTGAAAGTAATAAATAGCCTGCGCCGAGAAGCTGCACTGTGGAGCCGGGATGGTCGGCATGTACTGCATTCGCGGAATTCAGTATATTCAATGAGCTGACTGCATATACATAATTCGGATCATAACCTGCATTAAAATAAAACGGTCCTTCGGAATTACGCAAAGTTTTAGCAGTTACTAAAAGTAATAACGGAATTGCAAACAGGAGCGCATAAGATTTTATTTTATCCATTTGGGTGAATATAATATTTCTTAGAGATCAGATCTTTAGAATCTGAAAATTTAATACAGATTAATTATTTATGTACCGGTCAGTTGAAATCTATGAAATGATCCCAGCTTCTTTCATCGTGGGAGATTTTTCTGAATGCCATTGCGCCGTATTTGGGCGCGGCAGAAACGTTCTTCCCAATCATATTCTTTAATTTATTTGATATACCTGTTTCGTTACCGTTGTTTTTCTTTTCGCCGAGACTGCTTCTCTGAGAAGAGCCTCCAATGAATTCATAACTTCTGTTTGAAGAAATAAATGAACATACTTTTTCTATCGCCGGCCAGTCAGCGTCATCAAGTATCATTGTACCGCCTATCCGGAGAATTTTGTCAACAAAGAAAAAATCCACCATCACATGATCAAATGTATGCCATCCGTCAATGAAAGCAAAGTCCACTATTACTTTGTTTAATTCAAGTTCTGCAAGTCCGAGATGTGAAGGTTTTTCTATGAAGTGAATAATATCCCCGTATCCGGCACGTTTGAGATTGTTGAGTCCGATACCGCCGTAACTGTTCTCAAAATTCTGGTAAGGATCTATGATGTAGTGTTTGGTGTTTTTATTCTTCCTGAGAGTTTCGCAAATGTACAGAGCTGATGTTCCGAATGCCAGTCCTATTTCCACGCTGACGATCGCTTTTGCTTCTGTCATACATTTCTGAATCAGGCTGCCTTCTTCTTCGCTTATTTGTCCGATCACCTTGTGCGGGCTTCCGTCTAATTTCTTCGTAAATCCGGTCTTTAGAATTTCCTCAAGGACTTCATTCATTATTCATGTAAAAAATTTACACAAGTTAAGACAGTAATAATTGTTTTTCAATCCTTTTAAATAGTCATTCTGCATATCAGCCGTAGCTGAATTTCTTTTTTAAACTGTTTATTGGTTTTTCAAGTAAATACCATGAAACTGAGGAAATTATCAGAAGCATTAAGAAATAAATTACAAACATTACTATCAAAGATTTTGCAGGCGGAATTTTTAAAGCTGTGTATATTGCCGGAATAAATGTATGAAAGATATACATACCGTAACTGATCTTACCGATATAAATAATAAATTTATTTTCAAGTATTAATTTCCAAATACCGCCTGCTCCGAGACTTAATTTTGAAACCATAAATAATGCGATCACTGAGATACAAAATTTAGACATTGCAACATCGATAACATTAATTTCAAAAAACATTAAAATTATCATCAGCAAAAATACTCCGTATAGTACATACAGATATACTCCTTTGTTTAAATCAATATTTTTATCAATGTAATTTCTGGCATATGCCAGCAAGGCTCCGAGCGAGAATGCGTCAATACAGGACAATGTCAGCATATATGAAAACATTGTGTGGTATTCAGTTCTGTCATTTATAAGAAAATTAAATCCTCTGAATAACACTCCTGTTAAGATAAGCACATATATGACTTTGAGAAGATGCTTTTTTGGAGTAAAAAAAATAACTAACGGCCAGAAAATATAAAACTGTTCTTCGACAGCAAGTGTCCAGAAATGTGACAGAGAACCTGCCCAGTCCATTTTAAAATACAGATAATAATTTGAAATGTATAAAACAAACCATCCAATGACAGCCCTTATATTCTCGGTATTTAAAACATACAGAACCGCCAGTGTAAAATAATAAACAGGAAATATTCTTAACGTCCTCCGGATATAGAAATGTTTTAAGAAATAAAATATACCTTTATTCTCCTGATCAGCGGAATCACGGTTTTTCATTAATATTCCTGATATTAAGAAACCGCTCAGCACAAAAAATATTGTAACGCCGATAGTCCCGACAGGTATTTTCTTAAACCATACATCTTCCTGAACCCAGTGCCCAAGTAAAACTAAAAATATAGAAAATGCCCGAAGTGAATCCAGCTGAGGCATGTAAGTGATTTTGGAGTCAGATATCATGTTTAGATACTGTGGTGTTCACTCAGGGAAATTTATTTATGTAAAACTAAGGATATTAATTCAGATATTTTGATAATCAGTTGTTCATCCATTCCGTTAAATACAGGAAGACATAGTACACGCGATGCATTGAATTCGGATACAGGACAGCTTTCGCCTTTAATGAAAGGAAGTAAATTCAGAGAGGGATAAAAATATCTCCGTGCGGAGATCTGATCATCCAGTAATTTATCTTTAACCGACATCATTTCAGTTTCACTTCTGAAAAATACAGGGAAGTAAGAGTAATTATAAAATATATCATATGGAATTTCGGGAAAATCTATCGGAAGTTCTTTCAGATTTTCTTTGTACAGTAGATTTATTTTTTTCCTTTCTTCAATAAAGCCGCTGATGCGGGGCAGATTGCACAAACCCATTGCGGCATGAAATTCGGAAGTTCTGGCATTGATACCTACTGTATAATAATCATCATCCATATGTCCAAAGGCGCGGTAAAGAAATAGCTTCTCCGCTAATGTATCATCATCCGTAATGACAGCGCCTCCTTCAATAGTATGGAATAATTTCGTTGCGTGAAAACTTATGGTGGAAATATCTCCGTAATTAAAAACAGAGTTACCATTTAATTTTACACCAAACGCGTGCGCTCCGTCATAAATGACTTTCAGATTATTAACGGAGGCGATTTTTCCGATACGCTCCACATCACATGGAAATCCGTAAACATGAACAGGTAAAATAGCGGAAGTTTTTTCAGTAATAAGACTTTCTATTTTTGAAGGATCCATACAGAAAGTTTTGTCTTCAATGTCACAGAATACAGGTGTGCAGTTTTCCCAGATTATGGAATTAACCGTTGCAGCATAGGAAAAAGGGGTAGTAATGATTTCACCGTTGAGATCAAGCGCTTTGATTGCTAACTGTAGCGCAATAGTGCCGTTGGATACAAGTAAAAGATTCTTTACGCCGAGATAATTTTTGAGTCTGGATTCAAGCTCCTCGCAAAGAGGACCCTGATTAGTAACCCAGTGGGATTCCCAGATTTTTTTTAAATGTTCATTATATTCTTCCTGAGGAGGAAGAAAAGTTTTTGTAACATTTATCATTTGCCTGCATTTTCACCTGACAGCAGATTCCAGTCAAGTTTTGGTTTTACGATCCCTTCTTTTCTTCCGACGTTTCCTATCCTCAGATCAAAAGAATACATGATCTCAAACGACAGTACTTCCCTCTGTTCGAAGATCACGTCCGTCTTATTTTTAATAAGATAAAATTTATGCAAAGAGTAAGATCCCTGATTCATAAAATCAGCCGGCACTTTACATGTCCATTTGAAATAACCTTCACTGACTTTTACATAATTATTATCAAGACTGGAACCGATGAAAACTATATTATCCAGTTCATCCTTCAGCTGAAAAACAACATCGAGAATATGTTCCTCTTTCATCATGTTATAAAAAACGAATTCGAATTCAAAAGGATCTCCGGCTTTGAGATGGTCATTTTTTGTATCGTCAAATTTCAATTCGGCTTTAATGAGTTTGGCATATTCGCTGCTCGGCGCGGTTTCCATGTCATATTTATGGACAGTATGCTCTTTGGCAAAACTGCTCAGATAAACTGATACGACTTTTGAAACTTCACCTTCGCGGATAAGCTTACCGTGATTTAGCTGAATTGCTCTTGTACATATCGCTTTGATCGCTGAGAGATTATGACTTACAAATAAAACCGTACGTCCCTGCTTTGCGAGACTTTCTATTTTTGCAATACTCTTTCTCTGGAAATCAGCGTCACCGATATTCAAAACTTCATCGATCACCATGATCTCAGTTTCAATACTTGCGGCAATTGCGAATGCCAGACGGATCCTCATTCCGTTTGAATATTTTTTCGCCTGAGTATCAATAAATTTTTCTATTCCGGAAAATTCTATTATTTCATCAAATTTTTTATCGATTTCTTTTTTTGTCATTCCCAGAATTGTACCGCTAAGATACACATTCTCTCTGCCGGTCAGTTCGACATTAAATCCTGTGCCGACTTCCAGCAGACTGGCGATTCTTCCATATACTCTTGCCTTACCGGATGTAGGTTCCGTAATACGGCAGAGTATTTTCAGCAATGTACTTTTACCGGCGCCGTTATGTCCTATGATACCAAGCACTTCTCCATGATTGATCTCAAAGGAAACATCTTTCAATGCCCAGAAATAATCTTCACGCTCTTCGGCATTTTTAAAAGTATTTAATCTTTTTAAAGTCCTGTAATTTTTAAAAGGAAATTTCATCCATGAAGAAATTGCTCCTGCAAGAGTATCATGGACTTCATCTTTGAGACCTATAAGATATGCTTTGCTTAATTTATCTGAGGAAATAGCAATATTAGACATTCAAAAAATAAGATTCAGAATTAAAAATTTCGTTACGCGACATCGGCAAAGATCTTTTCGGTTTTTTTGAAATGCAGAGCGCCGCTGAAGAAAAGGATTATAGCGCTGATCGATCCCATACCTATAAGATTCCACGGCATTGGATTAAATCCGAGCAGCGAAGATCTGAAACCTTCAATGACTCCGACCATCGGATATAGCCCGTAAAGCAGATACGCTGTCTCGCCGAATTTTTCCGCAACGAGGGAAGCGGGAAATACAACAGGCGCGGCATACATCAGCATTGAAGTAAAAAATCCGATTGCAAACCTGACATCCCTGTACTGAATTGCAAGAGAGGACAGCCACATACCGATACCAAGCGCTGTTAAAATCATAAGTATCATAAGCAGAGGGAGAAACAGAACATTCCAGGTAGGACTAATATTGTAAACAAACATCATTACCAGTAATATGGAAAATGCAATTGTAAAATCCATCAGCTTGGAGAAGATCGGTGTAAGAGGAATAAGAATTCTCGGGAAATATACTTTGGTCAGAAGATGGGCATTCCCGACAAGGCTGCTGGTAGCTCCGCTCATAGACTGTGAAAAATATGTCCATGGTAAAACTGCAGCATATGAAAATATCGGATATGGTATTCCGTCACTGTCTATCTTGGCAAGCCCTCCGAATATAACGGAGAATATTACCATCGACATTACGGGATTAAGTATAGCCCACAGCATCCCGAGTACAGTCTGTTTGTAGAGAACTGTAATATCTCTGAGAACAAAAAAGTACAGAAGGTCCTTATATTTGACAAGTTCTTTGAAATCAAACAGCTTCCATTTCTTCTTTGCGCTGATATCAAAATGCGGTACTATATTAGATGGCATTTAAGAATTTTATTTAAAATTATTATCTCAGCACAGCAAGTTTCTGAATAGAAGTCTCCACCTGTGAATTACCTTCCAGTATAAATTTGTAAAGATAAGTCCCGTTTGCAATAAAGTCCCCGTCTTCATCTTTCCCATCCCAGTAAATTGAATTATAACCGACTATTGCAGGCGCCTTGATTTCCTTAATTAGTTTTCCCGCAACAGTATAGATCTTTACCTTACATGATGTAGGAGGAAATTCACCGGAAAGCTTAAACATGAAATTAGTTTCTGTTCCCATTGGATTCGGATAGTTTGCCATTTCAGCGATCCTCAGATCGTTTTCTACTACAACTGATATAACAATAGAGTCGGCAAGATTTCCCGAAATATCCGTCGCCATAAATCTGAATTTATGAATACCTTCGCTGAGTACAGGTTTATAAATTACTGTCGCCTGTAAAAAATTATTGTCCGGAAATATTATTTCAATTAACGGATTCTGCATTCCGTTTATAAAATAAGGTACATACTTATTATCGAGAAATACTTTTACATTGGAAGTATCGCTGATAACCATTCTGCTGTCATCCAGGAATTCAAGCTTAATAGTCGGAGTGGACTGAACATAGTCGCCGTCGGCTATCTTTATTCCGTCAAAAGAAACATCGATAACAGGGTTAATGGAATCACCCTGTATAATAAATTTTGTGATCGCCTTATTGTTGTATGTGAATAATTCATTGTAATCTCCCAGTACAATCGATTCAAAATAAAGATCAACTGTATCGCTTTCCAGTTTCATATCGCGGAGACCGGCAGTTGAAAATCTGACTGAAGATGTTCTCATACTGTCAATCCGCAGCGGAGAATTGATAGTATCCGTTTTGAGATACAGGTTCTGACCTTGTCTGACGATATACCAGTTATTAACATAATTCTGAATATCCCTGAATCCTATGCTGTAATAATTCACAGAAAACTCAACGCTGTCGCCTTCCTGCACTGTTGTATCGCTTCCGGTGAAAGAGTAATTATCCGGAGTGATCTCAGCAGGCGGCACATATTTTATTTTCGCTGATCTGAAAACGGGTGATTCAAGACCGGAGACTGTATCAATTGTAAGATTATTTACCAATCTTAATTTCGGATAAGTCATCGCGTCGATTGTATCGAGCAGCACCGGAGCATTTCCCTGAATACCGGAACCAAGTAATACAGGATTATTGTCTGTATTGATTCCATAAATGTCGAGGTCGATACTATTATTAGGAAGTAAGGTCTGTTCCCATGAATATTCTTTCCATTTGTCAGAGGTTCCGAATTCCTGAACTATATAACCTTCGGGAAGAATGAAGAAGGGATTGATCTGACATTCCTGAGGTTCCCATCCGAAATTTGAAAAGAACGTATGATAATTTTCACAAACTTCAGACTGATCTGCGCCGAGAAAACCGAAAAACGACCATGTATCAAAAAATCCTATTCTGATAGAATCAATATGCAGACTGCCGAATTCCCGGAACTTCGCAAGCGCATCGCTTCTGAGACTGTCTGAGTCTGCGACATAAGATGCGTTATAACCGAGCAGATAATCCGTTGAGTCAAAAGTGTTCAGAAAATTTAAAACCGAATCCGAAGATTCAGGTGAAGTAAAAGTAAAATTTTTAATTTCCGAAGGGACGCCTGTCAGTTTCTTTACTTTGGCAAGATTGAGACCTCTGTTAAATCCGCCGTCGCTGTAATAATTAAAATCGTTAATAGTAAAAAATGAAGATTCAAATCCATTGCTTCCCCATGATCTTATAAAAAGGTTACCTTTAAAATCATCAAGTCTGAATCCGCCGTTCTCATATACAAGATTTGAAATTGAAGATTCTTCGAACTGTCTCGGATCAAATTTATAAACAGTATAAGCCGAATCCGTATTGCCGTCAAGATTTTCAGTTACATTAGGGTTATAAATAATGTTGGTAATTTCAGACCACCCGGAGCTGTCATTATTTATAACAGCATTCGTTCTCAGATAATATAATGTGTTAAGTTCCGTAACAGGAAGATTTACATTAAATGAAGAACTTACGCCTGATATAGATGAATTATTATATGTCTGAAGTGAAGGCGAATTAAATATTTCAGATGTATCGATCTGAAGAATAATTTTTATACTGTTTGACCTGTAGTCAACGTTTGGATTCAGTCCGGTAAATTTAAAATCCTGTGAAGTAACTACACCGTTATCGAGAGGCTTTATCTGAACATAAGAAACATTTCTTAAAGTAAGTGCAAAAGTTATTGAGTCATTATCATAAAAACTCTGCTGATAAAATTTATTCGGATCCATTATAACAGTCATATTATAATTTCCGATTGTTTCGATCTTAAAGAAATGATCAATAGTATCAATATATCCGAAAAATCTAAATACGGTATCTTTAGATTGAGAAAGAACTCCGTCTTTTTTAATATTAAATCTTATTCTCACGGAATCAGCAAACGTACCGAGATTTTTAGGGAAAATTCTGAGCTTTATATTTTCTCCGATTGCCGGATAATTATTTGACAGAGAATAATCATTTTGTCTGATGTCAAATTCCGGTTTGGGTTTCATAAGAAGCTGAGTAGCGGGATCTCCAAGAAGATTATAACAATTGACAGTATTTCTGGAAGCGAAGCTGGATGAATCCTGACCGACCTGCTGTGAAGCATAAGACATTAGGTCGCCGATATATCGGACACTGTCTTTTGCAAAGTTTTTAATGAGTCTGTCATTGTAAGAATCGCCTACACCTGAGAAGCTCCAGCCTGTAGTGCCGACAAAACCAATAGCTAATTTACCCGGTTCAAGAATAAACTCTTCGCCGAATGATCTGCGGTTAGTTTCGGAGTTTTGTCCGGTAAAGCAAGTAAAGCTGAGCACCAGTGGCTGCTTATTACCGTTTGCAAGTGTTGTCGGATCTTCAAGTCCAATTTCCCAGTCCTGCGCAGCAGCATGTCCGATAAAGTTTACAATCATTGAGCCGCGGTCAAATTCCTTTTTAATGGAATCCTTGTAATTATATGTTACATATCCTGATGAATCATTCCTGTAAATTCTGGCAATGTTCATCGATGCAGGAGCGGGCTTGAAATAACTATTTATAAAGTTTTCGGACTTAGCCTGAAAGTTTAACTGCTCAGATCTGTTGCCGCCACCGGTTATTGCTATATAATTTTTCCACCACTTTTCAGGCGGCTGAAGATCATAAGTGATTATTTTATCAACTACATTCTGAGCTTCGTTAGCTGTATATACAGGAAGTCTTCCAATCGATATCTGATGATAATAAGTGAAAGTCCCGAAATTAAAATTAACGAAATAGCCGTCAGTCGGCGGGTTTCCGTATGTCGGCACTAAATTTTGATAAAACACTGAACCGGGACTGTTCTTCTTGGGATCGAGAGAGGCTCTTCCGAAAAGATTTACATATTTTACAGACGGACCTGACCAGTTGTCAACTGCATAGTTAATAAAATTTCTGACAGCTGACGGATCTTCAATACCGTAATTAAAGATATCATAAATATCTTTTATCTCCGCATTAAAAACTCTGAAATTGTTAAAGCTCTGTCTGTGATTCTTTAACTGCTCCGCCTGTGATTCGAATAAACTGTGATAAACAATTAAGTAATCCGCCCCGTTGGAAGAAGAGGTCAGGTTTTTTACCTGTCTGTTCTCAATACGAAATGGTTTTTTTGAAACAATTGTATTCGCAATTTCAAATTCTGCGTTACTCTTTCCGGAAAAAGTCAGTGTGTTCTGACTGATTGACTGATTTTCAATTTTTATTCCGTTGGTAACATCATAAATACTTAAAGGATTTGAAGATAAAACGCCGTTAACAGTTATTTTTTTAGAAGTCGTATCATTTCCGCTGAATTTAATATTTGTAAAATTATTTACTAAGCTGAAAGCTTTTGGGTATTTAATTTCAAAATAGTCAAGATGAATCCTCGGCTGAAAAAAGTTGCCTGTAACAGGCGTATATGTAAGTGATATATCATTGCTGACATTGCTGTTAAGTAAAGACGGAGAAAAATATAATGTTGTATCCATCCTTCTCAGACTGTCGGAGATCAGCGTACCGACGAGATTGTTGTTAATTCTTACTTCTACTATGTGTTCATTGCTTGCCTGAATATTATATGATATCGGAAACAGTAGCAGATTTAATTCGCAGCTTTGTGCGCCCGTTACGTTTACAGGATTAAAAGTTTCCGTATGAACATCATTAGTGCTCATAACTTTCCAGAACCAGCTTTCGCCTGCAACTTTTTCATTACTGAAATATCTGAAGTCGGTATTTGAATTTACTGTCTCGCCCAGGTAATAAATAATATCTCTTTCGAAATGAACCGGCTGCATGGAAAAATTATCCGGATGATTTAAAGGAGAAACAAAATTTGAGACTTCCATTCTTACACCGTTATTTCCGCCCCAGTCAATCCAGTAGGCGTTAGTATCAGAATAATTATTGTATTTTTCTTCGGTAACATACTCAACTGCGTTAGAATAACCGTTATAATGCTTTGTTGGTCCGCCGTAATTTCTTACACCGTAAAAATCGAGATAGTCCGAATCGTCAAATGTACCGTCAGATTCACCCTGAAAAAATACAGGTATTTGATTTCCTTTGTAAAGGACTTTGACAGTTCTGGGATCGATGCCTGAAGTATTTACACCATTATTATTAAAGTCGGTTTTATCAATTCTATAAACGCCGTCTTCAATAACATAAGTTTAAGATATGTCTTATTAGGAGTGATCCAGTTGAAATTCTGTGAGTATAAATTGCTTACTGAAATTATAAATAATGACAGTGTAATTAATATCTTAATCATAAAAAGTTTAGGATAATTAATAAATATAGTATCCTTTTTTCATAAATTCTATTTGTTTATAAAATAATTCAAATTTTAAAATAAAAATAGTGTTTTACAAGCTAATTTTTCTGAGCTCTTATCCACATATCCCTGTCAGTATTAATAAAATAATTTCTTTTCTTATGACCGCTTTTTTTAATACTTCTTAAAAATTCATACATCTGTTTCTTCATCTTTTTTCCCGTTGACATAACTGGGTAACCCGGATTATGAAATCTCTTTACTGAAATCCGTCCGTAACCTGATTTTTCCAGAAGATTTTTTATTATACCTTCAGTTGCAAAACTTAAATGATCCGGTAAATATAAAGTATGAGGGAAATCCTGCCGGTTGAGATTTGCCGCATCTCCGGTCTGTATAAGAATTTCACCATTCTTTTTTAAAATTCTGCGTATCTCATTAAAAAATAACACCGGATCTGGTAAATGAGAATAAACATTCAGCATTGAAACAAAATCAAAATGTTCATCAGGTAAATTTTTAATGTCAATGAAATCGACATCCAGTTCTTTGCTTTGAGCAAAATCTCTCTTTATTTCATTTGGTTCAATTCCTTTGTAAATGCCATTGCCGCCTGCAAAGCTTTTTAACGCAATTATAAACTCACCATATCCGCATCCAATATCAAGCCAGCTGAACGAATTACATAAAGAGTTTTTATCATAAACCAAAGGTAATTTCTCAAGATAATCTTTAATTTTAAGATCACTAAAACTATTTAAAACATTGAGAACGGTTTCACCTTTATGCATTCCGGTCTTTACGGCCAGATCTATTTCTTCATCATCGGGTACAGGATTGACATATAACAAACCGCAATTTTTACATTTGACCATTCTGTAACCATTTTCCGTTCCCCATTCAACATAGAAATCAGCATTACAGGAATAACATAGAATCTCTTTCACAAAATAATTTTTAAATTAGAATAATAATTAAATCTTCCAATTTTAATTTTTGTTAATATTAAAAAAATACAATTTCATCAGGAAATATAAGTGGCTCTTTTTAATGTGTTAATGGTTTTTTGGAACAACAATATACTATATTTCAAGTATAATTTCAGTTAATTAAAAGTTTTACCGTGTGCAATTACTCTTCTTATAAAAACCGGAATGCCTAATAAATATCTCCTGAAATTTTTTCCGGGTTCGGTGAACATTCTTACAAGCCATTCAAAACCAAATTTCCGCATAAAAGCCGGACCCCGGATTTTATCTCCGGAGAAAACCTTTATTCCGTCACCTACTGCAAGTATTACCTTACAATTTACTTTATCTTTATTTTTATGCATCCATTTTTCCTGAACCGGACAGCTGAGACCTATTATTAAAATATCTGAGCCGGAAGTATTTATTTTATCTATCACTTTTTCATCTGAAAAGCTATATCCTTCCTGCAAACCGCTGATTTTAAGACCCGGAAATTTTTTTTGAATTTTATTAAGCTCTTCAGATGTATGTCCGAAAAAAAAGAATGAATGTTTTTTATTAATAGATTCCGTAATGAGCTTCAGGTAATAATCAGAACCTGTAAACCTTTCTGACATACCGGTTTTTCCAAACAGATATTTTGAAGCGAGAAAAATTCCAATTCCGTCCGGATGTATATAGTCAAAAGTTTTATAAATACCGGCAAGGGATCTGTCATTATAAATTTTATTTAAAGTATCGGCATTTGCATATGCTATGGTTATTTTATTTCCTGAAGTTACAGCTTCATCTATTATCACGGACAAATCTTTGTAATTTATATTGTCTGCGCTGACGCCGAATATTTCAAATTTATTATTAATACTTTGTGAAGTTTATTGAATTTAATAAACAGATCAGGAAAATGAACTATAAATCTCTTCAATCCCGGGGATAACTATTTTTTCTGTAAAATTTTCCATAACAGTTTCATTGAGCTTAGCAGCAAGTAAAGATGATAAATTACTGTCCTCAGATAACAATTCAATCTTTTTTTTAAGTTCTGTATGATCACCTCTTTTAAAAATTAATCCGTTCTCATTATTTCTGACCACTTCCTGAATCCCGTCAGCATCAGAGCCGATGAATGGTTTACTGAATAAACCGCTTTGCAGCATAAAACCCGATAGCGGCTCTGTTAATGAACATAATACACAAATATCAGCTGCTTCATAAAACGGTCTTAAATCTTTTTGAGAGGGGATTAGAATGGCGTTAAGTGATTTTACTTTTATGAATTCAGAATATTCCGGCTCAAGATCTCCGTTTCCTATGAATACAATAAAATATTTTTTGTCAATAAGATTTTCTGATGCTCTGAGCAAAGTGATCTGGTCTTTATCTTTATGAAATCTCCCGACCATAAGAATGATCTTATATCCGTTCTTTTTCCTCTCAGAGATTTCAGTTAAATATTTTTTTACTTCTCCGGATAATGTTTTATTAGTAGTCAGTTCTTCGGTATCTGTAAAATTTGGTATGACCTTTACTTTATTTTCGTTAACTCTGAATTTACTTACCATCATATTTTTTATGGAATTGCTGACGGCAATAAGTCTGTCTGATCTGTATTCAACAAAATATCTTTTATCCACAATGCTCAGTGCTGTAAACACAGTTTTTACTCCGGTTTTTTTCCTGACAGAATTTGCGATAAATTCTGAAAATCTATGGTGGCTGTGAATTATATCGATCCTCTCCTTCTTTACAAAATCCGTTAAAACGGACTTTACTTTGAGTAACTTTTTTTTATCACCCAGCTCTTTCATTAAAAAAAAATGCGCGCCGGTGTCTGCAATCCTTTCCTCAGATTCAGGGTTATCAGAACATAAAAATACTTCATGTCCGTTTCTTTTCAGATATTTCAAAAGCAGATATACATAGTAAGACCTGCCGTCATTGTATCCCATATCCGGCGATATTTGTAATATCCTCTGTTTCAATTAATTTAGTTTCCTGAATTTACCTTCGCTGTATAATATAATATTTGCTTTATCGGTGAGTAATTTTATAAACATATTTGTCGGCTTGTTAAATATATTTTCAGCCGAAAGTTTTAAAATTAAATCCTTGTCTTTATACTTGTTGCTGTATGCGTCAAGTCTCATAAAATACTGAGTTTCTCCGGTTGTAATAATCTCAAATTCATTTTCATTAACCATTTTTACGGATAGTTCCGAATTGAGTGAACCGGAATCCAGCGCTCCGGTATATACGAGATCAAAAAATTTATCTTTCAGAATAAAATCATTGTGTTTGTAATAATTATAGGGACCTATTGCATAATCCATTATATATGACTGTCTCAGTCTCGAAGGAAGTCCGATTATAACATTTTTCTTTGTCTCGTCTAGATCCAGAACTTTGAATTCATCATAAACTTTTTGAGCCACGGTGTAGGAATAATTCCAGTTCCTCACAAGCTTATATCCGAGTACGCCCCAGTTTATGAGCAGCGCAAGTATTGTGATCAGGAAAAACTTATAATAATATTTAAGTCTGTATAAAACGAGAGCTGTTGTAAATACCGTCAGTACAAAAGGAATCAATATTAGCTGAGGTCTGAAATAGCCTGCAATAAGATTTGGGAAAATTGAACTCAGAAAAATCAGACAAATCAAAAAGAATTTTCCGATACTTTTCGTTACGGTTAAAATAAAAAGTAGTGTTACAAGAAACGTAAAGGATACAATCAGATACAACAGAAAATTTCTGTTGAGAGTATCGAGATTATCCTGAACTGAAAGGTAATCAAACGGAACAAGTAATGAAAGCGAAGCTTTGAATACTACTCCCACAGAATATATGATACCCGGATTCTGATATGCAGTTACTACTTCCGTCGGCTGTGTGCCGAGTATTATTACTCTGTATGAAAAATAAAGTATCAGTATAAAGAACTCTAAGAAAATCAGATATTTTATTTCGTGAAGTTTTTCTCTCCCGAATGAAATATATATTATTATCAGAGTTATGAAAGGAAGTATCACCGAACTTTCCTTTGTCATCAGCGCAAAGAAAAAGAACATTAGACAAAGAATGATTTTATACTGACTGTTTTTCTCACAAAATGAAAAAGCGGAAAACAATGCGGCGAACATGAATATTGCGCAGAGCATATCAACTTTTCCTACTGTCCAGCAAATGTCATTAAGATTATTCGGATACATCAGACAGAAAAGCAGAAGTATGACTGAATAAATTAAGTTTTTTGATATTCTGAAAAATAAAAATGAAATAAGCAGCATAAGCAGGTAATAGTAAAACAGATTTTCTATCCGGAAGAAAAGAAAATCATTTTTAGCAAAACCGAGGATTTCATTAATGTTAATACTGTTTGCAATAGAGATAAACCAGAATGGTCTAAGATGAAAGCTGCTGTAATTCTGAATTGAACTTGTGAACTTCTGAAACAGAGTTGAATTCTGAGCTGAAATAAAGTTCAGATAATCATCAGACAGTAACCCAATGCTGAAATAATCAGAAATGGCAAGATAAATTGTGAAAAAACAAAGATCACAAATGACGAAATAAAAAATTTAGCTGTGTCTGTCTTAAGATGCAAATTGCTTATTTTAAGTTCTGAAGAAAATTCAGTTCTTTTTTAAAATCTTTCCTGTTCATTTTAAATGATTCAATTCTCTGTCTTAACCTCATACCCGTAATCTTATTAAAATATTTTTCAGGAAGATATGTATTGTAAAATGCAAGTGTCTGTCTGAAATCTTTAGTGCTGCTGTAATAATTTCTCGCTCTGCTTTTGTCTCCGTAAAAATATTCTATCCAGAAGAGTTTTTCTGTAATAGTTTTATCAACGGAATTATTTCCCAATGCTGCGCTTCTTCCGCGGATATTATTAACAAGAATATCATAGATTTTACTTCTGCTTCCTGTCGAAGACATTGAATCCATTCTGAGTCTTGTATAAACTAATGATTCAGGAATAATATTAAAACTTAATTTATTTTTCATTCTGAGCCAAAGTTCAAAATCTTCATAAACTCCGAATTTTTCATCATACCCGCCCTCTTTCAAAATACTTTCCTTTCTGAATATCACGGACGAATGATTTATAGGATTATGCAGATCCATGAATTCTTTTAACTTTTTATCTCCTGCAGGCGGATTGAGCTGAAACAAAATTTTTCCGGGATCAGCGAAATAAACAGAATGACTTCCGAGGACATCCGTCTGCGGATGTTTTAATAAATAATCGTTCTGCGCCTGAAGTCTTCTGTTCACGCTCAGATCATCAGCGTCGGCTCTCGCTATCCAGTCACCTTTTGCATTTTTCATCCCGAAATTTAACGCAGCTGCCAGACCTGAGTGCTTTATTCTTTTAAAAACTATTCTCTTATCATTAAAGGACTTTATGATCTCTGCAGATTCGTCAGTCGATCCGTCATCAATTATTAAAAACTCAAAATCTCCAAAAGTCTGATTGAGTATGCATTTTACAGATTGTCTGATATACCTGCTGTCATTAAAGACAGTCATCAGCACAGTAATATTTAATTTTTTCTCAGACATTATTATAAAGATCAGTATGAATTTTAATCATTTTTCTGACACTGAAAAGTTCAGCCGCTTTTCTTTGAAAAGTTTCAGACATCTCTTGTGTAAATTTTTCATTTCTCAGCGCGTGTAAAATTTTTTCCGCAAGCTCCATATGATCACCGGCTCTGAAACAAAGACCATCTTTATTTTCATCAAATACTTCCGTAAGCCAGCTTTGCCGTGAAGAAATAACAAGGCATCCGCTGAACGCCGCTTCAGCAACAGTCATCGGAAATCCTTCTGATGACATTCCGGTAGTACTCACAAAAATATCAGCATTTTGCATAAACTGAAAAATATCTTTTACACTTCCTGTAAACTCAATTCCTGCATTCAGTTTTTCAGAAAGGGATTTCAATTCATTCTCATATTCTCCTGATCCGGCAATTAAAAATTTTAATTCTTTACCTGTATGCTTTCTTACTTCTGCAGCTGCTTTTATAAATACATCACAACCCTTTTCTTTTATTAATCTTGAAGCGTAAAGGATCACCGGAATTCTTTCACTTCCGGATCCCTGAAATATTTTTTTTGGAAAAAATATTTTTCCGGAATTCCCTGGCGGATATTAATTATGTCTTCTTTGTCAGAAATATTGCTTAAAATTAAATGCTCAGTTATTTTATTGTTTAAGGAAATATATTTATCTGCAAAAAAATGTCTGAGTCTGCCGCCTTCGGGTATCAGTCCGTGAATTGTCTGAACTGTCCTCGCCTTTAATTTAGCTGCGGCCCTGCCAGCTATGTTTGCAGCATAATGATTATGTGAATGAACTATTTCAATATCGTTTTTCAGACAATACTTTTTTATGTCAAAATATGCTTTAGAAAAATTCAAAAAACTTCTGGACTCATGTTTTAGATTTTTATTTAGCGTAAGTCTGACTGAAGGCATATTGAATTTTGATGCAGCTTCACCTCCGGAGTAAATAAGGTGAATCTCAAGATCTTCGATTTCAGAAAGTCCGTTAATCAGATTATACAAATGACTTGTTACTCCGTCCGTGTAATTCATCTCACCGGTAAGAAATAAAATATTCAAAGCGTCTGAAAATTATTTTTTATAATTACCTGACTGAATCACATCAGCCGGAAGTCTGCCGGAATAGTTTCTGAGGTCATTTATCAGTTCAGCGTAAGCATCAGGAGATGTCGCATAAAAAGTTATTTCATCGCTGCCGCAAATAAAATTATCCTGTATCTTCCATTTGCCTGCAGATCTCCATTCATCCGGTAAAATATTTTTTAAGTCAAACCATTCGTCATAAATAATTGCAATTCTGACGTTGTTTTTTTTACTGAGTTCAGAAAGAAATTCTTTATTGAAATAACCTCCGAGCCTTGCATCAGCTATTTCAGTACTGCCAAGCCCTATCAGATCCGTGCAGTAAATATTTGCGTAAAAATTTACTGCTCCGATATCATTCAAAGCTATCGATCTTCCGGAATAGTATTCATTAATAAATCCCGCCATCTGTATCTGCTGTTCATAAATGTTTTTGATAGCGGTTACTGTATTATCTATGTAAAACTTCTTGTAAGAAAAATATATTACAGTCAGCATCAGCGTTAACATAGCAAGCTTACTGCTAAGCGGCTTGACTATCATTCTGTGAATATTAGGATCGCTCTTCAGAATATAATTAAAGGCAATCGCGTCAAAACAGATAAATGAAATAAACAGATAACTGTCATATCTGAAAAAAGTAGATGAAACAAAAAGTTTTTGTAATAATGATGTGCAGAGTAATATTATCAGCGAAGAAGAAATATAATTACGGAAATCTCTTTTCCTTTTAAGTACAATAAAAAGTAAAACACATGTGACAATAAAAAGGAAGATGAATTTTTTATTCATATCTAAAAAAACGAGGATCTTTTCAATAGGGCTTTCTCTAAGAAGATCAGTGACTGACATGTATAGATTGTTTTTCAGCATTACTGAATCCGGAAAAAAAGATCTACCGTTGTAAACTGAAAACAGTCCGAAAACCGAACTGCCTAAAACTGCCGAGACTGTTAATGATAATACAAGTCTTATTTCCTTTTTCAGAATAAAGAGGATTGCCGCAATAAAAATAGGGAATATGCTTTCATATCTGACAGTCATCATTAAAAAACTTAAAAGAGTAAGCTTTAACTTTGCAGGTGTAATAAATGTAAACGATCTGTCCCTTCCGGAATACTCCTCAGCAGCCGTATTAATGAACATCAACGTAAATACAGCATGAAGCAGATGTTCCATTCCCGAAAAAATATGTATAGAAAGAGGAGTGAACAGAATGGTAAATATCAAAACTATCCCGGTAAAAAATGACGGCAGCTTATGATCAGTCAGTATATTAAACAGTACTAAAAGGAGTAGAACTGAAATTAAAATGTTAAAAATAAATGGAATATATTCATTGATGCCTGTGAGAAAAAAAACACATGATATCATAAATGTCCATGCAGGCGAAGATGAGGAAGAAGTAAATCCGTGCTCAGTTATTCCCCAGACATTGTGAAGATACACATTTTTTGCATAAGCAAGATGTATGTAAGCGTCATCGAGCGAATAAACTAATTCTCCGTTAGTGTTTCGAATGCTCAGGATATATACGAGCGATATTAATGCTGTAAGAAAAGCAATCGAAATTATTAACGGAATGTATGTACCGGGTATTTTTAGTCTATGCATTTTTACCGGCTGTGAGTTCGGAGTAAATATTATTATACATTATATATACATTTTTCCAGTTCAGCACTTCAAAAATTTTTCCGGCGTTAACGGATATTTCTGATAATTTCTTTCTGTCGGAATAAAGCTCATTAAGAATATTTTTTAATACAGCAGAGTCTGTTATTTTAAATACAAATCCGTTCACTCCCTCACTGATATAACGGGACATTCCGGTATCTTCAGAAACTACAGGTACAGCGCCTGCTGCCATTGCTTCGGTTGCAGTCATTGAAAACGGTTCATATATTGAAGCTGATACTACTACATCCATTTTTGACATTAATTTTGAAAACTGATCAGTGCCGGTAAATTTTTTTGGAATAATATAATCTTCGTGAAATTCCGTTTTACTGTCTATTAAATAAAGTCTGAAAGGAAATCTTAATTCGCTGAATACATCCTTTACAAATCCAAAACCTTTTTCTTTTCTGTCAGGATTGCCGGAGAAAAATATATTGATCACTGAATATGGATGTTTAATGTTTTTACCCGCTGTATGAAATACTTCATCAATACCGTTTGGAACTATCCTTACTTTATCTTCATCAATTTGAAAATAATCTTTTGCAATTAATAAGCTTTGCACTGAAAGAAATAAAAGTCTGTCGGAATTCTTAAATATGCGCTTTTCAGTCAGCTTGTCCTTGATCCTGTATGTTTTATCCGTGATATTATATTTATCGTTTTCATGAACTGCAATCCCGTGAACAGTATAAACAACTTTTACATTTGAAAATATTTTATATAAAAATACTGCAGCAGAAAATCTTTCATAAGTAATTATATGGATAATGTCCGGTTTGTATTTACACAGAAAAAATATCATACTTACTATTCCGAATCTCATTACTTCAGAATTAATTACCTTTGTCACTTTCTCACTTCCGAAAAATTTTTTAAATATACCGTGCTTTTTTCCGTCAAAGAAATATTCAATAAACACTGAGTCGTATTCCCGCGCATGTTCTGTAAAAATTCTTTTGGCAACTTTTTCCGGACCCGTTAAAAATTCAGTATCATTGTATCTGCCTATGAATGCGAGTTTCAATTCGATTTAATTTTTTTATATAATTCGATCTTTACGTCATCATAAAGATCGTATTCTTTGAAAAATTCAAAATCCGAAAAATTTTTATTCTCAGCCATATCATAATAACACGGGCTCGCGTCTCTGAATGTATAAATTCCATCAGCATTTTTCTTTTTCCACATAATGATCCATTCAGGATCCTGTGAATACACATAATCCGGCAGGGATCTCTCAAACCATGTACCGTGCCTGAATCCTTCCCTTGCGATGTGCTTATTCGTCAGTCCTACAAGGTCAATGAATTTTACATCTTCAAGATAGTAAGGAATTATTCCTGAAGAACCGTTTGCAACAATGCTTCCGGCCGGAATATTTTTGTATATGTCAGCAGATTCTTTCTTCAGGTTATTCCATAATACAGTTTCCTTTTCTATCACGGATCTGTCCGCGAAATACAAACCGGCTGCTGAAATTAAAAAAAATAATAAAGTAAATAATTTAATGAGATACGTTTTACTGAATTTTGAGAATGTAATTGAATTTAAACAAAAGACCGTGCCAAGTGAAAGAAAAGGGATGGAGACTACAGCAAATCTGTACTGAACCATCCAGTCGCCGCCGGAAAATATTATGAATGTAAACTGAATTAAAATTATCGATACAATTAAAAGAAATTTTTTGTCAGATTTTAATTTGTCAAATGTGAATGGAAGCAGCAGAAAGAAAATTAAAAACTGAGGATTTGATTTTAGAAAATATAAAATATAAAATATCCCGTTTTTATATGTTCTGAATTCATAGTACCCCACGATGTTATGTCCGATCTTTGCATAATATGTATTTGGAAGTATATCGCCGTAATAGAATATTCTGAAAATCAGAAACGCACCGAAGAGCAGAGAATATATTCCCAGATGTTTTAAAGTAAGCGTTCTGTTTCCGGAAAAAACATAAATGAAAATCAGCATTACAAAAGAAAATACAACACCTTCCGGTCTAGATACTGAAATCAGAAATATCAAAAAGCTCAGCAGTAAATTTAGACTACTGTCTGTATTCATTCTGACTATGATGAGAAAGCACATCAGCAGAATGAAAAAAAACAACATAATTTCAAATCCTGATACTGCCCAAAGTATGAGCGGAAGATTGAAAAGCATGAGTATCGCAGCGGGAATAAAAAAATCAGACAAGCCGGTTTCAGTACAAATTCTGTAAAAACAAATCAGGCTAAAAAGAGTAAAGATCAGACCTGCAATTTTTGATGAAAATTCCAAAGGAAGTCCGGCTGATTTTATAACAGATAAGATCATCAGCCAGCTGAAGCTTGAAAAGCCTTCGACGTTTTCACCTTTGTTAAAAACAATTCCGTTGCCGATAGTGAAATTATTCACGTATCGGAAATAAATATAAAGATCGTCAATCACCCAGTCAAAAACTTCAAGGGTCAATAAGGAAAATAAAAGAAATAGAACTCCGCCTGCCAGCAAGTTAAAGTTTTTAATCCTATCTGTCATTTCTTTTTTCTATTAACTTCACTACCGCTCCGAGACCGAGTTTATTTTTCAGAATGCTTTTTATAGTGAAATATTTCCCGTAAGTATTTTTCAGATCTATTCTGTCCCTTGAAAGCAGCACAACACAGTATTTCCTCAGTTCAACATCCTCAAATTCTGTGATCAGATGATTTTCATATTTTGTAAAATCGGAAATTTCCCAGACACTTCTGTGAATTTCATATTGGTTATCATTAATAGCAGACTGCTCCCAGTTTGAACCGACGGGAATATTTATAAGCACATACTTTCCTTTATCAAGCGCAAAAGAAATAAGTTTCAGAGCGTTATTCTTTTCAAAATGCTCAATGACATCACCGCAGTTGATAAGATCATATTTACTCTGAGTATTCTTAAGAAATTCGAGCGCATCGGTTTTGTAAATATTATCATAGAAATATTCGTGGTAACTTTTCAGATAACCCGGAAAAATTTCAACTCCGTCGATTATTCTGTTCCATTTTCCCGAATAATTTCTATCGCCCCAAATCTCAAGAAACTCTCTGAATAAAACCCCCCATCTGCCGAATCCAACTCCTATATCAAGTATTGAATGAGGGTCAAGCTTTTTCACGAGATCAATATTATAAGAAATATTCTGCCAGTTAGATGTGCCCATTTATCAGATTGCTTTAAAATTCTTCAAATATATATAATCGCCCGCAAAAATAAAATATTCTGTGAGAACCGTAATAACAGCCGCTCCTGCAATTCCATATACAGGTAAAAAAATTATATTTAATGTAATGTTTAATATCAGTCCAATGAAAGTTACGTTCATATTCTGTCTGTATAATCCGAGTCCATTAAGCATTACACCTGTCAGGTTATTAAGAGCAAGCCCTGTTACTGCAAAAGATAGAATTTTCAGAATTAAAACCGAATCAGAAAATTTATCAGTGTAAAAAAACTCAATGATATTTCCGGCAAAAAGAAACAAAACAGCTGTCAATGTGATGCATACGGGCAGAAGGAGAGACAGATATTTCTTATAAAATAATTTAACGGCTTTCTTATTTCTGCTGAGATATGAAATTTTGTTCAACCCTGTTATAAAAAGAAATGAATATATCAGAGCAGAGCTTTTGTAGATCCCGTACCCAACGCTGTAGAATGCCGTGCTTTCAAAATTTATAATTTTAGAGATCAATATGATGTCAATCTTGTCATACAGAAAATTAAACAGCACGGCTAATCCCAGAGGAAGAGATAATTTAAGTATACTCTTAGAAGCATTTAAATTAATATAATTTAAGCTCAGCTTAATATGATTTAATCTAAGCGCCCTGATCAGATATGAAAGCTGAATTACTGCGCCGGCTGTAAGTATGATTATTAATAATGAAAGTTCGGCTTTCAGGATAACTGCAAAAATTATGAAGACTGTAAACGCGAAAGATCTTGAAAAAAGCAAAGCCTTAAACTGCGAGTGAAAATCCTTAAGCCCCGACAGCGCTTTGCTGATCAGATTTGATACTGAGAAAATATAAACTAATATGGAAGTGTATGCAAATAGTCCGAAAGATAAATCCGGAAAAATTAATTGCTGGTATGTTGTAAGCAAGATAAAATACACCGGGAATAAAAATATAGAAACGGCTATTGCGTTTACTGCTATATCCGGAGATTTCTTTTCACCTGAGGAAAATTCTTTTTGTAAAAAAAGGGGAATGCCGAGGTCGAAAATTATTGCAAAGATATTTGCCAGTGAAAAAACTGTAATAAGTTCGCCGAAAGAATCAGCTGAATATTCTCTAGCAATGATCAGAAAGATCAAAAAGAAAAAAAATCTTTCTAAGATGTTAATGTAAACCGGATATTTATTTTCCCGGAATAATTTAGAAAAATTTATTTTCAATTATGAAAGTTTTTAAATTGATCCGAATCTCCGGATTCAGATATGCAATGTATAGGAATGTGAAAATCTAATTTACTTTCTTCATGATCTTTGCAGGAACTCCCCCTGCTATTGCGTTTGCAGGGATATCCTTTGTAACAACTGCGCCTGCTGCAATAATTGAATTTTCGCCGATCGTAACTCCGCACATTATAGTAGCTGAAGAACCGATAGAAGCGCCTTCTTTTACATAAGTTTCTATTACTGTCCAGTCTTCTTCAGTTTGCAGATTTCCTCCCGCAGCTGTAGCTCTCGGGAATTTATCATTAATAAATGTCACGTTATGACCAATGAAAACATTATCACCGACATGAACTCCTTCGCATATGAACGTATGAGAGGATACTTTACAATTCCTGCCGACGGTAGCGTTTTTCTGAATTTCAACAAACGTACCGATCTTAGTATTGTCGCCTATCTCGCATCCGTAAAGATTTACAAAATCAAAGATCTTTACGTCCTTTCCAAGTTTTACATTTACGATATTTTTTTCTCCGATGAATTATCCATTTATTTTGCTCCTCTGCCGAATATCATTACAGGAAAGTTTTGAATATCAGCTGAAGGTCAAGCCAGGGAGTCATGTTGTTTATGTAGTAAAGATCAAGCACGATAGAATCTTTAAATGAAACCGAACTTCTTCCGGAAACCTGCCAGACGCCTGTGCAGCCCGGGAATACGATGTTTCTTCTTTTATGCCATTCATCGTAAGCGTCAAACTCATACGGCAGGCACGGCCGCGGACCAACAAGACTCATGTCGCCTTTTAAGACATTATAAAGCTGAGGAAGTTCATCAAGTGAAGTTTTTCTCAAAAATTTTCCGATACGTGTTACTCTTTTTTCATTTAAAATTTTTGACGAACCATTAATTAAAGTTTTACCGTTTTTCATAAACTCCATCATACTCTTTTCTCTTATAGTATCCTTTTCATTTTCAATATACATCGATCTGAATTTATAGAAATTAAATTTCTTTCCGTCTTTGCCGATACGGATCTGTCTGAAAAAAATCTCACCGGGAGATGAGAATTTGACGAGTATGGAAATTATAAGGAATAACGGCGATAATACAATGAGACCTATAAATGAAGCAGTGTAATCAAAAACGCGCTTGTATAAATAATTAAGATTCCTGTTAACTTTCGGAGAAAGATCGACGACCGGAATTCCGGAATAAGATTCTGTTACAATCTTTTCCGGCACAATGTTAAACAATTCAGATGTGAGTTTTACGCTTTTATATAATTCATTGCATCTGTCAATAAGCTCCATAAGATTTTCATATTCAATCTTATCTATAGAAATAATAATCTCATCTACATTATATTTTTTAACAACTTCTTTAAGGTCGCTTATTTTACCAAGACAAAGAAATTCCTTAAAAACATCTTCGCCTTTTCTGACTTTGTCATCAAGAAATCCGGTAATTTTTATTCCGTAAAAATTTTCGAACAATAATTTTTCTGCAAGGAGTTTACCTGATTTACCGGCGCCGATAATTAAAATATTACTGTTGTTAAGTATCTTTGTAAAGTGCATGTAAAATGGTTTCAAAATTAATATTCGGAAAACTGAAACACATGTGAATCCGCTTAGGAGAAAGAAAAACACAAAGAATCTTGATGACAGAAGAAGATTGAATTTAATTACAAATGAAAAAATTATGAGAAGAAGAATGCCATAAATAAACGATTTCAAAAGAGCAGTAAGATGCGGAGCCCTCGTCAGGAGAATATTAATTTTATACAGATTATTATTCTGAAATATAAACACGAATATAAGTGAGAAAGCCGTAAAAGTAAGATATGTCAGAAATTCATTTTCATTCAGAATGACATTCTTGTTAAGGACATTTGCAGTTATATATTCAGATACTTTAAAGGAAAGGAATATTATTGCAAAATCAAACAGTGCAAATACGTATTTATATCTGGGATACTTCATTATTGTTCAGATATTAATATTTCCATAAGAATAACTCAATTTATCCTTTTAAAAAATGTTTAATTTTATCACATACATAATTGATCTGCTCATCACTTATGTCAGGAAACATCGGTAGTGAAAGACATTCATTGGCTAAAGTCTCTGAATTCGGAAAATCATTTTTGCAATAACCAAGATTTTTAAAGCATTCCTGTAGATGAAGTGGTACCGGATAATGAAGCCCGGTAGAGATCCCGTTTTCAAATAAAAATTTCTGAAGCTTATCCCTGTTCTTAATCCTGATAACATATAAATGATAAACATGTTTTCCGTATTCCATTTCTTCAGGCAAAATTATCCGCTCTGTACCTATGAGTACTTCTGTATATTTAGCAGCGGCAGCTCTTCGCTTTTCAGTCCATGCTTCGAGATGTTTTAACTTTAAACCAAGTACAGCACCCTGAATCCCTTCCATTCTGTAATTGTGACCATGATATTTGTGATAATATTTTTTATCCGATCCGTGATCTCTGAGCATTTTTATTTTCCGGGCAAGTTCATCATCGTTAGTTGTAACAGCTCCGCCTTCACCGAAAGCTCCAAGATTTTTTCCGGGATAAAAACTGAATGAAGCAGCTGATGAAAGTCCGCCTGCTTTCTTTCCTTTGTACAAAGCAATATGTGACTGCGCCGCATCTTCAATCAATAATATATTTTTTTTTTCGGCAATTTCCCTTAGCAGATCTAGCTCTGCAGTCTGTCCGTAGAGATGAACCGCAACAATTGCTTTTGTATTTTCAGTAATTTTTTCTTCAATTTTTTCCGGATCAATGTTGTAACTTTTTTCGTGACAATCTGCAAAGACCGGTTTAGCACCGCACAATGTCGCACCCCATGCTGTTGCAATAAAAGTATTAGCCGGCATTATCACTTCATCTCCGGCTTTTATGCCGTGCGCCCATAGAGCAAGATGGTTTGCATCTGTGCCTGAACTCACTGCTATGCAGTGTTTTACTTCATGCGCTTTTGCAAACGCTGTTTCAAAATCCGTAACAGCTTTGCCGAGAATGAAAGAAGAATTATCAATAATATCTGCAATGGTAGAAAGCGCTTCTTCACGTATGACATTATTCTGACTTTTAAGGTCAGTAAAAGGAACCTGCATCAGCTTTTAATTAATTTAGATTTAGATTTGAAAATTTCTCCCGCAGAATAGAATACAAAATACGGAAGCGTTTTAAAATATCTGCCTGCCATTTTTCCGGGCTGCTGTATCAGTCTGAAAAACCATTCCATTCCGATCTTTTGAAAAAATAACGGAGCTCTTTTTATATCACCGAGATAAAACCGGAATGCAGCGCCGACACCGGTCATTATTCCCTTATTAAGTTTTTTGTAATTATTCATCATCCATACTTCCTGTTTACCGCCGCCAAGCGCCACCCATATAAAATCCGCATCTGCAGCTTTAATTTTATCGATTATTAATTCATCTGAAAAATCTTTAGCCAGGTTAAATTCCGGACTGTAAGTCCCGCAAATATTAATTGAATATTCACTTATTGCTTTAGCGCACATCCTTTCTAAAATTTCTTCCGTGTCCCCAAGAAAAAAATGCTTTATGTCCGTACCTCCGGATCTTCTGAAAATTTCTATCATAAAATCTGGACCTGCTACTCTTCCTATATTTCTGATTCCCTTAAGCTGCGCAAATACTGATAACGGTCTTCCATCAGGAAGTGACATTAGGGAATTATTGATCGCTTTTTTGAGATCCGGATTTCTTTTAAACGCATTTACTAAATTTCCGGAATCAGTTACACATATGTATCCGGAACCTTTGTCTCCTTTTATGAAATCAAAAGCATATTGTACTGAATTATTTATATCGCAGCAGCAGATTTTTATTCCTTTAAAATAAAAATTTGTGATTTCCAATTTATTAATGTTTATAAAATAATTCAGTTTAACGCTTTATTAAATGTAGTAATAATATTACTAATATTAATACCTGCCGTAAAGTTTTTTAAATAAGATTTTACAGCTGCAGCGCTTATACTTTCTCTTAATAATTTATTGTCAGTAAGACTTATTACTGCTTCTGAAATTTTATCCGGACTTTTCTTTTCTACAAGTAACCCTGTTACTCCGTCATCTATCATCTCAGGAATTGCTCCAGTATCATTTATTGAGATAACCGGAATTCCGTGAGCAAAGGCTTCTATTATTGCAAGCGGACATCCTTCATACGGATACCAGGTCGGATGAACAAGTATATCAGTATTTCTCAGAAAAACTTCCTTCTCTTTTCCTGAGACCACTCCATGAAAAATAACTTTTTCTTCAATTCCTCCCGCGCTTATAATTTCTTTCGCTTTGTTTTCTGTAATGCTTTCATTGTCCGGATAATCTCCGGCTATGTGCAGCTCGAAATTTCTGTTTTTTTTTTGTAAAATTACTGCAGCATTAAGCAGATCAAGAATGCCTTTGCTTTCATATAGATTTGCATAATAGCTGATTACAAATTTTTCATCCCGTTCTTTCTGAATTCGTTTATACTTTTCAGCATCCGGAAAGTCAGCGCCGTTTGGAAATGCGGTTATGTTATTTACAAATCCTTCAAAATTGATTTTCAGAGTATTGCTGTAAACAATTGCAGTGTGAACTTTAGACAATGATTTTCTTATAAAATATTTTACAGGCTCTGCGGATCCATTGTAAAAAACTTTTCTGAAATAATTTACTTCATGCAGATGTATAATGATATTTGCGTCAGAATATTTTGAAGCAGTAAGAATCATAAGTCCGTCACGGAGAAACGGAAGAAAGTTTGAAGCAACAGGTATATATACAATATCAGGTTTAATTTTTTTTACAATAGACCTCATTCCGCTGATACCTTTTACAGCAACTTTAACATTAGTCAGATCCAGCTTTGAAAGATTCTTAAGATCTCTGTGATCAGAAATATTATGATGATGAATTTCAAATTCATCTTTTAAAACTGATCCCAGTAGATTTTTTATATACACGCTTGAACCGTGAAAAGGCGGCGGTACGCTTCCGGTAATTATAATTTTTTTCTTTACTTTAAGCAACTTAGCCGGTTATAATATAAAAGAATAGGAATCCTCCGAGAATAATAAGGCAACTTTAAAAAATTTGCCTAAACATATTAAACTTAAGTCATTTAAGAAATTCATTTCACATTTTCTTAATTTCGGCAAGTTTACTCTGAAGCCAGGTTCTTTCCATGATTTCAGTATTGTTATTCAGCTCAAATTCAATTTCACTGTATAGTTGTAAATCAGTATTCTCATTTACTTTGACAAGTTTCCTGAAATAAATCAGGAAATTAGTTGCTCTGTTAAATCGCAAACTTCCAATGTTTTTCCTGTTTTTTCTCAGGAACTGGCTGTATGCGTCAAACTGATAATATAGTTCTGTAAAATATCCAAGCTCATACATGGATTTCATAATAAGATCCCTTACGGAAAAATTATTGCGTACATAATTTGATAACTCACTACTGTTTAACAATTTAAGAGCTTCAGAAAAATTATTCTGTGCAAAATTTAATTTAGCAAAGGAATACTTTTTAACGCTATTGCTTACTTCCGGAGAAAGCAGGTGACTATACTTTTCTATAAAATCCTTCAGCCAGTCAAGCTCATCTACTGAAATTGCGACAAGAACAATATTCCCGAAAAGCATGTCATCAAAATAATCCTTTTCATATAAAGAAAATAATTTTTGCCCCAAAGCGATTTTGTATAATTCAAATCGCTCCCTTCTATACTCAGGTTTACCTTCAAATATTTTGTTTATACAGTAATGCTGAAGTACATTATGCAGATTATATCTTTCAAAATGATCTGTTTCATTTTGTTTATTTATAAAAATTTCTTTTAGCTTTTTGTAATACTCTCCTTTTCCGTATTTATGAAGCATTATTTGAAGCTTATTGAGATTCAAAATTGGATTATCAGAAACAGCGATTTCATCAGATAGAAATTTATCCTTAACTATATTGAGTAGTTCTGTTGAAAGCTCTTTCATTCTGTCAGCACTCTCTTCAAACATCAGACTGTTATATGAAATAACTGTCAAATAAATAAAGTTAGTCAAATTCTCACTCATGTTTTTAACGGAAAAAACTTTGAACTGATTGTAATCTTTTTTTCCGAACCGGTTGATTTCAATGAATATTTCCATTTCTCTCTGCATTTTAATTCGTGTCATAAAATATTCGTCATCCTTTATTTTTGCCTTATCAAGAATTGAATTCAACTCTTCAAACTTTTTCAGAAAAAGTTTTTTAAGTTTTTTCTTATTGTACTCCTTTAACAAGATAATTTCTTTTTTCAGCAAAGTGTTATCATCGCTTTCTAATATTATAAATTCCTTCAACAGATTATTCAGATTAAATATAAGCGTCCTCATCAGACCGTCGTTATATACTGTCTTTGGAAATAATTTTGCAAAGACAATTTCCTTACTGACTTTTGATTCAGGAAAATCCGGATGAAATTTTATAATTTGGTCAAAAAAGGAAGACACGTTTTTATTTTTATTGAAATAGGATCCTGAAATAAACGTCCTGAATTTTTTTAATTCTTCCTTTGAAAATGAACTAAGTATGTCAATTATATTCGATCCTGTCAATATTGATGATCTTTTTTAATTAAATTGTAATTATATTTACTTAAAAATGAAAACAAATTTACATATCTGAATTGTCAAAAACCATTGAAAACAGCATAAAAATAAAGTTTGTTGCATGTAATCCTTAGGAAATACATTAGATTATAAAAAACATTTGCGAAAATAAATCTTTGCTCAGTATATCCCGCAAAAGTATTTTTGTATAGATTTTTTCAGGGTGACACCAAAAAAAATTTTAAAAGATTAACTTCCTTAAAAAAGACGATTATGCAATTTCTCGTCTTTCAAACGTCACCCTGGAAGATGCCCGATTCGCCGCCCTGATAAGGCGGCTTACGGCTTTAAAATTTTTTTAAATTAATTAATAACTAAAAACATGAACAAAGTTTTTATTGTAATTCTGATTGCTGTTTTATCTTTTCTTGTATCATTTTCAATTTTATTCTCACAACCGGTCTATATTGAAAATTTTAATTATTCCGTAAGAGACACAATTGAAGGAAATGCAGACTGGTACAGATCCGGAACTTCGACTAATAAAGCAAAAATAATTTCACCGGGATTAAATTATGCCGGTTACGTCGGATCAGGTATAGGAAATTGTATTTTCATTCCAAATGAACCAATCGGTGAAGTTTATATCTGTCAGTTTAAAAGCGGCGCTCCTTTGACAGAGGGAACAGTGTATCTGTCTTTTTTGGTGAGAGTAGACAGTATGTCACTTAATGCTACCGAAGGTTTTTGTATTAATCTCGATCAGCAGGGAGGAGCGACTAATTTTAATACGAAAACTTTTTTTAAAAAAGTTACGGGAAACACATTTAAACTCGGTATAAGAAAATATACCGACAGCACGGTATTTTCTAATAACATATATAATACAAATACAACTTACCTGATCGTAGCGTCATATACTTTTAAATCCGGAAGCTCTACGAATGACGTTTGTAAATTATACGCTTTTAGTGCAGGTGTGCCGGTAAATGAGCCTGTATCTCCTATTGCTCTTGACTCCGCCGGAACTGATATACTGAACATTGGAGATATTGTACTTGCAAATTCATTTATTCAGTCTGACGGTTTAAGTAAAAGTTCTATGAAAATTGACGGTATAAGAATCGGCACTTCATGGAACGGCACGCTTTTACAAAATAAAAATTTGGCTCTGTCGATGAATGCATTAATTCAGGGATTTTATAATAATATATCGGATAAAATGGTGAAAGATACCGTAACAGTTTCTATACGTTACAACCGGTCTCCTTATCAAATCGCTGAATCTAAAAAGGCTGTACTCGATTCGAATGGTTTTAATATATTTAACTTTAACACAATCTCAAATTTGTCAAAATACTATATTGCAGTAACTCACAGGAATATGATAGAGTCATGGAGTAGACTGCCAAATGAATTTTATCAGGACGCACTCTCATATAATTTCACTCAGGGTACAGGCAATACTTTTGGAAATAACGTGACAAAAAAAGGAAACAGATATTGTTTCTATAACGGCGAAATTGTTCACGACGGAATTATAGACGTTACTGATTATCAGTTTGTTGATAATAATTCATTTACTTTTGCCGCCGGTTATAAGACAACTGATCTGAATGGTGATGAAATAACGGATATATCCGATTTAGTAATAGTGGAAACGAACGCTTTTAATTTTGTACAAAGGATTACGCCTTAATAAAATAAAAAGTAAAAAATATTTTTAAAAATAATTTATATAAACCAATGAATAAAATTCTATTAACAATCGCAATAATTTTTTAACATCAGCATTTTCAGTTTCTCAGCCTGTCTATATTGAAAACTTTAATTATTCCATAAGAGACACAGTAGAAGGAAATGCAGGCTGGTCCCGATCTTCAACTTCGAATAACAGAGCAAAAATAATCTCACCGGGATTAAATTATGCGGGATACATTGGATCAGGTATAGGCAATTGTGTTTTCATTCCGAATGAAACCAGCGGTGAAGTTTATACAAATCAGTTTTTGAATGGCGCTCCTTTAAATCAAGGGACAGTGTATTTATCTTTTTTAGTGAGAGTAGACACTATGTCGATAAATGCAACCCAGGGTTTTTGTATAAATCTTGATCAGCAGGGAGGAGCAACAAACTTTAATACAATGACATATTTTAAAAAAGTCACAGGAAATACTTTTAATCTCGGTATAAGAAAATATACAGGCAGCCCGGTATTTTCAAATAATATTTACAATACAAACACTACATACTTAATTGTAGCGTCGTATACTTTTAAACCCGGCAGCAATACAAATGACGTTTGTAATTTATACGCCTTCAGTTCCGGTGTTCCTGTGAATGAACCGGCGACCCCGATTGCGCTCGACTCTGTTGGGAATGACGTAGTGGATATTGGGGATGTTAAATTAGCAAATTCATTTAACCAGCCGTCAGGATTAAGAAACAGTACTATGAAAATTGACGGAATAAGAATTGGCACTACCTGGAACGGCACTCTATTTCAGAATAAAAATATAGCTCTGTCAATGAATGCGTTAATTCAGGGATTTTATAATAATATATCGGATAAAATGGTGAAAGATACCGTAACAGTTTCTATACGTTACAACCGGTCTCCTTATCAAATCGCTGAATCTAAAAAGGCTGTACTCGATTCGAATGGTTTTAATATATTTAACTTTAACACAATCTCAAATTTGTCAAAATACTATATTGCAGTAACTCACAGGAATATGATAGAGTCATGGAGTAGACTGCCAAATGAATTTTATCAGGACGCACTCTCATATAATTTCACTCAGGGTACAGGCAATACTTTTGGAAATAACGTGACAAAAAAAAGGAAACAGATATTGTTTCTATAACGGCGAAATTGTTCACGACGGAATTATAGACGTTACTGATTATCAGTTTGTTGAAAATAACTCATTTGCATTTGCCGCAGGTTACAAAACAACTGATCTGAACGGAGATCAGATTACTGATATTTCCGATTTAGTAATAGTTGAAACGAATGCTTTTAATTTTGTACAAAGGATTACTCCGTAATTTTCCGTAAGTAAGTATTAGTTTAAAAATTATTTGAATTAAGAATACTTCCTGCAGTATTTTATCTGCCGGAAGTTTTTTATAAAATCATACACTATGTAAATTTTGAGGGGAATTATTCATTTCAATTTTGTAATTTCTAAAAATTAATTTTAATAATTATGTCAAATAATCTTTACTCATCTGTTTTTTCTTCAAAGAGTTTTTTCTTCATCATTTTTTTAATTTCGGTTTTCATTTTTCAGGGTCAGTATTTCGGACATGTATTTGATGATGATAATCCTGATATAGAGCAACCGACACTTGAGTCTTATCACAGTTACAGAAATAACAGTAATCCAAATTCTCCGGCAGTAGTCACAATTGACGGATACGATAATTTTGATATAGGCATTGACAACTGGGAGCAAAATGCAACTTCAAATCCGCTCAATCCGGAATGGATTTTCTTCGGCGCAAATGCCAGTCCGCAGAATGCAAGGATCACTACAAACGGCGGTCTTAACTGGATACTGAACAATCCGTCTTATCACTCATCCACCTGCTGTGATCCGTGGTCCACATACACGGGTAACGGAATTTTGATCTATGCATCAGGAGTGAATGGACAATACGTTTACAGATCCACCAATAACGGACTTAACTGGGGATTGCCAATTCTTTCTGTATCAGGTAATGACAGAAATCATGTCTCAGCCGAGTACACAGGAAAAGGTCCGTATGCAAATTATGTATATGCTGGAATTACTCCGGGAAATTTTGGAAGAAGTACCGACGCAGGTCTTACCTGGACAACGACTTTTACTCCGAGCAATACTCAGCCGGGCTGCTATATTGCAGTCGGACCGAACGGAGCAATTGACGGCGGCTGCGTGATGTATGTTACCAATACAGGAACAAACGCTTCCAGAACATATAATTTTTACAGATCAACTGACGGCGGTGCGACATTTACTTTGAGATCTTCGCAGAATTTTGTTACATCAGTCGGAACAATAAATTCAGTAGGAAGGCATGTCATAAATAACGCAAGGACAGCTCCGCATCCGAAGATCGCTATGGATAATAGTAACGGTCCGAACAGGGGAAGATTGTATCTCGTTTATGCAACAAATAATCCGCCCGGAAATGGAAACAGACCTGATGTCTGGCTGAGATATTCAACTGATCAGGGAGCAACATGGTCAGACACAAACAGAGTGAATGATAATGTAAATCCAACTTTAAGTGATCAGTGGTTTCCCGAAATATCATGTGAAAGAGAGAACGGAAGACTTTACATCCACTGGTATGATGACAGAAATAATCCAACAGGATTCGGAGTGGATGTATATGCCACTTATACAGAAGACGGAGGTCTGACATTTAAGCCAAATCAGAGGTTAACTAATGTCACATTTAATTATCCTAATCCCGGCTGCAGTCCGAATTCAAATTGTTACAGGGGAGATTATACAAGCATTACCGGAAACAAAGACGCCGGATTCAGCGTCTGGGGAGATCACAGAAACGGTAATGGATTGAATATGGGTTCGTACTTTCCGGACTTTGCTATGATAGTATCTCCCAATATAGATACGCTTACCGGAGTCTCTGACAGCTCTTTTCATTTAGTATCAGTGCCCGGTGTAAAACTTTGGGATAAGACAACAAAATTTTCAGCAACTGTAACACCTGCTCCTGCAACCGGTCAGATCACTTTTTCTTTATTGGACAGAACATCTAATATTATGCGTGATTCACTTACTGCTTATCCCGATTCTTTAAGATTAAGAATTGTTACTTCCGGCGGTGTTACTTCAGGAAATTACACAGTAACGGTAAAAGGTAACGGTATCAATGGCACACCAGTGCATGTAAGAAATATAAACATAACTGTAATAAATACTGTCGGCATAGTAAGCAATGAAACTCCTGTGGATTTTTATCTGCATCAGAATTTTCCTAATCCTTTTAATCCATCGACTTCGATAAAATATGAATTACCGGCTCAGGCATTGGTAAACATAAAAATATTTGATGCAGTCGGAAAAGAAATTACGAATCTTGTTAATGAAAATCAGCCGGCTGGAATTTATTCAGCTGAATGGAATGCCGGTAATTATCCGAGCGGAATTTATTTTTATACAATACAGGCGGGGAATGTAAGAGAGACAAAGCGGATGATGCTGATAAAATAATTATGATTTACGAGTTTCAAGTTACGAGTATTATACCGGACTTTACGAATCGGGTTATTCGTAACGAGGTTTAAAAGTATTATGATTTACGAGTTTCAAGTTACGAGTTGATTTTTTTAAAATTCCACTTTTATCCTCGTTCAAAATAAAGAAATTTCATAAAAAAATTCTGTCATTCCCGCTTGCTCCTGGCGGGAATCCATTCATCAGTCAGTTTCAAGATACGAGTTTCAGGTTACACGTTTCAAGTTACGAGTATTATATCGGACGTTACGACTCGGGAGATTCGTAACGAGGAAAAATAAAATTAAAGCCGTCTCAGTAAATCGAGACGGCTTTTTTTATTGTCTGAATCACAGATTAATCTGATTACACAGATTACACGGATTTTTTGATCGTACTAAATTATAATCTGTGTTATCCTTAAATCCGTTTAATCCGTGATTCGGGACAATTACTTATTGCAAATTAAAGCCGTCGTTGCAGATAACGACGTCTTTTAAATTTGTAAATTTTATTGAGCCCATAAAATCTTTCACTATTTTATGTAACAAAACCGATCATTGATAATTAAAAATTGAATTTTTCTTTTACGGAGTAATTACAGACACTATGTTAAATGCATTATTGTCAGTGATCGATGCATCTTCAATGTCGACAAATCTGTCGCCGTTTATATCTGTCACGACATATCCTGTTAATCCGTTAAATTCATCATTGTCTATTTCACTTCCGTCTGCCAAATCAATGATACCATCCTGATTTACATCACCGCTGTATAATCCGTATCTAACCGGTGACAGATCTACTTGTTTCAAATTATTTCCAAATGCCTGCGTTTGAGATGAAATGAAATTATAGTTAATAGTGCTCCCTGCAGTATAATTTATTGCAGAGCTGCTCCAGGTTTCTATGGTATTCCTGTGTTTTAATGCAATAAAATACGAACCGGTCGGAGCATTTGTGATTGTAAAATTTGCTGTTAAAGTATTTGAATCTAAAACTGAAAACATATTTTCAACAATATTATACGGAGAATTTCCATTCCGGAGTTCTGCTTCAATTATATCGCTTTGGTTTAATTTATTTGTCGTAGGATTATAGAAACCTTCCTGCAAAGTATTTACATTCAGAGTACCGGTCTGAGGGATATTCCATTGAGCAATATGATATACATTAATTGCATCAACTGAATTGAAGAGACCTCCTACTATTAGATTACCTCCGAAATTATTTACAGCATATGCGCCGCAGGCATTAGAGCCACCGTAAAAAAGACCGCTTCCGAGCGATGACCAGGAAGAACCGTCCCATTTTGCAATACCGTTTGTTGTAATTCCTCCGGAAGTCTGAAACAAACCTCCTGCATAAAGATCATTATTGATCACAGTTAATCCGAAAACATAATGATAAATAGTTCCTCCTATTCCGCTTCCGAGCGGCGCCCACACACTACCATTCCATTTTGCAATGTTGTTTGCGCTTACTCCTCCTGCGCTTGAAAATAATCCGCCGGCTATTAATTCTCCTTTATATTCAGTTAATGAATAAACTATGTGACCAATACCGGTTCCAATCGGAGACCAGGAAATTCCATTCCATTTAGCAATATGGCTTGCGCTTGCTCCGCCGGCTGTGGTAAAAAATCCGCCTGCTATTAGATCACTTCCGTAATGACCTAATGCCATTACTTGTGAATTCATACCTCCGCCCATATTCTGCCAACCGCCTGATCCGCGTGATGCAATTCGTCCGGCAGGTGATCCGTCAGCATCAATAAAATAACCACCTACAATAAGCCTGTTATTGTAAACAGTAAGAGAAGTTACAATGTCTCCGACTCCTCCAAGCTCATCATTCCAGCTTGTACCGTCCCACTTTGCTATGAAATTTAATTCTATTCCGCCGGCATATGTAAACCGTCCTCCTGCTACAAGCTCTCCGTTAAAAACAGTAAGTGCATCAACTTCTGCATTTGTCCCTGCACCTAAAGGCGACCAGGAACTGCCGTTCCATTTTGCTATGTAATTTGCAGGAATTCCTCCTGCACTTGTAAATTGTCCTCCGACAATAAGCTCACCGTTATACACAGTCAGAGCATGAACCCAATCATTCATTCCGGTTGATAATCCGGACCAGCTCTGTGAATATATTTTCTGAGAAAATAAAACTATTAAGAATATAAAAATTGAAATTGTTAAAATCATATTCTGATTTGATTTACTTTTTGAATTTTCGATAATCATTATTTTTGGTTTATGTTCATAGAATTTTTCAATTTAATGTAAATAATAAGTATAAAACATAATATGATTCTTATCAGTTATTTAAATTAATTTCAGCCGCCGCAGGTGTACCAAAAGTTTGCAATTTTAAAATCTGAAATTAACTGATACTCTCCTGCAAACTTTTTGCAATCTTCAGCAAAAGCATAATTTACAGCACATTACAAATCGGGAGATCAGTAACGGGATAGAGATAATTACAAATTATGAGTTTCAGGTTACGGGTATTAAACCTGGCGTTATAAATCGAGATCAGATAATAGGTTCAAATGAAGTATAAAATCCGTGTAATCCTTTAATCTGTGTATATCCGTGATTCAGACAATTAATAAATCCGTGTAATCTTTAAATCCGTCACTTTATTTTCTGAATCACAGATTACTTTGATTACACAGATTACACGGATTATTTGATCGTACTAAATTATAATCTGTGTAATCCTTAAATCTGTATAATCCGTGATTCAGACATCTCTTAATCCGCGTGTATCCGTGATTCAGACACGATTGGTATATTCTATTGCATCTTCAAATCCCTTCAGCATCTTTTGAATGGAACAGTCATTAACTGCTGTTTGAAATGAGCTTTTTTTGAACTTTGCAGAAATTTTCTCATCCGAAATTATATATTCCATTTTTGCTGCTAGCTCATTTAAATCTCCGTCACTTACAAGAAATCCATTTACTCCGTCTTTCAGATATCCGACTCCTTCTCCGTGAAAATGTTCTTTTTTTAATTGTGAAATTACCGGTGTACCGAAACTGAATGAATGAACCACTGACAATCCAAGCCTTCCCGGCATTACAAATACATCGCTTGCATAAATCCATTTCCCTGTAATTTCATCATTAAGTATTTCATTTAAAAAAACAATTTTTTTCACACCGTATTCTGTTGACAATTTTTTTAAATTTTCTTTTTCCGGACCGCCGCCTATGATCGTCAGCCGGCAGTCATTTCTTTTTTTATCGATTATTGAAAATGCTTTAATCAGCAGATCAGCTTCCTTGTCTTTTAAAAGTCTTCCGGTGTAAATGAAATGATATTTCTCTTTAATTCCAAGTTCCGATTTTATTTTATCCCTTCCTGTCTGATCAAAAGATTTTTTCAGTTCAAATAACCTGTCCGTATCAAGTGTATTCGGCGCAGTGAAATAATGACCTGTCTTTTTTGAAAATTCCGATATTGCTTCTTTCCCTTTGTCCCAGTAGAAAATAACGGCGTCTGCTTTCTGCGAAAGCTTCAGTCTTATTTTATCCGTGAAACTATTCACAGGATCAAATCCCCTGACGGGATCATATCCGAAACTCCATAATATGATCTTAAAATTTAGCACAGGTCTCAGCAGAAAAAGTAAATAAATATTCAGATTGCCTACATTAAAAACAGAGATCACTGTTTCGGGTTTGTACTTAAATAATTTCGGTAGTATACCGGAAATAAACACACTGCCGGAAGTATTTAAATATAAATTGCCGCATGGTTCAAATATTTTCTTATCGGGATTTTTTAAGTTGCCGAGGGATTCGGATGACGACGGTTGTCCGTAAATTATTTTTGCACCGGGAAACCTTTCGCGGAATTTTCTGAAAAAACCTTCTCTGTAGTGCGGGACAATTCTCTGCAGAATTAATATTTTACCGGCTTTCATTTACTCAGAGATTTTTAATGTTATAAACCTGTGACCAGATCTCAAGATTGAGAATTCTCCAGAAGGGGAATGACGGGTAATTAATTTTATTTTCGAAGATCTTTCTTATGCGCCCGGGTTTCCAGATGTTTTTGGAAGAGAAGGAAGGGGAGTTAAGGATCTCGGAAACGGTATTAACCGTTTGCGGCTCTGAGAGCCAGACGTCGAAGGGAGTCATGAATCCTATTTTCCTGTGATTGCCGGTTATCGCAGCAGGGAGCTTTTGACTGAATAGCTCGCGGAGAATTTTCTTCGTCACGCCTTCATCAAATTTAATTTTATCCCTGACGTTAAACGCCAGCTCCATTATTCTGTAATCTATAAACGGTGATCTTAGCTCAACCGAACTCTGCATTGAGGAATGATCTTCATAATGAAGTATCTGTCCGAATCCCTGAAACGTAATATTATTTTTCATATATGACCGGAGATTCATTCCGCCTCTTTTGTTAAATTTTCTGTCCGGGAAATTCAGATAACTCTCTTTAAATAATTCATCTGAAATTACTTCTCTTGTCTTTTCTATTTTTTTTGATCTGATCAAAGAAACTTTCCTTCTTCCTGCCATTGCTTTTAAAGTCTGAAGTATCAGTCCGGAATATGACATTTTAAGCTTGTCGCTTATCGAAGACATTTGACTGCTAAAATTCTTTGGATCTTTGTATAATCTGTCAAGCAGAAAATATCCTGCTATATATTTTCCATAACCGCACCACGCTTCATCCGAACCCTGTCCGTTTAATACTACTTTCACATTCCTCTTATGAATTTCCTGCATAAGCCTGTAATGCGCAAAACTCGAAGTACTGAAAACCGGCTCTCCCATTCCGTAAATGAAATCATTTAAATATTCCGTAAGGTCATCTCCAGAAGGAGTAATTCTATATCCGGTTAGATTTTGACACCCTGATAAAATTTCACTGATCTCTTTTGATTCATCGTACTCGTACCCGGGAAACACTGCGGAGAAAGCGGTTACTTTACTGTTTGATATATCTCGGGAATTTATAAGCTCATCGGTAATTTTTGCAATAATTCCGGAATCCATTCCGCCACTCAGTAATATTGAAACCGGCACATCGCTTCTGAATCTTAAGCGAACACTGTCGAACAGCAGATCATACAGTCTTTCGTGTGGGTTTGAAATAATTTCTTCCGGCTCTCTGAATTCCCAGTATTTATAAAAATTAATTTCTGAATTATTAATTACTAAGTTAGTTCCGGGCAGCAATTCATTAACATCTTTGAAAAAAGTTCTGCCGTCTGAAGTCCTGTATCCGTAAGCAAGATATTCATATACTTTTATTCTGTCAGCGTCTGTAATATCCTTTACTTTTAAAATAGCTTTTATCTCGCTTGAAAAAATAAATTCATTCTCATCCTGATAATAATAGAACGGTTTTACGCCGAACCGGTCTCTTGATGCGAAAAAAATATTTTTTCTTATGTCATAAATTGCAAACGCCCACATTCCGTTGAATTTTTTCACACAGTCATATCCGTATTCTTCATATGAATGAAGTATAACTTCGGAATCACTTTCAGATCTGAACTTATGTCCCTTACTTATCAGATCAGGTATAAGTTCTTTGTAATTATATATCTCTCCGTTAAAAGTTAAGACTATTGAGTTGTCTTCGTTAAACATCGGCTGCGAAGCATTTTCTGAAAGATCAATAATGCTGAGACGTCTGTGTCCGAAACATACAGGATAATTTATATATACACCGTCACCGTCCGGACCGCGGTGCGCGATGGCATCGTTCATCTGTCGCATTTTTGATCTGTGAAAATTTTCATTCTCAGTAGAATTAAAATCATCGAAATACAATATCCCGTTTATTCCGCACATAAATTATCCGCTATATTCATTGACAGTTTCCTCTAAATATTTAAAAGTATTCAGACCGTTCTTTTCCCATGTGAAATATTTGGAAACAGTTTTCATTCCTGACTTAGACATTGCATTCATTAATTCAGTATCCGAAGAAAGTTTTGTGATTGCTTCTGAAAGTTCATTTACGTCATCTGGCTTTACTAAAATTACCGGATATCCCAGACTTTTCAGCTCTTCTGCGCCTCCGTTTCCTTTGCAGGAAATCACCGGAAGACCTTTTGCAAGCGCTTCAGTTAAAACGATCCCGAATGCTTCAGGGAAACTCGGAAGTATGAATATGTCAGAATTTTCAAGTTCAGTTTCTATTTCTTTCTGAGACATTGCGCCTTTAAAAAAAACACTGCCGGAAAGTTTCAGACTTTTTGCAAGAGTTACATAATCATTCTTCAGCGTTCCGTCGCCGACGATAGTCAGAGTGAATTTATTTTTATCCAGAAAAGAAAAAGCTCTGATCAGAACATCAACATTTTTTCTGGGCTCAGTAAGATGACTTACGCAGATCAGCTTAAACTTTTTTTTATCAAATGATCTATTAGTATCTGATACATCAAAATTCTGACCAAGATGGATCACTTTCACATCAGGTATTTTAAGTCTTTCGGCAAGCAGCTGTTTTTTATTCACACTACTGTGAACTATGATCTTTTCAGCTTTTTCAAATACTTTTAAAAATCCGGAATACTTCTGAGGATAAAGTTCTTTCAGTGTTGGAATGTCCTCGTGATGATCTATTACAAAAGGAACATCAATTTCTTGAGATATATCCGATACGATAGGCGCCCATGGTCTTATCCAGTTGCAGTATAGTAAATCCGGCTTCTGCTCAGTAATAAGATTTTTCAGTTTATTGTAAAAAAAAAAACTTAAGAATGAAGTATCGGATGATTCAAAAAAAGGGCGTGGGAGAGAAATGTAACCGAAAAAAATTACATCTAAATTTCCTTCGGTAATGTCTGATGTCTGTCGTATGTCCTGGAGCCAGTTATTGAGGTTGATCATTATTTTATTAGGATTGCCTGACAATAATTCCCTGCCCGGAATGAATCTCAGCGGAACAATAACAATGACTTTGCAATGCGCTGAAAGTGCTTTTGAATGTCTGTAAATAAACTCACCTGTGTAAGGTTTATGTTTATTCGGAAAACATTCTGAAATTTCAACTATTGTTTTCAAATTATAATATCAGGAATGATCATTTAATTTCTCAAGAATATTTTTCACAATAATTTTAAGAGTATATTTCTCAAGCACTAATTTCCTTGATGCGGCTGACATTTCTTTCATTTCCTTTTCGTTGTTTAAAAAGTATGCAGCTTTGTCCTTAAGTTCTTTCTTGGTCTTAAAGTATACGACTTCTCCCCCTGGAAAAAACAGATCGAAATCTTTCTTGAATTCCGGAAGTACAAAAATTCCAGACGCCATTCCGTCGAAGACTCTCGTGGATACTCCGTTTATGACTCCGGAATTAACAGTTATGGGATAAATTTTACAGCAGCTCGAAGCAATATTTACTTCTTTAGCCGACAGCGGCTGAAAGATGAAATGTTTTTTTAATTCAGGGAAATAAGGAAACAGTTCATACCATAATTTATCACCGAAAATTTTCATGTCAAATCCGGAAAGCTCATTCAAAACCATCGCTCTCTTAATTCCCCAGGCATTCATGAAATATCCTGTGCCGACAAAAAGAATATCAGCTTTGTATTTATTAAATTCATCAGGTTCAGGAGTCACAGGATAAAATACATTTTCATCTGTACCAACTGTGCTGAAGTAAATTTTATAATCAGGAATGTCAAGCATTCTCAATCCATCTATCCATCCCGAATCAGGAGTGATTATCAGATCGGCGTTGATGACCGTAAGCAAAAAAGATTTTTTCGAAGGATACAGATAGTTCGGATCATCTCCGAGGAATACAATAATTTTTGTTCCGTTTCTTTTGAAATGATCAAGAGTTTCAGGAAGTACCAGACAGTCATTATATATAAAAATATGCGAGGGCTTTTCGGAATTGTATTTCGAAAGCAGACTTTCATTAATGATCTTTACAAATTTATTTCTTATTGCATTATCAGCTTTTCTCGGAAGTCTGTGTGAATACACATTGAGCCTTCCCCAGTAAGCCGGATAAAGTTTGTGAATATTATAGTAATTTACATTTTTACCGTGAAAGCGCAGCGCTTCCGCTAAATAGAATTCAAGCGGTCCGAGATCCTGTTCCCCCAGCACCCAGTATAGTTCATGCAGCGTTTTTGTATCCGGTAATCTCAATAGAATCTTTCTGTTTACTTATGTTATATAGAATATTTGCAATTGCCATCAGGATCGCTCCCGAAGCGTTAAAGTAAAACATGTCAATACTGAATATGCTCATAAATATCAGCATCATCATTACTGATGCAAGCGAAACAAATAATATATAATATTCCTGTATGAAAGGTCTGATATTTTTATAGTACTGATAGAAAAATAAACTGAAAAGAAATATTCCCGATGCGCCGAATATAGTGAGTATATTCGGAAAGCCAAGGTCATTTGTAATCAGCCTTCGCGTGATTGCTGAGAAACCTGCGCCAAAGAGGGGATACTCCGCCCATACATTGAACATTTGAAAAAGTATATACTCTCTTCCGAGAAATGATGAATCGGTTTTATCGGCAAGATCGTTAATTGAGTTTACTCTTAAAAGAAAAATATCAAAGATTTGATTGAATGTGGAGGATGTAAATAAAAGTATAACTCCGATTAATATAAATGATCCTATAAATGCAAAAAGTTTTAATCTGACATGCTCACGGCTGTCTTGCTTTGAAAGAAAGAAAACTGAAATTATAATGAGAAAAAAAGCAAATCCGATTATCCAGATCCTGCTGAGAGCTATCATTATCGATAGAAGATAAGCAGTGAGCAGCAGCAGGCCGTAGTTTCTCTTTTCCGAAAAATAATAATAGCATCCGAAAAAAAGATTGAACGGAAGTAGATATCCTATGCGCGACCAGATGTATCCGGTTTTAATTCCTTCGAATTCAACTGAAAACGGATCCTCTCCGAAAAATAGACTCTCACTCTCAAATAATCTGAACGGTATTCTCTTCTGTGTAATATATTCAAATACCTGCACAACAATAAAAAAGAATATCATCGACACAACTACTTTTTCAAAAAAATTAAATTCCTTCATATCAGTTATCGTTACTACAAAGTAAGGCAGGAAAAGAATGTTAATGAAAGGTCTCGCAACGCTGATCATGTCCTTAAGAGAGAATGATGAAATTAGAAACGGAATTATCAAAGCTATAATGCAGAGTAAAATGAATATCAGAAATGATAACTTATAATTAAACTCTTTGAACCGTGATGCTTTAAGAAAAAACACGATCAAAAGAGATGTGAAAAAAAGATCAGTAAAATATATTGTGCCGATCCCGCCGAAGTCTCCAATCTCAAGATTCGGATTTACATAAATAAATTCTCCGAAATTTGTAATGACCATCAGGGAAAGTATTATGCCGGACTTATAATTGTACAGCAGTAATACAAGTACGGAAATTATAATAATATAAAATAGAATACTTATCATTTAAGAAATATGCGGTTTAATATTTTCCATATAATCACTAAAGGTAATAGCGAGTACAATATCATCATAATATTTCCCATTCCTGAAAAGAGCTTCAGGAATTTTACCGGTGATCCTGAAGCCGGCTCTTTGAGCAGTTTTAAGACTAACATCATTATACTCTCCGATCTTAGCATGAATAGTATTAATGTTAAGTGTCTCAAATAGATATTTGAATATCATTCTAAAACAATTTAAGCTATAACCCTTACTACGGTACTTTGAAAATATTTCCATACCCATCTCAGTGTTTCTGTTTGTTACATCAAGTTCTTGAAGTTTCCATACACCGATTACTTCATCCGGATCATCTTTAAAAATACAATAGACAGTATTATGTTTGTTTTTAGTAATATTAATAAACCATTCTTCCTGATTTGTCTCAGTTACAATAAACGGATCTTTGAGCATTAATAAAACGGATTCGTTGTTATGTTCATAGCGAATCAGATCAATATCCTTTTTTTCTACAGATCTGAATCCAAGATCTTTGTATTTTATCATTTAATAAAATATATCAAAAAATTTTTTGTAAATATAAATTTATTAAGAAGGAAATTATATATATAAATTTTGAATGAAATGAAGAGGAATATTAAAATAATCTTAAGAAAAATTACTGCTAATAAAATTTTCATAAAGTTATAGAGGTTTTGCAATATATTCGAGCTGAGTAAAAAATTTTCTTTTAAATATTTTATATAATAGTACTCTGTGTATTTTTTGAAGTGTCGAGCCTTCTGTCATTGCATAATGAATATTGAAATCATTTATATAAATTACTTCATACTCATTTTCTTCAAACAATTTTTTTAAGGAAGTCACATCATGACTGGATACGTGACCGTCTATTTCAAATAATTTATCACAATGCGGGCACATTCTGAAATTATAATCATTTTTAAAAGGCAAAGCTCCGGTAAAAATACCTCCTGGCTTAATATATTTTTTAAGATTTTGAAGAATTATTTTATAATCATCTTTTGAAAAATGTTCTAGTCCGTGAATAAATGAGACCACATCAAATTTATTTTCAAATACAGGATCAAATTTCATTAGATCTGAAAAATGCAATTCTATATTATCTAAGTTTTCCTTTTTAAATTCCTGTTTAGAGTACTCCACATTCATTTTAGAAATGTCCAATCCATATACTTTTTTGAAATATTCCGAAGCGTATCGCAATGTCAGTCCTGCACCAAAACCAATTTCACAAAAAACTTTATTTTTTGAGAGATAACTCTTTGCGTTGTGTCTGAGCATCTCAAAATGACTTTTGTTTTGCGGTTGTGAAATAGTCTTATACATATCTCTCATTTGAATTTCAAAATGATCATAGTGTTTTCCCCAGTCGACATTTGAGTTAGAGATACTTTCTTGCTTTTTATTTAAATCGCTGATCAATTTTCACTTTGTTAATTATTAAAATATATTTGATAATAAATAAAGCTAATTTTTGAATAATAAAATCTATTTCCTACTTTTTAAAAATATTTTTCAATTCGATATAAGCGCTATTAATTGAAAAGATCTGCCATAACAAAAAGTTTTCATACTTGGAAATTTTAGTAATAAAATATATGCACACAAATATCGTAAGAAAAGAAACAAGCGGTAGTACAAATCCCGAACCCATCACTCCAAATATATTAATAAGTATCACAGAAAGCAAAACTGAAAATACAGTTGAAGAAACAGAAATTGCAAGCAGATAATTGTATTTGTTAAATGCTAATATCACTAAACCAAAGAACATCCATAACGGCATCAGAAAAATAGTAAGAGAAAAGCATTTTAAAACAAAAACAGATTCTATAAATTTTGAACCAAACATTAACAAGATTATATTATCAGCAAACAAATACATAGATAAAGAAAGAACTAACCCTAAAGTTAAAAATATATAAAAAATAAAACTTAGTTTACTTACATTATTTTTACTTTGATCCTTTACATTTCTTAGGAGTTTAGGCATAAGTGCAAAACTTAGTCCCTGCACTACTGTAAGCATTATAAGATAAATTTTATATGATGCATTATAAATCCCTACCGATTCTTCATTCACAAAAAATCCCAGACACAGTATGATGAAAGTAGCTGTAATAGCTTCGGCTTTTGTTGCAAGCCCGAGTTTATAAGCTTCTTTCAATGTTTTTAAATTATTCCTTATATTGAAATCAAGCTTTATCCCCTCTTTTTTAATATATGGAAGTATTAAAAAAACCGCTGTTACTAAAGACTGAACAACAGAAATTATTACAAGCGTCATCACTTCAGGTTTTGTAATAAATAAAGTAAATACAAGTAAAGCATATAGCGCCTGACCGGCAAATTCCGATAATGAGTTGTAGTATAATTTATTCTTTGAAAGATAATAATATTTAATGGAAAATATCTGAGTAATGAAAGTGAGTGAGAAGATCAGCAATAGTATATACTTATCTTGATCCAGAAAGAACGGAGCTACTATAACTAAAACTATATATGAAATTGCCGCAGTGATCAGCTGTAATGAAATTATTTTTCCGATCACATTTTCAGTGCTGTCTTTTTCGCATAATTTATTTGTACCATAATTTAAATACCCAAAGTCTATGAAAAAACCGAAGTAAGATAATATTATAAAAAGATAAGTGAACTGACCGTATCCGTCAGGTCCTAAAGCTCTTGTTATTAAGGGAAGGGTTAGAAATCCAATAAGCCTTGAAACAGTATCGACTCCAAGCTTTGAAGCGAAATTTATAATAATTTTCAATTACTGCTTTTTATTTTCTTTCGGAGTATACCTGCATCAAGAAGCGAATCAATGTCCCCGATATCTGACCAGTACCCCTCATTTATCAGTATTTCTGCATTCTCCGTTTCAAAAATATTTTTACCAGGATCAAATTGTAAATTATTACGGATGATATACGGAGCTATCACTCCGAATTCCGTTACCGGATCTTTATCTTTATATTTAAAAATTTTTCTCAGAGTATCAAAACTTCCCATCTCTGAAAGTTTTTGTTTACTCTCTACTTTGTAAAGTGAAAAAAGAAAGTCGCATTTTTTATTTTCAAATACTTTAATCATACTGTCAATATCAGAATCGCAGATGTTATCGCTCGGAACCAGCACTGCGTTTGCATTTGTGCCTGTCTTCCTTTTTATAAATTCCCATCCGCTGAACATGTCGTGCACTTCACTGTCATCCTGAACAATTGTCTTAAATCCTTCACGGCTTAAAACTTCATTGTTCATTTCATTGGTTAATAAAATAATATCCGTAATAAGCGATGAATTTGTGAGCTGCTCCAGTCCGAATTTAAAAACCGGCCGGTCATAAACAGGTAATAATGATTTTGAAATGTACTTTGAAATTTCTCCGAGACGGGTGCCTTTACCACCGCAAAAGAGAATTCCTAAAAACTCTTCCATAAAACTTCTGTTCCTTTCGAACTGAACTTTACATCAAGCGCTATGAAGTTCGGATAAAGTTCATATTTGAGTTTTGCTTTTAGTTTAGGATCATTTGTGTAAGCCAACAGAAATCCGCCGCCGCCTGCACCTAGTATCTTTCCTCCTGTTACTCCTTTATTTCTAAGAGAATCATAAAGCTCATCTATGAATGGATTCGAAGTATTGTTGTTTGTTGATTTCTTTAATTTCCAGCTTTCATGCAGAAGCTTTCCAATGTCTTTCAGTCTGCCATTCTTTGATTCAAGTGTATTCAGAAATTCATAAGACAGATCTTTAAGACCGGTGAAATATTTTCTTTTTGAATCGTCAGTTATATTGTTGCCGAGATTTGTCTGAATAGATTTTATTTCCCTTGCCATATTTGTAAAAACAAGGAACAATCTGTCTTCAAGATGTTTAAGCTTATCTTCGGATATTTTTACTTTTCTGACGCTGATTCCTTTTTTATCAAATGTGATGGAATTAAATCCGCCGAATGAAGTCGCATACTGATCCTGCCTGCCTCCGATCGTACCCGCTTCGGATTCAAGCTTGTAAACAAGTTCAGCCAGTGAAGTCTTATCCCTGATTTTTTTATCTCTTAAAATACTGCATCCCATAATTAGTGAACTCATCATGGCGGACGATGCTCCAAGCCCGCTGCCTGTCGTCATTACATCAGAAGTCAGAATCACTTCTGCTCCTTTGAATATTCCGTAATGCTCGAGAGCTGTCCTCGAATATGGATGCTTTATTCTGCTTGTAATGGATTCGGTTTCAATCTCTGCATGATGCACTCTTACATTCGAATCAAACATATCCTTAATTGAAACATAATTGTAAAGATCAATAGTAGAAGAAACTACATGTCCGGAGCTTTCTTTCATAAAATAAGATTCAAGATCTGTCCCGCCGCCTGCAAAGCTGATCCTCAACGGTGATCTAAGGTAAATATGTTTTTTATCGTATAGCATCAGATCTTTCCTTTTATTAAATGATCTATATATTTTTTGGTGCCTTCTTCTACAGTAACAACCGGTTCAAATCCAAGCTGCGTTTTTATTTTTTCAATTGAAGAACATCTTCTTCTTACAAGATGCGGATCGGAATCGACATACTTTACTGAAGCTTTTTTACCTAACAGCTTCTCTATTAACGAGAGTATTTCTTTCAGCGAAGTTTCTTTACCCGTGCCTACATTAAAATGTTCGTTCTTCACATTATCATTAAAAAGCGCCAGCACGTTTGCTCTTGCTGCATCAGAAGAATGAACCAGATCAAGCGTCTGTCCGCCGTCTCCGTACATAGTAATTTCCTGATCATTATAAATAGCATGTATCCACTTCTGAAAAACCTGCGTGTAAAAAGCGCCGAGTCCCTGACGCTCACTGTATATATTAAAATATCTGAACCCGACATATGGGACATTATGCGAATATGCCCAAGACTGCATCAGCGCTTCCTTTGCTATCTTAGTAGCGCCGTATAAAGTCTGATTATCAAAAGGATGTTCTTCAGTTACGGGAATAAATCTGGGATTACCGTATACCGAAGCAGATGAACCGTAAGTAAGTTTCTTTATTCCGAATTCATGACACGCCTGTATAATATTAAAAGTACCTGTAATATTTGTGTCAATTGCCTTATGTGGAAATTTATCCGAATCAAGTATCATAAGCGATGCCTGATGTGAAACATATTCAGGTCTGTGTTTTTCAAATGCATATCTGACCATTTCATAACTTCCGATGTCAATTGTTTCCAATAACGCTTTACCGCTGTCTATATGGTTTGAAATATTTTTATATTTACCGTTATAAAAATTATCTGCGATTATAACATCGTGACCGAGTTCAATGCATTGATCTGTTATAAATGAACCAATATTGCCCGCTCCGCCGGTGATTAAGATTTTTGACAATGAGAATTTATTTTTAATTAAATGAAAACAGTTTTATTGGCAAGTCTGTTTTCATATATATGATCGAGTGAATCTCTTACATATTCAAGATCGCTGACGGAATATTTTGTGCATAGAGGAAGTGTGAGAATTCTTTCCTTAAGCCATTCCGCAACAGGAAGTTTTACACCCGGATATTTTTTTTCATAATATAAATTTTTATGTACAGGGTAAAAATGTAAGTTAGTACCTATGTTCATTTTTCGCAGTTCCTGCATAAGTCTGTCCCTGTCAATATCTTCATCAATAATTTTTATTACATAAACATGATTTCCCCATTTACCGTGTTCAGTCTGAAATACGGGAGTATCGATCCAGTCGTAATATTTAAAAAATTCGTTATAGGTCTCTGCTAAAAAATTTCTCTTACTCAGAAGATCATCTTTTCTTTTAAGCTGCGCAATACCGAGCGCCGCCTGAATATCAGTGAGATTAAATTTATAACCTGGTACAATGCTCTGTACATGCGGACTTGCATTCTCGGCAGAATATCTTTTCCAGGAATCCTTCGGAAGTCCGTGATATGACCAGAGTCTGCATAGCTCTGCAAGGTTGTCATCATTTGTCGTGATCATTCCTCCGTCACCTGTGGTTATATTTTTTGTAGCGTAAAAGCTGAATGTTGACATCGCACCGTATTGACCGATCATTTTATTTTTGTAACTCGAAAAAACGGCGTGAGCAGCGTCATAAATTACGGGTATGTTATGCTTGTCAGAAATTTTTGTGATCTCATCGATGTCCGCGGGCAGACCGGAATGATGAACAGGTATGATAGCTTTTATTTTACTGCCGTAATTTTTTATATGATCTTCTATGTCTGTGATATTGATATTCAGAGTATCTGAATCGACATCACAGAAGAGGGGAGTAGCGTCTAGCTGCTCGACTATGTTTGCAGTGGATTGCCATGTAATGGTAGGCACAATTACGAAATCACCTTTTGAAACTCCGAGTACTTTCGCTGCGATGAACAGTGCAGTCGTGCATGAGCTCATTGCGATCGCATGTTTTACTTCATGATATTCAGCAAAAAGGTTTTCAAATTCTTTAACTTTTGGACCGACGCTGATCCAGCCTGAATCAAGAGCTTCAGTTACTTCCCTTTTTTCTTCATCGGAAATATCGGGAACAGCTAGTGATAAAAATTTTTCTCTTATCTTCATTTATTTGTTAAAGAAATAAAATTACAATAATTTTGTATTGGTATCTTTTTCAGAAAGAATTGGTTCATCAACCGGCCAGTTGACTTTCAGCTTCGGATCATTCCATTTAATTCCTTTCTCATTTTCCGGGTCATAATATTCTGACATCTTATAATGAAAAATACATTCATCGCTTAAAACAAGATGAGCATTGCCAAATCCCGGCGGTACAAGTATCTGATGCCTGTTATCGCTGTTAAGAATAAATGTCTGCCACTTTAAATATTGCTCCGAGTCTTCATTCATATTCACAACAACAAAAAAGATCTCGCCGAACATACATTGTATCAGCTTCCATGTTTTGTTATCATAATGAATTCCTCTTAATACATTTTTTACGGAAGTGGAAATATCATCTCTTACGAATTTTATATATATGCCGTTCTCTGCATAATCTTCAATATTGTATGTTTCAATGTATCTCCCGCGGTGATCTTTAAATACCGACGGGATGATCTTTAAAACTCCATCCAGCTCTGTTTTAGAGACTGTAATTGGCAATTTCTAATATCCTTTCTTTGCAACCATTTCAGAATCGGCTTCGACCATAATTTTTACAAGTTCCTTAAAAGTAACTTTCGGCTCCCATCCCAGAATATTTTTTGCTTTAGAAGGATCTCCAATAAGCAGATCGACTTCAGTCGGTCTGAAATAATTTTTATCAATCTCGATTACCGTTTCTCCTGTTTTAGAATTCAGTCCCTTTTCATTTTCATCTTTGCCTTTCCATTCAATTTCAATTCCGATCTCTTTAAAAGCAACTTCAATAAATTCACGAACGGAATGCGTTTCACCTGTTGCAATTACAAAGTCCTCAGGTTTGTCATGCTGAAGCATTTTCCACATCGCTTCACAGTATTCCGGCGCAAATCCCCAGTCTCTCTTGGAATCAATATTTCCCATCGACAGCGTCTTCTGCAGTCCGTGTTTGATCCTCGCAACCGCTCTCGTTACTTTTCTCGTAACAAACGTTTCACCTCTTCTCGGTGATTCGTGATTGAATAAAATCCCATTACAGGCGAAAATATTATACGCTTCCCTGTAATTCACTACTATCCAGTATCCGTAGATCTTCGCAACTCCGTATGGACTTCTTGGATAAAAAGGAGTTGATTCCGTCTGCGGAACTTCCTGCACTTTTCCGTAAAGTTCACTCGTAGAAGCCTGGTAAAATTTTACCTGTCTAAGTCCGGTTTCTCTGATCGCATCGAGAAATCTCAGCGTTCCCAGCGCGTCCACCTGCGCTGTATAATCCGGAACTTCAAATGAAACTTTCACGTGACTCTGTGCGGCTAAGTTATAGATTTCATCCGGCTCTATTTTTTCAAGTAACCTGTTAAGACTGCTCGTGTCAACCAAATCACCGAAATGAAGAAATAATTTTTTGTCCAGCAGATCTTTCTGCGCATATAAATGGTCAATCCTCTTTGTGTTAAAAGAGCTGCTCCTTCTGATTATTCCGTGTACTTCATATCCTTTTTCCAGTAATAATTCTGTTAAGTAACTTCCGTCCTGTCCGGTAATTCCCGAGATTAAAGCTTTCTTCATTAGTCTGTTTATTTATAAAATATATTTTTTGAAAATGATCACTTATTTAAAAAATTACTAATTGTCTTTACAGTAAATTCGATTTGCTCATTCGTAAGCTCAGGGTAAATTGGCAAAGCGATTGAATCCGCAGCGCACCACTCCGAGACAGGAAAGTCGCCTTTCTTATAACCGAGATCTGCAAAACATTCCTGCAAATGAAACGGAACCGGATAATAGATCTCTGTGCCAATTTCGTTTTCAGTAAGATTTTTTCTAAGTTCATCTCTGTTTTGAACTCTAATCACATACTGATTATAAATATGATAATATTTCAGATTATCTTTTTTATAAACCGGCTCGGGTAAAAGAACTTTGTTCTTATCGTCAAATTCTAATTTCCCTTCTGTCTCAGCGAGTCCGTTCTCTTTGAAAAACTTTGTATAAAGCTCTGCATTCTCCTGACGTTTTGCTGTCCATGAATCAAGATGCGGAAATTTTACATTTAGCACGGCCGCCTGTATTGCATCGAGCCGGAAATTTCCGCCGATTACTTTATGATAATATTTCGGCTTACCTCCGTGAACTCTCATGATCCTCAGCATTCCGGCAAGCGATTCATCATTGGTAGTAACTAAACCACCGTCACCGAAGCAGCCTAAATTTTTACTAGGGTAAAAAGAAAAACATCCGATGTGACCTATGCTTCCGGCTTTTCTTCCGTCTTTGTACTGACTGCCGATTGCCTGGGCGGCATCCTCTATCACCATTATACCATGTTCATTTGCAATCTCCATGATTGGATCCATGTCTGCGCATTGTCCGTAAAGATGAACCGGTATTATGGCTTTTGTATTTTTATTTATATGAGCTTTGAGTTTCGTTGGGTCTATGTTGAATGAAATTGGATCTGAATCTACAAACACCGGTTTAGCATTTAGTCTGCTGACTACTCCTGCTGTTGCAAAAAAAGAGTAAGTCGGAATTATAACTTCATCACCCGGCTTTATTCCGATTGCCATAAGCGCAACAAGTAAAGCATCCGTTCCTGATGAAACACCAATCGCATATTTGCAGTCTGTATATTTTGCAAGATCGCTTTCCAGCTTCTCAACTTCCGGACCGAGAATACAGCCCTGTGATTCTGCAACGCTGATCAGCGCTTTATCAATATCTTCCTTAATGGTTTTGTACTGAGCCTTAAGATCTAATAATGGGACTTTCATGTAATTTATTTTCGTGTTTGATTTTAAAATTTAATAAAGCTTATTTCTTCGTTTCGACTATTCTTCTTCCTATTCCGGAATAATAAAATCCCAGCTTCTCCATGAGAGCAAGGTCATAAAGATTTCTTCCGTCAAAAATAACTTTCTCTTTTAAATTAGATGACATTTTATCAAAGTCAGGCGTTCTGAAGACGGACCATTCGGTTGCTATTATCAGAGCGTCCGCTCCTTTTAATGCGTCATAATTATTACTGACAAGTTCTATTTTATCTCCGTAAAGCTTCTTCACATTTTCCATAGCTTCAGGATCATAAGCTGATACAGAAGCGCCTTCCTGTATTAGTTTATTGATAATGTAAAGCGCAGGTGCTTCCCTGATGTCGTCTGTATCCGGCTTAAAGGCAAGTCCCCATATTGCAAATTTCTTTCCCTTTAAATTACCGTCATAATATTTTTTAATCTTCTCAACTATAATTGTCTTCTGAATTTCATTCACTCTCATAACCGAATCGAGTATATCAAAGTTATAATCCATTGCCTTTGCGGATTTATGAAGAGCGCTTACGTCTTTGGGAAAGCAGCTTCCGCCGTATCCTATACCGGGAAATAAAAATCTCTTTCCGATCCGGGAATCGCTGCCCATGCCTATCCTTACAAGATCCACATCAGCTCCTATTCTTTCGCAAATATTTGCTATCTCATTCATAAATGTGATACGTGTGGCGAGATAAGAATTCGAAGCATATTTTGTAAGTTCAGATGAACGCTCATCCATGAAAATGATCGGATTACCTTGTCTGACAAACGGAGCGAAGAGTTCTTCAAGAATTTTCCTTGCCTTTTCAGATTTCGTACCGATCACAATCCTGTCCGGCTTCATAAAGTCATCTACCGCGAGACCTTCCTTCAGAAATTCAGGATTAGAAACTACATCAAATTCTGTGTCAGTATTTTTTGAAATTGCTTCTCTTACCCGGTCTGCTGTACCAACAGGAACTGTACTTTTATTTATAATGACTTTGTAAGATGAAATTATTTTTCCGAGATCATCTGCAACTTTCAGAATATATGAAAGATCAGCCGAACCGTCTTCACCCGGAGGTGTCGGCAGAGCGAGGAATATAATGTCTGAATTATCCGCCGCGTATTTCAGATCAGTAGTAAATTCAAGTCTGCCTTCTTCCACATTCCTTTCAAAAATTGTATCCAGATCAGGTTCATATATAGGAAGAATATTATTCTTTAGCTTCTCTACTTTTTCCGTATCTATATCTACGCAAATAACATTATTTCCCGTATCCGCAAGACATGTTCCTGTTACTAATCCCACATAACCGGTACCTACAATTGCAATTTTCATTAAAAAATTTTTTCCTTTCTGTTAATTTATTATTTTAAAATTTGAATAAATATTATGAAATATATGACTCTTTAATTTTTTCGTTGTTGATGTATTAAAAAGTCCAAGGTGATTTTGGATACGCTTATTTACACAAACAAAGTCTGAAATTAAATTACTTCAAATACATTTCCGTTTTCAAATTTATACTTTTTCCCCGACTTTGCACATACAGCAAATCCTTTTTCATCAAATTCGAGACGCACTCCTGCTTCGCTGACCCAGCCGATGACTCTTCCCGGATTTCCAACTACAAGCGCATAATCAGGAACATCTTTTGTAACTACCGTACCTGCACCTATTAGACAGTCTCTTCCTATTGTTGTTCCGCAGACTATTGTTGCATTTGCTCCGATAGAAGCGCCCTGCTTCACAAGTGTCGGCGCGTAAAACTCAGCGCCTCTCTGCGGATATTTACACTTCGGTAAAATTATATTCGTAAATACCATCGAAGGACCGCAGAAGACATAATCTTCAAGTGTCACTCCTTCATATACGGAAACGTTATTTTGTATTTTACAAAAATTTCCGATCGTTACATTATTCGCGACATTCACATTCTGTCCAAGCGTACATTTTTCTCCGATCTTTGCGCCGGTCTGCACGTGTGAATAATGCCATATCGATGTGCCGTTTCCAATCTCTACATTATCATCTACAATTGCCGTCGGATGTACTTTATAATCTGACATTCTATTTAATTTTATATTTTAAATTTTAAATTCTATTTCCACACCTTTAATTTGAAACATGTAACTGTAAACTAATAAGTATTAACTATTTAACTATTAACTGCTAACTTTTATAAGCTCACTCTGTGCTCTCTCAAGCGTCTCGAGCACTTCGATGGCATTTCTTCCGTCCGCTCTCGGAGTAAGAGAATTTTTTATACAGTCAATAAAATGAAGCTGCTCGAGTTCGAGAGGGGATTCATTGCTGAACTCCACGCTTTCAAATTCTGAATCTCTTTTCACAGGCTGACCGTTTATCATGTCAATTCCTTTTCTGTAAAGTTTCAATTTATCTTTTGCAAGAGTATCTTCAAACATCATCATCGACTTATCTCCAATAACTACAAGTCTCTGCTCCTTAAACGGATGAAGCCAGCTTACAAAAATATGCGCGTGAATATTATCTTTGAATTTCAAATTTGTAAGAGTAGTATCCTGAATCTCGCTTGTAAGGAATACCGCGCCAGTTGCGCTTACTTCTTCAGGAATGTCATTCACGAGAAACTGTATTACGGAAATATCATGCGGCGCAAAGCTCCATAAAATATTTTCTTCTGTCCGGATTGTGCCGAGATTAAGGCGGTTGCTGTATATATACTGCAGTTTTCCCAGCTTTCCTTCGTCAATGAATTCTTTTATTTTAAGTATAGCAGGATGAAACAAAAGTAAGTGTCCTACCATTAATACTCTGTTATTTTCAAGTGCGAGTTCATTAAGGATATGCGCATCTTCGGAATTAAGAGTGATCGGTTTTTCTACCAAGACATGTTTACCGGCAAGCAGCATTTTTTTTGCTATTTCAAAATGCGTTTCAGCCGGAGTGGAAATAATAACAGTGTTTACTTCCGTGTCATTTATTAAAACAGCAAGATCTTTCGTAAAAATTATTTTATCCGAAACAGCTTTTACTTTTTCGAGACTGTCATCTGAATTATCGCTGCAGTATTTTAGATCTTCTCCGAAAAGTTTAAATGCGGTCTTAACATGATTCATTCCCCATTTCCCGCAGCCGATGACAGCTATTTTAACATTGTTCATTATGTTCTTTGTGATAAATTTATTTTATGCTTTAAATAATTTTTTACCCTTGAATTTTTTAAACGCGTTTCTCGTATCGACAATGAGCTTTGCGTTATCAAAAATTAATTTGTAATCATAATACGAATGATCAGTGGAGAGTAATACCAGATCATATTTTTCAATATTCTTTTTTGTAAGAGCAACAGATTTTTTGTTGAAATCATATTTTCTCAACTTAGGTATCATAGTTACATAATCATCGCTGTAATCTACTACTGCGCCTTCGTCCTGAAGAAGTTCAATAAGTTTTAAGGAAGGGGATTCTCTCAGATCGTCAATGTCTTTTTTATAAGAAAGACCAAGTAATAAAATCTTTGATCCGTTAATGCATTTCTTATTTTCATTTAGCGCATGATATACTTTTGACACGACATATTCCGGCATTGCTGTATTTATTTCACCGGCAAGCTCTATGAACTTTGTCGAGATCTCATACTCACGTGCTTTCCATGTAAGATAAAAAGGATCGATCGGAATGCAGTGACCGCCGAGTCCGGGACCCGGATAGAAAGGAGTATAACCGAAAGGTTTTGTCGAAGCTGCTTCGATGACTTCCCATACGTCAATTCCCATTTTATCGAACACGACTTTGAGTTCGTTCACAAGAGCTATATTAATTGATCGGAAAATATTTTCCAGAAGTTTAGTCGACTCAGCTGCTTTTGTAGAAGAGACAGGAACTACCTTTATAATAACTTTATCATAAATGAGTTTTCCAATATCAATACATTCTTTAGTGACTCCGCCCAGAACCTTAGGAATTGTCGAAGTAGAATATTTTTCATTATTTGGATCTTCTCTTTCGGGAGAGAAGCAGAGGTAAAAATCCTTTCCGACTTTAAATCCTTTGCTTTCAAACATCTTCAGAAGTATTTCGTCGGTAGTACCAGGGTAAGTTGTGCTTTCAAGAGAGACAAGCTGTCCTTTTCTCAGGTATTTAAAAATAGTCTCAGCTGTGTTTACAACATAGCTCATGTCCGGCTCTCTGTTTACATTAAGTGGAGTCGGCACGCATATTATTACAGCGTCCGCTTCCGGAAGTTTTGAAAAATCCGTAGTTGCGGTAAGTTTTCCGCTGTCAACTGCTGACTTGATCTTATCGGATGGTATATGCTTTATATAAGATGATTTCTCTTTTAAAATTTTCTTGATCTTATATTGATCAAGATCAAATCCGATCACGCCGATACCTTTATTTGCAAATTCGAGCGCGAGTGGAAGTCCGACATAACCGAGTCCTATAATGCCGACGGTAAAATCATTGCTGATAACTTTATTTTTTAAGTTCAATGTTTCCTTTCAGATATAGTTTTGAATTTTGAGTTAAATATAAAACGAAATGTAAAATAATTTTAAACACAGAGTTATTTTTTCAGACAGATGATGTTGGCTTTTCGGTTTTCAGCTTATCTTCAGGTCTTGTGTAATAATAGTAATAATTATAGTAATAACCGTAAGCGCTTTTGAAACTGAAATTATTGAATACAACACCCAGAAAATTATGCGGGTCAAGACTGGTAAGTTTTTCTGAAGTTCTGTAAAATGCATCGGAAGGAGTACTTCCTGCTTTGAGAACAAGTATGGTGCCGTCAGCAATTCTGAACAGTATTTCTGCGTCAGTAACTGAAATATAAGGAGGAGAATCTATTACTATGAAGTCGTATTTTAATTTCATCTTTTCCAGAAAGTCTTTCATTTGTTTGGAAGCAAGCAGCTCTGAAGGATTCGGAGGTATAGTTCCGCTGGTTATTACATCTAGGTTTTCCAGTTTTGTTTGTCTTGTGATCTCTTCCAGTGTAGCGTTTGAAAAAAGATAATCGCTCAGTCCGGGAAATCTGTCAATTTCAAAAACGTTATGTACACGCGGCTTTCTGAGATCGCAGTCCAGAAGAAGAACTTTCTTTTCCATCTGCGCAAGACTGCCTGCAAGATTTATTGAAATTGTTGTCTTTCCTTCGGAAGGTACAGAACTTGTGAGCAGAATAGTCTTTAGAGGAGTCTCTTCCAGTTTGGAATACTGTATCCTTGTTCTTAAAGCTTTGAAAGCTTCAGAAGGAGGTGACTTTGGTTTATTTGCAACAATAAATTCACTCTGATAAGATTTATTTTTCAGTTCATCAATAGCCGGAATCCATGACAATACACTGATGCCCCGGTTTTCAATCTCATCCGGACTTTTTATTGTATGATCAAAATAATTTCTTGCAAATGCGAAAGCAACACTGAGACCAATTCCGAAAAGGGTTCCCATAAAAATTATTAACATTCTGTTAGGCTTGGAAGGTTTTGATGCAATAACTCCCGGCGCAATAACGAGAACTGTTCCAAGTTTAATTCTTTCATTTATCTTCGCTTCCTGATATTTTTCCTCAAGTATTAGATAAAGTTTTTCAGTAGCTTTTCTGTTACGCTCAAGCTTTGCGTATTCAATGCTCTGAGTTGGAAGTTTTGAAAACTGAACTTCATATTTGGAAAGCATATTTGACAGAGTATTAACTTTTGAATTTAACGACTGCACTCCGACACCTGCTTCAAGAAGTCTCTGAGCTACGTTCCTTCTTTCTTCCGGTGTACTTGCGAATAGACTGTTTCTCATTACGTCGATTTTTTCATCAAGAGTCTCTCTTAAAGGAGCGATCTTTCTGTTATATTCTGCTAATGTTCTTTCTTTAAGTCTTTCATCATTGGGTATAGAAGCTTCAACATCTCTCTGAGATTCCAGTTCAGCAATTTTAGACTGAATTTCGGTCAGATATAATTCGTCCACTTTTGCCTGAAGAAAATTAACGAGAGTCGGATCCATTCTTTCAATTTCTGTCTTAAGCGAATTGTATTCTTCCCGTTTTGAATTCAACTCGATCCTTGCAGCGTTTTGCTGCGCTTCCAGTATAGAAATATTTTCAACTACGTTTTTTACCTGTGCATCAAGTAAAATAAGTCCGCCGTTTTTCTGATAATCTTCAAGCTCTCCTTCGGCTATAGCAAGGTCTTTGAATTTATTTTCCTTCTCTTCTCTTAAATATCCGGTGAGGCTTGTAAGTTCTTCTCTTGAGAGATCCAGACTGAATGACTGATATACTTTAGAATAAAGATTAGCGATGAGCATCGCCTCATATTTTGCCGGACTTTCGACAATAATGTCAACAACATCAAGTCCTCTCTTCTGATCTATTTTTACAATCAGTGAAAGTATATCTGCAAGACTTGCAACTGATATTAATGCAGTTACATCTTCATTTTCACCGTGATTTAGTATGTAATAAAATTTCTTTTTATCTTCATCGATCTTAAAAGTGTCAATCAGATTTTCCGCAACCATTTCTCTGATCTTATAACTTTTTAAAACTTCTATTTCATTAGAAATATATCGGTCAGTAATAAAATCCTGAAACTCGGGAATAAGACTTGAGCTTAATACACTTCCCTGGGGTCGGTTAATTTTTATCGTAGCGGTTGATTTGTATATATCCTTTGCATACATAACATATGCGATAGTCAGTAAAATGCACAGCAAAGTAATTATTGCCATAGGAATCAGATTCATCCTTAAGATATTAAGATAGATCTTAAAGTTATCTTTTGATTCTCTTGATTCGGGGGAATTTACTGTGGAATGATTACTCTTGCCGTTTAAACTTGGTTTGTTCAATTTTTGCGATGCGATTAAATAAAATATTCAACTCTAATAATCAGAAATTAATATCCAGTATTAAAGTAAAATCCATCTGAACTAATTAATTCATAAGCATATCAGTTATTTAAAATTATAACCCTTTAAATATTACCGATTATTATACGAATTTCTTTTTTAGTAAGGTTACAAAGATAAACTGAATAAAGCACTATTTCAACGTCATAAAATATGCTGAACCCTCTTGAATTCGCATCCGCCAAAACGAAATATTTAATATTAACCTTTGAAATAAGACTAAAATATAACAGCTCAGGATCTGCACAATTTGCAGACAAAGCTCTGTTGTCAATAAAAGCTTCTGAGTTCCCAATTAATGCTAAGCAGCTCCAATGTGAAGACTAAAACTTTTCATCGAAGACACTTAACTTTCAGGGGAAGATACTCAACTTTAAAGTAGTGACTAATATCTATAGAATAAAAACTATAAACTTTAATGCGGAGATTATAAAATTTAATGTGAAAGACTATAAACTCAAAGCTGAGACTATTAACTCAAAAGAGGAGACTATTAACCCAAAAGAGGAGATTATTAACTCAAAAGATGAGCTGTTAACTTTAAAGGAAAGATTACTAACATTCATAAAGTGAAATCTGACATCGTCAAGATCACACGTAACATCAAAAAAATGGAGAGGTACCGTTAAACAATGAGGATTTACATGCAAACAATGAGGATTTACATTCAAACAATGAGGATTTACATTCAAACAATGAGGACTTACATTCAAACAATGAGGATTTACATTCAAACAATGAGGATTTACATTCAAACAATGAGGATTTACATTCAAACAATGAGGACTTACATTCAAACAATGAGGACTTACATTCAAACAATGAGGACTTACATTCAAACAATGAGGATTTACATTCAAACAATGAGGATTTACATTCAAACAATGAGGATTTACATTCAGACAATGAGGATTTACATTCAAACAATGAGGATTTACATTCAAACAATGAGGACTTACATTCAAACAATGATGAGGTGCCGTCAAACAATAAGGACTAACATTCAAACAATGACGTGTACAGCAAAACAATGGCGAGCACTTTTTTTGTGTTAAAGCCATTAACCGCAAATTTAAAGCGTTTTGTGGTGATTTAAAAAAAAAATTAGTGAATAACAAAGATCATTAATTCAAAAAGAGAATACATTGTACTGAGGAATTTTTAGTGAAGCAGGAGTTATAACTTCCAACGTTAAAATACACTGGGCTGGTTTCAGGAAAAAAAAGACAGCTAAAAAACTAAGCGAGAAAATTCAAGAACTTTTTCTTCTGACTGAAAACGTTTTGGACAGCAGAGACATTAATTAATTATAAAAACCAAATTGAGATAAATAGAATAGATAAAAATTTTGAATGACAATTCAATTTTAAATTGTGCAATTTGATTTAAAATTTAATAATAATATAAATGCGTTATTATTCTAAAGTAAATTTTTGATATTTTTTATAAAGTTTTTTTTAAGTGACCATTGCTAAGTTATTGTTAGGACTTTAATTTAAACAACATTTTAAGTATGTTAAAAACATAGATTTTTTTACAATCAATATAAATTTGAGAACAAAATTCGTTCTAATTCTAATACTGATAATTATATCAACAGGAAATACTTACTCACAAACGGACAGGATGAAGGTTGGAAACGATGCTTTTTCAACACAACAGGGCGGTTATTATAACTATGGCGATAAAGACAAAGTAAATATCGAAGTTAATGTCTGGGGCTATGTAAGATATCCCGGGAAATACCTTATCCCGCAGGGTTCCACCATGACCGATCTTATCTCATACAGCGGAGGTCCAGTAACAGAATCCAGACTTGAAGATATAAGACTTTACAGACCAAAAAATGACAGCCTGAGAGTAAACCAGGATGTTTTAATAAAGCTTGATTATAATGATCTTCTCTGGGAAGAACGAGTAAATATAAGAAGCAAGATAAACACCATACTTCTCCCCGGAGATATATTGATCATAACCGGTGAACCCAGATATTTCAGCCGGGACAATGTAAATCTCATCCTCGCAATTTCTTCAGTACTTATTTCATTAGGCATATTAGTTATATCAATTACCAACAAATAGAAAAATTCAGCATTAAAGAATAATGACAGAGACACATAACAGAAACTGGTATGTAATGCAGACAAAGCCGAGAAGTGAAATCAAAGTTTTTCACAATATAAAATACCGCGGTATAGATGCATTCCTTCCTTTAGTGGAAAAGGTACGGGTTTGGTCAGACAGGAAGAAAAAAATTCAGGAGCCGTTATTTTCCGGATATGTATTTGTAAAAGCAAGTGAAGCTGAGAGACAAAGCGCGATCAGGGATAATTCCGGAGCGCTGAGATATATTTATTTTGAAAAAAGACCGGCAATTGTAACCGAGAATGAAATAAGTATTATAAAACAGGCACTACTCGAACCTGATAAAATTAGCATTGAAGAAAAACATATAAAAAGAGGTGATATAGTAACAGTCAATTATGGGATATTTAAGGGTATGAATGGATATGTGAATGAAATAAGAGGTAATTACAAATTAACTGTGAACTTAGAAGAATTTTCATATTCAATAAGCATAATTCTGAATTCCAACGAAGTCAGTCTTATTATTTAATCTGATACAAAAACCCGGAATCTCCGGGTTGTTTAATTTTCATTCAAAAGGTATTGTTAATATTTTGACAGGCGATTCTGATACAATATCAAACTGATTACATAAATTATATAAATGACTTAAAAAGTTTGAATTTGTGAGTCAAATGGCGGAGCCATAATAAATTCAGAATTTAAAGCACAGATTTTTTAATGAAGACAATAAAAAATTAAAATGCAATCAACAAAATTTCTCGTAACGGGTGGTGCAGGATTTATCGGATCTAATATAGTGAGTGAACTTTTAGAAAAAGGACACAGTGTTAGAATACTTGATAATTTTTCATCAGGCAAACGCGAGAATTTGTCAGATTTTTCAAATGACATTGAACTTATAGAAGGAGATATCAGAAGTTATCATATCGTCAGTGAAGCTTTTGAAGGGAATAGAAGTAGTGCTTCATCAGGCGGCATTACCATCTGTACCCCGATCAATAAAAGATCCAATCACTTCAAATGAAGTAAATGTAAACGGTATTCTTAATATACTGGAGGCTTCAGTAGGAGCAAATGTAAGAAGGGTTGTTTATGCATCTTCTTCTTCTGTTTACGGAGATAATCCTGAACTTCCGAAACATGAAGGTATGCTTCCTAATCCGCTTTCCCCCTACGCAGTCTCAAAACTTGCTGGCGAAAAATACTGCAGTGTTTTTTCAAAAATATACGGACTTGAAACAATTGCTTTAAGATATTTCAATGTATTCGGACCAAATCAGGATCCATCTTCACAGTATTCTGCAGTCATTCCTAAATTTATAACAGCAATAATGAAAAATGAAAGACCTGTTATATATGGTGACGGAGAGCAGTCAAGAGATTTTACATTTGTCTCAAATGTCGTAGGTGCCAATATAATAGCTTCGTTTGCTGAGTGTGAAACAGGTATTGTAATGAACTGCGCTTTTAGCGGCAGGATCACTCTTAATGAACTTGTTTCAAGTATAAATACCAAACTGAATAAAAACATTGAACCTCTTTACGAAAAATCCAGACCGGGTGATATTAAACATTCTTATTCGGATATTAGACTGATCAAAGAAAAAATTGGATTTGCGCCAATAGTGGATTTCGAAACAGGGCTTGATAAAACCATAGAATTTTTTCTAAAAAAAAATAATTAATAAATAACGATACACAAACTATCTTCTTATAAATATATTTTTATGACTAAGAATTTATAGTTAAATTGCTTATGTTATTTTCCAAAGGAACAAATTAGAATTTCCAAAAATTTTTCAACTACAAATTTACATATAAATAAAATTTTGAATTCAATTCGCAACGCAGTTATAGTTATATCGTTCTTTGCAATTTTAATAACAGGAGAAGCTTTCTCACAGCTTGACAGTGATTACGTAAAGATCGGTCCTGAAGAACTTCTAAAACCCGGAGCCGGGAATTATTTTAATTACTCAGATAAAAATAAAGTTAACATCGAAGTTATCATGCTGGGCGGACCAAGTCCGGGGAAATATCTTATTCCCCAGGGTACTACAATTTTTGATCTAATGATAATGTCCGGTAATACAAAATCAGATTATTCTGAAGATATTAAGATCCTGAGACTTAAAAGCGAAACTCCTATTTTGCAGGCAAGATCTTACAAGCAATATGCCTTTGATGAATTTTATGAGGATGACAGTGAATTTTTATTAAAGGCGTATAAGAATCCTCTTCTGCAGCCGGGTGATCTGGTGATACTTCCGGAAGTAAAATCGGATCAGAATATTTTCTTTTACATTAGGGAAACAATTTATTTCGTAGGCACTTTAATATCTTTCTATTATTTAGTTGATAACCTGGTAAGAAGATCTGTTGATTAAAAATTTTCCCATATATTTTTTCAATTTTTATTTTAATATTTTAATAAAGTTTTAAATTAAACACCACGAAATGGCAAAAAATAATTCATACGATGAATTTGATGAATTTGAACAGTCAGGCGACACTGCTCAGTCCAAAGATGTATTAAAAGAATATATAAATGTACTCCGACAGAATCTTATTCCAATACTTATCATATTATCTGTAAGCATTATTTACACATTAATTTATGTAAATACTGCAACTAATATATACAGGTCTACCACAAGCGTTAAACTCGACAGTCCCCAGGGAAATATTTTAACAGCAAATTTTGGTTTTGAAGGCGGAAATGTTACCAATGAAAAATATATACAGGTTCAGATAGCTGTAATGAAGAGTTATGATATCAGGGATAAGGTATCTAAAGTTTTGATCGACTCTTTTACTTCGGGTAACAGGCAATACAGTTTACTGCTGAACAGAGCTGTGCTCCCGGAAACAGTAGCTGTGTCACATGAAGTATTAAGAAGAGAACTTAGCAGTATTGTTACAATCGCATCGGTAAAAGGTCTTGATGCTATAAGTATTACTGTAGAAGGTCCAATATTTGATGAGCTTCAGTATATAACCAAAACTTATGCAGATGTTTATTTGAGATATAACGTAGATCTCAGCAGACAGGATATAACAAACGTAAAGAAGTTTATTGTAGATGAGAGGGAGAAGAAATTTAAAGAACTTAATGATGCTGAAAATTCCATAGAAAATTTTCAAAAGAGGACAGGATATATATCTTTAAATACACAAACAAGTGCTCTGGTGAATAATATTGCTCAGTATGAAGCATTAATTAAAGGAAATGAAATTGATACAAGAATCCGTGAAAGCAGTCTTAATTCACTTAATGAAAAATATGCGGATATGGATCCTCAGCTGACTGATTTTATTGAAGCGCAGCTTAATCAGTCTTATCTTACCGCCATACAGTCACAGGTTGCAAATCTTGAAGTTCAGAGGGATATAGAACTTGCTACAATCCAGAATGAAGAGGTAAAGGATAAAACAAGAGAAGTATTTGACAGAAAATTAAATAATCTTAAAGAAAAATTGTCGGAACAGATAGAGATCATGAAGACCGGCATACAGGCAAACACTCCCGCTGAAAAGAAAAGTCTCAGCTCTGAAATATTCAATCAGAAACTTCAGATTCAGGATATGAGACTCAAGAATTCATATTATAAAGATCTTGTAAATAAATCTCAGAATGAATTAAAAAATCTACCTGAGCAAATGAGCGAACTTGTAAAACTTGAAAGAGACAGAAGTTCAGCTGAAAAATTATATACAACCCTTGAGCAAAAATACCAGGAAGCAACAATCAATGAAAGAGCGAGAGTCGGAAACGCTTCAATTTTGGATCTCGGACTGGACAATAATGCTCCTGTAGCTCCAGACAGACCAAAGATTATATTGTTCGGTATTCTTATCGGACTCGGACTGGGTCTTGCATTTGCATTTGTAAGAAATTATCTCGATAAATCAATTAAGTCACCGGATGAACTTGAAAGCAAAGGCGCAAGCGTACTTTCATGGATACCCCGTATCGAAACTGTGGGTAAAAACGGAACTTCAACACCTGAATTTATTGTGGGAAATAAATCCAACTCCGCAGCTTCAGAGGCATTTAAAGCATTAAGGACCAGGATACAGTTTTCAAGACTTGAATCTGAACAGCTTAAGACAATTCTTGTCACAAGTTCAATTCCCTTTGAAGGTAAAACAATTGTATCTTCAAATCTTGCAGGTAGTTTTGCACAGGCAGGTAAAAAAGTTTTAATAATGGACTGTGACCTGAGAAAACCAAGGATACACAATGTTTTCGAAACGGATAAATTCCCGGGGCTTAGCGATTACCTGTTTACAAATGTTACCTTAGAAGACATTACAAGACCAACTCCAATGGATAATCTTCATTTCATTACAAGCGGAACCATACCGCCGAATCCTTCCGAACTTCTCGGATCGGTTCAGATGAAACAGTTTATTAATAAATTGAAAGAAATTTACGATATTGTAATTATTGACTCACCACCTTTTATAACTGTTACGGACTCGGAGATACTTTATAATATTACTGACGGTACAGTCCTTGTGTGTCAGGCAAATAAGACTCCGGCAGATGCATTCTGGAAGACGTATGACAGGCTCAATAAAAAATATCCGCATCATTTACTCGGATGCGTGCTGAACAATTTTAACTTCAAGAGCTCTTACGGTTATTATTATAATTATTATTATTATTACTCACAGCCGGATTCCAATAAAAAAATTCTTAAGTAATCCGTAGCACATTTATAATAATAAACTTTATTTTTTATAAATTCACCCATTCCGATATTACCTGTACAAATAAAAATTCATCCGCTGATATTTTTATTTCTGCATCAAATGTATTGCAACTGAATTTTCTAAGCTGCAATAGTCAGAAATTATTAATTAATATTTAAACAATTTAAATGTCTAAAACTTCACAAGATGAATGGACATTAGAGATCAAACCGGTTTCGGGATGGTTTCACTTTCATCTTAAAGATGTCTGGAGATACAGGGATCTTCTTATGATGTTTGTGAGGAGAGATTTTGTTGCTGTTTACAAACAGACTATACTCGGACCATTTTGGTTTTTTCTTCAGCCAATATTGACGACTATTACTTTTACTGTAGTATTTGGAAATATAGCAAGGATATCTACAGACGGAATTCCGCCTTTGCTTTTTTACATGTCAGGGATTGTAAGCTGGGGATACTTTTCCGATTGCCTGACAAGGACTTCATCTACATTTATTACAAATGCAAATATTTTCGGTAAAGTATATTTCCCCCGTTTAGTAAGTCCTTTGTCAAACATTATATCACTTTTGATGAAGTTCGGAATACAACTGTTTTTGTTTACGTGTTTCCTTTTATATTACTGGATGAATGGCTCTACCAATGTGCATCCTAATATATATATATTACTGACTCCTTACCTTCTTATATTAATGGCAGGATTAGGTCTCGGATTCGGAATTATTGTATCCTCACTTACTACAAAATACAGAGACTTCAGTTTTCTTGTAGGTTTCGGAGTACAGCTGCTTATGTACGCTACTCCTGTAATATATCCATTATCCGCGCTGCCAGAAAAATATAAATGGATAGTGCTTGCAAATCCTATGACAGCGATTATTGATACATTCAGATATGCATTTCTCGGAGCAGGTACGTTTAATCCGGGAAATCTGATCTACAGTTCGGTTTTTATGATCGTGACTTTATCAATCGGGATTTTAATGTTTAACAGGGTTGAAAAGACTTTTATGGATACAGTCTAAATTTATTTTTTATTTATATTATTATGGGCGCAGCAATTAAAGTTGATAACATATCTAAACTCTACAGGCTAGGAATGGTCGGAAACAGAACTATTGTTGAAGATATTAACAGACTAATTGCAAGGATACGTGGGAAGGAAAATCCTTATCTAAAAGTAGGTGAAACAAATCAGAGAAATGTTAAAGGAAATTCTGATTATGTGTGGGCTTTGAAGGATATAAATTTTGAAGTAGAACAAGGTCAGAGATTCGGGATCATAGGAAAAAACGGCGCAGGTAAATCCACTCTTCTCAAAATTTTATCTAGAGTTGCAGGTCCGACTACAGGTTCGGTAAAATTAAAAGGAAGAGTTGCAAGTCTGCTGGAAGTAGGGACGGGATTTCATCCTGAACTTACAGGCAGGGACAATGTATTTCTCAACGGCGCTATACTCGGAATGACTCAGGAAGAAATCAAAGGCAAGTTTGACAGTATAGTTGATTTCTCCGGTGTGGAAAGATACGTCGACACACCTGTTAAAAGATATTCTTCAGGAATGTATGTACGTCTTGCGTTTGCAGTTGCTGCGCATCTTGAGCCTGAAATACTTATAGTGGATGAAGTGCTTGCAGTCGGTGATGCGGAATTTCAAAAAAAATGCTTAGGCAAGATGCACGATGTTTCCGAAAAGGAAGGTCGAACGGTTTTGTTTGTAAGTCATAATCTGCAGGCTATAAGAAATCTTTGTCAGAAGACTGTGATCCTTAATAACGGAGAATTGTTCGCAAACGGAAATACGGAACAGGTATTAAGAGAATACAATGAACTCAGCAGAGATATAACAATTAAAGCTGATACAGAAATAAATAACAGCATAAACAGAAGAGGCAAAGGAAGAGTAAGGTTTACAGGAATAAATCTGACTGATGAAAAAGGAAACAGAAGATATAAATTTGAGACAGGTGAAAAGATAAGAGTTAGTATCACATTCGAAATATTCAAGGAGATCGAGGGACTTACTTTTATATTTGCTGTACTTTCCGGACTTTCAAGAGAATGTCTGACATTGTTTGAATATGCACTCAGCAATAAGAAAATGATGCCGGGTCAGAAAGGCGAGGCAATAATTGAGATTCCGCATCTTAAAATTAAACCCGGTGAATACCCGCTCTATTTTGAATTAACTGATCTGAAATATAATAGTTATGCAAAGGATGTTATAGATGATCTTACCGCTCCTTTAGAAATTACGGAAGGAAAAAATAAAGCATATTCTGACGATAATAAACCATCCGGATATTTTAAGATGGAATCAAACATAATTCAAAATGAAATTTATGATACCAATCAATTAACAAAAGTATAATATTTATTTTATTTAAATATGAGTAAAGTAAAAGATACCGGCTTTCTTGACAGGACTCCAGGGCTTTATTCAGGCGGGGTATTGCTGAATACGCTGGGTTATCATGTCTTGAGAACGCTTTATCATAATGTCTGGAGACTAAGACCTAAGAAAGTAAGCAGTGAATATCAGAAATTCGCTGACATACTTGATAAAGAAGGCATACTTATTATTCCTGATTTCCTTCCCGCAGATCAGTTTGAAGAATTGAAAAAGGAATATGAGCAATTATACTCCGATTGGGATCCGCTTGAATATGATCCCGGAAAAATGGATAAAAGACAGAAAGATTTTCCTGATTATTTTGAAACCATTGCTGAAAAATTTGTCACTCCTTTTACTCCCGCTTTTACAAACTATTTTCTTAAGAATAAACTAATTAACGAACTGACATACGCTGTAGTTCACAGAAAAATCAGAACGACTCCATACAATCATTTCTGGCACTTACAGAGAAGGAATCCGGATAAGAATGTAAGTACGCTTCACACTGCTGCATTTCCTCATGCTGATGTGCCGTATCCGACCATTAAAGTATTTTTATATCTGACTGATGTAGATGAATCAAATGCAGCATATATTTTTGCAAAAGGTTCTCATAAGCTCACATGGAAAAGACTGATGTTTGAATATAAACTCAGCGTAAGATATGCAAAGACAAAAAACGATATTGTAACTGAAGAGGAGCTGAATAAACTAGGTTATAAGTCAGAATCAATAAGCGGAAAAGCAAATACACTTTTCATTTCAAATAATATGGGATACCATAACAGAGGAAATTTTTCGAATATGAATCCGAGAATTACAGCGCAGCTTGATTACCGAAATCTTGAATCCTTGAGAAATACTCTTAACCGTGGAGGATCAAATATTGTTTCACGACTGTCAAAAAAAATAGTAAAGTCACTGGATAAATCAAATAAAAAAAAATACCGTGCAAGTATCAGTAATAATAACATGTCATAATTACGCCCGCTATCTTTCAAGGTCAATCCGTAGCGCGCTTAATCAGAGTCTCGACAGAAAAGAATACGAAATAATTGTAGTGGATGACGGCAGTACCGATGAAACGCGTAAAGTAATGAAGACATACGGTAAAAATATCAGACCGGTTTTGCTTGATACTAATATCGGACTTGCAGCAGCCCGTAACGAAGGAATTAAAACAGCACTCGGCAGATTTGTTGTTAATCTTGATGCCGATGATTACATAGATGAAAATCTGCTTATGATGGAAACAATCTTCATGAATTTAAACTCTTCATGGGATGCAGTCTCATGCGATTATTTTCTTGTAGATGAAAATGAAAAGCATATAGAAAGGATCTCAGGCAGGGACAAACCAATAGCATGCGGAGTTATGTTCAGAACGGATCTGCTATTTGAAATCGGTTTGTATGATGAGAAATTTAAAATGAGAGAAGAAGAAGACCTTCGTCTCCGGTTTGAAAAAAATCATATTATCCATAACATCGAACTTCCTTTATACCGGTACAGAAAGCATAATGATAATATGACGAATAACAGCAGAGGAATGAATAAGTATAAAAAAGTTTTAGACACCAAGCACAAAACCTTCAGGAAAAGAAAATAACTACGATATTACAGACTGAGAACTATTGCATTCATAGCGGCAAGGATGGGATCTGAAAGATTTCCCGGTAAAGTACTTAAACCTCTTTCGGGAATTCCCTCACTAGTGCATATCTTTAACATCCTAAAGGAAGTTAAAAATCTTGACGGTTATGCTGTCGTAACTTCTGTGTTGGAAGAAGATGATGAGATAGAAAAAGTCTGCGGCACTTACGGCGTTAAATGTATGCGCGGATCAGTTCACGATGTACTCGACAGATTCCGACTCGCTGCCGGAATATTAAGGCCGGATATAATCGTAAGAGTTACAGGTGATGACCCTCTTATGGATCCGGAAATTATTGAGAAAGTTATATCGGAGCATTTATCCGGAGACAATGATTATACATCAAATATAGAAGAGAGAACATATCCGCGTGGAATGGATACTGAAGTGATTAATACCTCCGCGCTGGAAAAGTGCTGGAGGGAATCTTCGGATAAAGATGATCACGAACACGTTACGCTTTTTATTAGAAGAAATCCGGATAAGTTCAGGATAAAAAGTGTAAAGAAAAACGGATCATCCGCCGGTGACATAAGACTTTGTCTTGATACAGAAGAAGATTATTCCTTAGTGAAAAAAATATATGAAAAACTTTATTCAGGTAAAGTTATTAAGCTTGATGAAGTTTTAAATTTACTTGAACTGGAACCGGAGCTTAGACAGATAAATGAACACATACAGCAAAAAAAAGTCAAAGACAAAATTTTTTAAAATCAGCATGATAAAACAAATATGATAAAGTTACCTGATTTTCAGAAAGCATACGATTATGAAAATGAGTTTTATCTTTCATGTGACAAATCCCGTATAGGGAAGCTTTTAGCGCATTATGAATTATATAAAATGTCTTCCGATAAAGAAGGTGATATAGTGGAATGCGGCGTATTCAAAGGAGCGTCATTTGTCAGGTTTGCAATGTTCAGAAATTTATTTGAAAATAATTCTTCGAAAAAACTTATAGGCTTTGATTCATTCGGGAAATTTCCCGGGACGGAATTCGAAGATGATAAAAAACTCCGTGAGCATATTATTAATGAAGCGGGTGAAAACAGCATATCCGCCGGTCAGCTGATTGAAGTGCTGAAAAATAAATCATGCGCTGAAAACATTGAACTCATTGAAGGGGATATTACAGTTACTTTACCTGAGTATGTAAGATCAAATCCGGAACTAAAAATATCTTTGTTAAATCTTGACACAGATATTTATGAACCTTCTGTAACAATTCTTGAAGAATTATATCCGAAGATAGTAAGCGGTGGGATCCTGATACTTGATGACTATAAGGTATTTCCGGGAGAGACAAAAGCTGTAGATGATTATTTTGCAGGAATGAATATTGAGATAAAAAAATTTCCTTTCAGCGCAACACCCTGTTATATTGTAAAAAAGTAATTCCTTTCAGAAAAATTAATTTATTATAACAGATTGAATTTCCTGATATACGGATTAGGCTCTATCGGCAGAAGGCATGCGGCTATACTTTCCGGAGTCGAGGGGAATAAAATTTTTGCCTGCCGCACCGGAAAATCCGGTATTAAGTCATCCGAGAAATTTCCTTATACTGAGATTGATCCATCCGACAATTTTGCAGATCACAATATAGACGGAGCTCTGATAACTAATCCAACATCTATGCACATAGAGACAGCTCTTAAGATTGCAGAATACGGAATACCGATGTTTATTGAGAAGCCGCTTGGTAAGGATCTGAATAATATAAAAAGACTTCAGAAAATTACCGGGGAGAATAATATCCCGGTATTGATGGGCTACAATTTTCTTCACCACAACGCAATAAAACTTATAAAAAAACTTATCAAAGAAAATAAGATAGGTAATGTGATTTCAGCAAAGTCTCAGTTCGGCACTTATATGCCTGACTGGCACAAGAATGAAGATTATAAAAAGAGTTATGCATCAAATGCAGATATGGGCGGGGGTGTAGTCCTTACATCAATTCATGAACAGAATTATCTGACGGATCTTTTCGGTGAAGCAGTAGAAGTGAAAGCAATGAAGACCGGAGGTAATTTACTTGACATAAAAGCTGAAGAAGGTGCAGAGATTCTGATGAGACATGAAAGCGGAGTAGTATCAAACATACATTTGAATTTTTACCAAAAGCCGTATTACAGAAACTGTCAGGTGATCGGCGCTGAAGGCACAATATACTGGGACTTTCTTATTCCGGAGGTTAAGATATTATATAAAGATAAAACGGAAATTATTAAAACAGGTAAAGGTGCGTTTGAATTACTTGATGAAAGTTATACAGAGCAGATGCATCATTTCACTGACGTTATAAAAGGAAATTCTAAACCAGCAGCTGATTTAAACAGAGGAATAAAAGATCTTGAAACTGCGCTGGAAATTTTAAAGCAAATTAATTAATAAAATTTTATGAATTTAAAAACCACTGATCCGGATAAAATAAATTTCAGGGAAAAATTTGAACTGAAAGAGAAAGTAATAATTATTACCGGTGGAATGGGACTAATAGGAAGAGCTTTTGCAGAAGCCTGCTGTCAGTATGACGGAATTGTAGTCATAGCAGACAGGGAAGGTGCCGGATCGGAAGATCATGCTTCGGAATTAAGTAAGAAATACGGAAAAGAAATGATAGGAATTACAATTGATGTGGCAAACCGGGAAGATGTTGAAAATTTAAAGAAAATAACATTAGAAAAATACGGAAGGATCGACGGACTTATAAACTGTCATCAGAATAAGACGGCAAAGTTTTTTGCAAAGTTTGAAGATTACACTGATAAAGACTGGGACGCAGTAGTCGAGACAAATTTGAAAGGAACATTTTTAACATGTCAGATCATCGGCGGATATATGGCTGAAAAAGGAAGCGGATCAATAATTAATTTGCCTTCCACTTATTCAGTAGTAGCGCCTAATCACAACCTTTACCGGGGGACTTCGCTTGGATCGCCTGCTGCATATTCTGCATCTAAAGGCGGAGTAATGGCATTGTCACAATACCTTTCTACTTACTGGGCAAAGAACGGAGTGAGAGTAAATCAGATCACTCCGCATGGTGTCTGGAATAATCATGAAGAAAGGTTTGAGAAAAATTTTTCCGAGATGTCACCGTTAATGAGAATGAGTTATAATCATGAAGTAGCAGGAGCTGCTGTATTTTTACTCTCGGATGCTTCGAGTTATGTTACAGGACATAATTTAGTAGTTGACGGAGGATGGACGGCGTGGTAATTTTCAATTACGAATTACGAATTACGAATTACGAATTACGAATTTCAAATTGCAAATAATTAATTTTATAAAATAATATTTTTGATGGAAATACTTATTCTGAATTTATGAAGATCACAGATATTTTTAAGAATTACGATCCAGCAATTATACAAAGACCTTATGTAATAGCGGAGGCCGGGGTGAATCACGAAGGTGATATTGAACTTGCAAAAAGACTGATTTATGAAGCTGCAGAAGGCGGCGCTCATGCAATAAAATTCCAGACATATAAGGCGGACATGCTTGCTTCAAAAGACAGTCCATATTACTGGGATTTAAAAGAAGAGCCGACGACAAGTCAGCATGAGCTATTCAGAAAGTATGATAAGTTTGAGAAAAATGAATATGAGCTTCTTAAGAAAGAGTGTGATAAAGCTGGAATAGAATTTATGTCAACGCCTTTTGATGTAAACGCAGCTGAATTTCTTAATGACCTGATGCCTGTGTTTAAAATCTCTTCTTCGGATATTACAAACATTCCTTTCATTGAATATATGTGCGCATTCGGAAAGCCGATACTGCTTTCAACAGGCGCATCTGATATCAGCGAAATTAAATTCGCAGCTGATGTCATTTCAAAACATGGGAATCCATTATGCCTTCTTCACTGTATTCTGAATTATCCTACTCCTGACGAAAATGCAAATCTCGGAATGATACTGGATCAGAGAATTAAGTTTCCTGAAGCAATACCGGGATATTCTGATCATACCTTGCCGGGTAATATGGATGTGCTTAAAACAGCCGTTCTCCTCGGAGCCGTTATACTTGAAAAGCATTTTACATTTAACAAGGAATTACCGGGCAACGACCATTATCATGCAATGGACAAAGATGATCTTAAGCATTTCTTCATAGACATGGAGAGAATGTTCCTGCTCATGGGAAATTTCAGGAAGAATCCATTGAAAAGTGAAGCCAATTCCATCTTGAATGCAAGAAGAAGCCTTGTAACTGTGAAAAGATTAAAGGCAGGTGAAGTAATCACTTTCGAACATCTGACTTGGAAACGTCCAGGCAGCGGTATTAGCCCTAAATACATTAAAGATGTAACGGGAAAGAAAGCATTAATAGATATAGAGGAAGATTCAGTTCTAAAATGGAGTATGATCGAATAGATCTGATCATAACTAATCTTATGAAAGGAAATTGAAAACAGCAGAAAGCCGGTATTGGAATTAAAGGAACGATTTTATAGCAGCAAGCAGGAATTTGTATTTCTGGCAATATTGATCCTGTCGATCTTGCCGTTTCTAATATTACACTATTTCAACCAGCCGACGTCAGAAGATTTCATTTATGGCGAAGAGACAAGAAGAATAGGATTTGTAAAAGAATACAAAGTGCTTTATAAATACTGGGGCGGAAGATACTTCGGATATATATTGATGTTCATTAATCCATTGTATCTGAAGTCAATCGCCGGCTACAAGGTAATTACTTTTATACTGATGATTTTGTTTTTCTACATGCAGTATTTATTCATAAATGAGTTTACGAAGAAAAATCTGAGATTCAGGGAAAGAGTCGTTTTTACTTTGTCAGTTTTTTTTCTGTATTTATATTTCATGCCTTCTGTAGGGCAGGGATTTTACTGGTGGGTTTCCGCAATATTTTATCATGTTGGATTAATGCTGCTGATGCTCTTTTGTATTTTTTATTCGAGACAATCTGAAGACAATAATGGAAAGTCCAAACTTTTATACACTGTTCTCTGCGCAATAACAATTGCAGCCATTGCAGGATCAAATGAATTGGCGGCGGCAACTATATTAATTCTGATGTTCATACTATTCATCAAGAGTATCTTCATTGACAGAAAATTCAGAATAGCTGACTTATTTTTAGCAGGAGTCACATTGATCTCAGTGTATTATACTTACGCAGCGCCGGGAAATATTCAGAGAGGAAAGCAATATGAAAACAGTCAGAATTTTATGTTCTCTTTGGAAAGTACTTTTTCTTTTATATTTAAAGAACTTTTGACCTGGACTTTTTTTACGCCTCTTCTGATAATTACATTTATACTGATACCTTTACTCATAAAACTTGCTTCCGGCTCAGAGGAAACTAAAAGCACTTACAGGATCAATCCTCTATTTAGTCTGGTTTCCCTGCTTATAATTATCTTCCTTAATGTCTTTCTGACATTCTGGAGTCTCGGAATTCCGCCTTATGACAGGATTCTGAATGTATCATATTTTATATTTCTTATGGGATGGTTTTACAATGTCATTGTATTAATGCATTATTTTAAAAGTAAATATGAATTTGATCTTCAGCGGCTGCCCGGGTATTCATATACAATTGCTCTTGTGTTACTTGTCGCATTTATGTTCAAAGAGAATAACATAAAGACAGCATATGCTGAAGTTGTAGGAGGTGATGCTTACCATTACAATAAAGAATTGAATGACAGGTATCAGTTCATTTCAGAAAGTAAATCTGACACCGTAGTTGTGGATACCATAAGCAATGTACCAAAATCATTTTTTCTTCTGGACATATTTACTGACCCTGAATTATTTTATAACAAAGGATACGCAATGTTCTTTAATAAGAAAGCTATTATAATAAGGAAGAATGATGATTGATTTGAATGTTCAGTTTAAAAAGTCGATGTGCCTAACCGGCTTTAGATTTAAGAATGTAAAAAAATTTTAATTTGGAACAACAGGGAAAAATAGTTGCATCAATAGAAGCCCGCATGACCTCAACTCGTCTGCCGGGTAAGGTGCTGATGGAAATCGGAGGAAAGCCGGTACTGCAGATTCTGATCGAGAGACTGAAAAGATCTAAATACATAAACGAAATTGTAATTGCTTCAACAGATAATAAAGCTGACGATCCTATTGAACTTCTTGGAAATAAACTGAACATTCCTGTCTTCAGAGGAAGCGAGGAGGATGTACTAGGCCGTGTAACCGGAGCAGTGGAATCTGTAAAAGGAGATTTGATAGTCGAAGTAACCGGCGACTGCCCGTTAATGGATCCTGAAGTTATGGACAAAGTCATTGAAGAATATCTGAATCAATTTCCGGAATATGATTACGTTACGAATATAGGATATGTGGAAAATCAGGTTCGTGAAATACCGATAGGTATGGATATCAGGGTGTTCACATTCAAAGATCTGAAACACATCAGTGAGATCACGGACGATCCGGAAGACAGGGAACATGTATCGCTTTATTTCTTCAGAACGGGAAAAGACAAGTATAAGCTGCTCAATATTAAAACGCCTGATGAATGGAAAAGAGATTACAATGTAAGAATTGCTTTAGATACCGCTGAGGATTTTCAGTTCATAGAAAAAGTTTATACGGAGGTTTCCAAAATAAATCCTGAATTTGGATTAAAAGATATTTTGAATTTTCTAGATGAGAATAAAGATCTGCTGAAGTTAAATTCGCAGGTAATTCAAAAAACAGTTTCAAACCTTTGAGCGGATCAAAGATATACACAGCTGCGATAATCGGCTGCGGTGATATAGGTTATCTGTTCGACAAGGACATAGGAAATGAATTGAATTCAGATGAAGCTCTTACACATTTCCGCTCATTGAATAATTCAGAAAAGTTCAGGTTAGTATCAGTCGCGGATATTAATGTGGCTCCGCTGAATTTGATTGACAAACAAACAGGAATTAAAAAGTATGATGATTACAAAAAAATGGTTGAAGAGTTAAATCCTGATTTAGTTACCATTGCAACGAATGATGAATCGCATTATCCTATCCTGACTGAACTTTTAAAATACAAACCAAAATTTGTTTTCTGCGAAAAGCCTTTGGCAAAAACAGGGAAAGAAATTGAAGAAATATGTAAAAAGTATAAAGAAGCGGGAATTCCATTACAGGTGAACTATACAAGAAGATTCCTGAATGAGTTTGAAGAAATTAAAAAAAGTATTGATGAAAATAAAATCGGCAGAACAGAATCTGTTACTTTTTATTATTCGAGAGGACTTGTTCACAATGCTTCGCATTATATTGATATTGTATTATGGTATTTCGGCGAACCTGATGACGTGATAAGTTTTTCTCAAAAGAAAGGGATCACTGATGAGGATAAGTCAGTTAGTTTTATTTTCAAATATAGCGGAGGACCTGAAATAATATTTATCGCTCTGGATATTGATAAACTTTCATTTGCCGAGATAGATATAGTCGGAACGCAGGGAAGGATAAAATATAATTACAAAGGTGAAATAGAATATTATACAATAAAGGATAATCCTCTTTTCAATGGTTATAAAATTTATGAATGTATCAGCGCAGATAAGATAAAATTTGCAAGCGCTTTACCTGAAGCTTATAAAAATAATTATGAAGTCATGACCGGTAAATCAAGTTTAAGATCAAATTCAGAAAATTCAATAAAAATATTCAATCTGATAAAAAGAATCGGAGAAAACAGAATATGGCAAAATTAGCATTAACAGGCGGTTCGCCTGTCAGAACAAAAATATTCCCCCAAAGTAATACGATCGGCGAAGAGGAAAAAAACGCAGTAATGAAAGTACTCAACTCCGGAAATCTATCGCAGTATGTTGGTTCATGGAATCCTGATTTTTCAGGAGGACCGATGGTAAAGGAGTTTGAAAAGAAATGGGCAGAAGCTCTCGAAGTAGAATTCTGCATGGCGGTAAATTCAAATACATCCGGACTTTATTCCAGTATAGGAGCATGTGATATCGGACCGGGTGATGAAGTTATAGTTTCCCCATACACGATGACAGCCGGAGCAATCGCACCATTGATTTACGGCGCTGTGCCGGTATTTGCTGACATTGACGAAGATACTTTTTGTCTCGATCCAAAAAGCATAGAAGCAAACATTAACGAACGGACCAAAGCAATTTTACTCGTGCATATCTGCGGGCATCCTTCTGAAATGGATGTGATAATGGCAATTGCAAAAGAGCATAATCTGAAAGTTATAGAAGACTGCGCGCAATCACCAATGTCTGTATACAAAGGAAAATTTGTAGGGGGGATAGGGGACGTCGGTGTATTCAGTCTGAATTATCACAAGCATATTCACACAGGTGAAGGCGGCATGATAGTTACCAATGATCCCGTATTAGCGGAGAAAATTCAGCTGATTAGAAATCACGGTGAAGCTGTAGTAGAAGGTAAGAAAACAAAAGACATATGGAATACTTTCGGATTTAATTACAGAATGCCTGAGATTGAAGCTGCGATCGGTATTGAGCAATTGAAAAAACTTCCTGACCTTATAGAGAGAAGGATTGAAAATGCAAATTTCCTATCGGAAATAATCGGCAAGCTGCCGGGTATAACTCCGCCAGTCGTGAAAGACGGATGTAAACATGTTTATTATCAGCAGACATTTAAGTTTAATAAAGAGATCACCGGCATTCACAGAAATACTTTTGTAGATGCTCTGAAAGCTGAACTTCCAACGATGGTGTTGAGGGAAAGCACACCGATCATCGGAAGCGGATTTGCGCCGCCATTGTATCTGCAGCCGATATATCAGCAGAGACTTCATAAGTGTTCATTTAACTGTCCGAGATACGAAGGAGCAGTCTCATATGAAAGAGGACTTTGTCCTGTAACGGAAAGAATGTTTTTTGAGGAAGTTTTCACACATGAGTTCATGAGACCGAGTTTTTCGAAAACTGATCTTGAAGATGTTGTAAATGCTTATCACAAAGTATATGAGAATATGAACGAGCTGAAAGAATACGAGATGAAAAAATCAGTGACTGTATAGATGAAGAAAAAAGTGCTGTCTGTCTTTGATGATCCGGGCGGCGGATTAGCGGTAACAGCTGTTGCAGAAGAGTTAAAGAAAAATGCGGAATTGGATCTGACGGTATACAGCGGAAAGCTTAGCAAAGAAATTGCAGTCAGTACAGGTTTTGAATATAGAGAAATTGAATCCATGATCAGCAAAGAAACGGCGGAAGATATTTTCACAGAAGTATCTCCGGATCTTCTGCTGACAGCCACAGGAGGCGGTAATGCCGAGCAGGAAATCCGCAACATTGCTTTCAGAAAAAATATACCAAGTGTAGTGATACTTGATTACTGGAAAGATTACAAGAGGAGATGGCTTTATGCAGATCATGAAATAAATATGATAAAAGATAATGTTTGCGTGATGGATGATTTTACAAAACAGGAAATGACAGAGGAAGGTTTTCCTGAATATAACATTCATGTCACAGGTCATCCGTATCTGGATAAAATATTTAATACCGGAAAGAAAAAGTCTAAAGAAAAAAGTGAAAATGTTATGAGTATTTTATTTCTTTCACAGCCTTTAGAAATTATAGGGATTAAAAAATATGAGATACATCCGCTAAAAATATTGTCTGATGCAGCTGAAGAATATTCTGAAAAATCAGGTAAGAAAGTAGCGCTTACTGTCAGACTTCATCCATCTGAAAATATTTCTAAAGAGATATCAGAAATTTTAAACAATCACGGAAATGGAAATTATAATATTAAAATTTCAGAAAGCGGCAGTTCGATTTCTGAACTCCTTTCAGAATCTGATATGGTAATTGGATATAATTCAATTGCCTTATTTGAGTCGCGTGCTGAAAATATTAAGACATTAAGTATGAATTTATTTCCTGTGAAGGAGTCACTTCGCAATGCTTTTGAATCAGCAGGGATTAAATCAGTGGAAGCAAATAAATCTGAAATTATGGAAACAATATTTTCAGACCCTGACACAGTTCCCCATGGAAAAGTTTTCAGCGGAGCAATCAGTAACTGCATAAAAGTAATATCAGAAAATTTAAATTTAAGACTGCGATAAATTAATACACTAAAATGATCAACCCATTTTTAACGGGAATTAAAATTTATCTATCGCCTTTATCCAAAGCTGATATTTCCGAAAAGTATATAAGCTGGCTTAATGATAAGGAGATTTGCAGAGACAACTCGCATGCTACATTTCCTAATACAAGATCAAAGACAATTGCATATATTGAAAATCTTGAAAAGAGCAAGGACGAAGTAGCTTTTGCGATAAGATGGAAAAAGAATGACATGCATGTTGGTAATGCAGCGATGCAGAGAATTGACAGGATAAACAGAAGCGCTGAGCTTGCAATAATAATCGGTGATAAGAAATACTGGGGTAAAGGAATAGCGAGTGAAGTATACATGCTATTAATAGAGTATGGATTTGACACATTGAATCTTAACAGAATTTCATCAGGTCAGACGCTTGCAAATAAAGGAATGATAAAGGTGTGTGAAAAGTCAGGAATGAAACGCGAAGGAGTGCTGCGACAGATATTATACAAAGAAGGTGAATATCTTGACGCCGGAATATATTCAATTTTAAAAAAGGAATTTGAAATGAAAATGAAAGGGAAAAAATAAATGAGTGAATTGAAATTAAATAAGCAGCTTATGAAAGGAGTTCAGTATTGTATCAGATGCTGTATTCCTGAAACGCAGGAGGGAGTGGAGTTTGATGAAATGGGAATATGTCAGGCCTGTCAGTCATCCGAACAGAAGATTCATATTGACTGGGTGGAAAAGGAAAAGCAGCTTAGAGAAATACTTGACACCGCAAAAGAAATGGCGGGAAATAATTACGACTGTATCGTCCCGATAAGCGGCGGAAAGGACAGCACATTTCAGCTTCACGTGCTGACGAAGATCTACAAAATGAAACCGCTTGCACTGACATTCAGTCATAACTGGTTCAGTGAAACAGGCTGGTATAATCTTTTGAATTCTCTGGAGAAGTTTAATGTGGACCATATTATGTTCACTCCAAACCGTGATCTTGTAAACAGACTTGCAAAGAAATCACTTGAAGCGATAGGCGATACCTGCTGGCATTGTCATAACGGAGTACCGGCGTTTGCATTACAGGCTGCGGTAAGATTCAAAATACCTCTGCTTATATTCGGAGAATCAATAGCTGAGTCATCCGGCAGATCGTCTTATAAAAATCCGCTGATGGAATTTAATGTGGATTATTTTATGAGAGTATCAGGCAAAAGAGATCCGAAGGATATGGTTTGTGATTATATTACTGAGAAAGAAATGAAACCTTTTTTCATCCCGACTCTGAAAGAACTTGAAGATGCCGGAGTTAGACTTATGCATCTAGGAGATTATATATTCTGGGATGATGAAAGGCAGATGGAATTTGTAAGAGACACATACGGATGGAAAGAGACGGAAGTAGAAGGTACATATAAAGGATACAAAAGCGCCGAATGTATAATGCCGGGTATGCATGACTTTACAAATTATCTTAAAAGAGGTTATGGCAGATCTACTTATCAGTCGAGTGTGGACGTAAGGAACGGACTGCTTTCAAGAGAGGAAGGTTTTGAACTCGCAAATTCATTTGACATGGAAATACCCGAATCACTGGAATATTATTTGAAGATAACAGGAATTAGCAGGGAAGATTTTTACAAAATGATGAAAGAGAAAAGACTTGATGTCATTAAAAATATTGAACTTCCTGTGATACAAAAGACAAGAAAGAATAAAGAGAGGATACTTCCGTTTGCTCAGCAGTTAGTTGAAAAAGAAGAGCAAAGGAGAAAAGGTAAATAAATTGGAAGCAATAAAAGCTGAAAAAAATGTATTCCTGAGCAAAAGTATTTCCGAACTTACAGAAATGTTGAGAAATACCGAGATCACTCCTGCTGAAATTGCCGGAGAATGCATTAAGAGAATTGATGAATATAATGATAAGTTCAAAGTATTTGTAGTTTACAACGCTGAAAATTTATTCAGTCAGGCGGAAAAGATCGCGGAAAGACTGAATGCAGGAGAAGAGGTAAGAAGACTTGAAGGAATTCCGGCAGGGATAAAGGATATTTTCAACACTTATGATTATCCGACTCAGATGGGAAGTCCCTTATGGAAAAACTTTACATCGGGGAATGATTCGAGAGTGATATTTTATCTGAAGCAGGAAGGAGCTATAATTCCAGGGAAGACAGACACAGCTGAATTTGCAGTACACGCTATTGGAAACTGTCTGAACCCGCATGATATTACAAAGACACCCGGCACTTCATCGAGCGGATCTGCGGTAGCGGTATCGCTTGGGATGGTTCCGTTTTCAATCGGTACTCAGACAGCAGGTTCAATAGTACGTCCGGCAAGCTTTTGCGGTGTCTACGGATGCAAGCCGTCATTTGGACTTATTCCGAGGACAGGAATGCTGAAGACAACAGATAGTCTTGATACAATAGGTTTCTTTGCGTCAAAGTATGATGATATTGAAACAATATTTGAAATAATGAGAGTACACGGATCGAATTATCCTATGAGTCATAAAGCTTTAACAGATGAAGTCAGACAAAACAAAAAGTCCGGTAATAAATGGCGTGTGAAATTTGCAAAGACACATACATGGGATTTTGCTCCTGATTATGCTAAGAAAGAAATGGAAGACTTTATAAAAAAATTATCGGAGACAGATGACATTGAAATGACTGATGTAAAATTACCTGATGTGACGGAGCAGAGTCATGAAGTTCATCAGAGAATTTATGACAAGACATTGTCTTATTATTTTCAGGAAGAGTTTAAAAAGCCGGAATTTATTTCACCCGTAATGCGTGAAATTTTTGACAGGGGAAATAAAATTACGGTAGAGCAATATCATCAGTCATTAAAAGATCAGGAAATAATTTCAGGAGAAGTAGAAAATTATTTTGAATCGACAGACATTATAATTTCCCTGAGCACTGCAGGTGAGGCGCCGCTGCGAGATGAGAGTGAAAAGCCTGACCCTTCGCTTATGTGGACGTTAAGTCATTTACCGGTAGTAAGTTGTCCGGTATTCGTCTCTCCCTCCGGATTACCTTATGGAGTTCAGATAGCAGCAAGAAAATATAATGATCTGCTTTTATTCAGATTTACTGATCATCTCAGAAAAAATGGATTGATACCAGAAGGTGTTAATCCTATCCCTAAAATTTTAAAACAGACTAAGTAATTTTTGAATCCAGTTAAATTTATCAAGAGCCGGTTATTAAGATTTAAATTCATTAAAGATCTTAACCGGAAAAATAAATTAAGTAAATTATACAGCAAAGGAATTACCCCGCCTGAAGATCCGGAAAAGATATTGTTCTGGTCTGCCGGAGGAATGTTGATACAGACTAATATTGAAGGAGTAATTGCTGCATCATTGAAATTGCGCGGTAAGAAAGTTCATACGGTATTATGTGACGGTGTATTTAAAGCCTGCGCGAGGAGAGTCGATCAGCCGGAAGTGGAAGCAAAGGATTGGGGAAAATACTGCAAAGCATGTATCAGACAAAATTCAGCAGTACTGGAAAATTTAGGAGTTGAGTATTCATATATAAGCGGGCATATAACAGCTGAAAAAACTGCCGAGTTAAGAAAGCTTTCACAGGAAATAAATTTTGATAATTACAAATCAATATCACTAAACGGATATAAACTCGGTAACAATCTCGAATCAGCAATGCTGAGACATACGAGGGGAGCTTCATTTTCAGGATTTGAAGAAGTATTAAAAGAATATGCATTTGCAGTCCTTATAGTTTCAGAAACTTCATCAAATGTGCTTGATAAAATAAAACCCGGTAAAGTGTATATGTCACATGGCATTTATGCTGACTGGGGTCCGGCTCTTACATCTTCACTCAGCAGGGACATCCCTGTAATATCATATATATGCTGTTATCTGACTGCGCATTTCTTTTTTGGAATAGTAAATAATTTCCGGGAAACTTTTCTGACCATCCATGACAGCTCATGGAAAAATATAATAAAAGAGCCGCTGACAGAAAATATGAAAAGAAGATTATTGAAATTTTTATCAAACAGATATAAGGAAAATATTACTCAGGATATGAAGGGATTACTGAAAGAATATAAGGGTGAAACAGATTCTTTGTATTCGAAATACGAACTGGAGAAAGGAAAACCTATATGGGGTATTATGACTCATATAAACTGGGACGCAGTTTCGGATTATTTCCCTATGATTTATAAAAATTTTGATGAGTGGCTTGGCGAGACTGTAAAGATCATATGGAATGTAACGGACGTGCAGTGGCTTATAAAGATCCATCCGTCAGAGCTGAATGATAATCCTGAAACAGGCTGCCAGAAATATCTGGAGAATAATTTTCCTGATATGCCTGATCACATTAAAGTAATAAAGATGGATGACGATCTGAGTCCACTGGATTTTTACAATCTGCTTGACGGTGCAGTAACAGTAATGGGAACGGGAGGACTTGAGCTTTCGATTCAGGGAAAGCCGGTCATACTTGCGGGGGATGCACATTATTCCGGTAAAGGATTTACATATGACGGAAGTGATAAAGACAATTATGAAAAATTATTAAAAAAAGCATCAGAGATAAAACATCTGGATAGTGTAAAGCAGGAATTGTCACTTAAATATGCATATACATATTTTATAAGAAAACAGATTCCTCTTACACCGGCAGTAAAAGATGATCTCTATATTGATTTTACAAATCTCGAAGGTCTTCTTCCCGGAAGAAACAAGTATATGGATTTTCTCTGTGACAGAATAACAGACGGAGGCGATTTTGTTTTACCTGAAGAGCTGATCTCATCAGATACAGAAACGAAAAATGAGCAGATCAGACAATTTGCATAATATAAATTAAAAATTAAAATGATAATAATAACAGGAGCGTCGAGAGGTATTGGTAAATATCTCATGGAAGAATTTTTAAAATTAAATAAGAAAGTGATCGGAACATATTTTAAAGAAAGTAGTGAGTTTGAAAAAAATCCATTGATGTACAGATTAGATATCACGGATATAAGAGGCACGGAGAAATTTGCAGAGGACATAAAAGAATATCTTAACGAAATAGTTTTAATTAACTGCGCCGGTAATAATTATAACAGTTTTGCTCACAAGTCGTCGCCGGAGGAATGGAGTAAAGTAATTAATACGAATCTGACCGGCACATATAATATGATCAGAGTCTTATTGCCGGTGATGAGAGAGCAGGGCTACGGAAGAATTATAAATTTTTCATCAATAGTAGCGCAGAAGGGAATTCCCGGGACAAGCGCTTATGCTGCATCCAAAGCGGGTCTTTGGGGAATGACAAGAAGCATGGCTGCAGAGAATGCAGGCAAAGGAATTACAATTAATTCCCTGAATCTCGGATATTTTGAAATCGGTATGATAACTGAAGTCAGTGATGAGTATCAGGAAGTAGTGAAAAAGAAAATCCCTACCGGTAAATTCGGAGATCCTAAAAACATTTTAAATGCGTTAAATTTTTTAATTGAATCGGATTACATCAACGGAAGTTCTTTAGATATAAACGGGGCAATTTCCTGATATTATAAATTGAAATTTTCTGTAATCATATCGACATTTAACCGGGAAAATATACTTCCTATGTGTCTTGATTCACTTGTGTTGCAAAATTTTCCCGCTCCGGATTTTGAAATAATAATAGTAAATAATAACTCTTCTGACAATACGGAAAATGTTGTAAGTAATTATATTAAAAATTATCCGGACTTAAACATTAAATATTACTTTGTGCCGAGACCCGGGCAGGTATATGCGAGACAGATCGGAATCCTTGCAGCGAAAAACGAGGTACTGTCGTTTACAGATGATGACGCGATACTTGTTCCCGACTGGCTGAAGGAAATTGAAAAAGTTTTTATGATGAATGACAAAGTAGCCGGCGTAGCGGGAAAGATAAAGATCAAATGGGATGAAACTCCTCCCGAATGGATTTATGATTACGAAAGGCAACTTGGAAAACTTGATTACGGCAATGAAATAAAAATTGAACCCGGTCTGTATATGAATGCGGGAAATCTCAGTATAAAGAGAGAAATACTTTTTGAAGTCGGAGGATTCAATCCTGAAATGGTTGGAGAGTGGCTTATAGGTGACGGAGAGACGGGACTGTGGAAGAAGCTGTATAGAAAAAAATATCTGATTGGCTGGGCACCGGCAGCACTGATGTATCATTATCAGTCTGCAAAAAAGAACGCCACAATAGAGGATATAGAAAGAAGATTTCACAATAACGGAATTTGTATTCCATATAATATATACGCTGTAGATCGTGAAGGATTTAAACCGCTTATCAAAAATTCTTTGTATGCGACAAAGCAATGGTTAAGATGGAGCTTTAGAAAAACAAAATATGATATTCTGGAAAATGAAAAGAACAAATATTACGCAATATTCAGAAAAGCGTTTTATTTTGCGCAGATCACTTACACATTAAAAATAATTTTCAACAGAGAATTCAGAATTATGCTCGGTAATAATGATTGGAGTATTAATCTAAATAAAAAAATAAATAAGTAATATGAAAAAAGTATATGTAGGAATGAGCGCTGATCTGATTCACCCTGGCCATCTCAATATTATAAATGAAGCAAGAAAACTTGGAGAAGTTACAATCGGTCTTTTAACAGATGAAGCGATAGCCGGTTATAAAAGGCTACCGTCGCTGACTTACGATCAGAGAGAGTTAATCATTAAAAATATAAAAGGTGTGGAAAAGGTAATTCCGCAGTATACTCTCGATTATGTTTCAAATCTTCAAATGCTTAAACCTGATTTCGTAGTTCATGGTGATGACTGGAAAGACGGAGTTCAGAAACAAACAAGACAGAGAGTTATTGATGTGCTGAAGGAATGGGGAGGAGAGCTTATTGAAATTGAATATACAAAAGGAATTTCATCAACGCAGCTGAATGAGAGTCTGAAAGAAATCGGAACAACTCCTGATATAAGGATGAAAAAATTAAAAAGACTGCTGGGAGTGAAACCGATTGTAAGAATTATGGAAGCGCATAACGGACTTACGGGACTTATAGTAGAAAATGTAAATGCTTTAAAAGATAATATTAAAGTTGAATTTGACGGAATGTGGCTAAGTAGTCTGACAGATTCAACCGCAAAAGGTAAACCTGATACTGAAGCTGTCGATCTTACTGCGAGACTGCATACATTGAATGATATAGTAGAAGTAACTACAAAACCGATCATTTATGACGGAGATACAGGAGGCAGGACTGAGCATTTTGTATTTACCGTAAGAACACTTGAAAGGCTCGGTGTATCTGCAGTAATAATAGAGGATAAAACGGGGTCGAAAAAAAATTCTCTTTTTGGAACAGATGTAGAACAGACTCAGGAAACCATTGAAAACTTTTGCTTGAAAATCTCAGCTGGAAAAAAATCACGCGTTACAAATGACTTTATGATAATTGCGAGAATTGAAAGTTTAATTCTGAAAGCGGGAATGGAAGATGCTTTAAAAAGAGCAAATGCATATATAGAAGCGGGAGCGGACGGAATTATGATTCACAGTAAGGAAAAATCGACTGATGAAATAATTGAGTTCTGCCGGGAATATAAAAAGTTTGAACGTAAAGTACCGTTAGTTGCTGTACCCTCGAGCTACAGTTCAATTTATGAAAGTCAGCTTGAAGAAAGCGGAGTAAGTATTGTAATCTACGCAAATCATTTATTAAGAAGCGCATATCCCGCAATGAACGAAACTGCAAAATCAATTTTAGAAAACGGCAGATCATTTGAAGCTGACAATAATATGATGTCTATTAAAGAAATACTGAATTTAATTCCCGGAGGAAAATAATATTTGATACCGCAGGATTTTTTTAAAATACTATCGAAAAAAGCAATCAGTTTTTATACCGGCGTACCTGATTCATTGCTTAAGAATTTCTGTTCTTATGTCAATGATAATGTAAGCCGTGAAAATCATATAATAAGTACGAATGAAGGTTCTGCCATCGCATTAGCGGCCGGATATTATCTTTCTTCTGGAAAACCGGCACTCGTATATATGCAGAATTCAGGTTTTGGAAATGCCGTAAATCCTTTGTTATCGCTAATGGATCCGGAAGTATACGGAATACCGGTTTTATTAATGATCGGCTGGAGAGGCGAGCCGGGAGTGAAAGATGAACCACAGCATATTAAACAGGGAAGAGTGATGACTGAGCTGCTGAAGAGTATGGAAATTCCATTTCGTATTTTCAATAAAAGTACTTCTGATCCTGAATTAGAAATTTCTGAATTATATACAACATCAATTTCCAATAACTGTCCTTCAGCAATGTTAATCTCCGAAGGATTTTTTGACAACTATACTTCTGTAAGTAGAACAGAGAATCCATATATTGTAAGCAGGGAGGAAGCAATCAAAATGATCACGGATATGACCGGAGATAATGACATAATAATCTGCACAACCGGGAAAGCCTCTAGAGAATTATATGAGTTACAAAAGAAAAAAAAATCAGTTAATCAGAATGATTTTCTGACTGTTGGATCCATGGGACACAGTTCTCAGATAGCGCTTGGAATCGCATTAAATAAAAAAAATAGAAATGTTTTCATATTGGACGGAGATGGCGCGGTATTAATGCATATGGGATCTCTGGCAGTTATCGGTTCTGAATCTCCTGAAAATCTGAAGCATATTATTTTAAATAACGGTGCGCATGAATCTGTAGGCGGTCAGCCCACTGCTGGATTCAAAATAAGTTTTACTGAAACAGCTAAAGGATGCGGTTACAAAATGGCAGCGCTTGCTGAAACCCCTGAGCAGATCCGACATGAATTTGAAAAACTGAAAAATTCCAAAGGACCAGCATTACTTGAGATCAGAGTGAGCTGCAGTTCCAGATCAGATCTGGGAAGACCGGTTACTTCTCCTGCTGAAAATAAAAAAGTCTTTACGGAGCATTTAAGGAAATGAATCAAAAAATTATAATTGAGAACGGATGTTTAAGTAATATTACTGATCTTATAGATCAGCAGATTATAAAAAGAATTTTTCTGGTAACGGGGAAAAATTCATACGCAGCATCAGGAGCTGAGAGAAAGCTCGGAGCATTAAGAAGAAATTTTGAGATCGTACATTATAATGATATTGGTGAAATACCGGAGATAAATAAAATTAAAACCGGTGTAGAAATTTTTAAAGACTCTGACTGCGACTTAGTTATTGCTGCAGGCGGCGGAAGCGTAATAGATACAGCGAAGTCGATTAACATTATTTCAGCGCATGACTTCGATGCTGAAGATATAGTAACGGGAAGAAAGAAAATTTCCACAAAAGGAAAAGAATTGATTGCGGTTCCGACAACAGCAGGATCCGGCAGCGAGTCAACACATTTTGCAGTTGTATATTCCGGTATAGATAAATATTCGCTGGCGGATGAATTCATACTTCCTGAAATTGCCGTTATAGATCCTGAACTTACATACAGCCTTGATTCGCGTATCACTGCCGTAACAGGTATTGACGCATTCGCTCAGGCAGCAGAATCATACTGGTCAGTAAATTCAAATTCTGAATCGAGAGAGTATTCAAAAGAAGCGTTGAAATTGATTTTAAAAAATCTGAAGAATTGTGTATGTGAGCCGGATGAAAATGCAAGATTTAATATGTGCATGGCATCGAATCTTGCCGGCAGAGCGATAAATATTACAAAGACAACAGCGCCTCACGCTTTATCATATGCAATGACATCGCATTTCGGAATACCGCATGGACAGGCTGTCTGTATAACTTTACCTGAATTTCTTGAATTCAATTATTTTCTGACTGATGAAAATATCTCAGCAGGCATTAATAAAGAAGAGCACAGAGATCTTATGAATGAATTATCGCTTATACTTGGATACAAAAATATTTCCGATGCAAAAATGTTTATGAAAGGATTCATAGACAGTCTCGGTTTGAAAATAAAATTATCCGACCTTGGAATTAGCAATGCTGAAGATGTAAAAATAATCACGGAAAATGTAAACACAGAGAGATTAAGTAATAACCCCAGGAAATTAAGCAAAGAAGAATTGGAAAGAATTTTACTTGATATAATTTAATTGGGAAACAAATCTGACACGAAGAAAAACAGCGGAAAAGGATATCTAAGAATCAAATCCGGAATGCTGATTGATAAATTAAGAAAAAAAAAAACTGTAATACTTGATATAGAAGAGCTTTCATTTATTCCATATATTTTACCCATATACGATTCTCTCAAAAAAAAGACTAATTCTTTATCTTATTACATTTCGACACATTATCCGGGAGCGGCAGAATTGAATGTATTCGGGATTCCGGAAAGCAAACAATTTATTGTCAGCATGACAAAGGATATACATGAAACGGATTTATTTCTCTCACCGCACATTTACGGAATGGGAAGTAAGAATTCAATCAGAATACATATCAATCATAATCAGCCTGTAAAGTATCAGTCCTATATGAAAAAAGATTTCATAAATTTTGACATACATTTTCTAACGAGTCCTCTTCACAGGGAACAGACGGAAAATACTATAAAAAATTATTCTCTTGAGGAAATAGATATTAAACTTTTTAATATCGGATATTCAAAATCAGATGATCTGCTCTGCGGGAAATTTAGCAGAGAAAAAGTTTTATCAGATCTCGGACTGGATTTACACAAGAGAACAATTTTATATGCTCCTTCGTGGGACAAAGGACTTTCGCTGAGAAGTTTCGGAGAGAAAGTCATTGAAGAAATGCTGAAGAATGGCAGTGTCAATATAATCGTTAAGCTTCATCCGATTAGTTACAGTTCTGAAAAAGGACCAAACTATGAATTTTACACAGGCGGAATTAACTGGAAGGAGCGGTTTGAGAGATTTGATTCCTATAAAAATTTCAGACATGTAAGCGAAGGAAAATCCGATCCATTACTCGCAGCATCCGATGTTATGGTAACGGATCTTAGCAGCGTAGCACTGGAGTTTATAATGCTGGATAAGCCTGTCATTTACATTGACTGTCCGGAATTTTTTAAAAATACATTAAAGGAAACTTATACAGGATTTGGAAATACTTCAGAAGAGTTTGTAAAAAATGACACGAAGGCAAATGCAGGAAGGCATACCGGAATTGTAATTGAAAAAATAAGTCAGTTGAACGAGGCTGTGCAACGGGCGTTAAACAATCCATCGGAGTTTTCTCAAAAAAGAAAAGAACTTGCTGAAATGCTGACTTATAATAAGGGAAGAGCAGCAGATGCAGCTTCGGATAAAATTTTGGAATTATTAAATCTGAAATGAGTATGAAATTTACAGGCGCTTACAAAGATAAAAATATTTCAGAACTGGCTTCGTGGTGGAGTAAAAGCGGAATTGAAAAAGGTGATACTATGCTTTTGCACAGTTCTCTTTCCGGCTTTATTAAATATTTAAATTCCATTGAAATTGAATTAACGCCTCAGGATATACTCGATTCATTTATTGAAGTGATTGGAAATGAAGGAACATTGATTTTACCCACGTTCAATTTCAAATTTACAAAAGGTGAAACATATGACATTAGAAATACAAAATCAGAAACTGGTTTGCTGACTGAAACAGCAAGGTTAAATAGAAATTACATGAGGACAGGACACCCGATGTTTTCATTTGTAGTGACCGGAAAATTGAAAGATGAATTTGGCAGAATAAATAATAAAAGCGCATTCGGAAGTGATTCACCGTTTGCAAAGCTGACAGAAATTAATGGTAAAATTGCGGCACTTGATATACCGGGGGAGTTATGCAATACTTACGTTCATTACGTGGAAGAATGCGAACTTGCGCCTCACAGATTTTTTAAATTCTTCAAAGGTAAATATATTGATGTAGAAGGAAAAGAAAGTATAAGAGAATATGCAGTATATTCCCGTAAACTTGAAATGGGTGTAAAGACTGATATTAAACCGATGGAAGATTATCTGTGGTCGATGGGACTTTACAGCGGGTGCAGACCGGGAGAGGATACAAGACTTCACGTGATCAAAGCCAAAACACTATATGAAGAAATTTCAAAAGTAATTAAAGAAGGAAAAGCGCCGGGTATGCTTTATACAACAGAGATTAATTAGTGAAAAAAAGATAGAAAAATATTTCGACAGACTATGGCCTATCTGCAGGAGTCTGACTGGAGACGGCAACAGGGAAACTCTGAAAATTTTATCGGTGATAGTTGATCTAAAAATTATTGAAGTGCCTTCCGGTACGAAATGTTTTGACTGGACTGTCCCTCCTGAATGGAATATCAAGGATGCGTGGGTAAAAGACAGTTCAGGAAAAAAAATAATTGATTTCAAAGAAAACAATCTCCATGTGCTCGGGTATTCTGAAAAACTGCATGGTAAAATGAATCTTGAGGAACTGACAAAATACATATACACTTTACCGGATCAGCCGGAAGTCATACCGTATCTTACATCGTACTACGCGTCACGCTTCGGTTTCTGCATGAGTTATAAGCAGTTCAGAAAATTAAAAGAAGATGAATATGAAGTCTGCATCGATGCAGATAAAAACCCAAAAGGCTTTATGACAGCAGGTGAAGCAGTATTGCCGGGTAAGAGTAAAAAGGAAATTTTATTCTCTACATATATATGTCATCCGTCAATGGCTAACAACGAATTATCAGGTCCTCTTGTAACGGCGTATATCTATAATGAATTAAAAAAGAAAGAAGACAGAAGATTCACTTACCGATTTTTATTTTTACCTGAAACCATTGGTGCGATCTGGTATTTATCGGTGAACGGAAATGAGTTAAAGAAAAATCTTCATGCAGGATATGTAGTGACCTGTATTGGTGACAGGGGAAATTTTACTTATAAGAGAAGCAGAATAGGAAACAGTATTTCGGACAGAGCTGCAGAGATAGTTTTAATGGAGACAGAAAGAAAATATACAGTCGAGGATTTTTTCCCGACAGGCAGTGATGAAAGACAGTACTGTTCACCGGGATTTAATTTGCCGGTCGGATCACTTATGCGAACGAGATACGGAAAATACAGTGAGTATCATACTTCAGCGGATAACAGAAATTTCATTTCATTTAAAAAAATGGAAGAGTCTGTTTTCAAATATCTTGAAATAATAAAAGTACTTGAAACAAATAATCTCTATAATAATACAAATCCTGAATGCGAACCTCAGCTTGGAAAGAGGGGATTATATCCTACTATTGGATCGCACAAAGATACTACTGATTTGGTTAATGCAATGATGTGGGTGCTGAATTTATCCGATGGGACAAATGATCTGATAAAAATTTCAGAGAGAAGCGGATTGAAATTTAAAATTGTAGCAGAAGCGGCTTTGAAATTATCTGAAAAAGGTTTATTGAAAATTACAGGAGAAGGTTAATAGAATTGACTGAAAGAAAGAATAGTCCGGACTGCAGGAAATATCTTGTTACAGGATTCTCGGGTTTTGTAAGCAGAAATTATATTGAGTATCTGGGCTTAAGAAATTCTGAAGCTGAGATAATGGGTATTGATCTGAGAGAACCGGATATTAGATTTGACCAATACAGGAAATTAATAATCAAGTTTCAAAGGATAGATCTCCGGGACAGGGAAAAATTATGCAAGGTTGTATATGACTTCAAACCTGACTATATACTTCATTTGGCTTCATTCAGCAGTGTAGCAGGCAGCTGGAATAATCCATGCAACAGTTTTCAGAACAATGTAAATATTTTTCTAAACTTACTGGAAGTAGTCAGAGCTATAGGAAGCAATTGCAGGATAATTTGTGTAGGATCTTCTGAAGAATACGGTAATGTAAAAATTTCCGATCTTCCGCTATCCGAAGATAAAATTCCTAACCCAACAAGTCCCTTTGGAATTGCCAGATTGTCACAGGAGATGCTGGCAAAACTGTATGTCGAGGTATACGATCTGGATATTATACTGACAAGATCATTCAATCATATCGGTGCAGGACAGGATGAAAAATTTGCGGTATCTTCATTTGCAAAGCAGTTAGTCGAACTTTTGCAAGAGAGAAAAAATGAATTTTTAGTTGCAGGTGATGTAACTATTATTAGAGATTTCATAGATGTTCGGGATGTGGTGAAAGCATATTATCAGCTGTTCAGGGAAGGAAAAAAAGGGGAAGTTTATAACATCTGCAGCGGTTACGGAATATCCCTTCAGAATATAATTGAAATAATGAGTAACAAACTGAAACTTGATATTACGATAAAGGAAGACAGAAGCCTGAGGAGACCGAAAGATAATCCTGTTATAATAGGTTCAAACAGAAAAATTAAATCTGACATTCAGTGGAATAATGAAATACCTCTTGAAGAAAGTCTTAATGATGTATTAAATTATTATCTGATAAAAAACGAATATTCAGCGAAAGGGAAAAGCACACATATATGAGTACAGTTATAAAAGTTGAGGATATATCAAAACTGTACCGGCTTGGAATAATTTCAAGTAAATCGATAGTACAGGATCTTAACAGATTCATTGCGCGCGTAACCAATAAAGAAGATCCGCTTTCTAAGATTGGAAAAATCAACGACAGAACATCCGGAGTAAAAGGAGATTTCGTATGGGCACTGAAAAATATAAGTTTCGATGTTAATGAAGGAGAGATATTGGGTATAATTGGGAAGAACGGCGCCGGAAAATCAACGCTTCTGAAAATTCTTTCGAGGGTAACTTCACCGACAAAAGGAATCATTAAAATAAAGGGAAGAGTAGCGTCCCTTTTGGAAGTCGGCACAGGATTTCATCATGATCTTACGGGCAGGGAAAATGTTTTTCTTAACGGTACTATACTAGGAATGACAAGGGAGGAAATAAAAAGTAAATTTGAAGAAATAGTTGAATTTTCCGGAATAGGAAGTTACATTGACACACCAGTAAAAAGGTATTCTTCAGGAATGCATGTAAGACTTGCATTTGCGGTAGCTGCTCATCTTGATCCCGAGATACTAATTGTTGACGAAGTGCTTGCTGTCGGTGATGCTGAATTTCAGAAGAAGTGTCTCGGAAAAATGCAGAGTGTTTCAGAAAAAGAGGGCAGGACGGTATTATTTGTAAGTCACAACATGGCAATAATGTCAAAGCTTTGTAATAACGTTATAGTTTTAAAAAACGGTCAAATAGATTTTTCAAAGGGACCGACAAGCGACGGAATACAGCACTATGTATTAAACAGAAAAGAAAAGGCAGAGATTAATCTAGCTGACAGGACTGATAGAAACGGTGAAGGATTGATTAGACTTATAAATTTTGAGATGATGAATAATGAAAATGAAATAATTGACATTGCTATCACAGGACAGAAAGTGAAATTCAGAATACATTATAAATGCATAAAAAATCCGAATCCGAAAAACATAACAATGGCAATTGCAATATCGAGGTCCGACGGTTTTCTTGTAACAGTAATGGGTAACGGAATTTCCTCTTATGCTTTTGATTCAATCTCTCAGGAAGGATATTTCACTTGCGTTTTAGATAAGCTTCCAGTTACTTCAGGATTATATCTTTTAAATTTAATTGTGTATCAAAACGGAATACTGCAGGATTGGATCCAGGAAGCAGTAACTCTAACTGTTGAAGACGGTGATTTTTATAATACTGGAAGGATAGTGCCGCCAACTCACAGAAGCGTTCTTTTTGAACATGAATGGTTTTTAAATGATAAATAAGTATTTATAATTTTGGACAAAGTTTTAATTTATTCATACATCGATTTTAGCTCGAACCCCGGAGTGATCTCATATAAGTTCTTATACAATATGCATAATATTACGGAGGTTCAAAATAATTGAAACTAAGACTGCTGAAATTTGACACAATAAATCCTCAAGCATATTTAAAGACAAAGATAATAAGTAACAAAGATAAGATCGAAAAAATGGGACGAAAGGAAACGCTTGACTGGATCATTTCGCTTCGTTCAAATTTCTCGGATTTTTATACATATTATTTCAGAAAGCACGGATGGGAAGCAGAAGAATTTTTTGTGACAGATATTTATATGCAGAAAGTAGCTGATGAATTATACGGGAATAAAATAGGGATTATAAATTTGTCAGACAAAGTAAAGGATATGTTAAGACCAGTAAAGAACAGGCGAAAACTGAATTTAATATCAGACTACATAAAGTCATACAAACCTGATGTAATACTGGTCCGGGAACATACGGGAATTCCCAGTAATCACTGGAAAAATTCGGGCAAGCATTCTTTGATAGTATCCAGATTAGCAGCGCCTCTACCTTATAAGTGGGCTCCTTCGGACTGGGATATAATTCTGACCTCCACAAGGGTTTATAAAAAATTTTTTGAAATAAACAATGTAAGATCCATTATAAACCATAATGGATTTGATTTTAGAATACTTGACGAACTTAAAGCCAGTGAAAAGAAATTTGATGTAACTTTTATAGGCGGAGCCGGGAAAAGATTCTGGAAGAAAAGAACTAAGCTTATTGAAAAACTTTCAGAGATGGATAATTTTAAATGGTGGGGGTATCTGGAGGATGAGTTCCCGAAAGACAGTTTAATAATGAAAGCATGGCAGGGTATTACATCCGGACTGGATATGCTGCAGATATATAAAGATTCCAAACTAGTTGTAAATGATTACGGAGATATTGCTGACGGAGAAGGGGTTAATCAAAGAATATTTGAAGTAATGGGCGTAGGTTCGCTGTTACTGACAAGACAATCGGATACACTCAAAAAAAATTTTCCGGAGAATGTATTTGTAACATTCGGAAGCGATGAAGACTGCAAAGAAAAAATAAAATATTTTCTAAGTAATGATGCAGAAAGAGAAGAAATAGCAAAGAGAGGGCAGGAGTACATTTTAGCAAATTATAATTATGATAATCTCATGAAAGATCTGAGCGGGATATTAAAAGAAAGTTATTTTACCAAATTTGAACCTGAAGCTAAATAAAAATTATGATTGAATATATAAAATATAAAGAGAGACTTTTAGCAATAATAATTCCAACTGAATTCAGACAAGACGGAATCCATTTTTTTACATCGAATGATCTTTCACAGCAGCTCGCATATATGCATCATCCTGCCGGTAAAATAATCGAACCGCATGTTCATAATCCGGTGGAGAGGCAAGTGCAATACACACAGGAAGTCCTTTTCCTGAAAAGCGGAAAACTCAGAGTAGATTTCTATGATGATGATCAGAATTATCTGGAGAGCAGGATACTCCGGGCGGGTGATGTAATACTTCTTGCAACTGGAGGGCACGGCTTTGAAGTACTTGAAGAAATTGAAATGATAGAAGTAAAACAGGGTCCTTATGCAGGTGATGCGGACAAGACAAGATTCGAATCAATTAAGGAAGATAAAATCAGGATAAAATAAATTGGAATTTATACCGGTAAATGAACCGCTCCTTTCGGGCAATGAAAAGAAATATCTTAATGAGTGTATTGATACAGGATGGATATCCTCAGAAGGTCCGTTTGTAAATGAGTTTGAAAAAAAGTTTGCTGCTTACTGCGGGCGAAAATATGGAGTAGCAGTTTGTAACGGAACCGCTGCTCTTGAAGCCGCTATGATCTCTCTCGATCTTAAAAAAGACGATGAAGTAATAATGCCTTCATTTACTATTATATCATGCGCATCAGCAATAATCAGAGCCGGAGGAACGCCGGTCCTGACTGATTCGGATCCCCATACCTGGAATATGAATCCGGATGAAGTAAGAAAAAAAATTACTTCACGTACGAAAGCTATAATGGCAGTACACATATACGGGTTGCCGGTTGATATGGATCCGGTACTGAAGATCGCCGATGAATATGGATTAAAAGTTATTGAGGACGCTGCTGAACTGATCGGTCAGACATATAAAGGAAAAATGTGCGGAAGTTTCGGAAATGTGAGTACATTCAGCTTTTATCCCAACAAGCACATCACGACAGGTGAAGGCGGAATGATACTGACGGATGATGCAGTGACAGCAGAAAAGTGCAGGTCATTAAGAAATCTTTGTTTTAAGCCGGGAAAAAGATTTGTACACGATGAGCTAGGATATAATTTCCGGATGACTAATTTACAGGCAGCGCTGGGAGTCGCACAGTTTGAGCAGATCGATAATTTTATGGAGAAGAAAAAATATATAGGAAGAAGGTATACTGAGGAACTTAAAGAAATAGATTGCATACAGATCCCTTTAGAAGAAACGGATTATTCGAGAAATATTTACTGGGTTTACGGGATACTACTTAAGAAAGAGGCGGGAATGAATTCGGAAGAAATAATGAAAATACTTGCGGACAGAAAGATCGGCACAAGACCATTTTTTTACCCGATGCACAAACAGCCGGTATTTAAGAAAGCGGGTCTTTTTAATAATGAAGAATATCCAGTCTCTGACTATCTGGGAGATTACGGATTTTATATACCAAGCGGTCTTGGCGTTACTGATGAACAGATCAACAGAGTGTCGGAACAATTAAAAGAAATACTCAAATAATATTTTACATTTTATGAAGATCGGAATAATAGGTTTCGGTTACTGGGGAACAAACTTAGTCAGAAATTTTGCAAATTTAAGCGGAGCGGAATTAGTCAAAGTATCTGATCAGAGAGCAGAGAGAAAACAATACCTAGATAAGCTTTGTCCGAAAGCTGAATTCTGTACTGATCCGGCCGGAATAACAGATGATAAAGAAATTGATGCTGTTGTAATAGCGACGCCGGTTTTTACACATTATGAATTTGCAAAGAGATCCCTTGAAAACGGAAAGCATGTCTTGGTTGAAAAGCCAATGGCATCAGACCGGAAACAGGCGGAAGAGCTGATAAACATTTCAGTGAGGACCGGGAAAGTTCTAATGGTAGATCATACTTATCTTTATACCGGAGCAGTAAGAAAAATGAAAGAACTAATAGAGCAGGATCAGATTGGAAATATAAAATACTTTGATTCGACAAGGATCAATCTCGGATTATTTCAGCCGGATGTAAATGTGCTTTGGGATCTTGCGACACATGACATTTCAATATTGAATTATCTAATAGATGAAAAGCCGGTCAGTGTGCAAGCGACGGGAGTATCCCATACTGGAAACGGAATTGAGAACATTGCATATCTTACTGTAAAATATGATTCCGGATTTATCGCGCACTTTAATTGCTCATGGTCATCACCTGTAAAAATAAGAATGATGCTGATTGGCGGAGATAAGAGAATGATAGTTTTCAATGATCTTGAGCCGACGGAGAAAGTAAAGGTTTATGATACAGGTTATGAACATAAGACAGACGAAGACAAAACAAGAATACTTGTAGATTACAGAGCTGGTGATATTTTTATACCTAAGCTGGAAACGAAAGAAGCGCTGGCTATGATGGCAATGGATTTTAAGAATGCAATTGAAAAAGGAAACAGTCCCTTATCTGATAAATATTCGGGGCTTGAAGTATTAAAGATACTTGAAGCATCACAAAGGTCAATAAAAGATAAAGGCGCGGAAGTAAAAGTTTAATTTAAAAGAATTTTTTGATACCAATAGCAAAACCATTTTTAGGAAAAGAGGAAGCGCAAAGCGCTTATAATACAGTCCTGTCAGGATGGGTGGCGCAGGGCGAAAGAGTTGAGGAGTTTGAAAAAAAATTCTGTGAATATACCGGAGCGAAGTATTCCGTTGCAGTTTCAAACTGCACAAATGCATTACATCTTGCGATGATCGTGTCCGGGATAAAGACAGGAGATGAAGTGATCTGTCCTTCGATGAGTTATATTGCAACTGCAAATTCAATAGTATACACAGGCGCTAAACCTGTGTTTGCTGATGTATCCCAACATGATTATAATCTTGATCCGGAAAATGTAGTGAAGTTAATTACAAAAAAAACTAAAGCGATACTGCTGGTTCATCAGATCGGGATGCCGGCTGACATTGAAACATTTCAAAAAATTTGTAAAGAAAATAATATAAAACTTATTGAAGATGCTGCCTGCGCGATTGGTTCTGAATATAAAGGAGAAAAAATCGGTGTTCATTCTGAGATTGTATGCTTTTCTTTTCATCCGAGAAAAGTAATTACAACGGGCGAGGGCGGGATGATAACAACATATAATAAAGAATATTATAAAAGATTAAAGCTTCTGAGACAGCACGCCATTTCTATATCAGGAAAGGAAAGACATAATTCAAAAAATCTTTCATTTGAAGATCACCTTGAAACCGGATACAATTACCGCATGACAGACATACAGGCAGCGATAGGAATTAAGCAGCTTGACAGGCTTGATAAGATTATAGATGAGAGAAGAAGAATTGCCGGAAAATATTTAACCGGATTAAGCGGAATAGACTGTATAATACTTCCGGCAGAACCTGAAGACAGAAAATCCAATTATCAGTCTTTTGCAATTTATCTAAAGGAAAATTCTCCGGTAAACAGAAATGAGTTGATGAAGAAACTATTAGCTGCGGGAATATCAGTCAGGAAAGGGGTAATGACATCACATAGGGAAACTGCTTATAAATATTCCGCAGATCAGAAAAATTTAAGTGTTTCAGAAGATCTATGCGATAACAGTTTTATGATACCTTTATATGTGCCGATGGATGAAAGTGATATAAACTATGTTATTGAAACATTAAGGAAGATTGTATCTTAGTACAAGAATATCATTATCAATGAAGAAAAGTTATGCACTTTATTGAAGAGTTTAATTAAGAATCTTAAGTACAGGAATTTAATTGATCCGAGATTTAAATATCCCGTAAAAAAATTCGTAATTTATACAAGAGGCAGGACGGGAAGCACGTTATTAACTGAGCTGTTAAACTGTCATCCTGCAATATACTGTGATGTTGAGATATTTAATTTTATATATTCAGGATCAACAATTAAATTTCCTGAGCTGTATATAAAGAGCTGCAGTAAAAGGGCATCCGCATCAGGCAAAAGTGTGTATGGATTTAAAGTAAAAATCGGACAGCTCAGGTTTGAACATAAATATAAAGATTATGACAAGTTATTAATGTCGCTTCATGAGAAGGGATGGAAATTCATACATTTGAAAAGAATGAATTTTCTCAGACATAAGCTCTCAAATATAATTACATATCAGACAAATATTTTTCATTTGAGAAAAAATGATAAAGAGTTTAATAAAAAGATAATCATAGACTGCAATCTGCTTCTGAAAGGAATCAAATACGGAGAAGAAGTCGAAAAAACAGAAGAAGAGAATTTAAAAGATATACCTCATATGAAAATAATTTATGAAGATGATCTACTTGACAACAATAATTTTCAAAAAACAGCTGACATGGTATTTAATTTCCTGGGAATAAATTCTTATCCCGTAAAATCCGATTTAAAAAGAATTACGAAAGAAAATCTTGAAGACGTAATTGAGAATTATAAGGAAGTGGAAAAATTTTTTAAGAATACAGAACATGAAAAATATCTTCATTAATTAAATAAATGAATAAAAAAGTATTTGACATATATTCGAAGTACTATGATCTGATCTATTCTGATAAGAATTACGGTGCAGAGGCGGATTATATTTGCAGAACTGTAAGAAAGTTTAAACCGGATTCAAAGACAATACTCGATCTTGGCTGCGGAACCGGTAAGCATGATGAAGAATTTTATAAAAGAGGTTATATAACAACAGGTATTGAACTTTCGGAAAATATGCACAGAATTGCAGAGAGAAACAGTGTAAACTATTCAGGTAAAGAAAATCCGCCTGTCTACATAAATGCTGACATCAGAAACTTGATATTAAAAAAAAAATTTGATGTCATAGTTTCACTCTTTCATGTAATGAATTATCAGACAAGTAATAATGATCTGTTATCAGCTGTAAAGACTGTAAAAAGACATTTGAAACCGGATGGAATATTCATGTTTGATTTCTGGTATGGTCCGGCGGTGTTACAGGATAAACCGATAAAACGGTTAAAGAAAATCTCTGACAGTGAATTTACTGTGAGAAGATACACATCTCCTAAAATCAACATTAACAAAAACACAGTAGATGTTAACTTCAGAATTTCCGTGAAAGAGAAAAAATCCGGGAAAGTATCTTCATTTGAAGAAACTCATTCAATGAGATATTTATTTCTTCCGGAACTTGAAATAATTTTCAATAGTAATAATCTGAAATTCGTACACTTCGAAGAATGGATGACCGGAAAAAATCTCAATGATAAAAGTTGGTCTGCATTTGCCGTAGTAAAGCATAAATGAGTAAAATTAATTCAAAAACAATCGCATTTCTTTCACCGAAGATAGATACTTTTACTAACCCAACACTTGTTGTTCTGATACAGAAGTTAATTGCCAAAGGATACAAAATTATTTATTACGGTTTTGACCAATTATTTATACCGAGCGAATACAGGAAGTATATAGAATTTAAAGAGCTGCCTTTCAATTTTTATAAGCTTGACAAAAATCCTAAAAGCATTTTTAAATTTCTAAAGCAGTATCTTAAACTGATCCGTGATTTCAAATGGCACAATAAAATCAAATCATTGATCTGCGTAGACCCGATGGGTCTTGTTATAGGAGGACGCATAAAAAAATTTATTGGCTTTAAACTCATATATGCATCGTTTGAGATATTTTTTGAAGATGAATTTTTTGTTCAGAGAAAGAGAGTCTTGAAAAAGCTTGAAATGAATTATTCTAAGCTTTCTGATATTGTGATTATTCAGGATGACAGAAGGGAAAAACTTTTAAAATCCGTTAACAATTTTACGGATAAAACTATTTTTTTAAAAATACCGGTATCACCTTTAAAAACTGAAGTTATAGAAAATGACTACGATATTTATAATGAGTTTAATATTCCTGCAGATAAAATTATTGCAGTATATTCCGGATCTTTGCAAAACTGGAGCGGGATAAGCGAGATCGTGTCTCTTTTTCCCGACAAATGGGATAATGATTTCTGGCTTTTGATCCACACACATCAGAAACTGGATGAAAACAGCGAGTTGAAAAATGACATTGGTAAATTAATAGATAAAAATCAGAATATAACTTTGCATGAAAAACCATTTTACAGATTTGAAGAATATTATAAATTTTTATCGAAGTGTAATATTGGAATTGCCACATACTTTCCGAATAATCTTGACATATTTGCCGGTAAAAATCTTGAGGCCATCGGATTGTCATCGGGAAAATTTTCAACATACATGATGCTCGGAATTCCTACTATAACTACAAATCATCATACTTATAAAATTCTGAATAACAAATATGGATACGGGGAGATCATAAATATTATTTCCGAGTTACCGGAAGCTTTAAAAAAAATCAGATCAGGAATATCAGCAAAATCTGAATCCTGCAGATTGCTGTATGATAATGTTCTGAATCCGGATTTAAGAATAGACGATCTAATAAATCATATTGAAACAGTTGATAATTAGTCCGGAAAAAAACAATAAAATGCTTAAGGAACTTCCATTACCTGATAACGGTAAAAGCGGCTGGCCCTGGACAGAAGAATTTAAATTTCCTTTTAAGCACGGGGAGAGAAAATACCCGCGTATTACTATAGTAACTCCGAGTTTTAACCAGGGGAAATTTATTGAGCAGACTATCAGATCAGTGTTATTACAAAATTATCCCGATCTTGAATATATTATTATTGACGGGGGAAGTACAGACGAGACAGTTGAGATCATAAAAAAATATGACCGGTGGATCAGCTATTGGGTCAGTGAAAAAGATAAAGGTCAGTCGGATGCAATCAATAAAGGTGTCGGCAGAGGTACGGGCGAAATATTTAACTGGATAAATTCCGATGATTATTACAGCAAAGATACTTTTCAAAAAATATCGGAAACATTTATTAAAAGCGAAGCTGATATAATAGTTGGAAATTACAGATATTTTGAAGACGAAAACGAAAATAAAAGTAAAGACAGCGGCAAGACAATTGATTTCAGGTTAAGAGAAACACTGGAAGAGACTATTGCATTTGTTTTGTTAAATCAGCCTTCCTCTTTTTTTAAACTAAATTTAATAAAAGAGCTCGGAGGTCTGAACGTCGATCTGAACTTTGTAATGGATCAGGATATCTGGAAAAAATATCTTTTCAGATACGAGCAAAAAAATGTAAATATTCTGGATTCTCTGTTTACCAATTTCCGTCTTCATTCTGATTCAAAAACATTCATGAATGAATTCAATAATGAGTATATGAATATTTATTATTCAATTGCAGTTCAAACGGATATGAAAAAGCAGGCTAATTTTTTAAAAAATATTTACGGGAATGGATTTCGTGAAAATTATAAATTCAATTTTGAACTTAATAGGGAGAGTATCGAACTTTCACGCAAGGTGATAAATTCTCTGATATATTATAAAGCCCGAATTGCATTTACAGAGGGGGACTTTATTTTTTTCAAAAAATGCATAGAAGTTATAGATCCGTTATATCTGAATACTGCACAGAGGAGTTATTTAAAGAGGATTAGGATCAAATCATTTCTTATAGAGATGAAACTAGATTTGCTGCTAAATCTCTGGACAAGTGTTACAAGTAAAAAAGTAAAAAACTATAACGGCAGCGCAGATATTGAATTAGAAAAAAGTAAAAAAAGTAATTGAAAAGAATAGTTTTTGTATCATCAAATAAATCTGAATGGGGCGGGAGCGAATTTCTTTGGTATAAAACTGCGCTTAAATTTTCAGAAAATAATTTTAATGTAATGGTTTCGGTACCGCGATGGAAAACAATTCCAGATCATCTGCAGGAGCTGGACAGAAGAAATATTCCTTTAAAATATAATACCGATTCACCTTCATATAAAAAATTGTTTAACAGATTACTGCCGGCATCAATGCAGTTTGATTACAGGAATGACGGATATAAAAGCATTAAAAAATATAGACCTGATCTTACAGTAATAAATCAGGGGGGAAACACAGGCGGAGCGGATATTATGGAATACTGCATTAAGGAAGGATTGAAATTTGTAACAATATCTCAGGCTGCAAATGAAGCAAAATGGCCAGATGACAAATTGAATAAAAGATTATCGGAATATTTTACGAGATCCGAAATGAATTATTTTGTAAGTAAAGCAAATTTAGAACTTACTCAGATTCAGACAGCACAGGACATTTTAAAAACGGAAATTATTTTTAATCCATTTAATGTAAGCTACAACGTAAGATTACCTTATCCTGATGATGCGGAAAATTATTATATGGCCAATGTAGCAAGACATGAATTTTATGCAAAAGGACAGGATATACTTTATCAGGTATTGAATGAGAAGAAATGGCGAGATAGAAATTTGAAAGTAAATCTTTACGGTAAAGGCGAGCATTCTTATCAGATCAAAAAACTGAAAGATTATTTTAATTTAGATAAAGTAATAATCAAAGGTCATAAAGATCCTGAAGAGATATGGAAAGAAAATCACGCTTTGATACTTTCATCAAGATATGAAGGACTTCCGCTCGCGCTAGTAGAGGCTATGCTTTGCAGAAGAGTATCAATTGCAACCGATGTAAGCGGAAACAAAGAAGTGATAACTGACGGAAGAAACGGATTTCTTGCGGCTGCACCGGTACCGTCATTATTAGATGAAGCAATGGAGAGAGCATGGCACAGAAGAAGTGAATGGAAAGAATTAGGAGAAGCTGCCGGAAAAGATATCAGAGAGATAGTACCGGAAGATCCAATCGAATATTTTTATAAAAAACTGAAAGCAATTGACTGATAAAATAATTTTACAAAAAGAAACGGATCTGAAAATTCAGCTCACGGCAGGTAAGAATTTGAAATATAAAATTTGTATAGTATCGGCAATATTGCCTCCTGCATACGGCGGAGCAGAGGTTGCAGCATTTAAGTATGCGCAGCGGCTGGAGAGAGATCCTGAATCTGATATATTAGTTATCGGCTGGGACAGGACGGGAGGATATAAAGACAGCAAAATCAAATATGATTTTGTAGTACCTGTATCGTTGCGTGAAAATCCAAAAGACGCTAAGGGAATACTTATATATTTTCAGCAGTATTATCATATGTGGAAGTGTTTTATTAAACTTTTCAGTCCAATGTGGAAGTACAGAAAGGATTATGATTATATACACAATTTCAATTCAGGATTTGCATTCAACAGGGTATCAATCCTGATTGGGAAAATACTTGGGAAGAAAATTGTTACCGAGACCTCTCTTGTCGGTGATGATGATCCTTTATCTCTTGGAAGATTTCTTGACTGGAAAGATTATCTGAAACCAAAATTTATCAGGTATCTTTTTTATAAAATGGCTGACAGGTATGTGAGTAAATCAAACGTGATAACGGAAATATACAGAAAGTCAGAGATCTCAATGAATAAAGTTGTACAAATTCCTTATTCAGTGGATGTAAATAAATTTTATCCGCCGGATGCAAAAAGAAAAATGATGCTGAGACATAAATTTAATATTGACGAAAACGATATTGTTGTAATATTTGTAGGAGGCATAAATTCCAGAAAAAACGTTCATCTACTTTTAAATTCTTTCATAGAGATTCAGAAAAATATTGATTCCGTAAAATTACTTATAGTAGGACCGACATATAAATATGATCAGGAATATATCAGCGAATTAAAAAGCAACATACTTGAAAATTCAATTGAAGGCAAAGTACTCTTTACAGAAGATAATGTAAGCAACGTGGAGGAATATATGCAGAGCTCTGATATTTTCGTACTTCCTTCGAAGCAGGAGGGTTTTCCGATCTCAATAATAGAAGCAATGTCATGCGGACTTGCGGTAATTGGCTCAGACATTCCTGTTATTTCAAAGGCACAGATAGTAAACGGAGTTGACGGTTTTGTGTTTCCCCTTAATGATCCGGATAAGCTGACTGAGATACTGAAAAAGCTGATATTAAAAAAAGAAGAAATTAAGAAGATAGGAAATGAAGCGAGGGAGAAAGCGCTAAAATACTGGTCTGATGAAATTGTTGATGAAAAATATAAAAAACTATATTCATCCATAAACTATGAATTGCCTTTGAACAACTACAGCAGACAAGATGCTAAAAAGGAGACAGAAAAAATTAAAATATTATATACGATTCCGAATTTCAATACAGCAGGCAGCGGGAAGGCACTTATTAATGTAATTTCCAGATTAGACAGAAATGTATTTGAACCTTGTATATGCTGCAGGCATGAAAGGGGAGATCTGTTTAGTCAGGTAAAAGATCTTAACATCCCGGTTTATATTTCTGAATTTACCGTTTCTACAAAACCGAGGATAAAAGGTTTGAAAAATGTATTAAAACTTTCAAGAAATTTTAAAAATATAGATCCTGATATAATACATTCATATAATTATTCGGATGACTATTCCGAAGCGCTGGCATCAAAGCTCGGAGGTATTAAATGGGTTTATACAAAAAAGAATATGGGATGGGGAAGTAATGGATGGAAGATAAGGACAAATCTCTCAAGCGCCATTATACCTCAAAACCGGGAAATGGTCGAAACATTTTTCAATGGAATAAAAGAGCAGTATCTTATTCCCATCGGGATTGACATACAGGAATTTGATAAAACAAGAAGAGATGAAAGTATCATTACAAAGTATCAGCTCTACAATTCTAATCCGATAATAATAACTGTTGCAAATGTTATTCCCATTAAAGGAATAGATTATCTTATCAGAGGTTTTGAACTTATACTAGAGGACTATGAAAATGCCAAACTTCTCATAATTGGCGATGATGTTACGGATTATGCTAAAGAGCTGAAGAGAAAAACTTATGATGCCGGTATGGAAGGGAAAGTAATTTTTACAGGTAAGCAGAAAGATATTAAGCCTTTTTTCAGTATAGCGGATATGTTTATACTTTCTTCAAAGAAAACGGGGGAAGGCGGACCGATTTCAATACTTGAAGCGATGGCGAGCGGAATAATCTGTTACGGAAGTGATGTTCCTGGTATCAGGGATCAGTTCAGAGAATTAGAAGATCAGTTATTTGAATCGGAGAACCCCGGATCGATTGCAAACAAGATTATGAATTATATGAGAATGAGGGATGACATAAAGCGTGATAAGATATCGAAGCAGCTTGAATTTGTGAAAAAGTATTATTCAATTGAAAATGAAGTGGATAAACTTCAGAAACTGTACCTTAAAATTTCAAAGAAATAATATTCATTTATATTGAGCAATATAAGAATACTTAGATATCTGCCTCATTATTTAAGAAAAAGATTCGATCAGAAAATAATCGTAATTGAAAGTGATGACTGGGGACTTGAGCGGGCATTAGAAAATTCTTCAATTGATTTCTTTAAAAAAAAATTCGGCGCCGTAAAATTCAGCAGGTGGACTTTGGATGCGCTGGAGACAAAAGAAGATATGGAAATGCTTTTTGATCTGATGGAAAGTTATAAAAATAAATCATTACACCCTCCTGTCATTACAGCAAACTTTATTACTCATAATATTAAACATTCCTCTGAAAGCGAATTGAAATTTATTCCCATTAGCGAAGGATTTAACAGAGGTTCTGAAGATGTAAGAGAAATTTATAAAACAGGAATACAGAAAAAATATATTTTCCCGCAGCTTCACGGTTACAGCCATTACAATCTTACCAAACTGAATGAATATTTTTATACAGATGAGGGCATAGAATTTTATGCAAATGGTTTTTTAACAGGTAGGTCAACAATAAAGGGAAACATGAAATTTCTGCAGGGAGAACTGAGTCACGAAAACAAAGATTTAAAAATAGAAGAGTCATGCGATGAATTTTTAAGAATGTTCGGATTTAAGTCGGACACAGTAATTCCCCCGACATATATTCTTGATAACGAGGCATCGGAGAGGTTGAAACAGTGCGGAATTACTATGCTTCAATCTTCAAACAGATTATTAAAATCAGACGGCAGTAGATATACTGTTCCGTATTTCAGGAGAAAAAATGGTTTTGTTTGGTCTGTAAGAAATGCAAGACTTGATCCTCATGAAGATTACGGTTTTAATTCAGACCAGTGCATTGCTGATATCGGAAAATCATTCAACAACAGATTACCTGCAATTATAGATTTTCACAGAGTAAATATTTCAGGCAGATATGCCCCGGCTTACAGAGATAAGACTCTGAGTGAGCTAAAGAAATTGTTTGATAAGATATATGTCCAATGGCCGGAAGTAAAATTTTTAAATTCAAGCGTGTTAAATAAAATTATATGGCAACAGGAAACCAGATAAGTTTTTTAAAAGCGAACTTAGATATAATATCCGAGCCTGTATTGATAATCGGTTCAAAGCATTATGATTTTGATAAAGAGAATATCAGGAACAGGCTTAATGAAATGAATATAATGGATATAACTGGCATAGATATATTTGAAGGAGACGGAGTAGATTTTGTAGTTGATATTACAGATGATCAAAGTGATTTCATAAAAAATAATTCCGGAAAATATTCAACGGTGATCTGCATGGAAGTTCTGACACATGTACGAAACCCTTTTAAAGCTGCAAAAAATCTTACAGCATTTATAAAAGACGGAGGATCAGCAGTACTTTCGGAATGTTATGTCAGAAAGATCTCGAAGATGCCTGTAGATCTCTGGAGATTTACATATGACGGAACAAAGGAGCTTTTCAGTGATCTGAAATTTGACGACAGCCGCGCAAGGATCTCCCTTACGAGAGAAAAGAATGAACAGCTACTGGTGCTGAAATATCCGTTGCCGCAGTTACTTGCACAGAAGAGTGAGGATGAAAATTTCATTGGTTATTTTCTAAGAAGATTTCACAGGAAATTTTTCGCAAAAGGGATTTTTAAAATTTCTAGATTACTTCCTGAGACAACAATATATTCAATAGCTATAAAATAAATAAAAATAAGATTGGGAAAAGACAGCATTTACGAAAAACTGAAAGACAAAGCGGCTTTCACGCTTTCAAAAGGAAAGTTAAAGAGCGTTTTAACATCGGATAATATAGATGTAGTTCTGAATTCAATTAAGCAGTATAAGGGAAAGGGGTTTTACGATAAAATTAGATTAGCTCAGGAGTATGATGAATTAAAAGATCTTTGTATCAGAGTTCAGAACCATAAGCCGAAAGTAATAGCCGAGATAGGAACATGGAACGGCGGAACGTTTTATGTCTGGACGAGAATAAATCCGCAGGCGAAAAAAATTATTAGCATAGATCTTCCTGACGGAGATTACGGCGGAGGATATGATGAAAAGAGAATTAAGTTCTTCAGTGAATTTTCTTCAGACAGAGAAAATACTTCGTTGTCATTTATCAGAGGAGATTCTAAGTCAGACAGTACAGTAGAAATGCTGAAGGCAGTTTTGGGAAAAGATACAATAGATTTTCTATATATAGACGGGGATCATACATATGAAGGTATTAAAAAAGATTTTGAGAACTATGTACGTCTGATGTCTGCTGACGGATTAGTTGGTTTTCATGATATTAATACTTTTAAGGACGGATACGGAGTTCATAAATACTGGAATGAGATAAAGGGAAATTACAAATATGAAGAATTTATCAAGCCGGGAAGCAGAGTAATGGGCAACGGATTAATTTATTTAAGGGAAGATTAGTTGCCGAAGATATCAATAATAACGCCTTTATATAACGGTGAAAAAACTTTATATGAAACAGCGGAAAGCGTTTTGTCTCAGGATTATAAAGACTGGGAGTGGATACTTTTTGATGACGGCAGTAAAGACAGCACAAAGGAGATAGCAAAAAAACTCTCGGATGAATACAGTGATAAAATATTTTTTCATACGCATGAAGGAAATTCAAATCATGGAACGGCATTCACAAGAAACAGAGCGGTTGATATTTCAAAAAGCGAAATAATTTCTTTTATCGATCAGGATGATATCTGGTATGAAAACAGATTATCACATCAGATCAAATTGTTTGAAAACAAAACAGACTGCGCGATGATATGGGGACCTGCACTTTACTGGTACATCAACAGAACATTTAAGCAGCCGGTCGGATTAAGAGGAAATGGACTTAAAAGCAGAAAGTATGATCCGCCTGATTTTGTAGAAATTTTTTTAAGCGATCTCAGAGGAACGCCATTACCGAGCGCAAGTCTTGTAAGAAGAAAAGAATTTGAAAACGTCGGCGGATTTGAAGAGTCAATTAAAGGTTCGGAAGATATAGTGCTCTGGTTAAAGCTCGCGGAAAGATTTTCTATCTATTATGATGATGTGATCCTTATCAAATACAGAAAACATCAGGACTCCACTTTGAGAATCGCTAGCAGCAGCGGAAAAATGAATGTATGGAACTTAGTATTTTACAAATGGGTAATAGATTTTTTAAAAAGGACTTCAGCTAAACAAAGTATACTTGATGAAAATGAATTTGCATACTATAAAACACTAAAGAAAATATCAGGCAGGAAAAATTATATTAACAGCAGAAAGGATCTGTACAATGGTCTTAAATCCTATCCGGAACTTAAAAAAAAATATTCGAAAGATTTTTTATTGGATCTGATATTGCCGTTTGATACTGCATCGAGAATTTCTGCAAAATTAAGATTTGATTTATTCAGAAGAAAAGAAATTGAGAACAAAAATAATTCCTGAGAGACAGATGTTTTATAAGAACAGGAATGAAGCGGGTATAGATTACAAGGCGATCTGTGTATTCGCCGCTATCGGTTTTTTTCTTGAGAAGGATACTTATTATACAGATTCGGAAGCATTGCAGCCGGCGACGGATTATACTTCAGATGAGAATCACAGGATTAATTCTTCCGAAGTTTACTGGAAATGGCATTACACACCACGTCAGATAAATTTAAAACAGGCAACTGAAGAATTTGCAGAATTATATGAAAGATTGAATTTTGAAAATCTAAACGGGAAGGAAGTTATACTTCCTCTTTCAGGCGGACTTGACAGTCGAACTCAGGCGGCAGCAGTTGTTAAAAGATCAGATGTAAAATGTTATTCTTATAAATTTGAAAACAGTTTTGATGAGACTAAATACGGAAGAGAAATTTGTAAAACTTTAGATCTGCCTTATAGTGAATATATAATCCCTAAAAGTTATTTATGGAAAGTAATTGACGAACTTGCTGAAATTAATCATTGCTACGCGGACTTTACACATCCGAGACAAATGGCTGTTATTAAAGAGATCTCCGGACTCGGGAATATATTTTTTCTCGGGCACTGGGGTGATGTGCTTTTTGATTCGATGGGTGTGAAAGAGGATCTGACATTTGATGAACAGATAAATACTCTTACCGGTAAATTAATTAAAAACGGAGGAACAGAACTTGCAGAAAAATTATGGTTGCATTGGGGAATACCGGGAAATTTCAGAGAATATTTTGACGAAAGAATTTCCGGTCTGCTGAGTGAAATAAAAATCGACAATGCAAATTCAAGGATCAGGGCGTTTAAATCTACCTACTGGGCTCCAAGGTGGACGAGTGCAAATATGAATGTTTTCAGTAATTATCATCCGATCTTTCTACCGTATTACTCAGATGAAATGTGTAAATTTATTTGCACAATTCCAGAAGAAATTCTTAGCGGAAGGAAAATTCAGATCGAATATATAAAAATGAAAAATCCTGAGCTGGCAAAAATTCCTTGGCAGAGTTATGATCCGCTGAATTTATATAATTACAAATCATACAGTGATTTATCAAATCTGCCGGGCAGAATATTCAGAATAGCAAATAGAATTATCAAAAAGGAAATTCTAAAAGAAAAGGAAGTAAGAAACAATTGGGAGATTCAATTCCTCGGCAAGGAAAACGAGAGAGAATTAAAAAATCATTTTTTCATGAACAGCAGTTTCCAAAAATTTATTCCCAAAGAAATAGTATCTGATATTTACGGAAAGTTTAGCAGCGGAGACAGCAAAAAATATTCGCATCCCGTAAGTATGCTTCTTACATTATCACAGTTTTCAAAAACAATAAAAACCTGAATTTTAATATATGAAGATAGCTGTTTATTCAGGTAACATTCCGTCAACTACTTTCATAGAGAATCTCATTAACAACCTTTCTTCGACAGGGATAAAAATACTGCTCTTCGGAAAAAAATTCAGAGAAGTAAAGTACAATGAAAACGTTGAGATCCTTGACACTCCGGATTCAGGACCAGCGCTCTTATTTTTTATAGTTAAAGAATCATTTAAAAGTTTATTTAGGAATCCGGCTTTGTATTCCAAAGCGCTCAGTAAAATTTTTTCTAGTGACAAAGGAATAAAGAATAATCTCAAAGAACTCGGTATGATATTGCCGATAATAAATAATGAACCGGATATATTTCATATACAATGGGGAAAGACATTACAGAAAAATCCGTATTTGTTTGAACTCCTGAGTTGCCGTTTTGCACTCAGTCTGAGAGGCGCTCATATAAATTATTCTCCTTTAAATGATAAAGCTCTTGCTGAAAGTTACAAAATGTATTTCCCATTAATAGACGGCTTTCATGCAGTATCTGAAGCAATTTCGAAAGAAGCGCAGAAGTACGGCGCAGATTCAAAAAAAATAAAAGTAATTTACTCAGGAGTATCAAATGAATTTCAAAATACCAAAGCTCCTATTAAATCAGACAACTCGGAAATTATAAAAATAATTTCTATCGGTAGATACCACTGGAAGAAAGGTTATCATTACGCGCTTGATGCAATGAAAATGCTGATCAAGAATGGAATAGAATTTAAATATACTATAGTGGCACAGGGAGAAGTGCCTGAAGAAATTTTGTTCATGCTTGATGATGATGCGGAATTAAAAAGCAGGGTTGAACTTAAGAGCGGCATTCCTCATGATATGCTTATGAAAGAACTTTCCGGTTCTGATATTCTCATACTGCCAAGCGTGGAAGAAGGAATTGCGAATGTAGTGCTTGAATCAATGGCATTGGGCATTCCGGTAATATGCACTGACTGCGGAGGAATGAATGAAGCGATAACAGACGGTGTCGAAGGATTTATTGTAAGAGTAAGAGAACCTCAAATGCTGGCAGAAAAAATAACAGAACTGAGTAAAATGAAAGATGAACTTAAGGAAAAAATCATTTTCAATGCGCAAAATAAAATTAAAGAAAAATTCAGCAATGAAAATTTAAAAAAAGGATTTGAGGATTTTTACGTTTCAATTCTGAATAGATGACAATATGAGAATTGGACTGGTATTGCCGGAAGCGCCGCAGTATTCGGAAACGTTTTTTAATTTAAAAATAAAAGGTCTCAAAGAATCAGGATTCGATGTAATATTATTTACCGGTAATAAAAATAAAAAAATAAGTGATCTAGAAATCAGAAGCGCTTATCCTGTAAAGCAAGGAAATATTTTCTCGCAGGTTATAATGTTTGTCTATGTAATATTACAATCGTTTTTATTCAGTCCGAAGAGATCTTTCAATTTATTCAGATTTGAATTTAAAGACGGTAAAAATTTTAATGAAAGTATTAAGTCTGTTTATTTTAATGCGCATATTATTTCACAAGATATTGACATACTTCATTTTGGATTTACGACTATGGCATTAAGAAGAGAGAATACGGCAAAATCAATAGGTGCATTGATGAGCGTAAGTTTAAGAGGTTATGACATAAACATTTACCCATTAAAAAATCCCGGCTGTTATAAAAAAGTATGGGAGAATACAGATAAAGTTCATAGCATCTCGGAATATTTAAGATCAAAAGCTGTGAGATACGGTCTTTCTGAAAATACACCTTATAAAAAAATTACTCCAGCTGTAGATCCGGATAAATTCCCTCTAGCTGAATTAAGAAAAAACATTTCAAGTCCGAGAATACTTACTGTAGGTAGACTGAACTGGATCAAAAATTATGAAACTGCAATATCGGCGATGAAATTACTTTCGGATGACGGAGTAAATTTCGAATACACGATAGTAGGGGACGGACCTGAGACAGAGAGACTGAAGTTTGCTGTATACCAGTATAATCTTGGAGATAAAATAATTTTTGCCGGTAAGAAATCCCATGAAGAGGTGAAGGAGCTGATGAACAAAGCGGATATATATCTTCAGCCGAGTTTTGAAGAAGGATTTTGTGTATCAGTCCTTGAAGCGCAGGCGGTAGGATTAATGTGCATAGTAAGTGATGCGGAAGGCCTCAAAGAAAACGTGATAGACGGTGAAACAGGATGGGTAGTACCTAAAAGGGATTTCCAAACATTCAAAAATAAAATAACTGAAATTACGGACATGAGTTATGTCAACAGGAAAAAAATTTCTGATAATGCCCGTTCTCGTGTTGTAAAGGATTTTAAAGCAGAAGATCAGAAAAAATATTTTAAAGAATTTTTTGAAACCATGACAAAAAAACCATGAGCAGAAAAATATCAGTTGTCAGTCCTGTATATAAAGCCGGAAAAATTGTAGACGAACTGGTGAAGCGCGTATCAGATGAATTATCAAAGATCACGGAAGAGTATGAAATAATATTAGTAGAAGACTGCGGAGGCGATAATTCTTGGAATAAAATAGAAGAAAACTGCACAAAGAATCCGAATGTAAAAGGGATCGGACTAAGCAGAAATTTCGGTCAGCATTACGCTATTACAGCCGGGCTTAAAGCGGCAACAGGTGACATTGTAATAATCATAGACTGTGATCTGCAGGATGACCCTTCGTATTTTAAAGATCTGCTGAAAGTATTTGACGAAGGAAATGAAGTCGTGTTCACAAAGAGAAAAGGTAGGAAGCATTCATTTTTCAAAAAGATTACTGCGAAAATTTACAATTCGCTCTTCAGGTTATTTGCTGATAAAAACTTTGATCTGGAAGTAGGTTCGATGACTATGATCAGCTCAAGAGTAAAGGACGAATTTGTAAAGTTGAAAGATCAGGACAGACTTTATATTCAGCTTTTAAAATGGATTGGGTTTAAATCAGCTTATGTACATGTAGAACATAAAAAAAGATATGAAGGTAAATCTTCTTACACATTATCGAAACTGTTTTTCACTGCAATACAGGGCTGGACTTCACATTCGGACAAACTTCTTAGACTTTCTATTTACAGCGGATTATTGATCTCAATTGTTACATTACTTATCGGAATTTATATAGTCATAAGTTATTTCATGAAAAGTTTTCAGGCAGGCTGGCCAAGCTTAATAGTTGCTGTATTATTTTCAACAGGGCTGATCTTAATGAGTATAGGAATAACCGGAATTTATATCGGTAAGATATTTGAACAGACTAAGGGAAGACCTCTTTACATAATTGATAAAAAAATAAATCTCTGATTTGAAAAAAGTAGTAATCACACAGTCGAATTATATTCCATGGAAGGGATTTTTTGATTCGGTAAATTTAGCCGATGAATTTGTTTTCTATGATGACATGCAGTTTACAAAAAGAGACTGGAGAAACAGAAATCAGATAAAGACTAAGGACGGCGTGAAGTGGCTTACAGTGCCTGTTGACGTAAAGGGAAAATATTATCAGAAGATAAAGGATACAAAGATCAGCGATGCCGGCTGGGCACAGAACCACTGGGAAACCATTGTGCATAATTACTCAAAAGCGGAATACTTTAAGGAGTATAAGGATATTTTCAGTGAGCTTTATCTGGCAAGAAAATACGAATTTATCAGTGATGTAAATTATACATTTACAAAAGCGATCTGCGGATTACTGGGAATTGATAAAAAAATCCGGTTGTCAGAAGAGTTTGATCTGCTGGAAGACAGAACGGAAAGACTTATTAGTATTTGTGAAAAGCTCGGCGCAACGGATTATTATTCCGGTCCGGCTGCAAAAACATACATGGATGAAGGCAAGTTTGAAAATAAAAATATAAAAGTTCACTATTTTGATTACTCCGGATATCCTGAATACAGGCAGCTTCACGGTGAATTCACACATGCCGTAAGTATTATAGACCTGATATTCAATGAAGGTCCGGATGCAAAAAAATTTATGAAAACATTTAAATAAAATGAAAAACAAAAAAATTATTATAATCGGAAATACATCAAATGCCCGGCTTGCAAAGTATTTTTTTGATATTGATTCTGAGTATGAAACAGTTGCATTTTCAGTTAATGAAAAATATATAAGTGAATCGGAATTTGAAGGACTTCCGGTCAAAGCGTTTGAAGGTATAGAAAAAACTAATCCGCCTTCGGAATATGATGCATTTGTTGCGGTCGGATATACAAATATGAATAAGGTAAGAGAGGAGCTATACAATCAATGCAAAGAGAAAGGTTATAATATGGCGAACTATATAAGCTCAAGATGTTCTTACCTGTCACAGTTTGAGCCGGGTGACAACTGTTTCATACTTGAGGACAATACGATCCAGCCGTTTGTAAAGATCGGTAATGACGTCGTGCTCTGGAGCGGTAATCATATTGGTCATGATGTTACAATTGAAGATCATAATTTCATTACATCACATGTAGTTGTTTCCGGATTTGTAACAATTAAACGAAACTGTTTCCTCGGAGTGAATGCAACTATACGTGACGGCATTACCATCGCTCCGGAAACTCTGATTGCTGCCGGCGCAATTATAATGAAAGACACTGAGGAAAAAGGCGTGTATCTTCCAGCAAGGTCGACACTCTTTGAAAAAAAGAGCGATGAAATAAAAATATCCTGAATAATTAATTTATGAATATTCAAAAATGGAAAAAGCTGGGACTCATATTTGCGCCGGATGGTAAGACGGAATGGATGCAGACTCATGCGATGATGCCTGTTCTTGAAAAAATGGAAAATGATGAAGCGAGAATTATTTTTTCGGCGCGTGACGGTAAGGGAAGATCTCAAGGTGCATATATTGATATTGATATGAATGATCCGTTCAAAATATTAAAAGTAAGTGACGAACCTGTGCTGAGACTCGGTCAGCTTGGCGCATTTGATGATGCGGGAATTATGCCTACTTCTTGTGTAAGTAATAAAAATAATAAGTATCTGTATTATAACGGGTGGACGCTTGGAAAAAATGTTCCTTTCTTTTCATTTAACGGCGCAGCGGTAAGTGAAGACGGCGGGGAAAGTTTTAAAAAAATTTCCCGAGGTCCGGCAGTATTATTTTCAAATGACATTGATCCTTATTCTACGTTCGCGCCGTTTGTAATTAATGATGAAGGAAAATTAAAAATGTGGTATGTTTCGCTGATAAAATGGACTGAAGAAGAAAATACACTGAAACATTATTACAACATAAAATATGCTGAATCGGATGACGGAATTAACTGGGACAGACGAGGACATGTCTGTATTGATTTTAAAAATGAATATGAGTATGCAATAGCAAGACCGTTTGTATTGAAAGAAAACGGAGTTTATAAAATGTGGTATTCTTACAGAGAATCAGAAAAGATAACAACTTACAGAATTGGATATGCTGAATCTCCGAATGGGATCAACTGGCAGCGTCTGGATGAATTAATTAATCTGGATGTATCGGACACCGGCTGGGATTCGGATATGATCGAGTATTCTTTTATTTATGATTTCAAAGGGAAAAGATATATGCTTTATAACGGGAATAGTTTCGGCAGAACAGGTATCGGACTTGCGATACTTGAATAATTAGAATGAAAGTATTGTAAAACAGCATAAGCTGTTACTTAAAATAAAATTTGGAAAAAGAGAAAAGACACATAGGATTTAATAAACCGTATCTGACCGGAAAAGAAACGGAGTATATACTGGAATCAGTGAAGTCCAGAAAGATCTCAGGTGACGGTATGTTTACAAAAAAATGTCATGATTTTTTTGAAAAACGGTACGGATTTAAAAAAGTACTTCTTACAACATCCTGTACGGATGCGCTGGAAATGTCAGCGATATTAATTGACATAAAAGAAGGTGACGAAGTGATAGTTCCTGCTTACACTTTTGTATCGTCTGCAAATGCATTCGTATTGAGAGGCGCGAGAATAATATTCTGTGACAGTGAAGAAGACACTCCGAACATTGATATAAAGAAAATTGAAATGCTTTTAACGCCTAAGACAAAAGCCGTTGTAGTTGTGCATTATGCAGGAATAGGAGTTGATATGGACCCGCTGATCGAATTATCTAAGCGACATAATTTTTTTATCATTGAAGACGCGGCTCATTCAATTGATTCGTATTACAAAGGCAGACCGCTTGGATCACTGGGACACATATCAGCATTTTCCTTTCATGAAACAAAAAATGTCATCTCGGGAGAAGGCGGAATGATCGTCATCAATGACGAAAGATTTTTCGCAAGAGCCGAGATAATCAGAGAAAAGGGAACTAACAGGTCGTCATTTTTCAGAGGTGAAGTGGATAAATACGGCTGGGTGGATATCGGATCATCTTTTCTCCCGTCTGATATTCTCGCAGCATTTTTATTTGCTCAGTTGGAGAATCTTGATGACATTCAAAATAAAAGGAAATATATATGGGAATACTATTATAAAAAATTAATGCCTTTAAAAGACAAAGGATATTTTAAGTATTCTCACATTCCGGATTATGCTACAAATAACGCTCATATGTTTTTTATAGAATGCCGGAATCAGACTGAAAGAAGTGAGCTGATTTCATATTTAAAGGAGAATGGAATTTACGCGGTTTTTCATTACCTGTCTCTGAATGAAAGTCCCTACTATAAAGACAAATGTGAAAAAACTGAAATGGTAAATTCAGACAGATATACAGACTGTCTTTTAAGACTGCCGATGTATTATGAATTATCCGATGATGATCTTAAATATATAACTGATCATATTTTTAATTTTTATAAAGTTAATGGCGGATAAACTTTTAAAAATATATAACTCCACGGGAAGAGCCGGAAATATTATTCTTCTGAGTCTGATCATCTTGTTTGGATTTATCAACAGAATGTTTATGTCGGTTAAATATCGTGAGGTGGATTATATTATAGAAGCCGGATTAATTTTACTGGCATTTATAATCGTTAGAAAATTATTCAGAAGAAGAGATCAGCTGTTTCATAACAGAAAAATAAAACTGTTCAGAATAATACTTTACGCGGGTATTTTTATGAGAATATTATTTGCAGCTCATGATCTTATAAACCGTCCGGTACAGGACAGTGATTATGAGAAGCACGAGAAACTCGGACAGAGACTTGCAGAAGAAGGAGAGTTTTATGACTTTGTAGGAGTGGAGCTAAGAAATTTCCGACAGCCGGGACTGCCACTGATATTTGCGGGAGGTCTGAAAATTTATAATCATCCGGTTACATTTTCAATTATAATGATCCTGTTTTCATTCGGTATACTGATAGCAGGTTATTATTTGTTCAGAGACCTGGATAATATTGCATCATTTCTAATATTTGTATATCTGAGTATTTCCCCGAATATGCTGATGATGGCTTCGAATTCCAACACACAGCTGTCATTCTTTTTTATACTCATCCTTCTTTTCATAGTATTAAAAAATTTCAAAGGAAGAACTTACGAACTGCTTATAATCGGAGCTTTACTTGCTGCGGAAATGTATATAAGATTTAATTTTATAATGATATTCCTATTAATTCCTTTCTTTATGGAAATTTATAAAGAAAAGAAAATTACATTTGCAGCAGGAAAGTTTGCAGTTGTATTTGCAGGATTTTTGATATTGTATTCGCCGTGGATCATCAGGAATTATTTTACATACGGAACCATCAGATTGATGCCGACTGCAGGACTCGGATTATACAGCACCAATGTTACAAAAGAGCCAAGCAAGGTTGGCGATTATAACGGAGTACCGGATTCGGTTTTAAAAAAATACAGTCATCTGAGCGAAATGGAATTTGACGAAGCATTAAGAAATGAAGCGATAAATTATATAAAGGAAAATCCTGATGTGTATATAAAGGGAATGCCGTATAAAATGTTTAAATACGCCGGAAGACAGGACTGGACAATTAGTTATTTCTTTCAATACACTGATTATAAGGGAGATCTGATAACAGAAACAATATTTCAGTCAGTAGAGAATTTTTTAATATGGCTGATACTTTTATATTCAATATTTTATCTGTTTAAAAATAAAAAATTCGGAGCGCTTCCGGTTTATATTCTATGGTCATATCTAATTTATACACTTATATTATTTCCTGTTACCGAAACAAGATCAAGATATAATTTCCCATATATATTGTTTCCGGTTATTGCGATTTCACTGACAGGCAGAGGTGATAAACCGGTTAAGGAAAATAACTGATGCCGGGAAGGCTGCTTATAATCTGGGACTTTGATTCAGCGCTTGGACAGATAAATTCTACAATGCCATACAATTTCAAATATGATCCGATTTATCAGGAAATTGAAAATGTAGATTACATTTTAACGAGAGCTGAAACAGAAAACATAGAGATGACATTTGCATGTCTCGGATTTGCCGCAGAGCCGGGAATATTTCCGTTCAACATTCCGGACATCATAAGTAAATTATATTCAAAAGGTCATGAGATTGCTTCACACTCCTGGCGTCATGAATGGTTTCCCAGTCTGACTGAAAAGCAGGTATTCAGAACGCTTGAGAGAAGTAAGCAAGCACTTGAACACTGCATAGGAACCGGTGAGACAGTATCAGGTTTTGTTCCGCCGCACAGCCGACCGATGAGCTGGATAAAAAAATATTCAATAAGTCTTGGTGACAGGGGATTATATCCATTTCATAAAGGAAGCGACATAGGATATGTCCTGAAGCAGTTAGACAAACTTCATTACAGATGGTGCAGGGTTCTGACAAATTACAGACCTGTATGGGAGAAAATTACCGGTCATTCGAATGAGGATAAAGTGAATTTTTCCGAATGGGAAATACATGATAACATTGTATGTGTTCCTCAGCATTATACGGGATTTGACAAACCGGCGATAGATTATATAAAGGAAGCTGTCAATAAAAATGAGACGGCTGTCATAAGCGGGCATCCTGCAGCTCTCAGCCGTGATAAATCAGAAAGCCGTGAACATTTCGACAGGTTTATAACTAAAGCGGTTCAGCTCAGGGATGAAGAAGGACTTGAGATTCTGACAGTTTCAAATTTCATAAATAAGAAATTTCCGAAGTGAAATTAATATTTGACAGTTTATTAAATTGTAAGGAGTGAAAAAATAAGTATTCAGATAACGCCTTATACTGATGAATTAGTAAAACCGCATGAAGAGTTCTGCATTAAGGTTTGGCCGGGTAAAAAACGTAGAAGGTCCGAAAAGTATAACAGATGGAAATTCCGTGGAAAAGAAAAAGGAGATGTAAACGGATTACTCCTTGCAGTGAGGGAAGGAAAAGTAATAGGTCAACTGGGACTTATCCCTGTAAGACTTAAATATGGTAAGGAAATTTTTGATGCTCAGTGGGCGTGTGACTTAATAGTGGATCCTGAATTAAGAAAAAAGGGAATAGGAAATTTATTATTTGAGGATGGGATAAAAAGAAATATGATAACACTGGGTAATAATCCAAGTCCGAATGCTAAAGCACTTATGCTGTCAAAAGGATTTAAATATATCCGGTCCGCAGCAAGAATGACTTTTCCGCTTGATCCTTCAGATCTACTTAACTGGGTACTGCCTTCTAATATAAAATTTTTATCAGGAATTTCAGGGAGAATTTTAAAGCCCTATTTTAACAGTAAAAGAAAGAAGTTTAAGAGCAGAAAAACTGAGTTTGAATATTGCGATACTATCGCTACTGCTCCGATAATTTCACTTTGTCAGACTGAAAGAGATCAGGCGGAGATACTTCATGACATTGAATTTCTGAAATGGAGAGTAGACGGACTTGAAAATTTTTCGCACAGACTGGAAACAATGAAATCAGGTGAAAAAAGTTATGCTGTTCATTCACATTTTCACCCATATTACAATGTCTACGACTGGAATTGTTCTGATGAGAAATTATTTAATGACATGCTTTCAGAAATATTCACCGCTGCAGTGAAGTCAGGCGCGAAGACAATTCAGATAATGGCAAATAATCCTATTGAAGAGAAATTACTTAAAGAGGCGGGTCTCATTAGATCGAGAAATACTGAAACTGTTATTCAGTATTCTCCCGGAAAAAGTATTGACAGCGCAGAGTTTTTTCATTTCTCATATTATGATACCGACAATAATCTTTAAGAATTACATTTATATATTTAATTGAAAGCGTTCAGAAATTTTAAAATCATAAAATATCTGAATCCCGGCTGGTATTTTAATCTTATGCCGGAAAACGGCATTTCGTTTTCAGCCGGATGCTTTAATTCCGGTATGATGAAACTGCCTGATGAATATGAAACCATTGTATTCCCTGACAGCAGATATGAGACAAAAACTGCGATTGATCTAGACGCCGGGTTTCAGGCATGGAACAGGGGAGTGATGCTAACGGCTGAAAACATTCCGGCTGAAAAACTTCAGCACAAAGAAAAAATTTCAGTCAGAGATGAATATGTTTTTATAAGGAAATATTATAAATGGCACAGAGTATATTATTATTTAATTAAAAACATGCTCAGCTTTCATAATCCTGTAAAAGAGATCAGCGCATTTTTTGCTACCAGAAATATAGAAAAGACAGAACTGATAAAGCCACATTTGAAATATGATAAATACAAAGAGTTTGAATCACAGCTTGTAAAAAGTAACCCAAAAGTTTCCGTGATCATACCGACACTAAACAGGTATAAATATCTCAATGATGTACTAAAAGATCTTGAGAAGCAGGATCACAAAAATTTCGAAGTCATAATAGCTGATCAGACTGATAATCCGGATAAAGAATTTTATAAAAAATTTAAACTTGAAATAAGAGTAATTTATCAAAAGGAAAAGGGACAATGGCTTGCGAGAAATGAAGCAGCTGGAATGTGCACTGGAGATTACTTTTTATTATTTGATGATGATTCAAGAATTGAAAAGGACTGGATAACGGAGCATCTAAAAGGACTGGATTTTTTTAAAGCTGACATTTCTGCAGGCGTATCTTTATCAGCGGTCGGTGATAAAATTCCTGAAAATTACAGTTTCTTCAGATGGGCGGATCAGTTTGATTCGGGAAACGCAATGGTAAAGAGAAAAGTATTTGAGACTATCGGATTATTTGACAGGCAGTTTGACAAAATGAGAATGGGAGACGGTGAATTCGGACTGCGCGCATACCTGTCAGGTTTTAAGAGCATATCACATCCGTATGCAAAGAGAATACATCTAAAAGTCAGCACAGGCGGATTAAGGCAGATGGGTTCATGGGATGCTTTTCGTCCAAAGAATTTTTTTTCGCCGAGACCAGTACCAAGCGTTCTATATCTTTACAGAAAATATTACCCTGCGGATTTCGTATCGAATGCATTAATAATTGGAATGCTTCCGTCTCTGATCCCATATAAGTGGAAAGGAAAGAAATACTTATATCCGCTCGGGGCATTACTTGCGATATTCATATTACCTGTTCTGCTGATTCAGCTCATGTTATCTTGGAAAAGGTCATCAGAGATGTTAGAGGAAGGAGATAAAATTGAATGCCTCTGATAAATTTCTGATCATCACGACTGAATTTCCTCCGGGACAGGGCGGTATCGGTAATCATGCATATAACCTTGCAAAATTTTTAAAGCTAAATAAAATTGATGTAACTGTACTCGCTGTATCTGATTTTGTAAGCGAAGAAGATAAGAAGAAGTTTGATAAGAAACAGGATTTTAAGATCATAAGGTTTGAGAGGTATGATAATAAGTTAAAAACATATAGAGAAAGACTTTCCCTAATAAAGAAAAACGTGAGGGAAGGAAATTATTCTAATATTATTTTTTCCGGAATGTCTTCGCTTATGTCTATACTGCTTCTGAAGAAACTTAAATCCGGTTCGAATTTTATTTCCATAGCTCACGGCGGAGAAATAAACGCAAAAAATTTTATTGAAAAAACAATTGTAAATAAGTCTCTAAGTTTTTCGGATCTGATAATCCCTGTTTCACGATTTTCATGTTCCAAGATAGACAGTAATATTGATAAGAAAAAAATGCATGTTATACCTAACGGTTTTGATCTGGATATGTCTGAACTAATTCATTTACCAGTAAAGGAAAGAAAGGAAATAAAAGGAGCGGTCAGACTTGTAAGTGTCGGCAGTATCTGGCCGAGGAAAGGTCATCACAATGTACTCAATGCTCTCCAGGAAATAATTTCGGATCATCCCGGTACAACATATGATATTGTAGGCAGGGAATCGGATACTACTTTATGCAGGAAATATTTCATCGATGAAAAATTAAAAGAAAGTATAAAGATACACGGTCAGATACCTAATGATAAAATGTATGCGGTTTTAAATTCGTCGGATGTTTTTATTCTTTTAAGCGAGACACAACCGGGCGGTGATTTTGAAGGATTCGGAATTGCAGTCATTGAAGCGAATTACTTCGGACTCCCTTCCATTGGTTCACTGGACAGCGGGATGGAAGATTCCATAAAAGACGGAGTCAGCGGAATACTTGTTAATCCTAAAGATAAGAATCAGATACGGAAAGCTGTAAGTGATATCTGTAATAATTACGGTCATTTTTCCAAAGGAGCAAAACAATGGGCGGAAGAGCATCATTGGTCTGTCATTGTAAAAAGATATATTGATGTTATTAATAATATTAAATGAAACTGGTAATAATATCACATACTCCCCATTACAATAAAAACGGAAAGATCGTCGGCTGGGGACCAACGGTTAGGGAAATAAATCATCTTACGAAAATGTTTGACAGGATCAAGCATATCGCCCCTATGCATCAGGAGCAGGCGCCCGGAAGTTCGATGAGATATAATGAGGATAAAGTTGAATACATTCCCATCAAGCCATACGGAGGTGAAAAGTTTTCTGATAAGATCACTATACTTACAACCGCTTTTCATAATTTAAAAATAATTAGAAGCGCGCTTAAAAAGACAGACTGGGTGCAGTTCAGAGCCCCGACTGCAATGGGACTATACGTACTACCGTATTTAAGCATGATAAGAAAACCGGAACGGTGGGTAAAGTATGCAGGAAACTGGAATCAGAGTAATCCTCCTTTATCGTACTGGATTCAGAGATGGTGGCTGAAGAATAATTTTCAGAGATCGAAAGTAACTGTAAACGGAAAATGGAATGACCAGCCGGATCATGTTCTGGATTTCAGAAACCCCTGTTTGGATAATGATGAACTCATGAGAGCGGAAAAAATTTCAGCGGCAAAGGATTTTAACGGTAAAAAAATTTTTTGTTTTGCAGGAAGTCTTACAAAGAACAAAGGAGTACATATCATACTTGATGCGCTGGAGAAAATCAGATACGGTAATGATATAGAGGAATTTATATTTGCGGGAGGCGGCCATGACAAGGAAATGTTTGAAATTGCTGCAAGTAAAATGAAAATTAAAATTTCATTTACGGGATATATAAGCAGAGATGAGATGGAAAAAATATACGGAAGAAGTCACGTAATAATATTGCCGAGCGAATCGGAAGGATTTCCAAAAGTTATTTCAGAAGCGGCTGCTTACGGATGCGTTCCGATACTTTCTAACGTCTCAGCAGTAAGTGAATATTTTAATGATTCAAATGGATTTTTACTTAAAAGTCTGAATAGTCAATATGTTGCGGATGCAATTGATCTTGCACTGAGCAATATTGAGCTTTTGAAATTAAAGTCAAGGAAATGCACTGAAATTGGCAGTATATTCACGTATGATGATTATATGCAAAATTTGAAAAGCAAAATTATAAACACTTAATATTATAAAATTGAATATTTATTTTCTTATAAATAAATTTTAATTTGAAGTTGTGAAAAATTCACCATACAAAGCCGAAATTTACACTGTACTTAACATTGCAATGGCAATGGTACTGCTGTTTTATCCGAGACTCAGTACAGGCTTTTCAATTATCATATTAATAGTCGGCGTTTATAAAATATTTAAAAATAAAAATGCAGACGGTGCAGCCCATATATTCGCTGCGTATGTGGTTGGTATTGAAGTTCTCTTCAGAATGAACTCCGGAGGATTCGGTTATGAATACGGAAAATACGCTACTATATTATTTCTAACGCTTGGTATTCTTGTCGGCTCGAAAAAAAGAAAACTTCCGGCTTCTTTCATAGCGTTCATATTACTCTTACTGCCTTCGATATTTTTTGTAGATTATCCGACATTTGATCTCTCAAGACAGATGGTGTCCTTTAATATTTCAGGACCTATAACACTTGGAATAGCCGGAATATATTTTTACAGAAGAAAAGTGCCGATCCCTCAGCTGCGAAAGACATTCCTTGCAATGCTTTATCCGATCATAGCAATGTCAATATTCGTTTACTTCAGGTCAGGTTCGCTTGAAGATATGGAATTTACAACTGAGTCAAATTTTCAGGCAAGCGGTGGATTCGGACCAAATCAGGTCTCTACTATATTCGGACTGGGAATTCTGTTAATAGGCGCTGCATATTTTATGAATATCAGACTTTTCAGAATAAAGAATCTTGATATAATTATTATGCTGGCATTGCTTATAAGAGGACTTGCAACATTTTCAAGAGGAGGAATGCTTGCGCCGATTGTCGCAATAATTTTATGCGTAGTAATAATGTCTCTTACAGATGCGGCATTTCAGGCAAAGCTCAGCAGGGCTGTATATACTTTTATGGCAGTTTCTGTAGTTGCTACCATTGGATTTTATTACGTGAATGACGCCAGCGGTGGTCTGCTTGAGATGAGATTCAAGGGAGAGTCAATGTATAATGCTGAAAAGAGCAATCTCTTCAGCGGAAGGCTGGAAATATTTGAAGAGGATATGGAGATTTTTCAGAATAATGTACTGACAGGCGTCGGTCCCGGTATGGCATCTGAAAAAAGGGGTGAGATCAGCGGAATTTTTTCTGCAGCGCATATAGAATATTCAAGGCTGCTTGCTGAACACGGAATATTCGGTATTATCGCAATTCTGATAATAGTGCTTTTTCCGGTAAGTACTTTTTTTAAATTAAAATCATCAGACGAAAAGATCCTCCTGATACTCTGCACTGTATTTGTGTTCATAACACTCGGTCACGCTGCTATGCGGCTGGCTGCGCCCGGATTTATATACGGTCTCGCTTACATCGCTATTTACAGAAAGACCAGATGATATTGTATGCCGGAAACATTCTTTCAAAACACGGCTTTACACCTACCGTTATAGAATCATTAACACCAAAACTTTCAGAGCGCTATGCAATAATTTCTGTATCTGACAAAAAAAATCAGATCCTGAGAATGCTTGATATGATCTATATTTTTTTGAAGTACAGAAAAAAACTTAAATTAGTACTCATTGATTCATACAGTATGAAAGCCTTTTGGTTTACATACATTCTTGCAGTTTTGTGCAGACATTTTGAAATACCCTATATACCAATATTACACGGAGGCGGATATCCGGACAGACTTAAGAGCTCTCCGGAGAAATGCAGTTTCATTTTCAAAAATTCATACAGAAACATTTCTCCATCGGTATATCTTAAAGAATTTTTCGAAGAAAAAGGTTTTAAAGTAACCTACATTCCCAATTTTATTCATATAAATAATTACAAATATAAAAAAAGACATTCCGCCGGTCCTAATATTCTCTGGGTAAGATCATTTCATGAAACATATAATCCAATGCTCGCTGTGGAAATATTAAAAGAACTTGTTAAAAAATATCCGGATGCAAAACTTTGTATGATAGGTCCGGAGAATGATGGTACATTAAACAGAGTAAAAGAAGAATCAGTTAAATGTAATTTAAACGGTTCTCTGATTATTACAGGAAAGCTTTCCAGAAAAGAATGGACAGACACATCCGCCGGTTATGATATTTTTATTAACACAACAAATTATGACAATCAGCCGGTCAGCGTTATTGAGGCTATGGCGCTGGGTTTTCCAATTATATCTACAAATGTCGGCGGAATTCCTTTTTTGATCACAGATAAAAAAGACGGCTTGCTTGTACCTCCTGAAAGCAGGGAAAAATTCATTGAAGAAATTGAAAAACTGATCGCGGATAATAAACTGGTTTCTGAAATTTCCGCCAACGCAAGAAAGAAAGCCGAAGAGCTAGATTGGGCACATGTAAAGCATAAATGGTTTGAAGTATTAGATCCCGCCTTAAAAAATTAATCATAAAAATTTTCTGTCATTACAATGTCTTTCCTGGAATTAAGTCTTAAGCTTAAAGGATTTCCAATGGAAAAAGCTGTTAAAGAAATTCACAGGCTGAATACCCTTTCACATGAGGAGTTTAAAGAGTGGCAAAATGAGAAAAAATGGGAAGCAGTAAACTATCATCTTAAGAATAATCAGTTTTACAAAAATAAGCTAAACAATTCTTTGCCTCCCGAATGGGAAGAAATTCCAATTCTGAATAAAAAGATTTTCAGATCTCACTCGACAATTTAATCTCTGATACAATTGATAAAAAAGAACTTTACACGGGATATACATCAGGATCATCAGGACATCCGTTCAGATATGCGAAAGATAAATTTTCTCATGCAATGACCTGGGCATTGATCAAGGACAGATATAATAGTTATGGAATTTCTCTTGATTCAAAGCAGGCGAGATTTTATGGAATACCGCTGGAAAAAATGGAATACTATTCGGAGAAGACAAAGGATCTTCTTGCCAACAGAGTAAGATTCCCTGTGTTTGATCTTTCAGACAAAGCGCTGCAAAATTTTCTTGAGATATTCAGAAAAACTAAATTTGATTATGTTTACGGATATTCAAGTTCAATACTGCTGTTTGCGGAATATCTGAACAGAACCGGAATTGTGCTAAAGAAAGAATGTCCGGCATTAAAAGTCTGTATCTGTACTTCAGAAAACTGTTCAGATGAGGATAAAAGAATCATCGGAAAGGCTTTTGGAATACCTGTTGTCAATGAGTATGGGACATCCGAAGTAGATCTGATAGCTTTTGAGGATAAAGAAGGTAACTGGCGGTTATCGGATGAAAATGTATTTACCGAAATACTTGATGAAGACGGAAATATTATCACAGACGGAAGAGAAGGAAGAATTGTACTCACTTCGCTTCATAACAGAGCAATGCCGTTTATACGTTATGAAATTGGTGATAGGGCAACAGCCGTGCAGGATGAAAACGGAATTAAATTAAAAAAATTGTTTGGCGGAATTAATGACGAACTGATTTTACCCAGCGGGAAAAAATCTTCAAGCATTACTTTTTATTTTGTTACCAGAAGCATCCTGAATAAAATAGATTCGCTCAAAGAATTTGTGATCAAACAAACAAAGCCTGACACATTTGTATTTGAGATGGTATCTGAAAAAGATATCAGTGAAGAGGATGCCGGTAAAATAAAAAAGAAAATGAATGAGTACCTGGAGCCGGGATTAACAGCTGAATTTAAAAGAGTTGATAAAATTCAAAGAACTAAAGCCGGAAAGATGAAACAGTTCTATTCATATGTTAAGCAGAATTGAAGTTAGCCATACTTACACAATATTTTTATCCTGAAACAGGCGCACCTCAGAACAGGCTTTATGAGCTTTCAAAAAATTTTGCACAATTAGGCTGGGAAATACAGGTAATCACTGCAATGCCGAATTATCCTAAGGGGAAAATTTTTCCGGGATACAGAATGAAGTTTTCCATGAATGAAAATTATGACGGCATAAATATTTCCAGATATTTTCTTTATGCGTCAAATTCTGTCAATAAAATTCAAAGAATAATATCAATGCTTTCCTTTTCACTGACTTCACTATTTGGATATTTCAGACTTAAGAAATTCAAACCGGATTTTATTTTTACAGAAAGCCCGCCTCTGACACTTGCGTACAGCGGATATCTGCTTTCAAAATTTACCGGATCAAAAAACATAATGAATGTATCTGACATATGGCCGCTTTCTGCAAAAGAGCTGGACGCAATTAGCGAAGGAGCATTATATAAAAAACTTGAATCGTTTGAAAAATTTCTTTATTCAAAAGCATTTCTCTGTACCGGACAGTCGGAAGAAATTGTCGGGCACATAGAAAAATCAGGAGCGAATGAGACTTACCTTTTCCGAAACGGAGTGGATATAAACAGATTTAAAAATTTCTATGAATTTAAATCTGATGACTCCGGCGGTAAAATTAAAATAGTTTATGCGGGTCTGCTTGGCGTCGCGCAGGGAATTTACGGAATAGTCAGCAATATTAATTTCAAAGAACTGGGCGCTGAGTTTCACATTTACGGTGAAGGCGCTGAAAGAAAAATAACTGAAGAATATGTAAAGACAAATCCGGAAAATGGAATTGTACTGCATGACAGTGTCAGGAGCAATGAAATACCGGGAATTTTACAGAAGTATTACTGCGCGATCATTCCTCTTGTAAACAGTATTTTCGGAGCGGTGCCTTCTAAAATATATGAGGCAATGGCTGCCGGACTTCCGGTTTTATTCTCAGGTACGGGTGAAGGAGCGGCGATTATTAAAGACAATAAAGCAGGTCTTGTTTCACCGCCTAAAGATTATACAAAGTTAAAGGAAAATATTTTAAGCATTAAAAATTCTCAGATAATGAGAAATGAAATGTCAGTCAACTGTAAAAAAGCAGCAGCTGAAAAATATGACAGGAATGTACTTATAAAAAATTTTTCAGATAAATTAATTTCATATTTAAATTAAATATCTGAGTTAAAAAAAATAATGATCATAGAAAGATCTAACAAATGAGAAGTGTATTTATAGGTTCGAGAAATGAGTTCGATGAGTTAATTGTTGACTGGCTTGCTGAGAATACGGAGCTTTCAGGTGTAGTATGGTCTGATTCGGCTACTTGGAGAAAGACATGGAAGGGAAGGTTTGATTACGGCATGAAGAGAGCGAAGAAATATGGATACTTTAAACTGCTTAATGAATTGATGTTGTTTTTTTATGTAAAGAAAAAAATTGCTGCAAAAGATCTGGGATATCTAAAGAGAGAAGTCATCAGACCTTACTGGAAAGAGAAGGGAAGAAAATTCAGTGATCTGAAATTCAGGGAGATGAGTTCAGACAATGTTAATAAGAAAGAAGTAATTGAATTTCTTAATGAAGTAAAACCGGATATAATATTTGCAATGTGCGTAAATGATTTTTTCGGTAAAAAGATCAGAGGAATTGCTAAGTACGGAGTTTATCTCTGGCATGAAGGACTTACGCCTGAATATAAAGGTCTATATTCTCCTTTCTGGACGATGTATAATGAAGACTATGAAAATCTCTCATATTCATTTCTGAAAATGAATGATGAAATTGACGCAGGAGAAATCTATGTCAGCGGTAAAGCGAGAGATATTGATCTTACAAAGCATAATTATTCTTTTATCGGACATAAAGCTATATATGACAGTCTTCCTGAAGTAAAAGATTTTTTATTAAAGCTCGAATCAGGTGAACATAAAACTCTTCCGCACAGAAATTCAAAACCGGGATACTATACATATCCGGGTCTACCTCAGTATATAAAAATGAGAAACCGTCTGAATAAATATTTAACCCAAAATAAAAATAAATCTTTGTGAAAATACTTGTAACTGGAGCAGCCGGCTTTATCGGATTTCATACGTGTAAGAAATTATGTGAAGAAGGATACGAAATTACCGGCATTGACAATATTAACAATTATTATGACATAGGACTGAAGCAGAGCAGGCTTGAGCTGCTGAAAGAATTTAATAACTTTAAATTTATCAGATCAGATCTTACGGACAAAATGGAACTGAGTACAATATTTGAGAAAACAAATCCGGATATTGTAATTAATTTAGCTGCGCAGCCCGGAGTGCGATATTCCATTACAAATCCTGAAGTCAGCATACAGAGCAACATTATTTCATTCTTTAATCTGCTTGAGTGCTCCAAAGTATTCAAAATAAAAAAACTGATCTACGCGTCTTCAAGTTCGGTCTACGGCAACAGCGTAAAAACTCCTTTTTCGGTAAAGGACATTGTAGATCATCCTGTATCACTTTACGCGGCGACAAAAAAGTCCAATGAACTTATGGCATATACATATTTCCATTTGTATAAAATTCCAATGACTGGATTGAGATTTTTTACGGTTTACGGACCATGGGGGAGACCTGACATGGCTTATTTTAAATTTGCAGATAAGATTATGAAAGGTGAGACAATTGAAATATATAATAACGGAGACATGGAAAGGGATTTTACATACATAGATGATGTGACTGAATCCATATCAAGATTACTGAAAAAAATGGACGATACGGAATACAGACTTTTTAATATAGGCGGAGAGCATCCCGTTAATCTTCTGAAATTTGTAGAGACGCTGGAAAAAAAGCTTGGAAAAATTGCAGTGAAGGAATTCAAGGGAATGCAGCCGGGTGATGTAAAAATAACTTCAGCTGACACTACTGATCTGGCGGAGTATATTGATTACATTCCGGAAGTAAGGATAGAAGACGGTTTAGAGAAATTCGTGAACTGGTTTAAAGAATATTATAATTACAAATAAAAATGTGCGGCATAGCAGGAAAGAGCGACTGGTCAAACTCCGGCGGAGAGACGGCCAAAACCGTCTCCCTCATGTGCGATTCCATCTCTCGCCGCGGTCCCGATAACCAGGGCGTAAGATCGATTAACGAAATTACACTTGGTCACAGAAGACTCGCCATTATTGACCTTTCCGAAAACGCCAATCAGCCGATGTCTTCAGCCGACGGAAGATTCCATATTGTTTATAATGGTGAAATATACAACTTCATTGAGATAAAAGATGAACTCATAAAATCAGGATACACATTTCATACAAACTCCGACACTGAAGTAATTTTATATGCGTTTGAAAAATACGGTGATGAATGTTTTAAAATGTTTAACGGAATGTTTGCGCTTGCGATCTGGGATTCCAAACTTCGTACGCTGACATTTGCAAAAGACAGATTCGGGAAAAAACCGCTGTATTATTATTTCGATAAAAATAACAATGTTACTTTTGCTTCGGAGATCAAAGCGCTGAAGCGTGACAGCTCCATACCGTTTGAAGTATCATATGAAGCTCTTAATTGTTTTCTGTCAATAGGTTATATACTTTCGCCGATGACAATATATAAGGATATTTATAAACTTGAAGCTGCTCATTATATGAAAATATCCGGCTCGGGAAAAAGCGTTTCCAAAGTCAGATACTGGGATTATTCGGATTCATTCAGATTAAAGAATAAAGACAGTGAAGAGGATACATGCAGTCATATACTTCATTTGCTTGAAGAATCGGTAAAAAGAAGAATGATAAGTGATGTACCTGTAGGAGCTTTTCTAAGCGGAGGCGTTGACTCTACTTCAATAGTTGCGCTGATGAAAAAATTCCATAAAGGAGATCTGCATACATTCAGTGTGGGATTTAATCAGGAAAGTTATAATGAACTGCCGGATGCTGACAGGGCTGCAAAAGTTATCGGCACCAATCATCACGGAATTATTTGTGATATAAAGGATGAACTTGAATTTATTAACAATGCCATTGATGTATTCGATGAACCGTTTGCAGACAACTCATTAATACCTATGATAGAAGTATCAAAGCTTGCTTCGGAATATGTAACAGTAGTTCTGAGCGGAGACGGATCTGATGAAATACTCGCCGGTTACATTACTTATAACGCTGACAAATATTATAACTATGCAAAACCGATACCGGACTCTTTGAAGAAATTTATTATTGGAATTTCGGAAAATTCTAAAAATAGTAAAAAGCTGAACTGGCAGTATAAACAAAAGCAATTTCTTAACGGTACGCTTCATTCTCCCGAAGAGGCGCATTATCTGTGGAGACAATTCTTTACACCCGGAGAGCGGGTAAATATACTCGGTGAAAAATTTAAAGATCTGGTTTATGATACTGATCCGTATTTTATTTTTAAAAAGTATTATGACAAATGCATTGATCTGGAACCTCTTGACAGAAATTTATATGTGGATGGTATGACCTGGTTAACCGATGATATTCTTGTGAAAGTGGACAGGACAACAATGTTCAGCAGCATAGAAGCAAGGTGTCCATATCTTGATCCGAAGCTGGTGGATTATGCAGCTTCCATCCCGTCTGACAGAAAAATGAAAGGATTAAAACTGAAATATATTCTGAAGAAAGCATTAAAGGATGTTGTTCCGGAGTTTGTTATCAACAAGAAAAAAAGCGGATTTAATTCACCGGTAGGCACATGGATCGGGACAAACGGCAATGATGAATTTAAGACATTTAATAAATTTGTATATGACAGAAAGTTCAACTGATATACAAGCCAGGCAGTCTGAATGGAGTCAGCAGTGGACTTTACTGCAGGACAACGAGCTATTCCTTTTCAAAGACTGGATCCTTCCGAACACACTTGAAGATTTCAGAGATAAGGATATCCTCGAATGCGGATGCGGCGGAGGACAGCATACTTCTTTTATCGCACCGATTGCAATAAGCATTACTTCAGTTGATCTTAATACAACTGAAATTGCAAAGGAAAGAAATAAAGATTTTTCCAATATAGAATTTATTGAAGATGATATAGCAAAAATGGATCTCGGAAAAAAATTTGATATAGTTTTTTCAATCGGCGTTGTACATCATACTGACAACCCGGATATGACATTTGAAAATATGAAACGTCACACAAAACCCGGCGGAAAGACTATAGTATGGGTTTATTCACAGGAAGGGAACGCTCTGGTAAAATATGGTGTAGAGCCGTTCAGAAAAGTATTCCTGAAAAATATGAACAGAAAAAATCTGCTTGGTCTTTCAAAGTTAATTACCGCACTTTTGTATATACCCGTTTACACTATTTATAAATTACCTTTGAAGTTTTTACCATTTTATGAATATTTTGATAACTTCAGGAAAATGTCATTTGAAAGAAATACACTGAATGTGTTTGATAAGCTGAATGCGCCGCAGGTTGATTTTATAAGTAAAAGCAGGATATCAAAATGGTTCGGAAATGGTGAATATTATGATGTGCATATAAATGCATATAAAGGTGTAAGCTGGAGCGGCAGCGGTACAAAAAAATAACAGCATATGAGTTTTCTTTTTAAGTATAATGAAAAGTTGAAATTTGATACAGGCAATGAGAATTATTTTGAGCTTATCAAAGACGCTATGCTTCATTTTTCCAAAGTCATTACGTTGATTTTTTCCCCGGTGATGAAAATTGTTCTGATTGCTAACGGAGTCAAATATGGTAAAGGAATTAAAGTCTTCGGAATGCCGAGAATTGAAAACAAAGGTTCGGTAATTTTAGGAAACAACATGCGTCTTATCTCAGCTAAGTGCGGGTATAATTCCGGGAATATAGCCGGCGGTGTGTTTATAAGAACATCGAAGGAAGGGGAAATAATTACAGGTAATGAAGTCTATCTGAACGGTACCTCAATTATCAGCGAAATCAGTGTAACGCTCGGCAGCAGAATTATGATCGGCGCAAATACTGTTATCATGGATACAAATTCACACAATGTTCCTTTTGAAAACCGTCTTAAGCGATGGGATAAAATTAAACGAAGTCCGGTAGTGATAGAAGATGACGTATGGATAGGAGCCAACTGTTTTATAATGAAAGGCGTGAGAATCGGCAAAGGTTCTATAATCGGCGCAGGCAGTGTTGTGAATAATGAAGTTAAACCATTCAGCATTTACGCAGGAAATCCCGCAGTTTTTATTAAAGAAATTGATAAAGAATAATTAATGTCAGAACTCTTTACATCAGCGGAGCAAATGCAGAAAGCAACTAATTATAATCAATGGACTTTTGAGCAGTTTGAAAAATATATCAAGGGAGACATTCTCGAAGTCGGATGCGGTGTAGGTTCATTTACAAAGATCATTACGGAAAAAAGCGGGTTTGATTCTTTGTACTGTATTGATATTTCTGCTCCGGCGATAGAGCATATAAGAAAAAGAGATTTCGGAAGAAATATAAAGACCGAATGTATTGATTTAATATATGTAACCGGCAGCTATGATTTTATTTTATGTATGAACGTAATGGAGCATGTCGAAGATGACGCCGCTTTTTTCGCTAAATTACTTGAGCTGCTGAAACCCGGAGGCGTATTGTTTCATCTTGTACCTTCACATAAATTTCTTTATACCAATTTTGATACAGCCGCAGGACATTTTAAAAGATATTCAAAGGAAATGATGAATGATCTTGCGCTTCCCCCGAATGTAATGCTGATCAGACAGTATTATTTCAATCCAATCGGCGCACTCGGTTACTGGCTGGTTTATAAAGCATTGAAATCAGGAAATATAAATGACACCGAAGGTGAGATAGGAATGTTTGACAAATACATAGTGCCGTTCTCAAAAAAGTTTTTACCGTTAAGTAATCCTGTCGGAATTTCTCTGATCAGTATTTACGAAAAAATTAAATAATAATATGATCTCAGTAGTCATACCAGCATACAACGAAGGAAGCGTCATTGCAATGACGGTCTTTGACATTAAAAAGGTCGCTCAGTTAAATAACCTCGGAGATATTGAGATCATAGTCGTCGATGACGGATCCACTGACAGGACTGCAGAGATGAGCGATAAAGCCGGAGCAATAACTATCAGGCATCCGCACAATATCGGTTATGGCAAATCACTAAAAGACGGAATCGAATCGGCATCCAATGATACTATAGTTATCACGGATGCTGACGGAACTTACCCGCTTGAAATGATCCCGGTACTTGTAAGCGAATACAATAAAGGTTTTGATATGGTGGTCGGTGCAAGACAGGGAGAAAATTATGATGAATCTTTCAAGAAAAAAATACTGAGACTGATTCTTAAAAAACTTGTAGAATATTCCGCGGGACGAAAAATCGAGGACATTAATTCCGGTCTCAGAGTCTTTTCCCGTAAAAAAATCCTGCCGTATTTTTCAAAACTCTGCAATACATTCAGTTTCACTACTTCACTTACGCTTGCATATATGATGAATGCACTTTATGTGAAATACATTCCGATAGATTACAAAAAAAAGGGAAGGCAAGACAAATGTGAGATTATTCAGGGATTCCATGCGCACGCTGCAGTTCATTATCGAAGCAATCCTTTTTTATAATCCGATAAAAATTTTCATAGTATTCTGCGCGGCTTTGCTTATCTTCGCAGGAATAAATTTTATGTTCTCACTTATCTTCAGAATGCCGATAACATTTTATTTGGGTCTGGGCAGCATACTCCTTTCAATACTGATGTTCGGTATGGGACTGATCTCAGTACAGATCAAACACTTAATAATTTCCGCTGATTTGAGAAACAGATCTGAATGAAATTACTGAATAAATTCTTTTTTGACGGAAGAAAAACTTTTTTAAAAGGAAGTCTGATATTCCTTTTCTTTTTTCTGATCACGAGACTGCCATATCTTGTTTACTATCCCGTAAATGTATTGTCAAACGACAGCGCATCTTACATGACCGCAGCATTTTCCATAATAAATTCTTTAACCCCTCTGTTTGATATCCGGACACCCGGCTATCCGGTTTTCCTCGCGAAGATATGGATATTCTCAGAAAGTATTTTTACTGTATCATTGATGCAGATCATTTTCTCGTTATTTACGGGATTACTGCTGATCTATATTTTCAGTGCTGTTTATAAAAAGTATTCTGTTATCTTCGCCTGTTTTCTCACGGTTTACATGACTTCGTCTTACTTTCTTGTTCTTGAATCAGCTCTACTAACAGAAGGTATTTTTACAAATGTTTTGTTGATCTGTGCTGCGCTGTTGATCCTTTCACTAAAAAGGGACAGGAATATTTATCTGATATTATTATCCGTATCGACAGCTGTTCTGATTTTTATAAGACCTGCAGGAATGTTTTTTTTCGGGATAATGATACTGTTGATAATTTTTTTTATTATCAAAAAGTATGGAGTATTAAAATACGTATCGCTCATTATTCCTATTTCAGTAATGATCACCGGTCTTTGCATTTATAATTATACGACACTCGGAAAATTCACCATAACTCCCTTCGGTGAAGCAAATCTTGCAGGCGTAACAATTCTTTTTATGGAAACATCTGATGAGTATCCCGGATTTGTGAATCAGGCAATTCAGCAGACTCTTGATTCTATCCCAAGAGAAGATAAATCTTTCGTTAGAAAATATCACAACTTAACAGAACTATTCACGGTATTTAAGAATAGCTTTGAGAAACAGCTGGAGTTTGCCGGAAATCTGATGGGAGAAGATTCAACAAAAAAGTATATGGACATTCAGCCTTATATGCGTATGGTTTCAATGGATGCGATCAAAAAGAATCCCGGTATTTACGTAAAATTTTTTATCAGCAACTTCTTTTTCTTTTTCAGAAATCTCGGTATAGAAGTGAAATATTTTGATCAGATTATTCACAATTACAAAAGAAATATTGTAGACAGAAGATACATTAAAGAGCTTGATAAAAAAAAGTGGCTTCAGATCTCTTCGGACAGATCAATGAATGAAAAAGTAAAAGAATTTTTGCAGAAGGAAATAAACCTGCAGCAGCAGTTAAAATTTATTTCTGCAACAGGAAACGGTGAAGTTATAGTGCAAAGCACATTCCTGAAAAGTCTGTATGAATCATATGAAAGCTTTTATAACTTCTTCCTGAGAAACATTGTCTGGTATTTAGCATTTTTTGCAGCATTTGCATTCAGCATTTATATTCTTCTTAAAACTCGTTATAAAAACACTGACGCTGCTATTGCATTTCTGATATGTATGATTTTTCTTACAAAAGCAGTGATGGTAAGTCTTGTAGAATCTTCGCTTGAGAGATACAGTTACACGGTTGAGTTTGCAGTATATTTCAGCATACCTTTCCTTTTGATTCTAATTGATAATTATAAAATTCTGAAACTAAATTCAAATAAAGTATGATACCGTTTTCACCTCCGTATATTGATGAGGATGTAAGAAATGAAGTACTGGATTCGCTAAACTCCGGCTGGATAACGACAGGCCCGAAAGTAAAAGCGCTGGAATCTGAAGTAGCGGATCTGACCGGAGTAAAAAATGTACTGTGTGTAAACTCCGCTACTTCCGCAATGATGCTGATGCTTCACTGGTTCGGAGTCGGAAAAGGTGACGAAGTAATTATTCCGTCTTACACTTACTGCGCTACCGCTCTTGCCGTAATGCACCTCGGCGCTGTCCCTGTGATGGCGGATGCAGATGAAAATTTTTGTATGGATGTCTCAAAAATAAAAACTCTTATAACTGGTAGGACTAAGGCAATTGTGCCTGTGGATATAGCTGGTTATCCCTGTGATTATGATGAGATATATGAAATTATTAATGAGCCGGAAGTTAAAAAATTATTTAAACCATCGAATGAAACACAGACAAAGCTCGGAAGAATTTTTGTAATGTCAGATGCTGCTCATTCGATCGTAGCTGTATATAAAGGTAAAGAGAGCGGTTCACTCTGCGACGTGTCAGTGTTTTCTTTTCATGCAGTGAAAAATGTAACTACTGCCGAAGGCGGTGCAATTTGTCTCAATCTTCCGGAAGAGTTTGACAACAGCGAACTTTACAGATGGCTGAGATTGCTTTCTCTGAACGGGCAAACCAAAGACGCGTTCACGAAATCACTTGGAGGCAACTGGAAATATGATATAGTGTATCCGGGTTTTAAAATTAATCTGAATGATCTGTGCGCTGCAGTGGGACTTGCTCAGATAAGAAAATATTCAGGAGATCTGCTTTTAAGAAGGAAGAATATTTTTGAGAAATATAATTCATTTTTCTCAAAGACAGGATGGGCTCAGCTCCCCCCTGCGAAAGATGAATTCAAAGAAACTTCATATCATATTTATCTTCTGAGAATAAAAGAAATTTCGGAAGAGCAGCGTGACAGAATTATTGAAGAAATAAATAAAAGGGATGTAGCTGTAAATGTTCATTTCATTCCGCTTCCTATGCTTACCATCTTCAGAGAAAGAAATTATAAGATCGGAGATTTTCCAAAAAGTTATGATAATTATTCAAGAGTTATTACACTTCCTGTATATCCGCAGCTTTCAGATGATGACGTTAAGCTGATAATTAATTCTGTAAGTGATTCATACAATGCTGTAATGAAAAATTAATTGCTTAAAAGAACTTTTGACATAATATTCTCTTTCTTAGGTTTATTATTCCTGTCTCCGTTTATACTAATAATATCTTTACTTGTAAAAGCCGGCTCTAAAGGTACGGCATTTTTTATACAATACAGGGTCGGCAGAGATAACATTGACTTCGGGCTGTATAAATTCAGAACGATGAAAACAGATTCTGACAGATCAGGATTACTGACTGTAGGTAACAGGGATCCGCGTATTACAAATGCCGGATATTATCTGAGGAAATACAAACTGGATGAGATACCCCAGCTGCTCAATGTATTAACGGGTGATATGAGCTTTGTCGGTCCGAGACCTGAAGTGAGAAAATATGTTGATATGTATTCAGTCGAACAAAAGAATATACTTAAAGTCCGGCCTGGTATCACGGATCTTGCTTCTATAAAATACAGAAATGAAAATGAACTTCTCGCTGACGCTGATGATCCTGAGAAGTATTATATTAATGAAATAATGCCGGACAAAATAAAAATAAATCTTGAATATATATCTGACAGATCCCTTTTCAAAGACATTAAAATTATTTTAAAAACTCTTAAAGCTTTGTTAATATAAAATTATTTATTTAATATCATTTAATATAAAAATTTTAATTGAATCAGTAATCAGATTTAATTAACTTTAGCAAATTAATTAACTAGGCAATCATAACATTACTTACAGAAAATTTTGTTCTTATTGATAGTATTAATTTCCCCAGGAGACTATTTGAAATGAGAGATTAAAATTATATATGTTAGAAAAATTTCTAAATAAAACACTCCTCAAACTCCGAAACAGGCATTTGCTTGTCATTGATATATTACTCCTTTTAATAAGTCCGTTTTTAGCTTTGTTGATCAGACTTGACGGTCAGGTTGATCTCGCTTATTATAATGTAGCGCTGATTTATTCATCTGTGATATTTCTCGGTTCTAATCTATTCATATTTTACAGACTCGGACTTTATAAAAGATACTGGAACAGCGCAAGCGTAGATGAACTTGCGAAAATAATTTATATAGTTTTCTTCGCCATATTAGTTGAGATCGTAATTTTTGTTTTATTTTATAATTTATCATGGTTTGATTTTGATAGACTCCCTCAGTCATTGCCTCTTCTTGACGGAATATTCAAATTTATTATTGTCGCAAGTTCCAGATTCAGCATCAGACTTTTCGAAAGACTGAATGAAAGAAGAAAGATCTCTTATCATGGTGAAAGAGTGCTGGTAGTTGGTTCAGGAAAATCTGGCACTTCCATTGTTCAGGAGATGCAGAGAAATCCTCAGCTTGGATTGAATCCCGTCGCATTTGTGGATGATGATACGGAAAAAAGAGGTTTGAAAATCAGAGGAGTGCCGGTAATGGGAACGCGGAATTCCATTCCCGAAGTCATTACAAAAATGGATATCAATAAAGTCATTATTGCCATGCCCACTGCTCCGGGCTCTGATATACGCGACATTGTTTCAATTTGCAGAAACACAGGCGTTCAGACCAGAACCATTCCGGGTATTTATGAAATACTTGATGATAAAGTCCGGATTGAAAGTATAAGACAGGTTCAGATCGAAGATCTTCTCCGAAGAGAGCCTGTAAAAACTGATATAAAGAAAGTTGAAGATTTTCTCAAAGGAAAGAAAGTACTTGTTACAGGATCCGGCGGATCTATCGGAAGCGAACTCTGCAGGCAGATCATAAAATGTAATCCATCTGAAATTATTCTGCTTGGACAAGGTGAGAATTCCATATTTGACATTGATTATGAGCTGAGAAAAAGAATTTCAATTGTTAACGGTAAACAGCTTCTTACTAATATTAAAACAATTATCGCAAACATCAGGTCATATGACAGACTTGATAAAATTTTTGAAGAGTATAGTCCGGACATTATCTTTCACGCTGCCGCACACAAACATGTTCCTATTATGGAATCAAATTCCTGCGAAGCGATAAGCAATAACGTAAAAGGCACTCAAAACCTGATAGATCTTTCCCTTAAGCATAATGTCGATCACTTTGTATTCATTTCCACTGATAAGGCCGTAAATCCGTCGAGCATTATGGGAGCAAGTAAGCGCGTTGCCGAAATGATAGTACTCAATGCCGCAAGGGAACACAGAAAAAATTTTTCTACAGTCAGATTCGGAAACGTCCTTGGTAGCAGAGGCAGCGTAGTACTTACTTTCAAAAGACAAATATCCGAAGGCGGTCCTGTTACAATTACGCATCCCGATATTCAAAGATATTTTATGACTATTCCGGAAGCTGTACAGCTTGTACTGCAGGCATCTGTGATCGGAAACGGCGGAGAGATCTTTGTGCTTGATATGGGAAAACCAATTAAGATCATTGACCTGGCAAAAGATATAATCAGACTCTCAGGATATGAAGTTGATAAGGATATTAAAATAATTAGTACAGGTCTCAGACCCGGAGAGAAATTGTATGAAGAACTTTTCATACCCGGAGAGCTTTATGAAAAAACTATTCATGAGAAAATTCTCATCGCAACAAATGCCAGTCAGTTCATTCCGGAAAATTTCAGCGGAAATCTTGAATTACTTATCAATAAGCGTTATGACAATGACAAAGAACTTATTAAGTCACATTTGAAAATACTTGTTCCCGAATACATACCTGATGTAGATATACATTCCGGTGTCAGTATAATCTGACAATTTAATTTCCTACATTCCTAAAATATTTAACGAAAAATTTAAATTTTTAATACTGCCTATTTTATGAGAAGACATTACATTTTTCTTTTATTCCTTTCATTGTTTTCATTTCTATCTTTTCTCAGCGTGAGAAATTCATCAGCTCAGGTTGAGCTTGTCCCTGTCGATAATAATGTATATGATTATTTACAGAGAATGCTCACAATGAAAATCATTAAAGGATATAATCCCGCAGTTATACCAGTGTCAAGAAGTACGGTAGCGGATTATCTGAATGTGATAAAAGTTAACTCTGCAAAAATATCTTCAACTGATAAAAAACTTTTGAATGATTATGAAATTGAATTTCAATATGAGCTTACTTCAGAACTGAAGAAATCAAGTTCTCTGTTCAAAGAGACAGGTCATATATTTTCCGATGACAGACAAAAATATCTTTATGCATACGCCGATTCAAACGCTACTTTATTTTTTGACGGGATTGGAAGTTTGTCTCAGAGAGAATCCAGAGGTGATTCTATCGGAAGACATTCAATTGGTCTCGGTGAACTCGGATTCAGAGTCAGAGGTACATTGTTTGACAGAGTGGCTTACTATCTGAGAGCTTCAAACGGACAGAAGCTTTCCGGCGATTCCGCTGACGTAACTTTTGCAAGATATACTGATCCGAAATTGTTCGCTCAGTATAAATTTCAGTTTGAACAAAGGAACTTCGATACATTTGACGGTTATCTGAGATATCAGACTGAACAGAACTGGCTTGCTCTTACTATAGGCAGAAATCCTGTGTATCAGGGATTCGGATTTATTGACAGACTTTATTTGTCAGACAATTCAGTGCCGTATGATTTCTTAAAACTTGATCTTGCATATAAATCGGTTTCATATTCTTTTCTTTACGGCAGTATCAGAGGTGATTCACTCGGAAGACAGCTTGATGCAAAAAATATAGCGACGCACAGAGTGGATATAGGGTTCGGAGATAATTTCAGAATGGGTTTATTTGAAAGCGTTATAATTTCAAACTCACCGTTTAGTTTTACATTTTTAAATCCGATAAGTTTTTTAACATCAGCTGAACTAAGCAAGGCATCGCAGACCGGTGACAACAATGCAAATAATTCCATTCTCGGACTTGACGCATATGTGATCCCAATAAAAAATGTCGCGCTGCAGGGTTCATTACTCGTCGATGATCTGGAATTCAGCACACTCTTTGAAAGCAATGCTAAGATCACGAATAAATTTGCATGGCAGCTCGGGGGACTCTGGTCAAACGCTTTCACACTGCCGAACCTTGATATGAGAATTGAATATACAAAACTTGATCCGTTTGTTTATTCACATGTTTCAAATAAATCAACTTATACAAACTGGGATCTTCCACTCGGACATCACCTTCCGCCGAATTCAGATGAGATTGCGTTCAGATTTGGTTATGATTTTACTAACAGGATAAATCTGAATTTTATGTATCAGTTTCAGAGGTCTGCTGCAGGAATAGTTACTGATTCAGTTGGCAGAATAATTGTAAATTACGGCGGTGATATCAGCAACGCTTCAGGTTATTCGATTTCAGATCCGGAATTTCTCAAAGGAAACAGAGTTAACAGAGGCATTATCACTGCAAACTTTACGTGGGAATTTTTAAGACAGTTTTATCTTGAGTTTAAATATGTTCACAGAGTAATAGACAATATTTATCAGAATGTTAAATTCACTGATGATTATGGATTTGCTACAATAAGGGTGGATTATTAAACATCATATTGTAAATTAGAAATAAAATATTTACAGAAATCAATAAACAGGAATTTCGAGAAAGTAGTAATTTATCAAATTGAATTTTTAATTTAATATTATATAATGAAACAAAATGTAATTATTTCAATAATGATGATCCTTATTTTTTACGGTACATCATTTTCACAGATCTCCGGAAACGATCTGCCAAATTCGATAGCAATACAACCGCCGAATATGATCACATCACCGGCAGGCACATTCAGCAATCCGGTAACAATTAACGGATTTGATAATTTCAATCTCGGAGTGGATTTCGGCGAACCGCATATTGCAACAAATCCCAGAGACCCGCTCAATAGCATCTGCGCTTTTAACATTAACAACTATTATTACACTCTGAACGGATATGACTGGACGAAAATAAATGTTGTCTTTCCGGGATTTGCAGTAATTGGTGATCCGGTCATGGCGTTTGACAGTCTTGGGAATGCTTATTACACACAACTTTATCAAAACGGCGCGACTTACGGAGTCTGCATTTCGAAGTCAACCAATAAAGGAGTTAACTGGACTTCGACATACAGTGTTTATTCTACAAATGTCGGACTTTCTGATAAAGAATGGATAGCTGCTGATCAGACAGCCGGACCGAATTCAAATAATCTCTACGCATGCTGGAGACAGTTCGGAGCATCAGGAATGAGATTTACAAGAAGCACGGATCTCGGTGCTTCATGGTCATCGGTACAATCATTCACCGGCGGTCAGGGCGCATATGTTGCCGTAGGACCAAACGGAAATGTACAGGGCGGCAGTGTTTATTTTGCCGCAACAAACGGAGGAGCTATCATAGTGAACAGATCAACTGACGGAGGCGTAAGTTTTTCTCCGCAGACAGTTGCAACTTCTTATGTTACAGGCGGAGTATTCTGCGCAGGAAGAAATACAGTTAAGAACTGCATCAGAATGGACGGCTTTCCAAGAATGGCTGCGGACAACAGTTACACAGCTTCCAGAGGAAATGTTTATATAGTCTATGCGCGAAATCCCGGAACTCAGGATATAACCGATATCAATATGGTAAAGTCAACGGACTTCGGAGCTACATGGTCTGCGCCTGTAAGAGTGAATGACGATCAGACTACTACCGATCAGTGGATGCCTGCAATTTCAGTCGACAGCAAGACAGGCAGAGTTTATATTGCATGGTATGACTCAAGGGAAGATCCCGTAAATAATATAATGACTAAAATTTACGGAACTGTATCAACAAACGGCGGACTTACATTCACAGCAAATAAAGCGATCTCAAATGCAGATTTTAATCCGAATAATATGGGAGTAAATCAACCCGGCGGAGAAAGATATATAGGAGATTATTTCGGAATTCAGGCGATTAATAATTCATCTTATTTAGTCTGGATGGACGGCAGAAATAATCAGCTCGGCAGCTTCACCGGATATTATCCGGATTTCGGAATGACAATAGATAAGAATTATATAAATGCAGGAAATAACGACAATGCTTCAGTTGTCATCAAAGTGCCTGCAGTAAACGGCCCTTACGTAGGCGGAGTAAAATTCTCTGCATCACTAGAAACACCGCCTGCATCCGGTTCAATCACATTCTCTTTCCTTAACGGAAAGGATTCAGTGAATGTCTTTCCTGATTCAGTTACATTAATCGCAAGTACATCAGGTAACGTAACTCCCGGCGGATATAAAATTAAAATCGTCGGAACAGGTACGCAGGGACCGCCTGTACATCTGAGGACTTCGACCATTCTTGTGAATGCATCAGTGCTTACTGTCGGAACGAACAGACCGGGAATTGCAAACTTTACTGTGAACGGAGTTTCATATAATCAGCAGCAGGAACTGATCTATCCCAATGGAACAAATGTAAATGTTCAGGCGATAAGTCCGAGGACAATAGGATCAACGCAATATGTATTTACAAACTGGTCAAACGGTGGAGATACAGCTCAGACAGTTACAATAAATTCGAATCTGAATCTCACGGCGTTTTATAAAGTCCAGTACAGACTGATTTTAACATCGACGCAGGGAACTACATTCGGGGGAAACATATATTACGATTCAGGTTCATCGGCTACATTCGGCGTAAACTCGAGAATAGTAAATAACGGCGGAACGGTTTATTATTTCAGAGGATGGACAGGAACGGGCGCCGGCTCTTATACAAGTCCGGACAGCACAGGGATTGATTCCGTCGTATCGGTTAATGTAATTGCGCCGCTTGTCGAAACCGCAAGGTGGGCTACAACAGTAGGTATTTCATCCATTGGCACTGAAGTACCTGCAGAGTATTCTTTAAAGCAGAATTATCCGAATCCTTTTAATCCGTCTACGATAATAAACTTTTCCATTCCGAAAAGCGGAATGATCAAACTCAGAATATATGACATTACAGGTAAAGAAATAGCTGCGCTTGTGAATGAATTTAAACAGGCGGGAAATTACAGTTATAGTTTCAATCCTGTCAATCTAAACAGCGGAATATATTTTTATAAACTTGAATCCGAGGGATTTACCGATATAAAGAAAATGACGTTTATCAAATAAGCCAGTGTCTTAAATATTCAGTATTAATTTTTAAAAGACCGTTGATTAAATTCAGCGGTCTTTTTTTTTTTACTTAAAATAAAATTTCACAAACAGGGAAAATTAACTTTGCATAATTCATTCAGCCTGAATAACTTGTATCTATGAATGACATTATTAAAAATACTTTCAGGGAAGGGAAGATACTATATCACAGTATACTGGATTTTATTTATCCGGCTGCCTGTATTCTGACATCAGAAACGATTGATGAACTGAATTCAAACAGATTTATCAAAGATGAGAACTTCAGTCTGCTTTGCAGAATATCTGATAAAGATAAATCCGATCTCATGAATAAAGTAAAATCAGAACATTCATTCAGTCTGTTTGCATTTTATGAAGGCGATGAGTTCTCGAAAATAATTTACAATGTAAAATACGGAGGAATGAGAAAGCTTGCTGTCTATATGGGTAAGATACTAGGTCTGGAATTTTTAAAAAATTATAAAATAGAAGATCTTAAAAATTATTACTGCATAGTGCCGGTACCTCTTCACAATTCCAGAATGAGAGAAAGAGGCTTTAATCAGTCTGAACTTATCAGCAGGGGAATGAGCAAAATGACGGGAATAAAAATATATGAAGATCTTTTACTCAGAGTAAAAAATACTTCTTCACAAACAAGACTTAATAAGTTAAACAGAAAATTAAACATTGAAAACGCATTTGAAATAAACATTAAATATCAAACGGAAATTTACGGAAAGAATATAATTATATTAGATGATGTGATAACTACAGGTTCGACAATAAACGAAGCTGTTAAAATTCTTAAGCAAAACGGAGCGGGTGAGATAATGTGCTGCTCACTTGCTATGGCAAGAGATTAATCAATCATTTCCTTTAAGAAAGTGCTTTAAAAAACTTACCTTTTGAATTATTCTGTTCGGATAGACGGATTTCCAAAGAATTCAAATTGACTCCAGGTAAAAAAATTCTCAAAATCCTTTGAACCATATGGACTTCAAACAAGCTTCAATTTATATATCCGGAATGTCTCAGATAATTGCAAAGTCAAATTACATTAATAAAAGATTGAGATAACATTTTGAACAAATAAAAAACACAATTAAAATAATTTTTTACATCTGAAATTCGGACAATATATTATTTTACGAGGGTGGATTTTGAGAAATTAATTGGCATGCGAAGATCAATTATTGTTGCTTTTATCCCCATGGTACAAATTATAGTTATAATAATACGCCTGGTTTGTAGAAAATTTAAGGAATATTAATTGCACATAATAATTAAAAATGTTTTGCAATAGATATAACTCTATTGAGATAAATTATCAATTTCAGGCAGATTTATAAAATAATTTAATAACTTAATCCTAATTATTATGAAAATAAAAAATATGTATTCGGTATTCATATTGATAGTATTTGCAATATTTTCTTCTTGTGAAAATTTTGATAATCCTCAGATGCATGATGAAAATCAAATTACAAATTCACTTAGCAATCGTAACCAACTTTATATTCCGGAAGTAGTTTCACCCGGTGGATTAATGCTTACTGCAGCACCTGGTACTACAGATATTGGAGGTGGAATTATTTCAGCTACCTGGGAATTTAACGGAAATTTACCAGGTCCCACTATCAAGACAAACACAGGAACTATTGCTTCAATATTGTTTCAGAATAATTTACCTGAAGAGTCTATCGTACACTGGCATGGTTTAATTGTGAATAAGGAAAATGACGGTCATCCGCAAGATGCTGTTTCTTCCGGTGGAAATTATTCATATAATTTTCCGATCATACAGCGTGCAGGATTAAACTGGTATCACCCTCATCCTGACATGCTTACTGGAAAGCAGGTATTTATGGGATTGGCCGGAGCATTCATCGTAAATGATGCTGAAGAAAGCGCATTTAATCTTCCGTCCGGAAATTTCGAAGTTCCGCTTATAATTCGCGATGTCACACTTAATAATGGAGGAAATATTAACTATCAACCGACAGCCGGCGGAATGTTTGGGAGATCATCAATGGTTAATGGGTCAATGTATCCATATATGAAAGTGGCAAGTGCTGTTTATAGATTCCGGATTCTAAACGGAGCTAATGCAAGAGTTATGAATTTAGCATTTACAAAAAATGCGGAAATGATACTTATCGGTAATGATGGAGGCCTGTTACCATCATCTTCAATACAAAACAGCATAGTCATTTCAAATGGCGAACGTCTTGATATACTTGTCGATTTCCGCAAATTCAAAACCGGTGAATCAATAATTCTAAGAGACTTAAATGCTCAATGGGATCTTGTGGAATTTATAGTTACTGAAAAGAAAATGCCGCTCTATAACGGAGCTTTATCTACTTCATCAAACATTCAACCTCTTTCAAATCCGGTTGTCACAAGAACATTCAGTTTTGACGGAATGAGCAGAATAAATGGCCTCGAATTTAATATGAATCGTATTGACTGGACAGTTCCTCTTCATCAAACCGAAATGTGGGTATTCGTCTCTAACGGAAATGGTCCGCACCCTGTTCATGTGCATGGAGCTTCTTTTCAGGTTGTTTCGCGTACAGGCGGGAGAGGGAGGATCTTTCCTTGGGAGGCCGGCTGGAAAGATACAGTTTTGCTGGATGATGGTGAAACGGTCAGGGTACTGATCCGCTTTGATAATTATTCAGGGATTTATTTAATGCATTGTCACAAACTCGAACATGAAGACAGGGGAATGATGGCAAACTTTGAGGTAATCTAATTCAATATTGATTTAATATTTGAGCAGATTAATTAATTTAGAATAAAATAGTTTTACCTGATATTTAGTAATTCTATAGCAGAGTAAACTTTTTGAATTGTACGAAAAAAGGTCACTGTTTTAACACTAATAATGAAAGAATATTATTGGAGATAATAAATTTCCTAAAATTAATCCATGGATCCATTTAAAATGATTCATGGATTCTTTAATATATAGAAAGCCAAAAAACTCTGTCAGTTTAAAGTCCTTCAGTTAAATTGAATTGATCCGTTCAAACTTTCCCATTTAAAGAAACTGTTAATTTCTGATTGGAAGATCATATATTGCAATATATGTGAGATATAATAATTTAGTATTTTATTTAATCTCAATATACATTTCTATAATATTCAAAATTTAAAAATGCAGAATTATTTATATGTATTAAAATAGTATATTTTTGTAGTTTCAAAATAATCATTTTTTCATCTGCACTTTAGTCATTTAACTATATATAATTGGATCAAAAAGAAAAATTTATTTCAATTGTCAATGAAGGATATAATTTCAAAGGAGAGAGCATTACTCTTGGCGGCGCGATATTCAATGGTGAGAATCTTCCCGGAGTCCTGATCAAACTTCCTTTAAAAACTATGAACAGGCACGGTCTTATAGCAGGTGCGACAGGTACCGGTAAGACCAAAACACTTCAGCTAATCTCCGAAGGACTTTCTTCAAAAAGCGTTTCCGTACTTCTAATGGATATCAAAGGAGATCTGAGTGGACTGGCTGCTGCCGGAACTGTGAATGAAAAAATAACTGAACGTCATAAAAAAATCGGAACGGAGTATATTCCTTCCGCATTTCCCGTTGAACTTCTGACCATTTCTAAAGAAAGAGGCGCGAAACTCAGAGCCACAGTATCCGAATTCGGTCCCGTACTTTTTTCTAAAATACTTGATCTTAATGAAACGCAGTCCGGTATAGTTTCTGTAATTTTCAAATACTCTGATGAGCGTAAACTACCGTTACTTGATCTGAAAGATTTCAAAAAAATACTTCAGTATATTTCAAATGAAGGAAAAGAAGATATAGAAAAAGATTATGGTAAGTTCTCAGCTGCATCGGTCGGGACGATGTTAAGAAAAGTGATCGAACTTGAGAATGACGCAGATCTTTTTTTCGGTGAAAAATCTTTTGAAGTAAATGACCTTGTAAAGATTAACGATGAAGGAAGAGGTCAGATCTCTGTCATCAGACTTACAGACATTCAGAATAAACCTAAACTCTTTTCTACTTTTTTACTTTGCCTCCTTGTGGAAATTTATAATAACTTTCCTGAAGAGGGCGATCTCGATCAGCCGAAACTTGTAATGTTTATAGATGAAGCGCATCTGATATTTCAGGAAGCCTCAAAAGAATTACTGGAGCAGATAGAAACTATAATAAAACTTATAAGATCAAAAGGTGTCGGTATATTTTTCTGCACGCAGAATCCTACTGACATTCCGGATCCGGTGCTCAGTCAGCTCGGCATGAAAGTACAGCATTCGCTAAGAGCGTTTACCGCAAAGGACAGAAAACAGATAAAACTTATCTCGCAGAATTATCCCATGTCTGAATTTTACAATGTGGAAGATCTGCTGACTTCAATGGGTATTGGTGAAGCAGCTGTAACTGTGTTAAGCGAGAAAGGGACGCCGACTCCTATCACGGCTACACTGCTATGCGCGCCGGCATCCCGTATGGATATACTTACAGAGGCAGAACAGGATGAAATAGTTACCGGATCGGATCTTGCGAAAAAATATAATGAGATCATTGACAGAGAGAGCGCATATGAATTGCTTACGGCAAAACTCAATACACCGCCGGCTGAAATTAAAGAAGAGATTACTGCAAATGGAAAGATTAAAGAAGAGAAAAGTACTGTTGAAAAAGTACTGACCAGTACAACTGCAAGACAGGTAGGCAGAACAATAGCTAGAGAGCTGACAAGAGGATTTCTCGGAGTACTTGGGATCGGAGGCAGCTCATCAAAGAAAAAATCAGGATGGTTTTAAATATATTTTCAAATTAAATCAGAAAGGATATAGAGATGGATGAATTAATAAAAATGGTTTCGGAAAAAGCCGGAATCACAGCAGAGCAGGCAAAATCCGCAATTGAAACAGTCGGCGGTTTTGTTAAGAATAAACTCCCGGCAGGACTCGGTGATCAGGTCAGCAAATTCCTTGAAGGTAAAGATGGCGGCGGACTTGCTGATGTGGCAAAGGGATTTAAAGATAAATTAGGTCTTTAATTGTTTTAATTTCAACCGGCGGAGTTTCTAACTCTTTAGGACTTCGCCGGGCACGGGAGACTTTTAGGAAACTATACTTTCGTCAGAGTACGGGAAAAACGCCCGAGACTTTGCCCGGGGGATACACGCAAAACGATGGGCGGCATTTATTAACTTTTTAAAATAAACAGGAATGGAAAAATTTACTGCACATAATGCAAAAGAAATCGGTGATGATCTCGGCATTAATTGGAATGAAGTAAAGCTGGACGAATTCACAAAAGGATTAAATATAGAACTGGAACATGGGACAAGATATCCGGAAACAAATGTTACAAATAATGATAAAAATATGACGGGGAAAATTGCATGGGCTCATTTAAAAGAGTTTCCGGATTACTACACAAGGTTAGAAAAATTAGAAAACGAAGCTGTGGAATATTGGAAAGAGAAAGACCGGACTGATTAATAAAACGGATATCCAACACGCAGAAATTGTCAGCTTGCTTTTTTAGCATAACGTCGACAAGAGAAATTTATTGAATCCGGTTACCGTCTGTGCGATTTTAATTTTCAATGGAATATAAAAATAGTATTGGGTAAATTTACAAAAAAAACACACACAAATGAAAAATTATTACAAATCTGTTTCAGCTCTTTTTATTTTTCTTATTTTAATCCTCGGCTGCAGTAAGCTGAAAAATCTTACTGAATCCGTAAGCGGAAATAAATTATATTTCTGCGAAGAGTATGATTCCGCTACGGATAACTGCAAGGGAGAAAGTACGAAATACACTGAGGGAAATCTAACTGTAATGGTAGATCTCAGACCAACCAAAACAAAACTAGGCGTAAAGTCAGTTAACATAAATGTTACTGATATCAGCACGGGAAATGTAGTAGAAACTTTTCCGTTTGATACGGACTCAGATATGGATTATATATATTTTGATAATGTAAAATTTGAGAATGCGGGGAAGTATAAAGTAAGTGCTCTTAAGCCGGACGGTACGGTTATAGTTTCTAATGAAATTGAAATTATAGATAAGTAATAAGTAATTTTATAATGCTCAATTTAAATTTATTATTCTGAGAATTTTAATTTCCATATTATTATTTGTTTTAACAATTAATTTTATTTCTGCAGGAGAGATTTATAGCAGAGATAAAACCCCAAAGAAAAAAAAATCCGCCAAATCAAAGACAGAGAAAACAAAGTCTGAGAAATCTAAGAAGCTTAATATTTCTTTATTATCAGTTTCAATGAAGATCAAGGAGATTAAGGCTGATGAAAATTTCTCGGTAAAGGCTGACAAGATAGCCGCCAGATGGGGTATTATAATTAAAGATATCAGGGAACAAAATCTTAACCGGCAGGATGCAATTGATTCTTTGTTTGTATTTACGAATCATTTATGGGAATTTATGAACGGCAGAATTGATGCAGGTTTAATCAAAAAATATTCTGATGATGAATGGGTCTTTCCTGTAAAAGGTTACGGACCGTCTGCAATCGGAGGAAGAAACGGAAGCGGTTATATAGTCGGCGGGTTTGATTTCTTTGACGGAAGCACAGGAGGTCATCCGGCTCATGATATTTTTATTGCAGACGGAGATCAGGATTCCCGTGATGATAATACAGGTCTGCCGGTGGAAATTCTTTCCATGACAGGCGGAATTGTTATCGAGACCAGAATGAACTGGACTACTGAAAATATGGATATTAAAAGCGGAAACATGGTATATGTCTATGATAATTTTACAAACGGTTTGTTTTTTTATGCGCATATGGAAAATGTCTATGTTGATGTCGGTGATTACGTAAGTCCGGGCAAACCGCTCGGTACAATGGGCAGAACCGGAAAGAACGCTTTTCCTTCAAGATCTCCGACTCATTTACATATTATGTATGTAAGATCTTATGACGGTGAACTGCTTCCGGAAAATATTTACAGCGATCTTATTAATGCAAAAATTATTTATTGAAATGAAAACCGGAAAGATAACAGGTACAGCGATCACATTTGACGATATACTTCTGAAACCCGCTCACTCAGCTGTGCTGCCAAGAGATGTAGATCTCAGTACTAAACTTACAAAAAACATTACGCTGAATATTCCTCTCCTGTCTGCTGCGATGGATACAGTTACTGAAAGTGAAATGGCTATTGCCGTTGCCAGAGAAGGCGGTATGGGTATTATTCACAAAAACATGTCAGCGGAAATGCAGGCGTCTGAAGTGGATAAGGTAAAGAGAAGCGAAAGCGGTATGATCAGAAATCCGATCACACTTACTTCGGATAAAAAAATATCGGACGCGCTAAAGCTTATGCAGCAATACAGCATCTCCGGAATTCCGATCATTGATTCATCCAATAAACTTATTGGTATTTTAACAAACAGGGATCTGAGATTCGAACCGGATGAAACACAGTCTGTCTCTGAGATAATGACAAAGAAAGATCTGGTAACTGCGCCGCTTGGTACGGATCTTGAAAAAGCGGAAGTAATACTTCAGAGATTCAAGATAGAGAAACTTCCGGTCGTTGATAAGAACGGTATTTTAAAAGGACTCATTACATTTAAGGATATTCAAAAGCGGAAAAAATTTCCAAATGCAAGCAAGGACAATTTCGGAAGACTGAGAGTCGGAGCTGCCGTTGGAATATCCGCGGATACGCTCGACAGAGTGAAGCTTCTCGTGAATTCCGGAGTGGACGTAATTGTAGTTGACACTGCTCACGGACATTCTAAAGGTGTCATAGAAATGATAAAGAAGATCAAGAAAAATTTTGACATAGAGCTGATCGCAGGTAATGTAGCAACAGCGGAGGCGACGACAGCTTTGATAAACGCCGGAGCCGACTGTATAAAAGTCGGGATCGGAGCCGGTTCCATCTGTACTACACGTATTATAGCAGGTGTAGGTATTCCGCAGATGACTGCTGTATTTGAATGTTCAGCCGCAGCAGCTAAAAAGAATATCCCGGTGATCTCTGACGGAGGCGTCAAACAGACAGGAGATGTTTCAAAAGCAATTGCAGGCGGAGCGGACAGCGTAATGCTCGGCGGATATTTTGCAGGAGCGGAAGAAGCGCCGGGTGAAAAAGTTTTATACGAAGGAAGAAGTTTTAAAGTGTACAGAGGAATGGGTTCTATCGAAGCAATGAAGCACGGCAGTAAGGACAGGTATTTTCAGGATACTGAAGATGATATCAGCAAACTCGTACCGGAAGGTATTGAAGGAATTGTACCTTATAAAGGAAATGTCGGCGATACAATTTATCAGATCATAGGAGGACTAAGGTCATCCATGGGTTATTGCGGAGCGAAGAATATTCAGGAGATGAAAACTAAATCCAGATTTGTTATGATCACCAACGCCGGTCTGAAAGAATCACATCCGCATGATGTGAGAATAACAAAAGAAGCTCCAAATTACGGATTAAAATAATTTTAATTATTTAAACTCTATAATAATATGTACAGATCATTGGAAGATTTCAAAAAAGACTGGAAGTACGAAAGTGATTCCACTTTAAAAGTTCTCAACTCGCTTACAGATGAATCCTTAAATACTAAAGTTTATCCCGAAGGCAGAACTCTTGGTTTTCTCGCATGGCATCTTGCAGTGACAATTCCTGAAATGATGGGTAATGCAGGACTTAAAGTTGAAGGTCCGGGAGTAAATGATCAGCTTCCTGATAACGCTGCGGATATAGCAGCAGCATACAGTAAAACATCGGATTCTCTTTTGAATGAATTATCAAAAAACTGGAATGACGAAATGCTGCATGAAGAAGATGAAATGTACGGTGAAAAATGGAAAAAGGGTTTGACGCTGATGTATCTAAATCTTCATCAGACGCATCACAGAGGTCAGATGTCAGTGCTGATGAGACAGGCGGGACTGAAAGTACCCGGAATTTACGGACCTTCAAAAGAAGAGTGGGCGGCATTCGGAATGGATCCTCTTCCTTAATATAGTATAATCTGTTTCTAAGGAAATTAAATTTTAGAATTTAATTATAAATATTATTACGGAACTAAATTAAGAATTTCCTTGTCTCAATCCGTTACTGAGTATAAAAAATAATTAAACAAATAAACAAACAAACAGGAGAAATAATAAATGAACCAATTTAATAATCAATTTCAGAATACAGGAGCGGTTGACGCTTCCTTTACTACTGAAAGCACGAGAAGATTCCTGCTGAATGTATATAACTGGATGGCAATGGGACTTGCACTCACCGGCGTGATAGCCTGGGGAATTTCAGGTTCGTCCTTCGCGGAAGTTTTGTTTAACAATTCTTTTCTTTTCTTCGGAATTGTAATACTTCAGCTCGGAGTGGTGATCGGACTTACCTTTGCGATCAAGAAAATGTCGGCTGCAGTTGCTATCGGAGCTTTCTTTTTTTATTCCGCTCTGACCGGACTCACTATGGCTTCAATTTTTTTGATCTACACAGGAACTTCGATCGCATCTACATTTTTCATCTGCGCCGCTATGTTTGGTTCAGTCAGTGTCTTCGGTTACGTTACAAAAATGGATCTGTCGAAATTCGGAACATTCTTCTTTATGGGACTGATAGGTCTGATAATAGCTTCCGTGGTTAATATTTTTCTAAACAGCCCGACACTATACTGGATTATTAGTTATGCTGGTGTACTGATCTTTGTAGGTCTGACCGCTTATGACACACAGAGAATAAAACAGATGAGTCAGTCAATGGATTTTGATACGGAGGACGGAAAGAAAGCTGCAGTGATGGGTTCTCTCATGCTGTATCTTGATTTCATAAATATGTTCCTTTTCCTTTTGAGAATTATGGGTGACAGAAAATAATTCCGGAATTTAATTTTTATCAAACGGATCTGCTGATAGAAAATATTGCAGATCCGTTTTTTATATGCTTCATTTCCTACTCAATCCATCTTCTTATCACAAATCTTTTACCTGTAGTAGAAGCCCAGTCATTTACTGCGGATCTTTCAGTCATTACTTCATTAAGTCTTTCAATCAGATCCGACCTGTGAACTCCGTCTTCCGGCGAACTTTCTATAACAGTATTTTTATCAAGTGTTACTATTACATGACCGCTCCAGACGATCAGATCAAGCGGCTTAAGCATTTCCGAAATTTCCTGTAAACTCTTTCCTTCGATTATCAGACCTTCTCCGTATTTTATAAGCGAAGATGTATTCCTCGGAGTAGCGCCGCCTGTCGCCTGATAAATAAGTCCCGAACAGTCAACGCCCTTCAGAATCCAGTTAGTTTTTTCCTTAACATCAATCTCAGAAGCCGGTCTGTAATAATTCAGTAATTCTTCAACTCCGTCTCCGTAATTTCCGCCCCACATATAATTTCTTCCTTCAAGGGATAAAATGTTTTCTATAATATCATTTCTTTCCGGCATGACTTTGTTTCTTTCGTCAGGTCTGTCTGACCTTACTTCAACGAATCTGCTGTCAATATATAGTGGCGAAGATTCATATGGATAATCTGAGGTTATAATTTTATATATACTGTAACCTTCTTTTGGAATTCTCTCAGTAATTTCAAATACTGTATTTGGAAAAGCTATAAATTCCATCTCCCTTATAAGTCCCTGTTCATCAAGCTTCACTTTGTCCCGCTCCGCTCCGCCGAAGACATCTTCAAAATCAGGAGTATTCAGCACCGGTGTGTATTTTACTGCAACTGCATAAAGCGATGGATTTTCCTGTGAATGAATCCCGGACACAGATAATATAAAAATAAAATATATAAATAATTTTAACTTGCTCATCTGAAATATAAATGTTTATTTTGTTTCGTGAATTTTAAAAAAATATTACGCGCTTTCAATGTAATATTAAATAAAATTTACCGATTATTTGCACAGTGACTGAATTTTTTGTAAACTTAAATTACGATGAATATGAAAACGACAATTGCCGCTTTTATGGTCTCCATTCTGTTTTACTCCCTGTCAGTATCTCTTCCGGTTTATTCACAGGTCATAATAAATGAAGTAATGTACTCACCTGTATCTCCCGCAAAAGAGTGGTTTGAGCTGAAAAATATTTCTCAGACTCCGGTGAATTTACAAAACTGGAAATGGCGTGACGCCGCCGCAGGGAATCCGCTTAGAGTAATTACAACCAGTAATGTAGTTTTGCTTCCGGATTCGTTTGCAGTAGCTTGTGAAGATTCCGCTAACTTCAGAATTCAGTATCCCAATTTCTATGGAATTATTATACAGTCTTCTGCATGGAGCGCTTTAAATAATTCGGGTAATGAAAATGCAGTCGTGTATAACGCTTCGGGTGTTATTTCTGATTCGCTTACTTATAACAGTTCGTGGGGAGGAGCATCAGGTTTTTCACTCGAAAGAAAACAAAGCGGCGTGAACACAAATATTTCTTCAAACTGGAGTTCGTCTCTTCATCCAGATAAAGCAACTCCGGGAAAGAGGAATTCAGTTACACCATTGCCAAATGACCTTTTGCTGTATTCTTTTGAAACACAACCGCTTTACGCTTATTCAGGAAGTGAAATAACAATGAAGTTAAAGATAAGAAATACAGGCCTCAGCAGCGCAAATGGTTTTACGGCTGAAATATATTCAGACATAAATAACGACAGCTCAGGTCAGCTAAACGAAAGGATCTGCACAGGAAATTTTGCAGTATTGATAAGCGGTGACTCTGCAGAATTTCAATGCTCATTCACACCAAACGATACGGGTTATAAACAGTTCATTGCCGTTATATACTTTCCGGGTGATAACGACACTACGAATAATAAACTTTACAAAAAAATGTATGTAAGCGATCAGTCGGGCGGGGGAGGAGTTGTAATAAATGAAATAATGTATGATCCGTTTACAGGATTTTCCGAATGGATTGAGATCCTGAATAATTCAGGAATACCTGTGAATATTAAAAAATGGAAATACATTGAATCATCTTTCATCAGAACAGTTTCTGATTCAGATCTTATTTTAAATCACGGTGAATATTTTATTATCGCAAATGATACATCTGTATTTGAATCGTTTCCTTATTTGAAATTAGCTTCCTATCAAAACAAAGTATCGATTATCAGCGGCATGAGTCTTTCAAATACTGGAGAAAAAATATCAGTGGCTGACAGCATGAATAATACAATAGATGCAGTAACATATTCTCCGGATTATCATAATCCCAACATTGACGATACAAAAGGTATTTCACTTGAAAGATTAAATCCAAAGTTCTTGTCCGATGCCAGAAACAGCTGGAGTTCATCGGCAAATCCCGCAGGCGGCACTCCCGGTCTTGTAAACAGTGTATATACCGCCGGTGTAAAAAGCGAATCAAATGTTACAGTTTTTCCGAATCCATTTTCGCCTGATGGAGACGGTTCAGAAGACTTTGCTGTGATAAGTTATAAGCTTAACAAAAATATCGCGCAGATAAGAATTAAAGTGTATGACATTAAGGGACGGCAGGTAAGGACAATAATTAATAATTCAGTAAGCGGCAGTATTGGAGAGATTATATTCAACGGACTTGATGATAACAATCAGAAACTGAGAATGGGTGTTTATATTCTGATGATAGAAGCAATTGATGACAGGGGAGGCGCTTCAGAAAATCTGAAAGCGCCGGTCGTCATTGCTTCGAAATTAAAATAAAAAATATTTTAAAGAATACAGACTTAAGGTGAAATTACCGTAACGACATTGAATGCATTGTTGTCAGCAATTGTAAGATCAGCAATATCCGTGAGCAGATCATAATTCAGATCTGAATTTAAATATCCTACTGCAAAAGATGAAGCTAAATTATCAATTACAGATAAATCGGAAAGATCTACGGCACCGTCTTTGTCCACATCGCCGGAATAGAAACAAAATTTTACTCCCTTTTTTATAACGTTATTGCCGTATGTCATTGATGAATCATTTGTAAAATCATAATTCAAAACTGAAGAACTGAAAGACTCTCCGCCGGAGTTACTCCATGTGTCAGTTGAATTTCTGTGTATCACATGGATGTAATAATTTATTCCGTCTGAAACATTCTGAAAATCAAGGGATGCGAAACCTGATGTATTAAATACCGAAACAGCAGAGTCAACTATCTGAAAGGGCGAATTAATATTTCTTAAGTAAACTCTGACAGTATCGGAAACAGTCTGCTGGGAATTAGGATCATACATTCCTTCTACAAGCATATTCAGATTTAAGACAGGCGTTAAAATCTCACCGTCATTGACAAGTATCATTGAACTAAACGGAGGAACGTGAATGACATTACCGTTTACATTACTACCGTCAAGGTTTTTGTAGCTTATTCCATTCAGACTAAAAAGCTGCGGGGAGCTTGTTTCGTTAATGAATAATTTTGACTTCTCTGTAGAATCAATTTTCTGAACATCTACTTTATACATGTGCACGTTGTCCACATAAAAAAGCGAGTCGGGGAGTTTCATTCCGGTTGTAAACGTAGTGGCAGGATCTGTTGTATCAGGTTTAAATATAAATGAGTAATCTCTTCTGAATGTTTCAAACCTGTATAATCTTCTTAGTCCCATTTCATAAACCTGAGGAAGACTGGATCTGCCCCAGACATTAAAATCACCTGACTGATCACCGACGACGCTCATACTGACCTGATAATAACTTCCTTTTGTTGTAGGAAATGCATTGCTGATTGCAAGATTTTCAGTAAATCCTATACCGTTCCAGCGGATCCTCATCGAGCCGCCGTCAAGCAGCGGATGAACTACCCGCGCAATCGATGAGCCCGAAGGCCATGTAGTCCAGCCCGCTATCGTGTCATTGAAATGGGGATTTGTTATGTAATTACTGCTGAGAGTATCAGTCACTGCATACTGATCGAATGAGAACTGACTGAAAGAAGAATTAAGATCTTCCCCGATCACTGATTTCCATTCAGCTAATCTGTATTCCTTTGAGGAGTAATTCGGAGGCATGATCATTCTCCTTATTACATATTCATTATAGGGATTAGCGTAATAATTGCTGTCAAAGTTACCGTAGTCACTGAATGTAAGCGAATGAAACATCTGATGTTCCATTCCAACCTGCTTCCAGCTCAGACTGTAAAAAATATTTCCTTTGCAGATCGTATTGTATGAGGACTTATATGAAGAAGCTGAAAGATCTGAAAATTTAATCTGCGTCCAGAAATTATTATAAAGAATATTATCCCTTATCTGAATATTGTCGAGTGAATTTGTATTGTCAACATAAATTCCGACAAATCTGTTATGCGCTATTGTATTGCCGGAGATTATGAGATTTTTAATGGGAGTGTTACCGAAATATATACCATAACTTAAATTATAATTTGCTGCGGGCGCAGTTTCTTTATTGCCGATTGAATTTTTTATAATGTTGTTTTTGATCTGAAGACCATCAACATTGTCAATCGCAATTCCGCCGCCGTCATTTAATATAACGCATGAGTAATCAATTATATTATATTCGGCAATGTTGTTTTTTCCAAGCCTGAATCCGGTGTATCCTGAACTGTCAATTATATTATATCTAATCTGAGTGCCGGTTGCGCTTTCAGCTCTGAGCCCGATATATCCCCACGAACTTCCGCCGTATCCGGGTTTTAATCCTGTCCGTCTTATGGTATTTCCATTTATAAATCCGTCGAACATCTGAGCAGTGATCCCGATATCAAGTACATCTTCTATAATATTATCTTCTATCCTGTGACCGGTACCGTAAAGTCTGATTCCGTTCTTATCTGATTTGCTTATCCGGCAGTTTCTGACTGTTATGGATGTTCCGTTTGCTTCTTCCACTCCTTTATCCCTGGCATGGGAGAGATGAAGGTTTTCTATGATTACAAATTTCACGCCGGGATTCAGATGTACGTTAAACTTGCTTACTGTCGCCTGTATCTCAAGCGTATTCGGATCCGCTCCTCCCGGTGCATAAAAATACAGGAGCTGATTCGGAATGTCGTAGAAAAATTCACCTTCGGCATCCAGTAAATTCAATTTATTGTCAAAGAAATATCCGTAATCAAATGCGAGTGCGTTCACAACCGGACTGGAAAATTGAACGTTACCTGAACTGAAATTAGAAACAGTTTTTACTTCATAAGACCAGTCTCTTGTTCTGATCCTGCATGTAGCGCCGTTCCAGTAACCGTTAACCTGATTTAGAGCCGCATCATTGAAACCGGTATTGCTGATGCCGAAATCAGTCCTTAGCCAGCCTGAATTCGGAAAGCGGGCGATGTTCATAATATTTCCCGATACATATAAATTTGAAAGAGTATCAGTGAAAGTGGTTTTATAAATATTTCCCGAATGTACTATCCAGTTCTGAGGTGACTTTGCTCCGGTAATAACCGGCAGCTCACCTGTTCCGTAACTTCCGAATATAATTTCATTACCGGCAAGTCCGGACTTTGATACTGTTAACTGTCCGAAGAATGTATCTCCTCTTCTGAACAGGATTTTATCACCTGCTGTAAAAGCACCCATCATGGAATTTACTTTTGTTATAGTAGCCCATGGCGTAGAAATACTTGTGCCGTTATTGCCGTCGCTGCCGTCATTCGAGATATAATAGTCTGCTGATAAAACCGGATTCGCTGTCGAAATGAAAAACACAACAAAAGAGATCAGAAAAAAATAATAGAGCTTCCAGGATTGAAACAATTTGCCCGCCATTTTAAACAATGTAAAATTTATAAAATAATAATTAAAATTTGGGGCAGGGAAACCTAAGACTATTTTGATAAAAATTCAAGTGAATAGAATCGAATCATTCTGAGTTGTGAAAACTCATTAGAAATGTCAGTAGTTTCGACTCGATAGAAATGTCAGTGATAACCCTTTCATTCCCAACCCGTTATATAAACTCAGCGTTCCTAATCGGTAAATTATAAACCTCTCGTTCATATTTTCCCGATTGGCGGCGTATTCTTCAATATCCCGCAAACAGTATTTTTTAATACCACCTCGTACCCAATCTCCCGATTGGGGACGTGCTCATAAAATCCCACAAACCGCATTTTATGTCCTGATGATTTCATTAAAATATTTTTAATTTAAGCTGTTTTTAAGTTTAATTTTCATTTGAAGTCCTTTTGTTTAAAAGAAGTCACCTTACAAACTGATTAAAATATCTTTGCTCCTGATCTATTTATATATTAAGTTAAATCAAATAAGAAAAGAGAATGATGAATAAAAATATTATGATCCGGATTGAAATTTTTATAAAAGAAATCTGCAGCATACAGAGAAATAAAAGTAATATTTAAAAAATATTTATTAATTATTTAAATCAGAAAGGATAAACATGAAAGCACTTACAATTATTTTATTGACTGTTACCTGTCTGACGCTATTTTCATTTACAAACAAAAAGGATAAACCGTCAGGAAAGACAGGCTTAAATTATTTTAACTCAGATCTGTTACCTGTTTCTGTATTGAAGCTGGATGCCAACAATATCAGCGCATGGTTCAGAAATAATGGAAATTTTAACCGGGATCCTGTCACCGGTAACGCCGGATTTGAATGGCCTAAAGGTTCTGCAAATTATGCACGATACTCTTCCGGTCTGTGGATGGGATGTATATCCAATGGCGATACATTAACGGCAATTGCGGAATACGCTTATGATTATTCACCCGGTTATGTTGACAATGCTGGTCAGCCTCAGGGTATAAATGATTCGTTATACAGGATCTACAATATCATAAGAGGTGACAGCGTAAGTTACGATTATCTGCACTGGCCGGTAAATCAGGGGGCTTATGTTAATGCTCAGGGTAAACCTTTTTTCTCAGGAACTCAGACTATGTTTTATTCTTACACCGATGCTTACCCGCATCAGAGTAATAATACAAGCGATTCTTCACTTAAAGCCGTGATACTTCAGACAAACTGGTGTTACACAAACAGCGGATTAAGAGATGTGCAGTTTATTGAATTCAAAATCATTAACAGAAGCAGCAATATCTGGGAGGATGCTTACTTTTCTTTCTGGACTGATGATGATCTGGGAAGCCCGTTAGATGATGTGATCGCATGTGATACTTTAAGGAATATTGGATTTACATATAATGCTACAAACAATGATCCGGTGTATGGAACGTCTCCGCCTGCTGTCGGAACGATGCTTCTAAGAAGTCCAGTTGTATTTACCGGAAACAATAATGATACTGCAAAATATTATAATCCCCCGGGTTCACAAAATCTTGTAGTAAAGGCCGGATATAAATTTACCGGAATGAATGTTTTTAATACTTACAATAATGCTTCACCTCAGCCTTCGGATCCGCAAATAAATGCAGAAACTTACCGGGTAATTTCAGGGCTCTGGAGAAACGGACAGTCATGGATAAATCCTGTTAATAATCAGCCGACAAAACTTGCTTATTCAGGTGACCCTACAACAGGTACAGGTTGGGTAATGACCGGATCAGCAGACAGAAGATTTTTATTAGGAGTGGGTCCTTTAAATATGAGTCCGAATGATACACAGTCAGTGATCTTTGCACAATTGATTGCACGAGGATCCAGTAATCTGAACAGCATTCTACAGCTTAAAAATTTAACAGATTTAGTACAGGAATTTTATAATACCAATTTTCAGTCTGTGTTAACTGTGAATAATATTTCGACGGAAATTCCCGCTTCGTTTACTCTGAGTCAGAATTACCCTAATCCGTTTAACCCCACTACTGTAATTCGTTATTCATTAAGCGGAAATCATTTTACTACTTTAAAAGTGTTTGATGCTCTCGGAAAGGAAATAGTAACTCTGATAAATGAAAAACAAAACCCGGGAACTTATGAAGCTGAATTTGACGGTAGCGGATTGCCGAGCGGTGTTTATTTTTATAAATTAACAGCTGGCGGATTCAGCGATACAAAGCGGATGATTCTTCTTAAGTAATGACCGAAGGGTTTTGAGTGAATGGACGTACAATAATTTTATCTGATAAAATTAATAGCCGGGATTAATTATTAAATTGTCAGGAATGATTTTTCCTGAGGTGAGGTATTCAAACGATTACAAACTGATCCATGTCCGCTGAACTCCCTTTTCCGCTTTCTGAAAAATTTATCAGCCTGAAAAATATATTTTTCATTAAAGCCGTCTGAGGATTTCTCTATTGAGAGGATTCGGCGCTGATTTTAAAAATCCCGGCTTTATTGCTGTAAATTTCAAATTATTGTAATTTATTTCAGTTGATCCTATCTCTTCTCAATTTTTAATGCCTCTGTTCCGATATTTTTTTGAAAAATTTTTCACTTTTTGAAATTTTTTCACTTTTTCGAAAAATAATTTAATATTCATCTCACATAATTTAACATTCACCTCACATAATTTAACATTCACCTCACATAATTTAACATTCACCTCACATAATTTGACATTCACCTCGCATAATTTGACATTCACCTCGCATAATTTGACATTCACCTCGCATAATTTGACATTCACTTCTCATAATTTAACATTCACTTCTCATAATTTGACATTCACTATTCATAATTTGACATTCACCTCGCATAATTTGACATTCATCTCGCATAATTTGACATTCACTTCTCATAATTTAACATTTACTGAAAATAATTTCACATACACCACTCTTAATTTAGCATTCATCCTTCTTCTTTTTCCATTCACATTTCTTTATTTCATATTCACAACTCTTTATTTCATTTTCACTTTTCATTTTTCAACTTCTCCCTTTCTTTATTCTGTTATCATAACTCTTTATTTAGTATCCCCATCACTTTAATTAGAATATTCAGTCCTTTGTTTAATTTGTCCGCCTCTTAGCATCAAATTCATCATTCTTCATTTGACTTCACGCTTTCTTTTCTCTGTGTTGTTATTTCTTATTATAAGACTCTGCCTTCATAATTTTATTTTCAGGTTTCTTCTTTTCAGATCCGAGTTTCTTAAATACAATGTACTATATAATTTGAAAAAAGTGAGATCTATTTTTCGTAAGTTCTTAACTTAATATTAATTTATAATTATGTTTACTGAACATTCTTTTGGTCTTTTTAATCCCGGCTGATGAAAGGAGGTAAATGAGAGGGGACAAATAGGTTTTTAATATGAATGAGAACAAAAAAAAGGACCGGAAGATTTCTCCTCCGGTCCTTTCCCAACATAACTAACTAATTAACTAACTAACTAACTAAAGAACACTCTTATGTTTATGCTGTTATGGTTTCATTACTGATATACCGTTATTAGCATTATTATCAGCAATACTAAGATCTGAAAGATCGATTACGTTATCACCGTTACAATCTGTTGATAAGTATCCGGATGCAAAGGCAAATCCGTCATTATCAATTGTTGCAAGATCTGAAATGTCTATTACACCGTCCTGATTTGCGTCACCGCTGTATATACAGTATTTTCCTGCTTTAAGAACCATGTTATTTCCATATGCCTGTGAAGATGCGGTAGTGAAATCATAATCATAATTTCCGCCTGCTGTCATTACTACCGGCGCTGCGCTCCAGGACTCAAGACCGTTTCTGTGCTTAACTACTATATAGTATGATCCTGCCGGAGCTGAATTAAATTCGTATGTCTGATATCCGTTTACTGTGATCACTTCTTTTGCTGCATCAACAACTGCAAAAGGTGAAGTGGAATTATGCAGCTCTACTGTAACAGTATCGGTTACATGAGGTTTTCCATTCCAGAGTCCTTCTATGTTCACTGTTACGTTGACAGAGATCGATGAAATATTTTCAGTTTTTTTAGCGACCTGAAAAGAACCGTTTCTGTCTGAGACTGCCATCCATGTATTCTTATGTAAGAAAGAAGCATCAACTAAAGTAGAGAATCCGGGATTGGATTGAACCCAGGTTAATCCGCCGTCAGTAGTTTTTGCAGCCCATCCGCTTGCGCCGATGACGATTCCGTGCTTAAGATTAAGCCATTTTGTTCTGAAGATAGTTGTTCCTGCTGCTCCTGCGAGATTTGAAGTAAGATCAGTCCATGTAGCGCCTCCGTCAAGTGATCTGATTATTTTTTTAAGACCGCCTGTGCCTGCTCCGTTTAAATATATAACATCTTTATTAAGTACAAACATATTTGACCAGCTGGTACCGAGTACATAAGCGTTTGTAGTTTTTACCCAGTTCGTTCCGCCGTTTGAAGTAGTGTATAAAGAATTGCCGAGCATAAAACCGTTATTTTCATCGAGCATCTGAATGCTTATCACAGCTCCGTTAGGATTTGTTTCAATTGGCTGAGTGTTCCAGGTAGCGCCGCCGTCAGTAGATTTTGATAAAAGTGCAGGTGCGAAAGCTCCGGCAAATCCACCGGCCCAGCCTGTATTGTCATTAACAAAATCTACAGTATTAATCTGATAAGTGCTTAATGGCGAAGGTAATGCTAAAGCACTCCATGTCATCCCGCCGTCAGTGGATTTTGACATCTGTCCGACTCCGGCAGTAGCTCTCCCACCGTAGATATAAGCTGTATTCGCGCTAGCAAAATCCATTCCGAAAACTGCAAAGCTCATACCGTTTGGCTGCAATGACCAGTTTGTTCCGCCGTTACTGGAATATAATAGATTTGTCTCTCCGATTATATTAGATCCTAGCCAGACATTACCCGTTGGGGATTGAGCGAAAATACTGGCGTAAGTTGGAGAGCCCGGATTCACTGTATAATTTTTGTTTCTCCATGTAACTCCGCCGTCATTACTTAAAGTCATCTGACCGCTCGCTCCGACTACTGCAAGATCGTTATCTTTAACACCAATGCCGTAGATAATAAATGGGGTCGGCTGATTTACATTACTGAGATCATAAAACTTAACTGAATCCCATGTAACTCCGTTGTTTGCAGAATAATAAACATTCTCATAATCACCTGCTGTCCATACTACACCGTTGTCATATTCTATTGCTCTCTGACCTCTGGTGGAAGAGTGAGTAGATGCAGTCCAGTTTACACCTGCATTTGTTGTGTAAGCAAAATAGTTCGGGTTACCGATCACATAACCTGTGTTAGCATCTTTGAATTTCATTCCCAGAAACTGAACGTTTGTAGCTGCTGAAAATAGAGTATCAATGATCCAGCTTGTTCCGCCGTCTGTAGTTCTGACAATTCTTCTTGATGATGTACCGAGCAGAATGTTGTTTTCATCAAACGCATGCATACTGTAATAAGTGTTGGCCGGAGCAGAAGCTATGCTTGTCCAGGTTGCTCCCTGATCGGTTGTTTTATATAATTTTGCATTTGGGGTACCTCCGCAGAGATAACCTGTAGTGGAATTGATAAAATAAAAGCTGTTTACAGATGAGCCTGCAGCAGCATTCACATCTATATTAGTAAAAGTAACACCTCCGTCTGTAGTTTTACTTATAACTGTTTTTGTCGGTCCTGTTTGAGTAGCGCCTGCTACTATACCTGTGTTAGCATCAAAAAACCAACCTGTGAATAAATCTCTTTTAGCGCCGCCGCCTGAACTGAAATCATTAGCACCTGCCTGAGTAAGGGTCCATGAGTCACCGCCGTCAGATGATTTCATAAATAATCCTCTGTTGGTTACTGCAAAGATATTTGCTGCATCAAAAGCTTTTACCCAGTTAATCGTATGTCCCTGAGGCTGACCATTCATCCAGTACCAGCCGCTTACATCCTGCTGAGCGTTAATATTAACGCCTGTAAAACTGATCATAACTGATGTTAACATTAATAGAAATTTCAATTTCATTTGACTTAATTTAGTTATTATAAAAAATTAATTAGTGCAAATTAAAAAAATCAGCACCTTATTACAAAGAAGGCAAACAACAAAAATACCCAGCAATATTAAGAGGAATTTTAAAAAAGTTTAAATTTTCGTTATAATTAATTAAATTCAAATACTAACTATACCCATAACTATTGAACATAATTAACTACAAACTGTTAAATTTTCTGAATTTATTAACTAAAGAAGATTTAACAGAATTCAAAAAGTTTATTTGCTCCCCGGTATATTCATCAGGAAGGAATTACCTGCCGCTGCTTGAAGAATTAATAAAATATAAAAATGCGGATGCTGACAAAATTTCCGCATTAGATCTGTATGATGCGGTTTATCCCGGAAAAAAATACAGCGGTCAGACCTTGAAAAACAGATTCTCCGAACTTCTGAAACTTGGCGAAGAATATATTATATTTAAAGGCGTTAAGAATGATATGGTGGAAAGGGATTCAATTCTCACAAAAGCGTATCTTGAAAACAGGATGTTTAAATTTTATGAAAGTAAATTTAAGAAAGCGCTGAGTTATCTTGAACTGCAGAAAACCGATGATAAAAAATTTGCAGATATCTATTCTCTCAATATGAGAAATCTCTGGTATCTGAATGAAACGGAAAAATTTGACAAATACTTTACAAATATCTATGAACATTCCATATATTCAGTTTCAATGTCACTTATATCCCTTTTTGATTCAGGGATCGAATTTCTTCAGCAGGTTAATCTAGGCAGAAAGTATGATCATAATATTATTTTAAACATTGTTAGAAAAATTAGATATGACGATATATTTGAAAAAAAAGGTAACAATGAAAGTGAAATTTTAAATGTTGTAAAATTATATTTTTATCTGTTTAACGCATTTGATAATCTGGGACAGGAAAATTATTATTTCGAAGCGAGAAAGGTATTTCAAAAAATTTCAGGTTCATTCAGTGATTCATACAAATATAAATTTTATATGATCTTCATTTACTACTGCACCCGTATGCAGAATCTCGGTAAGAAAGAATATCATGCAGAATTATTTAAACTCTATAATGAAAAACTTGACAATGGCTTAATAACTGATTTTTCAGAAAATATTTTTCCTGTAAATAATTTCAGGGATTATGTGTTTATCGGAATTGAAATGGGAAAGCCTGACTGGGTAAATAATTTCATAAAAAAATATTCCGGTTATCTCCCGAAAAAAAACAGAGAGAATGAAACTAATCTTTCGTATTCCAGAGTAAGTTCTTATCTCAGGGATTATGATAAAGCGCTTGAATATGTCCTGAAAGTTAAACCTCACAATTATATGCATTATCTTGACGCTTCAATTGCAAAATTAATAAGTTATTATGAGCTTGATATGGAAGAAGAAGCTTATCTTGAAGTAGATAAATTGAATCATTATGTTAAAAGTCACAGGGAAATTCCCAAAGTATACAGAACTTACAACAGTAATTTTGTAAAAATATATACTAAACTTTTGAAAATAAAATTCAACCCTTCGAAAAAAGATCTGGTAACCTTGAAGGCGAATTTAAAGAACTTAAGTTTGTAACTAAAAGAGACTGGGTTGCGGAAAAAATAGACCTGCTTAAAAAATAAAAAAAGGCAGTCCCAAATTCTGCCTTTTTTTATAACTGGTCCGGAATCCAAACCGGACCATCAACGATAAGGAAATGAAATGAAAAAAAAATTATTTTAGTAAAACCATTCTTCTGGTCTGAGTAAAATCACCTGCTGAAATAGTATAAAAGTAAATTCCGCTTGACATATCCGAAGCGTTAAAATTAACTTCATATCTGCCTGCATCCTGATTGGTATTTACCAATGTAAAAACTTCCCTACCCTGTATATTATATATTTTCAGAGTTACAATTCCTGAAACCGGAACGCTGTATTTTATTTTTGTAGACGGATTAAAAGGATTAGGATAGTTTTGCGAAAGATCATATGTAAACGGAAGTTCACTTCCTGATACCGGATCATTTGAAGTAGGAATTTCATCAACGAATTTCATTAATCCGTCGAGTACTCTCCTGACTGTAAACGGATTTGGATTATCCTGCACAGGTCTGAGTGATTCTGCATCAGCAGCCATAACAGCTACATTATAAGTCGGTGAAATTCTTCCGACTGCATTCATAGAATCAAGAAACAATCTGTATCTGTATAAATTAAATGTCTGATTTGCCGGAAGAGATCCTGATCTTCTGATCACATCAGATGAAGGTCCGTAAGTACTGTCCGTAAGATTTGTATTTATAGTCATTCCTATAATGCCTCTCCCCCCGACTCCCGGTCTGTCAGCTACATACTGATATCCGAGATAACTTCTTGCGAATGCCGAATCAAAATATACTGACGCAGGTCTGTCGATCTGATATCCGATATCTTCTGACATTATGACGAGTCTTGATTTTCTCTGGATTGTACCTGCGTTTAAATATGATTTAAGCGAATCTTTTGTTTTATTTGACATTACCGATGAACCTTCTCCGAGAAGAATTACGCGTTTGTATTCCCGGAAAGAAATAGCATCAGTTGATGTTACGCCTTTTCTGTTGTAAAGGTCGTATGTTACCGCAAGTCTTTCAAGGTTAACAAGTACTGAGTCTCTTGAGATCCTGCAGTTTACATTTGTCGAATCATATAATACAAGCACATCTCCTTTAGCTTTTCTTCTGAAAGTAATTGCATTGCTTTGCGATGCCTGCACCGAATCAAATCCGTTGTATGCATACACTGACCATTGACCTGTGATAGAATCACCGGGCAGTACGCCTACACTTGCGAGAAGTCCGTCCATTTCATTAACAGGGATATTAAATGATGAGTCCACTCCTGACAGATCTGAAGTTTTGATTATCCTTGTTGCGGAAATTACAGGTGAGCCGAATTTCCATTTATAAGTAACTCCGGGTCCGGATGTTGACCAGTTAAATCTTACATTGGAGAAATCGGTTGGCGATGTAAAAATAGAAATTCCGCTGACAGGTGTATTTAAATTAAAGGATGAAAGCGGTGGAACTCCTCTTTTCAGAGTAATTGCTCTTGGTCCGTTAGCGGCTTTTAAAGAATCATTTGTTAAATTATTTCTGAAAGCCCATACATCCCATTGTCCAACAAGCGAATCACCGACATTAAGACCGAGTCCGGTCAGAATATTATCAAGCTGACCTGCTGTAAAAGAAATTGTATTTTCCAGTGAAGGGATAGTTATCTTTCTTGTGCTGGCTGTAGGGTTTCCAAATATCCATTTATAAGATGCGGTCGAAGCAGATGTATCCCAGCTTACAGTATATAAGTTAGTTGAATTCGGATAACCTGTCAAAGTAACTCCTGCAGATGGCGTATTCAGATTAAATGAATTCAAGGGGAAAGAAGTAATATCGACTCTTGCAGTCCACGCCTGATACAATCCGGTAATATCGTCGCACCAGTATGGCCAGAGGACATTATTGCCGGAAGTAATTCCGATATAATCACCCTGATAACCGCCTGCTGTTCCTGAAATTGCTTTAGGTTTGAATTTATGATCTGAAACTAAAATATCAGTCCATGTATTGCCGCCGTCAAGTGATCTGGAGACATAAACCTGCGCAGAATCATTGGTAGGTGTATTTCTGTTGTCATAATAAATTACATTCACGCCGCCGTTATCATCTACATTAACAGCTGACATATATTGATACTTTCCGTTCCCCGGGGTATCCTGATTGACTCTTACTTTTGTCCAGGTAGTTCCTTCGTCTGTTGATCTGTGAAGAATAACATCTGCAACATCAGTTGCAGGCGCTAAATTTTTCTCTGAAGTAACAACATATATCCATCCTCTCCTCTGTCCGTTAGTTCTGTCAACTGCGATCCTTGGAAAACCATTTGCTCTTATACCATTCATAAAGGTCTGACCGTCATTCCTGATACCGTTCATATCGCTTGCATTATTTCTTGTTACAGCCCAAGTGACTCCGCCGTCAGTTGATTTTGCAAAACCAAGTGAATCTTCCGTAGCCGTGTTCAGATTATTTGCCCATACAACATATAGCTGACCATCCAGGTCCGACTTTTGGTTCAGCTCCCTGATGGAAGTGCTGAAAATATGGTCCCGGACTAACCGGAGCAGCTGTCGACCAGGAAACTCCCTGATCAGATGAATATGACAAAACTATCCTGTTAAAATTTGCTCCTGAAAAATCTGTAAAGACGGTATAATATCTGCCGTAGTAAGGACTTGAGGGAGCGTCATCAGTTGCGGAGAAATTTTTGTCAGATTGTGTAGAAGATCCGGGAATAAGAAAATCCGGAGTCCAGTTTACTCCGTTATTTGTTGAGACTGAATTTGATATTCTTCCTGAAGTGCTGATATATGAAATTAAAAATCTTCCGTCCTTATCTATAGCCGGCCCGGGATCGCCGAAATTAAATGAGCCGGTATTAATAGTATCTGTACCTGACCATGTTGCTCCTCCGTTTGTAGTTACATATACACCGAGACTGAAAATGCTTCCTCCGCTGAAAGTATTTGCAGATGCAAACATTATATTCGGGTTGGTCGGATGCCTTACGATAGGAACTTCAGACTGCGTGTTAAAACTTTCATGTACAAGAAAATTCGGAAAAACGGAATAAGTCTCTCCCTGATTTTGAATGATCCTTGTCTGTGTAGAAAATTTCTGAACGCCGCTTTTAGGCAATGCGGTATATTGTCCGTTAATTTGCATTCGTGTGGACCATTTCTTAACATCGTCACCGGACTTCTGTCCTGTGAAAATAAAATATCCAGTCAGTATTAAAGGTAAGATTAAAATTAGTTTCTTCATTCGTTAAATAAAATAGTTAATAGTTATTGTTGGATTTAATGAACTGATATATATTTTTTAATTTTCAGTGATACAAAATATAAAAAAGACGTAATTGATTCAAAGAAGGTTTTTACTGATTATACCCAGTGAATTAATACGGCAATTGATAAATCAGTTACTTTTTATGTCTATTATGAAAATTTGACTGTGAAAAATACCCTTTGACAGAATATTTTTTATTAAAGGAATGAAAAAGATAATATATGTCTTTTGTTAATTATTTTAACAAAAGCATACTTTTAGAAATGCTTTGAATTAAATTTCCTGATGTTCCGGTTACGCTCAGCCTGTAAAGATAAATTCCTGAGCTCAGATCATTTCCGGAAAAAATTATTTTGTGATCTCCGTTTTCAAAAACGGAATTTGCAAGAATTGTAATTAATTTGCCGCTGATATCAAAAACTTCTATTTTAATATTTGCTCTTTTACTTATGCTGAAATTTATATCTGTAGAAGGATTGAAGGGGTTGGGATAATTCTGATGCAGAGTAAAGCCGGAAGGGGATTGAACCGGCAGATCATTTATTGAAACCGGATATCCTGCGCCGCCGCCGTTAAATGTTTTAAGAACTGTACCGTTGTTTCCCACTGCAAAGCCGGTATCCTTATTAATAAGGAAGAGTGAAAATAATTCTTTATCTGTATTTGTCTGCAGAGAATCCCAGCTAATCCCGCCGTCTGAGGTCCGGAGTATATATCCTTCAGAACCCGCAATCATTCCGAAATTGTTATCAATAAATTTCATTGAAAATAATGTAAGACCGGGAGTAAGATAAATTTCTTTAGTCCAGTGTATCCCGCCGTCAATTGTTTTCAGAAACATTCCGCAGCATCCGGAAACATATCCGGTATTTACATCTTTAAACTCTACGGTAAAAAAAGGATTCGCCTGATTCATTGAATAATAATTCCAGCTGTTTCCCATATCAACTGATTTGAAGATCATTGATTCTGAACCAGTTAAAAAAATTATTTGCTGTTGAGTTATTTTAATTGCAAATATATCAATCGTATCTATACCTGCATTAAGTCTGTTCCAGCTTTCTCCTGCATCAGTTGTCTTTAGTATTACAGAATTATTTCCAACTATAAAACCTGTACTGATATTTAAGAATGAGACTTGATTCAGATTATTAGTAACATTAGAATTCACATCATACCAGTTCAGTCCGCCGTTCACGGATTTTTTTATCTTACCGTTAAATCCGCACATCCATCCTGTATTTGCATCAGCAAAATAAACTGAATTAAAATCTCCGGATACATTTATCTTTGTCCATGTATTTCCTCCGTCACCAGTTTTCAATACAGTTTCAAGCCCGCATATCCAGCCGTTATTCTGATCAGTAAAATGAACTGACCGTAAAGAATATACCGCGCCGGTACTCTGCGGATACCACTGCGCATTCAACACGGTTGTTGTAATGCAAAATACAAATACAATTAAATATTTAAAAACACCTTTTAAATTCTAAATTTTAAATTTTAAATTTTAAATTCTAAAATCCGTGTTTAATGGATTCCCGTCGTAAGCAAGCGGTAATGACAATTATTTATAAAACTATTAACTACTAATAACATTAACTAAACTTAACTGTTTTATGGAGTTATTTTAACCACAAAATTAAATGCATTATTATCAGCAAAAGTAATATCTGCAAGATCCACTGTTCCATCTCCGTTTAAGTCAGTATTAAGATATCCTGTTGCAAAAGTAAGAATGTCATTTTGAATCATACTCATATCAGTCAGATCTACAGAACCGTTTCCGTCTGCATCACCGGCAAATACTGCATATCTTACCGGTGACAGATCCATCTGTTTCATATTACCTCCGAATGCCTGAGATGATGATGAAGTAAAATCATAATTATATGTAATACCCTGAATCAATGTCTCTCCGCCGGCTTTGCTCCAGGTCTCAATCGAATTTCTATGTTTCATCACGAGATAATATCCTCCTGAAGTTACATTCTCAAAATAAAAATTTCCGTTGAATGTTAAGGAATCAATTACTGCGATTGAAGAATCCATTAAATTATAAGGTGAAGATGAACTTCTCAAATAAGCCCTTACAGAATCTTTACTGTTGAGTCTGTTTTCAGATGAGTTATAGAAACCTTCAGGAATTATTTTTATATCAGCAAATAAAAAGTTGCTCAGCTGAAGTTCGTAAACGCCTCTACCGTGAGTGCCGATCCTTAATTTATTTGTCGCCTTATGATGATCAAGATGTATGGCAACTGTATTCGGCAGTCCGTTAGCAAGTTCCTGCCAAGACTGACCGTAGTTATGAGAAACAAATACTCCGACATCAGATGCGCAGAAGTAAGTACTGGTCGGATATCCCGGATGGTAAATAACAGCGTCATTCACCGGCGAGTCGGGAAGATTGCCTGTTATGTCTGTCCACGTGGCGCCAGTATTGGTTGTCTTATAGATCTTTCCAGTGCCGAATCCTGAATAAGTGATTAATGCAACATTCGAAGAGTCAGGATGTATCCTTACCGCCGTAATTGTATTTCCGGGCAGTCCTGATGTAACATTTGAAAAATTATATCCGCGGTCTGTGGATCTGTAAATAGTGCTTCCTGAAGTAGCGTACATTACATTACCTGTATTATTGCTGATTTCCATTTCCCTTATTGTACCGGTTGTACCGGCGGAAATTGCAACCCATGTAGATCCCCAGTTGGTAGATTTAAATACGCGCTGCCTGGCAGTGTAAAAAATTCCGGCAGAGTCCGGATGCGAAATCAGCGGACCGACCCAGCTTCCCGATCCTGACAGTCCGGAAGTCGCTGTACTGAAACTCGCGCCGCCGTTTGAAGATCTGTATACGCCGTTGTTCTGTGTTTCGCCTAAGATATAATTATTATTCTGAGTATGAAAACACACTTCACCGCCGTCTCCGCCAAATGCAGCCGCCCAGTTAAGTGTGCCTAAAGTTCTTTGCGTGCCGTTATCCTGCGTTCCTCCCATTATATGGTTGGCATTCGAAGGATCTGAGGCAATTCTGTAGAATTGAGTTAATACCTGATCTCTGTTCATGTTAGTCCAGGTCGTTCCGTTATTTGTTGATTTCCATATACCTCCGTCATTAACGCAAACAAGTTCACCCGGATTGGTCGGATGAAAATCAATGTTATGCTGATCGACATGCACAATACCGCCGCTGTAACCGTTTGTAATGTTAGTGAAATTTGTTGCGCCGCCGTTTGTAGTTCTCCAGACATCTATTGAACCAACATAAGCTATATTCGGATTTGCCGGATTTACATGCATATAAAAATCATACCACGCCTGAGAGCCGCTGAAGTTCTGACCGACAACTATCTGGCTAAAACTAAATCCTGCGTTTGTAGATTTATAAACTACAATAGTCGACGAAGTATGTCTTGCATAATATAAAACATTAGGTGATGATTTACAGACGGCAATATGGTTTCGCGTACCCATTGATATTGCGCCGTTAGAGGAAAACGATGCGCCACCGTCTGTTGAGATCAGATAACCTATTCCGCTTCCGACTGCATAAACAGTATCACCGGTTGGAGAATAAATAACGTCATCAGCTCTTCCTGAAAAAATTAACGACCAGCTCACACCTGCATCCATACTCCTGTATAGACCTCCGCCTGAGACTCCGAGACTTGTTCTGTTTCCAAGCGCAGCGATAAGTTCATTACTGTTTCCGGGATTGACCGCTACACGCGAGAAATAACTTAGTGAAGGAAGTCCGGAAGTATAATTAGACCATGTATTTCCTCCGTCAGTGGATTTAAGAAGACCTCTGCCGTAATAAGAAGCCGCGCTGTATGTCGCTTCTCCGGTGCCGTAGTATAAAATATTTGAGTTGTTTGGATCGATGGCGATTGATCCTGATGAAAGTGATACTTCATTGTCACTCATTGCAGACCAGTTGTTTCCCGAATTAGTAGATTTCCATACTCCTCCGAAAGCTGTTCCCGCATATATTATATTCGGATCATTCGGATCGTATTTAACGGTTGTCATTCTTGAAGTTATATTGGAATAGGCAAAATAGAATCCCGTCTTCGGACCTAAATTCACCCATGAGTCGAATAATCCGTTCATTGCAAAACCTTTACTCTTTCTCATTTCATCTCTCTGCTCATTAGCTTTTGAATAAGCGTCTTCAGGAATATAATTCCCTGGAAACATTCTCTGCTCATAGAACCATCTCTCCCTTTTGAATGCGTTACGTGTTTTGATTTGTTCATCCGCCTGTTCATAAGGATTGTCGGGTATTGCAAGATCCTGTGAATATATTCCTATTGGTATTAAAATAAGAAGTAGAAGTATGAAATTTTTCATGCTGATATTATTTATATAAAATTGTACTTAAGCATAAATAATAATTCTATTCCGTAATTTGAACGGAAAAAAAATTCCAAATTTCATCCGGATGTATTGACACTCAGACTGTTATTGCCATTTTTTAGATTAGTATTTCAAAATCAATTAAATTATTTTAAACCAACAAAACATTACAAAGGAATTACTATGTGTGAATCGTCCAAATATGAATATCCACCACAATGATTAATTCTCAAAAAATATTATTAACGGTAATTTTACAGATAGTTTTCTTACTATTATTAAATCACAGGTCTCATTCGCAGTATTATCTTGAAGAAGCGTTCCCGAATCTTACTCCATTTTTAACACCTACTACGGTTGTCCATTCAAATGACAGTACTAACAGACTTTTTGCAGCACAGCTCAAAGGCGTAATTTATGTATTTGACAATTCATCTTCGGTCAGTACAAGAAAAGTTTTCCTGAACATCGGCAGCAAATTAGTGAATACCGGCGGACAGGAAGGTTTACTCGGTCTTACGTTTCATTATGACTTTCCGAATAATCCGTACTTCTTTGTACATTATGTATTTGACAGCGTCGGAAGTCCCGTGAGAAAGTGGATAAGGATTTCAAGATTTACAGTTAGTCCAGATAATCCGGACTCTGCTTTATTCAGTTCAGAAAAAACTTTAATTAAGGTGCCGCTGCCTGACAGAAATCATAACGGCGGTCAGCTTGCTTTCGGACCGGATAATAAATTGTATATCGCTCTCGGAGACGGATATGCAGGAGGCGATGTGTCGCAGGATAAGACTCAGCTGCTGGGAAAAATTTTAAGAATTGATATCGATTCGAATGACACCGGTCTGAACTATTCAATCCCGTCCGACAATCCTTTTTATACAAACTCTTCGGGCTGGAGAAAAGAAATTTTCGCATACGGATTCAGAAATCCATGGAAATTCAGTTTCGATCCGCCGACAGAAAGAATGTGGCTCGGCGATGTCGGACAGTACAGATATGAGGAACTGAATATTGTAGAGAGCGGAAAAAATTACGGATGGAATAAGATGGAAGGATTCCATTGTTTTCCCGATACAACTCTTTGTGATACTGCCGGCAGAAATTTTACATTACCCGTTCATGAATATCTGCATCTTGATATAACTCAGCCGTATGCAGTTATCTGCGGAAGCGTTTACAGAGGGAATAGACTTCCTGCATTGACCGGTAAACTTATATTTGCGGATTTCTCTCAGGGAAATGTGCAGACATTAGATTACGACGGAGTTAACCCCCCGCTGAATGAAGTTCTTCTCGACACTACTTTTAATATTACTTCAATTAATGCAGATCAGTATTATGAACCATTAATTGTAAATTATTCCGACGGCAGGTTTTACAGATTAAGGTATTCCGGTCCTTTGACAATTGATATTAATATTATTATAGAAGGTCTTTATAATGTGAATTCAAACACACTGAATCTGACTGATACAGTTACTGTATATTTGCATAATGCATCAACCCCATATGCAATTATAGATTCTGCAACTTCAGTAATTGATTCTGTAAATTTCAAAGGCAATTTTAAATTTTATAATTCAGAGACCGGAATGTATTATATCAGAGTCAGACATAAAAACACATTAGAAACATGGAGCGTTGAAGGCGGTATTCAGTTCACAAGAGGAGTTTTAAACTCATATGATTTTACGGATGATGCAATTAAGACATATGGTTCACGGATAAAACTTATTGGAAATAAATACTGTCTTATCAGCGGAGATATAAATCAGGACGGAGTTATTAATGCAATTGACAGAGCTGCCGTTGTAACATCTCTTGGAATGACAGGATTCTCTTATACTGATATAGACGGGAACGGGATCGTTGACACCCTTGACAGAAGAATTGTTCTGGAAAACATCGGCAGTACCAAATCAGAGCCGTGATTATGTCCTGTACATGCGATTAAATAAAAGATTTTTAAATTCAGATCTATGAAGAAAATAATATACATAATTTTATTTCTGTTAATTTCAGGTAATGCAGAAGTGTATTCTCAGACAGGCAGATTTTCAATCTCACAGACAAATGACGGATCAGTGATAGATGTAAGTATCTATGTAAGAAGCGACGCAGGTCCGGCATGGAGTATCGGCTTTGCAAGTTTTGTTTTCTATTATAACAATCTCGCGATGACAAATCCGGTTGAAATTTCCGAAAGCGTCTGGGACGACAGCGCAAATACAGAATATGCAGATCAGTATACAGTCTTTTATGATGACGGAAATTCAGTGTCAGTGGAGATAGGACTGGATACTCTGCCGTCAGCCGGAACATTGGTACCGGGAGATTCGACATTGGTTGGAACCATCAGATTTGATATACTTGACCACCTCGCCACTCATCAGATCAGATGGAATCTTCAGTACTGCGCAGTGCTTGATAATAATGGAATTGACATTACTTCAGGCATGATCTTTTCCGATCCGGAAAATGTACTGCTGCCTGTTGAGCTTACATCTTTTTACTTTAATAAAAATAAAAATAACATTGATCTGATCTGGACTACTGCTAGTGAAATTAACAACGACGGTTTTGATATAGAAAGAAAAAAATCTGACGGACAGTCAGGGGAATGGAACTATGCCGGATTTGCAGCCGGTAACGGAAATACTAATGAATATTCCGAATATAATTTCAAAGATAAAAATCTTTCTCCCGGAAAGTATTTATACAGATTAAAGCAAAAAGACTTTAACGGTAATTTTGAGTATCATTATTTATCGGGTGAAGTGACAGTTGAAATTCCGGTAAAGAATTTCCTTTCGCAAAACTATCCGAATCCGTTTAATCCGAACAGTCTGATCTCGTATGAGATCACATCGCAAAGCAGCGCTTTTGTCAATGTCCGGCTTTCCGTTTATAATACTCTCGGTAAAGAAATGGCGGTTCTTGTAAATCAGAAACAAAGCGCCGGCTATTATAAAATGAATTTCAACGGCGCGGATTTTCCGAGCGGTGTTTATGTTTATATACTGCAGACTGACGGTAAGATCATAGATTCGAAACGTATGATGCTGATCAAATAAAAATTATGTTGATTAATTTTAATTTATTCAAAGAAAATTTTCTATTTTTTTACTTTTAAGTTTCATAAATAATCTTAATTTAATTAAATCACATTTGACCTGAGAGAAAAAATTATAATCAGGTCAAATAATAAATTATAAAACCAATATTATATAATTTGAATAACAAAAGACTTATCATCATCTTAATATCAATAGTGATACTGCTGCTTATTCCATTGATCGCAATGCAATTCACAGACGAAGTTAACTGGACACCTTTTGATTTTTTGGTAATGGGTATGTTGCTGACCGGCACAGGTTTAATATGTGAATTTATTTTAAGAAGAGTAACAGGAACAGGATACAGGATCGCTCTCACAGCAGCAGTGATCGGATCATTTCTGCTCATATGGATAGAGCTTGCCGTTGGAATTTTTGGAACACCGTTTGCCGGTAATTAGACTGTTTCTCTAAAATCAGTTCATTAGCTCCGTCACAACATTTTAAAGTCCTAATAAAACTTTATGCTCCCGCATATTTTCAAACAAATTCCTAATTAGTTAAAGTAAAATTTAATGTCAGAAGCAATGCTTCAGAAACTTGATAAATTTTATTTTGAGAAAGATGAGCCAATCCGTACCTGTCTGCTAAAACTCCGAAGCATTATTGTAGAACAGGAAACAAATATTACAGAAACAAAGAAATATGGTATGCCGTGTTTTTGCTATAAGAAAAATATTTTATGTTACTTATGGACTGATAAAAAAACTGATGAACCATACATTTTATTTGCAGAAGGGAAATACCTTGACCATCCTGCACTGGAAGCGGGCGGCCGCACCAGGATGAAAATATTCAGAGTTAATCCGGATAAAGTTCTGCCGTTGAAGACGATTGAAAATATTCTTCAGAGTGCATTAGACTTATACAGAACAGGTATAGTAAAACTCAGGAAATGATCTGCAAAAAATAATTTCTTCCCAAGCTGAGGTTTGTGTAGGAGTCTAAATCTTCATAAGCAGGCATGTGTTTTTTGAATTGTGCGCAGTATTATATTGCTATCTCAAATTTCAGAACTTCAGTCGTAGGTTCCGGAATTTTATTACCGCTTTCGGAGACTTCTTCAAGATACATTTTGATAGCTTTTTTTATAGAAATAATTACTTCTTTCTTTGTATCACCTACTACTCCAACCCCCGGCAGATCAGGCGTGAAAGCTCCATAACCATTTTTACTTTTTTCAATTATAACTGTATATTCCATTGTTTTTATTCTTTAATCAATGTTTGTTTTAAAATATTTTTTACTATATCTGCCATTAGCTAATTAAAATATAATTTTAGGTAAATACAAATCATTAATTTCCCGTCATTATCCAAAACTTTTTGTTTAATAATTGTTTAACTCCTTTATGTACTGAAGCATTATTGCTTAATCGTTTTAAATAAAAAAACGCCGCATTTAACTGCGGCGGTTATATATCACAATCACGGATTAAAGATTAAAATGTATATTTTAAAACTTAAAATTCGTAACTCGTAACTTGAAACCTGAAACAATTAACTATTAACTCTTAACTATTTAAGAAGTATCATACGTCTGGTCTGCACAAAACTTCCCGCTTCGATTTTGTAAAAATACATTCCGCTTGCAAAGTTTGAAGCGTTGAAATCAACCTGATGATAACCCGCTTGTTTATTCTCATTTACAAGTTTCATTACTTCTTTACCGAGTATGTCAAAGATCTTTATTGATACAAAAGATTCTTTAGGCAATCCGTAACTTATTTTTGTAGCCGGATTAAACGGATTCGGATAGTTCTGATCAAGTGTGAAATCTGTTGGAATGCCGGTGAGATTATTCTGAATATCAACTGCTCCGACTGTCATTTTAATCCTTACATTTTTGACAGGAGTTACAGGATCATTACTTGTTATTTTCAGAAAACCTTCGACAACAGTTCCGATTGACAAACCTATTGCATTGAAATTTACGCTGACATTCTGATTTCCTGAAGGAGCGATAGTTCCGAAAGAAGGAACTTCTTCAACCCATGCAAGACCTTTTTCAATTTTGATCGCAAGATTATTATGCATATATGCAGCATTGAAAACTGTCTGAAGAGCGACTGTGCCTGTTGCATTTTCAACTCCAATGGTTGAAGAATTCAAAGGATCAGTCATATTCAGATACTGTAAATAAATTCTTCCGTCAGAATAAAGGATTATCTGATATGTATAAGGTCCGCCTGATGTATAATGCGGGGCATCTTTATATTCTATTACGAATCTGTTGTTTGCCGGATCACTATGATAGAATACCTGACCAGAAGTCCTCAAATCATGATCATCCCAGAAAGCGTAGATCGCATTATTTGGAACTGCAGTAGATGGAATAGCGCCGTTAAGGTAAGCGTTTGATGTACTTGCAATATCAAAACCGACCCATCCATTGGTGCAGATCTTCAGCTGATTATAATCAGTGCCGTAAAAATTAAACTGGAACGGTAATGGTACAATTACAGAACCGTCATCTCCTGTTCCGCTTGTCCATGTTGTAATTGGTGTACCGATCGTTGAAATTTCATACCAGTTAAAAACAGGACCGCCCGGTTCATCACTGTCAATCCATCTGTAACCGTATGCATCAGGTCCGCCTGATCCGTCCGTTACATCCGGACCGTGATAAACGTCAGCAGCGCCTTTAGGCAGATTTGCCTGCTGCGACATCAGTTTCTCATCTGCTGCGGAATAATTCCTTACATTCAGATTATCAAGAGAAGTTGATGATTCGACAATTACCCAGTCAAGATTGAACTGACCTGCATTTCCTATTATCAAATTCCTTGAAGTGTTACCGCCTGTCGGAACATTGACGACCAATGAATCTAAATTCGCCGTAACAGTCGGAGGAATTCCTCTTCTTAAAGTTGTATTATATGTTTGCGCTGATGCAAGTGAATCGCTTGCGCTGTATCCGTAAACTCTCCATTGTCCTACTGAAGAATCACCGACATTTACACCGAGACCTGCAAGTGCGGAATCGATCTGAGAATTTCTTAATGTCAGCAGTGTATCAAACCGGTTATTATTTGAGCCGATCCTTAATTTAATATTCGCCTGTGAAGTGAAATTAGGCGAAGCATAAAGCCATCTGTAAGTAACCGCTTCACCGGATTTGGTCCAGTTTATATTTACCGGTGTAGTATTGGAAATTAAAGTAAGTAAACTTGTATTATTTGGCGGAGATACAAGATTAAATGCAGTAAGCAGAGGTTTTGCTCTTTTTAAAGTAATAGATCTTGGTCCGTTTGTAGCTTTCATTGAATCGTTAGCCTGATTATTTCTGTAAGCCCATACATCCCATTGTCCGACTAGTGAATCGCCCTGATTAAGACCGAGACCTGCAAGTATTGCGTCGAGCTGTCCTCCGGTAACTGTCAGATTATTTCCGCTGGGTGCAAGTGTGATCTGTCTTGATGAAGCGTTTGGACTTCCGAATATCCATTTGTAGGATGCAGTGGAAGCTGAAGTATCCCAGCTGAAATTATATTCAGTTGTATTATTTGGCAGCGTCTGAATTCTTGATCCTGCTGCCGGTGAATTAAGATTGAATGAATTTAAAGGAAAAGTTGAAATCTGTACAGGAGCTGTCCATGCATTATAAATACCTGCATAATCATCCATCCAAAGAGGCCATAATTTTCCATTACCGGAAGTCATTCCGATATAATCTCCCTGATATCCTGTTGCAATTCCCGGAGTTCCTATAGATTTTGGTTTGAATCTGTGATCACTGACTAAAACATCAGACCATGTTGTGCCGCCGTCAAGTGATCTTGAAATATATATTTCAGATGAATCTGATGCTGTATTTCTGTCATCATAATATACTATATTAACGCCGCCTGCTTCGTCGACTCTGATAGCAGGAAACCACTGGAATTTACCGTTGTTGACAGGATCCTGATTAACTCTGATACCCGGTGACCAGTTAGCGCCGCCGTTAGAAGATCTGTGAAGAATAATGTCAGGATCAGAACCTGCCGGAGCAAGGTTTCTTTCTGAAGTAACTACATATATCCATCCGTTTCTGGCGCCGCCGCTTCTGTCAACTCCAATTCTCGGGAATCCGTTAACTCTGATATTGGATTTCGAAGAAAATGTACCTCTGATACCGTTCATATCATAAGCGTTTTCAGTTACAGTCCATGCAACTCCGCCGTTAGTTGATTTTGCAAATCCCAAAAAGTCTTCAGTAAAAGGAGATCCTGAAATAGGAGCTGCCCATACTACATATACTTCACCGTTTGGTCCGACTCTTACATCTGCGCCTTGTGAGTAATGTCCTGAAGGAGGAGTATTGATCTGCTGAGGCGTAGACCAGGAAACGCCGCTGTTTGATGTATAAGAAACATCAATTGGCGGAGATGATGCGGTAAAGAGTGACCAAACACAGTATGATCTTCCGTAAAAAGGACTGCCCGGCGCATCATCCGTTGCGGCTAGATTTTTATCCTGTGAACCTGTAGCGATCACAAAATTTGTTGACCATGAAGCACCGTTGTCAGTTGAATAATTTCCAAACATACCGGAAGTAGTAAATCCAAGATGTGTCTGTATAAATGTTCCGTTTTTATCAATTGTAATTCCCGGATCACCGCCCTGATTAGGAACCGGCGCTCCGCCGGCAAGTTTCATTGTATCAGATCCGCCCCATGTAATACCGCCGTCAGTAGTTACGTAAACGCCTTCACTAATAAAGAGCGTACCTGTATTATTAAAAGCATTGGAAGAACCGAACATTATCATCGGATTTGTCGGATGCCGGACAATGTCGACTTCACTCTGATAACTGTTGGATCTCGGTAAAACTCTGAAGTTCGGTGTAACTGCAAGTACTTCGTAAGGAGTCTTCACATAACGAACTTCTGCATTAGGATTAAAATAATCAAATACCTGCGGCAACGGAGCGCCTACGGTCACACTTGGATCATAAAGCTGTGTCGGCATGTAATTACTCCATTTTTCCGTATCAGGATTTCTCTGTCCGGACATTACAAAAAATCCAATTGCAATTACCGGGATCAAGAAGAATAACTTTTTCATAAAAAAATTCCCTTTTGGTTTAAATTAATATAATATGGTGGTTAAAAATATCGGATAAAAACGTGGAGATGTATAGAATTGCTATCAACAGATAAAAAATATTTGAATGAGCAATGAAAGATCTGGTTTGCAAAATTTTACCTTGGTTATTTTAAATAATTTAATTTAATATCTTATTAATTTCAATTTCATATTTTCTTACATGCTAAAATTATTTTTGTCGGCAAGTTTTCCTTATATAATGAAAAACTATGGATCTAACCTCCATGGAATTTCAAAAACCTAATTCCATTCTAATGCACTTAATAAAACTTTGGCTTTTAAGAATTCTGAATATTATAATTTCTGAATATTGTAATAAGGAGTACCTCATCAGATAAAATCATTTTAAATTTAAAAAATTAATTTTCAAACTGTACTTATTTGTTTTAAATATTATTAGAAATAAGTACAAGATTAAAAATACACCTTTTAAAAATTATACCTTAAAATTTCTGTTGCTGTGAAGAAAATTATATTGAGCAAAATTTAAATTTAAAAAGTTTAAGACCAACAAGTCTTTTCATAATTGAAATTACAGCGCAATCTGTATCAAGATAAATTTAAATAACTTCGAAAATATATTCTGCTCAATATTTAAAATATTGAAAAAGAGAAGACATTAAAAACTTTTTTTAAAAAATTAATAACTTATAAAAATTAAACTTAACGATTGAAATATTTTCTTAAAGTATTTTAAAGATATTTTTATTCTGCAGGTTAAAATTATTTAAAAATTTTTTCTTAAAGATTTTTTTAAATTAAAACTATTATATATAAAAAAGTAAGCAATTGATCTGAGAATTAAAGTAAATTATTTGTATAAAAATTTATGCCAAGAATGTTATTAAATGTGGCTGTAAATCCTTTGTTTACAGTGCTTTACAAAGATTGTTATTTCTAACATAAAAATAATAATTGAAAGAATTTCTAATCACCGTATTAGAAATTTTTCCCGGATAAAAGTTTACAGAGTTGATAAATTTTTACAAATTTAAAAATGTTTTTTTATTTCATGAGGTGAAGTTATTAAATTTAATTGAAGTTTAATGTTAATAACTTTATATTTGTAAGAATTTTTTTAACTAAATTAAAAAAAAATGGCTAAAAAAGTTACACCAACTAAAAAAGCAGCAGTAAAAAAAGCAGCGGTTAAGAAAGCTGTGAAAAAAGCAGCAGTAAAAAAAGCTGTTAAAAAAGCTGTAGTAAAAAAAGCTGTTAAAAAAGCTGTAGTTAAAAATGCTGTTAAGAAAGCGATTGTAAAAAAAGCAGCTGTTAAGAAAGCAGTTAAAAAAGCTCTAAAGTAATTGTAACATAAAGCACTTTATTTTGATATAAAAGCGTTATTAAAAGCCGGGGTATTATTTCAGGCATTCTGAAAATTCCGCTTAGTACAAGTTATAAATCTCCTTCTTCACTGTTCTAAATGAGGAAGGAGTTTTTTTTAGAAAAACATTTTATGTCCGGTCGTTGTGTTGATACGTTTATTACTAATTTCAATTTTTTTCTCATGTGATAGTTGAATTATATTTAATATGTTTTAATGTTTGTCAGATGAAATTTATAAAAGTCAATTTGAATTAATTCATTATTTAGTTAATTTCGCACAGGTCAGAAAAAGCCCGAAGTAAATTTCAGAATAGGAATTTAAGTAAATGACATTATCTTAGAGAAAAAAGATAATATTCAGCTTTGCAATTTTAATGCTGTTTAAATTATGTTACAAACAGGTGAATGAGCAGGATCAAACCAATTTATTGTTACCTTATAATAATTGTAATATCATACATTGTATTTTACAATTCACTTTATAACGAATTTGTATTTGATGATGAAAGCGTTATTGTTAATAACGCATCAATTCAGAATACCGATAACATAGTAAAGTATTTCTCAGGTGAAGAGGGATTTCACAAAGTCATCGGGAAATACTACAGACCGATAGTTTCCGCTTCATATGCAGTTGACTTCAGTATATGGGGACTTGATCCTTATGGTTTCCATATGACAAATCTTATTATTCATATCATTGCCAGTCTTCTGCTATTCAAAATTTTATCATTTCTCTTTTCAAGATATAAATACAGAAATATATTCTCACTGTTCGGCGCACTGATCTTTGCGGTTCATCCTATACATACCGAAGCTGTAAGCTGGATAAGCGGCAGGACTGACTCAATGGTTTCAATGTTTTTCTTTGCATCATTTCTTTTTTATATAAAATTTACCGGTAATCCGCATCATGAGGGACATGAAAATACTAAACATACTGAGCCTTCAGGAAACTTTATGTATCTGGCGGTCTCTCTCATTTTTTATGTGTTTGGTTTGCTCTCTAAAGAAATGATTGTAACCATGCCGGTTATAATTTTACTCTATGATTTTGTTTACAGAAAAAAAGACTTTAAATATTTAAAAAAGAATTTAATTACATATGGTCTGTTTGCAGCCGTAACTCTTATTTATTTGTTCATTAGGCACAGCGTGTTAGCTGACGTACCGGACAGAGACAGTTATCTGTATTTCTATAATAAGGAGTGGGATGTTGTATTCTGGACAATGGTAAAAACAATACCTGTATATTTCAGACTTCTGTTTGCTCCGTTCGGGCTGTTATATCATTATAACGGGGTGATCACCAACTCTTCTTCTATAATTGAATTCTCTGCAATGCTTTCTTTTCTATTTATAATTTTACTTATCGGGCTTGCGGTATTTTTTTACAAAAGGGACAGCATAGTTTCATTCTGCATTCTTTTTTTTCTTGTCAGTCTTCTGCCTGTGATGAACATAGTCCCGACGATGAATCTGATGGCAGAGAGATTCCTGTACTTTACTTCGTTTGCCTTAGCTGTACTCATAACTCATTTACTGATGCTTGCAAGTAATAAGCGTGATCTCGGAATGCTGATCATCGGAATAATTGTAATAATAATTTCATTGTCTTATCTCACATATGTGAGAAATGAGGACTGGAAAAATAATGAAACTCTTTATTCATCAGCGATCGGATACGAAGGATCAGTAATATTGGTAAATGAAGGGAACATATATTCGAACAGTAAAAAATTTGATGATGCTAAAAAGAAATACAAACGGGCTATCGAGCTGAGAGACAACAGCGTGCTTGCTCACCATAATCTGGGACTTGTGTATATGATAGAAGGCAAGCTTGACTCAGCAGAAATGAGAATCAAAAGAGGTATTGCAGTCGATTCATTAGCTCCTGACGGATATTTTCAGCTGGCTACTATATATAATGTGCAGGGGAAAAAAGACGAAGCGATCCTGATGCTGGAAAAACTGCAGACCTTTTCTCCGGATTACCGTGAGTCCTCCGCGATGCTGGAGAGTCTGAAATCCGATTCCGGTAATAAGGAAAATCTGAAAAGCAGACAATATGAGATAAGTTTTCTGCAGCAGAGATCGTATGAAAATTTTAACGCAAAAAAATATAAGGAAGCGATTGAAGATCTTAAAAAACTCGCAGAGCTGAATAAAGATCCCGCATCAGTCTCCGGATTTTATAATAACATTGCAATGTGTTACTCTGAGCTTAAAGATGAAAATATGTCTGAAAAATATTTTCTTGATGCAGTGAAGCTTGACAAAAAGAATGTCAATGCGCTTAACGGTCTGGTAAGTTTATATCTGAAAAGAAATGAATCTGACAAAGCCATGAGTTATCTTAATATTTTGATTGAGATAAATCCCGGTGATGAGAAGTCAAAAAATAAATTAGATTCTTTAATTAAATTAAAGTAACTTTATTGAAAAAATATTTACAAATTAAATTATTAAATGCATGAACTGGAAACTGATCTTACAATTATCCCTCTTTGGACTTCTGATGGGAATACTCTCAGTATTCGGACTTATCCCGGGCGGATTTGAGTTAATTCCATGGATAATCATCGCGGTTATATCAGCTCTGGCAATTTCGAGAAACACAAACAAACTAATGTTTACACACGCTGTAATGGCAGGTTTGTTCATGGGAATAATTACATCCGTGGTGCAGGCAATATTTTTTGATACCCTGCTAAAGAATAATCCTGACTCACTGGACGGTTTCAAGGAAATTCCGACAGCTATGGAACCGCAGTATGTACTTCTCTTCACAGGTCCTTTCATCGGGATCATTTTCGGATTATTTATAGGGCTTCTTGCAGTAATTTTTAAAAAGGTCAGAAAGTAATTACATTTATGAGAGGGGGTTTTATTTTGAAAATTATATTTCTAATATTATCTGTTTTAGTTTTCAATGGAGTGATTTCCGCACAGACTCCGGAAAGATTTTCAAGGCCGCTTGATGAAATAGCGGAGAAAAATTTCAAAAGAAATAATTCTTTCTCTGATTACATTCCCGATTACATTAATCTTAGCTTCACAAATTATAATATCTCCAGGGACAGTTTTCCACAGAACGAACCTTCCGTTAAGATAAGTAAAAAAAATCCTTTAAGAGTAGTGGCGGCATACAGAGATTTCAGCGCGGGAGTAAATCCGGCAAACAGGAGAGTAGGTTACAGTTACTCTTCTGACGGCGGAGTTACTTGGTCTGCAAATAAACTTCTTGATTCTACGCTGATACCCGGATATCCCCGAAACAGCGACCCGGTAGTTGCGGTCGATACAGCAGGAAATTTTTATATCTCGGTGGTAACAATCGGTCAGAATCTGGCGCTTGCAGTTTATAAATCTACTGACGGCGGGGTTACATTTCCATACGCTTATATGGTTGCTAATAACGGAACTGAAGATAAAGAATGGATGGAAACGGATTTCACTCCGGGCAGTCAATATTACAATAATCTTTATATCAGCTGGACAAGATTCAGCGGTAATGCCGGAATTAAATTAACTAAATCTACTGACAGCGGAATAAACTGGACTGATGCCGTCGATGTTGCTGATCCTTCAAGTCAGGGTCAGGGCTCTGATCTGGCGATCGGTCTGGACGGAGAAATTTATGTTACATGGCTGGGAGGAACTGCTTCACTTGATTATATATATTTTGATAAATCTACTGACGGAGGAAATTCCTTCGGGACAGACAGAATAATTCAGCAGGGAAATACTCCTTTCATTCCTATAACTTCCAGCGGGATCACATTCCCTTCCATTGATACAGATGTTTCAGGCGGAGTTCACAACGGAAATATTTATTTAGTATGGTGTGACGCAAGTAACGGCGATCCGGATATATTTTTAACAAGATCAACAAACAGGGGAGTGAACTGGTCAGCTCCGTTAAGAGTGAATAATGATCCGGTCGGAAACAGTAAACTTCAGTGCTGGCCATGGATCGCAGTAAGCGATTCGGGAGATATTGCAGTATTATATTATGATTCAAGAAATACGCCGAATAATAACATAGTGGAGGCGTGGCTTGCTGTTTCAAATGACGGAGGTCTTTCCTTTGAAAATTCCGTTTTAAGTTCTGAGCCTTCAACGACAAATCAGCCGAACTCGGCAATTCGTTTCGGGGACTACATCTGTGTTGACTATTACGGCGGCAGGATCGTTCCGGTATGGACTGACCAGAGGACCGGAGGATTTGATATGGAATGTTATACAGCTATTGTAAATACTTCTGTAAATATTACTACAGTAAATAACATTATGCCCGAAGGTTATTCACTTCAGCAGAATTTTCCGAATCCGTTTAATCCTGAAACTAACATATCATTTTCTATTCCGGCAGGTGGGTTTGTTTCTTTGGAAATATTCAATCCAGCCGGAATCGAGATTGCTTCGTTAGCAGGTAAAAATTTTAATCCCGGAAATTATTCGGTAAAATGGAACGGAGATAATTACAGCAGCGGAGTTTATTTTTACCGTCTGAGTGTGAATGGTTTTGTTCAAACAAAGAAAATGATCCTTTTGAAGTAATTCCGGATATCCATTAATGTTCATCAGTTTAGATGATCCAAAAGTTTTCATCATAAAGTCAGAAAATTACTTTAACACTCCTGCAAACTTTCTGTTTAGCAGCAATATACTTACCGGCAAATTTAAAGAGATACTCTTCTTTTAGTTTTTAATTCTTCATATTTTATTAATTATCATACTTAATTAATCAGATGGAATTTATATTTTATCAGACAAAAACTAATCATATTATTATCGGGACTGACAGTGAAACCTGTGTATAAACTTAATATCGTAAATATTTGAGCGCAGCTTACTCCAGAAAGATCAGCATATTAAAAGGAATATCCTGGCGTATAGTTGGAACAATGGACACTATTCTGCTTGCATGGATTTTTACAGGCAATATGGATTTTGCATTTAAGATAGGGGGGATAGAACTATTCACCAAGATACTGCTCTATTATATACATGAAAGGACCTGGAATTTTTATCATATAGGAAAGAAACTAATTTCGGAAAAGGACGGTGTTAAAATATATACGGACAAACACTGGAAGAGCGTGGCAAAGAGCGTAAGCTGGAGGACGATTGGAACTATAGATACCATTATTATATCTTTTTTCGTAACAGGAAGTGTAAAGACAGCTGCGGAAATCGGATTCACGGAAGTATTTACCAAAATGCTGCTGTTTTATTTACATGAAAGAATCTGGCTGCGGATAACGGAAAAGATTCCCATCAAACCGGAAATTGTTTAAAACGACAGACATTGAGGACACATACACTCGAAAGGAAAATAATTATAAAAAAACCCGTCAGCGAAGTGTTTGATTTTTTCAGCAGGGCGGAGAATCTTGAAAGGATCACACCATCGTTTCTTAATTTCAAAATTATCACTCCGCTTCCGATCGAAATTAAAAAGGGAACTATCATTGATTACGTGATCAGACTTAACGGAATTCCAATGAAATGGAAAACTGAAATTACTAAATGGGAACCTCCTTTTTTATTTGAAGATACGCAGATCAAAGGTCCTTATAAGATATGGATACATGAGCATAAATTTGAAAGCCTGGGAGATGAAACGTTAATGACGGATACTGTAAAATATTTGTCCTACGGAGGAATATTCGAATTCATTCCGCATAAACTAATCGTAAAAAATAAAGTTGAAAAAATATTCGAATACCGTGAAAAGGTTTTCGGTAATATTTTTAAGTAAATATAAATATATTCAATGGAAGTAATAAACTTAAACGAAAAATTCGGAAAATTTTCTGATCACTTCAGTCCGAAGATAATTGCAGAGCTAAACGGTCAGCATGTCAAGCTCGGAAAATTCAAGGGAGAATTTATCTGGCATAAACATGACAATGAAGACGAAATGTTCATGGTGATCAAAGGGAAATTTTTCATGGATCTTCGCGGCAGTACGATTGAGATAAATGAAGGCGAGATCATTGTTATTCCCAAAGGAACCGAGCACAGACCGAGGAGTGTAGAAGAAGTTCATGTGATGCTCTTTGAACCGGCAGGGACACTAAATACCGGTGATGTGAATAATGAATTCACAAAAAGTAATCCTTTGAAAATATAGATATCTTCAAAAATTCTTTACGAGGTTCAGAATTAACCGGAAAGTAAAGAACTCCCTCATTAAAAAATTTAATGTGAATTATCCGGAAAATTTATTACTGTAAATAATGATTAATTATTTTTTATTGAAATCGGTGTCAGAGTCACGGTAGTTATTTCTTTTCCTCGGAGAAAATTGCGGTGCGGTGTTGGAAACGCCGAAGTTTTTTCTTGTGGTCTTATCTATTACTTTCTCGATCTCATTAAGTTTATATTTAATATCCTTAATTATTTTTTTAAGATTTGCGATCTCAGCTGTTGTCATATTATTTTTAATTTTTATTACTTTAAAAGATAACTTGTTATTATGTCAATTATAACGCATAAATTTATTATACTTTAAGAGGATCACTGAATTAAAAATTCCCCAAAATATTATATTTAATCACATTCTATATTTTGTGAAAAGATAATCCATAATAATAGAGTTTCTATTTGAACTTAATAACCCTACACTGTATGAAAATCAAAAATGGAAACTGAACTAAGAGATATATTAACATCGATCGACTCCAAATTCTCAGGCCCCGCTTCCTGCAGACTTAATCATATGATCACAGGTAAACTGGAATATGATTATGAAGAGGTTGTAAACTATTTGCTGCATCTCAAAAAATCAGGAAATATTTACGGCAACGGCAATACTAAAGAAATTCAAAAGGATGCCGCGGATTTCCTAAGCCAGCTAAGACTTTACTCTAGAAACAAAGTAAGCAAAAATTCTTAGGTAAATACGGAGCTGAATTCTCCTATATTCAAACTTAAGTGTCATTTCAAATACTTTTATATTAAAAATATTCTCGTGATAAGGAGAAGTCTTTTTGTGATTTCCCGGCTGCAAATACTTATGAATTTGTTCAGATAGTATTAATTAATATATTAATAAAAATTTTGTAATTATCCTGTTTCTGAATATACTCACTGCCATGAAAAAATATTTTACTTCCGCTGTATTACTTCTTTTATTTTCATTTAATTTAAGTTCAGTCACAATAGCCGGCTGGCAGGTAATTCCTACCAACAGTACTGCTTATCTGACAGCTGTATTTTTTATTGACTCAATGACCGGATACATCGGCGGTATCAACGGATTTTTATCAAAGACAACTGACGGCGGAGTGAGCTGGACTGTTCAGGATCCTATATTTGCATCACCTTTTGTTCGTGATCTGACTTTTATAAATGCAAACACCGGTTATCTGTGCGGAGACAATGGATTCATTAGAAAGACCACAAACGGCGGTAACAACTGGATTCCGCTAACAACAAACACAAGCGGAGGAATTTACGGGATAGATGCAACAGATGAACTTAATGTTTATGCGGTTGTAACTGACGGCACAATTCTCAGATCTGTAAACGGCGGCGCTTCATTTACAAGCGTAAGCGTATCTCCAAATCAGCTGCTTACAATTGATTTCAGTTCAAGAGACACAGGTTATGCTGCAGGTCAGGGCGGTGTCGTTTATAAAACAACTGATGCAGGATTATCCTGGACCTTTATGAATGCATCTACTATAAATAATTTCTGGGATATTTGCGCACTTAATAATAATGATCTTTACCTTGCAGCATATTACGGAACGTTAAGAAATTCATCTGACGGCGGCAGATCTTTCAAAAGCTCATACGGGAGTAATAATCTTTTTGAAGATATTCAGATGACAAATAAAATGATCGGTTACACCTGCGGACTGAACGGTGTATTAAATAAAACAACAAACGGCGGATTAACATGGGTTGCGCAAAACTCAAACACAACTGAATCACTGAATGAAATTTATTTTCTTGATGCGAAGACCGGATATGTCGTAGGTACAAACGGACTGCTTTTAAAAACAACAGACGGCGGTGATAATTTCAGCTTAGCTGTAATAAGTCCTAATAACAGGGAAGTATTTACATCAGGTTCGTCAATTCCTGTCAAATGGTCATCTGCATTTTCCGGTAATGTGAAAATTGAATACTCTTTAAATAACGGAGTAGTATGGAATGTAATTCAGAATTCCATTCAGACGGATTTATTTGAATATCAATGGACCGTTCCACCCGGTAATTCTAATCAGTGCAAAGTAAGGATAACGTCCGTTGAAAATCCCTCTTTTTCCGATGTAAGCGACGGTAATTTTAATATCGTAATTTCCAATCCTTTTTATAATGTCCCTGAGTTAGTTTATTACAAATTCAATAACGGAATAAACACAACACCGAATTACGCAGTGCCGGGAGAAGTGTACGGGGACGCACGCATTTCAGGAATGACGCTGCAAAACGGAGGACTGGCTGACAGCAGTCTTACAGGCGGTGGAGAGAGCGGCGCTACACATTATGTTTCGACTGACTGGGCGACATATCTGCCCGGAAGCGGCTGGACCATAGGGTTCTGGGTTAGTAATATCTCTCTCGGTGTCGATCCGAACAATGCGGTCTATTTATTCAGCGATATCACGGCAAATAACGTAAGATGTTATTACGGCGGAGCATTAGGACTAACGGGCGTTGATACTGCCATCATGTTCAGAAGCACCGGAATGGAAAATGTCAGAATTCCAGTTGTACGCGGAAGGAATTATTATATTCATATAGTTTATGAAGCATCACCGTCAGTGATCAAAGTATATGTGAACGGCATGCTTACGCAGAATATTCCGCATAATCCTTTCAGTATAATTGGTAACGGTCCTTTTTTAATCGGAGCTCTTGCTACTTTCTATTCCTCACTTTCACAGAATATGAGGTTTGATGAATTCAGAGTTTATGACAGATCACTTGCGCAGCAGGAAATTACCGCGACATGGAATGTTACTTTTCCTTCGGTAATTACCGGCGTTCAGCAGCAGAATAATTCCGTTCCTTCGGAATTTGTTTTGTATGATAATTTTCCAAATCCGTTTAATCCTGTTACTACAATCCGTTATTCAGTAAGCGAAAGTAAATATGTCAGTTTAAAAGTGTTTGATATGTTAGGAAGGGAAGCAGCTGATCTTGTAAATGAAAAACAAAATCCCGGAACATATGAAATTAGATTTGACGGAAGTAATCTTTCAAGCGGAGTTTATTTTTATGAGTTGAGATCCGGCGGATTTGTGTCTCAAAAGAGAATGGTACTTATAAAATAAGTGACTTTGCTTCATAAAAGAAAAAATAAAAAAAAAAAGTTTAAAACGAAATTGGACATAGTTATATAGTAATCCTGATAATAATGTAAAAAGCAGGGCGGGGCTGGGTTTTACAATACTACCGGAATTCAATTGTAAAGTTATTTATTTAAAATCGTTACCTTCAGGAATACTAATTCATTGAATCCGGATTTAATTAAATAGCTTGCATCCAAAAAACATATACCATTCAAAATTACAATGAAGTCTTAATTGGGCGCCGATTGTTCATCCATTTCATACCGAGAGAAGCTTAGTGTTTTCATTTAAAAATATTTTCAATCCCAGAGTTACATCCAAAACGTTTAAACTTGAATTTGAACTCCAATGTTCGTAAATTAACGAACAACAAAAAGGTAAAATATGATTATCACTTTAAAATCTGACTATTTTACTAAGGAACATAAGCAAAGCGTACGATTTGCAATAGATTCCGGTCACCCGGTTAAAACTTATATTCTGCAGCTGTTTAATTCACCATCCTGCTGCTTTCATAGTAATATCTCTTCAGTACTTACAATAGCAAAATCCACTTTATCACAACATCTTTTTGAACTCAAAGCGGCCGGATTAATTCAGAGAGATATTACTCCGCCTGCAGTGAAGTATTGCATTGAACATAAAGACAGGGATCCGGCAAAAAGTTTAATGAACAAATTACTAATCTAAAAAATTTTTAATCAAGGTGTTCGTAGTTTTACGATTACCGAATAACTAAATACAAACATATTATGAAACAGATAAAAATATTGGGGACTGGCTGCTCAAAGTGCAAATCTACCTATAACAATGTAATCGAAGCATTGAAATTATCAGACATTCAGGCAGATGTGATAAAAATTGAAGACATTGAGGAAATAATGAAATACAATATACTGACAACTCCGGTATTAATGATAGATGAAGAGATCAAAGTAAAAGGCAGGGTTCCTGAAATTAATGAAATAAAACAATTATTAACTGTATAAAAATATTAAAGTGAAGATCAAACTTTAATAAAAATTTGAACACTAATACTCCAGAGCGGGTAAAGATGGAGCATTAATTAACATTAGCAGATCTTATGTTTGACTGGGTAGAAAACTTTGCCGGCTGGCTTGTATATTCTGTTTTCCGGATAGCTGAGGGGAGCAAAGCAGGTGATGCGCTTAATTTTTTCATATATGATACAATTAAAATTTTAATTTTATTGTTCATCATCACTTCGGTAATGGGAGCTGTAAACTCATATTTTCCGGTTGACAAAGTTCGTAATTTTCTGTCCAGAAACAAACTTTTCGGATTGGAATATTTTTTTGCATCATTATTTGGTGCCGTTACGCCTTTTTGTTCCTGCAGTTCTGTGCCGTTATTTATCGGATTTGTAAAAGGCGGAATACCGCTGGGCGTCACTTTTGCTTTTCTGATAACTTCGCCGCTAGTAAATGAAGTTGCTGTCGCCATGTTTATTGGTATGTTTGGATTGAAAGCTACTTTAATTTATGTTGTAAGCGGAATATTGCTTGGTATGACAGGCGGGATTATTTTAAGTAAACTGAAATTGGAAAAATACTTGTCACCATGGGTACAAAATATTTTATCTCAGGCTGAAAAGGAAGGAGATTTAAAAGAAGACAAGAAAACTTTTTTACAGAGACTGCCTGAAATATTCAAAGAAGCATTTGGAATAATTAAAAGTGTGTTTTGGTACATTATCATAGGAATTGGAATAGGAGCTTTGATGCACGGATTTATTCCGACAGGATTTTTTGAAGAGTACATAAGCAAAGACAATCCTCTGGCAGTTCCATTGGCAGTAATTTTAGGCGTACCAATGTACAGCAATGCAGCAGGAGTAATACCGATCATTCAGGTATTTGTTCAGAAAGGAATTCCAATAGGAACAGCCATTGCTTTTATGATGGCTGTGGTAGGATTATCAATCCCTGAAGCTACGCTGCTGAAAAAAGTAATGACCTGGAAACTGGTAGCTATCTTTTTTTCGGTGATTACTGTCAGTATAATTATCTCCGGATACTTGTTTAATATAATCCTATAGATAACAATGAGTAAAAAATTTTTTCATACAGATAACAATATTTATCAGATTATAATATGTTTTAACTATATGAATGGAAAGAATGACATCTGTTAATTTCAAAAATAAAAGTAATGAAAACAAATATTTCTAAAATCAATTCGAAGAAAATAATAATCATATCATCTTTAATTGTAATACTGATTATTTTAATAAGTGTATTTAGTCTCAGGAATACTGAAACACAAAGTAAAACAAATTCGGAAAAACCCGCCGTTACAAATTCTGAAATAAAATATAAAGTAACTTTCATAGAATTAGGATCAGTTCGCTGTATCCCTTGTCAGAAGATGCAGCCTGTTATGAAATCAGTTGAAGAAAATTACGGAGATCAGGTCAAAGTAATATTTTATGATGTATGGACTCCAAAAGGAAAAGAAGACGCTAAGCAATTTGATTTTGAAGGGATCCCGACTCAGATATTTTTAGATGAAAACTATAAGGAATATTTCAGGCATGTTGGTTTTTTCCCTGAAGATGAATTAGTAAAGATACTTAAACAAAAAGGTGTTATTTAAAATATTATAAATCTCAAATATTATGAACAGAAAATATTTATACTTCAGTTTATTCATGGCATTAGTTTTTAGTTCCTGTCAGAACAAAGCTCAGGATATGAATGGTCAGGCTAATGTTTCTGAATTTAAGTTGAAGCAAAATTTAGAAGTTATTCAGTTCCACTCAGAACACAGATGTCAGACTTGCCTGGAAATTGGAGCTATGACAAAAGAAGCAATACTGCCTTACGGAGGAATTCCATTCAGACTCATTAATGTAGATGACAGTAATAATAAGACTATATCATATGAATTTAGAACAGCCGGCACATCTTTGTTCATCTATGATCCGGTACAGAATAAAAAACTGGACCTGACAGATTTTGCTTTCCTGAACGCTTCAGACAAAGAAAAATTTATAAAAAGGGCTGCAAAAGGAAATTGATAATTTTTAAATGAATATTACGAAGCAATCCGTGTAAAAACTTTATTCGAACTCAATGGAATGGTTAAACGAACTGGCGCAAAACAAAGATATACCATTACTGGCTGCTTTCGCTTTGGGTTTGCTTACAGCTGTAAGTCCGTGCCCTTTGGCAACTAATATTACTGCAACCGCCTATATTGCTAAAACAATAAACAGCCGGAGAAAAGTCTTGCTAAGCGGCATATTATATACTTTAGGCAGAATGTTTTCTTATACAATGATCGGAGCTGTTATTTATTTTGGTATCAGCAAGTTTGAGATTGCCAGAATCTTTCAGGGTAACGGTGAAAAGTTCATTGGACCGGTAATGATCATCATCGGTTTGATAATGCTGGATGTCATTAAGTTAAATTTTATTTCCGGAGGAAAATTGACGGATAAACTTTCCGATAAATTTAAAACAAAAGGTTTGTCAGGTTCTTTTTTACTGGGGGCATTGTTTGCGCTGGCTTTTTGTCCGTACAGCGGAGCATTATTCTTTGCAGTGTTAATTCCCATGACACTTTCAGCCGGCGCAGGACTGGCTTTGCCTGTAGTATTTTCAATCGGCACCGGACTGCCGGTTATTCTTTTTTCATTTGTCATTGCTTACAGTGCGGGAAAACTCGGAGTATATTTTAAAGCCATTACTAAAATTGAAAAAGTGATGCGAATACTGGCAGGTGTTACTTTTATATTAACAGGATTATATTACTTAAACATTTATTTAAAGGTAGTATAAGTTAACTTATTTCATTTTTTTTTTTTTGTTTTTAATTATTTTTTTAAAATCTTTTTGTTATTTTTACCGGCAAATCCGAAATTTAAATTACATAGTTAAATAATAAAAAACCCTCTAAGTGAATTATTCTTAAAGGGTTTTATCTTTTGAGCTGGCAGAGGGACTTGAACCCCCGACCTGCTGATTACAAATCAGCTGCTCTACCAACTGAGCTATGCCAGCAAATTTTTTCAGGCGAATGCAATATATGTCTAATATATATTTCTTTCAATTCAGTTTAATGATTCAGCGTCATTTCTTTTTCTTTTTACCTGAATCACCGGAAAGTTTTAAAACCTGTCCGATCAATATTTTATCACTCTTAAGTTTATTCCATTTCATGAGTTCAGATATTGAAACACCGTACTCGGAAGCGACTGATGCAAGCGTCTCTCCGCTTTTTACTTTGTGAGTTGTCTTACCTGTGCTTTTCTTACCTGAATTTGTATTGCCTTTTGACTGACTGCCGGTAACTTTTAATTTCTGTCCTTTAATAATTATATCGGAATCAAGATCATTTATTTCCTTTAATTCAGAAAGTGACATTCCGTATTTATCAGCTATCATTGTGAGATTTTCACCGGAGGAAACTGTGTGAACGGAAGTCTTTGAAGCGGAAGTAGAACTGCCGGATAATTTAAGCTTCTGACCGACAAGTATTTTATCAGTCTCAAGACCGTTCAGTTCCATTATCTCATCAACGGTCAATCCGTTCTCATCTGCAATTGATGAAAGATTATCTCCTTCAGATACAGTATATGTTACTGTATTTCCTTTGGAAGTAGTTTTCTTCTTTTCTTTTACTGTTTTGGTCTTTGTCTCAGGGGCTTTCACGGTTTCAGTGTATGTTTCTTCTGAATATTCATTTACCGCTATTTGTTTCTGATTGTGTATAAGAATTTTCAGTTGAATTACCTACAACGGAATTTTCATCTGACTTTGAATTATTTTCATCTGACTCTGAATTATTTTCATCTTTACTAACCGTAACTGTTTCATTCCCGGGTCTATTCGAACTCAAAAAACTGTCATCTTCATTATTGTCTGAAACGGTTTTATCTTTTATTACATTTTTAGAGTCATCGATAGGTGTATTGTTTTCATCTTCAACTTCATCAGTATTAGTTAATGCAATTTCTTCAATCGCTTCTCTCTTACCGTCATTTGATTTGACAATGTCAGCGCCTTTAATATTATTCAAACCATGAAGCAGATTATATTTTTCTTCAGTCAGATATATATCGAGCGGCTGCTGATGTTTGATTGGTTCACCGTAGTTAAGATTATTCCATATCCTGATCTCAACAGGTCTGACGGAATAAAAAACCGCAATAGCTGAGAGCGCATCTTTTTTCTTAAAATTGTATGTGACTTTCTTTCTTCCGTTTTTGCTGGCAATGGATTTCGGATCACCGGGTTCATATCCGTTTACTTTATAATAGGTAAGATTTATCTGTGACTGATATCCGCCCGCTTCATCGCCTGCGAATACGGGTTCTTTACTTCCGCTCTTATTAATGTCTGAAGATCTGTTATAATTAGCAATAAATTTTTCATAAGTCTTATGAGGAATCCTGAGCTGATAATATTCTTCATAATCGGGGATCATATCCTGAGTCAGCTCGGAGTTCAGTTCGCGTATAGTTTCAATATCTGATTCGCAAAGATCAGCAACCTGCTGTAAAGTCATAGAGGCGTTTATATTCACCCTGTCAAAGGCGATCGGCTTACCGTATTCCACATCTCTGAATCCGAATCCTTCAGGATCTCTGAATACATAAGAAAGAGCGAGTATGGACGGGACATAATTTTTGGTTTCACCGGGAAGGAATCCGCGTAAAGTCCAGAAGTCTCTCGAACCGCTTCTCTTGATCGCTTTATTGACTCTGCCCGGTCCGGCATTGTAAGCCGCAAAAGCAAGATACCAGTCGCCCAATGATCTGTAAAGATCCTTAAGATGTCTGGCGGCTGCGTCTGTGGATTTTTCCATATCCATTCTGTCATCGCGGTATTCATCCTGACCGAGTCCGTAAGCATAACCTGTAGCCGGCATGAACTGCCAGAGACCGACAGCCCCTGCGTGGGACATTATCTGCGGTGCAAGACCGGATTCCTGAACGGAAAGGTAGATCAATTCTTCCGGAGCTTTATTGTATTTCAGTATTTTTCTCATCAGAGGAAAATATTTTCCCGACCTGTAAAGAGTCTTATCAATAAAACTTTTTCCTCTGTCTGTATTTGTAAAAAATTCTATATAACCGTCCACTGCGGAATTTCTGTCCAGCGGAATATCACTGCCGTCCGGCAATGCTTCCCTGTCACCGCTGACTTCTTCAACTTTTTGATACTTCACAGCAAACTGTTCAGCAAAATCGAATACAAGACTTCCGCTGCTTATCTCACTCTGTGTAGAGATATAATCCTGCACTATGCTGACGGCAAGTTCATTATAATCCTGCTTCCAGGAGTAATTACCGGGTTCATTTATGATCTTTGAGTCGATCTCACTAAGCTGCTTTAATGCGCTTTCAAATGATTTTGCTGCGTTATTATTGTCTGATTTTTCATTGTAGTTTAATGCATGATTGTATATCCCAAATGACTTTTGCAGCTGTGCATAAAATTCAAGAGAATCCAGTTCTCTTTGAGTTTGAACTTCCTCTTCTTCCGATGAAGAACATCCTGACATATAAACCGAAGCAGATAAAGTAATCAGTAAAAGTGAAGATAAATATGTGAATCTGGAAATGTAGTAAAATAATTTGTTTTGCATGATCTTAAAATTTAAATTTCATAAAAATAGATACTTTAGAAATTTATTGTAAAGTTAAATTTGAACTGATTATAAAATAAATAAAGTATATTTAAATTTCAGTATAAACTTTAAATTTAAAATTATCCTTAGTAAGTTCAGTATAAAGTAAAAAGTAACTTAATAATTCATATTTAAACAAATAAACTCATTCAATTAACAAATAAGTAGTGGAAAAAAATTATTCATTTACGGTTCCTGAGGTAAGGACAAAGCAGAGAATTGACAAGTATATTTCAAATTTTATTGAGAACGCTTCCCGCACAAAGGTAAAAAAGGCAATTGACCTTGGGTTTATCACTGTGAACGGCGAACCTGTAAAATCCAATTATATAGTAAAGCCGGAAGATGAAATTGATATTGAGCTCGATTATCCGGAGAAGCAGGATATTCTGCCTGAAGACATTCCGCTGAATATCGTATTTGAAGATGAATATCTTATGATCATAAATAAACCGCCGGGGATGGTAGTGCATCCTGCGTATAAAAATTATTCCGGGACGATGGTAAACGCCATTCTTCATTATGCTGAAAAGACCAAAGGCAGTCTTTCCAATCTGAACGGATTTGAAAGAGCGGGAATTGTTCACAGACTTGATAAAGATACTTCAGGTCTGATCGTGATTGCAAAAGATGAAGTTACGCACAGAAAATTATCTGAACAGTTTTTTCATCATACGATCGAAAGGGAATACAATGCAATAATCTGGGGAAAGCTGAAAAAGAAAAAAGGGGAGATATCAAACAGGCTCGGCAGGGATAAGAAGGACAGAAAAAAAGTAACGGTGTTAAAAGGTGATGATAATTCAGGTAAAACTTCGGTTACATTGTATGAAGTAATTGAAGAGTATGATTTTCTTTCTTTGGTAAAGCTCAAACTGAAGACGGGGAGGACACATCAGATCAGGGTTCACATGGCGGACATGGCGCATCCTGTTTTCGGAGACGAGACTTACGGAGGCAGAGAGCCGCATTCTGTTAATCTTACATCGAATCTGAAATCAAGAATCAGGAACCTGCTGGAGAAAATTGACAGACAGGCGCTGCATGCAAAGGTGCTGGGATTTATACATCCTGTTACAAATGAGAAAATGAGATTTGAATCCGAACTTCCGGATGATATGAAAAAAATTATATCAGAAGTAAAACAAAGTTAATAAAGCCAGGTCAGTCGTCATCTTCTTTATCTTTTTTCCGTTCTTCATCCTTTTCATTTTTATCCGCTTCTTTTTTATCTCCGGAATTCAGTTCGCTTTTATTCGTACTGCCGTTAGTAATCACGGAGGATTCCCAGGGCAGTTTATCTTCCCTTATTTCAGGATGATGTATCTTGCCGCCGAGATACGCTGTATAAGCCATCATTCCATTGACAATTAATAAGATAGCGAGCATTAAATATGCAAATGAGTTTGGAAGGACTTTTGGCTTTTTGAAAAGGAACATGGATAAAAGTGCAACTGCTCCTGTAATATTCATTGCAATAAAACTGTATAAGGCGAAGTCTTCATGCGGTTCAATAAATTCCTCATCCACATCTTCATAATTCCCTTCTATTTTTTCTTCGGCATCCTCGCCGGTAAGATATACAGGTATTGTTATAAGTGATGTAAGTATGATCACGAGCATACAGACTTTTTTAACATCATCGCTTTTTTTCAGGATACCAATGATCAGTATAAAAATTGCGAACATAGAACCGATAACGGGAATGTGATTGAGTACAAGGTGAAGGTGTGCAGCATTCATAATACGTGTTTACTCCTTTTGAATTATGTGAATAAGTTAATTTAATAAAAATTTGATTTAAATGTATCAAATATTCTTTACAAAGTTAGCATTAAGAGAAATGATTTTGAAATGTTAAATTATTTTAAATGTAGAATTCAAGAGGAATAGATTTACAAACTATCCCGCCGGGAGATTTTTATTTAGGAATGGCTTATGAAAAAATATTCAGAAAAAGCCCGCTGATCTTTATTAATCCTAATATACATTCTCCCTTTCCTTCCCATCCCTTTCCTTACCTTACCATTTATAAAGTTATCCTCGGCAAATGCGATTTTTTATTTTTTGTTTTGAAGTTATTCATTTCTATATTTGCTCATTCAATTGTAACATTTTCGTAGGTTCATAAAGTGAATCCAATTTTAAGCTAATGTAAAACACCGGTGTAAAGTTCTTAATATTATGCACCATTAAAGTATAAATTTTAATAAACGTTTTTAAACGCAGAAGGAGGATGATGACATGATTAGATCTCCTTAGACGTAAAGATATTTTTTTAGATTTACAGTTTCTATTCACTATTTATTAAATTAAATTAATTTGTAAAAATGAAAAATAAAATTGTTTTATTGTCGGCAGTGTTACTTATTGCAATTGCTTCGGCTTTTGCAATCAACAGAAATTTATTTTCGAATCAGCAAGCTGAAGATCCTCAATTTTTAGTTACTGTATATCAGTTTGGAGGTGGATCAACTCAGGCTAACGCTGAAATTGAAGTTGTAGATTCAAATAATAATTGGTTATTTTCTGGAACAACTAATGGAAATGGTGTCTATTCTAGATCGTGGCCAGGCTCTTTAGGAAATTATACAGTTAGAGCATGGTATCCTGCACGACCAAATGATGGACAAAGTGGACAAACAGGATTTACCTATACAGGCGCAAGTATATATACTTCCGTAACATTAGGACCTAACTATTAACATTATTAATGGGCAGGTAATTTATTATCTGCCCAAAATTATTTTACTAGAAAAATGAGAAAATTATTTTTAATATTATTAATTACATTTTCCAGCTCAACCCTCTTCGCTCAAACGCCTATTCAAATCTATAATTCAGTAGTTGATGAAGAACGAAGGAGATTTCAAAAAGCAGGTATTCCATTAATAACTGATCTTGATAAAGACGGTCAAAAAGAAATTATTTTTGTTACTCTTGATTATAATGGTAATGCTATTCCTCCAATTATGCTTTATGTTTTAAACAGTGATGGCACCAATCATCCCAATTTTCCCAAAGGTTATACTTCAGATTTAATTCTTGATATAGCATCAGGCGATGTTAACGGAGATGGTTATTTAGAAATTTCTTTAAGGTTTACTCATTCTATAGATGTTATAGATAGGTTTGGTAATTCAATTCCCGGATTTCCTGTCAGCTATAGTGATGGAGATATTGATCCTACAAAATTTATTAGCTTATATGATCTTGATAATGATAGAAAACTTGAAATAATTGTAAGTAAATTAAATGAAGTTTCAGTTTTTAATCATGATGGTTCACTCAGAACCGGTTGGCCAAGATATATTCCGGGTAGAGCTAAATATAATCCTGCCATAGGAGATATAGATGGTGATGGAAATGCAGAAATGATATTTACTTCATTTAAATTTGTAAATCAAGTTGTTGATTCTGGTGCTGTGCATATCCTCAAGCAAAATGGTGAAAATTTTTCAAATAATTTTCCAATATATTTTGATTCATTATATTATTCATGGAGTTCTTCCCCATCTTTATATATAAATAAAAATAATATTGATTCAACTTTTTTTGTGGTTCAATTAGATAAACATGGTTTAGGAGCTCGTCTGCATAAATTTATTAAATTTAATCCAAATGCTAACATTTTAGATATATCTTATTATCAAGATTATATGGACTATGGTACACTCGTCATGGGAGATTTTAACAATAATGGAGAAATTGAATTTGCATCAGGAACTCAATATGGAATAACTTTTTCAGCTTTTGATAATTTACTAAATCGTTATCCCGGGTCATGGCCAAACGAAGGTCAAGGTGAACATTGGGCAACCGGAATGATAGGCAAACTAACTTTTGGAAATAATCTAACTGTGGTAACAAATACATGGCATGCAGTAAATCCTAATGGATTTGGTTACATCTATGCATATACTTCTGAGGGAAATAATTTACCCTGGTCACCGCTTAGACCAGAAGGATTAGTAAATGGAATTTCATTCGCTGATCTAAATAATGACGGTTCGGTTGAACTTATTGCGACTTCCTCAAGAACCGGAGGAGAAACTTTTCTTCACGTCTGGACTATTCCCGGCATTCCGTATACAAACGAAGATTTCCCCTGGCCTCAATACGGGCATGACCGTTACAGATCAAATCAACACGGCTTCATCCCGCCCGATGAGCCGGTCGGTATTCAGCCTATGAATACGAATGTCCCCGCATCTTTTAATCTTTATCAGAACTTTCCCAATCCGTTTAATCCGGCGACAAGCATCAAGTTCGATATAGCGAAAAGAGGGAACGTCAGACTTGTTGTATTTGATATACTTGGAAGAGAATTATCAACTTTAATAAATGAAAGTTTAAATCCCGGAACGTATCAGGTAAGTTTTGACGGAAGCGGACTATCAAGCGGGATTTATTTTTGCCGGCTGCAAAGCGGAGATTATATAAATACTATGAAGATGAATTTCATAAAATGATAAATGATAAATGGATAATGATAAATGATAAATGAAAAATGGAAAGAGAAAATTATCTGCATATATAAATCAAAAGAATTATCTTTAATAAAAATTTAAAATTTAAAATTTAAAATTTAAAATTTAAAATTACAGAAATGACTAAAAAAATTATTTTATCCGGAGCGGTTAGCTTACTGCTCTTTTCATTATTTCCGTTTCAAAAGATCCATTCAGAAAATTCAAATGATTCTTTTTTAACTGTTTCAGTTTATGAGGAAGACGGTGCTGCAGTTCTTTCTAATGCAGAAGTAAATATTTTCAGCATGGACGACATTCTGCTACAGTCCGGAATTACGGGATCTAACGGTAAGATTTACTTTTCTTTAAGAAATTTCCCTGTGGATAAATACAAAGTAAAAGCGTATTACTTTATTAACGCAAGAGAAATTCGTAATTCAGTAACAGAGATCAACTACACAGGCGAAAATATCGACGCAGTTTTGAAAATTGAGAATAGATAATGATGAACGCGGATTTACAGCTGACGGTTTGGATGAAAAGCCGAATAAAAATCTAATAATTAAACTTGTATGAGTAAATTTAAAGATTTCTTTTCATTTTCTGATCTGCATAATATTCATTTTATTGCAGTATTGAATTCAGTATTTTATTTTGATTTAAAGAAGAGAGAGATTTTAAATTCTAATTTCAAAAAATTATGGAAACTATAACGAGAAAAATAAAAAGAAACGGCAGAAATAAAATAACTATTGAATTACCTGAAGATTTCATTGCCGAGAACATTGAAGTGACAATTAAGGCGGATGAGAAAGAAGAGTTAAAAAATAATTCTAAAAAAATAAGTCTTGCTGAAGAAGCATTTGAATATTATAAAGATATCCGGGTTGATTTGAATAATTATAAATTTGACAGAGATGAATTACACGACAGATGATATATTTTTTTTTGATTCGAATATATTAATATATCTTGTAGATATCGATCTTGAGAAAAAGCATAAAACGAGTTCACTCCTGCTTGATGAACAAAGTTACATCAGTACTCAGGTAATAAATGAAAATGTGAATATATGTCTGAAAAAATTAAAATTAAATAAAGATGAAACATTCAGACATGGAAAATTTCTTATTGATAAATTCAATTTAGTTTTGATTGACAAAGATATTATATATAAAGCTTTTGATATTATGAATAAATATCTTTACAGCTATTGGGATAGTTTAATAATTTCAGCTGCTATCAAATGCAATTCTTCAATCCTATTTTCTGAGGATATGCAAAATAACCAAACCATAGAAGGAAAATTGAGAATAATAAATCCATTCAGAACATAGTTATAGATTAATCTTGTATACCAGCTTTCATATTTATTAGTAGATAATAATACCACGCAGAATTAACTAAATTTAATTTAAGTTAAATTCACTTTGACAACCAAAGAATTAAAACATAAAATTATAGATAATATTGAAGAAATTGATGATGAAAATCTCCTGCTGATAATTAAAACAATTCTTGAAAATTACAAACAGGAATCCGTATTTATTTCAGATAAAAGAAAGAAAATTCTTGATAAAGAAAAGATGCAAATAAAAAAAAAGGAATACATTACTGATGATGAGATAAATGAAGATGAAGAAAAATGGCTGAAAGAATAATATGGTCTTTAAAAGCAAAAGAAGATCGAAAGGATTAAAACTACAGGTAACAAAAAGTACAGTTTGAAATTAAGGAATGAATTTAATAATCTGATCCGGCATTTGTCTTTTTTCACTGATCTTGGTAAGAAGGTTCATGATTATGATGCTAGGTGTTTAATTAAAGGAGATTATAAAATTTTCTATGAAGTGAATAAAATTAAAAATAATATAAAAATTAGTATACTTCACATTTGGGATACAAGAAGAAATCCTGATGAATTGGAAATATCCTGAGTAAAAAGTTTCCCGGTTCACAATCTCTTTCCCTTCATTCCCATTCTGCCTAAATATTAATCTATGGTTTACATTTCGAATCAGAGAATTCGAAATTAATTTTAAACTACAAATTACAAATAATTTATTTCCTCGTACACAATCTCCTGATTGGTATGCCTGCGTTACTAATTAGAAAATTCGTTTATTTGATGTTAAAGTGAGGGGAGTTATACAGGTTAATCAATTTTCAATTTAATTTTATATTTATCAATCAGCCATTCTTTATTCAATATTTCATGTTCCTTAATAAGGAGTGCGGTTGATTTTTTTAATTCTCTAATGGTATTCTTTGTGCATAAAACTTCCAGAAATTTTATAAAATTATTCTCTCTAATTTTGTGCACTTCACTTAAAAATTTATCTCTTTTAATATATTCGCGGGCTGAATTTATGTCGTCTATTAAATTTTCAATTTCGTTTTTTTCATACAAAAGCCGCATTCTCAAAATTCTCATTTCATATTTAAAAATAATATTTGACAGCTCAATATTTACAAGATCGGCAAAAGCTGTATTATAATTTCTTCCGTATACATTTTTATAAATGCGGGCAAATACGATCAAACTGTTCAACTCTCCGGATTTAAAATCTTCTCTGTGAATTTCTATAAATTTTTCAACCAATGAGATATCTTTTTTTCTGTCTGCCAGCTTAAGAATGTTAAGTATTATAACGGAAGATATAAACTTATCCTCACCTTCTTTATAAAGTCCCGATTCCAAAAAATATTTCATCAGCTTAAATGATTCTCTTTTAAAGTTGATCTCCGGAAAGTTTTTAGCGGCATTTTTATCAGGCTTGTTAGAAAGGGTTAAAGATAATCCGGACTTTCGCATTAATGAACAAAAGATAAAAAGATTTTTATAATGATAGGATCTTTCCTTAATGTTAAGTTCAGGAGAAAGCTTAATAAAATAATCCCGGTATCCTATGTAATGAACGCTGCCGGAGAGAAAATAAAACAAATCGAAAAGCCTTTTATATAAGATTACAAGAGGCGTCTTTTCTTCAATATTTAAATTATCATAAATAAAATTAATTATATTTTTATCAGTTTTTAAATCCTCTCTGTTAACATTTCCAAACTCCGGTACATAGATCAAATATGTAATATTGTCAGCAATTATCTTAATAAAAAATTCTTCAGCAGAAAGCCTTCTGCATTTTTCTATGATACTGATTTGCTTATCTGCATCGGATTTTTTTAAGACGGAGAAATAGCTTTCGGAAAAATCAAAATATCGTGAAGCGGCTTTATATTCCTTTCGGGGATTGCCAAACTCTATTCCGTAATTTTTTAATTTATCACAGTATTCCGAATGAATATTTAAAAACTGTTTTTTCAAACCCCTCTCTGATAATACGTCCATCAGAAGTTCATCCTTCAGAAAATCGCTTTCATTAAATTTTTTTATTGACAAAAACTCCAGTAACTTTCTATTCAGCTTGGAAATGTAAGCTCTGATCTCACTCTCCCCATAAAATTTATCTATAACTTTCATTCGTGAGAGAATGCTATAATTTATTTTTATCGGATCAAATTCCGGATAATACCGGAGCAATATTTTAAATATCTCCTTAATGACTTCGCTCGAATTCAAGTAAGGCGAATTTAAATACGCTTTAAATTCCGGTAATTCTTCCTTTCTCAGACTTTTAAACAGTTCATACATACTCTGCAAATTTTATTGAATAAAGTTAATTACAACTCAATTTAATAGAAAGTATATAAACCTTCACTCTGCAAATCAAATAAAATATTTTTTTTATTTTAAAAAGATAACTTTACTTTTGTAATAAGAATTTAACTCTTTTATAAATTATGAAAACTATAGCCTTTGTTATAATGATCCTGTTCTCTTTTGCAATTACTAAAACGACGGAGTCTGAAATTAAAAAATTAACAGTTACCATAATGTTATGCGAGGATTATCACTTTGAAATAATATTTGTAAACGGCCGCTGGTGGAAATATGAATACTGCGGCAGTGAAATGATTAACATAGTTCCGTATGTTTGGGATTTACCATAATAAATTTTTATAAACGTTTTTAAACACAGAAGGAGGATAATGACATGAAAAGACCACCTTAGACATCAGGTATGTTTTTAATCTATATAGTTTCTATTCACTTTTTAATAACTTAAATTTAGAAAAATGAAAAAGATAATAATTTCAACAATAATAGTTCTTGCAGCGATCGCAACATTTGCAGTCAATGAAACAATTTCGTCGAAAGCAAATTCCGAACCGCTTCCACTTCCCGCATTCAACATTCGTGTTATGCAATATGGTGGCACAAGTTACCAAAACGGTGCGGAAGTAGTTTATAAGATTAATGGGAATATAGTTCATACAGGTTTAACATGGGATAACGGATGGTATTATACTACCCTGGATACTGACACATATGACGTGTATGTTTATTATCCGCCCAGACCTAACGATGGCAGATCAGGTTCATTGTTGGGGTATTACCATGATAGTAATGATAATGAAACAATTGTGTTAGGTCCAAACTATTAAAATGAAAATTTTCTCAGATAAATTTATTTTATCTGAGCATTTGTTATTAATTATGAAAAAAAAATATTCAATAATTATCCTTCTGCTTGCAATTTCAGAATGTATTTTTTGCCAAAATCCGGTGTACTATCCTGGATTTCCCTTTATTGTTGATAGTTCAAGAAAGCAGTTTCAAAAGGCAGGAACTCCGTTAATTACTGACTTTGAAAATGACAGTCAAAAAGAAATTGTATTTTTTACTGTTGATTATAATGGATCAGCAAATCCGGCAGGAATGTTATATGTAATCAATAGTAACGGTACTAATTATCCAAACTTTCCTAAAGGATACGATGAACTAATATTGGATATGGTTTCGGGAGATGTTAATGGTGATGGTTATAATGATCTGGCAATTCGATTAACAAATTCGTTTGATGTGATTGATAGGTTTGGAAATTCACTTCCTGGATTTCCGATAAATTACTCCGATGGAGATATAAACCCTTTGAAAGGAATCAATATCTATGATCTTGACAGCGATGGTTTACTTGAAATAGTTGTAAGCAAGAATGAAGAAACGGCTGTCTTTAATTCGAATGGAGTTTTGAGGAACGGTTGGCCAAAATCTTATTCCGGAATATGCCAAACAAATGTCGCAATAGCGGATATTGACAATGATGGATTGGCAGAAATTGTCGTACCAATAATATCTTTTCAAAATGTACCAAAGCTTAGAATTTACAGAAGCAATGGAGAGAATTTCTCGAGCAATTGGCCGGTGAGTTATGATTCCTCATATAATAATACTGGCGCATCTCCTACATTGATTATTAATAAATCGAACACAGATTCAACTTTCATCTTAATGTCTTCTTACTTAAGCATTTCAAGTGGTTATACTAACAACCGTCTGACAAAGTATGACATAAAGGGAAATGTTATTGACAGAGGCTTCAACATTGTTCTAAATGCACTTGGAACTTTAGTAATTGGAGATGTTGACCGCGACTGGAGCCCTGAATTCTGTAATGGAAATCAAGGTAATCCAACTTCTTTAAGTTTGTACTCAAATATGATGGAAAAAATTCCCGGATGGCCGAACGAAGGAGTAGGTCAGTTTTGGGCAACACCGGTTATTGGTAAATTATCCAACTCAAATGATCTTATAATTTCAGATAATAATTGGAACGCATTTAATCCAAAAGGTTACGGTAATATTTTTGCATACAATAAAGACGGCTCTCCGCTTCCCTGGTCACCTTTGAGACCAATTGGTTTAGTAAATTCAATTTCACTCTCAGATATAAATAATGACGGCTCAATAGAAATCATTGCAACTTCTTCTCAGACTTTCAACGAAACTTATCTCCATGTGTGGACTATCCCCGGCATTCCCTTCACATACGAAGATTTTCCCTGGCCTCAATACGGACATGACAGATACAGAACAAATCAACACGGCTTTATCCCGCCTGACGAACCGGTCGGTATTCAGCCTATGAACACGAATGTCCCCTCATCATTCAATCTTTATCAGAACTTTCCTAATCCTTTTAATCCGGCAACGAGCATCAAGTTCGATATAGCGAAAAAAGGGAATGTGAAACTTGTTGTATTTGATATACTTGGAAGAGAATTATCAACTTTAATAAAAGAAAGTTTAAATCCCGGTACATATCAGGTAAGCTTTGACGGTAACAATTTATCAAGCGGTGTATACTTTTATAAATTATCGACGGACAGCTTTACTGAAATTAAGCGGATGATAATGGCGAAATAGACACAGAAATATAAAATACATGAAAAAGCGGAGCTCCTAACTCCGCTAAGATTTTATAATTAATCCCAGAATTAGGCTCTATAGATACCAGTTCGGTCCCGCAAAAACGTCTATTTGAAGTTCATCCTTCAAAAAATCGCTTTCATTAAATTTTTTTATTGTCAAAAACTCCAGTAACTTTCTATTCAACTTGGAAATGTAAGCTCTGATCTCACTCTCCCCATAAAATTTATCAATAACTTTCATTCGTGAGAGAATCCTATAATTTATTTTTAACGGATCAAATTCCGGATAATACCTGAGCAAAATTTTGAATATCTCCTTAATGACTTCGCTCGAATTTAAAAAAGGCGAGTTTAGATACGCTTCAAATTCCGGTAATTCTTCCTTTCTCAGAATTTTAACAGTTCATACATACTCTGCAAATTTTATTAAATAAAGCTAATTACAACTCAATTTAATAGAAAGCATATAAACCTTCACTCTGCAAATCAAATAAAATATTTTTTTTATTCTAAAAAGTTATCTCTACTTTTGTAATAAGAATTTAACTCATTTATAAATTATGAAAACTATAGCCTTTGTTATAATGATCTTGTTCTCTTTTGCAATTACTAAAACAACGGAGTCAGAAAATTAAAATTAACAGTTACCATAATGTTATGCGAGGATTATCACTTTGAAAAAATGTTTGTAAACAGCCGCTGGTGGAAATATGAATACTGCGGCAGTGAACTGATTAACATAGTTCCGTATGTTTGGGATTTACCTTAATAAATTTTTATAAACGTTTTAAATGTAGAAGGAGGATGTTGCCATGATAAGATCACCTTAGACATCATGATATGTTTTTAATCTTTATAGTTTCTATTCACTATTTATTAACTTAAATTAATTTAGAAAAATGAAAAAGATAATAATTTCAACAGTAATAGTTCTTGCAGCGATTGCAACATTTGCACTCAATGAAACACTTTCGTCGAAAGCAAATTCAGAACCGCTTCCGCTTCCTGCATTCAACATTCGGGTTATGCAGTATGGTGGCACCAGTCCACAGGTTGACGCTCAAGTAAAATATATGGTCGGTGGCAGCACGGTCTTTACAGGAACAACGAATTCAAACGGTTGGTGTTATACAACATTGGCTACCGATACATATAATGTATATGTTTATTACCCGGCTCAGCCTAACGATGGTCAGTCAGGAAGTTTGTTAGGTTACTATCACGACAGTAACGACAATGAAACAATAGTTTTGGGTCCTAATTATTAAAATTGAATATAGCGAACAGATAATTTTTATCTGTTCGATCTTTAAATCATGAGAATTAAAACATATATATTATTTGTAATATTACTTTTTCAAGAAAGTGTAACTGCACAAACTCCATTTTATTATCCTGGTTATCCGGTGATCTTAGATTCTCAACGAGCTACTTTCCAAAAATCCGGAATACCGCTTATAGCTGATATAGACAAAGATAATCATCAGGAGATAATCTTTTTTTCGGTTGATTATAACGGTGTTGCAAGTCCTGCAGGATTTTTGTATGTGATCCGCAGTGACGGTTCACACTTTCCCGGTTTTCCGAAAGGGTTTAATGAAGTTCTCCTCTGCATTGCTTCCGGAGATGTTAACGGAGACGGGTATTTGGATATTGCTGTCAGGCTGACTAATTCAATAGATGTAATTGACAGATTCGGAAATCACTTGCCCGGATTTCCTATTTCTTATAATGACGGAGATTATAACCCTTCAAAACCCATAAGTCTTTATGATTTTGATAATGACGGGAAGCTTGAATTAATTGTAAGTAAGAATAATCAAATTGCAGTTTACAATTTTGACGGAGTTCTCAGACAAGGATGGCCAAGATATATAGCGGGCGTTATGCGGACAAATCCGGCCGTTGGTGATTTTGATAATGACGGATATGGAGAGATAGTCGCTGCAACTCATAAGAGATTTACATCAGGTGTAATTGATTCTTCTGCCATTAGAATTTTCAGAGAGAACGGAGATAATTTCTCTTCAGATTGGCCCGTTTATTCTGATTCAGGTTATTATAACTGGGGGGCTTCACCTACAATCATTTTAAATAAAAACAATAGCGATTCTTCTCTGATTGTAATGTCAACTAAAAAAGCGAATGATATCGGAGGTATTAGCAAAAATCGACTTATAAAATACAATATCGTGGGTGAGATTGTTGATATCGGATATAACTCTGTACTTAATGGATTGGGTACTCTGGTTTCCGGTGACATTGATGACAATGGAACAATAGAATATGCCAATGGTAACCAAGGGAATCCATCTAGTCTCACTGTTTATTCGAATCGAATGATAAAGTTGTCCGGCTGGCCAAATGAAGGTGTTGGTGAGCATTGGGCAACACCGGTTATTGGAAAACTCTTATATAATAAAGAACTTAACATCGCAGCCAATAATTGGTATGCTTATGATCCTTTAGGATATGGATTTATTTATGCATATAACCAAGATGGTTCACAACTGCCCTGGTCACCTATCCGCCCCATTGGATTGGTAGAAGCTATGTCATTGGCGGATCTTAATAATGATGGCTCAATAGAAATAATAGCAACCTCTTCAAAGACCTCCAATGAAACTTATCTCCATGTGTGGACTATCCCCGGCATTCCCTTCACACACGAAGATTTCCCCTGGCCGCAATACGGTCATGACCGTTACAGATCCAATCAACACGGCTTCATCCCGCCAGACGAGCCGGTCGGTATTCAGCCTATGAATACGAATGTTCCCGCTGCATACAATCTCTATCAGAACTTCCCTAATCCATTTAATCCGGTCACGGGCATAAAATTCGATATAGCGAAAAAAGGTAATGTGAAACTTGTTGTATTTGATATGCTTGGAAGAGAATTATCAACTTTAATCAATGAAAGTTTAAATCCCGGAACATATCAGGTAAGCTTTGACGGTAACAATTTATCAAGCGGTGTATACTTTTATAAATTATCGACGGACAGCTTTACTGAAATTAAGCGGATGATAATGGCGAAATAGACACAGAAATATAAAATACATGAAAAAGCGGAGCTCCTAACTCCGCTAAGATTTTATAATTAATCCCAGAATTAGGCTCTATAGATACCAGTTCGGTCCCGCAAAAACGTCTATTTGAAGTTCATCCTTCAGAAAATCGCTTTCATTAAATTTTTTTATTGTCAGAAACTCCAGTAACTTTCTATTCAGCTTGGAAATGTAAGCTCTGATCTCACTCTCACTGTAAAATTTATCAATAACTTTCATTCGTGAGAGAATCCTATAATTTATTTTTAACGGATCAAATTCCGGATAATACCTGAGCAAAATTTTGAATATCTCCTTAATGACTTCGCTCGAATTTAAAAAAGGCGAGTTTAGATACGCTTCAAATTCCGGTAATTCTTCCTTTCTCAGAATTTTAACAGTTCATACATACTCTGCAAATTTTATTAAATAAAGCTAATTACAACTCAATTTAATAGAAAGCATATAAACCTTCACTCTGCAAATCAAATAAAATATTTTTTTATTCTAAAAAGTTATCTGTACTTTTGTAATAAGAATTTAACTCTTTTATAAATTATGAAAACTATAGCCTTTGTTATAATGATCCTGTTCTCTTTTGCAATTACTAAAACGACGGAGTCTGAAATTAAAAAATTAACAGTTACCATAATGTTATGCGAGGATTATCATTTTGAAATAATATTTGTAAACGGCAGCTGGTGGAAATATGAATACTGCGGCAGTGAACTGATTAACATAGTTCCGTATGTTTGGGATTTACCTTAATAAATTTTTATAAACGTTTTTAAACGCGAAAAGAGGATGATGAAATGATTAGATCAACTTAGACATCATGATATGTTTTTAATCTTTATAGTTTCTATTCACTATTTATTAACTTAAATTAATTTTGAAAAATGAAAAGGAAAATTGTTTTAATGTCGGCAGTATTATTAATTGCAGTTGTTTCTGCTTTTGCCATTAACGGAAATTTATTTTCAAATTCCGAAAATCCATTACCGAATTTTAAAGTAACTGTTTATCAATACGGAGGTGGTTCGACTCAAATGGGTACAGAGATTGTAGTTTATGATTCGGGAAATAATGAATTATTTTCCGGAACAACAGGAACAGATGGAATTTATTCTCGGGAATGGCCTTATGCTTTAGGAAACTATACAGTTAAAGCCTGGTATCCTGCAAGACCTAATGACGGGCAAAACGGACAAAACGGGTTCACTTATTCCGGAGCGAACATAGTCACATCAGTAACCCTGGGACAAAATTATTGATCTATTAACTTGAAAAAAGGCAGGTAATAATTCAATTACCTGCTTTAAAAATATTTGACATGAAAAAAATATTAATCTTAATTCTAATACTAATTGCGAAGACTACGTTGTCTCAGACTCCGGTTTATTACAATAATTATCCCATTACAGTTGATGACAACCGGAAACGCTTTCAAAAAGCGGGAATTCCATTAATTACTGATATTGATAGAAATGGTCAGAAAGAAATTATTTTTGTTGTTCTTGATTATGAAGGTATAGCAAATCCGCCCCTCTATCTTTATGTTTTGAATAATGACGGAACAAATTTTGCCAATTTCCCTAAAGGATACAATGAGCTGATACATGATGTCGCATCAGGTGATGTTAATGGAGATGGTTTTCTGGAGATTGTCTTAAGAATGGCTTTTTCATTTGATGTAATAGACAGATTTGGAAATTCACTTCCCGGTTTTCCTGTAAACTATAGTGATGGAGATGTTTTCCCGACTAAATTTATCAGTTTATATGATCTTGATAATGACGGAAAGCTTGAAATTATTGTCAGCAAGAATAATAATGTTTCTATCTTCAACCATGATGGCTCTATAAGAAACGGGTGGCCAAGATATATCCCCGGCAGAGCAAATTACAATCCGGCAATTGGAGATATTAATGGTGACGGCTATGGCGAATTGATATTTACATCATTTAAGCTTGTGAATCAATTTGTTGATTCCGGCGCAGTGCATATTTTCAAACATGATGGTGAAATTTATTCAAACAATTTTCCTATATTTTTTGATTCACTATATTTTTCATGGAGTTCGTCACCTTCATTATTCATTCACCCTAATGATCCGAGTTTATCCTTTTTTAATGTTGTCTTAGATAAATTTAACACTCAAGGTTTTGAATTGCACAAGTTTCTAAAGCTTGATTTTCAGGGAAACAAACTATTCACTGAATATTATAGCGCATATATGGATTATGGAACACTTGTAATGGGAGATGCAAACCGAAATGGGGATTTAGAATTTGCTACAGGAACTCAATATGGATCAACTTTTTCAGCATTTGATAAATCATTGAATCAAGTTATAGGATGGCCAAATTACGGACAGGGTGAACATTGGGCAACAGGAATGATAGGGAAACTGACCTTTGGAAATAATCTCAATGTAGTAACAAATACATGGCATACATTTAATCCAAATGGGTATGGGTATATTTATGCATATACACCGGAAGGAGTTAATTTACCCTGGTCACCACTCAGACCTGAAGGGTTAGTTAATGGAGTTTCATTTGCTGATCTAAATAATGACGGATCGGTTGAGTTAATTGCGACTTCTACTCGAACCGGGAATGAAACATTTCTCCACGTCTGGACTATCCCCGGCATTCCATTCACTAACGAAGATTTCCCCTGGCCTCAATACGGACATGACCGTTACAGAACCAATCAATACGGTTTCATCCCGCCCGATGAGCCGGTCGGTATACAGCCTATGAATTCAAATGTCCCGGCATCATTCAATCTTTACCAAAATTTCCCTAATCCGTTTAATCCGGCTACAAGCATCAAGTTCGATATAGCGAAAAAAGGTAATGTTAGACTTGTTGTATTTGATATACTTGGAAGAGAATTATCAACTTTAATAAATGAAAGTTTAAATCCCGGAACATATCAGGTAAGCTTTGACGGAAGCGGTCTATCAAGCGGGATTTATTTTTGCCGGCTGCAAAGTGAAAATTATATAACTACTTTGAAAATGAATCTGATAAAATAAATTTACGAGAAAAGAGATTATGAAGATTTATAATCTCTAAAGTTTCTACTCACTATTTACTAACTTAAATTAATTATAAAAAATGAAAAAGATATTAATATCAACAGCAATAGTACTTGCAGCGATTGCAACATTTGCAGTCAATGAGACAATTTCGTCGAAAGCAAATTCAGAACCGCTTCCGCTTCCTGCATTCAACATTCGGGTAATGCAGTATGGAGGAAGTTCACCGCAACAAGGAGCATCAGTAAAGTATTTTATTGGAACAACTCTCCAGTTTTCCGGTACGACTGATGTTAACGGTTGGTGTTATACTACATTAGCTACCGGAACTTATAATGTGTATGCCTATTATCCGCCGCAGCCCAATGATGGACAATCCGGATCTTTGCTGGGTTTTTATCATGATAATGATAACGATGAAGTTATAGTACTTGGACCAAATTATTAAATTTTTAAAGGAATTCCATTTCAGGAACAAGCACAAAATGCCTGTTCCATTTTTAAACATGAAATTTAGCCTGATATTATTATTTACACTGATGCTGTCGGACAATATTGTTCCGCAGACTCCTTATTATTTCTCAGGTTATCCAATAATTGCCGATTCTCTCCGATCACCATTTCAAAAAGCAGGCGTACCTTTAATTGCAGATATTGACAGAAATGGTCAGAAAGAAATTATCTTTTTTACTGTTGATATATTCGGATCCAATTTACCTTTGCTTCATATTATAAAAAGTGATGGTACAAATTTTTCTAATTTTCCAAAGTCTTTTAATGAATTGATTTTATGTATTGCATCCGGAGACCTTAATGGAGACGGATATCTTGAAATAATTTTAAGAACAACAAATTCAATTATTGTGTTGGATAAGGATGGCAATTTTTCCCCGGGATTTCCAATTCCTTATAGTGATGGGGACGTCAACCCCTTTAAGCCAGTTAACTTATATGATTTAGATAATGATGGAACTCTAGAAATTATAACCGGCAAGAAGAATGAAATTGCTGTATTTAATTTTAAAGGAAAAATGAAAGCCGGCTGGCCAAGATATATTGCAGGAATATTTCAAACCAATCCGGCAATTGGTGACATCGATAATGATGGATTTGCAGAAATAATTGTTCCCTCACTTAAAATACTTTCGGGTAATGTCGATTCTTCCAGCATGAGAATATTCAAGAGCAATGGTGAAAATTTTTCATCCGGTTGGCCCGTATATTCAGATTCAGGTTATTATAACTGGGGAGCTTCACCTACGATCATTTTAAATAAAAACAATAGCGACTCTACTATGATTTTAATGTCTACAAGAACTAATGCTATTGGAGGTATTAGTAAAAATAGACTCATCAAATATAATATCATGGGTGAGATTGTTGAAATTGGATATAATTCGGTTTTAAATGGATTGGGGACCCTTGTTGCGGGAGACTTTGAATATGATGGAACAATTGAATTTGCCAATGGTAACCAAGGTAATCCGTCCAGTCTCTCGGTTTACTCGAATCGAATGAAAAAGCTCTCGGGCTGGCCAAACGAAGGTGTTGGCGAACATTGGGCGACACCGGTTATTGGAAAAATCACATCAAACACAGAACTTAATATCGCAGCAAATACCTGGACTGCTCAAAATCCGTCTGGGTTTGGTTCTGTTTATGCATACTTTAAAGATGGTTCTCCTTTATCATGGTCGCCATTGAGACCAACAGGACTAGTAAATGCCATATCCTTGTCAGATCTTAACAATGATGGTTCAGTTGAATTAATTGCTCTTTCAACTTTGACAGATAGAGAAACATATTTGCACATATGGACTATCCCCGGCATTCCATTCACACACGAAGATTTTCCCTGGCCTCAATATGGTCATGACCGTTACAGAACAAATCAATACGGCTTCATCCCGCCAGACGAGCCGGTCGGTATTCAGCCTATGAATACAAATGTTCCCGCATCATACAATCTCTATCAGAACTTTCCAAATCCGTTTAATCCGGCTACAAGCATCAAGTTCGATATAGCGAAAAAGGTAATGTAAGACTTGTTGTATTTGATATGCTTGGAAGAGAATTATCAGCTTTAATAAATGAAAGTTTAAATCCCGGAACGTATCAGGTAAGCTTTGACGGCAGCGGACTATCGAGCGGGATTTATTTTTGCCGGCTGCAAAGTGGAGATTATTCAACTACTACGAAGATGAATCTGATAAAATAATTCCGGATTAATTTCCTTACCCTTATTGACTGCCGCTTCGCGAAGTTTTTTTTTCTCATGCACTTCAAATCTTAAATTATCTCAGCGTAAATCAGGTCCCGACACAAAGAATTTGAATTTGACGAAAGTCCTGACGCCGATGTGGAAAGCTTTTAAGATTATAATACATTTTATTATTGTCTTCTAAATGCAGTTACAGAAATTCTTCAAACTGATTAATGTTTACGGCTAAAAAATATTTTTTTAATTTATAGCATAATTTTAAATTAATAATACCTGATTTGAAACAATTTCAAACTAAAAAATTTCAGCTCAAATTATTGAATATATTGACGAATATGACATATTTATTGTCAAATCTGAATTCCAACTACCTCTCTGCAAGCAATATCATTCAAAAAATTTCTTTGATTCCATTATAACATTTTTGTAGGTTCTTAGAAATTCCATAGATATGGATGATCATTTAAGAGGCATAATCATTTAATGAATCCAATACTACGTCAGTGAATTGATTAACATATTTCAGTAAGAATGGCAATTAACTAAATAAATTTTTAAAAACGTTTTTAAACGCGAAAGGAGGATGATGCCATGATTAGATCACCTTAGACATCAAGATATTTTTTAATTTTTACAGTTTTTATTCACTATTTAATAAATTAAATTAATTTAGAAAAATGAAAAAGAAAATTGTTTTATTGTCGGCAGTGTTACTTATTGCAATTGCTTCTGCTTTTGCAATCAATGAAAATTTATTTTCATATCAGGAAGAAGTTACAGAATTTAATGCACAACAAATACAATGTAACATTCAGTATTCTAATAAAGCCGGCTGGTATGCAACTGCAAAGATTGGTTCTACAACTTACGCTTCCTGTGGTCCAACGACTGAAACGGGAATTTGCTATCTTACTAATTTAAATGAAGGAACATATACTGTTACAGTTACCAAGGATGATTGTTCAGCTTCGCAAAATGTTTATCACCCGGGATCGGGGACAACACCAGTAAATTTTGGTCCAGTAAATCCAACATTAATTTGTGATTAATGAAAATATAAGAATAGAAAATGAAAATACTCTTAATTATTATTTCAATTATAGGTAGCAGATTGATATTTGCTCAGGTTCCGGTTTACCTGCAGGGTTTTCCTCTTTCGCTTGATTCCACATATCAACCCATATTCTATGGTGTAACACCCATTGTCGCAGATTTTGATAAGGACGGAAACAATGAAATATTATTCTGCTTACATAAGCCACGTCATAATAGAGTATATCTTATTAAAAGTGATGGGTCAAAACTTAATGGCTGGCCCATTACTATTAATTATGACCGAGCTGGATGGCCTGCAATTGCTGCCGGAGATGTTAATAATGATGGTTTTTTAGATGTAGTCTTAAGAGATAAGGATAGCTTATGGGTTATAAAACCTGATGGTAAATACTTAAACGGGTTTCCGATTTATTATCCTCATGATAAGCTTGCACAGGTAGCGTTATTTGATCTGAATAATAATGGGTTTCCAGAGATAATAACTGTTGCGAATAATTACATTAATGTATTCGATCATAAAGGAAATGTTTTACCCGGCTGGCCAAGAAGATTACCCGGATTTCCGGATAATGTTTATTTAACACCGACTTCCATTGCAGATCTCGATAATGATGGATTTGGTGAAATTATTGTAAATTCTTCGGAAACATTTAGCTCTTTTGAACCTCAGAGTGATTCGAATTATACACATATCTTTAGATATAACGGAACATATTTCCCGGGATATCCAATGCATGTTGACTCTAATTATTCATTTTATTCACAACCGGCTACAATATATAAAAATGAAATTACAGATTCTGTTTTCATATTAACAAATTCTGCCAGGTATTACCCGCCTAATTTTTCTTTTAATAGAAATAGATTTACAAAACACCGTCCGGATGGAAAAATTCAATATAGATTAAATATACCTTCTGATTTTAGTAGCCAGATTAGCTCAATAGCTCTTTATTCATTCAACAATGAATTGTATCAGGCTTTTGGATCAGAAGCGGTTCCGATATATTTATATCGTAATGATTCACCTGTTTTAAATTGGACATTAACCGGAAATGGATATTTTTACAATTCTCCATTAATTACAAAAATAGGAAATGAAATGTTTGTAGTTTCTTATATAAAAACTATCGAGTTCGGCACATTGAGAAGCTGGGTTTATTTTTATAATAAAGAAGGTGTTCAACCATCCTGGTCACCATTACGACCTCTCGGAATTCCTGCCGCTGCCGGAACATTCTGTGATATTAATAATGATGGTCAAATGGATTTTGCATTGTTAACTTTACTTGATACCGGAGTCGCACGTTCAATTCTACACATCTGGACTTTCCCGGGCGCTATTTATGATTTAAAAAATCTCCCCTGGCCGCAATACGGGCATGACCGTTACAGAACAAATCAATACGGTTTCATCCCGCCCGATGAGCCGGTCGGTATTCAGCCTATGAATACAAATGTTCCCGCATCATACAATCTCTATCAGAACTTTCCAAATCCGTTTAATCCGGCTACAAGCATCAAGTTCGATATAGCGAAAAAAGGTAATGTAAGACTTGTTGTATTTGATATGCTTGGAAGAGAATTATCAGCTTTAATAAATGAAAGTTTAAATCCCGGAACGTATCAGGTAAGCTTTGACGGCAGCGGACTATCGAGCGGGATTTATTTTTGCCGGCTGCAAAGTGGAGATTATTCAACTACTACGAAGATGAATCTGATAAAATAATTCCGGATTAATTTCCTTACCCTAATTGACTGCCGCTTCGCGAAGTTTTATTTTCTCATGCACTTCAAATCTTAAATTATCTCAGCGTAAATCAGGTCCCGACACAAAGAATTTGAATGATTCTGACGAAAGTCCTGACGCCTAAGTGGAAAGCTTTTAAGATTATAATACATTTTAATATTGTCTTCTAAATGCAGTTACAGAAATTCTTCAAACAGATTAATGTTTACAGCTGAAAAATATTATTAATTTATAACATAATTTTAAATTAATAATACCTGATTTGAAACAATTTCAAACTAAAAAATTTCAGCTCAAATTATTGATTAAACTGATGAATATGACGTATTTATTGTCAAATCTCCAACTACCTCTCTGAGAGCATTATCATTCAAAAAATTTCTTTGATTCCATTATAACATTTTTGTAGGTTCTTAGAAATTCCATAGATATGGATGATCATTTGTGAGGCATAAACATTTAATGAACCCAATACTGCGTCAGTGAATTGATTAACATATTTCAGTAAGAATGGCAATTAACAAATAAATTTTTATAAACGTTTTTAATTGCAGAAGGAGGATGTTGACATGAGTAGATCACCTTAGACAACAAGATATTTTTTAATTTTTACAGTTTTTATTCACTATTTAATAAATTAAATTAATTTAGAAAAATGAAAAAGAAAATTGTTTTATTGTCGGCAGTGTTACTTATTGCAATTGCTTCTGCTTTTGCTATCAATGGTAACTTGTTTTCTTCTCAGGAAGAGGTTCCTGTATTTTTACTTACAGTATATCAGTATGGTGGAGGATCAACTCAAAGTGGAGTAGAAGTAGAGATGTATAATTTCCAGTGGAACGAGAATTAAAACAGGAACAACCGGTACTAATGGAACATGTGATCTTTCCGGAAATTGGCCAACGGATACTTACACTATTAAAGCATGGTATCCAGCAAGACCTTATGTTGGTCAATATGGACAAAACAACCAATATTACTCAGGAAGTAGTGTTTATCCTAATATTACTTTAGGACCAAATTATTAATTATTATACAATATGAGCAGGTAATATTACCTGCTCATATTGTAATAAATAAATCTATGAGTATATTTTTAATTTTTATATTCTTTTTAATTTCAATTGGTGGATATGCCCAATCACCGGTCACTTATTTATCAAAAACCATTGATTCTCAAAGGCGTCCGCTTCAAAAAGTAGGTATCCCTCTTATTACAGATTTAGATAATGACGGTCAAAAAGAAATCATAACTGCATCACTTGATTATAATGGGATTTTAAATCCTCCTTTATTATTGCATGTAATAAAGAGCGACGGTTCAAATTATCCGAATTTTCCGATAGGTTATAATGAGCTTCTTTTTGATATGGCATGTGGAGATGTTAATGGTGATGGGTTTTTAGATATAGTTTTAAGATTTACCTATTCCATTGACGTAATTGATAGATTCGGAAATAGACTTCCCGGATTTCCTGTAAGTTATATTGAAAATGAATTTGTTCTTCCAAGATTTGTAAGTTTATATGATCTGGATAATGACGGTAAGCTTGAAATTATTACCGGCAGATTTGAAGAAGTAACTGTATTTAATTTTGATGGAACAATCAAATCAGGCTGGCCAAAAAAAATTGTAGGCAGAGCTCAATATAATCCTGCAATTGGTGATATTGATGGAGATGGTAACGGAGAATTAATTTTTACGTCTTTTAAATTTGTAAATCAGATCGTAGATTCAGCATCCGTTACAATATTTAATAATAATGGAGAATTATTTTCGGCTCATTGGCCAATGTATTTTCCAAAACCATATCTCTCCTGGAGCTCATCACCTTCCTTATTTATTAATAAAAATAATACCGATTCTACTTTTTTACTATTGTTTTAGATTCAGCAGTTTCAACAGGCCAAACTTATACAAGTCACAGACTTTTGAAGTTTAATATTAATGGCAACATATTGTCAAGCAGATCATATTTTGCAAGTCATGATTATGGAACATTAGTTATGGGAGATATTAACCAAAGTGGAAACATTGAATTTGCAACAGGAACTCAGCAACATTTAAGTAATCTTTCTGTTTTTAATTCTAATCTGGAAAGATTTTCCGGTTGGCCACAACCGGGTGGCGGTGAACATTATGCAACTGTTGTTATTGGTAAACTTGCATTTGGAAATTTTTTAAATATCATATCCAATTCCTGGGATGCAAAACCCATAGGATTTGGTAAGATATACGCTTATAATTTAAGCGGAGAACAATTATCTTGGTCTCCTCTTAGACCATGGGGAATCGTTAAAGCAATTTCCTTAGCTGACTTAAATAATGATGGGTCAGTAGAATTAATTTCTGTAACATCACAAACAAATGCAGAATTTAATTTAAATATTTGGACATTTCCCGGCATTCCATTCACTCACGAAAATTTCCCCTGGCCTCAATACGGACATGACAGATACAGAACCAATCAACACGGCTTCATCCCGCCCGATGAGCCGGTCGGTATTCAGCCTATGAATACAAATGTCCCCGCATCATTCAATCTTTATCAGAACTTTCCAAATCCGTTTAATCCGGCAACGAGCATAAAGTTCGATATAGCGAAAAAAGGTAAAGTAAGTCTTGTTGTATTTGATATACTTGGAAGAGAACTATCAACTTTAATAAATGAAAGTTTAAACCCCGGAACATATCAGGTTAGCTTTGACGGAAGCGGACTATCAAGCGGGATCTATTTTTGCCGGCTGCAAAGCGGAGATTATTCAACTACTACGAAGATGAATCTGATAAAATAATTCCGGATTAATTTCCTTACCCTTATTGACTGTCGCTTCACGAAGTTTTTTTTTCTCATGCACTTCAAATCTTAAATTATCTCAGCGTAAATCAGGTCCCGACACAAAGAATTTGAATGATTCTGACGAAAGTCCTGACGCCGATGTGGAAAGCTTTTAAGATTATAATACATTTTATTATTGTCTTCTAAATGCAGTTACAGAAATTCTTCAAACAGATTAATGTTTACAGCTGAAAAATATTATTAATTTATAACATAATTTTAAATTAATAATACCTGATTTGAAACAATTTCAAACTAAAAAATTTCAGCTCAAATTATTGATTAAACTGATGAATATGACGTATTTATTGTCAAATCTGAATTCCAACTACCTCTCTGAGAGCATTATCATTCAAAAAATTTCTTTGATTCCATTATAACATTTTTGTAGGTTCTTAGAAATTCCATAGATATGGATGATCATTTGTGAGGCATAAACATTTAATGAACCCAATACTGCGTCAGTGAATTGATTAAAGTATTTCAGTTAGTATGGCATTTAACTAAATAAATTTTTATAAACGTTTTTAAACGCAGAAGGAGGATGATGCCATGATTAGATCACCTTAGACATCAAGATATTTTTTAATTTTTACAGTTTTTATTCACTATTTAATAAATTAAATTAATTTAGAAAAATGAAAAAGAAAATTGTTTTATTGTCGGCAGTATTATTAATTGCAGTTGTTTCTGCTTTTGCTATTAACGGAAATTTATTTTCAAATTCCGGAAATCCGTTACCGAATTTTCAAGTAACTGTTTATCAGTACGGAGGGAGTTCGACTCAAATGGATGCTGAGATTGAAGTTTATGATTCGGGAAATAATCCATTATTTTCCGGAACAACAGGAACCGGTGGAATTTATTCTCGGGATTGGCCTTATTCTTTAGGAAACTATACTGTTAAAGCCTGGTATCCTTCAAGACCTAATGACGGGCAAAACGGACAAAACGGATTCACTTATTCCGGAGCGAGCATAGTCACATCGGTAACCCTGGGACCAAATTATTGATCTATTAACTTGAAAAAAGCAGGTAATAATTCTATTACCTGCTTTAAATATAATTGACATGAAAAAAAAATTGATCTTATTTCTGATACTGATTGCGAATACTATACTGTCTCAGACTCCGGTTTATTATAATAATTATCCAATTTTATTAGATCAAAACCGGAGACCTTTTCAAAAAGCAGGAATTCCATTAATTACTGATATTGATAGAAATGGTCAGAAAGAAATTATTTTTGTTGTTCTTGATTATGAAGGTGTAGCAAATCCGCCTCTCTATCTTTATGTGTTGAACAATGACGGAACAAATTTTGCCAATTTCCCTAAAGGGTACAATGAGCTAATACATGATGTCGCATCAGGGGATGTCAATGGAGATGGTTTTCTGGAGATTGTCTTAAGAATGGCTTTTTCATTTGATGTAATAGACAGATTTGGAAATTCACTTCCCGGTTTTCCTGTTAGTTATAGTGATGGAGACATAAACCCAATGAAATTTATTAGTCTGTATGATTTAGATTTAAACGGGAAACTTGAAATTATTGTAAGTAAAACAAATGAAGTAACTGTTTATAATCATGATGGTTCACTAAGAGCAGGATGGCCTAAATATATTCCCGGCAGAGCAAGATATAATCCCGCTATTGGAGATATCAACGCAGACTGGTATGCTGAAATAATATTTACATCATGTAAATTTGTGAATCAAGTTGTTGATTCCGGCGCAGTGCATATTTTCAAACATGATGGAGAAAATTTCTCAAATAATTTTCCCATTTATTTTGATTCATCATATTTCTCATGGAGTTCATCACCTTCATTATTTATAGACCCTAATTCAGATTTAACTTTTTTTATAATTGCAGCAGATAAAAACTCATCCTCTTCTTTTAGACTCCATAAATTTTTGAAATTAGATATATATGGAAACATATTAAGTGAAAATCATTTCAGTGCTTACATGGATTTTGGAACGCTTGTAATGGGAGATATAAACCGAAATTCCGAAATAGGTTTTGCAACAGGAACCCAATATGGAACAACTTTTTCAGCATTTGATAAATCATTAAATCGATTTATAGGATGGCCAAATTATGGACAGGGAGAACATTGGGCAACCGGAATGATAGGAAAACTGACCTTTGGAAATAATCTTAATGTAGCAACAAATACATGGCATACATTTAATCCTAATGGGTATGGATATATTTATGCCTATTCACCCGATGGAAATAATTTACCCTGGTCACCACTCAGACCTGAAGGGTTAGTAAATGGAATTTCATTTGTTGATCTTAATAATGACAGTTCAGTTGAATTAGTAGCTACTAGCAGATCAGCTTATGAAACATTCCTTCACGTCTGGACTGTACCCGGCATTCCCTTTACACACGAAGATTTCCCCTGGCCTCAATACGGACATGACAGATACAGAACAAATCAATACGGCTTCATTCCGCCAGACGAGCCGGTCGGTATTCAGCCCGTGAATACGAATGTTCCCGCAGCTTACAATCTCTATCAGAACTTTCCAAATCCGTTTAATCCGGCTACAAGTATAAAATTTGATATAGCGAAAAGAGGGAACGTGAGACTTGTTGTATTTGATATGCTTGGAAGAGAATTATCAACTCTGATAAATGAAAGCTTAAATCCCGGATCGTATCAGGTAAGCTTTGACGGCAGCGGACTATCGAGCGGGATCTATTTTTGCCGGTTGCAAAGTGAAGATTATTCAACTACTATGAAGATGAATCTGATAAAATAATTCCGGATTAATTTCCTTACCCTTATTGACTGCCGCTTCGCGAAGTTTTTTTTTCTCCTGTACTTCAAATCTTAAATTATCCCCGCGTAAATCAGGTCCCGACACAAAGAATTTGAATGATTCTGACGAAAGTCCTGACGCCGATGTGGAAAGCTTTTAAGATTATAATACATTTTAATATTGTCTTCCAAATGCAGTTACAGAAATTCTTCAAACTGATTAATGTTTACGGCTAAAAAATATTTTTTTAATTTATAGCATAATTTTAAATTAATAATACCTGATTTGAAACAATTTCAAACTAAAAAATTTCAGCTCAAATTATTGAATATATTGACGAATATGACATATTTATTGTCAAATCTGAATTCCAACTACCTCTCTGCGAGCATTATCATTCAAAAAATTTCTTTGATTCAATTATAACATTTTTGTAGGTTCTTAGAAACTCCATAGATATGGATGATCATTTGTGAGGCATAAACATTTAATGAACCCAATACTACGTCAGTGAATTGATTAACATATTTCAGTAAGAATGGCATTTTACTAAATAAATTTTTATAAACGTTTTTAATTGCAGAAGGAGGATGTTGACATGATTAGATCACCTTAGACATAAAGATATTTTTAAATTTTTACAGTTTTTATTCACTATTTAATAAATTAAATTAATTTAGAAAAATGAAAAAGAAAATTGTTTTATTGTCGGCAGTACTGCTTATTGCAATTGCTTCTGCCTTTGCAATCAATGGAAATTTGTTTTCTTCTCAGGAAGAGGTCCCTGAATTTTTACTTACTGTATATCAATATGGTGGAGGATCGACTCAAAGTGGTGCAGAAGTAGTAATGTATAATTCAAATGGATTTGAAGTAAAATCTGGAACAACACGTTCAGATGGGAAATTTGATTTATCGGGTAATTGGCCAACGGATACATATACAATAAAAGCTTGGTATCCACCAAGACCTAATGATGGACAAAATGGTCAGACTAATCAATATTATAATGGAATAAGTGTATACCCTAATATTACTTTAGGACCAAATTACTGACCATAAATGTAATTTTAAAGGGCTGTCTTTTTTGGACAGCCCCTTGCTTTTAAAAGAAATACAATAATGAAAAAAAAATATTAATTTTAATAATACTCTTTAATTCAATCTCATTTTCTCAAACCCCAATTCCTTATAAAAATTTTCCAATCTTGCTAGATGATGCTCGACGACCATTTCAAAAAGCAGGAATTCCATTAATTACAGATTTGGATAAAGACGGTCAGAAGGAAATCATAACTGTCTCATTGGATTATAATGGAGCTTTGAACCCTGCAATGTTACTTCACGTAATTAAAAGCAATGGATCTAAATTTCCAAATTTTCCGAAAGGCTATACTTCAGATATAATTTTAGATATTGCATCTGGCGATGTTAACGGAGATGGTTATTTAGAGATTGCTTTAAGATTTACTCACTCCATAGATATTATAGATAGATTTGGAAATTCAATTCCCGGCTTTCCGGTGAGTTATAGTGACGGAGATGTTTTTCCTATAAAATTTATAAGCTTATATGATTTAAATAATGATGGAAATCTTGAAATTATTGTTAGCAAAAATAATGAAGTTACAGTTTATAATAATGATGGTTCCATAAAAAGCGGCTGGCCTAAATATATTCCCGGCAGGGCAAATTACAACCCAGCCATTGGGGATGTAGACGGTGACGGATACGCTGAAATTATTTTAAATTCATTTAAATTTGTCAACAATATTATAGACTCTGCATCCGTAACTATTTTAAAACATAATGGTGATATTTTCTCTCCAAACTGGCCTAAATATTTTCTTCCACCATACCACTCATGGAGTTCTTCTCCATCTCTTTATATAAATAAAAATTATCCTGACTCAACTTTCTTTATAATTAATCATGATTCATCCGGAACTCAACATAGGTTTATAAAATTTGATATTACTGGAAAAATTCTTTCAAGCAAATATTATAATGCTTCTCATGATTTCGGAACACTTGTTATGGGAGATATAAATCATGATGGATTAATAGAATTTGCAACTGGAACTCAGGTTAGTAATAACGCTTCAGTTTTTAATAGTAATTTAGATAGACTTTCAGGCTGGCCTCAAATCGGTGGAGGTGAACATTATGCTACTCCAATAATTGGAAAAATTTCTTCAGGAAATGATCTTAACATTTTATCAAATACATGGGATGCAATTCCAATAGGTTTTGGATATATATATTCTTATAATATAACTGGAGAACAGCAACCATGGTCTCCTTTAAGACCTTGGGGTATAGTTAAATCAATTTCCTTTGCGGATTTAAATAATGATGGAAGCGTGGAATTAATAGCCGTTACATCTCAAAATCAAACTAATTTATATGCCTGGACCATTCCCGGAATTCCATTCACACACGAAGATTTCCCCTGGCCTCAATACGGACATGACAGATACAGAACAAATCAATACGGCTTCATTCCGCCAGACGAGCCGGTCGGTATACAACCTTTGAACACGAATGTCCCCGCATCATTCAATCTCTATCAGAACTTTCCAAATCCGTTTAATCCGGCTACAAGTATAAAATTTGATATAGCGAAAAGAGGGAACGTGAGACTTGTTGTATTTGATATGCTTGGAAGAGAATTATCAACTCTGATAAATGAAAGCTTAAATCCCGGATCGTATCAGGTAAGCTTTGACGGCAGCGGACTATCGAGCGGGATCTATTTTTGCCGGCTGCAAAGTGGAGATTATTCAACTACTACGAAGATGAATCTGATAAAATAATTCCGGATTAATTTCCTTACCCTAATTGACTGCCGCTTCGCGAAGTTTTATTTTCTCATGCACTTCAAATCTTAAATTATCTCAGCGTAAATCAGATCCCGACACAAAGAATTTGAATTTGACGAAAGTCCTGACACCGATGTGGAAAGCTTTTAAGATTATAATACATTTTATTATTGTCTTCCAAATGCAGTTACAGAAATTCTTCAAACTGATTAATGTTTACAGCTGAAAAATATTATTAATTTATAACATAATTTTAAATTAATAATACCTGATTTGAAACAATTTCAATCTAAAAAATTTCAGCTCAAATTATTGATTAAACTGATGAATATGACGTATTTATTGTAAAATCAGAATTCCAACTACCTCTCTGCGAGCATTATCATTCAAAAAATTTCTTTGATTCCATTATAACATTTTTGTAGGTTCTTAGAAATTCCATAGATATGGATGATCATTTAAGAGGCATAATCATTTAATGAACCCAATACTACGTCAGTGAATTGATTAACATATTTCAGTAAGAATTGCATTTAACTAAATAAATTTTTATAAACGTTTTTAAACGCGAAAGGAGGATAATGACATGAATAGATCACCTTAGACATTAGGTATGTTTTTAATCTTTATAGTTTCTATTCACTTTTTAATAACTTAAATTTAAAAAAAATGAAAAAGAAAATTGTTTTATTGACGGCAATGTTACTTATTGCAATTGCTTCTGCTTTTGTAATTAATGAAAATTTATTTTCAAATCAGGAAGAAGCTCCAGTATTTTTACTCACAGTATATAAATACGGTGGAGGTTCAACACAAAGCGGTGTAGAAGTTGTAATGTATAATTCTAACGGCGGTCAAGTAGCATCGGGAACAACAGATCATAATGGAACTTATGATTTTTCTTCTGGTAGCTGGCCTACAGATACTTATACTATAAAAGCATGGTATCCGCCTAGACCAAATGACGGACAATTTGGACAAACTAATCAGTATTATGAAGGAATTAGTGTATACCCAACTATCACTTTAGGACCTAATTATTGATTTGTAAACAGAGCAGGTAATTTTGATTGCCTGCTCTTTAATTAATTTTAATATGAAAAAATTTATTATAATATTGTTAAACTTTTTTTTTAATATACCTTTACTTTTCTCTCAAACCCCAATACCATATCAAAATTTTCCTCTGCATGTGGATAATGTAAGATATCCCTTTCAAAAAGCCGGTATTCCGTTAATTGCAGATATAGATAAAGATGGTCAAAAGGAAATTATTACAGTAGCGCTTGATTATGATGGAGTGTTAAATCCTGCATTGCTCCTGCATGTTATAAAGAGTGATGGGACAAATTATCCGAATTTTCCTAAAGGTTATAATGAGCTTATTTTTGATATGGCATGTGGAGATGTTGATGGTGATGGGTTTTTAGATATAGTTCTAAGATTTACTTTTTCAATTGACGTAATTGATAGATTTGGAAATAGTCTTCCAGGATTTCCTGTAAGTTATAATGAAAGTGAATTCATACAGCCAAGATTTGTAAGTTTATATGATTTGGATAATGACGGTAAACTTGAAATAATTGTTAGCAGATTCGGGGAAGTTACTGTTTTTAATTTTGATGGAACAATCAAATCAGGCTGGCCAAGAAAAATTGTAGGCAGCGCTAGATATAATCCGGCAATTGGTGATATTGATGGAGATGGTTTCGGAGAATTAATTTTTACGTCTTTTAAATTTGTAAATCAGATTGTAGATTCAGCATCTGTGACTATTTTAAAACATAATGGTGATATTTTTTCTCCAAACTGGCCTCAATATTTTCCACGTCCATTTAATCCCTGGGGTTCTTCCCCATCATTATTTATTAACAAGGGAAATTCTGATTCAACATTTTTTTTAGTAGTATTGGATTCAGTTGGCTATGCAGGACAAGTAGATTTACATAAATTTTTAAAATTTGATATTCACGGGATTATTTTATCGAGTAAATCCTATTATGCAAGCCATGATTTCGGAACTTTAGTTATGGGGGATGTAGATCGTAATGGAAATTTAGAGTTTGCAACCGGTACACAATATTCAACATATCTAAGCATTTTAGACCAAGATTTAAATTTATTATCCGGTTGGCCTCAACGCGGTGGTGGTGAGCATTATGCAACCAACATTATTGGAAAATTAACAAATGGAAACAATTTGAATATCCTCTCAAACTCATGGATTGCTCCGACAACTTATGGTGAAATCTTTGCATACAACAGCGACGGTATTCCTTTGTCCTGGTCTCCATTAAATCCTTATGGAATTGTAAGAGCTATTTCAATGACAGATTTAAATAATGATGGCTCTGTGGAATTGATTGCTACCACAATGTCCAGTCAAGGTTTTTATTTATATGCCTGGACTTTTCCCGGAATTTCCTTCACACACGAAGATTTTCCCTGGCCTCAATACGGTCATGACCGTTACAGAACAAATCAACACGGCTTCATTCCGCCAGACGAGCCGGTCGGTATTCAGCCTATGAATACGAATGTTCCCGCAGCTTACAATCTCTATCAGAACTTTCCCAATCCATTTAATCCGGCTACAAGCATAAAATTCGATATTGCGAAAAGAGGGAACGTGAGACTTGTTGTATTTGATATACTTGGAAGAGAATTAACAACTTTGATAAATGAAAGTTTAAATCCCGGTACATATCAGGTAAGCTTTGACGGCAGCGGACTATCGAGCGGGATTTATTTTTGCCGGCTGCAAAGCGGAAATTATATAAATACTATGAAGATGAATTTCATTAAATGAAAAATGATAAATGATAAATGATAAATGATAAATGATAAATGGAAAATGGAAAATGATAAATGATAAATGGAAAGAGAAAATTTTTCTGCAATTAAAAATCAAATAGTTATCTTCAATAAAAATTTAAAATTTAAAATTTAAAATTAAACATTACAGAAATGACCAAAAAAATTATTTTATCCGGAGCGGTTACCTTACTGCTCTTTGTATTATATCCGTTTCAAAAGATCCATTCAGAAAATTCAAATGATTCTTTTTTAACTGTTTCAGTTTATGAGGAAGACGGCGCTGCAGCTCTTTCTAATGCAGAGGTTAATATATTCAGCATGGACGACATTCTGCTTCAATCCGGTATTACGGGATCTAACGGAAAGATATACTTTTCTTTAAAAAATCTTCCGTCGGGTAAATACAAAGTAAAAGCGTATTACTTTATTACCGCAAAAGAAATTCGTAATTCAGTAACAGAGATCAACTACACGGGCGAAAATATTGACGCAGTTTTGAAAATTGAGAATAGATAGAGATGAACGCGGATTTGCAGCTGACGGCTTGGATGAAAAGCTATCAATATTCAACGCACTCGGGAGAGAAATTGAAGTGCTTGTAAACGAGACTCTTACATCGGGAACATATTCACTGACATTTGACGGAAGTGATTACAACAGCGGAGTATATTTTTACAAACTTGTTTCAGATAATTTTAATGAGTCGAAAAAGATGCTGCTTTTGAAATAGGTTTGGTTGAATTTCTTTTTCCCTCTATTGTGAGGTTTGGAGCGAGTTTGGAAAAATTAAGTTTCATTTTTCTGCAGTGTTATATCTATTCCGCATTCAGCGAATTTTTCTGTAATCCAATCGCTATATGGCAAGTCGCAAACATATTCTTTTTTCAAAAAGTGTGGAATAACTTTATTTACTGATGTCTTATGCATAACAAGAGCATAAGTCATATTTATGAATCTCCTATGGCTTATCCTTGATTTTCCGGACAAGGTATCATCATTTTTTAAAAAATGCTTATAAGAATCGATCATATTAATTACGCTTTCATATTCTTTTAATTCAAAGCTTGTAATCAGCATTAAATTTTTGTAATCTATCTTATACATAAATTCATCAAAAATAATCTTTTGAAGATTATGTCTGGCGTCTTTATACATCTTACGGTGAAAATAATATTGGGCATTGCTGTAATAATAAATATTCTTCATCTTATCAGGATTCAGATATTTCGAGTACTTCTTTATGAACTTAATGGTCCACTTATACTTTTTCAATCGTAACGCATGCATAAGAATGCTCCGGTATAATTCAACAGGCATGTAATTCATGACACTTGATCTGTAGTATTTATTTTTAAGTATAAATTCGTAAACATTAAATAGCTCATGATGGAATTTATTTTGCTTATCAAGTTCTTCTCTCTTCAGCATGCAATACCTAATCAGTCTGCCAATATGAAATCTCTTCTCATCTGCGCTTAAGTCTTTAAGGGAAAGTATCAGCTTCTTTTTATAGTTAAAATAATATCTTTCATTATCCTTATTGGAAAAAGCTAAAAGCAGGGCAAGATAAATACTTAAATTCACAGTATAAGGTGAATTATCCTCACTTGAGATCATCATTTTCAAAACCTCTTGAAAATCAAATTTTGTAAAAATGTCTTTAACAAAATCTAAATTCATTACCGTATTGTAGGTCTTTTCAAGCGTAAGTAAATTTTCATATTCACGAATCATTTCTGTTACAAAAAAGTAGGTAATAAACTTAGCCCGTTCTGAATTGCCCTCAGTTTTTTTTTTGATTTGAGATGAATTGCTTTTAGATGTTGTAATAGTAAAAAGATTGCAGATATCAGTGCTCAGTTTGAACATATTCAAATAGTGATCTGCATCAATGCTGTTTTTTGTTTCTATATTCTTTTTAACGTACTTGATATTCTTATCAATTAACTGAAACAATCTCCTTCTGAAAAACTCCCCTCTTAACAGGTCATGAGATTGAAATGAATTTCTGTCGAGACTTTTCATCAAAAGATATTTTTCTTCACAAATATACAGGTCATAAAATAATCTGTTCATAGTATATCTGTTAAAGTTCAGACCGGGGCTGATCATTATACTTAGTTTTTGCTCCGTTAAAAACTTTGAATTAAAATGAGGATAATACTTTAACAATATCTTATAAAGTTTGGTAAGTTTCCTGCTCTTGTTGAAGAAAGGAGAGTTCAGAAATACTTCAAACTGTTTAATATCCTCTTTTGAAAAAGTTTTTAATATGTCTATTGCATTATTTTCCATTCTAAAAGCAGCTTGTTTGAAACAATTTCCAGCTTAGAAATTTAGAGTCAAATTATTCAAATATTTGCGGAATATCAAGTATTTAACAGTTAATTAGAATCTTAACTGCCTGAAAGCGAGCATTAACTGCAAAAAAGTTTCTTTGATTACTTCATAATACCAATATATGTTTATAAAAATTTTTATAACACCAAATATTATGAAGAACAAAAATTTAATAATCACACTTTCAATATTAGTAATATTATTAATTTCCGATATAAGCCGGATTAACTTATACTCGGAAAGTCAGACCGGAACATATAAGAAAACCTTCTCAACATCAGAGAGAAACACAAACTCTTACACTTATGAAAGAGTCTTTAAAGATGGTGTCTGGTGGATTTATGTTTATGACGGAAGTGTTCTGGTGGATTTTTTTCCGGAAGAATAAATTTGATTCAAGATGCAGGAATTTTAATGTATAATCTAAACAAATCATGAATTCTTTTTTTAACAATTTGGTACGGAGGTTTGAAATGACTAGAGCGCCGTAACAAACACAATATTAATTGGTTCACAAATTTTACATTTCAATTGTTATTTAAAAATTAAACTTTATGAAAGGAATCAAAATGAAAAAAATAACGATCTCAGCAGTATTATTATTTGCAGTAATTGCAACATTTGCAGTCAATGAAACCATTTCATCGAAAGCAAATTCAGACCCTCTTCCTGCATTTAACATTCGGGTGATGCAGTATGGTGGTGCCAGTCCGCAAATTAACGCTCAAGTAATATATAAAGTGGGCGGAAGTACAGTTCACACCGGAACAACTGATGTAAACGGTTGGTGTTATATAACGTTGGCAACTGCAACTTACGATGTCTATGTATTTTACCCAGCTCAACCAAATGATGGACAATCTGGAAGTTTGTTGGGATACTATCATGACAGTAATGATAACGAGACGATTGTACTTGGTCCTAATTATTAAGACAGAAATTGATCGAACAGATAATTTTTATCTGTTCGATCTTTAAATCATGAGAATTAAAACATATATATTATTTGTAATATTACTTTTTCAAGAAAGTGTAACTGCACAAACTCCATTTTATTATCCTGGTTATCCGGTGATCTTAGATTCTCAACGAGCTCCATTCCAAAAATCAGGAATACCGCTTATAGCTGATATAGACAAGGATAATCATCAGGAAATTATCTTTTTTTCGGTTGATTATAACGGCGTTGCAAGTCCGGCAGGATTTCTATATGTGATCCGCAGTGACGGTTCACACTATCCCGGTTTTCCGAAAGGGTTTAATGAGGTTATTTTCTGCATAGCTTCCGGAGATGTAGATGGAGACGGGTATTTGGATATTGCTATAAGGCTGATAAATTCAATTTATGTAATTGACAGATTTGGAAATCACTTGCCCGGATTTCCTATAGTTTATCCCGCCGGTGACGTAAATCCTTTAAAACCAATAAACCTTTTTGACCTTGATAATGATGGTAAACTTGAGATCATTGTAAGCAAGAATAATGAAGTGAATGTTTTTAATTTTAATGGCTCTGTAAGACAGGGATGGCCAAGATACACGGCCGGAATAATGCGAACCAATCCTGCAATTGGTGATTTAAATAATGATGGAAGTAGTGAGATAGTTGCTTCAACCTATAAAGTTTTGCAATCAGGTATAGTTGATTCTTCTGCAATAAGAATTTTTAAAGAAGATGGCGAAAATTTTACCTCCCATTGGCCTATTTACACTGATTCATCTTATTTTAATTTTGGGGCATCACCCTCATTAATAATTAACAGGTCCAATCCTGACTCAACATACATAATTATGTCAACTCGTGATTATGGAGTCGGAGGCATAAGTTTAAATAGATTAACAAAGTATAATATATATGGTGAAATTGTAGACCGGGGATTTAACAGAGTTTTGAATAGTTTAGGAACTGTTGTCATTGGTGATGTTGATCGTGATGGTAAACATGAATTTTCAAACGGCGCTCAAGGCAATCCTTATTTGGCGTTATACTCAAATAATTTAACAAAACTTTCAGGGTGGCCAAATGAAGGAGTGGGAGAACATTGGGCTACACCTGTAATCGGAAAACTTGCTTTTGGTAATCTTTTAAATATTGCTGACAACAACTGGTCAGCATTTGATCCCATTGGGTATGGAAATATTTTTGCATACAATAAGGACGGATCACAATTAAACTGGTCTCCGCTGAGACCAATTGGTTTAGTTAATGCAATATCATTAGCAGATCTCAACAATGACGGTTCTATTGAAATCATTGCAACTTCTTCTCAGACTTTCAACGAAACTTATCTTCATGTGTGGACTATCCCCGGCATTCCCTTCACACACGAAGATTTCCCCTGGCCGCAATACGGTCATGACCGTTACAGATCCAATCAACACGGCTTTATCCCGCCTGATGAGCCGGTCGGTATTCAGCCTATGAATACGAATGTCCCGGGATCATTCAATCTCTATCAGAACTTTCCAAATCCGTTTAATCCGGCAACGAGCATCAAATTCGATATAGCGAAAAAAGGTAATGTTAGACTTGTTGTATTTGATATACTTGGAAGAGAACTATCAACTTTAATAAATGAAAGCTTAAATCCCGGTACATATCAGGTAAGCTTTGACGGAAGCGGACTATCGAGCGGGATCTATTTTTGCCGGCTGCAAAGTGAAGATTATATAACTACTATGAAGATGAATCTAATTAAATGAAAAATTGAAAATGATAAATGATAAATTGAAAATGCATCAAGAATAGTGTAAACAAAAAAATCTTAAGGACTGCAAACATGAGCTTTCTTATGAGAAAGAGATTTTTTTTTAAGGAATGGCTTATGAAAAATATTCAGAAAAAGCCCGCTGATCTTTATTAATCCCAATATACATTCTCCCTTTCCTTCCAATCCCTTCCCTTACCAAATATAAAGTTATCCTCGGCAAATGCGATTTTTTGTTTTTTGTTTTGAAGTTATTCATTTCTATATTTGCTCATTCAATTGTAACATTTTCGTAGGTTCATAGAGTGAATCCAATTCTAAGTTTATGTAAAACACCGGTGTCCGGTTCTTAATATCATGCAACATTAAAGTTTAAATTTTTATAAACGTTTTTAAACGCAGAAGGAGGATGATGACATGATTAGATCACCTTAGACATCAAGATATTATTTAATTTTTACAGTTTTTATTCACTATTTAATAAATTAAATTAATACAGAAAAATGAAAAAGAAAATTGTTTTATTGTCGGCAGTACTGCTTATTGTAGTTGTTTCTGCTTTTGCAATCAATGGCAAATTGTTTTCGAATTCCGAAAATCCGTTACCAAATTTTGAAGTAACTGTTTATCAGTACGGAGGGAGTTCAACTCAGTCTGGTGCTGAAATAGTTGTATATGGTTTTAATAATAATCCTATTTTATCAGGAACAACTGGAACTGGTGGTATATATTCTCAATCCTGGCCTGGTTCCTTAGGAAACTATACGGTTAAAGCTTGGTATCCTCCAAGACCTAATGATGGTCAAAACGGTCAAAACGGATTCACTTATTCCGGAGCGGACATAGTAACATCTGTAACTTTAGGACCAAATTACTAACCCATGAAGATAAATTTGAAGGGCTGTCCCTTGTAGGACAGCCCTCTTGTTTTTAACTAAATACAAAATTGAAAAAAATTATATTTTTCTTAATAATCGTCTTTTCTTTCTCAACCCTTTTTTCTCAAACCCCAATTCCATATCAAAATTTTCCTATTCATGCGGATAACGTAAGATGGCCTTTTCAAAAAGCCGGTATTCCTTTAATTGCAGATTTAGATAAAGATGGTCAGAAGGAAATTATAGCTGTAGCATTGGATTATGATGGAGTAGTAAACCCTGCAATATTACTTTATGTTATTAAAAGTGATGGATCCAGTTATCCTAATTTTCCTAAAGGATATGACCAATTAATACATGATATTGCCTGTGGTGATGTAAATGGAGACGGATATCTTGATATTGTATTAAGGATGACGTTTTCAGTTGATGCAATAGATAGATTTGGAAACTCACTTCCCGGTTTTCCTATTAGTTATAGTGATGGTGATATTGATCCTACAAAATTCATTAGCTTGTATGACCTCGATAATGACGGAAAACTTGAAATTATTATAAGTAAAGCAAATGAAGTAACTGTTTTTAATCATGATGGTTCACTAAGAGCAGGATGGCCTAAATATATTCCCGGCAAAGCAAAATATAATCCCGCCATTGGAGATGTCGACGGAGACGGATTTGCAGAAATGATTTTCAATTCCTTTAAATTTGTAAATAAAATTGTTGATTCAGGAGCGGTTAATATTTTCCGTCATAATGGTGAGAATTTTTCAAATAATTTCCCAATATATTTTGATTCATTATATTACTCATGGAGTTCTTCTCCATCATTATATATAAACAGAAACTATATTGATTCAACTTATATATTTATAGTAGCTGATATAAATGGAATTCAACCTAGAAATCATAAATTTCTCAAATTAAATATTTATGGAAATATTATTAGTGAAAAGAACTATATTGCAAACATGGATTATGGAACACTTGTGATTGGAGATATAAATCGTAATGGTGAAATGGATTTTGCAACTGGAACTCAATATGGAATAACATTTTCAGCATTCGATAATATATTAAATCGTGCTCATGGCTCATGGCCCAATCGAGGTTTAGGTGAACATTGGGCTACAGGAATTCTTGGGAAAATCAACTTAAGTGAAAATTTAAATATAATTTCAAATACATGGGATGCCTTTAATCCAAATGGCTATGGGAATATATTTGCATATTCTACAGATGGTATCAGTTTACCATGGTCACCTCTCAGACCATTTGGTATTGTTAGAGCAGTTTCAATAGCTGATTTAAATTATGATGGTTCAGTCGAAATTGTAGCAACAACTTTATCCAATCAAGGTTTCTATTTATACGCATGGACTATCCCGGGCATTCCCTTCACACACGAAGATTTCCCCTGGCCTCAATACGGACATGACAGATACAGAACCAATCAACACGGCTTCATCCCGCCCGATGAGCCGGTCGGTATTCAGCCTATGAACACAAATGTTCCGTCATCATTCAATCTTTACCAAAACTTCCCAAACCCCTTCAATCCTGCAACGAGCATCAAGTTCGATATTGCAAAAAGCGGAAATGTTAAGCTTACGGTGTTCGACATACTCGGCAGAGAAGTTTTTACTCTCGTAAATGAAAATCTAAATCCCGGCACATATCAGGTTAACTTAGATGGAAGTAATATTTCAAGCGGAGTATATTTCTATAAATTTTCTACTGAGGGCTTTACGGAAATGAAGCGGATGATAATGATGAAATAGACACAGAATTAAAAAGCGGAGCTGTTAACTCCGCTTAAATTTTATAATCAATCCCAGACATAAGGATCAATATATACCAGCTCGGTCCCGCAATAGTGATAAATCCACCAGCTTCCGTCCTTATAAATAATATCATACCAATAATCCTGACATTCATGAACAGAAACTGATTCTCCGGCACCGAATACTTTTAATGGTGTTTGGAACCAAAAGTTAATAGTGATTAGGCATAACAATGAAATGAATAAGCTTTTCATTTTTTCCTCCTGTTTTAATTTTTTTGGAATGAGCTAAAATGGGAGAAAAAAGGAGTTGAAAAAAAAATATTTATTTTAATTTGCCGAGAACAAATTATTATGATTACTTAATTAAGGGATTGTTTATAAAGGATAAAATCTCTTTTATTGGTAAAATTTGACGAGGATGTTTGAAATTTTAAAAAAGCTTTCTAAACGGGAATTATCTGAATTCAGGCGGTATCTCAATTATGCTTATTCAAAGGAAGGAGAAACTGTAAACCAACTTTTCAATATTCTCGCTTCACATCATCCGGCTTTTAATAAGGAGAAGATCTCATACTCCATACTTTCTGAAACGAAGATTAACAATAAGATATATAAGGAACATGAGATACGGGATTATGCTGCGAAGCTGAATAAAATGGTACTTGATTTCCTTACGATGAAAAAATTTATGGGAGATAAATTTGCAAAAGATGAAGTAGCTATGGATGTGCTTACTGATAGAGAGCTTGAAAAACAGTTTATGAAAATTATTATGAATTATAAGCAAAGCATTTATACTGAAGGTCTTGATCGGGATGCATTCCCAAGAGAATATAAAGCAAACTCTAAATATTTTGATTTTATGACCCTTCATTATCCTGTCCTGAAGAAATATGAATCAGAAGAAAAAATAAAACTCATAGAAAGCTGCAGAAATAATCTGAAGTCTAATATGTTTACTGCACTGATTGCAGATAATGTGATCTGCATTATTAACAAGCTTGAATTCGAAGGTAAAGATTGTAAATTTTCCGAAACCGATGGTGCGTTAATAAATTTCATGTATGAAGAATTCGGGAGTCATGGAATAACTTCCATGATGGTTTTGTATAAGCTGCTTTTTGATTCCTTTATCTTGCCTGACCCAAAATCTTATGAAAAATATAAGAAACATTTTCTCAGAATTGCTGCATCCTTAAGCATAAAAGAGCAGGAATATCATTATCGTAATGTTTTTATCTTATGTTCGATATTAAAGCGAAAAACATCTACGGAAAAATTTAAGAATGAAGCTTTTGCACTGAAAAAGTTTTACCTTGAAACCGGGTTATACAGACAGGTTAATTCTGAAAACCTGCATTTTTCTTTTATACTGAACATGATAAAACAATGCTCTTTTGTAAAAGACCTTCTCTGGCTGGAGAAATATCTTGAAAAAAATATACATGAAATTAAGAAAGCTGACATTAAAAACCTGCTGACATTTATAAGCATATACAGAAAAATAATGGAAAAGAATTTTTCCGGCGCATTCGCTTCCTTAAATGATATTAATCTCAATAGCATTTCCGTTAAATATGAATTCCGAATTTTAAAATTGAAACTGCTTTATGAAACCGGTGAAGTTATGAATACTCTTGATGATATAAATTCCATGCGCGAGTTCATAAAGCGTGATAGATTCCTTACCAAAGATTTAAAGAAGAAGGTCATGAATTTTGTGTTTTATCTGGAACGGCTCATCAAGAATAGTGTAAACAAAAAAAAACTTGAGGACTGCAAACTTGAGCTATCTTATGAGAAAGAGATTTTCTTTAAGGAATGGCTTATGAAAAAATATTCAGAAAAAGCCGGCTGATCTTTATTAATCCCTAATATACATTCTCCCTTTCCTTCCAATCCCTTCCCTTACCTCTTATAAAGTTATCCTCGGCAAATGCGATTTTTTATTTTTTGTTTTGCAGTTATTCATTTCTATATTTGCTCATTCAATTGTAACATTTTCGCAGGTTCATAGTGTGAATCCAATTTTAAGTTTATGCAAATCACCGGTGTCCGGTTCTTAATATTATGTACTATTAAAGTATAAATTTTTATAAACGTTTTTAAACGCGAAAGGAGGATGATGACATAATTAGATCACCTTAGACATTAGGTATGGTTTTTAATCTTTATAGTTTCTATTCACTTTTTAATAACTTAAATTTAGAAAAATGAAAAAGATAATAATTTCAACAGTAATAGTTCTTGCAGCGATTGCAACATTTGCAGTCAATGAAACAATTTCGTCGAAAGCAAATTCAGACCCGCTTCCTGCATTTAACATTAGGGTTATGCAGTATGGTGGTACCAGTCCTCAAATAAATGCACAGGTATTATATAAAGTCGGGGGAAGTATTGTATATGAAGGAGAAACCGATGCTAATGGTTGGTGCTATATCACTTTGGCAACAGCAACTTATGATGTATATGTTTATTACCCGGCTAAGCCTAATGATGGTCAGTCAGGAAGTTTGTTAGGTTACTATCACGACAGTAACGATAATGAAACAATAGTTTTAGGTCCTAATTATTAAAATTGAATATAGCGAACAGAAAATATTATCTGTTCGCTATGTTATTATCATGAGAATTAAAACATACATACTATTTATAATGTTGTTTTTTTATAATGCATCAGCGCAAACTCCTTATTATTATTCAGGATATCCTGTGATCTTAGATTCTATAAGAACTCCTTTCAAAAAATCCGGAATACCGCTTATAGCTGATATAGACAAGGATAATCATAAGGAAATAATCTTTTTTTCAGTTGATTATAACGGCGTTGCAAGTCCTTTAGGATTGCTGTATGTGATCCGCAGTGACGGTTCACACTTTCCCGGTTTTCCGAAAGGGTTTAATGAACATCTTCTCTGCACTGCTTCCGGAGATGTTGATGGAGACGGGTATTTGGATATTGCTATCAGGCTGACAAATTCAATAGATGTAATTGACAGATTTGGAAATCACTTGCCTGGATTTCCGATTTCTTATAGTGACGGAGATTATAACCCTTCCAAACCCGTAACTCTTTATGATCTTGATAATGACGGGAAGCTTGAATTAATTGTAAGTAAGAATAATCAAATTGCAGTTTACAATTTTAACGGAGTTCTCAGAAAAGGATGGCCAAGATATATAGCGGGCGTTATGCGGACAAATCCGGCCGTTGGTGATCTGGACAAAGACGGATATGGGGAGATAGTCGCTGCAACTCATAAGATATTTACATCAGGAGCAATTGATTCTTCTGCCATTAGAATTTTCAGAGAGAACGGAGATAATTTCTCTTCTTATTGGCCCATTTATTCTGATTCAGGTTATTATAACTGGGGGGCTTCACCTACAATCATTTTAAATAGAAACAATGTCGACTCTAATGTGATCGCGATGTCAACAAGAACAAACGCTATCGGAGGTATTAGTAAAAATCGGCTTATAAAATACAATATCATTGGTGAGATTGTAGATATCGGATATAATTCTGTACTTAATGGATTGGGAACACTTGTTGCCGGTGACATTGACAGGAATGGAATAATTGAATTTGCAAATGGCGCTCAGGGAAATCCTTACTTAACAGCGTATTCAGGAAATCTATTAAAACTTTCAGGTTGGCCGCAAGAAGGCGTAGGTGAACATGAAGCTACTCCTGTGATTGGAAAAATGACATATACTAATACTCTAAATGTAATAGATAATACCTGGAGCGCATGGGATCCAATTGGATATGGGTATGTTTTTGCGTACTACATTGACGGCAGTTCACTGCCCTGGTCTCCCCTGAGACCAATCGGATTGGTCAGGGCAATTTCTTTATCTGATTTGAATAATGACGGCTCAATAGAAATCATTGCAACTTCTTCTCAGACTTACAACGAATCATATCTCCATGTATGGACCATTCCAGGCATTCCCTTCAAACACGAAGATTTCCCCTGGCCTCAATACGGGCATGACCGTTACAGATCAAATCAACACGGCTTCATCCCGCCCGATGAGCCGGTCGGTATACAGCCTATGAATACAAATGTCCCGGCATCATTCAATCTTTATCAGAATTTTCCTAATCCGTTTAATCCGGCTACAAGTATAAAATTCGATATTGCGAAAAGAGGGAACGTGAGACTTATTGTATTTGATATGCTTGGAAGAGAGCTTTCAACTTTAATAAATGAAAGTTTAAACCACGGAACGTATAAGGTAAGTTGTGACCACAGCGGAATATCGAGCGGGATTTATTTTTGCCGGCTGCAAAGTGGAAATTATATAAATACGATGAAGATGAATTTAATTAAATGAAAAATGGTAAATGAAAAATGGTAAATGAAAAATGCTTAAAGAATAGTGAAAGCAAAAAAAACTTAAGGACTGCAAACTTTCATATGAGAAAGAGATTTTCTTTAAGGAATGGCTTATGAAAAAATATTCAGAAAAAGCCGGCTGATCTTTATTATTCCCTATATATATTCTCCCTTTCCTTCCAATCCCTTCCCTTACCTCTTATAAAGTTATCCTCGGCAAATGCGATTTTTTGTTTTTTGTTTTGAAGTTATTCATTTCTAAATTTGCTCATTCAATTGTAAAATTTTCGTTAGTTCATAGAGTGAATCCAATTTTAAGTTTATGTAAAACAACGGTTTCCGGTTCTTAATATCATGCAACATTAAAGTTTAAATTTTTAAAAACGTTTTTAAACGCGAAAGGAGGATGATGCCATGATTAGATCACCTTAGACATAAAGATATTTTTAAATTTTTACAGTTTTTATTCACTATTTAATAAATTAAATTAATTTAGAAAAATGAAAAAGAAAATTGTTTTATTGTCGGCAGTGTTACTTATTGCAATTGCTTCTGCTTTTGCTATCAATGGTAACTTGTTTTCTTCTCAGGAAGAGGTTCCTGAATTCTTACTTACTGTATATCAATATGGTGGAGGATCGACTCAAAGTGGTGCAGAAGTAGTAATGTATAATTCAAGTGGAGGAATAATTATGACAGGAACAACTGGATCATATGGTACTTGTAATTTGTCGGGTAATCATGCAACTGATACTTATACAATTAAAGCTTGGTACCCTCCTAGACCTTATGATGGACAATTTGGTCAGACTACTCAATACTATTCAGGCTCCAGTGTTTCTCCCACTATTACATTAGGACCAAATTATTGATTTCTAAGCAGGTAATCTTCGTTACCTGCTTTTTTTAAATTATTTTTTATGAAAAAAATTATTACAATAATATTAATTTCCTTTTTTAATATAGCTTTACTTTATTCTCAAACTCCAACCCCTTATAAAAATTTTCCTCTTCATTTGGATACTGTAAGATGGCCTTTTCAAAAAGCCGGTATTCCGCTAATTGCAGATTTAGATAAAAATGGTCAAAAGGAAATTATTACTGTAGCGCTTGATTATAATGGAGTGTTAAATCCTGCATTGCTACTGCATATTATAAAGAGCGACGGGACAAATTATCCGAATTTTCCGATAGGTTATAATGAGCTTCTTTTTGATATGGCATGTGGAGATGTTAATGGTGATGGGTTTTTAGATATAGTTTTAAGATTTACCTATTCCATTGACGTAATTGATAGATTCGGAAATAGACTTCCCGGATTTCCTGTAAGTTATATTGAAAATGAATTTGTTCTTCCAAGATTTGTAAGTTTATATGATCTGGATAATGACGGTAGCTGAAATTATTACCGGCAGATTTGAAGAAGTAACTGTATTTAATTTTGATGGAACAATCAAATCAGGCTGGCCAAAAAAAATTGTAGGCAGAGCTCAATATAATCCTGCAATTGGTGATATTGATGGAGATGGTAACGGAGAATTAATTTTTACGTCTTTTAAATTTGTAAATCAGATCGTAGATTCAGCATCCGTTACAATATTTAATAATAATGGAGAATTATTTTCGGCTCATTGGCCAATGTATTTTCCAAAACCATATCTCTCCTGGAGCTCATCACCTTCCTTATTTATTAATAAAAATAATACCGATTCTACTTTTTTTACTATTGTTTTAGATTCAGCAGTTTCAACAGGCCAAACTTATACAAGTCACAGACTTTTGAAGTTTAATATTAATGGCAACATATTGTCAAGCAGATCATATTTTGCAAGTCATGATTATGGAACATTAGTTATGGGAGATATTAACCAAAGTGGAAACATTGAATTTGCAACAGGAACTCAGCAACATTTAAGTAATCTTTCTGTTTTTAATTCTAATCTGGAAAGATTTTCCGGTTGGCCACAACCGGGTGGCGGTGAACATTATGCAACGGTTGCAATCGGAAAACTTGCAGTAGGAAATAATCTTAATATCATATCTAATACCTGGGAAGCTATTCCGGATGGTTTTGGTAATATTTATACATATAAAGAAGATGGAGAACAATTGTCCTGGTCCCCTTTAAAACCTTACGGAATTGTAAGGGCTGTCTCTGTTTCAGATTTAGATAATAACGGATCAGTTGAATTAATTGCTACAACATTATCCAATCAAGGTTTCTATTTATACGCCTGGACTTTTCCCGGCATTCCCTTCACACACGAAGATTTCCCCTGGCCTATGTATGGTCATGACCGTTACAGAACAAATCAACACGGCTACATTCCGCCAGACGAGCCGGTCGGTATTCAGCCTATGAATACGAATGTTCCCGCAGCTTACACTCTCTATCAGAACTTTCCAAATCCGTTTAATCCGGCTACAAGTATAAAATTCGATATAGCGAAAAGAGGGAATGTGAGACTTGTTGTGTTTGATATACTTGGAAGAGAACTATCAACTTTAATAAATGAAAGTTTAAATCCCGGTACCTATCAGGTAAGCTTTGACGGCAGCGGACTATCGAGCGGGATCTATTTTTGCCGTCTGCAAAGCGGAAATTATATAAATACTATGAAGATGAATCTGATGAAATAAAATTATCAGGATAAGTTAATGTTTTTTTATTTTTAAAATTTCTTATAAATATTTATAAATATAAATTTAATTAAAAAAATGAAAAAGAAAATTGTTTTATTGTCGGCAGTATTACTTATTGCAATAGCTTCGGCTTTTGCAATCAACGGAAATTTATTTTCGAATCAGCAAGCTGAAGCTCTTCAATTTTTAGTTACTGTTTACCAGTATGGAGGTGGATCTACACAATCAAATGCTGAAATTGAAGTTGTAGATTCAAATAATGGATGGATTTTATCAGGAACTACTGATAGCAATGGTGTATATTCTTGTCTTTGGCCTGGATCCTTTGGTAATTTTACTGTTAGAGCCTGGTACCCAGCACGTCCAAATGATGGACAAAGTGGACAAACAGGATTCTCTTTTACAGGCTCTAGTGTATATACATCCGTAACCCTGGGACCAAATTATTGATTTTTCACAATGAAGAAAAGCAGGTGATAATTCTATTACCTGCTTTAATATATTTGACATGAAGAAAATATTAATCTTATTCCTGATTCTAATTGCAAAGATTACATTGTCTAAGACTCCCGTTTATTACAAAAATTATCCACCCCAATTAATATTTTCAATTCAATTGTAGATGATGAGCGGTGGAGATTTCAAAAAGCTGGAATACCACTAATCACTGATCTCATTAAAGATGGTCAAAAAGATGGAAATTACTTTAATAAATTTTATAAACGTTTTTAATTGCAGAAGGAGGATGTTGATATGATAAGATCACTTTAGATATTAAGAAATGTTTTTAATCTTTATAGTTCTATTCACTTTTTATTAACTTAAATTAATTTAGAAAAATGAAAAAGAAAATTGTTTTATTGTCGGCAGTGTTACTTATTGCAATTGCTTCGGCTTTTGCAATCAACGGAAATTTGATTTCTTCTCAGGAAGATGTCCCTGAATTTTTACTTACTGTTTATCAGTATGGTGGAGGATCAACTCAAAGTGGCGTAGAAGTAGTCATGTTTAATTCAAGTGGAGGAATAATCAAAACAGGAATAACTGGAACTAACGGTAAATGCGATTTGTCAGGTAATCATACCACCGATACTTATACAATAAAAGCTTGGTACCTACCTAGACCTAATGATGGACAATTTGGTCAAACTACTCAATATTATAATGGTGTTAGTGTTTACCCGAATATAACATTAGGTCCTAATTATTAACTTATTAATTTTTCTAAATGAAAAAGCAGGTAACTAAGATTATCTGCTCATTAATTTATCCACATGAAAAAAATTGTATTTATATTTTTATTTTTCTTGCTTGATTCAATCTTTCTATACTCTCAAACTCCCATTCCATATCAGAATTTTCCAATACATGCTGATAGTGTAAGATGGCCATTTCTAAAGGCGGGAATACCATTAATTGCAGATTTGGATAAAGATGGTCAAAAGGAAATTATTACTACTTCACTTGATTACAATAGCGTTTTAAATCCTGTCTTATTACTACATGTCATTAATAGTTACGGAACAAATTATCCGAATTTTCCAAAAGGTTATAATGAGTATATTTATGATATGGCGAGTGGTGATGTTAACGGAGACGGATATTTGGAAATTGTTTTAAGATTTACTCATTCAATTGATGTAATAGACAGATTTGGAAATAGACTTCCCGGTTTTCCGATTAATTATACAGGAGGTGATTTAACTACACCTCGATTTGTAAGCTTATATGATCTGGATAATGACGGTAAACTTGAAATTATTGTAAGTAGATTCGAAGAAGTCTCAGTTTTTAACTTTGACGGAACCCTCAGAGCAGGTTGGCCTAAAAATATTGTTGGCAACGCACGGTATAATCCCGCCATCGGAGATATAGACGGTGACGGATACGCTGAAATTATTTTAAATTCTTTTAAATTTGTCAACAATATTATAGACTCTGCATCCGTGACTATTTTAAAACATAATGGTGATATTTTTTCTCCAAACTGGCCTAAATATTTTCCTCTTCCATACATCTCATGGAGCTCATCTCCTTCTTTATTTATAAATAAAAATTATCCTGACTCAACTTTTTTCTTAATAAATTTAGATTCTATAACCGCCTCTGGAACTACTCAATCATGGCACAGATTTTTAAAATACGATATATTTGGAAATATTCTATCTAGTGAATATTATTTTGCAAATCATGACTTTGGAACATTGGTAATGGGAGATATTAACCGTGACGGAAGATTGGAATTTGCAACGGGAACACAATTTCAAACCAGTCAATTATCTGCGTTAGATGATGATTTAAACAGATTACCCGGATGGCCACAAAATGGTGGTGGAGAACATTGGACAACTGTTGCAATTGGAAAATTAACATCAGGAAATCATCTTAATATTATATCCAATACCTGGGATGCAATACCTGATGGATATGGATATATTTTCTCTTATAATATAAATGGCAGTCAATTAACTTGGTCTCCATTAAGACCTTACGGAATTGTAAGAGGTATCTCAATTGCTGATTTAGATAATGATGGTTCAGTCGAAATTGTAGCAACAACATTATCCAATCAAGGTTTCTATTTATACGCATGGACTATCCCCGGCATTCCTTACACACACGAAGATTTCCCCTGGCCTCAATACGGACATGACAGATACAGAACCAATCAACACGGTTTCATACCTCCTGACGAGCCGGTCGGTATTCAGCCTATGAATACAAATGTTCCTGCAGAATTCAATCTCTATCAGAACTTTCCTAATCCGTTTAATCCGGCCACTAGCATAAAGTTCTATATAGCGAAAAGAGGGAACGTGAGACTTGTTGTATTTGATATACTTGGAAGAGAACTATCAGCTTTAATAAATGAAAGTTTAAACCCTGGTACATATCAGGTAAGCTTTGACGGCAGCGGACTATCGAGCGGGATTTATTTTTGCCGCCTGCAAAGCGGAAATTATATAAATACTATGAAGATGAATTTGATTAAATGAAAAATGGTAAATGATAAATGATAAATGGAAAATGGAAAGAGAAAATTTTCCTGCAAGTAAAAATCAAAAGAAGTATCTTTAATAAAAATTTAAAATTTAAAATTTAAAATTTAAAATTAAACATTACAGAAATGACCAAAAAAATTATTTTATCCGGAGCGGTTACCTTACTGCTCTTTGCATTATTTCCGTTTCAAAAGATTCATTCAGAAAATTCAAATGATTCTTTTTTAACTGTTTCAGTTTATGAGGAAGACGGCGCTACAGCTCTTTCTAATGCAGAGGTTAATATATTCAGCATGGATGACATTCTGCTTCAGTCCGGTATAACGGGATCTAACGGAAAGATTTACTTTTCTTTAAGAAATTTCCCTGCGGGTAAATACAAAGTAAAAGCGTATTACTTTATCAACGCTAAAGAAATTCGTAATTCAGTGACTGAGATAAACTACACGGGCGAAAATATCGAGGCAGTTTTGAAAATTCAGAATAGATAGAGATGAACGCGGATCTGCAGCTGAATACGGCTTGGATGAAAAGCCGGATAAAAATCTAATAATTAAACTTGTATGAGTAAATTTAAAGATTTCTTTTCATTTTCTGATCTGCATAATATTCATTTTATTGCAGTATTGAATTCAGTATTTTATTTTTGATTTAAAGAAGAGAGAGATTTTAAATTCTAATTTCAAAAAATTATGGAAACTATAACGAGAAAAATAAAAAGAAACGGCAGAAATAAAATAACTATTGAATTACCTGAAGATTTCATTGCCGAGAACATTGAAGTGACAATTAAGGCGGATGAGAAAGAAGAGTTAAAAAATAATTCTAAAAAAATAAGTCTTGCTGAAGAAGCATTTGAATATTATAAAGATATCCGGGTTGATTTGAATAATTATAAATTTGACAGAGATGAATTACACGACAGCTCCTTGAAAACGAGTTTAAATATAAATAATTTGAAATATGATTGATTATAAACAAATACAGTCGGAATTAACAGGTTATTTACAAAATATTTTTAATAATAACTTACAAAAAATTATTTTGTATGGCTCTTATGCCCGAAATGAAGAAATGTATGATTCGGATATTGATTTTTTTGTTCTTACCGACTTATCTGATATTGAAATACGGAAAATTGAAAAAGACATTACATTCATTTCTACAGAACTTTCTCTGAAATATAATATAGTAATTTCCGTTATCGCAGTGAATTCCGATCATTATAATAAATATCTGAATTTTCTTCCCTTCTATAAGAGTATTTCAAATGACGGTATAGAGCTATATGGAAAATGAGATATATGATCTTGCAAAATACCGTCTTTCAAAATCAAAAGCTGATCTGGAAAGCGCACAACTGAATTTTAAGAACAATCTATTCTCTCAATCAATTAACAGGTCCTACTATGCGATTTTCCATATTCCTGATAACTATAAGTGTCTTGCGCAATTCGTTATTACACTCACAAACTTTCCTTGACTTCCATAGTGGTGAAAGTTTATAAGTATTACCATCTTAAATTTGATTAAAGCGAATATAATTACTCTATCATAAAACAATATGAAACTTCAAAAAAACATTAAAGCTGTAATTTTAAATGGTGATGAAAGCGGATTTGTAGCTGAATGTCTGGAAATTCCTGTGGTTACACAAGGTCAGACTATGGATGAAGTTACAATTAATCTGAAAGAAGCTGTTGAGCTTTTTCTTGACGGCGAAGATCCGAAAGAATTCGGATTGGATCAAAAGCCGAATTTAATGGTAACAATTGAGCCTGAACCAGTTTTGTGAAAACGAAAGATTTGTTTATAACACCAACACCACCGAAGGCGAAATTAATATTTAAAAAAATATCAGAAAGCGTAAACCCAAAAACCTCACACACTAACCCTGAATATTAAACTTTTTTAACCAAAAAAATCTTTTAAGATCAGAAGGAAAAGAAAGTTACTTTACAAAACCTGAAATATGTCCGTTGTTTTTTAATTCAAACTCCTGTTAAATTTGTATAGTTCTTTTAAATATATTTTATATTTACTGCATGAGAGTTCAGGGTAATGTATTATCATAGAAACGTTGAAATTAAGAATTTAAGTTTTTCAGAATAGTCATTAAGCTTTTATTAAAAGAGTTTGAGTAAAAGTAACTGCAAAGCTTAAGATGCGCGAAGACAGTTTAGTTTACTTAGAAGACTTTTAACTTTAAAAAATAGACACTCAACCTTCGGATGAAGACTGCTGACTCTAAATAGTAGACTTTGAACTTTCGATAGAAGACTGCTGACATTAAAAAATAGACTTTCATCTTTCGGGCGGAGACTTTCAGCTTTCAATCAGAGACATTTAGCTTTAAAATAGAGACCTGCTGCTTTTAAAAAGAGACTTGCGGCTTTTAAATAAAGACTTTCGGCTTTCAATAAGAGACTTTCGGCTTTCAATAAGAGACTTTCGGATTTCAATAAGAGACTTTCAGCTTTCAATAAGAGACTTTCGGCTCTCAAAAAGAGACTTTCGGCTCTCAAAAATAGACATGCGGTTCTCAAAAATAGACATGCTGCAGTCAATCAGAGACATTCGTAACTCGTCAGAAGACACGAAGCAGCCGGGAAATGAGTTTCGGAAGTTACGAAACAAATAAACGTAATGCAGAAATCGTTTTCACAAGTTAAGAAATTGTTTTCGCAACTTGAGAAATGTGTTTCTTCATTGCAGAAATGGTTTGCGGCAGTTGAGAAATCGTTGTCATAAGTTAAATTTAAGTTTGCAACAGTGCCGAAACTGTCCCCTTCATGCAGGATAAAGTGCGCAGCAATGACGAAATGGTTTGCGAAAGTTCCGAAATGAATAGCGGCAGTTCCGAAATGGTTTGCGAAAGTTCCGAAATGAGTTGCGGAGGTTGAGAAATGAATTGCGGAAGTTGAGAAATGAGTTGCGGCATTTGAGAAATGAGTTGCGGAGGTTGAGAAATAGCGCGAGTTGGTAGAGAAATGCGGTGAAATTTTTTACTTTAAAACTTAATTACGCAAATACAGACTGTTTTGGGATAAATCAAGATATTCTAACTACAGCGGCTCTATGTAGTTGGTGGATATAACAACACCACCGACGGCGAAAAAATTTTAACTTTGAGCCTTCGAGCCTTTGAGGTAATTTCAATGTTTTCGTACATGCTGTCCCGATTGGGTGAGCGGCGTTTCGAATCAGGTGATTCGTAACGAGAGGAAATTTTATTAATCTCGTACCCAATCTCCCGATTGGATACGCGGCGTTACGAATCAGGAGATTCGTAACGAGATTAGTACGCGGCGTTACGAATCAGGAGATTCATAACAAGAGGAAGGTGAAGATAAGAATTTATTTCAAAAATGGAATTTTAATTGCTAAAAGGCTTTTATATAAAATTTCAATCCGGAGTTTTCAAGGTCAGGTTCTTTTTGAATTACTCAAACAGAATATTACATTTAAATTCATTTTATAAAGAAGTATAATTACTAAATTTTACAATTATTTCCTTGAGCAAAAAAATCAAATACATTTCAGTAAGTTTAATAGTAATAATCTTAGCTGCAGCATTCCTGCTTCCAAAGATACTGTCCGGAAGCAAGACGGATAAAGTTCAGAAATCCGGACCGGATTCAAAGAATATGCCCCTGCCGGCGAACGGTTTTATAGTCAAAGCCGAAGAGCTGGATAATAAAATAAAGGTCATAGGTTCTATTGTTGCAAACGAGGAAGTAGAACTCCGCAGCGAGCTTTCAAGAAAAATTACCGGTATTTATTTTAAGGAAGGAACGTTTGTTTCCAAAGGCAAGCTGCTCTTCAAACTTGATGATTCGGATCTTATGGCGCAGATGAATAAACTTATAATACAATCAGAGCTGACCGAATTAAATCTTAACAGAACAAAAGAATTATTTGATAAAAGTCTTTCTACAAGGGAAGAGTATGATATTATTCAGAATGAAAATGACGCATTAAATGCTGAGCTGGAAATACTGGATGTGCAGATCGATAAGACAAACATCAGAGCTCCCTTCTCAGGAATTATAGGCTTTAAAAATGTCAGCTCAGGCAGTTATGTGACGCCTTCGGTTATCCTGGCAAACATTCAGGAAATAGGCAGAGTGAAACTTGATTTTTCAATTCCGGAAAAATATATAACAGTATTCAATAAAGGACAGGGCATAACTTTTAATGTAGAAGGTATTGATGAAGAATTCACAGGCGTAATTTCTGCATTCGAACCAAAGCTTGACGGCAATACAAGATCTCTCACTGTCAGAGCAATTTGTCAGAATCCCGGAAATAAGTTAATACCCGGTACATTTGCTAATGTTAATCTAAATTTAAGCAGTATAAAGGATGCTATATTAATTCCCACACAGGCGCTGATACCGAAACTTAAAGGTCACGATGTATTTGTTTTAAATAACGGAACTGCGCGACTCACTGATGTTACTTCAGGAATGCGGACCGAAAATCTTGTACAGATAATCTCCGGTATAAATCCCGGTGATACAGTGATCACAACAAACATTTTAAGATTAAAAAACGGATCACCTGTGGTGATAGATAAAATAGAATCTCAGTAATCTAAAAAATATTTTCAGATATAAATGTCTTTATCAAACACATCAATAAACCGTCCCGTACTTGCAATTGTAATGTCACTCGTATTGGTGATATTCGGACTGGTCTCATTATTCTATCTTGAAGTAAGGGAATATCCGAGCGTAGATCCGCCGATTGTCAATGTTACAACGGTATATCCCGGCGCAAATTCAGACGTTATAGAATCTCAGATCACTGAACCACTCGAACAGTCGCTTAACGGTATTGAGGGAATAAAAACCCTTACTTCAGAAAGCCGCGAACAGTCGAGCAGGATAACAATTGAATTTGAGCTAAGCAGAAATCTTGAGGACGCTGCGAATGATGTAAGGGACAGAGTGTCAAGGGCTCAGCGAAATCTTCCAAGTGATATTGATAACCCTATAGTTCAAAAATCTGACGCTGACGCTACACCGATAATTTTTATGTTCCTCCAGAGCGATACAAAAAGTATACTTGATGTAAGTGATTATGCATCAAATGTAATTAAGGAAAGAATACAGACTATAGAAGGTGTAAGCGCGGTTAATATATTCGGAGAGAAAAAATATTCAATGAGACTGTGGCTTGATCCTCAGAGACTTGCTGCATATAAATTAACCCCTCTTGACGTTCAGTCGGCACTGGACAGAGAAAATATTGAACTTCCTTCCGGCAGAATAGAAGGAGATAATACTGAATTATCTATAAGGACTCTGGGCAGATTTGAGAATGAAGAAGAATTCAATGAGCTGATCATATATCAGAGCGGAGGAAATACTGTTAAGTTAAAGGATCTCGGATATGCAGTGATCGGCGCGGAGAATGAAAGAACAGGCGTGAAAAGAGGAGGAGTCAACGGAATAGGAATTTCAATAACAGCAATTCCTGGCGCAAATATAATTTCTATATCAGATGATTTCCGTAAAAGATATGAAATATTAAAAAAGGAAATCCCGGCCGATTACAGACTTGAAGTTGGATTTGATTTTTCCACTTTTGTCAGATCAACTGTAAAAGAAGTTGAAGAAACTATAATCATAGCATTCATACTGGTACTTCTTGTAATATTTTTCTTTCTCAGGGACTGGAGATCAACATTAATTCCTGTTCTTGCAATTCCCGTATCAATCTTATCCGGATTTTTTATTATGTTCCTGGCAGGTTATTCTATTAATGTGCTTACATTAGTTGCAATGATACTCGCTATCGGACTTGTAGTGGATGATGCAATTGTAGTGCTTGAGAATATTTATTCCAAGATCGAAGCCGGTATGAAACCAATGGCTGCAGCAAGAAAGGGATCAAAGGAAATTTATTTCGCTGTGATCTCAACAACAATTTCACTTGCCGCAGTTTTTCTTCCGATATTATTTCTTGAGGGAATTTCGGGAAGACTTTTCAGGGAATTCGGAGTAGTTATTGCATTCACTGTAATAGTGTCAGCATTCGTTGCGCTTACCCTCACTCCTATGTTATCTTCAAGGCTGTTAAAGAAGCATGATAAATCGAACAGGTTTTATAATGCTACAGAGCCATTTTTTGCGGCAATGACAAGCCTTTATCAAAAACTGCTTTATGGTTTTATGAAAGTAAGATGGACGGCAATTATAATTGTCATCGCAATGGGAGTTTTAATTTATTTTCTGGACACAAATCTGCAGACTGAGCTGGCTCCTCTGGAGGACAGATCAAATCTGCGTATACAGGCGCTCGGACCCGAAGGTTCAACATTTGAATACACTGAAAAATATCTTGATGAACTTACGCAGTATGTGATCGATTCAATTCCCGAAGCTGAAAGTCCTATCACAATTATCGCTCCCAGTTTTCAGTCTCCCGGAGCTACAAATGTAGGAATAATTAACCTTTACTTAGTACCTCCGGAAAATAGAAAAAGGACTCAGCAGGAAATTTTTAAAAGCGTTGCAAAAGATCTGAATACTTTTACAGGGATCAGAGGATTTCCGACGATGCCTCCGACCATCGGATCCAGATTCGGAAGACAGCCGCTGCAGTATGTAATACAAGCGCCCAATTTTGAAAAACTTATGGAAGCGCTTCCTAAAGTTTTAGAAGAAGCAAGAAAGAGTCCTAAACTTCAGTTTGTAGATGCAGATATAAAAGTTAATAAACCTGAACTAACCGTAACCATAAACAGGGAAAAAGCGGCTTCAGTCGGAGTTTCAACAAGAGACATTGCGCGTACACTTCAGATCGCAATGGGCGGACAGGAGATAAGTTATTTTGTCAGAAACGGAAAACAGTATCAGGTCATTGCTCAGGTGAACAGGGAATACAGAGATGATCCGTATGATCTGAAATATTTGTTTGTCAGGAATAACAAAGGTGAACTTGTACAGCTTGATAATCTTGTAAGCGTAGAAGAGAATATAAGTCCGACTACAAGACTGCGTTATAACAGATATGTCTCGGCAACTATATCAGGGGGTCTTATGCCCGGAGTAGCGATAGGGGATGCAATAGAAGAAATGGACAGGATCTCCGCTGGAATTCTTGATAATACATTTACAACATCTCTTGCAGGTGAATCTAAAGATTTTGCCGAAAGTTCATCCAGTCTTTTATTCACTTTTGTTTTTGCTCTGGTGCTAATTTTTCTGGTACTGGCAGCTCAGTTTGAAAGTTTTATTGATCCGTTCATAATTCTTTTCACAGTTCCTCTAGCGCTAACCGGAGCTTTGCTCTCATTATGGATATTTGATATGACACTGAATATTTTTTCGCAGATCGGAATAATTATGCTTATCGGGCTTGTCACAAAGAATGCAATATTAATAGTTGAATTTGCAAATCAAAGAAAGGAAGCCGGACTGAGCGTAATGGAAGCAGTTAAAGAGGCTTCGGTTTCGAGATTCAGACCGATCGTCATGACAAGTTTAACTACAATTCTCGGAATAATGCCAATTGCGCTCGGAGCAGGAGCAGGCAGCAGGACCTCACTCGGTATTGCAGTAGCCGGAGGATTGATATTTGCAACTTTTCTGACTTTGTTTATTGTACCTGCAATGTATTCATATTTATCAAGAGAGCATGCAGTTAGTACAGAAGAGGAATATACAATTGATGATATCGACGATATTGATTTTGCAGAAGTAAGGGACTGATGTAAAAACTATTTAAAGTTGTATTAAAATTAAAATTTGAAACGGGATATTTTAAAAAATAACAGCGAATTTCTGAGGTTCAGGAATTCGCTGCTTGCTTACGGCAGAAAATTCAGAATTTCTTTTGAAGATACGGAGGAAATCGCCAATGATTCTATTTTAAAAGCGCTTGAGGATTTTATAGTAGATAAAGGAAGTTTTGAAGCTTACTCAAAAATAATTTTCAAAAATAAACTTCTGAATTTTCAGAAAAGACTTAAGTCGAAATATTTGTTTTTAATAATAGAGGATGACGATGTTTTTACAGGTGATGACGGACTGTATTATGAGAAATATGAGAACACAATGGTATCGCTAAAATTCTTGGATATACTTTCAGGTTCACTTAGTGAGACGGAGCTTAAATTTTTTAATGCATTTAAAGAAGTTTGCGAACAGTCAGATACAAAATTTATAGCCGAAACTTCAAAAGCGCTTGGAATCGAAAATAATAAAGGATGGGATGTCTTCAGAAAAATTCAAAGAAAAGCTAAAAATCTTTGGGAGCAATACTCTGAAGAATTTGACGATATAGTTTCTTTTCAGAAAATTGATATTAATAAACCGGTTGTTTCTGATAAAACTGATTCTGAATTTATAAGTTATCTTCGCGCTCCGAGAATTCCGGAAGATATTCAATTCAGGGAATTTCTAATTCATTATGAATCGGCCAGAGGTAATTTCTATAAAATATTTTCAGATTCAGAACTGGATAAACTAATCAGTCTTTATAATTAAATATTCCGAAATCAATTTCAATAAAATCTTTCACTGAAAATAATCTTTTTAAACCCCTTTAAGTAAGTTAATACAGTATGAAGTTACTTTCTGAATCTTACCTTCATTGTCAAATTCATATACATCACACGACTCAACTTCTGATATTATTTTCCCTTCACGGATAAATTTCGCTCTGCCGTTAATTGATACTCTGTCCTCACCAACTATTACATTATAAGTTTTAAAATCCGTTGCTACAGATTTAAAATATTCAGCAACACCGTTACAATATTCAGTTACCTCATCCTTTCCGGATAAAATTCTTTCGCCGGCAATATTCCAGATCATGTTTTCGGACAAGTACGGAAAGACGTATTCGAATTTACCGTTCGAAAAAGCTAAGGCGATCTCTTTTATCTTTTCGCTCATATTATTTTAAAATATTATTCTCATTAAAAGACGGCATATCACAGGAAGGAGGAATATCGCTGAATCCCGATATCCCTCCTGTAAATCCGACACCCAAAACTGATCTGCAAAAATTAAATGTTACTTCCGTATTGCGCGGATAATTAAGATAGGCGCTTACTCCTGCCATAATAACTGATTTAAGTTTTAAAATATCTGAAAGCGTAAATTTAAATATTTTGAAAAATAAATCAAAGTAATCTTTGTATATGATTCAGATCTGCTGAGTTATTAAATATAATTACTTTTTACCTTTTCCATTATTGCCGTCATCATTTTTATTCTTTCCATTGTCATCATTTTTCTTGTTGTCCGTACCGCTGTTCTTTTTCTTATTGCCGTCATCATTATTATTATTGTTTCCTCCGTCATCTTTGTTATTCTTTTTTACTTTGTCATCATTTCCTTTATTATTATTTCCATTATTTTTATTCCCATCATCGTCACTCTTTTTTATTTTGTCATTCCCGTTATCATCATAGTCATCATTTTCCTTTTTAATATCATTTCCCTTATTCCCGGTTCCTTCAGATTTTTTTACTATCCAGTCTTTATATCTTTTATAAGTTTTTGGCTCTTTAACTATAAAACCTGAATTATCTTTTACTTTAAACCTTTTAAATCCGGGGAAGAAAACATTATATTCATCGCCGGTATAACTGACATCCTTAAAACTTCCTGCATGTTTGATCTTAATTTTTTTAATTTCTTTACCATATACCTTTTGTATAGCTTCCAGTTGCGGACCCTGATTAATTATAGTATTATTGATGATTGTAATTCCGTCAGTTGCTTTCAAATTTTCAGCCAGAATTTCAGCGCCGCTTTTTATGGAAAGAGTATTGTATTTGTAAACTGAAGGTTCCAGGAAATGTTTTTTATCGACAATCATATAATTTTTATCATTAATAACCGGAACACTCATAACGTTATTGACAAGATAAACGGAAGGCGGTAGCGGTGCCCATGAAACGTATTCGTTGTTTTCTTTCCAGTCGACCCATGCCGGTGCCCATACTCTTCCCGGTACCCACATCCAGCCGGCTGTTGCAGAATTCACCCATCTGCCGTAATGTGAAACAATTTCTTCAGCAGGAGTAGGAGCTTTGAAATACCATCCCGCGTCAGTGTTCACCCATTGTCCGTTTGAATAAGGAATAAATTCCGGTGTATCTCCTGTCTTAAGTGAAATTCCCAATTCAGTCGAAGGCTTCCAGACATATATCATTTTTTCATTCACAGCGCTTGCAGCATTGACTTCTTTGACCTGCATTACGCCGGTAAATGAAAAGTTATTTTCGGGACTATCAGAAAGAGATGTTTTTAAATTCATTCCGATTTCCTCAGAACTCACCTGCAGCCATTCCCCGTGAGGTGAGAGCTGATCGTAAAACTCTTTATAGTCCACAGACGCAAGATCATCATCTGATTCAGTAAAATCATTTTCGTCAATTATAATGGTTTCCTGATTTTCCTGATTTTCCTGAGTTTTTATATTCTCATTTGTAATGTCTTTATTTGTAGTCTTTGAGCATGAAGAAAATAAGAATATGGATATAATAAAGAATAGTGATCCAATATTTCTTAAAATTAATTTGGTTTTCATAATATTATTTTTTCATTTATTAAAAGAATAGTTACTTAAAATTTAGAATGACATACTACTTCTCCTCCGGAAAAGTATTATGGCAAATTAAATTAAATATAAATGTTATAATTATATATAGACCTGAAGATTGAAAAACGGATTAATCCTATAGTCCGGATTATTTAAGTTATTCCGGGTTTATTAAAAACTTTTTATTAGAAAAAAAATAACGTCACCAAATTTCATACAAAAAACTGTATTTATTATTAAAGGCATATATCTCCAAAACATTTCGAAAACATTGCGGGAATTTATATGTCCTGATAATATGACTAAATTATAAACTTAAATGAAAGGAGAGGTCCATCAATTATTAAATTACAAATTGTAAATATTTAACAAAAATTTTTTAATTAAAAAAATTAAACAACTATGGAAAGCAAAAGAATTTACAACCTCATCATACTTGATGAGAGCGGATCAATGGCGTCAATAAAAGATGTGATAATTTCAGGGCTGAATGAAGTGCTGCAGAATGTCAGAAATTCCGGTAATGAATTTCCGGATTTGGAACAGTTTGTAACATTTATTTCATTTAACTCTGCAAGGATTAAAAATTTCTGTAACAGATCAGATCTCACCAAAATGCCGGTTATAGACGGAAGTAATTACAGACCGGATGCATTGACACCTTTATTTGATGCAATGGGTAGTTCAATTAACAAACTGAAATATTTTCTTCAGGATAAAAAAGATTACAACGTACTTGTTACGATACTTACTGACGGACTTGAAAACGCTTCGAGAGAATTCAACGGCAGGCAGATAAAGGAAATGATCGAAGAGCTGAAAAACAGCAAATGGACATTTACATATATCGGCACAGATCATGATGTTGACAAATTTGCAGAGTCTATTTCAATAAATAACAGATTAGCGTACTGCAAAAATGAACCCGGAGTAGCTTCTATGTATGAAAGAGAATCAAAAAGCCGGATGAATTATATGAGAAATGTCGTGGAAAATAAAGATGTAAGTTTTGATTACTTTAAATATAAACGGGATGATGAAAACGAAAGAAACGATAATGGTCCGAAAAGTAAATAACACGGGACAGAGGCAGTTAAATTAATAACAAATATGAAAAAAGAAGCAGATGATATCCGCTTCTTTTTTTTTTGAAGAAAACTTTAAATGATTAATATATTGACTTGTCAGTTAAGTCTGATAAAATTAATTTGGAAAAACCGGAATAAAGAAACATCCGGTTTTATTTTTTAAAATTTAAACATTAAAAAATCATGGAGATATCAGGAAAGCTGTTTGAGATCTATGAGTCAAAACAAGTAACTGAAAAATTCAAAAAGAGAGAGTTTGTGGTGGAGTATGTTACTAACCCCGAGTATCCGCAGTATATTAAATTCCAGCTGACGCAGAATAACTGCGATTACCTGGACGGATTCAGTAAGGGTGATATGATCAATGTTCAGTTCGATCTGACAGGAAGACCGTGGACAAATCAGTCCGGCGAGACAACATATTTTACAAGTCTGAATGCGTGGAGAATACAGAAATCTGACGGCGGCGGTAATGGAAGGCGTGATCAGGTCGCGGAAACAAGACGTGAGGAAACGTCCGGCAGCAGTGATTCAGACAATGATCTGCCGTTTTAAGCGTTCGGTTTTATAACTGAAATGGAGTTAGTTAAGTTTTAGAGTAGTCTTATAAAAGAATATCATACCTTTTTGTATCGGTAAATCACTTTCGTGGTTTACCGATGCTTTAACTTTATTCCCATTGTTAACCCAAATTACAAAATTAAACTGTTATATAATTTCATTATTTAACAATTTAAGTATTACCTTATCCGCTGAAATACAAATATTACCTCATCCGTCTAAAATATCAGGCATTTAAATTGTAGTTAAGTTGAACTTAACGTACTTTTTTTTGAGAGATCAAAAAAAAGTACCAAAAAAAAATCTCCGCTGTTGAAAAATTGCCGGAATTCATTTCACAATTGCTATAAAATTTCCAACTCAAAATTTGCTGCGCAAATTTCTCAAACAAGGAAATTTTATGGACGCAATTGCTTATGAATTCTTTCGGCAATTTTTCAAAGGCGGTTATACTATCTAGTTAAACAGAAAACTTTGAAATTATGAGAAATCAAATTTTAATAAATTTGTTTTATAAAACGTTTTAGATAACAAGGAAATATTACTTACCTCAGCTCCTAAAACCGACTTATAATTTATTCTTAAATTGATTAAGTTGTTGATTAATTAATTCAATTCTTAACAATTAAAATAATAAATATATAGATGAAAAGAGAAATTTCAAAACATTACAGTCCGAGTCTTAATAAGGAAATGGACATTGTAAAATACGGTGATTATGGTTTTGCATTGCTGCTTTTTCCTACTGCTGCAGCTGATTTCCTCGAATATGAAAGATTTCAGCTCATAGATACTATCGAACCATATATAAATTCAGGAAAAGTTAAGGTCTATTCCATTAACAGTATCAACAATGAAAGCTGGCTTAACGATAAAATGAATCCTTATGATAAAGCTGTAAGGCATCAGCAGTTTAATGATTATGTTACCGATGAAGTTGTTCCTTTTATTTTTGAAGACTGTAACGGCGAAGTTCCTGTTATTACATGCGGCGCATCACTGGGTGCTCTTCACTGCGCCAATCTCTTTTTCAGAAGACCTGACCTTTTTGCAGGAACAATTGCAATGAGCGGATCATATGATCTGAGTGATTATTCCAAAGGTTATTTCGATCAGTCATGCTACTTCAATTCTCCCATGCATTATCTTCCAAATCTTGACGATGAAAATATCCTGAATCAGATGAGAAAAAGTGAACACATTCACATTCTAACAGGTCAGGGAAATTATGAAAAACCCGAAGCTTCAGTCAGAATATCTGAGATCCTTAATAATAAAAATGTTCCGCATGATCTTGAGCTATGGGGAACGGACGTTCCGCATGACTGGCCTACATGGAGAAAAATGGTACCGTATATTATTGAAACAAAATTCTGATATTGACCTTTCATCAATGAGCGCATAATGATGCTGTAACAATTTACATCATAAAGCGACATTTAAAATAAAATTACAATAGATATTTGAAGATCTGTTTTGCTGCTTCGGAATGTTTTCCGTTCGTAAAGACCGGCGGTCTCGGAGATGTAGTTGGTTCGCTTCCAAAAGAAATTTCCCGCATGAGAACCGGCGATAAGAAAAAGGATAAAAATGAAGTTAAAATTATCCTGCCTTTGTACAAAGGAATTAAAGCTCTTGAATATAATATCGTTTTCATGGAAGAGTTCGGCGATATTCCTGTAGCAATTGGTGATAAAGAAATTACTTTCAGGATCTTCACAGCCAAACTTCCCGATACAGATATAGATGTATATTTCGCAGACTGCCCTGTCTATTTTCACAGAGAAATGCCTTACACAGATGATCCGGATGAAGACGAAAGATTTATACTGTTTCAGAAAGCCGTAATAGAGATACTTCAGAGATTAAAGTGGGCGCCGGATGTCATTCATTGCAATGACTGGCAGACAGGTCTCATTCCGGTATTTCTTAACACCATTTATAAATGGGACAAACTTTTCGAAAATACTTCAGTTCTTTTTTCCGTACATAATATCGGCTATCAGGGCAGGTTCTCGGAAAAATCTGTCAGCAACGCAGGTCTTTCATATAATGATTATTATAATGGGGGACCGCTTGAACTAAATAATTCATTTTGTTTTATGAAAGCCGGGATACTGTATTCAGAAATTATTTCCACAGTCAGCAGGACATATGCAAAGGAGATACGCACGGCGGAATACGGAGCAGGAATGGAAGCGGTTCTTCAAATAAGGAAAGATGATATCTACGGAGTATTAAACGGGATCGATACGAATATCTGGAATCCGAAAAAAGATAAATTCATTGCGTCAAATTACAGCGTTAAAGACACAAAAAATAAAATAATATGTAAAAAAGAATTACTTAAAGAAGCTGAACTGGAATACGATGAAAACATTCCGGTAATTGGAATTATTTCAAGATTCGCAGGTCAAAAAGGTTTCGAACTATTATTTCCCGTGATCAATGAAATAATGCATCTGCCGGTACAGCTTATAGTTTTAGGAAGCGGTGATAAAAAATCCGAAAAGTTTTTTGAAAAAATTGCTTTCAGTTTCCCTCATAAAGTAAATACTTACATCGGATACAGCAACAAACTGGCTCACTATATTACTGCAGGAAGTGACATGTTTTTAATGCCTTCCATATATGAACCCTGCGGACTTAATCAAATGTACAGTCTGAATTACGGTACAGTTCCTGTTGTCAGAAATACCGGAGGACTTGCCGATACGGTAATTGACTTTCATAAGGATGAATTAAACGGAAACGGTTTTTCGTTTGAAGAACAGACACCGGCAGCTTTGTATCATACTATATCAAGAGCTGTGAACGTATTCGGAGATAAAAAAACATGGAAAAAAATTATGAAGAGAGGCATGAAAATAGATTTTTCATGGAAACATTCAGCTAAGGAATATATTGAGCTGTATAAAAAAGCCGTTGATAAAAAAAATGAAATTTTGATTTGAATATATAAATTTAAATTTTTTTCCGGATTATTTCTGCCTGCAAATAGTTCTTTCCTTCGATCTTTATACTTTCTTACTTTAATGATATAATTTAATATGCCGGCTATTTCTTTATTTTCTGCTAATCGTTATCTTTGTAAAAAGAAATTGCTTTATGAAAGTAGTTCTCACCATTTTTCTTTTCATTATCAATAATTTGTTATTTTCAATGACACCCGCCGATTCCACTAACTGGGAGATCCATCCATCATTCAAGTATGACGCTCTTTGCTTTGTCAATATTATGACTGGTGATGAATTTTATCTGAATTATTATCAGGATGAGTATGATAAATTTAAAGACAGGCTTGATCCTGAAGTATCCGCTTCTCTGGCAAATCTGAAAAAAGTGATAAAGGAAGATAACGGTAATATTGTTTCCGCCTGGCTTTGCCTTTATTTTTCCGCTGTTGATTCAGAAACTCTTGCAGGAATGATAAATACAACGCAAGACCTTTCAGAACTGAAAGCTAATTTTCAAAAATCACCTTATTATTCAGATGAGAACTGGGTGGTATTCGAATCTCTGACAGGAGATCTTATAACTGTCTTCAGCTGGTTAAGAAAGATCGAATTTGAAAATTACTGGAATGAGAATATAAAAAGCAGAATCACTGACACAGTTAATTCAATCAGTAAAAATTTACATCTGTATAACATTACCGGAATAACTGAAGAGCATCTCGGGCAGAAACTTAGCTCTGACACTATTACAGTATATATGCTATTTTATTCACAGCCGCACGGGATAAAAATAACAGGCACACGGTTTCTTACGGATATTGCATGGCCGTTTGAAATTCTCATCCGCACCGCTTCCCACGAAATGATGCATCCGCCTTTTGATCTTAAAAATGACCGGATGCTTATTGAAAAACTTGAACTTCTTAAGAGTGATGAATTTCTAATGGATAAAGTCTTAAATCATGATCCGTCTTTCGGTTATAATTCTCTTGAAGGTTTTATTGAAGAAGACTGCGTTCAGGCGCTTGATCAGATAATCAATGAAAAGCTCGGCATAGCCAGGGATCCGCGTAAAAGATGGAAAGAGAACGATGACGGAATGCATGTATTTGCGGTCGCACTTTATAATTTAATGAAAGAAGATAGTTACAATTCAGGAAATTATGTTTTCAGGGACTATCTTATTGAAAATTTAAGTAACGGAAAATTACTGAACGGTAATATTAAAAGAATATACAATGAGTTCTACTCAGAATAGAAATGTTATGAAAAAATATTATCATTAATGAGAAAATTATTAGTAAATATATTTTCCGGAATATACAGTAAATTCAAATCAAATAAATTCCTTAGCGGTCTCTACTATTCAGTTGCCAATAAAAATTATTTTACCAGTTTCCTTGAGCAGGAGAAAATGATAGGGGATAAAGTCCGGATGGATGCATATCATAAAGGAATTACAAAAGGTGTTAAGAAAGGCGACGTAGTTATAGATCTCGGCACCGGAACGGGAATACTCTCTTTTTTTGCCGCAAAATCTTCTCCGAAAAAAATCTATGCAATTGATCACAGTGAAATAATAAATTCAGCTAAAAAGATCGCTCTTCATAATAATATTTCAAATATTGAATTTGTAAATATTAACAGCAGGGAATTCAAGATCGATGAAAAAGCGGATGTCATCATACATGAGCAGATCGGGGCATTCCTCTTTGATGAGAATATGACTGAGAATATTACTGATCTCAGAGACAGACTGCTTAAGAAAGACGGTAAGATCATTCCGGGTAAATTTGAAGTATGTCTTGTCCCTGTACGTCTTAAAGAATATTACAGAGTCCCTTTTATCAGTGAACAGGAAATTTACGGAATAAAATTTAACTGTTTTGATGAACTTAAAAATAATGCTGATCCGGGTTACGGCATATTATATGTAAGACCTGAAGCTGTGCAGACTTTTTTAAGTGAGCCGGAAACGATATTAAAGTTTGATCTGGAGACAATGAATGTTCAGGATATTCCTCTGAATTTTAATTTTAAAAAAATAATTACCGAAAGCGGTGTCTGTGACGGTATATGTTTTTATTTTAAAATTATTTTTGATAAAGATCTTATACTTGATACTAATCCTCTTACAACGGTAACTCACTGGAATATTCCTATACTAAGAACTTACCATAAAGAATTCCAAACCGGAGATGAAATAAATATTAATTTTGAATGGGGGAACCCCTCGGATATAAGCACATATAAATGGGGAAGAGAGTTATAAATTATTCAGAACTCTTCATTTTGATTAATATCTGTAAATAAAAGATCCTCATTGAAATAAATTCAATGAGGATCTCAAATTTATAATTATCTGATTTAAAATTTACTTGATCATTGACAAAATTCCCAGTGCGCTTGTCCATGAATTTTTGTTTTTCTTAAAGCCCTTTGATAATGAAGAAGGATCCAGCAGGCTTGAAATACCGAGCACACCGCCGGCTACATCTGCGATCGATCCTGCATTCTGCAGCTGATCTAAAATACCGTCCTTTTGATTTGCCCAGTCAGGCAAAAATGATGTTCCCTTTAAAGCGCCTGCAAGAGTGCCTGCAATTGAAGCATACTTGATGTAATCTGTTGCATCTACTCCCGACAGCATACCCAGAATATCGCTTTTACCTGATTTACCGCCGGTGAACGAACTGGTATTTATTCCTTTTACAAACTGTCCCATCAGACTGTTTATTCCTGCCTGCTTACCAAGACTGTTAATAATGTCATTTGTACTGTTCTTTGATTTTGAATCTGACTTACCTTTGGTAGTATCAGTCTGTGAGTTAACAACTGCTGATGAAAAAGTAAATAAAATTAAAGCTAAAGTTAAGATTGATTTCATTTTTTAAGAATAAAAAAATATTTGAAATATATAAAGTCCCTGCATTAAAATTTATGCAGGGACTTTTAAAAAATAGATTACGGCTTTAAAACCTGAACAAATCCAAACGCATTATTATCAGCGTAAGTAAGATCAGCTATATCTACTAAGAGATCATAATTGAGATCAGATACTATATATCCGGTTGAAAAACTAAATGCGTCATTATCAATTACAGCCACATCACTTAAATCTACAACATCATCCTGATTTACATCACCTGTATAATTTCTGTAATCTCCTGATACAAGCACCATATTGTTACCAAATGCCTGTGCAGCCGCGGTTGTGAAATCATAATTCAGAACTCCGCCGGAAAATTGCTCACCGCCTGATTTACTCCAGGTCTGAATTGAATTTCTGTGATTTACTACTATATAATAGTTTACTCCGTTGAGAGCTTTCGCAAATAAAAATGAAGCGCTTCCGTTAGCATCAAGAATTTTACTGTCGGAACCAATTATAGCATACGGGGGACTGGTTGACCTTAAGGTAACAGTAACAGTATCCTGTATTGGTGAAATTGCTTCAAGACCTAAAGTCAGTGTAAGCGTTGGTACTGATATTGATGTTGACTCGTCAGCTCCTTTGTATGGGAAATTCGCATTTCTGATATCACCGTCAATGTCTCCGGTAATTCCGGAAATTGGGAACGCAACAAGATTCAGATCACCGATTGATCCGCCTGACAAATGCAGATCTCCTGCCGCAGGATTTAGGAAGCTGACCGTAACTGATCTTGAATTCGTTTCCCTCGGACTGACTCTTGTCTGATAACCGGCTAAAGTCTGATCACTGTTTGAACCGTCAAAGAAAATCAACCGGTTTGCAGAAGGAGTGCCTGCATAAAAATTATTTTTATCGGAAAGCGCAGAGAAATTTGCAAGAGATGTTGTGCTTCTTCTGTAAGCTGCAGTTACACCGCTTGTGCTTCCGGGAGTTGAGAGATTAATGATGATATTATTTCTCAGATCAAGATTAGCAGTTGTAGCTGTTGCATTTCCTGTAGCGGACACACCGGAAGAACCGAATGTCGAACCGCCTGAAGCAGTCAGATAAATCGAATTATAATAAATTCCGATATTGCTGTTGGTTGTAGTCGTGGAAGAATGAATTCCAACAACTCCGTTGACCTGTGATGAATTCGGAGCTTTTATACCGGATATAAAATTATTATAGATCATAAAAGAAGATCCGGTAGAAACCCAGCATCCGCCTGCTGTGCCGGTAGCAAAGTTATTAGTTATGTCGTAAATTTTGTTATTATAAATATTAATTGAAGCGCCGGCCGTGCTGTAAATTCCGAAAACTCCGCCTGTTGTAAAACTACCGGCAACAGAACTAAGTCCGTATATTGTATTACCGTATATATTTTTTACTGTGCCTGCAGCTGCATTTGATCTGATGCCGACTGTCAAAGCTCCTGCAGCAGTACTCGATCCGCCAACAGTTAAATTATAAATTGTATTATCATATACATTCTCGTTTCCGGGACTGCCTGAGTTTATATAGCCGTACAAATTTGAAGCTGTAGTTCCGGATGTATTCGGCATTGTATTATTATAAACAAGATTTGAATTACAATACATTACTGCAGCATCGGCAGCAAGAAGACAATTCATAATTCCGGAAATACTGGTACGTGTATTTCCATAAACTTCATTTGAGCGCATTTCTAAATAATTCATATCGCCTGAACATCCGATCAAAGTAACGGATCCAGTTCCGGTATGAGAATTATTTCTAACTATATTGCCATTAATATATGCTGCGTCAGATAGAGCAACAGCATCATGAACCATAGCATTGAAATTAGCAGTACCGGTATAATTCGTAACGCAGTTTTCTATAATATTATTATTCATACGAATCGTATCAGCAGTAGCTAATGCTCTGATACCGTAAGTTGCACTCGATGACTGATTGGAGTTTACAGTAACTGTGTTATTACTTATTTCATAATTCGGGGCAAGCGCTGAAGTTCCAAACAGCGTTGCTATGATTCCGACTACGGCATTTGCGGTTCCGTTACCGCCGTTGATCACATTATTAATTATTTTTACATTTACCTGTCCTTCACAGCGTATACCTTCTGCTGCAATTGTACTCCCGCCCCAGTTTGTAATTGTGTTTGGCGTTTCGCCAAGAACTCCGATCTCATTATCAATGTCTCTTGTAGTGGAAGCGGAGATCACAACTATTCCTTTATAAACATTGGATATAGTGTTTCCATAAAGTTTATTATAACTGTTCTGTCCGTTAAGATCGGCAGGAATTACAGTAGCTCCGTTTATATCTCTGTTGACAATATAAATTCCGTAAGTCAGTGAGCTGATCTTCTGAAGAGTTATAACGCAGTTTTTTATTACATTATTCTGCGATCCGTCAGTAGTTGACGCTCTCATCAAAGCGTAACCCCATTCTACAACACCGTCACCTGTATTTGTATTAGGGTCAAGCAGATCAATTGCATCAAAAGTTATATAGTCAGCTCCGGAAAATTTTATTATCCCGTCAAATGAAGGCGATATACCCGGGGCGGCAGTAATCAGAGGATTAACGCCGGCTCCGCTTTTCTGAAACACCACGGGATTTGCAGCTGTAGGCGGATCGGTTAATATTGCAATTACAATATTGGATGATGTCTCCGTATGACCTGCTGCAACATTGAATATTACACCGCCTGCGCCGACACCCTGCGCATTAAGAGTATCAATTGCTTCTTTAATGGTTGCAAAATCACCGGGTATTGTCTTTGTACCGGATAAAACCGCAAATGAGTTAAGACTGAACCCTGTAATTGCAAAAAAAACAAAAAGTGTTAATAACTTTTTCATAGTTTAAATATTAAATTAATAAAATGTTGGATTTATTTTTCCAGAAATGTTTGTAGGAAAGAAGTTATAATTTTTAATTTAATTTATCAACGAAGTATTGAAATAATTTAATTAAAAAGTAAATTTCTAATAGTGTGATTCTTATAATTTTAAACTGTATTTATCCAGTTTATTATTTTCACTGAATTTTTTTTCAGCCGAAGGTTGCTTTTTAAAATCATCATTCGTATTTTTGTAAACCTAAATCACGGAATTTTAAAATCAAATCAGAAAGGTGTCTAATAAATAAAACAATGTTGAATATTAAATTATACATATCAGTCATGGGGATGATCGCACCCATATTCAATTTTGTGGATTCACCCGAAAGTCCGTGGTTCAACCGGAGGAATAAAGAATAACCTCCGAATCTTTCAAAGATTTTAATAACCGCGGATACCAAAAGTATTCGCGGTTTTTTTTTCACCAAATCATAAAGCAATTAATTAAAGATATTTACAACAATGAATAACATTAAAAGACTTTTTCAGATACTCGGCAAATGGAAGTGGTATTACGTGCTTTCAGGAGTGCTGCTTATATTCGCGACTTTTATAAGGATGTTCGAGCCCAAAGTGCTTCAGATGACTATTGATAAAGTCATTGTATTTTTTCAGACAGGAGGAAAGGTTGCATATGAACCTGATGACAAAATTACGGTATTTTTATATTCAGTCTTACCTGAATTTAAAGTTGATAATCCCGAAGTGATCCTGATATCTCTCGGAGTAATTTTTCTTATTATATCTTTATTAAGAGGGATCTTCTCATTTTCATCAAGCGCAATAACAGCTTCATCTACTGAGAAGGCGACAAAAAATCTCAGACTGAGATTATTCTCACATATTCAGGCGCTTCCGCTGGCATATCATTCCAGGACTCCGACAGGTGAGCTTGTACAGAGATGCACCGGCGATGTAGAGACAGTAAGAAAATTTGCAGCGACACAGGTAGTGGAAGTTATAAGAATGCTTGCGCTCTTTTCCGGCGCGTTTATAATGATGCTTTCGATAAATGTCGGCTATGCATTCGTTGCAATATTTCTTGTCCCTGTAATATTGGTCGGGACCTTGCTTTTTTTTAAAAAGGAAAGTCAGATATGGGCAGAGCATGAAATAAGGCAGGACAGACTTTCAGTTATTGTTCAGGAAAATCTGTCAGGTATCAGAGTCGTGAAAGCATTTGCTAAGGAGCAATTTGAAATTGATAAATTCACAGCGCAGAATCTGGAAAAAAGGAAGTGGGGACTAAAGCTGAACAAACTGCACAGAATATTCTGGCCTTCAGCGGATTTTCTAATACATACTCAGATTGCTATTTCAATTTTTTACGGAGGATATCTTGCGCTGAATAATCAGCTGACGGTCGGAGAATACACGGCGTTCTACGCATACTCAATGCTTGTTACTTGGCCAATGAGAAGACTCGGACAGCTTGTCAGCGATATGGGAATGGCGACAGTTGCGATCAACAGATTATTCTCCATACTTGAAACAGAACAGGAAAATTATGAAGGCAGTAATTTTTCAGAAGAAAAACTTAAAGGAGATATTGAATTCAGGAATGTGTCATTTAATTACGAAGGCAGTGAAAAGAAAAGGGTGTTGAATGATATAAGCTTTAAAGTAAATGCCGGTGAAAAAATTGCGCTGCTCGGACCTACCGGCGCAGGAAAGACAACGATAATTTCTCTTATGCTCAGATTCTTCGATCCGGATTCAGGAAAGATACTGATCGACGGAGTGGAGACAGGAAAATATTCTAAGGAATATCTGCGGAGCAGATTCGGAGTTGTACTGCAGAAGCCGTTTCTTTTTTCTACTACCATTAAAGACAATATAGCTTATGCAAAACCGGATTCGCATATAGATGAAGTAGTGGAAGCTGCAAGCGCAGCCAGGATTCATGAGATTATAACTGAAGTGTTCCCTGAATCTTATGAGACTATTGTCGGCGAAAAAGGTGTGACGCTTTCCGGAGGTCAGAAGCAGAGAGTTACAATTGCCAGGACGCTGCTGAAAGATCCGGACATACTGATACTTGATGACTCTACATCTGCAATTGATTCGGAAACGGAATTTGAAATTCAGCAAAAGCTCAGGAAATTAATGAAAGATAAAACTACTTTTATCATCGCGCACAGGATCACTTCCATTCAGGATTGTGACAGAATAATTGTGCTTGATAAAGGCAGGATACTCGAAGAAGGTACGCATGATGAACTTGTAAAGAATAATGGCTTCTATAAAAAGATACTCGATATACAGGTCTCAAATGAAGAAGAGATCGATGCTGAAACGGTATCTGAGGAAAAATTAAATTAAAAAATTTTTCAGAGATATTTATTATCTGAATTAAAAAAAATATTATTAAAAATTATACTTATATAAGTTATGAGTAAGCTAAATGAAACAAAATTCAGTAACGAAGGAAGTCTATATCCTTTTCTGAAAAGACTTTTTACTTACAGCCTGAGATACAGAAAATGGCTGGCGGGTTTTGTTGTCTTTGTACTTGGAGTAGCAGCGGTAGAGGCGATCTTTCCTCTTATATGGCTGAGTCTGCTTGATAATGCTATAGTTCCTGCAATTGAAAAAAATAAATCTCTTGCTGCGGGAAGTGTGAACGGAGAATCTGATCTCGGTCTGCTGACATATTACAGCGGAATAATTTTCTTTCTCGGAATTGCATTGTCGGGTTCGGTCTTCATGTTTATAAATTTCGCCGGAAAGATACAGGAATATGTAATGTATGACATAAGACAGGATCTGTTTAAAAAACTTCAGGAACTTACATTCTCATTTTATGATAAGTCAGCAGTCGGCTGGCTGATGTCGAGGATAACTTCCGATACTATTAAAGTAACAGAACTGATCTCATGGGGATTCATTGAATTTGTATGGGGAGTCGGAATGATTATTTTTTGTATAACTGCAATGCTAATTTATAATGTAAAACTTGCATTGATAGTAATACTGACCATTCCGGTTTTGACTCTGATCTCGGTAAAGTTAAGAAAACTCATATTGAAATATTCGAGAGAGTCCAGAAGATTCAACAGCGAGATCACGGCAAGTTATAATGAGCATATAGTCGGCGTTGAAGTAAATAAGAGCATGGTTCAGGAAAGCAGGGCTTCGGGAGAGTTTGATTCATTAAGCGACAAGATGAGGATCTCTTCATATAAATCCGCTTACTTCTCTGCGCTGTATCAGCCGCTGGTAATATTCGGCGGTTCTGTTGCTGCGGCGCTGATCATTTTTTACGGAGGCAGTATGGCGGTAACTTTCCCGCCGGAAATTTCTGTAGGAATGCTTGCAGCATTTTTCGGATACGCGACTCTTATATATGAGCCTATTCTGGATATATCGAGATTTTATTCACAGGCGCAGAACAGTATTTCCGCAGGTGAAAGGATATTTTCATTGCTCGATACTCAGCCAACCATTAATGACAGGGAAAATGCAACTGATTTCAGTGAAATAAACGGTGACATTGAATTTGAAAACGTTTCTTTTTTCTATGAAAAAAATAAACCGGTACTGGAAAATATGAATCTGAAGATCAATGCCGGAGAATCTATTGCTCTGGTTGGAGAAACAGGCGGTGGAAAATCTTCCATTATAAATCTGATCTGCAGATTCTATGAACCGACCGGCGGAGTTATTAAGATTGACGGAACGGATTATACTGAGAAAACAACTGTCAGTCTGAGAAATAAGCTCGGTGTAGTACTTCAGACGCCGCATTTGTTTTCAGGTACTATAAGGGAAAATATAAAGTACGGAAGAGACGATGCGGACGAAAAGGAAGTTGTGAATTCACTGCTGTTGATAGGCGGAGATGAATTTATAAACAGACTTGATGAGGAAGTCGGTGAGGGCGGTGAGAAACTATCACTCGGAGAGAAACAGCTGATATCTTTTGCGAGAGCCATACTTGCTGATCCGAGAATTTTTATAATGGATGAGGCGACTTCTTCTATTGATACACTTGCAGAAGCGAAGATACAGAACGGAATTCATGAACTGATAAAAGGCAGGACTTCCATTATTATTGCTCACAGATTATCGACAATAAAAAACTGTGACAGGATAATTGTTATAAAAAAAGGTAAGATCGTGGAAGACGGAAGTCATAAACAGCTTATGCATTCAAAGGGAAGTTATTACAGTCTTTACACAAGACAGCTCAGAGAGCAAAGAGAAAATGAAATGCTGAAAAGTTAATATAGTTACAGAACAATTCAAAGAATAGTAACTCCGGGTCTGAAAGTATTCCTGCGCCTTATCGCGCTAACATGCTTAAAGTAAACGGAGTTATGTTCTTGGATATTGAAATAATGAGTTTCAATCAAATATTAATAAATCAAATAATAAATTTGACAAAATTTACAAATCTGGAACAGATCGGGTGGAATAAATTTTTTGAAGATCAAATGACTGGTCTCGAAGAAAATCTAATACCCGGAAGAGTTATAATAAGCAATAAAAATAATTACCTAATAAGTATTGGTGAAAGGGAAATTACCGGAGAAGTGTCCGGAAAATTTCATTTCAACGCGGAAAGCAAGGATGAATTTCCTGCAGTCGGGGACTGGGTGCTGATGAGAAAGTTTGACGACTATGATAATGCGATAATAGAATCCGTTATGAAAAGAAAAAGCAAGCTGTCCAGAAATTCAGCAGGTCAGAAGCTTGAAGAACAGATACTTGCGTCGAATATTGATATTGTGTTTATAATCTCATCTTTAAATCAGGACATAAATCTAAGGAGACTTGAGAGATATGTCTCGCTGATAATTGATAATAAATTAACACCGGTAATGATACTGAGTAAAGCGGATTTGAGTGAAAATACCGAAGAGAAGCTGGAGGATGTTAAGAAGATCTCCGGTAATTATGATATCCATGTTATAAGCGCACTAAAAAATACAGGAATGAATGAATTGAGAAAATACTTTAAGGGAAATCAGACGGTGGCAGTGATCGGTTCATCAGGAGTCGGAAAATCCACGATCATTAACAATCTCTGCGGAGAACAGGTAATGGAAGTAAGTGATATTAGTTTATATAAAGATAAAGGACGGCACACTACTTCTCACCGCGAGCTCATTTTTTTAAAAGACGGCGGGTCGATAATTGATACTCCCGGAATGCGTGAACTTCAGCTGTGGGAAGGCAATGAAGGACTTTCCGAAGCATTTCCTGATATAGAGAAATATCTCGGTCAGTGCAGATTCTCAAACTGTGAACATGATACGGAGCCGGGATGCGCAATCAAAGATGCAATTGACAGAGGTGAATTTGACAGCAAGCGTTTTCAGAGTTATAAAAAACTTGAAAGAGAAATTTCGAGATTTGAAAATAAAAGCAATAAGAAGGCAATGCTCAAGGAAAAAAAGAAGTGGAAAAAAATGTCGTTTCAGATCAGAAAATCCCAGCATAAAAAATAATGAGAAAATAATGTTTCAGTATAATTCTGATAAACTGCGATTAAATATCTGAAAATAAAAAATTTTATTTTGTCAGATATTAATTCTTATTAATAGTAAAGTAATCTTCGTAATTTGTTAATCCAACGACTATATTTATAATTTTAAAATTGCATTCAATTACAAAATTGAATAAAGCAGGATTTTGACTGTATGAAATCTGCACCTACAGGAAAAGTAACATTTCTATTTACGGATATTGAAGGCAGCGTAAAACTTGCGCAGAAGTATCATGATATTTTGAAAGAACTTCTTGATAAGCATCATGATATTATTGAACAATCAGTTAATGAAAATAACGGATTTGTATTTAAAATAATTGGCGACGCTTTCTGCTGTTCGTTTGAGAATCCTGATGATGCGCTGCATGCTTCCTTATCGGCTCAGAGAAAATTTAATTCCGGAGACTGGAAAGGCGCTGAAATGAAAGTGCGAATGGGAATTCACACAGGTCCGGCTGAATGGTCGGAATCCGGTTACATGGGTTACATGACTTTGGCGCGTTCACAAAGAGTAATGTCAGCGGCAAACGGAGGTCAGATACTAATTTCTGAAGAATCAAAAAACGGAATCAAAGAAGATCCAACCGGGAAAATTTCTTTCCGGGAACTTGGTGAAAGAAGACTTAAGGATCTGATCCGTCCGATAATATTATTTCAGCCGTTAGCTGAAGGTATAGTTTCTGAATTTCCTCCTTTAAAAACTCTCGATGCGCGTCCTAACAATTTACCTCTTCAGCTTACAAGTTTTATAGGAAGGGAAAATGAAATTAAGACAGTTAAAAAATTAATGTCAGAATCCAGACTTCTTACATTAATCGGATCCGGCGGTTCAGGCAAAACAAGACTTGCGCTGCAGGCAGGAGCGGATCTTATTGACAAATATATTAACGGCGTTTGGTTTATTGATCTTGCGTCAATTCAGGACGGAAATCTGCTTTATCTGAAAATCGCTGAATCTATTGGTCTTAATGATCAGCAGGGAAAATCAATTGAGGAGAATATTTATGAATATATAAAGGATAAAGAATTACTGATCATTCTTGATAACTGCGAACATCTGATAAATGAATGTGCAAAACTATCTGTAAAATTTCTGCATCATTCTTCAAAGATGAAAATTCTTACTACAAGCCGTGAAGCGTTAAAGTGTCAGGGTGAAATTCTTCATAACGTACTTCCATTAAAATTTCCGGATCCGAAAGATAGTTCGACTCCTGAAAAACTTGTGCAGTTTGAAGCAGTCAGATTATTTATAGAGAGAGCTTTAAGCGTCAGTCCGAATTTCCGTGTGAATAATGAAAATGCCTCAGCGCTTGCGGGAATTTGTTTTCAGTTAGACGGTATACCGCTTGCGATAGAGCTTGCAGCAGCGAGAGTTAAAATATTACCGCTTGAAAAAATTTATGAAAAACTCAGTGACAGATTTAAACTTCTAACAGGCGGGAGCCGGACAGTGCTTCCGAGGCAGCAGACACTGAGCGCTATGATAGACTGGAGTTACGATCTGCTTAGCGAAAAAGAAAAAATACTATTTGAGAGGTTATCCGTTTTTACAGGCGGATGGACTCTTGAAGCAGCTGAGAGAATATGCTCAGATGAGATGATAGATGAATTTGAGGTAATAGATATTCTTTCCGGTTTGATCGATAAATCTCTTGTCATATCAAAAGAATCCGAAAGTGAAATACGGTTCAGTATGCTTGTTACAATACGGCAATACGCTTTGAATAAAATCAATGAAGGTGATATTTTTTCGAAACACTTTTTATATTTCAGAGAGATGGGAAACTATACAAAGCAGATGTCAACAGGAATGGATCAAAAGAGATATATTAATATTACTGAGTCCGAGACTGATAATATAAGAGCGGCAATAAACTGGGGAACGGAAAATGAGACGGAAGAGACATTCAGATTTTTAAGTGATCTGGCTGAATTCTGGAGAATAAGAGGTTATTATTCAGAAGGATATCAGACATGTATGAATTTACTTGATAAGAAACAGCAAGTAAGAGGCATTCTCAGGGCGGATGTAATGTATGCCCAGGCGCTGAGTGCATACGGAATCGGAAAACTCAAGGAAATGGAAGAACTTGCAAACAGCGGTCTGTCAATTTATGAAGAACAAAATTACAGGTACGGAATTGCAAAATGTTATGAACTGCTTGGTATTATCTGCAATGCAAGTTCAGCTGATCTGAAAAAGACATCAGATTATCATTACAATTCTCTTGAAATATTCAGAGAGCTGGGTGAGAAAAGTGATATTGCAAATTCTTTATATAATTTATCATTCATTCTGCACAGGAAGGGAGATCTAGATTCGGCCATTAAAATGAAGTTTGAAGCGCTGGACATTTTTAAAGTAACCGGGGACATACACCGGGTTGCTCTTGTACTTGCAAATCTGGGAGTGATTTATTTCAGGAAAGAGGAATATGAAAAAGCACAGTCATATACAGAAGAAAGTCTTGCGCTTTCATATCAGATCGGCGACAAGTATATGATCTCAATAAACCTGGTAAATTACGGATGCATCAGCACAGGATTAAAAGATTATGAAAAAGCGCTTGAGTATTTAGAGAAAGCAATGGAAATATTCAATGATTGCGGATATATAATAAATGTGATCCCGGCTTTATTATATACCGGGGAAGTGTATAATTTTACCGGAGAATTTGAAAAAGCAATTTCAAATTATAAAGAATCAATTTCGAAAGGATCAGAAAACGGTATTGAATATTTTCTTCCTAATAATATATTCGGGATGGCTGAAGTATTTTTCAAAATAAAAAAATTTGAAAAGTCATATAAATTTTTTCAAATGCTGAAAGTATTAGATGAAGCGCATGACAAAAAATTAGGCGGTAAAAAAAACACTTCGGCTGAAAATTACATGAGGCAGTTATCTGAAATTATCGGTGAGGACAGTAAACTTAAAGAAGAAGATGCAGCTGCAGGATTAAGCGTAAATGAAATAATAAAAATTGCGCTGTCAGAAGAAACTTAAATAATAAACAAAATAAAAATATTAAATCAAAAAATAAATAATTGCCATGAAATTCTCAGAAATGAAATACACAAGACCGGACACAGGAGAAGTCAGTAAAAAATTCAGAGACCTTATTAAAAAATTTAATGAGTCGTTATCACTTGATGAGGCAGACCGCTGTCTTGATGAAATAAATAATCTGCGGAATCATTTTTACACAATGAAAGTGATCGCATTCATAAATTATTCCATAGATACAGAAAACAAAAATTTTGAAACTGAGCAGGATTATTTTGATGAAACGGAACCTGTCTTCAATGACATTGAAACTGAATATTACCGCGAGCTTGTAAATTCAAAATTCAGGGAAGAGCTTTCCCGGAAATACGGAAAACATTTATTTGAAATTGCGGAAATTTTTCTGAAAAGCATTTCACATGAAATAGTAGAAGAGCTGAAAAAGGAGAATCATCTGAAGAGCGAGTATTTAAAACTTAAAGCTTCAGCAAAAGTGGATTTTATGGGATCGGAAAAAAATCTTCAGGAGCTTCATCCCTTCATGGAATCCAAAGATCAGGAGGTCAGGCATAAAGCGGTAAATTTATACTGGGGATTTTTTGCAGATAATACAAAGGAGCTGGATATTATATTTGATAAGCTGGTAAAGTTAAGAAATGAAATGGCTGTAAAAATGGGTTATAAAAATTTTATTGAACTTGGATATGCAAGAATGATGCGGATGGATTATGATGAAAAGATGGTCTGGGATTTTCGGGAGAATGTAAAGAAATATTTAGTCCCGTTAAGTGTAAAATTGAGGGACAGACAAAGACAACGGCTTGGTATGGATAAACTTTTATTTCACGACTCTTCAATAAGATTTAAATCCGGAAACGCCGTTCCTAAAGGAGATCCTGAATGGATAATGGAAGAAGGGAAAAAAATGTATGACGAGTTTTCACCCGAGACGAGAGAGTTTATAGATTTTATGATGGAGAATGAATTGTTTGACGTGTTCAGCAAAAAAGGAAAAGCGGATATGGGATATTGCGATTATATTTCCGATCATAAAAGTCCTTATATTTTTGCCAACATGAACGGTACTGAAGATGATATAACTGTCCTGACACATGAGGCAGGTCATGCATTCCAGGCATACAGCAGCCGGGATTTTCATTTCATGGAATATTCAAATCCTACTTCTGAAACAGCTGAGATCCATTCTATGAGTATGGAATTTCTTACTTATCCGTGGATGAAATTATTTTTCAAAGAGGATACGGATAAATTTAAATTTTCACATATCAATGAATGTATAAAATTTATTCCTTACGGCGTACTGGTAGACCATTTTCAGCACTGGGTATATGAGAATCCGGATGCGACTCCGCCGGAAAGAAAGAACAGATGGAGAGAGCTGGAGAAAATATACATACCCGATCTGGAATTCGGAGATATTGAATTTCTTGAAAAAGGCGGAAGATGGCAAAAGCAGGGACATATCTATGAGAGTCCGTTTTATTACATAGATTATTGTCTGGCTCAGATGTGCGCATTTCAATTCTGGAGCAAGGCGATACACAACGGAAATGAAAATTTTGATACATCGATACGTGAATATATAGAGTTATGTAAAAAAGGAGGAAGCGATACATTTTTAAAACTGGCTGAGAGTGCAAATCTGCGCTCACCTTTTTCGGAAGATCTATTCAGGGAATTAACGAAGGAGCTAGAGGAATACACAGATAGTGTGAATGATAAAGAGTTTTAAGATTATTTATATAAGTTGAGAGCAGTATCGGGAGAGATTTGGAAGTAAAATATTGTTGCAGCTCTGCTGTGGAAAAACCGTTTACACGGTTTTTCCACTACGTAAGTCATAAACCGTCTCTAAAAAAACATCACAGTTATTTTAATCCCACGAGGAGTAACAGCCCTCATCACTCACTATATTATCACTTGTAACACTCGCTTAATAACGTTATTTTGTATACTTTAAAATCAGAAATGCCTTCCGATTTATTTTACCAATTGCTGAATTAACAATTTTAAAACCCCAATAAAAAATTATTTTTGAAAAATCTATTATTTAATAAAAAGTTAAGAAATATTGCTATTATAGCTCACGTTGATCATGGTAAGACCACTCTTGTAGATCATATGTTCAGACAAAGCGGCATGTTCCGCGAAAATCAGGAAGTTACAGACAGACTTATGGACAGTATGGATCTCGAAAAGGAAAGAGGAATCACTATAGCTGCTAAAAACTGCTCCGTAACATGGGGCGATACAAAAATAAATATTCTCGATACTCCGGGTCACGCTGATTTCGGAGGCGAAGTGGAAAGAGCTTTAATGATGGTCGACGGCGTAATACTTTTAGTGGATGCTTCTGAAGGACCTCTTCCGCAAACCAGATTTGTTTTGAAAAAAGCGCTTGAGTCTGAATTAAAGATCATCGTAGTCGTAAACAAGATCGACAGAAAAGACGCCAGACCGCAGGAAGTGCTGAATGAAGTTTATGATCTGTTCATTGATCTTGACGCAAATGAAGAACAGATAGAATTTCCGGTGCTTTATGCAATAGGTAGAGACGGCATCGCGCAAAAAAATCTCAGCGATAAAGGTAAGGATCTTTCTATTCTGTTTGAAACAATAATTGAAGAAATCAATCCTCCTTCTTATGATCCTGACGAACCTTTCCAAATGCTTGTAGCAGATCTTGATTATTCCGATTATGTAGGAAGACTTGCAATCGGCAAGATCGCTAACGGTATGATCAAAAAGAATGATGAGCTTGTATGTATTAATGAAAATGGTGATGCTCTTCCTTTGAAGATATCAAAACTTCAGATATATGACGGTGTCAATTTTAAGGAATCTGAATTGGTCGAAGCAGGGGATATTGCAATACTTGCAGGCATTGAGGATGTTCATATCGGTGATACAGTTTGTAATAAAGAATCTCCCAAAGCTCTGAAAAGAATTGCCGTGGATGAACCTACGATCTCCATGAAGTTTTCAATAAATACTTCTCCGCTTTCCGGCAGAGAAGGAAAAATTGTCCAGTCAAATAAGATCAGAGAACGTCTTATGAAAGAAACTCTGAGTAACGTCGGACTAAAAGTGGAAGATACAAACGAAGGCGACAGTTTCATTGTAAAAGGCAGAGGTGAATTTCAAATGGTCATTCTGATAGAAACAATGAGAAGAGAAGGATTTGAATTAAGCGTGGGAAGACCGCAGGTTATTTTTAAGAGAAAAGACGGAAAGCTGTTAGAGCCAATTGAACACTTATTCATAGACTGTGATGAAAATTTTGTCGGGATCATTTCCGAAAAACTTTCCAAGCGAAAGGGCAGAATGATCAATCTCGTTAATCACGGTACCGGAAGAGTGAGAGTTGAGTTTTCAATTCCTTCAAGATCTCTCATCGGTTACAGAAATGAATTTCTTACGGATACCCGCGGAACCGGGATCATGAATTCTTATCTGCAGGGTTATGAAGAGCACCGGGGTGAATTTCCCGCAAGATTAACCGGCTCTCTTGTATCTGACAGGATCGGCGAAGCATTATCATATTCACTTTACAATCTTGAGCCGAGAGGCACTTTGTTTTGTGTTCCGAATGATGTTGTATATGAGGGAATGATAGTCGGTGAACATAACAGGGATAATGATCTTGATGTAAATCCAACCAAAGGAAAAAAGCTTTCCAATATGCGGGCTTCAGGAAAAGATGAAAGCATGATCCTTACGCCTGTTGTTCCTATGACTCTTGAAAAAGCTATAGATTTTATAAAAGATGACGAACTGGTGGAAGTCACTCCGAAAACCATAAGATTAAGAAAAGCGATTTTATCTTCACAGACCAGACATACTAACAGAGGTAAAGCATTTCAGAAATTAACAGAGGTAATGCAGTAATTTTATGAGTTCAAAATCACTAGATGAAAAAGTAGAAAAGCTTGCGCTTGGAAAAATTAAGAGACATATTTTTCTATGCTGCGATCAGGTAAAGGATAAATGCTGTGATTATAATGAAGGCATGAGATCATGGGAATATCTTAAAGACAGACTTAAAGAACTTGGTCTGACCAATGAAGGCGGTATCAACAGAACAAAAGCCAACTGTCTCAGGATCTGCATGGACGGACCTATAGCTGTCGTTTATCCTGAAGGCGTCTGGTACAGAAACTGTACACCTGAAGTGCTTGAAAGAATTATAAAGGAACATTTAATAAACGGAAATCCCGTTGAAGAATTCAGAATCCGGGTTTAAAAATTATTTATAAAAGTATCTGAAAGGAAAATTTATTATGAAATTAAAGTTTAATGAGTTTGAATATAAACGTCCTGATATTAAATCAATCGAAAGTGATTTCGACGTTTTACTGAATGAGTTTAAGAATGCATCAGGCGCTGATGAACAGTATTCGGTAATGAAAAAAATCAATAATGTCAGAAAAGATTATGACTCAATGAGCAGAATTGCTTCAATTAGATTTACTGTTGATACTTCAGATAAATTTTATGAAGAAGAACATGATTTTTTTGATGAGATCGGACCTGTTTTTTCTGGACTGGTAAAAAGATTTTATACTGAACTTATTAGTTCGCCTTTTAGAAATGAGCTTGAAGAAATATGTGGAAATCATATTTTTAAAATTGCGGAAATTTCAGTAAAAACTTTTAAGCCTGAAATATTAGAAGATCTGAAAAAAGAGAATCAGCTTGCCTCGAAATATGTAAGACTTATTGCATCTGCTAAGATTGAATTCGAAGGGGAAGAAAGAAATCTCGCGGGGATGGATCCGTTTATGCAGTCTGATAACAGGGAAATTAGAAAAAAAGCTCATGACGCTAAATGGAATTTTTTTACTGAAAATGAAAATGAAATTGATATGATCTATGATGAGCTTGTAAAAGTGCGGACAAAGATAGCTCACAAACTCGGATATGAAAATTATGTACAGCTTGGTTATGACAGATTAAAACGAACCGGATATACCAGTGATGAGATCTCAAATTTCAGAAATGATATTAAGGATTATCTGGTACCATTCACACAGGAGCTGAAAGAACTTCAGAAAAAGAGAACAGGTCTGGAAAAACTTCATTACTTTGATGAAGAATATAATTTCAAAAATGGCAATCCTAAACCTAAAGGTTCTCCTGACTGGATCGTGGAGCAGGCGAAGATCATGTATGACAAACTGTCACCGGAGACAAATGAATTTTTTAATTTCATGATCGAACATGATGTAATGGATCTTTATAACAGAAAGAATAAATCCGCAGGAGGTTATTGTTCTTTTATCCAGAAATATCAGACTCCTTTCATTTTTGCAAATATGAACGGAACAGATCATGATATAAAAGTACTTACTCACGAAGCGGGACATGCATTTCAGGCTTATGAAAGCAGGGGGTTTGAAATCCCGGAATATCAGCATCCTACTCTTGAGGCATGTGAGATCCATTCTATGAGTATGGAATTTATTACATGGCCATGGATGGATTTATTTTTTAAAGACGACACAGAGAAATTTATGTTTTCACATCTGAACAGAGCGCTTACATTTATTCCTTACGGTGTAACGGTAGATGAATATCAGCATTATGTATATACTAATCCTGAAGCTTCTCCTGCAGAGAGAAAATCGATGTGGAGAGAGATCGAGAAAAAATATATGCCCCATAAAAATTATGAAGGCAATGATTTTCTTGAAAGGGGAGGTTACTGGTTTGCGCAGGGACATATTTTCAGAATGCCGTTCTATTATATTGATTATTGTCTGGCTCAGATCTGCGCTCTGCAGTTCTGGATCAAATGTAATCATGACAGGGATATTGCCTGGAAAGATTATCTGGATCTTTGCAAAGAAGGCGGCAGCAGATCTTTCCTAGATCTGATCAAAGTCGCAAAAATAGATTCGCCTTTTGAGAAACATGTTGTTGAGTCAATTGTAAGCTATTCTGAAAACTGGCTTGAAAGTGTCAGCAAAGAATACGAGCTCGTATAATATTTTGAAAAAGTATTAATCGGGATTTATTATAGTGCATGAAAAAAATATTTAATTACAGAGTTTTACTCTATTATAAATATGTTCATATAGAAGATCACGAATCATATGTAAAACTACATATGAAGTTCTGTACTTCTCTCGGATTAAAAGGAAGAATTCTTATTGCTGAAGAAGGTATCAACGGCACTGTCTCCGGAACCACAGATCAGACAAACGCTTACATCTATGCAATGAGAATGGATACCAGATTCAAAGACATGGTTTTTAAAATTGATGAAACGGAAGAACATGCTTTTAAAAAACTGTATGTAAGACCTAAGAAAGAAATTGTTACAATGGATCTGGATAATGATCTCGATCCGAATCAGATAACAGGTAAGCGCCTAAAGCCTGCGGAGTTTCTTGAAGCAATGAAAGATGAAAATGTTTTAATTGTAGATGTCAGAAATGATTATGAGTATGATATCGGACATTTTAAAAATGCAGTCAGACCGGATGTTAAAAATTTCAAACAATTTCCTGAATGGACAAAAAAAAATAAAGAGCTTTTAAAAAATAAGAAAATTCTCGCATACTGCACCGGCGGCGTCAGATGTGAAAAATTCTCAGGTTATCTTGTAAGGGAAGGTTTTACAAATGTGAATCAGCTTAAAGGCGGTATCATTGCATACTCAAAACATCCGGATACAAAAGGGAGTATGTTCGAAGGAAAATGCTATGTCTTTGATGAAAGGATTGCTGTCGATGTGAATTTTGCAGAAGGCACTAAAATTGTCGGAAAGTGTTTTCATTGCGGAAATCCCAGCGACAGATATGTAAACTGCGCTCACCTCAGCTGCCATGCACAGTTCCTCTGCTGTGAAAACTGTGAAGAAAAAACCGCCAGGACCTGCTCGGAAAAATGCAGGGAAGTTGTAGACCAGTATATTTAAATTTAATCCCTTTTACTATCACTTTATAAATATTTCGTCTCTCCTGATATTACAATTCATATAATCGAACTTTTTAAACTAAACCACTGATATTATGATTCAGAGAATTTAAAATTTGAAATACTTTATTTGTCATTTGTCATTTGTAATTTGTAATTGCCTTTTAACAATTTTTCCCCGCCGCCACACCCGATGACCACGCCCATTGAAAATTATATCCGCCGAGCCATCCTGTAACATCAGATGCCTCGCCGATAAAGTATAGTCCTTTTACTTTTTTCGATTCCATGGTTTTAGAAGAAAGTTCAGAAGTATCAATACCACCGGCTGTAACTTCCGCTTTTGCATAACCTTCTGTTCCCGAAGGAATCAATTCCCAGTTATGGATTTTTTCAGATAATAATTTTATGTCTTTTTGAGAGTACTGATTCAACGGTTTTGATGAAAAATATTTATCAGTAAAAGTCTCCGCGAAACGCTTTGGAAAATAAGCAGACAGGAAATTCGTAAGATGAATTTTGCTTCCGGTATTTTCCGAAAATAATTTAAACAGATCTGTATCAGGAAGCAGATCAATTTCAAATGCATTAACATTATCACTTTTAGCAGAAAATGTTTCATTCAGATAGGATGATATCTGAAGAACAGCCGGACCGCTGAGACCTCTGTGAGTGAATAATATATTTTCCCTGAATTTTATTTTACCTTTTGAAACTACACAGTCAACCGATACACCGCTTATTCTTGAAAATTCTTTCCACTCATTTAAATCAAATGTAAGAGGCACCAGCGCAGGATAAGGTTTGCAGATGTTTATTTTGAATTGATCAGCGACCCTGAATGCAAGATCCGTCGCGCCCATTTTCGGAATGGATAATCCGCCCGAAGCAATTATTAAAGATGCGCAGGAATAATTATTGTAAGATGATGTTATTTCGAATTTCCCGTTGTGATTGATCCCGGATATTCTGCAGTCAGTGATAATCTTTACTCCGTATTTTTTGCATTCGTCAGTCAGCATGTTTAGAATTTCTCCCGAACTTCCGTTACAGAAAAGCTGTCCAAGCTTTTTCTCATGATAACTGATCCCATGCTGAGATACTAGTTTCGTAAAGTCCTCAGGCGTATATCCTGCCAGCGCGGATTTGCAAAAATGAGGATTTCCTGAAATAAAATTTTCAGAAGTAACTATCCTGTTAGTGAAATTGCATCTGCCGCCTCCGGAGATCAGAATTTTCTTCCCGGGTTTTTCGGAAAGCTCAAGTATAGTAACTGACCTTCCTCTTTTGCCGGCTTCTGCCGCGCACATCAGCCCGGCAGCGCCCGCTCCGATTATCAATACATCAACCTCTTTCAAGATAAGTCAGTTTTTCAATTAAATTTCTTTCGTATAAATTAAGAAATATAAAAATTATATTTGATCATGAATTCATATGAGAGCAGGTTAAATCACCTGCTTAGTCTTTCCGGTAAAATTAATGAAAGAATTGATTATTTGTTATTGAAAAGTAATAAATATTCTTTCAGAAGGCTTTGGATATTTTTAGCCGGACTTATTTTAACTATCATTGTTTTAAATTTTAATTCAGCGGCAGGATTAATTGCCGGTATAATATCGCTGCTGGTTTTTGCACTGACTGTTCATTATCATAACCGGCTTCTTCACTCAGTAAAAAAATTTTCTTTTTTTAAAAAACTTCAGGATGAGAATATCGCAAGGATGAAAGTGGACTGGTCCGGAATCCCTGAGAATGTCAAAAATATTAATCCGGATGAGTCATCAACTTTTAAAGATCTTGATCTGACAGGAAACAAATCTCTTCACCGGCTTCTTGATACATCGGTTTCAACTGAAGGGAGCAGTATGCTTGCAAAACTTATTTCTCAGTTTTCTCCGGATGTAAAGATAATTAACAGAAATCAGAAGATTGTAAGAGAGCTTTCTTTGAAAAAAAGATTCAGGGATAAACTGATCCTTAAAGCACGTCTTATCTCATTAAAACCGCTGAACGGCAGTGATATTCTGAACTGGCTTAAGAAAGCTGAGCATTCAACAGTACCGGATTTTCTTATTCCCGTATCCTATATTTTTATTTTCACATTCGTTACACTTTTCATTTTATACAATCTGGGAATAATGGGAAACATCTGGTTTGCAGTATTCCTTATGTATCTGATATTTTACGGCAAATACCAGAAGCAGGTATCATCAGTATTTGAAGAGTCTTCTTTATTAAGCGATCAGATCAGGAAATTTTAGGTTCTTATTCAGATGATTGAAAAGTTTGAATTTAATGAAAGCAGGAATACATCGGAATTCCTGGAAATATTTAAAGCAAAAAATGACGGCGCATCTGATGAACTTAAAAAATTAGACAGACTTATTGCGCTTGTCAGACTCAGAGAAAATCCAATCTACAGAATAATATTTAATTTAATACTGCCGTTTGATTTTATTGTCTGCAAAAAATTACTGACCTTAATATCTGATATCGAGCATAAGCTGCCGGAATGGCTGGAAAAATTTCAGGAACTTGAATGTCTTATTTCACTTGCAAATTTTTCATATCTGAATCCTGACTACAATTTTCCTGAATTTGAAACAGGAAACGAGAATACTTTTGAAATAAAAAACTGCGGTCATCCTTTACTGACCAGAGGTAAGAAGATCTGTAATGATTTTGCATTTATAAATTCCGGAACGATTCTTATAACAGGTTCCAATATGTCCGGTAAAAGCACTTTTCTTAAAACAGTGGGAATAAATCATTGCCTTGCCAACGCAGGAGCGCCGGTTAATGCAGATCATTTCCGTACTTCAGTTTTTAATTTATTCACATGTATAAAAGTAAATGATTCCGTATCGGACGGTATTTCTTATTTCTATGCGGAAGTAAAGCGGCTGAAGGAGCTGATTGACGAAATAAATAATTCCAGAGGCAGAAAAATATTCTTTCTGATCGATGAAATATTCAAAGGAACCAATAATAAAGAAAGGCTGACAGGCAGCCGCGAGTTTATTAAATATCTGTCTAAACAAAACTGCGCAGGATTTATAAGCACTCATGATCTTGAACTTGTAAATTTATCTCAGGAAAACTTTAATGTAACCAATTTCCATTTCAGGGAAGAGATAATCAATAATGAAATGATATTTGATTATAAGATCCATGCAGGTCCGTGCCCGACTACAAATGCATTAAAAATTATGGAAATTGCAGGTCTTCCTGTATGAGTTTTAATTTGAAAAACTCTTAAGATGTCGGCTTAAAAAAATCATATTTAGTTTTAGTATTATATGTTAAATTATAACAAACAATTTCATCTTCATTATACATTTTATTTTCAGAATTATTAATTCCCTGAATTAAATTTTCTCTCTGAACTTAAATTTTAATTTTATTTATTATAAATTCTATCAATCTCAAAAAATTTTATTATGGATACAATATTAAAAGATGAAGTCAGAAAAATAACTGATAAGATAATTGAAATAAGAAGATCAAAAGGGGATGAAAATCACGAGCTTGAAATTACTGAGAATTCCGCCAGGTTTAAAGAGCTGATAACTAATCATATAATTCCCTTAGTAAAAGAAACAAATATGATCATCGGAAGGTCGGGCTGCTCGATGAATTATTATTCAAATGAACTGGCTGTTATAAGAGATCCGAAGAAAAGAATCTTCATTCAGATACTTTTTTATCCATACGGTCACAGTAAAATTACCCTCGGTGTAAACGCTCCTTTCCTTCAGTTCGCATACAGTCCGGTTAAAGAAAACATTAAGATCACTCAGAAACTTTCAATTAAATCTGATGAACCCCGGATAAAAATCGATGAGATTGAAATTAACGATATGGTTCAGGAAAAAATCAACAGGTATTTTATTGATTTTCTTAATGAGACCATAGTATATAATAAATAATCATAAGCGCTTCGATCAGTAAAATATTTTTTAATTAAAGTAAGGTTAATATTTTAAAAATATAGATAATGAAAAAAATAATATTCCTGCTTGCCTTAATGTTACTGCCTTCAGCAGTATTATACTCCGCTGATAAATTTGTATCCTTTGAGAAAAGTCCGGACAACAAAAGCAAAGTTACTTTAATCAGTTCAGATAACAATAGAACAGTAATATCGGTTAGTATTGCTGGCTATACTTCCGGAGATAAAACATTGAACGGAAAAAATTATACAGATATTAATATTGACGGATATACATCTCTGGGAAACACAGGACAGGCATCGCTTCCCGTGCTGACAAAAATGATAAGTATCCCTAATTATAAAAATGTAAGTATTAAAATACTGAATTCTTCAAGAAAGATTTTTTCAGTAAATGAGATCATACCTTATCAGGAAATACCTTTAAGAAATTCAGACGGAAAAATTAATGAAGTAAGTTATGACGGAAGTTATTACAGATCAGACAGGAATTTTCCGGGAGAGATCGTTAGTCTTAAAGAAATAGCAGTCATGAGAGATCACAGGATTGCAGTTATTTCTATAAATCCGGTTCAGTATAATCCCGGAAAAAATGAAATTGCAGTTTTTGATGAACTGGAATTTGAATTAATTTACGACGGCTATTCCGGCATTAATAATGTTACCAACAGGATAACTGAAAGATCAGGAATGTTTGAGAATATTTACAGACAGGTAATTTTTAATTACAGTAATGATAATACTTTTAATCTTCCGCCAAAGATGCTCATCATTGTACCGGATTCTTTATATAATAATATTCAGCCGTTTTACGAATGGAAAAATCAAAAAGGAATAAAGACTACAATAACTTTAAGGTCAGAGATCAATTCAAACGGTAATCCTACTGCAACGGAAATAAAGAATTTTCTGACAGCCAGATATAACTCAGCAGACAGAACAGAATTTGTATTGCTTGTAGGTGATGCAAGAGGCAGAAATAAATTAACCTGGTTTGATGCAAACGGCGGGAAATCCGATCATCCTTATCAGTGTCTTGACGGTACGGACATACTCCCGGAAATAGTAGTAGGCAGAATTTCAGTTCAGTCTCCTGCTGAGCTTGATTCGGCTATTGCAAATTTGATCCAGTATGAAAAGCAGCCCAATGTAGTTCAGACAGACTGGTATAAAAGAGCGCTTGTGCTTCACAGCTTTGACGGAATTGATCCGATCAACGGTCAGGTAGCGCGTAGTGTTTTTTTGAATGAAGGCGGATTTACGAATGTCGATATGGCGCCCTCAGGAACCTCGCAGAGTCAGATAACAAATTATATTAACGGCGGAGTCAGCTGGATCTGGTTCATTGGTCACGGCAGCGAAACTTCCTGGGCTGATCCTGTATGGAATATGTCAAATATGGTAAATCTTAATTACGGTAAAAGACAGCCGTCAATAGTTTCTATTGCATGCTCTAATGCAGACCTTGATTATTCCGAAACGAATGACTGTTTCGGCGAAGCATGGATTGAAAGAAGTTCTGAAAATGTTGCGTCCAATATAGCAGCATCCACTGAACTTTGCGCGTTTTATACTACCGACACGATCGGCAGGGAAATGCTTTACGCATATTTCAGACACGGTATATATGATTTCGGATCGATGCTGAATTTCGGAAAGATTCAGGCGTATAATTATTTTAACGGGAACGGAACTGTAGTACAGACAATAAATCAGTTTATGGTGCTTGGCGATCCTTCGCAGGAATTATTCTCTGATGTTCCAAAAAATGTTACAATGATCCGCGAATACAGCGGCGGACAGCACAGATTCAATATCAAGACAGGCGCAGAAAATTATAAAGGCGCGCTTGTTGCATTGAGTCAGGAAAATGATTTAAAGGTGTCGGGTTATACAGACAGTCTGGGAAATTATTCATTCAGCTCAGCTATGATTAATATTAATGCACCGGTGAATATTGTTATAACAGGTAAAAATCTAAATCCATATTTCACAAATATGCTCCTGACGTCTTTAATATCCGGAGAAGAAATTCCGGACAATTATAAATTAAATCAGAATTATCCGAATCCCTTCAATCCCCGCACAGTAATTTCTTTTAACATTGGGCAAGGATTGAACATATCAGAAAATGTAATTTTAAAAGTATATGACATTCTTGGAAATGAAGTGACAACTATTGTAAACGGTAAACTGGCTCCGGGCAGTTATTCAGTAGAATGGGACGGAACAAATGTATCCAGCGGAGTTTATTTTTATAAACTGACAGCGGGTAATTTCTCTGAGGTAAAAAAGATGTCTTTGATAAAGTAAACATTGAAGTTATACGTAAGTTATTTTGTTTAAATCTTTAAAAATTAATAATGCAGTGCCTGTGAGTTATGATTTCTTACAGGCATTTTTTTTCTATTCATTAAAATACAAATTTGGTTTCCAATGTTTGTAATATATTTTAAAAAAAAGTTACTGCAGAACACAAAACTACATTTGAACTAAATTTGATAATCCTTATATTTGTAAAATAGCCAACAAATTTTTAATTCAACATTTAATGTCAAATAATACAAATAACAAGGGAAAGATATTACAAATAATCGGACCCGTGCTGGATATTGATTTTAGCGGAGGTTCCTTGCCTGCGATCAATAATGCGATTGAGATCAAAAGAAAAAATGTAGAAGGTAATGAGGAAATTCTGATAACTGAAGTTCAGCAGCATCTTGGTGAATCAAGAGTCAGAACTGTAGCTATGGATTCCACAGACGGACTGGTAAGAGGAATGGAAGCTGAAGATACAGGCGCTCCTATTTCGATTCCGGTTGGTGATGAAGTTCTGGGAAGACTTATTAATGTAACAGGCGGAACTATTGACGGTAAAGGACCAATCAACACAACTTTAAAATATCCTATACATAGACCTGCGCCAAAATTCAGTGAATTATCGACTAAGAAGGAAATGTTTGAGACCGGTATAAAGGTTATCGATCTTCTTGAACCTTATACAAAAGGCGGTAAGACGGGTTTATTCGGCGGAGCGGGTGTAGGAAAAACGGTTATTATTCAGGAGCTTATACACAATATCGCAAAGCATCACGGAGGATATTCAGTATTTGCAGGAGTAGGTGAGAGAACAAGAGAAGGAAATGACCTTTATCTTGAGATGACAGAATCAGGAGTTTTAAAAAATACAGCGCTTGTATTCGGACAGATGAACGAACCTCCCGGAGCAAGACAGAGAGTAGCATTGACAGGACTTGCAATATCAGAATATTTCAGAGATCAGGGAAAAGACGTTTTATTATTTGTAGACAATATTTTCAGATTTACACAGGCAGGTTCTGAAGTATCTGCTCTGCTCGGCAGGATGCCTTCAGCAGTAGGATATCAGCCGACTTTGGCATCAGAGATGGGCGCTTTACAGGAAAGAATTACTTCTACGAAGACGGGTTCCATCACATCAATTCAGGCGATCTATGTACCTGCTGATGATTATACGGATCCGGCTCCGGCTACAACTTTTGCGCACTTAGACGCTACGACTGAGCTTTCGAGAAAAATTTCAGAGCTTGGTATTTATCCTGCTGTGGATCCGCTTTCTTCCACTTCAAGAATTCTTGACCCGCTTATTGTAGGTGATGATCACTATGATACAGCTCAGGGAGTTAAAAAAATATTGCAGACATATAAAGATCTGCAGGACATTATAAATATTCTTGGTATTGATGAATTATCAGATGAAGATAAACTTAATGTAGCGAGAGCAAGAAAGATTCAGAAGTTTCTTTCGCAGCCGTTCTTCGTTGCAGAACAGTTCACAAACCTTCCCGGAAAATATGTTAAGCTTGAAGATACTATAAAAGGATTTAAAGGAATTATTAACGGTGAATACGATGACCTTCCGGAGAATGCATTTTATCTGGTCGGTACAATAGAAGAAGCAGTTGAGAAAGCGAAAAAACTTTCAGAGTAAAATCTGTTAGTAAAAATTAATAAGTAAAATTTTAATATAGAAATTGGATCAGACTTTATATCTTGAAATAGTCAGCCCGGTAAAGATGGTTTACAATGCTGAGATCGATTCGGTTACAATACCCGGTACAAACGGAAGTTTTCAGGTGCTTAAAAATCATGCGCCTTTAATTTCAACATTTACTCTGGGTAAGATCAGGATCAGGAAAGGACAGGATACAATAGTTTATTCTACAAGCGGCGGTGTATTTGAAGTTAAAAATAATAAAGCGGTAGTACTGGCAGAATCAATAGAATCAGTTGAAGAAATAGATCTCGAAAGAGCTAAACTGGCAAAGATAAGAGCTGAACAAATTCTGGAATTGTCAGAGACAAGTGAAGTTGAATTAAAAGAAGCTAAAGAAGCTTTACAGAGAGCGATCAACAGATTAAAGATAGCAGAAAAAGGTAATAAATAAATATATTCGTAGGGACCGTAGCTCAGTGGTAGAGCATCTGCCTTTTAAGTAGAGGGTCGGTGGTTCGAAACCACCCGGTCTCACAAAAATAAACCGCAGTTGTTAATTCAACTGCGGTTTTTTTTTTATATGTAAATAATGTTTATAATTAATTTGGTATTTACTGCTACGGAAATTCGAACAACATAATATACTTTATATTAAAATCAGAATATTTAACTTAGGAAAAAAGGTAAAGCATTATGAAAAGTCTATATTTATTTATTCTCGCAGTATTTTTAGTTTTAATTTCCTCTTCAGACTCCCGTTCTCAGGATCAGACATTTAATCTCGGAGCCATTAATATAGAGTATTCTGATACACTTGGCGGAACAAATAATCAGTTATTTTTTGATATAGTTTTGCAGCATACAAACTACGGATTTTCTTTCCCTTTTGAATATTCCATCGGACAGTATTTTCTTGAATTCAATCCCAATATAGCAAACGGCGGAACGCTTTCTTACAAAATTGTAGATTCTGATATCCCTTTTATATATCAACCCCGTAATCCCAATGTTCTCGGTAATTTATTGAGACTGGCGGGTAATAGTATTACAAACCCGGGATATTTTATCAGCAGTATATCACCCGGAACGCGAATTGTGAGAATGAGACTTACTACATCAGCTTCTTCTTTTGCAGAAGAACCTATAGACCTGAGATGGAAAATTACGGGAACCGTTAGAACAAAAATTGGTATCCGTAATATTATAAATATTGAAATTTCCGACAATGGGACTTACTATACAGACAGTTTAGTAAATTATGTAAATTTACTTTATCCGGTTGAGAAATCAATTGTCCCGGCTTCTTCTGTGAATTTTATCTGGAATAAAGTTAATACTGCAGCAAGATATACTCTGCTTGTATCTGCTGATTCAAATATGAATTCAATTTTGTATAATGATTCTCTGATAACAGATACTGTTAAAAATGTTTCAGGATTAATACTCGGTAACAGGTTTTTCTGGAGAATTGCTGTTCATGAAACTTCAGGAAATACTTATTATTCAAAGGTAAAGGATTTTTACACAAAACATCTGACTGTTTATCCTCCGGATAATTCATCAGAACTACCACAGTCAATTACATTTAACTGGAACAGACCCGGTATCAATATATCTCATTACTTACTGAATATTTAGAAGGATTCTTTATTTAATGAATCAGCGTATCTTGATACTTTAATTACGGATACATCCGTATTTCTCAAAGGATTTGAATATAATTCAAAATATTTCTGGAAGGTATATGCGGTTTATAATGACAGTTCAATTGATTTTTCAAATATCAAGAGTTTTAAAACAAGGACTGTAATTGTAAATCTGGGCTATCCTTTAAACAATGCTGTTAATCAGTCTAACACAATTAATTTCAACTGGCAGTCACCTGTAGTTAATGCAGAGAGATATTTTTTAAAAATTTCAGATGACTCACTTCAGAATAATTTAATTTATTATGATTCCGTAGATAATATAACCAATAAAACTGTCGGTCCGCTTGAATTAAATAAAAAGTTTTACTGGTCGGTATCGTTCCGGGATTCATTTGATTATGAAGTTAGATCGCAAATAAGAAATTTCAAAACGGGAATGCTTATTGTAAATTTAATTACACCAATAAATAATGCAATAGTTGTTCCTTTAAATACATATCTTATATGGAAAAAACCTGTTATAAATGCAACAAGATATAAATTAATTCTTTCAAGAGATTCTTTACAAAATGATATTGTACTGAATGACTCTGCAATAACCGATACTCTCAGATACATCAGCGGACTTGAATATGAAACTTTTTATTACTGGAGTGTAACAGCTTACGATACTCTTGGTAATGTAAAAACATCAGATGTATGGAAATTCCTGTCAACATCTTTTCTTATAAATCCGCCTTTCGCATCACGTATTTATAATAATTCTGTCAACTTTGTCTGGCATAAAATGGCCGGTGCAGTTTCCTACAAACTTGAAGTAGCCGAGGATTATGAATTTACAAGAAAAGTTTTTGTAGATTCTGCAATCACAGATACTGTAAGATTAGTAGATCCTCTGCCATACTCTTTTTCATATTACTGGAAAGTTTCTCTGAAAGATATCAACGGTTATTTCCGGACTTCACAGGTCTGGATTTTTTCCAGGGACTTTCCGGTGCCGGTAGAACTATCAGGGTTTGTATCGGAAGTAAATCAGAATAATGTCAAACTGAACTGGACAACTGCATCGGAGACTAATAATTCAGGATTTGATATAGAAAGGTCAGATAACGGAATATGGTTAAAAATAGGCAGTGTATCCGGAAACGGAAACTCTAATGTTGAAAATAATTATTCTTACACAGACAAAAACCTGAATACCGGGATCTATAATTACAGATTGAAGCAGCTGGACTTCAATGGTAACTTCGAATACTATGATCTGGAAAATGAAGTTAACATAGGAATACCATTGAAGTATGAGCTATCACAAAATTATCCAAATCCGTTTAATCCGTCTACAAAAATCAATTTTAACTTACCTGCTGACGTTCATGTCAGCCTGAAGATCTTTGATATGACGGGCAGGGAAATTAAGACACTTGTAAATGAAGTCAAGACAGCCGGGTATCACTCAGTTTTATTCAGCGGTAATGATATTTCCAGCGGCGTTTACTTTTACATACTAAAAACTAATAACTTTAAAGCCGGCAGGAAAATGCTTCTAATTAAGTAAGGTGATATAAAATCCTGATAATTATTATTAAAAATTTTTATTAGATTAAATAAATCAAATTTCTTCGTTTAACGGGTTTGAAATTATAAAAATGAAACCGCAGATATAGGCATATGTGGTATAATAAGTGGTATTCTATTATTTAATTCCTTGTTACTTCCTGCCTATTTAAGTAATTTTACAGTTTTAAAATTCAAATAAGCTAATTGGATATAAAGTTAAACGATAAGGAAAATTCGCGTAAAGAACTTGAAGCTACTCTTACCTATGAAGAACTCACTCCATATTTCGATAAAGCTGTAGAAAATTACAGAAAAAAAGTTTCTATTCCCGGATTCAGGAAGGGCAAAGCTCCTTTGAATATGATCAGGAAACTCTATGGTGAAGGTATAGAATATTCCGCAATTGAAGATATTGCCGGAGAAGTTTTTTTTAAATATATCACGGATAATAAACTGGATGTAATAAGTAAAGGCGCTATTACTGATATAGATTATAAGCCAAAGGAAAAACTCGATTTTAAAGTTGAGTTTGATGTAATGCCTGATGTAAAGATCGACAAGTATAAAGGTCTGAAACTTAAAAAGCAGACCAATAAAATTGATGACTCTCTTGTAGATGATGAAATTAATTATCATAAATTCAAAGGCGCAACACATGAACTGGACGGAGTAGCGTCAGATGATGATTATATGATCACAATCGATCTGCAGAATCTTGATGAAAGCGGTAATATTCTTATCGGACAGTCTCAAAAAGATCTGAAGGTATATCTTGGAAATCCGGAAATATACCCTGAGTTCAAAGAAGGTATGAAAGGCATTAAAGAAGGTGAAACAAGAATTATTGATTCTAAAAATGCTGAAGGTGAACCCAAGAAAGTACAGATCAGCTGTACAAAAGTAGAAAAGATCATTTACCCTGAAATGAACACTGAATTTTTTAAATCTGTAACGGGAAAAGATGATCTAACTACCGAAGAAGAGTTCCGGTCAGAAATTAAGAATGAACTTCAGAAAATTTATGACGGAATATCCGAAAGACAATTGAAGTCAGATGTTGTAAATGAGATGATCAAGGAAAATGATGTACCTGCTCCTGAAAGATATATTGAAGTCATACTTGATTCTATGGTAGAAGATTACAAAAGCCGTTATAAAGGAAAAAAAATTCCTGCAGATTTTATTGAAACTGAATTCAGAAATGAAAAAAGAGTCGATGCTATTCTTCAGGCAAAATGGTTTCTTATCAGGGATAAAATTATTGAAATGGAAAAGATTGAAGCTGATGAGGAAAGCTACAGGAAAATTGCTGAGGAATTTTCGGGAAGATTTAATATTCCCGCAGATAAGCTTATAGAAGCTTATAAAGGAAATGAAGATATAAAAATGAGAATCCTTAATGATAAAGTTCTGGATATTATAATCAACAACGCTGAACTGGAAGAAATTTTAGAGTTAAGAACTAAGGAAGATTCCGGAAAAGGTTAATTTAACATTTTAAATTTTAAAAACTTTATGAACTACAAAGATATAATAAAGAAAAACGAAAGACTGCTTCATCACAATCTTAACCAGATCAATGATCAGCTTGTACCTATAGTAGTAGAGCAAACTTCCAGAGGTGAAAGATCTTATGACATTTATTCAAGGCTACTCAGAGAAAGAATAATTTTTCTGGGAACAGCGATATATGATGAGATAGCTTCCCTGATAATTGCTCAGCTTCTTTTTCTTGAATCTGAAGATCCGGATAAAGATATAATGATCTACATAAATTCTCCCGGCGGCAGTGTTACTGCTGGTCTGGGCATTTATGATACCATTCAATATATTAAACCTGATGTAACTACTATGTGTGTAGGAATGGCGGCATCAATGGGACAGTTACTGCTGACAGGCGGAGCTGCCGGAAAAAGAATAGCCCTTCCGCATTCTAAAATTCTTATGCATCAGCCATGGACAGGCGGTCTTCAGGGACAGACAACAGATATTCTTATTCATGCAAGAGATATGGAAAAAACAAGAGAAACTTTGTTTAAAATAATTGCAAAACATTCCGGGCAGCCTATTGAAAAGGTTATGGAAGATGCCGAGAGAGATAATATTATGTCAGCTGAAGAAGCGAAAAAGTACGGTCTTATCGACGACATACTGTTTAAAAGAGAAGCTATAGAAAAAAAATAGATCCTGTTTCCAAATCTTAGAATTTTATACTTACAAATAATTAAATCATCAGATGGATTTTAAATTAGTTAACAGAATTTTTGCGGCTGTAGTATTTTTATTTTCTACAATAGTTTATATAATGACTGTGCAGCCGACATTTTCTTTCTGGGACTGCGGCGAATTTATAGCATGCGCTTATACACTTTCAGTTCCGCATCCGCCGGGTGCCCCTTTCTTTACTTTGGTTGGAAAGATCTTCACAATGTTTCCCGTGGCTGCGGATATCAGTCTCAGAGCAAATTATCTATCGGTTTTCTCAAGTTCATTCTGTGTCCTGTTCCTCTATCTTATCTCAACAAAAGTAATTATTAGCTGGAGAGGATTTCCAAAGACTGCTTATGATACTTTACTTATCTGCGGATCATCTGTTGTAGGTGCTCTGTCTTACGCATTCAGTGATTCATTCTGGTTTAACGCTCTCGAGTTTGAAGTATATGGAATGGGTACTTTTCTTATCGGTCTGTGTATCTGGATCTTAATGGTCTGGTGGGAAAGATCAGATGAACCGGGCAGTGATAAATATCTTTTACTGGTTGCATATATTGTAGGTTTGTCAATCGGAATTCACCTCATAGTAGCTCAGTGTATATTTCTTGCAGGTCTTTTCTTTTATTTCAAAAGATATGAATATGAACCCAAGACACTTCTGATAGCGTTAGGTCTTTCTGCTATGGCTTTCTTTATTGTATATCCCGGAATTGTAAAAAAATTCCCGCTGCTGATGTCAGGCAGTATAGCCGTAGGGTTTTTGATTATAGGTCTGGTAATATTCGGAATCTATTATGCAAGAATTAACAGAAACCCTATACTTAGTCTGATCACACTCTCTCTCTTTTTGATCATTATCGGTTATTCTACTTATGTCTCTATACTAATGAGAGCTAATGTTACTGATCTTCCTATAAATGAAAATACCCCGTCTAATATTGAAACACTTATTTCATATCTAAACAGGGAACAATACGGTCAGCAGCCTCTCATAATGCCGAGAAGATATTCTCAGGAACCTCAGCACCAGGCGATTTATCAAAATTATTCCAGTGATATGGAGTTTCTCTGGAAGTATCAGATAAACCATATGTTCAACAGATACTGGTTCTGGAATTATATCGGAAGGGAAGGTTACAATCAAAATGACGGTGTCGATTTTAAAAAGTTTTTTGCAATCCCATTCTTACTGGGAATGTTCGGTCTGTTTTATCTCTTCAGAAAAGACTGGCGGCTCGGATTCATATTTCTGATGATGTTTCTGATGATGGGTATTGTTACTGCGCTTTATCAGAATCAGCAGGAACCGCAGCCGAGGGAAAGAGATTATTTCTACGTCGGGGCTTTCATGGCTTTTTCTTTATGGATTGGAATAGGAGTAGCAGGACTCATTGAAACTATCTCTGAAAAGATGAATAAAAAATCACTGATGGCTGTGTGCTCGGTTGTATTATTACTAAGCTTTGCTGCAGTGCCTGTAAATATGCTGAGAGTTAATTATCATTATCAAAACAGGGACGGGAATTATTTCCCGTATGATTACGCCTATAACCTGCTTCAGAGTCTCGATAAAGATGCCATACTGATCACAAACGGTGATAACGATACATTCCCGCTATGGTGTATTCAGGCAGTATACGGAGTCAGGACAGATGTAAGGATCATAAATCTTTCACTTGCGCAGACAGACTGGTATAATCTTCAGCTGAAAAATGAAAAACCATACGGAGCTATGACAGTACCGATGACTTTAACTGATGCTCAGTTAAAGAAACTTCAGCCCGTACAATGGGATGAGAAAAAACCTGTAACTTATGAAATTCCTGTAACTGCATATCCTGACACTATGAGAAATATGCCGGGTCTTCCGACAAAAATTGTAACTACGATCCCCGCAACTATCAGACAGCAGTCAGGATCACAGGTGATCACAGCACTTAAAGGAAATGATCTGCTTCTCATGGATATTATAAAAGCTAATAAATGGGAAAGACCAATTTATTTTTCAGTTACTGTGTCAGAAGAAAACTATGTTGGATTGTCTGAATATCTTGTGACCGAGGGAATGGGGCAGAGACTTGTTCCATTTAAACCTGCAAGCTATGGCGGTGATGATATAAATGTTGAAGTCATGAATGAATGTATTTTTAATGAACCGGAGAATCCGTCAAAGACTCCTCTTTATGGATTCCGTTTCAAAGGCCTGAATAATAAAGATCTTTTCTATAATGAAGATCAGACAAGAATGGCTCAGACATACAGAACAGTCTTTATGAAACTTGCATTCTATTATTCCAATGATTCAACAAAATTTAATGAAGCTGAAAAAGTTCTGAATAGAATGGAAGAAAAAATTCCAAGAGATGTGATCACAATGGATTACAGAATTGAATATGATATAGCTATGCTGTATGATAAACTGGGCAATAAGCAGAAGTTTAATGAATTATCAAACAGTGTTACGTTAAGAGCTGAAGAAGAGATTAAGAATAATCCAGGCAACGTGCAGTCCTATTATAATCCATACAGGATCCTTCTTGATATTTATGAATCAAAAGGCGAGTATCAAAAGGCGCTGGATCTGCTTGGCAGGTTATCCGCAATGAGTCCAAATGATCCTTCTATTATGCAGAAGATTGAATCCATTAAGCAAAAAATGAATAACCCTTCGGGGAATTAAATTGAATTTTTCATTCATCTGAAAGTAAGTTAAATTCTTTTAAAAGTTTATATGGCAAAAAAACTGATAAACATTCTGCGGTCAAGACAGATAAGAAATCCGGAAATACTCTTATTTATGTTTTTCTTGCCGTCCTGTCTGTCAGTTTTGCTTATATTTGTTTTAATAATAAATTTCTTCAGGATGATGCCTACATAAGTTTCCGGTTTATAGAAAATTTTGTAAACGGTAACGGACTTGTTTTTAATATCGGTGAGAAGGTGGAAGGTTATACAAATCTTCTCTGGGTACTGATATTAAGCGGACTGAAAGTAGTTGGATTTAACATCGAATCATTATCACAATATCTCAGCGTTTTTTTCGGAGTTGCAGTTCTCTTTCTAACTTATGCGCTTTCTGATATTTATAAGATCCATGGGAATTCTCAAGCCGTAAAAAAAAGCAAAACACCAGTACAAAATTCCTCAGCAGGTTACATTGATCTGATACCTTCAGTAATGCTCGTATTCACTGCTTCCTTTATATTCTGGTCCGTCAGTGGTATGGAGACAACAATGTTTATGGCGTTTTCACTTGCCGGTATTTATTTTTACATTAAAGGAAAGGACAGTGAGAAAGTAAATTATCTGTTCCCGTTATTCATACTTCTTTCCACTCTTACAAGACCTGAAGGATTATATTTCTTCGGTTTGATAATTATTCATAAATTCTTATTTTCCCATAAGGAAAAAGGCGCGGTTGCATTCAAGTCGTTTTTTGCAAAAAATGAAATATTGTCATATCTGATATACATTATTCCGGTAATATTTTATTTCCTTATCAGATATTCCTACTACGGATATTTATTCCCGAACACTTATTACGCAAAGACAGGTCTTACTGAAGTTTATTTCAGCGCCGGCGCCGAATATTTTTTGAATTTTCTGACTTCTTATATGCTGTACGGAGTGATGCTGATCGCGCCATTGTATTTGTTTAAGAATAAAGAAAATTTGTTTATACTCACGCTTTTTTATCTGCTCATAGTTTCATTCATAATTTATACTATACTGGTGGGAGGAGACGTGCTTAAACAGAACAGATTCTTTTTAACGATCCTTCCGCTGATATATATTCTTTTTGCAAAACTGCTATTGGAAATTTATTACAGAATTAGTGTAAAAAACACTCAGAGTTTTGCTCTTGGAGTTGTATCGGTAATTGCAGCCGCTGTCTGTTTATATTATTACTCTTCTCAGAAGGAAAAGCTCGATAGTGATATTCAAAGTGAGAATGGGCTTGTGGAAAAAATGAAAGTTACCGGAAACTGGTTTAAAACCAAACAGCAGGATCTCGGAAGACCAATGACACTTGCTGCTACAACTATCGGAGCAGTCTCATATTTTGCCGGTCAGAATGTAAATGTTATAGATCTTCTCGGTCTTACTGATAAGGAGATCGCGCATAATCCGAAGATCATACCGGAAATCTCAGCAGGGGATATCGGCTGGAAGGAAAGAAATTATAACGCAGATTATGTGATGTCAAGAGATCCGGATTATGTTTATTTCTCTACAGGAGTTAAACCGAGCGCATACGGGGAAAGAGCGTTATACACAACAGGAGAATTTATCAAATATTATTACCCGTATTATTTTACCGACAGGTCAGGAAATTTTACAGATGTTGTTTATAAAAGAAAAAGTGAGGAAGAAGTTAAAGATTATCCGCACGAATTTCCGGGCAACAATAATTATAAAGTTACATATGTCAATATGTTTAATCAGGCAATGAATTCTTCCAGAGATAAATCCAGAACTCAGGCGGCGATTGACGAATTTAAACAATCCATGAATACCGGTCCTAAAGGATTCGGACTCCCATATCAGTATATAGGAGATTTATATATGCAGATGGGAAAAAAGGAAGAGGCGAAAAACAGTTATAAAAAAGCTGTTGAAATAGATGATTACAATGTAATAGCTCACTATCAGCTTTATCAGATTTACAGCGAAGCAGGCGATTCTCTTAATGCTGCAAATAGTATTCAAAAGGTTCAGAAATATGATCCGGAAGTGCTGAGATAATTCTCCCGAAAATGAAAATACTTATAAACGCTCTCTCCGGAAACGGAGATGCATTGATGTTTTCACCCTCCTTACGGCTTTTAAAAGAAAAAATTCCTGATGCGCAGATAGACATGCTTGTCATGTTCAGGTCTGTTAAAGAAATGTATCTCCATAATCCATTCCTGAATGAAATATACTTTATAGATTTTATGAAGCAGTCAAAGTTAAGTTCTTTGGCAGATGTAAGAAGTTTAAGCAAAAATGAATATGATTTTTCTATAAACGTATATCCCGCTAACAGACTGGAGTATAATATTGTTAACGCTTTTCTAGGCGCAAAGAAAAAGATCGCCCATCATTATATTCACACGGACATTTTCCGAGCTGAATTCATAAATGACATTCTGATAAATGAAATACAGAACAGACACAACGTCCTCCAAAATCTTGAACTCATAAAACCCATTATCAAAATTGAAGATGAAGATGCTCCCGCGATGGATATATTTATTAGTGATAAACATTCTTCAAATGCAAAAAACTGGATCGCTGAGAATATACCTGCAGGCAAAATGCTGATCGGCTTTCACGCCGGTTCTTCCGTTCTGAAAAATCATATTCATAAAAGATGGGATAAGGATAAATATTCCGAACTAGGAAAGATACTGATAAAAAATTATCAGGCTGAAATACTTCTCTTCGGAAGTGAGTCTGAACTGAATAATGAAATAAAAAATAAAATAGGAAGTAATGTTCATATAGCTTCTACTTCCGATTATATGGACTCAATAGCGAGGATGAAACACTGCAGTTTAATCATTTCAAACGATACAGCTTTTTTGCATTCCGCTGCTGCGCTGCAGATACCGACAGTCGGAATATTCGGATATACAAATTATAAAGAACTTTTTCCCTGGAAGACTGAACACAGAATTGTCAGACAGGACCTTGAATGCAGCCCTTGCTTTTACAACTCTCCAAAACCTGCTGAATGTATCTGGAAAGGTGATGATGAATTTAAATGTATCAGGAATATTAGAACTGAAGAAGTGCTTGATGCGGTAAATTCTCTGATGAGAAAAGAATAACACCCTTTACATATTAGTTTATAAAATCCCAGACGATAGTAAATCTCGAAATTGAATTAAGGAATCCTCCTCTGTCATCAAGCGGAAATAAATATGTGTTGTAAACCAGTGAGTTAAAAATATTTGCAACAGTAAGGTTTATATTAGCTTTCCCGATCCTTGCGCCGACATAAAAATCTACTGTGAACTGATCCTCTTTCGGAAAGTTATCTCCGGTGATTTGATAAGAATATAGTTTCTGATTATGACCGACAGTTGTTTTAATGTTATAAAATTTTGAGATAAAACCTGTCTTAATTTTTAATTTCCCTTTGAATAGAATATTCTTGTACGCAATATCTGATTTCAGATAAATCTCAGGAAATTTTTTTGAATCAGAATTATTGAAGTTTAAAATGAAGTCAATATTCTCTGATACTATATTTATTCCTGCATTCATATTCCGTATATCAGCAGAACTAAAAACATCATATCCTTTCCCGTAATCAAAAAATATTTCAGCGCTTTTATACCAGAATGAAACGCCGGCAGTATAATAATTATCCGCAGTATTTATTATTGCGGAAGAAAAAGGAATCCCGACGGAAAATAAATCACCTGCATTTAAAATAGTGTAATCACTTCTTCGGTAACCTCCTCTTAAGTCAAGTCTAACATTCCTGTTCTCAATCGCTCTAAGTGTTCCCTCTGCGCCAAAGCTGATAGAGTTTTTATCTGTTATGTTATCATTTCTTAAAAGAAAGCCTGCTGAAAATATCCTGTATCTTAGGTCATATTTTGCTTTTAATGAATAATAAGTCTCGTTGAAATTCTGATAATGGCTTGCTCCGGAAGTGTCAGTCTGACTGACTTTCCCCGCGAAGTAATTCAGGTATACATTCCCGCCGACTGTCAGATTTGAACTTAAATGCTTACCCGAATTAAGCGTGATGTTTTGTGTGAGTTCTCCGCCATATAGTATTGAATGCTGATATCCCGGATACACGGTTACGGTTGTATCAGTTGAGAATGAAAGTTCTCTCAGAGAATTATTACTGTATGCTCTGAATTTAGTCAGCCAGTCCTTATTCTTAAAAAGTCTTCCCGTAAGTGAAAGGCTGTAAAAGTAATTTTCAAGATTTTCATTTGTACCATTATCTTTAACCGCTGCAAGCAGCGGATCAGAAAGCGAGTCTTCGTTCGCAGAAAAATGTAGTCCTTCATTAAGTCCTCTGTCAAAACTAACTAAATTAAATTCCGCTCTTGCGTTGAATTTCGGTGACAGATATAAATTAACTCTCGCCCTTCCTCTCCATACGTCAAACTCAGAATTATCATACCGGCCGTCAAGAGAGTGTTTTGTAAGTCCTAACATTACGTTAGCTTTCTTTGAAACCGGCTGACTTAAAAATACATCTGCATATAATGAACCTTCCCTGTCCTGTGAATATCTTAACTGTGAAAATGGCTGACTATTGAAAATATCTTTTGTGATGACATTTATACTTTTTGATGAAGAGTTTAATCCGTAATAAAAAGAAGAGACTGCAGAAATTTCTTCAATCTGTTCAATTTCATTAACGCTGAAATTCTCTATATCAAATCCCTGATAAAAATTATCATTGACCTGTATTCCGTCGCGGAATATTCCCGTCTGATATGAACTCCTGCCGTTGTAATTAATAGTATTCCTTCCTCCGAATCCGAAATCATTTATAAAAAAACCCGGGCGCTGATCCATTATTTCCGACAGAGTTCTTCTGTCACTCCATATACTGACTGAATCATGTTTAAAAACATCGGAATTTAAAGAAAGCCGGAAAGGATTTTTTATCCTGTTAACATCGAAGGGTATTTTCTTAAGTGTATCAGATGTATTTGTGGAAACTGTCTGAGACTGAACGTTTAAAAATGAAATAAATAAAATAAATGAGATTAAGTATTTCATTTATTAATTCAGTCTTTTGGTTTCAGATTGTCAGGATCTTTACTGTGCTTGACCATTTTTGCATCAATGAGGAAAATAACATCTTCTGCTATGTTGGTTGAATGATCGGAAAGTCTTTCAATATTCCTTACTAAAGCAAGTATATGACAGCAGGGGACAATGAGAGAGTTGTTAAATTTCATTTCTTCAGTTAACAACCCGAATATTGTTCTGTCAAGTTTGTCTATCTCTTCATCAAAATTAATTACTCTCTTTGCAAGCTCCGCATCACCGTTTACAAAACAATCAATACTCATCTTTACAATTTTCCTTACTTTGGATGTCATTTCATTCACTCTCATTTTATTCAGCAGTTCGGTCCGGTCCTGAAGCACTCCTACTCTCTCGGCTATATTTACTGAAATGTCTCCCATTCTTTCCAGGTCACTGTTTATCATTAATGAAGACATTATAAGTCTTAGATCGAAAGCTACCGGCTGTGTAAGCGCGAATATTCTCTGACAATGTTTGTCAATTCTGATATCAAATTTATCAACTTCGTCGTCTCTGTCTATCACAGTCTGTGCAAGTTCCAGATCACCGTCAAACAGCGCTTTAAATGAAAAGTCTATTTGTTCCTCTACCAGACTTCCCATTTTAATTATTTTTTCCTTCAGCTTTTCAAGCTCTTCTTCAAGGTAATGAAGCATATGCTATTAGTTATTTATTTAAGTTATACATTCAAAAATTAAAATCAAAATAAAATATTATCCGAATCTGCCCGAGATATAATTCTGTGTTTCTGTTTTTTCCGGAGTTGTAAACATACTGCTTGTCTTATTATATTCAATAATCTCTCCGGAAAGAAAAAACGCACATTTGTCACTTACTCTGGCTGCCTGCTGCATATTATGAGTAACTATTACTATAGTCAGGTTTTTCTTCAGGTCAAACATCAGTTCTTCGATCTTTGACGTTGAAATCGGATCAAGGGCGCTTGCCGGTTCATCCATAAGAAGTATCTCCGGATCTACTGCTAATGCTCTCGCGATACAGACTCTCTGCTGCTGTCCGCCTGAAAGTCCAGTCGCAGATTCATTAAGCCGGTCTTTCACTTCATCCCATATAGCCGCTCTTATACAATTACTTTCTACTATTTCATCAAGTTCTTTTCTGGAAGTAACGCCGTTTATCCTCGGACCGTAAGCAATGTTCTCATATACGGATTTAGGAAAAGGATTTGATTTCTGAAATATCATCCCGACTCTTCGGCGAAGAGATACAACGTCCACTCTCTTATCGTAAATATCTATACCGTCTATCCTAACCTGACCTTCTAATCTTACATGGTCTATAGTATCATTAAGCCGGTTCAGTGTTCTTAAAAATGTCGACTTTCCGCAGCCCGACGGTCCTATGAGCGCAGTAATTTTTTTCTCTGTGATATCAATGGAAACACTCTTTAATGCCTGATTAGTCCCGTAATATAAACTTAAATTCTTTGTTACTATCTTCTCTTCTTTCATTTTCGATTAGTCGTTTTGTTCTAATATTTTACCGTCAGTCATTTTAATGATCCTGTCACATCTGGACGCAAACTCTTCATTATGAGTAACTATTACAAATGTCTGTTTGAATTTATTTCTGAGTTCAAAGATCAGTCTTATTATTGAATCTGCATTTTCTGAATCAAGATTCCCCGTCGGCTCATCTGCAAGTATCAGTCCCGGTGAATTCACCAGCGCGCGCGCTATTGCTACTCTCTGAGCCTCTCCTCCGGAAAGTTCTGAAGGCTTATGATCAGCTCTTTCCTCAAGCCCGACTTCCTTCAGTATCTCAAGTGATTTTTTTGAATTCTCTTTACCTTTTATCATTGTCGCTATCATAACATTTTCAAGAGCGGTAAATTCAGGAAGAAGGTGATGAAACTGAAATATAAATCCAATCTTACTGCTCCGGAATTCCGCAAGCTGCTTTTCTCTTTTCTCGAAAATGTTTTCACCTTCGAATAAAACCTTTCCGGAGTCTGGCTTATCCAATGTTCCGAGTATATGCAGAAGGGTGCTCTTTCCCGCTCCTGACTTTCCGGTGATCGCGCAAATCTCTTCTTTGAAAATATTCAGATTAATACCGCGAAGTACGTCAAGTTTTTTTGTCCCCGACAATGGATATGATTTCTTTAGATCTTCTATTTCAATTATAGTATCTCTGTTTGTCATTAAAATTTAACCGGTCTGAATTTAATTAATAAAGCCGTATCATTCCCATCTGATCGAGTTTACGGGATTCAGTCTTGCCGCTCTCCTTGAAGGATATATGGAAGCTAAATAACATAAGAGCATTGCCGCCGCCGGAATGTAAATAAGATCCGGAATTCTCAGCTCTACAGGCAGCGCTTCCATTTTATAAACAGATGTATCAAGTTTGTAGAATTCAAAATATATCTGAGATAATATGATCCCGATACCAAGTATCATTCCGGAAACAGTGCCAATAAGTCCCACCGACAGGCCTTCGGTTATGAATATGTTCGTGATCATTTTATTGGTTGCTCCCATTGATTTCAAAACTCCTATATCCCTTTTCTTTTCTATTACCGTCATAGTAAGCGAACCCAGAATATTAAAAGATGCTACTGCTATAATTATACTGAGTATTGTAAACGCAACCCACCTCTCGACTTTTAATATTGAATAAAAATCCTCATGCAGATCATACCATGTCATTACTTTAAAATTATCTCCAAGCAATTTCTGTATCTCCGGCTTTTCAGATTCTGAATCGCTTATGTTGTCAAGTCTCATCTCAATACCGCTTACTGTATTGCCGGTTTCAAAAAGCTCCTGTGAATTTGGCAGTGAAATGTATGCGTAACTTCCGTCGTAATCTTTATTATCAGAATCGTAAACGCCTGTAACAATAAACTTTTTAGTCTTCGGCTCAATAAACTGTGTCAGTGAACTTTCCAGTCCCACCGGACTTAAAAGTGTAAGCGTATCTCCGGGACGCGCTTTCATTTTACTAAGAAGAGAAAAACCCAGTACTAATCCCCCGTATTCACCTTTGTTCGAAAGATCAAACTCTCCAAGCCGTACCATATCTTTCACACCGGATACGCCGGAGACTTCATCTGCAAGAACTCCTTTTATAAATACAACTTCATTAACATTATTACTTGCGAGCATACCTTTATTAACTGAATATGGTGAAGCGGATTTAATTCCTTTTTCTTTTAATTTTTCTAAAATACCTCCATAATCTGATAGTTTGCAATTGTCTGCAGTTTCTATTCTGATATGCGGATCGAAACTTATGAGTATGTTAGTAACTTTACTGTTGAATCCGTTAAATACAGATAATACAATTATCAGCGCAGCAACCCCTATACACACTCCTATTATCGAGACAAGAGAAATTATTGTAATGAAATTGAATTTCTTTTTGGAAAAAAGATAACGGCGCGCAATAAAATATTCCGCTTTCATAATATTCCTCTGGCTTTATTCATCAAATACAATTACAGATTCCTGATACTGCCTCACCTTGTTCTTATCTATTTTATCATTCAGTAAAAGCTTAAGATCTTTTTGCTTCTGCTCTATATTCCTGTCATGGAGAAGTTTACTTATTTCGTATTTAACATGCAGCACTCTGTTGGTGATCCTGTGTCTTGAAATACCTGCAGGCAGGTGAAATTTACTGTCGGCTATTTTTACAATATGGCTTTTCTTCAGATCGGGAAATACAATAAGAACTCCTTTTCTGCGTGTATATTTTTTTATATCTGAAAATTTAATATCGCCTTCTGATCTGTCAAAATTATATTCTTTGAAGTACAGTAAAGTAAACTTATGAAGCTGATCCACCATTTCATCAAGATCGGAAGAAAGTTTAATTAAAATGTTCTCATCATTTACAATGTCTGAAGCAAGAAGGTAATGAAACTTATCCTTAATTGCTTTAATGCCTTTAACATAAGTAGTTTTTTCAAAATTAAATCCGTTCTTACTGCAAAAGTTAATAATACTTTCAATCTTCAGATCATACACAAGATGATTCCATTTATCAAGCTTTAAGTTATTACTTTTGTAATCCAGAACCTGCGCAAGAATAAGTTTACATCCTATTGCCTGCAATGATCCGTATCTGTTGGCTCCGTCAAGAAGTATTATATCATTGTTATGTCTGCCGGTTATAACCGGATTTATCAGGTATTTGGATTTTGAAATTCGATTATAGATATTTCTTAGTCTGATCGTTTCAGTAGCTTCATGCAGCTTAATATCGGTAAGCCGGAGTATCTCCAGATCAAAATAATTATCAGTGTAATTTATCAATATATTCTTATTTTAATTACTGCGGTAAGACAGATCATTCGGTAATTATTTTTTCTTTGTAAATTCAATCAGACCGCTATTGTCTAACTTTGCCTCAACTGTATCTCCCGGTAAAAAATCTGCGCTAAGAATCTTTTCGGATAATATATTTGTGACATATTTCTGAATTGTTCTCTTTAAAGGTCTTGCGCCGAATGAGATATCAAAACCGAGTTTGCCAAGCCAGTCTTTTACTTCTTCGCTTATGATCAGTTTAATATTATTTCTTTCCATCTTACTGATAAGAAACCGGATCTGAATATCAACTATGGCTCTGATCTCATTTGTCGTAAGAGGTTTGAATACAATGATCTCATCGACTCTGTTCAGAAATTCCGGCCGTATAGTTGATTTAAGAAGATCCATTAATTCTACTCTCAGTTCATTAATTACATCATCCCTGTTTTTATCATCAATGATCTGCATCTTTTCCTGTATCAGATGAGAACCGAGATTGGATGTCATTATAATTATTGTATTTTTAAAATTAACCGTCCTGCCCTGTGAATCCGTAAGTCTGCCTTCGTCCAGCACCTGCAGCAGGATATTGAATACATCCGGATGAGCCTTCTCGATCTCGTCAAGCAGCACCACGGAATATGGTCTTCTTCTTACTGCTTCAGTAAGCTGACCGCCTTCTTCGTATCCGACATATCCGGGCGGAGCGCCTATGAGTCTTGACACGGAAAATTTTTCCATGTATTCGCTCATATCAATTCTTACTATAGCTTTTTCATCATCAAATAAAAATTCCGCTAATGCTCTCGCAAGTTCCGTCTTTCCTACACCTGTTGTACCCATGAAAATAAAAGAACCAATTGGTCTGTCTTCATCCTGAAGACCGGCGCGTGATCTTCTTATAGCATTTGAAACCGCCACCACTGCATCAAGCTGACCGATGACTCTCTTCTGAAGATTTTCTTCCATGTGCACAAGTTTAGCCCGCTCACTCTCAAGCATTTTACTTACGGGTATACCTGTCCACTTTGAAATTATTTCCGCTATATCATCAGAGTCAACTTCTTCCTTAAGCATTTTATTATCCTTTTGAATCTTCGCCAGCTCTTCTGATTTTTTATCAATGCTTTTCTGAAGCTCAAGCAGTTTACCGTATCTGATCTCCGCTACTTTCGCAAGATTGCCTTCGCGTTCGTATTTATCAGCATCAGTTTTTAAAGTTTCCATCTCTTCTTTTGACGCCCGAACTGATTTTATCAGATCCTTTTCAAGCTTCCAGTGTGTAACGAGGGAATTCCTCTTCTCTGATAAATCCGCAAGCTCTTTGTCAATTTCCTGAAGACGTATTTTGGTCGGATTTATCTTGTCCGTAGTTTTTGCCATATATGAAAATTTATGATTTCAAAATTAACAAATTTAGCAGGGAGTTTCTATATACTTTGTATTAATTTTAGATAAATATCGGTGAAGTTCAAAAATTATTTTAGATACATATTTTTTTCAATCCCCGGTATCCGGCAGGATTTTTCATTTATATTTCTGTCCCTGCCCGGGGTGCTTTAAAGTGGATCTCTAAATATTATGTTTGTAGAATATTAAGATTGTTAATAACGGAAGTAAATATACCTTATATGATCGTGATATGATCGTGTCGATAGTATAAGTTATTATTTTATTGAAACGAAGTTTACTTTGAATTTCTGAAATTAATTTACAAGAGCAAAATCTATTTTCCTGCTTTCTTTATTTACGCGAATGACTTTTATTTTAACTTTCTGACCAGCTTTCAGTACTTTTCTTTTTCTTCGTCCTACTGCTATGTGCCGCTTGTCATCATATTCATAATAATCATCATTCATATCCCTGAATCTTATCATGCCTTCCACGAGAATATCCATTATCTCTACGAAAATTCCGTACTGTATCATACCCGATATTATTCCTTCATATTCGCTGCCGAGATGTTTTGAAATATAATCTATCTGCATTAGTTTAATAGATTCCCTTTCAGCTTTCTCTGCGTTTTGTTCCATAATGGAACTCTGTTTGCAGATGACCGAAAGAGTTTTTTCATAATGAGAAATTCTTTCAGCCGGTATTTTATCGGTGTTGAGATAATCAAATAAACATCTGTGCACTGCAAGATCAGGATATCTTCTGATGGGCGAAGTAAAATGAGAATAGTCTTTAAAGCCAAGTCCGTAATGCCCGATGTTTTTAGTCTGATAAATTGCTTTTGCCATTGATCTGATAAAAAGATCATTGATGATGAATTCTTCAGGCTTTCCTTCAATATCATTTAAAAGTTTTCGAAGTGTTGTTTTATTTTCCGGATCAATGGTATATCCGAATTGTTTCACAAAATCAGCAAGCTCTTTCATCCTGTCAGAATTCGGAATGTCATGGACTCTGTAAATGAACGGATACTGAATTTTATTTTCTTTGGAAAGATTGCCTACAAATTCAGTCGCGCATTTATTTGCCAGCAGCATAAATTCTTCTATAAGTCTCATAGAATTAATGCGCTCTTTCACGACTATTTCTGAAACGCTTCCGTTTTTGTCAAATCTGAACTTCACTTCGTTCGAATCAAAATCAAGACTCTCTTCTCTTAATCTCTGTAACGTAATTGATTTGCTGATCATATCCATCATCTGAAGCTCTTTTACAAAATCACCGGTTCCTGTTTCTATAACCTGCTGCGCTTCTTCATATGTAAATCTTCTTTTACTGTTGATAACTGTTTTCACGATCTGAAAACTTTTGACTTTAAAAGTCCTGCTAAGAGTGATGAGAATTGAAAATGTTAATCTGTCTTCATTTGGTTTCAGTGAACAGAGCTCATTCGAAATTTTTTCGGGAAGCATTGGTATTACATTTTTTACCAGATATGTACTTGTAGCTCTTCTCAGAGCTTCTTTGTCAAGCTCTGAATCTTCCTTTACAAAATGCGAAACGTCAGCAATATGAACGCCCAGCAGATAATTTCCGCCTTTCAGCTTTTCTATTGAAACTGCATCATCAAAATCTTTGGCATCTTCAGGATCTATCGTAAATATAACTTTATCTCTCAGGTCGAGCCGGTCTTTCGGATCAAATTCTATTCTTAGCTTTTCTGATTCCTCAAGGACATTCTGCGGAAATTCCTTTTCAAGTCCGAATTTTCTTATGATAGATCTCTCTTCAGTATCACGGACACCGGACTGACCAAGCACTTCGATCACTTTACCGCGAAGGTCAGTAAATTCATCACCATGATCCGAAGGATTCAGGATCTCAGCGTAAACTTTATCATTATTCTTAGCTCCTGAAAAATCCCTGTAAGAAACTATTATCTGACTTTTAATTTCCCTTGAGTCGGGGAATATCAAACCATAACTCTTATGATCTTCAAACTTTCCCGTGACAAACTTATTCTTATGAGAAGTAATTTCAACTATTTCCGCCTCACTGCCGTTACCTTTTGTCAGTATACTAAAATTAACTTTGTCACCGATCTTATGAGCAAATGTTTGTGTACCTTTTATATTATAGATCATTGGTTCTCCGGATCCGGAAATAGATTTTATTACAGCTCTTCCGTCGTCACCGAAGTCAATTTCCCCTGAACTAATTTGTGATTTCACTTCATTACGATCTGCCGGTTTTTCTTTAACTGATCTATTCCTGCCGGATGACCTGCCGCCGGAACGCTTATTTGATCTGTCTCTGTCCCGGTCTCTATCCTTGCTAAGTTTGAATTTCATATTCTCCGGCGCTCCGCCGCCTGTACTGTAATATTTTCCTTCACGGGATAAACTTCCTTCTTTTACAAGCTGCTGAAGATTCTTCTTCAGGATTTCCCTTGATGACGGATTAAGTTCCAGCTTCTTAAGTATGGAATTTAATTTAAAAGACGCATTCTTATTACTGCTGAATAACTCAAGTATTTTTTTATGATAATTGATAGTGATTAAAATTTAATTCTGTAATATATTAAAGCTCCTGCTCTGGTTCCGGATACTACCGAGTTATCCGTTGATGCAGATGAAAACGGATCATACACTCTTTCAAGTCTTAATATCAGATCATTTGAAAGACCGCTGATCTTCAGCAATTTATTGACCGGATAATCAATGATTATATCAGTGTTTGCGATACCTTTGAAAATCTGACCGCCGAATCTTATTATTGCGCCGCCTAATGATGCAGTAAATCTGATGTCAGTATTTTCAGCAATGCTTCCTGTTTTTGAATCTATATAATTAACATCTGTATTTATCAGAAATGGCAGAACTGATTCAAGTGAAGATGTAACATAATTGGAAAGAACTGACGCGCCAATCGATGCTCCGAAACTGGAGCTTTCGCTGAATGAAAGCTGATCCTTGAATTTACCGAAAAGTAAAAAAGAAATGGCGTCGCTGCTTGCATTGCTTCCTGATTCTCTTCTGCCGTCCCTGCTCAGAGAAATCGTCAGCACAGGATTCTTTGCGAAGCCGGTTACATCCATGTCAATTATTACCTCGCTGATAGTCTGCTGCTCCGTACCGCTTGTACTCACTGAAGTAAATCCTTTATATACTGCGTCTATATCCAGTTCCGGATTTGTGATCGGACCGTTAAATTTTACTTTACCTGTAGCATCAAACTTTCTGAAAAATTTATAATAACAGTTGCTGCCAAGTAATACTTCGCCTCTTCCTGACATTTGATTATTTTCCTCGTTTTCAATCCGCAGATTTGTTTTTATTTCACCGAAAAATTCCTGCTGAGTTCTTTCATTCACTATAAATTTCAGGAATACATTCTCTGCAGTTGATATTTGAAGATTATAATAAAATTTTCCTGATTTCTTTTTTGGGATATATTTAACATTCTTTGTGCTTTCAGTATAAAGGAGTTTTTCAAATGGATTTAGATTCAGATCTTTTATTACAATCACACTGTCTGTAATATTTCTCAATACTCTTCTTACACTTTCATTACTTGAATTGACTGAATCTATTATAACACCGTATTCAAAATCATCGGTATAAATATTATAAGCTTCCTGTATAAAAGGATTGAATTCCAGATTACCTCTAACAAGTATTAAATTTCCGGTCAGATCAATTCTGTCAGAATTCCCCATTATCCGGAGCTGAGGACTTCCGCTGCCAACCCAAAGATCGCCCGAAAATCCAAGTTCGGTAGGACCGTTGTCTTTATCAAATGCCTTCACGTCTCCACTCATTTTTAGATCCATATCCGTCAGATTCAGATCCGTCAGATCTATATAACCTGTAGTTGTAATAAATCTGGATGGATCATCTTCTACAAAAAGTTTTGAATTCTTCAGCAGTATCTTTTCATTTTCCGTTGAAAAATCCGCTTCGAGATCATATCTCATTTTATTTAAAGTTACATAAACTTTTCCTTTACTGAGATTCATTTCACCGGTCAGATCCGGCTCCGCCGTTTTACCGCCGAGTCTGATCTCTCCGTTTAGTATTCCTTCCACTTCTCTCGTAAAGGGGAGCAGCTGCTGAAATATCTTAAGCTGAAAATTATCAGCTTTTGCAGCCAGATTAACAGCCGCCTCAGACCGCACCTTATTGTAATAAACTGTATCTGCGTACTCCTCTTTTCCGGGATCCAATACAGGAAATGTTCCCTGCAATTTAAAACTTCCGGCATTGTTAATGTTGTAAAATGCCACATCACTTGTAATTAATTCATCCTTATAATCTATCAGCGCATCAAGCCTTCCGATCTGTGTACCGCCTATGGATAATACATCTGAAGTTGATTCAAGAGTTATTATTTTATCATCAGGCAAACCTTTTAATGTAATTACTGTTCTTCTTAAATTTCCTTTTATTAAATCAACAGTATCAATGTCCTCTCCGGGATTCATTAATTTCTGAATTGCAAATACTTTGATATTGTCCGCACTGACTTTTAAATTGCTGCTGTCATTTGTCGAGTAAAATCCGCTTACATTAAGTCTCTGATTTAAACTGCTTAAAATGAATTTCCTGAAATCAATAACATTATTACTGTCAATTTTTGTATACTTGACCTGGAGATCTGAATTGTTTGCTAAATGAAATTCGTGATATCTTAAGGAAAGCGAATCAAATTGAAACACAGCGGAATCTTTCAGAGAAAAATCAGTAAACAATTTAACTGTGGAATCCCTGTTTGCGGTGACCGAAACCCTGTTTTCATTATTAAAAAAATTGATCTTTGTAAACACTGAGTCAAAGCTGTTTCCGGCGGCAATTACTTTGTTCGAATTTAAAGTTATGTCTGTATAAAAATTCTCAAGATTATCTGCTCCGATTGCATCACTCATAATTAAATTCAGATCAGCATCCTTCAGTATTATCAGAGAATCTCCGTATGCAAAATTATTTATTTTTCCGCTGGTATTGAAAGTGAATAATCCGCAGCTGTCTGAAATACTCCCTTTGAGATTCCCGTTAAAAATTATTGTATCATTACCCGTAAACGATGCAATAGGGGACAGGTCTGTAACATTCACCGAATAATTCATATAATAACTGTTGCAGTCAACCTGATATCCGGTATTTTCTGTAGGAGTTACCCTTAATGAATCCGGAAAAAATTTATCGGAAATATTAGAAGCGATCTTTCCTGAATTCTCAATTACCAGATCCATGAGCTCTGAGAATTTAAAAAACCTTCCGCCTCTACATCCGCAAAATTTGTCTTCAGTGAAATTTTTCTTAAGTTACCGCTCTGATCTATCACTGCATTTATCGGCGTAACCGGAAGTGTATTCTCTCCGAATTCAGACGGCTTTAAATATATTTTAAAGTTACCGGCAATATCATCAGGAGATGTACCTTTTCCATTTATATCAAAATCAAACGTGAGGTTGCTCTTCAGCGACGGATCTTTTGTGATCGCCTGAATATCAAGATTTGAAGCAGTGCCTCTGAGATCATAACTTATGTTATCCGGATTTGAAATATTAATTTTACCTTTAGTCCTTGCATTCACAATGTTTGAACGTATGCCCAGATCAAGATCTATATTTCCTCTGTTAAAAATTAATCTGCCGCCTGATTCGGAAATATTTACTCCAAACATTTTTGTCGAGATCAGTTTGTAATTAGTTTACCCGACATTGTCTTATAATCAAATCCTCTCGCATCTACATTAAAATCACCGCTGATCTGACCTTCAAGTTCCTTATCTTTAAATATCTTCCCAGGATTTAATCCGGAAGTTTTAAAGTCCCCTTTATATACAATATCATTTCCTGTAAGATCCATAAAAGCATTTCCATAGGTTCGGCCTGCTGATGTATTTATATCAAAGTCAGTTTCAAATTTTGACGGCTCTCCGGTATATGTTAAGGACGGTATACTGATTATTCCCATATGAGTATAATCCGGTATATCCAGTCCGGGAAGAAGTATTTTAGTATCTCTCGGATCTATAATTATATCTTTACCCGTCACATTAAAATACAATGACTCTGGATTATGCAGATTTTTTATATTCCCGGAGAAATAATACTGAGATTTCTCTGATTTCAAATTAAGTTTTTTTAAATTCAGATCTCCGTATTTATCTTCTGTGACTAAAGAAAAACTAATTGTGCTGTCAAGAAAATCCAGTTCCGGCAGAAAAAAACTAAGGTCATCCATGTTTATCGGATCAGCTTCGATATTTATTTTCGTATCTTTATTTTCCAGTCCTTCATAATCAAAACCTTCAAGCGCATTCACTCCCTTTATTCTGATCTGATTAATTTTAATATCAGATCTGTCGGTCAGCAGTGTCAGCTTACTCAGCTCAGTGATTGTATCTTTATAATTTATATTCGCCTGCAGTGAAAACTGATTCAGATTTAAAGGTGAGTTGGTTTTGAAATTCAGATTTTTAATGTTTACCTCTTTGTCTTCCGGAAAGTATTTTGCCGACAGATTAAGATTAAATTTATTCATGTCAAGCTCAGAAACATTAAAAGTGTCAATGTTACGAACTGGTATATCTCTTATTGGTAAAGCCGAATTTTTATTTTCAAGTATTCTTACAGAACCGTTTTCTATGATCAGATTTTCGGCGGTAATGCCCCAGTCGAATTCTGACGATGTCGTATCATCATCCGGTGTTTCTGATTCAAGAAAATATTCGAAATTCCATTTCAGACTGTCATTTCTGCCGCGAATTTTTGTAAGGTTTATCTGAGGATCTTTAAGAATAAGCTCTCTTGTAAAAATTTCCTGTTTAAGCAGTTTCAGAATATCATACTTCACAAAAAGCGAGCTGAATTTTAATAGCGTATCGCCTTTCACTTTTATACTTCCGTTATTAAGTGTAAATCCTTTAAGCAAATTTCCGTTCAGAGATTCAGCGTGAATGACGGTTTCCTTTTCGGAAAATGATTCGTTAAGTTTATCAAGTGCGATATCAAGAGCAAGATTGGAGAATATATCTGTCTGTATAAATATGAATATTCCTATTACAAGAAGAATTATAAAAATAAAAATATACTTAACCACTGTAAAGAATTTCCCGATAAAACTTTTCTTAGGTTTAATTCCTTCATTCTGAACTTTCTGATCTGTTTGATTTTTGGAAATATCCTCAGTATCAGGATTCGGATTATTTTCGGTGTTTTCGGAATTTTTATCTTCTTCGGACATAAGTAAGGAGTTTGTATCGGATCAGTTTTTTCGGATTTTATCTATTATCGAGGACGAAGAATAATTATTAATAAAATTCAGACTTACTACTTTACCTTTGTTCTCTTTTACAATATCAGATCCGACAATGTCTTTTTCTTTCCAGTCACCGCCTTTGACAAGACAATCCGGAAGTAAAAGTTTGATTAACTCATACGGCGTATCTTCATTAAAAATAGTAACGTAGTCAACTGATTTCAGATTGTCTAATATGAATGCTCTGTCAAGTTCAGAGTTTACAGGTCTGCTCTCGCCTTTTAATTTTTTAACGGATTTATCTGAATTAACTCCGACTATTAAATAATCTCCGAGAAGCTTTGCCTGATTCAGATAAGATACATGACCTTTGTGAAGTATATCAAAACAGCCGTTTGTAAATACCAGTTTTTTATTCTCTTCCCTTATCTTACTCCTGATATCAGAAAGATCTTTACTTTTTAAAATCATTTTTCTTTACTTAAAATATTTTTTATCAGCTCATTTTTGAATACAGGAACAATGCCGACTTCCTGCACTACAAGACCGGCAGCGTAATTTGAAATTACAGCCGCGTCATGCACGCTCGCCCCGCCCGAGAGACATACTGCAATAGTTGAGATAACGGTGTCTCCCGCTCCTGATACGTCAGCTACTTTTCTGGCTTTCGTACTGATCTTTTCTTTTTTTAATTTTCCGTTAACTGATTCATATATCATCATTCCCTGTTCACCAAGCGTAAATATTATATTACTGCAGCTTATTTTTTTCATAAGCTTCGCGGCAATTTCATCAAGATAATCAAGGTCTTTTATTTTTATACCGAACGAATCTTCTAATTCTTTTCTGTTTGGTTTGAATATAAATGCATTTCTGAATTCAAAAAAATTATCAAACTTTGGATCAACCAGTACTTTAAAGTTCTTCTTAACAGATAAAGATGAAATTTTCCTGATAAGTTCTTTTGTTAATACACCTTTGTTATAATCCTGTAAAATTACGATTGAATTTTTTTCCGCATGATCATTCAGCAATGTAAGAATTTTCTTCTGAGACTCTTCTGAAACATCTTCCTTAGATTCACTGTCAATCCTTAATAGATGATGTGACTCAGAAATAATCCTTGACTTGCTCGTCGTAGGTCTTCCGGCTTCTGAAATTATCCCGTCCGTGCCGATGCCGATATTGCTCAGTGAATATTTCAGCAGTTCGCTTTCAGCATCATCACCGGTAACGCCGATGAGGAATGGATCCGACCCGAGTGTCTTTATATTGTATGCGACATTTGCAGCGCCTCCGAGACGGAATTCATTTTTTCGGATATCAAAGACCGGAACGGGGGCTTCAGGAGATATTCTAGATACATCTCCGAATAAATATCTGTCGAGCATTAAATCCCCGGCTATTATGATTTTTCTGTTACGGGAATTATTGAAAATGCCTGTAAGTTGCTTTCTATTCATTACTTTAAAATAAACTTATTATACAGGTTATTCAATGCGAATTATATTATTGGAATTCCGAAGGGACAATTTCATCCGTCAGCTTGTCCCTGTTTAAAAATAGAATCCCTCCTCAAATTACTGAAGAGGGATTCTTTTCAAATGTTAAATATCAATTTCAGACATTTAACTGAATTTATTTGATCAATGTCATTTTTCCTGTCTTTGAAAAATTTCCGTAAGTTAATCTGTAAAAATATATACCGCTGGGAATGTCTGTTGCATTCCAGACAGCTGAATGATCACCCGGAGTTTTCTTTTCATTCATGATCACGCTGATCTCATTTCCGAGCATATCATAAATTATGATCTTCACGGAATTCGAAGCGCCGGGTATTTCGGGAAGAGTGAAATAAAATTTGGTCAAAGGATTAAATGGATTCGGATAGTTACCAATTATAAGTTCACTTCTGTGAGCTTCTTTTTCCTGACCGGTCTCATTTTTAAATGTTCCGTTTCCGCGCTCCTCAAATAATTCACCTTTCTCGTATCTGCCGTGAGTTATGAATATATAACTTCTCTCAAAACCTGCCGGAACCGGCTCTGCAGTGTTTCTGAATTTTAATATTATCTGATTGGATGAATCGAGCTGCAGTATATTGCCGTCATTTTCTTTAAGCAGGTTAAGCGCATTTCCGGAGAAAAGATCTTCAGCTTCTATAAGTTCGGATTCTCTTAATAAAAATCCATTGTAATTAATACCTGCATAGGCAAGATAGGAGAACTGAAATTCTCCTTTCCAGTCCAAGGACATACTGCTTATTCCTTTATTTGAAAAGACCGGAACTATAACTCCGGAGTTTATTATTCTTTTGGAAAAATTCAGATCAGTAATTTCATTGTTACCTTTGCTGTCCTGAATCGTTATTGTACCGGCTATATCCTTTACGACCGGAATAACCTGAGTAAGATCACCCGATCCGGGATTGAATATCAAAGCAATACTGTCCGCACCCAAAGGATTTTTTACATCATCAGGAAATTTTGCAGAAAGTATATCCTTATCGTCTCCTTTTATGAATTTAGGATTCTGTAATCCGTATTTTATATAGTTTGTAATTTCCCTCCCTGAGAGTTCCGCGTGAGACGGAAAGACTAGATCTTTAAGTGTATATATAACAATGTCATTATTTTCCGTGATCCCGGGCTGCGTCCCGGCAGGGTGGTCAGCTATTAACAGTCTGAACTGATCAAAATAATTGACATCAATATTTGTTTCCTTTACAGCCAGCCATATCGCGCTGTCTTCCTGTGATATTGCAGGTTTAGTTCTAAGAATATATTTGTCCTCTATAAATTTATTTTTGTTATCAATAAGTTCAGATCTGTGAAGCAGATTGTTGTCATATACAAAATTATTGCCGTCATGAATAAGTATGTACGGACAGCCTGAATACGGCGGGGGATTCGGTCTGAGAAACTGATTCGGATGGATCCATTCAGGCTCGTCAATTCCGTAAAACTTTATGTCATGACCGTATTGATTCGTCGCTTTTACACGGATCGTGAAATGCAATGGAGGTTCCGTGAATGCATTAACTGATGTATTATTACAGGACGAATCATATTTCATACATGTCCAGTTATTTTTGAAACCTGTATTTTTAATAGTGATCCTGTTTGCGGACTGACTTACAGAAATTCCCGGGATCGGCAGAAAGCATTCACGCGCCGTGTCACAGACGAATAACTGAAATTCATAGCTCTGAACATTTCCCGAAGCTTCACATTGTATCAACATAGCTTCACCTCTGTATAATTTATTATCCGTATTGCTGCTTGTAAATCCTGTAATGTTAGGAAGCATTTTCGGATCGGGAGGAAACATTCCCGTCTCCACTCCAAACCAGTAATAAAGTCCTGCGACTGATCTGATCGCATGATTGAAACAGTAACCTCCCATTTGATTAAGATCGGTAATATTCTGCGGAGGACTGCCGAGCTGCTGATAATAATTTTCAATCATCGTATTTGTACCTCCCGGAAGAAAATTATTTCCCATATGCTGCTGAGGGATCTCAATACAATCCGGCCCGCTTGGATAATGATCAGCAAGCTGAGAAGAAGTATATGCAAGAAATCTGACCGGATCAGAAGGGTCACTGTAAGGATCAATAACACCTCCTGCAGTTTTTGCAGTGTACATGTTGTAATTAAGATATGCTCCGTCATCTATAAAATTATGATAACAGTCTCCTCCGTCCAGTCCTCTGACATGAACGTCATTGTGAACATGCGCAGGAACGGACAGGTCCTGTATCAGATGTGACATTCTTCCGAGCACTTCCCAGACAATTGCGTTAAATACATTATCCGTAGCTGTGATCTCCTCCCTTACAAAAGTTTCCTGTCCGGCTGTATTTACAAAACTCTCCAGCCATATTTTTCTTGTCCTGAAAAAATTTATAAGTCCGCGTGTATGATAACTGTATCTGAATACATAACCGGACTGATGCAGATAATTTATGTATTCTCTTCCTCCGTAGCCGTTTGTCCAGCTGAACCACTGCCCGTCCTGAAATCTGTTCAGTTTAGTAAATGCATTAGGATAATGACCTATTGAATTCAGATATGTCAGAGAATTGTCGCCGCTGGTCCTGTCATCTGCATTCCAGAAATGCGAGTTGCTGACATACCAGCTGAAGGGACCTCTTACATCAAAAACAACATCTTCCTGATCTTCCCTGTATGCTCCGGTTGTGATCTTACCGGTTTGCCATGGGCGCGTTCCCTGATCACTCATGCTTCCAATTCTCTGATCGAATTTTGAAAAGTCATAATTCGGATATTTGTCTTTAAGAAGACTAAGCGCCTGAAGGCTGATATACATATGGACATTTTCGTTGTAGGGATTTTCGGAATTTCCAGATGAACTGTCATCCGGATTCCTGCTGCCGTCATTGTCCGGATGAGCTCCGGAATTTAAAACGATAAAAAAATTTACTAATAATATTGCAATAATTGTTCGCATAATAAAATAATTTAAAGGTTAATTAATCGTATCTTTTAAAAATGTTAATGAGTTTTATCCTGTGTAATAAATAAAGTATCTTCGTTTTATTATGCCGTCCGTAGCGATTTGACATGAGACAGAATGGTGTAACCTATGAAGCGAACGGTGAATGTAGATCTTAAAAATTATCAATTCGTAATTCGTGAATTGTAATTTGTAATTTGTAATTTGTAATTAGCAATTAAATACATCCGGCGCTCTTATCATATTCATGTTTTCTCCTTTTAATATTTAAAACTAACTTATGCAAATTATCATTATCACCACTTTAAGTCAAATTGCAATTTCCGCCAATTGTGAAAATCCGGCATGCCGTTTTTTAATTAAAGTTATAGAAAGATTTTATCAGTTTTATTTTTCATTTCACTAAGGCTTTGTTATTCGCCTCAGGACTGCTGAATGAGATCTGCAATGTTGATATTACAGTTTCAAATGTTTATTTTGATTTTCTAAAGGGAAACCAAAATGACTGAAAATGAAAATCATTGTCTCGAAAATGTTCTCCCTTTAAGTTCAGTTGTGACTTAGTTGAAACTAAATTCAATTCCCAATTGATTTTTTACATTCATTAAAATTAAATTTACTAAAATGGAAATTAAAAAATACAAACTTAAACCTGTTCCGAGGTTAGTCAATGTACTGAATGTAAATGATAATATTTTTTTATCTGTTGTAATAGGAAACGGTCAGATAGGCGGAAATAAAGTTTTATTAGACGGTAAACTTATTGCAAAAGGAAATCTGTCCGAGCCGGCATTTATAGGAACTGTTCCGGAGCTGGCAGAGAAGGAAATTCAGATAGAAACCAATGTGCTTGATGTAAATGCATTTACAAATGTCTGCGTAATCACTTCTACTATACTTAATCAGGAAAATCAGGTGTTGTTTTCTAAAATTGATCACGGAGCTGCGCCTGAAAGCGGTATCGTAAATTTCTCCGGCAAGTATATTCTTAATATACTGACATTTCTTTTTTTGTTATTTGTAGGTGTTACAACTGATGGTTATGCGCAGAATAATTCTGAAGAACTTACTTTTCAAAATTTAGAAACACCTTCATCTCCGGGATTTATTTTACTGGATGAAGCGCCGGCGTCAATTGAAAGACCGACCACTCCTCAGGGATTCGGATTAAGTATAATAGGATTTTTTCAGGGTACCGGAGGCGCTATGGAGTTTGCTCCTTACTGGCTGACTTCACATCCTATGCTGACAGCGGAAAAAATGACATCCGATAATTTTCCCGTCCTGTATAATCTATCAGTATCCGTAACTTCAGTTAAAGCGGAAGATAATAATTATCTGACCGGCGGATTCAGAACAAGAGTATATCAGTCCTATGGTAAAGCGCAGTCAGAGAAATTAAGATCAATAAAAAAAGAAATTGAGAATGAGCTGTCGGAAAGTCCTGAAGATCTGGACCTTAAAAAGATAGAAGAGCTGCGTAAGGAATATGTCGGCGTTACAGAGAAACCGGTTTTTAATATAGACATTGCAGGGGCTGTCGGCGGAGGTTCGGTTTCTAATTCATTCGATGATCTGAAATTCAACAGATGGGCTGCATGGCTTACTTTAAACTTCCGGCCCGGAGGTGATGATTTTTATTTTACTGTATTATCGCGGTATTTAAATAACAAAAATTTTGAAGACTATACTGTAAAAGCGGATCTTGCTGATGTTGGCGCCAGACTCAATTATGATATAGACCGCTTCTGTCTTTCACTTGAATATATTCAGCGGCTGGACATGACGGAAAGTATTTATAACGATAACAGGGCAGCTGTCATAGGGAGTTATAAATTTTCTGACAACCTTTACATCACTTCCACTTTCGGAAAAAATTTTTCCGGCGTCAATAATATAATTGCGCTTGCAGGTATTAATTTTGGATTTTCAAGAAGTAAAGTAAAAGCATTCTGAGAGTAACCGGTCTTATATAAACATATTTACCCGCCTTTGGTATTGCCTTCACGAATTTAGACTAATTGAAATATTTTTAAAAACTCTGTTATGAATTGTTGAAATTTTTTTGTAACTTTGTTTATCAACTAATTAAAAAACTAAAGAAAGGGAGATTACTATGTTTAAAAATTTTTTAAGCTTTTACTTTATACTTACTTTGCTGTTTTCAGTAAAGATTCAGGCGCAGGACGAAGCTCTTGACGAAAGTGAAATGATTTTACCTCCGCTTGGAATCGTTAATCAGGTCTATGAAGATATGACAGGCAACTGGATCGCCGAAAGCAATATGATGGGAATACCGATGGTGCAGGATATGAAAATTTACTGGGATATTAATCACCAGTTCTTAATTGTTGATCTGAGATCGACCGGAAAAGAAGACGTTACAAAGACTTATCAGGGTAAAGGTCTTTTCGGTGTGGATCAGATGGGGAATGCCAAGACGTGGTGGTTTGATTCATGGGGCGCGGATAATGTATCTATAGGAAGCGGCGCTTTCAGCGATAATAAAGTTACAGTTAACAATAGTAACTCAATGATGACTGAGACAAGATCGTTTCTTGTTGCCGGTAATGAAATGATAATGAATTCTAAAGGTACAATGAAAATTGCAGGTAAAGAAATTCCGTATGACGAAACTGTAATATTCCGCAGATAAAATTTTTGTGAAGAAATTTTAAGAGACACGGAATTAAAATGTCACACAGCATTTTAGAAGATTCATTCTAAGATCCGTGTGACATTTTTTTATAAATATTGGAAGGACAAACTTCCGGAACAGAGTAATACCGGATTGGCGATACCGCCGGTACAATTTACTTTAAAATTCTTCGAAATAATAATTTATTTTTATATACCGCATCCTCAAGTTTACGGTTACAACAATTAATTTTTGAAAGTACCCGCATAAAGTACCCACAGAAAGTACCCGCATAAAGTACACGCAGAAAGTACCCGCAGAAAGAACTCGTAGAAGTACTCGTAGAAAGTAGCCGCAGGCTTCAGCCTGCGGAAAATATTAGAAGTAAATGTTAAAAGAAATTATTACAAGAAAATGTTAAAGGAGAATTTTATAGATGAATATTAAAGCATAACATAAAAAAGAATATTAAAAGAAAATATAAAGGAAAATATTACAGAAAATATCAGAGGAGAATTATAAAAGAAAAAATTAAAGGAAAATAGTGCTCGCTATAAGTCCCTGACCTTCCGGTAAATGAAATGCTTTAGCCGAAAGAAGATGGTGATCATCAAAGCGAAGAAAGTAAACTTTCAAAAGGAGACATTCAGAATTAAATCAGAGCCATAAAGCTTTTGGAAGAAGACTTTTAGTGTTAAATCAGAGACATTCGGCTTTCAAAAAAAGACATGCGGCTTTCAAAAAAAGACTTTCATCTATCAAACAGAGACTTTTGGATTTCAATAAGAGTCACGCTGCCTTCAAAAAAAGACATGCGGTTTTCGTCAAGAGACTTTTGGCATTAAAAAAGAGACTTTTGGATTTCGCCAAGAGACTTTTGGTTGTCAAAAATAGACATACGGCATTCAATCAGAGACATTCAGCAGTCGTCAGAAGACACAAAGCAGCCTGGAAATGAGTTTCGGAAGTGACGAAACAAATAATTTCAATTGAGAAATAATTATTGTTAGTGAAGAAAACATTGTCTTAAGTTGAGAAAACGTTGCGTAAGTGGAGTATGAGTCTGCAAACAGTTCATAAATAGTGTACATCAGTGCCAAAACAAGCTGCAGTAGTTCCTAAACAGGCTGCGGTGGTTGAGAAGAGGTTCGCCCCGGTTCCGAAACAGGTTGGGGTGATTGAGAACGACACCGCTACAGTACCAAAACACGGTGCTGCGGTCGATAAACATGGTGCTGCGGTAAATAAACAAGTCGCTGCGGTCGATAAACAGGTCGCTGCGGTCGATAAATGCGGTGAAATTTTTTACTTTAAAACTTAAAACTGCAAATATGGTTTGTTTTTCGATAATTCGGAAAAAATAATTCCGCAGACGGAGAAGTCAATTATCAATATTAATTTATCAATGATTAATTTTTAATGGACTATATTAATTTAAACAACACATATACACGTGCCCCGGACTGTGCGAAAACAAACTTTTTCTGCTTACCTCTTAGACTCGAATGCTCAAAGAATTCTGTTTTAAAAATTTTAACTTTGAGCTTTGGAAGTAATTTCAATGAGAATGAGAGTTAAAAAAATATTTACAATTAACATTTACCGGCTTTGATGACCGGACTTAAAACTCTTATGACCTTAAAAAACCTGTCCGTTTAACAGTAATACTTTTCTAAAGGAATACAATTCTCAAAAACATTATTTTAACAACTGAACGAAATAGTTGTTCTTCTGAAGCTGTTCTGCATCCCCGTATTTATATAATAAAAATTATATCAGTAACATGACATAAGTCCTTGCACAGAAATATTAATATTTTTAGTATTGTAATGCGCCCGGAAATGAGTTTCAATTGCAGGTTAAAAATTGATTTTAAAATCATCTTCCTTAAATTGAAATAAAAACTCTTACAGATATGGAAAAAATAAGTTTATAAATAAGATATCTTCACTTCTTTTCTACATCAGCATACTCACATTCATCATCGCATTCAACTTCGCGCATAATCCTCCCGGCGGATGGTATCAACAGTTTTTGCCGGATCTGAATAACAGACCGCTTGCAGATATTCAATTTATAGATAGTCTGCTTGGATATGGGATAACGGGAGATCATACGTCCGGTGACACAAATTATATAATTAAAACTACTAACGGGGGAGATAAGTGGTTTGTAGTAAATACCCTTTATAAAGATTTAAGCAAAGTTCATTTTATAAATGCTAATACCGGATATGTAAGCGGAGGTCTAAATGGAATTCCTGCATTATTCATAAAAACAACTAATGGCGGGATAAACTGGACAGATGTAAATAGCACTTTAACCGGAAGGATAAACGACATCTTTATTTTGAATGAAGATACAATATGGTACACTGATGAAGCAACTCTTTTAGGCGGATTGTTTAGATCTACGGATAGAGGAGCTACTTGGGCAAGACAGTTTTATGAAAATGGGAATATACCATCCAGAATATATATGATAAATTCTCATATAGGGTTTTTTAGCGGAAGTGATGTTTCAGTTTTAAATAAAACAACAAATGGAGGTTCAAACTGGTCGATAATTGCTGCTCAAAACGGATTCAGAGACATTTATTTTTCTGATAGCTTAACGGGATGGAAATCTACAGGTGGTATTAAAAAAACAATGGATGGAGGATTAACATGGATCGAACAAGTCTTACCTCAAACTTCAACTTCAGGAATAAGAGAATTTTCAAATATTAATAACGATACTATTTGGGGATCAGGAGGATATATATTTTATCCTGGTTATGGACCTCGTGGAATAATTTATATGACTACAAATGGAGGAGTTAATTGGGGTTATCAATTACCCGATACTAGCCTAAATATTGGGATATTCTATCATACTGATTTTAGCAACAGATTAAATGGATGGTGTTATTTTAACTTCGAAGGCGTTCATACTGTAAGCGGAGGGGATACATCGACTTATTATACCGGAATAAATAATCCGAATATAATGATTCCATATTTATTTACTCTTTATCAGAATTATCCAAATCCCTTTAACCCAATTACAGTTATTAGATATGAATTAAGGGTTAAGAGTTATGTCAGATTAATTATATATGATGTTTCCGGGAAAGAAATTAGAATGTTGGTAAATCAATTACAAAATTCCGGATCTTATGATTTCAGGTTTGATGGGGGTAGTCTTTCCAGCGGTGTGTATTTCTACAAACTGGAAGCGGAAGATATAAAAGGCAATCAATATACAGAAACGAAAAAAATGATTATGGTTCGATGAATGAACAAACAGATTAATTATTTTGATCAAATTAAGTTGTTATGCTGATTATTCATAAATATTTTTAATTTAATTTTAAACGAACAAATCATGAAAACAAAATTACTTTTCTCATTAGTTATTTTTTTAACAGTTGCAGCTTTTATTTTTGAAAAGAAATCTATAAATGTTAACAATAGTTACTTACCATCTCCTCCTGTAATCACAGATTCTGAATTTCTAATAAATGTTATGCATTCGGGAATTGATATAAATTATGATTACTATCCACAATTGGGAACAAATGCATGGCATATTTACTGCGGACCTGATGGGGGATGGCCTGATGTGTTAAGTGATAATATTAACACAGCACCGAGTGTATACGGTCCAACATTAATAGATAAAATTGAAGAAAACAGATCATATGGTTTTCGCTCGATTATGGAAAGACCGAGAACAGTTCATTTGGCGTATTCGCAAAGAAGTGAATACCAATGTGAAACTCTTTCTGTTGGAAGTGATTATTGGTTTTACGCTTATGATACACATCAGACAGGAAGCGAATTAAACGATTACGATTTTAATGGTAACGGAGCCAGAGTCAGGTATTGCCAAACGATTCCCAACAGTCCGGGAAGCAATTCAGGATATGTTGTAAAAGATCTAAGAGCAAACCGGGAACAGGCAAATAAACTTTGGACTCCTATGCACAATGATGATACCTATGAATGGTTTGTGATGCCCAGAATGAGAATTGATACTTCAACACTTCAAATTGATGAAAGCATTAAAGTATGTGCAGTTGTGATGATTGACTGGAATGGAGATGTCATTGACAGTGTAGATATAATAGCAAAATATTTTCGGGATGAAAACTTGCATTATAATGGAAACTACATTGAAGAATATAATTTTCCTGATTCAAATTTATTGCAAATTTATAAAGGATTAATCTGTCCAGGTCCCGCAAAGCAATTTTGGGCTTGGGGTGACACTTCTGTTAACATAGAGACCGATTTCAGAGTTTATTGGTATGGATTGTGTGATATGTGGATAGATTATGTAAAAGTTGAAAATAAACCCGCACATGAATTTTTTAATCCCACAATTCGGGATTGGAATAGTGAGGTGCGAGCAGAAGCAGATTTTGCTTTAAGCGGATACGATGCGGATCACCCAATTCCAAATAATTTCTATCTCGAGGAATTTGAATTTAATATGGTTCCGAGCATAAAACGTTTCAATGAGCTTGTAAGGAATAAAACGGATAATAAAATATCCATGATGGTGAATCTGAATTATCCTTTATTTAAGACACATATACCTCATAGTGATGATTACGAATTTAGTGCAGCAGAACTACAAAGTTATTTAATCAGTCGAGCAAACTTAAAATATCTTGTTAATGTGTCATATCCTCTGGAGGGATTTGAAGGAGGATTAGACCCGGGTGAAGGAACGTCTGAGCATCCAAATACATTGAGCAATAGTGATTATTCAAAATCTTCCGGAATATTAAGTTATAAGGTTTCCGTTTCAACTTACGATGACTGGCTTCAGCAGAAATTGGATTTTGGAAGAGGTTCAGGAGATGGATTTATAAAGATAATGAAAAAGACAGATTCAATTTCAAGATACTACGCCACGGATCTAAATATTATTCATCTGGAGCAGGCACATTTGATTTGGCTGTCATCTCACAAACTCAAGGAGCCTTCAAATGAGGAGATGATGTTGATGGCTAATCTTGCAATTACTTACGGGTCAAAAGGAATAATGTATTTTGCTTATAATTCAGAGAATGATTTTTCTGATACCGCTTTTTATCAGAGGGGACTTGTAGAAAGAATATCCCTGCTTCCAAGGACACAAAGTGTTTACGGACAGGATAAATGGGAAGGTGTTAAAGAAATTAACAATACGATAAAAAATTGGTCGCCATATATTATGAGCTTTGATAATGAAAATAGAAGATCTTATATATATAGAATCGAGGATGAACGAAATGAAATGTCAGCAAATACCTATATAAATAAACTGAAAGCATATCCATCAACTGATATCACACCTGACTCAATTCCAAATTTAAGCGGAATGACTGCAGAGACAAATACGGATGCATATCTTCAAGCGGCATTTTTCAAAAGATAAATGAAACTGAGCATTCGAAATATTTTATGATAGTAAACAGAAGATGTTCTCCATTTATAAATTACAGTAATACAGATAATCTTGGCGGCAGAAGATTTGTATCTATGAAGATCAACCCGTCTCATCTCACTGGTTTTAGTAACTGGAAAATTTTTGATCTTGAAACAGGTGATACAGTCAGAACGCTTAGTAAAAGCGATACAAGTTACATTTTTCTCGGTGACTTTATGCCCGGTGAAGGGAAATTATATCGAATCGCGCCTGTGATGCAGGAAGGAGGGACGCTCGTTGCTGATGAGTCAATTGACAACATTAATTTCAACTGCAACGGAGATGTGAATAATGGCGGAAAGAATATTTCGTTATATGTCGGCACTACAGTAAATTTTGCAGACGGCGTGAAATGGAATATTACAGGCGGAGAATTTAAAAGCGGACTTTTCCCTGATTCGCCTAATCAGCTTAAGGTAAATATGAAGTCTCAGAGCGGAGCATACTGGAATGGAATTGATTTTACCGGCTGCGCTATTGTGACTATTGCCAATACTATTTTTGAGAGTGTAAAACTAAGCGGAACTGAAATTGAAAATCCTTCTGCGCTGCTGTTTGTGGATTGTTATGATCTGTCAGTATCCGGATGTAAATTTAATTTTGCCAATTTAGATTCACTCAGTTGCTTATATATAAACTATCTGGAAAATGAGGAAGAGGAGGAGATATCATGTAATTTATTATATAATGAATTTAATACAGGGAGCAACAAATATTCTACCGTAATATGCGCAGGATTTGCAGAGAGCGTAATTCCGCTGATGATCAACGGTAATGATTTTAACTCAACAAATGGTAATAATGCAATACTACTGTCAGGCGTGGCCGGAGGAGCCATAAAGGATAACATTATCACAGGATACAATAATGGAATTATTCTGATATGGTCTGCAATTGATCTGTATGGAAATATAATTACCGGAGGAGATGAAGATTCTAAAGGAGTTATATCCTGCGCATTATCTTATCCTAATCTCGCGCCTAATGGATTTGTATATACGGGTGGATATAATTTTGTTACCTGTGAAGGTGAAAATGCAAAGTGTCTGGAGTTTGATAATTCTTATTCTTATTTAAATGCTGGATATAACATATTCAATCTAAATGGTTATGAGCCGGGAAATGCATTTCATATTGCAGGGACAATTCCTGATTTGATCTATGATGAATACGGCGGAGAAGCTGATGCAATAAATAACTGTTTCAGGATTTCGAGTATTGACACAAATGCTGTTGCCAATGTGGAAAGCTTAGATGAGGAACCGTTTTACTTTATCTTTACTCCTTATTACTGCGGGGAAAACCTATTGGATGGAATGATCGCATTTGATCTGGGAAACGGGATGTATGATACGATTTATACTGAACCGGGAGGAAGCGGCGGTTCAATCTCCGGTGTTCAATTTCCAATGTTCAATGGACAATCAGCGACATTTGAAAATTTGTCAGATTCAGTTTCTATAAATTTAAGAAAGAGAGATTATGAGCGCGTATCGGATCTTTGTTATCAATTACTTACGGATCATATTGACAGTTTAAAAGATGTCAGCATAATTTTAAAACTATATCTTGCGGAATTACGGCTCGACAGCTCCGGAAACAGAATCACGAATTTTAAATCATTCCTTGAAGCGCTTATATTAAATAATCCGGAGAAAGTAACTTTAGTAAAGCAATCATATTATGTTATACAGAAGTGCAAGGTTTCACTCGGAATGTATGAATCAGCCATGACAGGTTTTCAGGAAATAGTAAATCAGAATCCATACAGCTATGAAGGACTGGTAGCGGGCTGGGACTATGCCGCCACGAGTCTGCTCTCAGGCGGGCAGGGAGGAGGAGACAAAAATTTAGAACCCGGGACTTCGAATTTGGAATCAGAAAATCCCCGGCTCCAGATCTTTACCGATGATCCTTATGATAAATACGATTCAAAAAGGTTTGATAAAGAAGACAGGAAAGCAATTAGAGAAAATATAATTAATTCTTTTCAAACTTCAAGAGATATAGAAATTGAAAAAGTAAAATCGCTTGAAAAGAAAGTAAGAGAAGGAAATGCAGGCAAAAATGAGAGATCTGAATTAAAGGTAAAGAAAATTTTAAGTGAAGTGATAAAGATTAAAAAACCGAGAGATATTACAGAGCATATAAATAATGTTAACGGCAATATTCAGAAAGTATTCGGAGCAGCGAATGACCAGAATTCAAATGAAATCATTAACATTATTCCAACTGAATACAATCTGTCACAAAATTACCCAAACCCGTTTAACCCAACAACCAAAATAAACTTCAGCCTACCCGAAGACGGAAAAATTAAGCTTATTGTTTATGATATTCTCGGAAGAGAAGTAAAGAGACTTATTAACAGTGAATTCAGATCGGCAGGAAAATATACTGTAGAATTTAATGGCGCAGGACTTTCGAGCGGAGTTTATTTTTACAGGATAGAAGCGGGTAAGTATGTTCAGACGAAGCGTATGGTATTAATCAAATAACCGAAACAATTTTTTATTAATTTAATGAACCCGCAAAATTTTTTTACGGGTTTTTTATTTTTAACTCTAAAAGGTTAATTAAATTTTAAAAATATTTTTTTAAAGATTATATAATTACGCGGTTAAGTAGCGCGTGCGGTATGAAAAGTAGAAATGTCATAGTTACGCTGCTAATTAATATACTCATAATCTTTTCTACAAAGATTAAACCGCTACGCGGTGAAGTCAATTATCAATTATTAATGATCAATGATCACTATATCTTTATTGTTTTTATAAAGTGTAATTTTTCAGCCATAGTGAAAAGAACAGATCGTTAAGCTGATACATTTCCTTGTAATAAATAATAATCTCTTTTTTAAGCAAGGCATCCAGAGCCCTTTTCAGACTGCTGGCGGAATTCAGATCATACTTTTTGATAAATGAAATAGCCAGCGGCTCCTTTACTTTGTCTTCTTTTGCAATTGCAATAGCAAGTTTCCATTGCAGGGAAGTTAACAGGTTTTTGTAATTTAAAAATACAGGTTCATTTTCCTGAAGTATTTCATCGAGAACGCTGTAAACCGTTTCAGGTTTTTTAAAAGCTTCTTTTAGTTTTTTAAGCTCTTTCTTTCTGTCGCAGAAATATTCCGACTCTCGAAACCATTTCCGATGATTGGATTCATATTGTGCTTTCTGTATTACGCAAATTGCGTAATGCAAAATGCGTAATGAAAAGTAAACTTCAATTTATTTATTTACTGCTTACCTGCCGGAGAAAGACATCCGCAGACATTACAATTTACCACAAAGTCATTAAGACACAAAGTAAAATGTTTTATAATAGAAAGCTTTATGTCTCGTATGTTTATGTTAATTTATATTTTTAGTTCTGAGACAGATTCTCAAAGTGAGGACACAGGGGGAGTGCTATGAGCGTTTGTATTAGAAGAAAACGGTATTTCAAACAGAATTATCTGACTGATCTGAAGCGTTTTTATATTATTGCAAAAGTAACGGTTTATTTAAAAATTTACAGTCTTTTAAAGACGAAAATACCATTCAATACATTGTAAATATTAGCAAAAATGCGTATTTTAACGCTTAAATTAATTTTCACATTATAAGATTGAAGATCAGTTTTATTTATTCCAACTCAATACTTAGCAATAATTCCAGTAAAATATACAGCAATAAAAAATGAAAATTCCGGATCCTGAAAAATCAAATTTGAAGGGTTTGGATATTTTTTTATCCCGTAAATAATTTATAATCAAAGTTTAAACCTTTAACTATAGAATGGCAAACGAAAAAATTATACCGGTAAATATTGAAGATGAAATGAAGTCTTCATACATTGATTATTCAATGTCTGTAATAGTAGCGAGAGCTTTACCGGATGTCCGCGACGGTCTGAAACCTGTTCACAGAAGAGTCCTTTTCGGAATGAGCGAACTCGGTCTCGCGTCAAACCGCGCTCATAAGAAGTCAGCGCGTATTGTCGGAGAAGTGCTCGGTAAATATCATCCGCACGGAGATAAAGCTGTTTATGATACAATGGTAAGAATGGTGCAGGAATTTTCTCTGAGATATCCGCTTGTCAGCGGTCAGGGAAACTTCGGTTCAGTCGACGGTGACTCGGCAGCGGCAATGAGATATACAGAGGCTAGATTATCGAGAATTGCCGAAGCGATACTTGAGGACCTTGAAAAAAATACTGTGGACTTTATTCCGAATTTTGATGACACTTTAAAAGAACCTTCAGTACTTCCTTCGGTGATCCCGAATCTTCTGATCAACGGCTCCAACGGGATCGCAGTCGGTATGGCAACTAATATTCCTCCCCATAATCTTAATGAAATTTGTGACGGCATAATCCATCTTATAAAAGATCCCGAAGCCAATATAAAAAAGTTAATGAAGTTTGTCAGCGCTCCGGATTTTCCGACGGGCGGGATCATTTACGGTTATCAGCCGGTGATTGACGCTTATGAAACCGGCAGAGGTAAAATTATTCTGCGGGCTAAAGTTTCTGTTGAAGTGGAAAAGAACGGAAAGAATAATATTATCATTTCCGAGATCCCTTATCAGGTGAATAAAGTAAGTCTGATTGAAAATATCGCTCAGCTTGTAAGAGATAAAAAGGTGGAAGACATTTCCGATATCAATGATGAAAGCGACAGGGACGGAATGAGAATTGTAATCGGTCTTAAGCGCGACGGTAATCCGCAGGTGGTTGTGAATAATCTATACAAGCATACGCAGATGCAGACTACATTCGGCACGATCATGCTTGCTCTCGTTGACGGTGTTCCTAAAGTGCTTAACCTGAAAGAGATGATGCAGCATTTTATTAAGCACAGACTTGATGTGATAGTCAGACGAACTAAATTCGAACTCGACGCCGCTGAAAAGAGAGCGCACATTCTTGAAGGTTATATTATTGCGTTAGATAATATTGATGAAATAATCAAACTGATAAAGAAATCAAAAGACACGCCGACTGCTAAAGATGGTTTGATGAAAAGTTTTAAGCTGTCTGAAATTCAGGCGACTGCAATACTCGAGATGAGACTCCAGAGACTGACAGGTCTTGAAAGAAAGAAGATCGAAGATGAGTATAAGGAAGTTCTTAAGACCATAGAAAGACTGAAAAGAATTCTTGACAACGAGCAGCTCAGAAGAGAAATGATCTGTGATGATCTGAAAATGCTTAAGGAAAAATTCGGAGATGAAAGAAGAACTGCCATTATATATGACGTTAAAATACAGACCGATGATCAGATGATGAAAGAGCTGGTAAAGGAAGAAGACGTTGTCATTACTATTTCCAATAAGGGTTTTATAAAAAGGATCCCGGTAAATTCATATAAGTCGCAGGGCAGGGGAGGCAAGGGAATTACGGCTGCTTCGACCGGCAGCGCTGACGATGACTTCAATGAACATATGTTCATCGCCTCTACTCATCAGTATATTATGTTTTTTACCAAAAAAGGAAAATGCTACTGGCTGAAAGTATATGACATCCCGGAAGGCACCAGAACTTCCAGAGGTAAATCAATTTTAAATCTGATTGAAAAAGAGAAAGATGACGATATCTCATCATTTGTAATGGTGAAGGATTTTACTGAAAAGTTATTTGTAACAATGGTTACAAGGTCAGGGATCATTAAGAAAACCGTGCTTGAAAGTTATTCCAATATAAGAAGAAACGGTATTAATGCGATCAATCTGAAAAATGATGATGCGCTCGTCGATGTCAGACTTACAAACGGAACACAGGAAATCGTTATCGGAAGTCATAACGGACAGGCGATCAGATTCAATGAATCCACGGTAAGGGACATGGGCAGAACGGCTACAGGCGTCAAGGCGATCAAGCTTGCTAAAGGTGATTATGTGATCGGACTCGTTGCAGTTACCAGACCAAGCGCGACAATACTTGTCATAACTGAAAACGGTTACGGTAAGAGAAGCGACCTCGGCGATTACAGAGTAACCAACAGAGGAGGAAAAGGAGTTATAACCGTTAAGACTACTGATAAAGTCGGAAAGCTTATTTCTATAAAGGAAGTTACAGATACCGATGATCTTATGATCATTACTATCAAAGGAATTCTGATAAGACAGAAGATGAAAGACATAAGAGTAATGGGTAGGAATGCGCAGGGAGTGAGAGTGATCAGACTTAATGACAGTGATAAGATCTCAGCGGTTGCAAGAATAGCTGAAGAAGAAAAAGAATAATCCTGTATGGATTTTATATAGAGTATAAAATCCGTATCAGATCTTAATTCTTAATTTTTCATTTTTGTGCCGTTGTTGGTGTTCCAAAAGTTTGCACTATATAAATTTTATTTATTTCTGTTCTGCTCCGCAAACTTTTTGGTCACCAACACCAAAGCCGCCAAAATTGTTGTTGGGGCCCGGCCGCCCCGGCCCCCACACCCACAAAAGGGGGGGAACCCCCGGGGGGGGGGGAAAGGGGGGGGGGGAAGAAAAAGATTTTTACATAGTATAAAATCCGTATCAGTTCTTTCACTCTTAATTTTTCATTTTTCATTTTTAATTTTGTATTAGTAATTTGGATAAAGCGATTGACATAAGAAGCGACACCGTTACAAAGCCAACTTCGGCAATGCTTGAAGCAATGATGAAAGCGAATGTCGGTGATGATGTATATGAGGAAGACATAAGCACTAATGAACTGCAGGAAAAATGCGCGGCGCTGTCCGGTAAAGAATCAGCGATATTTGTAACGTCAGGCGTACTTGGAAATCAGCTTGCAATAAAATGTCATACTGATCCGGGCGATGAAGTGATCGTCGAAAGCGAATCGCATATCTTAAATTACGAAACAGCCGCCCCGTCTGTGATCTCAAATGTTCAATTGCTGCCGGTCCCGGGTGTAAACGGAATAATGAGCGCAGCGGATATTGAAAAAAAAATCCGTTCAAAAGAATATTACTTTCCCGTTACAAAACTTATCTGTCTTGAGAACACGCACAACCGCGCCGGCGGAGTTATCATACCAATTGATATAATAAAAGAAATTTCCGAAATGGCGGGAAAGCATAATATTAAAACGCATCTCGACGGCGCAAGGATCTTTAATGCTTCGGCTGAGACAGGAATTTCTCTTAAAGAATATGCGGAAAATTTTGATTCGGTTTCATTCTGTTTCTCAAAAGGTCTGGGATGTCCCGTCGGATCAATACTTTGCGGAAGCCGTGAATATATTGAGATGGCAAGAAAGTGGAGAAAGATACTCGGCGGGGGAATGAGACAGTCGGGAATACTTGCCGCTGCCGCCACATTCGCTCTGGACAATAATATAAAACGTTTAAAGGAAGATCATGCAAAGGCAAAATTATTTGCTGAGGAGATCAATAATATTGAAAGCGTCAGCATTGATCTTTCATTAGTCATGACAAACATTGTTGTATTCTCTGTTCAGGGAATTTCAAAAGCGGATGTCCTCGCCAAAGCAAAAGAAAAAGGAGTGATACTGTCTTCGGGCAGTTATGAAAATATCAGAGCGGTATTTCATCTCGATGTCAGCATGGAAGAAACAAAAACCGCCGCGGAAATTCTCGGAGAAATTCTTCCGAATTAAATTTTCATTCGCAAAATTCCGTTACTTTAAAACCGCTAACATACAAAGTTTTTTTACAACCTAACTCCTATGTAATGTCTGTGCTAACTGAGGTCGTCTCTATATATATTGTTCTTTACAGATTACCCTTCAATCCCTTTCGGAGTTTATATGCATACAAGTAACAGTATTAGACTTATGCCCGAAATAACATCAGTGATTTACTGTTATATAATACCAAGAAATCCTGTATTTATTTCAAATTGCTGCCTGGGCATTTTCATATCTATTAAAATTTATTTAACCTTCTTTATTCTGAGCTTTGAATTTTGGTAAACACAAAAATTATTTCTTAAACTGCTTTTATATTTTGTAAAGATCTCTTTTATTATTTCAACTTTTTCTTCACCGTCAGAATCATCCAGTCTTAAAAGCAAGACGCCATAATGGCTCATCCCGGAATAAAATACAAGCTCGCCAAAATCTTTATCCATTGTAATTATGGACCGTTCTTCGTCATTGGCGATTTTCAATATTTGTGAGTCTTTCATTTTATGATCAATTTGCCTTATACTTTTAATATCATGCCCTGATTCAATCAAGAAAGTTTCGACTTTCTTACCAACTCCGACATCAACTAAAAACTTAAGTTCGCTTTTAGCCATTAAGCACCGATATTATAGACCTTTTCTTCTTCTACTAATTTAGCTGCATATAAGAGCGCTGCTTTAATATCTTCTAATTCCAGTTCAGGATAATCTTCCATTAAGTCCTTAACTGATATGTTAGATGCTAAAGAATTGAGAATTTGTTCAACTGTGATTCTCATTCCTCTTATGGTTGGCTTTCCTACCATGACTTCAGGATTTATCGTTATTCTTTTGGATAATTCCATTTCCATAAATTAATTTTGATTATTTAATTACAATTTACATATTTGAATTATAACTTAAAATAAAATTTGCGGATTCTTATCCATAGTATGTTTACCGCCGCTGTCGGCATTATTAAAAGTTGCACATTTAAAATTCTCTGTTTACTGTAAAACTATCGTCTTCTTTCCGCCTCTGTTCTGCTTTTTTGTGAAAAATTTCGCCGATGTTGGTCACCAACATCACTGCCTGTGAAGTCTTCAGAAGATATCAATTAATCTAAATCCGGTATTTAATTAAATTTGCAGAATTTATTTTATAAGGCAGTTATATCAATTTGAGAGTTAAGCAGCGTAGTCTGTTGTTGGTGATAAAAAAGTTTGCGCAGGTTATAATGATGATTTCAAAATTTAGTTATGCAAACTTTTTGAAAACACCAACTACGGCGGGATATTCATTCTTGTTTAATAGATTAATTTCTATTTTAAAATTATCATTTTTTTTGAATCCACTTTAACGTTATCCAAAAACAATGAGTAAAAATATACTCCGGATGGCTGGTTGCTTCCATCGAATTGGACTTCATAATTTCCGGGGGATCTTTCTTCATTTACCAATTTAGATATTTCCTCACCAATTATATTATGTACAATAAGTTTCACAAATTTTTTGTCAGTTGACTGTGGAGAAATTGAATATTGAATTTTTGTAATTGGATTAAATGGATTTGGATAATTTTGTTTCAGAGTAAAATCTATCGGCACATTATTAGCATTTGGTTGAATGAATGTTAATCCATCATACTCCAAATTAAATACATAGAATCTTCCAGGGTAACCGATTCCTCCGGGTGCGACAATGTTCACACGCTTATCATTGTCTAAATCGATAAATCTTGGATTGAAAAGCGCTAACGAATCTATTTGAGTAAAGGATGACCTTTGGTAGGAGTACAATCCATTCCTTGAATATGTCGATATGTTTTTTCTTGAAAAAACTCCGTCTCCATCAAGAAAAGGAAATAATACAGTAAATTCATTGTTAATTTTTCCTGTATCGATTCCCCAATTTGGAGCAGCTGCAATTCCAACAGTATCCCACCACATTGTTGCAAATTGATTTTCACCCGGTGCACCGGTATGTTTTACTATACCTATTGAACCACGTCCAATTGCAATTCCGCACATAGTTATTTCCATGATTTCATTTTCATCGTAATTCATCACATTCAGGAAACCTGCTGATACTCTTGCTCCGGGAATTGCTGTTTTTAATTGATAACCGGCATTACTTGATGTGCCTGTCGAATCAAGATAATTGAAATAGTTGGTTGACCATTGATTATTTCCCAAGATAATTTCCTCCTGAGGATCGCCGTCAATTTCTCCAACTTCCATATCATAAACTCGTGCAGAACCCATACCTGCATAAGCGCCGTTCGTCAGGTGTGCAAAGTTGAATGAATACTGTCCTCTTTGTGTAAAAGCATAAGCCCGAAGCCGGCTTGAAGGACTTGGAGGAGGGTCGTAATAATTTACCCATATACCTGCGTTCCCCGAACTTGTTCTTTTCATTGTATCGCGGGCTACATAACCCTGAAATAACCCGGCTCCGTCTATTTCGTTTGCAGAATGAAATTTGTACTTTCCTTCACCTGAACACTCAAAAAGTCCGGTTGTTACAACTCCTGTTAATGGGTCCGGAGCACGGGCATAGAACTCCTTCTTTCCATTCCGGTCAAAATCAAAAAATTCATCAAAAAACGTTCCGCATGCATTTAAATAGAAAGTAGTATCCCAGTCAATTCTGATCTTATCGTCGGCGTATGACTCAAAAATCACAATGTGACCCGGAGTGTAGACATGCATGGTATCGTTGACCGGATAGAATGTATAAATAAACTCATTTTTCCCATCATTATCTACATCCCCTCTTGGAGTCCAGGGATTAGCCGGCGCACTCGCTCTTTCACTGATCCACTTTTGCACAAAATGAAAATCATATAAAAATATTTTTGGATCATAACTTATGTCCCTGTATGGAGCTATAGACTTAATATCGTTTGATAGCAAATTTATTTCACTGTTCCTTAACATAGTTTGCGTTGCATCCTTATTATAAACTATCAAATCAAAACACAGACTAAGAAAAGGAGGAATTAATTTATTCATATAAGCTTCTATTTTGTCTGCATTTTTTTTCAGTGAAAATTTTTTCAATGTGTCAAGAAAACCATTGCCAAGATTTTTAAAAAATACTATCTCATTTTTGCTTTTATAAAATACTGCAATGTCCAAATATACATCAGTGTTTGTAAAATAATTGATTACGATTGTATCTTTCTGAAGCTTTGTCATTTGGTCAAAATCGATTTGACCATTCTTTAAATTTAGTCCAAATGATTGCGGAGTAATTTCTCCAATTGCATTGACAGAGAAAACAAAAAGCAATATTAATGTTATTGATTTCATAATATTTTATAAGAATTGTTTTGTATTGGGATTAAAACATTAGCATTAGTAAGAATTAATTCAAAGGTTTCTTCCAACAAACTTAGCTTCATTTTCGGATGATTTACTTTAATTACCCATTCTCAATATAACATTTTACAGAACGTTACAAACTATTAATTATGCAAAATTGGGAATTTTATTTTTGCTTTCATTGATACCTTTTGCCGGTGAGACTTGGATAAAATTAAATATAAGAATAGAATTAAATTTATATTTTCATATCCGTCCTTTAAGATTTTTAATCAGTACATCCTCCCTAATTAAAATTTTCTTTTCATAACATCCTCCGTTGTTAACATATAAAAAACTGTTTATTAAAAATATGACTTAGGTCATAAAAAACCAAAAAACCACAGCGAATTTTCGCAGCGGTTTAGTAAATGTCAGAATCACGGATTAGTGCAGATTAAAAGATTAAACGTATATTTATTTGAGAGCAGATAATAGTTAATAGTTAGTAGTTAATAGTTAGCAGTTAATAAGTTTTGTTTACAACTTCAAGTATTTTTTTTACATCATTTAGATTATGCATTGGGAAGTTTGCGATCCTAATTTGAGTGTCTTTCAGCTTTCCGTAACCGCTTCCGGCAATGTAGCCATTTTCGGACAAGGCTTTTTTGATCTGAGACTGTCTGTCTCCCGTGTCAATAACCAATATTGTTTTTGATCTGTCCGCCGGGTTTTTTACAAAAGGTTTGTAAGAGTTATGCTTATCAAAAAAGTCATAGACAAGCTCCGCCTTTTCGTCAGTAGATTTACGTATGTTATCGATCCCTTCTTTCAGAAAATGATCACACACTTTTCCAAGCAGATATATCCCCAAAACATTTGGTGTCTCTGAAGTCTGATACTTTTTTGCATTTTCAAGAAGAGTAAGAAAATTATGATAGCTGCCGATACCTGTTTCGCTGTTTTGAAGCTGAGCGGCTCTTTCAATACATCTGTCGTTTACAATTAAAACGCCCAGTCCTGCGGGAAGACCGAATCCCTTCTGAACGGAAAAAAATGCGCAGTCGATCAAATTAAAATCTAAATTCACATAAGGCGCAGATGTAACAATATCTACTGCAATGATCGCATTGGGATTATCCTTTATAAGCTTGTAAATATTTTCAACATCTATGGCAACACCGGTACTGGTTTCATTCTGAGTAATGCAGATCACTTCAGGATTGTTCTCAATTTTAATCCCGTCAAAATCAAATCCGTCACCGTATTTTACTTCAGCTTTCAAGGCATTGCGTTTCAGATCTACCGCAGTTTTATAAAACCTTTCGGCAAAAGCGCCGTTCACAAAATGAAAAGTATCTTTAGCCGAACAGTTCATAATAATTCTGTCCATACATTCTGTTGCTGAAGATAAAAAAAATATGTTAAAGCTTTCAGGAATGTTCATGAGTTTTTTAAGCGAGTTTACTGCGCGCTTATAAATATCCATAAACTCCGCGCTCCTGTGATTAATCGAAAAGATCTTTTTATCAAGAGCTTCAAGAAGGTCTTCCTGCGCCCCGGGATATAATTCTGTCGGTCCGGGAGTGAAATAAATTTTTTTCATTGATCAGTAAAGTATTCTGAATTTGATAGTGTGAGGAATTTTCTTGAGATCGTGTATAACATTCTGCGAATATTTTTTCTTTATATCAGTGATCACGTAGCCGACCTGTTCATTAGTTTTTAAATACTGTCCGATGATATTAATATTATGCGAAGCAAGTATGTTGTTTATCTGCGCGAGTATCCCCGGTACATTTTCGTGAATATGAATAAGTCTGTGCGCATTCTGAAACTGCGGTAACTGTATCTCGGGGAAGTTGACGCTGTAGAAAGTATTGCCGGTATTTATGAACTCAATAATTTTCGACGGAACGAAATTACCGATATTTTTCTGCGCTTCTTCAGTGCTCCCGCCGATATGAGGCGTGAGAATAACATTGGGAATATTCTGAAGCATTGAGACAAATTGTTCATCATTGCCGGAAGGTTCGTAGGGATATACATCCACTGAAGCTCCGCTGATTTTACCATTCTTCAGATACCTGACAAGCGATTCAATATTCACTACGTGTCCTCTGCTCAGATTTAAAAACACCGCTCCTTCCTTCATTGATTTAAATTCTTTTTCACCGAAGAGATCAGTGTTGGATTTTTTACCGTCTATATGTAAAGTCACTACGTCGCATTTTTTCAAAAGCTCATAGAGTGTATTGCATTTTGTAGCATTGCCGAGTGCGAGTTTATCAATTACGTCATAATAATAAACATCCATACCGAGATCCTCAGCGAGCACTGAAAGCTGCGAGCCGATCTTACCGTAACCTATTATCCCGATTTTCTTTCCTCTTATCTCGTAACTACCTGATGCAGACTTATCCCAGACTCCGTTATGCAGCTGATTGCTCTTATCGAATATTTTTCTCATCAGAATAATTATCTCCGCAAGAGCAAGTTCGACTACGCTCCGCGTATTGCTGAACGGCGCGTTGAATACGGCAATTCCTTTTCCAAGCGCAGTGCCGAGATCTATCTGATTTGTACCGATGCAGAATGCGCCAATTGCTATGAGACGGTTTGCATTATCCAGAACTTCTTTACTGATGTGAGTCTTCGAGCGGATACCGAGAATTGATACGTCCTTAATTTTTTTACAGAGTTCTTTTTCATCATAACTTTTGGAAACAGTTTCTATCTGATAACCTTCATCCTTAAAAATTGAAACTGCATCAGGATGAATATTCTCAAGCAGTAATACTTTGATCCTGTTTTTCGGATATGATATTGACATCGGGAGATTATTCAGATAAAGGAATTCATCGAGATTAGGTGTGATGTGATCGGCTTTAGAAGAGACAATTTCCCTTTCGACATTTTCTGTGAATGCAAAAAACTTGTGCGCAATACCGGCTTTCTTTAATTCATAATCAGTATATCCGTCTCCTATCACATAAAGCTCTCCGGTAAGCCCGAGCTTTTTCAGCTGTTCGATCTTTCCGTTGTCTTTACTGAGAGGATTGGACTTATCGAATCCGGTTATGTTTCCCGCTTTGTCAAACGTAAATGTATTTGCAAAAACATTCTTCGGAGGTATGCCGAATTTACTTACAACGGGAACAATTATTTCCCGGAAGCCGCCTGATATTATAAATATATCTTCGGAATATTTTTTAAAAAATAATTTATTCCGGAAGACGGATGCGGAGATTTTTCGTGAAAGTAATTTTATTAGCTTTTCGATGTGTGTCCTGTCAGCTTTAATCAGCTTCATTCTGCTGCTGAGAGATTCGCTGAAGGATAATTTGCCGTTCATGGATTTTGAAGTAATCTCTTCAAATTCCTTTAAAGCAATTTTTTTACCGCTGCCTGAAGACAGAGAGAGATTGAAGAGTTCGTCAAGCGCTTCGAGTTTTATGAAAGTGCTGTCAAAATCAATTATGAATTTGATCTTATTCTTATCCAAAAATCACTGAGAAATAAATTCCGGAAATAAAAAATTATAATAGATAATTATATATATTCAGGATATGATTTTCAAATCAATTTAAAATAGCGAGCGGGAGACGGGTATCGAACCCGCGACGTCCAGCTTGGGAAGCTGACATTCTACCGCTGAATTACTCCCGCACAACCATTGGTTATACTATCGCTATAAGAAGCACCACCACTACGAGCACCAGTATAATTGTTATCAGAGTATAGTGATCCAGATCCATTGTGTTCTCTATATACATAGCCTCATATTTATTACTTCTTTCTGCAATTCCGAATATATCTATATCAGAATCATTGTCTGCATTAGCAAGAAAGACCGGCACAGGAACTCCGGCTGGAAGTAATGTATTCATTTCGTAATTGTCGAACTTCTTGTTCTCAAGAACAAATTCAGGTTTTTCAAGCGTCCCGTTGTTTTTGTAATATTCGATATTCCCTTTATCAGTATAATTAAGAATATCAAAATCACCGTCTGCATCCATATCCACCATAACCGGGTTCTTTATATTCAGATTATTATTTATATAAACTTTTGAAAGAACTTCGATTTGATGCTTTGTGAATTTTTTTGAAGGTGTGATCTCATCTGACCGCACATCAGCTCCGTAAAACATTGCCATTACAAGCAATATCATTGTTAATTTTTTCATAATGTAGTTATTTAGTTTGATTAAGTTAAGATAGTCTAAATCTTAGTCATATAAAACAGTATAGTAATTATATTATACAGCAGGTTAGATAGCCGCACTTAAGTATGTGTTATTAATTTGTCACAGTTGTTAGAAATTTATGTCTAATATATAAAATTATTATTCATTTAAAATTTTCTTTAAAACTATTTATGAAAACTATAAAATTACTCTTAATGGTGTTACTTTTAAACGGATGTTCTGAAAACAATACTGATAAAGTACAGAAATGGAAAGACGAAATAGTAAAAGCTGACACAGACATGAGCGATTTAGCGGCAAAGGAAGGATTCAGCGCAGCTCTGATCAAATATGCTGACGAGAGTTTTGTGAAGTTTGATGAAGGCATGCACCCTACAGTAGGCAAGAATGCTTTCATAGAAAAAAGGGGAGCAAGCCCCGGTCCGAAGACTCTCACCTGGAAGCCTGTATTCACAGAGGTTGCGGCTTCAGGAGATTTGGGATACAGCTGGGGAAACTGGAAATTTGTTTTGCCTGATACTGTTGTTTACGGGAATTACATTACAATATGGAAGAAACAGACAGACGGCAGCTGGAAGATGACATTTGACGCGGGTAATTCTTCTCCTCCCCCGTTAAATTAAAATGTTATCATGATGTATTATGCTTTCTGACAGAATAAAATTAAACTTTAAATTAGTTTACTGATTGAATAAATTGTGAACTGATTTTTTAAATTTAAATACATTTTATTGAAAGGCATAATACTGGCAGGCGGCGCAGGATCACGTTTATATCCTGTCTCAAAAATTTACAGCAAACAGCTGACACTCATCTACGATAAACCACTTATCTATTATCCGTTATCAATTCTAATGCTCTCCAATATCAGAGAGATACTGATAATTTCCAATGAGGAGACCATTCCTTTATATCAGAAATTATTCGAGGACGGATCGGATTACGGTATCAGAATAGAATATGCACTACAGACGGCGCCAAACGGGATCGCTGAATCTTTTATAATCGGTGAAAAATTCATAGGCAGTGACAGCGTGACGCTTATACTCGGAGATAATATTTTTTACGGTAATATAGATTTTATTTACAGGGCGATGCAGAAGAATGACGGCGCTACAATATTCGGATACAGGGTAAATGATCCCGAGCGCTACGGCATTGTTGAATTTGACGGAAGCGGTAAAGCGATTTCCATTGAAGAAAAACCTAAACAGCCGAGATCTAATTTTGCAGTACCGGGACTTTATGTCTATGATAATGAAGTTGTGGAGATCTCAAAAAATATAAAGCCGTCTCCCAGAGGAGAGCTAGAGATCACAGATGTAAATAATGTCTATCTTCAGAATGGAAAGCTTAATGTAGAAAAAATCGGCAGGGGAGTCGCGTGGCTTGATACGGGTACACCGGAGTCGCTTCTGCAGGCGTCTAATTTTTTCGGAGTGATCGAAGACAGGCAGGGACTTAAGGTCGCCTGCATTGAAGAGATCGCATACTATAAAGGATTTATAGATAAGGAAAATTTTGAAAAACTGATCAGCAAGATACCTAACTCTCTTTATAAAAGTTATCTGGAAAAAGTATTAAAGGAAAATTAATATGAATATAATTAAGACGGATATTGAAGGAGTATTAATTATTGATGCTGAAGTATACAGCGACGACAGGGGATATTTTGTCGAATCTTATAACAGGCAAAAATTTATTGACGCCGGAATTGACGCTGATTTTGTACAGGATAATATTTCAAAGTCAGTTAAAGGAACGATAAGAGGACTTCATTATCAGGTTGGAGAATTTGCTCAGGGTAAGCTTTGTCAGGTTCTATCAGGTCATGTGCTTGATATTGCAGTTGATATTAGAATGGGATCACCGACATTCGGTAAGTATGTTGCCGTTGATCTGACATATTTAAATCACAGACAGATATGGATACCGCCCGGCTTTGCGCATGGATTTTCCGTTTTATCCGAAGAAGCTGTTTTCTCATATAAGTGCACGGCGTTTTACAGTAAGAAAGATGAAAGATCAATTTTGTATAATGATAAGGACCTTAATATATACTGGATGACTGAAAATGAAATTGTCTCGGAAAAAGATCTCCGGGCGGAGTCGTTTAAAAATATAAAGCCGGAGTTTAAATTCACCGGTTAATTAATTATTAGTCCCGATAAAATTATTCACTTATATTTGTTACGTGATTAAAACCGGGACCAGATCATTTTGAAATAAAATCTCAGGCAGTTTCGCTTTTGCCGACAATATTCTTAAAATATTCGAAAGTTATTTTCAGCCCTTCAGATCTGCTGACCTTCGGTTCCCATCCCAGAATTTCTCTGGCTTTCGTAATATCCGGCTGTCTCTGTTTAGGATCGTCAGTCGGCAGTGGTTTATAAATTATTTTCTGATCCGTACCGGTTAGTTTAATAATTTCTTCAGCAAAATCTTTGATTGATATCTCATCAGGATTTCCGATATTCACCGGATAGACATAGTCGCTTAAAAGCAGTCTGTAAATTCCTTCCACGAGATCATCCACATAACAGAAAGATCTTGTCTGACTTCCGTCACCAAATACAGTTATATCCTCACCCCTGATCGCCTGTCCGAAAAAAGCCGGCAGAGCTCTGCCGTCATCAAGTCTCATTCTCGGTCCGTATGTATTAAATATTCGGATAATTCTTGTATCAAGACCGTGATAAGTATGATATGCCATTGTAATAGCTTCCATAAATCTTTTCGCTTCATCATATACTCCGCGCGGTCCGATAGGATTTACATTCCCCCAGTATTCTTCATTCTGGGGATGCACCATAGGGTCGCCGTAAATTTCTGATGTAGACGCTATAAGGAATCTTGCGTTTTTTTCTTTAGCAAGTCCGAGAAGATTATGCGTACCGAGCGAACCTACCTTTAAAGTCTGTATAGGAATTTTCAGATAGTCGATAGGACTTGCCGGTGAAGCGAAGTGCAGAATATAGTCGAGCTTTCCCGGGACATGTACAAATTTCGTTACGTCATGAAAATAAAATTCAAATTCCTTAAGAGGGAATAAATGTTCAATGTTTCTTTTGGATCCGGTAACGAGATTATCCATTCCGATAACGTGATATCCTTCTTTTATAAATCTGTCACTGAGATGTGAGCCGAGAAATCCTGCAGCTCCTGTAATAAGTATCCTTTTCTGGCTAGAGTGGTTTGATGACATTTAAAAATTTTAATTTTGAATTCGGTTAATTTACTAATTATGGTCAAAAGTTTTCAGATATAAATTATTCTAACTTTAATATTAATTAATCAATCAATAATTTGCGCTATGAAAAAAATTAACCCGGTAAAAACAGATCCCGGAAAAGTCAGACTGCTTGAGACATTTGACAATTCATTCCCGGACAGGAAATATCTTATAATTCACAGAGTCAACGAATTTACGTCTGTCTGTCCGAAGACAGGACAGCCGGACTTCGGTGTTCTGACTATTTCCTACATAGCAAAAAAGAAATGTATTGAATTAAAATCTCTGAAGTATTACCTGCAGGCATTCAGAAATGAAGGAATATTTTATGAGAATGTTACAAACAGAATACTTGATGATCTTGTGAAAGTTTTGAATCCGGTCTGGATGGAAGTTAAAGGCGAATACAGTGTAAGGGGCGGATTAAACTCTACGATAGTTGCTGCTTACGGAAAGAAGTAATTTAAAATTAAGCGGATACATATGGACAGGCTGCATAATGGTCCGGTTCTTTCTCTTCAAGCGGGGGAATGAAATCAGCGCATTCAGGTTTCGCAATAGGACATCTTGTTCTGAAAACGCAGCCGCTCGGCTTATTCATCGGTGACGGGACATCACCTTTCAGAATGATTCTCTCCTTATTTTTCAATTTTGGATTCGGGACCGGCACAGCTGAAAGCAAAGCTTTGCTGTACGGGTGAATCGGATGGTGATAGACTCTGTATCCTTCTCCGACTTCGCAGAATTTTCCGAGATACATTACTACTATTCTCGAACTGATATGTTCGACCACAGAAAGATCATGGGGTATAAAAAGAAGACTCAGGTCGAATTCTTCCTGAAGATTCTGAAGAAGATTAATTACCTGCGCCTGAATAGAAACGTCCAGGGCTGATACAGGTTCGTCAGCAATAATAATTTTCGGATTTGTGGAAAGCGCTCTTGCGATACCGATTCTTTGTCTCTGTCCTCCTGAAAATTCATGCGGATATCTTTTAGACTGCTCAGCCTGCAGCCCGACTTTTTCGAGAAGCCATGCGACTCTATCTTCGCGTTCCTTTTTATTCATGTTAGTGTGATACAGCAGCGGCTCTTCGATGATCTGACCAACTGACATTCTTGCATTAAGGGAGGAGTATGGGTCCTGAAAAATCATCTGAATATTACCGCGGTGCTTTCTCATTTCACTTCTTGATAGCTTATTCAGATCGATCTCACCTGCGTCAGTTCTCATCCAGATCTCTCCTTCTATTTCCACATCATGAGAAGAAAATTTCAGAATATTTATCACAGCTTTACCGATAGTTGATTTACCGCAGCCGGATTCGCCGACAAGTCCCAGAGTCTCGCCTTTTCTTAATTCAAAACTGACTCCGTCGACGGCTTTTACTTCAGCTACTTTTCTTAAAAAAAGTCCGCCGGAAACAGGAAACTTAACCTTAAGGTCTTTTATTTCTAATATATTTTCAGGATTCAATTAACTGATGATAAATAAATTTTAAATAAAAAATTACTTTTCGCTTTCATATAAATGACATCTTACAAATCTGTTTTTTTCAACTTCTAAAAGCTCAGGTTCGACTTCAAAACATTTATCAAATGCTTTTGTACATCTTGTATTGAATTTACATGCTTTCGGTAATTCAAGTATATGCGGAATGTTTCCCGGGATCGCCTTCAGCTCTTCCATTGGCAGATCAGGGTTTGGAAGCGAAGAAAGCAGACCTACAGTATAAGGATGCAATGGTTTTTCAAAAAGCGGATCCACTTCGGAGATCTCCTGAATTTTTCCTCCATACATTACAATAACCCTGTCGCATGTTTCTGCGACAACGCCGAGATTATGAGTAATAAGTAATATAGCTGATTCTTCTCTTTCCCTTTTTAATCTCAGCATCAGCTCAAGTATCTGCGCCTGAATAGTAACATCGAGTGCGGTGGTGGGTTCATCGGCTATTAACAGCGACGGATGCAGAGCAAGAGCCATTGCTATCATAACTCTCTGCCGCATACCTCCGCTGAACTGATGCGGATAATCTTTCATTCGTTTTTCCGGAGAAGAAATACCTACAAGAGTCAGCATTTCAATTGCTTTCTTTTCGGCTTCTTCTTTTGAAATTTCTTCATGATTTAAAATCGCCTCAAGTATCTGATCGCCGATCTTCATAACGGGATTAAGCGATGTCATAGGTTCCTGAAATATCATAGAGATCTCATTCCCTCTGTACTTTTTCATTTCTTCAAAAGAGATCTTAAGGAGATCTTTCCCTTTAAAAAAAACCTCACCGCTGACTATCTTGCCCGGAGGATCAGGGATAAGCCGTGTAATGGAATATGCTGTAACGGATTTACCTGAACCTGACTCACCGACTATTCCGAGCACTTCACCTTCATAAATGTCAAAGCTAACGTCATCGACAGCTTTGGCCGGCACTTTATTTTTCAGATACTTATCAGTCTTATACAATTCCATCAGCACGGGATCGGAAATTTCCAGATGCAGGGATTTTTGTTTCTCGGTATCTTCTACAAAGAAATACGTTTTAAGATTTTTTATTTCAACAAGCTTTTTATGCATGAATAAATTTTTTACCTCATTCGTGAATAGACTTTAGGATCAAATGCTTCTCTTATTGCTTCACCGATAAATACAATTGCCAGAAGTGTTAAGAACATTGCTATGAGCGGCGTGGTAATCAGCCACCAGTATTCTATATTTACAACACCCTGCTGCATCAGCTGACCCCAGCTGGGAGTAGGCGGCGGTAGTCCGAATCCCAGAAAGTCCAGGGAAACGAGTGAAAATATATTCGCTACAATCGCAAACGGCGCGAAAGAAATAACAGGAGTCAGTGAGTTCGGCAGAATATGACTGAATATAATTTTCTTATTCTTTGCTCCCATTGAAACGGCAGCCGATACATAGTCCCTGGCCTTTTCCCTGTAAAATTCTCCCCGCATGTAATAAGTAATGCTGATCCATCCGATAAGAGTAAGGATAAAAGTCAGCAGCAGAAAATTCGGCTGCAGGATCGAACTGATAATTATAATTAAATAAAAGAAAGGAATTGTGCTCCATATCTCAATTATTCTAAGACCGAACATATCCACTTTTCCTCCATAAAAGCCAAGCATGGCTCCGATCGCAATTCCAATAATATAAGTCAGCAGAGTTACTATCAGCGCAAAGGAAAGGCCGATATTAAATCCATAGGCAAGTCTCGCAAATACATCTCTTCCCCGGTCGTCAGTACCCGCCCAGTGCGCAGAAGAGGGAGTATGCGGGGGATTTCCCGCCAGTTCGCTCAGGAGATTTTCGTTCGGACTGAAAGGATATACAGGAAGTAAAACCCAGTTGCCGCTGTTTTCTTCCATATATTGTTTATCAAGTAATCTGTAATTCGCTTCACCCTGTATATTTTGTCCGAAAGATTCTGCAGAATAAAATTTAAAGATCGGAAAAAAATATTCACCTTTATAATTAACTATCAGAGCGTCTTTTCCAATGAATAAGGGAAGGATGAAAGATACAGCGTAAAGGATTAAAATTACGATAAAAGAATAATATCCTCTTTTAAGAGTTTTAAATTTTTTCCATCTTTTTTTAAGGATAGAAGTAGATACCTGTTTTTGAGTTTTATCTTCAGACATTAAAAAAATTTTCTATAATAATACAGATTGAATTTTCAGTTTTGTAAATTATTTAAATCTTATCCTCGGATCTACAATAGCGTAAAGAATATCCGATAAAATATTTCCTACAAGAAGTAATAAAGTTGATATTACAAGTATTCCCATAACAACCGGATAATCTCTCTGAATGATGGAATCATAGCTCAGTAATCCGATACCGTTTATATTAAAAACTTTTTCAATCAGAATGCTGCCGGCAAGGACAAGAGATATTGCATGACCGAGTCCAGTTGAAATAGGGATCAGAGAATTTCTGAGAGCATGTCCGAAAATGACTTTCCTTTCAGTCAGACCTTTTGAAAAAGCAGTACGGATATAATCCTGACTTAAATTTTCTATTACAGAATTTTTGTAAGTATAGTAAGTGTTGCAAAACTTCCGATCATATAACTCGCGACGGGAAGTATAGTGTGATGTATCTGATCCCAGATTTTACCTGATACGCTGAGAGTTTCATAATCCGAAGATCTGAATCCTCCGAGAGGGAATACATCCCAGAAACTGCCGCCTCCGAATAACACAAGCATCAAAGCGCCGAATGCAAATCCGGGTATTGCATATCCAGCAAATACTAGAGCTGAAGTTATGAAGTCAAACTTAGAGCCGTTTTTAACCGCTTTGTAAACTCCAAGCGGAATGCAGACTATGTATGTTAATACAAATCCAATGACACCGAAATAAATTGAAATGGGAAATCTGGAAGTAATGACATCCATGACAGGTTCTGAATATACATAGGACCTGCCAAGGTCTAATTTGAGTAAATTACCAAGCCATAAAACATATCTTTCGTGGATAGGTTTATCAAATCCGTAAAACTTCTGAAGTTCTTCGATCGCTGACTGAGGAATATTCTGTGATGTGCCTGTTGTACTTCCGGATTCACTTACACCGTTTGAACCGCCCATACGGATCTTCATTATCTCCATTTCCAGAGGACCGCCGGGAACAATCTGAAGTATAAGGAATGTGACTAATGTTATACCAAGAAAAGTCGGAATGATTAAAAGAAATCTTCTTATAAAATAAGTTGTCATTCGTATTATTTGTTAATCATAACTACTTCACCTTTTTCTTCTCTTGCTTTAAGATCTATCCAGAATTTTTCTTCAACTTCTCCTGCGATCATGTTCTTGCCTTTATCTTTAAGAGCCGCCTGATACTCAGAATATCTTTCAGGATCAAGCCACCAGATAGCAAATACGCCTAATTCTTTTCCGCCGTAATAATCATCGAATCTTGACAGATACCATTTCGGATAACCGAATTTATTCTGGAATAAAATTCTGGAATAGTCTGCATACCATCCGTAAATGTACGGCTGCATTGAAACTAAAATACTGTCAACTTCCCTTACCTGTTTAATTCTTTCTTTTTTATCAAAGGTCTTTGCATACAGATCGGCAATTTCATCGATCCTTGCATTTTTTTGTCCTGACCAGTTAGTGCTGTTCGGGTCGTCTGCTGTTTTTGAAGTTACATTGAATTCAAGATTCGGCGGATTCTGACCGCCCCAGTTTGCAGGGATCAAAGAGAAACTTCTTTCATTACCAATTTTAAAAGATGTAGTGCCGTCCACCTGTTTCAGATTCAGCTTTACACCGGCTTTCTTCAGATCTTCCTGAAATATTGTGAAGTATCTTTCCTGACTTGGCTGAGTAAATGTCATTTCAATTTCAAATATTTTGCCGTCTTTCATTCTGTAACCGTCCTGATTTTTATCTCTCCATCCGGCTTCTTCCAGAAGCAGGATTGCGCTGTCAAGATTATAATTTACAACCGGATTATTCGGATTTTCATAAACTGTTCCTGAAAAATGAGATTTGATTGGTGTATAAGAATTGAAAAAAAGTTTTTCATTAAAGGTTTTTCTGTCATAAAGCATTGAAAAGGCTTTACGTACTTTAATATCATCAAACGGAGGTTTTCTCATATTCATAACAATACCTGAAAGTCCGCCCGGATTCTGATTATAAATTTTACGTTTCTGAACTATGCCTCTTTTCACTTCTTCGAAATCAGTTTTTTCAGCCCACCACTGAGCTCTGTTAACGCTGTAAATATCTATCTCACCTTTTTTAAACTTTTCGTAAGTAAGTGTTTCATCAGAAATAACATCAGTTTTTATTATGTCAAAATTAAATAATCCGGCTGCGAATTTTTCTTTCTCAGCCCAGTAATCACTTCTTCTTCTTAATATAATGGATCTTCCTTTATCTATATCTTCTTTCTTAATATAATACGGACCGCTTCCGGGAACGCAGTCATAGTTAAATTTTTCGAGATATTCTTTTCCGGAAATATTACCTATAATATGAGCAGGTAAAAGTCTGATGCCGGAAGCGCTTGCGAAATAAAGCCAGCCTACCTTAGTAGCTTTTATTGAAACAATATATTTGCTTTCGGCAACGGGTATTTCAAAATTTTCTTTGTAATATTCATCGCCGCCGGTAAGAAGACCCGGATCAAGTAAGAGTTTAAAAGTAGCAATGTAGTCATCTGCTATTACAGGTTTACCGTCAGCCCATCTTGCATTTGGATTAATTCTGAATTTAAAGACTTTCTGATCTTCTGAAATTTGCCAGTGAGTTGCAAGCCTTGGTGTATAATCTTCATTAACAGGATCAGAGTCAAGCAAAGATTCATACATAAGAGTCTGCGCCATTCTTGTATAGTAAGAATTTTCATCTTTACCCACGGATCTGAGAGTAGACGGGAAATCCGGAATTGACCAGATAATCTGTCCGCCTTTCACTGCTTTCGGATCACCTATAGTATTGTATTCAGTACTGGTAGTCCAGCCTTCACCGGTAAAACCATTGCCGCCCATTTCTGCAGATACTGAAGGATCAGCGCCGGGCGGAGTATCGAATTGTTTTATTGAGATCGGCTGAGTGTTCATGCCTGAGGTTGTTGGTTTTGTGGAATCATTATCTCCGCAGGATATCAGGAAAGCGGAAACAAATAAAAATAAAAAAGCACTTACGAAAGTCTTTTTGGTCATAAAAAAAATCTCCTTAGTAGTTTAAAAGTTTTTCAATATAAAAAATGATAATATAAATTAATAGTTTTTTTAAAATACATTTATATTGGAAAGATTATTTACAAAGGAGTTGTAAGTAATATCTTAAGGAATGTTGCAAACCGTTTTAAGGGTTTGCAGTTTTATATGGTATATATGAAAGAACAAAAATATCACTTGAGTACAAAACACATTCGTTCATATTTCCTCCATTGCATTTATTAAACAAACTTCAAACTGTTTTACCTTTGAAATTTTTAATCCACTTAAGAAGTTCTTTGAATCCTGAATTAACTATTTTCTTAAATATCAAATCAATATTTTAATCAACAATACAAATTTTAAAAATCTATTGTCCTCCCAATAAATCTCAAATGATTTTTTCAGGACTACTAAACAGGAGATAAAATGACACTCAACAAAATATTTTTACTGCTTCTATTTTTTTCAGTAACATTAAATAATGCATACTCACAGCCGTTTGAATTTATAAACGCCTTTCCAAATGTTTCTTTCGCAAGTCCTCTTTACCTTACTCATTCTAATGACGGCACGAACAGAATCTTTGTCGTAGAGAAAAACGGTATTATCAAAGTTCTTCCAAATGATTCGCTGACCAGTGACAGCAGAACTTTTCTCAATGTAACAAATAAAATTATCACAGGCAGTGAAAGAGGTCTGCTCGGTCTTGCATTTCATCCTAATTATTCCGCCAATGGTTATTTTTATGTAAACTATACCAGAGCAGGTGACGGCGCTACTGTTATCTCAAGATTCAATGTCAGTTCGGCAGATCCCAATAAAGCGGATTCCTTAAGTGAATATCCTATACTTACTGTACCTCAGCCGTATTCAAATCATAACGGCGGAATTGTACTGTTCGGAATGGACGGATATCTTTACATAGGAATGGGTGACGGCGGCAGCGGCGGTGATCCCGGTAACAGAGCTCAGACTCTTACAGAACTTCTCGGGAAGATCCTCAGAATAAATGTTGACACCACTACCTCTTCGACTAATTATGGAATCCCCGCTACTAATCCTTTTGCTTCTGGCGGCGGCAGACCGGAAATATATACAGTAGGTATGAGGAATCCATGGAGAATGAGCGTTGACCCGATGACAGGTGAAATTTACTGCGGTGATGTCGGTCAGGATGCATGGGAAGAAGTTGATATTATTCAGATCGGAAAAAATTATGGCTGGAGATGTTATGAAGGTAATAATCCTTATAATCTATCCGGCTGCTCCTCACCCTCTGAATATACTTTTCCGATCAAGGTCTATCAGAATGTCGGATCTGACTGTTCGGTTACAGGCGGTTATGTTTACAGAGGCGCCAGAAGACCTGAACTTTACGGAAGATATATTTACGGCGATTACTGCAGCAGAAAAGTATTTAAACTGAAATATGAAAACGGAACTGTCACGGAAGATGAACAGCTTTTTGTAGCTCCGAGCAGTATCTATTCTTTCGGAACTGACCAGCAGAATGAACTCTATATGTGCGCTGCAAATAATGTCGTTTACCGATTTAATAAAAGCGATCTTGTAGGTATAAATAATAACTCTTCTCAAATACTGGATTTCAGACTTGAGCAGAATTTTCCTAACCCATTCAATCCGGAAACTTCAATTAACTATTCTATTCCGGATATTTCCGATGTCAAACTCGTTGTGTATGATGCAAACGGAAAACAGGTTTCGACACTCGTTAATACAACACAATTATCCGGTTCTTATAATGTGAAGTGGAATGGAAGAGATGCTTTAGGAAATAATCTTCCGAGCGGAGTTTATTTTTATAACCTGACTGCAGGAAATAATTTTAGTCAGAGTAAGAAAATGCTTTTGATCAAATAATGAAATAAGTCATTTGATATAGTTCTATACAATCCGTCAGATTTAATTTTGTTTTCAAAATTAATTTGACGGATTTTCTTATTTCCCTGAAATTATAATTTATTAAATATTAAAATCTTTATTAAAAAATTTGATCCGCCAATCTAATGCCCTCTGTGTAAATTATTGCTCAGCAATAATAAATTCATAAACTGTCTCATCTCTCCCATTCGAATAAACTCTCTCGTATTTAGCTTCCTTAATAATTAATTCATTCTTTAAAAAATTTGAAAAATCATTCACATCATTTTCGCGCTTGCAATAAAAAATAAACTTACCTGCTTTAATGAGTTCTGTCTTAAATATGTTCTTATCAGTTAACTCCATATTCCGGGACCAAATGTTAAAACAATATCTGCCGGGAAACATTTTTTGTATTTCTGCAAAATATTTTTCCCTTTGCGTACCTGAGTGTCTGGTTGCCTGAAAATATGCTGCTTCTTTATATGATGATATATTTGTACCTATCACTATTGACTGCTCAAAATTTTTATCAATGTATTCTTCAATCTTATGCGACTCTGTCTGTTTATAATAAAGAGTAGAAGTCGTATTTTGGTAATACTTTGCAGAAAAAAATATGAAAATTAAAAATACAACTGAAATCAGAACTGTCTTCTTTTTCCTAACATATTCAGGCAGCATATTTTCAGTTAATCTATATACTGTGTAAATCGCCGGAACAGAAAACATCAGCGCAGGTGTCATGTAACGAAATGTAAAATGCTTGGCGACAATTATCAGTTGTATATTCATGGCTATGAATATTCCGGTCAGTAAGTCATTGTAGATATTTTCTTTCAATTGATTTTTATGCTTTGGCGAGAATCTTATTACTATTGTTACTAACATCAGAATGTAAACTATTGTAAATACCGGTTCATTAAAAAAAATCTTTTTAATATTTCCGGCGAAACTGGATGCAATTACAATTTCCTCCGATCCCTGACCGTATAATCCGGTGTGTGTAACTATGGACTTTATCCATGCGGCAAAGTAAAGAATCTGATCAAATGAAATTACAGGCGATACAAATAAAATGAATGCAGTAAATGATGCTAATAGAAAATATAATTTATTTGGAATTCTTTTCAGCAATATAAAAGGAATAACTAATATTGGGAAAAAAGATATTTTTGTCGCTAAGCCGAAACCGCAGATCAATCCGAATATTATTGAGTACTTAAAATTATCCGGTGCTGAAGATTCCGCCTCGGCAGCGTATTTGAATAAAACTGTAATCAGAACTAATGAAGTCAGTATAAGAAAAATCTCCGGACTGAAGTTGATCAGATCAAAATATATTGTCGCAGAGCATAAAGGAGTAATCTGAAGGAATAATGCATTAAATATATTCCCGGTCTTTTTAAAAATAACATATCCCAAAATATACAGCGCTGCTGCAATTAATAATACAATAACAATATTTATTCTCTCAAGATAAAATTCCGGTCTATGTAAAACATCCTGCGCAATATCTCCGCTCCGGCCTTGAAGGAGATAACAGACTTTTAAAACAACAGCTCCGGCCATTTGTAATGAAGATCCGGGATGATCAATGTGACCGACTCCGTATCCTGATAATTGTGATAAATTAAGAGAGTTGAACAGATAAACATATGAAGGATCACGGTATAAATAATATTCTCCGATAGAATATTTTAAATAGATCGAAATAAAAATTAAAACCAGCGGCAATATCAGTAATATCAGGAAGGGAATGATTTTTTTCAAAATCTTTTTTTTTAAATATAAATATATTAAGATTTAAAAATAAGTTTTTTTATGTTCACTCAATGAATGTCAGTTTAATCTCAGTATGCCTTTCAAATTTTACAAATGTCATTTCTGAAAATGACTTTACACATTATAACCGGAATTGTAAATTTCTTAAATATTTTTTCATAATTATAAAATTCATTGTTATGAATACCTCATACAAAGTAATAGTAAAATTTATTTTATCCGCTATAATAATGTTCTCGGTTCTAAATCAGGCGAATGCGGTAGTCAGGTATATAACTACATCCGGCGCCGGTCTGATGAACGGAACAAGCTGGTCAAACGCCATTCCGGGCCAGTTTCTTCAGGCAGCCATAAACGCTTCTTTCACAGGCGATGAAGTATGGGTGGCGGAAGGAATTTACTTTACTACAAATACTTTGAACAGAAATATTTCATTCAGCATGAGAAATGGTGTTATTATATACGGAAGTTTTAACGGAACGGAAACTTCGGTTTTACAGCGCGTTTTTTCCTGCGGACCTACTAGCGTTCTCAGCGGTGAGATCGGCGCTCCGGGTAATTTTGATAACAGTTATCATGTCATCAGCAACATCAGTCTGAATTTATCTGCTGTGATAGACGGCTTTGAGATCAGAGGCGCAAATGATAACAGACCTGTTTCATTTACTAACGGTCTTGGCGGCGGAATATATAATAACGGCGGAAATGCAGGGGGTTTTTGCAGCCCGACTATTAGAAATTGTGTCATAACTGATAACAGAGCAGTGTTCGGTGGTGGTATTTTTAACAGCGGTCACTCCGGCGGAAATTCAAATCCTTTAATCTTAAATTGTATCATATCTGATAATCTTGCATATGACGGAGGCGGAGGTATTGATAATTTCGGTGTCGGCGGAAATGCAAGTCCTGTTATTACAAATTGTATAATCTATAATAACACTGCTAATACCGCAGGCGGGATGTACTGCTGGGGCGGTGATCCTAACGGAAATTCAAATCCTGTTATATTAAACAGCGCCTTTATTAATAACAGAGCTCTTACAGGAAATGCCGGAGGTATAATTTGTGACAATTTAAACTTTAACGGCATCGGCAGCTCGGGTACAAGTATTCCCATAATCAGAAACTCCATCTTCAGAGGAAATACAGCAGCCGTCGGAGGCCCTCAGTTTTATATTAATGGTACTGCTTCTTTTATTGCTTCCTATTCTAATATAGATCTGACAAATCAAAATCCCCCGCATATCATTTCCGGACCAGGAACGGGAAACATTGACAGCGACCCGATGTTTCTCAACGCTTCAGATCCTATAGGCGCAGACAGCTGCTGGATGACTGCTGATGACGGATTAATTCTTTTATCCGGTTCGGTTTGCATTGATGCCGGCGATAATTCCGGAACGCCTCTCACTGATATTTTATTAAATCCGAGGATTTATAACAAAACTGTCGATATGGGACCTTATGAATTTAATAACTCCGGATTTTTTAAATTAGATCTTACAATAAATTTTGAAGCGTGTCAGCAGACTGACACCGTCATTGTAGAATTAAGAAACGCTGTATCACCTTACGGATTAATAGAAAAATCCGCAGGTGTTGGAGGACTTGGATTGCCTTCACAGGTATCTTTTGCAAATGCTGTCAACGGAATAAATTATTATATAACAGTTAAGCATAGAAATTCAATTGAAACGTGGAGTAAGTCAGGGGGTGAAGTTTTTACAGGCGGAGTTTTGAATTATAATTTCACTTCAGCGGCTTCCCAGTCATACGGAAATAATCAGGTAAACTATGGAGGCATGTGGTCAATCTTTACCGGTGATGTAAATCAGGACGGTGTAGTGGATGCAACCGATAACGGATTAATAGATAACGACGCTTTTAATTTTGTAGCGGGTTATACGCTGACGGATCTCAATTGCGATTCGATAGTTGATGCAGCTGACGCGGCTTATTCTGATAATAACCTTCTTAACTTTGTTTCGGTTTTAAAGCCGTGATCTCTGAAACAATTATTGCTAATGAATTATTCAAATTATTGATTCAAATTATATTTTCCGAAATTAATGCCTGCTTTTTTTTAATTCGGACAGATTCCAGATTTTCCATGCCCAGCAGAGCGTCACCAATTGATATATCAAAAAGACAATGTTTTCCAGTAATACCGAATTTTCTTCCTGTGTATACATGCGGATTATCAGGAGAATAAGAAACGGTATTATTGAAATAATCCCCGCTATCCTCAGCCATTTTGGAAACAGCGTATAATATGAGATCAATATGAAAGCCGGTATCATAAACAATACTCCGAGACTCGATGTCGCAATATCCCACTTATTCACTTCGTTAATTTCTGTCAGAAATAATCCCTGTGCGATCGCCAGTATGCTGAAGCCTGCAGCCGGTACATCAAATCTTTCCCCGCTTGCCTTTGCAGCAAGACATGCAAATGCTGATATTGCAAATAAAGCATCGGCTTTGAAAAAAGCTGTCTGTGTAAAACTTTGTACAGGATATAAAGACCCGATCACACTAAGTATAAAACTCAAAGTCAGTCCACCTGAAATGAAATAGGATAAATGATGATTGTTATTTTCCATTGTTATGAAATTTGATTAACATAACTAATTAACCGTAAAGTATAAATAAGATTTTTCTGCTTCTGCTAAACCGGAATTACTAATAACAAAAAATTGAAGTTTTTACAGTATTACCTTTACTTATTGAATAAGGATAATTAAATTGACTTTCTTAATTTATGACCATCAGAAAACTCACATTATTGTTTCTTCTGATATCTTATTCAATAGTGCTTGGGCACAGTATTGTGCCTCACCACCATCATGATAAAGATCAGATAGTTTATTATGACGAATCTCATCCGGCTGATGACCATTGTCATACTGATGATTTTCATTTATCTGATATTTTTTGTAAATATTTTCATAACAGTGATAAAGAAACTTTTACCGTTAATAAGTTATCAAAAATAGTAAATTCATCTAAAGTTAAAATTCAGTTTAACCATTATAAGGATGAAATTTCCGAATTGTGTAATTCTCTTCCGGTTTTATTAATACCTCCCATTAAATCTAATTCAGACTACAAAAAATTTCTATTAAGATATTCCTCCTTGAGAGCTCCTCCTGTTTCTTAACATTTCAAAAGTAAAACTTCAGATTTTTTAAGATCACTATATTTTTTAAAAACTATTTAACAATAATAGAATGAGATTATTATTATCAATTCTTATTGTAATCTGTTTTGCAGTTAATTTATTTATTTCCGGATGCGGAAATAACGAAGAAGTAAAAACAGAGCAAAAAGAATCTAAAAGTAAAACCGAAACACAAAGTCAAAACAATACACAGTCTCAAAGCAATACTCAGTCTCAAAGCAATACTTCATCTATAGAGACTGCTAAAATCTGGAATCAGATTGAAAAGATCAATGAGTCAATGGGCAAAGGAATTAACAGCGGAAAGTCCGGACATCTTGAAGAACCCGTCGCTGAAATTATTTCGCTTATAAAGAAAATCCCGGCAGCTGCAGGAAATCTTGAACCTGCAAGTCTCCAGACAATTATATCAAAAACTAATGAATTAAGAAAAAGCGGAGATATGCTGGATAAGTATCAGCATGCAAATCAAAACTCAGAACTAAAAGAAGAATACTCGAAATTCAAAATGACTCTTAATGATATAAAAAATGTATTACCTAAGTAAAGTATTTTATATGTGTAAACTATTTTCGGTAATCTTTCCAAATTAATATTTAAAATGAAAAATATATTATTTATTGCTGCAATAATTTTCAGTGTAATATTTTCCGGCTGCAGCAGAGACAGCCAAAACGATACTTCTGACGGTGATAATGATAGTGAACTTGATCCTGTAGTATTTACTCTGTATTCAGATAAAACAGAATTGTTTGTGGAATTCAAACCATTGATTTCCGGCACAGTAACAAAATTTGCTGCGCACTTTACTCATCTGGGAGATTCTTTCAAAGCATTTACAGAAGGTACCGTAACACTCAGATTAAAAACCGGAGATAAAGAAATAAGCGTAATTTCAAATTCACCTACCTCACCGGGGATATTCAGACTGGAGCTGACTCCTGAAATGCAGGGAAAAGGTCAGCTGATATTTGACATTCAAACCGAACTGTTTCTCGATCAGATCATCATTGAAAATGTTACAGTATATCCGAGTGAAGAAGCTGCTTTTTTTGAACAGACAGAAACACCGGAAGGAGATGATATTACATTTTTAAAGGAACAGGCATGGAAGATTGAATTTGCAAATCAGCTGTTAATAAGACAATCTTTTAATGAAGTAGTAAAGACATCAGGACAGATAACTTCAGCCCCGGGAGATGAATCTGTGATCGTTGCAAAATCACAGGGAGTTGTGAAAATAGGCAAAGGCAATGCTACTGCAGGCGCACGTGTTAACTCAGGCGAACTATTGTTCACAGTAAAAGGCAGCGATGTGATCGGAGGAAATATTGACGTAAGATTTGAGGAAGTAAAATTAAATTATGAGAAAACTCTTGCTGATTATGAAAGAGGTAAAGAGCTTGTTAAGGATAATATAATATCTCTGAAAGAATTTCTTGAAAGAGAAATAGCCTTAAAAAACGCTGAGATAATCTACAACAGCATTTCTCAAAATTACTCAGGCGATGGTGAAAACGTGTACAGTCCGATGAGCGGTTTTATAAAAAATATATTAGTAAGCGACGGGCAATATGTTAACGCAGGTCAGCCGTTGGGGAGTGTATCTAAAAACCGGAGACTTCTTCTGACCGCTGAAGTATCTCAGCAGTACTTTTCAAGACTGGGGACATTTACTTCAGCGAACTTCAGGACTGAATATGATAATAAAGTTTATCAAACTTCAGACTTAAACGGGACACTGGTTTCTTTCGGAAGAACTGTTGATAATAACAGTTACTACATTCCGGTTAATTTTGAAATTGATAATAAGGGAAATCTGATACCGGGTTCTTTTGTACAGGTCTATCTTATTTCGTCGGATATAAAAGATGCTCTGATAATTCCTTTGTCTTCATTGATAGAAGAGCAGGGTTTGTTTTATGTATTTGTACAGACCGGCGGAGAGAGCTTTCAGAAAAGGGAAGTGAAAACAGGAGCAGGGGACGGTATTAATATAGAAATTTTATCAGGAGTAAATGAAGGTGAAAGAGTTGTAACTAAAGGCGCTTATAATATTAAATTAGCTGCCATGTCCGGCAGTATTCCCGAACATGGTCACGAGCATTAAAATATTTTAATCTTAATCGAATGCTAAACAGAATAATAGAAATTTCACTTCAGAACAGATTGCTGGTTGTCGTTTTTACAGTTCTACTGTTACTGTTCGGGACATACATTGCTGTAAATATGGAGGTGGATGTGTTTCCCGATCTGACAGCTCCTACCGTAGTAGTGCTGACTGAAGCACACGGAATGGCTCCGGATGAAGTGGAAAAAATGGTGACCTTTCAGATAGAAACTGCTGTCAACGGCGCAACCGATGTAAGACGCGTCAGATCTTCTTCATCTGCGGGGATATCAATCGTCTGGGTAGAGTTTGAATGGGGAACTGATATTTATATAGCAAGACAGATAGTTGCTGAAAAAATGTCAACGGTAAAAGAGAAACTGCCTCAGGGATCGGGCGATCCGATTCTTGCTCCCCAGTCTTCCATAATGGGAGAAATAATGCTGCTAAGCGTAACGTCTGAAGAAACAAAATCAATTGATCTGAGAACAATTGCTGACTGGATCATCAGACCTAGTCTGCTTGCAACAGGCGGAGTTTCTCAGGTAGTGGTCATGGGAGGAGAATACAAACAGTATCAGATCTTAGTTTCTCCGCAGAAGATGGATTATTTTAATGTTTCGATAAATGAAATTATAAAAGCTGCAGAAGAATCAAATGAAAATTCTTCAGGTGGTTTTATGAATGAATACGGGAATGAATATATAATTACCGGAATCGGAAGAACAACCGATATTAACGATATTGGAAAATCAGTAATTAAAAATACAGACAATTATCCGGTTAAGATAGAAGACGTTTCTGAAATAAAGATCGGGTCAGCGCCTAAAATTGGTGACGGCTCAATGAACGGGAAACCGGCAATAATATTAACAGTTTCGAAACAGCCTTCTACAAATACATTAGAACTTACCGGGAAAATAGATGAGGCGATTACAGAGCTGAAAAAAACTTTACCAAAGGATGTTCAGATAAACACAAAAATTTTCAGACAGGCGGATTTTATAAATGCCTCTATAAGTAATATTAACAAAACCCTGATAGAGGGTTCTGTATTCGTAATTATCATACTGTTCATATTTCTTATGAACTGGAGAGCAACTTCTATTTCATTAATTGCAATTCCTGTATCTCTGATCTTTGCTATACTTACGCTTAAATGGCTCGGAGTGACGATAAATACAATGAGTCTCGGCGGAATGGCAATAGCAATCGGCGCGCTGGTCGATGACGCTATAATTGATGTGGAAAATGTTTTCAAACGGCTTAAGGAAAATTCACTGAGGCCGGCAGAAGCGCGTGAGAATAAGTTAAAAGTTATATTCAATGCTTCGGTGGAAATCAGAACTTCCATTATTAATGCAACTCTGATAATTATTGTTGCTTTCATTCCTCTTTTCTTTTTATCCGGAATGGAAGGAAGATTACTCGCGCCGCTTGGAATTGCATTTATTGTCTCAATCTTTGCTTCTCTTATCGTCTCTATTACATTGACTCCGGTACTTTGCAGTTATTTGCTTACAGGTGATGAGATGCTTAAAAAGCATTCTGAAGAAAGCAGATTAGTTAGGTTTCTTCAGAAGAAATATGTTTTAACTCTTGAGAAAATTTTTCAATTTAAAAAACTTATTTTAGTTCTTGCTTCATTGTTGTTTTTTATAAGTCTTATTATTCTCTTTTCTCTCGGCAAAAATTTTCTGCCTGAATTCAACGAAGGTTCTTTAGTGATCAGCGCAGTCAGTTTACCGGGTATATCACTTGAGGAAAGCGGTAAGATCGGAACGGAAATTGAAAAAACCCTCCTGACGGTTCCGGAAATATTCGTTACTACAAGAAGGACGGGGCGTGCTGAACTTGATGAACATGCGCTGGGAGTAAACACTTCGGAGGTGGAAGCTCCGTTTGTACTTAAAGACAGAAGCAGAAATGAATTCATGAAGGATGTGAGAGAAAAATTATCAGGGGTTTCGGGAGCAAATATTACTATTGGACAGCCGATCGGACACAGAATAGACCATATGCTGTCCGGTACAAGATCAAACATTGCTATTAAAATCTTCGGACATGATCTGAATAATATGTTTTCCATTTCCAATAAAATAAAATCAGCCATTGAAAACATTGAAGGTCTTGTAGATATTTCCGTGGAGCCGCAAATTGAAATCCCGCAGATCAAAATTAAAGCAAAGAGAGAAATACTTGCAAAGTACGGAATTACAATCGGAGAATTTACAAAAATGATAGACGTAGGTTTTGCCGGTGAAAAAGTTTCCGAGGTATTTGAAGGTTCGCAAAGGTTTGATGTTGTATTAAAATTTGATAACAATAACAGAGGAAGCATAGAAAATATCCGGAGCGCAATGATTGACACGCGTAACGGAGAAAAAGTACCGCTCAGTTATGTCGCGGATATTATTTCTTCATCAGGACCAAATACAGTTAACAGGGAAAATCTTCAGAGAAAAACTGTAGTGTCCGTAAATGTAACCGGCAGGGATCAGAAAAGCGCAGTCGAAGAGATCCGCAGAAAAGTATCAGAGTCGGTTGAATTACCTGAAGGATACAGAATAGAATACGGAGGACAGTTTGAAGCGGAGGAAGAAGCTTCAAAAAGACTTATTGCTGCATCGGTTCTGTCAATGCTTATAATATTTCTGTTATTATTTCAGGAATTCAAAAACCTGAAACTCTCCGCAATAATACTTTTAAATCTTCCTTTAGCATTGATCGGGGGCGTATTAAGTATTTACTTTACTTCCGGAATTATAAGCATACCTTCTATTATAGGATTCATTACTTTGTTCGGCATTGCCACAAGGAACGGAATACTTTTAGTTTCGAGATATACTGCATTACAGCAGCAGGGAATTGGGCTTTACCAAAGAATCATACATGGCTCGGGAGACAGATTAAGTCCGATACTGATGACTGCTCTTACTGCCGGACTTGCACTGGTCCCGCTGGCAATTGCAGGAGATATGCCCGGAAATGAAATTCAAAGTCCGATGGCAAAAGTTATTCTTGGCGGATTGTTAAGCTCGACTCTTCTTAACTTACTTATAATTCCAATTGTATATTATCTCGTCAGCAAACATGCTGAAGAAAAAAAACTGAAAATTCATTATGAAAATTAACATAAATATTTTATCTGCTTTTGCTTTGATACTTTCCCTTTTGCAGACTGGCGTATATTCACAAAGCAATATTGATAATGTCCTTAAAGAGATTTCAAAAAATAATAAATCCATTATTGCCAATACGCAGCTGCAGGAATCAAGGAAACTGGAATATCAAACCGGACAGTCGCTTTACAATCCTTTTGTTGAAGTTACTAATTTATTCGGTCAGTCAGGTGATAACGGCAGTCAGCTGGAATTTAAACTTATTCAGTCATTTGATTTCCCTACATCTTATTCAAAGAGAAATAAAGTTTCCGGTCTGAAGATACAGCAGACGGATTTTGAAAAGCAGATAATGCGGCGTGAAATATTACTTGAGGCAAAACTTACATGCATTGAGCTGATCTGTCTCAATAAAAAGAAGATTCAAATGCTGAAAAGAGTTGAAACAGCCGGATCACTTTTAAATTTATATCAGACTAAGCTGGAAAAAGGAGAAGGAAATATTCTCGATGTGAATAAGTCAAAAATAAATTTACTTAATTTAAAAACTGACCTTGTGCTTATTGAAAATGAAATTGAGGAGCTGAATGAAAAACTGACGGGACTGAATGCGGGAAATATAATAGTGTTTGCTGATACTTCATATCCTGTAACTCAGGTAATTCCTCAGTTCGAAATTTTAGAAAATGAGATTGAAATAAGCGACCCTTCTATAAAATCATTACAGCAGGAAAAATTGATCTCACAGAGTCAGGTAGAACTCAGCAAGTCCCTTAGTCTTCCAAAATTTGAAGTCGGTTATTATTATCTGGGATTGAGGGACACAAAGTATAATGGAATTCATTTCGGAATATCGATACCTCTTTGGGAAAATAATTACAGAACGGATTATCACAGATCAAAGACGCTTTATTCAAATCTTGAAATAGAAGCTCATCTGAATGATCACTTATACGAGATAAAAAAACTTTACGGAAAATATGAAACACTTAAGGAAGCAATGACCGGTTACAGAGAAACTCTTGTATCTTCAGACAATGTTGATATCCTTAATAAAGCGCTAATTGCCGGAGAAATAACTTCAATAAATTATTTTCTTGAAGCTCAATATTTATATACTTCGTTTGATAAATTTCTAGAACTTGAAAAAGAGTATAATATTATAATTGCTGAACTATATAAGCACAAGCTTTAAAGTATTAGTCAGGATTTGTTATAATGAATTTCAATTTTTTAACAATGTTAGCCAAAACATTTTCGAAACTTTGGACGGATGAGATTTTTTAAACCTGATTGAACTAATAATAGCTTTGCATTTAAAATTCAATTTCTATACTTTAATATTGTGATAAAAACAATAACAAAATATTTTTCCATACTTTTAATAGCAGTATTAATTCAGTCTAATTTCAGCTTTGCATTGAATCATATGTTATGTAATATGTCTGAAGTCCGGACTTCCTGTGAATGCGGAGTTTCTTGTGAGAATGAAATCCAATATTCTTCTAAGGGAACCGGCTGCTGTTCAATATTAGTCAGTGAAATTTCCAATACTAATATTCTTGAGATAAATAAATTGTCATTTATTAAAGACATGTATTCCCAAATAACTGAAAGATTTTTATCTTTAGAATTACTTTCGGATTTACCCCGGAATTTCAGTCTGCAAATCATTCACTTCAAACCGCCTGCTGATATACCTATTCTTTTCTCCCATATCCTTATTTAGTTAATTTCATTTTTCGTTGTTTAAACAGCAAAGTAATTACTTTGTCTGATCATTTTTTTATTTACACTAATAAAGATCAAAATGAAATTAATAATCATCTATATTTTTTTACTTTTCAATTCCGCATTTGCTCAAACAGATTCAAATATAAGCAATAATTACCGGTACGGGTTAAATGATCTGATCAATTCAGCTTTGAAATCGAATGTACAGCTTGAGCCTATTGAATATGAAAAAAAGATACTGTCCTCAAAAATAGAGCAGGTCAGTTATCAGTCTTCCCCTATGCTTCAGCTTATGGTGGATGATATACCTGTAAATTTTAACAGCGCCGGGATGTATTCGCTGAATTATTCACAGCCTCTGAAATTATTCGGTAAACTTGAAGAAGCCGGAAAACTCGCAAGGTTAAATTCATTACTTCCTGAAATACAAAGGGAAGAATTACAGAATGAATTAATAAAGTCAGTGAAAGAAAATTATTTTATGCTTTCTGTCAATGAAAGATTGTTATCCTTTAATGAAGAGTTTAAGGAGATCATACTTTCAATAACCGGTTCGCTTGAAATAAAATATTCAGTCGGAAAAGGCAGCCAGTATGATATACTAAAAAGCAATAATGAATATCAGAAGCTTCTGCTTGAAGAAATCGAACTCAGGAATAATAAAAAAATATTCATCAATAACATCAGAACACTTACAAACCTTGATCTGCCGGACGGTTTTACAACAAAAAATCTCGAAATACTTTTAAAGATCACTCCGCCTGTGCTTGATACTACAAGTCTTGCTGCAGAATTAAGATCCGGAAATACGGGATATAAATATCTTCAGCAGCAAAGTGAGGTCAATAAGATTGAAACCTCTGTAACTGAACTGGACAGAAAACCTGATCTGAATATTATGTCAGGATATAAGTATGCTTCAGAAATGAAGGAAAGTTTTTTACTATTCTCAGTTGAAATGGATCTTCCTTTTATGCCGTGGAATGAGAAGAGAATTGATGCTCAGATCACAGAGAGGATCCTCATTGAAAAGAGAATTAATTCAGAAGTTAACTCGCTTGAAGTAAACTTAAAGAATGAATTAAAAATATAATTGTGAAAATTAATTCTTCACAGGAGAAGATCAAATATCTGAATGAAGTTTTAATACCGCAGACCGAGCAGACATTTAAGTCATCTTTGATTTCATATGAAACTGCTGCAAATCAATTCATAGATCTTCTCGATACTTTCAGAACTTTAAGAGAGAATAACAAAATGCTTGTGGAGGAAGAAACAAATTATCTTATTCTGATCAGCAGTCTGGAAAAAATAATAGGAAAGCAAATTTTAACAGTTAATTAAAATGAAAAAAATACTTATTGGAATATCTGTCATAATTGTGCTGGCCGGAGCTTCTTTTGGCGTGTATAAATTATTTATCGAAGATACTGAAAGTAATCAGATTACAAAAGCTGATGAACTGTATATCTGCCCTATGCATCCGCAGATACAGAGTGACCATCCGGAGTTTGTCCTATATGTAATATGGATCTGGTTTTAAAAGAGAAGTCCGATGCAGAAAATGAATTTGAAGCTTTAAAAAATTCTCAAAATGAGATTGGAGATATAATCCTTTCTCCAGCTCAGCAGTTACTTGCGAATGTTCAGACTGAAAAAGTTTCCATAAAGGAATTCAAAAGAAGTCTTACTTTTAACGGATTCATAAAAACATCGGAAAGCAATATGAGGCATATAGCAACTCCGGTTTCCGGAAGGATAATAAAAATGTATATCAGTTATGAAGGACAAATGGTTAGTAAAGGTCAGAAGGCATTTGACATATATTCGCCTGAGATATACTCAACTCAAAAAGAATATCTTCTTGCTTTAAAGAATCTTGAAAATGCAAAGAGCAGCGGTAATGAAATTGTAATTGCACAGGCGGAAAATCTTATAAGCTCAACCATAAACAGACTGAGAATATGGGAAGTTACTCCGGAGCAGATGGAAGAGTTTGAGAATACAATGGAAGTGAAAGATTATGTAACTGTTTATTCGAAATACAGCGGGGTAATTACACAAAAAATTGTTCATGAAGGTCACTGGGCGGTTGCAGGCGAAGATATCTATGATGTAGTGGATATGTCAACATTATGGGTAATTGCCAGTGTCCCGGAATCAGATATCAACAGCGTCAGGATAGGTCAGTCTGCAAACATAACTTCAGTCTCTTATCCCGGAGAAGTCTTTAGCGCTAAGGTAAATTTCATCAGTCCAATGTTAACTTCCGATACCAGAACTCTCGAAGTTCGTTTTGATGTATCCAACAGGAATTACAGACTGAAGCCGGATATGTATGTGAAAGCGGAGATCGGTTCGGCTGATTATGAATGGAACATAGTAGTCCCGAGAAATTCAGTTTTAAGAACCGGTAAGATGGATCTGGTATATGTGAAGAAAGAGAATAATATTTTTTCGCCGAAGAAGGTAACAGTCGGAGGTGAGAGGGATGGATTATATTTAATAACTTCAGGATTATCCGAAGGCGATGAAATAGTAACCAGCGCCGGATTCCTTATTGACAGTGAAAGTCAGATACGTTCAGGAACTTCAACGGATGATATTAAAGAAAAAGAGATCAAAGGAGATCCTGAATTCAATAAAGATCAGGATATAATGAAAGACATAGATCATAATAAACATTAATTTTTTAAAAATAAAAATAACTGCATACAGCAGTAAAGGAGCTAAAATGATATACTTAAAATTAAGAAACATAATATTTCCGATATTTACTTTCGTATTATTATTTGTTTTGATAACGGGCTGCGGAAATAAGGAATCTGAAAATCATTCGGATAATAAAATGATGAATGAAAATAAAAACGGGAATACGGGAATGAATCAATCAAATGAAAAGACTAAGTCAAATGAAATGTCTGCAAAAGACGGATACGAACATGCAATGATAAAATTGTCAACAATGCAGTGTGATATCTGTAAGGATAATATCGAAACAGCAGTAGAGAAATTAGACGGGATAGAAAGCATCAATGTAGTCACGAAGGAAAAAATTGCTCACATTAATTTTGATAAATCGAAGACCGATCTTTCAAAAATTGAAAGTTCAATAACAGCAGCCGGTTATGATGCAAATGATAAAAAAGCTGATCCGGAAGCATATAAGGAACTTGATGACTGCTGCAAGCAGCCCAAAGATCAGAAAAAAAAATAATACAGGATATATCTCAAATGGCCATTTAAAATAAGCTGTCAATACAATAATTTAAAACACTCTTTAATTAATTAATTAATATTAAAAAAATGAAATCGAAAAAAAATAATCTGTTAGTTCTTGCAATAATCACTCTTGCCATGTTAATGATCAACATTAATAATGCTGATTCAAAAGTAATTCAAAAAAGTAAGACGATTACCATTGAGTTGAATTCTATGCAGTGCGATATGTGTGTTGAGAAAGTTACCGATGCAATTAATTCAGTAGAAGGAGTAGAAAAAGTATCAGTTGATCTGGATAAGAAAAGCGCAATTGTAACTTACAATACTGATCTTACAAATAAAAAAGCCATAGTAAAAGCGATCACATTGGCAGGATATGATGCGAATAAGTCGCCGGCTGATAAAGAAGCATATGATAATTTAAACCCTTGCTGTAAGAAACCATAAGTTAAGAATCAAAAGTGAAGCAATCATAAAATTGCTTCACTTTTATTAAATAATTCCCACTGCTTGTGTTGGGGAGTTTGATTTCAGATAGTAATAATTAACAATTTTAAAAAAAACAAGATCATGAAAACACTACAGAAAGTAACACTTGCATTCGCAGCAATAACAATTATTGCTGTATTTTCATCCTGCCAAACAAGTCCGGACGTAAAACAAGTTCTGTCAAAACCGGAAACAAGAATGATGATAATGGACTCAATAGCAAATAACAGCACTATGTCTCAGGAGATGCTGGATGCAATGATGAAAAATAACGGAGGAAAAATGATGATGCAGGGAAACGGAATGATGATGGGAAAAATGATGGGAATGATGATGGAAAATCAGGATGGAATGATGAAGATGATGAAAGATAATCCTGCTATGATGCAGGGCATGATGTCTTATATGATGGGCGCTTCAAAGGGTGATTCCAGTATGATGTCTTCAATGTTAAAAACCATGATGGGAAATCAACAAATGATGGGCATGATGCAAAACATGATGAATAATAATAAGGGCATTGAGATGATGGAAGGTCAAAAGAAGATGGATGGAACGAAGAAAATGGAAAGTATGGACAATATGAAGGGAATGGATCATAGTAAGACAGGTAAGAAATAAAATAAATCTTTAATATTTTGAGCTCAAATTATAAGTAGTTTAGTTTTTATATCAATATGAAAAGTAATCACAAACACCACGAAAACCGCGATCATCAAATTACCGAATCGCATGATCACAGTAAAATGGATCACGGCAATGTTCCTATGGGAATGGCAGGTCATGATCATCATAAAATGATGATTGAGGATTTCAAAAAACGATTTTGGGTTTCATTAATACTTACCATCCCGATTCTTGTTTTTTCACCAATGATCCAGATGTTCTTAGGCTATGAATGGCTGCTGCCGGGAAATGCATATATTCTTTTTGCGCTTTCATCTGTAGTTTATTTTTGGGGAGGGTTGCCGTTCCTAAAAGGATTTTACGAAGAAGTTAAAGCTAAGAATCCCGGAATGATGACGCTTATCGCAATGGCAATCAGCATTGCATATTTTTACAGTACTGCAACGGTTTTTGGTTTGCAGGGTATGGATTTTTTCTGGGAACTTGTGACACTGATCGATATTATGCTGCTTGGACACTGGCTTGAAATGAAATCCGTATTAGGCGCCTCCAGAGCATTGCAATTACTGGTAAGTTTAATGCCGGCTGAAGCACACCGGATCAATAAAGACGATCAGGCAGAGGATGTGAAACTTGATATGCTGGAGATAAATGATGTCATTCTGATAAAGCCCGGGGAAAAAGTTCCTGCGGATGGGATTATAGTTGAAGGAAGCAGTTATGTAAATGAATCCATGCTGACCGGAGAATCTAAACCGGTTAAAAAAGAAAAAGATAATAAAGTCATAGGCGGAGCGATCAATGGCAATGGTTCTCTTAAAGTAAAAGTAGAGCATACCGGTAAAGACAGTTATCTTAATAAAGTTATCACATTAGTAGCAGAAGCGCAAAAGACAAAATCTAAAATGCAGAATCTTTCTGACCGCGCTGCTAAATGGCTGACTTATATTGCGCTGACAATTGGGTTCGGAACTTTGGCAGTCTGGCTGATCGCCGGTTATCCCTTTGTATTTGCGCTTGAGAGAATGGTTACTGTAATGGTAATAACCTGTCCGCACGCTCTGGGTCTTGCTATTCCGTTAGTAGTTGCTATTTCAATTTCTGTCTCAGCTCAGCACGGACTTCTGATCCGCAACAGGACAGCATTTGAAGAATCGCGGAAGATCACTGTTCTGTTATTTGATAAAACCGGGACTTTAACAACGGGCAATTTTGGTGTTACCCGTTTTGTAAGTATCTCAGAAATATCATCGGAAGAAATGTTAAGAATTGCGGGCGCTCTCGAACAATCATCCGAGCATCCGATTGCAGTTGGTATTATCGACAAAGTAAAAGAACTTGATTTAAAATTTCCTGAGGCAGAAAACTTTAATGCTATAACCGGTAAAGGAGTGGAAGCAAAAGTGGAAGGTAAAGCAGTGAAAGTCGTAAGTCCCGGCTATCTCAAAGAAAAAGATCTGCCTGTACCGGATGGTGCGTTTTCCAGTAAAGCGGAGACAGTAGTATTTGTAATAATTAATGAAAATATAGCTGGATACATTGCCTTAGCTGACACTATCAGACCGGAAAGTGAAGATGCAATAAAGACATTCAAAAAGAATGGAATCAAAGTTATGATGGCAACAGGTGATAATGAGACAGTTGCAAAAGCAGTTTCAGACGATCTCGGACTCGATGGATATTTTTCTGAAGTTTTACCGCATCAGAAAGTAGATATAATTAAAGATCTGCAGAGCAAAGGAGAATTTGTAGCCATGACAGGTGACGGAGTAAATGATGCTCCTGCATTAGCTCAGGCGAATGTAGGGATAGCCGTTGGATCCGGAACAGATGTAGCCGTTGAAACTGCTGACATTGTACTTGTAAACAGTAATCCAAAAGATATTGCAAACCTGATACTTTTCGGTAAAGCAACCTACAATAAAATGATACAGAATATTGCATGGGCTACAGGATATAATGTAATTGCAATTCCTCTTGCTGCCGGAGTTTTTTATACATCCGGATTTGTATTAGGTCCTGCAGTAGGCGCTGTGTTCATGAGCTTAAGTACTATTATTGTTGCCATTAATGCTCAGTTATTAAAAAGACAAATGAATTAATTTTTATTTTCTAAATTATATAAAATTCAATATGACTCATAAATATAAAGTTACCGGCATGACCTGTAACGGATGTGTTTCTACAGTTCAGAAAACATTGTCAGAAATTAAAGGAGTAGAAGATGTCAGTGTAACGCTGACTCCTCCGCAGGCAGTTATAAAAATGCAGCATCATATTAATGTAAATGAAATGAATGCCGCGCTTCAGAAATCCGGTAAATATACGATTGAAGAGGATGCTTCTGTTCATTCCCAAATGATGAACTCTGATAAAGAAGAAGAAAAATCAAAATTGCAAACCTATAAACCGCTAATAATTGTCTTTCTGTATATTATTTTAGGTGTAATATTGCTTCAGATAAATTCCGGCAGAATTGTCTTGATGGAAATAATGAATAATTTCATGGGCGGATTTTTCATGGTTTTCTCTTTCTTTAAAATGCTTGACCTGAAAAATTTTGCCTCCTCTTACAGCTCATATGATATAATTGCAAAGAAGTGGTTTGGATACGGTTATATATATCCGTTCATAGAATTAGCGCTTGGAATATTATTTATTACCGGATCATATCCGGTGTTTACAAATGCTGCAACAATTATTGTAATGGGAATAAGCAGTGTTGGTGTCATACAAAGCGTTATGCAAAAAAGAACTATTCAGTGTGCATGTCTTGGCGCAGTATTTAATTTGCCAATGAGTACGATCACGATTATTGAAGATCTGTTAATGGTTTTAATGGCAATGATAATGTTATTTTTTATGATATAATTAACTGACTCATCATAAAATAAATTTATAATGATTGAAAAAATAATAGACTTTTCTGTAAATAACCGTTTTATAATTCTTATCATATATCTGGGGGTAATTGGCTACGGAGTTTATTCAATGATAAATACTCCTGTCGATGCGATTCCCGATCTGTCAGAAAATCAGGTAATCATATGGACTGAATGGATGGGAAGAAGTCCGCAGATAATTGAAGATCAGATAACATACCCGCTTACTACTTCTCTTCAGGGAATGGCAAAAGTAAAGGCGGTCAGAAGTCAGTCAATGTTCGGCATGAGTTTTATCTATGTCATATTTGAAGACGATGCGGATATTTACTGGGCGAGGAGCCGTGTTCTGGAAAAACTTTCTCAGGTCCAGTCTTCATTGCCTGAAGGAGTTACGCCTGTTATAGGTCCTGACGGAACAGGTGTAGGCCATGTATACTGGTATCATCTTAAGAGCGATAAGTATGATCTCGGAGAACTCCGGGCTTTGCAGGACTATTATCTGAAATTAGGACTGCAGTCAGTCGAAGGAGTTGCCGAAGTTGCATCTGTTGGTGGTTTTGTAAAGCAATATCAGATCGATATTGATCCGAACAGATTATCTGCATATGGTATAGGAATAAATGATATAGTAATGGCAGTTCAGAGAAGCAATAAAGATGTAGGAGGAAGAAATATTGAATCATCTGATATAGAATACTTTGTAAGAGGCAAAGGATATATTAATGATGTCAGCGATATTGAAGAAATCACATTGAAGACCGGGCAAAGCGGAAATCCGGTTAAGATCAGAGATATAGCAACTGTTCAGATCGGCGGAGATATAAGACGGGGTATGATTGATTTTAACGGAGAGGGTGAAGTCGTCGGAGGAATTATAGTAATGCGTTACGGTGAAAATGCAAATACTGTAATTGAACGTGTAAAGGAAAAGCTTAAGGAATTAGAGAAAGGACTACCTGAAGGGATTGAAATTATGACCTCATATGACAGAAGCGATCTGATCTCAAAAGCAATACAAACTCTCCGCGACGCAATAATTGAAGAAGCGATAATTGTAAGTCTGATAGTGCTGGTATTTTTGTTTCATCTCAGAAGCGCTTTAAGAATTCTTATCGAAATTCCTGTTGCAATACTTATTTCATTTATTCTGATGAAACATCTCGGGATCACTTCAAACATAATGAGCCTGGGAGGTCTTATAATTTCTATCGGAATTCTTGTGGACGCTTCCATTGTAATGGTGGAAAACGCTTACAGGAATATTGCAATAGCTCAGGAAAAAGGTCTCATAATTGACTACAAGGAAATATCAGCCCGGTCTGCTAAACAGGTCGGCAGGGCAATATTTTTTTCCGAAGCAATTATAGTAGTTTCATTTCTTCCTGTGTTTATGCTCGAGGGACAGGAGGGGAAATTGTTTCACCCTCTGGCTTTTACAAAGACTTTTGCCATTGCCGGCTCGGCATTAATAACGATCACGCTGGTTCCGATGCTGATGACATTGTTCATGAAAGGTAAATTTTATAAGGAAAATCAAAATCCGGTTACAAGATTCTTCAGCAGATTATATGACCCTGTCCTCAGACTTGCTTTAAAATTCAGAAAAACCACTCTTGCAATAAATGTTATTGCATTACTGATAACGATCCCTCTTATAATGAACACCGGCAGTGAATTTATGCCTCCGCTGGATGAAGGAAGTATTTTATTTATGCCTACAATGCTGCCGAATGTTTCTGTAACGGAAGCAAAGAGAGTACTGCAGGTTCAGGATGCAATTATTAAAAGTATTCCGGAAGTCGAATCGGTTTTGGGGAAAGTAGGTAGAGCGGAGACACCAACTGATCCTGCGCCAGTGAGTATGATAGAATCTATAATAATTTTAAAAGATAAATCCGAATGGCGGGAAGGAATTACAAAAGCTGAAATTGTAAAAGAGATGAATTCAAAACTGCAGATTCCCGGAGTCAGTAACGGCTGGACGCAGCCGATAATTAACAGAATTAATATGCTGTCAACCGGCGTCAGAACGGATCTCGGAATAAAGATCTTTGGTGACAATCTTGATACGCTTGAAAGACTTGCGATCAATGCTGAAAGTCTAGTAAAGAATATTCAGGGAGCTGCTGATGTTTATGCGGAAAGAACTCAGGGAGGATCTTACATTGATATTGATATCAAACGTGACGCGATCTCCAGATATGGAATGAGTGTCGGGGACGTTCAGGATGTAATAGAAACCGCAATCGGCGGCGAGAATATTGCAACGACAGTGGAAGGCAGGAGAAGATTTCCGATAAGAGTGAGATACATGAAAGATTTCAGGTCAGATGTGGAAGCTTTAAAAAAAGTCTGGGTGACTATTCCCGGCGGCGCGGTTAATTCAATGGGGAATATTACCGGCGCAGCTCAGGTGCCGCTCGGTGAACTTGTAGATATTAATATTACTTCCGGTCCGCCGATGATATCTTCGGAAAATGCATTACTCAGGTCAGTTGTTTTCCTGAATGTGAGGGACAGAGACATGGGCAGTTTTGTAAATGAAGCAAGGGAAGTGCTTGACAAAGAGTTAGCGCCGAATTTACCTCTCGGATATTATTATACATGGAGCGGTCAGTGGGAAAATCAGATAAGAGCAAAGGAAAGACTACAGATAATTATACCAATAGTTTTCCTTGTGATATTTGTAATGCTTTATTTTACATTCAAGAATTTTCTGGAAGCTGCGCTGGTAATGCTGTCAGTTCCGTTTGCGCTGATCGGAGGAATATATTATATGTCAATTCTTGATTTAAATTTTTCTGTTGCAATCTGGGTGGGTTTTATAGCGCTGTACGGAGTAGCAGTTGAAACAGGCGTTATAATGGTAATTTATCTGCACGAAGCTCTTGATAAAAAATTAGCTGAAAAAGGTGATGACATTTCCCAGCAGGATCTGGTAGATGCAACAGAAGAAGGGGCAATACTCAGACTCCGGCCGAAGTTAATGACCGTTGCAACCGCGATGCTTGGTTTGATTCCAATTATGTGGGCGACAGGCACGGGCGCAGATCTGGCTAAGCCTCTTGCTGTACCTATGATCGGAGGAATTCTTACATCAGCAATTCATGTACTCTTTGTAACTCCGGTAATTTTTGTAATAATAAAAGAGTATTTCAGAAAAAAAGGAAAGCTGAAAAAATCTGAAATGGCGAAGTTTGCAGTTCATTAAAATAAAACAGTTTTAAATATAAATGTCCTGATATTATTCTATCGTATATTTTATAGAATTATATTAATTATAATTTATTCCCTGAAGGATAAACAAAATATCTGTTTATGACATATCTCATTTTAATGTTACAGAAAATAGGATACATTTGTCTGAAATAAATTTAATACAATTAAAAAAAATATTATGAAAAAGAACATGGGTTCATCTGACAAAATTATCAGAATAATCATTGCTGCAGTTATTGCGGTTCTTTATTTTACAAATGTAATCACAGGGGTATTAGGAATTGTTCTGTTAATATTTGCCGCCGTTTTTGTACTGACAAGTTTTATCAGCTTTTGTCCGCTGTATACAATATTTGGGATTAGTACTGAAAAGAAAGAATCGTAAACAGTGCAATCAGACTTTTTAAAAACAATCCGCATTTTATTAATTTAAAACTATTAAAATGGAACCGCATTTTTATAATGTAGATATAGTATGGAATGAAGACCGCAAAGGTGTTTTATGTTCACCGGAATTAAATGTAGATAAAGACAGCTGCATTGAAGTTGCGACTCCGCCGGAATTTCCGAAAGGCATACCTGGCATATGGTCGCCGGAGCATCTATTCACGGCTGCCGTCAGCAGCTGTCTTATGACAACATTTTTGTCAATTGCGGAAAATTCAAAACTCAATTTCACAAGTTTCAGCTGCAATACAAAAGGTAAACTTGAACAGGTAGAAGGGAAATTTCTGATGACGGAAATTATTCTTGAACCAACAGTCACAATTACTGATGAGAAAGACCGTGAGCGCGCTGAACGGGTCTTGTTTAAATCGGAAAGCGCATGTCTCATATCAAATTCAATTAAGTCTAAAATAATTATGCTTCCGACTATTATATTAAACTGAAAGAAATATTTTTGTATAAAAAAAACAAATAAGTATTATTTCCAAAAATTTGATTAAGATAATTTAATTCTATAAATTACTTAAATTAATTTTAAATGAAAAAGCCGGCTGACATTGATGGATATATAGCGGGATTTCCGGAAGAGATCCGGGTAATATTGAATAAGCTCCGTGAGACAATCAGGAAAGCCGCACCGGGAGCACGTGAAGGAATTAATTACGGGATCCCTGCTTACAGGCTGAACGGAAAAGAAGTTGTTTATTTCGCAGCTTTTAAAAACCATATCGGAATTTATCCGGCGCCGAGAGGAGTTGATGAATTTAAAAAGGAGCTTGCTGAATATAAAGGAGGAAAAGGAACAGTGCAGTTTCCTCTCGACAAGCCATTGCCGCTGAGGTTAATCTCACGTATCGTGATATACAGGGTAAAAGAAAATTTACAAAAAGAAAAGGATAAGAAGAAATAAGAAATGTAAAAATCTGATACGATTACAGTTCAGTAAATTAATTTAAATTTAAATTCATATATGAAAAACATTTTTGATGCTAAAGTAACAGATGAGATCATCAGCCGCATTAACAAACTCAGTCCTGAAGACAGACCGCTATGGGGTAAAATGTCAGCGGGACAAATGCTTGCTCACTGTAATGTTTCTTATGAAATGATCTATGAGGACAAGCATCCCGCGCCCAACGCTTTTCTGAAATTTATTTTAAAAACTTTTGTAAAAAATAAGGTTGTAGGCGAAACGCCGTATCAGCATAACAGCAGAACAGGTCCGCAGTTCGTAATGAATGACGAAAAGAATTTTGAAAAAGAAAAGAAAAGACTTATAGATTACATAAATAAAACACGTGATCTCGGTGAGAAATATTTCAACGGGAAAGAATCAAATTCATTTGGCGCGCTTTCTTCAGGCGAATGGAATAATATGCTGTATAAACATTTAGATCATCACTTAAATCAGTTCGGGAAATAATATTAATACAATCTGCTATAAAAAAATTAAGTTAAGAAAACTGAATTACTTCTATAATCATGTTTCATTAGTTTTCCATAATTAACATTTACAGCAAGTTAAATTATGATTTAAATCGAAAAATTATGGATAAGAAAAAGAAAGCAAAAGATAAAGAAAAATTACCCGGATATCCTGAATATCCGGTAACTCAGGATATATTTGAAAGAGGAATTAAAGCTGATAAAATAGATCCGGATGATATTACCTCCGACAAAGCGCCGAATCTTTATCCCGGTGAACCGAATGAAAAAGGATTTGAAGATGATGTGAGCGGTGATGACCTGGATGTGCCTGGATCTGAACTGGATGATGCTGAAGAAGCGGTCGGAAGTGAGGATGAAGAAAATAATTATTACAGTCTCGGAGATGACAATAATCTGGACGAAGAAGAAGATAAAACTGAATAGATAAATTAAGCAGGAAGCTGAATATCGTTTTAACATTTTAAGCAGAGTTTATAGTTAACAGATAGCTGATTTCAAAAATTAAAATTAAAAATAATATTAATTATGAAAATTCAATTTAACACAGATAATAATATTAAAGGGAGCGAAAAATTTCGTGAACCTTTGATCACAATGTTATCGGAAGAGCTAAAAAGGTTCAGTGATCAGATATCAAGACTGGAAGTATATCTTACAGATGAAACCGGTAAAAAAACGGAGTGATGGACAAACGCTGCGTATTAGAAGCCCGCATTGCAGGCAGACAGCCAATTGCAGTTAAAAGTAAAGCCGATTCAATTCACAAGGCAGTTGACGAGGCAGTTGATAAGCTTAAGAATTCTCTGACTTCGAAACTCGACCGCAGGAAAGATCATACAAAAAAACCGGATAGTCTTTCTTAATTTTAGAAAACTAAGCTTTCACAATTATTCAATAATCAATTTTTCATTCTCATTTATTTTCATTGATCAGAGTGGATGAAAACCTGTCTGAAAACCGGATCGTTACCGGTTCAAAATTATTCTATATCAAGTTCCTTTCCGGAAGTAATCCTGCAGTGTGAAAAGTAAATGCATTGTTTCATGATAATAATGTTCGTAATTTTACGAAAACTAATTCAAATGCCGGATAAAAAAGAAAAATATACTGAGAAACAGATTGTGATCTCACAATATGGGAATGCGCTCGGGCATCCGGTCAGAGTTGCAATACTTCAGCAGCTTTTAAAGCAGGAACATTGCTATCACGGAGATATGGCATCAGTATTACCCATTGCTAACAGTACTCTCTCGCAGCATCTTAATGTATTGAAAGACTCCGGACTTATTAAAGGAGAAATTAATCTCCCTAAGACTAAGTATTGTATAAACCGGACAAACTGGAATAAGGCAAAAGTATTGCTTATGGATTTCTTTAAATAGAATAATGGAACTGATAATTTTATATACACTAATATTTTTTTATTGATAAATTTTCAGCCAGTTAAGAATAAGTCACCATTCTTAACTGATGAGTTAGAAAAAAGAGTTATTTGATAATGCCTGTTATATTGCAGGTAAAATTAAAATGAAAAGACAGAAAGGAACTAAAAATGAAACTGCTAAAAATTAATTTTGTAATTGCGCTGGTATTGTTTTTTGCCGGAAATATCTATTCTCAAAACGGATGGGGTCCCGGAAGTAACTATAACAGAATGTATGATGTGAATACAGTGGAAACAATTTACGGATCGGTTACAAGCGTTGATCAGATCTCACACGGCAACAGAATGTCCAATGGAATTCATTTACAGCTGAACACAAAAAGCGGAAATATTTCTGTGCATCTCGGACCGTCGTGGTATATTGATAATCAGGACATTCAGATCAATAAGAATGATGAAATAACTGTAACCGGTTCAAGAGTAAATTACGAAGGAGAAATGGTGATAATAGCAAAAGAATTAATTAAAGGTGATGAGGTACTGACGCTCAGAGATGATAAAGGTTATCCATACTGGGCAGGCTGGCGTAAAAGAAATTAATTATTTTAATATCTCAATCTGAAAAAAAACTGATTCTTTAATTAAGTGTTTTTCAGATTGAGTTTTTTTTGTTTACCCGGGCAGTAGTTAATTTTGGTGAAGCGATATAAAAATATTCGGAAATTAAATCCATTCATAAAATGACAAACAGAGTGAGTAAAATTGTTACTCTTTTTATAATTATAGCTTTTCTTTCTATTGTCAATATTAATTTTGCTCAAAAAGATAATTTCAAGTATTCTGTAAGTATAAATCCTGTCAGTATTCCAAACCTGCCCGGACTTCATTCTTTCGCAACAGCACATCACAACGGAAAATGGCTGATAATCGGCGGCAGGAAAGACGGCTCACATGCAAGACAGCCTTTCAGAGCATTTCCCGGTGATGAAAATAATACTGCAATTTATGTAATTGATGTAAAAGCTAAAAAATTCTGGAGCTCTTCTATAAAAGAACTTCCGATAAGTTTAAAAGAGCAGATGCAGTCAGGAAATATGAATTATTATCAGGACGGAGATATACTATATATAACAGGCGGGTATTCATACAGCGCTTCTGCAGATGATCATATTACTTATCCTTATTTAACTTCTGTCTCGGTACCGGAACTGATAAACTCAGTTATAAAAGGAAATCCTGTAAGTACTCATTTTAAACAAATTAAAGATGATATTTTTGCTGTGACCGGCGGCCAGATGGGGAAGATAGGAAAAACTTTTTATCTGATCGGAGGACAGAGATTTGACGGCAGATATAATCCAATGGGACACAGAACTTATAAGCAGACTTATACTGACGGAATAAGGAAGTTTGAAATTCAAAATACGAAAACAAAATTAAGCTATTCAAATCTTGAAACTATTACCGATCAGGCGCATCTTCACAGAAGAGATTTTAATCTTCTTCCGCAGATTTTTCCTGACGGAAGATATGGCTATACGGTTTCTTCAGGTGTTTTTCAGACTAATGCAGATCTGCCTTTCTTTTATCCTGTTGATATTACTGTTTCCGGATATATTCCGGTTACTTCATTTAATCAGTATTTAAGTAATTATCATACAGCAAAGGTATCATTGTATGATAAAAAGAATAAACAGATGAATACTTTATTCTTCGGAGGAATAAGTCAGTATTATTTTGCCGGTAATGATTTTGTAACTGATTTAAATGTACCGTATGTAAAAACGATCAGCAGACTTTCAAGATTTGCTGACGGTTCCCTTCGGGAATATGTACTGCCTGTCGAAATGCCGGTGTTTGCAGGCGCTAACGGAGAATTCATTCCTTATCATAATATGCCGGTCTATTCAAATGAAATAATTGATCTGAATAAGATCAGGGGAGATTCCGTTTTCATCGGATTTATTTACGGAGGTATAATAAGTTCAGAACTTAACCCGTTCTCGAGAAATAATTTTAATTCAACTTACGCCGGAAATAAAATTTATGAAGTGAGTCTTATTAAGCATAATTCAGTTCAGGGTCTGGCTATTGACGGAAGTAATCCTTTTTCAGCGGAAGTTTTCAAAGAAGGAACTGAATTTTTTACTGCAGAGCTGAATATTCCTTATAACGGTATAACTGAATTATCTGTAACGGACGGTTCCGGAAAAATTGTTTATCAGAAAACATTTAAAAATTTAAAAAAAGGGAAGCAGACAATAGAGATACCGGACAAAAAAATGTCAGCAGCAGATGGATACAATTTTAATTTTATGTTTGATTATAAATTTGCATATACAGAACAAGTCCTGATAAGGTAATATTGAAAATATTTGAGCTGTTATGCATCATACCGCACCATGACAATTTCCGATTAAACCAGACAAAACAAATATCAGAATATAAAACAAATGAATTGCCGGAGATTAGATTTATAAAAAAATCCGGATCGCAAGACCCGGATTTTTTTTATATGAGTTGTAAAATGTGAAATAGTAATTACTTAACGACAACCATTTTATTGACAGCTATATCATTGCCGGCTGTGAGTCTGTAATAATATATTCCGCTTGCAAGATTCGAAGCGTTGAAGTTAATCGTGTAATATCCTGCTGTTCTGAAATCGTTCAGAATTGTCTCTACTTCCTTTCCGGTGAGATCATAGATCTTGAGTATTACATTACCGTTATTCGGAAGAGCATAGTCTATCCTGGTCGATGGATTGAACGGATTCGGATAGTTTTGTGACAGTCTGAATTTATTCGGGACACCGATGTTGACAAATCCTGAGAGATCATAGTACTCATAATTTCCGTTGAAGTCTATTTGTTTGAGTCTGTAATTATAACTTCCCGGGTTTAGTTTTTTATCGACATAGGTGTAATCCGATGATACACCGGAATTACCCTTTCCTTCTACGAATCCGATCTTACTCCATGCACCGTCTGTTTTTCTTTCAATATCAAATCCTGTATTATTCATTTCCATTGAGGTCGTCCAGCTTAAAGTTACATTTCCGTTATCTGCGGTTGCTGTGAATGAATTCAGTTCTACCGGTAAAGGTTTGTCAAAATTCATCAGGCATGTTGCAGTATTGGGAAATGCGCAGGAATCAATGCATTGGAAAGTTATCAGTTCTCCGATGCAGGTAGCATTCCAGCAGCTTGAGTTATAAATTGTATCACCATTGTAACAAACATAAGGAACGGGCGGATCAATACAGTTATCAACCGGATGCGGTGTCATAGTGACTTTCATTACAACAGAATCATAATACGTGTTATAAGTGTAGTCAAAATTAAGAGGATATATTACTTCAAAATCTATATCCTGACAAGTAATTGTATCCCAGTTAATCTGTGGTTCCCTGACTTTGACCTGATCAGTTTCATCATCAAAAAAGCTAACATACCATTCCAGAACCCATGGATTGCACGGATCTACTTCTTTCATTTTGTTCACTCCGCAGTGCAGCTCTTCATATACATAGTTGGAAGGGAAATAAGGCGGATATACCTTTTCATAGAAATACTGACCTTCGTGATGTGTAACAGGATCATCGGGGTGATCTAAAATTTCAATATGGGGTACGCCCGGATCACATGCAATCTGTCCCGAACTTGTATTTGAAAGAAAAGCTGATATGGAAATTGCGAGAATGAGTATAAAACCTAATTTTATTAATTTGTTCATTGTTGAACTCCTTAAATTTAAATTTTTTAAAAAGATTCAATCAATTAACTTATTTTTTCACCGATAAAATTGATTTAAAAGGGGATACCGGTGAAAATTTCCGGCCTGGTTTCATTCATTTATCCTCCTGAAAATAATTAAAATAAAAAAGGGATTTTTATATAAAATCCCTTCACATTTAATAAACTATACTGCAATTTTCATTCCTGTTAGAAAACAGTTATTATATTTAAAATAGATAACTCTCAAATTAAATATGTAGAGAAATTACTCTTTAATAAATTTTTCAGGGTATTAATCAGCAGTTTACATAACGGAAAGGGCTGTTTGAATAATACTTAATATGAAAACAATATATTGGAAAGCTGAAGCAAATGAGTAATACTCTTTTTTGATTTACAGGAACAGCTTTAAGAAAAGTATATATAAACAATTTTCATTTTTGTTAAACACAATTATATTCAGTTATTTATTTAAAAAAAAAATTCTGCCTTCTGCAGAAAGGGAAAGCTTACAGCAGAGGCAGAATTTAAACCGCATAAATACTTGCGGATTAATAAATTTAATTAACCGATACAGAAAGATCTGAATAAACTGCAGAAAAAATTTAAATAAAATTCTTATTCAATTTCTTTTAGTATAGCTTTTTTAAGAGCTTCTCTGTCAATTAATTCGTTTAACAGTATTCTTTTCAGGGAATTTTTTTTGACCGCACTTTTAACCGCTGCCTTTTTGACATTTTTAATTCCGGCTTTTTTAATAATAGCTTTCTTTACTGCTGCTTTTCTAACATTATCCTTAGCTGCATTTTTTTTAACAGTTTTTTTTACCGCTGCTTTATTTACAGTATTCTTAACAGCATTTTTCCTGACAGCTTTTTTGATGGTTACTTTCTTTCCTGTATTTTCCATGGCACTATCTCCTTCTTACGGTTAATTCATTCTTTAATTTATGTCAATTATCCAAATTACAAAAGTAACTGATGTTTGTATTTGCTGATACTATGAAAAATTAGTAGGTTTAAATTTTCATAAACTTAAAAAATCTTTTCGAATATTCAAAACGAATACTTTGTTAATGTTACCCATTAATTTTATCTTATAACTTATTCCGGAAATATTATATTTTAAATCAAAAAAAGTAAATATAATTGAAAAGAAAAATAAAATTTTTCACGCTTTACGATACATTTTCTGAAGCAGAAAAGAAGCAGTTTAAATTATTTATCACATCACATTTATTCAGTCGTGGCAGAAAATACACAAGGATCTTAAAATATATTGAAATAGACAGGACTGTTTTTTTCGAATTCGGGAATACTATAAAAGAACGGACATTGTGGAACAGACTGTCTGAATTAACAAAACTCGCCGAAAAATTCTTAGTTTTAAAAGCCGCAGAATCAGAAACCGCTGAATATAATAAACTTTTATTAAGTGAATTAAAAAAAAGAAATCTAAATGATTACTACGAGAAAAAGATTAATGATTACAGATCCGAATTGGAAAATGCTCTTGTAAAGGAAATGCGGCTCGAAGAATATCTCAACGTAAACAGTGAGTATTTTAATTATTTAAATTCTCTTCCGGATTCAAAAATCACCGGTGAACAATTTCTGAGAACAAATGATTTTAAGTTTTCACTATTTGTTCTTGGAATGCTTGACTATTTAATTCAGATCAAAGATTTGAAAAAAGTAAAATCCCTTGCTTCAGGAAATTACCTTGAGGAAATTTTGCTTAAGTTTAACTTTAGTGAAATTCTAAAATTCATAAAAGAAAATGTAAGTGATATTTATCCGCTTGTTGCATTTCACTTTCATATATATAATTCGATGAAGGAACCTCTTAAACAAACACATTATAAAAAAGCAAAAAAGATTTTTGAAAATGATCTAACGCAAATACCTGAAAATTACCGTATGAATTTTTACAATAAATTAATATACATTAATCTTGATTTAATAAACTTGCAGGAAACTTCACATTATACAGAATTATTCAGATTAATAAACAGTAAACTGAAAGAAGGATTATTTTCGGATATCGAAGACAAAAATTTTGACAAAAATGAATTCAGAAATTATATTCTTGTTGCTCTTTCACTTAAGAAGTACAAATGGATTGAAAACTTTATTGATAAATTCGGTTCAAAACTGCCTGCGGAATTCAGGGATGATAGCATATATTTTGGAAATGCCCTTCTGTTGTATCATAAAAAAGAATATCTTCAAAGCTTAGAGCTGCTGAACAAATTAAAAAAAACAAATCCTTACTTTTACATTGACGCTTCGCGTTTGAAGTTAAAAGTAAGTTATGATCTCAATCAAATTGATGATTGTTACATTGAGCTGAGACGGATTATGGAATTTATGAGGCAAGACCGTAAAGTTCAATTCTTACTTATAAAGTATACTAAAGAATTTTGCAGATCATACAGACTATTATTAAATTTAAAACAAAACCCCACCAAAAAAAATCTTTTAAATCTTGAATTCGAACTTAACAAAGGAAAACTTGCAGGGAGAAGATGGATAAAAAAAAAGATCAGTGAAATTAAAATTGATTCTAAATTGTAATTCCAACCCTAGCTTTTAATTGCTGAATTCCCATCTTATATTTCGTTAATTGATAATTGATCCACTGGGTAACATGTCAAATCTGACAGTTTGACATTCTGATTCATTATAAATAGTTTTGTATGTTAAAATAATAACTTTAAATATGAATTTATTATTTTCGATTCTAGCCGGTGAATTCTAAATTAATGATTTTAACGACAGCAAGTTGTTCAAATACATAAGATAACTAAATAATTTTATTTTACTTGAATGAGTAAAGAATTTCACAGGGAATCAATTTACGATACAACAATCCGGCTATTCATACTTTTACTGATCATTGCCTGGTGTTTAATGTTAATGTTTCCTTTTGTGAATATAATTTTATGGAGTTTTATACTTGCGCTTGCTTTGCATCCAATTCACAGCAAGATTACAAAAAAAATAAGAGGGAAAGCTAAACTGGCATCTTTTGTTATTGTTTTTTCAATCCTTGCAGTCATCATCCTTCCCGGCGGTTTATTAATCGGATCACTTATCGACGAAGTAAAAGAACTTAAAGTAAGTTATGACAATGGTACGCTTACAATCCCTCATCCTGAAGAAGAAGTCAAAGAATGGCCGGTAATCGGAGATAAACTATATTATACTTGGCTGTCTTCATCTGTAAATCTGGAGCAAACTGTGGGTAAGCACCGGGAACAGCTTATCGAATACGGGAGCAAAGCGGCAAAGAGTATATTAAGCTCTGCAGGTGATCTCATTCAGATAATTATTTCGCTTATCATTGCCGGGATTTTGCTTGTGATAGGAGGAGCAGGTGAAGCTATCCGTAAATTTTTCAGGAAAATTGCCGGCGGCAGTAAAGGTGATGACTTTGCTGATCTTGTTTTGAATAAAGGAGGTAGTGTTTTAAAAGGAGTACTGGGAGAATCACTTGTTATGGCTATGTTGTTTGGAATTGTATTCTTACTTGCGGGAATTCCATATGCCGGATTATGGACATTGCTTGTTTTTATAATATCAGTACTTCAGCTGCCGCTTATACTGGTATCTTTACCGGCGCTGATTTATATTTTTGCAGTGAACGAAACCGGGACGGCAATAATCTGGAGCATAGCAATTTTGTTAGTCAGCCTGTCTAACAATATTCTCACACCGTTAATGCTCGGTAAAGGAGCACCTGTCCCAATGCCTGTGATTTATATTGGTGTGATAGGAGGGTTCATGCTTTCAGGTTTCATCGGACTTTTTACAGGAGCTATCGTTATGTCACTGGGTTATACTTTACTTGTTGAATGGATCAAAACAGACAACACTGAGACTTTATAATAACGGATTTACACTTAATTATTTATAATTAAAGTAATACTTATAAAATAGATTATATTTATTGTAACTCAAAAACTAATTGTTCAATTTAATTAACTTAATTTAAAAACATCATGAAAATAGTTTACTTAGCTTTAATTTGTTTGTGTTTATTCACATTTAATACGACAGTACAGGCGCAGGACAATAATACTCTTGAAGTTTATGGTTTTGCAATGACCGACGCAGGATATAATTTTAAGACTATCAATCCTGACTGGTATGACGTGCTCAGAACCACAAAACTGCCTTCAAATTCTAAAGAATTTTTACCTGACGGAAAAGTATTTTACAGCGTCAGACAATCACGCTTTGGAGTGAAAAGCAAAACGAAAACAGGACTGGGTGACTTAAAGACGATTTTTGAATTTGAACTTTTCGGAGTCGGACCTAATGCCGGACAAACTGCATTTCGACTGAGACATGCCTGGGGAGAAATAGGAAAATTCGGTGCAGGGCAGACCAACAGTGTTTTCATGGACGGGGATGTATTCCCGAATTCACTTGAATACTGGGGACCGGCAGGAATGATCTTCTACAGAAACATTCAGATCCGTTATACTCCTGTAATGACAAAGGAGAGTAAACTTGCATTATCTCTCGAGCAGCCGGGAGCAAGCGGTGATCCGGGAGTCTTATCCGGAAGGATCGAACTAGCAAATGTAAAACCTCTTTTCAATGTTCCGGATTTTGCAGCGCAATACAGATATACAGGAAGCTGGGGATATGTTCAGCTCGCCGGTATAGTTGGAAGTATTAAATGGAAAGATTTAAATGATACTGCAACTTTCCAGTTAAACGGAAGCGCAGTAAGATGGGGCGGTACCATCAGTTCCAATATTAACCTCGGTGACAAAGCCGTACTCAGATTACAGGGTGTTTACGGTGAAGGAATTCAAAACTATATGAACGATGCGCCGGTGGATGTCGGTCTGCAGAGTAATCCCGGTGTCGCTAATCAGCCGGTAAAAGGTAAAGCTCTTCCTATTTGGGGCGCAACTGCATTTGTAGATGTGAACTGGAGTAAATTATTCTCAAGCACTTTCGGTTACTCAGTTGAAAAAATTGATGTCTCGGATCTCATGGCAAGCAATACATTTAAGCAGGGACAATACGGTCTTGTAAATTTACTTTATTATCCTGTAAAGAATGTAATGGCAGGCGTGGAATACAATTTCGGAAGACGAGATAATTACAATGACGGATTTCATTCAACAACTTCAATTGTAAGGTTTTCATTCAAATATAATTTCTCAAGAGTATTCGCATGGGAATAATCATATAAAATATTATTAAAATTAAATTAAAAATAAAAATGAAACGCAGAATTAATATAACCGAAGTTAAATTTATTTTAACTGTTTTACTTTGTATTTTTTTCATTTCAGGAAATGCATTTGCTCAAAAGAATACGCTTACGAAAGATGAAATTACATCAGCAGTAAAGGAAGCTTATGATAAATTCAAAAATGTAAGTGAAGGAAAGAATGCTGATTATATTCCGGCATTAGCAGAAGTAAACCCGAACATTTTTGGAATTTCCGTAGTCACAGCCGAAGGTGACGTTATTGAATTTGGTGATATAAATGATATGGTCTCAATGCAGTCTATTGAAAAGGTATTTGCAATGGCAATGGTCATAGATGAAATGGGCGCTGACGCTTTGAAGGAAAAAATAGGAGTGGATGCAACAGGTATGAAATTCAATGCTATTGAACCGATCGAATGGAAAAAAGGAAAAGAAATGAATCCCTGCGTTAATCCGGGAGCATTGTCAACTACAAGTCTTATAAGAGGCGCGAACTATGATGAGAAATGGAATAATATTATTACCAAATACAGTGAATTCGCCGGAAGGGATCTTACTGTGAATCAGCCGGTCTATGAAAGTGAAGCTGCAACTAATCAAAGAAATCAGGCGCTTGCACACCTTCTGTTTGCTTACGAGAGGATGTATTATGATCCCGTACAGACTACAGATATTTATACCAAAGCATGCGCAATTAATGTGAATGCAAAAGATCTGGGAATGATGGCTGCTACACTTTGTAACGGCGGCGTCAATCCGGTAACAGGTAAAACTGTAGTTTCGCCTGAGACTGTGGAACATGTGCTGGCAGTTATGGTTACTGCAGGCTTATATGACGATTCCGGAATCTGGCTGTATGATACCGGTATGCCCGGAAAGAGCGGAGTCGGCGGCGGTATAATTGCAGTCGCTCCCGGTAAACTCGGAATAGGTGTTATCTCTCCTCCTCTTGATGATGTCGGCAACAGCGTGAAAGCGCAGTATGTAATAAAGTATCTTTCTGAAAAACTCGGACTGAATATGTATAGTGTTCAGCCGAAGAAATAGTAAATTGTAAAATAATGGGTATATACAAACTGTTATCTGTAATAGAATTATTTTTATATTCAGGTAACAGTTTGTCTTTTGAAAGTGCCGGTTTATTAAAATAGGATGAAAATAATAATTACAATTCGGAGACACATTTCATATAATTGAAGCAATTAATGAAAATTATTTTATGAAAAAAACTTACTTCTTCTCAATTTCGCTTACTCTGTTTATTTTGTTTAATATATATTCTGAAGATACCGCTGCTCAGGAATTGGCAGACTTAAACATTAATTTAAAACTTAATGAAAATCAAAAGACAATTAAATTAAAGACAGCTGACCGGTCCGCGGATACGCTAAAATCCAAAACAAAATACATCCCCGGCGCGGGAATTAAAATATTTGAATCTGATATAGGAAGCGTAAGCTTCAGTGTGTTTTCATATCTTAGATATTTAAATCAGAAAGGTCTCGATACTAATTACACAAATGCATTCGGGAAAACCAGTTCTATAAAGAGACGTCAGGATATACAGCTTAATAAGGTAAACATTAAATTTCTCGGATGGTTTATGGATCCGAAATTCCGCTATCTCTTTTATGTATGGACAAGCAATACTTCACTCGGTCAGGTTTCACAGGTTGTAGTAGCGGGAAATCTTCAGTACAGAATAAATGAACATCTCAATCTCGGAGCAGGTATTAACGGACTTCCGGGAGTGCGAAGCACATCAGGAAATTTTCCTAACTGGCTTCCTGTAGATAACCGGCTTGTAGCCGATGAATTTTTCAGACCCAGTTATACAACCGGAGGCTGGGCAGACGGAAATATTACAGATAAAATTAAGTATCATGCGATGTGGGGAAATAACTTAAGTCAGTTCGGAATTGACGCCGGTCAGCTTGACGCCGGTTTGAATACATTTTCAGGAATGATCAGCTGGTTTCCGACTACTGGTGAGTTTGGATTCAATTCTGATTACAGCGATTTTGATGTTCATAATAAAGTCGCTACAAGACTTGCCGGGCATTTTACATACAGCGAAGAAGACAGGGAGAGTCAGCCGAAAACAGATGTATTTGATAATGTACAGCTCAGATTATCTGACGGAAGTATTGTCTTTACGCCTGATCTTTTCGGCAATGGAATACTTCTGGAAAACGCAACATATAAAATGGCAAGTTTTGATGCAGGCATAAAGTATAAAGGGTTTGCTCTTGAAGGAGAATATTACCAGAGGTGGATAAGTAATTTCAAAGGGTCAGGACTGGATTCACTTGGCTTCAAAGTGCTTACAGACAATGGATTTCAGGCGATGTTATCATATATGATTTTACCAAAAAAATTACAGACCGTTACAACTCTTTCTCAGGTCTTCGGTGAATACGGGAATCCATGGGACGCAAGAGCGGGGTTTAATTATTATCCGCTGGAGAATCAGTCAGTCAGATGGAATTTTGAATATATACAAATTTATAAAAGTCCCGTGGGAGCTTTATCACTTCCTTATCCGGTCGGAGCAACAGGAGGCATTTTAAATACAGATTTTATGGTAAATTTTTAAAATAATGTTAAAGCAAAATTATTAGTGTTTAAATTTGAATGATCTTAATGTAAGACATAAAAAACATTCTATACTTATGAAGATCTTAATTATATATATACTTGTTTTTTCATTTGCAGTGATCATTTCAGATTCAATATTCGCACAGACAGAAATTTCAAACAATGACACATTGAATCAAAAAAGCAGAATATCAATTGACACGCTTTCCTCAAAGGACATTCACCCACAGGATTCTCCGGAAAGCAGCGGACTTATCATAACTTCAAAAGACAATAAATTATCTGTTCGATTATATGGCTCTGCAAGAGTCTTCGGTTCATATGACTTTAACGGACTGGAAGGCGGGTCCGGTTTTTCGATAAGTGATATCCCGGTTGGTGATGATAAAAATTATGACAAAACATTTTTCATGACTGCTAATGTAACGAGAATAGGAATGGAAGTTAAACGTAAAACTATTGTAGGAAACACACTTGTAAAAATTGAAACAGATTTTAACGGCTCGGATAATAAATTCCGGATCCGTCATGCATACGGTCAGACCAGGCATTTTATTATCGGTCAGACCTGGACTAACTTCAGTGATATTGAAACCCTGCCTCTGACTGTCGATGCAGAAGGACCGCCGACTGCCGTTTCTCTCAGAACTGTTCAGATCAAATATTATCTCGATTTTAAACCCGGCTGGAGATTCAGAGCCAGTATTGAATCCCCGAGTACTGTTGTTTATGTACCTGATTCTCTTTCACTTGAAGCTGTAACACAGAACTACCCGGCCGTTGCAGCGAATATTAAAAAAGACTGGGAAAGTATTCAGATTAAAGCAGCAGGAATTATAAATCCGGTTTCAGTCAGAAATCTTTCCGGCGACAGGGGGTCGTTATTCGGTAGAGGAGTTTTATTAAGCGTAAATACAAATTTCTTTTCCGGCTCATCTATAAAATTTCAGGGACTTATAGGTAAGGGAATTGCATCTTTCCTGAATCTGTCAGACAATTCTGCCTTTGATGTTGTCTTGAATCCGAACAGCGGTCAGTATCAGCTCACAGCTTGTTACGGCGGATTTATCGCATTCAATCAAAGTCTTGTTAAAGAATTTCTTGATATTGATCTGGTCTATGGATTGGTAAATCTGAACATGGAAGATTACTTCCCGGATGATTCCTTTAAAGCAGGTCAATATGCAGCTGTAAACGGATTTCTGAATTTTCCCGGAGGTTTCAGACTTGGGGTTGAATATACTTATGGATTTAAAAAAACCAAAGACAACAGCAGCGGTGAAGCAAACAGGTTTGCTTATACTTTCTATTATGATTTTTAAGGGAATGTTTTTTTGTATTAGAATTAGATAACAACCAAATAAACTAAAAAAATAAAAAAATGAAAAAATTATTATCGGTTAATTTTTTAAAATGTATTATTATTGTAACTTTTTTTTTGATTGCCTTTAACATTGAAAGATCCAGAGCTCAGGATGTCCCTCCTCAGGATGATTCACTTGTGACTGCGGACACAGTTGCAGGGATACCAAATATCTATGAACCGGGAAAAGGTTTTAATGTAATAAAAGGTAAGCAGGGCTCCCTGAACATTGGCGCATATGGTCTTTTTAGATATGTCGACCAGCTTCCTGCTTCTCAATCTTATAATGATCATCTTGGGAGGACAAGAAACATTGATACGCGAAGCGACTTTCAGTTTCACAGATTAATGATGTATTTCCGCGGTTTTGCTTTCGATGAAAAGTTTAACTACGGTCTGACTATTTGGAATCTTCATTCTACAAACCAGATTGCAGTCATCGCAAATATGACATATAAATTTGCCAAGCAATTCGAGCTAAACGCCGGTTGGGGCGCTTTGCCGGGAACACGATCAATGCATTATTCTCATCCCTACTGGCTTGCACACGACAGGGTAATGGCGGACGAATATTTCAGACCATATTTTACGCAGGGCATGTGGGCAAACGGTGAAATACTTCCGAGATTGCGATATACGGCAATGATCGGTAATAATAACAGCAATCTTGATATCACAGCAACCACACTGAAGCGTACTAAAGCAGGCAGCGCAAGTCTTTGGTGGACACCGACTACCGGCGAATTTGGTGAGTTTAGCTCATTTTCAGATTACGATGAACACAACAAACTGGCTACATCACTTGGCGCCAGCTTTACTCATTCCCGTGAAAACCGTCAGGCTGCAAACGAATCACCTTCAGGTAATACCACCATTAAAATTTCGGACGCATTGAATTTATTTGATATTGGCGCACTTGCTCCCGGATCTACAGTAGTTGATGCAGATCTTAATATTTTTTCCGCAAATGCCGGTATCAAATACAAAGGTTTTTTTCTTCAGACTGAATGGTATTCACGAACTCTGAATAAATTCAATACCACCGGCCCTGTCCCTATGACTTCAATTCTTGACAGAGGGTTTTACGTAACCGCAGCTTATATGGTAGTTCGTAAAAAACTTGAATTATATTCTACCGGGTCCCAGATCTGGGGACAATTTAATAATTCAAATGAAATTCTGGGGGGGATAAATTACTATCCATATGACCATAGATATTTTCGTCTTAACGCTCAGGTGATAGTTGTAAACCGCTCCCCTGCAAGCAGTACATTCGGATATTATATCGGTGGATTAAAAGGTACTATTGTGTCATTGGCTGCATCTTATACTCTGTAAAAAGTTTAAATTACAGCCAGCAATTTTTAAATAATTTTTTTTCATAACTTTAAGTTAAAATATTATGTCAAACTCTATTTTTTCTTTTAATTTAAAAATATTCACACTGATCTTATCAGCATTATTTTTAATTTCCGCATCAGTCTATTCTCAGAAAGATGACATATATGATAACTCCGAAGTCTTTGACGCTCATTATCATATTACAAATTATATACAGGAAGGTAACAGTATAGAAAAGCAGCTGGAAATTATGGGTGATAAAGTAGGCAGATGTGTATTGTTTGGAATTCCTCTTCAGCAGATGTGGTCATACGGAAATTCAGGTGAAGAAGCTCCGAAGTATTATCTGGATACAGACGCGCCTTTATATTATTATTCTTTCGGAGACGCATATATTGCTATGGAGTATCTGTCCCTTTCAGATGAAGATAAGAAACGATTTGATCCGATGATCACGGCATTCAATCCGGCTGATATGTATGCGCCGGCTCATATTAAAAGAGCGCTTCAGACATTTCCCGGAGTGTTTTCGGGAATAGGCGAATTCACTATTCATAAAGAATTTGTTTCTTCAAAGGTCGCAGGAGAGGTCGCAAGTCTTCTGAATCCGGCTCTTGACAGCATTTTCAGTCTGTGCGCTGAAACAGGACTTGTTGCTATTTTCCATAATGATATTAACAAGCCGTTTCCAAAATCCTATACGCAAAATTATGTAAGGGATGTAATAGACGTTTTCAGAAGACATCCGGGCGCAACTTTGATATGGGCTCATGTAGGACTCGGCAGAATTGTCCGCCCGGTTAATGATCAGGTGGATATTATCAGGCAAATGCTTGAAGACCCGACACTAAGTCACGTATATTTTGACATTTCATGGGATGAAGTTGCAAAGTATATTGTAAGAAATGATTCCACCGTTCAGGGAGTTGCCGATCTTTTAAATCAGTATCCGGACAGATTTTTATACGGAAGTGATAATGTCGCTTCCCCGGATCAGGAAACTTTTCTTAATGTATATAATATGTATGAGCCCTTGTGGAAAAAGTTAACTCCCGACACAAAAGAAAAAGTATTGAAGGGTAATTACAAAAGGTTGTTTGATGATGCAAGATCTAAAGTAAGGGCATGGGAAAAAGCTAATCCGAAATAATTTTATTTTATAATAACAATCCGGGAATTTATTGATAAGAACTGAATTAAAAATTTTTAAAAAAATATTCAAATGAAATATTTATTGATTTTATTCTTAACTGTTTTTTCAGGCAGGGCTTATGCTCAATATGATTCGATCGCTGTATCGATCTTAGACAGCATGAGTCTGGAAATAGGCGAATTGGAGTCATGCAGTTTCAGATTTTTTTCGGAGTTTGACATTTCAAATGATGAATACGGTCTGATCACGCATTCGGAATCCGGGACAGCTTTTATGAAATCTCCCGACAAAATGTTTATAGAAAAGAAAGGTGACAGGGGGCATAAAAGTTTTTATTATAACGGTAACAGTTTCTCTCTTTATTCATTTGATAAAAACCAGTACGCTACTGTTCCGGTTACACTAAGCATTGTAGAACTGTTTGATTCACTCAGCAGTCACTACGGTGTTGATTTTCCGGGAGCGGATTTATTTTATCCGGATTTTACGGATAACCTTCTTGAAACTTCAAACAATCTTATATACCTCGGTCAGACATTTATAGGTGACACTGAATGTTATCACGTAGCGGGAGCAAGGGATGATATGACATATCAGCTGTGGGTCACTTCCGATAAGCATTCTCTGCCAAAGAAAATGACCTTAGTCTATTTAACAAAACCCGGTAATCCAAAGTATTCAATAATCTTCGCGGACTGGAAACTCAATGAAAGCATAGATGATTCAAAGTTTGAATTTACCATTCCTGCAGATGCACGGTCAATAAAATTAATTAAATAAGAATTATAATTATAAAATCATGACTACCAAATCTTTTTTAACCGTTTTTTTACTGTCATTATTTTTATTATCTCTGCTTCCTGAAGAATGTTTCTCACAAAGAATGAGAGGCGGAAACAGGGGAGGAAACAGAGGCAGTATGAACAGATCCGGAAACTCCGGAAAGAGTTTCAGCGGAAGCAATAAATTCAGCGGCAGTAAGAATTTCAAATCAAACACAAACAGAACGTATAAAAACAGCGGTAATTCAAATATAAAAAAAAATAATGTAAACCGTGATAATGTAAACAGGAATAATGTAAACAAAGATAACGTTAACCGGGATAAAGTAAACAGAGATATGGGAACGAAAGACAGAGAGCGTGTCAATGACAGAGAGGGCAACAAGGACAAGGGAGACAGACAGGAAAACCGGGACGAACGGCAGGGTGACAGACAGGAAAATCAGGATAATCGACAGAGCGACAGACAGGAAAATCAGGACAACCGACAGGGTGACAGAGATGAAAGAAGAGATAATTATTATGATAACTATAATAATATTTACCACGGATATAATTACAGCGGATACAATCCATATTATTATCACGGATATTCTCCATACGGCTGGGGAGCGTACTGGTATCCTGTAGGATTTTTTATTTTAACGCTTTCTGCTTCAGCGATTTTATTATCTGATGACGATGATGATGTTGTAAATAATTATTATTATGATGAAGGAGTATATTATGAAAAGTCTGATAAAAAAGAAGGTTATGAGGTGGTCCAGGCGCCGGAAGGTGTGGAAATTACAACTCTGCCTACGGGCTATACCACTACGATCGCCGGTAACATGAAATATTATTACCACGGCGGTGTCTTTTATGTTCAGACGGAAACAGGTTACAAAGTTGCTGCGGCGCCTATCGGAGCAATAGTTTACAATCTGCCGGAAGGCGGTGTGGAAGTGGATCTTCAGGGAAATAAACTTATAAAATACGGAGGCGCATATTTTCAGCCGATATTACACGACGGGCAGGATGCTTATGAAGTTGTAAAATACACAGGATAAGATTTTAATTTTACGCTGAAGTTTAATCTCTGTTATGTCTATCAGATTTCTCTAATGCTGACTTGATATCCGTGAAAAAAATTCCGCTGTCAAGTTTATTCCTGACAAGCATCTCACTGATCTTCTTTTCAAATCTCTGATCTGCTTCGAAGAAAAAAACTCTGATATCTTTTTTATTCATTTCTGAAATTATTTCAACAAGATTGTTTGCTCCGGTTACATCTATGTAGTTAACAGGGTTTGCATCTATGGCAATTAATTTAAGATCATTCTTCCCGGAAATTCTTTCGGTAAGTTTTTTTCTGAAGAAGTCAGAATTAAAAAACAGAATTGATGCTTCGAATCTGTAAATGAAAATTTCATTTCGTATTAAATTTTCATTTATTGTTCCCAAAGGTTCCGCTGATCCGGAAACCGGATTATAAACCAGCTCGAACTCCTTTGGCTGCGATGAAATTCTGATAATGTTTAATAGAGAAAGCACCAGCGCTATCAGTATTCCGTCAAGCACACCGATCGCAATTACGCCAATCATACATGTCACTGAGATCCTGAATTCCGTTATACTGAAATCCCTGATATTTTTCAGTTCTTTAATTTTGAAGATCCCGAAAGAAGCGTCGATGATAATTGCTGCAAATACAGCCGCCGGGATAAGTGAAAATTCTTTAGAAAAGAACAGCACTACAAGTATCATGGAAATCGCTCCGAAAGCCATTGAGAATTTTGTTTTCGCTCCTGAGTTAATATTGACAAGAGTCCTTGAGCTTGATCCGCTTGCAGGAAATCCTTTGAAAATTCCGCATACTATATTTACAAAACCCATTGCGAAAAATTCCTTATCCGGATCGTAAGTCTGCCTGTCCCTTGCAATTGATTTACCGACTAATACAGTGTTTGCATAAGAGATCAGTACAATTGCAGATGCGTCAATTATTATATCATCGTAATATTCAGCCAGCAAACTAAAATCCGGTATTACAGGCATTGGAATTCCGCTTTTAATTTCCGGTGTAAATATAATTCCGAATTCATTCAGATTAAAAACCGAAGCGCAGATAATGGCAATTAAAATTATCAAAAGCTGAGACGGAAATCTCCGGGACTTTAATCCGAGAAGCTGAATGATAAGAAGCGCAGCAGCTCCGGTGATCAGTGTCGGGTAATGTATTGAACTTAAATTCCCCAGAAATTCAAAAAGACCAATGATAGAATTACTGTTTACTATTTCCACACCGGTTAATTTTTTCAGCTGACCGATAACAAGTATAATGGCTACACCGTTCAGAAAGCCGACAAGAATTGGTTTTGAAATGAAGTTCGATATGAATCCAAGGCGCAGGAAACCTCCGGTAAAAAGGATAAGCGCGGATACTATTGTAGTTACTGCTATGAACTGAGAATTTAATTCACCGCTGAGACCTCCAACCGCAAAAATCGAAGCAGCGATCAAAGCAACTGTAGCTGAATCAGGTCCGATTATAAGATCTTTAGAACTGCCGAGAATGAAATAACAGATCAGAGAAAATACGGCGGTGAATATTCCCGACTCCGGCGGTAAGCCCATCATCTCCGAATAAGCGACCGCTATCGGTAATGATAAAGCGGCTACTGCTAATCCGCTTTTTAAATCGTACTTAACATCACTTATTTTGTAATTTGGTTTCAACAGTGTAAGAAATTTTATTAAAATACTTAAAAAATAGTTAATAGTTAATAGTTAATAGTTAATAGTTAATAGTTAATAGCTGAAGTTACGCAAAGCTAAAATATGTTTGATTTTAAATTCCATTTTAAGTTTTTTTGTATAATGCAATCAAGAAGTACTAATCTTATTTTGTAAATTGTTGTAATGTTTTTTGATTCTAAATTCTTCAAGCTGACAAAAGCAATTAATACAAAATAGATGTGATTTACCTGGGCTGTTTTAGTTCTAGATGGACAACCTTCAATCATAAGCTCTGATTTTAGAATTTTAAGAATTCTTCAATTATTTGTCGTTTTCTATATAGTTTTCGAATTATAGAAGACTCTAATTTAATATCACTGGTTGCCCAGTAATTATCATTTGTTTTGTAACTTTTACTTTCACTCTAACTTTTTTCTGATACATTTGACCAGTTTTATTTCCGTATCTGTAACTAAAGAAATCTTTAACTTGAACATCATTTATCAGGCGGTTAGATTTTATTTTTGCGATCCAATGCCATCTGAATTTACGAATCAGTTTTAATAATTTTGCAGCCGGATAAAAAGAATCCATTAAAACATAATCTGGATTTACTTTGTAAAAATTTTTAGCATCTTTCAAAATATCCATAGCCAGATCAATGCGGGATTTTTGTCATCAATGTTCATTAGGCGAAAGCCAATTGGGAAACAGGTGTTACCGTCAGTCAGATAACAAATACAGCATTTAGACCAAGCAAAGATTTTTTGTCGCTGGGTGAATAAACCCAAGTTAATAATTCAAGTTCTTTACTAAACGGCTTAGCGAGCATTGTATCGTCAATGATTAAGAACGTTTTTTTTTTTTTGATTTATTGTAATTTAAATCAAATTTCTTGCTGATCAGATGACCATATTTTTGTTTTAAAAATAAATTCCATTTCTGCTCCATCTGCAATAATCGTTGCAGCTTATCGTGTGAGATACAAGAGCATTTGGAATCAACAACTATATTGTTGTTATAGATTTTAGAAATTTTAACACATGTTGGACTAAAATTTCTAAAACAAATAGAATTTATATAAGCAAATAAGGCGGTTTTGAAAATTAGTTTGTTCATAACAACTATATAACCGCTTTATTTTGCTTATAGTTTTCATCTTTGCGTAACTTCAGTTAATAGTTAATAGTTAATAGTTAATAGTTAATATTTAATAGTTAATAGGTAATAGTTAATAGTTAATAATTCCGCCGCGGTTCGTGTTGCTCCATCCACCAACCGCTCCCGGACGGCTTTAGTTAATTGAAAATTGATAATTGATAATTGATAATTGATAATTGATAATTGATAAACAGCAATCTTGTTATTGATTTTATAAATGGTTTATTTTACTTTGTACACAACCCGCTAACGAAAACTAATTCTTTAACATCAATACACGTATATTTTTCAGGTCTATCATAACAGGAATAGTTATAATATATATTAAAATCATTTCTTTTTTTTTATAAAACAATTCCCGGAGTTAACGTATATAAAAAATCAAAAAGTAAAGCATTCGAATTAAACAGCTGAATTCTAAATTCCAACTGAGTAAATTTTTCTAATCATATAAATAAAAAACATCATGGCAAACAATGAAAACGGAAGAGACATACTTCCTATTCCTGAAAGAAAGCACGTAGGACTGACGACTTATGATGCTAAAGACCCCGACACAAAATTTCCGCCGATCACAGAGATCCGTCCGCCTAAAGGCGCGCCGAATATTCTTGTTGTATTAATTGATGACGCGGGCTTTGCGGCTTCAGGTCCGTTCGGCGGTGTGATCAATACACCGGCTGCGGATGAGCTTGCAAAAAATGGACTGAGATACAGCAGATTTCATACAACAGCATTATGCTCACCTACACGCGCAGCAATACTGACCGGAAGGAATCACCACTCAGTCGGAATGGGCGGCGTAACTGAAATTGCAACTTCAGCTCCGGGATATAACTCAGTCATTCCAAAAGATAAAGCTCCGCTTGCATTGACCTTAAAGTTAAACGGTTACTCAACTGCGCAATTCGGAAAGTGCCATGAAGTTCCGGTCTGGCAGACAAGTCCGATGGGACCTTATGATCAGTGGCCTACCGGCGGCGGCGGGTTTGAATATTTTTACGGATTTATAGGAGGAGAAACAAATCAGTGGTATCCTGCAATATATGAAGGAACCACACCTGTCGAACCGGAAAAAACACCTGAAGAAGGTTATCACTTTACAGATGATATGACCAACAAAGCGATCAGCTGGATGCAGCAGCAAAAGGCATTAATGCCGGACAAACCGTTTTTTATGTACTTTGCTCCGGGCGCAACTCACGCCCCTCATCAGGCGCCTAAAGAATATATAGATAAATACAAAGGTAAATTTAGTATGGGATGGGATAAGATAAGAGAAGAAATTTTTGCAAATCAGAAAAAACTTGGCGTGATTCCAAAAGATGCTGTTCTTACTGAAAGACCTAAGGAAATACCTGCCTGGGATGATATGCCAAAAGAGCTGATCCCTATACTTGAACGCGAAATGGAATGTTATGCCGGATTCATGGATCACACTGATCATCATGTTGGCCGTTTGTTTGACAGTCTTAAAAATCTTGAGATCTTTGATGATACTCTTATCTATTATATTGTCGGAGACAACGGAGCATCGGCAGAAGGCACGCTGAACGGATGTTTTAATGAAATGGCGACATTAAACGGCATGGCCGGTATAGAAACTCCTGAATTTCTTATGTCGAAAATTGATGAGTTTGGAGGAACTGAAGCTTATAACCATTATGCTGTCGGCTGGGCATGGGCAATGGATACTCCGTATCAATGGACAAAGCAGGTGGCTTCGCACTTTGGCGGAACACGTAACGGAACTATCATACACTGGCCAAAAGGAATTAAATCAAAAGGCGAGATCCGTTCTCAGTTCCATCATGTTATTGATATTGCGCCGACCATTCTCGAAGCAGCCGGAATTCCTCACCCTACGATTGTGAATAGTATTCATCAGTCTCCTTTGGAAGGATTCAGCATGATCTATTCATTTAATGACGCCAAAGCGGCGGATACACATGAGACGCAGTATTTTGAAATGTTCTGTAACCGCGGAATATATCATAAGGGCTGGACTGCAGTCACGCGTCACGGTACACCGTGGTTAGGCGCGAATAAAAATGCATTTGATGATGATGTATGGGAGTTGTATGATACCAATACAGACTGGACTCAGTCAAAAGATCTCTCGAAAGAAATGCCGGAGAAAGCTCACGAAATGCAGCGTTTATTTTTAATTGAAGCCACAAAATATAATGTACTTCCTTTAGACGACAGATCGTTTGAGAGATTCAATCCTGATCTTGCCGGCAGACCTCAGTTAATAAAAGGGAAAACTCAATTGCTTTTCGGCGGAATGGGAAGACTGAGTGAAAATTCTGTAATAAATATAAAGAATAAATCTATTTCAATAACTGCGGAGTTAGAAGTTCCTGAATCCGGCGCAAACGGTGTTATCATTGCACAGGGCGGAAATATAAACGGCTGGAGCTTATATGCATTAAACGGTAAACTAAAATATTGTTATAACTTTTTTGGAGTTGAATATTATTACGCTGAGTCAGATAAAGATATCCCTTCAGGCAAACATCAGGTAAGAATGGAATTCAAATATGACGGAGGCGGACTGGCAAAAGGCGGTGATGTTTCGCTATACTTAGACGGTAAAAAATTCGGAGAAGGACGCATAGAGAAAACTGTGCCAATGGCTTTTTCCGCTGACGAGACCTGTGATGTCGGCTCAGAAGGCGGAGCGCCTGTATCACCTGATTACGGACCAACCGGCAACAAATTTTCAGGCAAAGTAAACTGGGTACAGATCGATGTCGAAGGAGATGATCACGATCACCTTATCTCACCCGAAGAAAGATATAAAGTTGCGATGGCAAAACAGTAAAAGCATAACCGGACTTTGATATCCGGTTAGTTTTGAATCAACAAGAAAATCATTACCCTTCTCAGACTATAGTTTGGGAAGGGTTTTTGTTCTAGATTTCATCTAATTCACTATCCCGATTTGGAATGGCGCTCTATTATGATCCGATGCGTATTAAAAAATCAGATGAAAAGCTGAAATAAGATTCATATTTTAACCACTCTAAAACAATTACCCTGAGTGGTAACGAAGAAACAAAACAACTATCAGAAAATAAAAACTTTATGTCCGATAGCGAACACATGACATCAGATCCGGAAAACGACGCTCAACACAAAAATCATTTCTGGAATGATCTGAAGAATGCAGTCAAAGGAACGGATTCTGATTATACAAAAATAAATATCAACAGAGCTGTATTCCTTCTGGCTGTTCCGATGATACTTGAGCTTGTAATGGAATCCACCTTTGCAGTAGTGGATATTTACTTTGTAGGAAAGATCGGCGCTTCAGCCATAGCAACTGTCGGACTTACAGAGACTTTTATGTTTCTTCTGTATTCGATATCAATGGGATTTGCAACGGCGGTAACGGCAATAGTATCAAGAAGGATCGGTGAGAAAAAATATGAAGAAGCCGGCTCTGTAGCTATACAGTCAATAATCATTGGCATCGCAGCGTCTATACCTTTTTCTGTTGCAGGAATATTTTTCTCAAAGGAACTGCTGGGTCTGATGGGAGCTGATCAGTGGACTATCGATCACGGTTACAAATACACGCAGTGGATGCTTGGCGGAAATGCTGTGATAATGCTGCTCTATATAATTAACGCAGTATTCCGCGGAGCGGGGGACGCTGCAATTGCAATGAGAGTATTGTGGATCTCGAATATCATAAATATTTTTTTAGACCCGCTGCTTATTTTCGGCTGGGGATTCATTCCCGCTTACGGAATTGAAGGAGCCGCTATCGCTACTAACATCGGAAGAGGCGCGGGAGTTATGATACAGTTATATGTATTGTTCAAAGGCGGTAAACATATTAAGGCGAAGCTTAACCAGATACGTCTGAACGTTAAAGTAATGCTCAACTTACTCCGCACGTCAGTCGGCGGCATAGGTCAGATGTTCGTCGGAATGGCTTCATGGATCTTTCTTATGAGAATAATGGCTGACATCAGCAGCGAAGCAATTGCAGGCGCTACTATCACAGTGAGAATAATGCTGTTTTCAATTATGCCTGCATGGGGATTATCGAATGCAGCCGCTACACTGGTAGGTCAGAATCTCAGGGCAGAGTTTTCCCCGACAGAGCTGAAGCCGCAGTATGGAAGACAGGATTTTTTAATATGCTCTTCTTAATTATAATTTCAGTCATTTACTTTTTCTTCAATGAATCATTAATGAGAATTTTTACTGATGATAAAAAAGTAATTGAGATCGTCGGAGTGGCTGCAAATACTGTCATATTCTTTTTTTTTGTATACGGCTGGTGGATGGTAGCTGTGCAGGCGTTCAACGGAGCAGGCGATACTAAAACACCAACTCTTATTAATCTCGTTTTCTTCTGGCTGATACAAATCCCGCTTTCATATTTCCTCGCAGTATATCTCGGCTGGCAGTATTCGGGAGTATTCTGGGGAGTATTCATTTCAGAAACATCAGTCGGATTATTTACACTCTGGCTTTTTACAAGAGGTAAATGGAAAAATGTAAAAGTCTGATATATACATTTCGCCGCGGTTGGCGGTTGTTGTTTAAGATAAAAGTAAAAGGAAATAGGAAATTGGTATTTGCCTGTGTCGGAAATATTTTAATAAGTTTTTCCGCCGCGGTTGGTGTTGCTCCATCCACCAACCGCAAATCTAAGGAACGAGCTTCCCTCGTTACCAATCTCCCGATTGGGAACGCGCTCTTTGAGCTTCTAACTCACTTCTTTTTCGCTTTATATTTCTTCATCTCTTCTTCCACTCTGTCCGCCAGAATCATCTTAATCAAAGACTGATAGGGGACATCGCGTTCATTCGCCATTGCCTTTATTCTGTCTAATATGGAAGAAGGCATTCTGATGGAAATAGATTCTGTAGAATACTTTAATCCCGGGAATACAACTCTGCGCCGTGCTCCAGTCGAAATATTGTGAAGTGTCAGCCTTATCCCAGAACTGTCTTTCTTCGTCTTCAGTCTTAAAGACCGGGATTGGCTTTAACTTCTTCTTTAAGTTTGTGTTCATAAAATCCTTTCTTTTTTACTCATATCTCTTGCGAAGATTATTCTGATTTTGTTTTTTCTGATCGTGAATATAATTGTAAGAAGTCTTTGCTTTGACTCGCCGAACATCTGAAATCTCTCTTCATTCAGATAAGCTGTCCTTAATACAATGAATGGCTGACTGTTAAAAACTTCTTCCGCTTCTCTGTCACTGACACTGTGTTTCAGGAAATTCTTCTGATTATTTCCCGTATCCCATTCAAATCCTTCTATGTCTTTTATCTCAATCATAGTATATGCTAAACATATACATTTTAGTTTAGAATGTAAAGACTTTTTTATATTACGAATTATTTTTAAAATGTCATTCCCGCGTGCTCCCGGCGGGAATCCAATCAACAGTGAGTCTCATGTTAAGAGTTGAGAACGCACTCTTCAAATAAAAAAGCATAAATCAAAAACCCTCTTTCTATTCCGGAAATTATAAAAATACCCATCTAAAAATAACCATTAAATCACAATTGAAAAAAAATTCACTTCACAAAATCGTCAAAATGTCCGTAGTTTTTTTGATCAATCTCAGGTTAATTTTGTATAGTTCTTTAAAATAGATTTGATCATTACTTAAGAAGAGAACAGCGATATGTAAAATCAAATTAACCGGTGAAATATTGAATTGGAGTTTGTCAGTTAAATCACGTAGAAATCGCAGAATGCCTTAAAGCTCATATTCTAAAAATCATTCACTATCAAGTAGAAAAAATTTCACTCTACAAAATCGTCAAAATGTCCGTTGTTTTTTCTATAAATCAGGTGTTAACTTTGTATAGTTCTTTTAAATAGAATTGATCATCACTTCAGCTGATATCAGAGTTGAGCAGAATTCTAAAAGCGGTGAAATTAAGGATTGGAGTTAATCAGTTAAGTCTCGCAGGGATTGTTAAAAGCGCAGGAGTCTAAATTAAATTCAAAGATGCCTACTCCGAAAGACAAATAACTTTACCCTGGAGAGATTAAAACTTAAGCCGGAGACTAAAAACTTTTAAGCGAAGACTTTAAACTTTAATTGGGAGTCTCATAACTTTAAAGTGAAGACTTAAAAATTTTATTCGGAGTCTCATAACTTTAAATAGAAGACTTAAAACTTTAAAGCGAAGACTTAAAAGTTTAAAGAGAAGACTAAAAACTTCAAAGCGGAGACACATAACTTTTAAAAAATAGACATCTGACTTTTAAGTATAGACACCAAATAGCAAAGTGAAGCCATCTGACATCAAAGCGAAGCCATTTGACATAAAAGTGAAGACACCTAATATGATACGGAAGGCTCCTAACATGATACGGAAGAAAATTAACATGATAGCGAAGTCATATGACATCCAGGCGAAGCAATCTGACATCCAAGCGAAGCCACGTAACATCCCTGGAATTTTATTTAACAGCCGCGCGGAGAAAATTTTTAAGTTGATCCGGGACTTTTAGCAGTATCCGGAAAAGGAATTACAGTGTGCCGAAGCTGTATGACGGTGTCCCGGAGAGGTTTGACAGTGTGCCGGAGATGTATGACAGTATGCGGGAGATGAATGACAATGTGCCGGAGATGTATGACAGTATGCCGGAGACGAATGACAATGTGCCGGAGATGTATGACAGTGTGCCGGAGTCGTATGACGATGTGCCGAAGACTATGAACAGTGTATCTAAGCCGTGTGTTTTTAAATAAAAACCATAAAACCGCAAATATAAGCTTAATTCAGCAAGATTGTAAAAGATTTCCACAGGCGGAGTCTCCTGCTCTTTGGGACTCCGCCGATGACCAAACTCTACTTTCGTCAGAGTCACGGAAAATCACCGGAGACTATGACGGGGGACAAAAACAAAAATTTAAAAAAGACCCGGCCGGTCTGAATAACAAAAACAAATAAATCATTAACTAAAAAAAAGGAGTAAAAAATGAACAAGAGACTAAGCAACAAACTGACAATGCTGGGTGGCGTTCACGCTTATCTGTCAGAACATGAAAACATATACCCGTCGAATCCGGGTATGATAAATGTAAGAGAAAAGCTTCATCTGAAGATAACTGAGATTCAAAACAGGGAAATTCAAAGATTAAACGTACTCAAAGGAAAAAGAGAAGCAAAAGCAACTTACCGTGAACTGCTGATCACCGGCGGACTTTCCTTTGCGGCAAAGCTCTTTGATCTTGGTAAAGAAATGAATAACATAGAGCTGAGCTCCCAGTCTGACTTCACAAGATCAGAACTTGACAAACAAAGAGATCTGGAATTGCTTGCCACACTGGAATTTATAAAAGAAAATTCTGAAGCTTACATTGAAGGACTTTCAGCTTACGGAATAAACGAAGAAAAACTCCGGGACTATGCGGCGAATCTGTCAATATACAAGTCTTCACTTGAAAGTAAGCTGACATCTGAAGCTATAAAATCCAGCGCCGGAAAAACCTTAGCTGTCTTATTTCAGGAAGCGAGTCAGATACTGAGATCACTGGATAAAATGATGGAGGAGTTCTACGGTACGGAAAGGCAGTTCTATGTGGGATACAAGTCAGCCCGCAATATAAAGGACCTTGGTATCAGACACAAACCGGATACGCAGGGGCTGTTACTGATCAGGACCGGTGTGAACGGAGAGGAAGCGAAAAATATGGAAACACTTCCTATGAAAGTAACAAAGCAGTAAGACGCGGTTCTCCCTGAACCCCTCCCTGAGTCAATAATAAAAGGAGGGGAGCGGGGGAAACCGAATAAACACTGTCTTAGCCTCCTCTATATGAATTCCTAAAAATATCAGACGCAGCGGGCAGGATCCGGGATATTGCAATCAAGTGAATACAATAAATCAAATTTTCAAAAACTGAATTTTTAAAATAAGACACTTCGAATGAGATTTATTTTTAAAAGGAAAATAATTCAGAATTAGTAAAGAGAATGCAAAATTAATATCTGAACATGATATATATTATGTTTTGTAATTATAGTTTTTTGTATAATTATGCGGCCGGAAATGAGTTTCAATAAAGGATAAAAATTGATTTTGCAAAACATCTTTCTTAAATTAAAATAAAAACTTTTACCGCTATGGATAATAAGTTTTTAAATAAGTTTACTTCCTTAGTTTTTTACCTCTCCCTATTAATCTTTATAATTGCATTCAGCTTCGCGCATAATCTGCCGGGCGGGTGGACACAGCAGTTTCTGCCGTTTATGAATGACAGACCTTTAAGTGATATGACTTTCATTGACAGTCTTACTGGATATGGAATTACCGGTGACGGAACAGTAGGAGATACAAATTATATTATTAAAACTTCTGATGGCGGTGAGAATTGGGATATTATTCTCGCAGTTTATAGAGATTTGAGCAGAGTTATTTTTATTAATAGTTTAACAGGTTATGTAAGCGGTGGATTTAATGCATTAGGAAGTTATCTAATAAAATCTTCAGACGGTGGAACCACATGGAATCAAATTAATACTCCGGGAGCCTTGAGAATAAACGATATGAGTGTAATTAATGAAGATAGTTTGTGGATAACAGATAAATCATTTTCAAGTAATGTTTACAATTCTACTAATGGAGGTCTAAGTTGGGAGTTAAAGTATACAACAACAGTAACAACAATTGAAAATATTTACTTTAAAAATAGTTTAGGTTTTTTAAGCTTGGGATATAATTTATTGAGAACTAGTAATTTTGGGGTAAATTGGGCAACCATTCCCGGGGAAAGAGCTTTTGTTGATATTTATTTTTCTGATACTTTAAAAGGTTGGAAAAGAAATGCTGCAATTGGAAATGATACACTTGTAAAGACTACTGATGGAGGTTTGAATTGGCTTAACGCCAATGTACCAAGAAGTGGATTTATTTATGGTGGGATTTTAAGTGGAACTATAGGATTTTTTACAAATATTAACAATGATACAATTTGGGGAGCCGGAGGATATTTGAAATACTCAGGTACAAGAAATAGAGGGATTTTATTTAAAAGTACAAATAGTGGAAAAGATTGGTTGATTCAAGTACCAGATACAAGCTTTGGTATTTCATACTTTGGTTACATTGACTTTTTAAATAAATCAAATGGCTGGTCATACAATAATGAAAACGGAATCCACACAATTTCAGGTGGTGATACAATATTTTATACAAAAGTAGAAAACAATCATTTTAATATTTTAAATAATTTTTTGTTATATCAAAACTACCCAAACCCATTCAACCCTATAACAAAAATCAATTACTATATCAACATCAAAGGAAAAGTCCAATTAAAAGTTTATAATATTATTGGAAAGGAAATTGACATTATAGTTAATGAAAACCAAAACAGAGGTGACTACAAAGTAGAATTTGATGGCAGCGGATATTCAAGCGGAGTATACTTCTACAGTTTGTTTATTGACAATAAAAGAATAGACACAAAAAAGATGCTGCTGATCCGGTGAGAAAAGATTTTTGTTCATTAAAAAATTTAAGAGTAATATTGATAATCATACTAATAAAATTTAACAAAAAAAAATATCATTATGAAAGTTAAAATATTAATTGCAGTCTTTCTCTGTCTGGGTTCTTTTGCTTTTATATATAAGGAAGAATTCAAAAATAAGAAACCGGAAAACATTCCGGTAAATAAAGCTGAAATAAAACTCACGCCGCAGGAGCAGCAGAATTATCTGGAATATCTACTCGGCGCAAAATCATATAAGCTTGAATGTGAGACAGATTACAGAAATATCGAAACAGGTCAGGTCTTTGAGGATTATTCAGAATACGGCAGCGGAGAAAAGGTCATACACTTCAGTGCCGGCAGAGATGATCCGGGATATATACGTGGAGCGAAGATCCCGAAGGATACGGGATATATAAAAACTCAATGGTCCAATGATACTCTCCATTCAATTTATTTCAAACCGAGAATGAGAATTCAGCGGGAGCTTATATATCCGATGAAGGAAAATTTTAATGATCAGAATCTGAATACACAGATCTGCCGTCTTGAAATAGTAAATACAGAAGGTAAAGTAATTCGTGAGGTGGAATACCTGGCGAAGAATTTTACTGAAAGTTATCCGGACGATGAAGGCAGATTGTATTACAGCGGAAATTATCTTGAAGGATTCGGAGGGTATTTGGGACTGGATTCTCTGATAATAGCAGACGGAAAAGAGATCAATCCAAAAGGCAGATCACCGGACATTGAAACAAAATATGATCTCAGAATTTACTGGTACGGATATGCGGACGTGTGGCTGGACTTTATAGAAGTAAAAAATAATACGGCGAGAGATCTGCTGAACGGCAATTATGATACGTGGCTCAAAGCAATGGACAATGTCAGCGCGGAAAAAATTGAACAGCTCAAAACAGCGCCAAATCAGAAAACCTGTTATGACTATATCATCAAGAAACTTAATAAAAATGAATTTTCATTAAGGTAAGTGAAAAATGGGAAATAAGTTTATAAATAAGATATCTTCACTTCTTTTCTACATCAGCATACTCACATTCTTCATCGCATTCAACTTCGCGCACAATCCTCCGGGAGGATGGTATCAGCAGTTTTTGCCGGATCTGAATAACAGACCGCTTGCAGATATTCAATTTATAGATAGTCTGCTTGGATACGGGATAACGGGAGATCATACTTCCGGTGACACAAATTATATAATTAAAACCACTAACGGCGGGGATAACTGGTTTATAATAAATTCTGTATATAATGATTTAAGCAGAGTAAAATTCTTAAATGCCAATACGGGGTACATTTGCGGAGGAGGTAGTGGATTTTTTATAAAAACGACCAATGGGGGAACAAACTGGACAGATGTTAATAGTTCTTTGACCGGCTATATAGAAGATATTTTTGTTTTGAATGAAGATACAATTTGGTACACGGATACACGTGTAGTTATAGGTGGTTTATTCCGAACAACTGACGGAGGAGCTACATGGATAAGACAATTTTATGCAAGTGGAAATATACCTTCAAGAATCTATATGCTAAATGCTCATGTAGGTTTCTTTAGTAACTCTTTTTACTTGAATAAGACTACAAACAGTGGATTCAATTGGACAACTATCAGCGGAGAGAACGGATTTCAGGATATTTATTTTGCAGACAGCTTGACGGGTTGGAAATCAAATGGCGACATGAAAAAAACCACTGATGGGGGATTGAGTTGGATATCACAAAATTTACCTGTTACATCAAATGTCGGTATTAGTAAATTTACAAATGTAAATAATGATACAATTTTTGGCGTAGGCGGAGAAATATTTTATCCTGGAAATGGCTCTCGGGGAATAATATATAAAACAACTAATGGGGGAATTAATTGGGGTTATCAATTACCAGATACAAGTTTCAATATTGGAATATATTATCATATAGGAAGTATTAATAAGTTAAATGTATGGTGTTATTTTAACTTTACCGGAGTTCATACTACAATCGGCGGAGACACTACATATTATCCTACTTCCGTAACCCAAATATCCGGCACAACTCCGTCTGATTATAAACTCTTTCAAAACTATCCAAATCCGTTCAATCCAGTAACTAAAATAAAATACGAACTGAAAACTCCCGGCTTTATTAAATTGAATGTTTATAACATAAACGGAAAAGAAGTTAAAACAATCGTAAATGAAAAACAAAATACAGGAGTATATGAAGCAGATTTCTCAGCCACAGAATACGGCTCAAGCCTGTCTTCGGGGGTTTATTTTTACAGCTTGTTTGCCGGTGAAGAATTGGTTGATACAAAGAAAATGGTTGTTATAAAATAAAGTGATTCGTGGGAATGCAATAGCAAAGTTTTATAAAACAATTTTTTACATGAACAGCATCAAAAAAATATTTAACACCGGCATACTCTCAACTTTTATATTTTACTTTAGTATTCTCACATTCATAATCGCTTTCAACTTCACGCATACTCCTCCGGGCGGATGGTATCAGCAATTTCTGCCGAACCTGAATAACAGACCGCTTGCAGATATTCAATATATAGATAGTCTGCTTGGATACGGGATAACGGGTGATCATACGTCCGGTGACACAAACTATATAATTAAAACCACTAACGGCGGGGATAACTGGTTTATAATAAATTCTGTTTATAATGATTTAAGCAGAGTAAAATTCTTAAATGCCAATACGGGGTACATCTGCGGAGGAGGTAGTGGATTTTTTATAAAAACGACCAATGGGGGTTCCAACTGGAGTGATATTATGAATCCATCCACCGGTTACATAGACGATATTTTCGTCTTAAATGAGGATACTATATGGTATACTGAATATAGGACTGTTGTGGGAGGTTTATTCCGGACAACTAATGGAGGAGCTACATGGATAAGACAATTTTATGAAAGTGGAAATATACCTGCAAGAATCTATATGCTAAATGCTCAGGTAGGTTTCTTTAGTTCAGGTAATGAATCTTTTCTAAATAAAACTACAAATGGTGGATTTAATTGGACAGTTATACCTGGAGAGAATGGTTTTTATTATGATATGCATTTTATTGATAGTCTCACGGTGAAGTCTTAAATTACCTGTAAAAAGTAACAAGAAAAATGGCGCTGCTTTACTTAATTTTGTAAAATAAACCGTTCAAAATAAATTAAACAAAAGAAAGGAAACAACGCCATGACCAGAGACAAAATACTTCCATCAGAAAGAATAAGCAATGAACTATCAGAGCTAATACTGAATGGAAATGATAGCCAGGAAGATTTACTTGGTTTAATATTAAAGAAATCACTTCAGAAGACAGTTCAGGAGTTATTGGAAAAGGAGATAGAGAAGAAACTGGGAAGAGGATATTATGAACGAAAAGAAGAAACCGAATCGGATCAAATTTACCGTAACGGTTATGAAACGCGTAAAATAAAGACAGCAGAAGGCAAGGTTAATATTGAAGTGCCTCAGCTTCGTAATACACCGGAACCACACAGATCAGATGTATTAAAGCTAATAGGTAAAAGGAGTGCAGAACTTGAGCGTATAGTAACAGAAATGTATGTGCGCGGATTATCAACGAGGATATAGAAGATCTGCTGAGAACACCTGAAGGAGAATTATTACTGAACAGGAGTTCAGTTAGTGAAGTTACAAAATCATTGAATGAGGAATATATAAGATTTATCAACAGAGATTTAAGTTGTTATGATTTGATATATTTATTTGTAGACGGCGTCTATGAATCGCTTAGAAGAGTGACAGGCAGAAAGGAAGCTATTCTGTGTGCATGGGGAATACTTGCAACGGGAGAGAAGATAATGCTTCATTTATCATTGGGAAACAGAGAGAATTGTGAGACCTGGACTGAATTTTTCAGAGAGATGCAAAACAGAGGACTGCGTGTACCAATGCTAATAATCTCAGATGGAGGACCGGGATTAAAGAAAGCAATTGAAGATTGTTTTCCGGAAAGCAAGAGGCAGAGGTGTATAGCTCACAAGCTTAGAAATATAGCAAATAAATTAAATGAAGATGGACAACAAAGATTACTGCCTTTAATAAAAGACGTATATTATCAGACTGATCATGCAATAGCAACGATGATAGCAATGAAACTTATATTGTTTACGGTACGATGATAAGAGTTAGCGAAAAGTGGAAAACAATAAAAATGAAAGAATATGAATTGACGATATTAAGAAACATGAGAAGTATGTTTGGATGGAAAGATATCAGTGAAGAAAACTTTATTTCAAAGAAATATGCAGCTTAACCATTTTTCGTTTTTACAGGGAAAAAATGACTTGACCTAGTCTCACAGGTTGGAAAGCAAGAGGAAATATAAAGAAAACTACAAACGGCGGATTAAATTGGAGTGTGCAAATCTTGCCAACTGGTAGTATAAATGGGGGAACAATTTCTGGTCCTTATGCATTCAGCTTCTCTAACATAAACAAGGACACGATTTGGTCTGACGGCGGACAAGCTTTTTATGGAGCAGGTCGTTATAGAGGAGTTTTATATCGAACGACTAATGGAGGAGATAATTGGTTTTATCAAATTCCTGATACATCTTTGGGAAACCAAGGATATGGATTTGTCCAATTCATAAATAAAAATATAGGATGGGCATCAGTGAGTCATGGTTTTGCTATACATACATTGGTAGGTGGAGATTCAACATTTTTAACTAATATGTCATCTTTAGAGTCTAAAATTGCTAATACGTTCTTACTCTATCAAAACTATCCAAATCCATTCAATCCGAAAACAATTATTAATTACGAATTGAGAATTTCCGGTTATGTTAAACTAATCATTTTTGATATCTCGGGAAAAGAGATTGCTGTGTTAGTTAACCACAGACAAACTTCTGGTAGTTATGAAATTAAGTTTGACGGAAGTAAAATTCCAAGCGGAGTTTATTTCTACAGACTGGAAGCTGAAGATTTAAAAGGTAATATAGAATCAGAGACGAAGAAAATGATTCTGATCCGATGAGTGAATAAACAGTAAAGTGTTATCCCTGCCGCCGGTAAATTGAAAGTGATCCCTTTGTAAATTTCCCGACGGTGAGAATATTTTCTGCAAAGATTAAATCACTTACGCAGTTAATAACCCCGAGCGGTATAAAAAGAAAAAATGTCACAGCTACGCTGTTTATTTATATTATCATAATTTTTTCTACAAAGATTACACCGCTACGCGGTTTAGTCAATTATCAATTATTAATGATCAATGATCAATGATTAATGAATAATGATTAATTATAAATTATAAATGTTCGATATTTTTTATATCACTTTCTCAATCTCATATACTTGGTGTTTTTGTGGCTTTGTGGTAAACTAGAATATTATGAGATCTAATAAGCATAAACCTGCCGGACACATCAACTTCCATAAATAACTTTAATAAACCTCTGTATAGTAGTATATTTACAAAATTTTTTATGTCAGTATTGTTATTAGGAAATTCAGTTCAGATAACTGAAATAAACGAAACTCTTAAACAGGTAGCGCCGACCGATGTCAGCGTACTGATAACGGGTGAAAGCGGATCGGGAAAAGAAGTAGTTGCAAAGTCAATTCATCAGATGAGCAGGAGAAGCGATAAGCCGCTTATCACGGTAAACTGCGGGGCGATACCTGAAGGAATAATAGAGAGTGAATTATTCGGTCATCAGAAAGGCGCATTTACCGGGGCTATAGAAGAGCGAAAAGGTTATTTCGAAATGGCGGATATGGGGACGATATTTCTGGATGAAATAGGAGAGATGCCGCTGTCGACTCAGGTGAAATTTCTGAGAGTGCTGGAGACAGGAGAATTCATGAAAGTCGGCGGGAATAAAAATATTTCAGTCGATGTCAGAATAGTCGCCGCTACAAATAAAGATCTCGCGTCGGAAGTTTTAATGAAGCAGTTCAGAGACGATCTGTATTACAGATTAAGATCGATAAATATTTACATCCCGCCTTTAAGAGAAAGAAAATCAGACATCAAGCTTTTATTCGGTCACTTCACGGAATTATACAGTAAGGAAAATAATATTGATTTTAAAGGTATAGAAGACGATGCAATGGACTTTCTCATAAATTACACATGGCCCGGAAACGCAAGGGAGCTGAAGAATTTTTGTGAAAGCATCATAGTATTAAATCCCGGCAAGCGGCTGACGCTGCATGATGTAAAGAAACATCTTCAGACCGATCAGAAAGAGATCACGAGTTCTCTGCCTATTATTATCAGCAAGTCCAGGGAAAATGCCGAGAAGGATTTTTTATTCAGAGCGCTGCTTGAGATAAAGTCTGATATACTTGACATAAAAGATCAGCTCACGGAACTGAGAAGTTTCGGCAACGGCAGTGAAAAGCGTGATACTGATTTCAGGATCAGCGAAGAGAGATTATCAAAAATGAATAAGGATGACATTGAAAAAGAACTGCTGATATATCTGCTGGAAAGAAATTACTGGAATGTAGAGAAGGCATCGGAAGTTCTTGATCAGACACCGAGGAGTATTTACAATAAAATAAAAAAGTATAACATAAGCAAAGATATCTTAAGACGGGACAGATGAGAAAAATTTCTTTAATATTACTGACGGCGTTAATATTTTTTCCTGTGACCGGATGCGGCGTTTATGGATTCCGCGGTAATAATCCGCCCAAAGGAATTAACTCGATTGCTGTGCCGACCGCAAAAGACATTAGCGGATTTTCTTCCCCGACTCTGCCGGAGACCTTTACCGAGAGACTGAAGTCAAGGATCATCAGCGACAATACTTTCAGACTGGCTGATAAAAAAATTGCAGACGCTGTGCTGAACTGCACGATAACAAACGTCGGTGACGATGTATCCGTCATTACGACAGGGGATAACGTTACGCAGAGAAAAATAATTTTAACAATAAAGGTGTCTTTTGAAGATCTTAAAAAGCAGAAACTTATCTGGGAAAAGAATTTTCAGAATTACGGTGAGTATCCTTCGAGCGGAAATGATTTCTCAAGAAGGGCTGACGGAGTGGCGATAGCGATAGAGAAAATTTCCGAAGATATAGTAATTGATCTTACATCAAACTGGTAAACAAAATCATTAAATGAATATAGAAAGTCTGATACTCGCTGCATATATTATTTCACTATCGATACTTTTCTTTTTCGGATCGCACGGATTTAATATGGTGTATTACTATTTTAAAACTTTCAATAAAAGAACTGTCGATCTGGAAGAGAGCGAATTTCATATGGATGAGTATCCCGTGGTTACTGTGCAGATCCCTCTTTACAATGAGCAGTATGTTATCACGCGTCTGATAGATTCTGTATTGAGAATGGATTATCCGAAAGACAAACTGGAAGTGCAGATACTTGACGACTCCACTGACGAGACGACGCAGATAATTAAAGATCATATTAAAAAGTATGAGGAAATGGGCTTTGACATAAAGCACATTCACAGGACTAACCGCGAAGGATATAAAGCCGGAGCATTGAAGGTCGGACTTGAGACGGCGAGAGGGGAATTCGTTGCAGTCTTTGACGCTGATTTCATTCCGAGGAAAAAATTCCTGAAGAGAACCATTCCGTATTTTTACAAAGAGGAAAAGCTCGGACTTGTGCAGACGAGATGGGAGCATCTTAACAGAGAGTTCTCTCTTATGACAAAGACACAGGCGGTCGCGCTCGACGGACATTTTGTAATAGAGCAGGCGGTGAGAAACAGAGCCGGCTTTTTTATAAACTTCAACGGGACCGGCGGAGTGTGGAGAAAGGAATGTATCTTTGACGCGGGCAACTGGGAAGCTGATACGCTTACTGAAGATCTTGATCTTTCCTACAGGGCGCAGATGAAAGGATGGAAATTCAGGTATCTTGTTAATTTTACTTCACCGGCTGAACTCCCTTCAGATATAGGCGCATTGAAATCGCAGCAGTTCAGATGGACCAAAGGCGCCATTGAAACAGCGAAGAAAGTTTATCCCAAAGTATTAAGATCAGACATGCCGTTCAAATTAAAATTTCAGTCGTTCATTCATTTATACAGTAACCTTGCATATCCGTTCATACTGATGGCAGCTTTGCTGAATCTTCCCGTGATGCTGATAAAACTTACCGATGAGTATGATTCTGTTTTTAAATTCATGTCACTGTTCATATTTGCATTCATAAGTTCATTCATATTTTATTTATATTCACAGAAAGATGTCTATCCGGACTGGCAGAAGCGCATAATATATTTTCCCGTTTTCCTTGCGGGCAGCATGGGCTTTTCGGTAAACAATACTAAGGCAGTGTTTGAAGGATTATTAGATAAGAAAAGCGAGTTTGTAAGGACGCCGAAGTATCAGATAATGAATAAGAAAGATTCCTGGGAAGGAAAGAAATATGTTAACAAGAAACTTTCATTCACGACATACATAGAAGCTTTACTTGCGGTATACTGCTTTGCGGGAGTTATCATTGCAATTGCAACAGCGCAGGTTGCGGCAATTCCGTTTCAGATGATGTTTTGCGGAGGGTTCAGTTTGATATCATATCTTTCCATCAGACAGGTCATTATCGCCAACAGATCCCATTCAAAAAAATTAGCGCTTGATGCAAAATAATTTTGATAAATATATTGAAGAGGCGAAATCCAAACTTGATAAAAATTTTTTATCACCTGAATTCATACGTCTTGCAAATATGTATTATCTGTCTGAGCAGTATGAGGAATGCATCTCAGTCTGCAGATCGGGTTTAAATATTTATCCGAACTATCTGACTGCAAAACTTATACTTATCAGAGCGTTATTAAAAGCGGAATATCTGAGCGAAGCCGAGCAGCTTTACAATGAACTGAAATCCAAAATTCCAATAAAGGAAGTGCTGACAAGTCTCAGCAATAATATACAGAATCTCAGGTCGATCTCGGGACAGGAAAAGATACAGTATCCGAAGGAGACTAAGAATAAATTTGATTTTAAATATTTTGAAAAGAAATTTGATCTGCAGGAAACTCTGTTCACGGAATACAATGTAAGTGATCTTTTGAATGATGATGAAATTAATTTACCCGAGACTGAATTCAGAAATTTTGAAAGTAAATATTTATCATTTCATTTTAATCCTTCAGACAAGTCCGTCAAATCTGCAGCCGTTAAACAAAAGAAAAGTGAACATGAATCAGGTTACAAATTCGTAACAGAAACACTTGGTGATCTGTATGCCGGACAAAAGAATCACAAGGAAGCGTATGAGATATACAGTTTTTTACTCAGAGCCGGGTCGCCGAATTCCGCGCGCATAGAGGAGAAGCTGAATGCACTTGAGAGGAATATGATAAAGTATGACAGTATTTAAGGATCCGGCGGCAGCAAAGGTTTTACAAAAATAACTTTTTCCCTTTCCATTATAACAGTACCTGATTTAAATCCCTTTTTTTTCTTTACATATTTTTTTTCACAGTAAGCAACGGGTACACTTCCTGCATTTCGCGCTTTGCTGTAATACGCCGAGATCGAAGCCGCGGTATGAATGATCTCCTTCGGCACGTCTTCTTTGGAATTCTTTTTAAGTATTGTATGAGAACCGCTTGCACCTCTTACGTGAAACCAAAGGTCATTCTGTGAAGCGTATTTTGTAGTAAGCAGATCATTGGAAACGCTGTCCTTTCCCACCCAGACCTGATACTTGTCATTAAGAATAAATTTTCTGAATTTATTTGTCTCGTCATTTTTTGATTCCTGCATTAATTTATCCTCTTTAATAATTTTCTTATAATTGTCAGACGCTTCGACTGAAGCCAGTTCACTTTCCAGCGCTGTAATATTCTTTTCCAGATCAGAGATCTTTTTAAGAATAAGACTTTCGGAATTCTTAAGTCTTTTATATTTATCAAAATACAATGCGGCATTTTCCGCCGGGGAAAGCTCCTCCTTTAATTTGATTTCAGTAATATCATAACCGGCAGGATCATCGCCGGTTTTAAGTACAGACTGACCTTTACTTATCAGATGAATATTCTGCAGTATCAGATTTCCGTACTCTTTAAAATTTCCGGAGTTACGGGAATGTTCGAGATTAAGTCTGAAGCTTTCGAGCTTTTTTTTATTGTGCGTAATATTTTTTTTCAGTTCGGAGAGTCTGTTATTTTTCGCATCGTGAAATTTAACGGACGATGATGAGAATCTTAAATAAGCGAGAATGAGTTCGTTAATGTTCTCAAATTCTTTAGCGGTGTATTCTTTCAGATGTGACAACTTTGCAAGTGAGATTATGAAGTCTTCATCTTTTTGATAGAGAATATATAAAGGAGTGGAAATTTCGTTTATAATAGAATTCATGGCAGAGTCGGCGGAGGAAATTGATTCAGGTTCAGCGGGGGAGGAGCTGCTGAGACCGGAACGGAAGAGGGCTTCTGTAATATAGAGCCGCCCGGATTTCTGATAGCGGGATTTGAGATAGCGGGAGATATCGGAGGGAGCGGTCTGCATGCCGGAATTTTTTTCAGGCGCAGTCTCCGATACTTCTTTACCGCTGTAGATCTCGCTGTCTTTAAAAGCGCTTACTATAATATCATTACGTAGTAAAAAGCAGTTGGACTTGTTTGAAAAGAATGTAAAGAGAATTGAATAGCCGTCATTAAGTGTGATCAAAATTTTCCTGTCAGAGTCTGAAAGACTTACATCAGTAATTTTCAGATCATAAATATCTTTAAAAATATTAACTGAATTCCTTCTTGCTTTGGAATAATTCTCCCTTAACACTATGTATGGAGAACTTCTTTGACAGGAATACTCTATTGTCTTTAGGGTCTTTGATCCATCACCGGTTCCCGCAGCAATACACATCTTATCTTTTTCCTGAGAAAAAATTTCCAGGACTTCTAAACCCGTCAATTCTTTTGAAAGAAATTCCGATACATTCCGGATCGTATAATAATTATTCATTTATAATTTCACATTTATAATTTGCTTTTTACCCTGCTTCCCAAGCTTCAGCTTATTTTCCTGCTTCCCAAGCCCCAGCTTGGGAAGTAAAAGCAAAAGATGCTGAAAATTAACTACAGTATATTCTAACCCTTCCCAAGCTGGGGCTTGGGAAGGAGAAGGAGGAAAAAAATTAAGTACAGAAAATTCTATCCCTTTCCAAGCTGGGGCTTGGGAAGGAGAAGGAAGAAAAAAATTATGTACAGAATATTCTATCCCTTCCCAAGCTGGGGCTTGGGAAGGAGAAGGAGGAAAAAAATTAAGTACAGAATATTCTATCCCTTCCCAAGCTGGGGCTTGGGAAGGAGAAGGAGGAAAAAAATTAAGTACAGAATATTCTATCCCTTTCCAAGCTGGGGCTTGGGAAGGAGAAGTAAAATTATTCATTTATAATTTCAAATTTATAATTTGCTTAACCACCCCTCATCTTATATATCAGATACATTATTAATGAGATTATCAGACTGATAACAACTGAAGTCGCTAGCGGAAAGTAAAATTCAAAATTATCTTTTTTTATCCTTATATCTCCGGGAAGTTTTCCTAAGAAAGGTATTTTGTCTGAATACATTATTAATACGCCTGCTGCAGCTATTATGAGTCCGGATATTATCAGTAATTTTCCCGCCTGCTGTGTCAAACCAGTTTAAAGTTTTAATTTAATTTATAATTTAATTAATATTACATTGAGATACGGTTTCAATATTAGTAATTTACATAAAACTTACAATAAATATTCTAAATCTCTAAACAAATATCTCAATTATTAAATGAAAGAATTTGACGTCATTGTGATCGGAAGCGGTCCCGGCGGTTATACTACTGCTATAAGAGCTTCACAGCTTGGATTTAAAACTGCTATAATAGAAAAAGACAGACTCGGCGGCATTTGCCTGAACTGGGGCTGTATCCCGACGAAAGCTCTGCTGAAAAACGCTGAACTTATGAACGGCATAAAGCATCTCGACGAATTCGGAATTTCCGTTGAGAATGTTAAATTTGATTTTGAAAAAATTATCGCCAGATCAAGAGGAGTTGCGGATATTTCAGAAAAAGGCGTGAGATATCTTATGAAAAAAAATAAGATCGACGTACTGGAAGGAGCTGCATATATAAATAAAGACGGTTCGATTTCAGTAAAAGACACATCAGGTAAAGAGCTGGAAAAAGTAAAAGCAAAATATACTATCATAGCAACCGGCGCCAGGACAAGAAGTCTCGGTAATCTTAAATTTGATGAGAAGAGAATTTTATCATCGACAGGAGCTATGATCCTCAAAGACCTTCCCAAAAAAATGACAATTGTCGGCAGCGGCGCTATCGGAGTTGAGTTCGCATATTTCTATAATGCATTCGGAACGGAAGTTACCATTGTGGAAATGCTTCCGAATATTATGCCTATCGAAGATAAAGATATTTCTGATGTAGTAGCGAGGGAATTTAAAAAGCGTGGAATCAAATTACTTACCGGCACTAAAACAGAAAGCGTGGAAGTAAAAGGAGATAAAGTTTTTACAAATGTCTCAGGCAAGAGTAATGAAGTTCTGGAATCTGATGTAGTTCTTATTGCGATCGGCGTTGTTGGTAATGTCGAAAATATCGGACTCGGGGAGATCGGTATAGCAGTTGATAAAGGCAGCATAAAAGTTGATAAGGATTACAAAACAAGCGTAGAAGGTTTCTATGCAATCGGCGATGTCATCGGACCGCCCTGGCTTGCGCATGTCGCTTCGTCAGAAGGAATAAACTGTATAGAAAAAATTAAAGGGATGCATACTCCGGACATTGATTACAACACAATTCCCGGCTGTACTTACTGTCAGCCTCAGGTTGCGTCAGTCGGACTGACAGAGAAGAAAGCTCTTGAAGAAGGTTATGAGATCAATGTAGGAAAGTTTCCTTTTTCCGCAAGCGGCAAATCCCGCGCATTGGGTGAGACTGTAGGAATGATCAAGGTTATCTTTGATAAAAAATATGATGAACTTATCGGAGCGCATATTGTCGGAGTCGAAGCAACTGAATTAATAATGGAATTCGTGCTTGCAAAATCTCTTGAAGCCACACATGAGCAGATCCTGAAAACTGTTCACGCGCACCCGACTTTAAGCGAAGCAAACATGGAAGCAGTAGGAGTTGCATACAATGAAGCTATAAATATCTGATAAAAAATTTTAACAATAAAAATCTAATTTGCTAATAAAATAAAATTAGATTATATTAATATTAATCAAATAAAATAAATAAGGAGATTTAACAATGGATGACAATAAAACAACAAAAGGATTATTACTCGGATTTTTAACCGGAAGCGTCGTCGGCGCTGCAATCGCTCTTCTTTACGCTCCTAAAAGCGGAAGAGAATTCAGAAACGACATCAGACTTAAAAAGGATGAACTTATGGATGACACAACGGAATATATACAGGTTGCAAAATCCAAAGCTACAAATCTTATCAACGAAGGTAAAAGAAAATCTGAAGAACTTATCTCTGACGCAAAGAAAAAAGCAAGTTCGCTTATTGATGATGCCAACCATGTCTTGAATGATGCAAAGGTAAAAGCGACAGGTACAATTGATACAACAAAAGATATGATCTCTTCTGAATCAGGAAAAATAAAGGATGCATTTAAAGCCGGTATTGAAGCCTATAATGAAGAGAAAAGAAAAAGCTCATAAATAATTAATTAATATTAAATTGGCAGAGACACTTCAAATATCACAGATTATCGTAAATTTTATTATTGTAATTCTGTTTACGGTGATCATATTCTTTCTTGTAAAGATCAGTAAATTATTTGTAGTAATTAGTGAAAAAATTAACTCGATCGCTGATGACAGTAAGGAATTGAAACCAAAAATTATCGCTACATTTGAAAAAATAGAAACCCTTGCTGACAGCGTTACTGATATTTCAGGTAAAGTGAATGACAATATGGATGTGCTCGGTACAGTTGTAGATAATGTTAAGGAATCTACGGAAAGAGTTTTAAATTTGCAGCAGAAAGTTATGAATGAAATTGAACCGCCTATTATGGATACTGTAAACACAATTTCTGCTGTATCAGCGGGCGTTAAAACTTTTTTCGACGCTTATAAAAACAAAAGAAATAATTCTCATAACTGAAAAAAGATCAATTATCAATGATCAATGATCAATGATCAATTATGAGAATTATTTTTTCTTCTTGCGATCATTGCATCAATGCTGTACTTACCTGCTCCTATAAAAATCAACGCGGCAAATACTGAAAGCAATTCTATTGGATAAAATACTCTGTTCCAGGGATCTAAATTCGTCAGATGTCTTGCAGCCGCAACGAGCATTGTAAACGCCATAAAAGCTGAAGTCGTCCGAGTGAATAATCCGAGTATTAAAAGTATACCGCCTCCGAATTCACTGATCGCTGCCATGAAGCCCCAGAATACAGGCGCGAATGTGATACCTAATGAAGACATAGCTCCTCCGATCCTTGCCCAGGTTTCCGGTCCTCCGAACATTTTATTCCATCCGTGAATGAAGATAAAAGCAATTCCTATTCCCAGTCTGAGTATCAGTATCCCAAGATCTTTTCTTGTTTCAAAAAAAGTTTTTAACATGATTTAAATTTAATTCTGAAATTTTACGCATATGAATTTTTAAAATGAATCTTAAGATGATTAGATTTTTTATTGAATGATTTAAGAATTGTTAAAGTTCCGTATGAAATGAAAATTAATTTCAGGTGTAAATTTCCGGAACAAAGATTATTTTGAACGGAGACTTAAGTAATCCAAAAACTACTTCGCAAATTCCAGGACGATCTTGCCGAACTGTTCTGAATCTTTCATTCTGTCAAAAGCTTCCGGAAAATCTTTGAAAGGAAAAACTTTATCAATAACAGGTTCACATTTGTTTGTGTCTGTGAATTCCAGCATGTTTCGGAAATCACTTACCGTTCCCATTGTCGATCCTGAGATCTTTAATTGTTTCCAGTAAACTTTATGCAGATCCAGTTCATCGGCTGCTCCGAGTGTCGCTCCGTATGAAACTATCCTTGCGCCGTAGCTGCAGAGATCAATATATCCGGAATAATATTCCCCGCCGGATCCGTCTATGACAACATCAATTTTATTTCCTGTTTTATCCTTTAATTCATTTTGCCATTCCGGACTTCTGTAATTCACGCCGCTCTCCGCACCAATTGAAACCGCTTTATTTATTTTATCATCACTTCCCGATGTTACAAAAACTTTTGCTCCGGCTCTTAAAGCAAACATCAGCGCGAATGATGCTACGCCGCCGCCAACTCCGGTGATAAGAACATTATCAGTATTTTTTAATTCAGCTTTGACAAACAATGATCTGTATGCGGTAAGTCCGGCAAGCGGGAATGCGGATGCCTGTGCAAAGCCGGGATGTTCAGGGAATTTAAATACTGCCGAAGAGCGGACCTTTACATATTCAGCAAATGTTCCGTCTGCCGGCATTCCGAGAATTTCGAAATTCCTGTTTTGAAAATTCTCATTGCTTCCCCAGTTACTGCACGGATAAATCATTACTTTATCACCGATAGAAAAATTGTTAACGTTTTTTCCTTTATCATGAATTATACCCGCGCCGTCTGATCCCAATATAACAGAAAGTCTGATCTTAGAATATGCGCCTTCAGCGATCCAGAGATCGCGGTGATTTAAAGAAGCGTTAAAAATTTTTATTAAAACTTCATCGGCGGAGATTTCCGGAACAGGAACATCTTCAATTCTGAAAAGATCAGAATAATTAGTTTTATTTCCTGTTTGATGTAAGATTATGGCCTGCATTTATACTTCGAGAGTAATTGAGATAGGGCAGTGGTCGCTTCCCATTATATCGGAATGTATCTCAGCTTTTAAAGTTCTGTCAGCAATGTCCTGAGTAACAAGAAAATAATCGATCCTCCATCCGACGTTTCTCTCACGCGCTCTCGTGATCTGATCCCAGTAAGTATATTGTTCAGGTTTGTTGTTGAACTTTCTGAAAATATCTATGTAACCGAGATTTAAAAGACGGTCGATCCATTCTCTTTCGATCGGCATGAAACCTGATGTAGTCGTATTTTCCTTCGGACGAGCCAGATCAATTTCCTTATGAGCTGTATTGTAATCTCCGACTACGATAATGCCTTTTCTGTCGCGGTATTTTTTTTCAAGAAAGAAAAAGAGTTCGTCATAAAAGTCGAGTTTATATTTAATTCTTTCCGGACCCCTGCCGCCGTTAGGGAAGTAAACATTTGCAAGCGCAAAATTATCGTATTCTGCAATAATTACCCTGCCTTCTTTATCAAAATCCGGATTACCAAAACCGGTCAGAATTTTTTTTGGCTCAGTATCGCTGTAGATCGCCACACTTGAATAACCTTTCTTCTCTGCGGAAAACCAGTAAGATGTAAATCCCTTTATATTCTTAACACCGTCGGCGATCTGATCCGGCTGCGCCTTTGTCTCCTGAAGACAAATAATATTACCTTTGCACTTTGTAAACCAGTCCATAAATCCTTTATTCTGAACTGCCCTTATCCCGTTCACATTCCAGGAGAAGATCTTAATTTTATTTTTACTCTTTGCCATATAATGCCATAAAATTTTATAGGAATATTGATAACATAGAATTTTTTTTACGAAGTTAATTAACTATTTTGAAAATTAATATTCAATTTACCTATTTGAATTGAAATGATGAACAAATCCAAAAGTATCAGTGAAATATATGGCGAAGTGAAGGACTTCGGTCTTGTAATAACTACCGATGCGCCTCTTGCAACAGCTCTGAACAGAAATGTCGATAAGCCGCGTCTCGGACTTCTTGCCATGACACCGCGTCAGCTTGCTTTAAAATACGGTACGCTTTACTTCGATAAATTATATTCAAAATCAGAACTTATAATAGAGATCACAAAGCAGTCCCGAATGTCTCTGAAATATGTTCATCAGAGCATAGAGAAGATATTTGAGATATGGAATCATACCGGACTGCTGGAAAGCTGTGAAATGTTCCTGACACAGGAAAAGGAGTTTCTTAAGTATCTGGGAAAACTTAAAACAGTCGAGTATGCAATGGAAAATTTCGATGAGAGTTTTTTCGGAGATAAAAATATTGCTGTCGCCGGATATGAACTTTTTAATGAGCTTGACAAGCAGGTCCTTCCCAGGAGAAATTCATTTCCGGAATTAATAAAACTGATGTCAGAGGACGAATTTACTTTCGATAAAACTTTTCTGTTTAACTCCACAAAAGATCTGATTAGCTCCGTTGCTTCAATTGTGAATACGGAAAATCAAAATGATGTCGCTTTAATATTTAATACCGACAGCGAACTTAAGAATTTATTTAAATCAGCATTCAGCCGCAGAGGGATCAAACTGGAGCTGAAGTCCTTTCTGAAGGAAGATATTTCAGTCAGTAATTATTTATCGTTCATAGAATCTTCTTTTAATGTCTCAGATCATTTAGTAAAGGATATCTTTTTTACTGAACCACTTTTTGGGATCAGCATTGACAGAAAGTATTCGGATTTCAGTCTGTCCGGATATATTTCTTTAAGCAAAGGGAATAAAGTTCTGACGGATGTTTTTAATCTGATGAAAGACATTGAGAAATTTACATTCTCTGAACTGTATAACAGAATAGAATTTCTTTCAGGAAAAAATTTCAGCAATGCTGTCAGAGAATTACTTGCAGTTACTGAGACAGGTGATAAGAAGATCAGTGAGGACAGATTTAATGAGCTGAAATATTTTATTCTCAATATTGATCTGGAAACAGGAAAGTCTAAAGAAGGTGTGCTCTTTGTAAATGCAGGCAATTCAGCTTTTGTTGACAGGCAGATCACTGTATTTATAGGAATGGATGACAGCTGGACAAAGCTGAGCACGGATAAAGCGTATATAGACAGAGCCGTTGAAGAAAAAAAGAATCTCGAAAAATTTCGGATATTACTTTCTCAGGGAGAGGAAAGATTTTATCTTGCGCAGAATATAATTAAGAACCGGTCTGTTATACCGTGTTATTATTTTAATATTCTTACCGGCAGAAATATTAAGAAGTTTGATGATGAATTTTTTTCTCCTGTGCAGACTTCTGTAAAACCTTCAGACATAAATATAAAAAATGTATTTCCGCCGGAAGTAAGATCCCCGCATCCTGTAATGTTAGAATTTATTTCTCCTTCCTCTTTGAATTCATTTTATTCATGTCCGAAGAATTATTCATACGGGAAACTTACAACTCAGCAGGAAAGAAGTTATTTTCTAAAAGGAACTCTTCTTCACTGTTTTGCAGAATTTTGTTTTAATTATCCTGAATACTGCAAAGAAAATTTCGGCAACATACTCGATCTTATCTGCAGAGAATATTCGGGTTTTCTGAATGAATTCAACGCTGACACTGAGCGGTCTGCTTTCAAAGTCGGCATGAAAGTAATAATGGAATTTCTGGACTCAATGGAATCTGAAATTAAAACTCAGCTTGAAATTGAGAAAGGATCGAAAGCAGTTAAAGCTGAAAGCAATTTCCTTTTTAAAAAAACCCGTCTTAAGAAGAAGTATCTTAATACTGAAAAATGGCTGAAGGCGGTTAATGCAGGAATATCCGGTAAAATAGATCTGACTCTTGGAAATACTATTATAGATTATAAATCTTCCAAAAGCGGTAAATCATCTGAAGTTCTGATAAGGGAATTCAATATTGAAAGGATAAGAAAAGATAAAGCTGACAGCGCAAACTTTCAGACTATTGCTTATATCTCCGGTAAAAGAGAAGATGATCCTGACTCCAAATTAAAATTTATTTATCTGAATCTGCTCGTTAATTATAATGATTTCATTAAAGGAAAAGCAGATCCGGAAAAATCAAAATCTACAGTAGTATATATACCTGAAACTTTTAAGAGATATATGATCTCGCAGGAGTTTTATGATTTACTTAACGTAGATATTTTAAAGGAATTGAGATACGAAGATTACAGAAAAATTATGCTTGATACTATTGAGGAAATTGATTTTTATGATCCGGGATCGCTGACAGATAAACTGGAAACAAAGATTCACAATCATCTTATTTATGATAGGGGATTGACTTACAAGCAGTTCAAAAGAACCAAAGAAGAGACATTCAGAAATAAGGATATTCAGGCGCTGTTAAAATGTATGAACAGCGCAAGAAAAGGATCTGCGGAGTTTCCTTTTATTTATAAAGATGACGCGGATAATTTTGTGAAATTCGCAAAGGAGAAGATCATTGAGATTAATACATTCTCAGGCGCTGATTTTCCAAACAGACCTGTCAATGATCTCCGGAGTGTCTGCTGTAATTGTGATTACCTGAATATTTGTCCCGGAAATAAATTACTCACAGCCGATGAAAACTAAAATAACTAAAATATCCAATATTAATCCTCAGGATACTTTTGCTGAATCGACAAACGGTATTTACATTGTAGATGCAGGCGCAGGAACAGGAAAGACACATACTATAATAAGAAGATATAAAAATCTAATCAACGCCGGAGTTCATCCGAAAGACATACTGCTTATTACTTTTACAAGGAATGCAGCTGAGCAAATGCGGAATGATGTTGTAACAGCGGCATATGAACAGGAAGTCAGTATTACGGATCTGCTTGAAGCGCCTGTGCTGAATTTCCATTCCTATTGTCTGAGGTTTCTCAAAAAATACGGACTGAAGGCGCCGTCAATCCTTGGTATCAGTGAAATGCTTACTGGAAATTTCAATGTTGCTGAAGAAAATATTTACGAGAGTGAATTGTTCAGAAAATTCTATCTTAAGTTCAGAAAAAGTAATTTCAGAAAATATGAAAGTATTTATAAAAGTCTGTCATACGATTATGAAACGGTTCTGTCTTCCATAAAGAAACTCTGCAGCATAGGAATATTCCCCACATCTAAAGGATGGTTCAGCAATGGAGCTGAATTGCTGAAAGGAAATGAGGATGAGTACCGCAAAAAGTTTGAGCAGATGAATGAAGTATGCATGGGGAAAACTTCAGAAGTTCAGAATGAGATGCATAGTATTATTAAAGGTATGAAAGATAAAGTTTGTTTCGATTTTAATTATGAAGAAAATCTCGAAGGCAAAAGAGTTAAAGAAAGTCTGATTGATGAAATATTCAGTGATGAAATGCAGGAGGAACTTATAGAATTTATGCGTGATGTATATTATTCCTATATAGAATTTATGCTGAAGAGAAATATACTGAATTTTGATTTTGTAATAATGTTCGCATATCTGGTTTTATACAGTGATAAGGAAATAAGAAACGCTTCACAGTTTGAATACATAATGGTAGATGAATTTCAGGACACTGATGAGATACAGTTCCTTCTGCTGATGCTGCTCTGCAAAGACATAAACGGTACGGCAAACATCGGCGTGGTCGGCGACTGGAAGCAGGGGATCTACGGATTCAGAAATACAACTATTGAAAACATCACGCTCTTTTCCGAAAGACTTTCCGATTATAAAAAAGTACTGAATAAAGGCAGTGAAAGAATTACCTACAACACTGATGAGTCTGCAATTAATAAAATAACTTTTGAATATAATTACAGAAGTTCGCAGAAGATACTTGACTTCAGCATGCATACGCTGAAATGCAAAGGTTCCGCTGACGATAAACCTGATATAGAAATGGTAACTAATAATTTCAGCAAACCGCTTACTGCAATAAGAGAGCTTGATGATCTGACTGAAATTGCATTCTATGAAAGCGCTGTACAGGATTCTGACAGTGAAACGGAGCTTATTCTTAAAAAAATATCCGAGCTGACAAACGATGAAAAATATCTGATCAGAGAATTTGAAAAGGACGGCAGCGTTAAATGTGAAAGAAGAATTCAGTATTCAGATATATGCGTACTCTCCCGGACAAATGAATTCGGTCTGAAACTTCAGAAAGAGGGGATCACAAAAAACATTCCTGTAAATTTCGAAGGAGGACTTGAATTGTTTGCTTCTCAGCAGGGGATCCTTCTGCTTGCATGGCTGCGGGTAATGCTGAATGTGAATTCCGCTGAAGGATGGCTGCCGATACTCGAAACGGACGGAAATAAATTTAATGAATTAAAATATCTGACGGATCTGATAAGCAAAAATAATACTAATGCTGAAAGCGAATATTTCAGAGAGCTCTTTGATTTCAGGGATAAACTTGCTTCCGAAAAAGAAAATTTACTGAATGTAATTGAGATGATATTCACACGTTATGGATTTGAAGATGAATATTGTAATGCAATACTTACTGAGTTCAGCAGCTGGATAAAAAACGATCTACTATCACCCGGTGAACTTACCAATCTGATCAACAATCTGAAAATTGACAGATTCAATATTGAGATCAGCAATACTGATAATGCTGTTGTGTATCAGACAATACACGGATCCAAGGGACTTGAATACCCGGTAGTTATACTTGCGAATATGAACACATTAGTTTTTCCTTCATCAAAATCTTCTTATCCCAATATTTATTATCATCCGGTCAGCGGTTTAAGATTACGAAAACAATTTGGCAGTATCGGTGAATATTCCGGTGTGTTTGATAACTGGAGAAGTGAAATATTGATATGCATGCTGAAGACAGGAAATTACGATGAGGAAAGGAGACTCCTGTATGTAGCTGCAACGAGAGCAAAGCAATATCTGTATTTTACTACACGTAAAGCGTCGAATTTTTTTAAAGATCTGCTGACCTTTTGCGGGGAAATACCGGTAAATAATTTTGATTATCAGATCATTCCTGTTGAATTTAAAAATGAAATTGACAGAGAAGAGATCAAAGCGCCGGAAGTTAAATCGCACGGCAGGAAATTTGTCTCAGTACATACTCTTATGGATGAAGACGTTCCTGCAAGTGAAAGTTTTGAATCAGAAATTGTGCCGGATATTTCTGCAGGGAATAATGAAGCGATGGAATACGGAATCAAAATTCACCTTGCAGCCCAGCGTATTGCTAACAAAATAGATCCGGGTTTTGAGAGCGAAGAAGTTAGAGGAATTTATTCTTTCCTAAAAAATTGCGGCGCTGAGGAGATACATTCGGAAGTTGATTTTCTTTATCCGTCAGGAAATGAAATGATAAGAGGCACAATTGATCTTATTCTGATATATAAGGACAGAGTGGAGATAGTTGATTATAAAACCGGAAGCGGTAAAAAATTTCTTGAGCAGTATAAGAAACAGATCAGCATATATAAAGAAGTTGTAAATAAAGTATATCCGGATAAAGAAGTAACCGGTCTGATCTATTTTACCGGAATAAATGAGTTTGTAAAAGTCTGAAGTAAAAACCAGCCTGTATGTAACTAAATATATTTCAGTTTTAGTTAAAAATTAATTTATTATTTTGCGTAAAATTTTTTTTAATATAAAACTAATATGTTTAATCTGAAAAAATATTTTCCGCGTTTTATAGTATTCATTCTGTTCGTTCAGTTATCTTCCTGCTGTATTACAAAAAACGATCCGCCCGATCTGAGACAGACAGCGCAGGAATTTCCTTCCGCAGCCGGAGTGAATCAGACATTCACTTTAAGATTTACTGTGCAGAATATTTCATCCGGTGACTGCAGCGCGGAAAGATCCAAACAATCCGTTGTTGAGCTTAAAATGGTTAACAGGGCTAACGGTAATGTACAGGTTAATAATTTCTCTAACATGAACGAACTTGATAATGATGCCACCCAGCAGTTTACATTTACAGTTACAATCGGAACAGCCGGTACATATGATCTCTCATTTATCATAGATCCCTATAACACTTCCGGTGAGACATTCAGAGAGAATAATACTTTTAACAGTGTAGTTGTGATAAATTGAGTTTTTCTAATTCAGATTATTCTTTTATTATAATATGACAGTGTAAACTCACATTCAGACAGATTAGAAATTCCAAATAATTTGTCTCCGCGATTACGTGACTGCATCTTAATTCGGCCTGACAGAAAATAAATCAGGAAATTTCCAAAATCCCGTTAAAGCTGAATTGATTTTACAACACATTTTAATTAAGTTTGTAATTGCTAACAATGTTTTATGAATGATTCAAAAGACACTCCTGAAAAGGGTGAAAGTTCTTTAAAAAAGATACTTACGAAGCCATTATTCAAGGCAGATTCTAAAATAGCTCAGTATTCAGGACTGGGTGTAACTTTAGCGGTTACAATCCTGATCTTTTTATGGGTTGGAATGTGGCTTGACGGTAAATTTCAGACCGGGTTTCTGTTTACTTTATCTTTGACTTTCATCGGATTTGCAGCAGGCTTTTACAGTTTTTATCTTAACATAAAAAAGCTCACAGCAACCGATAAAAAAGAAAATCCTAAATACAATAAGTTCTGAATACCGGAGAGTTCAAAAAATTCATAAATAAGATTGTTATAATAAGTGTCGTTCTTTTAACAACTGCATTTGTCATCATAAAGATAAGGGGTCTTGATAATTATTCCTTACCTTTGCTGCTCGGATGGCTTATAAGTTTTGTAAATGTAATGGCCGGCAGTTTTATAATCACGAAAGCTTTTACAGACAAGGGCAAAGGATTTTTCAATACAGTTCTTTTAAGTATGGTAGTAAGAATGTTCGCAGTCGCGGGACTGGTTTTCATTCTGATCTACTTTTTGAAAATAGATAAAATCGGATTCAGCGTAGTTTTATTTTTCTTTTATTTTTTATTCATGATATTTGAAATAAATTACATGTCATCCGGAAGAAAAAATTCAATCAACTAAGTATTATAAAAATTTTTAATAATTTGCATCATACACCTCCGTTTAAAACCGGTTCAGTCTTTACCAAGTTAGCCGGAATATTTTTAATCCTTTTTGCATTCACATTCAATACTGATCTTTCATTCGCTGCGGACAGCAACGATGACAAGTCAGGTATTACATCGGATATTAAATCTGCGGAAAAAGAAACACTTGATATTATTGATAAGGTAGTGGATCATGACTACATAGATTTTTATTTCCTCGGAAAACTGTATCTCCCTAAATTCGAACCGGTTCATATTTTCGGAATGACCTTTGATTTTTCCATCACGAAGACTCTCTTTATGATGATATTGTCATCTGTTATTCTGATATTAGTGCTTTTAATGGCAGTCTCAGGAAACAAAAAAAACAAATATCCGAGAGGCATCGGAAATCTTGTCGAATCACTTATAGTATTTGTAAGGGATGACATTGTCGTTCCTAATATGGGAAAAGAAGGTCTGAAACTTATGCCTTTTTTTCTGACTCTATTCTTCTTCATTATGTTTGCGAATCTCATCGGACTGTTCCCGTTCATGGCTCAGCCGACAAAGAATATAAACGTAACAGCCGGTCTTGCTCTGGTAACATTCTTTATCACTCAGGCAAAAGGCATTCAGGCACACGGGTTCGGCGGTTATCTGAAAGCGCTCGTTCCGCCGGGAGTGCCGGTGTTTGTATTGCCGATCATGGTTGTAGTTGAGTTTATCGGATTATTCACAAAGCCATTCTCTCTGTTAATGAGGTTATTTGCAAATATTACTGCAGGTTCGATCATCATATTTTCTCTTATCGGTCTGATATTTGTAATGGAATATGCAGGCTCTGTGATCGCAGTGCCGTTTGCATTATTTATATATATGATGGAAATTTTCATCGCGCTGCTGCAGGCATATATCTTCACAATGCTTTCAGTGCTTTACATTAACATGGCAATGCATCATCATTAATCGGAATTATAAAGAAACAAAAAAATATATTAAAATAAATTAAAAACAAAAGGAGACTAATCTAAAATGGATTTAGCATTTTTAGGAGCCGGTATTGGAGCCGGATTGACAGTAATAGGTGCAGGTATCGGAATCGGAAGACTTGCAGGATCTGCAATGGAAGCCAGCGGAAGACAGCCGGAAGCATTAGGTGAGATCAGAACATCAATGATCATTGCTGCAGCGCTTGTAGAAGGTGTTGCTCTTTTCGGTCTTGTGATCTGTATTTTGCTTGCAACAAAGAGCTAAGATATAACCGCAAACAGGGGAAACTGAAATTTTTATTTCCCTTAAATTAAATTTAAACAATTCAGATAATGATATATTATCTTTCATTACTATATAATTATTCCTTTATATTTTTATTCAGCGGGGATGAAAAGCCGATGCTTTTATCTATCAATCCCGGTCTGATAATCTGGCAGCTGATCATTTTCGTATTGCTTCTTTTTATTCTTAAAAAGCTTGCATGGAAACCGCTTCTGTCAGCGCTTAACTCAAGGGAACAGTCTATTAAGGATGCAGTAGAGCAGGCTGAGAATCTTAAAAAGGACGCTGAAAATATGATCGCTGAAAATAAAAAGATCATGGCTGATGCAAATGCGCAGTCAATGAAGGTCATTAATGAAGCAAAGGAAATGTCCGGTAAGATTGGCGATGAGATCAAAGCCAAAGCAACTGCTGAATCCAGAAAACTTATTGAGCAGGCAAAAGAGGAAATTAAAAAAGAGAAAGAAACCGCAATGGCTGACCTGAGAAATGAAGTTTCTGATCTTGCCATTAAAGCTGCTGAGAAGATCCTCAATGATACGCTTGATGAGACCAGGCAGAAAAAGATCGTCAATGATTTTATTTCCCAGATACCGAAGAATTAAGATATAAATATTTTTAGAAGATTAATTAAAAAATGATTTCAAAAGCCGCCAGAAGATATTCGTCTGCATTGTATTCCATAGCCGAGGAAAGAGGTAACGTCGAGCAGATCTCAAAGGAAATCGCGAGATCGCTTGAGATGATCAACACATACAGAGAGCTTGAATTATTTTTTGAAAGTCCTGTCATAAGCAAAAGCAAAAAACTTGCTGCAGTAAAGGAAATATTCGGGAGCGATGTATCCGAACTTGTTATGACATTTCTGAACATTATAATAGGAAGAAGAAGAGAAAGTCTTGTGAAGGATATCTTTACTGATTTTCTTAACCTTAAAAAGGAAAAGCAGGGAATAGTGGATGTACATGTCAGAACTTCAGTAGAGCTTAATGATCAGGAAAAAGAAAATATGAAAAAAAGCATTGAAGCGTTTACAAAACTTAAAAGCGATATGAAATTCGAGCTGGATAATTCTATTATCGGCGGATTTGTAGCGACAATAAGTGATACCGTCCTTGATGCGAGCATTAAGAGACAGCTGGAAATACTCAGAGAAAGATTCAGGACCGGAGATATTTCACTGAATTAATTTAATCAGTTTTAAGTAGTTCTATAATTTCAAAAAAATAATCTTAACAATAATCAGGAGATATAAATAATGGCAGAGGTAAAATCAGACGAGATTTCCGCGATACTCAGAAAACAGCTATCAGGTTTTGAAACGGAAGTCGATGTATATGAAGTAGGAACAGTGCTGTATGTAGGTGACGGTGTGGCAAGGGTTTACGGTCTGGCAAAGTGTGAAGCCGGAGAACTAATAGAATTTCCAAACGGTGTTTTCGGAATTGCATTAAATCTTGAAGAAGATAATGTAGGATGTATTTTATTCGGTGAGTCATCACTCATAAAAGAAGGCGATCAGGTCAAGAGAACAAAGCGTATCGCTTCTATGCCTGTAGGCGAGCAGATGCTCGGAAGAGTAATCAATCCGCTCGGACAGCCTATCGACGGCAAAGGTGAAATTCATACTGATAAATTTCTTCCGCTGGAAAGAAAAGCACTGGGTGTAATTCAGAGACAGCCGGTGAAAGAGCCGCTTCAGACAGGACTGAAAGCTATCGACGCTATGATCCCGATTGGAAGAGGTCAGAGAGAACTGATCATCGGTGACAGACAAACAGGTAAGACTGCTGTTGCAGTTGATACAATTATCAATCAGAAAGGTAAAGATGTATTTTGTATATATGTAGCTATTGGTCAGAAAGGTTCGACGGTAGCTCAGGTTGTAAAAAGTCTTGAAGAAGCAGGCGCGATGGAATTTACAACGGTCATTGTCGCTACAGCTTCAGATCCGGCTCCGCTGCAGTATATCGCTCCGTTCTCCGGCGCTACACTCGGTGAATATTTCAGGGATTCAGGAAGACATGCATTGGTAGTGTATGATGATCTTTCCAAACAGGCGGCTTAATACAGGGAAGTTTCACTTCTCTTAAGAAGACCTCCTGGCAGAGAAGCTTATCCGGGAGACGTTTTCTATCTCCACTCAAGACTGCTTGAAAGAGCATCAAAACTTTCAGATGATCTCGGGGGCGGAAGTCTTACCGCTTTACCTGTGATCGAAACGCAGGAAGGCGACGTGTCAGCATATATTCCCACGAACGTAATTTCCATTACGGACGGTCAGATATATCTTGAACCGAATCTCTTCAACGCAGGCGTGAGACCGGCTATCAACGTCGGTATTTCTGTATCAAGGGTAGGAGGTAATGCACAGATCAAAGCGATGAAGAAAATTGCAGGAACACTCAGACTTGAGCTTGCTCAGTTCAGAGAGCTTGAAGCATTCGCAAAATTCGGATCAGATCTTGATAAAGCTACACAGGCGCAGCTCAGAAGAGGTGAAAGACTTGTAGAGATACTAAAGCAAAAACAATATTCTCCGATGGCGATTGAAAATCAGGTGATGATAATATATTCAGCTACAAAAGGATATATGGATGAGATCCCGATCCCGCACATTCAGAGATATCAGAATGATCTGCTGCAGGAAGTAGAGAATATGCACCCGGCAATTTTACAAAGCATCAGGGAAACAAAAGATCTTGTGAAAGAAAATACTGACAAGATGGATGAAATTTTAAAATCATTTACGGAAAGATTCAAGTCAACCATTAATTAATACAGCGGACAGGAATTGGCGACATTAAAAGAATTAAAAGTTCGGATAGGCGGGATCAAAAGTACGCAGAAGATCACCAAGGCAATGAAGATGGTGGCTTCAGCGAAACTCAGAAGAGCTCAGGAGAGAACCATTGCTTCCAGACCTTATGCAAAAAAGATAAATGAACTTCTCACAGATCTTGTAAGCGCTGCAGGCGAAGGCGCTGATGAACTTCTCGAACCGAGAGAGATCAGAACAAGATGCGTAGTCGTCGTTTCATCTGACAGGGGACTTGCTGGTTCATTCAATACGAACATAATAAGATACGCATATACTTATATTAAAAGTCTCGGTGATAATACTAAAGTAGTTATTATCGGAAAAAAAGCTTTTGACGCACTTAAAAAAGAGATATCGATATTGTTTACAGCAAGACAGGTATATTCAGTGATCTGACAATTGAATTGTCAAATGAAATTGTTAATTTCTTGGTTGATAATTATAAAAAGAAGACATTTGATTCAGTGGAAATTATTTTCAATGAATTTGTAACCATGGTAAAACAGGTGACTGTAAAAGAGCAGTTCCTTCCTCTTAAAAAAAATAAACCAAAGAAGACTGATAAATCTGATAAGACGGAAAACAAGGAAAAGACGACAGCAACTGATTATATTTACGAGCCGTCTGAAATTCAAATTATAAAAGAGCTTATACCAAAGCAGCTGAGAGTACAGATGTGGAAAGTTCTTCTCGAATCAAATACATCAGAACACGCAGCAAGAATGACGGCAATGGAAACCGCAACTAAGAATGCTACTGATCTTTTGCTTGAGCTTCAGCTTTCATACAATCAGGCGAGACAGGCAGCGATCACAAAAGAAATTCTTGAGATCGTCGGCGGCGCAGAAGCTCTTAAGGATGCTTAGTAAGATTTTAAATAGGTTATAAATAAGAAGCTCCCGTATGGAGCTTTTTTTTTAAAACTTAAAATGGTCAAGAATATTATTTCTCCACCGAACTTTCCTTTGATGCAGTAATTTCCTTTGGCGGTAATCCAAGAATTTCCCGCGCGCGGTTTAATGCATCGTCAATATTTCCTCTCACATTATCATCACCGATCTTTTTAATGAGTCCGGCTTTTTCTGCGGCAAAGAGCGGCTGGGCATGAATTCCGGATAAGATCAATACTGAGTTTCTATCAATGCATTCTTCGTAAATATCCTCTATCGTCGCAATACCTGTCGCATCAATAGCCGGTACATTTCTGAGTCTTAAAATTAGTATCTTTGAATTTGAATGAACTGTTCTGAGCACATCCTTAAATTTACTTGCAGCGCCGAAGAAGAACGGACCATTGACTTCATAAATAATGACGCCATCCGGAATTTCTTTTCCCTGAACAGAATTTGCACCTGAATCTTCAGTCCCGGAATTTTCATCGAACTCTCGTGAAATGATCCCGATATTCGCAACGTTTGCCATTCGGTGCATAAAAAGGAATGCGGTTAAAATCATCCCGATCTCTATTGCAATGGTCAGATCAAATAAAACAGTCAGGCAGAAAGTTGTGAGAAATACAACAACATCACTCTTCGGCATTCTAAGCTGTGATCTGAATTCTCTCCAGTCAAACATATTATAGGCGACGACGACAAGAATTGCTGCAAGGACACAAAGCGGCACCATGCCTGCATACTGTCCGAAAAATATCATTACCAGAAGAAGAATGAACGCATGAATAATACCCGCCACCGGGGTTCTTCCGCCGCTTTTAATATTAGTAACTGTTCTTGCAATCGCGCCGGTAACGGGAATTCCGCCGAATATGGGAGAAAGGATATTAGCTGCACCGTTTGCTACAAGTTCCATATTTGAACGGTGTCTGCCGCCGATCATTCCGTCGGCAACTACAGCGCTTAACAATGATTCGATTGATGCAAGTATTGCTATGGTAAATGCCGGACCCAGCAGTCCGTAAATTTTTGCGTAAGTAATTTCCGGGAATGAAGGTGACGGCAGCGTGTTTGGTATTTCTCCGAACCTTGAGCTGATAGTTTCTGTATCCAGTCCAAAGAATTGTGTTATTAATGTACCGGCAATCAGCGCTACGAAAATTCCCGGGATTTTTTTTGTAATATAAGGAAGAAATATTATTATCAGAAAAGAAATTATTGTAACAATTAATGTATCAGTATTAAGTAAATTAAAATTTGCAATATACACCGGAATTTTCTCAAGAAATTCCGGAGGGAGATTTTCAATTTTTAAACCGAACAGATCATTGATCTGCGTTGTGAATATGATCAATGCTATCCCTGAAGTGAATCCCGCGATCAGAGGTAATGGAATGAACTTAATGAGAGTGCCAAGTTTCATTAACCCCATAATAATGAGAATGATCCCGGCTAAAATTGTTGCTATCATCAGACCGTCAAGACCGTATCCCTGAATGATGCCGAATACAATTACAATGAATGCTCCTGTCGGTCCGCCGATCTGTACACGGCTTCCTCCAAGAACTGAAATTATAAAACCGCCGATGATCGCAGTGATAAGTCCTTTCTCAGGAGAAACTCCGGAAGCGATCCCGAAAGCAATTGCAAGAGGTAATGCTACAACTCCGACGATTGTTCCGGCAGCAAGGTCTTTGTAAAACTGTTCTTTTGTGTATGATTTAAAAGTTGTGAAGAGTTTAGGGATAAGCATGATTCTAATTTACAAATATTAGTATTCTATATAAATGATAAACCTTTAACTCTATTATGTAACATGAAGGGAAGATCATTAACATTTGCCATGATTTTACTTTTTAAAACTATTTAACATATCAAAAAGCCAGAGTTTTATACCGAATTGATTTTGAGAAGATCTGTCGGCGGCTTCCCGTAATCTCATTAATTCCGCTTCAACATGTTTCTTATTATTTACATAAACTGACTGCTGCAGCCTGACAAGTTCGCCTGTGATTTTCAAAAAATCCGAAAACGATTCTTTGTAATTATCCTTAATGGATTTTTCCCTTCCGAGAAAATGCCTGAAGGAATCTATGCCTGCAACCGCCTGATCATAAAAACCTTCCTCATAAAATATCTGCAGCATAATAATTTTTACCTGAAGCTTTATAATGTAATTTGGAAAGTTAGTCTTTGACATAAGCTCAAGAGCTTTGCTCCTGTTGCCTTTTTTAAATTCAATATAACCGTAACAAAAATTCAGTGTGCTTTCCTTTTCTTCATTAAGCATATCCTTATACTGTTCAATATATTTCTCAGCCCATTCATATTCATCCACCCGCACAGCAATCTTCACATAATTCAGAAAATCGAGATACATTATCTTTCCCATAAAAATTGTGCCGGTATCAAAACTGTCTTTTGACAAATAAAAATGTTCTTTCATAAAATCTTTACTGCAGTAAATATTATACATCTCAGCGCAGAAGCCGGACATATGTAAATAATACATATAAGTATGATATTCATTAAGACTGGCTGAATGTTTTTTAAAAATATCCTTCAGTTTATAAAAAATATTCTGATCATTATTCATCAGAAGGAGGGTAATATAATAATACATCTGAATTACCGGAGTAAGCTTTGAGAAATTCTTTTCGAGATAGATCATGACTTCATCAAACATTTTCAAATCAAAGCTGCAGTTATTCTGCTTGATCTCATGCAGCATTGTTGTATAAAGCTCAAGAGCATTTATGAGAAAGTGATTCAGCTCATTATCGAGCTGATCCTGAAAAAGTTCAAAATCAGAATTTGGATTCTTCGGAGAGTAAAATGATTTTAATTCTTTAGACAGATCAGACATTTTAAGGAAATATGCCTCATCCCTCACAGGATCACGGGTTAAGCTGTCACTGTAAGATTTGAAAAGCTGTTCATGCATTTTATCCAGATCCCTGTCTCTGAACTGTTCAAGTAAAAACTTATTATTGAGATGATCATTCTTCTGAAAATAACTGATCTTAAGGAATTCCTTACTGATAGCAAGCAGATCGGAAGAAATATTTTTAATTTTAAAATAATCATATTCTTCATCAGGGAACATTTCTTTAAACACTTCTTCAGATTCTAATTTCTTACTGTTAAATTCCGGATAGTATTTCTTTAATACTTCAAGCAGTGAAATGACATTTTTATTTTTATTGAAATAAGGTGAAGCTGTAAATTCACGGAATTGTTTTAATTCCGCTGCTGAAAACGTTTTTAAAAGCTGAATTAATTTTGATTTATACATATAATTTTTCTAAAAATCGATTGATAAAAAGTGCGAATATGGCTCGGGAACAGATGATTAAAGTATTTTTTATATTAAAGTACCGGCTAATGTTTCTAAATTCGAAAATAAGTTTCTTTGGAATAAAAGATTAATTGATATAATTTTGTACCACTTGGCGTATGGTGACAATTTCAATTTTTTATACTTTCCGGAGTTAAACATATCATTTCATCGTACGCCATACGTTTCTTGATAACAATTAAATTCCGGAAAGTTTATTTTAATACTAATGAATTTAAAAAAATATTCAAATAATATTAACGAAAGGTTGAAAATGAAATCATTAATTTCACTTGTATTTATCTGCGCATTGTCAATTATCCTAACAGCGGGGAATGCGGTATCGCAGCAAAATTCAGTGGGCAACTCCAAAAAAGTAAAAACATCTTCATTTCATAAAAAAGGAAAAAAGATAATTGACCAAAAAATAATAAATGAAATTATTTCTGACAATCAAAAATCTTTTAAAAAGAATTTGCGCGGCACCTGGCTTCTCGATGAAGATTTTGAATCAGGAAATTTTCCTCCTATAAACTGGATTAATTTAAACGGGTCAACTGAATGGGAGCAGGCTTATGTAAGCGGTTACGGCAGCGGAAACTACAGTATGCTCTATTCATCCTGGCAATGTAACTACTCGGATAATATAATTTTCACAAAAGATTTTACTTCGAATACACAATCCGGAGATAAACTTATTTTTGATTATGCATATGCGCCGTATGATGACGGCAATACTTATTATGATGATCTGGAAATCTATTACTATGATGCTGTAGATGAAATTTATTATAGTCTGGTCTATTATGAAGGATGGGAATTACAAACAGCGAACGGTACCGATCAGTATTTTCAGCCGCAAAGTAATGAATGGGGAACAAAAATAATTGACATCCCTGAAAACGCTTCAAGTATATATTTCAAAGTCTGGGAAAATTGCGGTAATAATTATTATGTGGATAATATCAGAGTAGGAGCTTACGCAGGCGGGTATGATGCATCTGTGGAAATTTTATGGGGAAAAGGAAAAATACCTTTGAGTTACGGAGTGCCGGATAAAATTCCTGTACTCATTAAAAATCTTACAATAAATCCTATCAATAATTTAATGGTGAATCTTAATATTTCCGGCACCAATAATTTATCGGATTCATTCGAGATTCCATATATCGGACCGTTAGATACATTTCAGGTTGACTTCTTAGGATTTACTCCAGTGTTAAACGGATTTTCCGATATTACGGTATCGATACCGGCTGATGATGATAATGGAAATAATGTGAAGACTTTTATCTCGGAAGCTAATTCCAATACGAGGAGGTACGTTGATTCAAACTGCTGTAACAGCAGCGTCGGCTGGATCGGTCAGCTGTCATTTCTTAACAAGTATTATATGTCAGGCACCGGTCAGATAAGAAATGTAAACATAAAACTTCCGGGTGACAATGCAGGTCAGATTGTTTACGGAATTGTATTAAACAGCAGCGGCACAATAGTAGGAAAATCTCCTCATTATAAAATAAAAGCATCTGATCAGAATACTTATAAATCATTTCAGATCACAGATCCGAAACCGTTCATAGTAACAAACGATCATTATTATGTCGGTATAGCTCAGACCGAATATGCAGGAAATGATTTTGCGTATGCATCTCAGCAGATGTATTATGAAATACCTGCAAGACCTGATGCAAATTATTATTCTTACCTGGCTCCTCCCGGTACAAATGTCAACGCGTATGAATTTCCGAGAGAGTACGGTCAGAATTATGCGATAGAATCTGTCATGGGGAAATCAGGCGGCAGTAGATGCCGGAGTATCTGATCTCGGACTGACATATGATCAGTATTTTAACTCAACAACTTTCACTCCGACGGGGAAAGTATTTAATGCAGGTACAGGCGCGGTTTCGTTCAGCGTCAGAAGAACTATTTCACCCGGAGGATATACAAGCACAAAAACGGTTTCAGGATTAGCCGCGGGAGCAAACGCTTTTGTAAACTATGATCCATGGACATTTATATCAGGTACAGTTTATACAGTCAGGGATTCCATTCTTATTTCTGACGGAAACAATTCCAACAATGCAATGACTTCATCTATCACTCCAAGAATTGCCAAGGAAATGTGTATCCTCTGGCAGCAACAAAAGGACAGAGACAGTCTGGTAAGAGCGGTGATCAGCGACGGGAGATATGCGAATAATTTTGATACTGTAGGAATGTATTATACGGGATCATACAGACCATGGAAAGTAATGATCGTGAACTTCAAGGAAGAAGGAAGTTATTCGCCTTGGGTCAGAGATTCCTTAAAAAGCTCATTGACAACTCAACTGCCGGAAATAAAAAATCGCTGATCGTTTTCAGTGACAATACATCTTTCCCTAATGATCCGGAGACGGGGTTTGCTGCACCGGCGGATACTGTATTCTTCAGACAATATCTTAAAGCAAAAACCATAAGCGATGACTGGATCGGAAGTATTCCCACGAGTCAGAGCAGATTCAGAGGAATAGGTTTTTTCAGCGGTATCACGCAGGATTCGGTTTCAGATCCGTATACACCGGAATTAATAAGCCCGGTCAACGGCAGCAGCGCTGCATTTAAACCTCAGTCAGTTACAGGAAACGGATCTGACTCCAGCATAGCCGTTAGTTTTGCAGGAGCGAATTACAATACTTTCTTTATGACAAATCAGTTCTCAAGTCTGAGAGCAACCGGAGGTTCGCCATTATCGCTCGGACCCGTTTTAGTTTATACAAAAATCATTGACTGGATCCAGAGCGTTAACACGAACGCGAAAGTTCTTGACCTGACAGCATTATATGAAGGGCTGTATGATAATAATCAGAATTCGATGACAGGTGATACGGTGAGAGTATATCTGAGAAGCGCGGTAAGTCCGTATGCAAAAATTGATTCAGCAAAAGGATTCCTAAGTTCGGCAGGATTTGATTCATTCATTTTTAACAACGCTTCAAACGGAGTAAATTATTATCTGCATCTTAAACACAGGAACGGACTGGAGACATGGAGCAAGACGCCTCAGATGTTCGCATCAAATTATCTTGCATATAACTTTACAACAAATGCTAATAAAGCGTTCGGGGACAACTTGTTATTGAAAGGAACGAAGTGGACCATATACAGCGGAGACGTGAATCAGGACGGAATAATAGATATAGATGACAATTCACTCATTGACAATGACGCATTCAATTTCGAATCCGGATATATTAAAACAGATCTTAACGGAGACGGAATTGCTGATATAAGTGATCAGGCAATTGCCGATAACAATGCGTTCAATTTTATTTCAAAAATAACTCCGGGCGGCGCGCTGATAAATCCTGAAGAGCCGCAGGATATAATTTCAGAAACTTCTTTTGAAAATTCCGAAATTAATATAGACCACGAAATTTATGAAAGAACGAAAAACTTATCGCCGGTAATTAAGCCGTCGGATATAAGAAAGCATTTATTTATAAAATCGAATTAATATAAGTATGCAATCATCACTAAAGTGATGTTGTATTAAAAAATATTTGTTTCATGCGTAATCCCCAAAAAGACCGGTATTAATTTGCCGGTCTTTTTTTTTCTGCACATATACCTTCTTAAAAATATTTTGACTAATTTACAAAAACTTTTTTTAAATTTTATTTCAGCTCATGACTAAAAATTTTACTTACAGGTATTGCAAGTCCGTTTTAAATAAAATAAGAATTCCGGTTGCAGCTTTTATAATCCTGATCACTGTCTCCGCCGGCTCAGTAAATGCAGGTGACACAACATGGGTAACTACATTTGATCAGAACTTTCAGAACTGGGCGGATACTCATTACGGTAATTTTTTATTACCGGATACAAGTATCAGCTACGAAAAAATAGTAATGTATTATACTATAGGATGTCCGGCAGCAGGTTGTGATCCGTGGGACAGGATCGGCTGGATAAAACTTTATACGGATTCGACAACAAATTATGAGATAGCAAGAGTCGTTACGCCATACAATATAGTGGGCGGAGGTTACCCCGGACAATGTGTATTTGAAATTGACGTAACTGATTACATGTCACTGCTGCATGATTCCGTAAGACTCGGCAGTTACATAGAGAGCTGGATCGGCGGCGCACGCGGCTGGCTTGTAACAGTTAAGTTCGCATTCATTGAAGGTGTACCGGAAATGAAACCATATAAAGTGATAAATCTCTGGCAGGATAACAGAGTAGTTTACGGAGATCCTGCGCTGAATCCGGAAGATATACTTGTTCCGCGAAATATTCCAATCGATCAGAATATTTCAAAAGCAAAAGTAAAAATAATAACTACAGGTCACGGGCAGGGGAGTACTGATAATGCAGCGGAGTTTTCTCTGAAGATACATACGCTCCGTGTCGGCTCTCAGGTGTATGATCAGATTCTCTGGAGATCAGACTGTTCTATAAATCCATGCAGTCCGCAGGGCGGTACGTGGCAGTATGCAAGAGCCGGATGGTGTCCGGGAGCAGGAGTGATACCATGGGATAATGATGTAACCGCAAATGTTACGCCCGGTCAGAATGTTGTAATAGATTATGATCTGTATCCTTATGAAAATTTCTGCAGACCTAACAATCCATTATGTATTTCAGGTCAGACCTGCGCTGACTGTAATTATAATAATAACGGACATACTGAACCACATTATACAATACAGGGACAGCTGGTATTATATAAACTTAATCAGATCATCAATATTACAAACATTAGTAATGAGATCCCGGAATCATTCAGGCTTCATCAGAATTATCCAAATCCCTTTAACCCTTCTACTAAAATAAAATTTGATCTTCCTGAAGGCGGTTTTGTAAGACTTCAGATCACGGATATCAGCGGAAAGACACTGGATACGCCTGTTGAAAGAAAATTAAATCCCGGCTCATATGAAACCCAGTGGGATGCAGCGGGACTTCCAAGCGGAGTTTATTTCTACAGGATTGAAATTCAGTCGGATGTAACGGAAAATTTGAAGTTTACGGAAACGAAGAAAATGATTTTGTTAAGGTAACATTAATTTGCTATATTAAAATAAATATAAATAACGGGATTAATAATTTGTTCAATTTTAAATAACTGATTTAATAAATTAAAAAAACAGAAAGGAGGTTCCCTGTTTAATTTTAACCTAACTATTTTTTAAATTAAATTTCTGGAGAAATGAAAAATTTTAAAACTACAGCAGTAATTTTAACAATTGCGTTACTTTTTGTTGTTACTTTAAATACAGTAACAAATGCAGGTACATACAGCATCAGCGAAACACTTTCCGGACTTGAGGAAGTCCCGCCAAATGGATCACCCGCTTCAGGCGTCCTCATCGCAAATTATGATGACGTAACAAATACACTTATCTTTGCTGTCTCGTGGCAGAATTTTACGGCAGGTACAACAGCCGCTCATTTTCACGGACCTGCACCCGCAGGATCTAATGCCGGCGTGCAGATCGGTTTTACCGGTTTTCCTATAGGAACAACTTCAGGCAATTATCCAAACACATTTTTACTAACTGCAGCTCAGGAGACACAGCTCCTCAGCGGTTTGTGGTATGTAAACATTCATTCAACAGCTTTTCCCGGCGGAGAAATCAGATCACAGATAAATCCAGTGATACCGACCGGAAACATTTTCGAGATTTTCGAAACACTTTCCGGACTGGAAGAAGTGCCGCCGAATGCATCTCCCGGATCAGGAAATCTTAGAGGTACATATGATGACAATACCAATACAATCGTTTTTTTAGTTTACTGGCAGAATTTTACAGCCGGAACAACAGCAGCGCATTTTCACGGACCCGCTCTTCCGGGAGCAAATGCATCTGTACAGATCGGTTTCACCGGATTCCCAACAGGCGTTACTTCAGGCAGTTACGGTAATATATTTGTGTTAACTGCAGCTCAGGAAACTCAGCTGCTCGCAGGATTATGGTATGTAAATATTCATTCCTCTCAATTCCCCGGAGGAGAGATCAGGTCACAGTTAAATCCTGAAATGGTACTTCCGGTTGAGTTAGCTTCCTTCGTTTCAGTAATTTCCGGAAATGACGTGACGCTTAACTGGTCAACTTCTTCGGAAATAAATAATTCAGGATTTGATATTGAAAGATCATCATCACCTGCAGTCTGGGAAAAGTCGGATTTGTAAACGGAAACGGAAATACAAACGAAGGTCAGATTTATTCATACAGAGACAAAGGACTTACTACAGGAGTTTATAATTACAGACTTAAGCAGATAGACTTTAACGGCAACTTCGAATATCACAATCTTGCAAATGAAGTAGTCATCGGAGTTCCGAATAATTTTGAATTGTCTCAGAATTATCCGAATCCTTTTAATCCTGAAACAAAGATAGATTATTCAGTTCCTGTTAATGAAAATGTAATGCTGAATTTGTATGACATGTCAGGAAAATTAGTAAAGACACTTGTAAATGATTTTAAGTCTGCGGGATATTATTCTTACAGACTAAATGCATCAGATCTTTCAAGCGGAATATATATTTACAAACTTGAAAGCGGATCAGTAAGCATTTCCAAAAAATTGATGCTTGTAAAATAAATTTACGTATTTATACAGATAATAATTTATCGAATAAGCCGGAAAGGTAACTTCCCCGGCTTATTCTTTTTATAAATTATAACTCTCTTTAATTTTGATATTAAATATTTTTTAATACTCATATTAATCAAAATCCGCAAACCTGTTCATTTGTTTAAATTGTAACTCTTTTTTAATTTGATTAATTTGCACACAAAAGAAAAGAATTGAATATTTGTGTATTTGCATCCGGCACCGGTACAAATTTTAAAGCGTTGATCCTTTCAGAAAAGCGAAAGAAAATTAAGTCCAGTATTTCACTTCTTATTACAAATAATTCTTATTGCGGCGCAGTACAGACTGCAGTTAAATACGGAATAAAATATAAAGTAATTAACCGCACGCTTTATCCGGATATCCCCGAAACATCTTACGATAAATTATTTTTATCAGCTGTGGAAGAGCAAAGTATTGACTTTATTTTGCTTGCGGGATACATGAAACTGTTAAGCTCTCAACTATTGAAAGTATTCAGAAACAGAATAATTAACATTCATCCTGCATTGCTGCCGTCTTTCGGAGGTAAAGGAATGTACGGAGTCAATGTACACAGGGCAGTGATAGAGAGCGGTGTAAAGGTTTCGGGAATAACGATCCATTATGCAGATGAAAAATATGATGAAGGGAAAATTATTTTTCAAAAGTGCTGCGCTGTATCAAACGATGATGATGAATTTTCTCTGATGCAAAAAATCAGAAAACTCGAGCATAAGTATTATCCTGAAATTGTGAAAAAGTTTGAAGAAAAGAAAATTATTATTTCAAAAAATAAAGTTATAGTAAATTAATTTGATAAAGAGAGCGCTGATCAGTGTTTATGACAAAGAGGGGATTGTAGAATTAGCGGAAAGCCTAAAGAAATTCGATATAGAAATTATATCAACAGGCGGTACTTTCAAACTCCTTTCAGAAAGCGGATTTGAAGTTACGAAAGCAGAAGATCTGACAGGATTTCCCGAGATACTTGGCGGAAGAGTGAAGACGCTTCATCCGAAAATTTTCGGAGGCATACTCAGTGACAGGGAAAATGAGGAGCATAACACTGATATGAAGAATCTTGAACTTGACCCTATAGATCTTGTAATTGTAAATTTATATCCGTTTGAAGAAACAGTTACGAAAGAAGGAGTATCCGAATCAGAAGCAATTGAACAGATTGACATCGGCGGCGTTACGCTCATACGCGCTGCAGCAAAAAATTTCAGGCACGTTAATGTGCTGGTCAGCAAATATCAGTATGAAGAATTTATAAGAGTCCTGAATCAGACCTCAAATAAAATTCCCCCGGAGTATTCAAGAATGCTTGCTTACAAAGCTTTTAAGACTACATCAGCGTATGACCATGAAATTAAAAATTATTTTTACGGAAATATTAATGGCGATGAAAGTAAATTTATGAACATACCGGATATCGGATCTTATACAGGTATGAGCTTAAGGTATGGAGAGAATCCGCATCAGAAAGCTGTATTACTTAAAGATGACTTTGATGAAATTTTTGAAGTGATACACGGAAAGGAACTTTCATACAATAATATGCTTGATATAGATGCAGCTTATTCTTTAGTTTCGGATTTCCGCGACCCGAAACCTTTCTGCGGAATTATAAAGCACGGTAATCCATGCGGAGCGGCTATATCTGATGAACTGCAGGAGGCATACGCTAAAGCATTTTCTACGGATAAAGTCTCGCCTTTCGGGGGAATAATTATTTTTAATAAAAAATTGGACTTTAAAACGTCAATAGATATTGATAAATTGTTCATTGAAATTATTTTAGCCCCGGATTATGAAGATGAAGCCTTAGAACTTCTGAAAAAAAAGAAGAACAGAAGGCTTATCAGATTCAGATATAAAGAGGATAAAACCGAGTTCAGAAAAATATCCGGCGGAGTTTTAATGCAGGAAAAAGATTCGGCAAAAACTGATGCCGGCAGTTTAAATTTTGTTACGGTAAAAAAAGCTGACAGCATCGCAGCGGAAGATCTGATCTTTGCAGAAAAAATTGCAAAGCATGTAAAATCTAATGCTGTCGTATTTGTGAAAGATCTGAGGACTCTTGCAATAGGCGGCGGACAGCCGTCCAGGATCGATTCGACCAAGATCGCAGTGATGAAAGCAAAAGAGTTTGGTCATGATCTGACAGGAAGCGTTACAGCTTCAGATGCATTTTTTCCGTTTGCTGACGGACTGTTGGAACTTGCAAAAGCCGGAGCGGCAGCGGTAATACAGCCGGGAGGTTCCGTCAGAGATGAAGAAGTTATAAAAGCGGCGGATGAAAAAGATATAGCAATGGTTTTTACAGGAACAAGACATTTCAAACATTAGAAATTTTTAAAATTTATCATAGTACTTGAAGGATTATTAAATGCCATTTTTAGGAATGTTTTCCAATGATATAGCGATAGATCTGGGAACTGCAAACACGCTGATCTATATGAAAGGTAAAGGAATTGTTTTAAATGAACCGTCAATTGTCACTTATGATGTAACTTCAAGAAAAATAATTGCAATAGGGGAAGAGTCAAAAAAAATGATGGGTAGAGTTCATAAAGAGCTCAACACCATTCGTCCGATGAAAGACGGAGTGATAGCGGATTTTGAAATTGCCGAAGGCATGATTAAAGAATTCATAAAGAAGATCAGCTCGAGCTGGATGCCTTCGAGAAGGATTGTCATATGTGTACCGAGCGGAATTACTGAAGTAGAAAAAAGAGCGGTCCGTGACACTGCTGAGCATGCAGGCGCAAAAGAAGTCTGGCTGATATCAGAGCCGATGGCTGCAGCGATTGGAATCGGTCTGGATGTAATGGCGCCTTACGGAAATATGATCGTCGACATTGGCGGAGGTACAACTGAGATCGCAGTTATCGCTTTATCCGGTATCACAAACGGGACTTCGATCAGAATTGCAGGTGACGAACTTACAGAATCCATCATAAGATTTTTCCGGAATAATCATAACATACTCATCGGGGAAAGAACAGCTGAAGAAATTAAATGTCAGGTCGGTTCCGTAATGCCTCTTAAAGAAGAAGTTATAATTGAAGTAAAAGGAAGAGACCTCGTGGCCGGTGTTCCGAAGATCACTGAAGTAAGTTCTATTGAGATCAGAGAGTCTCTGAACGCTCCGATTACTCAGATGATAGAAGCCGTCAAAGTTGCACTCGAAAAGACAGCTCCGGAATTATCTTCAGATCTGCTTGACAGGGGAATTTTTCTTACAGGCGGCGGAGCATTGATCAAAGGACTTGATGAAAGAATTAAAATGGAAACAGGTGTCCCTGTATATGTAGCTGAGGATCCGCTGACTGCGGTTGCCCGCGGAACAGGTAAGGTGCTTGAAGATCTTGATCATTACAAAAAAGTTTTACTCAGAAGATAAAAACGGTATTCAGGTATCTGCGATTGTTATGTTGTTATTGATTTTCACTTCTTTTGAAAAATATTAATAAAGCTGAAAATATTGAATAAGTATAAATGAAAGCGATCGGATTATTTTTATTAAACATTAAAGAATATCTGATATTTTCATTACTGATAGTATTATCCCTCATCTTAATTTTTTCTAATGACAATTCGCAGGTAAGATTTTTCAGAGCTATTGCTGTTGGATTTATAGGCACTATCCAGAGCGGAGTATCCGCTGTTCCCAATGTGTTTGAAGTTCAGAAAGAGAACCAGTTTCTCAGGGAAAAGAATATTGAATTATCAAATCAGTTATCCGAATTAAAGGAAGCCAAGCTGGAAAACATCCGGTTATCAAAACTCCTTGGTCTCAAAAATGTAAATTTATCCGGAGTGATAATTGCAAGCATCGTAAATAAATCTCTGGTACAGGCGAGAAACACTATCACTCTCAATGTAGGTGAATCCGACAGCGTAAAAATTAATATGCCTGTAATAACAGATGACGGATTGGTCGGACGAATAGTATCAACGAGTTCAAGTTATTCAATAGCTCAGTTACTCCTTAACAGAAATCTTAACATATCAGTGAAAGTGCAGCGAAGCAGAGTCGACGGTATACTTAATTACGACGGCTCGGAAAATGTCATTATCAATAATATTCCAAAGAGCGCGGATGTAAAACAGGGTGATATAATTTTAACATCGGAATACAGTAATTATTTTCCCGCCGGAATTCCCGTTGGCATTGTTTCAGAAGAAGGTAACCTTGATAATCTTTTCAAGAAAGTAATTGTAAAACCTCTTGTAAATTTTACTGCACTCGAGGAAGTATTTGTTTTAAAACATTTGCCGGAAAATGAAAGAGTAATACTCGAAGAGTATTACTCCAAAAAATAAAGTTTAAATTGTATTTCTCAGAATATTTAAAATTCGCAATAATATTTGCCGTTCTGATAATCGTTCAGGTCTCATTTATCTGGCTGATTGCAATTTCAAACTATAATATTACTCCGGATCTGGTTATAGTACTGGTAATTTATATCGGAATAACAAGAGGTCAGATCCCCGGAATGATATCGGGATTTATTGCAGGTCTAACTATGGACCTTTTAAACGGATCCTTTATAGGACTGCTGGCATTGTCATACAGCGTAGCCGGATTTATCGCCGGTTATTTTTCTTATACGGACAGTTCAAAAAGTTCTGTTAAAAGATCTATCATCGGAATTATGTTCTTATGTACTGTTGTTGCATACAGTATATTTTTCTGGATCTATTATCAGGGCGTATCGATCTCATACGGTGAAGTATTTATGAAATTTGTCCTTACGACATCAATATACACCTTAGTATTCGGTGTATTATTAACTTTATTTTCCAACGTTATTGAAACAAAGAAATAATTAAAGAGCTTAATTGGACCTGGATAAAAAAAAATATATAATTTTTGTGATCTGCCTGTCGATACTTGCCCTGTTTATTATTCGGCTTGCATATCTTCAGCTTTTTACTTCGGACGAACTTACAAAAGAGTCTGACAAAAACTCCATAAAAACAATTACCGTTACTCCGCCCCGGGGTATAATGTATGACAGAAACGGTAATATACTTGTAGATAATAAACCTTCATATACAGTTACCATCACCCCCAATCAGTTTGATAAAAATATCCTTGAGGAAATTTCTTCGGTGCTTGAGCTGTCTGCTGATACTCTTGCAATGACATTAAAAAATATAAAAGGAACAAACAGATTTAATCCTGCTAAAGTGAAAAGGGATGTTGACTTCAAAGTAATTTCATTTATAGCAGAAAACCGGGACCGGCTGAACGGCGTTGATTATCAGGTAGAGGCAACCAGATTTTACCCCAATAATTTCAGGGGATCACATTCGTTCGGATACTGCAATGAAATTTCACCTAAACAATTAGAAAAGCAGATCGGAGATTATTACAAGCAGGGAGATATGATCGGAGCAAACGGACTTGAATCAAATTATGAAAATCATCTCCGCGGAGTAAAGGGATATAAGTTCATCACAGTTGATGTAAAAGGAAGAGAGATCGGAAGTTTAAATGAAGGCAGAAGTGATATTGCTCCGGTAAACGGAACTGATCTTATTCTCGGAATGGACAGAGATCTGCAGGAGCTTGCAGAGAAATTAATTTACGGAAAGCAGGGAGCGATCATTGCAGTCGATCCGAGGAACGGCGAGATACTTTGCTTTGTCTCAAAACCGGATTTTGATCTGTCGGCTTTTTCAGGTAAGACAGATTCTAAAATATTTTCAAATCTCCTGACTGATCCGCAGAAGCCGCTTTTTAACAGGGTAATTCAGACGAAATATCCGCCGGGCTCAACATGGAAAATGATGATGTCGCTGGCTGCTCTTGAAGCAGGAATCATCACGACTACATCTACGATCTCATGTCCCGGATCTTTTGTTTTCGGTAACAGAAGTTTTGCAGATCACGGCGCTTACGGAAGCATAAACGTAGTAAGAGCGCTGGAAGTATCCGCAAACGTTTTTTATTATAAACTCGGACTGCAGGTCGGCATTGATAATTATCATAAGTATAGTAAAATGTTCGGATTTGGGACAAAGACTGGGATCGATATTCCCAATGAAACCAGCGGTCTTCTTCCTTCGAGAGAATATTTTGATAAACGATATGGTGAAAACAAGTGGACACAGGGATTACTTGTGAGTCTGGGGATCGGTCAGGGTGAACTCGGCGTGTCTCCGGTTCAGATGGTTGCTTATACTGCGGCTATTGCAATGAACGGACTATACTGTCAGCCGCATTTTGTATCAAAAATTAAGAACAGCATGAATAATGAAGAGGAAATAGTTAAGTATGAACAAAGACGAATTGACCTGCCGCTGAAATATTATGAAGCTGTGAAAAAAGGAATGTATTTAGTAGTAAACGGTAACGGAACAGCAGCAAGTATCAAATCAGAAGAAATAGTACTGAGCGGTAAGACCGGCACAGCTCAGAATTCGTCCGGTAAGAACCATTCATGGTTTGTAGGCTTTGCCCCGTTTGATGATCCGAGGATAGCGATTTGCGTACTCGGTGAATTTGAAGGATGGGGATCTTCTTTTGGCGCGCCGACTGCAGCTGCATTAATGCTGAAGTATCTTGGCGCATCCGTTAATGAAACAGATCCGGAAGTAAAGTCCGTAGGTGATAATCATTATGATTAATAAAAATATTTATTGACAGTTCATGAATAAAGGTATACTGGAAAGAGTAGATCTGCTGCTGATCATCGTGACACTTGCTGTTATCGTATCCGGACTTATCGCAATATTCAGCGCTACATATACAAGCGGCACGGATTACTTTACGAAGCAGCTTATCTTTGCAATTGCCGGTATAGTAATGATGATCTTTATAAGTTACATCCCACCGAGACATATCGCAAAAGCTTCTTATATATTATATTTTATTTCACTGATACTTTTAGTACTAGTACTTTTTTTCGGAAAAAAAATCTCCGGATCCAAAAGCTGGTTCAGTATAGGAAGTTTCGGAATACAGCCGTCGGAGTTTGCAAAGATCGCTACTGTTCTTGCGCTGGCGAATTTCCTGTCTAAGTCAGAAGAGGGATTCAGGAATATTAACAGAATACCGGATTTCCTCAAAGCATGCGCGATCGTACTGATTCCTGTTGCATTGATCATGCGGCAGCCTGACATGGGTACATCGCTCGTTTTCGTTTCAATGATCCTGCCGGTTTTATTCTGGGTTGGATTATCTCCCTTCGCGCTGTTCTGTATTTTATCACCTGTAATAGCAGTGATCGGCGCATTCCTCGGTGTGAATTATTTTATAGGATCACTGGTACTAATAGGGATCATTCTGCTCATATTCAAAAGAAATGTTTTCCTTTCCGCCGGCGCTCTTGTATTAAATATAATAATCGGATATTCTGTCGACATACTTTATAATAAATTAATGCCGTATCAGCAGGCGAGAATTAAAGCGGTATTCAATCCTGAGACAGATCCGCTCGGCAGCGGATATAATGTAATTCAGTCGAAGGTTGCGATCGGATCCGGCGGACTTACAGGCAAAGGATTTTTACAGGGGACACAGACGCAGCTTAAATTTATCCCGGAGCAATGGACTGATTTTATTTATTGTATGATAGGAGAAGAATTCGGTTTCATCGGATCTGTTACTATACTTATTCTTTATATGATCATAATTCTTAAGCTTGTCAGCAATGCAAATGTTACAAAGAATAATTTTCTCAGCGCCGCCTGTATCGGATTTGCATCGATCATTTTATTCCATCTCGTGATTAACGTCGGAATGACAATTGGCATTATGCCTGTGATCGGTATTCCTCTTCCCATGATGAGTTACGGAATATCTTCACTCATTTCATTCCTTGTAATGATAGGCATCGGAATGAGCGCATACAGATACAGGAATCAATATTAAGTTTTAAATTTTAAATTTTACATTTTATAAATGATATTATCAGATAAACAGATCCTGAAAGAAATTGAAAACAAGAATATACTTGTAAGACCTTTTGACAGAAAGTGTCTCGGGTCTAACAGCTATGATGTTCATCTCGGCGAATGGCTTGCAGTGTATAAGGATGAAGTGCTTGACGCCAAAGCTCATAATAAAGTAAATTATTTTAAGATCCCGAAAGAGGGACATATACTTCATCCGACCAAACTTTATCTTGGTGTTACTCTGGAGTATACAGAAACTTTCAAGTACGTTCCATTCCTTGAAGGAAAATCAAGCATCGGCAGACTCGGTATCGACATACATGCAACTGCAGGAAAAGGAGATGTCGGATTTAAGAATAACTGGACACTGGAAATATCAGTGAAACAGCCGGTGAAAATTTATGCCGGTATGCCGATCGGACAGCTGATCTATTTTAAAGTAGAAGGAGATGTGCTAGTACCATATAATAAAAAACAAAGCGCTAAGTATAACAGAAAGACAAATAAACCTGTTGAATCAATGATGTGGAAGAATTTTTAAAAAGGAATACCTGCATCATGTTAGATGCCGACAAGGATGCAAGAAAAATGAAACTAAAGTGGTGGTGAGCTTAAATTGAAAAAATGAAAAAGCAAAGTATTTTTCTAATTACCTTTCTACTTGCAAGTGCAACTTTAGTCTTCAGTTTTAGCATTAGTAACTCTGCACATGAAGCAAGCAACCAAAATATTAATATAAGTATTAAGACTTCAAAGAGCAGTTATCTTGAATCGGAACCTGTGTGGGTGGAATACTTTGTTCGAATAGTTAAGGGAAAAATAAATCTGGACTTTAAACCTCAACTGGATCCGGGTGCAGATATAAAACTGATATTGTTGAATTCAAAAAATGATACGATGAATTATGTTGGTGGGAGAGGTTCTTATTTAGGGACTAAGAATTATCCTGATACACTTTGGGGAATAATAAATTTGCTCCATTCTTTTGGGAATCCGGAAAAGTTTCCACATTCTGTATTTGGTCGTATTTTTTACTTACCGGAAGATAATTATCAATTGGAAGTTCTTCTCCATTACTATGTAAATGGAAAAGTAGAGAGTGTAACTTCTAACAAAGTTACTTTTTCAATAATGAAGCCTTCCGGAGAAGAACTGGAAGCACATGAAAAATTTCTTAATTTGTATGAGCAGTTTGGAAACGGTTGTAGTTATGACAAAATCAAACTAATTGTAACTGAATTCGATAACCAATACAATAATTCTGTTTACTTAGATAGAATGAAATACGCTTTATTATCTATGTCTTTTATAGAACCTAATTTTACTGCATATGCAGAACAATTTTTAATTGATGCTATCGACAGTAATCCAAATTCTTATTATAACTTTAATTATATCCGGACTTTAAAAGAATATGTTAACCAAAACACTGAATTCGAAAACACATTGAAAATCTTGTCTGGAAACAGTAAAAATACTATAACAAATACAATAATTGATCATGAAATCAAAGGCCATATTAAGTAGGATAATAAAAATACCAAGACAAATGAGATAGTAGGAAGATCAATCAAGTATCATTTCAAAGAATACAAAAAATTAACTAATGAATTTTACGCAGAAGTCAGAACTGATAAGGGAAAAGAATAAATCAAATCTCGTTATCGGACTTGATACAGACTTACAAAAGATACCCGTTTATTTTCTGAATTACAAAAATCCTGCGCTCGAATTTAACAAAGCTGTTATAGATTGTACAAAAGATATCTGCGCCGGATATAAGCTCAACATCGCTTTTTATGAATATCTCGAAGAATCGGGTATTGAGGCAATGAGAGAAAGTCTGAAAGCAATTCCGGACGAACTCATAAAAATATGTGATGCAAAGAGAGGCGATATTGATAATACCGCTGAGAAATATGCTGAAGTTTATTTTGATAAATATAATTTTGATTCCGTTACCATCAGCCCGTATATGGGAACAGACTCCATAAAACCTTTCATAAAACGGAACAACAAGCATGTATTCGTATTAGCGCTGACCTCGAATAATTCTTACGCTGATTTTGAAATGCTGAAAGCCGGTGAGAGACATTTGTATGAGCATGTAACTGAAACAATATTATCAGCCGGCAGTGAAGATAATACCGGATTTGTATTCGGCGCGAATCACCTGCAGGAAATAAAAAATTTTTCGGAAAAGAATCCGGGAGTTTCTCTTCTGATACCCGGTATAGGCGCTCAGGGAAATGATCCCGCGATATTGATTGAAAATGTCAAAACGAAAAATTTTGTAATAAACTCAAGCAGGGAAATTATATATGCAGCGGAAAAAGAGGACAGTCTGAGTCTGATCTCAGAGAAAATCAGAACTTCAGCGGTTAAACTGAATAAAATTATCAGATCCAATGAGAATTAATATAGATTTACGAAACTTAAACCAGTCCATAGCAGTTTTCACTTCAGTATTATAAAAATCATTCCTTACAAACAATCAAATGCGATATTCAATTATACTATTATTAATAATATTCTGTCCCGGTATTTATGCTCAGACAGTTTCTGATTCTTCTAAAGCGGTTATTACAGGCAATGTTTACAGTGAAAAGGAAAACAAACTTTCCGGTGTTCCGGTCGAAATTACAGGTGAAGAAAATAAATATACTGTTAATACCGATGGATCCGGAAAATATAGAATAGAGTTAGAAGCCGGCACATACGAAATAAAAGTAGTTTACCCCGAATACAATATTTATTCATTCCGGAATCTCAGTGTCAGTGAAGGCGAAGAAAAAGTTCTGGATATTTTTCTTATAGAGAAATCATTCAGCACGGAAGAGATCGAAGTTTACGGTATTTTCCGGCAGAGGCAGGACGATCTGCGGACCAGTTTGTATAACATTAAACCCGAAAATGTAAAAATGCTTCCGGGCGCAGTGGAAGACGTTCTCAGAACATTGCAAACGCTTCCCGGAGTTACATCTCCGAATGATTTCACATCACAGCTTATCATAAGAGGTTCAGGTCCCGATCAGAATTTAATTGTTGTTGATGATGTGGAAATTTTTAATCCGTACAGACTTTACGGACTTGTCAGTATGTTCAATCCCGAAACCCTCAGCGATATTTCTCTTATTACAGGCGGTTTCCCTGCGAGATACGGTGACAGACTTTCCGCTGTACTTGATGTAACAAACAGGGAAGGCGACAGGCAGAGAAATTTTTCTTCAATGATCAACGCAAGTATTTCAAATGCCAATGTAATATTTAACGGCAAGAATCCATTTAACATACCCGGTTCCTGGCTTGTCTCTTCGAGAAGAACATACTATGACCTTGTAATCGGACCTTTTGCAAAAAAAGCCGGACTGATCACAGAGGATTCTTCATTTCCTTCTTTCAGGGACATACAGTTTAAAATTGCATTAGGTAATTTCGGTAAAAGTAAGTTTTTAGTAAACGGTGTATTTTCAAGAGACGGTGTTGATATCATTCCCGGAGCAGAAAATACAAATCCGGACAGCGTGGCGGTGAATGACGTTTCAAGAAATGAAATGCTTTCAGCCGCATGGCATTTCACTCCAAAGAAAGACTTCATATCTAAAACAACCTTTTCATGGTACAGAAATACAGGTGATAATGACTTTAACAGTGAATTATTAGATCCGCTTATTGATGATGAAAACTACACACCTGAGCAAAGAGACAGTCTCAGACAGATCGGAGCATTGTTTGGTCTGAATTTTGATTCCAGATATTCTTTCAGAAAATATTCCCTGAGCAATAATAATATTATTATGGGAAAAAATTCTTCGTATGAATTCGGAGCCGGAGTTGATGTGGTAAGAACAGATCTCTCATACAATTTAGTAGTCGATGATCAGTTAAGATCCTTGTTTCAGAGTCTTCCTACTGCATCTGCATTTCTGGATGATTTTAATCTTGAGGGAGAAAATAATACAAGACTTTATCTGTATGGTCAGAGCATGTTCAAAGCCGGCAGTAAATTTTTCATACAGCCATCATTAAGACTCGATTATTTTCAAATAATAAAGAAACCATATTTTGCCCCGCGTCTGAATCTGGGATATGCGCTGGATCCGGTTACAACACTAAGATTTTTCGGAGGTGTTTATTATCAGTCACCCGGACTTGAAAAGCTGGTGGACGGAAGGACATTTTACGATCTGAAAGACGCTGACAAGAAAGATCTGAAAGCTGAGAACGCGTATCATATTATTCTTGGAATTGACAAATGGCTGAACAATGAATGGTTCATGAAGTCAGAAGCATATTATAAAAAGTTTGATAACCTGCTGGAGCAGCAAGTATTAACAGGATATAAATATCAGTATTCCATAAAGGATCCTTCCAATACTGATCCCGAATATATAAAAAGTTTTTTTAACTGGGAGAGGTCATCTGAAAAACTTCCGTATGATTCAGTTACAACAAACCCAGTAAATATTGGCAGCGGAAATGCTTACGGTTTTGAAGTCAGCATTGAGAAAAAATATGTAAATCCAAAAAGTAAAATATACGGCTGGGTAAATTATTCATTGTCCTTTTCTGACAGAAATAAATACGATATAACCACTCCATACAGATTCGATCAGAGACACACGGCTAATGTAGTTTTAAATTACCGTTTCAATAACTGGCTCGAACTGGGAGCCAGATGGACTTTTGCAACAAACTTCCGATTTACGCCGCCCGTCGGGATCACACCGAGAATTATCGGTGATTCCATCGCGGTAAATCCGCTTGCTCAGGAAGTATTATTTAATCTTGATTTTGGTACAGCTGCAAATGAATTCAGTGAAACAAAACCTGATTATCACAGACTGGATCTGCGAGCAACTGCCTATACAAACTTCTGGTCAACTGACTGGTCTTTTTATATTGATATTATAAACGCTTATAACAGAAAAAATATTCTGGGGTATGATTATTCGCTTGATGAGAATCTGAACATTAAAAGAAAAACAGTGGGTATGTTTCCGATACTTCCTACCATAGGACTGAGCGCAAGATTCTGATGATCAGATCTTTCTGTAAACAGGAAATTTTGATTTGCTGTAAGTGAATCTTTGAATTAATTCAAACCCTTCCTGAAAAAATATTTTGTCGATAAGTTCATCTGTATAGTAAGTATAAAATAAATTCCCTTTTTCGGATTCCTTTATAAAATAATCCCATCCTTCCGGCGAGTCGTAAGTAAAGTAATCAAACACACATACACCGCCGCTTTTCAGGACTCTTGAAAATTCTTTAGCATACAGATAAATGACCGGAGGCTTGAGTTCCGGTAAAACTCCCTGTGAAAAGATTACATCGAAAGATCCTTTCTCAAACGGAAGACTGATGCCGTCGTTTTGTTTTACTTTTATTAAAACATTTTCCCGGAAATAATCGCTGAGAAAATTTACAAACCACGGAGAATGATCCACAAGACAGTATTCACTGCAGTTTATTTTCTTTGCAAACTCTGCAATATGTCTCGACCACCTGCCCGTACCGGGACCGAGTTCCATAATGACCGGTGAATTAAAATTCTTTATGAACGGAAAGAAAACTTCTTCAAGGACGGGGAGAGGTTTGATCCAGCCTTTATTATTATCAAGATATTCATTTACGTCAAGTTCCAATGCAGCGGCTTCTTCAAGATATTCCGGATAACCTTCCGCGTTGGTTTTCTTTACACGGATCTTTTCCAGTTTGTATCCGGAATTTTTGAGAATCGAATTTATAAAATTTCTGAGCATGTAAAATAAGTTTATGTAAAATATAAATTTTGTCGGGATAAAAATATTGTTTAATTGTAGTATTAATGTGAGGAGAAACACATCTGTCCAAAACATCAGGCATTTAAATTAGAGATGAGCTGCTCTTTACTTTCTTTCTTTTGAGAGATCAAAAGAAAGAAACAAAGAAAAATCTTCCCGAGAACTCGGGATTGAAAAATTGCCGGAATTCATCTCACAATTGCTATAAAATTTCCAACTCAAAATTTGCTGCGCATCCCGAGTACTCGGGACAGACAAGGAAATTTTATTGACGCAATTGCTTATGAATTCTTTCGGCAATTTTTCAAAGGCGGTTATACTAATTATTTATTAGAAAACTTTAAATTATGAAAAATCACACATATATATTTATTTTCGAAAACGTTTTGGATAACAATGGAGGAGAAAAGGAGCGGTAAAGATATTATGAATGAGATGGGATAGTGTGTATGAGTGATGTGGGAGTCTGTGACTGTGCTAAGGCTGTGGTATCTGCTGCTGATCCATATTAATTTATAATTATCAGTGATCATTATTATGCAGTTTGAATTTAATTTTAAAAGAATGTTTAATTGTTTAATTTGAATCCAATTTTAATTTAACAGAAAGGTTTTTCTATTGAAAGATGTATTTATTGTAGATGCAGTCAGAACCCCAATTGCAAAGTTTGCCGGAGCTTTAAAAAATATCAGACCTGATGACATGGCTGCTTTGCTCATCTCTGAAATTGTAAAAAGGAATTTTACGGATAAGAATATTTCTCCGGAGGAAATTGAAGATGTTATCCTTGGTAATGCAAACGGCGCCGGGGAAGAAAACCGGAACGTTGCAAGAATGTGCGTTCTGCTTGCAGGACTTCCCGTCACAGTCGGAGGTGTAACTGTTAACAGACTATGCGCTTCCGGAATGCAGGCGTTAGCAGACGGTGTAAGAAGTATTAAGAGCGGTGAAGGAGAATGCTGTATTGTCGGAGGAGTTGAATCCATGACCAGAGCGCCTTTTGTTCTCGCTAAAAATCCGGATGCTTTTGGCAGGACCGCTGAAATGTTTGACACCACTATAGGATGGAGATTCATTAATAAAAAACTTGCGAAAATGTATCACCCGTTCTCAATGGGTGAAACAGCTGAGAATGTAGCTGAACAATATAAAATATCAAGAGAAGCTCAGGATGAGTTTGCATACAACTCTCAGATGAAAGCAAAAGCTGCAATTGAATCAGGAAAATTTAAGAATGAAATTTTACCTGTGGATGTTTCAACTAAGAAGGAAAAAATATTATTCGACACTGATGAATTCCCGAGATTTGATACTACTGTCGAAAAACTTGCCGGACTGAAACCTGCCTTCAGAGAAAACGGCACTGTCACAGCCGGGAACTCAAGCGGAATTAATGACGGCGCAAGTATGCTTATGATCGCTTCAGAGGATTTTATAAAAAAACATGATCTGAAACCAAGAGCGAGATTTATTGCCTCAGCTGTAGCAGGTGTCGATCCTTCATGTATGGGCATTGGTCCCGTCCCTGCTGTACGTAAAGTACTCAACAGATCCGGACGGAAAAAATCTGATATAGATCTTATAGAACTCAACGAAGCTTTTGCCGCGCAGAGTCTTGCATGCATTAATGAGCTTGAGCTTGACGCGAATATTATAAACGTAAACGGCGGAGCAATTGCCCTCGGACATCCTCTCGGCAGCAGCGGCTCAAGGATAATCGTTACACTTATTAATGAAATGGAAAAAAGAAAATTAAAGACCGGTCTGGCTACAATGTGTATCGGAGTCGGACAGGGAATGGCTTCTGTTATTGAAGTTTTGTAAATGAATTTCTGCAGCTATAGTATTATAATTCATTATAATTAAATAATGACTCTGCCAAATCAATTATCATTTTTAAGAATTTTTTTATCTCCTGTATTCTTATTTCTTTTTTTATCCGAAAATCAGCTGTATAAAGAGCTTTCTATCGTTGTCTTTCTTCTCGCTGTCTTTACCGACTGGTATGACGGCTGGCATGCAAGAAAATTCGGACTTGAAAGTAAACTCGGAATTTTCATTGATCCTTTAGCCGACAAGTTACTTACCTCCGCTGCTTTTATCGGATTTTACATAAAAGGATTTATGCCCGGCTGGATGGTAATTATTATTGTTGCCAGGGATCTGATAATTACAATGCTTAGATCTTATCATGAAATAAAAGGAATTACAATGAAGACTTCATTCATAGCGAAAACAAAAACATTTATACAAATGTCTTATATATTTCTCATTGTATTGCTCATAGGTATTCAGACTTATTCTGAAAGTGAAGCAGTAAAAACTTCAATCAATGATTTTTTATTCTCAGGAATTAATTTTTCTCTTATGCTCATTGTTACCGCGCTGACGCTCATTACCGGGATCACTTATTTCTTTGAAAAAAATGCCGGGAAAACTGAATGAGATTTATTAAAGAAAAAAAAGTGGTGAACGAAAATTATCACCCGGATATTTTCAGCGTTCTTTTTTCAAGCTGTTTCTATATCGGCTATATTCAAAAGGCAAGCGGCACATTCGGAAGTCTTTTCGGAATACTGTTTTTTCTGATTCCCGGATTTCAAAATATATATATACTTCTGCCGGTAATTCTTATTTGTTTCTTAACAGGAGTTTATACATCGGGAATTATGATGAAAAGATTCGGTGATGATCCTTCGGAAGTTGTCATTGATGAAGTCATCGGAATGTGGATCACTGTGATGATTTTTTTACTTTTTAATACTGAAGTTGCAGCTTTAAACTTTATTCAGTTCAGTGTACTATTCCTTGCATTCAGATTTTTTGATATTGTCAAAGTTCAGCCGGCAAAATATTTCGACAGACTTGATACTGCATTCGGCGTGATGATGGATGATGTAATTGCGGGAATTTATGCCGGAGCCGCATCGGTTATTTTGCTAAAGTTATTTAATAGTATTTGGAGTAATGTGTAAATGAAAACAAAGCTGATCTCAGTCGGTGACGAAATTCTAATTGGACAGATCGTAAATACAAATGCGGCTTTTCTAGGTGAGAGATTATTCTCCGTAGGGATACCGGTTCATAAAAATGTCGTGATTGGTGACGAGGAAGATGTTCTGTTATCAGAGCTGTCAGATTCAGAGAAAAATTATGACGTTACAATTATTACAGGCGGTCTCGGACCAACACATGATGATATTACAAAACCTGTGCTTGTAAAATATTTTAATGATAAACTGATAACAGACAATAAAGTGCTCAGGCATGTCCGGAATATTTTCGCATCAAAGAATATTGTTATGCCGCCTGTAAATGCCGGTCAGGCTTTGATCCCTGAAAACTCAGAAGTGATCTGGAACAGTAACGGAACTGCGCCCGGTATTCTGATTAAAAAGAATAAAAAAGTTTTTATTTGTCTGCCCGGCGTGCCATATGAAATGAAACCGATGATAGATGATACTGTCCTTCCTTTTCTCATGAAATATTTTGCGGATGATCTGAAATTATTTTACAGACAGAAAACTCTGCTTACTACCGGTGTTGGTGAATCAAGTCTCAATGAACTGATTGGAAACGTTTATGATATCATTGGTGACGGTAAGCTTGCATTTCTTCCTTCATCTTCAGGAGTCAGGTTAAGGATAAATGTAACGGGAATAAATAATGAGGATGCAGATAATAAAATAAATTCGATAGAATATAAACTGAAAGAAAAAATAGGTGATTATATATTTGGCTATGGTGAGGAAGATCTGGAAAATGTAGTCGGAGACATTCTCAGAAAAAAAAATCTGACGCTGTCTGTTGCCGAATCATGTACGGGCGGCAGAATATCTTCGAGAATTGTCAGCATATCCGGAAGTTCCGGATATTATAAAGGCGGGGTATGCAGTTACTCAAATGATCTGAAAATCAGTTTGCTCGGCGTTAAAAAAGAAACACTTGAAAGATTCGGTGCAGTCAGCAGTGAGACTGCTGTTGAAATGGCAGAGGGAGTCCGAAAGTTAACTGAATCCGATGTGAGTATTTCCACTACCGGTATTGCCGGACCGGACGGCGGCTCCGCTGATAAGCCTGTAGGTATGGTCTGGATAGGTCTGTCAGACAGGAAAAACTCATTCGCGATGAAATTCTTATTCGGGGATAACCGGGAAATTAACATTCAGAGAAGTTCTCAGAGAGCTCTGGAAATACTTAGAAGACATTTGCTTAACATTAAAATCGAATTTTAAAAATTATTTTACGGAAAATCTGAATTGAGTATTATAAAAGAAATTTATGATGTAACAAAAGACCTTGCTACAAACAAGGTTGCCCTGAATAAAATCAAAAGGGCATTGCTTACCGAATCAAAATTAAATAATAAATTTCTTGAAGATATTTCTTTTAAAGATAAAAGACCGGAAAAGGACAGAATGATCGCAATTGTTAATAACCTCGAGACCGATGAATTAAAAGCTGCAAACAACTGCGGTATTCCAATGGAATTGATAACGCTTAAGAAAGTAACCGCTGAAATGCTTACTGATCTTGATTATATAAAAGCGGACGGGTTTGATCTTGAAACTGTAATTGAAAAATTATTTATTAAAATTGCATATCTTAAAAAGGATTACGGATCAGAGAATATTAATCTGTTTATCAGACTGAGAAATATCTACAGCTATAATATCCTTTTGCAGAAAATGCTCGAAAATAAAAATTTATAAAATTATGTTAACAGATATTATCCTCTATGCAGTCTCAGGTTTTGGAGTAGCCGCGGTATTATTCATTTTCCTTAAATTTGTTTTCGGAAAAAATGTAGAAACAATTAATATGCAGTCACACTCTCTGTCTGACAAAGCGGGTGAAGTAAATGAGAGAGTGAAAAGACTGAATGCATCGGGAAGAAGCGGACAGGCGGCAGAGCTCATTCAAAGCTCGAATTTAAACAGTTCACAAAAGGAAAGACTTACTCAGTTACTCTCCAAAGCAGGCAGTATAGAATCGAATGTCACAGGATCCGGAAGTGATCTTATCGCGAATGTGAAGAAACTCATCAGGGAAAATAAAAAAATAGAAGCGATAAAACTAATTAAGGAGTCAGGCGTCACATCACTTAAAGAAGCTAAGGATATAGCAGACAGGATTGAAGCCGGGAATTAAATTAATATCAAATTATAAACCGGAAATGTTAACTAAATTGAAATGACAGAGACAAAAGTATTATTCCTCTGGAAAGCTGACTGGAAATTAATAAATCATCTTAATTCCAATCTGACGAAGAAAGGAAATATTAAAACTGTATTTCCAAAAGACCTGTCTCAAAAGAATCTTATCAGACATGCTAAAGACGCAGATGTAATGGTAGGCTGGAGACCGGATATGGACCTGCTGCTCAGCGCGAAAAAGCTGAAACTTTTCATAAATCCAGGCACCGGTGTAAGACATCAGATAAATAATTTCAGGGAACTTAGGAAGACGAGTAAAGCAATATTAGTGAACGGACACGGACATTCTTATTCCACTGCACAGCATGCTGTTGCAATGCTGCTGTCGCTGATGAACAGGATCATCACACATCATAACAGAATGAAAAACGGTATCTGGGAAACAAGTGATGATGAAGATTTATACGGATCTTCAATACAGCTTAAAAACAGAAATATCGGTCTGCTGGGTTACGGCGCTATCAACAGACATGTACACAGATTTCTGTCAGGTTTTGATAATAAGTTTAACGTTCTTAAATTCAGCTGGAAAGATCATGACGGTAAATTTCCAACGCCTGTTAAGAAATTCACATCAAAACAGATTCACACATTTTTAAAAGAATCTGACATTCTTATTATTGCCGTGCCGCACACTGATCTTACGGAAGATCGTATCAAAGCTAAAGAACTTAAACTCCTTGGAAAGACGGGACTGCTTGTAAACGTTGCGCGGGGAATGGTTGTAAATGAAAATGATCTGTATGCCGCTTTGAAAAATAATATTATTGCCGGCGCTGCGCTGGATGTGTGGTATAATTATAAACCGGAAAAAGATAAGGAAGGGAAAATGTTCCCCGCAGCAAAACCATTCGGGAAACTGGAAAATGTTATACTTTCACCTCACAGAGCTGCATCCCCGTTTGAAGATATTTCAAGATGGGACGAAGTAATAGAAAATATCCGTAAAGTATCTCTGGGTAAAAAAAATTATCTGAACATTGTTGATCTTGATAAAGAATATTAATTCACTTAAGAAAACTTTATGGATGAAATAATTATCAATACCTCTTATACAATCAGCATTCTGAGTCTTGTAGTAATAGCTTACGGATCAATTCTGGCTGTTCTGAATTTTGTAAATAATGAACTCGGCCGGTTCAGCGGAAAGTTTTCAATGATGAGACTTAATTTCGTGAAAATAAATTTCGGTTATTATTTATTACTCGGACTTGATTTTCTTATTGCTGCAGATGTGGTGAGGACCATTCTTGAAAACACAATGCAGGATCTTATGATACTCGGATTAAGCGTTGTGATAAGGACATTGCTTTCATATTTCCTCGGACGTGAGATCAATGAAGATGAAGAGTTCAGAAAAAAAATAGACGAGGAAATAGAAAAAGAAAAAAAAGGATTGGAATAAAATTATTTCTTCAGTTATTTCTTATTCCGGTTTCAAGTACAGCGTTATCAACAATATATTTCCTTTCACCGATCTGCTGTCTCCACATTGCATAATATAAACCCTTCTGCTCAAGAAGATTTTCATGTTTCCCGGATTCAATTATATTTCCTCTTTCAAGAACGTAAATTGTATCAGCATGCATTATAGTAGAAAGTCTGTGAGCTATCATAATTGTAATATGATTTCCGCCTGCTGAAATATCACGAATAGTTTTGTTGATCCCTTCTTCAGTTATAGAGTCAAGCGCTGATGTCGCTTCATCAAAGATCATTAAATTCGGCTTTCTCAGTAATGCGCGCGCAATTGATAACCTTTGTTTCTCTCCGCCGGAAACCTTTACGCCTCCTTCTCCGATCACGGTCTCCAGTCCGTTGTCAGCTCTTTCAAGAAGCGTCTGACAATTAGCTTTATACAATACATCAAAACATTCCTCATCCGTCGCCTTTGGATTTACAAATAACAGATTTTCTTTTATTGTACCGGAAAACAACTGTGAATCCTGAGAGACAAATCCTATTTTTTCTCTTAAGGTATCGAGATCAATTTTATCAAACGGAACCTCATTGTATAAAATATTTCCTTCCAAAGGTCTGTACAGACCGAGAAGAATTTTAACAAGCGTGGTCTTACCGGAACCGGATGGCCCGACAAATGCAACAGTATTGCCTTTCTCTGTTTTAAAAGAAATTTCCGAAAGGGCGTTTGTAACTGATGACTTATGTCTGAAGGTAACATTATCAAATTCAAGTCTTGTTACTTCATCTATTCTGACAGGATTCAAAGGTTTCGGGTCAACAGGCGTGTTAATAATTTCCTGAAAATTATTCAGTGATACTTCCGCTTCTTTGTAAATATTTATAATATTACCAAGCTCCTGCAGAGGACCGAAAATATAAAAGGAATAAATAAATAAAGTAAAAAACTGTCCGGTAGTGATCGCCTGCGTAAAGATCAGATACATCATAAGAAGCAGAATGCTTGTCCTTAACAGATTTACAGTCGTACCCTGAATGAAACTAAGACTTCTTATGTATTTTACTTTCTTAAGTTCAAGCAGTAGAATCTTGTCAGTTGTATTATTTAGTCTGTCAATTTCCTGCTGTGAAAGTCCGAGACTTTTTACAAGTTCTATATTTCTCAAAGATTCAGTAGTAGATCCGGCAAGGGCAGTAGTTTCAGATACAATTGTTTTCTGAATTATCTTAATTTTTTTCCCGAAAGACGAGCTGAGTAATCCGATGATAGGAATTGCGCAAAGATAGATCGGCGCTATGACCCAGTGAACGGTCAAAGCATAAACTCCTACAAATATAATTCCTACAATGGAAGTAAAAAGAACATTTACAAATGATGATATCAGTCTTTCAGAATCAGCTCTGACTTTTTGTAAAATACCGAGTGTCTGACCGCTGCTCTGATCTTCAAATACTGAATAGGGTAATTTAAGAGAATGACTGATTCCGTCGGAATAGATATCCGCGCCGAGTCTCTGAGTAATTACATTTAAAAAATAATCCTGAAAGTTCTTGGCGATCCTGGATACAAGCGCGGCGCCGACGGCAAGCATTAACAAGAATCCAACTCCCTTGAAAAATTCCGCTGTCGTGTATTCTGTAAATTTTGTTGCATAGTCATCGATAACATATCTGAAGATCGCCGGATCCAGTAAAGAGAATACCTGATTCACAGCTGCAAGTGATAATGCAAGCAGAAGAAGTTTCTTGTATTTGATGAGATAAGAATAGAGAAGTTTCATAGTTTGTAGGACAAAATAAATTTATTAATGTGTTATTTCAATACATTCTTTTTAATTAAAAATTTATTCAGGTCTTTTAAAGGTCTGCTACCATTGTTATCCAAAACGTTTTCGAGAATAAATATATATGTGTGATTTTCCATAAATTTAAAGTTTTCTAATAAATAATTAGTATAACCGCCTTTGAAAAATTGCCAAAGGAAGGGAGGGGAAAAAAAAGGGGTGCCGGGGGGGGGGGGGGGAAAAAAAAAATGGGGGGGGGGGGTGGTGTTCAATCTCTCGGGAAGATTTTTCTTTGTTCTTTGTGCGGAATGTTTCAGACTGTCCGAAAACAAACTCTTATGTTCAAGACTCAAGGCTCAAGAATATTGTTTTAAAGATTTTAACTTTGAGCCTGAGCCTTTGAGGTAATTTCAAATGTTTTCGGACATGCTGTTTCCCTCGGAGATCTCTCAAAAGAAAGAAAGTAAAGAGCAGCTCATCTCTAATTTAAATGCCTGATGTTTTGGATAGATGTGGTCTGAAACATCGAAACATACCAAAACTTACATTGATATTACTTTTGGTAATGAGTATTTTCATCGTTATTGCAATCTGACTACAAATGACACGATTAAAAAAAATTAAAGACAGTTTTACCGCTATTGGAGCTGATTCTTTTCTTGTAAAAAGTCTTCCGAACATAAGATATATTTCAGGGTTTTCCGGCAGCGCTGCGAATATTCTGCTTACAAAAGACAAAAATTATTTTATCACTGATTTCAGGTATAAGACACAATCATCGAAAGAAGTTTATGATGATTTTGAAGTGATGATTTATGTTCAGAATTCTATGGGCTTTCTTAAAGAGCTCTCGGAAAAGCACGGTCTGAGCAAAACAGGTTTTGAATCAAATATTCTTACTTACGCTGATTATTTAAATCTGAAGAATGATTTTGCAGAGATAGATTTTATACCGGCGGATTCACTCATTGAAAACATTGTATCCCGGAAAAATGAAAAGGAAATTGATCTGACCAGAATGGCGGTTAAAATAACAGATGATACATTCACAGAACTTCTGAATATAATTAAGCCCGGAATGACGGAACGCGAAGTATCAGCTGAGATCTCTTACCTTCAGAAAATTTACGGCGCGGATTCCGATTCATTTGAACCAATAGTAGCTTCAGGCGTCAGAAGCGCATTTCCGCATGCAAGACCTACTGATAAAATAATCGTAACTGGCGAACTGCTTAAACTTGATTTCGGATGCACGGTCGAAGGAATGAAATCTGATATGACAAGAACCATCGCAATAGGTGAGATCAGCGAAGAATGTAAAAGGATCTATAACATTGTAAAGGAAGCTCAGGAGAGAGCGCTGGATAAAGTAAAAGCAGGCGTACCGGTGAAAGAAGTTGATTCAGCAGCAAGAGATTTTATAGCTGAAAAAGGATTCGGTGAAAATTTCGGACACGGGCTCGGACACGGACTCGGTTATGATATTCATGAAAGACCTTTTTTAAATCAGAGAACGGATTTCATTCTCGAAATAAATAATTTAATCACGATCGAACCGGGAATATATGTCGAGGGATTAGGCGGCGTCAGGATTGAGGATGATGTGATAGTTACAGAAAACGGTTGTGAGATATTAAACAAATCAACAAAAGAGTTAATTACTTTATAAAATTTTTAAGACATTTCATTTGACATTTCATACGAATAATTGAACAAAGTACTGATCATATCATATTATTTCCCTCCAATGGGAATGGGCGGCGTGCAGCGAACGCTGAAGTTCGCAAAATATCTTAAGGATTTCGGATGGGAACCTGTAGTGTTAACGGACAGTCCGAAAAAATATTTTGCAGTGGATGAAAGTCTTTTGAAAGAAGCAATTTCCAGCGGAATAATTATTGAGAGAACAGGTGAAGAGATAAATGATATAAGCAAGATCATTATAAAAAATCCAAATGAAAAATTAAGGAAACTCCGCAGCAGAACCGGTCAGTTCTTTTTGATGCCGGACAATAAAAAATTCTGGAGAAAGAAAGCTTACAAAAAAGCTGTAGAGGTCTGGAAAAAATACGGAGGATTTGATGTGATCTACGCTACAGCCCCGCCTTATACTGATTTTCTCGTCGGACAGGATATTAAGAAAAAATTCAAAGTGCCGCTGGTCATCGATTACAGGGATGCATGGGTGGACAGTCCCGTGCTGAATTATTACGCAACTCCTTTTCACAAGATGTCAAATATGAAGCTTGAGAAAAGTGTACTGAAAGACGCCAATAAAATTATAACGACGAACAGAAGAGTGAAGGAACTTGTGATATCACGATACGGGAATATTGAATATAATGACGTCAAGATAATTCCTCACGGATATGATCCCGAAGATTTTGAAAATGCATCCAAAGGTGAACTTCCTCTTACCTCTAAAATGAGAATTACATATTCGGGAAGTTTTTATACAAGAAATCCGAAATATTTTCTTGACGCAATAAATAAATTTTTTATAAAATATCCCGAACTGAAATCCGAAATTGAATTTTGTTTCATCGGCGCCATGTCAAAGGAAAACACTTCAATTTTAAACGGATATGATCTGGGAAATTCAATAAACATGCTTGGATATATTGAGCATATAGAATGTGTGAAATATCTGCTTGCCTCAGATGTCCTTTTCTTTATGATAAGCAGGGGAGAAAATGATGACGCGGCAATGCCGGGTAAGATCGGCGAGTATATCGGAAGCAGAAAAAATATTATTGCCTGCATTCCGGAAGGTGTTACAAAAAAAGCGCTTGAGAAATATGAAGCAATCCGTTTTGTGGAAGAAGATCCTGAAGAGCTGATGAAAACCTTCCGCGAATATTACGAACTTTATAAAAATAAATCATTGCCTGCTCCTAATGAAGAAGTCGTAGAATTGTATGACAGAAAAACTCTTACATATGAGCTTGCAAAGGAATTCAACTTACTTGTTGATATAGAATAACTGAATTTGTACTTCAGGTCCTGATATGAAACTCTCAGAGTCAATAATTTTATATAGAAAATTCCCCGTAAATTTAAACCTCACACTGCATAATTGAATATTCTGATAGTAGGAAACGGCGGCAGAGAAAATGCAATTGCGTATGCGGTTTATAATTCAGATTCATTCAAAAAGACATCCGGAAAACTTTATATCACAGGCAATAATCCCGGCGCTGAAATTTATGCTGAAAGCATTAACATCGAACCGACCGATCTGAAGTCACTTTCAGAGTTTGCGCTGTTAAACAATATTGATCTAACTATCGCTGGACCTGAAATTCCTTTGTCAATGGGAATTACTGATGAATTTATTTCGAAAGGTCTGAAAATATTCGGACCGGCAAAGAATGCGGCTGAAATAGAATCGAGTAAGATCTTCTCAAAAGAGTTAATGAAAAAAGCGGGAGTGCCTACGGCTGAATTCAGAAGTTTCAGCGCTGATGATATGAAGACTGCGGAAGATCATCTGAGAAGCACCGAATACCCTTTAGTATTAAAAGCTGACGGACTGGCTGCAGGCAAAGGAGTAATAATTGCAGATAATTTCGATGAGGCGTTTGATACTATAAAAGAATTTTACAGCGGAGATAAATTCGGCGAATCAGGAAAGAGATTTATAGCTGAGCGGTTTCTGACAGGTGAAGAAGTTTCCGTCTTCGCAGTAACTGACGGAACAGATCACGTGCTGCTTCCTTTTTCACAGGATCATAAAAAAATATCCGAAGGCGAGACAGGCAGGAATACCGGCGGAATGGGAGCTGTCTGTCCCGTGAAAAAATTTATGACTGATGAAATGGTTTTTAAAATTAACTCTAAGATCGTTGAGCCGGTTTTAAAGCAAATGAAAGCGGATGGAAGGGAATTTAAAGGATGTCTTTACTGCGGACTGATGATCGTAAATGACGACCCGTTTGTGATAGAGTTTAACTGCAGATTCGGCGACCCTGAAACGCAGGCTGTACTTCCGCTTATTGAATCTGATTTTACAGAACTCCTATTTGCTTCCGCTGAAAATTCGATAAGTGAATACAAGCTGAAAGTAAAAGATGAATACTCCTGCTGTGTTGTGCTTGCATCTGAAGGTTATCCGGACAGTTATGAAAAGGGAAAATTGATCACCGGACTTGATAAGACTGACAGCAGCTGCATCGTATTTCAGTCAGGTACAAAGAAAACGGGGAATGAAATATTTACTGACGGAGGAAGAGTTTTGTCAGTTACCGGAATTTCCAATACATCGCTTTCCGAAGCTGCGAAGACTGCTTATGAAAATGCAGATAAGATAAAATTTGAAAATAAATATTTCAGAAAAGATATCGGCTTCAGACAATTAAACAAATAATAAATAATGAAGATTTTAGTAACAGGCGGAACAGGTTATATCGGATCGCATACGGTGGTTGAGCTTCAGCAGGAAGGTTATGAAGTAATAATACTTGATAATCTTTCAAACTCAGTAATTGAAGTCACAGATAACATTGAAAAAATCTCAGGCATCAAACCTGAATTTCATAAAATTGATCTTTGCGATGAAGCTGTTGTCAATGAATTCTTCAAAGACAGAAATGATATTACTGCAGTTATACATTTTGCAGCATTTAAAGCTGTCGGAGAGTCAGTTAATGATCCGCTTTTGTATTACAGGAATAATGTAACAGGTATGATAAATCTGCTTAATGCGCTTGAAGCAAATGCGATAAATAAATTTGTTTATTCCTCCTCATGCACTGTTTACGGTGAAGCTGATTCACTGCCTGTGACGGAAAACTCACCTGTAAAAAAAGCCGAATCACCGTATGGTTTTACAAAGCAGATCGGTGAACAGATCCTGACTGATCTTTCGAAAATATCCGGAATGAAAACAATTGTACTGAGATATTTTAATCCGACAGGCGCGCATGACAGTTCGCTGATAGGAGAACTTCCTATCGGGATCCCGAACAATCTTGTTCCTTACATTACTCAGACTGCAATTGGTCAGAGAGAGATCCTGACAGTGAACGGAAATGATTACGACACTCCCGACGGTACGAACATCAGGGATTACATTCATGTGGTTGATCTTGCGAAGGCGCATGTTATAGCTTTGAAAAGAATGCTTGACGGGAAAGATGAAAATCCGTTAGAGATATTTAATCTCGGAACGGGAAACGGTAACAGCGTACTGGAAGTTATAAATGCTTTTGAATTTGTATCCGGCATGAAGCTGAATTTCAGGATCGGTCCGCGCCGGGAAGGTGATGTGGTGAGTATTTATTCAGATACTAAAAAGGCGAATGAAATACTCGGATGGAAAGCTGAAAGAGATCTGAATGATATGATGCTGACTTCATGGAACTGGCAAAAGAGAATCGGTAAAAAATAAAACTAAAATAAAACTTAAATTAACAAAGGATATTTCCTTTCAATATGACAACTGAAATGCTGAATGAAATGACTGAAAAGATTAAAACTTCAGATAAGAGATCAGTAGCAAAAGCGCTGACGATGGTCGAGAATGAATCTGATGGCAGCGAGCAGTTATTGAAAGGACTTTATAAGTTCACAGGTAAAGCTCACAGAATTGGGATCACCGGACCTCCCGGCGCAGGGAAATCTACTGTTACAAATTGTCTTATAAAATTACTTGATGAAAAAGGATTGAAAACCGGAGTGATTGCAGTGGATCCTACAAGTCCTTTCACCGGCGGCGCGCTGCTCGGAGACAGGATCAGAATGCAGGATTCAGGTCTTCTTAAGAATGTATTTATCAGATCAATGGCAACCAGAGGGAGTCTGGGTGGATTATGTAAAAATGTAACTGAAGCGTGTGATGTACTCGATGCAGCGGGAAAGGATTTTATAATTATAGAAACTGTCGGAGTCGGTCAGTCTGAACTTGATATTGCGCAGACAGCTGATACGACTATTGTCGTACTTGTGCCTGAATCAGGAGATGCAGTGCAGGCAATGAAAGCCGGTCTTATGGAAATTGCCGATATATTCGTATTAAATAAATCAGACAGGGACGGCGCTGATGCCGTCGCAGCAACTATAAAAAATATTATTCATTTAAAACCTCCGACTCCGGACGGCTGGATCATTGATGTATTAAAAACAATCGGCAGTCAGAATAAAGGGATCACGGAATTACTTGATAAGATCCTTGAACATAAAACTCATCTGGAAAAAACAGGATATTTAAAAACGAAAAGAATTCAGCAGCTGAAAAAAAAGATAGGCGAACTGCTGACGAATAAATTAACCGTGAGTTTCTGGGATAATGAAAAGAAAAATTATCTTAATGATAATCTGGATTTAATTTATAATAAAACTTCTGATCCGTACACGGTTGTCGAAACACTGACTAAAGATCTGTTAAAGAGCAAATAAGAAAACATAATCCGCTTATAATTTCCATCCGTTGATATTTAAATACTCTTTTTATTTTCATTTATAATTTCTTTTTAACCGGACACACCCTCTTACCAAACTTCTGATATATTTATATTACTTTTTATTCTTTAGATAAAATTACTTTAATTCTGCAATGAAGTATTTTTCCTCCGGGAAAACTTATACAGAATATTATCCAGAAAAATAATTAAGAGTCCCGTTAAAATATACCCGGTCGTTATAAAAAAAATATTTATCAGGACTGTATCAAAACCAAATTTAGAAACATCAATAAAAGGATAGGGATACATACCGCTGAAATGACCTCTGATAAGAATATAAATAATATATGCTAACGGATAGATCAGCCATTTAATACAGTTAATTATTTTTTGCCCGCCCTTTTCAGTATTTATTAACCAGTATAACAGATAGAATGCCGGCATTATATAGTGAAGTAATATATCAACAAATTTCTCAAGTCCCTGCGGATCCCAGATATGAGCCAGCATAAAATGATATATGATCCCGACGATCAAAATATAAACAAGCACTCCGCTCTGAACAAAAGGTCTCTGAAAATACAAACCCCACTTAGATCCCGGCGACAGCAGGGGAATCATATATGTCAGAGTGACAAGTATGTTTGTCAGGATGGTCATAAAACTGAAAAATTTTATTACACTTTGAAAGTATGTTAATCCTGACTGCGGGGAATATGAGATAGTTATATAAAACTGCAGAATAAGCGCAGTACATCCTACCACTGTGCCGATTATCAGAAACACTTTGCATGTTTTAGTCATGTATTATAAAATTAAATTTAATTTAATAGTCGGAGATTGTTGCTGCGAAGAGTGATCTTCACAAATTATTTTTTAAAAGTTTTACAAGGCGGGGTGTCGGGCTTATTTTTTATACAGACAGTGCACAGGCAGGTCCTCCTACAATTGCTTTCGATAAAATGTTTTATACTTCAGCTGAACTTTCTACACCAACAGTATTTGCATCATCAAATGCTTACAGTGAACATCTGCCTGTTTTTTCCACTAAGCGGGGGTTACATTCCCTACTTTAACAGAATCATTCTTCTGATTATAGTTTTGTCCGGAGTAGATAAATGAAGAATGTAAATTCCGCTTTGATGATTTGTACCTTCAAATGTATATTCATAAGTCCCTGCCTTGAGTTGATTTTGAACAAGTGTTTTCACCTTTCTTCCCAATACATCAAATATTCGTAATGTTATTAGTGATGTTCTTTTAACATCAAATTTTATGACTGTATTTGGATTAAAAGGATTTGGAAAGTTTTGATATAATCTGAATTCATCAGGAATAATATCAGTTGTTTCATTTAATCCAGATATGACAATATATCTACTAAGTTTATATGCTGTAATATCAGATAATGTACCACTCCCATAACTTGAACCAGTAAAAAAAACGTACTGGCTTCCATTTCCTGTTGGATATTTTGTAACAGAAATATCAACCGAATAATCATCTTTGTTAACATTGTTATTATAGCTGTAAACTGATCTTTGTATGCCGGAAGAGTCAAAAATAACTGTACAAATATCGAAATTCTGGTTAGTGTTTCTACTTAAGCCTGTAGCATATAAAAGACCGGATTCATCTCTATTAGCAGCTTTTAAAATGTCATCACCGTTTGCATTTCCGTTATAACTGCTCACCCATTTTGGTTCACCTGTGGAGTCATATTTTAATATTATGTAATCAAAATTCTGAGAAGAGTTTGAACTGCTGCCGAAAACATAAACATTTCCCAAATTATCAACGCAACATTCTGAAGATAAATCATCAACGTTTCCGGAACCATTGAATGTGTTGATCCATAATTGTTTACCGGATGAATCATATTTGACCGTTACTATATCAAAGTTATTATTTGCATTTTTATTACAACCGGTTACGAAAATATTATTCTTATAATCTGAAGCAAGTGATACTTCCTTGTCATCAAAACCTCCGTTAAAAGAATTTTCCCAGATTTGATTACCTGCCGGATCCAGTTTAAGTGTTACTATGACATTATCATTGTTAGAATTATATGAAGTGCCGGAAACGAGAACATTATTTTCGCTGTCAGATATTAGTGATTTAACTGCATTGTCTCCTTGACCCAAGCCGCTATAATTTTTTCTCCATAATTCGTTTCCGTTATGATCATATTTTATTATCAGATAATTACTATTGGATGCCTGTTCATGTGAATATCCTGCAACATATAAAGAATTTGAAACCGTATCGATTAAAACACTTGATGCAACATCGTCACTATTTGCAGCTCCGTTATAGCTTTTAATCCATTGAATGTCGCCATCCGAAGAATATTTGATTGTAATAAAATCTTTTTTACTGTTTAGGCCACCATAACTTTCTCCAATTATATAAATATTCTCAGAGTTGTCAACACCAATATCATTGGGAATATCAATACCGTTTCCTGATCCGTTAAAACTTCTTACCCACTGTCTTTGCAAATTGTAATTGTACTTTAAAATTTCAATATCTCTGTATGAAGAATCTCTATAAGTATTTCCTGCTACATAAACATTGGTTTTTGAAACAACTATCGCATTGCTTTCATCTGTGTAATTACCCATTGTGTGAGCCCAGACCGGCTGACCATCATTTTTATATTTGAGTAATGTACTTTTGGATTGAGAAAATTCATTGGTACAATATCCTGAAATTATTATGCTCTCTTCAAATAAAATAATTTTACCGCCAATATCTGAGCTATTTCCACTACCGTTAAATGTCCTTGTCCATAATAATCCTCCGTTCGAATTAAATTTTTGCAACAGAACATCATTTTGACTATTTGCACCTGACAAATAAAAATTTTGATCCGAATCACACATTACACTCGACATAGGTAAATTAAAAGAGAAGATAGTATTTCCGGATGAATCATACTTGATTGTACCCGTATTGCCGGTTACTAAAATATTTGAATTATTATCAACTGCAATATCTTCCGGGTAATCATCAGAAAATTGCCCTAAACTATAAGCACGTGTCCATAGCTGATTACCATTTGTATCCAGTTTGATTGTAGCATAGTCATAGTTATAAAGACCTGCGGAATATGCTCTCAATCCCAAGTAAATAGCTGACTTGCCGTCAGTCACTATGTTCGAATTGTTTGAGAAAGGAAGAATAAGAACACCTAAAATATTCTTTGTCCAAATTTGCTGACCCTGCTTATTGTATTTAAATACTGTATATCTTAGAGTACCGGATATATTACTAAAACCAAGCAAGTAAATATTGTTGTTTGCATCAAATATGATCTTATTTTGCATATATTGATTTGAAGTAATTACGTTTAGTGGAATTCTCTGTACCCAAAGTAACTGACCGCCCGGCGAATATTTTAAAAGTAAATTTGCTATATATGGTATTGCATTATTATATGAGCCGGATACATAAATATTACCTTGCATGTCAACCAGGTTAGAATGAGATTGACAATTTCCATTATCTTCTCTGTAAGTTTTTGCCCACAATAGCTCCCCATTTTTATTATACTTCAAGGTTAAAGTACTATCTTGTGAATCTCCGCGTATATAACCTGAAACGATCACATTACCCTGATTGTCACAGCTTAATCCGGCATACTTAGAAAATTTACCTTCATTATATATTGCTTGCCATTGCTTATTACCGTTTTTATCTAACTTAATTGTAGAGATATGATGCCATCCTATATTGTCACTTATCATTCCAACAGTATAAATGAATCCGGAATCATCAATTATTGTATTTCTGATTTCATCAGCATGATTGGATGCAAATTGACTAACCCCATTAAAAATATTTATCCCAGACTGATTGAATTGAGCAATAGTCTGAGTGGGGAATTTCAGTAAAAGAAAAAAGAATATTACTATTGTTAATCCGAAAAATTCTTTTTGTAAATACTTTTTTAGTGAAAATGATTTTAATCTTTTTAATATAATTGAATAAATAGGTAAGTTTAGCTGAAGACCGGTATTCCTTATTATGTCCATTTCCATTTTTTTATAAATTAATTAAAAATTTTTTTAAATACAACTATAAGGAATGATCTCACAATATCGTGTGATAATTCAAAAAAAATGTCAGTAAAATAACTCAATAGAAATGTCAGTAAAATATTAAATTAGAAGTGATCTCAAGAAAGGAGTCCTTCAAATGAATGGAGTACTGACAATGAGCCAAAGAGAATTAGAAAGGCTAAATGTAATTAATCAATTGTTAAGAATGAAATCACAGTAACCGAAACCAAAACAAGATGTGATCTTACATAGACATCTAAGCATAGAGATGTATATATATTTCAAGGGGCAGAAAATAAGATACGAAGTGTTAACAGGGAAAAAAGCAAAGCAACCGTACAAGTATAGAAAATTACCAAATAATCACCCGTGGCGAAAATTGAACAATCAAATTCCCGGTAGTGCAAAATTTTTAAATCTTTCAACGTAACTTCAGTCGGGCTACGCCCTCCTTTCGTTACGTTGAAGTAATACATTAATTAAAATAAAAAACATGACATTTCTATCGAGTCGAAACTACTGACATTTCTAATGAGTTTTCAAATGATCTCACAATATTGTAAATGGACTTTCCCTGTTGTATCATCAATGCATAAATACATACAGCATTCAGCGCCCCGCTTTATAAAAAAATTACTATTTACCTCTAAGTCACGAAAACACTAAGGAAAATGTTTTTAAAAATATAATACTTTGTGCCTTTGGGTTTTTGCGGTAAATTTATATTTAAGCAAGAGAATCATATATGATAATTGAAGATCAGAACACTAATTCTTTTTTTTATTTTCTTCAACCCTTCTGTCCATTTCTTCAGGAGAGACATCTTCGACATGAGTACCGAACCACCAGTTATATCCGAATGAATCCCTGACTCCCGCTGTTCTGTCTCCATAGAACTGATCAGCCGGTTCCATAAGAGATACTGCGCCGGCATCTACGGCTTTCTTATAAGCTGCGTCGGTATCGGTCACATAGAGATAAAAATTTCCGTTCGTAGCGGGATTTTTTTCACCGGCTTCAGAGATCATCATCATCGAATCACCGATCTTAATTTCAGCGTGCATTACATTCCCGTCTTCAGTATGAGAAGTATAGATCTCCTCAGCCCCGAGAGCTTTAATTACAAAATCCATAAATCCGCGGGCATCTTTTACGGATAAATACGGAGTTATAGTGTGATACCCTTCCGGTACTGGTTTTACTGCCATGATATAATTAAATTTTGTTTCAAAAAATTATTCCAACTTAAATATTTTAATTTTAAATTCAAACTAAATAATAATAAAGCATGTAAATTATTCCGCATACTTCTTTCATCCGGGTCTTACTGCAATCGTTAAAAGCACTGTAGCGCATAATTAATGAAATGCAGCAGCAGCCGGAAGAGTTTTATCATAATTATGAAGACATCTATCTTTCGGGTGAAGACTAATAACTTTAAAATGAAGTGTAATTACTTTAAAATGAAGACTAAAAAAATATAAGCGAAGACTGACATCTCTAAAACGAAGACCTGGAACTTTCCGGGAAAGCCTTATAACACTTAAGCGAAGCCAAATAATATTCAAGAATAGCCACATAAAACTTACCAAGAAAAGCCACATAAAACTCAAATAAAGCCTCAAAAAATTCATGCCAAGCCACATAACACTCAGGCGAAGCCTCATAACATTCAGGAACAGCTACATAAAACTCAGGTAAAGCCTTAAAACATTTATGAGAAGCCACAGAACATCAATTGGAAGCCACGTAACCTCCGGGCGAAGCCATCTGACATCCATCCGAAGCCACCTAACCACCGGGAGAAGTAGAATAACAGTGTGCGGAAGACAAATAGCAGTGTGCGGAAGACATATAACAGTGTGCGGAAAACAAATAGCAGTGTGCGGAAAACGGAAAAAATAACAGTGTGCGGGAGAGACAGAACAGTGTGCGGGAGAGACAGAACAGTGTGCGGGAGAGACAGAACAGTGTGCGGGAGAGACAGAACAGTGAGCGGGAGAGACAGAACAGTGTGCCGGAGAGACAGAACAGTTTGTCTAAAACATGAAGCAGTGTACGGAAGAGAAAGAGCAGTGTGCCGAAGAGAAAGAGCAGTGTGCCGAAGAGAAAGAGCAGTGTGCCGAAGACGTATGTAAGTGTATTAATGCCGTGTGTTTTTAAGCTGAAAACAAAAAAACTGCAAATATAAACTGTTTTGCAGTAATTTTGAAAGAAAAGGAATAAGAGAATAGTAAAGTTTGATAATTCAGGAAGAACAAAAATTTAATTAATTCTTAAAAGAGCCGGTAGGAGAAAAATATTTTACCGGCATAAAAAAAAGTGCATGTATGATTCATCATTTGGACATCAACGGAAAAAGTTGCCGTAAGTGTATTTAAATTCATTGCTTTTACAAAGCAAAAAAATTAATTTTATCGTTTCACAAAAATTCTTTTCTAAATCATAAAGTGTAAGGAGCTTTTTAATTAATGACTAAACCACCAAAGTGCAGAATACGGGTATTATGAACAAGATGCGGGACAAGATGCCGTTGATAATTATTATACTTATCATAGCATTTCTTGCAACCATTGTTTTTGAATGGGGAATGAATTATATGGGGATCGGAGGTCAGACAGAAGCATTTGGAAAGATCAATGACAGTGAGATTTCATATCAGGATTTTGAAAGGATAGTACAGCAGCAGATAGAACAGCAGAGACAGCAGAATCCGGATGCTGAGATCACTGATGCGAATATGTCGCAGATCAGGGAACAGGTCTGGAACAGTCTCGTGAATCAGACTATAACAAGGCAGGCAATTGAAAAATACGGAATTACAGTATCAGACAGGGAAATTCTCGACTGGATCTATAACAGGCCTGAGACTCTGCCTGATCAGATAAAAAGAAATTTCATGGATTCGACCGGCGTATTTAACGCTTCATTTTATCAGCAGGCGCTCGGTATGAAAACACCTGAAGCCACGCAGTTCTGGAGTCAGGTAGAAAATTATGTAAGGGAAACACTGCTATCCGAAAAGCTTCAGGCGGTTATTTCCGAAGGAGCGGTGGTTACTGAAGGCGATGTTTTACAAAATACAGAGATGATAATATTTTCGCAAACATAGATTACATGCTGCTTGATTATAATACAGTAAATGACTCAGCGCAGTTTGAAGTTACAGATGAAGAAATGAAAAAATATTATGAAGAAAATAAGTATGACTTCGTTCAGAATGAAACAGTCAGATTAAAATATCTGAACTTTCCGGACGCAGCTACAGCCGAAGATTCAGCTAATGTAAAAAAAGAACTTGAGAGATTTAAGAAGGAACTTGGAACATTAACTGTCGAGGACTCTTCACTCATAAAATTTGTAAATGAAAATTCGTCAACACCTTTTAACGGTGAATTTCAAAAGACCAATGCTTTCGGACCGGCTGCAACTGACTTTTTATTTACAGCAAAACCCGGTGATATTTCAGATGTATTATTTACTGATGACGGATATCAGGTAATCAGGGTAATTGATGCAAAAGAAACGGAAGAGCTGTTTACCAAAGCTACACATATACTTGTAAATACTGAGAATGATTCTGCCGCGGCATATCAGAAAGCTGTGGATCTGTATAACAGAGTCAAAAACGGTGAAGACATCAGTCAGCTAGCTTTTGAATTTTCCGATGACCCTTCAGCGAAACAAAATAAAGGAGATCTCGGATGGTTTGGAAAAGGAGCGATGGTAGCAGAATTTGAAACCGCAGTTAACAGTACTGAAGTTGGGGGTGTAGCAGGACCTGTATATACAAAATTCGGATATCATATTATAAAAGTCTTTGGTAAAGAAAAGAAAGAGTTTAAAGTGGCGCAGCTTACCAAACCGGTAACGCCAAGCTCCAGAAGTAAATCAATTAACAAGAAAAAAGCCGATGACTTTTATGCAGAGCTTGAAAAAGGTCAGAACATAGACTCACTTGCAAAGAGGCTGAATGTTCCGATTGCAGAGTCACAGGATATTACAAGAGACGGACAGATACCATTAAGCTCAAGCAATAAGAAAGTTATGAATTTCAGTTTTGACGGAAAAGTTAATGATTACACTGAGCCGGTAAAAATACTTACAGGATATGCAATTTATAAGATCACAGATAAAAAGCCGGAAGGATTCAAAAATTTTGATTCAGTCAAAGTAGCTCAGATAAAACCTAAAGTTATCATTGAGAAAAAAGCGCAGGTGCTTTCAGCAATTGCAAAAGACATTCAGAGTAAAATAGCAGGCGGCGATCTGATGGCTTTAAAAGAGCAGTATCCGCAGTATATATTCGGACATTCAGACAGCGTCAGTGTTTCAAAGCCGGAAGGTACGATAGGACTTGATCATGCAGTTTACAACTCTGTATTCAAAATGAATCCCGGAGAAGTCTCTCAGCCGCTTAAAGGCGCGAAGGGAATTCTCCTTGTAAAATTAAATTCCGTAATAGAATTCAATGAACAGGATTATGCATTAAAAGCGCCGGAGATCAGAAATACGCTGATGGGAACAAAGAAGCAGCAGATCGTTACTGACTGGCTTACAAAGATGCAGAATGAAGCGAAGATTGTTGACAACCGTGATAAATATTTTTAACAGATTTGGTCAGAAAAAAATGAATTAAAATTTAATCATAAAAATGTTATCTAAACCCACTATTAATTAATTGGTGGGTTTTTTTATGAAGTTATTTCTGATATTATTTCCCATGTTTGTTTTTTTAATTCCCGGAATATCGAATTCTCAAAATAAAACAGAAATAACCCTCGGCAGCGGATTCAGTTTTAGAACCTCTGTCAATTATGTGTCATCAGCTACAATTCAGGTAGATCCTTTTTCTCAAAGTCTCTTTGAGAGAAATGAATATGAAGAAATATCAGGCGGTTACGGTTACGGCATACTGCTTAGAAAAAGATTATTCAGGGATGAATTATCTTTCGGAATATCAGCCGAGTATGTCTCTATCCTGGATGAAGAGTTAACGGAAACTTTTATCTCAGATTCCGTAACGATAAAAGCCAGAGTCAGGGAAGAGCTTACAATGATACCGATAGAACTGATGGGATATTTTAATATTCCGGATTTTACAGAGGATCTTAAAATTTATTTCGGCGGGGGAGTCGGAGTGTATTTCGGTGACAGGAAAAGAACTGTTCTGAATATACAGTCGAAGACAGTTTCCAAAGAACCCGGATTCAGTTTTGTAGTTACAAGCGTAATGGAATATTATTTCAGCAGGAACATATCAGGAGTTTTTGAAGTTAGGTTCCGGCAAGGCGAGTATAAAGTCAGGAGTGAGTTTCCGGTACAGGGATTTTCAATAAACGGAATTTCCTATGAGCTCAAGCAGAATCTGAATTCCAAAATATTTGTTGACGGTCTTAATCTCAGTCTTGGTGTAGCTTATAATTTTTAAAAAATATTCTTACTTTTATGTCAAAATTTTTCACATCATTTTTTCTCTTATCAGTAATCATAATTCTAAACGGCGGCATTGTTAAATCTGATCCCGTAACCGAACCGTCCTCACGTAAATCCTTAAAGAAGATCTTTATTAAAACCAAAACCGAATTTAAAATTTCCGAAGCCACAGGAGAGATCACTCTGAAGACGGGAGTAAGTTCATTTGATAAAAAGATCAAGGATAATAAAGTAGAGAAGGTAAAAAGAGTTTTCAGATTAAATAACGGAAGAAAAGATCTGTATGAAAAATTTGAAATGAATAAAATATATGTTCTCTTTTTTAAAGAAGAAAGGAGCGACATAGAAACTTTAGTTTCTGAATTCTCAGAAAACGAAAATGTGGAATACTGCGAGCCGGTATCTTCGGGATATGCAGCCGGAGTAAAGGAAATTCAGAAGTTTAAGATCCGGGAAAATATTCCTAATGATGAAATGTTTTACAAACAGTGGTATCTGCAGAATAACGGTTCGGTAGATCCTACAAGCGGCGGACTTCCTAAAGTCGGCGCTGATATTAAAATAGTTTACAGCTGGGAAATTGAAACAGGCAGTGATGAAGTTGTAGTGGCAATTCTTGATTCAGGATTAAGGGATGATCATCCCGATCTGAAGGACAGAATATGGATCAACAGCGGAGAGATACCGAATAACGGTATTGATGACGATTTTAACGGATACGTTGATGACGTCAGAGGATGGGATTTTGCTTACGATGACAACAGACCTGAAGACGGCTTCGGACACGGTACAAATATAGCGACTGTAATAGGGGCAAACACAAATAACAGGATCGGCTTTGCAGGCGTGGATCAGAAGTGCAGACTGATGAACTGTAAGAATCTTAATTCATATAACAGCGGCGAATACGACTGGTGGTCTGAATCAATAAAGTATGCAGTTGATAACGGCGCGGATATTATTAATATGAGTGAAGGCGGCGATGATTATTCAAAAGTACTGAAGACTGCAATTGAATATGCGATGGAAAGCGGCGTCCTGGTAGTAGCTGCAATGATGAATAAAGGAGATAACAGAAATTATTATCCCGCCGGATTTGACGGCGTAATGGCTGTAGGCGCTACTGATACTGATGATAAAAGATGCAGGAAATTCTCTTGGGGCGGCGGAAGCTGCTGGGGAAAAAATATTTCTGTCGTTGCGCCCGGAAATAAAATCTACGGACTGGATTATGAGAACATTCAGGCGTATGATGTATTCTGGAGCGGCACTTCACAGTCTACTGCAATAGTAAGCGGCATAGCTTCACTTCTGCTTGCGCAAAACATGAAAAGAACTTCGGATGATCTTACTAAAATAATTACATTTACGGCGAAAGATCTTGTAGGCGATCCGAGGGAAGATAAACCGGGCTGGGATCAGTTTTACGGATTCGGAAGAGTGGACAGTTACGCTGCGCTGACATATGAGGTTCCTGATAAAATTGAAGATGATAAAGAGATCACTAAAGAAAAGGATGTTATTAAAGATGATGCTGAAAAGGAAAAAATCCCGGAAAATTATTACAGGGACAGTGAAAAGAAAAATGAATCCGGTGATGAAGAAAGTAGTGAAAGGAAAAGCAGCAAAGAGCATCCTGAACCTTCCAGACCTGATTAAATAAAAATCTTATTAATCGCGCAGTATGAATACAGATCTGCTGAACAGTGAGATTTTAAAAGCCGGAATTTCTTTAAACGTAAATTATTATGAAGAAACAGAATCTACAAATCTTTCTGCAAAAAATATTTTAGCGGAAGATCCTTCCACAGATAATACATTAATTCTCACTTCACATCAGACCAACGGCAAAGGCAGATTCGACAGAAAGTGGTATTCAGAGCCCGGAGCCAACCTGACTTTTACTTTAATAAAAAAACTTACACTGTCAGTTGACGAGATACAGCTTGTGAATTTTTATACTTCATATATACTATGCCTGACATTAAGGGAGATCTTCACAGAAAATAAAAATATGAATTTCATGCTGAAGTGGCCGAACGACCTGCTTCTTAACGGAAAGAAACTTTCCGGAATTCTTCTTGAAATAAAAAACCCTGAAACTCCCGTAAAGACCTTTATAATAGGGTGCGGAGTGAATGTTAATCAAACTGTCTTTGACAGATCCTTACCGAATAATACAACATCTCTTAAATCCGAATCCGGAATAATATCCGATCCCGAAAAAATTCTAATTTCATTTATAAAGAATTTTTTCGGAAAGAGCAGCATGCTTAATGACGGTGATCAGCTGATATGCAAATGGAAATCATGTTCAGACATTACAGGAAAAAAGATCATCTTCAGAAAATTTGATGATGACATCCCTGTAACCGCCGTAGTCGAAGATGTAAGTCCCGACGGCGCATTATGTCTCAGAAATGAGAACGGTATTCTTAAAAAATATTATTCGGGTGAAATAACTTTGTCCGTATAATAACTCCGAAAAAAATCCCGCTTAAAAAATTTCCGAAAGTAAAACTCAAATCCGGCATCATAAAAATAATTCCCTTAAACAAGTAATTGACTATTGTTTTATAAACTAAATTATTTTATTTTTGGGCACACAATATAATTAACATATTTCCTAATCAAACAAAATAAACATGAAAAAATCATTTTCATTTCTATTTGCGGTTTTACTGTTGTGTTTTGCAGTGAAAACGCAGGCACAAGTTTCAGCTTATACATTCGCTCAGGGATCCGGTACTTATGTGCCTATCGTAGGTAACCTGATCGACAGCGCTACATCAAATTCCGGCGCGACATCACTTGATGATGTTTTATATACAGCTCAGCCCATAGGTTTTTCCTTTACAATGAACGCAGGAAGTTATACTACTTACTCGTTTAATACAAACGGACAGATCGCTTTTGGTACAGGTCTGACCGGAACAAATTATACAGCTATCTCATCAACAATAACATACCCGGCATGCATAGCGGCTATGGCAAGAGACCTACAGGGTATTTTTGGCTTTACAGCAACAAGAACTTTAGCAAGTACAACTCTTACCGGTGTTACAAGTTTCTCAGGAATGGTAGTCGGTAAAATAGTTGCCGGAACAGGAATTCCTGCCGGTACAAGAGTTACAGGATTTAACATCGGCCTTGGAGAAGTATATATATCTAATGCTGCTACAGCAGCCGGTACCACAACACTTAACTGCGCATCCGGAGAATTAAGAAGCGTAACTACGGGAGCTGTCGGTTCGAGAGTACATACTTTGCAGTGGAGTAATTTTAAAAGATTTTCGTCTGCTACATTAACAGATAATTTTAATTTTCAGATAAAATTATATGAGACCTCCAATATAGTTGAAGTTGTGTATGGTTCAGTTCTGGCAAATGCAACTGCAATAGTTCCTCAGGTTGGTTTAAGAGGACCTACCAATGCTGATTATAATAACAGAAGCACAACAACCGACTGGACAGCAACTGTAGCAGGCGGTGTAAATACAGCAACCTGCACAATAAACAATCTGGTGTTCCCTCCATCCGGTCTTTTATTTTCATGGACTCCGCCGGTAATAAACAATGATGTGGGAGTAACAGAAAATGTTGCGCCGCTAAAAATCGAAGTAGGCGATCCCGGATTAAACCCATCAGCAAAAATAAAAAACTTTGGAATTAATAATCAGAATACTCCTTTTGCAACAGTTTATAAAATCACCGGTCCTGTAAATTATCAGGACAGTGCATTTGAAACATTACTTTCCGGACAGGAAAAAACCATAGTATTCCCAAGTTTATTTGTTCCGGGTGCGGCTGGAACTTATAATGTTACAATCTATACAAGACTTCCAGGTGATCAGGTTGCTCTTAATGACACTCTTAAAACTACATTCACTGTAAACCCGGAAGCAAACTACGGAAACGACAGCGGTTATTTCTTCGCAAATAATCTTGCTACAACTCAGCCGTCTTTTCCGAGATGGGGATGGAAAGATACTTCAGGAAGTAAAAATCTTATTTTAAACGGCGTATTACAGCCGGGAAGTGTTAATGTAGGCGGTCTTGATGACGGATATTTCAGATTAAACTTAAAAAATATTCTTCTTGAAGCTAATCAGGATACTACTAATAAAGTTTTAAAATTAAACGGTATCTGTTACGATTCGATATTCCCGGGAACAAACGGAATCATCGGTTTGACACAGCAGTTCGGAACTTACAGTATCAATGATTTCAATGTTGACGGAGCGCAGGTTGCAAAAAATGCAATTCTTGCTTTCTGGCATGATGCGAATTATGCTACTCTGACAGGGCGGAACAAACAGAATGAGTTATAAAGTAAAACAAAATCAGCTGCTGATCACTTATGACAGAGCTGTATCTTTTGCGCCTACAACAGACTGGGTATCATATCAGGTTGTAATTGAAATTGCTGAAGGATGCGCAGCTCCAAATTCAAACTGGAGAGTTACGTTTGCAGATACTACAAATCAAAAAACAAGCTCCTCATTTTATGCTAATTACATTGCACAGACAACTGTTAATCTGCCCGGAGCAACAGATTTCAGAAATTATGTAATGGGATGGTCAGGCGGCGGATCTCCTAATGTTTATTCAGGTTATGTATCAACCGGTAACCCTTTCCCTGCAACTCCGGTAACTCAGGTTAAAGTTAAAAGACCTGTCTTTGGCGCTACCGGAAATGGATTAGCGGTAGAATTCGGTCCGAATCAGAACGAACTGGATATGCATAATGTAGTTTATCTGGATCTGAGCTTATCTCTTGAAGGATTACAGGCAAACGGAAGAGTAAGAGATACCGTTGAAGTAATAATCAGAGACGGAAACTCACCGCCTTATAAAGTAATGCAGAGAACAAAGGTATTCCTGGATTCCGCTCATAACGGTACATTTGCTTACGGAAGAAAAGTAATCGAAGCAACTGTCATCAAAGACCAGTATCCAATATTACTTGAAGTGAAACACAGAAATTCAATCTCATCATGGAGCAATATTTTCATAGCTAACTCAGTTGCAATCGCTTATAATTTCACAACAGGACTGGGACAGATCTACGGAAACAACGGTACAGTGGTAAACGGAGCAGCATCATTCTTTGCAGGTGATGTAAACGGTGACCAGGTAGTTGATCTTGCCGACGTAAGTCAGATCGATAATGACGCATTTAATTTTGCTGCCGGTGATTATTTAATTACTGACATAAACTGGGACGGAGTAGTTGACCTTGTTGACGCTGCAATAGCTGACAATAATGCATTCAACTTTGTATCAGAAGTCAAATATCCGGGTGCAGTAGGACTATTCACTGAAGAACCGGTTAATTATAATTACAAAGCTCCGACTGAAATAATTATACTTCCGGACGCTTATGCACAACCAAAAATTGATTTAAACGCAATACAAAATATTAATATAAAGAAAGAAGACTAAACTGTTTTACATCCTTTACGGGGCGGGCAATGTTCCCGCCCCGCATGGGGTTTCAAAAGGAATGCTGAGTGATTTCTATAATTGTTAAATGTTCGGAAAAATTTTATTGCAGGTAAAGTGATTCCGGATTTTCTGAAAGATCTGATTCAGTAGAAAAAGAAACGAACAAACTGTAACAAACTGTAACAAACTGTTTCACATTTTAAAATTTTAATTAAGGACAATGAAAACCTCTCTAAAGCTCATTGTTACAATTGCAGTACTATTTATTTTTTCAGAAACAACATTTTCACAGCCTTTCCCCCAATACACACTCGAAGTAAAAAACTCCGATCTGCCTGATCCAAATACAATGGTCTTTGACCTTGTTTTTACACATACAGATGCAGTGGTCTGGGAACTCGCCGGATGGCAGTTTTTCTTCTGGGTACCTGCCGGACTTGGTACATTTCCTGCCGGAACCGGTACCGCTTCTTCATTTGTACTGGATACAATTGCCGGTAATCCGGTAACGGATCTTCCGTTAAATTTCAGACCGAGAAATCCGAATTCAGTAGCTTCAAGCAGTAATTCAGTTTCCGGTTTTGAGTTTAGATTAGCGGCTAATTCACTTCCGGGCACAGGTAACGGACTTATTATTCCGCAGGGAGTGCCTACTCTGATCGGCAGATATAAACTTAAATCCACTACGCCGATTGACATATCAGCTTTAACATTAAATCCTTTTATTATCAGGGACAGTTGTGAAGCGACTCTTTCTTTAACCCGTACAAAGATCAATGTTTATGATCAGGCGGATCAGTTAAATAAAGAGATTACAAGATGCGCCAATCACAGTGTAGCTGACGGGGGAGCTCTGCCTCAATGTTACTCTAAGCTGGTCTACATCAAGCGAGATCAATAACAGCGGTTTCGATATTGAACGAACTTTAACGGGAACAGCTGTATGGACAAAGGCGGGAAATGTAACAGGAAACGGTACAACCAATGAGTCAAAGAGTTATTCATTTACCGAAAGAGTGAACACAGGTAAATACAGCTACAGATTAAAGCAGATAGATCATAACGGTAACTTTGAATACTTTAATCTGTCAAATGAAATTGAAGTCGGCATACCTGATGTTTATAAACTTTCACAGAACTATCCGAATCCTTTCAATCCGTCTACAAAGATTGATTACGATATTCCTTATGACGGAAATGTCAGTATACTTCTATATGATATCTCCGGCAGGGAAGTTGCAAAGTTAGTGAATGAAGTAAAGACGGCGGGATATTATACTGCAGTTTTCAACGGATCTAATCTTGCAAGCGGAATGTATTTCTACAGGATCAATGCTGCAAATACAAACGGCAGCAATTTTGTATCCACTAAGAAAATGGTCCTGATAAAGTAAAACTGTTTCACATTTTTTTATCTATCTTATTCAAAGAGAGCCGGATAATACCGGCTCTTTTTTTTGCTCTTTTGCGAGTCCGTGCTTTCCGGACGAAGCAATCTCCGCTGGCTCTTTTGCGAGTCCGCTTTCCGGACGAAGCAACCTCCGCTCTTCATAGCTCTTTTGCGAGTCCGCGCTTTTCGGACGAAGCAATCTCCGCTCTCACTGCTGAAGAATTATTATAAAATTCAAGTACAGTATTAGATCCTGAGATTGCTTCCCTCGCAAAGACCCTGAGAATGTTTCTTCTCGCAAAAGGCCCTGAGAATGCTTCGCTTCGCCCGCAAAAGTTTCTTTGCGAGTCCGGTTTCCGGACGAAGCAATCTCCGCTCTTCATAGCTCTTTTGCGAGTCCGCGCTTTTCGGACGAAGCAATCTCCGCTGGCTCTGAGAATGCTTCGCTTCGCTCGCAAAAGAGCCTTGAGATTGCTTCGCTTCGCCCGCAAAAAGTTTCTTTGCGAGTCCGCGCTTTTCGGACGAAGCAATCTCCGCTCTTCATGGCTCTTTTGCGAGTCCGCGCTTTTCGGACGAAGCAATCTCCGCTCTCACTGCTGAAGAATTATTATAAAATTCAATTACGGTATTAGATTCGGAGATTGCTTCGCTTCGCTCGCAAAAGAGCCCTGAGAATGTTTCGCTTCGCCCGCAAAAAGTTTCTTTGCGAGTCCGCGCTTTTCGGACGAAGCAATCTCCGCTCTTCATAGCTCTTTTGCGAGTCCGCGCTTTTCGGACGAAGCAATCTCCGCTCTCACTGCTGAAGAATTATTATAAAATTCAAGTACGGCATAAGATTCGGAGATTGCTTCGCTCTCAAAAAGTTTCTTTGCGAGTCCGCGCTTTCCGGACGAAGCAATCTCCGCTCTCACTTCTTAAGAATATTTATAAATTCAAGTACGGCAGATTCGGAGATTGCTTGCCGCAAAGTTCTTTGCGGGTCCGCGCTTTCCGGACGAAGCAATCTCCGCTCTCACTGCTGAAGAATTATTATAAAATTCAAGTACAGTATTAGATCCTGAGATTGCTTCGCTTCGCTCGCAAAAGAGCCCTGAGAATGTTTCGCTTCGCTCGCAAAAGAGCCCTGAGAATGCTTCGCTTCACCCGCAAAAGTTTCTTTGCGAGTCCGCGCTTTCCGGACGAAGCAATCTCCGCTCTCACTGCTGAAGAATTATTATAAAATTCAAGTACAGTATTAGATCCTGAGATTGCTTCGCCCACAAAAGAGCAATCTCAAATTTCAGCTGAAAGGTCTTTCCATTCTTTATTAAATGAATTCACCAGATTTATTTTTTTTAATCTTGATCCCGCTTTGATTTGATGCTCACGGCTTCTGGCAGAATATGAATTTTCAGTGAATTCAAAATAAACTAATTTCGAAGCATTGTATTTATTTGTAAAACCATTTACAGCTTTACTTTTATGTTCAAATACTCTTCTCCTTAAATCTCCTGTGTAACCGGTATACAATACGTTATTGTATTTGTTCGTCATAATGTAAACGCAAAATAATTTGTCCATAATAAATTAATTTTTAGTTTATTAAATCCCGTTACAATATAGTAGAAATAATTTTTTTTTTGTAATTGTAAATTCTTTTGTTTGTGAAAAATTTTTTGATACTATAAATTTAATAAATCGAAGCAATCCCCGCTCTTCATAGCTCTTTTGCGAG
>JADJYU010000008.1 GCA_016719565.1 Ignavibacteria bacterium
TTCTCTTTGATAAGGTTCCTGAGTTTGTAGAGACTCCAAATATACTCCATGATCCATTTTATGACAAACATCTATTTCAGCTAAAACTCGAAGACATGAACGCATGGGATAATACAAGTTCACGAATTCTTGATCAGTTGCCGGATCTTTTTACATATCCTGACTTTAAAGTAATTCTCCGTGAATCATTTTTAGATCCGAATTTTGAATGCAATGATAAAACAATCAACACTTTAAACTGGTTAGCTAATTCAAATTACAAGATCCGGTTTGATGAGAGATCTCAAATTTCGGAGCGTGTCATTTTTCCGGTTTCTGAAAATGAAAGCAGAGGAATTGAAGATGCGCGCTTTGTTCAGTTCTTCGATGACAACGGTGGATTTAGTTATTATGCAACTTACACTGCATATAATGGGGTCAACATTCTGCCGCAGCTTATCGAAACAAATGATTTTCTAACATTTAATATAATTACGTTAAACGGCAAAGCGGTTCAGAATAAGGGAATGGCACTCTTTCCCCGAAAGATAAACGGTAAATACGCTATGCTTTCGCGGCAGGACGGGGAAAATAATTTTGTAATGTATTCAGATAATATACATTTCTGGCAGACTTCACAGATGATTCAGGAACCGGCGTATCCATGGGAATTTATTCAGATCGGAAACTGCGGTTCGCCCATTGAAATAAATGAAGGATGGCTTGTCCTGACACATGGTGTAGGACCAATGAGGCAATACTGTATTGGCGCTATACTGCTTGACATTGACAACCCCGGTAAGATCATCGCAAGACTTGAAGAGCCACTTCTTTCCCCAAATGAGGAAGAACGGGAAGGTTATGTACCTAATGTACTTTATTCCTGCGGAGCTCTTGCGCATAATAATAACTTAATTATTCCGTACGCAATGTCAGATATTTCATCCGGTATTGCAACAATTGAAATACGCCGGTTGATCAGCTGCATGAAATTTATAAACTGACTTTTTATAATTGAAAGAAATAAAAAAATATTTACAAAACCGGAAACTCGCTATTGAATTTATTTTAGAAAAACCGCGAAGTAAGTTTTCAGCAAATACATTTCATAAACTGCGTGTTGAGATCAAAAAACTGAATGCGTTGATTGATTTGCTCAATGCCTGCTCAGAAAATTTTAACCGAAAGAAAACCTTTAAACCATTTAAAAAGATTTTTCGTCAGGCCGGAGTAGTGAGAGAACTCCAGCTAGAAGAGACTCTTCTTAAAAAGCTTAACCTCATTAGTTTACTCAGCGAATATATGATATCTTTAAGGAAACACCGGTTAACTGAGCAGAGATTTTTTTTTTCAATGATTGATCTTAAACTGAATGACCGGTTAAAAAATAAATATAAAGAAATCGAACCTTTGCTATCTTCAGTTAACAAATTAAACACGGAGAATTATCTTAATGATAAAACAAACAGCATTAAAAAAATCATTAACCGTTCCGATCTAAAAGCGGAACAGATTCATGAACTGCGCAAACTTCTGAAGCCGGTTAATTACATTAGAAAATGTTTGTATGCAGATAAACTTAATTATCCGGGTTCACATAACAACAAGCTTTCCGGACTGCTTGGTAAATGGCATGATTTACAGGTAATGGTCAGACATCTGGACAATGCAGTTGTTAAAGGAAAAATAAACAAAGTTGAAATTGATCTGCTTAGTAATATTAATGCAAAACTAGCTTCTGATAGAGATAATATTTTTGAAAAAATTAAAATGGCAATTCCCAGATCTGAATTTTTTACTGACCGTAAACTGCCGTTTGTATATTAACGGATTTAAGATCATATAGAATGAAGAAATTTATAACCAGAGTTACTGTATTTTTAACTATTCCGGTTTTTGCGGGAATAATTTTTTTTAGCTGCCTTTTCATCTATTGTAAGTTCAATTTCAAAAGAATACAAACTGGAACCTGATATTTCAGAATTATACATTGGTGATTCGCACATTCAATGCTCTGTAAATGACAGTTTAATTTCAGGCAGTAAAAATCTCGGACATACATCGGAATCTTTTTACTTTTCATATTACAAACTAAAACTTATAGTAGAAGCCAATCCGAATATTAAAAAAATATATCTGGGATTTAGTTATCACAGTCTTTCAGATTATTATGATGATTTTATTACGGGAGAATACTCCGGGTCTATTTCACCGGATTATTTTTTTATACTTCCACTTTCCGAACAGATTAATTTTGTAACACGCGATCCGGAGAATTTTCCTTCATACATTAAAAGTATTTTAAAATCCGGAATCGATAATTTATCAGGCGGAAATAAGTATACATACACAGGGAAATATTTAAACAGATTTAAAGAATCATCCGCTTCGCAGTTTTTTATGGATAAAAGATTGAAATTTCAGTATTACAGAGATAATAAACTCAATGAATTCTCTGAAATTAATTTAAGATATTTGGATGAAATAATAGCGCTCTGTAAAAGCAATAATAAAGAATTGATAATTTTTAATACTCCATTACATCCGTATTACAGAAGTAAACTTCCGGCGGAGTATATTAATAAATTTAATAGTATAACAGAAACTTATGATCTGAAAGTAATAGACTTAAGTAGTTTATCCCTGGAAGATGATTGTTATATTCCTGACGGAGATCATGTTTCAGAAAAAGGTTCATTGCTCGTGACTATGGAAATGATCAGAATAAAGAATTATTGAAGAAATAGATTTTACTCTTTTTAAGAAATATGGAATGCAAAACATTTTATATATATGAAAACGTTCTGAAGAGACAAGAAAATTAGAAATGAAAAACATCATATGGAAATAATAATATTAGGATTACTGATATTACTTAACGGATTTTTTGCTTTGTCTGAAATTGCTTTGGTATCTAGCAAAAAAACAAGATTAGAGCATTTAAGCTCTGAGGGGAACCGGGGCGCAAAGACAGCGTTGCAGCTGCTTGATAATTCTGAGAATTTTTTATCTTCCATTCAGATCGGTATTACATTGATTGGAATAATTACAGGCGTATACGGTGGATTAAACATAGCTGACGATGTATCGCCTTTTTTTCAGAATATTGAATTCACAAAAAATTATGCTGACGGAATATCTCTGATAATAACCGTTATGATTATTACTTATATATCAATTGTTATAGGCGAATTAGTGCCCAAGACAATTGCAATGAGCAATCCGGAAAAAATTGCAGTTCGTGTAGCTCCGGTCATTTATTACTTCAGCGCAGCATTTTATCCTTTTGTTAAAATTCTTTCCGTCTCTACTAACTTTGTAAACCGGTTACTTGGTATCAGGAAATATTCTGAAAAATTATCCGAATCAGAGATTAGGCAGTTAATCCATATTGCTTCTACAGAAGGTGTGATTGAAAAAGAACAAAAGATCATTCATGAAAAAGTATTTTATTTTTCAGATAAGAAGGCTAAGCACATAATGACTCACCGTACAGATGTCGAATGGATCGATCTTGATGAGCCGGACGAATTGAACTTTGATTTTTTATCGGAAGTCACTCACAGCCGTGTAGTCTGCGCTCAAGGTCATCTGGATAATTTGCGCGGATTACTTTATCTGAGGGATTACTACAAAAAACTTGCTGTGAAATCAAATTTCAGCATAAGTGATTTGCTTATACAGCCGGTGGTTGTAAAAGAAGAGACCGACGCGCAGGAAGTATTGAATATTCTGAAACAGAATAAAACACATATATGCTGTGTTGTAAATGAACACGGAGGATTTGAAGGGATAATAACTTTACATGATATAATTGAAAACATTGTGGGACATATACCTGAGGAAGGCGAGACTGATGAACCGTATATTTTTGTCCGCGATGATGATTCAATTCTTATCAGCGGTGATGCACCTGTTGAATTATTAGCTGAGATCATTGATGACTTTGAAATAGATTTTGAGATAATTGATTATTCAACAGTTGCAGGATTTGTATTTTCAAAATTACCGGATATTCCTCAGATCGGAGACAGACTTGAACATTTGGGTTACAGATTTGAGATCGTTGATATTGACGGTAAAAAAATTGATAAACTTTTAATTACTAAGAAGAACGATTCATAAAAAAGATTCATGTTATAAATTTCCCCTGTCTTAAAATCATTGCACAGCAGAATTTAATCCTTTTATGATCTGTGTCAGATAATTTTACATAAGAGTTGTTTAGAGTTATTTGAAAGTTGTAAAAGGTTTTAGTAATTTGAAAAATATAGTTTCATTAGTTTTATTCAGATTTAAGACTTTTGTAATTGCCGGATCCGGAATTTTTATTCAAGTCGGCATTAGTAACCGGAACATTTTTGCATATCAGGCTCGCAAAACAGATTCATAAAAATTGACTATTCCGGAAAGATCACCGGCGAATCGCAATTTCAAATATTACCCCGAAAAACAATTTAACAAAAAATTCAAATTATATTTATGTCAGATAATATCCGGATAAAGGGAACTAAGAAAGAGGAATATAAAGAAATTCTCACCGGTGAAGCGATGGATTTCATTTTAAAACTGCATGATAATTTCAACGGCAGGCGTTTGGAACTCCTGCAGAAAAGGATTTTAAGACAGAAAGAGATCGACGCCGGAAAATTACCTGACTTTCCGGAAGAGACAAGATAAATAAGGGAAAGTGAATGGAAAGTTGCACCAATACCGGAAGATCTGCTTGACAGGCGGGTAGAAATTACCGGTCCGGTTGACAGAAAGATGATCATCAATGCGCTTAATTCAGGAGCAAATGTATTCATGGCGGATTTTGAAGATTCAAACTCACCGACCTGGGATAATATTATTGAAGGACAGATAAATCTCAGAGATGCTGTTGACAGAAAAATTTCATTCAAAAGTCCGGAAGGTAAAGAATACAAACTAAATGAGAACACTGCGACTTTAATGGTACGTCCCCGGGGCTGGCATCTTGATGAAAAAAATGTCGTAATTGGTGATGAGAATTTGTCAGGATCGCTGTTTGACTTCGGTTTATATTTTTTTCACAATGCTAAGAATCTGATCAGCAAAGGAACCGGTCCGTATTTTTATTTACCAAAACTCGAAAGTTATCAGGAAGCAAAATTATGGAATGATGTTTTTATTTTTGCGCAGGAAGAACTAGAAATCCCGCGAGGTACGATCCGCGCTACTGTTCTGATCGAAACCATACTCGCTGCATTTGAAATGGATGAAATATTGTACGAGCTCCGTGAACACTCAGCCGGACTTAACTGCGGCAGATGGGATTATATTTTCAGCTATATTAAAAAGTTCAGAAAGTATAAAGATTTTGTGCTGCCGGACAGAAGTCAGGTTACAATGAAAGTTCATTTTCTCAGATCATACTCACAGCTGCTAATAAAGACATGTCACAGAAGAGGCATACATGCAATGGGCGGTATGGCGGCTCAGATACCGATTAAAAATGATGAAAAGGCAAATGAAGAAGCGCTGAAGAAGGTCAGAGAAGACAAGGAAAGAGAAGTCCGGGACGGTCATGACGGTACCTGGGTCGCTCATCCGGGACTGATCAGTATAGCAAAGGAAGTATTCGACGAATTAATGCCGGAGAAAAATCAGATAAATGTAAAAAGGGATGATGTAAAAATTACTGCTTCAGATCTTCTTGCAGTTCCTGATGGAGAAATTACGGAAAACGGATTGAGACAGAATATAAATATTTCTATACAGTATCTTGAGTCTTGGCTGAACGGTAACGGATGTGTTCCAATCTATAATCTTATGGAAGATGCTGCAACTGCGGAAATATCAAGAGCTCAGATCTGGCAGTGGATACATAATGAAAGCGGCGTACTGAATGACGGAAGGAAAGTAACGGCAGAGCTTTATAATTCTATGGTCAAAGAAGAACTTGATAAAATAAAAGAATTAGTCGGTCCCGAAAAATTCAATAAAGGAAAATATAAATCTGCAGCAGAAATATTCAACAAACTTTCCACTGATTTACAATTCAACGAATTTTTAACATTGATCGCTTACACTAAAATCTGACTCTATTACAAACAACTTATAGCTAACAACCTATTACTAAAAACTAAAAACTTAAAACTAATTATTTAAAATACAACATCATGAAAAAATCAGAACAAATTCAGAAAATTGCTCAATCATGGAAAACAGATAAAAGGTGGGAAGGGATAGAAAGACCATATAAAGCTGAAGAGGTATACAGCTTAAGAGGTTCAGTGCAGATCGAACATACTCTTGCAAGACTCGGCGCTGAGAGATTATGGAAAATTCTTCACGAAGAAAAGTTTGTAAGAGCGCTAGGGGCTTTAACGGGTAATCAGGCGGTTCAGCAGGTGCAGGCCGGACTCAAAGCAATTTATCTCAGCGGATGGCAGGTAGCCGCTGACGCAAACAATGCCAGGCACACATATCCTGATCAGAGTTTGTATCCGGCCGACAGCGTTCCGGCAGTTGTGAAAAGAATTAACAATGCATTCATCAGAGCGGATCAGATCTCGCATCTTGAAGGTCAGGAAGATATACACTGGTTTGCGCCTATAGTTGCAGATGCCGAAGCGGGATTCGGAGGCAGTCTTAATGTATTTGAATTAATGAAAGGAATGATCGAAGCCGGAGCTGCAGGCGTTCATTTTGAAGATCAGCTGAGCTCGGCAAAAAAATGCGGACATATGGGCGGAAAAGTTCTTATTTCAACCAGGGAATTTATTAATACTCTTGTATCAGCAAGACTGGCTGCAGATGTAATGGGAGTGCCGACTATTCTAATAGCAAGGACAGATGCTAACAGCGCTCATCTTCTCACAAGCGATATTGATGACAGAGACAAAATTTTCATTCACGGTGAAAGGACTTTCGAAGGTTTTTATCAGATCAAAGGAGGAATGGAAAGCGCGATCGCAAGAGGTCTTGCTTACGCGCCGTATGCCGATCTTATATGGTGTGAAACAGCTCATCCGGATATTGATGAGGCAAAAGCTTTCGCTGATGCCGTTCATGAAAAATTTCCGGGTAAAATGCTTGCATATAACTGTTCCCCTTCATTTAACTGGAAACGAAATCTTAACGATGCTCAGATCGCTGAATTTCAAAACAAGCTCGGTGAACTCGGATATAAATTTCAGTTCATCACGCTTGCAGGTTTCCATGCGCTGAATACTACAATGTTTCAGCTTGCGCTTGATTACAAAGACTCCGGCATGACAGCTTTTACTAAACTTCAGGAGCTGGAATTTGAACTTGAAAAAACTTCCGGCTACAAAGCGGTTAAACATCAGTCATTTGTAGGAACCGGTTATTTTGATAAAGTTCAGATTTCAATAACTTCAGGACATACTGCTACTACTGCTCTTGAAGGATCAACAGAAGAAGAACAGTTCTCAAAATAAGTTTAAAATAATTCCCGGCTTCTGACAAGAATAGTATTAAGTAATAATAATACTCCTTTATTTATTTCGGCAATGTCCGTTTCATTCCGAGCAATTCCATTCTATATATAAATTTTACTTGAATTGATAGTATACGTTTCGTAAGTTTACGAACTTAAAACTATTATCAATGGCAGACAAAAAAAGTAAATTCACTGATACCCAACAGCTCATTTCTAAATTTGCCAACGCACTGGCAAATCCCGTAAGGATCTCAATATTAGAATTACTGGCAAATCAGTCCTGCTGTTATCACGGAGATCTGTCAGCAGAACTGCCGGTTGCCAACAGTACCCTTTCGCAGCATTTAAAAGTTTTAAAGGATGCAGGGCTTATACAGGGGGAAATTAATCCTCCGAAAACTAAGTACTGCATTAATTTAGAAAACTGGGGATTGGCAAAAGGACTGCTGATCGGATTTTTTGATTCTAAAATCAATTCGTATAAATGCGATTAAATGTCTTACCTGATTATTACTTCTCATTACATACAAATATTTTATAAACCTATGAATTAGAATTATTATGAATCCCAAATTAAAATTTCTTGACCGCTATTTAACTCTGTGGATATTTCTGGCTATGGCTGTAGGAGTTATGATTGGGAATATATTTCCAGGAGTGTCAGATCTTTCAGACTCATTATCATCAGGCACTACAAATATTCCTCTGGCGATCGGACTTATCCTTATGATGTATCCGCCGCTGGCAAAAGTTGATTATTCATTGCTCCCAAAAGCATTTCAGGATAAAAAGGTAATGTCACTGTCTCTTATTCTGAACTGGGTGATCGGACCTGTACTCATGTTTATACTGGCGATTATTTTTCTCGGAGATGAACCGGAATATATGACGGGATTAATTTTAATAGGAATTGCAAGATGCATAGCAATGGTAATTGTATGGAATGACCTGGCCGGCGGAAGCAGGGAATACGGGGCTTTGCTGGTTGCGCTGAACAGTATCTTTCAGGTGTTTACATACAGCTTTTATGTCTGGTTATTTATTAACGTGCTGCCTGAGAAACTCGGACTTGGGAATTTTGATGTGCAGGTTCCTATGAGCAGCGTAGCTGAAAGTGTCTTCATTTATCTCGGCATTCCTTTTATCGCAGGATTTATGAGCAGATATTTACTAATTAAATATAAAGGAAGAGACTGGTTTAACAGAAAATACATTCCATTAATTTCTCCCATCACTTTATATGCTTTACTTTTCACAATTGTTTTAATGTTCAGTCTGAAAGGAGAGAAGATCCTTGAGCTCCCCTTTGATGTACTTAAAATTGCAATACCGCTCATCATATATTTTGTTTTAATGTTCTTCACGAGTTTCTTTATTAACAAATCCATGAACGTGCCATATGACAAAAATGCATCGATCTCTTTTACCGCAACCGGAAATAATTTTGAACTGGCTATCGCAGTATCCATTGCCGTATTCGGAATTCATTCCCCGCAGGCGTTTGCAGGAGTGATCGGACCATTAGTAGAAGTGCCTGTGCTGATACTGTTGGTAAGGGCAAGTTTATATCTGAAGAGTAAATTTTATCCTAAGGAAATCCGGTAAATAAATATAGTCCTCAAATTTATTATAATAGAGTTAAAAGGTGTTCAGATATAATTTATCTTAAAGAAGAATAAATTTGATTCCATCTTTTTAACATTACCTTCAATTAAATACTTTTAAATAAAATCCCGTATTTGTAATTTAGCAAATTATAAAATTTAAGGTTATTAAATATATTTATGTCAAATTCAAAGCTTGAAGTTAACGCTGCAATACAAATTCAAAAACCTGTATCTGAAGTATTTGAAGCGATTGTAGATCCTGAAAAGATGTGTAATTATTTTATATCTGAAAGCACCGGCCGAATGGAAGAAGGCGAGAATCTTATCTGGAAATTTCCGGAGTTTGATGATCAGGCGCCGGTCAGAATCGGGAAAGTAGAAACGAATAAATTCATTTCATTTTACTGGATCATTGACGGAGAAGAACTTATTACGGAGATCAAACTTGAAGCGGCAAATGAAAATTCGACAGTCGTAAAAATTTCAGAGAAAAGTATGGAGAATAACGAAGCGGGAATTAAATGGCTCAAAGGTAATACTGAGGGCTGGGCGAATTTTCTTGCATGCCTTAAAGCTTATCTTGAATTCGGAATAAATCTTAGAAAAGGCGGGTTTGATTTTTTAAAGAAAACTCCTTAATAAAATATTTATATTTTAATAATTGAAAAATTTATTTGATTCCAAAGAAAGAGATGATCTGCTCTCACGAATCTCCGGAATGAAAGCAGACATGATACCTGCCTGGGGAAAAATGAATGCTCATCAGACTATTGTTCATTTAACTGATCCGCTGAAAGCAGCGCTTGGTGAACGAACTGTTCCTTTTGAAAAAAGCATGTTCGGTGTTTGGCCTGTAAATAAACTAATTTCACAGTTTCTTCCGTGGCCGAAAGGAGCGCCGACAAATCCGAATTTCATTCAGGGGATAAAAGGTACAAAGCCCGTTGAATTTGAAAAAGATGTTGAATCTCTGAAAGAAACTATAATCCGGTTTTCCGCTCAGGATAAATCGGTTGAATTTAATATGAATCCATTGTTCGGAAAGCTAAGCAATGACGAATGGGCAAGAACTATGTGGAGGCATATTGATCATCACTTGAGGCAGTTCAGAATATAAGAATTTTTGAAATATCTTTTACTCATATTATTAAAGCTTAAATATGCTGACTTATTCAATTATTTTTTTACTTCTTTTTGCAATTGCAGCGCAGGGACAGGAAGTACTTAAGTCCGAAGCGGGGGATGCGCCGGGAAAAGGGAGTTTGTCTGAACTTAACTGGCTGACAGGATACTGGAAAGGGACAGGACTCGGAGGTGAGTGTGATGAACTCTGGATGCCTGCTGCAGATAACTGTATGACCGGAATATTCAGATTAATGAAGGAGGGGAAACTTAGCTTTTCTGAATACATGATTTTGGAAGAAGCGGAAAGTACGGTTACTTTAAAACTTAAACATTTCGGAAGAGATCTGACACCATGGGAAGAAAAGGATAAATGGATTATTTTTAATCTGATAAAAATTGAAGACATGACGGCTTACTTTAACGGGATCACATACCATAGGAACGGAGACGAACTTTTAATAAAACTGATTTTAAAATCCAAAGATAAAGAGTGGACAGAGGAATTCAGATTTACAAAGGGAATGCTTAACTGACATATTCATTATTCTAATATTGAATTCAGAATCCGGACAAGACAGTTTCGGATATTTGAATAACATATTTAATAATGAATTACTATTTTTGACAACTAACTAAAAATTTTTCCGGGTAATTATTTTCCCGTGAAATATTCAGCATCTCATTGATATACAACTAACAAAACTAAATTTACTAATTAAAGACAAATTGAATATAAAAGTCATCAGAGCTTTTATAAATTTTTAATTAATAAAATAATAAAATGAAAAAAAATCTTGCAGAATTCATCGGCACTTTTTGGTTAGTGCTCGGAGGATGCGGAAGTGCTATGCTGGCAGCAGGTTTTCCCGAACTGGGGATCGGATTTACGGGAGTCTCTCTTGCATTCGGATTAACAGTTCTTACAATAGTTTATTCGCTCGGTCACGTTTCTGGAGCTCATCTTAATCCCGCAGTATCAATTGGTTTATGGATTGGCGGAAGATTTTCAGCAAAAGAACTTTTACCTTATGTGATTTCACAGATACTCGGCGGAATTGCAGGAGCAGGAGTTCTCTATATAATAGTAACCGGCAACGGATCCGCAATTGGCGACTTCGCTGCAAACGGTTACGGAGATCATTCACCCGGGAAATATAATTTAATGGCAGCGCTTGTTACTGAAGTAGTCATGACATTTATGTTTTTAATAGTAATACTCGGAGCTACTGACGGAAGAGCACCTGCCGGTTTTGCAGGAATTGCGATCGGACTTGCTTTGACATTGATACATCTTATAAGTATTCCGGTTACAAATACATCAGTTAATCCTGCAAGAAGCATCAGTCAGGCGGTATTTGTCGGAGGATGGGCGATAGAACAGCTTTGGCTTTTCATTGTCGCTCCAATTGTTGGCGCAGCATTGGCGGGAATTGTTTATAAAGTGTTTAAATCAGAATAACAGCTTATGGGAATTCCTTTAATACTATATTATTAGAGGAGTAATTAATTTTTTCCAAATCAAAATCATTTTACTTAATAATTTTTTACAATAACTTTCTTCCTGTACTGAAAGTTATTGTATTATTTTATAACCGATAGATAATTTATTGAATTTAAAAGGAACTCCGGAATAAACTTTTCAGGTTACTTATTACTTTCTGAAGATTTTTAAAATTTTAACAGTTGTAATTTGATTTCAATTCGGTTTCACTAAATTCAGAATTTCATAAACTAAAAGATCTTTCATAAAAAAATTATCGTTAATTAAATCCATAATAATGAATAAAGATAAAAATAAAAAACTTACAACAGCATCTGGCATTCCTTATGTGCAAAATGAAAATTCAATGAGTGCCGGAGCAAGAGGTCCTTTGCTTTTACAGGATTTTATACTCCACGAAAAGATGGCGCATTTCAACCGCGAAAGAATCCCCGAAAGAGTGGTCCATGCTAAAGGCAGCGGAGCATTCGGGACATTTACGGTTACAAATGATATTTCAAAATATACACGTGCAAAAATATTTAATAAGGTCGGAAAGCAAACCAAAATGTTTGCAAGATTTTCAACGGTAGGCGGAGAAAAGGGAAGCGCTGATACCGAAAGAGATCCGAGAGGATTTGCGCTGAAATTTTATACAGAAGACGGCAACTGGGATCTTGTCGGAAATAACACGCCAGTTTTTTTTGTAAAAGATCCAAAGAAGTTTTCCGACTTCATTCACACACAAAAAAGAGATCCGAGAACTAACTGCAAAAGCCCTACTATGATGTGGGATTTCTGGAGTCTCAATCCGGAAAGTCTTCATCAGGTAATGATACTTATGAGTGACAGAGGGACGCCGTTTGGATACAGACATATGCATGGATTCGGTTCGCATACATACAGTATGATAAATGCCAATAATGAGAAAGTCTGGGTGAAATTCCACTTCAAAACAATGCAGGGAATTAAAAATTTTACAAATGATGAAGCGGTGGATATGAAAGGAAAGAATCCGGATTTCGCTCAGCAGGATCTTGTGGAAGCGATTGATAATAAAGAATATCCGAAATGGGCATTAAAAATTCAGGTTATGACGGACGAGCAGGCAAAGGTATTTCCTTTCAATCCTTTTGATCTGACAAAGGTCTGGCCCCAGGGAGATTTTCCTTTAATTGATGTAGGTGAAATGGAGCTTAATCAGATCCCAAAAAACTTTTTTGCAGATGTAGAGCAAAGCGCCTTTGCGCCTGCACACGTTGTCGACGGCATCAGTTATTCCCCGGATAAAATGCTTCAGGGCAGACTGCTTTCATATCCCGATTCGCAGCGTTACAGACTTGGTGTGAATTATGAACAGATCCAGGTAAACAAGTGTCCTTATATGGTAGCGAATTATCAAAGGGACGGTCATATGGCTGTGAACGGAAACGGTGAAGACAGTCCTAATTATTTCCCGAACAGCTTTGACGATATTTATGCAGATGAGAATTACAAAGAAACTCCTATGATCCTTGACAGTGATGTCGCAGACTGGTTTGACAGAAACGGCGAGGGAGACAATGATCACTTCACGCAGCCCGGATTACTATTCAACAAAGCTATGAATGATTACGACAGGCATAATTTAGTTTCAAATATTGTGGGAGCGATGAGCGGTATTACGGGTGATAAAAAAGATCTCATTATCAACAGGCAGCTATGTCATTTTTTCCGTGCAGATGAAAAGCTTGGTGCTGCTGTTGCAAAAGGACTTGGCGTTAATGTTGATGCTGTAATGGCTGAAATGAGTCACGCTTAAAGTATCCTTTTAAAAAAAACATTTGGATAAAAAAGAAGACCGGACTTTTACAATCCGGTCTTTTTTATTTACTGAATAATAATATCATCAAGGAGGATAGCCGTGTCATAAATACTGTCCCCGACATCTCCGGCTGAAAATATAATTGTAACCACTTGTCCTCTGTAAGCTGAAATATCAAAAGTAATTTCCTGCCATCCTGTCATATAAACACCTCCCTGATCGAAAACAATATCGGGTGAAACAGGAATAAGCTGACCGGCATTTTGCTGAGTAGCGCCGAACTGAGCCGCTATCTGATCAATGGTTTTACTCAACAGTATAACTTCCGAGCCGTCCTGTTTGATTATCTTAATTCTGAAATAATCCTGAAACTGAGTATTAATATATTCCAGAAATTCTTCAGATAAGAAATTCCATTTTAGCTTTACTGATGACTGATTATTCTGAACAGTGAAGCATTGTGAAATGGAACCGCTGGAAGTAGTGTATCCGAGACCGGTGGAAATGATCCCCATGAAACTCCCCTGGGTCGGATTTACAACACCGAGTCTGCTGATTACTCTTCCGTCACCTGATCTTGTCCAGCCCTCGATCTTTCCTTCTTCAAAATCCTTATTAATAAGAGACGGGGAAAAATTCAGATCATCCGAACCGACTTTTTTCTCAAACACTGCAAAAGGAGATTCAGGGTCTGTAGCATTAAAAAAAGTATTGCCGGAAGTTTTACTTTCAACTCCAAGTCTCTTTGCGATGGAATCGCTTATTGTCTGAACGAAACCAACGTGAACCACTTTACTGTAACCGAAATATGTCTTTGCTCCTTTACCAAGAAATGCATTTGCAAGGTCAGGATTCATGGAGCTTTCACATGAATTATTCACGATCACGGAGTTTGGGAATGTTCCTGTAATGTCTGATATGAATTTATTATTTACCACATATACATCTGCAGTAGTTACAACTGTTCCGACTGTACTGATGACCATGTTTTTCCAGATGCTCATTTTATCTGTTTTTATGAGAGCTTTATATTTGTTTTTATAGATAGCAAGATTTGTATCTGCTATTTCACCAGTGAACAGACTCTTACCAAGTAAACCGTGAGTGGTAAATACAACCATTCCGTATTTAGTAATATCTGACAGGACTGCAACATTTGCTTCCTGATTTGTATAAGATGTAACAATATAATCTTTGCACAATGACTGTTCCAGTCTTGCCTTAACTTTTTGTCCTACATTGAACGGAGGATAAAATGCCAGGAAAGGTTCATAGATCAGAACATTTCTGTTCCCGATTGTATTTGGATCGAGAAGAACATTGTCATTTTGTGAGAATGTGTTGTCACTGTAATAGTCATTCGTGCCTACAGTTTGTTTTGACGGATGAATAGCTTTATTATTCCTCCTGATCGTATCAGAAATTCCCGCGCCTCCTAATGTAGAAATAGCCCCGCTCGAATTAGCCAGTGAATACAAAATACCGCCTGAGATTCCGCTGCTGTAGTTGATCAGAATTCCGGTATTGCCCGCTCTTTCCACGCTCTGCACACCGGCCTGTGTCTGCAGCCAAGAAGCCAGTTGTGTTGAGGCATTATCAATGTTATTCGGATTGCCGGCGAGGTAAGTAATCAGCTGATTCTGTGCATTTGTCTGAGTTGTAAAAACCGTCTTGATATCGTTTGAGGATAATTCAGTCAGCACGGTAATTGTAACTACGGAAGAATATCCGTTAGATGTTGAAGAAATAATTCCTTTAGCTTTATATTTTATTTCTCCTGCAGAAGATTCATTTATTATAAATCTGCCGCTGTAAATATTATCATTTGCGATCTCATCACCGTTTTGAAGATTACCGTTATCTTCAAGCAATCCTATCTCAGTCTCTGTATTATTAACATCTGTTTTGATCAGGCGGGAGACCGAATCAGTGAACCTGACTCCGGGATTGACAGTAAATCTGAAGAGAACTGTATCGTTTAAATTTACCGTAACTGCATTTGGTGTTGAGATTAATGTACCGACTACGAGGTCATTCTGACCGGGCGGGGGCGGATTCGTTACTGAATTTTCTTCAGTACATCCCGGAATAAGGAGAAACAAAACAATCGAAGTTAAGCATAAATAATAAATAATTTTCGTTTTCATAATTACCAATGTTAAAATTTAGAAAAAATTTATTCGTAATTATTAATTGCTTTCAGCCTCCTTTTTAGTTTGTAAAATACTATTATGTTTGAACAAAATTACTTCAGCTATGCCGTAAAGACAATTCAAAATAAAATCTCAACATTAAAGAAAACTGCTGCAAATTAAGGGTCCGGCAGCAGTTGAAGAAAATATTTACTTAACATTTCAGCTGGATATTATTTCCTCAGAATGAATTCACAAAATCAAAAATAGCAGATTAATTATAATTAAAAAATTTAATCACGGCGTAATTATAGTTATAAAATTAAATCCGTTATTATCAGCGAATACACCATCTGTGAGATCAGTAATATTGTCACCGTTAATATCTGTTGGAATATATCCTGAAGCAAAGTTTAATCCGTCATTGTCGATCAGACTTCCGTCGCTGATATCTATTACTCCGTCCTGATTTACATCACCGCTGTATAGTCCGAATCTGACAGGTGAGTTATCTGCGTTTGCCATATTATTTCCGAATGCAGATGATTGAGAAAGAGCAAATTCATATACCGCCTGCTGTGAAAGAGGATTGAATGTAACTTCCGCCGAACTCCAGACACTGATCGAATTTCTGTGAACTGCTTCAATATAATAAGGCGTCGCCCCCTGAACTAAACTGAAACCCGGATACGAATAATTATTTACAGGTATATAAAATTTTTCCGTTTCAACAGCCAGATAAGGCGATGTGAATTCTCTCAGTCTATATCTCACAGTATCTCTTATTGTAGAATTTGAACTTTCATTATAAAGTCCTTCTATCAGAACGGAAGTCTGAAGAAATTTTCCAGATACGGTCTTATTATTAAACTGAATTCCCCACCCGTAAAGTCTTCCTGTGTCAGCGCCTGTATCATCAAAGATCGTAAGTTTCCATGTGCCTCTCGAAGTTCCGGTAAATGATGAGTTAAGATTTACATTTCCTTTTATAGATGGTGAGAATGAAGTGTATTTATTTGAATTGGGAATATCTCCGTTGTCATCAAAAATTGTTACAAGATTCTCATCTGAACCCGAAGTGTAACTTTGATTGAAAAGCAGTGCGAACTGATCGTTCGGAGCAGTAAGTAAAATTCTTACATTGTTCAGATTCTGGTGATTTATAGCTACGAAGACATTAATATCTGTAATAGCCACGTTCTCATAGATCAGGAATTCATCATTGATAACTCCGTCTCCGTTTGCGAAAGGTATCCGCAGATCAGTTTGCTTAATGTTATATGCATCCTGAAAATTTTTTGAATCAGCTCTCAGACACGGCGAGACAGGCTGCAGATCTATAGTTCCGGGATGAGAGAACCTGGCGTTATTTCTAAAACTCAGCTTTGGTCCCTGTCCTGTATTTGAATAATTTAAACCGTCAAGATTGTAAGCGGCTTCATCATTAACATTCTTATTACTGCTTTCAACCGATCTGTATAAATTTTCATTAATTTCAAAAGTTGATTTAACAGCTTCTGTAATTCTGACCTCATCAATATAACCGTCAAAATCCGACATTCCCGGAGAGCCTCCTATATAAAGTGAATCTGCTGTACTTGATATTGAACCAACATCATTTATTCCTTCGGATATTTTATTTCCATTCAGATAAAATTTATATTTACCTGCAGCGCTATTATAAGTAAATCCAACATGCGACCATTTATTTGGGATCAGTGTGTCATTGGTTAAAAAATTAAAATTCTGATTAATTCCGGCTACTAGTATTTTATTCTGTATTGCCAGTCTGAAGTTCGTAACCGATCCGTCCTGAGAACCTTTATGAATTATAACAGAATTTGAATTGGATCTCGGGAATATCCATGCCTCAAGTGTCACAGAAAGTGAAGGTGAGATGGCGTTGTGATGAGGAGCTGAAAGATAATCATTGATCCCGTCGAACTCAGCGCTTTCATTGAAGGACACAGTTGTTGAAGTCTGTTCACTGAGATTGAATGAAGTTATGTTTCTTGCATAGCCGTTATTTCCTGAACCTGAAAAATCATTTACAGAAAACACCGGTGATGAGGTCTCTTCTTTCTGAAACGGAAGGGATAATACTAAGCCATTGTAAATACCTGTATTGACTCCCAGCGATGTTCTGAAATAAGTGAATATTTCCGATCCGGAAAGCGTTCTGTTCCAAAGTCTGACATCATCGATCTTACCTGAAAATGGACTCCCTATTCCTCTTCCAACTCCTATTATCAGAGAATCGTTATTGAGCGCTGGTAACTGACCGGGCTTAATAGCAGTGGTATCCAGTTCACCGTTTATAAAAAGTGAAAACGCTCCTGATGATTCATTGAATCTTCCCGCGATATGAGTCCATGTGTTATTAGGGATCAATGTTTTACCAATTATTCCGAACGAGTTATTTATAGTTAAACTGATCTTTCCGCCAAGAAGTAAAAACGAATATCCTGTTGCAATATTAGCTAAAGTTCTTTTTTGAATAATCATCTGACTATAAGGGGAAACTGAACTGTCGGGATTTATCCAGCATTCCAGAGTAAAACTTCCGCTGATATCAAGCGTCGGACTATCCGGAACTGCTACGTGAGAAGAATCTGCTGAAACAAATGCACTGGCTTTGTTCCAGAACATCTGTGCGTCAGCATTATTTACAGATAAGAAGATCAGCGCAGGAATAATCAGAGCGGAGAAAAATCTTTTAAGGTCATGCATATTATTAAAGAGTTTAAATTTATGAATTTTATTTTTATAATTGATGTCAGTTAAATTCAGGCTTTCAAGTCCCCCTTTATGAAATACATAAAAGAGGACTCTTACCTGACCTGTGAGATAGGATAATCCGGAATGCGATAAATAATAATTTTCTTCTCACAGGAAATTTTTTCTATGCAAACATATATATATTTAACTAATATTCATAAAGACATTTTTCAGCAAATGTAGGATGATTTATTTAATTATAAATACAACAGCTTAAATTGAAAAACAGCAAACTTCTTAATCTTCTCCGTTCACTTACGAAAACCGAATTCAGGGAATTCGGATTGTTTGTAAATTCACCTTATCATAACAAAGAAACAGTTCTGATAATATTTTATGATATACTTAAAAAGCTTTACCCGGATTTTAATGACAGAGATGTTGACAGAAAAATTATTTATACGCCATTATTTCCCGGTAAAAAATACAACGATGGTTTATTCCGGAATACCGTTTCGGATCTGTTAAAGCTTGCAGAAAAATTTCTGACAGTTAAGCATCTGGAGAAAGAAAGTTTTTACGGACAGTACTGGCTTTTAAAAGAGCTGACAAACAGAAAACAAAATTCCCTCTTTAAAACAAATTTCAAAAAAGCAGATAAATTATTAGACTCGGATACAGCCAGAGATGAGATATATTATCAGAATAAATTTTTACTTGAGGATGAATGGCGCAGGAATCACGTTGCAACTTCAAGCAGAATGCTTTTCGAAGAGGACAACTTAAAGAAGCAGTCTGAAAGTCTCCATGTTTATTATATTACTGAATTTACAAAGCTCTACGCTATATTATTAAATCAGTCAAAATACACTTATGATTACAAATTTAATTTTGAACTGTTTGAAGCAGTAACAGATTATTTAAGAAACAATTTTTCTTCCTACAGTGACATACCTTATATTAATATCTTTTACAATTGTGTGATGCTATATAAAACTGAAGAAGCAAAATATTTTACGGAGCTAAAAAAACTTCTTCTCAAACATTACAAACTTCTTACATTAACTGACAGAAAGAATATTTTTATTGTACTGATCAATTACTGTAATGACCGGATCTCAAAAGGTGATAATATTTTCATTCAGGAAAAATTCACTGTCAATGAACATTTGCTTAAATCAAAAGCTTATTTCGAAGGAAATGATTTTATGCCTCATTATATTTACGAATCCATTGCATCGACAGCGACTGAGCTTGGTAAAACCGGTTGGGCGGAAAAGTTTTTAAAAAATTATAAAAGTATTGTTCACTCGGATTTCAAAGAGAATTCATTTAATTATTGTATGGCTGAGATAATGTTCAATAAAAATGAATATGATAAAGCGCTGGAATATTTATCCGCCGTTAAGCCGGAAGATGTAAAGGCAAGAATGAAAATTAATATTTTGCTGATGAAGATATACTATTCCGGGAATGATACAGTGCAGTTTAATTCTCTCACAGACAGTTTAAAAAAATATATAAACCGGAACAGGACTGTTCAGGAAATAAACCGGAAAAAGCTGTCGAATTTTTTGATTTACATATGCAAATTATACAGGATAAAAAACGACGGAAGTTTATTATATGATATTGGATCTTTGAAGGAAAAAATCACAGCCTGCTTTGAACTGTTTGAAAAAAAGTGGCTTAAGGAACAGGCGGATTTACTTATGATAAAGTGAGGTTAAACAATAATTGAGTCAGGAAATTTTTAAACCGCCATTTTATGTTGTTTCAAAACTACTTTTGAATCTATAATTTCATAAAACATTCTGAATGAATAATTTATATCTGAAAATTCTTTTTACATTACTTCTTTTTTTCACGGGAGCTGATTTTGTTATATGCAGCGAACCTTCAAATAATATCAGCTCTTTCATAAACGGAAGAGTAACGGACGAAAGAAAATTTCCTGTACCATATGTAAAAGTGATATACGGCACTAAGGAAGTTTTAACAGACCGGTACGGAAAGTTTTCGCTCATTAATGTAACTTCTCCTTATACACTTACTATTGCCGAAAAAACTTCATCTACAGCTGTAATTTATAAAGATCTTTCGGTTACAAATCCCGAGCTCATTATCTTCGGCGATCTTAAAGAACAATTCTCAAATTACGTTATGCTAAAAGTTACATTCCCGAAGATCTCCGAAGGCGGAAGCGCTGTGATCAAGCTAATCAGTCAGGATGTGTTTGATTGCAAAGAAGCGAAAGCAGCTCCGGGAGATTCAACAGTTAATCTGCATATACTCTGGCCGGTATCTGAAAATTATCTCAACGGCGAGATAGTATTTCTTCTGAGGGATGAAAAAGGTTTTGAGTATATAAAATTTACAAAAGTAAGTGTTTATAAAAAAGATAAAAATAAAAAAGTAAAGATAAATAATAAAAAAGGAAGCGCTCTTTCCACTTCAGCCATCAATGTCTATCAGCCGTCAGACAAATCGCTGAAAACTGATTTCAATGTATCACTGAATTTTTTTAATTATAATCTGAATTCGATTATTAAATTTTCGGAGAATACAGACGGAGCAGTTAAGACACATATCTGGGTGCCCGATAAACTTTCCGTTACGAATAAAATTCTCGTTACCGGTTTCGGAAGATTCACTAATGGTTCAGGTTATGCCGGACTGAATTTTGTTTCTCCCGGGGCTGAATTAAAACTATATCCCGAGTCGCCGCCGGAACTCTTCACTCCGTCAGATAATTATCTCGGAGCTGCAGGAAATACAAATTTTTCTTATTCACTCGGGTCGGGTACCGGCATTTATGTTATTGAATTCAAAAGCTCAAATCCATATCTGAATCTTTACGTTGTAACATCTGAAAGACAATCAACTTTAAATTATCTTTCAAGAAATGAGTTTAAAAATTACAGCGCTCAGTTTACCTGGAACGTAAAGAAGTACCTGACTTACTTTAATACTGATGAGTTTGTCCGGCCGAAAGTTTTTAAAAATGATTTCAGTTATAAAGCAGTTCTCTATTCAGACAAAAGAAAATTCAAGACGGGATTTTACTGATCAAAGTTCAATAAATTTATTAGATAAATAAAAAGCCGTTCCTTTGATCAAAGGAACGGCTTTTCAATTCATTTGGTAAGAAGCATTTTTCTTGTCTGAGAATAATTTTCCGAATAAAGACTGTAAAAATAAACTCCGCTGCTGAGGTTATTTCCGTCGAAGGTGTAGGAGTAGCTTCCGGGATTAAGCTTTGATGAAAACAGCGTCACCATTTCTTTTCCGAGAATGTCAAAGATCTTAAGAGTATATAGTGAATTTGAAATTTCTCCTGACGGTATTGTGAATTTTATAGTTGTAACCGGATTGAACGGATTGGGAAAATTCTGTTCCAGTAAAAAACCTTCCGGAAGCGCCTGAGACTCCTGTTCAATTCCCGAGACAATTCCCTGTCCTTCTGTTGCATTATAAAACTGATTCACTCCGACGTTTGTATAAACTTCTTTAAGCCCTCTCGGCCATATTATCACCAGCGAGTCAATAACAGCGGCATCTCCGAATCCCATATGCACATTCAGCATATTCATTGAGTTGAAAGAATTTTGTGATGACACTTCACGCATTTGCCAGACTTCCGTTCCGTTGATTGTTGCCTTGGCTTTTATTTTAGTTCCGATCGCCGCTTTATTGGAATAATTATTACCCGGTCCTGAACCAATGCATTTTATATTTATCCATTTGTTTCCGTTGCTCAGATCATTTCTGAACAGACCTTTTGAATTAGTAGTGCCGGCTACATAAAGGTCAAGAGTTCCGTTATTATCATAATCACCGGCAGTCGCTCCGAAATTTCCGCCGGATAGTGTTACCACTTCAAGCGTATCTGTTCTTGTAAATGTTCCGTTCCCGTTATTGTTATAATACCTGCTCTGCTGCCCGCCGTCTCTTGTTACAAAGCAGTCAAGATCTCCGTCATTATCAAAATCTCCCCAGACATTTGCCAGATATGCACCTATATCTGAAACAATACTTCCGACCTGCGCAGCTATCATCCTTTCGTATACTCCGATATTATTTCTGTATAAATTATTCGGGACATTGTTTGCATAGTTTGTAATGAATCCGTCAAGGTCTCCGTCATTGTCATAGTCGATCCAGTTCCAGACCTGCCCGTCAAGCTGATCCGTAGCCATCGGAGCTGTCATCAGTCTTACCAGATCTGCTACGCCGGTTTCTATCAGCATATTTTTATATAAAAAATCAGTGGACGTTGATCCTCCCGGACCGCTTCCTATAAAAAGATCCATATCACCGTCCTGATCAAAATCAGACCACGTCGGAACTGTAAACGGCGCAAGAGTATCCGTCAGTCCGTTTATCTCCAGTCTTGTAAAACTCCCGTCTCCGTTATTTTTTAGAAATCTGTTGGGATGAAACACTGTTCCGAAACCATTTGCAGCTGCAATGATCAGGTCTGTATAACCGTCATTATTATAATCAGCCCAGGCGCAGCCCCAGCCGGTGTTGTTTGCAGTATCTCCTATATCGCCTGTAAGAACTTTGCTCATTACTCCGTTACCGTCGTTTTTATACAGATAAGAAAACGCTCCGCCTGTAGAAGTTACGAAGCAGTCCAACAATCCATCGTTATTATAATCAGACCATGTGTTGCTGAGATTAGTATTTTGATTTGCCATGGCAGTTTCCAGTTTCACAAAATTACCGTTGCCGAGATTTTTGTAAATGACTTTTCTGTTTACAAACAGATCAAGCCACTTGTCATTATCAATATCCACCCAGCTTGTGCCGATGTATGCGCCTGCCAGATTATCATTTACAACAGGATTACTCTGATCAGTAATTTTTACAAAATTCTGACCTAAAGATCCTTTCACTGCAAGTATAAATAAAATGAGAATTATAAGTACTCTTACAGGTTTGAAAAAATTTTTGAGACATTTCATAACTACTCCTTTTTGTTTTGTAATTTTTAATTGTTACAAAGCTATGGTAATTATTTTTTAATGAACATCTCACAAACATATGGTTTTATTCAATTATCAATTATCAATTTTCAATGTTCAATTATCTCTGTTATGCTTGATTAAATTCTTTAATTTTCACTTAAAAACTTGATTAATTGTTGACATAAAAATCCCGCAAAAGATTTAGATCTCCGCGGGATAAAGTATTTATAAATTATTTATTTGTAATTTGAAATTTGTAATTTGAAATTTATTTGAGTAGAATCATCTTCCTCACCTGCTCAAATTCTCCTGCTTTTATACTGTAATAATATACTCCGCTTGCAAAATCAGAACCGCTGAAAGTTACGGAATACCTTCCGGCAGTTTTGAATTCGTTTACAAGAGTCTTTACTTCTCTTCCGACTATATCATAAATTTTTATAGAAACCTGAACATCTTTCGGCAGATCGAATTTTATGTTTGTAGACGGATTAAAAGGGTTTGGGTAATTGCTGTATAGTTTAAATTCTTTTGGAATTTCCGTATCACTTATAAAGCTGTCAGGACCTTCTGTACATAATGGGCATCCTACGTTCGGTATTAATCCGATTCCCATATCAAAGTCTGAACGGACAGATGTATCCTGATATTTATCCACAGCCTGAATTTTATATCTCACAGGATACTCAGCAGTATTTCCTATCCCCGGCCAGCCGCTGCCAACAGCATATATTGTTGTGTCAATATAACTTGGAGCTGTTCCCGAATTTATCTCTACAGTATTAAGCAGAGTATAATCTGTTGGTACTACACTCATACCTGTCGAAGTCGCTCTCCATATCTTGTATTTCTTTTTATTATTACTTGTATTCAGCATATCCGGCTCCATGTTATGATTCCATGTCAATAATGGTCTCATGATATTTTCAGTTTCCAGATGATATTCTACAACCAAACCCATTGGTCTGGATGGAGGAGTAATCTGAAGTATAGAAGAATCCGTATATCCGCCTTCGCCGGCTTTGTAAATTTTAAACGCTGCTGAACTTGTAGGACCTGATCCGGAATTTGAATACAGCCAGATATAAATTCCCGAACTACTATTGCTCATAGTTTTCGTATTAGGGCTTGAATAAGGACTGAATATTTCATTATACCCTACATTCCACGCATCATATCGGTCTCCTAATACTTCTTCATTTGCATATATTTCTTCTGAATTTGTAAAAACCCGGTCTGTTCCCATCGGGCATCCGTCATTTTTTCCAATACCTGCCCAAATTGTATATGAATAACTTCTTGCATCAGCGGAATTTAAATTCCAGCCGCCATCATTATCATAAGACACACTATCTCTTAAATAATAATTCCATAACCCGCCATCAAAGCAATATCCGGCATCCCATGCATACCTTTGTTTTTGTCCTTTATAACTCCAGTGCCAGACACCATCTGCACATTCTAAATCCTGTACATGAAAATTATTTCCGTTTGGAAAAAATATTCCGGTTGATTTTATATGATTGATGTATATTCCTTTACCGTAATCTCCTGTATAATCATAAGGACCTATTGTCTGTATTGAATCTCCAAGCATAATTTTATCCCATTTAGATGCATTACTCCGGTTTGTTATTAAAAAACATTCTTCTCCCTGAATCGGAACTCTTAAAATCTCACCATTTGTGCTGCTTCTTGCTGAATAATCAGCTAAGTAATAATTATTCTGAGTAGCGAAAATTACTGTATCAGCATTCTGATAATTCAGTAAAATCATTTCATAAGGACTAAAAAATCCATCGGTGAAGTCTTAAATTACCTGTAAAAAGTAACAAGAAAAATGGCGCTGCTTTACTTAATTTTGTAAAATAAACCGTTCAAAATAAATTAAACAAAAGAAAGGAACAACGCCATGACCAGAGACAAAATACTTCCATCAGAAAGAATAAGCAATGAACTATCAGAGCTAATACTGAATGGAAATGATAGCCAGGAAGATTTACTTGGTTTAATATTAAAGAAATCACTTCAGAAGACAGTTCAGGAGTTATTGGAAAAGGAGATAGAGAAGAACTGGGAAGAGGATATTATGAACGAAAAGAAGAAACCGAATCGGATCAAATTTACCGTAACGGTTATGAAACGCGTAAAATAAAGACAGCAGAAGGCAAGGTTAATATTGAAGTGCCTCAGCTTCGTAATACACCGGAACCACACAGATCAGATGTATTAAAGCTAATAGGTAAAAGGAGTGCAGAACTTGAGCGTATAGTAACAGAAATGTATGTGCGCGGATTATCAACGAGGGATATAGAAGATCTGCTGAGAACACCTGAAGGAGAATTATTACTGAACAGGAGTTCGGTTAGTGAAGTTACAAAATCATTGAATGAGGAATATATAAGATTTATCAACAGAGATTTAAGTTGTTATGATTTGATATATTTATTTGTAGACGGCGTCTATGAATCGCTTAGAAGAGTGACAGGCAGAAAGGAAGCTATTCTGTGTGCATGGGGAATACTTGCAACGGGAGAGAAGATAATGCTTCATTTATCATTGGGAAACAGAGAGAATTGTGAGACCTGGACTGAATTTTTCAGAGAGATGCAAAACAGAGGACTGCGTGTACCAATGCTAATAATCTCAGATGGAGGCCGGGATTAAAGAAAGCAATTGAAGATTGTTTTCCGGAAAGCAAGAGGCAGAGGTGTATAGCTCACAAGCTTAGAAATATAGCAAATAAATTAAATGAAGATGGACAACAAAGATTACTGCCTTTAATAAAAGACGTATATTATCAGACTGATCATGCAATAGCAACGATGATAGCAATGAAACTTATAGATGATTATTCATCCGAATATCCATCAGCAATCAAATGTTTTCAGGAAGATTTGGACAGTTGTTTAAACTTCATGAAATTTCCTGTTGGTCATCACCGGTTCATACGAACAACAAATTTGCTTGAGAGAACATTTGAAGAGCAAAAGCGCAGGACAAAGACAATACCAAGATTTTTTGATGAACAAAGTTGTATCAAGCTTGTTTACGGTACGATGATAAGAGTTAGCGAAAAGTGGAAAACAATAAAAATGAAAGAATATGAATTGACGATATTAAGAAACATGAGAAGTATGTTTGGATGGAAAGATATCAGTGAAGAAAACTTTATTTCAAAGAAATATGCAGCTTAACCATTTTTCGTTTTTACAGGGAAAAAATGACTTGACCATCCATCTCCTCCGGGACCGTAAGAAACTTTCCCATACGTAATATGTCCATCTGCATAAAAACAATGACCATGCTCATGCTGTAAAGCAAGCATATTATGAAATTTTCTGGAAGAGAATGAGACCGTTACTCCTGATCCTTTACCACGAAAGCCATTGCCAATATTTATTTGATTTGCTGTATCAACTAAAACATATGAAAAATCCCATCTATACTGAGTCAAATGTGCATATCCTCTTTCATCCCATAAAGGACCATCGTTGTTTTTATGTACTTTATATATCATATCTACATATCCATCCTGCTCATAGTAAAATTTCATCTGTCCGTTTATTAATGTATCCCGCCATCTGTCATAAGGTCTCCAATCAACTATTTCTTCATGGAGTTTTCTCCATATTTCAATATTTATTTCATGATCCGAAGCATATCCATTTGCATTCTTATCTAGCACAACTGAAAATGCTTTGCCTGTTACATGAAATTTGCCTCTGCTAACCTCAAGCCAGTAATCACTAAATTGTTCTGTATTTTCATCATAAGCATCCCACCAATCCGAGTTGTAACTTTTTGTTTCGGCAATTATGCTATCCAAGTATAGAGGTGGTTGACCTGCAGGCCACTGCCAGTCATCATTATCTCCTAAGAATTGAACAAATACTATAATAACCGGAAAAACCGCAGAAGATGGAGATGAAGTATCACCGCTAAGGTCTGTTCTTATAGGCTTTGTTAAACCCGTGAATTGGTTATCAAATATTGAGCTGCTGAACGAACCGGATGAATCTATAAAACCGCACTCAAAACCATGCTGTGATACGCAAGTTGATACCGCAAGTAATCTAAAAAAGGATACTAATATAAATATAAAAAATATTTTTCTTATTAATTTTTTCATTTTTTTATAACTCCTATAATTATATTTTGATAAAAATTTTTAAAATAAAGGGCGGAGTATTCCAAAACAATATTTGGAATAAACTTTTAACCTTTTCGCAGAGGTAAGAGAGCTTCCGCCCTGTTAAATACTTAGTCTTCGAGATTTTTTAAGGACCTCTTGTCATTACAATTCTAATATTATTTCAAAAGCACAAACTTCTTATTATCCATTATTATTTTATCGATATATAGTGAATAAAAATATATTCCGGAACTCAATTCTGTAGCGTCAAAGTTTATTTCATAATTTCCCATATTTTGTTTTTTATTTATTAATGTTTTTATTTCTTTGCCTGATAAATCAGTAATTTTAATTTGTATAAATGCCTCTTTTCCTATTTTGTAATTTATCTTTGTTTTCGAATTAAAAGGATTGGGAAAATTTTGAGAAAGAGAGAATTCATTCGGAAGTTCCTGCTCCTGACTAATTATATTTACCAAAGTCTGACCTCCGTTTGTTGTTTTGATAATTTTTCCGCCGCCGCCAACCGCCCATCCGATTGAGTCGTTATAAAAATGTATTGATGCCATAAAAGCCGGAGGAAATAACCCTGAATTTTCCCTGACAAAATTTTCTCCGCCATCCGTAGATTTAAAAAGATAACCCTGCTCCCCGCCAACAAAGCCGGTGTTTTCATCAATGAATTCCGCACATCGCATTTGAGGATTTACGGCAATTGAATCAATATAAAACCAAGTATCTCCGAAGTCAGTGGTTTTGAAAATCCTCCGGTCTGTACCAGCTACCCAGCCGGTCAAATCATTTACAAAAGTTAATTTATAAAATTCAGGAATTCTAAATCCAATTGGCATAACTATATTATTCCAGCTTAAACCTCCGTTGGTGGTCTTAAACATATCAGTTCCTGACCCGGAAACAATACCTGTCAGTGCATCTTTGAAATACATATCCTGAAGATTACCGGCAAAAAGATAATCGGTAATAATTGAATCACCGCCGTTTGTAGTCCTTAAAACTCTCTGACTGCCTCCGGCAATCCAGCCCGTATTTTCGTCAATAAAAAATAATGCATTGTAGCTTGCTCCGAATCCCCATCCGTTATTTCTGATCACTATCCAGCTGTCACCGCCATCTGTTGTTTTAATAATTGTTTCTTTTTTCCATTTCCGCTTCTTTAATGATTTTTTATCAGGACATCCTATATAATTAAGATTTTCTTTTCATAACATCCTTCAATAATAATTTACAAAAAACTGTTTGTTTATAATATGACTTCGGTCATAAAAACAACCGCTGCGATTAACAGCAGCGGTTTAGTATGTTTCTGAATCACGGATTAGTACGGATCAAAAGATTACACAGATTTTAAGCTATTGATCAAATTAATAAAACTTTAAACTCGTATCTCAAAATTTGAAACTTACAAATTTTTATTCATCATTTGTTATTTGTAATTGTTCATATCCGCTTCTCTATAGATTTTTTTAAATTTACTTTAAGATATTTCGTTTGGGCGGGAATATCTTTTTTCATTTTGCGTATAATTATGAAAAAAAAATCAATGTATTATTCAGCGGAAGAAATAATTTCCCGCGGATAAAGATATATCCGTAAAATAAAAAAGCCTGACAAATTTTATCAGGCTTTAATATTTTTATTATAAAAAAAAAATCTTACATCATTTCATCCACATCAGTATATTTGAATTTAAATGCGTCCGCCACTCCTTTATAAGTGATCTCTCCGTTTATGATGTTAAGACCAAGTTTGAGTTCCTGATTTTCCGTACACGCTTTATGCCAGCCCTTATCTGCAAGCTCTACAGCGTAAGGAAGTGTAGCGTTTGTAAGCGCAATGGTAGATGTGAAAGGAACTGCGCCGGGCATATTCGCAACGCAGTAATGAAGGACATCATTAACTACATAAGTCGGATTCGCGTGAGTAGTCGGTCTGCAGGTTTCGATGCAGCCTCCCTGATCGACAGAGACATCCACTACTACCGAACCGGGTCTCATAAGCTTAAGCATATTTTTAGAGATCAGCTTCGGTGCTTTTGCTCCCGCTATCAATACAGCGCCGATCACAAGATCAGCGGTTTTGATAGCTTCTCTGATATTAAAAGGATTGCTCATCATTGTAGTAACATTCTTAGGCATTACGTCATCGAGATATCTTAGTCTGTAAAGATTATTATCCATTATAGTAACCTTAGCTCCGAAACCTGCAGCGATCTTTGCAGCGTTTGTTCCGACAATACCTCCGCCGAGTACAATCACATTTGCCGGTTCAGTTCCCGGAACTCCTCCGAGCAGCACGCCTCTTCCGCCCATTGTACGCTCAAGATATTTCGCACCTTCCTGCGGAGCCATCCTTCCGGCTACTTCGCTCATAGGAATGAGCAGCGGCAGAGACAGATCTTCTTTCTGAACGGTTTCGTAGGCGATTGCTATACATTTCGATTTTATCATTGCTTCGGTAAGATCTCTTGAAGATGCAAAATGAAAATAAGTAAAGACAACCTGGTTTTTTCTGATAAGTCCGTATTCCTGTTTAATCGGTTCTTTAACTTTCATTATCATATCAGCTGTATCAAAAACTTCTTTTGCTTTTTTGAGAATTGTCGCGCCGGCTTTTTTATATTCTGAATCTGAAAACCCGCTTCCTGATCCGGCATTAGTTTCTACATATACTTTATGTCCGTGTCTTTTTAAAACTTCAGCTCCGACCGGAGTAAGAGCTATTCTGTTCTCATTCGGCTTAATTTCTTTTGGTACACCTATTTTCATTTGATTGATTTAATGTTTTAAGAATGAACAAAAATATGCTATTTGATTCTGTTATTCAATTCAGATTATCCGTTACAGCAAGTCTCTGCTGACGCTGAGTTCGATAAAGCTTTTCATTATTGTCGCGCTTCCCGGATTTATTCGCTTTTTCAAAACCGCATTTGATACATCTGTGAATTATGATATAATCGCCTGAAGTAATTTTCAATCCGACGGGCTTCATCATTCCTCCGCAGTCAGACATTCTGTCTCCGGGATTTATGTCGACATGCCTGCTGTAAAGACATTCGGGACAATGATTTGTATAGCCGTCGCCGGATACATTGCAGCCGCAGTTCAGACAGATAAAATCTTCTTTCGTTCTTTGAAATTTTCTGCTCATTTATAAAATTCAGATCTGTCAAACATATACTTGATGTTTCATTTAATCAATTTACAACAGATTGGAATAAATTTTTCCGTACATAAACTTTTCAACACTGACAATAAAATTTAAAATTTTTATCTTATGAAAATAATATTTTGAAAAAAAGCAATACAACTTTACCGGATGAATTCACTGAATTCGTTGAGATTGTCAAAAGACTCAGAAATGATTGCCCGTGGGATAAGATACAGACTCATTTATCACTGAGAAGATGTCTATTAGAGGAGACTTATGAAGTGCTTGAGGCAATTGACAATAATAATCCGGATGAACTGAAAAAGGAACTTGGTGATCTGCTGCTACAGGTGGTTTTCCATTCAAACATAGCGGAAGAGGTAAATGAATTTACACTGAAGGAAGTTATTGAATCTGAAACTCTTAAACTCATTGCCAGGCATCCTCATGTATTCGGCGATGTGAAAGTGAAAGACAGTGATGAAGTAAAACGCAACTGGGAGAATCTCAAAAAGAATGAGGGCAGAAAATCCGTGATTGACGGAATTCCTGAACAGCTGCCTGCATTACTGAAGGCATACAGGATACAGGAGAAAGCATCTAAAGTCGGCTTTGACTGGAAAGACGAAGAACCGGTGTTTGATAAAATACGTGAAGAGCTGGAAGAACTGAAAGTTAATGTCAGTCTGAATAAATCACATAAGGAAATAGAAGATGAATTCGGAGATGTGCTGTTTTCCATAGTTAACTTTGCGAGGTTTCATAAAATAAATCCCGAAGACGCTTTGAGAAGAACAGTCAGCAAGTTTAAAGAGAGATTCAGCAGCATAGAGAAATTTGCAGATGAGAATATGCTTGCGATCGAAGACATGACTCTTGAAGAAATGGATGAGATCTGGAATAAAGCAAAGAAGTAAACCGAAATAAAGAATTGAACACAAAGAAGGACAGATCGATCGGCGTAATTATTTTTTTTATGAAATCGGGAGTGCCGGAATTTCTGATTATCAAACACCGTCAGGGTCACTGGTCATTTCCGAAAGGACATATGGAAAAAGGAGAAACGGATCTACAGACTGCAAAGCGCGAACTGAGTGAAGAGACCGGCATCACTGATGTAAAATTTATTTCGGATAATATAGAATTAAGCGAAGTCTATATTTTTAATTCAGGAAAAAATCACAGAGTAGAAAAGTCGGTTGATTATTTTATTGCAGAGGTTTTTTCTGAAACAGTTAAAATAGATAATAAAGAAATTGTAAATTTTCAGTGGTGTGATCTGGAGGAAGGATTAAAACTTGTATCATTTCCTGAATCCGAAAACTTACTGAATAAAGCTTATAAAATAATTTTAAACAAGAATGACAAAGAAATTTCATAAATCAGAAACTGCAAAACATATTTTTTCAAAAGCTGTACTACTGATACTCATTTCTATTTTTGTTATTTCCGGAAGATCCGAAGCAAAGGATAATATTGATATACTTGCGGAAAACATAGAACTTATATTAAGCGGGATCAACTGCACCGTTTCAGTGCAGGTTGCAACCGCAGAAAAGTACGATCTGATCTACGAAAAAAATCCCAGGATAAAAATGATCCCGGCATCAATTACCAAAATGATCACGGCCGCAATAGCGCTGGAATATCTCGGTAAAGATCATAATTTCCGTACTGTAATATTTACTGATGACAGTAATATCAGCGACGGTATTGTCGACGGGAATATATATTTAAAAGGATACGGAGATCCGGATCTGAATTCATCCGATATAAGTTATCTTGCAAAACTGTTTACTGAAAAAAATATAACCGAAGTTACGGGGAATTTAATTTATGATGAGTCATATCTTGATAACCAGTATTTCGGTTTATCAAATTATTATCAGGGAGATACGAAAAGCAATTACTGGCCTTATGTCAGCGCGATAAACTTAAATAAGAATCCGGGTAATTATGATCCTGCTGCATCTGCAGGCAATCTGCTCTCTGATGAATTACTTGCTCTTAATGTAAAGCTAAACGGAATTGTAATTTCAGGTGTGACGCCAACAGGAGCTAAGGAAGTCGCTGAAGTATCACATTCAATGTATAATGTTCTGGCTCAGATGAATAAGGAAAGTGATAACCACTCAGCAATAACAGTTTTTAAAGTCGCAGGAGCCGCATTCGATTCACCTCCCGGAAGTCTGGATAAAGGAGAATCAGCGGTGATTAATTTTCTGACAACAATGGGAAATGACAGAAATACTTTTGAAATACTGGAAGGGTCAGGTCTTACCCGATTTAATACAGTTAATTCGGACCTTTATATCCGTCTGCTGAAATACATGTATGATGATCTGAAAACATTTGATTATTTTTACGGATCGCTAGCCATAGCAGGTAAAGACGGCACTCTGAGAAACAGAATGATCGGCACCGAAGCTGAGAATAATGTTCATGCCAAAACAGGCACGCTGAATTCCGTAAGCGCGCTTTCAGGTTATGCGGTTTCGAGAGATAATGAACTGCTTCTTTTTTATATAGTTATGAACGGATTCGGAAGCGGAAGGGATCTGCCGAGAAGTATTCAGGATCAGATCTGCGAACAGCTTTGTATGTTTTCACGAAATTAATTTTATGACAGGAACATTTACAGAAACCGAAAATATTTTAACTGATGATAATGCAGTCCTGCATAAGCTTATTCTTTTCAATTCAAATCATATCTGGGACGAAGTTATAATTCAGCTCAGCAAAGCAACAGGATACAGTAATATGCAATGTGAACAGATAGCAATTATCGCTCACACAAAAGGCAAAGCGGTTGTAAGCACGGGTGATATTCCGAAACTGAACTACATTAATTCTGTACTGAAAGAAATAAAACTTGTCACAGAGATCAGCTGATAAGTTTTTCTCCGAAAGCAAATAGTTTAATTCCCAATCCTGAAGGAATAAATAGTTTCTGTTTCCTCAATTAAATCAGCCCTTAAACTTAAAATAATTAGTTAAGAAAATAATTAATCTGACTTCCATTGAATTATAAACTTGAATCTAAATACAAGCCTGCCGGTGATCAGCCAAGGGCGATCAAAGAACTGACTGAAGGAATAATCAGAGGTGATAAATATCAGACATTTCTCGGAGTGACCGGTTCAGGAAAAACATTTTCCATATCAAATGTAATTGAGAATATTGGTAAGCCTGTGCTTGTAATGTCTCACAATAAAACACTGGCGGCGCAGCTTTACGGAGAATTTAAAAGATTTTTCCCGAACAACCGTGTGGAGTTCTTTATATCATATTACGATTACTATCAGCCTGAAGCATACATTCCCTCTTCTGACACTTACATTCAGAAAGACCTTTCAATAAACGAAGAGATAGACAGACTGCGGCTCAGAGCGACTGCATCCATACTCGAAGGAAGAAAAGATGTCATTGTCGTCTCATCAGTCAGCTGCATTTACGGAATAGGCGCTCCGGAAGAATATGCAGAACAGATGCTGCTTCTTAAAACAGGAGACAGGATTACGCGAAAGGCGTTAATGTCAAAGCTTGTAAATATTCATTATGTAAGAAATGATACTGATTTTCTCAGAGGCACGTTCAGAGTAAGAGGAGATAACATCGATCTGATCCCCGCCTATGAAAATAATACCGGTGTGAGAATTGAGATCTTTGACAATACGATTGAAAAAATTTCATATATAAACAGGGAAGACGGAAAGGTGATCAGTAATGATATCAGCGTAGTGATTTATCCTGCAAAATATTTTCTCACAAGTCAGGATAAAGTGGATGCAGCGATTATAGACATCCGTCAGGAGCTTGAAATGCAGATCGAATATTTCAAAGCGCAGGGGAAAATGATAGAGGCGCAGAGGATCGAACAGCGGACGAACTTTGACATAGAAATGATACAGGAGATCGGCTACTGCAACGGCATTGAAAATTATTCAAGACACATGGACAGACGCGCTGCGGGAACAAGACCGTCTTGCCTTTTTGATTATCTTCCAAAGGATTTCCTTCTGGTTGTTGACGAATCGCATGTAACCATTCCTCAGATCAGAGGAATGTATAACGGTGACAGGATGAGAAAAAAAACACTAGTAGAGTACGGGTTCCGTCTGCCGTCAGCGCTGGATAACAGACCTATGACTTTTGAAGAATGGGAATCAATGATAAAGCAGGCTGTCTTTGTCAGCGCTACGCCGAGTGTTTATGAGTTTGAAAAAAGCGAAGGAGTTGTCGTCGAACAGATCATAAGACCGACGGGACTGCTTGATCCTGAAATTCAGGTCAGACCTGTTAAAAATCAGATAGACGATCTGATAAATGAAGTTCGTACGAGAAGCAAAAAAGGCGAAAGAGTACTGGTTACAACACTGACAAAAAGAATGAGTGAGGATCTGACAGATTACTTAGACGGGATCGGGATCAGAGTCAAGTATATGCACTCCGAAGTTGACACTCTCGACAGGGTGGAAATATTGAGGAATCTCAGACTGGGAAATTTCGATGTACTCGTTGGTGTAAATCTTTTAAGAGAAGGACTTGATCTTCCGGAAGTATCGCTTGTTGCAATACTGGATGCAGACAAAGAAGGCTTTCTCCGTTCTGAAAAATCACTGATGCAGACAGCAGGAAGGACGGCAAGAAATGCAAACGGACTTGTAATAATGTATGCGGATAAAGTTACTGAGTCGATGGATAAGGTAATTAAGGAAACCGCGAGAAGAAGAGAAATTCAGATGCAGTATAATAAGGATCACAATATCACTCCGGAGACAGTGCTTAAAACTTTAGAAGAGATCATGTCAGCGACAATTGTCGCGGATTCAAAATCTAACAACGAATATACCAAGAAAGGGAAGGAAGAAAAGAAATCCGCATTAAGTATACTAACTGATCCTGTCAGTAAGAAAATAAATTCCGAACAAAGGAAAGAATTAATAGAACAGTTAAGAAAGGAAATGATCAACGCCGCAAAAGACCTTGAATTTGAAAGAGCTGCTGAACTGCGTGATGAGATCCAGAAGCTTGATAAATAAAACTTTTTTTTACCCGCAAACCTGTTTGTAAACTCTGAGGAAATTAAGACCGAGTATTTTTTTTATTTCTTCGGGAGTATAACCTTTTTCAAATAATTTTTTTGTAAGTTCAGGATACTGTGTAGCATCATTAAGATCTGACGGTGTCGAAATACCGCCGTCAAAGTCAGATCCGATTCCTATATAATCCACACCGGCTATATTCTTAATGTGATCAATATGACTAATAATATCATCAATAGTCGCACCGTATTTTTTTCCGCCCTGTACAAGAAATTCATCATAAAAATTAACACCGATGTATCCGTTGCTTTTAGCAATTGCTTTGATCTGTTCGTCGGTGAGATTTCTGTAATGAGGATTTATCGAATAGCAGTTTGAGTGAGAAGCGATCACAGGATCAGAAGATTTTTCTATAACATCCCAGAAAGCCGCTTCGCTAAGATGAGAGACATCGATCATCATCCCGGTTTCATTCATCTTTTTAATCACTTCCGTACCGTATTCCGTAAGTCCCCCGCTCTTTCCTCCGGTAACCGCATCTTTTGCGGATGTTGCAATAAGATTGGAATTATTCCATGTAAGTCCGATATACCTTACTCCTTCATCAAAGAATCTCTGAATATTTTCAATATCACTTTCAACTGCAGTACCGCCTTCGATTCCTAGAAGTCCGCATATTTTTTTATCACCGGTAATTCTTATTATATCATCATAAGTTTTCGCATATTCAAATTCACCGTTGCTTTGTGTCTGAAAATTTTTCAGTCTGTCGATCTGTGACATTGTAAAATCATATGAGCTTTTAACTTTATTCAAAGGTATCCACACTGCAAATACCTGAAGATCAAGTCCGCCTTCTTTGAATTTAAAAATATCGGAATGTGTAAAACTGTTACGGACGTTAAAGTCCGCTCCTTTATTATACACCTGCCATACCAGGTCATTGTGCGTATCTACCAGCAGCGCATCGAAATGCAGCTTCACCGGATCGTCATAGACTGTACTGTCTGTCATTTCTGTAATTTTTATTTCTGAATTATTCTCTGACTGCGGTAAACTCATTCCGGCATTGTTAATGACGGAATGCACTTCCGTTATACCGCCCCTTTTAAAATTTCCTCTGTTCATATACACCACCGCCGCTATCACCGCAAGCGAAACAAAAAGCTTTATCAATATATTTAATTTCCCTTTTCTCATTTAATTTCCTCAAAATTTTTTTTCATCAGTATTCCATATCATCCTCAAAAAATGAAGACTTGTCAGTATTGATCGCTACCTTTGCAATTTCAATATCCTTTTCCTGTACATAAAATTTTATAGGTCTTTTAAGAGCCATTCTGCCAAGCTCTGTATTGAATGTCTCCATAGATATGGCAATATTAAAATCCCCAGTCACTTCAAACGGTATCTCTTCATCACTTAATTTCGCTTTGATAAGACTCGCTTCCATCGGATCATATGTAGTGTAAACTTCCTGAAATCCCTCCATCAGTTATTTCCCCTGATTAAAATTCAAAAGAGGAGTAAGCTTCTGATCATACGGTGCTATTACAAATGAATTGTTAGGCGAATTAACAAGCTCTTTCAATGTCTCAATATATTTCCACTGCAGATATGAATTGCTGATAGTGCTGTTTATGATCCTCTGCGCCTCGGCAACTCCGGTTGCTTCCACAGTTTTTCTTTCAGCTTCCTGTCTTTCTTTCTGAAGAATATAAACCATCTGCTGCGCTCTCTGCTCAGCGGATATTTTTTCATCGATAGCTTCCCTGACCTTCTGCGGAAGTTCTACATTTCTCAGCAGAACTTTTTCAAGTATTATGCCTCTTCCCTGAAATGACGCCTCAAGTTTTCTCGATACAAAATTCACATAATCATCTCTCTTTGATGAATAAATATCAGTAGCAACAAAGTTAACAGCTACGTCCCTTATTGCAGTCCTTATTGCCGGCAGCACAATTTTTGATTCGTAATCTATTCCGATATTCCTTATAAGGTCAGGCGTTGCGTCTGCGTCGATCCTGTACCAGACCGTCACATCCAGTATAAGCGTCAGTCCGTCAGATGACAATGTCTGAATCGGATCGCTTTTTTTAATTTTAATTTCGTTCTCATCCTGATCATTCTGCCCGCTCATTGTGTATGCCTGTGTCTTGATGTCAAGTTCCTGAACTTCCACAAGAGGATTCACAAAATTCAGTCCGCTTCTCAGCACTTTATTCTGTACATTACCGAATAATATCTGCACACCGACATCTCCCGGACCTATCTGCACTACAGATGCAAATAATACTGCAAGGAGAATTCCTATGCCGGCAGCTAATCTGACTGTGTTTAATATTTTATCAAAATGAATATTATCTTTGAACTGACCTTTAAGAACAGTCATTAAGATTATTATTACTACTAAAAAAATTATAAAGGAAATCATGATAGTTTAATTTAATTATTAAAATTCCAGCTCGTTTGCAGAACTGTATGCAGTATTAACAGCTTTATTTAGATCATTATCTATGACTGTAATGTGTCCCATTTTCCTGCCGGTTCTTGTCATCTTTTTACCGTAAATATGCAGGTAAGTATTTTCCATCGAAAGAACCTTCCCCGTTCTCCTGATCCTGCTTTCTCCGTTTCTCTTTCCCAGAAGATTAATCATCACGCAATTCTCAGAAACCTTTTCAGTATTCCCGAGCGGAAGGTCCAGCACCGCTCTTATATGATTTTCAAACTGGGAGGTGTAAGAACCTTCTATTGTGTAATGTCCGGAGTTGTGTACTCTCGGCGCCAGTTCGTTAACTAAAATTTCATTCCCTCTCAGAAACATTTCAATACCCATAACGCCAGTATATTTCAAATCAGAAACTATCCTTACTGCAATTTCATTTACTCTGTCTGTGATATCTTTTTTAAACTGCGCTGAAGAAATAACAAGTTCACATATATGATTTTTCTGTATTGTCTCAACTAAAGGGTATACCTTTATTTCTCCTGAAGTATTCCTTACAGCCTGAGTAGCGATCTCTTTATCAAAATTGACAAACTTCTCACACATCAGCTCGCCTCTTTCTCTCAGCTCCGTAAATGCATTTTCAATTTCAGATCCGGAGTTCAGAGTGATATTTCCTTTGCCGTCGTAACCCATTGTCCTTGATTTGAGGATCAGCGGGTATCCGTTCTTTTTTGAAAATTCAGTTATGTCCGAAACTTCATTTACCTGAGTAAATTCCGCCACCGGAATCCCGGATGCGTGCAGAGTTTTTTTCTGTATGTATTTATCCTGTATGAGTTTGATATTTTCAGGACAGGGAAAAACTTTTTTACCGGTTTGTTCAATCGCCTCTAACTTTTTATAGTCTATAAATTCATTCTCCAGAGTAATGATATCGCATTTTCCGGCAAACTCTTTTAAAATATTCTCATCATTCCAGTCACCTTCCGTTTCATACTTTGTGATCTGACCGGCGGGAGAATTTTTTTCATTCGACAGCACATAAAATTCAAATGCATATTTATTACACTCTTCTATTATCATTCTTGCAAGCTGACCGCCGCCGAGTATTCCAATCTTCATCTAACTGAACTATTTCTTTTTATTTAGTTAAACAGTATTACTTACCGAGCATTGTTCTGTACTGCAGCGGATCTTCAAGAATCTTTTTTGATTCAATAACCATTCTGTCATAAGTCAAAGCTGTTCTCATCTGATCTTTATCACTGATAACTCTTTTATTAATTTCATCCGTAATTTTCAATATGACAGCATTCTTTGATGCATCGAGTTCAATTGATTCTCCTGCATTTGCTTCAATCTGCAGTTTATCCAGAAGATCCTTTACTTCAGTTCCGTAATTTTTTTCCGATGCAAGCTCTTCGATCTCTTTTATTTTTCTTTCAATTCCTGAATTGTAACTGAAATTCTGATCGCTTAAGAATTCCTTAAACTGAATGAATAAATTTTCATCAGGGGATATACTGGTAATGCCGGGATTATTTTTAAGATAGTCATCTGCGAATTTAAAATACATATCCTTTGAAAGCAGGGCAAAATGTATTTCGCTTTCCGGATCTGTAGTTACTTCCAGATCAGGAGTAATTCCTCCGAATGCCTTTACTGTCCTTCCTCCGAGAGTTTTGAATTCCGTCTGATCATATTTTTCTTTATCTATGAATACTCCGTATTTGTTTTCCTTGAAATAATCCTTCTCCTGGATCCATCTTCCGGATGGAGTATAATATCTCGAACTTGTGATCTTCATCTGCGCATTTTTATCAAGGTCTTTGATCTGCTGGACAAGTCCTTTGCCGAAAGACTTATTCCCGACTATAACTCCCCTGTCCAGATCCTGCACTGCTCCGGCTACTATTTCAGATGCCGACGCTGATTTACTGTTAATTATCACCGCTACCGGTATCTGGGAATTTACCATCGGATCTTCCTTTGAAAAATACTTCTTTTCCGAATCTGCTCTTTTTCCTTTTGTGATGACAAGCAGACTGTTCTTATCTACAATTTTATTCAATATTCCGGTTGCTGCATCAAGCAAACCACCGAGATTATCTCTGAGATCGATCACAAGACCTTTCATTTCTCTTTCACTTTTCAGTGTCCTGATTGCATTCTCCACTTCGCTTTCGGAGATGTTGGTAAATCTGTCAAGCTTAATGTAAGCGATACCGTCACTCTCCGGTTCAAGATATCCGAAGTATGAAACATTTTTTAAAATTATTTCCTGTCTGGTAAGTACAAAGTCCAGTAACTCATCACCTCTTTGAATCTTAACATTCACTTCCGTTCCCACGGGTCCTCTTACAAAACTTCTCATGTTTTTAACTTTATCATTTTCCATTTTCACGCCATCGATCTCCATGAAAATATCTCCGGCTCTAAGTCCTTTTTTCTGCGCTTCATATCCGTTCATGACTTCCGATATCACCACCTGACTGTCTCTTACATTTACTGTAATGCCGATGCCGCCGTATTTACCCGTAGTGATCAGGTCGATCTGGTCACGGCTGTTTTCATCTATATAGTTTGTGTACGGATCAAGAGTGGACAGCATTCCTTCTATGCCGGCTGTCATAAATTTATCCGCGTCAATTTCATCCACATAATTAAGCGCGATCTCGCGGTATACCTGACCGAAGAGTTCCATGTTCCTGTTGATCTTCTGATAAATGTCGTCGTCACCTCTGAGAGTGAATCCTGCAAACAATGCAATACCCGCAAGCAGAATTGCGGGATATACTTTCATGATTTTACTTTTAATGTTATTCATTTTTTATTAGTATTATGCTTTCTTAATTTTTTTCAGATGTTTTATAATGTCAGCATGGATCTCATCTATTGTCTTACTGCCGTCTATTACAACAAACCTTTTCTTATTGTTACGTGATATTTTCAGATAACCTTTAATAACTTTTTTATAATAAGCGATATCCTTCTGTTCAATTCTGTCTTCGTCCTTGTTGATCAGTTTCTTCCTTCTTACAAACTCTTCAGCGGATATATTGATCAGAAATGTAATGTCAGGAACCAGTTTTCCGGTAGCAATTTTATTAACTCTGTAAATACTCTTAAGATCCGTCTTTCCCCCGAAACCCTGGTAAGCTGTCGATGAGTCGTAATACCTGTCACAGAGAACAAAATATTTCTTTTTTAATTTCGGAATTATAATTTCATTTGTCAGCTGATATCTGGAAGCGGAAAACAAAAGGAATTCGGTAACATACTCCATATGAAGATTCTTCTTGTCCAGCAGTATATCCCGTATCTTTTCCGAGATCTCAGTGCCGCCCGGCTCGCGTACTGATATTACTTTTTTGTTTTTACTTTTTAAATATTCTTCAAGCAGTCTTATCTGAGTAGATTTGCCGCTGAGATCAATTCCTTCGAAAGTTATGAACATTAATTAATTTATATTAAGACTGTTTTGAGTATAAACATTCCGTTTAGCTCTGTTCTAAAAATTTTATTATAGATTGTACTTAAATTATAAAATAGATTTACTCATTACAATTTCAATATTTATCTCGGAGCTGCGCAAATTCTTTTTAAAGGTCTGTTCTCATTTTCTCAGCTTCTTTGTTTCCTTCACTATCCTTTACCATTTTTCTTTTAAAAAATCTTGTTATACTATACTCTCCTTTTACTTTATTTATTTGTACAACCCCCCTGTGTCCCACCTTTGGCGAGTCTGTCTCAAAACTAGAAATATAAATTTACCAAAAATTCACAAAGGCACAAAGCATTCTATTTTTAAAACATTTCCTTAGTGTCTTGGTGACTTTGTGGTAAAAATTAATGTTTTGAGACAACTTCTGGCAAAGGGGGAAATGGTTTCGTTAAATTAAAATTTTTATTTCTTAAAACCGTAAGAATTTATAATAAAAACATCACGATACAAAGCTGGATTTTGTCAGTTTCTGTCTCAGCCTTTATTTAAAAGCTCCACGCCTCCCCCCTTGTTTTTCAAAGGGGGGAATGAGGGGGGTTCTGTAAGTTGCTGCGGAAGTCTTTATTAAAAAGCTCCACGCCTCCCCCCTTGTTTTTCAAAGGGGGGAATGAGGGGGTTCTGTATGTTCCTTCCGACTGTCAAATATGTCTTGTTATCAAAATTGCTTTTCAATAAGTTTCAATAAATAATAAAAGGAGAAGTTATGAAGAATCCATTTACTGCCTATAATCATCATAGATTGTTAATCCGATAAACAAAATCATGTAAATTCAAAAAATAAAATTTCCTAAAATAAATAACGGAGTATTTATGAAAAACCCAAACAAATTAATCTTAATCTTTATTCTTACTTTCTCCAGTTCGCTTTCTTTGAAATCAAATCCTATAAATCAATTTATCAATAATGTATCTCCTCCAATGAACGCTAACAGCGTTGTAAAGACATCGGACATTGTCATTACATTCTCACAACTGATGAACGGTTCACTAATGACTGCCGAAAATATAAAAGTATTCGGTTATCAGACGGGACTTATGACGGCTTCATTAGATTATAATTCAGTTGCAAATACACTGACAATAAATCCTGTAAATGAATTTAAAAATGGTGAAAAAGTAAGCATTACGCTTACTTCAGGATTAAAGACAATTTCTAATGAAAGCATAAAACCATTTGTGTATTCGTTCAGAGCAAAAGCTCTTGGCGGAACGGGGACCTTTACAAAAACATCAGAGATAAGTAATACTTCAGACGGATATATCAGATCCGGAGATATAGACGGAGACGGTGACATTGATTTAGTTATTAATAATTCGATTTATAATAACAACGGCAGTGCAGTGTTTACATTATCATCATCACTAAATCATTCCGGAAGACCTGATTTGTTTGACGCGGATAATGACGGAGATCTTGACATTTTATTAAGTAACAATGGTATTATTAATTATTATAAAAATGATGGGTTTGGAAACTTTAATTTGTTTTCAACTTTTCCCGGCAGTGTATGGGCATTTGGTGATCTATCTGGAAATGGTAATTTGGATATTGCTTATTTTACAAATGCAGGTGAAGTTAGAACTGCTATGAATATCAACGGTATATTTATTCCGTCAATACCATATCCTCTTTCAGGTCAATGTATGAATTCACCAGATTATACAGACAATCTTTTAATCAACGATTTCAATATTGACGGCAGTCAGGATATAGTGTCAATCAGTGGTTGGATTTTTGGAAACAGCATTCATGGATATGATTTATGCAGAAGTATTAATCAATTGACAAATAATGGAACAGGAGATTTTAATGTTCAAGAGATTAATTCTCAATATAATGCTGGATTCCAACCTTTTTTATATGATGCAGGAGATTCAAAATCATTCGACTTTAATGGAGATGGAAATGTAGATATTGCATCTCCTATATCTGCTTTAATTAATAATGGAAGTGGTTCCTTTTCTCAAACAGGTAATTTTTATCCTTATAGTAATTCTCTGGATTTTGATTGTAACGGAAATGGATTTGTAGATCTATTTGCAAATATTGTTAGCTCTCCTTTATTTTCATATTTAAATGATGGCTTAGGTAACTTTCAATTTATTATTCTGAATACTCCAGGTTTAGGATACGGTTCATCAAGTGGTGATTTCGATAACGACGGAGACATTGATATTGCTTTCAAAGAATATAACAATGACAAAGCCGCAATCCTCCTCAACGGCGACAGTCCTTTGCCGGTAGAGCTTGCATCATTTACTTCAAGCGTAATTTTAAACTCCGTGAAACTTAACTGGTCTACTTCTCTTGAACAAAATAATTCCGGATTTGAAATTCAAAGATCTGATAATAACGCCGCCGGTCCGCAAGCGTGGAAGAAAACCGGCTTTGTAAACGGCGCGGGAAATTCCGGCACGCAAATTAATTATATATACGAAGACAAAAATCTTTCATCAGGAAAATACAAATACCGTCTGAAGCAGATCGACTTCAACGGCGGTTATGAATATTTCATGCTGACCGGCGAAGCAGTGATCGGAGTTCCTTCATCAACGGAACTTCAGCAGAACTATCCAAATCCTTTCAATCCCGTCACAAATATTTCCTACAGACTTTCGGAAAATGGATTTGTTACTTTAAAAGTGTATGATAATTCGGGCAGAGAAGTGAAGACGCTTGTAAATGAATATAAGCAAGCCGGATATTATAAATCCGTATTTGACGGCAGCGGACTTGCAAGCGGGATATATTTCTACAAGCTCTCGGCTGATAATTTTAATCAGACAAAGAAGCTGTCGCTGGTGAAGTAAGATGGTTTTATAATTTAAGTTTTAAATCAAAAAATAATATCCACTCAAATAAATAACGGAGTATTTATGAAAAACCCAAACAAATTAATCTTAATCTTTATTCTTACTTTCGCCTGTTCGATTTCCCTAAAGTCAAATCCAATTAATCAATTTATTAATACCGTATCTCCTCCAATGAACGCTAATAGCGTAGTAAAGTCATCGGACATTGTCATTACTTTCGCACAGCTTATGAACGGCACTTTAATGACTGCCGAAAATATAAAAGTTTTCGGTTATCAGACGGGACTTATGACGGCTTCATTAGATTATAATTCCGTTTCAAATACGTTGACAATAAATCCTGTAAAAGAATTTAAGAACGGTGAGAAAGTAAGCGTTACTCTTACTTCAGGATTAAAGACAATTTCTAATGAAAGCATAACTCCATTTGTTTATTCGTTCAGAGCAAAAGCTATTGGAGGTACAGGTACTTTTGTAAAGGCTTTTGAAATCAACAATATTATTAATGGATCTTTTGGATCCGGAGATTTTGATGGTGATGGAGATATTGATCTCTTATTAAATGATAAAATATATAAGAATAATGGAAATGGTTCATTTATATATTATTCAGCTATAAACATAAATGGAAATTCTTTAATAGCAGATTTTGACAACGACGGTGATTTGGATATAATAGTTGCTTCAAACAATTTAAATCATTTTTTTAGAAATAGCGGATTTGGAGATTTTATTCAGGAATTCTCATTTCCCGGAGGAGTTGATAATTTTGGAGATTTTGATGGGAATGGCTATTTAGATTTAACATACTTTTCAGATATTAATGCAAACTTAATTTACACTATAAAAAATACTGCGGGAAGTTTTTCGAATGACACTGTTTATAACATAACGAATCATGCTATTTGTAATCCAAGTGTAAATAATTTCAAAAAAATAGAAATCGAAGATATTGATAATGATGGAAGTAAAGATTTAATAGTTTGCAATTCTAGTTCATCCGGTAGTATTTTTATCTATTATTATTGTGAAAATTTTATAACCTTAAAAAATTCAGGTGAAGGAAGATTTAACTCTCAGTTTATTTATAGCAATTATATAAATGGCATAAGTTATTTTATTTTGTACAGTGGCAATCCAAAATTATTTTCAATTACTAATAACGGCAATATTGATATTTTAACACAGGATTTAATCTTAAAAAACATAGGGAATGGAGTGTATTCAAATGAGCAGGGCATGGGAATATTCGGTTCCAGTATTGATGCAGATTTCAATGGAGATTCTAACATAGATATTTTCACATATTATAGTTTCGTTACTGCATTATCTTTGTTTTTAAATGATGGGGCAGGTAACTTTTCATTTAGTTACCCAAGTGATTACTCTATTTATAATTCATCAAATGTCTCAGCTGATTTTGATAACGACGGCGATATAGATATAGCAATTAAAGAAAGTAGTAATGATAAAGTCGCAATCCTTCTCAACGGCGACAGTCCTTTGCCGGTAGAGCTTTCATCATTTACTTCGAGCGTAAATTTAAATTCTGTGAAACTTAACTGGTCCACTTCTCTTGAACAAAATAATTCAGGTTTTGAAATTCAAAGATCGTATAATGACGCCGCCGGTCAGGAAGCGTGGAAGAAAGCCGGTTTTGTAAACGGCGCTGGAAATTCCGGTACGCAAATTAATTATACATACGAAGACAAAAATCTTTCATCAGGAAAATACAAGTACCGTCTGATGCAGATCGACTTCAACGGCGGTTACGAATATTTCATGCTGACCGGTGAAGCCGTGATCGGAATTCCTTCATCAACGGAGCTTCAGCAGAACTATCCTAATCCATTCAATCCCGTCACGAATATTTCCTACAGACTTTCGGAAAGCGGATTTGTTACTTTAAAAGTGTTTGACAATTCGGGAAGAGAAGTGAAGACGCTTGTAAATGAATACAGGGAAGCCGGATATTATAAAGCAGTATTTGACGGCAGCGGACTTGCAAGCGGAATATATTTCTACAAGCTCTCAGCGGATAATTTTAACCAGACAAAAAAGCTGTCGCTGGTGAAGTGAAATGGATTCCATTCAACCCGCGGACAATTATCAGTTATCAATTATCAATGTTCAATTTTGTTTCTTTAAAAGTTTATGATGTTCTGGGAAATGAAGTCACGACATTAGTAAATGAGAAACAGAATGCAGGTACATATTCAGTTGAATTTGACGGATCGGATTATCCAAGCGGAGTTTATTATTACCGGCTTGAGACGGGAGATTTTGGAGAGACAAAGCGTATGGTATTTCTAAAGTAAAATTTACCTGTTAGCAAGATTTTATAAAACTCAAAATTATTTCAGCAGCATCATTCTTTTAGTCTGAGAAAATTCTCCTGATACTATCCGGTAAAAGTATATCCCGCTCGCAAAACCGCTTCCGTCAAACTCCGCTTCGTAACTTCCCGCTTCCTGATTACCGTTCAACAGTTGGGCAACTTCATTTGTTTAATCCGAAGATAATCATACAATAAGGTTAACTTTTAAAAAAGCAGACATTCATCTTTAGAGCGAAGACAGATAAATTGAAAAAGCAGACATTGAACTTTCGAGTGAAGCCTGCAAACATCCAAATGAAGAAATATAACATTGAAACAAAGACAAATAAGATTAAAACGAAGACAATTAATATCAAAACATAGACTGTCAACACCCAAACATAGACTGTTAACACCCAAACATAGACTGTTAACAATCAAAATAAGAATGATAACATTCAAACAAAGACAATTAACATTAAAACGAAGACAATTAATACCAAATTAAAGACAGTTATCTTCAAAACGAAGACAATTAACATCAAAACATAGACAGTTAACATCAAAACATAGACAGCTTACATCCAAACATAGTATTGATACAGTCGCGCGGAATGTTGTTTGAATTGATCGGAAACGTTTTTAAGTTAAGCAAAGCCGTACATGAGTTGGTAGTAGTTTGTAACGCTGAGTCATAAATGTGCTTCAATGAATCAAAGATGCGAAACAATAAGTCGAAACTCCGCATCAATTTGTCAAAGCCGTGCACGAGTGAGCCGGAATCTATAACAGTGAGTCAAAACCTTGAAGCAATTGGTCGAAGACGGTAAAAGTGTGTCAGAACTCTGCATCAGTTGGTCGAAACCGGGAATGAGTGTATCAATGACGCGCGTTTTTATAATTAAGCAACAAAACCGCAAATATAGACCATTTTGCGGCAATCAGTAAGTAAAGAAATATCATGAAGGAATAAGAAGCATTAATTAATAAAGAATATGAAATTCACAAAAGACCCGGCTCAGGTCTGAATATTAAAAATAAAAAAGAACAGAGTGCTGAATAAATTAAACTTTTCTAAGTACTGACGAAGCTGCAAGGCGTTCACTTCGGAAGTATTGAAAACCATTCAAACGGGACTTATAACATTTTGTTAGTCAATCTAAAATTCTTCCCTGAGGACAAATCATATCATTGATTTTTTAATCTAATAATAGTAGTTTTACTGCTTATTAAAAATCGATATGAAATCAGGAATAAAAAAGACAAACAGGATCACAAAATTCGCAACACGTTCCGAAAATTCGAATAAATGGTTCGTAGTGGATGCAGAAGGTAAAATACTCGGAAGACTTGCAAGTGAAGTCGCTAAAAGAATCAGAGGAAAATACAATCCGCAGTATACACCGAATGCAGATACAGGAGACTGGGTGGTGGTATTAAACGCAGATAAGATCAAGATCGCTGATAAAAGAGCCGAGCAGAAAGTTTATCTTACTCACTCACTTTATCCGGGCGGACAGAAAAAAAGAACATTCACGGAAATGATGCAGAAACATCCTGACAGGGTGATAAGACTTGCAGTCAAGAGAATGCTTCCAAAAACCAAACTCGGAAATAAACTTATTAATAAACTCAAAGTATATTCAGGCACGGAACATCCGCATTCAGCGCAGAATCCCGCTGTACTTGAGCTTTAATTTCTGACAGTCTTTAAAAGTTAAGAATTTTAATTTATTTATATAAACATACACATGAGTTCAAACTCAACATTAAAAGTAGGCAGAAGAAAGACAGCAACCGCCCGCGTTTTATTAAAACCGGGAAACGGACTGATCAGAATTAACAATAAAGAAGCTAAGGATTATTTTAAAACTGAAAATCTTTATACCGAGATCATACAGCCGTTTCAGGTAACAAATACATCCGGAACATTCGATACGCAGGTAAATGTCAACGGCGGCGGATTTACAGGACAGGCGGGAGCTATTAAACTCGGGATCGCCAGAGCCTTAGTAGAAACCAATGAAGAATTAAAAAGTCCTCTGAGAAAAGCAGGACTTATGACACGGGATCCGAGAGCCGTAGAGAGAAAAAAATGCGGACAGCCTAAAGCAAGAAAGAAATTTCAGTTCTCTAAAAGATAAAAACAGAGTTACATTTTATACCGGAAATTATTTCCCGGCTGTTTTAAAAGATTTATTATTAACACTATTTAAAAATACATATTCCCTGATCCTGTTTTACCTGTGTCCGCTTTCAGCGGATGTAAAGCCGGAGATGACGGGGATAGAAGAAAAAACAAAAGTCAATTCTTTATTGATGATAAACTCATTACCGAAATCTCCTTCCCGGAGAATTTAATTTTCAACTATTTGAGTTCTGCAATTCTGATTCGGCTTTATAAACCCAAGGAGGATTAATCTTGACAAAAGTACAAATCGAGGATCTGTTACTGGCAGGTTCGCATTTCGGACATCTTACAAGAAGATGGGACCCGAAAATGAAGAAATACATTTTTATGGAAAGAAACGGTATCCATATAATTGATCTCAAAAAAACACTCGAACTTCTCGAGGAAGCATGTAACTCAATCTCAAAGATCTCAACCGAAGGAAAGAAAGTTCTTTTCATCGGCACAAAAAAACAGGCTAAGCAGATAATAAAAGACCAGGCCGAAAGAAGCGGTTCTTTTTATGTGTGCGAAAGATGGCTCGGCGGTATGCTTACAAACTTTAACACCGTAAGAAAAAAGCATTAAGAAGCTTACAAATATTCAGAAGATGGAGACAGACGGAACCATCGACCAGTTTGTAAAAAAAGAAAGACTAATTTTATCGAGAGATAAAGAGAAGCTTGAAAAAGTTCTGAACGGAATTGTCAGCATGACTAAAATTCCGGGAGCTATCTTTGTGGTCGATATCAAGAAAGAACACATTGCGATCAGCGAAGCGAGAAAGCTGAATATTCCTGTTTACGCTATCGTAGATACAAACTGCGATCCTGACCTGGTTGACTATCCGATCCCCGCGAATGATGACGCTGTAAAATCCATTGAAATTATTACGAAGGCAATTTCCGACGCAGCTATTATCGGTAATCAGGTTGCAAAGATAAAAGCTGAGGACGAGACTGAAGAGATGAAGGAAAAACTGGAACAGAGATAATATTTAAATTAAAACAAATTCACTTAACAATTATGGAGATTACTTTAGATCTAATTAAAGAATTAAGAAATAAGACAGGCGCCGGTATCAATGACTGTAAAAAAGCTCTTGTAGAAACCGACGGCGATATTTCAAAAGCAATTGATGTGCTGAGAAAGAAAGGCGCAGCAATGGCTGTCAAAAGAGCTGATAAGATCACTAATGAAGGCGCTGTTAAACTGAAAATATCCGATGATAAAAAAACAGGCGCATTGATAGAAGTAAACTGCGAAACTGACTTTGTATCCAAAGGCGATGAATTTCAGAATTTCGCTGAAAGCATTGCAGCTGCAGCTTTAAGCATTAACTCTGATAATGTCGAAGAAATTCTGGCTTCAAAAAGCGGAGACGGACTTTCCATTAAGGATAAAATTGATGAGATCATGGGAAAAGTCGGTGAGAGAACTGAACTGAAAAGAGCTAAAATAGTAAATGCGCCGGAAGGATTTGTATCCGGTTATATTCATTTCGGCAGTAAGCTCGGTTCGCTGGTGGGATTCAAAGGAACCTATGATGAGAAAGCCGACACTCTCGGAAAGAATGTCGCTATGCAGGTAGTAGCTATGAATCCAATCGCTGTAAACCGCGATGAGATCGGGAAAGAAGTCATTGAAAAAGAAAAGGAAATATATTTATCACAGGCAAAGAATGAAAACAAACCTGACAACATTGCACAGACAATAGTTAACGATGAAGTGGAAAGATATTTTCAGGATAATTGTCTTCTCGAACAGGAATACATCAATGAATCCGGTAAGTCGATCAAAGACATAATTTCGGATTTCAATAAAGCAAACGGTAACACTGTTGAAATAGTAAGCATGGTCAGATTTCAGCTCGGCGAAGAGAATAAATAAACATGTAAATAATTATGCCTGCAAAATACAAAAGGATAATCCTGAAGCTCAGCGGAGAATCGCTGATGGGAAAGCAAAATTACGGAATTGATTCCGAGGTGCTTGAAACAATTTCATATGAGCTGCTTAGTATTTCCAAACTCGGCATTGAGATCGGTATTGTAATAGGAGGCGGAAATATTTACAGGGGTTTATCAGCGCAGGAGCAGGGAGTGGACAGAGTAACGGGAGATCAGATGGGAATGCTCGCAACAGTTATCAATTCACTTGCCATTCAGAACTCACTTGAAAAAAGAGGTATATACACAAGAGTGCAGTCTGCAATTAAGATGGATGAAATAGCGGAGCCGTTTATACTCAGAAAAGCATTAAGACATATAGAAAAAAAGCGCGTTGTAATTTTTTCTTCCGGTACGGGAAGTCCATACTTTACTACTGATACTGCCGCTGCACTGAGAGCGATAGAAATCAAAGCGGACATAATTATTAAAGGCACGAGAGTGAACGGTGTATATGATTCCGATCCTGAAAAAAATCCCAAAGCAAAAATGTTCAAAAAACTTTCATACCTTGATGTTCTCGAAAAAGATCTAAGGGTAATGGATCTGACAGCTATTACTTTATGTCAGGAGAACAGTCTTCCGATAAAAGTTTTTAACATGAACATAAAAGGCAATCTGAAAAAGCTCGTAATGGGTGAAAACATCGGAACGCTGGTTTGTTAGAATAATTTAAAATTAATTTTAATTTTATGATAAAGGATATTTTAAAAAGCTCTTCCGATAAAATGGAAAAGGCAGTTGATCATGTCCATCAGGAATTAATAAAGATCAGAACCGGAAAAGCAACTACCAATCTTCTTGACGGCGTAAAGGTGGACTATTACGGAACGCCGACTGCATTGAATCAGCTTGGGAATGTCAGTACACCTGATTATCACACTATAACAGTTCAGGCGTGGGACAAAACAGCCATACCTATGATCGAGAAAGCAATACAATCAGCTAATCTTGGACTGAACCCCTCAAACGACGGAAACCTGATCAGAATACCGATACCTCCTTTGAATGAAGAGAGAAGAAAAGAGATCGTGAAGCTTGTGAAAAAATTCGGAGAAGACGGAAAGGTAGCGGTCAGAAATTTAAGAAGGGACGCTATTGAGCATCTGAAAAAAGCTGAGAAAGACGACCACTTTTCTGAGGATGAGAGAAAACATGGTGAAGCGGAAATTCAGAAGCTGACTGACAAATTTATAAAAGGTATTGACAATATACTTGCGCAGAAAGAGAAAGACATAATGGAAGTCTGATTTCCAGGTCTAATTATTAAGTCTAATTACTTGATGCCGTGAAAAAATTCTGGTATATAATTTATAACACAATTGGCATTCCGGCAATATGGCTCTTTTTCAATATCTATTCGGTTTTCAATTCAAAGGTTAAAGAAGGTTTAAAAGGCAGAAGAGATTTATTCAGTGAACTGGATAAATCTCTTTCTTCATTCAGCCCCAAAAAAAATGTAATCATTCATTCATCTTCACTGGGAGAATATCAGCAGGCGCTTCCCCTGGTTCAGGAATTCATAAAAAAAAATTACAATGTCGTACTTTCTTTTTTTTCCCCTTCAGGATATAATAATTCAAAGATCAAAAATGAAAATGTAGTAAAGACCTATCTTCCTTTTGACTCGGTCTCAAATCAAAAAAAGTTTCTCGAAATGATCAGTCCGGAAATTATTATTTTTATGAGATATGATCTCTGGTATAATATCCTGAGGGAATCAGGAAAGATGAACATAAAGAGAGTCCTTGCAAACGCAAGGTATGATGAGAATGATTCTACCTGGAATATTCCTGTAATAAGTTCTTTCAAAAAAAATCTGTACGGCATGATAGATACCGCTTTTGTAATTGATGACTTTGATGAAAAAAATTACCGCGTGAAACTCGCAAAAGAAAAAACGGAAATTATTAAGATCGGCGATTCGAAATTTGAAAGGGTAATTCAGACAGCGGGGAATATAACCGGTGAAGAGATTTTACCTCCATCTGTTAAAGACGGAAAAAAAATATTCGTAATGGGGAGTTCGTGGAAAGATGATGAGGATGTCATTTTACCTGCGATAGATAAAACCCTGAACTTTGAAAAAAATCTGCTGACTATACTTGTACCGCACGAACCTAAAGAAACAAAAATTTCAGCAATAGAGAAAATGATCGATGAAAGATACGGGAATATAAAAACCATTCGCTTTGCTAATTTGAATAATTACAATGAAGAGAATCTGATAATTGTTGACAGGATAGGAATTTTATCAAAGTTATATGCTGCAGCTTATCTGAGTTACGTCGGAGGCGGATTCAAAACGGGACTTCATAATATTCTTGAACCTGCTATATTTAATATGCCGATCTTATTTTCCAATAAAGTGAAAAATTCTGATGAAGATGAGATACTTATCGAAAAGGGCTGCGGAATAGTAATTAAAGACAGCCGCCAGTTTTACCGCGTCTTCAGAGAATTTCTCAAAGATAAAAAGCTCAGAGATGACACAGGAATCAAGAGCAAGCTCGTTTTTGAAAACTCAATCGGCATTGCTGAAAAGATCGTAAATCAAATTACTTAACTAATATGTTCGACAGAAAAGAATTTATCCATACATCACTAACGGAAAGCTCTGAAACCAAGCTCCTGATAATTGAAAAATGTTATGACAGAATATGCGAAGCCGCCGACTTATTAACGGATTCGGTAAGAAACGGAAATAAAATTCTGTTTTGCGGAAACGGCGGAAGCGCTGCGGACTGTCAGCATCTTGCGACTGAATTTATGATCAGACTTTCGCATGATCTCGACAGACCTGCTATAGCCGCTATTGCTCTTACTACGGATACATCTAATCTGACAGCCGGAGGAAATGACATTGGATTTGAAAATGTCTTTTCGAGAAATATAGAAGGACTTGGAAGTATCGGTGACGTACTCATAGCAATTTCTACCAGCGGAAACTCTCCCAATATTATTAAAGCCGTAATGAAAGCAAAAGATAAAGGAATGAAAGTGATCGGTCTTCTCGGAAAAAATAACGGAGGAAAGCTTAAAGATATTTGTGATGTGGCGATTATTATACCTTCTGAAAATACTCAAAGAATTCAGGAAGGACATATTACAGTCGGACATATCTTATGTGAAATTACTGAAAGAGAACTGTATGATAATTAATTTAAATCATAAAATCTGATCTGAATATTTCCGGAATTCTAAAAAATTAATTCGAAAAACTTACTTTAGGAAATTCAGATTTTTTACCTGAGTTATCTTCCGCGCTGAAATACACTTTGAAGTCATCCATGTTTCTGTCCATTTTCACAACAGCCGAATACTTCCCTGAATTGGTTTTTGCATCAGTCATTGATTCAGGATCCATATTCATACTTTCAAAAGTTTTACCGTTATCAAAGCTATAATTCATTTTCACGGAATTGACATCAACTATATCCTTTGATGCCAGATAAGTCGAGATTTTCAATTCATCAGCACTTATTTTTTCGACTGAAAAATCATTACTCCATATCATACCGTGATAAAGCATAGCGTCATAAGCATTCACCATACCCCAGCCGAGTGTATTATCAGGAGTCCCGGATTGGGAGGCTGTATTTCGTATTGCATCTCTTACCTGCATCGGTGTCAGATCAGGATGCGCGGAAAGTATCAGAGCGCAAATACCGGCTACGATTGGAGTAGAGAATGAAGTTCCGCTTGAAAATTCATAAGTAGTTGTATTTCCGGAAACATCTTTATTTGTAGCTGTATAGACATTCACTCCGGGAGCGACGACATCGGGCTTTATCCTTCCGTCTTTAGTCGGACCGTTTGAAGTGAAGCTCGCGGGATCGCCGGAGAATGTAACTGCGCCTACTGATATAATTGAGTCAGCGTCTGCAGCAGATCCGAGTGAAGGTTCATCTGTCTGAAAATAATTACCCATTGCCTGACAGACTACTATTCCTAAGTAAGCAGCCCTGTCTGCAGCATTTGTAATTATTGCAGTGTTTCCGTCAAGGTTGTCATAAGAATAAGAATTGTTATTATAAGGCGAATCGTATTTTTTATAGATCAGTGAGCTCGTGATAATATCAACTCCTTTTGCTTCAGCCCATTCAGTCGCTTCAAGCCAGAAGTCTTCTTCCATCGGAGTTTCCGTATCTATGTATTCAGTTTTGGCAAGTATAATTTCAGAACCGAAAGCCGGACCGATAAGATAACCTTCTTTAAATCCGCTCATTGATGAAACTGTAGCAGTACCATGAGAGCCTTGTCTCTTCGAATCTTTATACTTCTGATTTTTTTCGGGGAAAGTATTTTCATCTTTATTTATAAAATCAAATTCATCAGTAATTTTTAACCCCGAAAGGCTTTCGTGATTTCTCCAGTCAAAACCGTCATCAAAACTTGCTATCATAACACCTTTACCTGTAATATTTAGATTGTGAACTTTCGGTACGTTCACCGATTCCATTTGATTAAGAGATTTTCCGTAATTTAATTTATTAAGAGAGTCTGACTTTTCTGATTGGTCAGATCCCTGATCCTGTTGTATTATCTGACTTACAAGTGTTTTTACAAACATAAGATGATCTACAAAATCCAGTTTCTTTATTTTTTCCAGTTCAGCTTCTGACAAATAAGCGCTTACTCCGTTCAGCCATCTTGACTGAGCAATAATATCAACGCCGTTACCTTTGATTTTCTGAATATAAGAATTTTCAAGCGGCAGATCTGCAAAGTCTATTAAATTTTCCTCACTTAACACTTTTAGTCTTCTCTGAACCGCTCTTTCGGTAAGAAGTTTTTTTCCTTCTTCATACGCTTTGCTGCCGGGAGTAATTTTCGTACCGGGATCAAATTCACCTTTGTCTTTAAAAATTATCCAGTACTTTGTATCCGCTTCGGACTGCGAGAAAGCATTCCGGTCCGAAAGTAACATTACAAAAAGTAACTGCAGAATAAGTATCAAGCGTATTTTAGTCATATGGAAAAATTAATTTATATTGTTTAAAAAAGAAAAGGGAATAAAAATTATTTATTCCCTTTTCTCAACCTGACTTATGAGTTTAAAGTTTATAACTCTCGAGATAATGCGCGATCTTCATTACGAACATTCCGCCGAGCGCGCCGTCCACGAGTCTGTGATCAAATGACAGCGTTATATACATTGTCTTTCTCGGTACTATAAAATCGCCTTCGCCTGTCTCTACAACTACCGGTCTTTTCTTGATCGATCCGAGTCCGAGTATAGCAACCTGAGGCTGATTGATAATAGGAATGCCAATATCATTTCCAAACACTCCGAAATTTGTAATGGAAAAAGTGCCACCCTGAATTTCATTCAGTGTAAGCTTTTTGATCCTTGCGCGTTTTGCAAGATCGTTAAGACTCCTGGCAATGCCGATCAGATTCATTCCGTCGGAATTGTGAATGACGGGAACAATAAGTCCTCCGTTATCCATAGCCACGGCAATACCCAGATTAATGGAATTTCTTGTAATCGCTTTATAAGGAACTGACGAGTCATCTATCACTGAATTTATCAGAGGAAAATCTTTTAATGCTTTTATAACCGCTTCACAGATAAAAGGCATATATGACAATTTGAATCCTTCCTTCTGAGTAAACTCATCCTGCATTGAGGCGCGGACCTTGTCAACGTTTGTAAGATCGCATTCAGCAACTGCCTGAACATGCGGTGAGATCTTCACAGAAGTGATCATATGCTCAGCCATTTTCTGTCTTATATTATCAAACTCCATGACTGAAAGACCTTCTTCATTATAATCGATCTTCGTATGCGGGACCTCAATTTTTCTTTCGGCTGCTGCCGGTGTGGTTTCTTTATTATCAAGTTTAATTTCTACAGATTTCTTCGGTGCTTCAGCTGCCGGAGCCGGAGCTGCTTTTCTGTCTTTAAGATATGCAAGAATGTCTTTCTTGGAAACTCTTCCGGCGATGCCTGTACCCTGAATATTTTCAAGTTCAGAAAAACCAATGCCTTCTGTCTTCGCGATATTCATTACGAGAGGAGAATAAAATCTGCCTCCTTCTGAAATTTCTTCAGGCTGAGAAGTCATTTCTTTTTTCGGTTCTTCAGTTGTTTTAATTTCAGGTTCGGGTTCCGGCGCAGTTTTCACAGGCGCTTCAGCTGATTTAGTATCGGCAGGTTTAGTTTCAGACTTTTCAGTACCGGAGGAAGCGGCGCCGTTGGATCCGAGCCGCGCAATTACTTTTCCCACTTCCACTACATCACCTTCGTTAAACAGGATCTCGGAGATCACACCGGCTTCAGGTGACGGGACTTCGGTATCTACCTTATCTGTCGAGATCTCGAGTATGGTTTCATCAACGTCCACACTGTCACCGGGTTTTTTATGCCATTTAAGAATAGTACCTTCCATTATAGATTCGCCCATCTTCGGCATTATTATATCAACACTCATTGTTTGATTTTAATATATTTTTACTTGAAATTATTTTTAAGGAAAATAGGAATATGAAAGGTTGCTTTCAATTCAATTTACAAAGCTTTATCCACATCGAAGAGTGAACTGATAGACTGGTTTCTGTTTGTTCTGTAAATAGACTTGCCGAATAACTCAGCTACGGAAACGACTTCAATTTTTTTTGAGAAATGTGTCATCGGCAGAGTATCGGCGACGTAGAGTTTTTTCAGGGCGGAGTCATTGATTCTTTCCAGCGATTCTCCGGAGAATACTGCGTGAGTACATGCACCGAAAATATTATTCGCGCCTTCATCTTTGAGAGCGTTGACTGCATTCACAAACGTACCGCCTGTATCAATAAGATCATCTATTATAATAATGTTTTTACCTTTAGCGTCACCTATAATGTCCATAACTTCTGCGACATTCGGCTTTGGCCTTCTTTTATCGATGACAATTAAATCCGCATGAAGTCTTTTTGCATAAGCTCTCGCCATTTTAATTCCGCCGACATCAGGGGACACAACTGCGAGATTCGGTATTTTAAGTTTTCTGAATTTCTTCATAAAGACAGCTGAGCCGTAAAGGTGATCTACGGGAATATCAAAAAACCCCTGAATCTGCGAAGCGTGAAGATCCATTGATATCACTCTGTCAGCGCCCGCTTTTGTAATAAGATTTGCGACGAGCTTAGCGGTGATGGAAACCCGAGGCTGATCCTTTCGGTCCTGCCTTGCATAACCGAAATAAGGAATGACTGCATTAACGCGTTTAGCCGAAGCTCTCTTTGCTGCGTCTATCATTATGAGAAGTTCCATCAGATTATCTGCGGGAGGAATTGTGGACTGCACTATGAATACATCCGAACCGCGGATGTTCTCATTATACTTCACCCATATCTCTCCGTCAGAAAAAGTCCTGATTGAGCACTTGCCGAGAGGCATCTTCATGCTTGCTGCGATTTTCTTACCGAGATAATTCGAAAACCTGCCGGCAAAAATTTTCAGATCTGACATTATTATTATGTTTGAAGGAATGAAGTATGGCAAATTAAATAAATAGTAAGTTTAAATCAATTTATAAGAAGATATACTTTAGAAAAATTGTCTTCTGATCCGTTTAGCAAAATTATAAATGAACGTATCTGTTAAGTTGTATTGAAATTATATTTAGTTAAAACTACATTCTACATACATAAAAACTAATAAAGGAAATATGAAGAAATATTACTTTATACAATTTGTATTTTTTATTGCATCTTTTAGCAGTGTTTATTCTCAGTCGACGACAAATATTCCACAGTATACTTTAGAAGCTAAAAATTTTAAACTGATCAGTTCAAATCAAATGACTTTTGATCTGGTTTTTACAAAAACAGATTCTATACCTTTAGAATTAGCATCGTGGCAGTTCAATTTCAAAATCCCGGTTGGTTTTGGCACATTAGGATTTCTAACAGGTGTAAATTCGTCTTTTGTATATGATTCAATCGGAGGTGATGCGATTTCAGATTTCCCTAATTCTTACAGACCAAGAAACCTATCTGTTATTGATATAGAGGAAACACATTATGGATTAAGAACTCTTCCCTTCATAACGGGTACAGGTGGCGGATTATTACTTCCACACGGAGTTCCTCTTCTGATTGGCAGATTTAAATTGAAATCTACTACCCCTATCAATGTTTCTGTATTAATTCCAAATCATTTTATAATCAGAGACAGCTGCGAAACTCCATTACCGGTGATAAGGACAAAATTGAACTATTATAATGAAAACAGTTTCAATCAGGAATTTACAAGATGCACAAATCACAGTGTTGATATCTCAGGTATTTTGCCAAAAATTGAAATGAATGTTAACCTTGCAATCGAAGGACTATATGATCCCCTATCAGATTTAAGCTTAAGGAAAGACACAGTCACTGCTTATTTAAGAAATGTAAACTCACCCTATCAGATTATTGATTCGTCAAGATCCGTGATTGACAGTATTTCACATATCGGGAATTTTATCTTTGTCAATCAATCTGCCGGATCATATTATTTTTCAGTCAGGAATAAAAGAATTATTGAAACCTGGAGTGAAGCTGGTGGTACATATTTGACAAACGAAATTAATTATTATGATTTTACGGCATCAGCTTCAAAAGCATACGGAGATAATATGGTTTTAATTGGCAGCAGATACTGCATTTATACGGGGGATGTTAATAATGATCAGATAATTGATTCAGATGATCTTGCAATGGTTGATAACGATGTTTATAATTTTTCTTTTGGAAATACAGTTACTGATCTGAATGGTGATAATGTTGTTGATATCGATGATCTGGTAATCGTAGACAGGAATGCGGAAAATCTTGTAATGATGGAATGGCCGGGCATGACATTGCAAAAGAAAAACAATTTATTGAAGAAAGGTCAATTTGTGAAAAAGAAAAACTAAACTTTACTGAGATATATTATTAATCGATTCACTTAAAAGTATTTATGAATGTTTTTAACAAAAGTAATTTCCTTATTAAAAAATAATCAGTTCATATAAAAAAATTATGAGGAAAATTTTAATATTCATTACAATTTTTATAATTTCTGAGATCTCTTTCGCGCAGCCTACAACAATAATTCCCCAGTACACACTTGTTGCAAAAAATTTTAATGTAATAAATTCATATCAAATGACTTTTGATCTGGTTTTTACACACACAGATTCTATAACTTTAGACTTAGCCGGATGGCAGTTTTTTTACAAAGTCCCGGTTGGAATTGGTACATTAGGATTTTTAACAGGAGTAAATTCCTCTTTTGTATATGATTCGGCCGGCGGTGATGCGATTACAGATATTCCTATTTTATTCCGACCAAGAAACCCATCTGTTGCTGATTTAGAAGGAACACATTATTTATTAAGGACAGCTGCAAACGTCGGTTTAGGCGGCTGGTTTAATATTCCGCAGGGAGTTCCTCTTTTAATTGGCAGATTTAAACTGAAATCCAGTACTCCGATTAATGTTTCTGCATTGTTTCCGGATAAGTTTATTATCAGAGACAGTTGCGAGTCACCATTACCATTACCGGCGGTAAGAACAAGAATGAATTTTTATAATGAAAACGGTTTCAATCAGGAGTTTACAAGATGCGCAAATCACAGTGTTGATATCTCAGGAATATACCCGATAATTGAGATCAATATAAAACTTGCAAGTGAAGGACTTTATGATCCCGTTTCAGATGTGGGCTTAAGAAGAGATACCGTCACTGCATATTTAAGAAATGCATCCCCGCCTTATCAGATTATTGATTCGTCAATATCCGTTATAGACAGTATTTCACACACCGGAAATTTTAACTTTCTTAACCGGCCAACCGGAACATATTATTTATCAGTTAAAAATAAAAAAATTCTTGAGACCTGGAGTGAAAGCGGAGGTACACTATTTATAAACGGAATAAACAATTATGACTTTACTTCAGCAGCTTCAAAAGCATATGGTGATAACATGGTATTAAAGGGCGGCAGATTTTGTATTTATACCGGGGATGTAAATAATGATCAGATAATTGATTCGGAAGATCTTGCAATGGTGGAAAATGATGTGTTTATTTATACAACCGGAGATGTTATTACTAATTTAAACGGCGATAATATTGTCGATATCGATGATCTCGTAATAGTTGACAGGAATGCGGAAAACCTTGTAATGACTGAAAATCCGGGTCTGACATTACAAATGAAAAACAATTTATTAAAGAAAAATCAATTTGTGAAAAAGTAAAACTAATTTTTACTGTTACATGATCTTTTGTTAAAGAAAATATATTAATCGATTCACTTTAAAAGTCTCTAAGAACGTTTTTATTAAAAGTAAATTATTTTATTAAAAATAGTTAAGTTTATTTAAACTATAAAGTATGAGGAAATATTTAATACTCATTAAATTTTTAATATTATCGCAGATCTCATTCGCGCAGCCTACAACAATAATTCCTCAGTACACACTTGTTGCAAAAAATTTTAACCAGGTAAATACATATCAAATGACTTTTGATCTGATTTTTACGAAAACAGATTCTATACCTTTAGAATTATCCGCATGGGGGTTCATCTTCAGAATTCCGGTTGGAATTGGCACATTAGGATTTTTAACCGGAGAAAATTCCTCTTTTGTATATGATTCAAGCGGCGGTGATGCAATTTCAGATCTTTCAGTTGGTTTAAGACCAAGAAACCCATCTGTTGCTAATTCAGGAGGAACACATTATGAATTAAGAACTATTACTTTCACGATAGGAACTGGTGGTGGATTTTTACTACCGCAGGGAGTTCCTCTTTTAATTGGCAGATTTAAACTGAAATCTACTACTCCTATTAATGTTTCTGCATTAATTCCGGATAAGTTTATTATCAGAGACAGTTGCGAGTCACCACTACCGGCAGCAAGAACAAGAGTGATCTTTTATAATGAAAACAGTTTCAGTCAGGAAATTACAAGATGCTCAAGTCACAGTGTTGATATCTCAGGAATATATCCAATAATTGTAATCAATTTAAAACTTGCAAGTGAAGGACTTTATGATCCCGTTTCAGATGTGGGTTTAAGGAAAGATATCGTCACTGCATTTTTAAGAAATGCATCCCCGCCTTATCTAATTATTGATTCGTCAAGATCCGTTATAGACAGTATTTCACACACCGGAATTTTTAACTTTCTTAACCGGCCAACCGGAACATATTATTTATCAGTTGATAATGAAAAAATTCTGGAGACATGGAGTGAAAACGGAGGTACTGTATTTATAAACGGATCAAACAATTATGACTTTACTTTATGGGCTTCAAAAGCTTATGGTGATAACCTGGTATTAAAGGGCGGCAGATATTGTTTTTATACCGGGGATGTAAATAATGATCAGATAATTGATTCGGAAGATCTTGCAATGGTGGAAAATGATGTGTTTATTTATACTACCGGAGATGTTATTACTAATTTAAACGGCGATAATATTGTCGATATTGACGACCTTGCAATTGCTGACAGGAATGCAGAAAATCTTGTAATGACGGAAAGGCCGGGTCAGACATTGCAAAAGAGAAACAATTTGTTAAAGAAAAATCAATTTGTGAAAAAGTGAACTAATTTTTTCAGTCTCCTGATTTTTTGTTAAAGAAAATATATTAATCGATTCACTTTAAAAGTCTCTAAGAACGTTTTTATTAAAAGTAAATTATTTTATTAAAAATAGTTAAGTTTATTTAAACTATAAAGTATGAGGAAATTTATATTGTTCATTTCATTTTTAATATTATCTGAGTTCTCAATCGCTCAGACAAGTACAATAATTCCTCAGTATATACTTGAAGCAAAAAATTTTGATCTTGTTAACTCAAATAAGTTAGTGTTTGATCTTATATTTACACATACAGATTCGATCCCGCTTCAATTAGCCGGATGGCAGTTTGTTTTCAGAGCGCCTCAGACCCTTGGTAATTTTCCGGCAGGTATGGGCGCCGGTTCTTCATTTAATCTTGATACAATAAATGGTATCCCCGCTTCAGACCTTCCGGTGATTTTCAGACCGAGAAACGGGAATACCGTTGCATCAGAGAACAGCCCGGGAAATTATGAATTCAGACTTGTGGCAAACCCTTTGCCCGGAGCCGGAAACGGTTTAATAATTCCGTCCGGCGTTCCGTTACTGATCGGAAAATTTTACATGAGATCTGCAACTCCGATTGATATATCTGTATTAAATGTGAATTCATTTATTATCAGGGACAGCTGCGAGTGGCCATTATCAGTTACAAGAACTAAAATGCACTGGTATAATGAAAACAATTTTTATCAGGAGTTTACAAGATGCGCAAGTCACATTGTAAATACCGTTTTAATCCCGCCGGATATAGAACTGACTATTAAGCTTACAATCGAAGGGCTTTATGATCCGGTTTCAGATGTGAGCCGGAAGAAAGATACTGTTACAGCATATTTAAGGAATATAAACTCACCTTATCAGGTTGTCGATTCTTCAAAATCAATAATTGACAGTATATCGCATACGGGAAATTTTGTCTTTCTCAATCAACCGACAGGACAATATTATTTTTCAGTTAAAAACAATAAAATTCTCGAGACCTGGAACCAATCGGGCGGGAATTATTTTATCCGCGGAATAAACAGCTATGACTTTACTTCATCAGCTTCAAAAGCATACGGAAATAACATGGTATTAAAAGGAAACAGATATTGTATATACAGCGGAAATTTTAACAATGATAATATAATAGATGCTGATGATCTCAGCTTAACAGATAATGATCTTTATAATTTTGCAGCCGGAGATGCTCTGACAAATATAAACGGCGATGATATAGTTGATTTGGAAGACCTTGTAATTGTTGACCGGAATGTACTGAATCTGGTACTCGTACAGTGGCCCGGTTTAATAGATAAGAGACAAATTTTAAAAAACAAAAAATCATTTACGGGAGGAATAAAATGAAACAAATTTGCAGAATGTTATTTTTCACGTTCAGTATAATTCCGGGTATTCTTTTTTCTCAGCTGCCGGAATATAACTTAACCGCAAAAAACTTTTCCAATCCGGTTCCAAATGTCTTGGAGTTTGATATTTACATAGAACATACAAATTCACCAACAGCATTCGAATATTCCGGAGGTCAGTATTTTTTTAACTTCAATCCGATGATCGCAAACGGAGGGGAATTGTTTTTTTCTTTTGCAGGAGACACCTCAGATCTTCCTGTGCAACTGCGTCCAAGAAATCCTAAGATTACAGGCAATCAGCTCCAATTGGCGAGTAATAATTTTCCGGGAGCTGGAAACGGATACATTATGACAGACAACGGCAGTCCGGGAACAAGAATTGTAAGTATGAAAATCACGACAACCGCTCCGGCGCTTTCAAATGATCCTTTAAATTTCCAATGGAGAAATGCCCTTCCTGATCCTTTTACAAAAATTTATGCATACATAGGAAATGTAAATACAAATGTAACTTCCAATGCAGCGCATATAATTGATACTTCAGGAATCTTCATAACATATAATATAAAGATTGCAATAGACGGTTTATTAAGAACTGCATTTAGCCATCATACACGAAGAGATACCGTTACAGTATATCTTGCGAATTCAGTGTCTCCATATAACTTTATTGATTCAGCTACCAACATTATAGATTCACTTACATTAAGCGCTACATATAATTTCGGTAATGCCGTCAACGGAACTTACTATCTTGTTATAAAACATCACAACTCAATTGAAACCTGGAGCAAAGCCGGCGGAGAAAATGTCATGAACGGAAATGTTTATAATTATGATTTTACTTCTTCTGCGGCAATGGCTTACGGGAATAATCTTGTTTTCAAAGGCTCGCTATATTGCATATACAGCGGAGATGTTAATCAGGATTTTATTATAGATATTTCAGATTTAAGTGATGTTGATAATGATGTTTATAATTATGCATCAGGATATTTAGCAACTGACTTAAACGGAGATTATGTTGTAGAAGGCAGAGATATGACAATAATAGATAACAACAAAAATGCCTTTGTAAGAAACCCTGTATATGGAGATTAAAAAATTTTTAAAATTAGAAATCAAACTCACTCATAAAAAAACAAATAAAACAAACTCATAGACAAAGTCTGGCTCGTGATTATAAGCAGCAGAAGCACAGCTATAAATTTTAATACAGTCTTGAATTTATTCCCTCCGAAAAAACCTGTAAAAGCATATCCGAAATAAATTATCCAGAGCAAATAATAAATACCTACGCCGATCGTCCAGTTTGATTTTGTGAAATAAATCAATGGTGTCAGGACGATGTAGAATACAGTTCTCTCCGCCGCTATAAACGTTTGAAATATAAGATTCTCCGCATAGTTATATCCTGACTTTCTGAAAATTATCCTTGAATATGCAGCAGCAACAGGAACACTGACAAACAGGATAATATTGAAATATTTATAAATGAAACTATTGAAGAGTATGAAAAATCTCTGCTGTGAGGTAATACCTTCGAGCATACCGGGATTTATATTCGGACCGAAGAGGGTAAACTTAACTGCAAGAAATGTAGCCGCTGCAACAGCAAGTATGAGGAATTGTAAAGGATTAAAATATTTCTTTCTTTTGCCGTCAAGATATTCCCGTACTACAGTTCCCGGACGGATCAAAAGCTCTTTAATCAGAAAAAATATTCCCGAGTCAAGGTGTGTGAATGAATGAAAAAAATTATGAGTGATCTCACGCAGAGTTATTCTGCCGTGAATTTTTTTCTGTCCGCAATTACCGCAGAAGCTGCCTGTGAATTCGCTTCCGCAATTTTTACAGACAACGGACTGATTCAATTCAAATTAATATTAATAAAAAAGAGAGTCCGGAAATTAACGAACTCTCTTTTGAAATAAATTAAAGTTACTGATTCTGATATAAAGCTAAACCAAGAGCCTGAACTCCGGTACCTCCGGGTACGCCTTTTGCAATGACCGTGTAAATTCTTCCGGCTGCAAGATCCTGATCTATAAGATTAGCTAATGTACTACTTGTTCCCGCCTGATTCATATAAAGATTGTAAACACCGCCTACTACAGGTCTGAAATCAGCTACCTGACCGTAAGTGTAAAACGGAAACCATGGGGTTGCCTTATTATCAGCGCCGATATCCAATGCTGCCGTTCCCGGAGCAAGGTGAATAAATCTTACCGCTGCGTTTGTGTTACCCGGTGATGTCAGATTGTCAGTAGTTATCAAAGGAATAATATTTCCGCCGTTTTGATAAACAAAAACAGAGTAATATTTATTTTCAGACAGGAAAATTGTTGTATCTATTACCGTTGCGCTGCCGGCAATTATTTTAAGTCTGTTGTTACCTGATGTCAGCTGCTGATAAGGAAGTCTCTGCAGATATGAAACACCGGATGAGACTACAGTCCCGTTAATTTCAATATCTACATTCGGTCCGCCTGCCAGGGTATGATAAACGCTCATGTACCCGTAAGTAGTAGTAGGATTAATTATGCTGTCTTCTTCACATCCGTAGAAATTCAGAGAGGAAGCAATAATTATCAGCGATAATAAAAGGTATTTTGGTAAATTTAGGTTTTTTATTTTCATTTGTGCTTTTTTTTAATTAGATCATTATTGTAAAGCCTATATATAATTATGATTTACGTTAAAATAAAGTTAATTAAAAATGTGTTTTCAGCTGATATTACTGATGACTTCGCTGATCCCTATTCCGTTCTCAAATTCACATCTTTCTTTATCACTGCTGCAGTACTTATCGCAGAATTCTTTACTAACTTCCAGGTTGACAGCGTTTTTTCCGAGGGCTCCCCAGTGTTTAGCGCAGTTCATAGGTCTGTGACAATATAATCCGATAGTTTTTACTTTAAGAGCTGAAGCAAGGTGCAGCGGTCCGGTAGAAGAAGCAATCAGCAAACTGGTATTGGCAATAATTTTTATCAGATCTCTTAATCTGTGAACTGACTTATCTGCAAAAAATATATTATCATATTTCATTCCGGTAAATTTATCGCGAAAGGCTTTGGTCATTTCCTTAGCGGTCAGTATTATTTCTAATTCAGGTTTAATTGCTGTTATGTTTTCTATAAGGTGAATATATTTATCCTCACTCCAGTTGCGGGATGAATTTCCCGAACCTGTGTGTACTATTATTTTTTCTCTGTCCGGTTTACAACCTGTTTTATTCAGGATATCTCCGCCTTCAGCAATTTCATTATCATTTAAAAATATCTCAGGAGTCAGATCGTCTGTTACTACTCCGAGCTTTCTTGCAAGATCCATACAGTAGTCAGCTTCATGACGGAGAGGAATGTATTTATTTCTTGAAACGCTTTTCATGAATGTGATCACTTCGTAAAGCTTTCTGCCTACACCGATGCGGTTTCGTATTCCTGCAAGGAACATCTGATATGCGGCTCTCTCGGCCGGCATTATAAGAAGTGCGTCAGTGAATTTAAATGATCTCAGCTCTTTCACAATTTTTCCAAAAGAATCTTTTTTCATATTATCTCTTATTATCACATCAAGATTCGGATTTCCGGTCAGAATATCTGATGAGTTCTCATTAGTCAAAGCTCCGATAAATGACCCGGGAAATTTCTTTCGTAACTCCCTGATCACAGGAGTTATCATTACCACATCCCCGACTTTGTCTGTCCGGACTACCAGTATCCTTTTCTGCATTTGCAAAATTAATCAATCTCATCAGAAATTTATAAATAAAAACTCAGTATTGTTTTCTATGAACAGGAAAGTGTTAAACAATAGCTGTTTTGAAAATTACTTTTCACAATTGGTGAATATTACCATTTGACTTTACGTGTCAGCATAAATAATTTGCACCGGTATTAATTAAAGGAGAAGATCATTATGAATAGAGTATTTGAAATTATGAGTTGTGTTTTCCGCTTTTTGCAATCAGCTTTACTATTTATATTTTTATCAAGTGATTCAATTTTTTCACAAAGCGCATGGCATTGGCAACATCCTCTGCCGGCAGGCAACACATTAAACTCAGTGGATTTTATTAGTGATCAGACGGGATTTGCAGCAGGAGATTTAGGATGCATAATAAAAACGACTGACAGAGGAAAGAACTGGATAGAACTTTCTTCAGGTACGGTGAATAATATTCACAAAATAAAATTTCTAAATGTAAACACAGGTATCTGCGCCGGTAAAAACGGCTTACTGATGCGGACTAAAGACGGCGGAATTTACTGGGAAACTGTGACCGGTCTTTCGCTGCCGGATATTCATGATATTGATATTGCCGGTAATACTTTTTTTATCTGCGGATTGAATGGAAATGTTATGAAGAGCGCTGACGGTGGTAATATTTGGATCAGCATAAATGCTCAAGGCGGATTGCCATTGTTTTGCATAAGCTTTCTTAATGAATTCACAGGAGTATGCGGAGGATATAATACAATAATAAAAACCACCAACGGCGGGATCAGCTGGAATAATCTGAATGCAGGCATACTTCCGGCGACTCAGATCACCGAAATAAAATATACAGACAGTAATAAAATTTATGCCGCTGGAAATTCGCAACCGGGAGATTTTTATTTTTCAAACGACGGCGGAAGTAACTGGCAGAGAAATTCTCTCGGACTTCAGTATCTTTACGGAGGGAGCGTTGATCTTGTAAGAGCAATGGATTTCAGGGATGCGGATAACGGATACATTGTTACTGATCTTGGAACAATATTAAACACTTCTGACGGAGGCAGTCACTGGAATAAAGATTCTTCACAGAGATTCAGTTATCTGAAAACGGAAATATTTAAAGATGTATTATATAATGATAACGGGAATATTTTTTTTTCGGGTAATGGCGGGAAAGTATTAAAAAAGCCGGACTGCGGAGAAGAATTAATTATTCTTACAGGAAATAATATAAATTTTTACGACAGCTATACTGCGGAAAATGGTGATGTCTACTGCACAAGTGACAGCGGTATAATATTAAGAAAAAAACCGGATCACCGGAATGGGAAAAAATTTTTATTGCAAAGGATGTTATTTTAAAGAGCATAACATTTTCAGATCCGCATACAGGATTTGTTTGCAGTAATAAAGGAAGAATATTCAGGACATCAGACGGCGGAGATTCATGGTTAGAATTTTCTCCCGGAATTAAAAGCATAAGTGTCAATAAGATTTATTTCAAAGATAAATACAACGGCTTCATAACAGGCGGGATTGAGAATTCCGGTAAGGGAATTATTTACAGTACTGCTGACGGAGGTGTAAACTGGAAAATAAATTTTCTAAACACAGGCGAAGGAATTTTCAATGATATTTACTTTACAGATTTTATGACAGGATTTGCTGTTGGCGGCAACGGAAGTATAGCATTTACATATGACGGCGGATTAAACTGGAGCTTAAAAAACCTGACACCATATGACTTTCATTCAATAAATTTTAACGGGAGCGGAACGGGAATTATCACAGGAGAAAACGGAGTGATATACAGAACCTCAGACGGCGGTAAAAGCTGGCTGTTCATCAGCCCTGTTCAATATAATAATCTTAATTCAGTTTTATTCACAGATGAACTGAATGTCATATCTGCAGGTGATAACGGCGTCGTAATTCATTCATCAGATGCTGGACTTAACTGGCAAATAATATATTCGGGTACAAACAACAATTTACTTTCATTAAATTCTGACGGCAAGGGAATTTATTCGTTTGGCGAAAATGGAAGTATCTTATATTCAGTAATAGATAAAATCCGAAATGCCGCAGGAATTTATAAAAATATTATTGGAATAAATAATACTACAACATTAACAAGTTATCCGAATCCTTTTAATCCGGTCACCCGGATAAGCTTTTCAATTCCCGGGAGCGGATTTGTGAATATAAAAATTTATGACATTACCGGGAAAGAAGTTATAACTCTTATACATGAAATAAGAGAGGCAGGAAATTATCAGGTTGGGTTTAACGGCAGCAAACTGGCCGGGGGTATTTATGTTTGCCGGATGGAATTCGATAATACTGTTAGAATTAATCGTATGATACTTTTAAAATAAATATTTATTGTTCTTATTTAATAAGTCCGAGACCTTCAAGCGCAGATGCGTCTCCCGGGCTCAGCATTAGAACTTTATTAAATAAAATTTTTGATTCCCTGTAAAGTCCGAGCTGATAATTTGTCCAGGCAAACATCAAAAGTCCATCATAGCCAAATGGATAAAGATTCACAACTTTTTCAAACAGGGAGTTGGCTTTGGAATAATCCTGTCTGTAGTAATAAATATTTCCGAGCTGATAATTAACAAAAGTATTCTGCGGATCCTGCAGAAGAATTTTATCATAATTTTCAATAACTTTATCCCAAAGGTCTGCAGCAGAAGCAGGCAGATTATAACCCAGTTTTGCTTCAATAGAATACGGCATCAGATCAATTGCCTTCTGATAATAATTCATTGACTCATTATAATTAGCCGCTTTATAATAAAGCCAGCCGAGTCTTAAGTTCATCTCATAAGAATCAGCAAGATAAACTTCCTGAATATCTTTTACCGCCTGAGTATAATCCAATATTGTTTCGCTGTTCAGACTTTTCGAAAAAGCTTCAGTAACGGGATCCCCCTGAGAGTATAATGAATTTACATTAATAAGAAACGCTGCAGACAGGATAAAACAAATTTTACAGAATCTTGTGTAATATTTCATAATTTTAAATTAATATTTAAAAATAAATTTTCAATCCGCCAAGGATCGTATTTACCGAATAATTCAGATCAACAAATTCAGGATATGTCACGGGCAGATCATTGCTAAAACCTGACAATGAATAAGTAAGATATTTTTTTTCTCTCTGCTGATTGACATATATAAGAGATGCCGAAATATTTTTACTGAAATAATAATTCAGCTCTGCGCCGAATTTTAATGTGATCACATCCGGATTATTAAACACCAACGCACCGTTTTGTTCATTATAATTATTCATTTTGCCGAAAGTCGCAAATACTTCACACCAGAGATCTTTATACAGTTTGCCGCCGGCTGACTGAAAGAAAATTAAATTTGTGATATCATTCTGCCGGTGAAGAGTTATATCAGAAAAAGTATAAAGTGTATTTTTCTTTTTCGGATAAACCGTCAGATTAGCTCCCAGCTGAGTCTGATTACTTCCGTTAAGAAAAGAGTAACTTCCGTGAATTCCGGTTTTATAAATATAAAACTGTTTGGAGAGCGCAAGAGAAAGCACGTAATCATCCTGAATATTTTCTCTTTGAAAAATTGTGTAATAATATTTCAAAGAATCGTAACTCATTGTCTGTGCATTATAACTGTAAGTCACGCTGTCATAACCGGCATAAATTGTTTTATCCTTTACAAAGACATAATGTCCGGAAGGACTTATTACAAAACCATCTCCCGCTCTTATATCAAATTTCAGATAGAACTGCTGCTGCTGCTGCTTGTAATCATCCGTGATCTTAACATCGTTAAACTTTATTTCCTTGGCTTTTTTCAGATCCAGATAATTATAATTGTAGGTTAAATTCAGCCATCGCAGCGGCAGCTGCTTAAAACCTGCACTGAGATAAAAATAATTTTTATTGATAAGCTGCTCTCCGTATATATTGTCGCTGCCGTCAATATCTGTGTTTTCATTTTTACTTTTATCGTTACTAAATCCATACCCTGCGTCTGCATTTAATTTATTCATAAAAGAATTATCCTGCGGCTTGAGTCTGTCTCTTATATTTTTTGGAAGCTGATAAAAATAAAAATCCGCATCTTCCTGTCTGCCCGCCTGAAGATATGAGTAATACATATATTCAATTGTTGAAGGAGTTTCATATCCAAGGTCATATGCTTTTTTTAAATGGACAATTGCATCAAAGTATTTTTCCGTTTCATAATATGCTATGCCCAGTCTGACCCTTAGAAAAATGAAATCAATTTTTTTCTTTAATGCATTTTCTGAAAACGAAATCAGTTCGCTCCATTTTCCCTTGATGAAAAGGTCATAGGAAATCTTATCAGCATTTTTCAAAGCAGAGTCGCTCTGAGATCTGACTTCAGAAAAAGATATCATTAATAAAAAAATGATCAGGAAATATATTCCGCCGATATGCGCTTTTTGCCGTCTGATATTAATATTTTTTTTAATTTGTTATTATTTAAAGTTAATTCAAAATCTAATTTTCTATTTACGGTTTTCCCAAACCCGGTAACGGCATTTGAGGAAATTACGATCTCTGAAGGGTTTAATTCATTATCAATATTTTTAAATGAGAAAGTATATTCAGCATTCAGAAAAATATGGAACGGCGCGATAAAATCCTGTAATATTTTTAACGGACCGGAATAAATGCCGGATAGCGGAAGCTTGTCTTTAATTTCCATATTGTCATAATATCCAAGCAGTACTTTATTCGCTGCTAAATAAAAATAATACAATAGTGATTTTCTGTCTCCGGTAAAGTCGGTGAAATAATGCAGGGTTTCATTGTTAATAAAATAAGCGAATGATTTTGTATTGTAACAGTAAATGTAAGGATAGTTATAAGCATCAACGAAAACCTCCCATTTTACTTTTTCCTTTTCGCCTTTTTCATTTATGGATTCAAATTTCATAACTGTACCGGGAGAAAATTTGAAAGCTTCTCTGATTAAATTTGTGCTTTGAACTTTCAAAACCGTATCACCTTCTTCCGGATAATCAAATGACCTGAACAGATTCCCATTATCTTTTTCCAGAAGGTAGTAACTGAACGGATATTTAATTGTCTTCCCGTCGATAAGATCATTTGACTGAATTTGAAAATGCATATGCGGCTCGGGCGATCTGCCGGAATTTCCGCAGTGACCGAGTATGTCACCTTTTTTTACATAATCACCTTTCTTTAATCTGATACTGTTTTTTCTGAGATGAGAAACTTTACTGTAAAGGAAATTATCATGTTTAATGACGACAGTATTTCCCCAGTTCTCTGATATATTAACTCCGCCGATCTCATTATCATCGACATCATTTACGACTTCCGAAACATAGCCTGCGGCAGTTGCTAACACAGGGAGATTATAACAGTAAAAATCATTCAGCGATGCGCCGGTATGATTATATGTCTTATCGGATTCATCCTTCACAACAAAATCCCATGCATATTTCCAGTCTTCCATATGAGTGATCTTGCCGTCTATACCCTGTGAGACAAACCACTTACCGTAAAACGGAAGCTGAAAATGATAATAAGTATCTCTTTCAAATCTCTCAATCCTGTTTGCAAATTTATATAAATTATTCTCCGGAGAGTTCTGCTGATTTGTAACATAGTTAATTCCTTTTGGTGTTAACCTGTTGCTCATTGCGAAAATGACGAGCATTACAATAAGAGAAAACGGAAGTGAATAGATCGGAAGCTGAATAATATTAAATATGTAACTGAATGCGCTGAGTATTACAGCAACGAGAGGGCTTGCAATTATAACCAGTAAAAAAGTTTTTACGGATGGAACGAAGAAAAATCCGCCGAGCGCTACTGCGGTAAGAATAAAATTAAATCCAATGTAGCTGTAATACACATCTGAAAATTCCGCTTTCTGAAAAAAATAAAAAAAATAGCCGGAGAAAAATCCTACCAGTGAAAGAGTGAATGCTATTCTGGAATAGTAAATTATTCCTACTGCAATAATGAAACCTGCAAAAATATTGAACTGAAAAAATATAGCGCCGAGTGATTTAAGATATGCATCGAGGACAAACGGAATATTCAGACTAATTATCTGATCATAGAATTTCAGAAGATAAATACCGCCGAAATTCTGAACATCGTTAAACACATAAATTCCGCGTTCGCTTAATTCAATTGCCTTAAATGTTCTGATACTCAGTATTGAGATCCATGTACTGAAAAGAAAAGGCATTGTGAGAAAAGGGATATTATAATTACCAAGGAATACAGCAAGCCAGACTGTCATCAGAAGAGTCAGCATTGATGCAAACAATAGAATAAAAATAAAAGCAGGAGAGAATTCATAATAGACGCCAAGCGCTAATCCTGTCAGCAGTGAATTGAAACCGTAATAACCATCACGTATAAAAATTTTATTGTAACCAAACCATTCAGCGAATAAAAGCGAAGCGGCAAGACTGATCAACCCGCTTAAGCCTGATGCCGGATTAATGAATGTTGCTGCAATTATAATGAAAGCAAAGAGTTTGCTTTTTGAAAAGAAAACACGTGAATAACTGTTTAATATGCCTTCAAAATAAAACTGGAAATTTTCCTTAACCTGTTCTTTTTTCAATTCCGTTTAAACTGAATGTCTTTAAATATTCAGGTACTATTTCTTCTGATTCAATTGAATTAATTGTTTCACGTTTTCTGATCTCATGAGGAACACCTTTTTTATCAATCATTACAACAGCCGGTCTTAAAGAAATGAACTGCATCCATTGCGACATATTATAAGCTCCGACAGTATGGACAACGACCTTATCATTTCTTTTCAGCAGCGGAAGGGTTACATGTTCTCTTATTACATCTATATTCATACAAAGCGGTCCGTAAACTACCATGTCCTCCGTAAAATCACTGAACTCCTGAGCCGGAGTGATCTTATGATCATACCAGAAAGAAGTGAACATTATATTCACTCCAAAATCCATAATGACAGCTCTTCTTCCGTCTGATAATCTTTTATTTGAGATCACGCTGCCGATAAGAAATCCGGCGTCATCGATCAGTGCTCTTCCTGTCTCAAGAATAAGAAGCGGAAGCTCTTCCTCCAGAAATCCTGCATTCAGAATTGAAGTGCAAATTGCTTCTGCAAACTGATCTATTGTCGGGACTGTATCAACACCTAATAAGTATGATCCTTTCAGCGTATTCCTCGATGGAAATCCGCCGCCCATATCAATATACTGAATATTCTTTTTGTATTTATATTTAATGTTTATAGCAAGATCAGAAAGTTTCGCAGCTGCTATGGAATAAGCATTAGTTGCAAGCATAAAAGTACCAATATGACAATGCAGCCCGACCAGATCAAGTTTGTCGTTCAGCATGATCTTATTAATGGCATCCCATGCCTGACCGTTTTCATAATTAAAACCAAATCTGTCCCACATAGGATAAATGCCGGTATCCATATTCACTCTGATAGCGACCTTTGGTCTTTGACCGGTCTCTTCGGAAATTTCCTGCAGCATATAAAGTTCATCAAGATGATCAATATGGATAGGAGAATTATTCAAAATAGCAGTGCGAAGATCTTCATCAGTTTTATCCGGTCCGTTGAAAATGATCTTACTGCCGGGTACGCCGTTATTAAGGGCTTTACTATATTCAAAACCGGAAACAACTTCCGCCCATGAGCCTTCCTGATGGAATACATTACAGACTGCATTAAGATAATTTGTTTTATATGACCAGGCAAACTGAACTTTCGGATACCGTGTTTTAAAAGAACGATTAGCATCCTTAAAATTTGACCTGATTTTTTTTTCTGAAATTACAAAAAGAGGCGAACCGAATTTTTCCGTAAGATCATGAACACTTGCTCCGTCAATATGCGTAAAAGGCGCATACTCTGTCTTTGTGCCGTATTTGTTCATTGTGCCTGAATTCAGTAACTGTAAAACAGGTCTTTCATATTGCAGTTTTTTCATTTTATAATTCTCCTGAAGTTGAGATTTTTTCGAATTCTTTTAAATTAATGATCATGTCATAGGAATATCTGATGAACATTTTCCCGGTTTCATGTTTTGGAAATGCATTTACTTTTTTCCCCAATGCCATTTTAAGCAGCGCATCCGGATGATTCTGACCGCAGCCGACAGCAAGATAAACCCAGGCAGGGAATCTGGGATTTATCTCCAGGAGGAAATATTCATCGTTAGAAGTCTTGATAAACTCCAGTTCCATCGAACCTTTCCATTTAGTAGATTTAATAAGGTCAGTTGTGATTTTTAAAAGTTTATCATCATCGAGCGAGATGCCTGACCATGCTTTCCCTTTATCAGTGATATATTGCTTTCTCATTGGCACTGCTCCGATGGTTTTTCCCGTACCGTCGCCAATTGCTGTAACGTTAACTTCCGAACCGAAAACATACTCCTGAATAATGATCGGCAGTCCCCACTTAATGCTTATCCTGTTAAAATGTTCCGCGATCTGATCTTTATTATATGCTACTCTCGCATCATAATACTTTCCTTTGACTACCACCGGAAATGAAAATTCAAACTCTATGTCATTAATATCTTTAAGGGAATAAATAGTTTTATTCTTCGGCACTTTTAGATTATATTTTTTTCCGAATTCATAAAGGTTTGCTTTTTGTCTTTCTTCAAACTGTTTCATTGAAGGAAGGAACATCTTTATATTACATTCTTCTAAAAGTCTTTTTTCCAACTTAATAAAATTGAACAGTTCGGCGTCAAAGTTAGGAATAATAACATCAATTTTTTCTTTGTCATTTATTTCTTTTAATCTGTACAGAAGATTATCTATCCCGACAGAAGGAAACGGGATCTGAAATGATTTGTCAACAAGGTCATGCATATAAATACCGGGTTCCATTGTATCATAAGATAGACCTATAATGCGGGGATTATAATAATTGCTTTTCCTTAATGCCCTGATTACTGAGATACCCGGTCCCGGACTGTCTATAGCATTGAGCCCGGTAACAGCAATTGTTATATCAGTCTTTTTCAATTTCCTCCAGGAGTTTGTACTTTTTCAGCACATTAACAAAATCATAAAAATCCTTTTCAAAACGAACTTTGTCAATCTGATAAGTTTCAAGAATATTAGCTGTTATTTCTTCTTCGGTCGCGGCAGTTTGAAGCATTTTGAAGATCTCTTGTCCTACCGGATTTGCTGAAAATGAATCACCTGTAGTCGGGTTAAAAATAAAACCGGAATCACTTACAGCAATATTATTTTTTATTTTCATAATTAAAATTGTTATACAAAATTATTAAACCTGAAGAAATAAATTGTTACAGTTTAATTACATTTTGTTATAAAATTTCAAAAGGAAAGGGGAATTTATAAAAGCAGATTCTCAAGCGGTATTCTTTCTATATCGGCACCATGTTTGTACTCTGTAACTGAAACGCCGGTAATTTGTCTGAACTGATTACTGAGATACTGAACGCTGCTGTATCCCATCATATATGCAATTTCGCTCAAAGACATTTCATTATAACTTAAAAGCTCTTTAACTTTTTCTATTTTAACTTTTATTAAAAACTTTTCCAGTGTAGTATCGGTATTTTCAGAAAAGAATTTACTAATGTATGAATACTGTAAATTGAGTTTTTCACTGAGATACTCGGAATTTCTGATAAGAGAGTTAGTATTATTGCCGAAATAGATAAGCTCGATACAGGCGTTCTTTATTTGTTCTACTAATTGCGTATTTCTGTCGCTGATGATCTGAAAATTGTTTTTGGAAAGTTCGGCTGAGATTTTAACTATTGATATCTTCTCCTCATCATAAAAAATTTCAGCTTTACCAAGTGATATATTAAGAACCTGAACACTTTCCAAATTACTCAGAATATATTCTAAATCACTTATGCATCTGAGACTTACCATGTTTTTTATGAATAAGACAGATCGATTTCTCAATTTTAATAGGTCAGAATATTGAATTAACAATTATAACTTAAATGATTTGAAGTTAAAATATAAAATTCATTGTCTTAACAGATCTGCAGTGAATTTCTAAAAAAATACGAATATTAATAAACAGCAGTTTGATATTGAAAACTCTTGGAAGGTTTAATGTTTGTGAATTATTTCCGACAGATAAAATATTCTGTAAGATTAAACACAATTATAAATTAAATTCAATTAGATTTAAATAAATATGGCATTGAGTAGTTACGCTTATTGAAATTATCATGTCATTTATATATTTTGATTTAACTTTTTATAAATTTAAAAATAAAATAATGGATTACCCGAAAAGAGTAATAGTCAAAGGCGAAAAAAATAAAAACATCGTAAAGGAAATTCAGAAGAAACTTAATGAGAACGGATGCGGACCAGTAGAAGTGGACGGCGGATTCGGTCCGAAGACTTTCAATGCAGTGAAACTTTTTCAGAGCAGATTTCCTGATCAGCAGGGAAGACCTTTGATCGTCGACGGGAAAATCGGACCTATTACATGGGCGACGCTATTTAACCTAAAATCAATCGGATCCGATCCCGGACCTTTACCGGACTTTGCAAAGAAAGTGCTTGATAAGGCAAAAAGTCAGATCGGTGTAATGGAAAAGCCAAGGGGAAGTAACGGCGGACCTGAAGTGAATGCATATTTAAAAAGTGTCGGACTCGGAAGCGGATACGCATGGTGCGCTGCTTTTGTATACTGGTGTTATGACGAAGTTTCAAAAAGCTCCGGCAAGAATAATCCGGTTTATAAAACTGCCGGAGTAATGAGTCACTGGAATAATACGAAAGGTAAAAAAATAACATCGGCAGCTGCTGTTGCAAATCCTTCTCTGATAAAGCCCGGACAGGTATTCATAATGTCATACGGAGGAGGATTAGGTCATACTGGAATAGTAGAATCCGTTAACGGCGGATATCTAACTACGATAGAAGGTAATACAAATGAAGGCGGAAGCCGTGAAGGAATAGGCGTATTCAGAAGGACGGGAAGAAAAGTAAACAGTATTAACAGGGGTTTTATAGAGTATTAATTAAAAACCTATTATTTGCGCAATTAATAGTCAGGAAAATATTACTATCACCGGTTGATTAAAACTTTTTCAACAAAAGTTTGTCAGCTTTCGAGAAAAGAAAAATAAAGACAGATGATATAATAAGCACTGACAAAGTTTTTAAGTTAAAAGCTATTCCCAGATTTTCAGTTGTAAGAATACTGAAATATTCGATAGCGCCTGTAAGATTATCTGTGATCATGCTGAAATAGCCTGTGCTTTGATCCGTTTCAGATACGCCGAAAAGAAGCGGTATTCCGACAGATAAAATTATCATTGCGGCAAGCAAACCGCCGATAACAAACTTTGCAACATTGTCTGTTTTTCTGTCCTGCTTGGCAAACTCTTTTTCTATCTCGACGCGCTTCATCATTTCAAATGAAAAGTCATCAGAAGTTCTGGACTTCAGAGTCTGTTTTATATTATCGTCGAGATAAGAATCAATATTTTTATTATTACCGTCCGGCATTGTGTTAAAAATACTGTAAAAATTTTTAATAGTAAAACTAAATTTTTTCATACATACTGAAGAATTTCCTCTTCTGAAAATTTTTTTAAAATGATTTCTTTTAATTTATTCTTTGCGCGGAAAATTCTGTTTTTAACAGTTCCGAGCGGAAGTCTGAGTATTTCGGCAATTTCGTCATGAGAAAGATCATTAATATAGAACATTGTTAAAATGACTGAATACTGTTCCGGTATTGAATTTATATAATCACTTATGATCTGTTTTATTTCGGACTCTGAAATTATACTTTCCGTACTCAGATCATATTTATCATCAAATTCGTTTTTCTCAATTTTCGCATCATAATACTTTCGTAACAGATCGTCACCTTCTTCGAAACTTGATCCTTCGACATCAATAGAAACGATACTGAATCTGCGTGATTTAAGTTTTTTATAATTGTCCACTGCCGTATTATAAACTATTGTGTAAAAATATGTTGAAAGTTTAGACCTTTCTTCAAACTTGCCTGATGTAATGGATCTGAAAAGTTTAAGAAATGATTCCTGCAGACAATCTTCGGAATCTTCCCTGCTCTTCAAAATTTTCATGGTTAACGACAAAGCTTTGTCCTTTAATTCATCTACAATGATCCTGAATGAAGACGTATCTCCTTCGTTAATATTCTTTATGATCTCTGAATCAGACAGACTCATTTTTTTAAACTTTTAATAATACTGACAAATTGCACAAATCAAATTTGAAAATCAAACTGTGATTAAATTTCTTTATCACCTGTTATCAAGATCTTTCCGTTTATTGTTTCAATTATTATTTCAGACCTGTTATCTTCAGTTCCCAGATTACCCCTGAACGATTTTTTTCCTGAATTATGTCAGAGAATTTCAAATTATCCGTACTGACATTACTGTTCATGGATTGAGCGTTTACACGCGCATTTATATAATTACTGAGATTCAGAGAAACGCTGCCGTTAATTACATTAATATTAATACCTTTAGTGGAATCTATCACTCCGGAAAATGAACCGTTGGTCAGGTCGCATTCCAAAAGACCGGAATAATTATCAAGATCGACGCTGCCGTTGACCTGATCAATTTTCAGATCATTTGATATATTGTCAGCGGATATTTTCCCGTTCACATTTTCAACAGAAATTGAGATACCTTCAGGTACGGAAATCTCATAATTCACTTTCTGCTTTCTGTCGAAATTAAAATTAAAACCGTCATCTCTTCCTTTATCATTAATCAGAGATTCAATATTTATTTCATTTCCTGATGTATCAATCTCAATTGTAATTTCATCAAACGGCGTATTGAGATATTTTTTCTTAACTTTTATTTCTTTTTCCGCTACGATTTTTACGATACCGGAATCAGAAGACCTTACAAAGCTGATATTGCCGTTTATATTTTGAATAAATATTTTTTTCTTACCTTCTGCGGAAACACGATGTATTTCCTTATCAGACTTTACATATTTTTTTGAAAGCAGACCGCATCCGTTCAACATGAATGCGATTACAGCAATAAAGATAATTGATAATTTCATAATGATAATTTTCTTCTAATTTAGAAATCAATGATTTACTGAGGATTCACTTTTTGTTTTAGAACTTACAACCAGAAAGTAGATAAGGAATCCCAGACCTATGAAGGTTACAATAATTCCCATCATAACGCCTTCTTCTACATCATATATACTTTCAGCTACATTTGCGAGAAATATACCGATCCCGAAGAAGAGAAGGATCAAACCGAATTTCAGTGAGCTGTACGGATTTTTCGGTTTAGTATTATCGGTAAAATAAGCTTTTACTTCTTCAGGCGACAAACCTTTTTCAATCAGTCTCATTTTTTCTCTGTGCTTTGTATAGATCCACCAGAATAAAATGATTCCCGGAATTCCGAAAGTAAAAATGATCGCTACTACCGGGATGAATTCTTCTACTACACCATGCATTTTAAATAACTCCTTTCCGCTATTTCAGCGAATTTTAATTTTAATTATTTGAATATTTTGATTTTACCAAAGACATTATAAACAATATCAGAAAGGTAATCAGAATAATAACGGCTTCAGTCATTTTTTAATGTATTTAATAATTCTATAGGTTATGACTTTTAATATTCACAAAGGTTTCAATTTAAAATAAAAAAAAACCCGGTCTCAATGAGCCGGGTTTTGGAATGAGGTTTCAGTTAAATTTAGGAATTATTTAAAACGGGTATATTAATTTTTCTGATCTTATCTTTTTTATTGACGGTTCTCCTGCGAATCTTTTTGCGGCGCATAAATAGGTCTGCATTATTTGAATTCGAATCACCGTTAATTTCAGGATATTCATAGATATTATATTTAAAATTTCTAAGTACAATTTTTTCATCATCTCTTGAGATAACATAATCCGGCAGCAATGGAATTTTTCCGCCGCCGCCCGGAGCATCTACAACAAAATGCGGAACTGCAAGTCCGGAAATATGACCTCTTAATTTATCCATAATTTCAAGACCAACTTTAAGCGGAGTTCTGAAATGGTTTGCGCCTTTAGTAAGATCCGCCTGATATATATAATAAGGTCTGACTCTCATTGCAAGTAAACCTTTCATAAGATCTTTCATAACATCTGCATTATCATTTACACCTTTCATCAGGACACACTGGTTACCGACAGGGATACCTGCGTCTGCGAGCATTGCACAGGCTCTTTTGCTTTCATCCGTTAATTCCCATGGATGATTAAAATGAGTATTAACATAAATCGGATGATATTTTCTAAGCATTTCACAAAGCTGCGGAGTAATCCTGTGCGGTAATACGCAGGGCATTTTTGTACCAAGCCGGATTATCTGAATATGTTTTATTTGTCTTAGTCTGAAAATTATTTTTTCAAGCATATTATCAGTAAGCATAAGCGGATCGCCGCCGGATAAAATTACATCATTGATTTCCGGATGTGATTCGAGATACTGAAATGCAGACTCAAGAGTTCTCATTGAAATCTTACTCTGATCGCCGACCTTCCTTTTTCTCGTACAGAATCTGCAGTAAAGTCCGCACTGTGAAGTAACCAAAAACAATGCCCGGTCAGGATATCTGTGAGTGATATTTGGAACAGGACTCATGTCGTCTTCATTCAGAGGATCTTCCTGAGAATCAATATCTTCAAGCTCCGCTATATCAGGCACACACTGAAGCCATATCGGATCGCCCGGATATCTGATTAAAGATAGGTAATACGGATTGATCCTCGCCTGAAAAAATTCATCAAGCTTTTCCGCCGTTTCTCTTTCTATGCTGAATTTCTCAACAAGATGATCTACAGAGCTGACGCTGTTTCTGATCATTTCCTGCCAGAGTTCCATTATATCTCCTTTTTAGTTATTTAGATTATATGCTTTAAAAAATTAAGCATAGATTAACCTTTGTTTTAAAAATCAATTGTCAGCTTAGATCAGATAAATCTGATCACAAAATTATTTAAGATACTTCCCGTAAACTATCAGATCGTCTCCGGGTTTATAAAAATCCTTTATATTAACGAGTAACATATAATTATTTTTTTCATAAAATCTTCTTTCCTTTTCATAAGATTCTTTACCGCTGGTTTCAATAAGAACAAGTCTTCCGTTTTTACTTTTTAAATGATCCTCTATAAAATTTATCAATCCGCTTCCAATTCCTGAAGACTGAACAGAAGGGTTAACCGCAATCCAGTACAAATCGTATGTTCCTTCTGTTAGAGGTCTTGGTCCTATGCAAACATAACCTCTGATTTTGATTTCTTCATCAACAAAAATTTCATAATCATTCTGACCGGGATTATTTAAATATACATCTATAAGTTCAACAGCAATGTTAATTTCATCATCAGAAAAATTACGTGTATCTTTAAGAATGCATATGATCTTTTCCCTGTCATCCTGTATCAGAGCTCTGATCATATTAAATAATTAATGCTTTTATATTCACATTCCGGATTTCTGAATTTCTGCTTAACCGTATCCGCATATAAATTCTGCGGCAACATTACCTTAAACTGCATGACGGAATACCATTCCGTCATAACCCCCACCTCTCACAAGCAAACCCTATTATCCTCTGTATCAGCTCATCATAACTCCATCCGTACGCTTTCCCGCTCCGAGTAAATCCCGTATCTTCATCCGCATCAGACGCAATGTCCGGATTTGGATTCATCTCAAGTACATATGGTACATTATCCTTCACCCGAAAATCCACCCTCGCATAATCAGACGCTCCGATTATTCTGTATACTTTTTTGCAGTCTCCTTTATTCGTTCCTCAAGCTCCGGCGAAATATTCTTTGCCGGACACACCGCTTTTGTTCCCGCAAACTCTACTGTCTTATACATCCACTTGCTGTTATAGCTTACTATCTTCTGATAATCATCAGGCATATCGCTGAAGTCAATTTCCGATATTGGAAAAACTATCAGATCACTTTCATCTTTCTTTACATTTCCGACTACACTGACGTTTATTTCCCTGCCGTCTATAAACTGCTCCACAAGAGCAGGCTGTTTATGTTCATCAAGTATATACTCTATTCTTTTCTTTAGTTCTTCATCATTATACACTACAGACTTATTATCTATTCCAATGCTCGCGTCTTCTCTCGACGGCTTTACTATCAGTGGAAATTTATCTTTCAGTTTCGAGTATCCGTTATTTCTGAACTCCCGGGAATTTGCGCAGACATAATGCGGAGCTGTGGGTATTTCATAGTAATTCAGAATTTCCTTAACGCGCCATTTATTCAGCGCAAGACCAAGCGTAAGCGCTCTCGATCCTGTATATGGAATTTTAAGAATTTCAAACAAAGCCGCTATATTCATTTCCTGTGTCGGATCACCATCAAGTGATTCACACAGATTGAATATCATATCAGGTCTGTCATCCCGGAGTTCATCAATTAATTTATAAACATCGAGAGCAACTGCAGTTATCTTTGTCTCATGACCTGTCGGGATTAGCGCGCGCTGAACAGATTTAAGTTCATCGAGAACTCCGAATTCACTCATATCAATTGGTTCATCAATCTTATCAATATCGGTTACGCCGTCATCATAATTTCTTCCGGTCGAATACTGAGTCGGATCATTATATATTATATTAATTTTCATTTCAGATTATTTATGAAATCCGTTTCTGTTTCTTTTCAATGCCGCTCCGAGAACTGCATTGATCATTGTGTCGTAATCCATCCCGGCTTCTCTGGCTGCTTTCGGATAACATGAATTATCCGCGGGATCGGGCAGTATACCCGGCAGCGGATTGATCTCTACTATATTCGGATTCCCTTCGCTGTCAAGACGGACATCTATCCGCGCCCAGTCTCTGAGTCTTAGAACTTTAAACGCCGCTTTACAGATCAACTCTATCCGGTTATATAATTTTTCATCAATTTCCGCCGGGCATCTGAAAATATCAAGTTTACTTTCTCTCGTGTCAAAAAACCATTTTACTTCATAGGAATAAATTTTATTGAAACCTTCCGGGACGGCGTCAAGATTAATTTCTACAATCGGCATTACTTTTACATCATCACCGTTTCCGAGCATTGCAACTGTAAATTCTTTTCCTTCAAGAAAATCTTCTACAAGGGAAGGCTGATCGTAACAATCCTTAATTCTTAATATTTCATTTCTGAGATCTGCGCAATTTCTTACAACTGATGAATTGAATATACCTTTTGATGAACCTTCATGCAGCGGTTTTATAAATTTCGGGAATGATAGATCCTTTTCGGTTTTATGAATAGCGTCAGTAATAAAAAATTTTGCATTTGGAATATTATAATAGGATAAAATTTCTTTGCACCTCGACTTGTCATGACAAATTCCGTTTGTAACCGAATCACTTCCTGTAAAAGGAATGTTCAGCATCTCCAGCATTGATGGTATTTGCGATTCTCTTGACAAACCGTTCAGACCTTCCGCTACATTAAATACAAATTCAGGACGTATCATTTTAAATTTTTCATAAGCGTCACTGTCACCTTCCACAAGCGTAACATCGTGTCCGCCCGCTTCCAGAGCCGACTTCACAGCCGTTATAGTTTCTTCTGAATCCCATTCAGCATAAGTATCGTCAAGTCTTTCAGGATAATTGTTGATTAGATTTTCGCTGAGATATTTTCTGAAGTCAGTTTTGGGTGATGAGTATTTTATGGAATCTTCAGAATCGGATAGAATACTTTCGTTTTCTTTTTTAATATTGAATGCTAATGCTATTCTCAAAAAATATTTATTTGATTAAAAATAATTTTTGCAAATATAACATTATTGTTGTTATTGTCAATAAGACATATATAAGCGGATTTATATAATCAAAAAATGAACCGGGAAAATGAAATAAAAAAACTCCGTAAAAATTACGGAGTATAAAATAAATTATGTAACTGGTTCTAATTTTTTAATCCTTTTACTTTGAATGAAAGAATTATCATTATTACACCGGACAATATAGCGTAAAATCCAAATACAATGACAAGAGCTTCAGCTCCTGCGAGCACATTGGAAAAAATCAGAATGCCGAAGACAACAGTAATGATACCGTTAAGTATTGCGAGCCATTCGTTCTGTATCACCTTGCGCATTTTTATTGCAGAAATGATCATGAATATCCCGGCAAACAACGCCCAGAATGCAATTAAATATAGAGTAAATGATATTACAAACTCCGGCTTAATTATGAACAGCAGACCAATAAAAATATAAAACAATCCTTCGAGTTTTCCGGCACCTTCCGTGGATTTTGATCTGACATCTTCTATTATTACAAATATTCCACTGAGAATTGCAATGAATCCGAAATAAAAAAGTATTGTTGCTAAAACCATTCCTGGTGTGCTGACAGCCAGTATACCGAAGATCAGCAGAAGTATTCCCCTTAAGAGAAATACCCACCATCTCTTTTGTATAGTTTCGAGCATAAGGTTTTTTTTAAATTGTAAAATATTGTGAATTAAATTTTTATTGCCTGTCTGGTTATGATAAATATAATTAATAAGAATGGGATCAGCAAAAATAAAATTGAGTATTTGAATTCATATGATTCCTCTTCAGCAATGTTTTCCGTTTGAGATTTATTTACACAATGATATCTGTCAGGAAAAGCTGCTGTTAAATCTTTCATTTCATTTGTTATATCTTTAAGAAAATCAACTGAACTGTATGATCTTTCTATAAGCTCTCTGTTTTTATCATAACTGTATTCTTTGAGATGATCGTTTATTTTGCCTTCCCTGCCGTCATTAATATCTGTCATCATCACAGGTAAATTACAGTCAAAACTCAGAGTCTTAAAATCAACAATTTTTATTTCCCTGTTCTTAAGCGTCCTGTAATATATTTCCATATTTTTAATGTCATACACAATACTCCATTTCGTATGTTCTCCCTGATTTACTTCATCTAGTATTTTAAATCCAGACTGATCAGCATTTTCATCCGAACCTTTTTTAAAATCCTTAAGCATCGAACAGGTCTTAGCAAATCTGTATAATGAACTTTTATCATTTACCAATTCCTTTTCACCGCCGAATTCTTTCAGCTGATTTAAATAATCAGCAGAACCTGAATAAGTATCATTAGTAAGTACAGGATGCGGAAGTTTTTCTCCATAATGCGTGATCATTTTCCCCTTTAGAAACTCTATAGTTGCAGAATTTCCAAATCTGTCACTGATAAGATAATGAACAGGAACCGCTCCTTCGGGTATTCTGATAATTTCGTCAGAGTCAATAACTTCTGCGATAGTTTCGCAATTATCCAGCTGATACTGAATCCACTGAAGTATTCCTCCAACAGTTGATCTGTCATCGCTATCCGGATATTCCGTTTCTTCAAGCCACATAAGTTCGACGACTAAACCGGATTCATTCATTCCTCCTGTAGGGAACTCTCTGCCGAATTGGTTAAAGGTTACGCTTCCGTATTTTGAGATCCATTCAACAGGTTTTCCTGTTTTCGCAAATGCGATCTTCACTACGCTTCTTTTGTTTACAAATACAATTCCGTAATCAATAGACCAATCGTAATTTCTTCCAAATATATTTTCATCTTCAGTTTTTAAGCAGAATGTCGTGCATGAATAAAGATGTGTATAATTTATTGTAAGGGAAAAAAGGACTATAAAAAAAATTCTGATAATTAGTCTCACTTTAATATTAATAATTTTTAAATTTTAAAATCCACGGGCTGAAATCCCGGAAACATTGACTTAGACTCTTCAATTGAAGAAAGTGTTTCGTAACTGCAAACATTTTCAAATCTTTTCCACAGTTCAAGTACATTCGGGTTTTCATGCGCGAGATCGATCGCTTTCTGTGATTTCCATTCGAATACTTCAAGTATAGATCCATTGCCTGACCTCATAACTACGGAATCCCTTTCTGTAATAAGTCCTTCCTTTTTTAATACCGGCATATGGTCTTTTATAACTTCAAGTAATTCTTCTTCTTTTTCCTCTTTGGGTTTAAAACATGCGATAACTATAATTCCCATATTTTTTTCTCTTTAATATTTATATCGGGTTAAAAATTTTTTTTGTGTGTACACATAAAACGGTGAATGCTTTATTCACCTGTAGAAGCAATACATTTAAGTTCTATAGCAATCGGAGTCGGCAGTGATAAAATTTCCACAGTAGTTCTGCATGGCTGAATATCTTTAAAATATTCTGCATAGATTCTGTTATAAGTATTGAAATCTTTTTTCATATTTGTAAGAAATACTGTTACGTCTATGAGTTTGCTCCAGTCTGAGCCGGCATCTTCAAGAATAAATTTTACATTCTTAAAGACTGAATGGCATTGAGTTTCGATGTCGTAAGAAACAATGTTTCCGTCCTGATCCAGCTCTACACCCGGAATTTCATTTGAACCTCTTTCCCTCGGACCTACTCCGGACAGAAAAAGAAGATTCCCGAACCGTCTTGCGTGAGGATATAGTCCGACCGGCTCCGGAGCTTTTAAGGAATTTACAGTATCTTTTGAATTCATTTTTATCTTACGTTTTCACAAATTAAAATTATTATAAAGTAAATTCAAGATTATATTTATATTTGAAAATAAATTATTTCTCAAATGATACTGCTTTCCGTTAATACCGGCAGTCCGCAAAATTTTTCCTGGAAAGGTAAAGAAGTTACTACAAGTATCTTTAAAAAACCCGTAGAGGGAAAATGCAAAGTTACATTCATGAATGCCGGTGATGACAGACAATCAGATCTGATCTATCACGGAGGATTGGATAAAGCAATTTATTCTTATGATTATTCATATTACACTAACTGGGAAAATCACATTTCAGAAGATAGTCCGGAGTACGGTCTTTTTGGTGAAAATCTTACTACGTCCGGCATGACAGACGACTTAGTTTTTATCGGAGATATTTATACTATTGGTTCTGTAAAACTCAAAGCTGTTCAGCCAAGATTTCCCTGTTTTAAACTGAATATAAGATTTGGTGAGGATTACATTCTTAACAGATTTTATGATCTCGGATTTTTCGGAATTTACTTCAGAGTCGTAGAAGAAGGTTATCTTGATTCCGGTGATAAAATTATTCTTGATCATAGATCTCAATTTAATTTAACAATTGCTGATATAGTAAACTGTAAAAAATCTAAAGGAGAAGACCGTGAAAAACTTAATCTTATTTTAAATAATGATTTAATTCCCGCCGACTTGAAAGACTCTCTGAGAATTTATAAATCATAGATTAATTTATTTTAGAAATAGTTTCCGTCTCTCCGTTATCGAATAATACCGAAAGTGAAACAATATTCCCGGAAGAATCACTGTCAAATTTTAATCTGAATAAATCTAATTCATGCAGCATGAAAGTGTCTTCCGACATAGGCGACATTTCAAATTTTTCCCTGCCTAATCTCTGATGAAATAATCTGCCGTTATCATAAATAATCTTTCTGTCACCGTAATTACCTGCATATTTTTTTAATTGCACTGTACTTGGATCCGGATCAGATAAAGTTGAAGTCAGAGATTCTATGAGTCGGTTAATTCTTTTTATTTTATTTGCATTTATTTCACTGCTGTTGTTGCCTGCAATTTTTTCCAGCGCGAGTATGTGCGCTTTTGTGAGCGCATCAATGCTGTTTATTTCAACATCAGGCTTTACTCCAACTCCTTCCCAGTTTGTTTTAGTGTAAGGATTTATTGCCCGTCCCGTCGGAATGAATATTATAAAGTTATCATCGACAATATTACCGTTACCGGGATTAGCTCCGCCGCCTGTAGTCTCGCCTACTATTACAGCGCGATTCAGAATTTTAAGATTATATGCAAACTCCTCCGCTCCGGAAAATGAATAACTGCCGGTAAGAATAAATACCGGAACATCAATCATTCTTTTCCCTTCAATATACTTTAAAGTCCAAAATTCCTTAAGTGTGTCATCCGGTCTGTAATAAAGATCATTCAGATGAACAGGTTCATCGCCGAAAAGATAACTTGTGATCAGCTGAACTCCGGTAGGATCACCGCCGCCGTTATAGCGCATATCAAAAATCAGCGCTTCGCAGTTTTCAACAAACGACATTACTGCAGCGACTTTATTTTTAATTAAATCACCTGCTCCAAATCTTCTGAAATCAATATATCCTATGTTCCCGGAAAGTATTTCAACTTTCTTAAATCCGAAGTTTTCTTTTTTAAAATCCTCTATAAATTTTTTCTCAAACTCTTCATTGTTTTTATCCTGAGAATTTTTCATCATCTGTATCTGCTCAGGATTAAAAGTCACGCGAATATGTTTATCTTTACTCACATTCTGCAGGTCATCCGTCAGCTTATCTGAAAATTTCTGCGGATCATCTAACCCATCATAAGCTCCTTTCTCAATTTCATTCTTTAAATATACTTCCATCTTTTTTGCTTTATCCGGAAAGATATAATTACTGTTCAGTAAGTCCGATACAGAGTTTACGGTTTTTTGTTTTATCTCATCCGATATTAAAATATTGTCTGCTGACTGCTGACTATGAGAAACTCCTGTTAGAAATGATATTGTATTCATTGTGATTATGAATGATAATATTCTCAGCATATTAAAATTAATCAATTTACACATTGCTTTTCAAAAGCGAATATGTCATCAGACCAATAAATGCTGACTTCATTAATATTATAAGAAACCTGTATTTTCTTTCCATTGAAGTATCCATTTTAAATTTTTTTAAATTCAGATATTATTTTTTAAAATTATAATTCATTCTGAATGTTGCTCTTTCGTACTTTGAAGGATCATTCATTTCCACTTCCTCAAAGCCTATACTTTTATATAAGTTTATTGCTGGAGTAAGTGCGGCATTTGTTTCAAGATATAGCTTTTCGCACTTGAGCTGCTTTACTTTATCAATCACAGCGATACCTAGTTTTTTTCCGATCTGTTTTCCCTGAACTTCGTCTCTCACTGCCATTTTTGCGAGTTCGTAAGAGTTGTTCTCCTTTTTTAAAAGTGCAGCAGTTCCTGCAATCATATCTTTATATTGTGCAAAAAAAATAATGCCGCCTTTCTCAATTATTTCCTTCCCCGGATTCTCAAGCTGTTTCTTGTCTTGTTTCTCGACCTTAAAATATTTTTTGATCCATTCATAGTTTAGATCTCTGAAATATTTATTTAGCTCTTTCTTATACAACACATCTCCGGGACTTTTACTGCTGTATTCAAATATTTTAACTTCATCAATCTGTCTCTTTTTGGTTTTTTCCATTACTCTTGTGAATATATCTTTCTTTTCCAGTTCGGACTCAAGTTTACTCAGCACAAAAAGAACATCATAACCGGTTTCATTTATTAATTCTTTAACGGAATTTTCAATATCCTGCCAGACGGGAATAAGTTCAAGAAGAAGATCTTCTCCTTTTTTGGTAATAGTAAGAATTTTTTTTCTGCTGTCCTTTTTTTCTTTAACAGCGCTTATGAGTTTTTTTAAAACCAGCGTGTTTGCAATTTGCGTGACAGCAGGCTGTGTGTATCCGAGCTGTTCCGCCAGCTCAGTGATCGTGATCGATTTCTTTTGATTTATCAGATAAAACACCGTGAACAGTCTAGGCTCAAAGTCCACATCCAGTGACTTATATATTTTATCCGCATCGGTTAAAAATTTATCAGTCAGCATTCTTAATCGTGTACCGATAGCTATGTATCCAAGCTGCTTAATCGTATTCATTAAATTCGTTATTTAAGATTATTATTATGTTTATGTTTATATAAGTGCTTATGCAAATTAATAATTTGAATTTTAAATGTCAAGTTCTGGGGTCAACAGAGGTTTTCTTTTTAAATCCATGACAAAGTTGTTTGAGATTTGTTTTAAAATAATCTTTTGTATTTCGTATATTGCAATTTATAAATTGGCTTATAATTTCTATTTAATAATTCTTAACCAAAATGAAAAGATGTTTCTTTGTTTTAAGTTTATTTTTTGCTTCGTTCAGTCTGAGTTTATCTCAAAACTCTGAATACATTGTTCCGGGCGAAAATCTAATCACGGACGGAATTCCGGCTATACCTTCCTCCGTTGCGGCTGAACTCGAAAAATACACTCAGTCAAAAAGCGCGATTTTCTGTGACTGGCATCCATTGAAAAAGGAAATGATAATGTCAACGAGATTTGGAAATACAAGCCAGCTAAGCAACCTTACTTATCCGCTTGAGAAAGCTCAACCGATAACTTTTTTTGATGAACCTGTAAGAAACGCAAGTTATGAACCCGTCAAAGGTGAATATTTTCTATTTTATAAAGATATCGGCGGAGATGAGTTCAGACAGATTTACCGTTATGACATTGCCGATGGAAAAGTTACAATGTTGACAAAAGGCGGACGTGAACAGAACGGAAGCATTGAATGGATAAAAGGTTCTGATAAAATCGCTTATACATCCACCCGCAGAAACGGCGCTGACAGAGATATATATATTATGAATCCGGGATTACCTGAATCTGATTCACTATTCCTTGAACTGAAAGGAGGCGGATGGGGAATCATAGACTGCTCAGCAGACGGAAAGTATCTTCTGCTGATGGAATTTATTTCCAGTACTGTTTCACATTATCATATAGCTGATCTCACTACCGGAGACCTTACTCCTCTAACTTCAAGGAACAGCGAAGATATTTATTATGGTAATGCCGTATTCAGTACAGACGGCAAAGGACTATATTTTATCACGGATAAAGATCATGAATTTAAGACACTAGCCTACATGGACCTATCTGATAATTCCGTGAGATTTATTTCTGAAAATACAGCCGGTGACGCAGAAGGAATGAGACTCTCTCCTGACGGTAAGCATCTCGCATATACTGTTAACGAGAGTGGTCAGTCTGTTTTATATATTCTGAATATAGCTTCAGACATTTCAAAAAGAATTGATAAATTACCGGTCGGACTATATAGTAGTCTGTCTTTTCACAATAATTCGGAAGATCTCGCTGTTTCCGTAAGTTCAGCAAGATCATCACGCGACATTTATGTTTACAATTTAAATTCAAATGACGTTACGGTCTGGACAGAAAGTGATATGGGTGGTTTGATCCCGGAAGAGTTAAGTATTCCTGAACTAATAAAATGGAACAGCTTTGACGGACTTGAGATCAGCGGATTTTATTACAAGCCTTCAGCAAAATTCGAAGGCAAGCGTCCGGTAATTATAGACGTTCACGGAGGACCGGAAGGTCAGTCAAGACCCGGATTTATCGGATCCATGAATTATTATCTGAATGAACTAGGCATTGCCGTAATTTTTCCAAACGTTAGAGGCTCTACAGGTTTTGGAAAAAATTTTATTAAACTTGATAATGGTTTTAACAGAAAAAATTCCGTGAAAGATATTGGCGCGTTGCTAGACTGGGTCGCATTGCAGCCGGATCTTGACGCAGAACGGGTAATGGTGATGGGAGGAAGTTACGGCGGATATATGGCGCTGGCTGTTTCTGTGGATTATGCTGACAGGATCCGGTGCGCAGTGGATGTAGTTGGTATTTCTAATTTCAATACGTTTCTGAAAAATACCGAAAGCTATAGAACTGATCTTAGAAGAGTTGAATACGGAGATGAACGTGATCCTGAAATTTATGAGTTTCTTGAAAAAATTTCACCTCTGAATAATGCCGAAAAAATTACGAAGCCAATTCTCATTGTTCAGGGCGGAAATGATCCGAGAGTACCGAGGACTGAAGCCGAGCAGATGATGAAAACAATTAAATCAATCGGCGGAACTGTCTGGTATCTGGAAGCTAAAGATGAAGGTCACGGATTTGCTAAAAAAAGTAATGCGGATTTTCAGAGATATGTCACTGTAATGTTTGTAAGAAAATATCTGCTCGGAGAAAGCTAAATAAAAAAGCAGGATAAAATTTATCCTGCTTATCCCGCTGATGAGAAAATATGTATCAGCTGTTTATCATGAGATAATCCTTTGAATATCCTGAGGATTTTCTAAAAATTAAGGTCTCATTCTTGCAACAAAGTTGTTTGCATTATTTTCTACTATTGCCATATCAGATGAATCTACAAAATCATCCCCGTCAAGATCGGTAACGACATACCCCTGAATAAAAAATGAAAGATCATTATCTACTGAAGCAACATCAATAACATCTACTATTCCATCCTGATTTATGTCCCCGGAATAAATGCAGTATTCTCCGCCTTTTAATTTAAGATTATTCCCGTATGCTTTTGTACTTTCATCGGTAAAATTATAACTGAGCGGCTGTCCATTGGGGAACTGCATTGATGTCTTGGACCATGTCTCTATTGAACTCCTGTGTTTCACAACAATGTAATTATAAACTCCGCTGGTTGCTCCCGGAAAATTAACTATACTGCTGCCGTTTGACAGCGAATATACTGTAGCCTGATCTATTATTACATAGGGCGAAAGTGCATTTCTCAACAGCACGGTAATAGAATCTTCTTCCATAAATGAACCGCTATATCTGCCTTCGAGATAAGTCTTTAATTCAAGTGAAACTATTCCGTTTCCCTGAAAATGGTTTTTTGCGGTGTCAATTAGTTTATAAAACATTGTATCCCGTAAAGTCGAACTGCCTCCCATACTGGCAATCACTTTGAAATCCCTGACTCTGAAAGCCTGATCAAAAATTCCTATGTTTACTATTGAGTCATTTGTAATGGTTACATTTGGCGGCGCTCCGACAAGTTCGTATTCCATATTAGTTCTTACAGGTCTCACTCGCAGAGTATCTCTCTGAACAAATATTGATCTTCTGAAAATCTTGCCTGCAGCGGGATACATCCTCGGTCTGTTACTTGTCAGCAGCTGCACATTAAAAAAGTATCTTCCCTTTTCAACATTATCATAAAGAACTCTTACATACCAGTTACCTGTTACTTCGATTCCGGGATTAAAATCAGGCGTCCACCATGACCAGGAATACTGTGCCTGTGAATTAAGATTGAATGATATATCGTCAAATAGTATTCCGTATGCATCTCTGATCTCATATTTGATTGTTTTTCCGGAATAATTTCCCTGCAGCAACACCCAGAAACCTATCTTGCTTTCGTAACCGCTTATTGTATTCGGAGAGATTATTCTCTCCTTTAAATACGGAACTAAATCATTATTCATATTTCCGCCAACTAATCCGGCTGTAAAAACTCCCATATCATGTAATTCGAAAGCCCTGAATCCGACATATGGGATCTGAGTTTCCCAAAGAGAAGGCAGCTGATTGTAAATACCGGACCACGGGTCCCTCTTATTCCAGTTTCCGTTTACAAAATATCCGGGCTCGAAATGAAGATGTGCGTCCGTTGAATTACCTGAGCTTCCGACATAACCTATTACTTTCCCCTGCGGGACATATTCGCCAAGCTTTACAGTTACTGACCTTTTCATCAGGTGATAATAATAAGCATAGCTTCCGTCATCATGTCTGATAAGAACAATATTTGCCGGATCAACATCTCCCCAGCCAGTATTTCTGTCAAAATTATTAAAGACAATCTTAACTACCGTCCCTGATGCAGCCGCCTTGACGGCATAAAACCTGTCCATATTTCTGAAATCATGCAGACTAAAATCAGTTCCGTTATGACCATTGTATGCCCAGTTGTCATCATTATAATCTTTGATTCCATTACCTGAAAGGTTGTCAACATAGTTTACAAGTACAATTCCTTCATCAACAGCTTCATTAAAAGGCCAGATGAACTGTAGATTTCCGCCATCGTAAGGACCTGCGATATTTTCATGTATGGAAGGATCAAATTTAATATCCGGCGTACAATGCTGATCAGCTAACTGATTAGGATTTGTATAGCTGTAAAGATTCTCCGCTATCTTTGTCGTCTGTCCGATAGTAAAAACAGAGACCTGTAGCAAAAGTAAAATTAAAATTGTTTTCATGATAATTTTTTAAATTGATAAACTTGACAAAACTAACCCGAAAAATTCTCTTTTCATAAGAATCTTTTTAATGAAAATCACTTCCATTAATCTTAGTAAATTAAGATTTACTGCACAAATTGTATGTTTTTTATATTTATATAAAAATATATAATGATGTAAATCACTAATTATCATGTTGAAAAGTAAAGTTATTGAAACAATTATAAAGCTTTCTGAAAAAGAAAGAGATGAATTATCGGAATTTCTTAATTCATCATACTTTAATAAAAAGAAAAAAATTTCAGAGATGTACAGCATTATTTTAAAGAATTCAGAAAATTTAAATCAGGAAGACATAACTGAAGAAACTCTACTTAAACCGATATTCGAAAAGAATAAATACAGTTACAGTTTTGTAAGGAATCTTATGTCAGAACTTCTCCAGCTTACGGAAATGTTTCTCGTCATTAACAGCATTAAAAAAAATACTGTTGAGGACAATCATTATAACAGCATACTTCTCAGAGAATACAATTCTAGATTTCTTGACAATCTCTTTAAACTGAAAATAAAAAAGATAAGGAAACAATATAAAGTGAGAAAAATCGATCATGAATATTTTGATTTTATGGGGAGGCTTGAAGCTGAAAATATTGCTTTTCATTTATACAGGTCTGGTATGAAAAATGTGCCGGGTCATCTGATCAGCAGAACAGAATATGATCTGTGCTACATACTGTTGTTGCTTGAGTTCAACATGACTGATCTGAATGTTAATATGGCTTCTTTTAATATTGATTTTGAAAAAGAAATTATGCCGGAATTTGCTCGACATATTGACTTCGAAAAATTTCTTAAAGATCTTATTAAGATAAAGAGTCCCGTCAAATTTGAAATTGAAATGCGTGTCAGACTGATAATGCTTTCTGTGAAAAAAGATGATACAGAAAACTACTTTACTTTAAAAAACATTGTTTATAATAATTTAAATAAATATAAGAACGGTGACTGTTCAAATCTCTTTATAAAATTAAAAAATTACTGCGCCTACAGAATTTACAGTGGTGATAAAAATTTTTACAAAGAGAAATATTCTTTATTAAAAAAGGAGCTTGAAACCGTAAAATATAACTCCGAAGGTGTCGGACCATTATATATAAACATTTATCTTGAAGTGATTCAAAATGCTGTTAACTCTAATGAAATTGGATATGCTAATAAGATCATAACCGAATTTACAAATGAGCTTGAAGTTTCTAAAAGAGATTCCGTCTGTTACTTGGCAAAGGCAATAGTGGAATTCAGTCTGGGTAATTTCGATAAAACAATTGAACATCTTTCTGAAGTTGAGCCTGTAAACATTTACATTAAAAACCTGACGAAGATTTTATATTTAAAGTTGTATTATGAAACTGATTCACTTGAGACAGGTTTGTCAAGTCTTGATTCTTTTATTCATTATATTAATGAAACAAAAGAATTAACTCCTGACCGTAAAAAGAATCTTAAAAAAAATTATGATATTCTAAGAAAGCTGTATAAAATGAAGAATTCTCCTTCTAAATTCTCGGGATTTCATCTGAAGGAATTAACAGACGGGATTAAAATTTCAGGTGTTAACAATAATGAATGGTATATTGAAAAAGCAGAGCAGCTGCGTAAGATAATCAAATGAATATTTTTTTAGAAAGGTCAGAAACTGTTTTTGAAAATATTGCTGTTCCAAATTCCTGTATTGATCAGGCGTTCAATAATTTTTTTATAACAAATTTTTCATTTATAAAAAGTTTACACAACATTTTGATTAAGCACATGACCTTCTGTCAATCAGTGACTGTTCAGTATTTCAAAAACAAATTTATAATGATCATGCGGAGAAGGAGGGATTCGAACCCTCGATAGAGTTGCCCCTATAACGGTTTTCGAGACCGCCGCATTCGACCACTCTGCCACCTCTCCGGAAATTGTATTATAAAAAAAAATTTGATTAAAGAATGGAAGTAAATTTCTTTGTGATAATTTCTGATGGTACTGTCAAAATTCTTCCTTTAAATTTGAACTGCAGAGAGTGCGGGATTCGAACCCGCGAAGACCTTACGACCTTACACACTTTCCAGGCGTGCTCCTTCAACCACTCGGACAACTCTCTTTAAATTACAGTTGCAAATATAAACCTTTGAAATCTGAAATTCCCCATAAAAAAATTTCTGTTTATCCAATAGTTTTTTCAATAAATAAATCCTGTTTTGAAAATGACTTTGAAGAATAAGCATTCGTGTTTAAAATAAAAATGCAGAGAAGGTGCTTCAGTAAAAAATGCTAAGAAGTTTTTTGATCAAACAATACCGATTATACAAAGATTCGGCAAAGCATTGGTATTATTAATTAAAGATTGATTTTTAATTAATTCAATGTTATTTTTGCTTAATTATTTTTTCTAAACTAAATACAACAAAATGACAAAAGAAGAACTCGTTGCTAAAATAGCCGGCGATGCTAATGTTACAAAAGTTCAGGCAAGAGCTGCATTAGAATCAATTATTGACGGTGTCAAAAAAACTCTTAAGAAAGGCGGAAAGCTTTCACTTGTTGGATTCGGAACATTTTCAATTTCAAAAAGAAAAGCAAGAATAGGAAGAAATCCTCAGACCGGCAAAGAAATTAAAATTGCTGCTAAAAAAGTTGCTAAATTCAAAGCAGGAAAAACGCTGGCTGATCACGTCAAATAATTTATTTTAGTTATTTTTGAAGGGCGGTATTAACACCGCCTTTTTTTTATGAGAATTATTTAACGACTGCAAATTTACCTGTCTTTTCTTCCACATCATTTCCATCTGAATTTTTACCTGTGGCTCTGTAAATATAAATACCGGTCGGCACTGAATTTCCCCCGCCGTCTTTAAGATTCCACTCTACTCCTCCGTTGCCGTCAGTTTCGCTTATAGTAATTAAAAATTTTCCTTTCAGATCATAGATCTCAATACTAGTATTCCTTGTAATATTGGCAAATGTAATGTAATCCTGTCCATTATTAATACTGTACGGATTCGGATAGACATACATTTCATTAAGATTTTCCTTATTGAAAATAAGACCGAAACTGCTGCCTGCACCTTCAGTTATTTTAATTCCGCCTGAAGAAAAAACATTGCTGATCTTCATAATGTAATTTTTTCCTGTAGCGCCGATCACCGATCTTTTTTCGAGATCAAGATAAGCTTTCCTTCTGTCGGAGTTATCTATTGTAACTGATGTAACAGAAATATTGAATGGTTCAAATTTATAATTCGCGGTATTTTTTACAGTTATCGAATCGACTTCCAGATTGAATTCAACAGTAAGTCTGTTTTCACCCGAAAGCTCAAGCTTTGCAAGATAAAATTTCTGCGAATCAGCTTCCTGTACTGTGAAACTTATCGAATTAGAATCCGCAGGCGATCCGTAAAAATCACTTAAGCCTGATGCTTTGACATTATAAATTCCATTCACAGGAATAGAATTAAGCGTAAGAAAATATTCATAATTACTTTTAACGGTAATATTTTTCGGATTAAATGGCGGCTCAGAATTACCTGAGATCACAAATGATTCAAGATTCGGAATAAGGGTAGGAATGCGTTCGGAATATTTTAAAACAATAAAACCGCCGGCGCTGTAGTCAGCTGATATTAATTTTGATTTGTTGTGTATATAAACATTGACCGGATCTGAAAGCATACTTTCCCTGACAGGATTCTGATCATCAATAGCAGAGACTTTGTAAAAATAATTTTTTCTGTTAATTATATTAGCGTCCGTATAATTATTTCCATTCACCGAATCATATAAAACGAATGACATAGAAGAATCACTTTTATATATTCTATATCTGTCCGCGCCGGCTACAGGTTCAAAACTAAGGAAAACCGAATTTGAGTCCAGACTATATCCGATCAGATTAAGAGGAGTTGCCGGTCCTGTAAATGCAATCTCCTTTTCAAAAATATCAGGGAATCTTCTGCCGTATTCACTCCGATCTCCTTCACACCGTTTCCGTCAAAATCAAATGCGATCTGATTAAATGAGTTAATCCCTTCCCTGTAATATACAGGTGTAAATCTGTTTAAAGAATTATTAAATTTCAGAATATAAAACAGCGTACCTACATTGACCGTTACTTCGTCCATACCGTCGTTATCAACATCAGCCGCCATCGTCGAAGTAATAGTGTAATCTTTATAATTATAGATATCGGTAATATCCATAATTTCGTAACTGTCGTCAGCAGTTGAAGTGTAAGCGTAAAGACTGTAATACTGAATGAAGTCAGAACTGTTACTTATCACGCCCAAAGCAAAATCTTTTTTGCCGTCACCGTTAAAATCTCCGGACACAATATTATCACCTTTTATAAATCTGAAAATACTGTCAATGAAAACTCTTCTATAATTATTATCTGAAACATTTTCATAAATGGAAACACAGGTAATGGGAAAGCCGGGAGCTGATGGGCTGTAAAAAATATTTGAGAACATAATTTCCGCTTTACCGTCACCGTCAAAATCTTCAACAAGTGAATTTTGTGAATTTGAAATGGAATCCTTTCCGAAAAAAGGCAGCGATGCAGTCTGATTAAAATTATTTCCGGAAGTTGTTTCAAGAATTCTTAAACCGCTGCTGCCGAATCCGAGTAATTCTGATTTACCGTCTCCGTCTGTATCTGCTATCCGCGATGACCAGAAATTTCCGTTACCCTGATCGCTCCAGATAAGGTTTGTTGGAAGTCCGCCCGGATTATCTGATTCATAAACGAAACCGTTTCTGTCGCTTGACGCCAGTATTTCAAAATTACCATCGCCGTCAATGTCCGCCACATCTTTTGCAATTTTAAAGTCGCCCCAGTTATCGGAAGAAATTTTCTGAAAAGCGCCGCCGCTGAATTCAAACACATTCAGCTTTAAATTATTATTAATATCGTTCACAAGCAAATCATTTATACCATTACCTGTTATATCAACTACAGTCTTTGCGAATTGTGAGTTTCCCATTTTATAACTCTTATCCCTATAACCGTAAATATTTACAGACGGCTGAGTATAAAAATAGAATGCAGTATCGCTGAAGCTAGCTGTCTTGCCGTTAAGAGAAATTGCTTCAAGATAAAATTCATATTCTGTATTGGGAGCGAGATCATTACCGTTAAGAAGACCGAAATGCGCTTCGGTAACAAATCCTATGTTTGGAGTTCCGACATCTGCAAGTATGGATTTATAATTTTCATTAACTCCTCTTCTTTTATAATAAATCTTTCCGAGAGTTCTTTTATTGGTAGCAAACAAGATCAACTGTGAAAAATTATTTTTATCGATAAGATTTCCAAACTGAATATCTGTAAATACCGGCGGATTTTTATCTTTGAAAATTATCATTCGATGTTCGATGGTCCTTCCTGAATTACTGTTAATCGCAAGTCTCAAAGTATATGAAGTATCCTGCAGACCTGCAGTGTTCCATATCATAACAGTATCTTCGAGCACCTGTGATGTTTGATTTGACAAAAGCGTAATCCATTCGGCGGGACGCTGTCCGATCCCGTAATAAAGCGAATAGGACTGGAACAAAGTGGATGCAGCGGATAGACTTATTTCAACCGAGTCATTTTCAAAAGTATAATCCTGCGAAGGAGTATGAATTCTGGCGATGGTCGGATTATTGAAATTCTCTACAGCTTTAAATCCATCAAGTCTGCCTGATGCTCTTATATGATCCCAGGCACTCTGACCGGGCATTAATACAGTCGAAGATACAAGTATTCCTCTTATTTCTTCATTTGTAAGGGACGGATTTCTTGAAAGCAGAAGTCCGGCAATTCCTGCAACCAAAGGCGCTGCAAAAGAAGTACCGTTTATTTTATCATAATCTCCGCCATACTGAGAACTTCCTTTTCCTGTCCTTACTGTAGTCATGTTTTGAAAACCCGGAGCAAAAATATCTACGGTCTCACCAAAAGAAGAGAAGCTCGCCTTGTTATTTGTGTTGTCCGATGCGCCGACGGAAACGACTTCATCATAAGCGGAAGGATAATGCAGTCTGTCTGTTCCGTCATTACCCGCTGAGCAGATAATAAGTACATTCTGCGAATATGCAAATTTTATAACGTCTCTTAACAGATTACTGAATACATAATCCCCGAAACTGAAATTAAAAACTTTAACTCCGTTTGCAACGCCGTACAGAATTGCATTTGCTACATCATCTTCCTCGCCGAAACCTTCGGCATCAAAAGCTCTCAGCACCATCACTTTACATCCGGGAGCGACTGATGAAATTCCCCTGCCGTTATTAAAGCCGGCATTTATTACACCGGTTACAGCGGTACCGTGAGAAAATTTATTGTCATCTGTCGGGTCATTATCAGGATCGAGATAATCTCCTCTTCTCGGATCTCCGGTCAGCGGCTGATCTGTGAAATCATATCCGCGCCAGTCATCTATAAATCCGTTATTGTCATCATCTATTCCATTTGTTTCTTTGCCGTTTCCGTATTCGCCGTAATTGATCTTAAAACTATTCAGAAGATCCGGATGCAGAAAATCGAGACCGGTATCAATTACTCCGATAACAACATTCGAATCGCCGAGAGTAATATCCCAGAGATTTTGCATGCCAATGTAATTCAGGTAATATTGTTCGTTATAGAGAGGATCATTCGGCGTATATTCCGGAGCGGAATAATTTTCCAGCTTTAGAGTATTATTGATCTGAATATATTCAATGTAATCATTCTTACTTGCCTGTGTAAGTAATACATCGAGATTAACATTATCGGTTTCAGTTATGAAAATTCTGTCAAAACCGAAGGAAGAAAAACTTCTGCTGTCAAAATTCTGAAGCATCCTGCTGCTGAATACAGCTTTTGTATTTCGCAGTCCGAAATCCCTGCTGAGCTTTGAGACAGCTGAATTACCTGAGCCCGGATTATTATTTCTGAAATTTGAAAGGACTGAAGCCGGTGTATTTTCCTTAAACTTAATTATTAGAGAAGTCTGCGCGGTTATGATCTGCGATGTTAAAAAGAAAATAATCAGAGCAGTTAAAATTTTTATTTGAGACATAAAATAAACGATAATTACTTTTTGAAATTTAAAATGTTGAAATTAATTATTCTCCTCCTTTTTGATTTTTTTCAAAACCCAATTATCATTATCTATAATTACATCGAGAGGAATTCCTTTTACCGAATGATTGATCTGCTGACTTCTGCTGTCATTAAATACGGTAATCTCTTCTTCCCCCGCATTTGTTTTGAATAAAATTTTGAGAGGCATGGAATACACTTCCATATCATCCTGATTTTGCTTCAGTAAAAGACTTACTTTATACAAATCAGTAGAAGCGTCATCTTTTTCATATTTCCATGAATAAGAATATTCGGGACGTCCGGCGCCGGTAAATATCCATTGATTGAAAAAATAGTTCAAGTCATTTCCCGTAATGTCCTCGCAAATTTTCTGAAACTGATATGTATCGGCGTTTTTATATTTGAATTCTTCATAGTAAGTTCTTATAATTTGCCGGAAAAGCGAATCCCCTGTTACGCCTCTCAGCATATGAAGACACCAGCTTCCTTTTTTGTAAACTGTAGGTCCGAATATATATCCTTCCGGGTCATATACAGTTCCCATAAAAAACGAATAATCACTTTTCTTCATAAAGTTTTTCAGTGCATCTTTGCCGTTTGTATGTTCGACCCATAAAGCTTCTCCATAAGATGCAAAACCTTCGTTAAGCCAGATATCTTTCCATGAAGCAGGAGTAACGGCATCACCGAACCATTGATGAACAAGTTCATGTACGACTATGTCTTCATATTTCCCATTTCCCGTAACAAGAGTATACCCCATGCTTGAAATGGTCTGATGCTCCATTGCGCCGCCGACCCAGCCGAATGTTGCCATTCCGTATTTTTCATTAATGAACGGATATTCGCCTATATAGCCTGAAAAAAATTTCAACATATCGACCGTATTTTTCCAGTCATACCTTGCCTTCTCAGTAAGATTCGGATAAGTATAATATTCTACCGGCATTTGAATATTCCCGTCCATTGAAGTATAAGTGTCTGTCCATTTGTCATATTTTCCGATTGCAAGGGAAACGAGATAAGTAGCTGTTGGATAAGAAGTTTTCCAGTGAAAAGTTTTTGATCCGTTTTCAGTATCAGAGACATTAACCAGCAAACCGTTTGAGACTGCGGTAAGTTTTTCCGGAACAGTAATAATTATTTCAGCATCAGCTTTGTCTGTAATAACATCTTTGCACGGCCACCAGGTTTTAGCATGATTTGGTTCGCTTAAAGTATAAATTGCCGGCTCATCATCAAATTTTTAATGCTGAAAGAATCAAAGCCTTTATTTTCAGGAATGCCTTCATAAACTATTTGAATATCAAAAGTTTCATTTAACTTAAGTTTACCTTTTATATCTGCGGCAATGTAGTCGTCAATTCTTTTGTGAGGGATTTCATCTCCGTTTAACTTCACTGAATTTACTGTCATATTTCCTGCCAGATCTATATATATTAATTTCAACGTATCGGAGAGACTTTCTGAATTCATATTCACTGATCCGATAATTTTCTTTTGAGGAATATCGAAAGAAAAGTTCAGTTTATAGCTTTTGACATCATAAAGTGATTGACTGTTTAATATGCCTGAGTCGGTGTCTGATACTTTATCAGTTTCAATATTATCATAATACTTTGCTGATATGATCTGATAATATTTATAAACCTGATCTTTATCAACTAAGGAAAACATTATTTTTAAACTGACAACACTCCAAAATGCAATTGCTAAGAAGACAATCATTAAAACGGGTATAAGAATTTTTAATTTATTCATAAATAAAAGCGGGGACAGAATCCGTAAACATATTTGCTATATTAAAGTTTAGCTTTACTGAGAATTATAATTAAATCAAATTTGAAATATCAAACTTAAAATCACAGCAGTTAAACGGGATACATTAATAATTTTTAATATAAGTAACTCATTATTTGCAAATAAATTAGCTAAATTTATCACAAATAAAAATTTATTATAAATGAGATTCCAAAGATTAATATTAAGATCAATCCCGTTGTTAATGATTCCAGTTTTGATGTCGTCTTGTATTTCGATCAACAGAACAATAAAGATAAATCGTGACGGCTCCGGAAAGGAGATTTTGAAAATTACATTTATGAAAGAATTTTATGATGTAATGGCTTCAATGTCAACACTGATGGATTCTACACGAAGAGATGGATTTCTTGATTCATTGTACAGCGATGAAGTGTTTGAAAATAAGACAGCTGAAAATTATGATACAATAGCAGGTTTAAAGTTAATCGATCTGAGTTCGACTACCAACCCGGATTCTTCAAAAACTTTTCTAATAGATTATGATTTTGATAATCTATCAAAAATTGGTTCGTCGCTTAGTCATATAAATGAAAATGATGATAAATATGTGACGGATGTAAGTTTAAAGGAAGTAGGGAACAAGGTTTATTTCTTGTATGAATACAGATTAAAGGATGATGGTAATACATTTACGGAAAATGATGCCGCAGATTCAACAGCAATGGATATGAAAGAGAGCATGTCAAAAATGTTTGAAGGAGGGAATTTCAGTTTTGAAGTGGAATTACCTTACAATGTCATTTCAAGTAATTCCAATAACCGTATTGGAAATGTTTTAAAATGGGAATTTCCAATGACAGATGTAATACTTTCGGATAAGATCAGACTTGAAGCGGAGATGGAAAAATAATAATTCCCCATGTGGATTGAAAAGATAGATTATTGTAGATAAATTGGACATAGGCAGGAGGATTTAGAAATTAATTAGGAAAATTATCGTTATTCATGGTATAGTAATTGAAGTTTTATAAATAAATAAAATAAAGATGAAAAAAAACTTTTTAAATTATACTTTGTGTATTTTGATGACAACAGTTTTAATATAATGCGCAAAGGAAGTACCGCCGGAATTACTCAGCAATAAACCAAAAACAACTGAAAAGCAGGATATGCCTGATGACTCAATCCACAGAAATCTAAAAAGCCCGCAGGGAAATACAGAAGGCAGTCAGGAAAGCTGGGATGATGAAGGCGCAAATAAACTTGTTAAGGAAGCCGATGAGGTTGACAAAATATACAGGAAGACCAAATCCGAATCTGATAAAAGCAGTACTATAGATGCTCAGATGAAAGCTGCAAATTATTTAATGTTTGAAGCTGATCTTCCACCAAAGGATAAATACAAACCTGCATTGCAAAGATACAGAAGAGTGCTTGAGCTTGACCCGGGTAACAGTGAAGCGCTGGCAAACAAGAAGCAGATAGAAGATATATATAAATCCATGGGAAAACCCATACCGGAATAATTTTAAATGACTTAAAATAAAATTAATATGAATAAGAAAACAATAATCGGAACAGGTTTAATAGTAATTTTTTTAGTTGTCGGGTTTCTTACTTTTTCAGAAAGCAAAATCGAATATACGGATTTTAGCAAGGCAACCGAAATTCACAGGACATGTCAGGTAAAAGGAACCTGGCAAAAGGATAAAGATTCAAAATATGACGCTGCTACAAATCAGTTTGAATTTTATATGATAGATGAAAATAAGAATGAGATGAAGGTTGTACTGGACGGATCTATGCCCAATAATTTCGAAATGGCAGAATCTGTAGTAGCAAAAGGAAAGGTAAAAGACGGTTATTTTCATGCAAAAGAAGTATTGACCAAATGTCCTTCTAAATATGAAGCCGAAGGTCATGAAGTTAAAAAAACAGGTACTTAAAATTTAAATTAGTTTAATATGGGTTCATTTTTTATAACTGCGGGATTTATATCAGCTCTGATTGCGACTCTGGCTTTCTTATTTGTCAGCAGGGGTAATGAAAAACTGATAAGACCTGCCAGAATATTTTTTCATGCAGCTGTAGTATTTACTTTATCTTCATCCGCATTTTTGTTATATCTGATAATCACACATCAGTTTCAGTACACTTACGTCTGGAATTACAGTTCTACAGACCTTCCTTTAAATCTGCTTATCTCTACATTTTATGCAGGTCAGGAAGGCAGTTTTCATCTCTGGGCTTTTATGACAGCTGTACTTGGAATTTTCCTTCATGCATTTTTGATAAAAAGGGATTCTGATAAGGCGAACAGCGGTCATACTTCAAATGACACTTACGAGCCGTTAGTCATGTTTAATTATTCCCTTATACTTACTTTTTTATTATTCATAATGATAATAAAGTCACCGTATATGATGGTTTGGGAATCATTTCCTAAAGATGTGGAAGCAGGATTTGTACCTCAGGACGGAAGGGGATTAAATCCGTTACTGCAGAATTTTTGGATGACTATACATCCTCCTATACTATTTACAGGGTTTGCTTCACTTGCAATTCCTTTTGCTTTTGCAATGGCGGCATTATTTAAAAACCGATATGACAGATGGATGAAACTCGCGCTGCCATGGACATTATTTTCCGGAATGGTATTAGGTGTTGGAATAATGTTAGGCGGATTCTGGGCTTACGGAGTACTTGGATGGGGCGGATACTGGGGATGGGATCCGGTAGAGAATTCTTCGCTTGTTCCATGGATAGTAATCGTAGCTGCAATACATACAATGGTAGGTGAAGAAAAAACCGGCAAATATAAAAAGACAAGTTTACTTTTATGCATACTTGGATTTGTATTTATGCTTTATTCAACATTCCTGACGAGAAGCGGATTACTTGGTGACGCTTCTGTTCACTCTTTTGTAGATCCGGGACAGGAAGTATATTTATTTCTGATCGTATTTTTATCTTTATTCGGCGGAGGCGGAATAGCCATGATCTTATTCAGACTTAAGAGTTTGAAATCGCTTGAAACAAATGCCGGAATTAAACTCTCAAGAGAGTCAGCATTGATTATCGGAGCAATTACATTATGCGCATCTGCTTTAATAATTTTAGTAGGAACGAGCTGGCCGATTTTTACCAAAGCAACTATAGATCCCGCTTTTTATAATAAAATGAATCTTCCTCTTGCAATTCTCATTGCAGTAATAAACGGGATAAGCATTTTACTTGCATGGAAGCACACAGATGATAAAAGATTTTTTAAATCACTTTATCTTCCGGTAATACTTTCCGTTGTTTTCACATCACTACTTGTAATACTTGGAGTAGATGATATATTAATAGCGGTATTTGCGGCAGCTTCTTTATTTGCTTTTTTCATTAATCTGAATATCATTTTTAAAATTTTAAACAAGAGTACAGTTAAAGCCGGTCCATATATCGCGCATCTGGGGATTATGATACTCTTCCTTGGTATTATCGGTTCATCGAAATATTCTCAGGAAGAAAATGTAACCCTGCCGATTGGGGAGACCAAAGAAGCTCTTGGATACAGTCTAACATATAAAGGTGCAAGTCTGATCCCTGAAACTCATGACAAGTATCATTTCAATGTAATAGTAGAAAAAGACGGCAAAGGATATTTGCTTCAGCCGATAATGTATTACAGTGATTACTCGGAAGGGATTATGAAAAATCCGGACATTGCCAATCTTGTGACAAAAGATATTTATCTTGAACCAATTTCTCTTGAAACTCCTCAGCCTTTTACTGAGCAGGATGTTGTTAATATTCCAAAAGGCTCTGAAAAAGTTATCAAAGATGTAACAGTAAAATTCCTTGATTTCGATCAGTCAAAATTCAATCAGGAATCTATGATGAAAGGGGAAGAAAATATACTAGGGGCAAAACTTGAAGTAACTGTTAACGGAAAGAAAGAGGAATTATTGGTGGAGCAGTATTATTCAGGAGGACAGACACAGAACATTCCTGTCAAACTTGAATCGAATCCCGATTTAACTTTTTATCTGACAAATATTGCAATTACAGGTGAATCCTCTGTTGACATTGCAGTTACAGACGGTCATCAGCATACTAATATTGCTTCTGAAACATTAATACTTACAGCAAGCATAAAACCGTTTATTAACTTAGTCTGGGGCGGTACAATAATAATGGCATTAGGATTTTTTGCATCACTGATAAGCCGTCACAGAAAGTTCAATACAAATGCTAAGAAAATTTCCGGTGACACAAAGCAACATTCTTCCAGCGGAAATGGACACGATAATGGACATGGAAATGGTCACGATAATGGACATAGCAATGGTCACAATAATAACTCAAATAATAATAACGTACCTAAGAAAACCCGAACAGAACATCATAATTAAGCATTAAAATTTTTTAAAAGACTTACCGGAATTACAATACTCTACTAATTGTAATTCCGGTTTTTTATTTTATATTAAATAAATAAATTCAAGAATAGAAAATTGAAATTAATAATTGCAATAAGTTCATTAATTTATTTCATTTCCGGATTCGGGAGCAGCTGTACGAAAGACAGTGACTTAAATCTGATAAAGGACAGCACTGAAAAGATTTTTAAAATACCTGACGGGCTACAAAAACTTGTGGATGCATATCCGGAATTTCTGGATCATGCCGATGAAAATAATCTCCACTGGAAGGACGGCACTGTGATGATATATGATGACGGGATCACAGACAAGACTCATGAAGAAATGCTTGACAATCCTGATCTTGAAGACATGATGTCACAGAAGTATGTTAAAGGCAGAGAATGGAATGTACCTCCGCCGGAGAATTTCGAACCGGGCAGGATCAGATACGAACCCTTTTTTTTAAAAATGTACGGAAATAATTCAAGTGAAGTAATCGGTAATATAGTTAATATAAAATGGGTGGACGGATCTAATGTAAGTTTCAGCAATGTAAACGGAGCAGCAGATAGTCTGGAAAAAGTTGCTGAAGAGCTTTCAATGCTTCCCGGTGAGTTTCAGAAATATTTAAAAAACATTGGAGGCACTTTTGTCTGGAGAAATATAGCGGGAACAGACAGGCTCAGTAATCATTCATTCGGGACAGCAATAGATATAAACACAAAGTACTCTGATTACTGGAAATGGAATAATAATGTAACTTACATAAACAGGATCCCAATTGAAATTGCGGAGGTGTTTGAGAAATACGGATTTATCTGGGGCGGGAAGTGGTACCATTATGACACTATGCATTTTGAATTCAGACCGGAATTGACAGCTGACTAAAATGAAGAAACAGGAAATTTTATATCTACAGTTATTGCAAAATAAACTAGTTAATAAAGGGAACAGTTCATGTCATTATTCGAATGGTCATCATATTTTTTAGTTTGAATACCCAAACCACTAATTATAATCCACTACCCCGTTCACATGCTTTAACTTATTTATAATACTACCCGACTGATCTATCACCGAACCATGACACTGATAACAAACTCCTATTGTATAACTCGGATAATGCGGATGGAAAAAATTTCCATTCGGTATAGGATTCGGATTTCCGGTTACAGGATCGCCGTGACATGATCCGCATTTCACGCTGTTTCTGTCTGTCCATACAGGAACCGCTTCGCTGTTTCCGTCCCTGAAATTTCCATGGCAATATGAATTCGAACATGTCGCTGTGTTTCTGTCCCATACGGGATCAGGAAAAACTCCTCCGCCTTTGAACGTAGTCACGGTCTTTGCAATCGGTCCGAAATTTATCTCAGCTGTACCATCAGGCATATCCCCAATGTGATTCGGATCACTGAATCCTCCTGTTAATGTTGTATGACATTCCCCGCATGCTACGGGAGCGGAATATTTTGTAGAATCTATGTGATAAGTATGAACACCGACTCCGACATATGATATACTTGTTTCTCCATTAAGTGCTTTCGGAGGATGTGATTTTCCCGATACTCCGCCGTGACACAGACGACAGTTCTGAGGTCCGCCCGATGCAGAATGACATGTAAGACAGCTCGAACCGGAACTCCCGCCGGCATAATCATTTCCGTGACAGCTCTGACATGTTTTAAGATTCCACAGCTTATTATCATTTATATACTTACCGTGAAATTCCGGAGAATTCGAATCTGCAAATCCGGGTGGATGCGTCCCGATCTCAGGAGCTGTTACTAAATTATCTTCTATCTCACTGCATCCGCTATATACCAGTGCAGTAAATAGAACTATTGTAAAAGACAGATAAAATATTTTTAGCATCTTCATAATTTTGTATTTTAATTTCTGTCGGAAAAATATTTCCGTAAACGATTATCTGCTTTCCGTTCCGTGACAATATCCGCAAAATCCTACTCCTGATATTCCGTCCGGTCTGGCATTCGGGTCATTGTGACATGTATAACAAACCGCACCCTGCGTCTCATGCCATAATCCTTTTTCATCTCTCATGAATCCGCTTTCGTGAGTTTTTGGGTTCGTTCCTTTTACACCGTCATTATCAAAATGACATCTGACACATACCGGATCACTTCCCTGTACATCATGACATGACTGACAAGATTCCAGATCACGTTTAGCAAGCTCTGAGTGTAGTCCGCCTCCGGTATTTACGCCAACCGTAGTAAAGTTTGGCTGTGTATGACTCTTCGGCGATATTCCCGTTATAAGATCTCCTTTATTCTCATGACAGCTTGCGCAAAACTCCACAGGATCGTGACACGTCTTGCATTCAAATGATTTATGCGCGGCGTCAAGTCCGTGAGTGAATTTATAATTCAATGTATGAGCTGTAGTCAGTTTCTGCAAAGCTTCACGGTCAGTGCGTGTAGCGGTTTCCTTTGTATAATAAGGCGCATAAAAATCTTCACGTGTATTATTTCCTGAATATTTTAACGGACTGTGACATGACTGACAGAAGTTATCGCTGTGACACATCATGCAGTTATTTTTTTCGGAACTCTCTCCGGATGATGTGTGCTGATTTAAAAAGTTGGATCTTAAATGATCCTTCGGCGTCAGATTGGTAAGATTTGTATGGCACGATTCACAGGCATTCGAAGCTTTCTGATTATTATGACAGCTGTAACAGCTTTCCATATCCGGCAATACCTGAGAACTCTCTTTTGAAAATTTTACCTTATCAAGATCAGTATGGCAATCCGTACATTGCTTAAGTTTGGTATGTTCTTTGTGAGAAAAATTTATCTCGGTTACAGTTGCCTTCAGTTTCTTATATACATTGTCATAATGGCAAAGTCCGCATTCATTCTTATCCTTTACGTCATGACATCCTTCGCAGTTCTTTTTTTTCGGATTAAGATTATCTTTCGATGAAACTGAATTCAAAGCAGATTCATGACAATCCTGGCATTTTATTTCCGCATCGACTGTGTGAAGCTTGTGATCAAATTTTATAATCTTACTGTTATCATACTGCTGCTCGGAATTAAATATCCTGCTTATATTTCCTTCACCGGTTTCTTCCCTTTGCAAATATGCAGTAGTTGAAATAAAAATTATTATTCCGGCTATGAAGATAAGATAAAATCCGGTAAATTTTGTTTTCATAATATTGTAATTAAAATTTTGTGAACAACCAGTAGTTTACACCTATTAAGAATCTCACATCCGTTTTATAAATTCTGTTTGTAATAAATTGTCCCTGCGCATCAAAACTCAGCTGCGTGTTCGGTCTGTAAGTAAGTCCCAGCAATCCGCTGAATACATTCTCTTTCTCAGTTGAATATTCTCCCAATCTATAATTTGAGTAATTTAATCCAAGGTTCATTGATAAAATATCCGCAAGTTTCCTGTAGTAATATCCGCCTAATCCGTTTGATTCACCGCTGTAACCGGAATAATGTGTATATGAAAGTCCGTAAGACGGATGACTAAATCCCGCCTGAAGTTTAATTGAGTTTTCATCTGTATAAAATACATCGGATATCTTTCCGTATATGTTTATACCGTTTTTTAATGTGTAATCAACTCCCCCTCCGGCTTCCTGATATTCGCTCTGCGCAAAAGTACTGAATATACTGTTGTATCTGATCTGCGGCTGATGATATGAATAAAATCCTGTGAATCTGAGATTATCAGTTACAAGTAAATTTGCATTAAAATCTCCTCTGTATAATTTTTCATTATTGATATCGTAATACAGTTTCCCGAAAAAGTAATGTCTCTTATTATAAGTATAATTCAGATCAATTCCCATTAGCTGATCTTCAGGTGAGTCAGTACTAATAACTTTCTGATAAGGATTAAATAAACTGTCGTATCTTATTGCGGTATATGGTTCCGGTTTTTTATGCCTGTTAATATAACTTACTGATGCATAAAAATCCCTGATGCCGTAATATGAAAAATTTCCGCCGTAAATACTGTTCTCACTGAATGGAGCGTATCCGCTGAATTCATAATCCGTTCCCGTTATAGATCCGCCGAATACAGTGAACTGATACTCCTTGTGTTCACCTGCCTTAAGCTTCAGATGTAATCCATCCATTGCGCCGGTGCCGACTCCGGAGAATAAATACTGTCTTCCTAATTTCACATCCAGCACATTGAAAAGATTCGAACCTTTTATATAGAGATTGTAAAATCTGTAATCAAAACCTTTTCCTATTTTATTCATAAGATCAGCATCAGTCTGTACAAGTGTATTGAAAGACCATTTATCTTTTGATGCGTCTATTAAAAGATTCTGATAACTCCTGAGATGTGCTGTTTTACTGTCACTGTTTATACTGTCCGCTCTTTCCCAGCCATAAACCTGAGTACTGAATCTCATATTTAACGACTGAGCATTAATCGATACAGAACTACTGAACGAAATTACAAAAAATAATAATATTGAAGATTTAAATATATATAAAGTTTTCATATTAATATCCTATTCATTTTCTTTTGGAATTGGATGAATAAATATTTCCCAAATTGACTTACAGATTAATTCTTTATATACCGGACTTCCGGTGTTGTTACTTTGTATTCAGAATTATTCTTTTACATTTTACATATGGAATTTTAAATATCCATTTTCAACTATGTGTTTTGAATCTGTCCAGTTGATTTACACATTTACATGTTTCGAAAAATTCTCTCACAAAACGGAGCAAGCTACAGCTCCGATATAGCCATATTTTTCCTGTAAACTGTTCTAAGAATTTTTAAATTATTACTGCATTAATTTTAATTACAGGAAAAAAATCATTATGCAGTAATTTACATATTTATTGCATTATTTTGCTTCTGCCGGAGCAAAACAGTTTAAAACGTTATTTTTGTTCACGGGTCTAAAAATTTGCTTTAAATCTTATTCACTTGCCGGTTTCGGATGTTTTATTTTATCCCACATTTCAGCATAATTAAATCCTTTGAAAGTCGGACTTTCTGAATTGTGACATCCTGTACAGAAAGCTTCTCCTTCTGAATGTACCTGCAGTCCATTGTCAATTGATTTCTGCTTGTCTTTCATTATAGAAAGCTTCTTGTATTCCGATCCTGCGCCGTGACATGATTCGCATTGCACTCCCTGTGTAATGTCAAAAGTCTCTTCAAATGCAGATGCATCCACTGTCTTTCCTGTAGTATGACACTTCAAACATTCAGGTGTCTCGGCAGCCGGAGTTGTAAATCCTTTACCTTCTGCGATCTTGTTTGCTTCGTCGGTCTGAAGCACCTTGAATGCATTTGCATGTTTTGAACTTTCCCATATCGAAAGCTGACTTCCCTGTGACTCTGTCTTATGACATGCGCCTACACAGGAATTCACACCAACATACTTTGGATCACTTCCGATTTCTGAAGGTGGATTTTCTGTCGCCGTAAAAAATATGAATCCGATAAAAATTAAAACCGGCAGAACGTAAAACATTTTGGTTTTCATTACGATTGTCTCCTGTTTCTGATTTAGTTTATTAAATAGATATATACAATATCGTTATATAATCCGTTACTTAATACTTATAAGTGTATATTTCATCACAAATAATTGCCCCCGTTGTCACTCCATCTTTTTGAGCTTGCTTATCTTTTCATTCAGCATTGTACTGATAAGATCATAGTTGTGTACATAAATGCTTGGTCGTGTGGAAATATCATTAACAAGCTTCCTTGCTTCACTAAGCTGTACCTTGTTATCATCTGAGATCTGTAATGAACTGACCCTGTCTATTTCCGATTTAGCTTTATCCAGTAAAGTCTTAACATCATTTTTCCATTCATTTCCCATTGCTTCATAATCATTCTCATGACATTTCAGACAAATTTTGTTATCCGGTTTTATTATTTTAACTGCATCCGAATGACAATCTATACATCCTACTCCGCCTGCCTTCATAAAATCCGGCTGTGATTTGTTCTGATATGTCCCGCTGTAGATCTGATTCTGAAAACTGTGACACTTTGCGCACTCATCATCTGAATTTGCCTGCTTGTGATGACATGAATTGCAGTTCTCTTTATTTACAATTAGTTCACCGTGCTCTCTTGCATTTGAATGACATTTCGCGCAGGCTACTTTGTTTTTTACTGTATGAAGATTATGTGAAAAATTCATACCGAATTTTTTTACGGAAACTTCCTGAATTCCCATATGGCAGCTTGCGCATTCATTTGGAATATATTCAGTTCCTGATTTGAATTCCGGTAAATTAGAAGATGAACCGATCACCGTTAGGGCTTTCTTCATCAGCGAATAACTTCCTGTCAGCAGCTGATCAGCAAATTGTACGTTATGCACACTCTTTCCCACATCTACTATTCCGATATTATGTTTCGCCTCCTGCATATATTTCTCAGCTTCAGGCTTATTGCTGCTTTTTGTTGAATTGACCTGGACATTAACCGTATTAAATATTGAATTGATCATTGCAAGTCTTTTCAGCGAAGATTCCTCCCATTGTTTAGTCAGTTTATCATATCCTTTACCGTGACATTTCTCACAGGAAGATTCACCGGATTTTAATGTATTCATACCGGATTTGCTTTCTTCGTGAAATATGTGACAGCCCCTGCAGTTAATTCCGTTTAGAAACATTACACTCGGATTCTTCTCTACTCCAAATCCATTCTCTCCCGTAAATAAACTAACCTGCTGCATGTGAGCGCTGCTGTGGCAGCTTTGACAATCCGGAGGAACACTCGGATCGATCTTCTGAATTTTATGCTCTATGGGTGAATGACATGCATAACATTTAACACTGTGCTTTGATATATGTATGGAATGAATGGAATCCGTCTGATCATATCGGTCAAGTCTGTCATTTTCAAAATGACACTGAAAACATCTTTCCTTTCCTACTCCGCCGTTTCCCGCTACTGTATTTGTGTGACAGCTGATGCATGAAATATCGTTGCCGACTACTGTAGTATGATCATACCTCATATCAGCCATCTGCACCTTCGAAAAATTTTTCAGATCGTGACAAGTATTACAGTCTGCAAGTTTGTCGAATTTATGCTCGGGATCATCCGATTTTTTAAAGTGACAGTTAAAACAGGTAGCTTCGGTTACTTCTATATGCGTACCCTGTACTATCTGGGAATGACAGCTCGTGCATTTAAGTGTCTTACCTCTTTTCAGTTCCTTTAAATGATTCTTATGACTGAACAATACTCCCTTGAAATAATAGCTCGTATCGGACAGCGCCTGATTATCGTGACAGCCTGACCGGGCGCAGGTATTATCCGGTATCTCAGCCCATGGTTTTCTCTTTTTATAAGAAAGAGAAACATAATTTACAATTTGTACAAGACCGTTAAGCTTTCCTCTTATTGTGCCCGATATTCCGGGTTCAAAATGACATTCCACACAATCTACTTTATTGTGATCTGATGTCCTCCAGCTCTGATAAAAAGTTTCCATGTAATGACAAGTTGGACAAAATGACGGCTTTGAAGTATATTCTGCTGCCACGGAAAGTAATACTAAAAATGTACCCAAGTATAATCCGACAAACAGAAAAAATCTTTTGTATCCGCGGACTTTCTTAAACCACTTTACTTCTTTCTCCGGCTTTTTTTCTTTACTGTCCATTTGACACTCTAATTAACTTTTCATTTTATAAAAAGATATATTTGTTTTGTTAAACATTGTCTTCTTTCTTTTTATCAGCTTCATTTTCATTAATTTCTGTAATCCGTTTTTCATCCGTCACATTTTTCACATCTGATTTAACTTCACCGACATGAAGTTCATTCTTTTTATTTTTATCTGTCTTAGTTTTAAGTTCTGTTAATTCTTCTTTCTTATCAGGTTTTGTATTTTCAGATACAATATTTGGTTCTCTGTTCTCAGATATTCCGTCAACCGATTCTTTATTTTCGATTTCTTCCAGCCATTGCGGATGTTCGTGTTCCATCTGATGTCTTGTAAGATAACCTTTGACCCATGCTTTGTTAACCGGATATACATCAGGATTCAAAAATACAAAATAAAAATGCCAGACAAGTATTGCAAGCGATGCAAGTATTGCTTCATAGAAATGAATAGCTGTGGCGATCTCCATTCCTGTATTAGAAATATATTTGAAAAAATAATCTTTGAACCAGAGAATGAATCCCGTAGCTCCCATTATAACCGTTCCCCATACGACTGCCCAGTATTCCATTTTTTCAATATAACTGAATCTGCCGAATCTAGGTTTCTCTGCGGAATTTCCGAAAAGATATTTCATTGAATTTCCGAATTCAGACAGATCGCTTCGCTTTGGTAAAAAATCCATGAAAAGTTTTCTTCCTCGCGGCGATGCTGCAAGATAAATTATGTGATATACTGAAGTGACTACCATTGCCACAGCAGCTATTCTGTGTATCAGACTCCTTGCATTAAAAGCATTTTCTCCGATAAGAACTGTGATCCATCTTACCCACCAGGCTTCAGGATATTTCAGCCAGAATCCGGTGATTACAAGTATTATAAAACTTGAGAGTAACAAAAAATGCTGCACCCTCTCGTTTAAGGTCATTCTTATATATTTATCATTATCACTTTTCATTATCAGCTTGTGTTTTCGATTTCTTCTTCTTTCTGTAATCCTGAATATTATGCAGCAGCATAAATCCAATAAGTCCGAATATCAATATTACATAGAATCTTGTTATCCAGAATACCCATGGCGAATCTTCCTTAAGATCAGTCAGATGTATTTTGCTTGTAATTAAAATTTCAGTTGCTCCGGGATGACAGTTTCCGCATGTCTGAGGTAGATTATTTTTATGAATAGTCGACAGCGAATCTGAAGAAGGTCTCACATTATGATATCCATGACAGCTTTCGCAGTTCGCAGCTTCCTTTAACCCGCCTCTGTTTGCAAGTCCGTGAAAACTTTCTTTATAAGTTTCGCTGACTTTCGTCGGAAGTTCATTTCTTTCTATCATCTCCACCGATCCGTGACAGTTCGTGCATAGCTGAATTAAGTCTCTCGATTTCTGTAGTTTATTTTCCAGATCTTTAGATACAATTCCATGATTACCGTGACAGTTATTACATGTCGGAGCATCCGGATTTCCCGCAGTGACACCTTTTTCATGAATGCTGCCTTCAAAATTTGTAAACTGTTTGCCGTGACACTCTGACTGTCCGCACGTTGTTGCAATATTTTTTTTACTTATCTTTGAATCCGGATTTTCTGCAAGTTCCATCTCATGAGCTCCGTGACAGTCAGAGCATGTCGGGGCTGTTTCATTTCCGTCAACCAATGCCTGATAGTGAACACTGTTCTTGTATCCTGTTATCAGCTCTTCCTCACCTTTGAAATTCTTATGCGGTATCTTACCGTCTTTGTGACAATCCAGACATTTATCAGCCATTACCAGCTTCGATGCACCGTCTGAAAGCAATGCAGATTTTATGCTGTGTTCACCGTGACAATCCGAACAGGTAGGCGCTTTTTCATTATTCTTCATAAGCTCAACCCCGTGTTTGGATTTTTTGAATTTTGCTACAACATCAGCATGACACTTTCCGCAGGTCTCTATCAGTCTTGCCCTTTTAGTAGATGAAGTCGGGTCATCCGGACTGTCTATCATATGATCTCCGTGACAGTCTGTGCATCCTGCTGATTCCATATCACCTTTTTTTATGGATGCATGAATACTTGTTTTGTACTGCTCTACAAATTTTGCTGAACCGGTTTCAGTACCCGGAAACATCTTCTCATCCAGATGACAATTCAGACAGGCTTCAGACTGAATCGAATGCTTGCTTGAAATTGTAGTATGAACTCCGTGACAGTCTGTACATACTGGAGTATTTTTACCGCCGCTTTTAAATACCGTATGATGAATGCTTCCTTTAAAATTCATCTTACTGTCATTATGACATTTGCCGCACATGTCCGTTACCTGATTTCTTGAAATGTTTTTTACATTATGTCCTTCTCCGTGGCAGTCATTACACTTAACTCCTTTTTTACCGTGAATTGTCGAACTGAATTTTGCTATCTCTTTCTTTTTATGACAGCTCATGCAGTTTGCATTACCTTCTTGTTTTAATTCACTGACTTTTTTTGTATCATGCGCGCTGTGACAATCTATGCACTGTGATTTTACGTGAACGCTCTTTTCAAGACCTTTTGAATCCTCATGACAGGTCCTGCAATTTTCAACTTTTTTATCTGCAGAGTGGGGAATCTCTTCTGCTTTATAATTCAAATGACAGTCCGTACATTCGGCAATTGAATGAGCGGATTTTTTATATAATTCCGGATTTACAAAAAGGGATTTTTTACTGCCGTCGGAATCCATTACAAGATCCTTATCTTCATGGCATGAAAGGCAATCATCTGTACTTTTTGCTTTGCTGCCTGAATATTCAGCAGCAATAACTGTAATTAAAGCAAAAAGACATATTGAAATTATACCTAAAACTATATTTTTTATTTTATATTCCAATATCTTTTTTTTTAAAAACACTGTCCAGTGTTTGAAATAATTCACTCAGTCTCAACGGCTCGGAAATATTCTCAATACCCGATATTTTCTCATTCTTTTCACTTTCCAGGGAAGGTAAAAAAATGTAAGAGGAATTTTTAAATCTCATCTTAAGCTTAATAAATAAATATTCATCCATTCCGGAATCTATTATGAAGCAGTCAATATCATTATTAAGGTTCATTATTTTCTCTTCAGTAAGATCCGATTCATCTGAAAATGAAACACTGAAACCCTGCAGTTCTAATTTTTTTTGAATTAATATGCTTAAGTACTTATCAGCACAAATTATGTGAATTTTCTTCTCCACTTTACAAAACTCTTAAATTCACTTTTAATAACACAATATTTATGCCATAGATGCTGAATATTTAAATCATTTTTGTAGAAATCTTGTTGTTTTTAAGATAAAAATGGAGTGTTAAATATTATGTGGGGAATTTTTCAACATTATCATGTTTACTTTTGTCTGTTAGCGGAAATGAGTATAAATTGAACGGATGTGTGAAATGTCCGGTTTTTTAAAACTGTGATATGAATTTTGCGGTGATGGAATTACATAAGGAATATTCCTGCTCGATTGTTTATTCCAGGTTGTACTCTTTGATTTTTTTATACAATGTCTTGCGGTCTATTCCAAGTATCTGAGCTGCTTTTTGTTTATTCCAGTTATTTTCATCAAGAATTTTATTTATATATATTTTTTCCAGTTCCTTTAATCCGCCCGTTATGTTTGATATGCCGTCACTTAAGTGCTCTGATCCTGAAACAGATAGTTTGAAGTCTTTTTTCCTGATAATATTATCTGCTGATGTAAGCGCTGTTCTTTCAAGTACATTCTCCAGCTCCCTTACATTTCCTTTCCAGTCAAGTTCCATTAAAAATACTAGACCTTCAGCATCAATAGAAAAATTTTTGTCATATCTTACGGATAGCTTCTTGAGAATGTGATCTGTCAGCAATGGAATATCATCTTTTCTTTCATTCAACGGAGGCATTGTTATTGATACAGTTGAAATTCTGTAATAAAGATCTTCCCTGAATTTTTTTTCTTTGATCAGCTCTTTAATGTTTTGATTTGTTGCGGAAATTAATCTCACATCTATTTTTTTTACCTTATCGCTTCCGATAGGTTTGATCTCCCAGTTTTCTATTACTCTCAGGAGTTTTGACTGAAGATGGATCGGCATATCGGCAATCTCATCCAGCAGAAGCGTTCCGCCGTTTGCCTGCTCAAATACACCTTTCTGATTTTCAGTTGCGCCTGTAAAAGCTCCCTTGGTATGACCAAATAATTCACTCTCGAGCAGATTCTCAGGAATAGCGCTGCAGTTGATCGCCACAAATGAATTCTCAGCCCGCAGACTGTTTTTATGAATCGCTTTAGATACAAGTTCTTTCCCTGTTCCGCTCTGACCTTCTATAAGAACGTTCACTTTCGTTCCCGCAACATTCTTTATCATTTCAAATACATTCAGCATTTTTCTGCTTCTTCCTATTATATTCCCGAAGCTGTAATTTTTGTCAATTTCGTTCTTTAGATCCCTTAGCTGCTTATTTAATTTTATGTTTTCAAGAGCTTTCTTTACTTTGATCTTAAACTCGTCTATATTAAAAGGCTTGCTGAGATAATCATAAGCTCCGCTTTTCATTGATTCAACTGCAGAGTCCACAGAACTAAAACCCGTCACTATAATAAAATTCGTATGCTGCGGTTTTGCTTTAAGTAAATCAAGTCCCGACACACCGGGCATTTGCAGATCGGAAATTACAAGATCATAATCTCCGTTTGAAATTTTCTCCAGCGCATTTACGCTGCTGTTCTCCTCATCTGCATTGTATCCGCCTGCAGAAAGTATTTTACGCATTAGCTTGGTGGAATTAGGTTCGTCATCCACTACTAAAATTCTGAATTCACTGTCCATGTCTGCAAAAATATATAAAATGATTCTGAATGTTTAGTTAATTATTACTCAATTTATTTTGTAATATGTAGAAATAAATGACTCGTAAATTTTTTGATACATATATTAAATTAATTTTAATGTTTTTCATGGCACAAATTTTGCGACAGTAAATAATGGAATGGATATATCTTTTAAGTGTAGTTTGTAAAAAGAACTGAGATTTCATCTTTTAAACTAAAGGAATATATGAAAGCAATTTATGAAATAATTTAGGAATTGAACATTGATAATTTATTTGGGGGTTATGTTTTCCAGAACATAACAGTTAGTAAAAAAACCCGGTGTATTTTCACTCTCCTTCACCGGGTTTTTATTTTAATATTGCTTTAAAATCCCAACGGTGATACTGCATTTAAGAATATTGATTTTATAGATTTATTTTAGGAAAACAACGGATAAAAAGAACATGAAAATTATGCAGGTACTGATTCCAATCATATGTCAAAAATTAAAATTAATAGAAAAGAAATACGAATCAGAAATGAAAAATTTTGGAAATATATTTAAAGAAATTTATAAAACTATTTAAAACTATTTTGAATTTCTTAATTCTTTAATCAAAAAAATTTTTTAACAAACCGGAAATCCTTTCCGAAAAATATAACATCTTTTTTGTTGATTCAAAGCTTTAATCGCTGTTTTTAAAAATTCCAGACTCTTATCCCATCAGAAAAAACCACTCAAAACGCGAAAATAAATCTTTGCTTATTACTAATCTTAAGTGTAAATTTATTTAAAAAATTATTAAAATACCAAGATCAATTTTCAGCAAACTGAAATTTTTATGAAAACGAAAATACATATTATTACTATTTTAATATTTACAACTGTTTCAATGTCATTTTATCCTTTTGAAAATAATCCTGACGATTTACCAAATGAAACTGCTGTAATTAGTTATAAGCAATTGGACGGAAATAACATAAGCACATTTTTTGGAAATAACGGCTCCTTTAATCGTAATCCTGTAACAGGAAACGGCGGATTTGAATGGCCGAAAGGATCTTCAAAATTTTTAAGATACGCATCAGGAGTTTGGCTTGCCGGAAAAGTAGCTGATGATACTCTTGTTGCTGTCGTGGAATATTCATATGAATTTTTACCAGGCTTCATAAACTCAAATGGAAATCCCGAAGGAAAAGATGATCCCGATTTCAGAGTTTATAAGATTGTCAAAGGCGATACATTAAGTGAAGATTATCTGAACTGGCCGGTCAGTCAGGGAGCTTATCTTGATTCTGCAGGAAGACCTTTTCTGCCGGGAACGCAGACAATGTTTTATTCTATGACAGACGGTTTTCCTGAATCTCATACAAATCATGCCGGCAGTACTGCACCTTTAATGGCGCAGATACAGGTTACACACTGGTGCTATAATGACTATCCCCCGACGGAACTACGTAATGTAATTTTTACAGAATATAAGATTATTAACAAAAACAGTCTTCCATGGAATGATGCTCATTTTAGTATTTGGACTGATGATCATCAGGATGAGTCTATAGCAAATGGCTGTGACAGTTTAATGAATTTAGGATTTGCTTATTGCTCTCCAAATTCTTTTAATTATGGAAATACACCCCCGGCTTTTTCTTTCTTACTCCATAAAGGACCTGAAGTTTATACCGGAAATCCGAATGATACAGTTTATACATTTACACCAGGTCAGATAAGAAGGATTAAAGTTGGATTTAAAGAATTAAATATGAGCTCATTTCATAATGCTTTTAATGCTGCTCCAAACGGTAAACCAAATAACTACAGAGAGACATATTTAACTATGCAGGGTTTTAAACCTACCGGTGAAAGCTGGATAAACCCAATTACAAATACAGTCACAAAATTTCCTTACTCCGGAGATGCCGAATCGGGCACGGGATGGATTCAATATATTCAAAGTGGTTACGGTAACAGAAGACAAATGATGAGTATAGGTAAGCTGAATATCAATCCCGGCGATACTCAGACCATCGTCTTTGCTCAGATAGTAAGTCAGGGAATAAATAATCTAAACAGCGTTACAAAACTCAAACAAACCGCAGCTTATGTGAAAAATGTGTTTGATAATAATTTCACAACTGTAGATATAAAAAATAATGCTGAAAATTTTTCACCGGACGGATTTAAACTTGCTCAGAATTTTCCAAATCCATTCAATCCAGAGACAGTTATCAGTTACGAGTTACCATTCACCGGATTTGCAGAGTTAAGTGTGTATGATATCCTCGGAAATGAAGTAGCTGAACTCGTAAATGAAAAGCGAAGCGCCGGAAGCTATGAAGTAAAATTCGACGGAAGTAATGTTGCAAGCGGAGTTTATTTTTATAAATTAACTGCAGGTAAATTTTCGGAGACGAAACGTATGATACTTTTAAAATAAATTACGAATTACGAATTACGAATTACGAATTGCGATACGAATTGCGAATTACGAATTGCGAATGTCAAATAATTTTTTTAGCAAAGAGCATAGCAATGAATTTATCTGATTATTCCTGAATTGCCAAATTTTGACAGAATAAACTAACAATTCTAACACATAGAAAAGATGGAGTTATAAACAGGCAGTATAAAAAAGTAATCAGTAAATCAATAAATTAATCTTTTATCACTTCTTCCAGTTTCCTTTCAGAAATGTTCCATTTGAAATTTTCAATCAGCAGGATCTTTTTAACTGATGTAATATGATCCTGTAAACCTTTCCTGTCAGAGACTTTCAGTAATTCTGAAATATATCCGAACAATGAAAAATCATTTGCACATGAATTGTTTTCCTGTCTCCTGCCAATTGTACACTCACTACATACAAAATCAACAAATTTGCACATAGGCAGACAAAGTATAAGTTCATCAAATCCATCCGGCCAGTCCAGCGCAAGCCATGCGTCAGTTTCCCTTCCGCTGTTAAAAATCTCAATCAGCTTTTTCCAGCTCTCATCAACTGAAACTATTTCTTCAAACTTTTCTATCTGTCTCAATGTCAGTAATTTGGCAGCATTGATGTCTTTATTACTATTATTCCATTCGCCGGTAATTTCAACATAAGAAAGAAGCTCTCCCGTTTTATCCATTTTTTACAATTGCATTATAATTCAAAATGTGTTTGCTTTAGTATTTTTTAAATTTAACTTTATATATTATGCGTTTCCATTTAAATATTATTCTGATATTTTAAGAAACCATTACGGTGTAAGTCTTTCATCTTCAGACTGCAAAGAAATTCGGAAGAGAAATAATTCCATTCTTATAAAAAAAATGTACTATACACAATATTCATTTCACATTAAACATTGCGCACAGTACATTTATAGATTTCGATAAATATTTTTATACAGCTATTTGACGAGCATCATTTTTTTTGTTTCAGTAAAGTTCTCAGTGCTCAGAGTATAATAATAAATTCCGCTTGTGAGCTGATGATCAGAAGTTCTGCCGGCATCAAACCTGATATTATACTGACCTGCCTGCAGATTCTCATTTACCAGTGTTGAAATTTCCTTTCCCGATACATCAAATACTTTTAAACTTACAAATTCGGATTTAGGTATTTCAAAATTTATGTTTGTCGATGGATTGAAAGGATTGGGAAAGTTTTGATTTAACCTGTAGTAAACCGGATTATTTAAAGTGTTAATTCCTACAAGATTCCTGACCACTATTCTTTTTTCCGATCCCCAGTTCCAGCCGTTTGAAAATCCTACGACTTCGCTGATCCATAATGAATCTATTCCGGGAACTGCAGGCGCTGTATAATTGAACTGGCCCGTAAAACTTCCTCCTGACAGACTTAGCGGGCTTCGGTGTGTAAGCTCAGAGTTTTGTATTTTCAGATATGATGCTCCGGGTCCTGTTGCAAGTGAACCGAGCCGCGTTGCAATATCAACTCCGCCTCCGGCGTTTGAGCCTGACCTGTTAATAGTAAAACTGAATACAACCGTCTGTCCGGCTATTACAGTATCCGGTCCTGAGAATACTCCTGAAATGTTTGTATTTTGTGTATGGCATGAACATCCCGTCGTACTAGTTTTTCTTGTCCTTCCGGTAAATCCATCCTCGGAAGTATATACCATTACATTGGTAAATAATATTATTGTAAAAATTACGGCTAGAATAAAAATTGATTTTTTCATTTTTCTGTTTTTATATTAATAATAAATTAAATTAATTCTTGTTTATTACTTTCACTATGATTAGTATCATAAAGTTTTTTTGCGGTATTTAAAAATTGTAATACCTTCAAAATAAAAGAGCATTTCAATCAAGGTTTAATTACACCCACAAAATTAAATGCATTATTATCTACATAAGCTGCGTCTGTAAGATCTACAACTCCGTCACCGTTTACATCTGTATTTACATATCCGGAAACAAAATTAAATGCGTCGTTATCTACATCACTTCCATCCGAAAGATCTATAACACCGTCCTGATTAGCATCTCCGCAGAAAAAACACCATCTCCCGAGATTCATCAACTGATTATTTCCAAACGCCTGAGCTTGTGCTGTTATAAAGCTGTAATTTGTAACTGACCCACCGGTAAAAGAAACCGCTGAAGTACTCCAGGTCTCGAGAGCATTTCTGTGAGTGACTCTTATGTAATAATTTCCCGAGGAAGCACTGTTAAAATTTGCTGATGCATTTCCAGTTGAATTTAGATAAATATTTGCAAGATCGAGTGAATTATACGGAGGTGAACTGTTAGCAAGATATATTTTAACAGTATCCTGGACCTGTGTGGCTCCATGCCAGAATCCTTCAATTCCCATTGTAAGATTTAATCCAAGCGGCTGATTTTTAACAACTATCTTTTTTCATTTCCCCAGTTCCATCCATTCTGATATCCGACTGCCTGGCTCAGCCAAAGAGTATCTGTTCCCGGTGATGAAGGCGCAGTATAACTGAATTGTCCTGTATAGTTTCCGCCGGATAACACAAGAGGAAACTTTTGAGTCAATTCTCCGGAAAGAATTTTCAGATAAGCTGATCCCGAACCTACCGCCAGTGCGCCAAGACGTGTTGAAATATCAACTCCACCGGGACCGGATCCGGACCTGCTGATAGTAAAACTGAAAGCAACTGTCTGTCCGGTATATATTGTATCTGGTCCGGAAAAAGACCCCGAAATACCTGTGTTTTGAGTATGACAGTAACATCCCTGAGTACTTGTCTTTTTTGTTAATCCTGTTATTCCATTGGGGTAAGTGTAAACTATTACATTTGTAAAAAGAATAACTGCAAATGTAAAAGTCGCTGCAATTGAAAGTAAGACAGATTTTTTCATTTTTTTGCTTTTTAAGTTATGGAATAATATAAATTGTATACAATTTGCATACCATTTTTAAAATCTTTATTTTTTAATGTTTTGAAGGATTTAAATTTCTTTAGTGGGGGGATTTTACACATTTCCTATAGAATTTGATAAAATATCTACAACGGATTTTTATTCCCAAAATAAAAATCCGTGTGTTCTCTGTTTTAAAAAATTTTAATTAAACATAACTGAGATATATAATTTTTAAAATATCTCAATCAGTAAGTTTAAATGTTCAGTTTACTTGAGAAGTGTCATTTTCTTTACTTCTGAAAAATTTCCCGCTTCAATCCTGTAAAAGTATATCCCGCTCGAAAAACCTCTCCCGTCAAATTCGGCTGAATATTTACCTGCAGATTGCTTTTCATTAACTAACTCTGCAACTTCATTCCCCAGTACATCAAATACCTTTAAAGAAACTTGATTCGTAATTTCTAATTCGTAATTGATAATTGTTTTAGGATTGAAAGGGTTAGGATAGTTCTGATACAAAGAAAACTGTTCCGGAATTTCAGAAGAAATCTGATTCACGCCAACAAGTCCGGGCTGAGTCGTGCCTTGCTTCAGAACAATGTCATTATCCGGATCAAACTGAAACGCAGTCGGCTGCCTGTCAAAATTCCATGTAAACACCTGTTCATTAATATCATTCATAACTTTAACAGTTGTATCCGGTCCGGTAGAAAATGAAATTTTCAAAACAAGCGGCATCTTATGAAAAGTTGTATTTGTCTGTGTCTGTCTTGCCTGGAAAGCAACTTTCCATAAACCGTTTCCGAGATTTGTGAACTGATACAAATTCTGATACACCGGATGATTTGGCTGCTTTACCCACTGTTCTATAAACCACGTTAGATCCTGACCATATGCCTGACTGATCTTAGCAGTAAAATCATCTGTAGTTGCGCTTTTATATTTGAATTCTGCTGTATCCGTCGCATAAGATCTGACAATATTAAAAAAAGCGGCAGAATCACCAACTACATATCTCAGCATATGCAGTACACATGCGCCTTTGGCATAAGTGATAGCATAATTGAAAAGCGTACTTGTATTCGGAGTAACTATAGCCCACTGAGGATTATACATTGCCCAGCCGGGATTTTGGGAGAGATAAGAACTTGCGCTAGAATTTATATCACTTTTATAAGAACTGTAACCGCCGGTTTTCTCATACCATAGAGCCTCGCTATATGTTGCAAATCCTTCATTCAGCCATATGTCAGCCCATGTGGCGCAGGTTATCATATCACCGAACCATTGATGCGCATATTCATGCGAGACAAGATTTTCAGTCCAGCAGTTCGCGCACAAAGTAGTAAGAGTTTGATTTTCCATTCCACCCCAGGTGAATCCGGGAGCAGGAGCAGTTGTAAATCCATTTTTCTCGAATCCGTGTTCTCCGAATTTTTGTGAGAAATAAGTCGTCATATCTTTGATTATATTTTTTATTGGACCGGGATTCTCCCCGTTGTTAAAATAAAATCTGATGGGAACGCTGTCAGATGGATTTGATAATTTATTCCAGTAAACTATGTTAATATTATAATTTACTTTTCCGGTCAGGACAATAAGATATGTAGGCACGGGGTCACGGCTGACCCAGTGATAATATATCGTATCACCTGTAACAGTGGAGTCGTTAAGTCTGCCGTTCGAACCGATCCTCACATTCCCCGGTACCTTTACAGTCATATCCAGAGTCGCTTTATCGGATGGCTTATCCCAGCATGGAAACCACTTCCTCGCTCCTTCAGGTTCGCAGTCGGTAAATAATCCGCCGTTTCCTGTATAAAATGCCTGATCAGATACGTTCAGATGCTGATAACTGATTTTTACTTCTGCGATCTCACCGGGAATGAAAGTTCTGCTTAATACAATATTCAGCACATTATTTGAATGAGTAAAAGAAACTCCGTCAAGACTGACAGAATTAATTGTGAGTGATGTATTAACCGCATTAAGATTAATTGAATTAATTACGGAATCCGCTTTGAGCCGCACTGTCACAAATCCTGTAAATGATTTCGGATAAGGTGATATAAAACAATTTCTTATATCAATATTGATCTCATAATTTAAAACGTCAAAAGAATGTTTGGGTGAATTTTGTGAGTCGAGATCAAACAGGTTATAATCTGAAGATGATTTTTTTTGTGAACAGAGTACACTTCCTTTTTCTGTATTGAATTGAGCTTTAGATGTAACCGGAACGAATACAAGTAAAAGGAAAATTATATATATAATTTTTTTCATAATAATTTTCTCATTTAAATATTTTAATAATCGGAAATTAAGTTATAGAAATAGTATTCACTATGATTAGTATCATAGATATTTTTATATAACAGACATAAATGCGGCACGATATTTGATTTAACAAAATTCCGGATCAAAGTATATTAATATTTTTTCAGTAGTGAAGAGATTTTATTCAATCCATTGCAGAGAGAAGAATAATATAAATATGTTCATTATAATGATCACAAATCGATGTTAAATAATTATTGTAGATTGATTCCCGAATTACTATTTTTACAATATTACTTTTCACTAATTTAATTAACTAAATCAAACACTGGAGGTAAGTATGAAAATTTTTCACAAGTTATTCTTATTAGTTATTGTTTTATCTGTATCTCTGAATCTCAACACCGGTTTCGGATTTTCCAATGATCCAACCGATGGTTCTATCGGATTAACAGTTGTCCCGAATAACTATTCCGGATTACAGGGCACGGCTACTTTTCTAGGACCATTAGCAAATGCTCAAAGGACTTATCAGTTACTGATTCATGCTAACCAGCTTACAGCTATTACGGGATCACAAATAAATGCGATCGCATTCAGACTTCCCGTATCTGCTACAGCGGACTGGCCGGATTCGGATATTTCATACTCCGCTTATGATATTTATTTAAGCGGAAGCGTCGATCCCGTAAACAGAAGTCTGACTTTCGCTAACAATGTAGTTGGTACACAAACGCTTGTAAGATCAGGTGTTTTAAACATAACTGCAAATACTTACAGATTCGGATCTACTCCGAATGATTTCGGCGATGATATTGTACTTACTACTCCGTGGCTTTATACAGGCGGAAATCTTTTAATTGAGATCCGTCATATGGGATTTACCGGTACTTCAAGAAGCGTTGACGCTATCGGAACCGGAATATCAGGATACGGAACAGACTTCAGCGCATGCTGGCAGAGCAGCTATGTTCCGACCACCGGCTTGCAGGGTAATTTTGCCGTAACAAGAATTAATTCCAATATTATAGTCGGATTGAATAATAACAACGAAATTCCTGACAGATATGATCTTGAACAGAACTATCCGAATCCGTTCAATCCTGTAACTCTCATAAAATACAGTATCGCTTCTTCAGAAAATGTGAAACTGAAAGTTTATGACATTCTCGGAAATGAAGTAATGACATTGGTAAACTCGAAACAAAATGCGGGGATTTATGAAATGGAATTTGACGGAAGCAATCTTTCAAGCGGAATATACATTGCAAAACTTACCGCAGGAAATTATTCGCGCCAGATTAAAATGATCCTGAGTAAATAATTTATTCTTAAAAACTGTAAAATGTTCAATATGTTTTAATATCTGCATATTGAACATTTTATTTTATAATCTTCTGTCAGGGTTTATTTTCAGTGACAAAATCAAAAGCATTGTTATCAGCAATAGAAGCATCCGAAAGATCCGCTATATTATCTCCCGTCATATCAGTATTTATATATCCCGTAGTTACATTTATTAAATTGTTGTCAATTTCAGACTGATCGCTAACATCTTTTAAACCATCCTGATTCACATCACAGCTGAACAAACACCCTTTACTTGTTATTGCCGAATGCCTGTGCCTAAAAAATTTTTGATCTCAAAAAATCCAATCTTAATTTTACTTCGTATATAATATAGAACATTAATATTATTTATAAACTAAAGTGAAAGGAACCAAAAATGTGTAATAAGAAAATTTTGTACTCTTTGTTAGGATTCTTTGCCGTGTGCGCAATGGTTTTCAGTATATCTCAATGGACGGATGCATCCAGTCACCGTGAAGCTCCAATAATTTCCACTGATCCGGTAGCTGACAATACTGACGTCTATGCATTTAGACCTGCCGATGATCCCGGCACAGTCTGTTTAATAGCTTGCTACAATCCTATGGAAGAGCCGGCCGGCGGACCAAATTTCCATAAATTCGGAACTGATGTATTATATGAAATTAAAATCGACAACATCGGTGATAGAATTGACCATATAAGTTATCAGTTTGAATTTACTGACATTGTCGGAAACGGAAATACATTCCTGTATAATACAGGTCAGGTTTCCACTCTCGGCGATCCGGATCTAAATGTAAAGCAGACTTATATTGTAAAAAGAGTTGTAAACGGTGTTACAGAATGGACATCTTCACCGCTGCCTGTTACTCCGAATTATGTCGGCGGAAATTCACATTCAGATCCAAATTATGCCGGTCCTTCTTCTATGCCAAACTACAGTGCTCTTATGTCAGAAGGAGTAAGGGATCTTCCAAACTCAGGCGGTAAAGTATTTGCCGGTCCTACTGATGATCCGTTTTATGTAGATCTCGGCGCAGCATTCGATCTTCTGAAGATCCGACCGGGTGCTCCGGGAAACACCGGCGGCGGTAAAGATGCGCTTGCAGGTTATAATGTGCATTCAATTTCCATCAAAGTCCCGATCGCTCAGGTTACCAGAAACGGAAGTTCAAATCCAAATCAAAATGATTCAAATGCAATTATAGGTGTATGGGCTACAGCCAGCAGAAAAGCCACTACCGTAATCAACAGTAACGGTACCAGAACAGGTACAGGTAACTGGGTCGCTGTTTCAAGACTCGGAATGCCGCTTGTAAATGAAGTAGTGCTGCCATTGAGTCAGAAAGATAAATGGAATGCTTCAAAACCTGTGGATGATGCACAGTTTTTAAATTATGTAACTTCACCTGAACTCGCAGGAATTATCAATCTTCTTTATCCTGTCACAGATGATATACCTACATCAAACAGATCGGATCTCGTAGCTGTATTTTTAACAGGTGTAACAGGTCTGACGCAAAGGCCGCAGGATACGAGAACTCCATCAGAACAGTTAAGAATAAATCTCGGAATTGCTCCGGTGGCATTTGAAAATGAAAACAGACTTGGAGTTATTGCAGGTGATGCAGCAGGTTTTCCAAACGGAAGAAGACTTAAAGATGATGTCCTTGACATATCGCTGAGAGTTGTGGGAGGCGTACTGCTCGGACCTCCTTTCAGTACGGGGATAAATGCACAGCTCGGTGATGGAGTTCAGAGAAATGACAAAACATTCGCCACGACATTTCCTTATCTGGCAATTCCACATGAAGGATATGAGAACTCTCACGGTATTATCGTTTCAGTTTTCAATAATTCGCAGAATGTAAATCCGGAGAAATATGGTCTGCTGCAGAATTATCCTAATCCTTTCAATCCATCTACTCAGATCAAGTACAACCTGCTTAAAGCTGACAATGTGGATATCAAGATTTATGATATTTTAGGAAAAGAAGTGAGGTCACTGGTAAATGAAAAACTTACAGCCGGTGAAAAAGTTGTAGTATGGGACGGAAGAAATAACAGCGGTGAAGCTGTTGCTTCCGGGACATATTTTGTAAAGCTGGTAACTTCTTCAGGTGTGGATTCAAAGAAAATGATGCTTTTAAAATAAATTATTCAATGCAGCCTGTTTACATAAATTTTATAAACAGGCTGCTTTTAAATTTAAAATATGAAAAAAATACTTATTACAACTTCACTCCTGATAATTTTAATTCTTATCACCTGGAAAGTTTTTGACTTCAATTCTGATGAACAGATTTTTTCAGCGGGATTATATGACAGCGATATAAATTATATAAGTAATACAAATTCATCTGCTGACAGATATATCGCCACTTTAAAAGAACAGATCATCGAATCTCCCGGTAATTCCAATTTACTTACCAAACTCGGAGCAGCTTATATCCAGAAAGCAAGGGAAACATACGACCCGGAATATTATTCTATGGCGGAGGATGTACTGAACAGGTCAATTGAAATTCAGCCGGATAATTTCTTATCACTTGCGGAGCTTGGTTCGGTAAAACTTTCCCGTCATCATTTTATTGAAGCTCTGGAACTGTCTCAGAAAGCTTTACAAATAAATCCTTACAGCGCATATTCATACGGAGTAATGGTAGATGCACAAGTCGAGCTTGGAATGTATGATGAAGCTGTTGTAAATCTTCAGAAAATGGTGGACTTAAGACCTGATCTCAGTTCTTATTCAAGAATTTCTTATCTCAGGGAATTATTCGGTGATACAGACGGAGCGATAGATGCAATGAAATCGGCTATTACAGCGGGTTCTCCGGAATCGGAAAATACAGTTTGGTGCAGAGTACAGCTTGCTAATTTATATTTCAGATCAGGAATTTTTGATTCTGCTTCTTTTATATATAAGAATGTAATTTCCGAATTTCCCGAATATCCACATGGTTATGGAGGAATGGCTATGATAAAAATGCATGAAAGAAATTACAATGATGCAATTTTACTTTACAGCAGAGCGCTGGAGAAAAATTCTTTAGCGGAATATCTTATAGCTCTGGGTGATGCATATTCGCTTAATGGTGAAAAGGAAAAAGCTGAGGAGGAATACAGGAAAGTAAAACTGCTGACAACAATATTTAAGCAAAAAGGTATTGATACTGATCTGGAGATAGTGCTCTTTAACGCAGATCATAACCGGTCACTGGAAGAATCATTTGAAAATACTAAAGAAGCTCTGGATAATGGCTCTAAGAATATTAAGACTTATCATTCACTTGCATGGACAGCTTTCAAACTCGGCAATTATGAAACTGCTGATCAAAACATTCAGCAGGCATTACGTCTGGGCACCAAAGATCCGCTTTTATTTTATCATGCCGGTAAAATTTTTGAAAGTACAGGAGATACAGCTAAAGCAAAAGACTATCTCGATTTCGCATTAAAAATTAATCCGTATTATAATGAACTTTATTAAAAAATTTAATTATCATATTCAAATAATGAGAACCCGCGAAAAATATTTGATCAGGTATTTAGTTTTTCTTACTGGTCTTTTAGCAATCACACTTTTTCCTGAACTGATGTCAGCGCATCCTATTCATGATCTGAGTTCACTCTCTGCAATAGATACCGGATGGATATATCTTCAGCTTGGCTTTACTCATATAATTCCATTCGGAGCAGATCATATTTTATTTGTACTTGGATTGTTTCTCCTTAGTCCTAAGATAAAACCGCTGCTCGTGCAAATTTCTGCGTTTACGATAGCTCATTCTATTACACTTTCACTTGCAGTTTTCAATATTATTAAAATACCGGAATACATTATAGAACCGGTTATTGCTTTGTCAATTGTTTTCATCGCAGCTGAAAATATTTACTCAAGAAAATTGAATTCATTCAGAGTAGCCGTAATTTTCATTTTCGGACTTATTCACGGACTGGGATTTGCGGGCGTTTTAAAAGAACTTGGACTTCCGAAAGATCAGTTTGTAAATGCGCTTATTTCATTTAATGTAGGTGTAGAGCTTGGTCAGATATCGGTTGTGATGATTGCATTTGCTTTGGTAGGTGTATGGTTCAGAGCAAAAAGCTGGTACAGAAACAGAATCCTTATTCCCGGATCAGTTGTGATTGCCTTGATCGCCTGCTACTGGGCGGTAGAGAGGTTAACTCACTAATAAAAACAAAAGTTTACTATTTATTAAACTCATTTTTGTTTTCACGATGCAGAAGTATATATTATATTTTCGGTTCTGATTTTTGATTTCAGGGTTTAATTACAGTGACAAAATCAAAAGCATTGTTATCAGCAATCGAAGCATCTGAAAGATCCGCTATATTATCTCCCGTCAGATCAGTATTAATATATCCTGTAGTTACATTTATTACATCGTTGTCAATTTCCGACTGATCGCTAACATCTATTAAACCGTCCTGATTCACATCTCCGCTGAACATACTCCATTCTGAATATTTTAAGATCTGATTACTACCGTATGCCTGTGACTGAACTGACGTAAAATCAAAATCCGTAATTTCACTTCCGGTAAAAGTAACCGGCTGAAAACTCCATGTCTCAAGAGCGTTTCTGTGAATTATCTTCAAATAGTAATTTCCAATTTCTGCCGATAAAAAATAAACAGACACTTTACCCGAGTCATTTAAAAATACAACCGCAGAATCTATAATATCATAAGGTGATGTATTTTCCATTAAATATACTTTCACAGTATCTTCTGTCTGAAAAGTCTCATTCCGGAATCCCTCTATTCCCAATGTCAGATTTAAAGCCGGTGACGGAATTATTACAGCAGTAAACTTATATGAATTCAGATTAGGATTCTGATTACTGTTGCCCGTCATCCTTATAAAATAATTTCCCGGTGTTGAATGAAAACTGACGCTGTCAGGAGATGAAGTTATTGTTTTTGAAATTAACGAAGCGCCTTCTCCGGATAGAATTGAAATGCCGTTTACTCCTGCGTTCAGAGAATTCAGAGTCACCGTAATTTTCCCGCCGGTAACTGAATTCACTTTGTAATAATCAGTATCGGAAATAACCGAGTTGCTTTGCAAAGTTATAAATCCTGAATAAAGTTTACTGAATGAAATATCATATGCAGTATTCTGATTGTCCGGTTCATCAAGAGCTCTGATCAGAGATCTGCTGTCGCTTGTTTCCTGAATGTGATTCTTGTTTGTTCTTATTGTATCAGCAGCTCCCGCCGGTGCGAAAACACTTCCGTTATATATTGCCTGACTGCTGTAAGGTACGGCAAGGTCGGTACCGAGTCCGAGATAGTTTGACATTATCCATGTATATAAAATATTTTGGGGAAGAGGCATTGCCGGATTATCCGTTGTGCCGGAATTCAAACCGGTCGCTGTGTCAGTCTGAATTCCGTTACAGTTATAATCCTTATTGTAATAATTTGACGGAACCAGAGATTCAGGATTTCCAAATAGGTAACCTGCGCTGTTACTTCCAGTGAATGAATTTCTCATATCCCTGATAGCTTCACTGTTAAAATCAATTCCTCCTACCTGAAGAGAAACATTTGTCCCGAGATGAGGCGTACCGATCGTAATTACTTTCACTACTTTGTGACCGTTTATAGTATCATTAGGATCAATCCACCATTTATGAATTCCGTTTTCTCTTCTCTGCAGATATTCCCTGATCGCAAGTCCGCCCATCGAATGTCCGGCAAGAATGACTTTGTCCGACCCGGTAACCCGCAATACGGAATCAATAAATATTTTTAAGGCAAAGCCCTGTTTGAATATAGCGGACTGATTGCTTGGATTCTGATTTGCTCCGGGAACGGAATTGTTATATAATAAAATTCTCGGATCATTGATATCCCTGTTCCAGAAATTCCCAAAGTTGACAGTGAAAATATTAGAATTTGTAATTTTATTGACTTCTGCACCGCTCGTATTTAAAAGCGGAATCACTACGTCCTGATTATAATCAGTAGTATCTCCTCCTCTTGCATTAAGAACTGCGCTTAAATTATGTTCTGTGCTCATGATCCATGAAGAGCTCAGCTGACTTACTGTAGTATTCCAGGTCATGTCATCTGAATTCAGACCGTGAACGAATATTACGGGGTAAGGTGAATTTCCAGTCTGTGAGAGATTAAACTGCGGGAATAAAAAAATTATGAACAGGAGAATAAATTTTTCCAAAGGATTAAATTAAGGTTTACGAATTGATATCAGTATAAAATAAAAAATTATGGGGGCATTATCAATTTAACATTTATAACTAAAATGATAAAGATAACATGTTTAATGAAGTGAACTAAACTTTCTTAAATAATTTTTTATTGGCAACCTTTTTATGTTTTTTATAAACTCTGATCCTTGCTTCTGTATCTTCGACATCTTCAATACAACTGATTATAAATTCCTTTATACTGACTTTTAAGTTTTTCAGTTTTTCATCAGTTACATCTTTTTTATTCATTGAATTAAGTTTCTTATATAAAATATACAAAGCAATTTTATCTTCCAGCATTACCAGCCGGTTCAGGTATACTGCATTGCCGTCTTCATCGTCAGGATATTCCCATGGCTTCATATTTCTTTTTTTCTTCAGATATTTATAACACAGAGCCGGAAGTTCGTCATCTTTTTTTATTCTTACTTTATAATCCCTGCATCTGTCATACATAAACTGCCTGTTGACTTTCTTAACATAAATATTGAATTCTTTTTCTATGTTGTAATCTGTTATACCGATTTTCATATTAATTATTTTTAAGTTTACCATAATATACAATAAGAAAAAGACATCTGTTGTCACACGGTAAACCCTTGTAAATGCTGAGCAAAACTAGTGTGTAAATATTAAAAAATCTAAATAAACTTAATCTAATTCAGAGGAAGTTTTATGAGGAATTTAGCGCCTTTACCGGGTTTAGAAGATGCGGAAATGCTGCCGCCGTGTTCGGTAATGATCCGTCTTGCAATCGAAAGTCCGAGACCTGTACCTTTGCCGTATTCCTTTGATGAAAAGAATGGAGTAAATATTTTTTCGAGATTAACTTTTGAAATTCCTTCGCCGGAATCGGAAATCTCTATGATGATATTATTATCTGAAGTTTCTGTCTTTATAATTATTTCTCCGGTTTTCTTTATTGCCTGAACAGAATTTGTCAGCAGGTTACAGATAGTTTCCTCAATCTGACCCCTGTCTATGCTTATGTCGGGGATATTATTATGAAGTGATTTTCTGATAGTTATATTTTTATCCTGTATAAGAAACTTCACATCTGTGACTGCCTTCTCAATGATTCTGTTAATATTGGTTTTTTCTCTTGTAATATTTAACGGTCTTGAGAAATTCAGAAGATGTTTGATCGATTTTGTAATTCTTACCGCTTCATCCAGAATGCATTTCAGCTCTTCATGATCTTTGTCGTTTTCTTTTTTATTCATCAGCAGATAATCGGCATTACCGGAAATAATATTAAGCGGGTTTGAAAGACTGTGAGCAATACTTGAAACAACTTCACCGATAAGAGCGAGATTTTCTTTTTCCCTTAATTCTTTCTGAAGCTTTTTAATGGTAGTTATATCCCTGATCATTCCCACAGAACCTATCTTCTCCTTTATTTCATTAAAGATCAGAAATCTTGTAATACTGACATTAATTAACTGTCCGTCTTTTGTAAGTCTTTCGGATTCATAATTCGTAATGAAACCTTTTTCTTCAACTTCTTTTACTAAAAAATCTTTCTCACCTTTATCCAAAAGATACTGTGGGATAAGAAATGAAAATTCCTTTCCCATTACTTCGTTTTTTGAATATCCAAAAATTGATTCCGCTCCTTTATTCCACAGAAAGATCTTAAAGTCACAGTCGAATCCAATTATGGCATCTACGGAATTCAGAATAATATCGGAGAAAAATTTTTCATGCACTGACTTACCGTCCCGCATAAGCTGAATCATCTGCATAACAATAGTTCTGAGATCTTTGACTATTTCATCAAGCTCTTTGTCAGGCAGATTATATTTTTCTCTGAAACTATCTTTGAGTTTTTCCTCATACTTTGAAAACTCGGAGTAAATCATATTTTCCATTAAAACCTCTTTTTAGATTAAACAAGTTTAAATCTGAAATTGTGTTTCGTATACTATAAATCAGATAGATCAAGAAAACAAAATATCTGTTAAATATATATGACAGGTATCAAAAATTTATATGATTTAAATCATAAAAAATAAAATTGAAGTAAATTATTTATAATTTAAATTTTTAACAAATATACTTTAAATTCAATTTTAAATAAATTAATTATCTCTTCGTGAGAGAAGGATATTGGCAGTATCTGTGTCAAATCCCTTTGATATTAAATGACGGAAGCATTTTGATTTTTTGTCATAATCGTTTTTAAATTTACCGGATCTCACAAACTTTGCAAGGACTTTTTCTGCAACTGCAAATTCTTCCTCAGCCGGGTAATTATCTGATATAATACTTTCGGAAATCTCCTTACTTATTCCTTTTTCCAGTAATTTTCCAATCAGCGTCCTTTTACCAACTTTTTTGTTTCTTATTTTTTCTTTAACAAAGTTATCGGCAAAGTTTTCATCATTAAGATATTTCTGTTCCTCAAGTAATTTTATAACTTTATTAATAGCGATCTCGGATAATTTTTTCTGTTTGAGTTTTGTTACCATTTCCTTTTTACTGCGCTGCCTGTATGACAAAAACTTATACGCGCTTGTCTTAGCATAATTAAATTCATCATACTCTCTGATCTTTTCAAATTCCTTTTCGCTGATCTCATCACCGCTTCTTAATCCGAATTTAACAACAGTATCTTCATAAAGTCCGGTTGAAAAAATTCCGTCTATGAAAATATTACATCGTTGCTTTTCTTTCTTTTGTTTTTCTATCCCGGATATTTTCATAAAAAAAACTGCTGACCTTTTTTAAAAAAATCAGCAGTCAGTAAAAATATTATTTAATAATTATTTCTTTTTCGCAGCTGCTTCTTCAGATACTGATTCCGGAGCTTTACCGTTTACAGGTTCTTCGGTATCATCTGTAATGCCCAGCATTATCTTGACTTCATTATACAGTTTCATAAGACTTTTCTTGTCTTCCTGAAGAAATTTCTTTACTCCGTCCCTTCCCTGCATTCTGCTTTCACCGTATGAAAACCATGCGCCGGATTTTTTGATAATTTCTTTATTAACCGCCATATCAATGAGATCTCCGAGTTTGGAAATACCTTCGTTATAAATTATATCAAACTCCACTTCCTTGAACGGCGGAGCAACTTTATTCTTTACAACTTTTACTCTCGTTCTGTTACCTATGACATCCGTGCCATCTTTGATCGCTGCAATCCTTTTTATTTCCATTCTGACTGAAGCATAAAATTTCAGGGCTTTACCGCCTGTAGTTGTATCGGGACTTCCGAACATTATACCGATCTTTTCTCTCATCTGATTGGTGAAAATGAGAACAACGTTTGATTTTGCAACAGCGGCAGTAAGTTTTCTCAACGCCTGAGACATAAGTCTCGCCTGCATTCCCATTACAGCGTCTCCCATTTCACCTTCGATCTCCGCGCGTGGTGTCAGCGCTGCGACAGAGTCTACGACTATTACGTCAAGCGAATTACTTCTGACGAGAGTCTCGCATATCTCAAGCGCCTGTTCGCCGTATTCCGGCTGAGAGATTAGTAGATTATTTACATCTACACCAAGCTTCTGCGCATAGGATGTATCAAGAGCGTGTTCAGTATCTATGAATGCAGCGAGACCGCCGGTTTTCTGTGCTTCAGCAATAATATGAAGACAAATAGTGGTCTTTCCCGAAGATTCCTGACCGTAAATTTCCATTATCCTTCCTCTCGGAACGCCTCCGATACCGAGCGCTGCATCGAGAGAAATTGAGCCGGTAGAGATCGAAGCAAGTTTTAATATCGGTTTATCACCGAGTTTCATAATAGCGCCTTTGCCATACTCCTTCTGTATCTGCTCGAGTGCAAGATCGAGAGATTTCATTTTTGAATCTTTTTCTTCTGCCATGTTTGTGATTGTTTTATTTTATTTAGGATGTTTCAATATATCCAATTTGATTTAAAGTTTATATTGAAATTTAATTTTAATTTTGAAAATAAATGAATATTCTTTTAATCTCCGTTCAAGTTATTTAAAATACATTGTATTGTCAAACTGCAATATATTCGTTTTGTGAAAACTAAAACTTTTGTTAATTAATTTTAAATTCCAGACTTATACATTTCTGTTTTTTTTGAATAATTATAAATCAGCTTATATTTGCGGTTTTTGTTTTAATTTTAAAAAACACACGGCATTGCTACACTGTTCTGCGTCTTCGACACACTGTTATTCTTCTTCGGCACACTGTTATTCTTCTTCGGCACACTGTTATTCTTCTTCGGCACACTGTTATTCTTCTTCGCTTAACTGCTCTGCATCTTCGATACACTGTTTTGCGTTTTCGAGATACTGTTTACGTCATCGATACACTGTAAATCTGCTTCGATTCACTGTAAAATGTCTTCGAACAACTTTTAATTTTCTCCGCGCGGCTGTTATATTGCATAGCACGGATGTTAAATGAAATTCCATTGATGTTACGTGTCTTCGATTTGATGTTAGATGTCTTCGTTTTGATGCTAATTGTCTTCGCTTTGATGCTAATTGTCTTCGCCTTGATGCTAATTGTCTTCGCTTTGATGTTAGCTGTCTTCGCTTTGATGTTAATTGTCTTCGCTTTGATGTTAGCTGTCTTCGCTTTAATGTTACGAGTCTATTCCTGTAAGTTTATAGTCTTCGCTTTGATTTTATGATTCTATTCCTGTAAGTTTATGGTTTTCGCTTTGATGTTATGATTCTATTCCTGATAGTTGATAGTCAAAGCTTTGGAGTTTCGAGTCTGTTCCTGAAAGTTATTAGACTTCGTTTTGATGTTACGAGTCTATTCTTAAAAGTTGAGTATCTTCATTAAATAGTTAAATTTTTCCGCTCAAAAGTTGAAAGTCTGTTTTTAAAAGTTAATAGTCTTCGCGGGGCAGTTGCATTTCATTTATTGAGAGTTCCCGGGCTTCTATCAATAGCAGCGGGACTTAACTGATAAAATTAAGCAGATCATTTTCATTTGTATTTAAGTTTTTCATTAAACAAAAACATTATACAATGTTTGATTACTTTCAATGAACGGCAATTAATTAATTTAAATTACTGGATGTATTTGCTGATGAAGTAAAGATTGTCGGGAGCTGAAGGTTTATTTTAATGTTTCATAATTTATATACTTCACTTCATTTTAAAAAATAATTAATTAATTTAGTAAAATTAAAATCCGGAAATTAAACATTTACTCCCGTTCTTTACAAAATGAATAATACTATATGCTAAAAAGATGTCATGTTACAACAACTGTTCTTTTGATTTTGCTTTCTATTTCATTAAGCAGCTGTGAGTTAAAATCACCTTCGCTGCCAAATTACGACATTGATCTCAGGATCCCCTTTTCAATAAAGAGTTATAATGTCTTTGATATAATAAACAGAAGCAGTAATATAGGAATCGATTCTTTAAATAATAACATAATTTTTATTTACGGTGAATCCAACTACAGAAGAGTCTTCGGCGAAGATATAAAATTTGACGGAATTAAAGAGACATTCATTACAGCTCCAAGCACTTTGCAGCTTGATACATCTGTAACATTTAATGATTCAACTTTTATAACAACTATGGATTTTCTAAGCGGAAGTCTGACATTCAAATTCTTCAATTCCCTGGGTAGCGATTATACTATTAATGCTGTAATAAAAAACTTTTTTCATAAACAAAATAACGATACTGTCAGATTATCTTTCACAATAAATGCCGGAAGTGAAAAAAATATAATTCTTAAACTCAGGGATTATTATATAAACAATAAAACTCCGGACAATAGATTAAATGTAAGAATCTCATTTAACTCTTCAGTTCCTGTTCCTGTGAATTTCAGTTACATATTATCTGAGTATTCAATAGAAAACATGTCAGGTATATTAAAACCGCTAAACACCGGGATCAGCAAGGACGAAGTCTTGGATCCTTTCGGATCTGATGTTCCGGAAGGCGAATTGTTTTTTTCTGATATAACGCCGGATAAAAATTTCTTTGTAGTGAAAAAATTCAGAGAGATATATCAGGTTGACTTCAGAAACATTTCAATAATTGGCGAGAATAAAAACGGACACAGGGTTAGACTGAAATATCTGAAAACCGGTAAACCGGGAGATCAGATTGACAGTGTCTTTTCACTTATACTGCCTCAGAAAGTTGATTCACTTGCTTATCCGATAAATGAAGATAACAGTAACATAAGAGAATTTATAAATAACATTCCGAAAAAAATATTTGTCGAGAGAACGGATTTTTTAAATAATACTTATCAGGAGGGATCGGTAAATTATCAGGACAGTCTTTCATTAAAACTGATACTGCAGGTTCCGCTCAATGTAAGCATTACAAAACCAATAGTTTTCAGAGATACTGCTGACGTGGGTATACATGATGAGGATCAGCGGAAAGATCTGGATAAAGCTAAGAAACTAGTGTTTACTCTGACCTCACAAAATGGAATTCCTCTCAAGACAGTCGCTAAAGTGCTGGTGCTTGATTCACTTTTTAATCCGCTTCTGCCGATCTCTTTAATACTGGGAAATTTGCAGGATTCATCCGTTACATTTAATGCCGGTAATGTGGGCGCTGATGGATTTTCAACTACATCAACCATTACATCATACAGCGCCGTACTGGACAGCGCGGATATTTCAAAGATAAAAAGGATGGGGAAAATTATTTATGAGAATAAATTATTCACGGATCCGAATCATATTCCGGATCCTTTAAACAGCGTAAAGATCCGTTCGGGCGACAGAATAAGTATTGCCGGATTCGGAACTCTTACATACAGAATTGATCCTGACTAACATAAACTAATAAAAATGAAAAAATTAATTTCAGCTGCTGCAATATTTTTCTTTATTATTGGCAGTTTAAACTCACAGGTTTTGTATGACGTCCGCGGACTGTCAATGGGTAATACATCTGTTGCGAACTCATATGAACTTGATGCATTTAATCAAAATCCTGCAAACATAGTTTTTCAGAGGGGCAATAATAATTCAAAGGTATATTTCAATATTTTTACAACGTTTCAGTTTCTGAACAACAGTGATTACCTTTCTTTAAATTTTTACAACGATTATTTCGGAGAGGATGCAAGTGGAAATGCGTTTGTACTGACTGAGGCTGACAAGCAGAATATCGTAAATTCCGCCAGCGATCAGAAAACAACATTCACTGCATCAGCAAAAATATTTTCCGTAATTTATAATCATCCGTATGCAGGTTCATTCGGGATTTCACTGGACGACAGGGTAATAGCTGATTTTACTCCTTCAAAGGATTTTCTGGATCTGGGGCTTTACGGTAATTTACCGAACAGGGTTTATGATCTTTCGCAGAATAAAGTAAACGGATACTGGACCAGGCAACTTAATTTAAGTTATGCAAAAATATTGAACATTAAGAATAATAATCTTATTGAATCAATTTCAGTAGGAGGATCAGTCAAGCCGCAGTTCGGGATTTATTATTTTGAGACAACAAAGAACACTCTTACCATTCAGACTTCGGCGCAGAATATATTCCAGTCAACGGGAGAGTCCGAGTTTCAATACTCCGGAATTGAAGAGGATTTCAACATTAAATTTCCCAGCGGCAATGCAGGATTCGGACTTGGCTTTGATGCAGGCGTGAATTTAGTTTTCAAGAAATTTTCCGGTAACGGAAAGCTGAATATTGGACTGGCACTGGCTGATGTAGGTTTTTTAAACTGGACAAAGAATAATGCAAGATATTTTAATGACGGAAATTTTATTCTTACTGATATAACTAACAAAGAGCAGGTGGATTCATTAATTGATAAGATCAAACTAACTAAAACACCGGTACCTGAATTCAGAACTAGTCTTCCTACTACAGTGCGTTTCGGTGCGACGTACAGGATTTATTCACCCGGAAACAAAAAATTAACAGGACTTGAAATTGCAAGTGTTTCATTTGATTATATACAGGGTATAACAGATAAGCTTGGCGGAACGACGAAACCGAGATTCGGACTCGGAGCGGAATTTAATGCAGGCAACGTAGTATCTCCGAGAGCAGGTGTTTCATTCGGCGGAGATGAAAATACACTGGTTAGTCTCGGGCTTGGAATAGATACAGGACCTGTAATCATAGACCTTGGTACAAATAATATAACGAGTATTTTTAATCCAAAGGGGACCAGTAATTTATCAGCGGGATTTAATATAAAGTATAAGATAAATTAAATTTAAGGAAAATCTGCTGAAAGAGATTTGGCAGTGAATTAAATATTTATCAGCTTTGGCAAAACCTGACAGGTTTTATTTGAATTCAGATCACATACCCCTAATCAGATAAGACCTGGCAGGTTTAGTAAAGCACAGCAGCAATCTAATCTAATGCCGGATCTCGATAGTTGTATCAGTCACTAACTACAATTTTCCCTTTATCAAAATCCCACTTTTATCTCCGCATATATGTTCCTCTCCGCTGCCGGTATCCAATATGGTGTTCCGAAACTTACATTCCCTGACATTTCATACTTTAAATTAAATACATTATTCACTTTCATATCCATTTGTATCATTGAAAACATTTTCTTCAGTCCTTTGCTTTCAGTCAATGAAATTATATCAAGCGATATACCGGCATTGATTACTGTGTATGGTTCTATTACCTTATCTATATAACCCGGCTGACTGCGGACATCGGTATCTTTTCTCTCATTCTCTGAATTATCAAGATACTGCTTTCCGATATGCATCAGACTTAAATACGCCCCGGTTCCTCTTAATGGATAAAATTCAACTGAAAGATTACCGATCACATCCGGCGTAAGGATTATTTTATTTCCTGAATAATCATTCCCGTAAATTATATTTCCCGTGGAATCCGCTCCCGTGATCTCCCTGTATTCTTTAAAATAATTATCAGATAAGCTGAGATTTCCGGACAGTGTAAATCCTTTCATATAATTAGATGTAAATGAAGTGTGAACAAAATCAATCTCCACTCCTCTGTGAACTGACCGTCCGGCATTTCCGACTATGGGCTGTCCGACATTATCAAGCTGACCGTTGTTTACAATCTCATTCTTAAAATCCATGTTATAAAAATTTAATCCGACTTTCAGAATATCCGAATTGTATCCAAATCCAATTTCCAGATCATTCATTTCTTCCGGCTTTATCAGAGGATCTTCATAAATTCCTTTTGCCGGATCTAATATTCTGAAGTTCGGTCTGCTGTCCGGATCTTCAGCGTCATATATATCCTTAAGTCTCGGCTCGCGTTTTGCAAATGAATAATTTACATATCCGGTGAACCTGTCACTGAAATTGTAATTCACTCCCGCTCTCGGCGTAAAAAAATCATAACTGACACTGAAGTTATAAGGCTTGAATCTGTCATTTGATAATTCATACCTGTGATGAATATACTGCAGCCCGAGCATTGCATTCAGCTTATTTGTAAAACTGTAAATTTCATTCGCATATACAGAGAAGGTTTTTTTACCGCCGTTATAAAAATAATACAAATGATTTGGCTCCGTCCCCTGCGGTAATGCCTCGCCGAATGTGACTTCACCGAAATGCTCCGAATTGTGAAACCTGACCTCGCCGCCTAATACAGCTTTGCCTTTGTCTTTATTGTGTGAGATCTGAACTTTCGGAAACCATCCGTAAGTATTATTATTTACCGTAAGTTTTGTGATCATATCGCTTCTTACTATTTCATATCCTTTTCCCTGCTCGAAGTAAAATGTACCGTCAGCGTTTCTCCTGTAATATGAAGAATTAAATGTTGTAGTATCAGAAACGAAAAATGGATTTAATCTGAAATAGGAATAATCATATCCGTAGTCTTTAGGAAATGACGTGTTAAAATATCCGTCGCCTCTTATATAACTTATTGTATTTGAGACATAAAGATTCTTTGACGGCTGAATATTGAACACAAGTTCATAATGCGGCTGAAAGTAATTGTCCGTCTCATCAGGATAAGTCAGATAATTGATCCTTCTGTCTTTTTCCTGATCACCGCTGATCTTTCCGTCAAGTGCCGCCTTGTCAACGCCCAGGTAAGCCAGATGATTTCTCACCGGACTTCCGAATAAGTTAAGTTTCAAGACTGAATTCTTCCCGGTTATTTTACCGGCGCTGAGGAAATATGAAAAGTGATCAGACCATGAGAGATCCCTGTATCCGTCAGTATTTATTTTTGTGAACTTACCGTAAAATCCGTATCCGTCGCTTACATTACCTGATGAATATTCGAATGAATATTTTCTTGTATTAAAATCTCCGTAACCCGCTGTAAGATTTAAAAACTTCCTTTTAAAAAAATCTATTGTCTCTATATTAATTACTCCGCCGATCGCTGACGAACCGTATAATGCCGTTCCGACACCTCTCTGTATCTGTATGGTTTCCACTGATGCAGCAAGATCTGATATATCAACCCAGTAAACCTGATGATCTTCGGGATCGTTTTGAGGAATTCCGTTTATTAATATGGAGAGTCTTCTTTGATCAAAACCTCTGAGAGTAAGATATGAATATCCGACGTTTGCTCCCGATTCGGAATATGAGTTAATACCGGTATAGCCGTTTAAAAACATCGGTATATCCTGTACGCTGTATTTTTTTTCTATTTCACTGCGCTCTATATTTTCAAAAGTTACAGGTGTATATCTTTCAATTCCCTTAAGCGCATCTACTTCGATGGTTTCGGTCTTAAACTCCGAAGAATCAATACCGTTTTTTTCTGTATCCTTGTATTGGGAAATTGCGGTTTGTAAATTGAATGATACTGAAGCAATCATTATCAGTGAATATAAATAAATCTTATTCATTTTTTTATTAAAATAAAAAACGCTTAAATCTTTTTGAACCCGGTAAAAAGATTTAAGCGTTAAAAATTTTTCTGTATTTCCTTCGCCGGCATTATCCGTAGCAGGTTCTGCGGGTTTGCTCTCAGCCTTCATTTTTTATAATGAAAGCACCCCGATATTTTGATAAAAGAACTAAGATAAATTAAAAATTATAAAAATTTAATAAAAGGCTTTTTTACAATTTTAAAAACTGAAACTGAAATTGTTTTTACCGGTGAAATGAATCATACTTTATGTTTAATTAAATGTGTATTATTGTTTAAAATTATCTTTAAAGTATTTTAATTTGTTATTTACTTTGAACAATAATAAATTCCGATATATTAATATTAACCTTTAAAATAAAATTATGAGTAATGAAAATTCACCTCAGCAATTTAATTTAAGCTCAGGGATCGATTATCAGAAAGACTCTGTGGTAAGCAAAACTTTAATTTCCAAAAAGACCGGAACAGTAACATTGTTTGCGTTTGACAAAGGTCAGGGACTGAGTGAACATACAGCGCCTTTCGACGCATTGGTTTGTATAACTGACGGTGAAGCGGAGATCATCCTCGACGGAAAAAACTTTATGCTGAAAAAAGATGAAACGATAATCCTTCCTGCAAACAAACCTCATGCAGTTAATTCCGTTTCACGTTTTAAAATGCTTCTAATTATGATCAAATCATAGAACTGATTTTTCTCATAGATAATATTATTGTAAGCATTAAAAGGTACATTAATTTTTTAAAATGTTTTGCTTTAAATTTTAATGTTTTAAGAAGTTGATAATTCTCGAAAGTGTTTTGGATGAATGAGTTTCAGTGCACTCTCAATTCATTTAATATGTAGAATGTCTTTACTGCATTAATTATTTTATTTGAAATATATCTGATCTCAGATCTAAATATTATAATTAATGAGCGCCATTAATCAAAAGCAGGATCTCTCGCCCCGCCGTAAAAAACTTTACGAAGTCATTTTTGAATCTGATACTCCTGCAGGCAGATGGTTTGATATTATTCTCATTATAATTATTTTACTGAGTGTAATTACAATTATGCTCGACAGCATACGCTCTGTAAGATCACAATACGGCAGTCTGCTTTTTTATGCTGAATGGGTTTTTACAGTTTTATTTACCATTGAATATATTTCCCGTCTTGTTTCCGTCAAAAGACCTCTGGTCTATGCAAAAAGTTTTTTCGGAATAGTCGATCTGCTTGCTATACTTCCGACTTACGTCAGTCTGTTTATCCCGGGAGGTCAATACCTTATTGTGATACGAATGCTTAGGATACTCAGAATTTTCAGAGTCCTGAAGCTTGTTAAATATGTAGGTGAGTCTAAAGTTATATTACAGGCGTTAAAAGCAAGCCGCAGAAAAATTACTGTTTTTATATTTACTGTACTAACGCTTGTTACAATTCTCGGATCGCTGATGTATCTGATCGAAGGTGAAGAAAACGGATTTACAAGTATTCCGAGAAGCATATACTGGGCAGTTGTTACATTAACAACCGTAGGTTACGGAGATCTGACACCTCAGACTGTTTTAGGTCAGATGCTGGCTGTTGTTATTATGTTACTTGGTTATGCGATCATTGCAGTTCCTACAGGTATAGTAACTGTCGAAATGTCCAATGCCGTGAAACAAAGAATTGGAATTCGAAAATGCTCAAATTGCAGTTCGGATAATCATGATGAGGATGCAGTTTACTGCAAGTATTGCGGCAGAATTTTATAATTGAGAATTGAACTATGAATTTGTATCAACATAATTAATTCAAACTAATTATAAGAAAAATGGAGTAAATTAAAAAAATAATAGAAGATAATTTTGCCAGAAGTGTATCAGGAAGAGTAAATATATTTGTTACAAGATATACTTCCGGAAGCTATTTTATGGTCCGCGGATGGATAACTATTGATAAAGCAGAGGTTCGCAAATTTTTCAACTCCGGATAACTACAATAAGTTTGAATGGGATACACCTGATATTGATAAAAGAATTTCCGTCGATGAGAGGTTAGAAGGTAATACAGTCGAAAAAGGCGAGTTCTTCCGAGCTGATTTTTTAGACGTCTGCTGGGAATTTATAAGCATGAATATAGATGAAGCTCTGAAAAGCGACAACCCTGTGATCAGATCTTTCGCAATGCTTGACAGAAGACTCGGCAAAAGAAGACTGAAATTAATTGACAGAGAGAACCTTCATCCTCTTGTTTCGAAATGTCTGAACTTCCGTCTTGAGTGTGAGGGTATTTTATAATTGCAAAATATTTTTTTATGACATAAATTACTGACCTTTAGCGCTCAGGGTATGAAATAAATTTTTTTTAAATTTACAACTAAATTCAGATTTATGAAAAATTTGAAAATTGAATTTAAATGGGCTGTTATTTTCATGATAATGATGCTACTCTGGATGTTGATCGAAAAGCTGGCGGGACTTCATGATGAGAATATTGTCAAGCATGCAATATATACTAATTTAGTTGCAATACCGGCAGTGGCAGTTTATGTTCTCGCATTACTCGATAAGAAGAACAATTTTTATGACGGTAATATGAGTTATATGCAGGGATTTAAAACAGGACTTATCATTACCGTAATTGTTACAATAGTTAGTCCGCTGACACAATATATCACAAGCACTTTTATAACTCCTGATTATTTTTCAAATGTAACTGAATTTGCAGTAAAAGAAGGTAAGATGACTAAAGAGGAAGCTTTAAATTTTTTTAATCTGAAAAGTTACATTATGCAGGGTCTTATCGGAGCTGTTGTAATGGGAATAATTACAAGCGCTATTGTTGCTTATTTTATTAGATCAAAAAATTAATAATTTATTCCTTTTAAGGTGATTAAATTTTAATGTGCAGAAAGAACAAAGGGCTTTTACTAATCACATGAAATCAGTATTTTATAGTACCTATTTTAAACCTATAATTAATTCAGTACTAAATACATTGAAGTGTAATTTTCCTCATTAAATTTTCATGAAAAGAATAAAGTTTGTAAGTAATAACAACCAGCAACACCTGTTCTCTACCACCGTCCGAAAAAATGTAAACGATTATTTCAAGGAAAACCAGTTATCCCCTAAAGGCAACATCTCTCTGTTTATTCAGACCGGTGCAATGCTATTGATTTATCTCCTGCCTTTTATTTTAATCTTAACTGTTCCTATGAACGGTTGGGTGGCAGTCCTTTTGTCAGCTATTATGGGCATTGGAATGGCAGGTGTCGGAATGTGTGTTATGCATGATGCTCTGCACGGTTCCTATTCGCATTATGAATGGGTGAATAAAATACTCGGCGGTACAATGTACCTTCTCGGCAGTAATGTGTTCAATTGGAAAATTCAGCATAATATTTTACATCACGCATACACAAACATCGAAGGCTATGATCAGGATATTGCATCAAGAGGTCCTCTGAGAATGTCAGAGCTTGCTCCGCTTCACAAAATTCACAAATATCAGTATATTCACGCTTTTTTACTTTACGGATTTATTACCATTTCCAAACTTGTAAAAGATTTCTCCCAGCTTATCGGCTTTAACAAAGCCGGGTTAACAAAACAGCATGCACATAACCCAACCAATGAGTTTATTAAAATGGTGATTGTGAAAATAATTTATCTGTCTGTTTTTATCGGACTTCCGATTTTGCTGACTCCGTTTGTATGGTGGCAGGTGCTGCTTGGATTTTTTATTATGCATTGGACTGGCGGATGTATTTTGAGTACGATATTTCAAATGGCGCATGTAGTAGAAGGCGCAGAACAGCTGCATCCTAATAAAGACGGTAATATTGAAAATGACTGGATCGTGCATGAACTTCGCACAACATCAAACTTCGCAAGAAACAATCTTTTACTCAACTGGTATATCGGCGGACTGAATTTTCAGATCGAACATCACCTGTTTCCGCATATATGTCATGTTCACTACAGAAAGATCTCTCCAATCGTGGAAAAGACAGCAAAGGAATTCGGATTCGAATATAATCTCAAGCCGAGTTTTATGAATGCGCTTGGTTCACATATCAGAAGACTCAAAGAACTTGGTATGCAGTCGCCAAAAAATATAGAGATCACTGCTTAAAGTTCTTATATACTTCTATGAATTTTTTTAATTGAGAATTAATTAAAATATTCACTCTGTAAATATTAGAGACGAAAATTTTAACCGTAAAAACAGATTATTCTCTGTCACTGTATATGAATGTGAAACGATGGAGAATGTTGTAAATTTCTGAATGTAGATTTTTTCAAATTTAATGAAGAATATTTTAAGACGCGGTTGTATAGCGCTTTATATTATAACAATAGTTGCTTTCTTTCTCGGAGGAATGACTTTCGCCGGTATGACTGATGCCGCGAAAGATCAGGGACTTGCATCCGGAGCTATTGTATTAATGTACGGCTTTTACTTTGCTGTCGCGGGCTTTGCAGCTTCCTTCGTGATTTCTTATTTCCTTTCCGATAAGTCAATAAAACTTTTAAATATCATTGTTTCGGTTTTGATCCTGATAAATGCAGGTCTTGTTTATTATAATTATAATGAACGGCAAAAGAATAAATCCGCATTTCAATTCGATAGAAATTCAGTTGAAAATTTTAATGCTGCAGTTCAAATGGTATTTAATAATTTAAAAATGCGGGACAGCTCGATTGGTTTGGGTTTCTTTAAACCGGATTTTGTAAATTTATCTGCACTTTATTTTTACGGAAACCCCTTTTCCGGTGAACCAGCAGAGGAAATTCCGCCGATAGACAGCATGACATTTTCGGAGAAAGACTACGGATCTTTAGATATCTCATACGCTCCGCCCTGGCTTGTACCAGCTCATATGAAATTGGATTACGAAATTTTGTTTTTCAGAATAATGTTTGTTTCGAATAATTATATCGAAATAGAAGTAAATGAATATGATGACCGGACACTCTGTGTTAAAAAAGACGCAGGTGAAATTTTTTATTGGCCTGAATTTTTTCTAAAAGTTCATTCCGTCGAACAATTAAATCCGTCTGAGCAAAAAATCAGGATAAAACCACTTACTTATTCAGATGAAGTAATTTATAAATATGAAATTATGAAACCTGTTTTGATTAAAGATGAGTGGATGATGGTTGAACTTTATGACGATGGATATAACCTGACCGGTAAAGGTTGGCTGCAATGGAAATCCGGCGATAAGCTTCTTATCAGCTATTCCTTGCTAAGCTGATATTTAAAATTGATTTTTGTTTTTTAAATTTACTTACAAGTATTTCAGACGATCAGACGCTCATTCAAGTCAGATAATATTTTATTCAGATCAGTACTGAAAAGATTATATGCTCTGGCTGCGCCGCCCTTGTTTACAAAAGGAGGATCATTGAAACTCATCATGTCAATTTTCAGAAATGTTGAGACATAGTTTTTCATCATGTTAAGCCATTCCATCTGCTCTTCTGAATATTTCTTCCCTGAAGTCTCATTTTCTATAAGCCAGTTTTTGAATTTTCTGTCAACAATATCACTGAACGGCTCAAGCGTTTCGATCTTACCGGTTACATACTGAGTAAGGGAAATTACATTTGCAGGATTATTCTGATCCAAAAGAGGTTTGACTCTGTCCGGTTCAATTCTTCCAAAAGCATTCCAGACCTCATCAGGAGAGATTTCATACGGCGGCTTTCTCAATTCTTTTGAGAATATTTTAATCTCTTCAAAAGAAATTTCACCGATTCCAGTAGACGCACCTGAAATTTTATTTATAAATGCTATGTCCTTTTTGTGAGATTCCACAAAACTTTTAAATCTGAATATGATATCATTCGACCTGTCTTTGGCAAGCTCTTCTATTGAAGTTGTATTAATTTTACCTGTGTTTTTCTTTTTTAATTCAAGAAGCTCATATCTGAATTTCGCATTGTCAAAAGGTTTACATGCTTCCGAAATAAGATCGTCTGTAGCCCGTTTCATTTCAACATCTGAAGGATAATATGATTTATTTCCGTCTCCGAACATTTCGCGTGCTTTGCTTAACTGCTTCTCGGCTGAGATTGATTCAATAAGTTTATTGATCACATCTTTAAGAGAAGTTAATGGCGGATCAAATCCTGACAATATTTTATTTACTTCCGTTTTATCTTTTTCATTCATGCTTTTTTCAATTCTTGTCAGGTTGTCAATTAGAGAAGACAAAGTGGATTCATCTCTGATACCAATTGCAACTGACTGAACAAGTGACTCCAGCGAGAATGTCTTTACAATTTCCTGAACTGTCTCCGTTCTTAATTTTACTGTGGAGATTTTTTCTGCAAGATAATAGCACAAAAAAGGAAGAGGTATTGCAATTACAACATCAATTATATAAGTCATCTTAAGAAATAGCGGTGAAAGTATTATAAGAAAAGCCCACACATAAATTATAGCAGGTCTTTTAAAATGATTTTTAAAATATGCTATGGAAAGCAAAATAGCTGTAGCAACATGCCAGTTGGGAATAGTATTATATGGTTTGACGTTTGTGTATAAACTATTTACGGCTTCAAAGAAGAATCCGGGATTTTCCACCTTTGGTCTGATAATATTCATTGTTGGGAAAAATCCGTGAAGAAAATTTACCAGACTCCATAAAAAAATTGAAGCAAGCAGAAATATTGTAAGGTCGCTGCTCTCTTTACTTTTGATTATAAACAAGATTACCATTACAAGTAGAACATAAACGGACATATAGAAAATTATAAATCCCGGTATAAGCTTAAACTTATTATCAAAATCCATTCCCGGTTTTAAAAAATTTTCGTTGTAAGTATTCAGCGGGGTCATCAGATAATACTGTATTGCGGCAACTGCCAGCAATACAATATTAAAAAAATTCAAAACGCCTGAGTTATGTTTTTTCATCTATTATTTTAAACTCGTAAAGTTTTTTTAAAATTAATTATTATAGTTATGCATTTCAAGTTTGAACATTTTAGAACTATTTCTTAGATAGCATCGGCATATTAATTTCAAACTTATTTTTTTCTTCAATCGCAAGCTCATATCCAGCGTCAGCATGACGGACTATTCCCATTCCCGGATCATAGCTCAGACATCTTTCGAGTCTTATCTCGGCATCCTTACTTCCGTCAGCTACTATCACCATTCCTGAATGAATTGAATTGCCGATCCCGACTCCGCCTCCGTGATGCAGTGAAACCCAGCTTGCCCCTCCGATACAGTGCAGACCGAAATTCAGCACCGGCCAGTCGGCAATTGCATCTGAGCCATCCAGCATTTTTTCCGTTTCACGGTTTGGTGATGCAACACTTCCGCAGTCAAGATGATCTCTTCCTATAACAATTGGCGCTGTAACAATTCCGTCTCTCACAAGGTCATTAAAAATCTTTCCTGCTTTCGCCCTTTCACCGTAACCAAGCCAGCAGATCCTCGATGGAAGTCCCTGAAAATGAACCTTCTCTTTAGCAGCTTTCAGCCATTTATGAAGAAGTTTGTTATCCGGGAATGCCTTCATTATCGCATCATCGGTTTGGTAAATGTCTTCAGGATCTCCTGATAATGCAACCCATCTGAAAGGACCTTTACCTTCGCAAAACAGCGGTCTTATATATTCAGGTACAAATCCGGGAATTTCAAAAGCAGATTTAAAGCAGTTATTGTATGCTTCACCGCGCAGGTTATTTCCATAATCAAATACAACGGATCCTTTCTGCATAAATTCCCACATTGTTTTGCAGTGCACGACAACTGTCTTGCGCGCCAGCTCCTGATACTTTGCGGGATCGGATTTTCTGAGTTCGAGAGCTTTCTCAAAAGACATTCCCATCGGTATATATCCGTTAAGCATATCATGTGCTGAAGTCTGATCAGTAACAATATCGGGAATTATCCCTCTTTTTAGGATTTCGGGAAGGACTTCACCGGCATTACCCACGAGACCAACCGATTTATTGGTTTTTGTCCGCTTTGCTTCCAGAACTATTTGCAATGCCTCATCAAGATCTTCAGTAATCACATCACAATATCCAGTATCTATTCTTTTTTGAATTCGGCCTCTGTCTGAATCTACACCGAGAAATGCCGCTCCGTTAAGGGTAGCAGCTAACGGCTGAGCTCCTCCCATTCCGCCGAGTCCGCAGGTTAAAACAAATCTGCCCGAAAGGCTTCCATTGAAATGTTTATCCGCGCATGAAGCAAAAGTTTCATATGTCCCCTGTAAAATTCCCTGTGTTCCTATATAAATCCATGAGCCTGCTGTCATCTGTCCGTACATTGTCAGTCCGAGAGATTCAAGTCTTCTGAACTCATCCCAGTTAGCCCAGGCAGGAACGATCTGCGAATTTGAGATCATTACTCTCGGCGCATCTTTATGTGTCTTAAAAACTGCAACAGGTTTTCCCGACTGGACAAGTAATGTTTCATCGTCGTTCAGATTTTTTAATGATTCAATAATTTTATCATAGCATTCCCAGTTCCTAGCAGCTTTTCCGCTGCCTCCGTAGACTATAAGATCTTCAGGTCTTTCTGCAACTTCAGCATCCAGGTTATTCATAAGCATTCTCATAGCAGCTTCGGTTATCCAGTTTTTACAAGTTAAAGAAGTGCCTGTAGGAGCTTTAATATTTCGTTTCATTGATATTCCGGAATTGTTGTATTAAGTTTTTATAAAAAAATAAAAAAGTATTTTAAAGAAATTACAAATCATTTATGAAATCTTCTTTTTTAGTATCTCAATAAATTCCTTTCCCGTAAGTTTGCTGTCTATCCAGGAGATCAGATCAAAATATTCAAATGCGTTTATCTCAAGTATGTTTTCGGATATTTTATCAAGCTCTTTTTTCCATTCTACATACACATATTTCTTGTCTGTCGTTTTATCATTAATTAATTTTCTTATCTGAGTGAGTGTGATTGATTCAAATTTATTGAATTTATTCTTACTGGACAGATATCTTTTAGTCGATTTCATAATATAATCTATAAGTTCGTAATTCCCGAGTTCAAAATGAACGAGTAAATTCATAATTCTTGCAAAGCATTGTATATCCTCTCTTATGTTCAGATCTTTGTCATTAATTATTTCATTAATTCTTTTTAACGCTTCTTCATATTTTTTTAAACCGAAATAAATATAAGCTATATTATAGTCAAATAAAATTTTGGCTTCCTTATTAATTTTATGTTTCAGCTTTTTCAGCCCTTCATCAATTTCAGAAACAAGATTTTCTCCTTTTTTAAAATCTCCCGATTTCATATATAGGTTTATTTCTGTATCATAAGATGTTACAAAAATTCTTGCCTGTAAAGTGGAAGAACCTGTTTTAATCGCTCTTATTTTTGTTATTGTTTGCAGTGCCTCATTAAATTTCTTTAACTCAATCTGTACAAGGAGAAGATTATAGAGAGATGAAATATAATTGTCCTCTTTCAGCAGGATAGGATTTTGCTCAAGCAGGACAACTATTTTTTCACAGAAAACAAGTAAATTATTGAAATCCTTATTAGTTAAGTAATACAGACCTTTCAGGTTGTAATAAAATGTTTTCGATAAAAATGAAGTTGCATGTTTATCAGACTTTAAAAGATCATTATCAAAAATTTCATTAAATTTTTTTAATTCATTCTTATCCCTGATATCACCTTGCTTTTTCCTGAACATGAACGCTTTTGTGGCAAGATTCCAGTATTCATTCAGATTGTTCAGCTTTTCTGTCGCAAGGTTATGTTCCTGATAATATGATACAAGCTCACTCTCATCTGTGTCTGAATAAGAGTTTGTTCTGGCAAGAGTTTTTTCCCAGTCGATCACGGCAAGTATTTGCGCGTGTTTCTCATAAGTGTAAGCTATTTTCTTCGCCTTTTCCAGAAGCTTCCTGCATTGTTTGTAAAGTGACTTGTCATAAAGTATCTGAACATCTCTGAGAATATCCATTAGTTCATTAACTTTATTCTTATCGGAGTGATATAACCTGAGACTCTTTAAAATATTATTGTATAAATAATTCTTTGCAACGTGAATCTGACTGACAAATTTTTCCTTTGCAAATATTTTTTTTATCTCATTTTCATCATAAATTTCCTGTCTGTCAATTGCATCAAAGAGTTTGAAATAATTATTACTTTCCGCATCCTTAACATGCATGGTAGCGAAAATTTTAAAATATCGCTTTTCGGATTGTTCGAGAGATTTTATTAACTGAAATAGATCGTCAGTAACTTTCAAATTCGCAAATCGTTTATCTGAATTATTTAATTGCTTGTCTTTGTTAAGAAAATAAGAAAAATTTACCGGCTTTTTAATCTAAATTTGAATCCTACATTTATTCATATTTTTGTTTGTTATTCAAATTCATAAATTCTATTTTTGATAAGCAAAAATTATAAATCATGATTAAACCAGATAAAATATTGAAAAATTTAGTATTGGCAGCAATTAATCTTATTTTTATATCCGGGTATCTCTTCTCACAGACCATTAATCCTCCCATAAATTTAGAAGCCGAACCGGAAGAATTTCAATACATTAAAGTAAAATGGGATGATAACTCAAATAATGAAGACGGATTTTATATTGAAAGGTCTCTGAGCCCCGATACTACTGTTGCATGGGAAACTATCGGACAGACTTTTGCAAACAGCGAACAGTTCCTTGATTACTGGGTCACAGATCAGGTAACTTACTATTACAGAGCTTACGCTTTTGCAGGGAATATAAGATCACCTTATTCAAATATTGCATTCACGGTTGCTCAGATTGACACCTCTATTATCCCGAGAGCGCCATCCGACCTGTTAGTTGATGAAATTACAGAAACATCAGTTTCAATTTCATGGCAGGATAATTCATATAATGAATCAGGTTTCATAATTGCAAGAAGACAATTGGGAGAAATTGTATTCAGATATATAGATACCGTTGCAGCTGATGTATTAACCTATCAGGAAGTAGGTCTTACTCCTGACCATACATATTTTTACAAAATTTGTTCATATAATTTGTTTGGAGTTTCGGATTTTACAAATACAGTTTCTGCCAGAACCAAAAAGAATACAAGTGTAATCAACAATTTGACTGAAATTCCCGAAGGTTTTTTTGTCAGCGAAAACTATCCTAATCCGTTTAACCCTGTGACAAAAATAAAATTCGGACTGGTTGAAAGATCTTTCGTTACTTTGGAAATATTTAACATTATGGGAAAGAAAATGGAAACACTTATTGAGAAAGACCTTTCTGCAGGCACTTATGAGGTCGCATGGAATGCATCACGATTTGCAAGCGGTGTATATTTTTACCGCATAAATGTAATGTTAAATAATAGGAAGACAGAGTTCAGCAGATATAATAAAATGATATTAAATAAATAAAATAAAAACAAAATCTAATAAAATGTCTAATCTTAAAACTTTTTTTATTTTCCTGTTCTCAGTATTGGTTTTTTTAAATACTAATACTTCAAAAGCAACCACTATTAACATTACTTCTTCAAATTTTGTATTCACTCCGGCCAACGTTAGTGCAGTAGTAGGTGATACAATTAAATGGACAAATTTAAACGGTAGCCATACCACCACTTGCAACGGTCAGCAGGGAACTGCCCGTCCTAACGGCGCCGCTCCCTGGGATGCTCCTCTGGACAATAATAATCTTACTTTTTCATATGTGATTACTGTTCCGGGGAATTATCAGTACGTCTGTACACCGCATTCACCTGATATGTCAGGGATCATAATAGCAACTCTTTCCTCAATTTCACAGTTGAACGAAATCGCAATTGGTTACGAATTATCTCAGAATTATCCGAATCCTTTTAATCCGGAAACGGCGATTAATTTTACAATCTCATTATCTTCAGATGTAAAACTGGATATTTATAATATTGCGGGACAGAATGTTGCTTCACTTGTAAATCAAAAATTAACACCCGGAGCATATAAAGTCAGATGGAATGCTTCGAATATTACAAGCGGGGTTTATTTTTATACCTTAAGAACGGAAAACTTTTCAGAAACGAAAAAAATGTTTCTTATAAAATAATTCAAACACAAAATTTTTTAAAATAAATTTAAAACCATATGAGTAAAGAAAACTTAAACAGAAGGGATTTTTTAAAATCTTCTGTAAAGACGGTTACAATCGGAGGTTTAATACTTAGTACTTTCGATATTAAAAAATTGATAGCATCAACTTCGGAAGTAAATTCCGCACCGGCAAAAGTAATAAATTTATCTGATTATCCTGCTTTGGGCAGTACAGGAGGACATGAAATGATTGATTCTAATACTATCGTAATCAGAACAGGCAGTAATAAATTTACAGCTCTGAGTACAGTTTGTACTCATAAAAAATGTGATGTTGAATTTTCAGGCGACGGTTTCGAATGTCCGTGTCACGGATCTACTTTTTCAAAAACCGGAAAAGTTACAAACGGTCCGGCTAAGAAAAACCTTAAAAGTTATAAAACAAATTATAATGAAACAGATAATTCATTAACTATAAATATGTAATTAAAAATTGGTTAGGTATATAGTGAAACCCGAATCTTTGTGTTCAGATTCGGGTTTTTTCATTTTTGTGAAAATTACTTCAATTTATTCTCCAGCTTTTTCAAAAAATTGAAAAAATTTCTCGCAAGAAATAAATAATTTGTAATTTTTATTCAATTTATGCTGAATTTCTTGTGGCACGGCAATTGTAATATATGAATGTGTTAAAGAAAAAATAAATTAATAATAAAATAATAAGGAGAAAAGAAAAATGAACATAGTAAAATTCAAAAAAGACTCGGATTTACTTAATGACACATTCAAATCAATTTTTACAAGCCCGCTATTCGGTCAGCTTGAAAACTTCAATCCAAACACAAATTTTTTACCAAAAGTAAGAATTACAGAAGACAGGGATAATTTCTTCATTAATATGGAAATTCCCGGAATGACAAAAGAAGATGTCAAGATTTCAGTAGAAAATAATATATTAAGTGTCAACGGTGTAAAAAAGCAGGAAAAGAAAACCGATGATACTAATCTTATAACAAATGAGATTTATTACGGTGAATTCAGCAGAAGTTTTAATCTTTCAAAAGAAATAAAAATTGATTCAATTGATGCAGAATATAAAGAAGGAATGCTTAATATTACACTTCCAAAAGTAGAAGAAGCAAAACCTGTTGTAAAAGAAATTAGCATTAAGTAATATCTGAATATTTAATTCAAATAAGGGTGAGAGAAACTCACCCTTTATTTTTTTAACATTATGTAAAAGTTACTTAACTTTTGCATTTTAAATTTTAAGAAAGGGTAAAAATAATATGGGAAAAATTATTGGTATAGATTTAGGAACGACTAATTCCTGTGTAGCTGTGATGGAAGGAAACGATCCTGTAGTGATCCCGAATGCAGAAGGCGCGCGGACGACACCATCTGCGGTAGCTTTTACTAAAACAGGTGACAGATTAGTCGGAGAGCCGGCTAAAAGGCAGGCGGTAACAAACCCTCAAAACACCATCTTTTCAATCAAGAGATTTATGGGAAGAAGATTTGATGAGGTTACCGAAGAGATAAAGAAAGTTCCTTATAAAGTTATTAAAGGTGAAAATGATGTAGCGAGAGTCGAAGTTGATGATAAAAATTCAGGACAAAAAAGAATTTATTCACCGCCGGAAATTTCCTCGATGATCCTTCAGAAAATGAAAAAGACCGCAGAAGATTATCTCGGTCAGCCGGTAACGGAAGCAGTCATAACTGTTCCCGCTTATTTTAATGACGCTCAGAGACAAGCCACCAAAGATGCAGGCAAAATTGCAGGTCTCGATGTAAAGAGAATTATTAATGAACCTACAGCAGCAGCTCTGGCATACGGTCTCGATAAAAAGAAAACCAATGAAAAAGTAGTTGTATATGATTTAGGAGGCGGTACTTTTGACGTGTCAATTCTGGAATTAGGCGATGGCGTGTTTGAAGTAAAATCAACACATGGAGATACTCACTTAGGAGGAGATGATTTTGATCAGGTTCTCATTGACTATCTTGCCGAAGAGTTTAAAAAGAAAGAAGGCATAGATCTAAGAAATGATCCGATGGCATTACAAAGATTAAAAGAAGCTGCTGAAAATGCTAAGAAAGCGCTTTCTTCAAGTTCTCAGACAGAAGTAAATCTTCCGTACATTACAGCGACAGCTGAAGGACCTAAATTTTTACTTGAAACCATTACGAGAGCTAAATTTGAATCACTCATCAGTGATCTGGTTGAAAAAACTGTCGGTCCGTGTAAAAAAGCAATTGAAGACTCCGGTCTGAGCCTTAATGAAATTGACGAAGTTATTCTTGTCGGGGGTTCCACAAGAATCCCGCTTGTTCAGGAAACAGTCAAGAAATTATTTGGTAAAGAACCGAACAAAAGCGTAAATCCGGATGAAGTAGTTGCAATTGGCGCTGCTATTCAGGGTGGTGTGCTTTCGGGAGATGTACAAGATGTGTTGCTTCTTGACGTAACTCCGCTTTCACTTGGTATTGAAACACTCGGCGGCGTTATGACCAAACTGATCGAATCGAATTCAACTATTCCTACAAAGAAGTCTCAGATATTTTCAACAGCTGCTGATAATCAGCCTTCTGTAGAAATTCATGTGCTACAGGGTGAAAGAGCAATGGCGACTGATAACAGAACTATAGGAAGATTCCATCTGGGAGGTATACCTAGGGCTCCGAGAGGGACTCCGCAGATTGAAGTTACTTTTGATATTGATGCTAACGGTATTTTGAATGTGGCTGCCACCGATAAAGGAACCGGCAAACAACAACAAATAAAAATTACGCATTCATCAGGTCTTTCTGATTCGGAAATTGAAAAGATGAAAACTGACGCGAAAGAACATGAAGGTGAAGACCTTAAGAAAAAAGAATTGATCGAGATGAAAAATCAGGCAGACGCTATGGTATTTCAGGGTGAAAAACAGCTAAAGGAATTTGAGGAAAAACTTAATCCTGAAACGAGATCAAAAATTCAAATGGCGCTGGACAGATTAAAGGATGCTGTAAAGAGTGATAATCTCAGTACGCTGACTGCTGCAATAGAGGAATATAACAACGTATGGAATGAGGCTTCGTCACAGATGTATTCTGAGACTACTGGCGCAGACGGAAAGCAGACAGGACAAACAGATTCACAGCCGGGAAAAGAAAACACCGGAGCTCCTGAAGGTAATGTTGAGAATGCTGATTTCGAAGTTGTAGATGATGATAAAAAATAAATTAGTATAAAGAAATAAATAACCCGCTTCCTCCCAAAAGAAGCGGGTTTTTTATGCGGTTAAAAATTTCATTACATCATTCAAAGTATGATCTTCCCCTATCTCAAATACGCTGTTCCTGTCTTTATTCAATGCCAGCCAGTTTGAGATTACTTTTATTTCGTCAAGTTCAGCCGGATTAAATTTATGCTGTACAAATTTACTTAGAGAAAAAAACAGATAGTCCGCTGAGTCTGTTAACTCTCCAATGATTTCATTCTGATCAACCTCATTTTCTTCGGAAAGGGAATATGTCTTTGCAAGCTTTCCATTATGAATGAAAAAAAATTCTTTTGCGGAATTATTCACACATTTTATAATTATCTTTTTTCCGTTTATTGCAGATGTTATTACTTTCTGATAACTCATAACTTTTTTTATATCCTTAAGCCTGTCCCGTATAAATGCAGCGCTTTCATAGTCCATATTTTCTGAATATTCCTGCATCTTCACTTCATACAGTTTTTGCACGGAATATTTTTCTGACTCGGTAATAAATTCATGAACTCTGAATACTTCTTTTTCATACTCGTATTTACTCTGACTAAAATTACACGGCGCATTACATTTACCGATCTCATTATACATACAAACAGAGTGATCAATTGAAGCTTTTAATATTTTTTTCTCACACTTTCTAATTTTAAATTCATCATCAATATCTTTTAATAATTTATTCACAGTCATTCCGCTTCTGAACGGACCATAATAATTTGCTCCGTCATTTTCAATTTCATAAACTTTTTCGACTCTCGGATAACTGTTCTGCACATCGATTTTTAAGAAAGGGTGATACCTGTATCTTTTAAGTGCGGAATTAAATCTTGGCTTATGCTGCTTTATCATTTTTGATTCAAGTATCAGTGCGGAAAGTTCCGAGAAAGTTACTTCATATTCAAGTGCAGCAATATTACTCAGAAGCTTTCTTATTTTAATCGGAAATTCAGAGTTATGTCTGAAATAACCCGAAACTCTTTCTCTTATATCTTTTGCCTTTCCAATATATAATATTTCACCGTCTTTGCTTTTCATAAAATACACACCGGGTTTCCGTGGTAGTTCTTTAAGGGATAATCCGATTCGTTTTAATGCCGGAGATAAATTCTCACTTCCGTAAATTTTCGAATTCTGAAATCTTATAACATCTTTGACATCTTCATATTCAAATTTTTCTGAAAGTATTCCGAGAAAATGTCTGAATACTTTTGCTGTGGCAAGCGCATCATCATAAGCTCTGTGCTGATTTTTTATTTTGATTCCTAAATGGGAAGTTACATTGCCTAAAGATTTACTCTTTAGTCTTTTTAAAAGTCTGTTGGCAAGTTTACACGTGCAAAGTGATTTCATCTCAAACTTAATTCCTTCTCTTTCGAATGAATGAAAAAGAAATTTATAGTCAAAGCCCGCATTATGTCCTACAAAAAAAACTCCGGCATCTGCATCAGATTTGAGATCGGAATTTAATTTGGAATCTGTTTCAGACTTTAGAAAATCCAAAACATCATTTGCGATCATTCCGAATGACGGTTTCCCAAAAACATCTGCATTACTGATACCTGTTAACTTTGTAATAAAGTAAGGAATATGCTGACCGGGATTAACGAGACTTCTATATTCTCCGGTGATCTCGCCATGCTGAATCCTGATCATTGCTATCTCCGTGATCCTGTTGTTATACGGAGACATGCCTGTAGTCTCAACATCACAAACGATATAGGTGGGACTGTATATACTTTCCAAGATAACTTAAGATTTATAGATCAAATATAAAAATATGAAAAGAATGTTACCATTGAAAAATTAAATTAAAATCTAACAGAACCCATGATTTATTATAGTTATTTTTTCTGATAACATAAATTCTACTATATTAATAAGTACTATATTTCCAAGATAAGTGAAAATAAATTTTATTATTAATTATAAGAGAAATTTACTAAGTTATATTATATAATTTATTACTCAATCAGTTTAAAAATTATTCTTGAAAAAATTCTGGAGATATTTAGTAATAAAATCCATTCGGAGAAAAAATCAAAGCGGGAAGACATTCTCCGCTTATCAGTTAGCCCGCGGCTTCAGAAATCTGAGAATAACAATTGTAACTTTTTTTAAAAATCTGATAATGACAACGATAGGTATCACCTGCGCAGCATTTGGTCTCAAAAGTTTTTTACTTCCGAATAAATTTTTCGACGGCGGAGCAACAGGCATTGCAATTTTAATATCGCAGTTAACAAACTTGTCGCTTTCTATTCTGATTCTTCTGGTTAATATTCCTTTCATTATACTTGGATACAGTGTACTTGGTAAAAGCTTTACGATAAAAACCGCTGTTGTGATAACCGGACTTTCCATTGTACTGGCAGTTTCTGAATTTCCGCAAATCACAAGCGATAAATTATTAGTCGCGGTTTTCGGAGGTTTTTCTAGGTGCCGGTATAGGGTTAACAGTCAGAAGCGGCGCAGTGCTGGACGGAACTGAAATACTTGCCATATTTATGAGCAGAAAATACGGCACTACAATCGGCGATATTCTTTTTGGAATAAACATATTAGTGTTTTCCTCAGCCGCATATTTCTTTTCGATAGAATCAGCGCTCTACTCCATCATAACTTATCTTTCCGCTTCCAAAACGGTTGATTTTATAATAGAAGGAATTGAAGAATACACGGGGATTACTATTGTTTCCAGACGCAGTGAAGAGATCCGGGAAATGATAATAAATGAAATGGGCAGAGGGGTAACAATATATACCGGTAAAAAGGATATGGTAAAACCGGAGAGTTCGCTGATATGGATGTAATTTATTCCGTAATAACCCGACTTGAAGTAAGCAAGATGTATTCTGAAATTCAAAAACTTGATCCGAATGCATTTATAGTCAACAGCAGTGTAAGGGATACTAAAGGAGGTATAATAAAAAAACGTCCTCTTAAGCATCAGTAAAATTAGTGTTTTTAAAATGGGAAATAAAATACTAATATGAATTTTTCAATTGCAGATAAAAAAACTCCTGTAAAAGTATTTTCACAGGAGTTCATTTTACTAAATTAATTACGCTTATTTTCTTTTATACAAAATTTCCATTGCCTTAAATTCAGAACCGTTTTTTGTAAAATACATTTCCATTTTATGATTATCGTTATCTATCATGGTAAATACTTCTCTGACATCTAATAATTGTTTTGTTTCAGGGTCGACCATCTGTCCGGTAAGTGTAGCTGATTTTGAAGCTTCGTCCCATTTTCCTTTAAGAAACATTATACCTGTGCTCATATTATCAAACCAAACGGAATGAAATTCATTCAAAAGCATTATCATATCCGAGCAGACTCATTCCTTCAAACGGCATACCCATCATATCACCGGTGTGCTTTCCCTGCTGATATCTTCCACCCATCATCATGGAAAAAAACAGCCTCGCTTTTGGAATTCATCGGCGGAGCGCCCGGTGCCATCCAAAATGTGTTATCACCTGTCCATGTACCGTCGCTTTTTTGCAAGCATTTCATGCACAGCTCCTGGTGTCATATAATCCATCCAGGCTTTCATTTCCTCCTGAGTCTGAGCAAATACATTTGAGAACGAAATGCTAAAAATTAAAGCAAAGAATAATTGTGTTATTTTTTCATTTTAAATCCTTTCGTTTTTTAAATGCAAAAATAAATTTTTCAGAAATAAAATAAAATGAATTATTGATTTTTTAATTCCAGTTTTGTATACAATGCTTATGACTGTTTTAAGTGTTCCGGTCTTCTTTAAATATTTATTTGAAGATTATTTACGGCTATTATGAGAAGCCAATTAAGATTTTCAGAAATTTCTGAAAATCCGGACATACTACATTAATATTTTTGTCAACCTCTCTATAAAAAATAATGTATCAAACTCTAAGTTAAAAAATCCTATTTTATATAAATCATAAATCCAATAACTTAATTATACATTAAATATTTTATTTTATGTTTACACAATTTCAATCTCAGTTACAGTCAGAATTAGATACAATAAAAGAGCAGGGGCTTTTTAAACGGGAGAGGATCATCGAAACACCGCAGGGATCGGAGATCACTGTAAACGGAAAGCAGGTACTGAACTTCTGCGCAAACAACTATCTCGGGCTTTCATCTCATCCGGATGTTATAAAAGCCGCTCACGAAACGCTTGACAGTTACGGATACGGAATGTCTTCAGTCAGATTTATATGCGGTACACAGACTATTCATAAAACACTTGAAAAAAAATTAAGCGTGTTTCTAGGTACTGAGGATACAATTTTATATGCAGCATGTTTTGACGCAAACGGCGGTGTATTCGAACCGCTGCTCGGAGATTCTGACGCTATTATTTCCGATGAACTTAATCACGCCAGCATCATTGACGGTGTGCGTTTATGCAAAGCTATGAGATTTCGATATAAAAATAATGACATGGCTGATCTCGAAGCAAAGCTTAAAGAAGCAAAAGAAAAAGGAGCTAAACAAATACTCATTTGTACTGATGGAGCTTTTTCCATGGATGGAGTGATCGCGAATCTGAGGGGTATATGTGATCTCGCCGATAAATATGAAGCTATGGTCATGACTGATGAATGTCACTGCACCGGATTTCTGGGAAAGACCGGAAGAGGTTCAATAGAAGTGAATGATGTAATAGGAAGAGTTGATATAATCACTGGAACGCTTGGCAAAGCGTTAGGCGGAGCAATGGGCGGTTTCACAAGCGGAAGAAAAGAGATCATAGAAATGCTCAGACAAAGAAGCAGACCGTATCTCTTTTCAAATTCACTTGCGCCGGCAATTGCGGGAGCTTCTATCAAAGTAATGGACTTGCTCAGTGAGACTACGGCATTAAGAGACAAACTTGAAGAGAATACTAATTACTTCCGCGAAAAAATGACTGAAGCAGGATTTGACATCAAGCCGGGAATTCATCCGATCGTTCCAATAATGCTTTATGATGCAAAGCTTTCACAGGACATGGCATCAAGACTTCTGGAAGAGGGAATTTATGTGATTGGATTTTTCTATCCTGTGGTAGCAAAAGGACTGGCGAGGATCAGGGGTTCAGCTCTCGGCAGCGCATTCAAGGGAAGATCTTGATAAATGTATTTCAGCTTTTATAAAAGTCGGTAAAGAGCTTGATGTATTGAAATAAAATATTAGATAGAATATAATCACCAAATATAATAGATATAATTTGAACGTCAGACCTAAATATTCACCGATCGAATTTGAAAGAAATGAATCTTAAGGAAAGAGTGATACCGGGTTTTATTTAACATGAAGTAACTTCCGGTAAGATGTTTGAAGCATATTCAATAAGTGCCGAAATTAATATTTGAGATCAATGTATTTGTTTATAATTTTTACTTTCAAAAAATTTTTAAAATCCATAATATTTATTTTGAATTATTTGATTTATGTCAATAGACTCTGAAAAAATTGACCGAAGCATAACCGGATTCATGAACCGTCATGGAGTTCAGGCGCTGCAGATTTCTCTTGCAGTTATTTTCATTTGGTTTGGGTTGCTCAAGTCTCTCGGAATATCACCTGCAGCTGAACTGGTTAAATCGACCGTTAACTGGATGCCGGTTTTTAATACAGATGAATGGGTTACACTAATAGGCTGGTGGGAAGTTATAATAGGAGTCTGTTTTCTTTTTAAAAAAACGATAAGGATCGCAATCGCACTGCTTGCTATGCAGATGGCCGGAACGTTCATGCCGCTTGTACTGCTTCCTCAGATTACTTTTCAGCCGGGTAAAATTCCGTATGCACCTACTATCGAGGGTCAGTATATTATAAAAAATTTGCTTATAATTTCAGCAGCTCTGGTAATCGGCGGAACTGTAAGAAACAAAGAAAGTAAATTATTATAAATGAAATTGAATCTCAGGAAAGCCCGGATCGAAGATGCTGAGAAACTTGAGGAGCTTCAGCAGACACTTGTAAAATATGAAAGAAAATTTGACAGCGGAATTCCTTCAAAAAGGAAATGTATATTATTATGACATTAAAAAATTAATACAGAACAAAAAGACACACTTTATTGTTGCTGAAAATGATAATAAAATTATCGGTTGTGGTTTCGGTCAGGAAAGAAAAAACTTTGACTGGGTAAAGGATAAAAAAATGGGCTACATTGGACTGATGGTGATCAAAGAAAAGTACAGAAGAAATAATACCGGCAGACTAATAATTGAAAACCTGACTGCATGGTTCAATGAGAAAAAAATTTCACATATTATACTTGAGACATACTGCAAAAATATTAATGCAGTCAGCGCATACAGAAAATACGGATTTCAGGATTTTGTATTACAGATGAAGTTTGAAAAGGATTGAATTTTTAAAAAGATATTTTGGTAAGTTATGAATATTATAGACAGATACATTTTAAAGAAGCATATAGGACCTTTTTCTTCGGACTCAGGACAGTGATCTTTATTTTTTTTGTTTCAGTTTTTCATAAAATCACTGGATCAGTTTCTCGGAAAAGGGCTTAGCATATGGCTCATCACTCAGCTGATAACTCTTAACCTGGCATGGATGTTAACGCTTGCAGTGCCTATGGCAATGCTGGTAGCTTCTCTAATGGCGTTTGGTTCAATGTCGTCGGACAATGAGATAACAATTATGAAAGCATCCGGGATTAGTCTTCAGAGATTAATGCTTCCTATTATAGCTGTATCATTTATCATGTTTTATCTGATGATAAAATTTAATAATGACATTCTCCCGGAAGCTAATCATAAAGCTAGAATACTATTGTATGACATTTCAAAAACCAAACCAACATTTCTCCTGGAATCCGGAAAATTTTCCGATGATCTTCAGGGAGTTCAGATAATGGTAAAGAAAACATTTCCTAACAGCAACAATATTGAGGGAGTTTATATTTATGATTATTCAGATCCCAAGTATAAGAATCTTCTTACTGCAAAGGCAGGGGATATTGGATTTACCAGTGATTTTAAAAAATAGTTATGAATCTGACTGACGGAGAGATACATCAGTTAAGTCAGAAAGATCCGGAAAATGATTACAGAAAAATAAAATTTGAAAAGCATCGGCTGATGTTCAATGCAGAGGGTTTTGGATTTCAGAATTCAAATGAAAATACATTTTCGCGGGGTGACCGTGAATTATCAGCATCGGCAATGAGTAATGTTGTTGACAGTTTAAAAAAATTCAGAGGAAGTTTAGACGAGACATTTATAAACAATTTATCCAAGGATATACAGCTTCTGGCAACGATTGATTACAAAGATACTATTCTAAAGAGAACGCCGGTGATTCAGAAAACAGAGCCGGATCTTTCTGTAAAATCTGTACCACCGCCTATCGTTTTGTCTCGTTATGACAGTCTGAATAATCTGAAAAGATTAATTGCAGCGAAGGAAATGAGTATAAGAACATAATTATACTATCCGGACAGATAGACAGGCAGATAGATTCATATGAAGTGGAAATTTATAAGAAGTATTCAATTCCGTTTGCTTGCGTGGTGTTTATTTTAGTCGGAGCTCCGCTCGGCTACAGAGTAGGCGTGGAGGATTCGGGATTGCAGCCGGATTTTCACTGCTGTTTTTTTCTGCTTTACTGGGCCTGTCTTATTGGTGGAGAAAAACTTGCTGACAGGGCACTTATCTCGCCCTTTATGGGAATGTGGATCGCAAATATTATTATAGGATGCTTCGGTTTGTATTTAATGTTTAAATCATCTTAAGTATATTACAAATCAATTTTATTGTCAAGCCCCGAACAATATAAAGTTACCCAACTCCGCCAGGTTCGGAAGAAAGCAACGGTAAGTATTCTTTGTATGTGATTTGGGTGTCTTGACAATATTTTTTAAATATATGAGTAAAATAAAAATCAGGATAGTTGGTCTCGGAGGAATTTCACAGATCATTCATCTTCCCATTTTATCAAAATGGACGATGTAGAAATTCAGGCTGTTTGTGACAGTGATATTTCCAAATGTAAAGCATTTCATCAAAATATAATGTGAAAAATATTATACTGATGTAAATAATATGCTTGAGGAGAGCGATGATATTTCTGCTGTGATCATTGCAACTCAGACAAGTGTTCACCAAGGATATTGAAAAAAATGTCTTGAGGCGGGAAAGGATATTCTGATAGAAAAGCCGATAGCCCGAAATTATAAAGAAGCGAAAGTGATAGTTGATACCGCCCAAGAATGAAAAAGAAAATTATGGTGGGTATGAATAACAGATTCAGAAATGACATGATGCTGCAAGGACTTTCACAAAAGCTGGTGAGATCGGAGAGATATTTTATGTTAAAGCCGGATGGATAAAACCAAAGAGTTCCGATCAGAGATGGATGCTTCAAAAAGTAATGTCAGGAGGAGGTGTGTTTCTGGATAATGGAATTGCAATGCTCGATCTCGGTATGTGGATACTTGGCTTTCCGGAGATAAAAAGTCTCAGCGACAAATTATTATCACAATACAAAATCCGTTGAAGATTCAAGTATAGTAATGATTAATTTTAAAAACAAAACTACGCTGACAGTGGAAGTGAGCTGGGGTATTCAAAGAGAAGGTGAATTGTTTTACTGTAATGCATTTGGTAAGACAGGAAGTACTTCTATCAACCCGTTTGTAATTTATAAGAAAATGGAAGACAACCTTTACAACATTACGCCAAAAAAAGTTAACATTCCCTCTAACCCGTTTAAGAAAAGTTATGAATACGAATTACAGAATTTTATCGGTGCGGTAAAGGGCAATAATGATCTGATCTCCAGCGGAAAGGAAGCTTTGAAGGTAATGCAGATAGCCGATGCAGTCTATAAATCAGCCAGGTCCGGAAAAGAAATAATATTTAAATGATTTCTTTAAGATTTGGTAACATAATTTGGTTAGATTGATGAAAAATAAAATATGAAATTGAAGATATTAGTTGTGGACGATGAGAAAGATATCGTTGATATCCTGAAATATAATCTTGAAAGAGAAAATGAATTTGAAGTAATTACTGCATGCAACGGAAAGATGCAATTGAACTTGCAAATGATTCGCCGGATCTGATAATTCTTGATATCATGATGCCGGAGCTTAACGGATATGAAGTCTGTAAGAAACTTAAACACAATCCCGAAACTTCCGGAATACCTGTAATCTTTCTCACTGCAAAGAAAACGAAATTGATGAAATACTCGGTCTGGAAATAGGGGCTGATGATTATATTTCAAAACCGGTTTCCCCAAGAAAGGTTATTGCAAGGATAAAGTCCGTAATCAGAAGGTCTTCAACTGAGCCTGAAAAAACATTTAAGATCGAGCAAAGAATTAAATTCAACAATTTAGAAATCGACAGTCAGAGCCACAGCGTTAAGATTGATCAGAAAGACATATTTTTTCCTAAAAAAGAATTTCAGCTGCTTCATTTTCTTATCTCCAACAGAGGGTAAGGTTTATTCCAGAGAAATATTACTTAACCAGCTTTGGGGAGAAAATGTTTACGTCGTTGACAGAACAGTAGATGTTCACGTTGCAAAAAAAAAGTAAACCTTCTTACCAAATATATTTTAATATATTTCTCTTCCCTAATTATATTAATAACAGCATTATCAAATCTGTTTCACTATAACACTGAAACAGTTCTTATATCCGGCATACTGGGACTTGTTTTATTTCTGGTAAGCCTGATATTTTTTTATTATGAAGTTTCAAAGCCTCTCAAAAAAATCCTGTCTATTACAGAAAAACTCAAAACAGGCCAAGACTCAGGAAACTTTAATAACTTTGATTTCAATATTACAGAGATAACAGGAATTATTGAAAATATAAAAGACATTAAAAGTGAATTATCCGGCAGCAGAGAAATTAATGAACTGATAACTGAAGTTAATTATATTGCTGAAAGAATTCTAAAAAGAACTTGAGCTGACAAAAGTATTTAAAGTTAACAGGAATGAATTTATGGGTAACGTTGCTCATGAATTAAGAACACCTATATTTGCTATTCAGCTTTCACTTGAGACACTTCTGGACGGGGCTGTTAATGACGAGAGAGTAAATATGGATTTTCTTAACAGGGCGTTAAACCAAACAAAGAGACTTAAAGAACTTGTAGAAGATCTGATCAGCATTGCAAAATTTGAGACAGGTCTGAAAATGAGCAAAAGATATTTCGGGATCACAAACGTAATTACGAAAACATTAGAAGAGCTGAGAGCTATTGCTGAAAGCAAAAAAATTTCTTTACTGTTTGATCCTGCATCCGTAAACGGTATTCAGGTATTCGGAGATGAAGAAAGACTGAAGCAGGTTCTTGTTAATCTTATAGATAATGCGATCAAATATACTCCTGAAAAAGGAACCATTAGTATTTCACTTGATGTACTTGAAAAAGGAAGTTATCGTGAGAATTGAGGACAGTGGTATTGGAATTCCGGCTAAAAAGACATTCCAAGAATTTTTGAAAGATTTTACAGAGTCGACAAAACAAGATCCAGAGATATCGGAGGAAGCGGACTGGGATTATCAATAGTAAAGCATATACTTGAAGCTCACTCAAGCAGGATCAATGTAGTAAGCGAAGAGAATGTAGGAACAAAAATTGAATTTAATCTGAAGAGGTAAAGAATTTTCTTGAAACTATTTCGAGATATTATTCCAGATTTTTAAAAGTCCGGATTCATCAAATTTCTTTCCCATTATCTGAATTCCCAAAGGAAGTCCGTTTCTGTCATTGCCGCAAGGTATTGAAATAGCAGGTATGCCCGCAAGATTAACTGATGCTGTATAAATGTCATTCAGATACATTGAAAGCGGATCTTCGATTTTCTCACCGAGCCGGAAAGCTGTATTGGGAGTAGTGGGGAAATAATAAAATCTACTTTACCGAATGCGTTTTCAAAATCATTCATAATAAGTCTTCTGACTTTCTGCGCCTTCCTGTAATAAGCATCATAATATCCTGCTGAAAGTACGTACGTTCCGAGCATTATACGTCTTTTGACTTCATCACCGAAACCTTCTGACCTGGAGTTGACATACATTTCTTCCATAGTTTCAGAATGCTCTGATCTGTACCCGTATCTTACACCGTCAAACCTGGAAAGATTACTTGAAGCTTCTGCGGATGTCAGGATATAATAAGACTGTATAACATACTTTGTATGCGGAAGTGAAATTTCTTCAACTTGAAATCCCCTGCTTTTAAGAGAATCAATTTTTTCAAAACGCCTTTTTTAATATCCGGATCAAGTCCTTCTTCAAAATATTCTAAGCAAATCCTATTTTAATTTCTTCCGGTTTAAATTTTTGTTCAGACAATTCAATATAATCCGGAACAGAAATGCCTGAAGATGTGCTGTCATTTTTATCACGTCCTGAAATTACTTTCAGCAGAGCGGCAATATCATAATTATTGTTTCCGAAAATACCGATGGAATCAAATGATGAGGCAAAAGCAACAAGACCAAACCTTGAAATTCTTCCGTAAGTTGCTTTTAGTCCTGTAATACCGCAAAATGATGCAGGCTGCCTTATAGAGCCGCCTGTTTCAGAACCAAGAGAAAGCAGACACATATTCGCTGCAACTGAAGCTGCGCTTCCTCCCGATGAACCTCCGGGGACTCTTGAATTATCGACCGGATTCTTTACCGGACCGAAATAGGAATTCTCGTTTGAGGATCCCATTGCGAATTCATCACAATTTACTTTACCGATAATGATTGCATCCTCAGAAAGCAGTCTTTCGATAACAGTCGCATTATACAGTGTTTCAAACTCACTAAGAATTTTTGAACCGCAGGTAAGCTTTTATCTTTAACGGAAATGACATCCTTTACGGAAATTACTGCTCCCGCGAGTTTACCGGCATTACCTGAATTTAATTTTTCATCAATCTCCGCCGCTCTAAAAAGTGCATCACTTTCAAATACAGAAATAAATACATTCAGATCTTTCTGTTCATTAATATTATCAAGATAATTTTTTACAAGATCAACGCAGGTAATATTTTTTTCAGTGAGATCTTTTTGAATCTCCTTTAAACTCAGTGGATTTTTTTTCATAATATTTAAATATACCGGAAGAGATTATTTATGATGAATATTTATCTATGCATAACAAGATAAAAATTCCGAATCTCAGAAATAATTTAACGAAGCTTTCAGTTGGAGTTTTTTTTGTCATTGTCATCTGCAGAGGTAATATCTTTTCTATATCAGACGAAGCTTTTTGAATTCCTTGATTCCTTTGCCGAGACCCTGCATCAGATCCGGGATCTTTTTTGCTCCGAACAAAACCAAAATAACAATCGCTATCAATATGATTTCAGGTGTTCCTAAACCAAACATTTTTATTTCTCCTTTTCGCAAGCGGATAATTATAAAAATTATAACAAACTTTCTGTAACACTTTTAAAGAACCTGTATCCGTCAGTATTTCCCAGCAGCTCTTCCGAAGCTCTTTCCGGATGCGGCATCAGACCGAGTACATTTCTTTTTACATTCTGAATCCCTGCAATATTGGCTATTGAGCCGTTTGGGTTATTTATATAAGTAAATATGATCTGATTATTGCTTATAAGATCCGTTAATGTATTATCATCACAAAAGTAATTTCCCTCTCCGTGCGCAACAGGAATTCTGATCTCTTCTTTGATACCATATTCGCCGGTAAAAATACTTTTATTATTTTCCACTTTCAATGTAACAGTTTTACAGACAAATTTCAGATTGACATTCCTTAACAAAGCTCCGGGTAATAGCCCGGTTTCGCAGAGCACCTGAAAACCATTGCAGATGCCGATTACAACCCGCCATTACCGGCAAATTTAATCACTTCATTCATGAGAGGAGAAAACTTTGCTATTGCGCCGCAACGCAGATAATCTCCGTAGGAGAATCCGCCGGGCAGAATAATAATATTTCTGTCGCCGATGCTTGTATCTTTATGCCAGAGAAATTTCGTATCCGCTTTAAGAGTATTCTTAAAAATATTGTAAACATCATGATCGCAGTTCGATCCGGGAAAGACTACAATACCTGCTTTTACATGATCCATTTATTTGCCTTCTCCGTCTTTAGAAACTACGAATTCATAATCTTCCATTACGGGATTTGCGAGAAGTTTTCTGCAGGTCTCTTCAGTAATTTTTTTTGCATCTTCTTCAGAGCGCGCATCAATCTTCAGCTCAATGTATTTTCCTATTCTTGTATCGATTACGGAATTAAATCCGAGTGACTTTAGCGAATGCTCGACTGCTTTCCCTGAGGATCAAGTATAGTGTCCCTGATCTTAATGTTTATTTTTGAAGTGTACAAAATTTATATATTAAATTTTAAAATTTTTATATTATCTGCCAAGCTTATCCCGCAGATTTTCAAGTCCTGTTTTATCTATTTTATCAAGTTTCATATGCATTGTTCTCTCAGCATTATCATCAGGTGAAATAGATTCGGATCTGATATCTGTTCCGGATTCAATGAGTTTATTTGATCTACCGTACTCAGACGATGTCATATCATTCTCTGAATCAGTATCCTTTGCAACAGGCTCATTTATTCTTTCATTTTCTTCAACGGCTTTCTTCCTGTTTAAAACCTATTGTCAGTGGAAGTTACATTACGTTTTGAGTTTCGACTAAAGCAAGATCCGGTTTGCTTTGATCAGTTTTCTTTTCATTATTTAAATCACTTCCGTTTAAATTTCCTGATCGGTGTAATATTGATTTTTAAATTTTCTGAATTCTCTTTGGAAGATTATCTATTGAATTTTTTAAATCCGAGAGATTTTTTGATTCATAATTTTTTAATCCGGAATTATTATTTGCTGTATTACTTTCATTAGTCAATGCGGTTGTACTATTTGATTTTTCCAGTTGTTCAATATCCACGCTGACATAAGTAACATAGAATATAAAGAATATAACCATGGTAAATCCTACTGCTGGAATAAGCCATGGATATTGTTGATTACTGAACAGGTTTCTTAGAAAGCCGCCTTTTTCGTCATCATATTTTTTAATATGAACATTTCTCCTTAAGGCTTCTTCTTCTACGATTTTTAAATGAAGATTATTTGTAAAATTACTGCTGGCCTTAACAGTTTCAAGACTTTTCAGTTTTTTCACGGATATCTAAATATTTTTCTTCGTCTGACAAAATTAATATATAATTTCTATTACTTTTTTTTTTGATTTATGTAAACTTTCGAGCATTTCCTTCAGACATTCCCTTCCCCTGTTAATTCTTGATTTCACAGTTCCGAGAGGTAAAGAAGTAATTTTAGAAATTTCTTCATAATCAAGATCCTGAATATCTCTGAGGATGATCACTTCGCGAAATTTAGCATTAAGCGAACTAATAGCTTTCTGAATTATTTCACCTTCAGTTGCAGCATTAGCGCTGTCGTCGGGAAGAATATATCCGGAAGTAAGTTCATAATCTTTTTCATCATCGTCATAATAATTACTGATAGAAGTGGTTTTCATCTTATTCTTTTTGTTCATGTAAGTTCTGGTCAGGTTAAGAGCTATGGTATAAAACCATGTTGAAAATTTTTGCAATTTCAACATACAGATGTTTTGATTTATACAGTCTTAAGAAAGTATCCTGAGCCAAATCTTCTGACTCTTCTTTATTTCCTGTATATCTGAAAATAAAATTAACAAGTCTGTCTTTATATCTGTTGCATTAGTTCATTAAATGCCCTGACATCCTCTTTTTGAAAAAGGAGTATCAACTCTTCGTCCGTTAATGTCTTATAATCAGTTTCGGTTTTTCCGGGCATTTAAGCTATTTAATAAACTTATATTAAAACTAATTGTTCCGGGTAAATGAATTAATATGGAAATTTTCATTGACCGCAGATATTATTAATAAGTGAGAACATTTTTGTGAATTTGTTTCCGCCTGTAGACTTAAGCGATAAATCAGCGGAATATATATTTTCGAATATTGATTTAATTTTATCCTGAGAAGTCGCAGCAGCTATTTTCCTGTAAACAGGAAGAAGTTCGAACTGCTCCATAGACCAGATCTTTAACTCCCTTTTTAAGGCTAAATTCATTCAGACCTGAAGATGAGGGATCTTTTAATTTGTATATGGCTGTGAAAGCTGAATTGAGAAGAAAGACCAGATAAACTTCCACATCTTTTTCAGTGAAATTTTTCTGTAGATCTTAACCGCAAGATCAATATCTCTTTGAAGAATTGCTTTAATAAAGTCTGATTCGATAAAATCCTTTTCTATACCATTGCATAGATTAACAGAATCCACAGTAACTTCTCCCGATGAAAAACAAAAAGTTTTGAGCTTTTCAATTTCGGAGTTCAGCTCTTCAGGGGAAAAGTTAGAAAAATTCAATAGATGTCTCGCAGTTTCTTCAGAAATTTTCATTCCGTCAAACTTTTTATAACCCAGTCGAGAAGCTCATCTTCGCTGAACACATCCGGCTTGAGAATATTTATCTTATCAGTGAAAGATTTTATACCGTCCGGATCACTTTTTGAAAGGAATGAATCTGCAGCAAATATTTTATCAGCATCGGTTTCATCATCATTAGATATGAGGATCAGAAAAGTATCGGGATTCGGTCTTTTAATATATTCTGCAACGGCAATTTTTTCATTCTTCAAAAACCTCTTAACATTTCTGATCACGACGACTTTTTTATCTGAAAAAAGTCCGGTATTGCTGCACTCATTAAGTATGTTTTCAATGACTTTATCATCAGCGTTAAAATGTATCAGATGGTTTTTTCTGTCGGGATCATTATTAGTGAATGCGTTATATAGTGAGTCAATAATTTCATCAGAAAGTATTTTGTCCTTTGCAAATAACAAAAGACTATTCTTATCAATGAATTTTACAGCGTTGCGGCTTAATTCATTGAAAGATATTTTTAGGAGTAATAATATTTGCTGCTGATTTTGCCATATGAATGAAAATAGTCATTATCAATAAATTATTGTATAATAAAATTCGTATGAAAAGGGGGAAGAAAGTGCTGCGACAGATGGAATTCACAGATTGAGTCAATATCTACAGAAGTTGCCTCACTTTCCCAATCTCCTGAATGGAATGTGAGGTAACTAATCAGAAGATTCGTAATGAGGAAATCAGGAGATTACTAACGAAAAGAAAAATCTATAACTTTTTTATTTATTCTAAATTGTTTTAGACAGAATGGATAGCTTACAATATAACTGAGTATAATTATTTCAGTCAATTTAAGTGACTCCGAAAAGGAGAGAACTATTTTTATTTGAGATTAAAAAATCTTAGCAAATATTTACAGTTATTTTACAAGGACAAGTTTTTTTGTTTCAGAAAATTTACCTGCTGTAATATTATAAAAATATATTCCGCTTGGTAAATTTTCCGCATTCCAGATAAAGCTGTGAGTTCCGGCGGTTTGAAATTCATTTTTAAGTGTTTTTATCATTCTGCCTGAAATGTCATAGATTTTGATATTAACATCTGTATTAACCGGAAGCATATATGATATTTTAGTAGTTGAGTTAAAAGGATTTGGATAATTCTGTAACAGTAAATAGTCAGGGTTTATAAGATAATTGTAAATCGATGAGGAAGTAATGACTCCGCCATTTGTAGTTTTTAAAATACTTCCTGACATTCCTACACCCCAGCCCGTATCCGGTGAAATAAAGCAGAAATCATTTATCGGCGAATAAGTAGGATATACATTCCAGCTTACACCGCCGTTTACCGTTTTAAATATTTCGTTGTCAGCACCTTTCACATATCCGTTCATATTATCTACGAACTGAATTTTTGAAAGCAGGTAAGAATTTACAAAACTTAAATTCCAGTTTAACCCGCCGTTCGTAGTCTTTAATATTTGCCCCGAATATCCGCAAATCCATCCGGTGTTTTCAGAAATAAAACTTATATCTGAAAGTGTATTGGAAGCTGTATATTGAATTGTCCAGTTATCACCACCGTCAGTTGTATGAATAATTTTGTTTCCAATAGCCCAACCTTTATATTTATCAGCGAAATATATTTCCTGAACATCAATCGAATCATAGATCAATATCCAGTTGAATCCACCGTTTGTAGTTTTATAGATCGGTCCGTTGCACAGCCAGCCGTTCATTTCATCGTCAAAAGAAACATTACCTCTCATTTCGGAAACAAAATTCCAGGATAAGCCCGAATTATTTGTTTTTAACAAATATTCAGATCCTCTTGCCCAGCCTACATTTTTCGAAACAAATTGTATAGAATTGAACCGGTCACTGACCTGGATATCGGATTGAATGGTCCAGTTAATTCCGGCATTAGTTGTATGAGCTATAGTTTTATTTGCTCCGCCGCACCATCCCGTTTGAGAATTAATAAAGTAAACACAATCCAGATAATTTGATGTTACATTTTGAAAAATCTTATCCCAGTTTAATCCGTCCGTAGTTTTAATTAATGCTCCTCCCAATCCGGCAACGTAACCATTTTCGGTTGAAACAAACGAACTTACTTCTAATGATCTGTCGGTTAATTTAGGATAATTTGTCCAGTTTACTCCGCCGTTGGTTGTTCTTTTTATTAAACCGTAAGAACCAAAAGCCCATCCTGAATCGGGTGATGAAAAATATATTGATCCGTATCCGGCAGAATTATTACTGTCAGCAATAAGCTGCCAGTTGTTTCCGCCGTTTGTTGTTTTATATATACTATACCAGCTACCCGCAACATATCCCGTCATTTCCGATGCAAAACTAAGTGCATAAAAATAAATTGTCGAAGTACCTGCGTTTTGAACCTGCCAGTTTATTCCGCCATTGGTTGTATGGCGAATTACACCATAAGCACCGGAAATCCAGCCTGTATCGGGTGATACAAATTGGATCGAATGAAGAACATTAGTTGACTGACTTATCTGAGCATTCCAGTTATCCCCGGAATTTGTTGTCTTAAGAATTACTCCATCCTGACCAATAGACCAGCCGGTATTTGTATCAATAAAATATGCTTTCCATAAATGAGAATTTGTATTGCTTGTCTGTGAAGTCCAGTTGTATCCGCCGTCAGTTGTTTTCATAATTAAGCCCTGAAGACCAACAGCCCACCCTGTCATTTGTGAAATGAAACATATTGAATATAATATATAGGGATCACTTGTATAGACTGTGTCCCAGCTATCTCCGCCGTTTGTTGTTTTAAAAATATAAATATCTGATAAAGTGTAACCGGTATTTGCATTTACAAATGAAATTGATCTGTAACTTCTGCCTGTCGGAACGGGGTTCTGCCACTGCCAGCTGCTTTGAGAATAAGCTGTTGCAGAAAGAAAAAAAATGGAAATGTATAATAGATATCTCATTACAATAAATCCTAAATTACTTAAACTTAAATTAATATTTTTTAAGATTCAATAATTTTTTTTGAGAAATCACATGAGATATCACATGAGTTATCACACTTTATCATAAACTAATAAATTTCAGTTGCATTTTCCGAATATATTGTTAACATTCAGATTAGACAATTTTTTATTCCAAAGCAAATGAATAATGATGTGAAAAAATCATTTGTAATATTTTTATTTTTTATAATTTTTGGAAAGATAACCTATTCACAATATTCCTTTCCGGAAAATATTATAAAAGGTACAGGTTCACAGTTAAACTGGATTTGGCAAAATCCTTATCCACAGGGCAATGATCTTCATTCAGTAAAATTCATCGGAAGTAAAGGTTGGTCTGCCGGTAACTATGGTACAATATTAAGGACGAGTAATAATGGACAAAACTGGAACAATCAAATGAGTTACACAAATCAAAAACTCAATTCGATTTACTGCATGGACGAATTCAATGTCTGGGCTGTCGGTAATAATGGTACTATTCTTAATACATCAAACAGCGGATTCAACTGGAATCAAATAAACACTACATCCAATGAAGATCTGTATTCTGTATTTTTTATAAATTCACTTACGGGATGGACAGTCGGAAGCTCAAACACAATTCTTAAAACCTCAGACGGCGGGTTAAACTGGATCAGTCAGCAAACCGGAATTAACAACAGCATATTATATTCTGTGATGTTCATAAATGCTGATACAGGCTGGATTACCGGCTCCTACAATTCAATATTAAATACTACAAACGGTGGTGATAACTGGACCACTCAGCAAATTTCAACTGTGGAATTACCTCTTTATTCAATAAAATTAAATAACGGAACACTTTATGCTGCAGGAGTTGGATTTTACAAAAGTACAGACTTCGGAAATACTTGGATCAATTTTCCTCTGAATGTTTGGAGTCCGATAATATCTTTTGACTTTGTAAATTCTGATACTGCATTTGGAATCGGCGGACTCGATAGTTTTATCCGAACGACCAATGCCGGATTAAACTGGAATTATTATCCCATTCAAACTAATGGATTAAAAAACTCTATTTGTTTTCAGGGTGCCTCAGGGCATTTAGTAGGAGAGAATGGTATTATTTATTCATCTTCAAACGGAGGCGGTAATTGGTTCAGTCAAAGCAGTAATGTTTTTTATAGTTTTTACTCTGTCTGTTTTCCAAATTCAAATACAGGATGGGCGGTTGGTAGTTTAAATCCCGGATCCAATACCGGAGCTTTGATGAAAACAACTGACGGAGGAAATAACTGGATTGATAGGTCAGACAGTTCGAGTACATCTTTTTATGATATATATTTTTTAGATGAAAATACAGGATGGACTTGCGGATATAAGGAAAAGATTTTGAAAACCACCGACGGCGGAAACAACTGGTTCCTTCAGTATCTTTCAATTGACCGTAGATTAACTGCAATATATTTTTATGATCACAATACAGGATGGGCAGCAGGAACGGGAAAAGTGCTTAGGACAACGGACGGCGGAAATAACTGGACCAGACATACCGGATTTTCTGAAATGTTTTCGATGTCTTTTACAAATCAAAATACCGGGTGGGTCGTTGGATATGGCGGGAGAGCTCAAAAGACCACTAACAGCGGTTTGAACTGGACTATAATACCGATTGGTACATCAGCATCACTGAATTCAGTATTTTTTATATCTCAATCTACCGGTTGGATTGCCGGAAGTAATCTTACTTTGTTAAAAACAACTGACGGAGGAGAAAACTGGATCAACCAGTCATTTGGATTACCGTTCTGTAATATAATGAGTATTAGTTTTGCAAATGAAAATGAAGGATATGCTGTTGGTTTTGAAAATAATTCCGGAGTAGTTTTTCATACAACAAACGGCGGAATGATCTGGAAATATTCTGATAACGGACCTTCCACAAGTCTTTTTAGTGTTCACTATAATTTATCATCCGGATTATTTTATACTGTTGGTGAATTCGGATCAATACTAAGAAGTGAGGATTCTGTTATTACTGATTTTCAGGAAAACAATTTTTTGTCAGTTCCTGAGGGATTTTATCTCAGTCAGAATTATCCAAATCCGTTTAACCCAAAAACAGAAATTAGATACGAGTTACAAATTACTAGTTTTATAAAATTGAAAGTATATGGTATACTTGGAAATGAAGTGGCGGTATTAGTAAATGGTAAACAGAATGCCGGATATTATTCGGTTGAGTTTGACGGCAGTAGATTTGCCAGCGGAGTTTACTTTTATAAATTGGAAGCCGGGTTTTTCAAAGATACTAAACGTATGGTTCTTTTAAAATAAAACAAAATTCCTGAAAGATTATTATTTATTATACATTACTGCTGTATTTTAATGACTAATTCAGATATAGATCAAATTTATTTAAAAAATCAAATATACAATTATGGCTACTCAGGTTACAGTAAAATCTAAAACAACGGGATCTTTAACATTTTATACTTCATATGCAAATGCCAGATCAGCTGCCGCCGCAGGAGATGTTATTCAGATCCGGGCTGATCTTGACGAGCAAATTATTTTAAAAGACGGTGTAGATATTTACATTGATCCCGGAACTCTTGTAGATATGACAGATGAGCTTCCGACAGTCACAGATGGTGAAAATGATTGTGTCTGTAATATTACAGGCGGCGGTATAATAAAAAATTCCTATACAGGCAGTAATAAACAATCATGTGTGAAAATATCTCAAAGTAATTCAATAGTTAATATTGAATGTTTTCGTATTGAAGGTGAAGGAGAAAATTCCGGTTCTACTGAAGGCGCCTGCGTAGATGTATCTTCAGCTGCTAGTTCAGATTAATCTGCAACAGGGTTTTTAATAAATATAATACCGCAATAAATATTTCTGACTGTGAAGATTTGTTTTTAGATATCGTCAATGTGGAATCCGGTACATTGAATAATCCAAATGCAGGAGCTCCTGCAATGTATCTGGGAGCAGCCGGATCTATTTATATCAATGAACTAAAATGCACCGGATACGGAGCATGTTTTCAGCATGCTGATAAAGTCATTGGAGCTACAATAAATAAAATTTATACCATTCTTCCAAGCGGATCTTCTCCTTCGGCTGCTGCGCCTGCTTTACTACTTGATGACAGAACAGGTGATCAGGACCTTGTCTTATACTTCGATGAAATAAAAAACTTCAATACAAATACAGGAGATGCAGTACAGATCACTCAGGGGAAAGCTCTCTTATTGGAAGAAGTATATACAGTACAAAAAGGCAAATCTCTCGATCTGACAAATGATATCATATCAGCTTATATACAGTGTGATGAGATAATAAGTCTTACAGAAGGAATAAATATAGAAAATTCCGATGAACCGATTGTGATCGTAGCTAATTATATTGAAGGAAGTGATGGGAATGTTGGTGTGATAAGATCTGCAAGCGGTTCTAATTATGTTTTGAGGAATGCTAAAATAAAAAATGTAAGTACAGGAAGCAATTCAGTTTGTATCTTTATAAATTCGGGGTCTTCGGAAACAGATCAAACAATTGAAATTGAGAATCTAATTTTAGTTACTGGAAATACATCAACCGGTGACACAATCAGAAGAGATGGAAATACTGGTATCGTTATAAAAAATTTGGGTTTATTTGTAAACAAATTGATCAACGAAGAATTAATAATCTTGGAAATTGGAGTAGGATTAGGTAATCCAGAGTATAACTATAAATATATTTTTAGCACCGATATTAATTAATATTATGAAAACATTTTTAATGTTGGAAATATTGACAGTATTTATTTTACTTACAAATAATTCACTTATATCTCAAGTATCTTTAGAATGGGTAGATAGATTTGATGGGTTTGAAAATTCTATTGATGGAGGTAAATATATTTTATTTGATAATTTCGATAATATTATTGTGGGGGGAGTAAGTTATAATTCATTCAATAATTCCGACTTTACAATAATCAAGTATTCAAAATACGGTAATAGAATAAGGGTATCTAATTTTGATGGTGGTGACAATGATTATTTGAATGAAATGAAGGTTAGTAAGAATGGGGACATTTATGTTACTGGTCAAAGTAGGGAAACTGGAAATCGTGAACAGTTCGATTATTTAACTATAAAGTTTGATACATCTGGATTTAAACAATGGGAATCAAAGTACGATGGAACATCCAATCTTAATGACGAATCTTTTGATATTGCTTTGGATAGCTCAGGAAATATATATATTACAGGTTTTAGTACGGATTTCAAAACAAATAGAGATTGTGTCACTATTAAATACAACTCTTATGGACAACTCATGTGGATACAAAAATATGATCACAGTCATTTAAACGATGAAGGATGGGCAATAGGGACAGATAAGAACAATAATGTATATGTAGCAGGATTTAGCGGTGACTCTTTATCTTCTGATGACTTTTTTTTAGTTAAATATGACTCTTCCGGAAATCAAATTTGGGTTGAAAGATATAACGGGACTGGAAATACAAGGGATTTTTGTCAACACTTAGTTTTGGATGATTCTGCAAATATTTACATAAGCGGATATACAACAAGTTTAAATACAGGAGCTGATTATACAACTATAAAATATAATTCTTCCGGAATTTTACAATGGGTTCAAAAATATGATGGTTCGCAAGGTTCAGATGTTGTTCGATCAATTGCAATTGACAGAGAAAGTAACATTTATGTAACCGGAAGCAGTATTGGACAAGGGACTGGATATGACTACGCAACCATAAAATATAATTCAAATGGTATTCAACAGTGGGTATCTAGATATAACAATGGTTCCACTGATCTTGGATTTTGTATAGCAGTTGGAGAAGAAGGCAGTGTATATGTTTCAGGCGGAAGTAAGGGTAGCATTACAGATTATGATTATGCAACTGTTAAATATAATTCTTCCGGACAGCAACAGTGGATTCAAAGGTATGACTATTCAGGTGAATTTGGGGATATTGCAAAATCAATAATAGTAGATACTTATGGCAGTCTTTATATTACCGGTACCAGTGATAGAGATATTCAAACATTAAAGTATTCTCAGCTAACAGGATTAATTACAAATCAACTGAAACTCCTTCAGATTTTTCTCTGTCGCAGAACTATCCAAACCCATTCAACCCGAAAACAATTATCAATTATCAATTATCAATGTTCAATTTTGTTTCGATAAAAAGTATATGATGTGCTTAGGAATGAAGTGGCTTCACTTGTAAATGAGAAACAGAATGCCGGATATTATTCGGTTGAGTTTGACGGCAGTAGATTTGCCAGCGGGTTTACTTTTATAAATTGGAAGCCAGGTTTTCAAAGATACTAAACGTATGGTTCTTTTAAAATAAAACAAAATTCCTGAAAGATTATTATTTATTATACATTACTGCTGTATTTTAATGACTAATTCAGATATAGATCAAAATTATTTAAAAAATCAAATATACAATTATGGCTACTCAGGTTACAGTAAAATCTAAAACAACAGGAACTTTAACATTTTATACTTCATATGCAAATGCCAGATCAGCTGCCGCCGCAGGAGATGTTATTCAGATCCGGGCTGATCTTGACGAGCAAATTATTTTAAAAGACGGTGTTGATATTATAATTACATCCGGGAAAATAGTGGATATAAAAACTTCTTTACCTACTATTATTGATAACGGAGTGAAATGTATTTGTAATATATTCGGAGGCGGTATTATTAAAAATTCCAATACAGGTACTGTAAAACAAGAGTGTATAAAGATATCGAATGCATTGTCGAAATTTATATACAATGTGATTCAATTTACGGATTAGGCAGGGAGCAGTTCCGGGACAAGAAATCTGCCTGCAATAAATGTTACTCAGGCGGCTAAGTTTAGTGTAGTTTGCAATAACATTTACAGCAATGTAAATACCTCAGTTTTAATATCAAACTGCAGTGATTTTATATTAAATGTAAATCAATAGAATCAGGTACATTTGGCAGCACCAATACAGGGACATCAGTATTAAATTTAAAAGCATCCGGGTCTTTATTTGCAGATGAAATCATATGCAACGGAACCGGCTCATGCTTTGAACAGACAGGCGGAAATATTTTTGCAAAAATTTCCAAACTTACAACAAAAGATAATGCTTCTGCCGCTTTTCCTACATTGAACTGATAACGTAACCGGAGAACAAAGTCTGATATTGAATTTTGATGAAATCCAAAATCTTAATGATACAGACGGCGATGCAGTAACTCTTGCTGAAGGCAAAGCAGTATTGACAGGAAGAAGAATTTATTCTAAAAAAGGATTATCATTGGATCTCGGGGCGAATGCCAATATCAACTGCAGTGAAATAATCAGCGAAACTCAGGGATTGAATATTCATAACACAGACCCGGAAAGTATAGTAATAGATTCGGATATCATTGAAGGAAGCACAGGAAACAGCGGTGTGGTTTACGCTGATCTGTCTTCAAAATTTACAATAAAAAATGCTAAGGTCAGAAATGTAAGTACTGCAAGTTCTTCAGTCGGAATTTATCTTAATCCCGGAAATGGAAATCTGTCTGTTAATTTAATAAATATAATCGTTGTAACAGGTAATACTACTTCAGGAGAGAGCATATATACACTTACAGGTTCAAACGATACTTATGTTTATAATTACGGTTTGTTTGTAAACAAAGAAGTAAATGGCATCAATCTTTTGGTAGGCACGGTCAGTAATTTCAAATATATTAATGATATAAATGTATCATAGATTAAGAATAAACATTTATCATATAAAATATTTTTAAAATTTAAATTTAAGTATTATGGCAAAGGTAACAGTGTTGGATATAGATGGGGTAGAAACAAGCTATTCTACATATTTAGCTGCCCGTAATGACATAATCAATTCATCCATTCAGCGGCCGCTGATACAAATATGGGCGAATTTAAATGAGCAGATTGTATTGCTCACTGGAGCAGATATCTGGATAGCGCCGGGGGTGGTGATTGATCAAGATCCTTTAAATCCGGGAGTGACTATTACAGATAATAACCAAGCTGTAGAGTGTACTATTTATGGTTATGGAGTAATTAATAATACTGGATCAAGCAGCTGTATAAGCGTCGTACATTCAGGATCTAAATTATCAGTTGATTGTGATGATATAAAAAATGTAAAACGGTGTTGCAGTTAACATTTCTCCATCACTTAAATTCCAATTAAAATGTAATTATGTTTATAGTGAAAAATTTCCAGGCTATTCGTATTGGTAAATTCGCTGAACCTGGAATGGTAGACGAAGTTAGATTAAATGTCACTAAAGTGGAAACAGGCGATGTAAATAATAGTTCTACTAGTACTACCGCTTTATCTACCGGAAATGGTTTTATAAATTGATGAAATCATCTGTAACAATGTTGGTCATTGTCTGTCTCATCAGGAAGGTAATGTAACTGCAAGAATTCAAAAATGACAACTGTAAATAATGTGTCAAATTCGCATGCTTCAACTGTTCACGTTCCCGGACCTACACAAGGATCAAGTACACAAAAATTAATTTTATATTTTGATGAGATAAACTCTTTTCATGGAACACAAAATTGTGATGAAGGAATTCAGTTATCAGGTGGAACTGGAATATTTAAAGGTAGAAGGGTATATTCTGAAATAAGTGAAACTCAAAGTGATGGAGCCACAGTATCAATAAAAAGGTTCCACAACAAAAGGATTTGTTAAGTGTAATGAGATTATTTGTTCTGGAAGGGCTGGAATAATTTTAAATGATTTTACAAACTCTATAATAATTTGTTCGAATTATATTGAAGGTTACAAAGATGTTGGAGTTGTCTTTACAACTGGTAATGCAAATTTCATAATGAAGAATGTAAAAATCAAAAATACTTATATTGGATCTGGAGTTACTCCAGTTGGAATCTTCATTTATGAAGGAAATCAAAGTATAAACTTACATAATATAAAAGTAATAAGTGGAAATATTACAAATGGAAAAACAATTTATTTTGTTGGCGGTACTGGAACATTTTACATTAAGAACTATGGATTATTTGTAAATAATGAAATAGACTCAAATGTAGATTTATTGATTGGAATTAAAAATGAAATGGATCCTGATTATAATTATTTATATATAGAAGATTCTGATTTGTAAAAATTAATTTTCACTTAATTAAATGAATCTCTTTTGTGAAAAACAATATCTTATTTATTTTAATAATTGTTCTAATCGTAAATACCGGCTATGGACAATTAGCACCGGAAGGTTGGTTTCAATTATCAGTCCAGTAAATACTAATTTTAAATTCAGTATATTTCATAAATTCTCAAACCGGCTGGACAGTAGGAGATAGCGGTTTTATTTTAAAACTAATAACGGCGGTGTGAACTGGAAACAACAGAAAAGCGGCACAAATAATATATTGTCAAAAGTAAAATTCACTTCTATTAATACAGGATATTCTATAGGTTCTGGAGGTTTAATTCTCAAATCCACTAATTCCGGAACAAACTGGTTTCAGCAAAACAGTATCACAACTGATTCTTTAATCTCAATTTCATTTTTAAATGATGAAGTTGGTTTTATTGCCGGATTAAACAATACTTTATTAAAAACAACGAACGGTGGTAATGACTGGAATAATTTAGTTCTTCCTGACTCGGTAAATCTTTATTCTGTTTTTCTTAAATGAACAGACAGGGTGGATAAGCACAGCAAAGATTGATGGGAATTCTCAAGACACCAATTATTTAAAGATATTGAAGACTACTGACGGCGGAGTAGTTTGGTTTACACAATTGAACAGTAAAAGACAAACTTCTCCTTATTATTCAATTCAGTTTGTTGATTCGATGTATGGTTGGGTTGCTTTATACATAATCCCTATTGATATAATTAAGATTTACAGAACTACAAATGGGAGGTCAAAACTGGATAGAATACACTCTTGGTTTTGGGGATTTACTTTTTATCATTTTATTGATTCTGTTAAAGGATGGTCATGCGGTGTTAGTAATAGTATAAGTAGATCTACTAATGGCGGAGTTTCATGGATTACATCATCTCATCTACCTACCTCAACTAAATATTTCTCAATCTACTTCACAGATTCTTTAAACGGCTGGACAGTTGGTGAAAATGGAATAATCTTAAAAACCACCACCGGCGGAGTCCTCACTAATTTTTCAAATATATCATCAGAGATACCGGAGAAGTTTTCTCTTTCGCAGAACTATCCGAATCCGTTTAACCCAAGAACAGTGATCAGTTACGAGTTACGAGTTACGAGTTTTGCAAAGTTGATTGTGTATGATGTGCTGGGAATGAAGTTGCAACACTTTAGTTAATGATAAGCAAAGTGCGGGAACGTATTCTGTAGAGTTTGACGGAAGTGGTTTTGCGAGCGGGGTATATTTTTATAAGCTGGAGGCGGGGAATTTTCGGAAACAAAACGTATGGTTCTATTAAAGTAATTTTTCATTTACAATTTATAATTTAAAATTTCAAATTCTAAATTGCACAATGAACATTGTTTATCTGTTTCAGAAATTTTTCGTGCTGATTAGATTCCCGCCAGGAGCAGACTGTCCGAAAACACAGATTATTTCAGAGCAATTTGAAATAATCTGTGTTCAAAGTATCAAATTGCTCTTCATTAAGTATCCTTTGTCAGCTGTAAGATCAAAGGTTTCAACCTCAAGTATTTTCTTAGATCGTTCTGCCATCGGAGCAAGTTGGTTTAGATCATTAGCATCGCTGGTTACATCATGAGCAATTATTAGTTTATGTTGCTCTGATAAATATATTTAGCTTTTGATCTTTCAGAATTATCTGAATTCAAATCAAAATTCTGCGAAGGAAACAACATGTCTTCGTTATTGTCTTTTTCGTTTAAACTCATATAAAATTGAAAATTAATTTATACAATTTAACTATACTGTCATTATATCTCAATTACGTTTTCGGACAGTCTGGAGCACGCGGGAATGTCTGAATTTTTTTGTTATCCTGATGAGCTGTGACATTTTTTTTTATTAACGTTCGCGTTACTTAACCGCGTATATGATTTCATCTATTTTTAGAAAATAAATTATGATTTGACGTTTGAAAAATATATTGATCTAGAAAATAAATTATGATTTGACGTTTGAAAAATATATTGATCATTCATAATTAATCATTGATCATTAATAATTGATAATTGACTAAGCCGCGTATGTGGTTTCATCTCTGTAGAAAATAAATTATGATTTGATGTTAAAAATATATTGATCATTCATAATTAATCATTGATCATTAATAATTGATAATTGACTAAGCCGCGTATGTGGTTTCATCTCTGTAGAAAATAAATTATGATTTGATGTTAAAAATATATTGATCATTCATAATTAATCATTGATCATTAATAATTGATAATTGACTAAGCCGCGTATGTTATTTCATCTCTGTAGAAAATAAATTATGATTTGACGTTTGAAAAATATATTGATCATTCAAAAACGGTCTTTTTTTTCCCCCGCCTCCCGGTTGCCCTTTTCCCCTTTTTTTCAACGTAATTAATAATTGATAATTGATAATTGATAATTGATAATTGATAATTGATTAAACCGCGAAGCGGTGTAATCTTTGTAGAAAAATTTATGATTAAATTAATATGAAAATAAAAACCCCGCATCATATTTGCGGGATTTGAGTTTTTTCGATTTATCTATTCCCGCCCCATCCTGGGCGGATACGATTTTCTGTTACTTACCTGTTTATCTTTCCGGGAACGCTTCATTTCCTGATGCACTTACCTTATAGAAATCAGTATCTCAGATTATTCAGAATATTGTCAGCGGATTTCCCGATTCCGGAATCCTCATTTTGAAAATGTCCCGGCTTGTTTATGTTTATTACTGTTTACTGCAAAATATTTCAATTTATGGCAATTTTTTTCAGTTGATCTTATCTTTTCTCATTTTTTAATGCCTCTGAAAATTTTTTTGTGAAAAATTTTTCACTTTTTGAAATTATTTTACTTTTTCGCAATTTTATTTTACCTTCAGTCTCCATTTCTTTACCTTCTGTCTTCATTTCTTTACCTTCTGTCTTCATTTCTTTACCTTCAGTCTCCATTTCTTTACCTTCTGTCTTCATTTCTTTACCTTCTGTCTTCATTTCTTTACCTTCTGTCTCCATTTCTTACCTTCTGTCTCCATTTCTTTACCTTCTGTCTCCATTTCTTTACCTTCTGTCTTCATTTCTTTACCTTCTGTCTCCATTTTTTTACCTTCAGTCTCCATTTTTTTACCTTCAGTCTCCATTTCTTTACCTTCACCCTCCATTATTTTGTCTTCAGTGAAAATTATTTCACAATCTCTCCTCATTATTATGTTGTTAATCTTCATTTCTTTACCTTCTGTCTCCATTTCTTTACCTTCTGTCTCCATTTCTTTTACCTTCTGTCTCCATTATTTTGTTTTCACTCTTCATTATTTTGTCTTCTCTCTTCATTCTTAGACTTTCACTCTTCATTTTTGACTTTCACTCCTCATTCTTTGACTTTCACCTTTCTTAAATTCATTTTCACTATTCATTTTATTACTTCTCCCCTTCTTTTTCAGTTATCAGAACCCTTAATTCAGTTTCTCCGCCGATTTATTCCAGAATTTACAGTCCTTTGTTCAATTTCTCCGACTCTTCGCTTCACATTCATCATTCTTCATTTGATTTCACGCTTTCTTTTCACTGTATATTTGAAGGCTCAAAGAATACTGTTTTAAAAATTTTAACTTTGAGCCTTCGAGCTCTGGAGGTAAATTCATTGTTTTCGGACATGCTGGAGCGTACGGGAATGACATTTTGGGTGCGGACTGGAATGACAAAAAAAGTGGGAAATGGAAAAAAGGTGAAAATAAATAATTGAGAATCTTGTGGGAATTGAAATCTTGGAAGCATTATGGTTGTGATCCGACAGAGTCCGAAAAGCACGAGACTCTGTCAGTATGGTAATAAAAAGTTTTTCCTTCGAGTCTTCGAGGCAAAGCTCTCCGCTTTTGTGGTAAAAAAAAAGCCGTCTCATTTTAAAATGAAACGGCTCTTTTTAAAACTTATTTAATTTTAATAAATTACTTAGAAGACAATGTAACCTTTGTCATTTTTACGTCAGTTACAGGTTTGTCATTAGGTCGGTTTTAACTTTACCGATTTTGTCTACTACATCCATGCCGTCCACTACTTCACCGAATATAGCATGTTTTCCGTCAAGCCAGTCTGTCGGAGCTAATGTAATAAAGAACTGTGACGAACCTGTGTTCGGTCCCTCTGTTTGCCATCGAAAGAATTCTTTTTTTGCTGTGCTTTAATCCCACGCCGAATTCATCTTTGATCGTTTCCTTGGATCCGCCCGATCCCGTTCCTGTAGGATCTCCGCCCTGTATCATGAATCCGTCTATGACTCTGTGGAATAGTATTCCGTCATAATATTTTTGATTGATAAGCTTTTTGAAATTTGCCGTTGTCAAAGGCGCTTCTTTGGTATAAAGTTTTATCTTAATCTTTCCCATTGATGTTTCCATTATAACAAAATCACCGTCTGCAGATTTTTCTTCTTTACCAGCTGTTTCTGTTTTCTCTGTTGTTGAGTCCATTTTTTCTGTTGTTTTAGTTTCTGAATTCGTGTTTGTGGTTGCGCTGTCTGATTTTTCAACAGTTTTTGTTTCTGTGGTTGTGTTTGTTTCTTTTTTAATTTCTGTCTTAGTTTCTGTTTTGGATGTTTCTGTCTTTTCTCCGCATGATATTAGAATCACTGTTAAGAATATTACAGAAAAATACATCGCTAATTTGCTTTTTAACATTTATTTCTCCTTGGTTTAAATATATAAATAATGTTTATTAAAATTGTTTTAAAAATCTGATATCGTTTTCATAAAATAATCTGATATCAGGAACGCCGTGTTTTATCATAAGTGTTCTCTCTATTCCCATCCCAAATGCATATCCGCTGAAAATTTCCGGATCATAACCTACCGTTTCAAAAACATTAGGATCCACCATCCCGCAGCCAAGTATCTCAAGCCAGCCTGTATATTTACAGACTCTGCAGCCTTTGCTTTTGCAGAGAAAACATTCGACATCCATCTCTGCCGACGGTTCTGTAAAAGGAAAAAAAGAAGGCCGGAGTCTTGTCTTAAGAGAATCACCGAAATATTCCCGGGCAAAGTAATTGAGCGTCCCTTTGAGTTCACTGAATGTAACATTTCTGTCTACATAAAGACCTTCTACCTGATGAAAAAATGCAAGACTTCTTGAACTTACATCTTCGTTTCTGAATACTCTTCCAGGCGAAATAATTCTTACCGGCGGCTTTATCTTTTCCATTATTCTGATCTGCGCCGATGAAGTCTGCGTCCTTAATAAATATTTTCTGTCCTTTCCTTTACTGTCAATATAAAAAGTATCCTGCATATCCCTGGAAGGATGATGATCAGGTGTATTCAGCGCATCGAAATTATGATATTCATCCTCGATCTCAAATCCTTCATAGACTTTAAATCCGATCTTTTCAAATATTCCCGAAATTTCTTCGAGCGCCTGGTTGATCAGATGTTTTGTTCCTTTATTGAATGTTCTTCCGGGAAGCGTAATGTCAGTTGTATCATCTCCGGCAATATTATCCGGTTCTAAATTTGCTTTTTTGTCATCATAAATTTTTTGGATCGATACTTTCAGTTCATTAAGGGATTTTCCGGTAGCGCCTTTAGATTCTTTATCAACTTTTTTGAAATCCTCAAAGAGACTGTTTAGAATTCCGTTGCGGCTAAGATATTTTATACGGTATTCTTCAAGTGATTTTTCGGAGTTAATGTTTTCCGATTCGGCAAGCGATTCTGTTTTAAGGGTTTCGATTTTTTCTAACATCGTAAGCAAAGTGTTTAAACTTTCTGAAACGAAAATAGGCGAATTCGCATTCGCCTTATTTTTTTAAATAATTAACCGGTAGAGTTTATTTTAAGGCGAATTTTACAACTTCAGTAAATGCCTCTGAATTACCGTAGGCCAGGTCTGCAAGCATTTTTCTGCTGATATCAATATTCTTTTTATTTAAAGCATTGATAAGCTTTGAATATGTAGTATCATTTAGTCTTGCTGCTGCATTGATCCTTGTGATCCACAGACTTCTGTATTCTCTCTTTTTTAATCTTCTGTCTGTATATGCATGCGAAAGTCCTTTTTCAACGGCATTTTTTGCAGCCGTATACACTTTGCTTCTGGCTCCGTAATAACCTTTTGCTTCATCTAAAATTCTCTTTCTTCTTCTGTGTGACGCTACTTTATTTTTTGAACGCGGCATTTTTTCTCCATTAAAAAATTAGTATAAAAATTGTTTAAGCTTGTATCATTCTTTTAACAGTTCTTGTTTCCTGCTCTGATACCAAAGTAGCTTTACCAAGCTGTCTCTTTCTTTTGTTTGATTTCTTAGTGAGAATATGGCTTCTGTAAGCCTTTTCTCTTTTTACCTTTCCAGTGCCGGTAACTTTAAATCTCTTTTTAGCGGCTCTGTTGGATTTCATTTTAGGCATCTTCTTTTGCGTCTGTTTGATTTTTACCTTCTGTAATACCTTCGGTATTATCAGCCTTTTTTTCTTTATCTAAAATTTCTTTTGTATCTTTTTGATTTTTACTTTCGGTATTATCAGCTTTCTTTTCCTTTGCAAGACTATCCTTGTAAATCTGTATCCTGGCTTTGTCCGGTAAAAAATAGGCAAATAACTGCTTACCTTCCATCCGGGGCGGAGATTCCAGTTTCGCAACATTTCCAAGTTTCTCAATTATATCATCCATCAGTTTTTTACCGATCTCCGGATGCGTGATCATCCTTCCTTTAAACATTACATATGCTTTTACTTTGTGACCTTCAAATAAAAACTGTCTCAAATGCTTAGTCTTAAAATCAATATCATGCGTGTCTGTATTAGGATTGAAACGAATCTCCTTTATATTCATCACATGCTGATTCTTCTTCGCCAGTTTTTCCTTTTTTTGTCTTTCGTAGTTGAATTTACCGTAATCGACTATTTTACAAACTGGAGGTTTTGAAGCGGAGGAAATCTCAACAAGATCCATTCCTCTCGATATTGCAATCCTGAGAGCTTCCGTATTTGTCATTATTCCGAGTGCGTTACCCTCATCATCCAATACCCTGATCTGTGGAGCGCGAATCTGATCGTTTACTCTCTCTTTGTATTTTTTATTTTTAATAAACTATAGTTTGAATTTATAAACCGGTTTTATCGCTGAATTAATTGTATCCGGCTTTTTCCCGGACTTGCAATTTAAGTTTTTCTATGAACTCATTCAATTCAAATTTTCCGATATCACCCTTTTTATGTTCCCTGACAGAAAGATTCCCACTCTCTGTTTCTTTATCACCTATTACTATCATATATGGGATTTTCCTGTTTTCAGATTCCCTGATCTTAAATCCAATCTTTTCATTCCTTAAGTCAGTGTTTACTCTGAATCCTTCAGATCTTAATCTTTTTTCAAGCTGACCTGCATATTGAAAATGCGCATCAGCGATGGGGAGAATACTCACCTGTACGGGAGCTAACCAGATCGGAAAAAATCCTCCGTAATGTTCTGTCAAAACACCTACAAATCTTTCAAAAGAACCAAATACGGCTCTGTGTATCATTACCGGTCTGTGAGCGTTTCCGTCGCTGCCGGTGTATTCAAGTCCGAATCTCTCCGGCATAGAAAAATCAAGCTGTATAGTGCCAAGCTGCCAGTTACGGCGCAGACTGTCCTTTACTACAAAATCTATCTTCGGTCCGTAAAAAGCCCCGTCGCTTTCATTGACTTTATATTTTATCTCTGCTTTGTCAAGCGCAGCTGCAAGCGCTTTTTCGGAATTATCCCAAACTTCAGGAGAACCAATATACTTTTCCGGTCGTGTGGATAAATATACCTGCACATCTTCAAATCCAAATGTATTGTAAACATCAAAAACTAATTTTATCAGTACAGTTACTTCCTCTTCGATCTGATCCGGAGTGCAGAATATATGAGCGTCATCCTGCGTAAAACTTCTTACTCTGAAAAGTCCGTTGAGAACTCCTGATAACTCATGTCTGTGTACAAGTCCGAATTCATATAATCTCAGCGGCAAATCCCTGTAAGACTTCATACCGGTTTTATAAACCAGCGTGCTTCCGGGACAATTCATCGGCTTTACCGCAAAATCCCTTTCATCAATATCGGTGAAGTACATATTTTCTTTATAATTATCATAGTGACCTGACTGCAGCCATAGTTTCTGATTGAGAATGATCGGAGTATTTATTTCCTGATAATTCAGTTCGACAAGTTTTGAACGCAGATATTCCTTTAGATTGTTCAGAAGTATCATTCCGTTATTATGCCAGAATGGAAAACCAGGACCCTCTTCGTGAAATGAAAAAAGGTCAAGTTCCTTTCCAAGCTTTTTATGATCACGCTTCTTGGCTTCCTCAAGATTCTTCAGATGCTCATCAAGTTCTTTCTGTTTTGGAAATGAAATTCCGTATATCCGCTGAAGCATCTGACGATGCTCGTCACCGCGCCAGTAAGAACCTGAAACGGAAAGCAGTTTTACAGACTTAACCTTTTCCGTCGAAGGAAGATGCGGTCCTCTGCAAAGATCAGTAAATTCCCCCTGTGAATAAAGCGAAACATTCTCTTCGTCTTTTGCAATGGTCTCTAAGATCTCTACTTTATAAGGATCAACTCTCTCTGATTGAAAAAACTTTATCGCATCGGTTCTTTTAAGATCTTTCCTCTCGGGTTTCAATCCTCTTTTGGAAATTTCAATAATCCGGTCTTCTATCTTCTTGAGATCTTCCTCGGTAAATTTCCTGTCGGAATCTATATCATAATAAAATCCGCTTTCGATAGGAGGTCCGACGCCGAATCTCGCGCCCGGAAATAATTCCTCCACAGCCTGAGCCATCATATGAGAAGTAGTATGCCAGAAAACTTCTTTCCCTTTTTCAGAATCAAATTTGTGAAATACAACTTTTGAATCTTCATTCAGAACTGAAGTAACATCTTTCATTGAACCGTTTATTTCAGCTGCAAGAATTTCATCGGCAAGTCTTTTGCTTATAGATTCAGCTATTTCATAAGCAGACACGCCTTTGTCAAATTCTTTAACCGAATTATCCGGAAACGTTATTTTAATTTTTTCTGACAAACTTAAATAAATTTTAAAATATAAAAATAAACCTCACGAATTAAAAACTTTCGCTCTTAATTCGCAACTATTAACTACTAACTATTAACTATTAACTATTAACTGATTGTGGGCGGTAATGGATTCGAACCAATGACCTCTACGATGTCAACGTAGCGCTCTAACCAACTGAGCTAACCGCCCTTTAAAAATTTGAACTATCAAAATACCAATTATAAGCGGTTTTTTCAATTAATGTTTTTTGCCCCCTAAAGAAATTTCGGGCTTTCAATTTACTTTCCGCAGTTAAAAATTTAAGGTGTAATTTAAAATTCAAAAGACTTACATTATAAAAAAAGGTTTACATTATGAAAAAATCTATACTATTAACAATAGCAGTTCTGATTGTTTTAATTTCCTCAAATTATTTATACTCACAGGGTCAGACTTTTAATCTCGGCGCAATTAACATTGAATACGGGGACACTTTAGGCGGGACAAACAATATGTTATTTTTTGATATTGTGCTGCAGCATACGAATTCTGAGTTAACAGAGCCATTTGAATATACAATTGGACAATATTTTTTAGATTTCAATCCTGATATTGCAAACGGAGGTACACTTTCTTATAATATTGTTGATTCAGATCTTCCTTCAATATTTTTGCCACGTAATCCATCTATCGCAGGTAATATATTGAGACTTGCTGGCAATATTATTTCACGACCCGGAATAATAATGAGTACAACTTCTCCGGGGACAAAAATAGTAAGAATGAGATTGACTACGACTGCATCTTCTTTTGCTCAGGTACCATTAGAATTAAGATGGAGAACAACTGAACTCATACGAACAAAAATATCTATACTAGTTAATAACTTACATACCGAAGTTTCAGAAAATGGATTTTATTATATAGAAAGCTTAGAAAATTATATTAATTTACTTAGCCCGGTAAATAAATCAATTGTAGCATCGTCGGGAATAAATTTTATATGGAACAACGTCAGCAGTGCGGCAAAATATATTCTCGAGGTTGCAAATGATTCGAATATGAATTCGGTTTTATTTACTGATACTCTTATGACAGATACTGCAAAATTTGTACCCGGTTTTATTTTGGGAAATAAATATTATTGGCGGGTTAATGTTCACGACTCTTCAGGAAACAACTATTATTCTGTCATTAAAAATTTTTATACAAAACAACTCTCAGTATTCCCGCCTGACAATGCGATAAATTTGTCACAAACTATTTCGTTTATCTGGAATAAACCCGGCAGTAATGTTTCTCATTATTTATTGTCGGTTTCAAAAGACTCTCTGTTAGTTGAATCGGATATTATTGATACTTTAGTAACTGATACTTCAATAGTATTGAAGGGATTCGAATATAATTCAGAATACTTTTGGAAAGTAAAAGCTGTAAACTTTGACAGCACAACTGATTTCTCGAATGTTAAAAGTTTTAAAACAAAATCTGTTCGTTTAAATCTTGCTTACCCGCTGAACAATGCTGTCAATCAAAATAATATAATTAATTTCAACTGGTTCAGTTCAGAAATAAACGTGAACAGATATTATATTAAAATTTCGGATGACTCTCTTCTTAACAATACTGTTCGTTTAGATTCTGTTGATAATGATACAAATATTACATTAGGACCTTTTGACCTCGATAAAAAATATTACTGGGCTGTATCTTTCAGAGATTCATTTGATTATGTAATAAGTTCGGTTATCTATAATTATAGAACCGGAAAGCCGGTAGTAAATTTATATTCTCCTCAGAATACAGCTTATGTCTTTACGATTAATCCGAAATTGATCTGGAGAAAACCTGTATTTGATGCGCGGCGATACAAATTAGTTCTCTCAAGAGATTCCCTGCAAAATGATATTGTGTTAAAAGATTCAACATTAACTGATACTGTCAGAAACATCTCCGGTCTTGATTTTGAAACCGTGTATTACTGGTCAGTTACAGCTTATGATACACTTGGTAATGTAAAACAGTCGGATGTCTGGAGTTTCAGATCTCCTACTTTTCTTTATAGTCCTCCTTATGGTTCATACTATTACGGAGGCGCAATTCGATTTGAATGGTATAATGTTCCGGGAGCTGACTCATATAAACTTGAAGTAGCTCAAGATTATAATTTTACAAACATTCTTATAACGTTTACTGAAATAACAGATACTATCAGAAATGTCGGTTGGGTGCCTTATTATTCAAGTTATCACTGGAGAGTATTTGCTAAAAATGCTAATGGCTATTTTGATACATCAGAGGTCTGGTATATCCAAAGAGATTTTCCTGCACCTGTAGAACTTTCAGGTTTTACTTCTGAATTAAATCAGAATAATGTTGCACTAATCTGGTCGACTACTTCTGAAACCAATAACTCGGGTTTTGATATAGAAAGATCTTCTGAAAATAATATATGGACAAAGATTGGCAATGTAACCGGAAACGGAACTTCAACTAAAGTTAATAATTATAAATTTACCGACTTAAATTTAAATTCAGGTAAATACAATTACAGATTAAAGCAAATAGATTACAACGGAAATATTGAATACTTTAATCTGAGTAATGAAGTATTTATCGGAGTACCGGATAAATTTGAGCTTTCGCAAAATTATCCAAATCCATTTAATCCTGATACTAAAATCAATTATAAATTACCGGCAAATGTTAACGTAAGTATTAAAATATTTGATTTGTCCGGAAAAGAAGTAATGACGCTTGTTAATGAAACCAAAGCTGCAGGATATTATTCAGTAAATTTCAGCGGAGCAAATCTTTCAAGCGGAATTTATTTTTACAGAATAAGCGCAGAAGGAAATGATAACAGTTTTATTTCAACAAAAAAAATGACACTGATAAAATAACTGATCGAATAAAAATTAAACAAAGAATCCGGTAAACCTTTTGATTGGATTTCCGGATTTTTTTTGAAAATAAAATTTAATGTTTTTTGTTTTTATTTCAGAAATTAATTAATTTTGAAAAATGAATTTAAATTTAAATTTATGAATACTTTGAAAAAATTTTACATCATCGTATCCGTTTTCATCTTAGTTGTTTTCATTTACTCATTCAGCTTTCACATCTCCCAAAACGCAAACGGACCTTCTTCTGATTCATTAGAAGCTGCAAAGCAGATATACATAGATCAGATAAAAGAGTCAATTGTCGGTAAGGAAAATTTGGCTTCTGATTCAGTCTTCTCTAATATTCAGATGCTGAAGGACGTACCGGCAGAAAATCTGCTGAACATCATGAACAAAGGGTTCAGCAATTCGCTCGGTGTAGGCTGCGATCATTGCCACAATACTTCCGACTGGGCATCAAATGAAAAAAATGCAAAACAGATATCAAGAGAAATGATGAAAATGTCCGGTCAGATAAGGGATATGATAAGTAATATAAAAGAAATTGAATCAGAAAAAGCCACGATAAACTGCACTACATGTCACCGAGGCGAGATTGTTCCGGCTTTAAAGATGAAAGACTAATAATGATCAGCCGGAATTTTTGGAATAGTATGTGATAAGGTTTTCGTAAGATTTACTAAGATTGATGCCGCGGCGTGACATTACTGTTACAGCCGTTTCAACAGCTTTTTGCAGCTGATAACGGACCGGTTTGTTTCCGCCTTCATTCCATGTAAAAGAGCCGATCTCTTTATCGGGAAAACCGCCTCCAAATATGTTTGCGAATATTCCTGAAACTGTACCGGTGTTCAGCATTGTGTTTATAGATGTCTTCGTATGATCCCCAAGTATACTCCCCAGGAACTGCATTCCTGTATCTGTTCCCGTCTCACCAATTTTCATTTTTATCTTTGAATAGTTATTCTTCAGATCGCTTGTAACCGTATCTGCGCCGAGATTTACAAAAGGACATATGTAAGAATGCCCGGCAAATCCGTCATGTTGTTTATTAACATATGAATGAAAAATTGATTCTGCAATTTCACCCGCGACTTTTGAATTTTTACCAATACTGCAGGGTCCGTATATTCTTGTTCCGGATTTTATAAGTGTATTCTTTCCAATAAATACAGGTCCTTTTATAAAACAAAATGGTTCTATTGTGCAGTTTTCTTCAATAATTATTTTTCCTTCAGATGCATCAAGTACTGTGTTGGGATAAATTTTTGACTTCGGCGAGATCCGAATATTTTTATTGTTTTTGAAAAAATCCGATTTATTTGCTTTCTTAAGATCCTTATTGGTTTGAAAATATAATTCAAGATCTGCGCTGAGTCCTCCCTGAAGAAAATATTTTATGGCATCCCAGGGATATTTTAATAAAAATAAATCTCCGGATTCCGGTATTTCAAATTCAGTAAATTTATTACTTTCGAAATACTCCTTGAAATTCAGATCTTTCGAACCAGCTTCATTAAAAAAAGTTTTAAATTCCTTCGCTTTATCCCGGGGCAAATAAGCGGATATAAATTCATCCTTATAAGTATAGATATGATCCTTCTTTTTTTCCTTTATTATTTTTTTCAGTAAATCTTTACCGAATACTGCTCTTCCGTTTAAAAAAAGCGTATCGTCTTTTGGTATCTGATTTACTTTTTCTTTATTATTTTCTTTCATTAATCCTGAAATAGTTTCCCTGCAGACAAGTGAAATTTCATGCTTACCGTTAAGAATTTTAACGATCCTGTCCTTAATACTTCCGGTTCCGCACTTAATGTCAAATGACGCCCTGAGCATATTAAGCGGGAAAAGGTCTTCGCTCTTATTATCTTCAAAGATAATTACTTCCATTTCGGACTGGTTATTTATTAATCAAAAAAAGCCAATATGAAAATATTGGCTTTTATTTTTTTGTAAACCCTGAATAAATATATTTTATGCTTTTGTTTCCACAGTTTCTTTTGTTTCAGCAGTCTCAGTCGTTTCAGCAGATTTTTTAGATTTTCCGTATCGTTTGTTAAATTTCTCAACTCTTCCGGCTGTATCAATGATCTTTTGTGTACCGGTAAAAAACGGATGGCATAATGAACAAATTTCGACTTTTATCTCAGGCTCGGTTGAACGGGTAGTAAATAACACACCTCTGTTTTCCCCGCAATTGCAGATTACATCGCATTTGTAATACTTAGGATGAAAATTCTTTTTCATTTTATAGCTTATTTATTAATCAGACAAAATATCCAATATGATTATGAGATTCAAGAGAAAATTCAGAAGCTGAGATGTTTACCAATTTAAAATTTATAAATTTTTAATTAAAAATTTTTCACAACATTCTATTATCTCTTCATCTAATTTTAAAATTTCTCCATTAATTTACAAAAACCTTAATTTCAATTTAAACTAATCTATATTTTTCATAAATTCATAAAAATAAATCCTGATATCTTAATATTGATGTATTGAAAAAAATCATTTCCGTTGTAGGAGCCAGACCAAACTTCATGAAAATGGCTCCCATTCATAAAAAGCTCCTTGACCATAAATCCAAAATAATTCATAAAATTGTACACACAGGTCAGCATTATGATAATAAAATGTCAGGCGTTTTTATTAAAGAGCTTGATCTTCCGAAACCGCATATTTATCTCGCTATCGGTTCAGCGTCTCATGCCGAACAGAAAGCGCGCATCATGATCGAATTTGAAAAAATTCTAATAAAAGAAAAACCCGATCTTGTGCTTGTTTACGGAGACATAAATTCAACTGCCGCAGCAGCTCTAGTAAGTTCGAAAATTCTTACTAAAACAGGAAGGTCCGTACCTGTAGCGCATATCGAATCGGGACTCAGAAGCAATGACAGGACAATGCCTGAGGAAATTAACAGACTGGTTACCGATGTGCTTTCGGATTACCATTTTGTTACTGAATACAGCGGCGTTAAGAATTTACTGAATGAAGGCGCGGATAAAAAAAATATTTTTTTTGCCGGAAATACAATGATAGACTCTCTTGTATTTTATCTTGCTAAAGCGGGAAAGTCCGGAATTCTGAAGGAACTGTGTATTTCAGAAAAGCAATACGCTATCGTGACTCTGCACAGACCTTCAAATGTCGATGTCAAAGAAAATATGCGTAAGATTATTTCCATTTTTCAAAATATCAACAAGATAAATCCTTTGCTCGATATAGTATTTCCCGTTCATCCGCGTACATTAAAAATGATCGGCGAATTCGGGCTTGAGAAAAATATTCAGTCGGTTAAAAATCTTATACTTACCGAATCGTTTGGATATTTTGATTTTTTAAAACTTACTTCAAATGCGAAATTTATTTTAACAGACTCCGGCGGTATACAGGAAGAATCTACTTTCCTCAGAGTTCCGTGCATTACCCTACGTGAAAATACTGAAAGACCAGTTACTTCAGAGATTGGGACAAATGTGATCTGCGGACTTAACGAAAAGAAAATTATCAAACATATTAAAGAAATCGAGAACGGCAGTTTCAAAAAAGGAAAGATACCTGAACTCTGGGACGGTAAAGCAGCCGAAAGGATCGTTAAAATTATATTAAAAATAATAAAGTAATTTCTCAAAAGCGGAAAACAGCTTTTATCATAAAAGTAATTAACGCTTTGAATAAGCGCTTTGGAACTCCTTATGATGTTTCCGAAAACAGAGCCGGAATTCTTGATGTTTTAATTGCAACCAAGCTGTCGCAAAATACAACTGATAAATCTTCCTTTGTTGCGTTCACCAATCTTAAAAAGAAATTCAGAAACTGGGATGAGGTTTCACAGGCGGATGTAAGGTTAATAAAAATGAAATTAAAGTCTGCGGACTTGCGGATACAAAATCAAAAGAAATTTTATCTCTTTTGAAAAGTTTAAAGAAAAATTTCGGAAGTCTGGATCTTGATTTTATGAATGAATACTCCGATGAAAAAATATATGAGATATTTCTAAGTCATAAGGGGTTCGGAGTGAAGACAGTTTCATGTGTCCTGATCTTCGCGCTGGGAAGGGATGCATTCCCGGTGGATACGCATGTTCACAGAATCCTTAACCGGCTTGGGATCGTGAAAACTTCATCGCCGGAAAAAACTTTCGAAGCGGTAAAAGATATTATTCCTAAAGGCAAAAAATATGAAATGCATTCGAATCTGATCAAGTTCGGAAGAAATATTTGCAAAGCAAAAAATCCATTATGCAGCATCTGTTTTTTGTATAAGATGTGTGAATTTCCGGATAAAGGAATCTACCGGAAAAGAAAGATTGATCCGAATGAAATAAAAGAAAATAATTTTATCATCCTCGAAAATTTAGTTTAAGTTTGAAATTAGATAAAAATAAAATTAATAAGATTCTTGTAATTAAATTCGGAGGGATCGGAGACATTCTCCTGACCACTCCCGTGCTTCCTAATCTCAAAGCTTTTTTTCCTGATGCAGAAATTAACTTTCTCACTGTCCGTCATTCACGTGATATTCTTATTGATAATCCGTATATCACAAGAGCATTTACATATGATGCAAACGAAGACAAGTCATGGTGTCTGATTAAGAACATTAGAAAGCAAAAGTATGATCTTGTTATAGATCTATTCGGAAATCCCCGGACCGCTCTTATTACATTTTTGAGCGGAGCAAAATACAGATTTGGTTTTAATTTCAGAGGAAGAAATTATGCATATAACATCAGCGTAAAAGGCAGAGGAGGAGAAGTTCATAACGTTGAGTTTAATCTCGACTCGCTGAGAGCGCTTGACATTCCGATTGTTTCCAAAAAACTTTATCTGCCGGTAAATGTAGTCCATAAAGAATTTGCTGATGAATTTTTTAATTCAAATGATCTTTTTTCAAAGAAAGTTATAGGGATCTCAAAAACAGGCGGCTGGGAATCTAAAAGATATAAAGCTGAAGATTACACAAAACTTATGGACATACTGAATGAGATTTATGATGTTAATTTTATTCTCTTCTGGGGAAATCAAAAGGAAAAAGAAAACTGTGAAATGATCAGAGACTCGGTAAAAAAAAGAAACGCATATCTTATTCCGGACAGTCCTATAAGATATCTTGCCGCCATAATTGAGAAATGCGATATTGTGATCGGTAATGACTCCGGACCTCTGCATATAGCAGTTTCGATGAACGTCCCCACGCTCGGGATATACGGACCTACAAATCCAAAACTTCAGGGTCCGTTCGGCGATAAAAATTTATCAATTGTAAATGAAAATATTGACTGCCTGTACTGCAATCTGCTCGAATGCAATATAGGAAATATCTGCATGACAGAATTATCCAAAGATCTTATTATAGAAAAAGTAAAAGAGCTGATCCGGATCAACGATGTTAAAATGTAAAATAAGTTTTTAATGAATTCAATAATTCTTATTTTGTTCAACTAAAAAATTTTATGGCAGAAGCTGTAAGTAATAAATATCCAAAAGGGATTCCGTATATAATCGGTAACGAACTTGCCGAAAGATTCAGCTATTACGGAATGAAGGGGATCCTTGTAGTTTTCATGACTCAGTATCTGATGGGTTCTGGAGGAACAGATGTTATGAATCCTAATGAAGCTACGAAATGGTATCATGTTTTCAGCATGGCGACTTATTTTTTTCCGATAATTGGAGCTATTATTTCTGATGTATTGTGGGGAAAATATAAGACCATAATATTGCTGTCTATTGTATATGTGCTTGGTCACGCAGCGCTGGCGATTGACGAATCAAGAGTCGGGCTGGCGATCGGACTTACGCTTATAGCAATCGGCTCAGGCGGAATAAAACCCTGCGTCTCAGCTCACGTCGGAGATCAGTTTGAAAAAAAGAACAAGCATCTTCTTGAAAAAATATTCGGTTATTTTTATTTTTCTATTAATCTCGGAGCTGCAGTTTCAACTTTGCTCACTCCTATATTACTGGACAGATATGGTCCTCACATTGCATTCGGTGTACCGGGTCTGCTGATGCTGTTTGCGACAATAGTTTTTTATATGGGAAGAAAGGTATTTATCGCGATTCCGCCTGTAGGATGGAAAGCATACAAGCTGGATGTCTTCAGTGAAAAAGGAAAGAAAGCAATTCTGAATCTCAGCATCATGTATATTTTTATTGCAATATTCTGGTCGCTGTTTGATCAAACAGGATCTTCATGGGTGCTGCAGGCTGAGAAAATGGATAAGATGGTTAACCTTGGTTTTACGCAATTTGAACTTCTCGCTTCGCAGATCCAGGCGATAAATCCCCTGCTGATAATGATATTCATTCCGATGTTTACTTATGTCATATATCCGTTCGTGAATAAATTTTTTCCTCTGACAATGCTGAGAAAAATTTCCATCGGAATGTTTCTGGCGGCATTTTCTTTTGCTATAATTGCATTTGCGGAAACTTCCATCACAGCCGGAGGCACACCTAGCATTCTCTGGCAGTTCTGGGCTTATGTAATCCTTACTGCAGCCGAAGTAATGATCTCAATCACCGGTCTTGAATTTTCATATACTCAGGCGCCGAACAGCATGAAGTCTTTCGTCATGGGACTCTGGTTTCTCGGAGTCTCTCTCGGTAACGGCATTACAGCCCTCGTAAATCAGCTTATTGTAAATGATGATGGTTCATTCGTCTTTGAAGGCTCTGAATATTTCTGGTTCTTTGCGGGACTGATGCTCTTCACTGCTTTTGCTTTTATAATTGTTGCCAAAAGATATAAGGAGGAAGATTATATACAGGTGAGGGATACTTCTACCGATCCTTTATTAACTGAAAATTGAGTTTCAGATAATCTATCCTGTAATCCTGAATAAAATTCAAATTTCAGTGATGCATATTTTAAGTTTAATATATAGTTCAATATCGTTAAATTAATTTTCTAAAAAATCAATGAAAGGAATTCATGTCTAAAAACACACCAATTACTGTCGCATACGGTGACGGTATCGGTCCTGAAATAATGGAAGCAACACTGAATATAATAACTTCCGCCGGAGCTGAACTGGATATTGAAACTATTGAGATAGGCGAACAGGTCTATCTCAGGGGAAATCTGGCCGGAATAGAACCGAGCGCATGGGATTCGCTTCGCAGGACAAAAGTTTTTCTGAAAGCTCCGATAACAACTCCTCAGGGCGGCGGTTATAAAAGCCTGAATGTAACAACACGAAAAACATTAGGACTTTATGCCAATGTAAGACCTTGTATTTCATATCATCCTTATGTTTCTACAAAACATCCCGTAATGGATGTTGTAATTGTCAGGGAAAATGAAGAAGACCTTTATGCCGGTATCGAATACAGGCAGACGCAGGATGTTTATCAGTGTTTAAAACTTATCTCAAGACCCGGTTCGGAAAAGATCATACGTTATGCCTTTGAGTATGCAGTTTATAACAACAGAAAAAAAGTAACATGTTTTGTAAAAGATAATATCATGAAACTTACCGACGGTTTGTTTCACAAAATATTCAGGGACATTGCTGCTGAATATCCGGATATTGAAAACGAGGTATGGATAGTCGATATAGGCGCGGCTAAAATGGCAAACACTCCGGAAAATTTTGATGTGATAGTGATGGAAAATCTTTACGGTGATATATTATCGGATGTAGCCGCTCAGATCACAGGTTCTGTCGGACTAGCCGGCTCAGCAAACATAGGAGAGAATTTTGCGATGTTTGAAGCCATCCACGGTTCAGCTCCAAGAAGAGCAGGACAAAATCTTGCCAATCCATCCGGACTTTTGCTCGGCGGTGTTATGATGCTCAATCATATCGGACAAAGTGAAATTGCAACTAAAGTTCATAACGCATGGCTGAAAACTCTCGAAGACGGAATTCATACTTATGATATTTTTAAAGATAATATCAGTAAAGAAAAGGTCGGCACAAAAGAATTTGCAAAAGCAGTCATCGAAAGATTAGGTCAGGTTCCCGGAAAACTCAAACCGGTTAAATATAAAAAATCTGATGAAGTAAAAAGAAAACAAGCCGAAGTATCTAAATTAAAAATTCAGCAGAAAGATCTGGTCGGAGTGGATATTTATCTCGACTGGAGAAACGGATCTGCGGAAGACCTGGGAGAAATTCTGAAGAAAGTCGGCACTGATAATCTTAAGCTTGGATTCATAAGCAACAGAGGAGTAAAAGTCTGGCCAGACGGTGAACCTGAAACTTTCTGCACCGATCACTGGAGATGCAGATATGTAACCGTTAACAGCGGTGAAACAATTAATAACTCGGATGTAATAAAGCTGCTTGAAAAATTTTATGATACAGGATTTGATTTTATAAAGACCGAGCATATTTATAACTTCGACGGAGCAGCAGGATACTCCTGATTTTAATTATCATTTTATTTATACATCATTAAAAATCCGGATTTGCCGGATTTTTTTTTGCAGGTATTGACAATTAAAAATAAACACTTTATTTTTGTAAAGAACTTTATTTTTCAAAGTACTTTAAATTAAAATCACACATGGAATCAAAACAAGCTGAACTCGAACTTTCACTGATAAAAAAAATGATGGAAGATACACGAAAGCTGAATATCGATAATGGTATTCATTACATATTCTGGGGAATTCTCGTAGCATTAGGTCTGCTTATAAACTATCTTATGCTGGTGTTCAAATTTTACACAAAGTATATTGGATTCGTTTGGCTGGTCATGATGGTATCAGGAGCTGTTGCTGATATTCTGATCGGCAAGTATCAGAGCAAAAGAAGTAAAGTTTCCACTTATGCGGGAAGGATTCTGACTTCACTTTGGCTGGCATCCGGAGTTGCAATGTTTATTTACGGATTTGTCGGCTCATTCTCAGGAGCGTACAATCCCATTTTTATTTGTCCGGTCATCGCTACTTCACTCGGAATATCATATTTCACAAGCGGATCAATTCAGCAGCTCGGATGGCTAAGATCAGTTTCATTCGGATGGTGGGCGGGCGCAATAGTAATGTTTGTATTTCCCGGAATTCATACTTTACTTATTTTTGCAATAATGATAATCATGCTTCAGATCGTACCGGGATTATTACTCAATAAAAAATCAAAAGAATTATTTACGGAAAACGCATAATGAATTATGACTATCAGCAAATTGATGATGTAATACACTCACGGATCAGAACTGCGATTATGGCTGTGCTTGTGGGAACGGATGAAGCGGAATTTAATTTTCTCAAGGAAAAAGTAAATGCAACCGACGGTAACCTAAGTGTTCATCTGAAAAAACTGGAGCATGCCGGATATGTCAGCGTAAAGAAATTATTTGTGGACAGAAAACCTGTTTCAAAATACAAGATCACATCTAAAGGGTATAAAGCGTTTGAAAATTATATTAATAATCTTGAAAATATTATAAAATCAAATAAAAAATAACCATTAATTTAAATTAACTAACATGACTAAACTTACTAAACTGACAAAAGATCAGATCGATAAGGATCTGAAGAAACTTAAAGGATGGAAAACAGATTACTCCTCAATTAAGAAAACCTATAAGACAAAGGGTTTTCCGCAGACAATGGGACTCGCAACAGCAATATGCTCATTCTGTCAGCAGCATGATCATCATCCGGATTACCTTACTATGAAATACTCAGAGGTCGAGGTTTCATTTTCCACACATTCCGTAAAAGGGATTTCCCGGAAAGATTTTGAAATAGCCGGTGATATTGAAACTCTAAAATTTTAACTTAATATGAAATTATTTTTTATACTATTTATTACATTAACGTTTTTAGTTCAAATCGGAATTACTTTTTCACAAGTCAGTGACTCAGCTGAAACATCACAGTTCACCATTATATCAGGAAAAGTAACCGGTGAAAAAAACGAAGTTCTGTCCGGCGCTAATTTAGTAATAGAAGGAACAATAGACGGCGCAACTTCAGATGAAAAAGGTTTGTATGAGTTTGAGACCGAAAAAACCGGGCAGGCAAATCTTATTGTAACTTCGCTGGATTACGCGACAAAAAATATTCCAATTGATATTTTACCGGGACAGAAAATGGTTCTTAATGTCAAACTTACAAAAACCGAAATTAAAACTGATGAGATACTTGTTACGGCGAGTTCATTTACTTCCGGAAATAATAATGCAGTTACCCTTACTCCTCTTGAGATAGTACGAATACCGGGCGCAGACGCTGATCTGTACAGAGCCATCACTACTTTTCCCGGATCAAATCAGGTGAACGAAGGCAGCAGAATTACTGTGCGCGGAGGAAATCCCAATGAAGTTCTCACGATTGTTGACATGGCTTCGCTTTACAACCCGTTTATATTTGATGAAACATTTAATACTTCATCTTACTCGACTATTAATCCATGGGGACTGAAGGGAATCAATTTTACTAGCGGAGGATTTTCCGCTAAATACGGAAACGTGCTGTCTGCCGTACTAGATCTTAAATCCTACGACATGCCGCAGGGTTCGGGAATGTTTGCCTGGCTTGGACTTGCAAATGCATCTCTGTCAGGGGTTTACCTTTCCGATAACAGAAAAATCGGCGCGACTTTTACAGCGGGAAAATTATTTCTCGAGCCGTTTTTCGCAATTAACGGAAAGCATTCGGAATACTCTCCCATCCCGCAGTCAAACCAGCTCGGAGGCACTCTTTCCTTCACACTGGGAAAAACAGGAAATCTGAAAATGTACGGAAATTACAGCGATGATAAAGTCGGAATTAAAAACGCCGGACCTACATATGACGGATTCTTCGAAGGAAGTTCTAAAAACTATTTTAGTAATATAAAGCTGACTACCGCACCGTCAGTTTCGACTCTGCTAAGTGTAGGAGGATCTTTCAGTCTTAATGAAAACAATTCCAAATACGGCGTTCTTAATACTACAGAAAAAAATATTTATTCAAAAGGCCGTGCAGAATATACTCTGCAGTTAAATAATAAGACTGACATAAATACAGGTCTGGAATATGAATATAACGAATATGATATCACAGGTACTGTTCCTCTGTTTTCATATAATCTGGCATTAAACGCGCCTTCATTAACTCTCGATACAAATTCAAACAGCGGAAGACTCGGCGCTTATCTTGAAGCGCAGATAAGACTGACAGATGATCTTTTTGTTATTCCAGGTGTCAGAACTGATTACCATTCACTTTCTTCCAAAGCAAGCTTTGATCCGAGAATTTCATTCGGTTATCTTATTAAACAAAATCATACGGTAAGAGGCGCATTCGGGCTTTACCATCAGTATCCGAGTCTTCTGGATTATTCAAGGTCCAGGGAAAATGAACTCAAGCCGGAATCAGCTTTACACTATATTCTTGGATATGAATTTAATAATGACAATAAAATTATTTTCAGAGTCGAAGGTTATTACAAAGATTACTCGGATCTTGTATTATTTAACAGAGCGAATTTTTTCTACGGCTCGGAGGGTGACGGTAATGTAAAGGGTGTAGATGTATTTTTTAAAACAAAGATCTCAAATAAATTTACCGGCTGGATCTCATATGCATATTCCGATTCCAAGAGAAGGCAGTTTGATGCGCAGATCCTTGCCCCTTCAAATTATGACATTACAAATAATATGAGTATTGTCGGAAGTTACAATCTTTCGGATAAAATTGTACTGGGACTTTCTTACAAACTTTCGACGGGAAAGCCATACACACCGGTCAGCGGAAGTACTTTTGACAGTACGATGAATGTATATGTTCCTATTTATTCAGAAATAAACAGCGGCAGATTTCCAACATATGACAGACTTGATATGAATGCCCAGTATATTTTTTCGCTGTTTGGAAAATTCGCCGTCGGAGTTCTTGCCGTTAATAATATTTTCAATAAGGATAATCTTTATGATTATACTTATAATTCTGATTACTCAACACAATTACCGATCTACACTAACAATAAAAGAACATTGTATGTCGGACTCGGATTACAATTATAATATCAAATTTTTTACTAACTAATTAAATAATTTCATAAGGAGAAATTAAAATGAAACTAAAAACAATCTCAGCTATTCTACTAATGTTCGCATTACTTACAGGCTTTAATTCTGTCAAAGCGGATTCGGACTTTGATAAAGCAATTCTGAAAGGTAAAAAAACTCTTAAAGAAGGAATGGACAAAAGCGATGAAGTGATTCTGAAAAAAGCCAGAGGTCAGTTTGAAAGGATACTTCAGCTGAAGCAACAGCCCTGGCTTGTAAATTACTACATTGCTCTGGCCGATTACGGACTTGCTACGACCGGAATGGTAAAAGAAGATAAGGAAACAATTAAAAAATATACAGAGTCCGGAATAAACGTGATAAATAAATCCATTGATGAGAATCCGGAATTTTGTGATTCTTATGTTCTGCTTGAGAGTCTGAATTTTAACAGATGGCAGTATGAGCAGGAAAAAATGCAGGAGATAATTGCGGCCACTCAAAGCGCTGATGCACAAGCCAAAAAGCTTGATGCAGAAAATCCGAGATACGTTCTCGTAACCGGTATATCACAGTTCTATACTCCGGAAGCATTCGGAGGCGGCATAAAAATGGCGATTCCGACTCTTGAAAAATCTTCTGAACTTTTTAAAACACGTAAGGAAAAAAGCGAGTTGTATCCGGACTGGGGATATGATATGGCGCTTGGTTATTTAGCATTGAGTTTGTTAAAAAGAAACGATGACGGGGATCTGTCAAAAGCAGAAGTTCTCATAGTTGAGGCGTTAAAAATTAATCCGGATTCAGGATTTATTTCAGGTTATGTTCAGAAAGAGTATAAGACAGCTTCCGCAGAAAGTAAATAATTATTGTTTATACTGATTATTAAAATACGCCGTGAAGTATTACGGCGTATTTTTTTTCATCCTTTTACTTGGTTTTTAAATCATATTTTCAAAATATAGATTTAAATAACAAATTTTATTTATATTTCATATCTGCGTATTTAATGTTATATTTTTCTACAAGATAAAATCCTTATATTACTTTCTAAAGTCCGGAACTTCGGAATCCCAAATTCCCCGACACAAAATTAAAGCATAATTCTGTTGAAAGACAATTTTAAAATTAAAATTGTAATTCATGAACACAACAACTAAAACATCTTTAATAGATTCTACAAGGTTCTTTTTGATAAACGATTATAAAACTGTTTACACTGAAATTCCAAAAGTAGCCTGTACATCTTTTAAAATATGGATTTCCGAACTTCTTGGTAAGGAATTTGACAGAAGTAATTGGGAATACATTCACGAACTTGATCTTCCTATGATTTCCGGAAACAGTTCTTTAAATTTATATCCGAATCATTTTAAATTTTGCTTCATCAGAAATCCATGGGACAGACTTCTGTCCTGCTGGATGAGCAAAATAAAAACGGAAGATTATGATGACGGAAAAAACTGGAGAAAAGGAGTGGAAAATAATTTCTGGAGATACGGCGATTTGTCCCGGACGGAAATGTCTTTCAAAGAATTCGTAAAATCCGTTACTCAAATTCCTGATGCAAATGCAGACGCACATTTTCGGTCACAATATACTTTTTTTTATGACAATAATCGTAATAAATGTGTCGACTTTGTAGGAAGATTTGAAAAAATTGACACTCACTTTCCATATATCTGTGAAATTATGAATGCTCCGGTTACTGAACTTCCCCATGTACACAAGCAAGATAGAACTCATTACAAAGATTATTATGACTCCCGTACTGCTGATATGATTAGAGACCGGTATGCAATGGATATTGAGTTATTCGGATACAGTTTTTGAATAATCATTTTTATCCTTCCGGTTATTAAATTTCAGCACTAAAAATCCGGTGATGCCTGCAATAAGTGAAGAAATAAGAATTGCAATTTTTGAATTTATGATATTTTCATTCCTTTCGAATGCAAGTAGAGTTATGAAAATTGACATAGTAAATCCTATTCCCCCTAAGATACCGGCCCCGAAAATATTTTTCCAGTCTGGTTTATCAATAATTTTTACGATACCGGTTTTGACTGAAAGATAACTGAATAAAAAAATACCCGCCGGCTTTCCTATAAAGAGTCCGGCCATAATTCCGATTGTATTGCTGTTAAGAAATCCGGATGTCCAGTCGCCGCTAAGTACAATGCCTGTATTTGCTAATGCAAACAGCGGAAGCACTATAAATGCAATGGGTTTATGAAGTCCGTGCTGTAGTTTATATGAAATAGATTGGGAATCTCCTTTTCCAAACGGAATGGCAAAAGCGAGAAGCACCCCTGCTATTGTTGCATGTACACCGGATTTCAGCATGAAGTACCACATTATTACGCCAATTATGAGATACAGATAAAGTATGTTTACTTTTTTTCTGTTCATTACCAGCATGATCAGGAACAAAACAATTGCCATTGAAAAATGGAAAATGGAAAATCCTTTCGAGTAAAAAATTGCTATTATTATTATCGCTCCCAGATCATCTGCAATAGCAAGCGCCGTCAGAAAGACTTTTATCCTGACGGGTACTTTGTTTCCAAGTAAAGAAAGTATGCCGAGAGCAAATGCAATATCCGTCGCCATAGGAATAGCCATACCCGACTGCGTCTCCGTACCGGCATTAAGTGAGAAGTGAATGAGTGACGGAACAATAATACCGCCGGCGGCGGCAACAATCGGAAACATTGCAACGTTAAGATCGGATAATTCGCCGATGTAAATTTCACGCTCTATCTCAAGTCCTATCATCAGAAAAAATATTGCCATGAGCCCGTCATTGATCCAGTAATTAACAGGATAATATAACTTAACGACATCTGTTGTAAATCCGATCTTAGTTTCCCAGAAATTCAGATATGCAGGACCAAAATAAGAATTGGCAATAACTAGAGAAATTACCGTGCAGAGCATCAGCAATAATCCTGAAGTCTTTTCACTTTCGTAAAACTCCCTGAAGAGTTTAGTAATTTTGATATTTGTGATTGGGATTTTTTTCAAACGATAGTAAATTCGTAAAACATACTTGCAGATTCAATTCTTAAAAAATTGAATTTATTTTATTTAAATAAAATTCAAAGTAAATATATTATTTGTAATTTGTATGACAAAAAGAAATCTATTCAGAAAAATTTAACATTATAATTTTTATTGTTTATCTATATATTTGTAAAAAATAAAATTATGCTGTCTCTAAAAAAAATATGTATTATAGTGATAATGATGTTTATTTCATCAGGCTTGTATTCACAGAATACTAACTGGTCAACTCTGTCTTATTATTTTTCAAACGGTCCGGTCTCTCCGGAATATCAATACAGTTACCGGATCAATCTTAACGAATCCGGCGAAGGTGTATTCTATTATACAAATACTGAAGGTAGCCGCGAAAGAAATTTTACTGTGAGCGCAGAAGCATTGGAGAAGTTCAACAAATATTTTATATTAAGCGATGTCTTTTCCGTAACTCCTGATTCAATGAAGTCTGAAATGAATTTGATGGGAGGCTCTGTCAGCACTCTGGAAGTTACAATGTGGCAGGCGCCTGATCTTGATGCCCGGCCGGCTACTATTACTATTCCGGCGCATGTTAAAGATGAATATTTTGATGACATAAACTGCATTTATAAAAAAATTGAAAATCTCGTTCCTAAAGATATAATGCTGGAATTTATAAAAAAAAAATAACCATAATTTATGAAAAAACTTTTTGCATTCGCAATTTTATTTATTTGTTTTAATAATACCTTCGCTGATTACAAGTGGTTTGAAATTTCTTATTTTCATTCTACCGGTCCTGTCTCTCCGGAATATCAGTATAACTATAATGTAAAGATCAACGCTGACGGAACAGGCGTACTGGACTTTACTAAAGCGGGGACAACAAAAAGTTATAATTTCAGTGTAAGCAAAAAGAATCTTAACAAACTTAACTCTGCATTTATTAAAAGCGGTGTGATGGATTTAAGTTTAGATGACCTGAATTCAGAAAAAAATCTGATCGGCGGACCGGTTTATAACGCAACTATATCTATGAATTATAACCAGCTTACCGAGGAATATATTAAAAGATCCGAATTGAAAAAGAAGCTCAGAGGCGAGAATGACGAAGATCCAAATCATAACAGGGACGAAAAAGGATTCAAAACTAAAGGTAAAAGACCTATAATTATAATCCCAAACAGAGTCAGTGAAAATTATTCACAAGGCATACATAACTTCTATCTGGAAATAGAAAAGCTTGTTCCTAATTCAATATGGGCGGAAGCGCTTAAGTGATTTTCGAAAACGTACATTTATAATTTTCAGATTTTTCTGATAGTAAAGCCTTCTTTGCTGTCAGAAATATCGTAACCTTTTTGCTTTACAAGCTCTCTGATCTCATCAGCTTTTTTAAAATCTTTTTGTGATTTCGCTTCTGTTCTGTTCTCTGCAAGTTTTTTTATTTCATCCGGAATTTCTGATTTCTCATCATCGGAATTCAAAGACTCTAATCCTAATCCGAATACTTTATCAAAATTATAAATTATATCAAGCTTCTCCCCGTCATTCAGTGAGTTGTCTTTAACAGCTTCCCACAGCACTGCCATTGCTTCCGGCATATTCAGATCGTCATTTATTTTTTCTGTAAAACTTATTTTATAATCTGAAATTATCTGAGCCGAAGCATCTCTTGATTTTTCATCTGATGATTTCATATTAAGCACACGGCTCTTCAGATTATTATATCCGTTCTTAGCAGCGTCTAACGCTTCAAAAGTAAATTTCTGTTTTCTCCTGTAATGCGCCGTCAGCAGAAAAAATCTGTAATCAAGAGGAGAATATCCTTTATCAATCAATGTCTGCAGCGTAATGAACCTTCCAGTTGACTTCGACATTTTTTCATTTCCCATATCCAGGAATTCACCGTGCAGCCAATAGTTCACAAACTTCTCGCCGTTGCAGGCTTCAGACTGCGCTATCTCATTTGTATGATGAATAGGAATATGATCCACTCCGCCGCAGTGTATGTCAAAATGATTTCCGAGTATCGCTTTGCTCATTGCAGAGCATTCAATATGCCAGCCGGGAAATCCTATGCCCCACGGAGATTCCCATTCCATCTGTCTCTTCTCATTCTCCGGAGAAAGTTTCCACAGGGCAAAGTCTGTGATATTTTTTTTCTCGGTTGAAAATTCTATTCTCGCACCCTCTTTTAATCCTTCAATGTCGAGCTTTGCAAGTTTACCGTAATCTTTTAAAAGCGATGTATCAAAATATATTCCGTCAGAAGTTTTATATGTGAATCCTTTTTCCTCAAGACATTTCACCATATCGATCTGCTCTTTAATGTAATCAGTTGCCTTTGTATAAATGTCCGGCGGAATAATATTAAGCAGATCCCTGTCGCGGAAAAAAAATCCGGTATAAAATTCTGAAAGTTCGAAGACGCTTTTTCCCAGCTGCTTTGCAGACTTTTCCATCTTGTCCTCACCTTCATCCTGATCCGAAACAAGATGTCCGACATCGGTAATGTTCATTACATATTTAACTTCAATTCCGTTGTATCTCAAAACTCTGAGAAGTATATCTTCAAAAAAGAAAGTCCTGAAGTTTCCGATATGCTGATAATTATATACCGTTGGTCCGCAGCTGTACATTCCCGCTTTACCGGGACTGACAGGAATAAATTCTTCTTTTGATCTGGAAAGTGTGTTAAAAAGCTTCAGCATTATTCGTTATACTTTTTTAAAAATTTTATAAACTTAAAATTTATAGCGGATACTTGAAACAGATAAAGGTGTAACGAAAAATTGTTAGTTACAATTCGCCAATATCTTCATACCACAGTTTTGGATTTTTATCTATGAATTCCTTCATCAGATCTTTGCATTCTTTGAGATCTAGATTTATCACTTCGATACCGTGCGACTCCATAAATTCACGCGCACCGCTGAATGTCTCATCCTCACCGGCAATGACTTTTTTAATTCCGAACTGAACGCTCGCGCCTGCGCACAGATAGCACGGCATCAGAGTGGAATACAGAACTGTATCTTTGTAAACTCCTATCCTGCCGGCATTTTGCAGACAGTCGATCTCTGCATGTATTACCGGATCATTATTCTGAACTCTCCGGTTATGTCCTCTTCCTATGATTACACTATCCTTTACGAGCACGGATCCAATTGGAATGCCTCCTTCGGAAAGTCCTTTTCTAGCTTCGATAATTGCTTCCGTCATATATTTATCCATGATCTGTTTTTTTAATATTTAAAAAATTTTTTAAATCTATGTAAGTAAATTAATAATATCGGTATGTTCCGGATAAGTATTGAGCAGCTCTTTCCTGTCAGCCAGTTCGAAATCTTCAAAATGAAATCCCGGAGATACAGTGCATCCCGCGAGGCAGTATGAATTCTTATTCTGCAGTGCCGCTCCAAACCAGTTTCCCGCTTTTATTACTACCTGCGGAAGATCCCCTTCCTCAGTATTCATTCCTAATCTGTTAACTTTTAATAAACCGTAAGTATCAATTTCAAAGATCAGCAGTGTGCCGCCGTCATAGAAATGCCACAGTTCATCCGATAGTATTCTGTGAAATCTGGATTTGTCATTTTCCGACAGAAGATAATAAATAGATGTAGAAATATTTCTGTCCCCGCTGAACTCATCAGGCAGATGCTCCTTTTTTAGGGAAAGATCTGAACGGTAAACTTCTTTAAAAAATCCTCCTTCGGGATGGGTTTTCATATTAAGATTTTTTATCCATTGTGAAGATGTATTTTTCATTACTGATTATTTATATTATTGAACTAATCTGTCAGAATCTCTTACTAGTTTTTTTATAACCGGATTTATTTGTAAGGATATAATTTCTTCGAGCGAAATCGGAATTCTCATTGTCCAGTTCAGATCATTAACTGTTCCGGGGCTATTGATTCTGTAACCTGACGAACTGTGATTATTCAGAAAGTCCTTATCCAGATACAAATATTCCTGAATCAGCTGTATGCTGAAAATGGAATTGCACTCGAATATTTTTTTAATTGATCTGTTTATGAACTCCGTTGTCACCGGCATTTCTTTATTTCCTTCATATCCGATGTACCGGCAGTATTTTATTTTTTCAGAATATCCTGATAAATAGGAATCTACAAACTCCCTTGCGTGATCATAACTTAATTCTATTATATTTAAAAGTTCATATACATTTGCAATTTCCTTTTTCCAGTAAAGTTTTGCTCCTGATGATTTCGCCGCATCAAACAGTTTACTATTAAGCTCTGATATTTTCTCTTCACTGAATCCCTTACTTTGAAAAAATTTTCTGAAAGAATTTTTATCTGTGCAGCCGGCTTCAGTTTCATACCATGCCGGTAAAGGACTTGAGTCATGAGTGGATAATACGGAAACCGAATTGGATCTGTATCTTTCCGGCTGAATGAAATTATAATTTAAAGCAGGAGTTTTTTCCCATCGCTGAACGCTGATTCCTGTGACGCCGAATTCCTTAAGAATTTTGTCGGAACATACCGGCACCGTTCCCAGGTCTTCAGCGCAGGGAAGCATATCCGTACTTTGATTCATTTCAGATAAAATAGTTCTGCCGTGATGTTCCCATTCGTTTTCATTTTCCGGATCAAAGTGACCTGCCATTCCTCCGTATTCTTCAGGAGTTTTATTTTCAATGGTCCATATTCTGAACAGTCCGACGAAGTGATCGATCCTGAACATATTATAAAAATTCTGAGCATAATTTAATCTGTGTCTGATGTAAGCATAATTATCAGCAGCGATATTAGTCCAGTTATATGGCGGCATTCCCCATCTTTGTCCGTTGGAAAAATACATATCCGGAGGGGCGCCGGATGAGAGATCAAGTTTGAAATAATTTTTGTAAGCCCATACATCCGCGCTGTTTTTCGAAACAAGAAAAGGGATGTCACCCATGATATATATATTTTTTCTGTCAGCATATTTCTTCACTGTCATAAGCTGTTCATATAACTGCCACTGAACCCAGCAATAAAATTTTACGTCTTCCGCATATTGTTTTGAAATCTTTTCAGCGTTTAAGGAAGAAAGATATTTATATTTCCACTCCCAGTCCTGCCAGGCTTTTCCCTGATGATAATCTGATAAGATCTTAAACATCGCATAATACTTCAGCCATTGGATATTGTCATTTACAAACCTGTCAAACTTTCCGGAACCGGATGAATATTCCGAATCAAAAATTTTTCTGAGCAGTTTAAGTTTATCTTTTCTTATATCGTAATTTACTTTAATGTTTTTTTTTGGAAAGTTTTTTTTTAATTCACGCAGCTCTTTTCTGAAAGGGGCAAGGTCAGTTTTTCTTAGTCTTCTGATGCAAATGTAGACGGGATCTATTGCAAAAGTGCTGATAGCGCTGTATGGAGAAAAGTCGTTTCCTGTTTCGTTAAGGGGAAGCAGCTGTAGTATTGACAAACCCGTAGCTTCACACCAGTCTATAAGATAGCGCAGATCCGGGATTTCACCAATACCTGTGCTTTTGGAAGAGTAAACGGAAAACAGCGGCAGCGCAACACCGGCGCGCTTTCTGATTCCGATCTTTTCCCACTTCTCTGAAGTCCTCGAATATTTAAACTGGTCCGTATTCAATCAGTCATTATTTTGAATAGCTTCAAATCTTTTCTCAATAATTTCCTTTTCATATAATTCCCTGCCGTCTTTATATTTTGTCAGATTGCTTTTTGCTTCCGAAATTCGGTTTATGAATTCCGGCTCGGGATCATTACCTGTAACTTTATATGCGAGCTCCATCGCCCTCTTCGCATACTCGAGGATCTGCAGCGTTTCGATTCCGGATATATCGGAAAAAAACCAGCCGCAGCTTGTGTACATAAGCATTGAATATTTCTGCATTTCAAGCAGGTCAATGCTGAGCTCCAGTTCATCCTCTGACAGAATTTTTTTCGCATGATCGTAATAAAATTTTATTCTGACCTCATCTGAAGGATCTAGCAGAATATTAATATAATCATTTCTCGCAGTCCATACATCTTTGAAAATATCCTTACCTGCATTTTCATAAACTATTATGAGATCATCACGGAGCAGGTCAAGACTGTCGCGTAAAACATTCCTCCACTCCTGAGAAGGAAATTCATCCGTTCTGCCGCAGCCGCAGTTTTCCTTCCATCTTCCTACGCCATGAAGGCAGCTCCATGAAGTTCCATATTCAGCTTCGCCTTTCTTAATTTTAACTTCATATTCAGGCGGATGGTCATTAAGATATTTGCCGAAATTAGTTAACTCAAATTCAGATTCCGGAAGAAGATCGCTGAATAAATAAGACAAACTCCTTTCTGCATAATGCTTGTGGTGACCGAATGTTTCACCGTCCACTGCAACGCTTATCAGCCTGTCACCGCCGTCTATATCAACCGGAACCTGTCTTATCCTTTCCAGCAGTTTTTCGGAGCTGAATATATGATCATCGAAAGCAATATTTTTTGACAAAGGACCGTCATAAAAAAAAATATTTATAAATTTCTTTTTACCCCTTCCCTGATAATACACATACGGACTGCCTGTATAAATATTTCCGGCTGAAACATCATGCCAGTGCCTTTCACCCGATTTACGAACCTTATCAGCCTGCGAAGGATCAAGTATAATATATCCGATCCCTTCTTCAATAAGAACTTCAAGCGTTTCTTCATTGCATGCCGTTTCCGAAAGCCAGATACCTTCCGGATCTCTGCCGAAATGAAATCTGAAATCCGACACTCCCCATTTTATCTGAGTAATTTTATCTCGCCGGTTAGCAAGCGGCATAATGAGATGACTGTAAACCATAGCAATTGCATTTCCGTGACCGTCATACTTTTCCATGCTAATCCTGTCACCTTCAATGATCTTTGCATATGTTTTAGGATGCATATTTCTGATCCAGGATAAAAGCGTCGGTCCGAAATTAAAACTGAAATATTCGAAATTGTTGATTCTCTTTACTACTTTGTCGTGATGATCCACTATAACAGCTTCTGTATTCGGCTTATAGCATTCCTGAAATATTCTCTCGTTCCAGTCATGAAAAGGTTCAGCCGATGACTGCGGCTCGATCTCATTTGTCCATGCATTTTCTCTCGGCGGCTGATAAAAATGTCCGTGAATGCAGAGGTGTAAATTCTTTTTCAATGGTAATGTTTTTTTCTAAACTAAAAATAGTTAATTAAAAATGTTAGTAAGAAATATTTATAGTTATCGGGGATTCGTATGCTGTAAAGATACTGAAATCTCTCTTCCGTTACAATTTTCGGAAACGTTTGCCCGGCAGCTCCGTATACTTTTCACATCTTTACAGCTTTATAAAATTTGTAAAAGATTAATTCGCTTCGGTTAAATTCAATGGTAAAATAAAATTGTCTGATTTTAACTTATTTATAGACTAAAAATTGTTTTCAAAATAAACTATCTTTTTAAAATTAATTCATTTCACATTGAGTAAAATACAAAAATATTCAGTAGAAAAATTTTTTTCTATCAGGACAATATTCGACTTCACTGTTTCAAAAGATGATAAGAGTATTTTTTTTATAACAAACACTTCCGGAAGTCCGCAGATATGGTCAGTGCCGATCGAAGGCGGCTGGGCGGATCAGATCACTACATGGCACGATTCCGTTAAAGCGCTTTTTCAAAATCCCAAATCAAAGGAACTTGTTTTTTTAAGCGATACGGAAGGGAATGAGAATCTTCAGATATATAAACTTGATGAGTCTAATTCTGAAGTATCCCACCTTACAAAAGACTTTTCAGACTCACAGTGTTTTTTTCATTCATTTAATAAAAAAGGCAGCAAGTTTCTTTTCTCTACAAATAAAAGACTTAAATATAATTTCGATGTCTATCTTCAGGATTTTAAATCCGGAGAGAATTTCCTCATAAAAGCTTTTGACGATCCGTATCCCACGCATGCTGAATCATGGAGCAGCAACGAAAGATATATTGCATATGTAAAATTTTACGGAAATATAAATATGGACATTCTGCTTCATGATACAAAGAATGATACCATTACGAATATTACAGAGCATGATATAGAAACCAATGTATTTAATGCAGGTTCGGATTTTGACAAAAAGAATAATGGGTTTTATTATATCTCTGACGAGGGAAGGGAATTCAAAGGCATAAAGTATTATGACATTAAAAAGAAAAAGAGTAAATGGATAATTAAGGAAAACTGGGATGTAACCGGTTACGCTTTTTCACATGACAAAAACATTCTTGTATGGAATGTAAATGTGAACGGAAACTACACACCAAAAGTAAAAAATCTGAAGACAGGTAAAACTCAGAAATTAAAACTGCCGAAAGGAAATTACAGTCATCTTACTTTTACAAATGATGATAAAAAAATCGTCTTCAGCTGTGACAGTCCCTTGCATCCGGGAGATATTTTTGTATATGACTTGAAGAAAAATACATTTAAGCAGATCACTAATTCATTAGTCGGCGGAGTTTCAAAAAAAGGTCTGACAAAACCAAGAGATATTTTTTATAAAAGCTTTGACGGACTGAAAATTCACGGCATACTTTACATACCTAAAGGACTTAAGAAAGACGGATCAAATCCGGCAATAGTCTGGCCTCACGGCGGACCCGAGCATCAGGAAATGCATAACTTCAGCAAGTATGTTCAGATATTTTCAAATAACGGATACATTGTTATCTGTCCGAATTTCAGAGGCAGTACCGGTTACGGAAAGACTTTTCAGAAGATGATCTATAAGGACTGGGGAGGCGCTGAATTTAAAGACGTACTGCACAGCGTAGATTATCTCAAGACAACCGGTTATGTCGATCCGAAAAAAATTGCAGTGGTAGGAGGAAGCTTCGGAGGATTTATGTGTCTGACCTGCATTACAAAAGCTCCGGATATCTGGAGATGCGCTATTGATATATTCGGACCGTCTGATCTTTTTACATTCGTTAAATCCGTACCGGAACACTGGAAAAAAGGTACAGATAACTTAGTCGGAAATCCCGATACAGACAGTGAACTTCTTAAGGAAAGATCGCCTATAAATTTTGTCGATAATATAAAGTGTCCGCTATTTGTCGTGCAGGGTAAGCATGATCCGAGAGTTGTTGTAGCCGAATCCGAACAGATAGTAAATAAACTGAAAGAAATGAATAAGCCAGTGGAATATATTCTTCTGGAAGATGAAGGTCACGGATTCAGTAAAGTTTCAAATCAGATAAAGGTATTCAAAGCGAAGATCAAATTTCTGGAAAAATATTTAAAGTAGAATTTATTTGTCAAAAGGTAAGCTGGTTTTAGAAAACGGAGTGATATTCGAAGGTACGCTTTTCGGATACAAAGGCAACGCATCCGGTGAAGTCGTTTTCAATACTTCTCTTACCGGCTATCAGGAGATCCTCACTGACCCGTCCTATTCAGGACAGGTAATTATAATGACATATCCTCTTATCGGAAATTACGGCGTGAATGAGACTGACATTGAATCCGAAAAGATTCAGGCGGCCGGTCTGGTCGTCGGTAATTATGAAGATGAATGGAGTAACTATGAAGGAAGTCATTCGCTTGATAATTATCTGAAGAAATTCCGGATCACTGGAATATTCGGGATCGATACCAGAGCGCTGACGAAGATGATCAGAAGCGAAGGCGCAATGAAGGGAATAATTTCTGATGACAGCTCAAGTGATAAAAATCTTCTGGAGAAAGTTCTTAAGTCACCTTCAATGTCCGGTCTCGATCTTGTAAAGAAAGTCACTACTCCAAACTCATATACGCTCAAATCGAAAAAACCGAAATACAGAATTGCAGTTTATGATTTCGGAATAAAGAAAAACATTCTCAGAGAATTTCTGAAATTTAATACTGAACTGAAAATATTCAGCGCTGATGCGGATCACCGCGAAGTGCTTGATTACAAACCTCACGGCATTTTTCTCTCAAACGGTCCCGGCGATCCGGGAGCTGTCTCCTATGCGATAGAAAATATTAAAAATCTTATACCAACAAAAATTCCAATATTCGGAATATGTCTCGGTCACCAGCTCATCGCTCACGCGCTGGAAGGAAAAACCTATAAATTAAAATTCGGACACAGAGGCGGTAATCATCCCGTAAAGAATCTTGATAAAAACAGAATTGAGATCACGGCTCAGAATCACGGATTCGCAGTTGATGAAAATTCACTCAATACGGAAACTGTAAAGATCACTCATACAAATCTTTATGACAATACCAACGAAGGACTCCGGCACAGAAAATTTCCTGTGATGTCCGTTCAGTATCACCCTGAAGCATCCCCGGGTCCAAACGACAGCAAGTATCTGTTTGAAGAATTTATGAGTATAGTTCAGAAATAAAGTTGTATTGGAATTAAATAATTTAAATTTTTTATTTTTATATTTTTCAATTTTATAATTTTATAATCTTTGAGTAAAATTATTGACGGGAAAGAAATTTCCTCCCAAATTAAAAGCGAAGTCAGATCTGAAACGGACATTATTAAAAAAGAAAAAGGCGTTACTCCCGGACTTGCATTCATCATAGCCGGTGATGATCCCGCTTCCCGTGTATATGTAAAAAACAAAGGCAAAGCCTGCGATGAAGCCGGGTTCCATTCAGTAACGGAAGCTGTTCCCGGAGATATCACGGAATCTCAGCTGCTCGACCTTATAAGAGGATTCAACTCAGATGAAAAGATCCACGGCATTCTCGTTCAGCTTCCCCTCCCCGCTCATATCGATCCCAAAAAAATTATAGAAGCGATTGATTACAAAAAAGATGTTGACGGATTTCATCCTGTCAATGTGGGAAAATTATCCATAGGAGATAATTGCTTCATACCGTGCACGCCTCTCGGTATTACAGAAATGCTCAGAAGGAAAAATATTAAAACCGAAGGAATGCGTGCAGTCATAATCGGCAGGAGCAACATTGTAGGCAAACCGGTTGCCTCTCTGCTTCTCAGACCGGAATTCAACTGTACGGTTACTGTATGTCACAGTAAGACCGCAGATATTAAAAGCGTAACTTCGGAAGCGGATATACTTGTCGCCGCTATCGGCAGAGCGGATTTCGTAAAAAAAGATTTCATAAAAGAAGGATGCGTTATCATAGATGTCGGTATTAACAGAGTGGAAGACAAAGAAACTAAATCGGGTTACAGGATCACGGGAGACGTTGACTACAACGGCTGTTTTGATAAATGCGGAATGATCACACCGGTACCCGGAGGAGTCGGACCGATGACAATTGCGATGCTCTTAAGAAACACTCTTGACGCCGCGAAAGGAGAAATTTATGGCTGATAAATATTATGAGATAAAAATTGCTTTCAATGAATCAAGTTACGATGACATAATGAATGTTCTGTATATGGAAGGAATTGAAAACATACTTGAGGAGGAAGGTCAGTTAATTTTAAATTTACCTCCCGATTCCAAAGATCAGATCGCGATGCTCCGGAAATCACTTGAGATCACGGGGCTTATCGGTAAAAAGGATTTTTCATTCAAACTGATGGATGATAAGAACTGGAACGAAGAATGGGAGAAAACAATAGAACCTGTTTTTATTGATGAGAAGATAATTATTTATCCGTCATGGAAGGAACATGAATTAAAAGATACCGAAGGAAAAATTCTAATTCAGATCGATCCGAAGATGTCATTCGGGACGGGACATAATGAGACGACGCAGCTTGTACTCGAACTCATGTCAAAATACGTTGAGGGAAATGAAGAGAAGCTGTTTGATTTCGGATGCGGTACGGGAATTCTGTCAATCGCCGGAATAAAGCTCGGAGCCGGGAAAGCAGTTGCAGTGGATATTGACGAAGATTCCGTTCTGAATGCAAAAGAATACGCTGAAATAAATGAGGTCCACGATAAAATTAAATTCATTAAAGGAAGCATCGGTGAAGTAAAAGGCGAATCGTTTGATATAGTCTGCGCAAATATAATCCGGAGCGTTATCACTGATAATATTGAAGCTGTTTCAGAATTAATGGATCCCGGCGGTAAATTATTCCTGTCCGGTATTCTTATCAGTGAAGATCAGGAAATTCTGGAATATCTTACGCAGTATGACTTTGAAGTGGCTGATATGCAGATGAGCCCGGAATGGATCGGTATATACGCTGTTAAAATTTAAATAAGCGTATCGATTTTTTTAATTTGATTACAAGATCTGATTGTCATTTATATAAATTCATTTTTTAAAGCTTACAGCTTTTATTAACTTAAACATTAACTAATATGCTAAACGAATTTAAGGAATTCATCTCAAAGGGAAACGCACTTGATCTTGCAATCGGAGTAATCATCGGCGGAGCTTTCGGAGCGATTGTAAATTCTACTGTTGCAGATCTTTTTATGCCGCTGATCGGGATTATACTCGGCGGAATTGACTTCAGCGGACTTACCGTTACTATCGGCAGCGCTGTGCTGCCTTACGGAAAGCTGATACAGGCGATAATTAATTTTCTCATTATCGGCTTTGTATTATTTCTGGTAGTGAAAGGAATAAACAGGTTCAGAACCAAGGAAGAAGATCCTCCGCCTCCGGGGCCGACTAATGAGGAAATACTATTAACCGAGATAAGGGACATCCTTAAGTCCGGAAAGTAAATATTGTAATAAAATTTGTATTTAAATACAAATATGAATTACATATTTTACTGAAAATTTTTTACTCAAATGGCTAAGTTCGTATCAAATAAAAACGAAACTATAAGATTATTCAAAAATCCTTTTCTTGAATATTTTTCTCATATACATCCAGCTACACCGCTTTTTGTATTTGTACCTGTTATAATTGCAACCGCATATTTCGGTTCTGAGAATATTACATTCCTATCGTCGGTTATAAGTTTCTTCGCCGGAATACTCCTCTGGACTTTAATGGAATATGTGATACACAGATGGGCTTTTCATTATCACCCTACATCAGAAGCGGGAAAGAGAGTGCACTTTCTCGTTCACGGAATACATCACGATTATCCGAGAGACGCAACAAGACTTGTTATGCCTTTACTTGTAAGCATTCCGCTGGCAACTTTCTTTTTCTTTTTATTCAAAGTAATTTTCGGTGATTATTATCTGTCAATATTCTCGGGATTTGTGCTCGGTTATGTAGCGTATGATTCGATCCACTATGCCACACATCATTTTAAAATGAATGGCAGGATCGGGAAATTCCTAAAAGTCTATCACTTGAAACATCATTACGGTGATGATCAGACTGCATACGGCGTCAGCAATCCGCTATGGGATTATGTACTCGGCACTGTCCCTGATCACATAAAAGATAAAAGCGTTATTGAAATAAATGAAAAGAGCCAATAGTTTTTTTCACATAAAATTGTTTAAACCCCTTTTTAAAATTTATTTACTGATTTACAAAAGGGGTTTTTTATTTATAAGAATGAAAATTTATCCGCATTAAATTTTAACAGCCGCTTAATACTATGAAAAATAATTTATTTGAAAGACCGGAAGAGCTGAATGTAAAGTTTGAACATTTTCAGACATTGTATCCTGATAATAATGAAAGTGAAAGCAATAATGAAAATGATAATTATGAAAGTAAGATCGGTATTCAAATCGAAAGAATTATTTCCGCTGGACATGTAACTCCTGAAGGCAGGTGGCTTGAACAGGAAAAAAACGAATGGGTCATCCTGATAAAAGGAAATGCGGAATTATTATTTTCTGATGAAAGGAAATTTATATTGAATGCCGGCGATCATCTGTTCATTCCTGCAGGAGTAAAGCACAGAGTGATAAGAACTTCCTCTGAACCGGAGTGTATCTGGCTTGCTGTACATTTTAGATAACAAGCAGAGTTTTAGTCATTCTCACCCTCTGCTATAAATTCATAATGTGATTAATAGATCGCTCTGCACACGACAATTTTTTTACTTAATTCTTCAAATTATTTTTAGTATGAGAATCAGAACATACATCCCGGAGGGATGTGATATTGGTAGCAATCTATGATAGGTTATGTCATTTCAGTCCCGTCAGGGACGAAATATTTTCCATCCTTATGGGATTCTGCCAATATTGTCCCTACGGAATTCTCTTCATCATTTACTTAGTTTAAAATTCTTTTCGATTTTCTTAAATTCATAAAACTAATTTTTAATCTAAGATCAAAACCACTGATATGAATAAATGTTTCTCAGCTGTAATCAGCGTCTTATTTATCAGCATTATATTTATTTCCTGCGGAAATAACTCACCGGAAAATTATTTTAACATAGCAGTATTAAACACCAACAGACTTTCAGGATTTGCCGGCAACGGAATGCTAAGGCAGCTCGAATCGCCTTCTGAGATAATGACCGGCGAAAATAATGAGACTGCCGCCATGAAAAGCGGTGATATTGTAAATTCACAGATCGAATTCCTTGAAACGAATTTAAGCAAACTGAAAGATCTGAAATCAACGGATGATACAAAAGAAATGCTTGACGCTTCACTTGCGCTGCATGAATATGTTTTACCTGTTTTTAAAAATGATTATACACAATTAGCCGGATTGTATGACAGCCGCGCATCTGAAGATAAGATCAGCGCTTTGTCCGGTTCCATAAAAGATAAATATTTGAAAGGATATGAAGACAAATACAATAAACTTATCGCAGCCGGAAAGCAATATGCTGAGAAAAATAATATTAAAGTTAACTGGGGAAACTGAGGATCAGTTTGACAGTGCAACCTGAAATGATTAGTCTGAATTTCGTAATAAGTTTTTATTTTCCTCGATCCGGTTATCAAATTCGCTCTCCGAATCACGCTCCTTTCCCGTGAATTTATACACACTGCCGTCGCTGTGGTATTCGCGGCCTTGCAGTAAGTATCCCCACGCATCATAATCTTGCCCTGAGATCACAGAATTATTTTCATCTATCACTGCTCTCACCGAACCGAGATGATCTTTCAGATAAAAATTCAGAGCGCCCGAGCTTGTGATATATCCTTCATTCCCGAGTCCCCAGATATTATTTTGCATAAGGTTTCCGTTTACATAAAGCGCAACTTCTTTTCCTGACACATCGCGGGAATATACTTCGTCTTTTATCAGATCCCGGTAACCGGTCATGTCCCCAATATCTCCTATGTCAGGAGTCTTAATGCTATCTGACGGCTGTATTCCTATGTATTGAAAAACATTCTTTCTGATACAGTTGCCGGCTTCGTCATAAAAGTAATAAGTCACATAAACTAAACTGTCTTCTATAACTATTTTTTTATTTCGTATTTGAGTGATAAGATTCCTGTGATCGTATTTAATGTCGCGGTTACGGTTTACTTCATCGGTGATCATGTTGCCATTTGCATCGTAAGTATATTGCGTTCCCGAGCCGGTCACTCTCTGAAGTTTGTTTGTGTTTGAGTAATATGCATAGTTGAAGTTGTCCATTATATTGCCTGTGCCATCGTAACGTTTTAACTCAAGTATATTGCCGTATTTATCGTATTTGTTTTCAAGCTTGAAGTCATTGTTCCAAATTTAGATTCTTAAAATATCTTTTAGAAATTTATTAATAACATTGTAGAATTGAAAATTACATGAATACAAATAGGAATAATTAAAGATTTCGAATACTCTAACCCCAGACAGCATACAATATTAAAAAGAATTATGGATGGCAAAATTACCGGAACTGGATGAAAAGCAGAAAATATTATAGTATTTATAAATAAAGAGTAACCAATTCCAAATGTCTTTCTCAAATAAGTATAGCAATATCCTCTAAAAAATAATTCTTCTATTATACTTGAAATAAAGCCGACTAAAAATAAATATACTATTTTAAATGGTATATTCTTCAGAGCACCTGTTATGTTGTCGTAATAATTTTCAAAATTGAAATCGGGTAAATATTCTGAAGAGAATTCTAATAATATTTCTGAACTCACTGCTAAGAAAAAACCAATTGCAATTGCAAGAACGATATTAAGAAAATTAGGAAAATTGATAAAATTATTTTTTAAAAAATATTTTATCTCGTTATCTTTTTTTAATGCAATATACAGAATAAATACAATAATTATTTCCTGGATTAGGCTACTGAATACAATTGAAGAATAGCTCTGATCGCTAATAAGGTTTAATTTCACAAGATAATACTCTGCTCCAGCCATGATTATGAATAGCGATATCCACAATACGATAGAGTAAACTATTATATTCCTTAAATACTTGAATTTAATTGTCCTTAATTCCAATTTTAGATCGTTCGTTTTCGATGTTTTTTGCAGCCTCTAATAAGCGTTTTTGAATATTAAGTTCTTTAACCATTTCTAAAAAATGTTTTTGTAATTTTTCTTCTACTGTTTCCTTAAAATTTTTATTTTTATTTTTTTCTATCTCATCTTCCTTATCACTGGATTTGATTGACTCCTTACTTGATTCCTTTGATTTTTTAATTATTGCATCACGAAATTTTTGTTCATCACTTCTACTATCATAAGAGTCGAAATTGTCTTTTATTCCATCTTTATCCAAATCTTCATCCTTATTTCCAAAACCAGCAATATCATTTTCATTTGGGTTTATTAGAATTTTTTTGATAGCATCGAAAATATATTTCGCTACTTGTTTTCCATCAGGATCTATATAGTATAGCGGATTATCTAACACATAATTATAAGGACTAAAGTCATAGTGCTTCTCCATCAGAGGATCTGTCGTTCCCCACCTCCCTATCCTCGCATCATAATACCTCGCGCCAAAATAATCATACTCACTCTCTTTATCTCTTTCCTTTCCCGTGAATTTATACATACTATTGTCCTTAGCATAGTTCCTCTCCTCAAGACCATAACCCCAGGCATCGTAGTCTTCAGCAAATACAACTGCCGGGTTTTCATCCATTATTACTCTTATACTTCCAAGATGATCTTTTAAGTAGAAATATTTTAAGCCGCCGGCGTCTATCTTTCCTACATTGTCTAAGCCCCAAATATTCCACTGCAGCAGGGAATCGCTTTCGTATATTGCAAGCTCCTTGCCGGTGACATCGCGGGAATAAATTACGTCACTCTCTAATTCCCAGTCCGTCTCTGCATCTAATGAATCAATGTCCGGCGGCGGCGGTTCCGGCTGAGAACCGGTGTATTTATATACTTTTTTCGATATCCTGTTCCCCGCTTCGTCATAATTATAATAAGATACATAATATGAACTATCCGTAATTATTTGTGAACGGTGCCTGAGCTGTGTGAGCAGGTTTCTGTAATCGTATTTCATTTCGCTGTTATTGTTGAGCGCTTCGGAAGTTACATTGTCGTTGTTATCATATATAAACTGTTTACCGGCTCCTAAAACTCGCTGAAGCTTATTTGTACCTGAATAATACGAGTAATTAAAATTATCCATAATCAAACCCAAACCGTTGTAACGCTTTCTTACAAATGTAATTATTTAGAAATTCCATTTCCACTTGAAGCTTTACAAGATCTTCCTTAATATCCTCCTACATAGTAATAAGTATTCTTGTATGTCTTAGAATCATTGGGTACTGTTTCGTAATAACTCAAATTGAAAGTGAGTCATTTTTTTAATTTACCAACCGCGGATGAAAAATGTAAAAATAAAGATTAAACTCTAATCAAAATTAACAAATATTTTTTTTCTTTCATTATAAATATACTTAGTTGGGGATATGATTGGAGAATTTATAAATAATCGATAATCTCTGACGGTTAGGGATTGATATGGTTGGTAAGAAAAATTTTTTATTATGTACGCAAAGGAATCTTTTGAATAATTTTTTGGATACAAATCCATTAGATCAATTGGTAAACTACCATTATTTTTGTAATATTCCTCAATATTAATTATTATGCCATAACCCATAGATTTAAGTTCGTCAATATCTTTTCCTTTTTGATAAGTCAGTAAAAATGAAAAAAGAATTAAAATTAATGCAATGCTTTTTTGAAATTTGTTTATTCTAGATTTTAATATTTTATAACTAAAATTAAAAAAAATTAAAATAATCAAAACTAGAACGATTAATGAAGAAGTCAAATTATAAAAAAATTCTGCAAAATCATATAATAAATCTGACCAAAAGTAAGCTATAAATCCTATTATATTTGTTAATAAAAACAAAAGATTATAAATAAGAGATAATACAATGAGAATTGTTTCAGTGTTTATAACAATTCTTTTTCTGCGATATTCTTCTGTATTTTTTATCAATTATACTCGAAACTTAATTAATATTTTCCAATACCCTTAATATCATCATTCTTTAAAGGTTCTCCTCTGTATGGCCTATATGAGGCTCGTGCAGGTAAAGGAACGTCATTTTCATCATATGGAATATATATTTTTTCAGAAGAAATGCTAGGATCAGAAGGGTCAATAATATTTTGTTCATCTAAATAATCGTTGAAGTTTATATAAACATCACTTTCATTTGTATTATTCCCAAATCTCGCACCTTCTAAATTCGAAGGTCTATCTTCAGGGTCATTGGCGGATTCATTACCGATCATAAATTGTCCATGTTCTAAAGCTTCTCCCAAAATAATGGCTTTCTGTATAGAGAATTTAGTTGATACTGCAGCAGCTGAGAAGAAATGTTTTAAATCAATAAATCCGCCTTTTTCCGTATAAATGTATCTTACGGTACTTTCATCAAATACATTTGAAAGTTCGTAATAAGTCTTTCCTTTATTTTGTTCAATAACTTTCATTACTTGTTCTTTTGAGCCAAGAAATTTTCTGTAAGGATCACGACCATCTGGATCATAAAAAATTAGCGGATTATCAAGCACATAATTATAAGGACTAAAATCAAAGTGCTTCTCCATCAGAGGATCTGTCGTTCCCCACCTCCCGATCCTCGAATCATAATACCTCGCGCCGAAGTAGTCATACTTGCTTTCCGGATCGCGTTCTTTTCCGGTGAACTTATATACACTGCCGTCGCTGTGGTATTCACGGTTCTGAAGAAGATAGCCCCACGCATCATAATCTTGCCCTGAAATTACAGAATTATTTTCATCTATCACTGCTCTTATCGAACCGAGATGATCCTTCAGATAAAAATTCAGAGCGCCTGAGCTTGTTATGTATCCTTCATTCCCAAGTCCCCATATATTATTTTGCATAAGGTTTCCGTTTACATAAAGCGCAACTTCTTTTCCCGACAAGTCGCGGGAATATACTTCATCTTTTATCAGATCCCAGTAGCTGGTCATGTCTCCGACATCTCCGATATCAGGAGTCTCGACGCTGTCTGACGGCTGTAATCCAATGTATAGAAAAACATTCTTTCTGATGCGGTTGCCTGCTTCGTCATAAAAGTAATAAGTTACATAAACTAAACTGTCTTCATATACTATTTTTTTATTTCGTATTTGAGTGATAAGATTTCTGTGATCGTACTCTATGTCGCGGTTACGGTTTACTTCATCGGTGAGCATATTGCCGTTTGCATCGTAAGTATATTGTGTTGTCGATCCGGAAACTTTTTGAAGCTTATTTGTACCTGAATAGTATGAGTAATAAAAATTATCCATAATCGAACCTGACCCGCTATATCGCCTAAGCTCCGTGATGTTGCCGTCTTTATCATAAGCGTTTCCAAGCTTGAAGTCATCTTTATACTGAGTATTGTCATTCTCAGTTTCCAGAAGACGGTTTGATAAGTCATATGTAAAGTTGAAATTCAATGCTGAAGTATTTGTAAAGTTATCCTTATAACTTCCTAAAAATTCCTGACTTTTAACATTACCGTTTAAAAAATATTCGTTTGTGTATTCAAACATACCGTCGTTGTTTTGAAAATTAAAAATCCTGCCGCGCGAATCATATAAATAATGATTCCTGGAAAATCCTCCGAATATAAACTCATTTAGCTGAGAGTTTTTTGTATAATTATATTCCGCAAGATTTATAAAATCAGGATTTGGTACATCGGGAATATCATATTTATCAACACTGCTGAGTCTTCCGGTATAATCATAGGTGTTCCTGAAGGAGATCTTTTCGTTGTCTCCGAGATGCGAATAGTCCGTCACCTGATCCTGCGAGTTATAAGTATAATCCGTTATCAAAGTATCAAATCCTGAAATAATATTCCACATCTTTATGACTCTTCCTCTTACGTCATACTTGTAATATTTAAAATTCCATGAGTCGCTGTAGCGAGTTCTGTATGCAGTCGAAACAAGATTTCCGTTTGAATATACCGGGGAGGTATAATCCGGAGGGGCTGTGAACAAGCTGTTAACAATTGCCGATGAGATAGTATCATATACATTTATGGTCAGATAATAATCTGCATTTGCGGTATTGAACTGTTCACCGTTCGAAGGTGAGTCATCTAAAAATACATTTTCTCCAATACCTGTCAGTCTGTTCAGTCCGTCATAATTTCTGTACATAAATTTATCGACGTCTGAACTTCTTTGATTAGCATCCTGCGAATATGTAAGATTACTGTTCTTATCATAAGAGTAATCTGTCTCCCCTGCATCCGGTGTTATTCGTTTTGACTGTCTGCCGTAGCTGTCATAGGAATACCTGATTATTTTACCTGCAGGAGTTTTTACTCTGGTTAATCTGTATAAGCTGTCATATAAATAATCGGTAGTCAGAAAGCCGGGCGGATCGTCACCTACAGTCGAGCCTTCAATGAATTTTCTTTCTCTTCTCAGATTTCCCACAGCGTCAAAATACTTTTCGAAATCATTACCTTCTTCGTCTCTGTATGTCTGCTTTTCAATAAATCCCGAATTATTAAGTGGTTTTGAATTTAATTATATTAAAAAATAAAAAACCCCGCATTCATTTAAGCGGGGTTTGTGTTTTTACGATTTATTTATTTTCTGTTATTTCACTGTTTCTCTTTCAGGGTTCGGTTCATTTCCTGCATTGCTCACTTCCCCTGATGTATTACCATTCCTCGCGAAGCCTCCTGTATGTCTGTATCCCAGGTCCTTTATCACTCTGGCGGATTTATATCCCGCATGGAAATCAGGATCAATGATTTTGAATTTATTCATAAGTCTGTCTATGGAATCCAATATATTGTCAGCTTCTCTAAATATCGTCTGCATTGTCTTCTTAGCTCCTGACTTCGTTGCTGCGCCTGTATTTCTGACTCCAAGAGCATCAGTATACTGTGCGATCTTTTCTTCGAATTCTGTGAAACTATCCGCTGTGATCCCATACCGTGTTAAGTCTTCCCGGAATCTTAAAGCCGTATCTTTAATCGAGATCAGCTCTATAACAAGTCCGGCATCTCTGTATTTATTCAAGTGCGAGATCTTGAAATTCACGGATTCCATCAGCAGTATATCTCCTTTTTTCTTTGCGTAAGAATATATAGCTCCTGCAACCGCAAGCCCGTGATCCGTTGCTGCATTTCTCATTTCCATTTTATTTCTCACCTTACCTGTTGTCGATTTGCTTCTCTCGTTTTCAATCGATTCAATGTTATGAAGGATTGATTTGAATGTGTTCACGTGTTCTGTGAATTCTTCATTGTCCGTGTATCCCGCGCTGTGATCATCAAGATACGCGCGTACTCCTGTAAACATGGAGTATTTGTTTTTTTGATATTTAATCATCTTACTAATTTTCCTTTCGCCGTATTTACGGCATTTTTTTTTAGTTTATGGTTTATTGTTAATTCGCCGTTCCATCTCCGGTAGAGACGCCCAATTTGGGCGTCTCTACTTCTTATTCCAGACTCCGGAATCTTCGGTTTGAAAATGTCCCGGCTTGTTTCTTTTTGTTACTGGTTATTTCAATTATTTGAAATTTATTTCTGTAAATCTTATCTTTTCTTATTTTTTATTGCCTCTGTTCATTTTTTTTGTGAAAAATTTTTCACTTTTTAAATTTTTTTTACTTTTTCAGAAAATTTATTTACCTTCACAAGACATTTCTTTACTTTCACAGGATATTTCTTAACTTTCACAAAACTTTTCTTTACTTACACCGGACATTTCCTGACTTTCACAATACATTTCTAAACATTCACAGGACATTTCCTGATTTTCATAAAACATTTCTAAACATTCACAGGACATTTCCTGACTTTCACAATACATTTCTAAATATTCACAGGACATTTCCTGACTTTCACAAAACATTTCTAAACATTCACAGTACATTTCCTGACTTTCAACTGACATCACCTGACTTTCAAGAGACATTTCTTCCCGTTTACTGAAAATTTCTTCACTTATACAACTCTTCGTTTCGCATTCACAACTCTTCGCTTCGCATTTTACTTTCTTCGCATCGCATTTTACTTTCTTCGTTTCGCATTTTACTTTCTTTATTTGATTTCCAAATTTCATTTTATCACTTTTCCTCTTCTTTTTTGCATTATCAGAACTCTTTATTAAGTTTCCCCTTCGCTTTATTCAGAATTTGCAGTCCTTTGTTTAATTTCTCCGCCTCTTCGCATCACATTCATCATTCTTCATTTGATTTCACAATTTCTTTTTACAGTGATGCTGTTTCTTTTTATCATACTCCGGATTCTTTGTTTTATTTCCGGGTTACTTCTTTTCTGATCTGCACTTGTTAATTTTAATTCTCATTATTATGTGAGAATCTTAGAATTTCATTTTTCGTTAGTTCCCACCTTCATTGAAATTCTATTTCCTTAAAATTACAGTTTAATTAATTTTCATTTAACCGTCATCTCTGACTTTCAAATTCAAGATCAGATGTATGTAAAAGAACTATACAAAATTAACGGGAGTTTGCACTAAAAAACTACGGACATTTTGACGATTTTGTGAAGTGAAATTTTTTTTCGGATCTTTGTCCCCCGTTAGTTAACCGTCATCCTTGATCCGACGTGAAGATCAGATGTATGTAAAAGAACTATACAAAATTAACGGGAGTTGGCTTTTAAAAACAACGGACATTTTGACGATTTTGTAAAGTGAAATTTTTTTTCGGATTTTTGTCCCCCGTCAGTTAACCGTCATCCCTGATCCGACGTGAAGATCAGATGTATGTAAAAGAACTATACAAAATTAACGGGAGTTGGCTTTAAAAAACTACGGACATTTTGACGATTTTGTAGAGTGGCAATTTTTCCACTTGACATTTTATGATTTATTATAGATTAATTTAAAATGACCTGAATTAATTATAAGAGTAAAAGTTTTGGTCCCGCAGGGACTTTATATTGGTAGTATCAGAATAAGAGTAAGAGTTTTAGTCCCGTAGGGACTTTATATTGGTAACCTGTATAAGAGAATATCTCGTCCCTGATGAGACTGAAATTACATTCGTATCTTAGATTGCTGTCAATATCACATCCCTCCGGGTTGTCAGACTGTCCGAAAACAAAATCTTTATGCCTTCTTCTAAAACCCAAAGTCTCCAATAAATACTGTTTATTAAAATTTCAATTTTATCGGACATGCTGTCCCGATTGGAAGCTTACTCATTTTTGCAGCTGTCAGTGTTCCAAAAAATTGCACCATTATAACTCAATGTAAATTGTATATTTCATACAAATTATTTGACCATCAATACGGCGGGAATAAGTTTTATTGCTTTTCATAAATGACATTTGAAATGAATACTCCCACAGGAACAGTAACTTTCCTTTTCACTGACATCGAAGGCAGCACAAAGCTGTCTCAGGAATTTCCTGATACCATTCAGTCTGTTTTAGAAAAACATAATAATATTTTAAACTCCGCCGTCGAAACGAATAACGGATTTGTATTCAAGATAATTGGCGACGCATTCTGCTGCGCATTTGATAAAGCTGAAGATGCAGTAAAAGCCGCTGTCGAAGCGCAGACAGCTCTCGGTTCTGAGAACTGGGAAGGAGCGGATATAAAAGTGAGAATGGGAATTCATTCCGGCGCAGCAGAATGGACCGATAATAATTATTCCGGTTACGTTACGCTTGCCCGAGCGCAGAGAGTGATGTCAACAGCTTACGGCGGACAGATCATCGCATCCAATAATACTTTTAAATTATTAAGTGAAAATACTACTGATGATCCCGCATACGATTTTTCATTTCGTGATCTCGGTGAAAGAAGACTGAAAGATCTCATTCAGCCTATCCGTCTTTTTCAGATATTAAATGACGGGCTGCGTATAGAATTTCCGCCGGTCAAAACGATCGACGCAAGACCGAATAATATTCCCATTCAGCTTACGAGTTTTATCGGAAGGGAAAAAGAAATGAAGGAGATTAAAGATCTTCTTGCAGGGACAAGACTTCTGACGCTGTTGGGACCGGGAGGTACGGGAAAGACGCGGCTTTCGCTTCAGACCGGCGCTGATCTTATTGATAATTTTGAGAACGGAGTATGGTTCGTCGAGATAGCATCGCTTCAGGATCCGCAGCTCCTTCCGCAGACTATTGCGCAGACACTCGGTCTGAAAGAGCAGCCCGGAAAGAAAACCGAAGATGCAATTGCAGACTTTTTAAAGGACAAGAAAATTCTTATAATAATTGATAACTGTGAACATCTGATCGGCGCATCGGCTAACATTGCATTGATGATGCTCCGTAAATCCCCGGGACTAAAAATAATCGCCACCAGCAGGGAAGCTCTGCATTGTGATGGCGAGCAGACTTATAAAGTTCAGTCTCTTTCCCATCATAAGCCCGGCGGCAGTATCACGCCCGAGATCCTTTCGCAGTTCGAAGCGGTGAGATTATTCATTGAAAGAGCGACGGCGGTCAATCCTTCATTCCGCGTAAATAATGAAAACGCTCCCGCTCTGGCGCAGATATGTTTTCAGCTTGACGGGATTCCTCTTGCGATAGAACTTGCCGCTGTAAGAATCAAAGTCCTTTCGCTTAACAGCATCTGCGAAAGACTGGATGACAGATTTAAGCTTCTCACCGGCGGTAACAGGACTTCACTGCCGAGACAGCAGACGCTGAAAGCCCTTATAGACTGGAGCTATGATCTGCTGTCGGAAAAGGAAAAACTTTTGCTGCAGAGACTTTCGGTTTTTAACGGCGGATGGACAATGGATGCCTCGGAGAAAATTTGTTCGGATGAAATAATTGACGAATATGAAATTCTTGATCTGCTTTCCAATCTTGCGGATAAGTCCCTGATAAAAATTATTGAATCTGAAAACAATATCCGCTACACAATGCTCGAGACAATAAAAAAGTACAGCATTGATAAGCTGTCAGAGTCAGATTCAATCAATGAAATTCATAAAAAGTATTTCGATTATTTCTGCGGCATCGCTGAAGAATCAGAATCAAAATTAACCGGCTCTGCCCAAAGGGAATGGATAAGTCTAATGGCTGATGATATTGAAAATTTCAGAGCATGTCTGAGATGGGCCTTGGAAAATTATCCGGAAGGTTCGCTTAAGCTGACGGTTCAACTCGGAAAATTCTGGGAGCTGCGCAGTCATTTCACTGAAGCGCTTGAGTTTCTTAGGAAAAGTCTTGAGCATTCGGGATCCGCTGATGTATTATGGAAAGCAAAAGCTGTATACTGGACAGGATTTTTTTTAATTCATCAGGGGAAGTATGAAGAATCAAAAAAGAATCTGAACCGGAGTCTGGAAATGTTCAGGGAAATAAATTATAAGGACGGTGAAGCCGTATCTCTGATCTCACTCGGAACGATAGGCGTGTTCCAGGGAGACTACGAAAATCTTTTCTCTTACTCCGAAGAAAGTCTGTCCATCTCGCGTGAGATTAATAACGGATCTTACATTGCAAGAAATCTTCAGAATATTGCGCTGGGCTTAATGCAGCAGGGAGATCATGATGCAGCGCGGAAAAAACTTGAAGAAGGTATTACATTGTATCGTGAACTCGGCGATCCGATTCAGCTTGCAAAGATAATCGGAAACATAGGCGCGCTGGAATATCTTCAGACCAATTATGACAAAGCAAGGGAAGCTCTGAATGAGAGTCTGCAGCTAAGATATGAACTTGGAGACAGGCAGGGAATTTCGATTGCGCTGAATAATTTAGGTTCTATAGCTTATATGCTTAAGGAATTTGATGAAGCGGAAAGACTTCTCGAAGAAAGTCTTGTAATTATCAGGGACCTCGGTGACAAAAGAGTTTATGTAACCGCTGTAAGTACGCTCGGCAGTATTGCAAATGATAAGGGAGATCTTGGGAAAGCAAAGAAAATGTTCATTGAGTCAATAACCGTATCAAATGAGATCGGCGATAAATATTCTCTCTCAAAAGGTTTTGAAGGATTTGCAGATATTTATTTAATGCAGAAAAACTACAAAGCTTCCTGTATTCTCGCTGCTAAATATATTTCCTTATTGGAATCTTCTAAGAAGAATATTATAGAAGGTGAAATTGTCAGGATAGAAAATATCAAATCCGCTCTGCGTTCAAATCTGTCTGAAACTGATTATGAAACATACTGGAAAAAAGGAGAATCAATGACTGCGGAAGAAGCGCTGAAATTTATAGATGAAGTTGGGAAGGAGTGAAGGTTTTGGTCATACATGTAGACTTAATGAGATGTTAATCTGACGCAGGTAAAGGTAGAAAGCAAAGATTGAAAAATCACTTAGCTATAATCATTCTCTTTACATCAACAAATACATTTGATTCTAATTTATAAAAATAAATACCACTAGGGAATCTTTGCCCGTCAAATTCAACCTCATAATTTCCCGGTACTGCCATTTCATTCACGAGAACCTTTATTTCTTTACCAAGAACATCATAAACTGAGAGTTTTACATTTTGTTGTTTAATATTAGGGGGAATGCTATATCCTATTTTTGTCCGCGGATTGAATGGATTGGGATAATTCTGTTTGAGAATATAGTAATTAGGTAAAACAGAAGAATTATTTTGTTCAGCAGAAACCATTTCCCCCAGTCTTCGTTTCCATACGCTTCCGCGGTGAGTCCCGGCATATAAGTATTCTCCTTTAATATTAAAACATAATACATAATTGTTTATTAAACCTGAATCAATTTTAATCCATTCTGAACTGCCAATAGCTGAAAGATAGACACCGTTATTCGTTCCCGCAAATAAATATTTGCCACTCGTAGCCAAGGAAAGTACACTGTGGCCGTTAAGACCTGAGTAGATCCAGTTTTCACCATTATTGGAAGAACTAAACACCCCTATGTTTTCACCTCCCGCAAAGATACTTGAATCATTAGATGCGAAAGAAAGTATGGCTTTGTTTGTTAGGGATGTTTGAGACCAGTTTAATCCGCTGTTGGTTGAACGGTATATTCCGGCATAGTATTGTCCCCCCGCAAAGAAATTCGTCCCGCGAATGCAGAAAGCATTAACAATTAAACCTACAAAGACTGGTGTCCAACTTATACCATTGTTACTGGAAAGATATATTCCGCTTTGATATTGTCCTATTCCTCCCGAAGCCAAAACAATATTACCACTGGAAGTGAGCGCACGAACAAAGCTATTATGGTTTGTTTCTGTCCAGCTTATTCCTTTATTAGTAGAAATACTTACTCCTGCTGCAGTTCCGGCAATAAGATTTGTTCCACTTATAGTAAGTGCATTCACTTCTGTGTTGTTTAAATTTGAAGAAATTGAATTCCATTCTGCACCGTAGTTTGTGGAAATAAAAACACCACCATTAAGTAATGTTCCTGCAAATAGATTTTTATCATCATCGGATATAAGTGCGGAAACATTTGAGCCCTTTATCCCATTGCTAACATTGGACCAACTACTTCCGCTGTTAGTTGAAAGGTAGACTCCGCCTTGAATAGTACCGGCATAGAGATTACTTCCCTTGTAAATTAGTGCCCTGACATATTTATTGATTAAACCTGAACTGGCATCAGTCCAATTTATTCCGTTATTTGTTGAAAGAAAAATTCCATAGCCATTAGTCCCGGCAAAGAGTTTTTGCTCACTGGAAGTTAGGGAAAGAATATCATTGTTGGATAAACTTGTTTGAATCCAGCTAGTTCCGCTATTGCTTGAAAAGTATACTCCACCCCAATATGTTCCTGCAAAGAGATTTGTCCCACTTACGGCAAGACACCTTATATAAGTGTTGTTAAGACCAGAATTAACAGCATTCCAGCTAACCCCATTGTTAGTGGAAAGATATATCCCTCCGTAACTAGGTAAGCCGGCGAAAAGATTCGATCCCATAATAGCCAATGACGAAACTGCTTTATTTGTAGAACCTATAGGGTATGCTTTCCAATTAGTTCCGTTATTCGTGGAAAGAAACACACCGCCACCGTCAGTCCCGGCAAAGAGATTGTTCCCGCTTACTGCAAGTGCATATACGTTGTGATATGTTGTTACGAGACCTGAATTGACTCCTGTCCAGTTTTGTCCGTTGTTTGTGGACAGAAAAACTCCATCGTCATAAGTTGCGGCAAATATATTTGATTTTATAACTGCAAGTGAAGTGATATAATAATTCGGTATTCCGGAGTTGACTCCTGTCCAGGTTGTTCCATTGTTTGTGGAAAGAATGACACCTGCTCCGTCAGTTCCGGCAAAGAGATTTGTACCACTTTCAATAAAACAAGTAATAGTTCCCCCATAAGGACCGTTGGTTTGAGTCCATTGTGCACGAATAGTATTTACCAAACTAATAAGTATAACTAGTAATGATAACAATATTCGAAAAATTGTATTCATCTATGATTCTCCTTTAGTTTATAGAAGTACATTATCAACTGAAGTAATCAATTTAAAATTAGGATTAATTTCCATAAGACAAAATTCAATAATTTGTATCCGGCAGAGTCACCTCACCTGTATTCTATTGACCGTTCGGGTTTCTTTCCCTCGATAGCGGTTTCCTCTAACAGATAATATGAACCGTGCTCTTTGGACAATCCGTGATAATATCATGAAAGATTTTCCTAATCTAATTCTCAGGAACACCTTTAGAAGGCGGGGAAAAATAGAGAGTTCCGCAGTTTGAAGCCTGCGGCTACTTTTTTCAATTACGAATTTCAAATACTAAATTTTTATTACTTATTACGCCTTTGTTGGTCTTAGTGAGTGCAGCGAGCGTGACCAACAATAAAAACTTACTTTCCGGACTCTGTGTAGCGAAAAATATTTACTTCACCAAAACCATACTCCGCGTCTGAACAAAGCCGCCCGCCTCAAGCTTATAATAATAAACTCCGCTCGCAAGTCCGCTGCCGTCAAACTCCGCTTCATAACTTCCGGCATTTTGTTTTTCATTTACCAGTGTTGAGACTTCGTTTCCTATAACATCATACACTTTTAGTTTAACATCACTTGTCATTCGTAATTCGTAATTAATAAGTGTTCCTGGATTAAAAGGATTTGGATAATTTTGTCCGAGATGATTTTTGTCCGGGATCTGATTAGAGATCGTGTTTACTCCCACTGTCTGGGAATATTTTATCGTTACATAATCAAAATCAGTGCTGTCTGAATAGCTCTTGCCGGTTACGATCACGTTGTTGTTTCCGTCTAATCTGACTGCTACAGGAATATCATCTCCATTTGATATGCCATTAAAACTGACATTCCATAATTCATTTCCCTCACCGGAATATTTTATTGTAACTATATCCGTCAAAGTCCCGGTACCGTTGACTGCACCAGTTACATATATATTATTGAAACTGTCTTTAACCATTGAGTATACAAAGTCATTTCCGTTTGCCGTTCCGTTAATTCTTTTTACCCATTGCTGATCACCGCTTGAATTATACTTAATTATGGTCATATCACTTTCTGTATCCACTCCTTTACTTCTGCCTGAAACATATACGTTTAAAAAATCATCAGTGACTACGGAATATCCAAGATCTGAACCGTAGTAAGCGTCATAACGCTTTGACCAGAGAAGAGTACCTGAAGATGAATATTTAACTGTTGCAATATCATAATTACTGATTATATCATAGCTTACGCCTGTTATTATTACATTTCCCGAATTATCTACTGCAACAGCATATCCGTAATCAAAACCATCAGAAGTTCCGTTATAATATCTTGACCACAATTCATTCCCGTTTGAACTATATTTAATTATTGAATAATCATAAGTATTTTGACCACTGTTACTTATATGACCTGCAACATAAACATTACCTGCGTTATCTGTTGTAAGAGCGTTTGCCTGATCATCAAGGTTTATAGGTCCGTTTTTCTTTTGTACCCATACCCTGCTGCCCAATGAATTGTATTTTATGGTTGTCTGATCATATGAAGTGCCTGTATTATAAGTGCTGCCTGTAATATAAACAATACCCGAACCATAGGTCGCAATTGATGTTGCAGAACTTCCAAATTCACCTGTCCCTCCATAAGACTGAAGCCACATTTGAACTCCCGAAGCGCTGTACTTAATAGTAGCAAAATCTAATTTAGCATTTAACTGTGTACTGCCGCCGGTGACATAAACATTACCAGCGCCGTCTAAAGCAATTGCGCCCGGATAATCAGAATTATTACCGGGTCCGTTGTATCTCTGGATCCACTGAGTCTCTCCGGAATTATTGTATTTAATTGTCAGGAAATCTTCATTAGAATTAACTTTACTTTTTCCTGTCACAAAAATATTTCCTGAAGCGTCAATTGCCAAACCTGCCGGTTCATCGATACTTCTTAAACCATCATAGAAAACAACCCACTCCTGATTTACCTGCGCCTGCAGGCAGAGATGATTCACATTTAACAAAAAAATAATTACAAAAATATTTTTAGTTATCATAATTTTTAAAATTTATTTCAGAAGCACCATTTTTTTGGTTTGTGTAAAATCATTTACTGAAAGCTTATAAAAATAAATGCCGCTTGGAAGATTATAACCGTCGAAGTCAACGCTGTAACTACCGGTTTTTTGGTTTTCATTTACTAATACAGCAACTGTTTTTCCTGTCAAATCATAAACCTTTAAATTTATAAATCCATTTTCAGCCAACGAATATCTGATAACTGTTGATGGATTAAACGGATTAGGATAATTTTGCTCTAAAATAAAACCGGAAGGAATTTCAGACGAAATATTTTCTAAACTGACAGTGCCGCCGTTTGTTGTCTTAAGTATCATTCCTCCGGTTCCAACCATATATCCTGTATTATTATCCGTAAAATCTATGTCATATACCGGTCTGTCCGGATTCAAATACACATTCCAGCTTTCACCCTGATCAGTCGATTTCAAAATCTTATTATGAAATCCAAAAACGTAACCCGTGTTATTATTAATGAAATTAAATTTTAAAATGGGTATGCCGGAGATATCTATATCAACCAATTCCTCATAAACCTGTCGCCAGCTTAAACCTCCGTCGGACGTCTTGTTAAGATTGTAACTCTCAAGCTTTGTCTGATTCCAACGTTCTGTTGCAATAAATCCGGTATTCTCATTAGTAAAATATAATGTATAGTAAATAGGCGTAGTTGAATCAAAATCTATTTTTCTTACGAGATTCCAGTTAACTCCAGTATTTGTGGTTTTATATAAATTATATTCGACAAAGCCGATTATACTATATCCGATATTATGATCAGGAAACTGAAAGTACCCTACATAATCAGGATGAAATGAGTAAGAGGACCAGGTGATACCGCCGTCAGTAGTTTTATTCAGATCATGTCCCCCGTAATAAACATTATTAGTTATAAAACCTGTGTTCGCGTCAACGAATTGAAATAATCCTATTGAATCATTAGGTGTATTAATTATATTCCAGGTAAGACCTCCGTTTTGTGATTTAAGAAGTTCGAAGCGAATGGATAAAGCATAACCTGTATTAACATTTAAGAAATCAAACCGGAACATACGATATGAAGAATTAAAATTTATCCAGTTTATTCCGGCATTGGTTGTCTTGAAAAATGAAGTACCGGTATTATCGAAATTACTCATTATATATCCGGTATTCTGATCCGGAAAATCAACAGAATTTAAAGTCTCAAAGGTACCCGAAGGTGATCTCACAGTCCAGTAATTTCCATGATCCGTGGATTTAAAAATTGTCCCGTAAGTCCCAACCAAAAGTCCTGTACCATTATTTTGAAAGAAAACTGATTTAAATGCAAAGCCCGGACTGCTTATAGTGTTATCTATAAACCAGTTTACGCCGCTGTTCGTGGTCTTTAGAAATGCATTTTCATTTCCGGCTATATAACCGGTTGAAGAATTGGTAAAAAATATATCATTAAATGGCCATGTCCCGGGAGCAAAAACATTTATCCATGTATTTCCGCCATTTGAAGTGCGCCTGATACTTTTAAATCCGTTACTGCTCCCGCCAACGATGAATCCTGTATTATCATTTATAAAACTTATTGAATTAATATATGTACTGAGATTTAAAGCAGTCCAGTTGATGCCTCCGTTTGTAGTTCTTAGTATGATTTCATTACCGCCGATAAATCCATTCTGGGAATTGATAAAATACGTGGTGTTTAGTTTTATAGTCGTTCCTGAGTTCAGCTCTGACCAGAAATTACCGCCGTCCGATGTTTTAAATATCTTTCCATTGCTGCCGGTTATATATCCTGTGTTTGAATCATAAAAATAAACTGAACTAAGATCTTCATTTGTACCTATAGATAATCTTTCCCAGTCCAGACCGGTATTAACTGATTTAATTATAAAGCCGTCTGATCCTACAGCGAAAATATTATTTTCATCATAATAAGCAACTGAATTTATGTCATTAGTGAAATTAGAGTTATATATGCTCCAGCTTTCACCTGCATCAGTTGACCTTAATATTGTTCCCCAGTATCCTGCTGCTATGCATGTTTGCGAATTAACAAATATTACAGAATTCAGTGAATTTCCCTGCGGCTGAGGATTTAGCCAAAACCATCCGTTTTGAGAATAGGAAATTGACTGAAAACAAATGCATAGAATTAATGTAATTGTTATTCTTATCATTGAATTAACTTTTATAAGTTTTAACTTGAAACTGACTGTTGATTGGATTCCCGAAGTAAACACTGTTATTTGTTTTTTGTAATTTGCAATTTAAGTATTGATTGGATTCCTGCCAGGAGCACGCAGGAATGACAGTTTTAATAAACTCGTAACTTGAAACTTATTTCAGAAGCACCATTTTTTTGGTTTGTGTAAAATCATTTACAGAAAGTTTATAAAAATATATGCCGCTTGCAAGATTGTAACCGTCGAAGTTAACCTCATAACTTCCGGTTTTTTGGTTTTCATTTACTAAGACGGCAACTATTTTTCCCGTCAAATCATAAACCTTCAAAGTTATAAAACCATTTTCAGCTAACGAATATCTGATAACAGTAGATGGATTAAACGGATTTGGATAATTTTGCTCTAATAAAAAACCGGAAGGAATTTCAGACGAAATATTTTCTAAACTAACAGTGCCGCCGGTTGTTGTCTTAAGTATCATTCCTCCGGCTCCAACCATATATCCTGTATTATTATCCGTAAAATCTATGTCATATGCCGGTCTTTCCAGATTCAAATATATATCCCAGCTTTCTCCCTGATCAGTCGATTTCAAAACCCTGTTTTTAAATCCAAAAACGAAGCCGGTATTATGGTTAATAAATTTAAATTTTATGGTGAGTATGTCAGAGAGATCTATATCAACCAATTCCTCATAAACCTGACGCCAGCTTAAACCTCCGTCGGACGTTTTATTAAGATAGTAATTCCGAAGCTTAGTAGGATCCCAAAGGTATGATGCAATAAATCCGTTATTCTCATCAACAAAATAAAATGTATGGTTCAAAGGCGAAATTGTATCAAAATCCATTTTACTTACGAAATTCCAGTTAACTCCTGTATTTGTAGTTTTATATATATTAGATGATTCAAAAAAAATGCCGGCTAAACTATATCCAATATCAGGCTCAGGAAAATGAAAGTATCTTAAATAATCAGGATTAAATGAATAGGAGGACCAGGAGATACCGCCGTCAGTAGTTTTATTCAAATCATGTCCTGAAGAATATACTTTATTTATAAAACCTGTGTTCGCGTCAACGAATTGAAATAATCCAATTGAATCAATAGGTGCATTAAGTAAATTCCAGGTAAGACCTCCGTTTTGTGATTTTTGAAGTTTAAAGCCGGAAGACAAAACATAACCCGTATTATCATTTAAAAATCGTACTGATACACACGAAATGAAGTATTAAAATTTATCCAGTTAATTCCGGAATTGGTTGTCTTAAAAAATGAAGTACCGGTATTATCGGTATTACCCATAATGTATCCGGTATTTTGATCCGGAAAATCAACAGAACGTAAAGCCTCAAAGGTACCCGAAGGTGATTTCTGAGTCCAGAAATTTCCATGATCCGTGGATTTAAAAATTGTCCCGTAAGTCCCGGCCAAAAGTCCTGTACCATTATCTTGAAAGAAAACTGATTTAAATGCAAAGCCCTGACTGCTTATAGTGTTATCTATAAACCAGTTTACACCGCTGTTGGTGGTCTTTAGAAATGCATTTTCATTTCCGGCTATATAACCGGTTGATGAGTTGGTAAAAAATATTTCATTAAATGTATATGTCCCCGGAGCAAAAACATTTATCCATGTATTCCCGCCATTTGAAGTTCGCCTGATACTTTTAGATCCGTTGCTGCTCCCGCCTACAATGAATCCTGTATTATCATTTATAAAACTAATTGAGTTAATGTAAGTACTAAGGTTCAGTGCTGTCCAGTTGATGCCGCCGTTTGTAGTTCTTAGTATGATTTCATTACCGCCGATAAATCCATTCTGGGAATTGATAAAATACGCAGTGTTTAGTTTAATAGTAGTCCCTGAGTTTAGCTCTATCCAGTTATTACCGGCGTCCGTTGTTTTAAATATCTTTCCATTGCTTCCGGTTATATATCCTGAGTTTGAATCATAAAAATAAACTGAACTAAGATCTTCATTTGTACCTATAGATAATCTTTCCCAGTCCAGACCGGTATTAACTGATTTAATAATAAAGCCGTCTGATCCTACTGCGAAAATATTATTCTCATTAGTATAAGCAACTGAATTTATGCCATTAGTAAAATTAGAGTTATACAAGCTCCAGTTTTCCCCTGCATCAGTTGATCTTAAAATTGTTCCCCAGTATCCCGCTGCTATGACTGTTTGCGCATTAACAAAAATTATTGAATTCAGTGAATTTCCCTGCGGCAGGGGGTTTTGCCAAAACCATCCGTTTTGAGAATAGGATATTGACTGAAAACTAATGCATAGAATTAATGTAATTATTATTCTTATCATTTAATTAACTTTTATAAATTTTAACTTGAAACTCGTAACTTGAAACTTACTTCAAAAGCACCATTTTTTTGGTTTGTGTAAAATCATTTACAGAAAGTTTATAAAAATATATGCCGCTTGCAAGATTGTAACCGTCGAAGTTAACCTCATAACTTCCGGTTTTTTGGTTTTCATTTACTAATACGGCAACTGTTTTTCCCGTTAAATCATAAACCTTCAAATTTATAAATCCATTTTCAGCCAACGAATATCTGATAACTGTAGATGGATTAAATGGGTTTGGATAATTTTGCTCTAAAATAAAACCGGAAGGAATTTCTGAAGAAATATTTTCTAAGCTAACTGTACCGCCGGTTGTTGTCTTAAGTATCATTCCTCCGGCTCCAATAATATATCCTGTATTATTATCCGTAAAATCTAAGTCATTTACCGGCCTGTCAAGATTCAAAAACTCATTCCAGCTTTCTCCCTGATCAGTAGATTTTAAAACTTTGTTATATAGTCCTAAAACGTAGCCGGTATTGATATTAAAAAATTTAAAACCTAAACCGACCTGACCGGAGACATTTAAATCTAAAACCTGACGCCAGCTTAAACCCCCGTCTGAGGTCTTATAAATATAGTTATTCCTTTGATTTAACGAATACATATAGTATGTAGCTATAAATCCGATATTCTCATCAAGGAAATATAATGAACCTAAATTTGGAGTAATCGTATCAAAATCCATTTTTCTTACAAAATTCCAGTTAACTCCGGTATTTGTAGTTTTATATAAATTATCTGCGGTACCGTTGGTTAAAACATATCCGATATCATGAGAAGGAAACTGAAAATAAGTTACATATTCAGGCTGAAATGAGTAAGATGACCAGGAGATACCGCCGTCAGTAGTTTTATTCAGATCGTGTTCTGAAAAATATGTTTTACCTATAAAGCCTGTGTATGCATCAACGAATTGAAATAATCCTATTGAATCGATAGGTGTATTAAGTAAATTCCAGTTAAGACCTCCGTTTTGTGTTTTAATAAATTCAAAGCGACCGGATACAGCATAACCCGTAATTTCATTTAAGAAATCAAACCGTTTCATACCAAATGAAGTATTAAAATTTACCCAGTTTAATCCGGCATTGGTTGTCTTTAAAATTGAAGAACCGGTATTATCGGAATTACCCAATATATAGCCGGTATTTTGATCCGGAAAATCAGCAGAACGAAAACCCTCTAAGGTACCCGAAGGTGATTTCTGAGTCCAGAAATTTCCATGATCCGTGGATTTAAAAATTGTCCCGTAAGTCCCAACCAAAAGTCCTGTACCATTATTTTGAAAGAAAACAGAACTCAATGCAAAGCCCTGACTGCTTATAGTGTTATCTATAAACCAGTTTACGCCGCTGTTTGTGGTCTTTAGAAATGCATTTTCATTTCCGGCTATAAAACCGGTTGAAGAGTTGGTAAAAAATATTTCATTAAATGTATATGTCCCCGGAGCAAAAACATTTATCCATGTATTTCCGCCATTTGAAGTGCGCCTGATGCTTTTTATTCCGTTGCTGCTCGCGCCAACGAGGAATCCTGTATTATTATTTATAAAACTTATTGAATTAATGTAAGTACTGAGGTTCAATGCAGTCCAGTTGATGCCGCCGTTTGTAGTTCTGAGTAAAATATCATTACCGCCGATAAATCCATTTTGGGAATTGATAAAATACGCGGCGTTTAGTTTAATAGTCGTCCCTGAGTTCAGCTCTGACCAGTTATTACCCCCGTCCGATGTTTTAAATATCTTTCCATTGCTTCCGGTTATATATCCTGAGTTTGAATCATAAAAATAAACTGAACTAAGATCTTCATTTGTACCTATAGATAATCTTTCCCAGTCCAGACCGGTATTAACTGATTTAATTATAAATCCGTCTGACCCTACAGCGAAAATATTATTTTCATCATAATAAGCAACTGAATGTATGTCATTAGTGAAATTAGAGTTATACAAACTCCAGACTTCACCTGCATCAGTTGACCTTAATATTGCTCCTATGTTTCCTGCTGCTATGCCTGTTTGCGCATTAACAAATATTACAGAATTCAGTGAACTTCCATGCGGCTGAGGGTTTAGCCAAAACCATCCGTTTTGAGAATAGGAAATTGACTGAAAACCAATGCACAGAATTAATGTAATTATTAATCTTATCATTGAATTAACTTTTATAAATTTTAACTTGAAACTCGTAACTTGAAACTTATTTAACCCAAGCTGGAGCACTGATGGAATGGAAAATTATTCTTCCGGTTCTTCAGGCAGATTATTCAGATTCCTTATGTATCTTTCCGGATTATGTTCCTGTCCGTGTTTCATAACCATAAATGTTTCAAGTGCAATGCACTGTCCAATCAATTGTTTTGCTTCAAACTCTGAATAACCTTGTTCTTTAAGTCTTTTCATTGCCTCTGCAGTTTCAGGCGGATCATTTGCTTTAATTTGATTGTCAACGACTTCGAAGAATGCATCTCTTAGTCTTATATTAGGTTTCATGTTTATTTAAATAAATTAATAATTAGTATTATTTTATAAGAAGCATTTTCCGCGAGGCAGTAAATTCCGCCGTTTTTAATGTGTAAAAATAAATCCCGCTCGGGAGATCTGATGCATTAACGTTAACTGTATAATATCCCGCTGTCTTAAATTCATTTATTATGTTAGAGACTTCTCTTCCCGAAATATCATGGAGCGTTAAATTTACTCTTCCGTCAGAAGACAGCGCATAGTCAATCTTCGTAACGGGATTAAACGGATTCGGATAATTTTGTGATAATGAATATTGCTCCGGAATTCCTACTTCGACTTCATTGGACAAATGGAAATATTCAAAATTTCCGCTGAAGTCTATTTGCTTTAATCTGTATTTATATTTCCCTGAACTTACTTTTTCGCTAAAAGAGTAAGCTTTTATTTCGCCGGAATTTCCGTTACCTGCTATGCTTCCGGTCTTTGACCAATTCTCACTTACAGCTGACTCATTATTTACAATAGACCTTTCTATATCAAAACCTGAATTGTTTACTTCGCTTGTCGTAGTCCAGTTCAATGTAACTTTATCCTGAAATACATTTGAAGTAAAGCCCGACAATTCGACAGGTATCGGACCGTCAATATGAAAATTCCGGATATTTGAGATCAGGAAATTATTAGAAGAGATCTTTACTTTTACCCTCCAGAAATATGTTGTATACATACTGAATCCGCCGGCTGTTTTAAATGTATCTGTTAATGAAGAATCATTAATAACAAAATAACTTAAGTTAGGATCGTCAGATACCTGCAATACATAATTCACCGCGCTGTCAATTTTATGCCAGGAAAAATCTATAGAAGTAGAAAGAGTAAGATAATTTTCCGGCGGAGTAATTAAAATTGTGTGTGTTGTAAACTTCCATACCGGGGAAAAAGCAAAGTACTCCGAATCATTTTTCGCAGACACTTTCCAGTAATACCTGATTCCTATATCTAATCCTGAAACCGTTTTGAAAGTATCCGTGACGTTTGAGTCAATTAAAATAGTATTAATGAAATTCAGATCTTTGGCAACCTGCAGCTTATAGGATACAGCTGAGTCTTTACTCTGCCATGTAAAGTTAAAGGATAGCGGGACAGATAAGGCGTTGTTTGGCGGACTAATCAGTATTACTTCCGGAAACGAAGCTGTATGAAAATTCCATACAGCCGAACTGATAAAAAATGCAGAATCATTTTCAGGTGTTACTTTCCAGTAATAGGTTGTATTGGGTTGTAAATTACCAACTGTTTTGAAAGTATCTGTAACTGCCGAATCGACAAAAGCAATATTGTTAAAGTTTTGGTCAGATGCGATCTCAAGTTTATAAGTTGTATTGGAACCGGGATCAAAACTAGTTTTAACTTCATCTGTTATTTCTGTTTCATCATTAACAATATTATCAAAATTTTCATAAGTTACGCTGACGGATCTGAGAGTTGTTATCTGTCCTCCTTTATACCAGGAGAATACTGCAGGGACCGGTACAGACGCCGCTGAGTTTGGAGGATTATTTAAAACTGTTTGCGCAGGGACAACTCTAAAATTCCGTATACCGGAATATGTAAAATACGCTGTATCATTTTTTCCGGAAACTTTCCAGTAATATGTTGTATAAGGACTAACATTACTAATAGTTTTAATAGTGTCTGTTAAAGCAGAGTCAATAAAAATTATATTATTAAAATTAATATCAGTTGAGACCTGCAGCTTATATGATACTGCGTCAGGTACTTTACGCCACGAAAAGTTAATATTCTTCAGAGCTGTAGTAGAATTATTCAGCGGATTGATTAACGAAATTCCTGCATTGGCAGTAGTATCTATTATTAAATGAGTATCCGGTGTTGTGATATCTCCCGCGAAAGTTCCAATGTAAGCAAATATTTTTGTAGCATATAAAACTACAGGAGGGTTCCTCCACTGAATGTTTAACGGCGCAGGGTTTAATGATCCGGTTTTGCTTAATATTCTCATCCTGACAATTTTCGTTCCGGGAAATCCGATATCCGGCAGGAAGTAACCATTGCCCGAGCCTATAATGCTGTTTGCAGCTAACCGCAAAACGGCTGCCGGAGGATTTGAAGCTATTGCCATAGATGGATTTCTTGGCTGCATATCCGGAGGCAGATCAGAACCGATTATTCTGTAAGTCGCCACATTTGTGTCTGCAAAATTACCCGGAATGATCCCGCTGTTAAATTCCAGAAAATACTGAGCCGCAGAATATTCAAATATAACAGGAGCGTTGGTGCGCTCCATATAAATATCAAATTCAATTGCATCATTTGGAAAGTTTATGCTTACAAACTCAAAGTTCATCGCTCTTAAATTGTATGTCGGAACCTGCGCTGTACTTACATTGATGACAAATAAAAAAGATACTGCGAAGATGAAAAACCTGTAAAGTGTTTTCATAATAACTTGGGAATGGTTTATTAAAGCTATAAAGTTTTTAAAATATATTAATGTCCTGACGGCAGCAGAGAATTTCAAAACCGGTTTCATACTATCTTCACATTTATTATAACTTAATCAAAATGAAATAAAGAAACAATTTCACCCGAAGCTGTTTTACTGTTCATCCTGCAGCGACAGATAGCATACTCGACCGCCTTCGCTGTGGTTGCTCTATTCACTAACGACGATAGAAATTGGAAGTATGGAAGCGAGAGGATTATTAGCATTTATTTATTACGCAGGCTGAAGCCTGCGGCTACTTCTTATTTTATTTCAGGAATTATTTTCCCCTCCTTGCAAAGGAGGGGGTTAGGGGGTGGTTCCCAGCCGTCGTTTGATACTCCATCCACCAACGACAGACAGCAATCCTTATACAAAAGTAGCTAATTAATTTACCTTACACGACTTTTTAAAAATATAATTTACAAACTATTTCACTAACGCCATCCGCTTCGTCTGTACAAACTCACTCGTCTCAAGCCGGTAAAAGTATATCCCGCTCGCAAATCCGCTGCCGTCAAACTCCGCTTCGTAACTTCCCGCTTCCTGATTCCCGTTCAGCAGTTCGGCAACTTCATTCCCAAGCACATCAAATACTTTTAGCGAAACCAATCCTTTAACGGGTATCTGATACTGTATGACTGTATTCGGATTAAATGGATTCGGGAAATTCTGCGAAAGTTTGTATTCCGCCGGAACTGAAGAACTAATCAGACTTACCGAAGTCGGTACGTCTTTATAATTAACTACTCTGAAATTGTCAAAATAAAATCCGTCTCCCGGTACGCCGCCGTCAGTGAAATGCGTAAACCGGATCCTGATCATCCTGCCGATATACGGATTCAGATTGATCTGCTCGCTGCGCCAGTGCTTTATGTCCGTGTATGACGGCTGCCCGGAAACTGTCCTTGTATGCCTTCCCGCCAGACTTGTCCACGTACTTCCGAAATTTGTACTGACCTGTATTCTTGAATAATCAAATGTCTCTTCCTCAGCCCACTTAGCTGTGAATTCAATTCTCGGATTGTTGGTGTTTATGAGATTAATGGTGTCGGATAATGTGAAAGTATTGTTAGTTGTATTCTTTGAATTACCATAACGCGAGTCTGCAAAATTTTTATTGCCTGAAACGGGATCTATAAATGTCGTATCCCACGCTGTGCCTGTTCCGGCTGTGATCCAGCGAGACCTGCCGTTTTCCGCGTTATCGGAAAATAAAACTTCTGTCTTTCCGACTGTGATCTTTATTGTATCAAGCGACGTTACTACGCCTTCCTGTTTTACAGATACGAAAAATTTCATTTCATCCATATAATCCGCATCCGAAGTAAGTCTGAACTTTACGGGATTCAGTGTATTGGTTTTTGACTGTCCTGAAGGAATACTGTCATAATTTATAATTGTGTTTAATGCCGTAACATCGGGATAGTCTGTCGTTACCTCTATTGACACATTCTTAGCGGTTTGGGAAAGTCCGCGGTTTCTTAATCCAATCTCAAGAAGCAGAGTATCATTCTTCTGAACATATCCGTTCCCAAGTACAGTATAATTTCTGAAGTCCGTAAATGCGCCCGCGACCCATGAAAGATATTTTAGTGCATATACATTTTCCGAAGCGACGGGAATTATCTGCGACTGATTATTCCAGAAACCTGTACCTCCTACTTCGGGAGTCCATGCGTATGTTCCCGTCGAATGAAGATAATCCCTCGTAGTTCCGCTGGAATAATAGTCGAGCATTTCAAACACGGTTCCGTATGTGTAATTATTTGACGCTGCAAAGTCCGAAGAGAATTCAGAATATACTTCATACCTTACTGCAGTGTCATTGTATCCGTAAGGATTCAGATATCTTCCCGCTACGGAATGCATAGAGAAAGCGATCTTCGGTCTGATCTGCTGTGTGAAATTTATTACCGCCTGAGTCTCGGGTTCGGAGCCCGCCGAAGATCCTCTGTAAGTTTCCGAACACGGATCATTACTCGAGCCGCTGTTAACTCCCCAGCCGTAGGGATAATTTCTGTTTAGATCGACTCCGAAACATGAACCGCCGTTATTCTTTCTGTTCTTCCTCCAGCTGCCGCCGCCGTTCGGATTTGTAGTCTGATTGTAAACATATCCGTCAGGATTTACAACCGGCACAAAAAATATTTCGCGGTTATTTAAAAGGTATGTTACTTCCGGATTTGTTCCGTAATTTTCAAGAAGGTAATACATAAAATACATGGTCGAAGCCATTGCCTGCGGTTCGCGTGCGTGATGAAGCGCATCGAAATATACAGCCGGCTCAGTTGCGGATTCATTCACACCGGGATTGTCAGAAATTTTTACAGCCCAGATCTCGCGGTTCTCAACTGATAAACCCAGTATCTGTTTTGATGAAATGAGATTCGGATAAACAAGCCTCATCGAGTCGAGCTTCTGTACCACTTCATTGAATGTATAAAATCCCCCCATGCTCCCGAAAGAGAATCCGCTTACGTTATCTTTTGCAAGCGTTTCAAAACTTTTCTGTAGTTCAAATAGTGACGGACTTTTTATGTCAGTAAATTGCCTGCCCATATCACTTACTGTAATGTCATATCTCAGACCTGTAGATTTTAATCTTTCCAGTTCAGCGTAATTTATCACAAGCGTGATACCTTCGGAAATATTTCCGTGATAATGTTCGACGGTTATGTCATTTCTTTGCAGGAGATCTATATCGCCTGCAGATGTGATCTTAATATTTACTTCGCAGTAAGTTTCCAGCGGATTGACGTCCCTGTTCACGTGAGCGTCATTCTCAAATTCCGCTGACATAAGAATTACTGCCATAATAAAAAACGTAACCGGTATTATAATGTATTTCATTTTAAAATTTATTTTCAGAACTTTTATAAAAATTTTACTCCATTAAAGTAATAATATTCAAATCAACATTAAATTTATAAAATGAACTTTGATCCTAAGAAAAGATTTTCAGACAGGGTGGAAAATTACGTGAAATACAGACCGCACTATCCTGAAGCGCTGCTTGAATTTATGAAAACAGAATGCGGACTGGATCAAGGCAGCGTCATCGCCGACGTCGGCTCCGGCACGGGCATTTCATCTGAATTATTTTTATACAACGGCAATAAAGTATATGCCGTCGAGCCCAACGATGAAATGAGATCCGCCGCGGAAAAGATCTTTTCAAATGATAAAAATTTTATAAGCGTCAATGCATCTGCGGAAGAAACAGGTCTTGAGAATAATTCCGTAGATTTCATTATCGCAGGTCAGGCGTTTCACTGGTTCGATCTTGGAAAAAGTAAATCAGAATTCAGGAGGATCCTGAAAAAAGACGGATACTTTTTTATTATCTGGAATTCGCGGATCTTCAGGGAAGGCTTTATGGATGATTACGATGACCTGTTGTTGATGAAATTCGGAACTGACTACGATAAAGTAAATCATGAGAATATAGATGAAGAAGTCATACGCGGCTTCTTTTCTCCGAATGAATTTTCCGTTCGTAAATTTTATATCTTTCAGGAATTTGATTTCGAAGGTCTGAAAGGCCGGCTGCTGTCGAGTTCGTATGTTCCAAACGCAGATGACCCGGCAAGCGCAGAAATGCTGATAGCTCTTGAGAAATTGTTTGACCGTTATAATATCAACGGTAAAGTAAAAATGGAATATGATACTGTAGTTTATTTCGGAAGACTTTAGTTCAAACTCAAATTATTACTTTCAATGATCTGAAATGAAAGTAAGATCACAATAAACTTGAAGACTACAATTAGTAAAAAATTAAGTTGTAAAAAGTATCAGAGTTTATTTATTTTTGATTAAATAAATTAACTGTCATGAATAAAGTTTTATTGGTTATACTTTTTATTATTACTATTAATTCCGCTGCAAAAAGCAACTGGACTCCCGCCGGTGAAATGTCCGCCGGCAATACGGATCTTGTAAGAGCGCTGGCATATACGGATAGCGGAATTATGTATGCGTCAAGCTGGGGAACGGGGATTTATAAATCTACTAATCGCGGTATAAACTGGACTTTCTCCGGTCTGCAGGGAAAAAGAGTTACCACTCTCAGCGCTTCCCGCAACGGAGATGTTTACGGATTATCAAAGACGCAGGACTTTTCTTACATTCACAGAACTACTGACAACGGTAATACCTGGACAGATGTATTCACGGGTTCATTTCCGTTAAACTTTGCCGGAGGCGGTGAAATTGTTTTTCCGTCCGACGGTTCAATAGTTGCAGCTTTTTCAGTGACTGTCGGTCCGACTATTGGTGATGTCTCAACATTTGTTTTTAAGTCAACGGATTCCGGAAATACCTGGGCGCAGACTCAGGTAATAGGGGCAGGGTTTGCAGGAGGAATGATAATTACCGGTGATGAAAGAATTTTACTCGGCACTTCGCTTGGCGGTGTCAAGTATTCTACAAACAACGGCAGCAATTTTTCTAACTTTACATCGTTTCCGCCTATATTCATAAAAACTATATTGAAGGCGGATCCTGAAATTATATATGTCTCCGACGCTTACGGACTCAACAGATCCACTGATAACGGACTGACTTTTACTGATATCGGAAGTCACAGTAACGGCGTTACTCTGAGAACTGCCTGCGTGAACAGAAACGGAGATCTCTTTATCGGAATGGATGACAGAAATGTATATTACTCTGATGATTTGGGAGACAGCTGGAAATTGATCAATGAAGGTTTGCCGGCAGGAAGTTACTTCAATGTTTTAATTTCTGCGGACGGAAAAATATACGGCGGAACAAATAACCGCGGCGTAATGATCTATGACATTCCGACTCATATAAATTCAGGTTCGGAAATTACAGGACATTATAATTTATCTCAGAATTATCCCAATCCTTTTAATCCCTCGACAGTGATCAGATATACTGTTCCGGAAAGTAATGACGGGAGAGTGGTTAATGTTAAACTGATTATTTATGATATACTCGGAAATGAAGTTGAAGCTATAGTAAATGAGAAACAAAGCGGCGGGACGTATTCAGTTAAGTTTGACGGCGGAAATTTAGCGGCAGGAATTTATTTTTATAAACTCATTGCAGATAAATACTCTTCTGTCCGGAAAATGATCTTACTCAAATAACGGCAAATGTCATTAATTATTTTAACAGGATCATTCTTCTGACTGCAGTAAAATCATCCGCAGCTAATCTGTAATAATACACCCCGCTAGCAAAATCCCTTCCTTCGAATTTAACTTCATAACTTCCTCTTTGCCTGTATTCATCAGCCAATACTTTAATCTCTCTTCCCGCGGCGTCAAATACTTTCAGCTTTACATAGCTTCCTTGGGGTAATGAAAATGATATTGTAGTAGCAGGGTTAAAGGGATTTGGATAATTTTGATATAATTTAAAATTTTCAGGAATGACTGAATTATTCTCTTCAATTCCAATTGTTTTGTAATTCAATAAACTATCTGTTCTTACGGCATAACCAACCTGATCAGAACCTGGAATGTAAAACCCGGCTGTTCCTGTAAAAATAAAATCACCGTTTTTTAAAAGAAGTATTGATTTAAAGTCAATAAAGTCAGATGTTGGGAAAATTCTTTGATTTAATACATTTCCAGATGAATCAGTAATTACTGATTTTCCCGGCATAACAGTATTCACTGAATCTTTTGAACTGATAAATACAAATTTGTTTTCATTAATCACTTTAAAATCTCCAAAGTATTCAGTCGCAGTATTTTTTAATATAACTGGATTATTGTGATTACCTGCAACATCCATTTTCAAAAAATAAACTTTTCCGGTGGTTATTGGTACATTGCCTATTGATCCGGCAATGATATATCCGTTTTGAAATTTTTCGATACAATAAGCAGTGTTTTGATCATTCAGATAAATTTTCTTTTCCCAAAAAATTGTTCCGGATTCATTAACATTTATTACAACAGCGTGCGCTGTATCCTGGCTAGATTCGATTTCATAACCGCAAGTGGTAAAACCTAGATTATAGTCAGGGATTATATCGAAATAACATTTTACATAGTTAGATTTGTCAATTTTATGCCAGTTAAAATTTCCTGATGAATCGATTTTGAAAATATAACCATCCTTTAAATCATAAAGACCGCACGCAATAAAACCTCCATCTGTTGTTTTTATTATTTTCATTGATCTGACTCCTGCACCGCCGTAATACTTTTCCCAGATTAAATTTCCGTCTCTGTCTATTTTTATTGTATACGCTCCTCCGCCTCTTCCTGAAATTACACATCCTCCGTCACCTGTAGAAACAGCAGTTATTCCTTCTGTTCCGTTTCTTCCAAAAGTTTTAATCCATAAAGTTTCTCCATAAGAATTAATTTTTGTTACACAAATTTTGAAGTGAGTAGGTTGTGAAAGTATAAGAGTATATCCGATTAAAAAATAATTACCGGAGTCTGACTCACAAATAGAATTAATACCATTTGAATATTGTGCTTCAGGATTAATATAAATTTTCTCCCATGTTATCGATTGAGAATTTATATCTCCTGAATAAAATATCAGACTCACTATAAATAATATCTCAATAATCCTTTTCATGCTGTTAATAAATTTTAAATTAATACTCTCTATATAACATTTTATCTTCCGCTATATTCACGCCGTATTCGAAAGCATTCTCATTTACAATACTTACCATAAACATATCTAATCTCATTTTAAAAGAAGCATCCGTTTAGTATCAGAATATTCACCCGCTACCAGTCTGTAATAATACACCCCGCTCGCAAAATTACTTCCGTCGAATTTAACTTCATAACTTCCTCTTTGCCTGTATTCATTAATTAATTCTTGAATCTCTTTTCCTGCGGCGTCAAAGACTTTCAGTTTTACGTAGCTTGCTTGCGGTAGTGAAAATGAAATTGTAGTGGACGGGTTAAATGGATTAGGATAGTTCTGGTGTAATGTGTATTCTTTCGGAATAAATTGTTCGGCTGTATTTAAATTCGTCAGTCCGCCTGTATATGTCTTCAGCATTAAGCCGTTGTTACCGGCAATGTAACCAACATTTTCATTTACAAAAAAGATTGAATTCAGCCCGCCCGTTACGCCGCTGTTTTGAGCGCTCCAGTTATGACCGCCGTCGTTAGTTCTTAAAATTGATGCGCCGCCAATTATCCATCCTGTATCAGGATTTATGAAAGTGTAATCGGATTTTGCGTTTGTAATAATACTGTCTGTATGATTCCATGTAAACCCGCCGTCTGTAGTTTTCTTCAGGTTGCGGTAATTAGATCCCATTAAATATCCCGTATTCTCGTTCAGGAAACGCATCTTGCTTCCCCAGAAATTTATAAAATTATATCCGGAATCCAGTCTGATATATTCCCAGTCAGCTCCGCCGCTTGTAGTTTTTATTAAATGAAAAACTCTTAATCCATAATCGGTCATCTTATATCCAAGCGCATATCCCGTATTTGAATTTAAAAAATGTGCGGATATAAAAGCGTATCCTCCGAATCCAGGTGTGATTGAAGTCCAGTTTAAACCGGAATTAGTTGTAATACTAACTCCGCCAATTGTTTGCCAGCAGTCGGATCCTTCATATGTTGTATAAAAATTATTACCGGCGACTGTAAAATCCATTAAAGTATTTGAATATCCCTGATAATAAACTGTCCATGTATTCCCGCCGTTCGAAGTGATTAACATAACAATGTGATTAAAACACCATGGATTATATTCGTAATAATTTCCTATTGCTGTCCCGTTCAGAGAATCGGTAAAAGCAATTTTTTGCAGAGCTTTGGTTGTATTGCTTATCTGCAGTTCCCAGTCCGCGCCGCCGTTCACTGTCCGGATTATAGTACCGCTGTCGCCGGCAGCCCATCCTGTATTTTTATTTAAGAAAAAGACGTGTCTGAGTCTGTATTGCGTTCCGGTTTCCTGATGTATCCAGCCGCTTTGCGAATATAAAACAGAAGCATTTAAAAGCAGTAATAATATTATTGATCTATACATAATACTGTCTCCTTAATTTTATAAATCTTATTTTAAATCTAAATTAATACATTAATCCAATAAGTTAAAGGAGTTTATAGGAACATCCGTCTATATCATCAGGCATTTAAATTGATGTTAAGCTGAGCATGTCTGAAAACATTGAAATTACCTCCAAGGCTCGAAGGCTCAAAGTAAAAATTTTTAAAAACAGTATTCTTTGAGCCTTCAAGTCTTAGAGGTAGGCAGAAAATTTACTGCACATGCCGAGTACTCGGGACAGACAAGGAAATTTTATTGACGCAATTGCTTATGAATTCTTTCGGCAATTTTTCAAAGACGGTCATACTATCTAATTTAACAGAACTTTCAAATTTATGAGAAATCTAACTTATAAATTTGTTTAGTAAAACGTTTTGGATGACAATAGTTAAAAAACATGATCTGATTTGAACTGATCAGATTACATTAAATCAGTTCAAATTAGATTACTACACTTTCAGTAAAAGCGAATTTGTGTAATTCAAAAATTTGATTTAAATTGCATTAAATAAAATCAGATGAAATCTATTATAATAATTCTATCAGCGTTAATTTCCGTTTCATTACAAGCCGGCTGGGTAAAGCAGTCATCGCCGGTCACATCAGATCTGTATTCGGTTACTTCACATCACGGATCGGATAATTCCACCTGGATATGCGGCGCAGGAGGTGTCATACTTTATACATCGAACGGCGGAGCAAACTGGACGGTACAGAACAGCGGCACTACGGCTGATCTGCACGCTATTGTATTCATGGAAATTGCCGGCAATCCAGTCTTTGCCTGCGGTGAGAACGGAACCATGCTTTATACGACGAACAACGGTTCGGACTGGATCAGCATAAATATGAATACCAGTAATACTCTCAGAGATATTTCCGATTTTAATTTTATTGCAGTCGGCGACAGCGGGGTGATATTCCGGAGTACTAACAGCGGACTTAACTGGCAGAGCGTTCCCAGCCCTGTAACGGCGGACTTATACGCCGTGTCCGGAACTTTTGGATATTATGCAGTCGGAAGAGCGGGAACAATCATTAAAGGAATTAATCCCGGACAGCTCTGGACTGAACTTAATTCAGGGATCACAAACGATCTCTTCGGCGTCCCGCTTTTCGGAAGAGTTGATATTGCAGTTGGAGATAACGGTTTGATATTAGGCAGTTCAAATTTCGGAACTTCGTGGTATTCACAAAACAGTTTTACAAACAGTTCATTAAAGTCGATCGAATATTCGGCGAATAACACAAGCCGCATAATCTGCGCCGGCGATAACGGCGTCGTACTCAAGTCAACTGATTACGGAACTACCTGGGGCTCGCAGATCAGCGGCACTTCTGAAGATCTGAATTCAATATTCTTTTATCTCGGCGACAGCAGAGGTTTTGCATGCGGTGACAACGGCACTATTCTAAGGACGACTGACGGCGGCGGAGTGTTTACGGATATTACAAATTCCTCTACGGAAAAAATTTCAAATTACTTGCTGTCTCAGAATTTTCCGAATCCGTTTAATCCGAAGACTATAATAAAATATCATATTCCTGTTTCAGGTTTTGTATCTCTGAAAATTTATGATGCGCTCGGTAACGAAGTTACGGCGCTTGTAAATGAAAAGCAGTCATCGGGAAGTTATGATGCAGCTTTTGACGGTAATGGTTTATCAAGCGGGATATATTACTATTCGCTTTACTCAGACGGAAGTTTAAAGGATACAAAACGCATGCTGCTTTTGAAATAAGTGTCTTAAGAAGTTTGTTCAGATAAAATTCTTAATGTGTGTTTTATTTATTCGCGGTTATTAATATTTTAATAACAAATATTTCTCCGCGCATACTTTATGAATTTTAAAAAACTATTCTGGCTTACTTCCATCCTGATCGCGGCTTTTTTAATTTTTATATTCATTTGGTTTTTCAGATACAGATATTACCTGTTAGTATCGGTTGAGAAAATTCCTGAAATGGAGCTGACTTCGATTGACGGTTACACTGATAAGATGTTTTATTTCAATAATGAAAATGTGAAGTTCTATTTAAGAAGCGAAGATGATTCATCAAAAGCTGTCATTACAAAAATTGTTTCTCCATATACATACGATCCGGTTGACACTTTTTATTTCGGAAGGACGGAGCAGATCATATCGCCGGATCAGCCGGAGAAGGGATGTAACTGGAATGTGACTCATGAGATCATGCTTGACCGCAGCTACACTCCGGGTTATTACAATGTCTTACTTTCGAATTCAAAAGATACTTTTCACTTAACTATAACAGTCGGTGACATTGATAACAATAATGAATTCATAGTATTAGCTCCTCTCGCCACATTCATGGCTTACAACCCTGGGCGGAAAATCCCTGTATCATAATTACAACGACTTCAAACGTTTATTACATTTCTCCCAAAGACCAAATACCGGAGTACAGTATTTCAGAGATAAGTATAATCATATCGACATAAACGTCTGCGCGAATATATTCAACTGGTTTAACGCAGGTCAGAATGCCAACATACTTCCTGATTACTATCTCGAACAAAACCCTGAGAAATTTTTGAACTGTAAATTCATCGTGATGTCATATCACTGTGAATATTTTTCAGATATTATGTATGACAATATTGAGGAAATGGTGTTTGAAAAAAACGTTCCGATGATATCGCTCGGCGCGAATCAGATCTACTGGAAAGTAAAATGGAATGATGATTTTACAATAATGGAATGCCGGAAAGATCTGACTTTGTTTAATTCGGGATTTTTTTGAAACAGGCGGAATGTGGAGACATAATCTTCAGATCCGAATCGGATTTGCTCGGCGTAAGATATAGGAAAAGGTCTTCACACTTTTGCGCCGTATAAAATTGTCAATTCATCTCACTGGCTTTATTCAGACTGAACGTAAATGACGGAGAATTTTCGGAATGAAAGGCATTAATGATTTTCCGATATGCGGAGATGAGACGGATAAGGTTCCTTTCTGGATGTCACATAATACTGAAGTAATTGCAAAGGGAGTGAATACTTCAGTCGCCGATACTGTAAAAGTTTATAAAGAAGGTGACCCTGAATGGGACGGAGACGGCGGCGGTGAGATTGTCCTCAAAGAAAGACCGGTGACAATGCAGTATTATCCACAGGTTCTATTTACAGCGGATCGGGACTCGGAAATGATAAGGTGTTTACAGGAATTATAAATAATTTTCTGAAGGAATATCTGAAATAAGATCCGGTACAGGAATTATAAAGAAAGATGCTGTTTGAGAAAGTTTAAATTAAAAAGAACTGATTATTCATCCGAAGAAAGTCTCTCAGCTCTGTCTGCGGTTTTCAGCTTATCAATTATTTCATCAAGATCGCCTTCCATTATTTCAGAAAGGTTATACATTGTAAGTCCTATCCTGTGATCGGTGAGACGGTTCTGCGGGAAATTATAAGTTCTGATCTTATCGCTGCGGTCGCCTGACTTTACCATATTTTCCTTTGAGAGGTCAGCTCCTTGTCACGCTCTTTGCAAGTTCCATTTCATACAATCTCGACCTCATCACTTTCATTGCGCTGAGTTTATTTTTCAAGTGAGACCTTCGTCCTGACACTGCACTACGGTATTGGTCGGAAGATGAGTTATGCGGATCGCGGTTTCGACTTTGTTTACATTCTGACCGCCGCGCCGCCTGATCTGAAGACATCTATTTTCAGATCATTATCATTTATCACAATATCAAAATCCTCAGCTTCGGGAAAGACAGCAACTGACGCCGCTGAAGTATGCACTCTGCCTTTGCTTTCCGTATCGGGAATTTCTCTGCACGCGGTGAACTCCGCTTTCATATTTCAGATCACCGTAAATACTTTTGCCGCTTATATTAATTATCACTTCCTTTTATGCCGCCGGGATTGGATGAATCGCTGAAATCAATTGTCTCTGCTTTCCATCCTTTCTTCTCAAAAATATCTTGAATACATTCTGTAAAGGTCAGCCGCAAAAAGCGACGCTTCCTCGCCGCCTGTACCTGACCTTATTTCAAAAATTGCATTCTTATTATCAGCGGGATCTTCCGGGATGAGAAGCGTTTTTATCTCAGCTTCGACTTTCTGCATTCTCTCTTCAAGAATTTCCTGCTCGCCTCTTGCAAGCTCTTTCATTTCCTGATCGAAGTTTCACAAAGCAGCTGCTTATTATCTTCAAGTTCTTTCTCAGTAGTAAGATAAATGTCATACGCTTTTACAATGTCCTGATCTCTGAAAATTCCTTTGAGAGTTTTATGATCATTCTGATCCCCTGAAATAGCCGGGGATCGGACAAAAGACCTGAGATCTCGTTGTAACGTGATTTTACTTTTTCTAACTTTTCAAACATTTATATATATGAACTTATTTAACTGATAAGAAAGTGAAAGATGAATTAAAAAATATCCTTCTCTTTCAGAAAATTCCTGTTTTCTTCTTTGCTGAGATTTGTTAAAATTATTATACCGAAGATAAAGCTTACAACATTTCCGGTGAGAATGGTAACGATCTGAAATATAGCTGCCGTCCTGAACTGTTCCGTAAGTACCTTTCTGATTGAGACTGTTGAGTTTGCCGTAAGCGATAAAATCCCATTAAGCTGCTTACTATATTTATACTGGGCAAAAATCCCATGAGACATCCAATGCCGCAGGTAAATACACCGCCTATAATGGTTGACGTCCCCATAAGAGAAATCCATGAGTATATTGATTATTGCCGAAACCAGAAAAAATCTTGCAGTCTATAGCGTCACTTGTCATAATTTTTATTGGTTTAATTTAAATGGCAATACGTTATCGGGAATAAATAAAGAATTATGTAAAATAAAAAAGCAATCCGCTTTTTGTAAGAAGATTGCCTTTTTAAAAAACCATTTTAACTATTCACGAGATTGAAATTTCTCCAGCTTGTCCGATAAGCGGAAGCGGCACCATTTACCGTTTGCGGCGTTCATAATTCCCATTATCAGAAATATAACCCACGGATATAAGCACGAGACCAATGCCGCAGGTGATCGTTCCTATAATACCGGCTGCAATGTTTAAAAGTAAAAGCACTATTGACTGTTCAGTACGAAACATTACGAACTTATTTTTCATATCGTCCATAAGCAGCGGTATAAAAAAATCAGGTGAAAGCGATGATAGCCATCGTTTTTTCCTGATCCAATTTCTTCGGGAGGTACTTTAAATTTCTTACAGATTCAGACATTTATTTCTCCTTTCAAAGGTTAACTAATATTTATAATTGTAAGAAGCCGGAACCGGAACTATCTGAATATTGCCTTAATGCTTCCTCCAGGTGCTTCTCACGCCTGACATAGTATGCGTAACCGTAATGTGATTTGTATAAGTATAATTTCCGTTACCTTCTATGCATTTGAGTCTGTAGTAATAGAGTTCGGAATTTCTTCCGGAACCGAAATCAACAGAATTATCCTGATAGGAGTAGTATGAGTTATTACCTGTGGCTTCTTTGAAATTCATGTAAATGAAATTATCCGGCGAGTCGGCGCTTCTTTCTATTTCAAACTTTACAGTACCTGCCTCGTCACCCGTTTCCATTCCACCACTACGCCTCCTGCATTATCCCTTGCCGTAAAATACTGAAGAGTGACCGCTGCATAAAGCATTCCGGCTGTAAGAATAAACAGAAATATGATTTTATTTGTAAAAATTTTTTTCATGATCTGAATCAATATAAACTCAATTTTCCGGAATTTCAGTTAATTATGAGGATATTTAAAAATTTTATTGAAGAAATATCATAGACGAAAGTAT
>JADJYU010000009.1 GCA_016719565.1 Ignavibacteria bacterium
AGACAATTTACTGCCTTACAGGTTCGAATGAAACATACATTTATAATTATGGAATGTTTGTGAATAAGGTTTTCGGTGGTGTGCAACTATTAGTCGGAGACAGTTCAAATTATAAAGTGATCGATGACATACTAATAATATAGAATTTAATCTCTTATTAATTTCATTTTAATTTCTTAAGAGGGGTTAGTTTTATAAATAATTTTATTTTTTAAATTTTAAAAATTTATCATGGCTACAGAAGTTTCAGTATTGGATAAATACGGCGACGTAACTTATTATTCTAATTATGCCGATGCAAGGGCAGACATAATTAATTCCGGAATCGAACATCCGCTTGTTCAGATATGGGCTGATCTTGATGAACAGATAATACTTTTGGATGGAGTGGATATTTGGATCGCTCCGGGGGTGACATTAAATAGAACTGAAGCAACTCCTACAATCATTGATAATGTAACTGGGACAAATACTGAACCTGTAAAGTGTAAAATATTTGGTTATGGAAAAATAAAAAATACTTATGCAGGAGGTACTGAAAATAACAGATTTGAATGTATAAAAACAATCAATCCATCTACTGAACTTGAAGTAACCTGTGATCATATTCAAGGTATTGGTGGAATAACAATCAGTATTATTTATGCTCCTTCTATTAATATCTTTAACGGGAAAAAATTTCATCTAACCTGCAATAAAGTTGTTAATAACAAAACTTGTGCAATTTTATTAGGGGATAGTCCTAACTCAGTTCAAAATCATATAGATGATGTAAATATAAAAGTTCAAAAATAGAAATAGATTCTGAAACTACAACTAATTCAGAATCTATAGCAATTGCTTCTTTAGCTACAGGATTTATAGAAGTTGATGAAATTATCTGCAGACATTATGGACATTGTTTATTACATGCAAGAGGAGATATTACTGCTACTATAAGAAAAATGAGTGTACTAAATAATACAAATTTTTCGGGAGGTATTGTTAGAATAGATCATGGAGGTTCTACAGCTTCACAAAAACTTATTTTATACTTTGATTCAATTTTAGCTTTAAAGGTTAGTTCTGCAATTTCTGGATCAGCATATGCTATTGCACAAGGAACTGGCATCTTAATTGGGAGACTCATTTATTCAAAAAATAATTATGTTGCACAGTTGAATGGCAATACAACAACAATCATTGGTTCAATTAAGTGTAATGAAATGGTTAGTGAAACTGGACCTGCACTTGAGATTGGTGAGAAAGTAAGTGGTTTAATTATCAATTGTAATTTTATAATAGGAACAACAGAAACTGAAGCTGGTTTAATATTTTCAAAAGGCACAGCAATCTATCTAATTAAAAATGCCAAATTAATAAATAACAGTACTAATTCTGGTTCTAGAGGAATCTCTTTATTTCTATTTTCTTCATCTTACCCAAATCTTACTTTATGGAATGTAAAAGTGGTTTTAAATGAATCATCAACCAATTATATAATTTATGCAAACAATTCCCCTTCTACTGATGTAGATGTTTATAATTTTGGATTATTTGGAAATGAAAATTATGATGTCGATAATATTGATTTGAAAATTGGATTTGAAGGATCAGCTGGAGGATTTTTGTTTATAGAAGACACTGATTTAGAGTAAAATGAGTATCAATATTAAAATAAAAATTCTGTTTTTATAATTTTATTTTTCCTTTTACAAGATCATGTTTGCTATTCTCAAACCGGTTGGATTAATCAAAACAGTGGTGTCATTACTGATTTAAAATCTGTAGATTTTGTTGATTCACTTATTGGCTTTTGTGTTGGTGATTCGGGAAGAATTTTAAAGACAATTAACGGAGGTATATCCTGGGATATAATTTCAACCGGTTACTTATCTAATTTAAATTCAGTTGAGTTTGTAAATTCCAACACTGGATTTGCAGTAGGTAATATTGGTTCGATTTTAAAAACAATTAACGGTGGTACGATCTGGATAGATGAAGAGTTAATTCATATGATCTTGATCAAGTATTTTTTGTAAATGAACAATATGGTTTTATTACGAGCATTATTAGTTCCCTATTTTTATAGAACTACCAATGGAGGCATAACCTGGGATTCTTCATTTACATTTACTTCATTAAAGAAAATCTTTTTTTTTAAATGAAAATGTTGGTTGGGGAATTGGAATTGGTCTAAGTGGAAACATAGTATATAAAACCTCTAACTCAGGAATTAACTGGCAACTCAATATTTATAACGGACAAAATGATATTATTAATAGTTTGTTTTTATAGATACTTTGAAAGGTTGGTTAGGAAGTCCACACTTTACAGGACCAACTATTTTCAGAACTACAAACAGCGGATCAAACTGGCTTCCTTTTTTTCCATCTACTCAAAGTACATCTAATTCAATTTTCTTTATAAATTCTATTAAAGGTTGGGCATGCGGAACAAATGGCGTAATAATATTTACAAATAATGGCGGCATAAATTGGAGTCATCAACTACCTTTTATGCCAAATAAGATTTATAATTCGATCTATTTCACAGATTCTCTCACGGCTGGGTAGTCGGCGACAGCGGTATAATCTTAAAAACCACCACCGGCGGAGTGCTGACTAATTTTTCAAATATATCATCAGAGATACCAGATAAGTTTCTCTATCACAGAATTTCCCAAACCCATTCAACCCAAGAACAGTTATAAGTTACGAGTTACGGGTTACGGGTATTGCTGAGCTTAAAGTATATGATGTTCTGGGGAATGAAGTCGCAGAGCTTGTCAATGAGAAGCAGAATGCCGGGAGTTATACTGCGGAGTTTGACGGCAGCGGTTTTGCGAGTGGGATTTATTTTTACAGTTTGATTATAGACGGTGTTATCATTGATACGAAGCGGATGATACTTTTGAAATAATTTTAAAACTCATTAGTAGAATATTTAATTTTTTAAGTTTTTTTAAAATAAGAAATCTTATATTTTAATCAGCGATTCTTAGATTCAGTTGTATTGAAACAAAAAATATTTTAAAAATTAATAAATAATATAATAGAATAAAAATTAGGAGAATAAAATTGTGGCAGCACCTCAAGGAGAATGGGAAATCATAAAAGATGAAAATGAAATTCCTATTGATTCACTCGTAACTGCTATTCATGCAATATTAATACCTATCACTGAAATTGAGAATGATCATCCTGTTGGTAAAGTTTTATATTGGCACGGAAGATATATAACAAATTATGACGACGGTGGTAAAATTGTTACTTGTTTGTATGAACCTGAAACGAATAATATTATTCAATATACTGTCCCAGTATGGCCCAATATTACTGACCCTTATGACCCCTCCAAAATATTCTGCAGCGGACATTTAACGCTTGCAGATGGAAGAGTACTTACTTCAGGAGGTGAGAGAAATATTCCACCATTAGCTTCAAGGGGATTAAAATATTCTTTTATTTTTGATCAGGGAGAATTAGGAATAACAAACCGTCCTTGGAGAAATACTCGTATACAAGTTTCACCTTTTACACCAACCTTGATGAACAGAGGAAGATGGTATCCACAGCTTACACGTATTCAGAATGGTCAGGTAGTTGCTGTTTCCGGTTATAAGTATGAATCACAGGAAGTAGAAACAAGACCGGAAATTTTTAATCCCTCAAATGAATCATGGACAATATTTCCTGAAAACGCAACACAGCCGGTTCCATTATATAATGGAGCATATTTGATTCCATTTGGAGACTGGAAAGGAGAAATTTTATATGACTTAGTAAGTTTCGGACCTGAATTACCAAGCTGGAACAGAGCTCATAGATTTAAACCTGATTTAATTTCTCCGGAATGGAATTATGTTGGACCGGAAAATACTATTCGCTATAAAGGAAATTCCGTTTTACTTCCTTTTAGATCTATTGATTCTGTAATAAGAGTTATAAATCTTGGCGGTGGAAATGACTCTCACCAAAAAACAGCAGAACTTATAGAAATAGGAAACAGTACTTCACCTGTTTGGATATCCCTTGAAGACATGAATTATAAAAGACATGATGCGCCAAATGCATTGCTTCTTGCAGATGGTAGTCTGATAGTTATTGGAGGAGGACATGACATGCAGACGGTTCTAACTCCGGAAGTTCTGGATTACAGTGATGCTGATCGATCTAACTTGATATGGAACATCCTTCCGGATATGGAAGTCCCGCGAAAATATCATTCTACAGCATTATTATTACCTGATGGAAGTGTATGGACAGCCGGAAGCAGGATATATACAGACCCGCAGAGATATGAGTTTGAAAATGACATGGAAAGGAGAATTGAAACTTTTAAACCGGGATATTTTTTTGACGGATACAGACCTGAAATTAATGAAGCACCTTTAACAATTAGTTACGGAACTTCAAATAAATTTAATGTATCAATCTTTATAGAAGAAGAACCTGATATATTAATAGATTCTTTTGTTTTAATAAGTCTTGCTTCAGTGACTCATTGTTATGATTCTAACCAAAGATATATTATTCTTGATTTTACAAATCCCTCAAAAGGTTTATATGAAGTGACTCCTCCTTTAGACTCATTTATTACTACTCCCGGATACTATATGCTTATTGCCATAAAAGATAAATCTCAAAGTGATTCCGGAGAATTAAGATTACCCTCAATTGCAAAAATTGTGAAACTTATGAATATACTATGAGATTGAAATATTTCTTAATATTGTTTTCTGTTTTAACAATAAATGTATTTAATGTTTTCTCTCAAGTAAATTTTGAATGGGCAAACAGATATAATTTTTTAAATGCAAGTTATGGAAATTTAGGAACATTTATTATACTTGATGAAAAAAATAATATTTTAGTTACCGGATATTCTTCCGGCACAATAAACAGAAAGGATATGGTATTAATAAACTATTCTCAGGATGGAGTTTACAATTGGATCTCAAGATATGCAGATACAATTACTCCATATCCAAATAATTCAAATGGTGGTGGAAGCTTAATTTTCGATAAACAAGGTAATATTTTTAATGGGGGATCAAAATTATGGAAATACAGTCAAAAGGGAAATTTAATCTGGACAGTAGATCCCGGAATTTACAGAGGTTATGGAAGGATTTATTTTGATAAAGATTATAATATTTTAACTTCCTCAGAACTTGCAAACAGTTCATTCCATATAAGAAAATACTCTTATGAAGGCGATACAATGTGGGTAAGGATTTTTAAACCTGCAGGTACAATTGATGCAAGATGGAAAGATGCGGTTTTAGACCAAAATGGAGACATTATTACAACCGGTTATATCAATAAAACCGGTATTGGAGACAGATATGATTGTATGACCGTGAAGTATTCAAATTCAGGAGATGAATTATGGAATAACAGGTTTAGTGAGGGAATGGATAACTTTTCTTATTCAATCGCATGTGATAATTCAAACAATATTTATATAGCAGGAGAAAAGGATTTGAACATACTTACAATTAAATACTCTTCTGATGGTGATACATTGTTTTTTCAAAAAACTCGTCTGGAGGTGGAAGTAAATATGCAATATTAAAATTTACATCAGAAGGTGAATTAAAATGGTTAGCTACTTACTCATATTTAAATAGTGAACTTTCTTTAAATGAGATATATAATTTCATCATAGATAATGATCTAAATGTCATTGCTACCGGAATGAGTAACTATTCTTTAACAACTGTTAAATGGTCACAGGTAATAACTAATATTACAGAAATTAATAACAGTACTAATTTTAATTATAAATTATCACAGAATTATCCAAACCCATTCAATCCAGAGACAGTTATTAATTACGATTTACGAGTTACGAGTAATATGAAGTTAAAAGTATTTGATGTTCTTGGGAATGAAGTAGTTGAGTTGGCAAATGAAAAACATAATGCCGGGAGTTATTCTGTGAAGTTTGACGGAAGCGGTTTTGCGAGCGGGATTTATTTTTACAGCCTGATTACAAACGGTGTTATCATTGATACGAAACGGATGATACTTTTGAAATAAATTTCAAATTTCAAATTACGAATGACAAATATTCATCCTGAGATAATTTTTAAAAACATTTGATCATTAAGTCTGTCTAAGAGCAATAAATAATAATAGTAATATCTTGCCTTTAGCTTACCTAGCGACAATTGTATCGGAAGTCAGTTTCGCTTTCTCCTCGCCATGCAGTTCCTTCAGAAGCATTTCAACTTCTTCCGGTTTGAAATTCACAAACCACCTGTCCGCGCGCGACTCAATGCTCGGCAGTCCTTTGCCCCTGACAGTTTCAGCTATTACAAGTGATGGCTTTTCCTTATCAACCTGTATTCCTGAAAAAGCTTTTTCCATGTCATCGAAATCATGCCCGTTGCAGGAAACTGTCTTCCAGCCGAATGATTCAAATTTATCTGCGATTGGATTTAATGGAATCAGCTCTTCTGTTTTGATATTTGCCTGAAAATTATTTCTGTCCACTACGGCTATCAAGTTGCCAGCTTTTTGCGCCGGCTACAAGAGCGGCTTCCCACACCGAACCTTCGTCAAGTTCTCCGTCTCCGAGTACAACTAATACTTTATTTTTTATACCGCGCATTTTACAGTCGATTGCAACACCTATCGCAACGCTGATCAGATGTCCGAGCGAGCCGGAGTGAAATTCAATACCGGGAATGTTTCTGTTCGGATGCCAGTAAATAAAATCATTTGTCTTCAGATGATTTTTTAGTCTGTCCTTTTCGATAAATCCCAACTCGGCAAACGTCCCGTATAATGCCGGCACATCATGTCCTTTTGAAAGAAAAAAATAATCCCTTTCCGGGTCATTTAAATTATCTTTACTGATATTAAGATATTCACTGTACAGGAAAACAATTAAATCCGCGCAGGATAAGGACGCGCCGATAAAACATCCTCCGTTTCCTGACATTCTTATAATATGCTCCCTGACATTGTAAGCCGTCTGCTTTAATTGTTCTGATTTTGAGTTTATCCAAATTTAAAATTTGTTTACTGAAATTTACTGAATATCTTTTCTGATTTTTTCAGGATCTATTGTTTTTAATTCATCAGTATAATTTCTGTACCAGTTAATTCCCGCGCGGAAAGAATTGATTTCCTTCAGCTCCGGCTTTCTGTCAAGCAGCATCATAATATCGCAAAGTTTAAAATTATTTTTATTTTCATAAAGCTCATCGAATATTTTTTTACAAATTCATAATCTTCTTCATAATCAACAACTAACCTGTGACTCATTGAAAAGTCCAGCCCGGTTTCCCATTCCACATTCCCGACCCTGAATCTTTCCGGACGTTCCCATATAAACGGCGTGGTATGCTCTCTTTCAAAATCCCTTTCTGATTCATTCCATGCCTGCTCAAGAATTTTCATTGACATTATTTCCACATCATTGCCGTCAGGATGTGTGGCCGGATGAAGATTGCTTACATAGTCAAAATCATTCTGATGCGAGTAATAAAAATTTAAAACTTTATCTATAACGTCAGGGCAAATCAGCGGACAGTCTGAAGGGATTTTAACAATTACATCTGCGCCTGATTCAACTCCCGCTTTATAATGTCTGTCTAAAAGATCCGCAGGATGTCCTCTGAAATATTTAATTCCGTTCTCTTCACAAAGATCAACTAATTCATTATCCAGAGAATCAGTAGTTGTCGCGACAACAATTTCCTGAGCCAATTTTGAAGCAGCAACTCTTTCATACATTCTGACTAACATCGGCTTTCCGCCAAGCGGTAAAAAAATTTCTCCGGGTAGCCGTGTGGAACCTGTTCTCGCCTGAATGACTATAACTGTCTTCGGCAAAGCATTATCCGGTTTATTAATTTGATCTGACATATGATTCGCTCATTATATTGTAATCTCTGTTTGCTGACATTTCATTTAGCAGGTCATAATTTTCTTCCATGACAGAAAGACAAATTCCGGCGATCCTATCAGCGGATCTGTTTCCGTTTTGCAGAGGCATAAGTCTTTTCAGTTCTTCCAGATCGAATTCAGAGTATACTTCTTTTCCCAGAGCAAGTCCGACATAAACCACAGTAGAAAATTTTGTCAAAAGTATATCGCAGTTTGCAATCATCTCATTTGTATTACCGGTTGAAAAGATAAGTGATCCCGGCGCCCATTTAATTATCTCCCTTGTTGCTCTCGGCACATACTCGTTTGGATGAAGTTTGAAAATTATCTTTCTTCCTCCTGAAAGTTTTACCGCTTTCTGAATAAATTTTTCCTGTTTTCATATTTATGTGTTTCTCTCATATCTGAGGAGCATGCAAGGAGATAAGTTTTTATAAGGAAAGTCATTTGTCAGATATTTTTCACAATTATCAAAATTCGGAATTCCGGTAACAATGATCTTCTCAGGTTTTATGCCTTTGCGGATGAAGTGTTCCCTGTAACCTTCTGAAGCTACGCAAAATATTTGTAACTGTCAGAAAGTCCGGTAGATGCTGTGCCTCCGTAATATCTCGGTATCCCTATTTTTTGGACATATGATAAAAATATTTTCAGGATCTGTCATGCCTTCCTGCACGAGAATAATTTTTTTATCCCTGATATTTTTGGGATGATAAGATCACTGCAGTTTACCACCAGATCATAATTATTTTTCTTCCTTCATAATCTATATTCAGATCATTGTCCCTTAAATATTCCTCCGTCTGAAGTCTGAATCTGCCGCCAAGCACCGTGAAGTCAAGTACGCCGAAGTTTGCAAAAAATCTTTCCACTCCGTCTGAATAGTATGCGGAAAAAAAATGCTCATGCTCAGGCATCTTCTGAGATATCTGATGAAGCATTGTAGTCTGATTCCTCGAGCCGCAAATGTAAAGTATCTTTTTACTTTTCATTACGGTAAAATATTTTGTTAGAATTTTTGCTGGTGGAATTACAACAGGATCTGACGCTGTGATAAATATTTGAATGAAATTTATTCTGTAAAAGGAAAACGAACTTCATATTGTAAATATTATAAAAAATATTCAGATCTTTAAATTAAATTTGAAATATATATTTGAGTTTGTAATTTTAGCAAGTGAACGGGAAAAATTCGGTTTTTTAAAACTGTTTATATAATTTTATAATCTCATAAAGTTTCATATAAATACGGAAATTGAAAGGGCTAAAAGTTTGATTTTTAAACTGATTTTGTTGAAACAAATAGTTTTTAATTACAATAAAAAGAAACTGAAAAAATCCGTTTTTTATCTCATGAAGTTAATTGCAAAACCCAGCTGCACACCGCCGATATTATCAATCGGATTATCCTTTATGCTTTCCACTTCATTGCCCACTACCTTTATGTAATAATAACTGAGGTTGAAATTTATTGACATGTCTCTGCTTTGTCTGAAGCTGACTCCCAGTCCGGTAAATCCTCCTAACCCAAAACTTGTTGTAGTCCGTCCGAGCGCAGAAAAGAAATTCTGATCATACGGATTCATAAAAATAATCGAAGGCGAGATCCCTATATTAAAGATCGGCAGAAATTCCCCCTCTATATCATCTTTAAATAACTCCTTTCTCATTCCGAAACTCAGTGTGGACATATAAACCCTGTTTATTTTATTCTGAACAGGTATTGCATTTCCGTAAAAATCCGTTCTTTCAAATTCCCTTGAATCAGTTACACCCGAGACTGAAAGATTTAAAAAAAGATCAGTGGATTTTCCGGAAGGAATATAGTAGCTAAAAGACGGACCGAAACCTCTTTCGGAATATGATAATCCCATGCTCCAGTTATTTCTGGGTTCTTTATTGACGGGTTTATTTTGACTAAATGAAACAGATGAATTTATTGTAATGATAAGGGAAATGGCGGGTATTAATAATGATATTCTATTCATAATACATATCGTGATTTGTTAATTGTTTAAAGAAAGTTAATTAATTAATTTTTGATTTAAAATTCCAAACACAGTTGACTCAAAAAAGGTTTAATAAGTTCAGATATGTAGTTGGAAAACGTCAGAAATATCTTACGCTTGTTCTGGAAAACATTCATGATCCTCATAATGTCAGCGCAATATTCCGAAGCGCTGAAGCAGCAGGGATTGATAAAATATACCTTATCTATAACACCTGCAAATTTCCGAGGATCGGAAAGACTTCCTCAGCAAGCGCTAAGAAATGGATCACCGCTGAAAAGTTTGAAAATGTAAAAGACTGTTTTGAAGAACTCAGAAAGAATAAATTCAGGATCTATTCCACTCATATGAGTAATAAGTCAAAGGATAAAAGCCTTTACGATCTTGACCTGACAAAAAAAGCCGCAATAGTAATTGGTAATGAACACTCAGGAGTTTCCGATGAAGTGAAGTCATTGTCGGATAAAAATTTTCTTATACCAATGTACGGAATGATACAGTCACTGAATGTCTCCGTTGCTGCTGCCGTCTGTGTTTATGAAGCTTTGCGCCAAAGAAGTCTCAAAGGGATGTATGAAAAATCAAAATATACCAAGAAAGAACTTAATGAAAAACTAAATGATTACTTAAACAGATAAATCAATGCTGCCTTCTTATTTAAAACCGAACTTAATCTGAAACACCTTGATAATTTTCTGCTAATATCCGGACCATGCGTTGTCGAATCAAAATCCGTAATATTCAAAACATGCGAAGCTTTGAAAAAGCTTTCGGAAAAATACAAACTGCCGTTCATATTCAAGTCTTCTTTCATTAAAGCAAACAGAACTTCCTCAGAATCATTCAGGACACTCGGTATTGATGAAGCTTTGTATATTTTAATGCAGGCGAAAAAAGAATTTGAAGTGCCGCTGCTTACTGATATTCATTCCGAACTTGATGCGATACTCGCTGCTGAAGTGGTCGATGTCCTTCAGATACCGGCTTTTCTCTGCAGACAGACTGAACTTCTCGAAGCTGCCGGAGAGACAGGTAAGATCGTAAACATAAAGAAAGGTCAGTTCATGTCTCCTGAAGATATGAAGTATCAGGCAAAAAAAATAGAAGCGACCGGTAATAAAAAAATTTTTCTCACTGAAAGAGGAACAACATTCGGTTACAATAATTTGGTCGTAGATATGAGAAGTCTGGTGATAATGAAAAGAACCGGGTATCCAGTAATTTTTGATGCTACTCATTCTGTGCAGATGCCTTCCGTTGAAAAAGGAGTGAGCGGAGGCAATCCTGAATTCATAGCTCCGCTTTCAAGAGCAGCCGCAGCCTCAGGAGTCGATGGTTTTTTCATTGAGACGCATCCTGATCCGAAGAAAGCTCTGAGCGACGCTGCCAGCATGCTGAAGCTTGATAAAATGGAAAATCTCATAAAGGAACTGCTGTATGTAAATAAAGTTCATAAACTTCATAATAAATCTTAAAATAAGTTTGGCAAAATCATTTAAATCCATTCAGACTAATTACGGTATTGCAAAGACATCTTACTTTGCCGGAATCTTTATAATTGCAATGTCTACAATTCTTCTCGAATTCACTCTTACACGAGTTTTGTCCGTATCACTCTGGTATCATTTCGCATTTATGATAATCAGCGTAGCTCTTCTCGGATTCGGCATCAGCGGAGTTGTGCTCGCACTCAGCAGCCGTATTGAAAAGATTCAGTCTGACAAACTGCTCAGCATGCTTTCTCTGTTATACGGCGTAAGTGTCTTATTCTCATTTATTACGATGAATAAGATACCATTCGATCCATTCAGCCTTTTGTCCGATTCCGTTCAGCTTATATATCTTCCTGTTTATTATCTCCTGATCACACTGCCGTTTTTCTTTGCCGGTCTTGTAATTTCTGTGTTAATTGTAAGATACAAAAAGGAAGTTTCTAAATTATATTTTTATGATCTCATCGGCGCAGGATTATCCTGTTTTGTTTTTATTTTTTTTATCCCTTTAACCGGAGGAAACGGAGCCATAGCGGTTGTCGCTGCTATGGGATTTTTTGCAGCAATGATCTTCTCATTCGAAATGCATAAAACCATTTCTATGATCTCATTCATATTGCTCGCGCTCTCACTGACTTTCTTAATAAATACTGATGAAAGACTTCCAATTAATGTAACATCAAATAAAATTTACGGAAATTATATCAAAGACCGTCCGGATCTGAAGATCAGAACAGACTGGAATATTTTTTCAAAGATAGATGTGATGAGAGATGAAGAAAGTTCACAGGACGGATATGATATCTATCTTGCAATTATCGATGCCGGTAACGCAACGACAAATATTCCGAATGTAAAATCTCTTCCTCCTAAAACTAAACCCGCCGACGCTTCCAATCTGGCTTATCTGCTGAAAGATTCTGCGGAAAAAGTTTTTATAATCGGTTCTGCAGGCGGCGGAGAAATACTTGCAGGTCTTTATCATAATGCTAAGAATATCAAAGCAGTTGAGATCAACGGTATTCTGAATGACTATCTTGAAAATACTCTCTCATACTGGACAGGTCCTTTGGTTAAAAATAACAAGAGCGTTAATCTCATTACCGACGATGCGAGAAATGTGATCACTTCAAAAGAATTGTATATGACGTAATTGTTTCCGCTCATACAATTTCCGCTTCAGCTATGTCAAGCGGCGCTATGAGCATGGTGGAAAATTATATTCTCACTAAGGAAGCTGTCAGCGAATATCTTCATCATCTTGACAAATCAGGAGTTTTGTATATCTCAAGACCTGAGACTCAGATCCCGAAACTCATCACTACTCTTAAAGAGGCGAGACTTGAAAACAGTAAAGGCATTGAAAACAGTAAAGACTGTTTTATAATATTCAGAAGACCTCCGAATGAATTTGAAGGCGATAAAAGTTTTCTTGCAGGAGTGTTATATAAAAAGGACGGATTCTCCGCTGAGGATGTGATAAAGATCAGATCTGAAGCGGGCAACCTTAGTCTGGATCTGCTGTATGACCCGCTAAGCGAAAGTGAAAGTTTTTATAAAACGCTTATAGATTCGGATAATTTCAGAAGTCTTGCCGGAGGAAAAAATAATGTAACAGATGCAGGACTTGAGCCCGCAACGGATGACAAACCGTTCTTCGATCAGAATATCGGATTCGGCAATCTTACATTTGACGGAGTTAAGGAAACTTTTTCGCAGGGTGATAAAGCTATACTCGCTCTCAAAGACAAACCCGTCGCTGAAACTACTTTGATTGTCATACTGATACAAACTCTGATCACGGCTTTTGCATTTCTGATACTTCCTCTTCTGATTGCAAAAAGAAAATTAACAAGCAGTTCCACCGGAAAAATATTTCTAATTTACTTTGCAGCAATAGGTCTCGGATATATTATGATGCAGATTTCATTGATCCAAAAATTTACATTGATGCTCGGACAGCCGGTTTATACTATTCTAACGGTAATTTCTTCAATGCTAATTTTTTCGGGAATCGGAAGTAAATATTCTGATTCTTTTTTGAAGAACAATAAGCACCGGATACAGATAATATTTTTTCTGATAGCATTCACAGCGATTCTTATTGGAGTATTTAATTCATATCTGTTTACATCCATGGCAAGGTTTGATCTCATTTATAGAGTTCTCATTTCTATATTGCTGATTGCGCCGCTTGGATTTTTTATGGGAATGCCTTTTCCGCTGGGGATGAAAAAAATTGATGATTCCGAAAAAAGCCTAGCGGCATATTCCTGGGCTGTCAACGGATTTTTCTCAGTAATCGGTTCTGTACTTGCAATTATTTTCGCTATGACAATAGGTTTTAGATTCGTATTTATATTTGTATCAGTGTGCTATCTGATTGCAATGCTGATGATAATTTTTCGCACTAAGAGTTTGCAGTTAAAAACATAAATTGATTCAGTATTTCGTAACTATTAATTACTAACTATCAACTATATTTTGGACGATCATTACAGAAAAAAAACTTTAGCAATACTTGTCGGAGGCGGACCTGCTCCTGGTATTAACGGCGTCATAAGATCCGTTACAATAGAAGCTATTAATTCCGGTCTGACAGTGTATGGTATTCTCGAAGGATTTGAGCATCTCAGCAGAGGCGACTCAACACATTTCAGAGAACTCAAAATCGAGGATGTATCGAGAATTCATTTTACCGGAGGCAGCATACTTTATACGTCAAGAGTGAATCCTGCAAAGAGCAAGGAAATGCTTGACGCTACTTTGAAATCACTGACACAGCTTTCAGTAGATTATCTTATAACAATCGGCGGAGATGATACTGCTACAAGCGCTTATAAAATAGACCGGCTTGCAAAGGGACAGATTCAGGTCGCGCACGTTCCTAAGACAATTGATAATGATCTGCCGCTTCCGGGAAATATGCCGACTTTCGGATATCAGACTGCGCGTGATTTCGGATTCCGTATCGTTCAGTCACTGATGCTTGACGCAGCTACTACACGCAGATGGTATTATGTAGTTTCAATGGGAAGAAAAGCCGGGCATCTCGCGCTTGGAATAGGCAAAGCAGCCGGCGCTACGCTGACCATTATCGGAGAAGAATTCCGCAATACTATTATCAGCTTTGAAACAGTCTGCGATATACTCGAAGCTCGATAATTAAAAGAATGTCACAGGGAAATCCTTACGGCGTTGCCATACTCGCCGAAGGAATTATTACAAGGATCGATCAGAATGAACTAATGAAACATCCTTATGTAAATCTTGAAAAGATCTTCACGGGAATATCCGGCTTTCGGAAGTTGATATCGGAAGGATCACAAAGATGAAGTGAGAAGAAGATTGAGAGAGAGGGGACTGGATGTAACTATTGTAAATAAAGATATAGGATATGAACTCAGATGCGCTGACCCGATTCCATATGACTGCGAATATACGCAGGACCTTGGCTACGCGGCTGTAAGATACCTGCTGGATGATAATTCAGGAGCGATTGTAACAGTTGACAAAGGAAGTCTTATTCCGATAAAGTTTGAAGATATCATTAACAGCGAAGGAAGGATCAGTACGCGTGAAGCTGACGTGGATTCAGACAGTTATCAGGTCGCAAGAAAATATATGATAAGACTTGAGAAATCGGATTTTGAAGAATTAAAAAATGTAGCGCGGCTTGCTCTTATAGGAAATATGAAGACAGAGGAATTTATAGATAAATTTAAATACCTAACAAATGATCCGCCCGTTAAAAATAAACCGGCCGGATAATCAAATTTTAAAATAATTTATATTGAAAATTGGAATCCTGACAAGCGGCGGCGACTGTCCCGGACTTAATGCCGTGATCAGAGCTATAGTAAGAAAATCCGATCAAATGGGTTTTGAATCAATCGGAATTAAGAACGGCTGGAAAGGAATTTTTGATGAAAGTTATGAAAAACTTGACCTGAATAATGTAGCCGGTATTGTAAACAAAGGCGGCACAATACTCGGCACTTCAAGATTCAGCCCGTTCGAAAAAAAGAAAGGGAAAGATATTCTTCTCCATAAAATTGCCCGGGAAAAATTTGACGCCATAATTGCAATCGGAGGTGATGGTTCTATGCATATTGCTCAGATAGCATTTGAAGCCGGATTGAATGTGGTCGGAGTTCCGAAAACCATTGATAACGACATAAGCGGAACTGATTATACTTTCGGATTTGATACGGCAGTCGGAATTGCAACCGAAGCAATAGACCGACTTCATACCACTGCGGAATCACATCATAGAATAATGATACTGGAAGTAATGGGAAGACATGCCGGATGGATCGCTCTATACAGCGGTATCGCCGGAGGAGCTGACGCGGTGTTGATACCTGAGTTCAAAACCAGGGTGTCGGATGTTTTGAAAATTCTTAACAGCAGATATAAAAGAGGAAAAGCTGTTTTCAATTATTGTAATTGCAGAAGGAACAAAGTTCGATGAGAAAAGTATGACGAAAAGAAAAGAGGATATTAAGCTTGACGACTTTGGCAGGGAAAGACTCGGAGGAATAGGAAATTATCTTGCTGATGAAATTGAAAGAAGGACCGGTTTTGAATGCAGAGCAACCGTACTCGGGCATGTACAGAGAGGCGGTATGCCGTCGGCTTTTGACAGAGTACTTGGTACGAGACTTGGGATTTATTCAGTAGAAATGGTTAATGAAAAAAAATTCGGCAGGATGGCTGCGCTTCAGGCAAATGAGATCGTTGACATTCCGTTCACAGAAGCAATCGGAAAATTAAAAACCGTTGACAAAGAATTATACGAAGTAGCTCAGGTCTTTTTCAAATAATAATTTTTATATTCTTAAATATTTATAATGACCGGAAATAATCAGGACGGAGTTCATTCAAGCGGATTGCTTACGAGACTTGGATTAATGACTGCAATACTGATTGTAGTCAGTTCGATGATCGGTTCAGGAATATTCAAAAAGCCGCCAATGGCGGCTGATCTCGAATCAGGAGGGTTGCTGCTGCTGTGCTGGGTAATAGCAGGTCTGATCACAATGATCGGCGCAGTTACAAACGCTGAAATAGCGGGACTAATTGCAGCTCCCGGCGGACAGTATGTTTATTTCAAGGAAATGTACGGCAAAGCTTTTGCATTCATTTACGGATGGTCATGCTTTTCCGTGATACAGTCCGCATCAATTGCATCCATAGCTTATGTCTTTTCAGAATCGGTAAATGCTATACTGCCTCTTCCACATCTAAGCGCCGAAATGGAAAGTTTCAGCATTCTCGGTATATTTTATCCGTTCGCAAGTTTTGGAGTGAAAGCGCTAACGATCGCCACTATAATTTTCTTACGGTTGCGAATTATCTCGGAGTAATATTCGGAGGTATCATAAACAATATTTTCACTTCTCTAAAAGTACTCGGTATACTTGTTATAATTATACTCGGACTCACTATGAGCGGAGGCTCTGTTGAAAATGTTTCGCCGATCGGTCCAAATCCTTCAGCGGAATACGGAACATCACTTGGATTATTCGGAGCTATGTTTGCCGCAATGCTCGGCGCATTCTGGGCTTATGACGGCTGGAATAATATTGGATATCTCGGCGGCGAAGTGAAAAACCCCAAGAAGAATATTCCAGTAGCTCTCTTTACCGGTGTGGGAATTGTTATCGGAATTTATCTCCTTACGAATTTCGTATTTCTATATGTAATGCCTGTCAGTGAGATTATTGAAGTAGCGCAAAAGGATAACACAATTATCGCGGTTGAAGTAATGAGAAAATTTCTCGGATTCGGCGGAGCATTCTTTATCTCTATTCTTATAATGGTTTCGACTTTCGGTACAACAAACGGATCCATTCTCGCATCTTCAAGAATTTATTTTGCAATGTCGCGTGATAAATTATTTTTAAGTCCGCAGGAAATGTTCACCCGTCTTTCAAAACACCTTACACTTCTCTTGTCAT
>JADJYU010000010.1 GCA_016719565.1 Ignavibacteria bacterium
TATCGACAATGTTATTCCTCGGTCTGAGTCCGATAGCTGTAAGTCTGTTCTTTAGCCAGTCAGGTGATTCCCTAATATTAACATCTTTAATCACTCTGCCTGTAAATCTTTTGCAAAGATCATTATTCTCAATTTCAATTGAGATAAGCTCATCAGTCTTTTCAGCGCTTTCTTTAAGATCCGTTCCGGGAAATTTTATTTTTACCATAGATAGCAATTTCTCGGGCAATACCAAAGTGGAGAAAACAGATCGCCACGGTTTGGAGTAATGCCGATATCAAATACTACATCGTTCATGCCGGAGATCTCAGCAAAAGGAGTTCCGTTTTTAGCGTCGGTCTGCAATACCATAATGCCGTCATGATCGTCAGAAATGTTCAGCTCTTTTGCCGAACAGATCATTCCTTCGGAGAGCTCTCCGCGTATTTTTGATTTTTTAATTTCAAATCCTCCGTCCGGAATTACAGCGCCGATCCTTGCGACGCAGACTTTCTGACCTTTTTCCCACGTTCGGAGCCGCACACAATGTTCAGGATCTCTTCACCCGGAATCTACCTTACAGACTGAAAACTATCTGCATTCGGATGCTTTCTTTTCCAGAACTCTCCGATGACAAATTTATTAAATTTGACGCTTTCGTCCTGAACTGATTCTATATCAAGACCGGTTACGATCATTTTGTCAATAAGAGATTCTAAGGATTCCGTATTGAAATCGGGGATATATTCCTTTATCCAGTTTAAACTAATTTTCATAGTGAGCAATATACTTATTCATAAAGGGAGTTTAAATATAGTTCTCCGGTATTTTGCTGATTCCGGAAATATTTTTTTTAAAATATTAATAAACTGCTTACCTTACTTAAGATTAATTAAATTTTAAACACAAAAAAAGCCCGGATCATTAATGACCCGGCTTCTTATTCTATATTAGATTTTTTATTCGCCGTCTTTTTCGGCTCTTTTCTGAAATTTTCTACAGGTTTATCTTCGCTTCTTTTGTATTCTCTCGATCCGTCGCTTCCTGAATCATATGTTTTCGGCGGAGTGTAAGTACCTGTATTGTATGTTCTGGAAGAATTACTGCTTCTCTTTTTCTTTTTAGAGCTGTATTTCTTTCCTTTTTCTTCCCTTAGATGCTTTCTTCTTTGAAGTCTTCTTCTTGGAAGTTTTCTTTTAGAAGATTTCTTTTTGTTTGATTTTTCTTTGTAGATTTCTTCTTTCCTGAAGAAGTTTTCTTTTTCTTGGAGCTCTTCTTCTTGGGACCTTTCTTTTATGTTTTTTCTTTTTACTTTGATTCAGATCTTCAATTTTACTCTGCGATTTTGCATTTAATTCGAGATCGTACCAATTGGTACCGAAAAAGTAAAACAAATAAAAAGATAATATGAATAATGATCTTTTTGACATGCTTTTCTCCTTTTTAATTTATGTCAGGTCAAAACTAATTCATTCCAAGTCTAAAGTTCAATTCATTTTTTAACTTTTTTAAATAAACTTCAATTCATATTTTTACTTTAACTATTTATGACAATAAGCAATAATAAAAAGACAGTTGTAATTGCAATGAGCGGGGAGTTGATTCGTCTGTCGCCGCTGCATTTAAAAATGAAGGTTATAATCTCATCGGAATTACAATGAAGACTGGGGATATGATGACTTTCCGGGAAAGGATTCGGCTGCTGTTCACTAGAGACTATATACAGCGCGAGAAATGTCGCGCAGAATCTGGGTTTCAGTCATTATACTCTGGACTTTCCACAGAAATTTAATGATATCGTAATAAACAATTTCATTTCTGAATATCTTAAAGGAAATACTCCAAATCCGTGTGTGCTTTGTAACAAATCCATTAAATGGGGAGCGCTTCTGAAAAAGCTGAATCGCTCGGAGCCGACTATCTGGCACCGGTCATTATGCAAAATAAAATTTGACAAAACCAATAACAGGTATAATGTCTCCGAAGCTGCAGATAAAAAAAGGATCAGTCATACGCTTTATGGCGTGTCTCGCAGTATGCGCTAAGCAAGACGATCTTTCCGCTCGGGGATATACAAAATCTGAGATCAGAAAACTCGCTCATGAAATGGATCTCAAGCCGGCCGATACTCCGGATTCGCAGGAAATTTGTTTCGTACCGAATAATAATTACAGGGATCTCATAAAGCAGATCCGGCTTCCCGGTCCGAATGAAAGTATCTCAGGCGGGGATCGATCTACAATAATGAAAAGTCGGAACACATAAGGTTATCCTTGTTATGCAATCGGTCAGAGAAGAGGTCTGAACTTCGCTTTCGGAAAAAGACTGTATGTCTCAAAAATCGATGCGGAAAAAATCAGGTCCATATCGACGATGAGGAAAGTCTTTACAGTTCGGAATTTACAGTAAAGGATATAAATCTTATGACCACGGATAAACTCATTTCACCAATTAAGGCGGATGTAAAGATAAGATACAACGGCGTTGGATACAGCGCTTTACTGAACAATTATCAGATGATGAAATACTGATGCGGTTCGACAATCCCCAGAAAGCCGTAACCCCGGGACAGTCGGCGGTGTTTATTCGGGAGGGATGTGATAGGAGGAGGAATAATAAAATAAATGTCAAATGTCAAGTTTCAAATAAAAGAGCATTTTACAATTATCAATTATCAATTTACAATTTACAATTAATTATTAACTACTAACTACTAACTATTAACTATTAACTATTAACTACTAACTATTAACTATTTATTTAAGCTCTGTTAGACCGTAGCCGGCAAAAAAAGAAAACAATAATTTTTTTTCCGGAGTCGGGCGATGAAAGGGTTTAAAGCTGTTGAGAAAATTCTGAAAGAGAATGCTGCGAAAGTTATTTTAATTGATAACGGAAGCAGTGAACTGAAAAAATTCTCTGACCATAAAGATCTGCTGATAATTGACAGTGTATTCAGCTCTCAGTTTTTAAAGACTATCATAACATCCGGTCTGCGAAAAAGGAACATAAATTCATTCAGTCGGAAATTGAAATTAGTGATCCGCTTACATTCGGCTGTATGCTGCTAAAAAAATTACGCTGACGGACTGATCGCGGGATGTGTTTACAGTACTTCGTCGGTTTTAAGAAATGCTATTTCTGTTATCGGTACGGCGCGGAACTGCAGTTCAGTCTCCTCGTTTTTTTTTATTTACATTTCTGAAAGGCATGTACACCGTAAAAAGATCATTGCATATGCAGACTGCGGGTAATCCCTGATCCTGATGCAAATCAGCTTTCCAGACATTGCAATATCACTTCGGAAAATTTCAGAAAGCTGACGGGTATCATACCCCGAGTTGCATTTCTTTCATTTTCCACAAAAGGCAGCGCAAAGAGTGATATGCTGAGTAAAATTACTGAAGCTGTTAAATTAACAAAAAAGAGGAAGCCGAAATTGATAGACGGTGAGCTGCAGTTTGATGCTGCGTTTAATAAAGATGTAGCCGGAAGAAAGACCTGACGGTATAATAAAGGAGAAGCAAATGTTTTTATTTTTCCTGATCTGAATTCCGGAAACATAGCTTATAAAATTACTGAAAGGATTGGCGGAGCTTCTGCAACCGGTCCCGTATTACAGGGACTTTCCAAACCTGTAATGGATCTCTCAAGGGGATGCAGCGCGGAAGATATCTTTAATATGAGCTTAATTATTTCAAACATATAAAATATAAAATTAATATGAAGAAAACTTTTCATGAACTGTGACGATAAAAAGAATATTAAAGAATGTACAGTCCGGGATGTAATGGAAATGAAAAAAAATAATGAAGAATTTATTTTAGTTGATATCAGGGAAGATAATGAGTTTGAAAAGGGAAGGATCAAAGACGCTGTTCATATCGGAAAGGGAATTATCGAAAGAGATATACATCTTCATGTCGATGAACACGGCAGAAAAATAATTTTATACTGCGGAGGCGGATACCGTTCAGCGATTGCAGCGGAGTCATTACAGAAAATGGGTTATACAAATGTCATTTCAATGGACGGCGGATGGAAAGGATGGAATAAAGAAGAGGGTGAGATTGAATTGTAATTTTAACTGATCAATATTAAACTGATTTAATTAAATTCTTTTATCAGTCCTGTTAAGAAAATCTGATGAGCTGATCTTTTGTTTCCGTGAGTTCCTTTGGAGTGCCGAGAAAATATCTCTACCCTTCATGCATCATCGCCACCATATCAGCGACATCATAGACGCTGAATATGTCATACGAGTTACAACAATAGAAGTTACCTTTAATTTATCACCAAGTTCTTTTATTAGATCATCTATCTGATCACTCATAACAGGGTCGAGACCTGTGGTCGGTTCGTCGTATAAAATATACTCGGGATCAGTAGCGAGTGATCTTGCAAGCGATACTCTTTTCTTCATTCCGCCTGAGAGGTCAGAGGGTTTCATATTCTGAATATCCGGAAGACCTACCATCTCCAGCTTTTCAGCTACTATACCGCTACTTCCGCCTTCTTCATTTCTGTATTTTCTGTCAGCGCAAGACCGATATTTTCTTCCACATCCATTGAATCAAAAAGCGCAACTCCCTGGAACAGAAATCCGAATCGTTTTCTTAATTCATAAATTTCCTTCTTGCTCATCTTTGTAATATCTTTTCCTTCAATGAGCACTTCGCCTTCATCAGGCGTGAGCAGTCCGATTATATGTTTGAGTAATACAGATTTACCGCATCCGCTCCTTCCTATGATCACAAGTGTGATCCCGTCTTCAATAGTAAGATTCACGCCCCGCAGAACTTCATTATTCCCGAAACTCTTTCTAAGATTTTTTATCTCTATCATTTTAAAATAAAATTGGAGTAAATTAACACTATTAATATATATATGAAACTTACTTATCATGAAAACTGAAGCCCGAGTTTTGCAGATATGAAAAGGTGAAATCTTTAAAAGCCTCGTATCGTTAAATTAATTTGCAGGAATATTTTAATGAAGATATTATGCATCTTTCTGAAGATAATTTATATCCGATTGAAGGAAAATAATTATACTATAAAGAAAAATTAATTCAGTGCGAAGTCTATAAAAATTTATAACCGGGACATTTAATTTTTGAGAGAAGAAATTAAACTTTTTTAAGAAATACTCAAAACTTCCGAAAGAAGATACTTGTCTCACGGGAAAAGACATAAAACTTCTCAAAGTGAAGACACAAAACATCGGGAAAGACATTTGGCTTTAAATCAGAGATATTCGGCTTTCAAAAAAGACATGCGGTTTGAAATAAAGACATGCGGCTTTCAAAAAGAGACTTTCAGTTTTTCAATCGGAGACTTTTGGATTTCAATAAGAGTTACGCTGCTTTCAACAAGAGACATGCGGCTTTCAATCAGAGACTTTTGGCTTTCGTCAGGAGCTTTTGGTTTTCGTCAGGAGACTTTTGGCATTCAAAGAGACTTTTGGATTTCGTCAAGAGATTTTTGGTTTTCGTCAAGAGACTTTTGGCTATAAAAAAATAGACATGCGGCATCCAAAAAATAGACACGCAGCATTCAATCAGAGACTTTCAGCAGTCGTCCAGAAGACACGAAGCAGCCTGAAAATGAGTTTCCGGAAGTGACGAAACAAATAATTTCAATTGAGAAATAATTATTGTTAGTGAAGAAAACATTGTCTAAAGTTGAGAAAACGTTGCGTAAGTGGAGTAGTGAGTCTGCAAACAGTTCATAAATAGTGTACATCAGTGCCTAAACAGGCTGCGGTGGTTCCTAAACAGGTTGCGGTGGTTGAGAAGAGGTTCGCACAGTTCCGAAACAGGTTGCGGTGATTGAGAACGACACCGCTACAGTACCGAAACACTGTACTGCGGTCGATAAACACTGTGCTGCGGTCGATCAACACGGTGCAGCTGTCGGTAAACACGGTGCAGCGGTCGGTAAACAGGTCGCTGCGGTCGATAAATGCGGTGAAATTTTTACTTTAAAACTTAAAACTGCAAATATAGACTGTTTTATGATAATTTTTAGAAAAGAAAATTCCGCAGACGATCATTGTTGCTCCCTGCGATTCCGCCGGTGCGCAAACTCTGCATAAAATTGTTGAAAACGGACACCGGCAATATTGAAACGTGGCTAAAAACAAATCTGTTTTTCCTAGTGATGATTCTTTGAAAAAAATGCTTTACCTGGCATATCGGGATCTTCATAAAAAATGGACTATGCCTATAAGAGATTGGGCATATTCTTTATCACAATTAACTTTTAGTTTGAGTAAAAAATGTGTAAATATTAAAATTAAAAAAATTCATTTTACACAAAAAATATTCATCCTCCAGATAGACTTAAGGATAATTTCAGAATCGTCGATCCAGATCTCTTTACGGACACGATCCGTTCCCTGCCAGAGACAAAGTGATGTAACAGTAATAAATAAATAGTAATATCAGAAACCACGCAATTATGAAGCGGGGTTTTTTTGTTTTGGATAGGGGGGAAAAATTTTATATATACTACTACCCATGACGGATAAACCAAATAAGGTTTGTCGAAGGAAGAACTAAGTTAATTTACATCCAAAAATTTTAAAAATTGAAATACCAATTTTACAACCTTATTAACCAACTACTCTGACCAGAACCCCAGCTAATTCTAATTTATCAAGAAGTATGTTATAGTTATCTAATAAATTTTGTTTGTTTGAGTATGATAATACTCTTTCTGGTTTATCCTTTAATCTAATTGACATTATGTGTTCACTGGGAGAATCAAGTGTAGGATGTATTGCTGTTATTTCATTGATATTAATCCAATGACTTTTATTCTTATCAGTAATAAGTAGTAAATTCGGATGCAAATTTAATCTCCTTTTTTAATTTGTTTAAATTAATTTTTCAATTTATAATATCAGCTCTATAAAAGTTAAAAAACTTATGGTCTAATAATTGAAATAAAGTTAACTCCATTATTTTCAGTAAACACTGCATCTGCAGCATCAACTATCAAATCACCATTTAGATCAGAAGGAATATAACCCGAAGCGAAATTAAAAATATCGTTATCAACAATCCCTTGATCGCTACCGTCAATAACTCCATCCTGGTTTATGTCACCACTGTAAATACACCACACTTTTCCTGCTTGTATTAAATTATTGCCGAATGCTTGTTCATTGGATTTAGTAAAATCATAATATACTTTGTCATGGTTCATAAAATATACACCACCGGCTTTACTCCATGTTTCTATTGAATTAAAATGATTAACTCTTATATAATATGTCCCGGTGTGTGTGTTTCTAAATTCAAATAATCCTGAAAGGATATCGAATCAATTTGTGATACTGATGAATCAATAATACTATATGGTGGATTAATATTTACCAAATATGCTTTAACAGTATCTTTTCTGTTTAGCATTTGTGTTGTTTCATTATACATACCTTGCGGGATCATGTTTATGTATAGGTAAGATTCTTTAATCTGAAGTGCAGTCAAAGTTCTGACTGAAGACCAGTTACCTGCACCTGCTGAATTTAACGCTCTGACTCTCCAATAATAAGCATTTGAATGTTCAACAGAAGGGACAATTATATTTGAATCAGTTATGGTGTTATCTTCGAAGAAAATACTACTGAAATTAATATCTTTTGCTAACTGAAATTCATAATACCCGGCATACTCTACAATATTCCAGTTAAATTTTAAATTCGAAGAAGATACAATAGCAGAATCAACCGGTTCATTTAATACTGTAACTGATGGAACTAAAAGTTCTCCGTTTACACTGAAATAAATTGTATCAGAGTGACTGCCGTTAGAAACGATTGCAAAGGTCTCACCAGATGAAATAGCTTTGAAAGACTTGTCAGTATTATTGAAAAAGACTACATCAGGATTATCAACAATTGCATTTATATCTTTTAATTTACCTTCATAAATATAATTACTAAAAATGGTTTTATATTCAGGATTAATTAATTGATTTATAATTAAATAGTAAAAATCAGTATTTATACTGAAATCCATTACATTTGAGTTATTCTTTATAAAAACCTTTACATTATCATAAGAAAAATTCAAACTATCATTTTTAAAGTAAAAGGCGCTAACAGATAATAGACTTGAATCAAGTTCATTTCCATTTGTTTGTATATTGAAGTTATAATTATAAGCTTTAACAGAATCAAAATATTCCTCACCTTGAAAACTTACCCGTACATATTTTAGACCAGTTGTATCATCCACAGAGAAAGATAGATTTACATTTTCATCAACTATGCAAGTATTTCCATTCTCGGGTGAAATAATCTCAATGTGATTTGCAGTATCAATAAAATACTGATTATTCAAGATTATATCTTTAGGATGAAAAAAGCTCAAACTTGGTGGTGTAGCTTTAATAGTTTGAGTAAAAGGATCAGTGTTCGTTGGAAGATTTAAAAGTTTAATAACATAATTTAATATATTATTATCTTCATAACATTCATTAATAAATGAATGTCCTATTCCTAATGCTGTCGCATTACCATTAAATCTGTCGTAAATACTAAACTCTTTTTCAGGCATATCTGCAAGTTGACTATTTACAGTAACTACAAAATCACTATTGGGGAGTAAAGTATCTGAACCAAATTGTTTTTTGTAAGCTAGATTTAAAAGCTTGATTGATTTTCCTGCTTAGTTTTCCAGTTAGAAATTATATTTAGTACCGGAATAAGATCTCCCGGTAGATAAAAACTAAAAAATTTTCCAACTAAAACCGGAAAAACTAATAAATGGTATAATTTATCATGATATTTATTCAATTCCGAATCATTTAATTTGTCCCATTCAACATCTGAAAAGTCATTTAAAATACCAGGGAACAAATCACCTGCTATAGTGAAAGAAGGTATATTAGTTTCTTTAAAAGGTTTTCCCTGTCCATAACTTTGTAAATCTGTTAAGGAAGAGGTTGGAACTAATCTGTCAGTGTTATGATCTAATGTGTAAACGCTTTTTAATAATTCATTATCTGTATTTTGAAAAAGAAATTCAATTCCCTCTCTTAACAAAATAAACTTAAGATCATTTGAGAAACTATTTAATGAATCAGAAAAGTTTACAAAATAATTAGCTAATGGAGATCCATTATGAGGGGTGTTAAGTGTAATTAATCTATTAATATACCCTTTCTTATAATTTAACTCATTTATATAGGAAGGTAATTCTGAAGCTACCCTGGCAATACACCCTCCCATACTGTGAGATATATATGATACCTGGTTGGAGGCATATCCCTTCACTCTGGCTTGTAATAATACTGATTGAAAACTATTTTGGAAAATGTAGAAAGATTGGTTTCCATTCAGCAAATATAAAGCATTTGTACTGTATGATTTTTGGTTTCCATTTGTGGTTTGGAAACGAATTTAAATTTATTAAAATAATAGTTTTCTTCATAAAACTATCCCAAATTCCCGGATTCGAACCGAAACCATGAACAAGCATTAATGGAGTTCTTATTATTTTTATATTGTATGTTGCATTTTCTGAGGTAGCATCTGAATAATGAAGCTGTGACATTTGCTTTAACAATTCTTTCACTCTTTAAATAGTCACCATCATTCCTGGAAAAATCATCGGGAGATACATACCAAAACAAATTATCACTGGGATTGTTATTTGATGCTACTGTTGATGAGGCAGTATTTGCTTCAGCATTATATAGAGAATTATCAAAATTAGCTTTCATTAATTTTCCAAGAATTCTATTTGTCATATTGTTTAAATCCTCAGACAAAGATATGCTGACATTTGAAATAGAAGGAGCAGTTAGTTTTTTGAAATCTTAATATAAATTCTACTTACTCCATCCGCGCAAACTCCAATTGGATCTACCGGATTATTTTTACTGTGAAAATCCCATTTTAAATTAAAAGTTGCTTTAGTTAACTCATTTTGCTTCACAGGGATTATTCCTGAAGTACAAGATCTGTTATTATTGAAAACATCGGTAATTTTAAACTTTAAACTTGTTCCACTTCTGTTAGAATCTTAGAGCAATAAGGTTAATTTTTTTATTGAAAATAGATATTTGACCTACATATTCTTTTCCTTGAAAAAATATTGAGTCTAACCAGGTTAAGCCATTATCTGTTGAATAATTAATCATATATTTATAATGTCTTTTGTTAGTATCTATTTGGTACATCGAACCTGTAAACATTTTATCCTGCCATTCAATGTTTATATAATTACTCACACTGTCAGTATCTGGTGAAACAAAAATCATATCAAATGTTTCCGGTTGCTCTTTAATTTCAAATATTATATTCGCTGCAGACTGATTTGTAAAAATATCTCTACAAGAAACTGTATAAATTCCCGGAGATGAATTCAAATTGCTTGAATAACCGACAGTAACTCCTCCTGTAGAATTTGTTGTGTATATCTGATCATGAACTAACTCGGAATTCGAACTTGTTACAGTAACTTTCACTTGCGTGTTTGCTCTGAAGTTTTGTCCTGTTATATTTACATTGCCGCCTGCATTTATTTGAACTGGCGTAACGGAGATTGAGGGTTGTGGGATGGGTTGTATGTTTTGAGAATAATTTATTGTAGCGTAATCAAAATTTGTTCCATTCCAGCTACGACCTGTTACAAAAACATTTCCGTTTGTATTCACTGATAATGATGATGCCCTATCATCACCATTTCCCGGTCCATTATATCTATGAACCCATTGTTCGAGTTGTGCCCATTGCCAAACTCCATTTGAATTGTATTTTACAACCGCTCCTCCATAATTATCACCTAATCCTCTCAAAACATAAACAGCTCCAGATCCGTCCACTGCCACTGCATCTGCGAGCCTTGAATATCCTAATTGAACCCATTGCTGAATTCCTGAAGAATTATATTTTATTGTTACGAATGTTACTCCATTACCTCCGGTAACGAATACATTTCTTGAGTTATCAACAAACATTGATTTTGCAACATCATCCCTGTCGGTAAAAAGCCATTAAATCTTTTTTCCATTGCAAAACTCCTGTAGAGTTATATTTTAAAGTAGAGTAATCTCTACTTCCAAAAACATTATTAGTACTGGATCCTGTTACATATACATTCCCCGAACCATCAACATATATTGCATTTGCCCAGTCTATTCCATTTCCAATTCCATTATATCTTTGTACCCATTGCTGAACTCCTGCAGAATTATATTTTATAGTCAGATAATCGATATTTGATCCGAGACCAATACTTCCACCTGTTGCATAGATATTTCCCGAACCATCTATTTTAATAGAGGTAATAATATCGTCTGAATTGCCGGATCCATTATATCTACGCTCCCATTGAAAAGATCCCAAGAATTATATTTAACAATGGAATAATCAAATCCTGATCCTGATCCTTTGCTCTTTCCTCCAATAAACATGTTACCTGATGCATCTATTGCAGACGTGTATGACATATCATCACTATTTCCCGTACCATTAAATCTAAATACTGATTGTCCCGATAAATATACCGGGAATAAAAGAATAGCAATAGTGTAAATAATTTTTTTCATAACATTAGAGTTAATATTATTTTAAAAATAAATATGAGAATTGAATAAATGTATTACTTATTATAACATTTTTTAAAGAACATTATTGAATTATATATCAATAAAATACTATGTATTGATTCTGTCGATAGATAAGTCTGGTACCTTTTAAAATAAAAAAGTAAAGAAAGGAAAGTATTTTCATTTTGAATCCACCTTTTATTTATTATTTAAAACATTAATCAATAATGTAAAATAAATTTACAATAAATTATAAAATTAAAAATTAATGTGCAAGTGAATAGATTAAACGCAAAATAGAATTTTATAAATTTGTTTTGGAATTCAATGAGCTAAACTCCATTTTTTAATAACTTCGAACCATCCTGCATCAGGTCTTCGTTTTTTCGAAGACTGGTATCGGTCAAAACTTAGAGAATCAATTCCGGATTTAATTACAAAATGGGAAAAGATAATAAATGTAAAAGTAAACAAGTATGGAATTAAAAAAATGAAAATGGGGTACATGTAATGCAAAGTCTAAAAGGATTTGGCTGAATCTTGATTTAGCAAAGAAACCTCCGCAATGTTTGGAGTATATAGTTGTACATGAGATGATACACATAGAATGAAATCATAATGAAAAATTTTGTCATTATTAAACAAATGTTTATCACAATGGAGAACACATAAATAAGAATTGAATAAATTACCATTGGGATAAGTTAATAAGAGGAGTTGAAGAAAAATATAGAAGAAGCTAAAGATGCAAAATTCAGAGCAATGTTTGTTATATGAAAATCAATTATCTTCTATAATTTTATAAAAAGTCATTGTATTTAATTTCTATTTTGCTTTTTTTGCACGAATCATAAATCAAATTTGGGGGATAAAAAATGAAAACACTTTATTCATTTTTATTAACAATTCTTATATCTATTTCTATTAACAAAAAAAGTGTTTACGCTCAAAATAATGTATTACTTGAATACTGCACCGGAACATGGTGCGGATATTGTCCATGCGGGCATGAAATAATTGAAAACATTTTAGTCAATTATCCAAACACAATAGTATTAGCATATCATGGTGCAAATAGTGATCCATGGAATACTTATTCTGAAGGTATTAGGAGCCTTATAGGTTTAAGCTCTTATCCTCAGGCAACGATTGGAAGAAAAAGTGGTGTAATAAGCAGATCTGCGTGGAACAATGAAGTTGTTTTACAGTCATTGCTAATTCAGCCCGGCGTTAGTATTGAAGTTACTAGTAAATCTTATGATGCTATTTCTAGAACGCTGAATGCAAATATAAAATTATTGCTTTAACTGATTTGATAGGAGATTATAAAATCAATTACGTTTTAACTGAAAATAATCTGATATACCCCCAAAATTTTTATTCGGTTGCGGAACCCCGGATATGTAAATAATTATATCCACAATCATGTAGTAAAAAGCATGATAAACGGAGATCATGGAGAGCTTATAAATTCCGGTACCTGGACTTCAGGACAGGAAATCATAGGAAAATATAATTATGTTATACCGGTTTCTCCGCAGGTAGATAATCCTGAAAATTGCGACCTGAATATTTTTGTTTATAAAGCAGGTGTGAGTTACTCACAAACAAATCATGTGCAGCAGGCTTTGAAAGTTCCAATAGAAAAATCGGTTGGTATAAGTAATCAGAATATAACTCCTGCAGAATACAAGCTGACGCAAAATTATCCTAACCCGTTTAACCCGAATACAAATTTTAGCTTCTCCATTCCCAGAAATGAAAAAGTAAGTCTGAAGATTTATGATATGCTCGGTAATGTAGTTGATACCTATGTCGACGGTGAATTAAGCGCAGGCACTTACTCAATTGTAGTTGACGGGACAAATCTTTCCAGCGGCGTATATTTTTACACTCTATGACAGCCGGAAGTTTTACTGAGACAAAAGAATGGTTCTAATGAAGTAATTTTTTTATAAACATATTCACTACTTGCAGGGCGGGTCTTAGATCCGCTCTTTTTTTATTCAGTTTAAAAATTTAAATCAAATATATTTAACACTGTTTTATTATTGAATATTTTTTTAAATTAACAAAAATCATACACACAATTTTATTTTAAAAATAAAAAAAAGGAGCTATAAAATGAAAAGTTATAAACTATTTTTCACTTTTCTGTTAGCAATTGTTTTACTTTCATACATAAGTTCTGAAGTTTATTCACAATGGACTCTTGCAGGTCTTGTTTCAAATCCGGGTACATTTCCGAGCATCTCAGTTGTAGATCAGAATACGATCTGGGTAGCAGGCGGTCCGACAGGAACACCTGTTGTTGCAAGATCAACCAACGGCGGTACAAACTGGACATCAATTCCGACTACAGGCGTACTTCTTGAAGTATACTGCGTATGGGCTGTAGATGCAAATACAGCTTACGTCGGTGACGGCGGAGCAGCAGGCGGCGCAGGCGGAAACGCCAGAGTTTATAAAACAACAAATGCAGGCGTAAACTGGACTGTTGCGTTATCAACCGGCGGTTCTGGAGGATTTTTTAACGGAATAGTTTTTCTAAAACAATGCCGAGTTTCGGTATTGCTCAGAGTGACCCTCCTACAGGAGCTGGTCAGCCGTATTATGTTGGCGTTACAACTGACGGCGGAAATACATGGACTGCTACTGCGCCTCCGGGCTTTGCAGGAACAGCTTCCGCTCAAAACTCAATTGTCGTAATAGATAATTTATTCTACGGCTTTGGAAGTAACACAACACCTCCGGCTTTTATTTATACTTCAAACGGCGGAACCAACTGGAGCAAAAGTAACTCTTCTGTTACAGGAACTTTTACTTCAGGTGTAGCATTCAGCGATGATAAATTACGCGGACTTGTTACATCAAGCACTTCACTGCCAAATATGGCCAGAACAACAAACGGCGGCGCAAACTTCACAACTGTTACCGGTGCAGCCGGTCTGACGGGTTTCAGCACAATAAAATGGATAGAAGGTACAAACACTGTTTATGTTTCTTCAAATATCGGACCTGCGGGCGTTATTCAAAAGAGCACCAACGGCGGATTAAACTGGACAGTGATGTCAACTTCAAGTCTTACAGGTGTAACTCACATGGAATTTAAAAGAGTCGGCACAACAGTTTACGGATTTGCAGTTACGGCAAACGGCGCAGTCTTAAAATTAACGGAAACAATTACAACTGTTAACAGTATCAGCAGCTCGGTTCCGGCTGATTTTAAACTCGATCAGAATTTCCCGAATCCGTTCAATCCGGCGACGACTATTAATTTCTCTATACCGAATTATTCAAAAGTAAATTTAAAGATCTATAATTCATTAGGAAAAGAAGTAACAACTCTTGTTGATGAATTCTTAAATGCAGGAAGTTATTCTGCTGAGTTTAAAGCTTCATCAGATCTTACTTCCGGTATTTACTTCTATACCATTACAGCAGGTAATTTCACTGATACAAAGAAATTAATGCTTTTGAAATAGTTAATCAGTTTATTCAGAGACACGCTCCAAGAACAGGCGTGTCTCTGATGTTTTAACCTCCAACATTTCAGCTAATTACAAATAATCTTAATTTAAAATGAAAGGGTTCTTTATGAAAAAATTATTTGTAATTTTTTTCACATTTGTATTTAGCAATGCATTCTCTCAGTGGACGGTAATCAGTACTGTTCCCACTGCACCTTTAATAAATTCAATTTCTGTTGTAAACCAGAATCTTATCTGGATCGCCTGTGACGGCGGTAAAGTATACAGGAGCATTGACGGCGGTCTTAACTGGAGTCTGCGCAATACCGGACTTCCGGCAGGGAATGTCTACGGAATTTCTGCGCTTGACACGTCAAACTGCTGGGTAGGAAATGTAAGCGGTTCTATTTACAGAACAAGTAACGGCGGAGCATCCTGGGTGCAGCAGCTTGCTGTTGCGAACAGCTTCTCAGACGGTATTCATATGTTCAATATGAATTACGGAATTTATTTCGGTGATCCTGCTGCTCCGAGCGGTCAGACTTTCCAGTACAGATATACAACAAACGGAGGAACGAACTGGATACTTTCACCCAACGCTCCTACGGTCACAAATGAATATGGAATTGTAAACGCCTGGGACTGGCTTGACTCGCTGAACATATGGATCGGAGTAGCTACAGTTGCATCAGGCGCTACTTCTTCAAAAGTGTATAAGACAAACGGAGGTTTTATAAACGGAACGTTCACATTCGGACAGTTCGGCGGATCAGGAACACCTGACGGATTATACTCTCAGGGAATCGGATTCACGAATGCAAACAGTGGTATGCTTGGAACAAATAATACCGGTATAAGAAGAACTACAAACGGCGGCTCGACATGGTCTGCCGTTACTAATCCGCCCGGATTGACTTCCTTCGCTGTGAATGAAGTTCACTCATTCAAAGACGGATCAAATCTGATTCGCTTTGCGATGAGCTCCACGTCATTAAACAGCTGGTTATATAAGACGACTGACCTCGGAGTAACCTGGATCCAGGAAACTTTACCAACGCAGACACAAACCAATCCGATACAGCATATGGAATTTGTAAATCAGACTCTCGGATATGCAGGCTGCGCAGCCGGTTTATTTCTCAGATATAACGGACCTTCAGGAATAACAAATTTAAACGGAGCTTTACCCGATGATTTTAAGCTTGAGCAAAATTATCCGAATCCGTTTAATCCGTCAACTAAAATAAATTTTTCAATTCCGTCTTCCGGTAAAGTCAAACTTGTGATCCATAATACTTTGGGAGAAGAGTTAAGCGTGTTACTTGATGAATTTAAAAATGCCGGAAATTATTCAGCGGAATTTACTGCAGGCGCAAATTTAAATTCAGGCGTATATTTCTATACTCTGTATGCAGGTGATTTCGTTTCCACAAAGAAATTTATTCTGGTAAAATAAAAGTCTGTATTAACTTTTACAAAGCCCTTCCGGAACTTATCCTGAAGGGCTTTATTGTATACAATATAAATTATCTCCGGAATGTGATCTTTTATATAATACTCTAATTAAATCTTGACATTAAAGATTAGAAAAATTAGTTTTTACAAAATAATTTTTAATGAATTATCTGTTAAATAAATTTCTTAGTCTGTCTGTTATAAGCAAATTTGTATGGTGCTTACAGAATTTTTTAACAATGGAATTTTACAGAAAGATCTGTAATAACTGTTACTGGAGCAGCGTTTATTCCAGAAAACATAATATTTTCAAGCAGTCATTACTGCTTTTAGTTTCGATAATCCCGCTTTTTTTTTCTTTCTTTTATTCACCTGCTGATCCCGCAAATTTAAACCGCTCATCATTTTATACAAAACTGATAAGTTTATTTACCGGTCTGAAGATCAGCGCAAAACATCTCATAAATATTATTTCGAACAAAATAATACTTCTGTCCGATTCGCTTGTAAATACGGAACGAATAAAATTCAAATCACCTGACATTATTACCTTAGATTCATCTTATCTTATTTAGCACTTCCTTTATTCCCTTATCTTTTCAGCAGTCAATATCTAATTCCGGTTAAGTAAAATTTCACAATGCAAAAAGATTTAGAATCTGCTTATGATTTCTGCAGATCATTAGCGAAAAGTCACTATGAAAATTTTCCGGTAGGATCTTTTCTGATACCTAAAGATAAGAGAAAATATGTTTACTGTATTTATGCTTTTGCAAGATACGCCGATGATATAGCAGATTCCGAAGAATATGATGAAGAAACAAAGTTACAATTGCTTGAAACGCTGGAGTCCGAACTTGATAAGTCAGTTACAGGAAAAGAAAATGAACTCAAAACCGATACTGATAAGATTTTCCTTGCGCTTTCAGATACGATCCGTAATCTGAAAATTCCGGTGACAGAGTTTAAAAAACTTCTGAGCGCATTTAAGCAGGATTCAGTATACAGGGAATATAAAAGTTTTGATGAATTACTTGACTATTCAGACAGATCAGCAAATCCGGTCGGTCACCTTGTTCTTAACGTTTTCGGACACGGTAAAGATGATAATGAAAAACTCTTTTCACTTTCAGATAAGATATGCACTGCGCTGCAACTGACAAATTTCTGGCAGGATGTTTCAGTTGATCTGAAGATGAACAGAATTTACATTCCGGCTGATATTATGAATGAATTCGGATATGATATTGAGAAGTTAAGAAATAAAACCGAAGACGGAAGTTTCAGAGAAATCATAAAAAGCTTAACTGATAAAACAGAAAATTTATTTGACGAAGGAAATGAAATTACTGATATGCTAAAAGGAAGACTGAAGTTTGAAATTAAAGCAACGATAAGCGGCGGCAGAAAGATCTTAAGTAAGATCAGGGGAATTAATTATAATGTTTTGAATACTCGTGTCACGTTAAGCAGTTCGGATAAAATAAAAATAATAACAGGTTCATTTTTTTAAATGAAAGAAACACAGAAAAATATCAGCGGTCAAAGCAATGCTCAGAATAAGAAATCAAGTTTCTTTTATTCCTTTTCCATGCTGCCAAAAGAAAAGAATGAAGCGATAAATACCGTTTATGCATTCTGCAGGGAGACGGATGATATAGTGGATGAAGACAACGCCAGCGCAGATTTAAAAAAATCGAAAATTCAGGAATGGAAATCCGAACTTGAGATAGCGATAAAAAGCGAAGACTCAAAATTTTCACTGCTGAATAAAGTCAGCAGGGTAATGAAAAAATTTAATATTCCGTCCGAACCTTTTTTTGATCTGATAAAAGGAATGGAACTGGACATTGCGAAAAACAGATACAATACTTTCGGTGAACTCAATGATTATTGTTACAAAGTCGCTTCTACAGTCGGACTGATGTGCATTGAGATCTTCGGATACAAAAATCCAAAGACAAAGGATTTCGCCGTAAATCTCGGAATAGCGCTGCAGCTTACAAATATTTTAAGAGACGTAAAGACTGATGCAAAGCTCGGAAGAATTTACATCCCTCTGGAAGATCTCAGGAAATTCAATTACGCGGAGAAAGAGCTTTTAAGTTTTAATTACAATGAAGAGTTCAGAAAACTGATGAAGTTTGAATGTGAAAGAGCTCATTCATATTACCGGAAAGCGAACGAGTCGCTTGATAAAAATGACAAGGGACTTATGATAGCTGCCCGGATCATGCAGCATATATATTTCAGAATTTTAAAAAAGATCGAAAAGAAAAATTATAATGTGTTTGATAATGAAGTGAAAGTGTCAAAAGTAAAGAAGCTGCTGATCACTGCCGGCGTTTATCTTAAGTATAAAACGCTTTACAGTGTGAGTGAAGATGAATTAGCTGTAAACGGAAAATGAATTCCGGAAAGACAGTAACAATTATCGGCGCGGGAATAGCGGGACTTTCATCAGCGGTATTCCTTACGGAAAAAGGTTTTAAAGTTACGCTGATAGAATCATCTCCTAAAGCAGGAGGCAGAGCTTACAGCTTTTATGACAATGAAAGAAAAATGTTCTTTGACAACGGGCAGCATATACTTGCAGGATGGTATGAAAATACTTTTGAATATCTGAGATTAACAGACAGTTTGAAATATGTGAATATTCAGAGATCTCTGGAAGTTAATTTCATCAATAAAAAGAAAGAGATATTCAAACTAAAATGCACTGATGATAAGCCGCCGATGAATCTCGTAATGGGACTGCTGAAATTCAAAGCGCTGAACATTATAGATAAAATTTATCTGAAGAAGATCACTGCGCTTTCAGACGGAAATACAGAGAAATTCAGAAAGTATAAAAATGTGAAAGAGCTTCTGAAAGGACTTAAGCAGACGGAAAATCTTACCACATATTTCTGGGAGCCGCTGATACTTGCAGCGTTTAACACTTCTCCCGAAAATGTAAGTCCGGAGCTTTTTGTAAATGTGATGAAGACGGGATTCAGCGAAAGCGGAAATTCAAATTTAGTGATACCTTCAGTTGATCTTAATAAACTGCTTATAGACAATGCGATGAAATATTTTAAAGAGAAAAACGTCACTTACAAAGCGGGAGTAAAAGTTGCTGCTATAGATATCACAGATAAGGTAAATTTTATAACTCTTGAAAGCGGGGAGAAAATAATTTCTGATCAATACATAAGCGCAGTTCCGTTTTTTTCATTCAAAAAGCTTTTGATGAAAGAGTTTATTCGGAAAATAATTTTGAAGCTGAAAAAATGAAAGCATCGGGAATTATATCGGTACACATTTTTCTGAAGGAAGATATGCCGGATGAAATGATACCGGATAATTCATTGGGAATGACGGGACTGATCGGAACTACGGTACAGTGGGTGTTCATAAGAAACCGAAGACACCTGAGTCTTGTGATCAGCGGCGCTGACGGCGCGGGACTGAATGAAGAAAGTCCGGAGAGAATTTTTGAGATCTGCAAAAAAGATCTTTTGGATACTATCAGAAATTATGATAAGGCGGAGATATCAGGATATAAAGTAATAAAGGAAAAACGCGCGACATATATACCAGACCGTGAAAGTGAAAATTACAGACCGCCGCAGAAGACGAAGTATGAGAATTTATTCATAGCAGGAGACTGGACGGATACAGGACTGCCGGCAACAATTGAAAGCGCTGTAAAGAGTTCAAAGATCATAAGTAATATAATTTTAAATTAAAATATATTTATTAAATAAACCAAACAAAAAACTCATGGAAACCAAAACTTTAATCCCGGATTCAATTCCTGTGATCGGAAAAGATCAGACGGAAAAGAATGACAAAGAGCAATTGATACAGAAAATGCTGATGGAAGAAAGAAAAAGACTGGAAAAAGAATATGAGCTTGATAAAAAAGATATAAACCATTTCAAGAGACCGTTTGAGAGAGCGTTCACAAAAGATCAGAGAGGCGAAACAACTATTCTATTCGGCGGTCTGACGTGGAAACATGAAAAACTTATTAAAGGAGCGCTGCAGGGAATCGGCTACAATACTGATTACATTCCCGTGCCTGATAAGAAAGCTTTTCAGCTCGGCAAGGAATATGGAAATAACGGACAGTGCAACCCGACTTATTTTACCGTGGGTAATCTTGTTCAGTATCTGCAGGGGCTTGAAGAGAAAGGCATGAGTAAGGATGATATAATTAACAAGCACGTATTTTTTACTGCAGGAGCCTGCGGTCCGTGCAGATTCGGAATGTATGAAGCCGAGTACAGACTTGCTTTAAGAAATTCCGGATTTGACGGATTCAGAGTTCTGCTGTTTCAGCAGACGGGAGGACTTTCTCAGGATGAACTCGAAGCAGGTTTAGAAATGAATCTCGATTTCTTCCTCGGAATAATTAACGCGATGATGCTCGGTGATATCATCAACGAGATCGGTTATAATATCAGACCTTATGAAGTGAATGAAGGCGAAACGAACAGGGTTATGGGCGAAGTGATTGATATGTTCTATGAAAAATTAAAGAGCAAGAAATATTTTGATTTTAATTCGAGGATAGGAAAAATGCTGATGAAAATTCCTGCCTCGGAATACATTACAAAATTTGTAGATCAGATACTCGGAGATTATTATCTGGAGACTGGAGAAGAAGCATTCAGAAAATTCAATGAGATCAAAGTCGACAGGACGAGAATGAAACCTATTGTAAAGATCACTGGAGAATTCTGGGCGCAGACGACTGAAGGAGACGGAAATTTCAACATGTTCCCGTTCCTTGAAAAAGAAGGAGCGCAGCTTTTGGTCGAGCCGATCTCAACCTGGATAATGTATATGATCCATCAGGGACAGTTAGTGAATGAAGATCAGAAAGGAATAAATGTATATAAAGAATCTGACGAGAAGCAAAGCATTAAGGATAAGATGAAACTTATGAAAGAATACAACAGCAGTAAAGCAGCGCTTTTGCTTGCTGAAAAAATATTCGAAAGGGAATACAACCGTTACAGAAAAACTTTCAACAACATTCCCCACGAATTAGTGGATCAGAAACTTCTGAAATCCCTTGCTCATGATTTTTACCATTCAAGAGTGGAAGGAGGAGAAGGACATCTCGAAGTCGGAAAGAGCATTTACTATACTGTGAATCATCTTTGTCATATGATACTTTCTCTAAAACCATTTGGATGCATGCCTTCAACGCAGTCAGACGGAGTTCAGTCAGCGGTATCGAATTTTTACAAGGACATGATATTCCTTCCGATAGAGACATCAGGAGAAGGAGATGTGAACGCGCATTCAAGAGTTCAGATGGCTCTCGGCGAAGCGAAAGCAAAAGCCAAGATCGAATACAAAGAATGCCTTGATAAGACCGGTTACACTATTGAAGAGATCAAAGCATATGTGGAAGCGCATGCAGAACTGCAGAAACCTTTTACAAAGATTTCACACAGAAAAGGTATCGCGGGAATGGGAGCGAATTTCATACTCGATGTATCTGAGCTGATGAAGAAGGAAGGAATTAAAAGCGTTAAGTCTGATGTAACTGAGATGCAGACGATCTAAATAAATTAAAAAAAATATCAGGGCTGCAGTTTGTGACCAGTTAAACTGCAGTTCAGATATTGATAAAAGTTATATCCAAATTTTATAAAAAGAAATTAATTGTTATTATTTTTTAAAAACTTTAAAAATTAAAATCATGAAAACAATTATATACATTATTTGTCTTTATTTGTTTGCCGGTTTGAATATTTCAAATTCGCAGACCTATAATGTACCTGAAATTCTTTATTATAAATTCGACGCCGGTACAAACACGACGCCAAATCTCGCAATACCCGGTCAGGGTTCGGCAAATGCTGATCTGGTAAATATGACAATGGGACCGACAGGTCAGTTCAATAATGCGCTGATCGGAAACGGCGGAACGGGAACCGGTACACATTTGAATTCCGGCTGGAATATGAACTTAGGAACATCAGGCTGGACAATATCTTTATGGATAAATAATTTTCCGGCGGTTACAGGAACATCATATCTTTTCGGAAATGATATCACTACAAGTTTCAGATGTTTTACAAACGGCGCTGCAGGAGCGGGGAATATAACTTTAAGAAGTAACGGAATTACCAATATAAATGTGACGGGCGTATTACCCGGACCATCAGTTGTTCACTTTGTGTATGATGCGGTTTTATCGGAAGTAAGGACTTATGTAAACGGGACATTTCAAAGTTCAGTCCCGCAGACTCCTTTTAATTTTAATGCGGCAGTTCCTTTTAAAGTGGGTAGTTACGGCACAGCATCGAGCATTCCCGTCGGAGCATTAATTGACGAGTTCAGATTCTACGGAAGGTCACTTGACGCAGCGGAAATTTCCGCTACATGGAATCAGACGCTTCCAACCGGCGGCGGTCAGCTTGTAAATCCCGACCGTGTATGTGATTACGGATTAATACCGCAGTATGCAGGCGGCGCGCTCGGAGGACATGCATCAGCGGCTTTAGGAGATACACTTTATATAGCAGGCGGATCTGTTACTACAACCGGCGTAACGAATCCTCCGGCATCAGTTACAGTTACGAGATTTTCAATCAACTCAAATAACTGGAGCGAAGGCAGACCTTTACCGACTCCGAAAGTCGGCGGCGATCTGGTAAAGTGCGGAAACTATCTTTATTATATCGGCGGCGGATCGATCAATCTCACGGGAGCTTCGGACTTTTTTGCATACAGATATTCACAGGACTCGGGATGGACTTCAGTTGCAAATATACCGACTGCTGTCAGCGGTAACGTAGCGGAAGCCTGGGGAGACAGCGTGATATACTGCATAATGGGCGGATGGACTTCATACTTCAGGGGAATTCAAATTTACAGACCGCATCTGAACGAATGGTCGAGAGCAAATGATTCGCTTCCGGCAACATTCGGAAGGAGAAGCTTCGCAGGAGGTTTACAGGATAATAAAATATTTGTAGGTGCAGGATTTTCAGGAACGTTCAGAAAAGATTTCTGGGTAGGTACAATAGGAAGTAATGCAAACGAAATCTCCTGGGCGCAAAAATCCGATGTACCTTCACGGGGAACCGGAAACTCAAGACCCGGCGGTCATGCAGTGAATAACAGATTTTATGTTGTGACAGGAGAAAATTCTCCCGGACCAAATCAGCTTGATTCAATATTCATCTGGAGCATTGCTGACTCTTCCTGGCTTTCACAGGTAATAACCGGCAGAGGCGCGCAGACCACTTCAAATTACTGGGGATTAATTTCTTCAAGCGTAATTAATAACAAAGTAAAGATCTGGATACCCGGCGGATTTTTCCCGGCAAGCGTTACATCGACTAAGCTGATGGTGCTTAGTGATTCGATCGGATGCTTAGTTACAGGCGTTCAGAACAGCGTAAGCGCAGTACTGCCCGGAGAATTTTCATTAAGTCAAAACTATCCGAATCCGTTTAATCCCGTTACTAAAATTAATTTCACAATTCCGAAACAGGGCTTTGTAAATCTGAAAGTATATAACATTCTCGGAAAGGAAGTAATGACGCTTGTGAATGAAGTAAGACAGGCGGGAAGTTACAATGCAGTATTTAACGGAGCTGACTTATCGAGCGGTGTGTATTTTTATAAATTAGAAGCGTTTGGTTTTACTGATACAAAACGGATGCTGTTAATAAAATGAGTTCAAAATGTTATCACTCAATATTTAAAGGCCTTCTAGATTGAAAAATATTATTGAGTTATAACTGAACAAAATTTATCTTTGAAAATTTTTATAAAACAAATCATAATAACTGTATGAAATCAAAAAGAAATTATTCAATCGGATTTGACGTAGGATCCACTACCGTTAAAGCGGTAATGATAGATACCGATAAGGATGAGATCATCTGGTCGGATTATCAGCGTCATGACACCAAGCAGCCTGAGAAATCACTGGAGCTTTTAAAGAAGATGGAAAGCGATCTCGACCTGCAGGACGTAACAGGCATAAGATGCTTTATCACTGGTTCCGGCGGATCGAATATCGGTAAGCACATTGGCGGTAAATTTGTGCAGGAAGTAAACGCAGTATCCCTTGCAGTGGAAAAACTTTATCCCGCGACGCATTCAGTGATCGAGCTCGGCGGACAGGATGCGAAGATCATTATTTTCAAACCGGATGAAGAGACGGGTAAGAAGAAAAAAATTCCATCAATGAATGACAAGTGCGCCGGAGGAACGGGAGCTGTCATTGACAAGATCAATGCCAAGCTGAAAATTCCTTCTGATGAACTCTGCAATATGGGTTATTATGATCTTAGACTGCACCCGGTAGCGGGTAAATGCGGCGTATTCGCAGAGACTGATATCAACGGACTTCAAAAATCAGGAGTCCCGGCGGATCAGCTTATGGCTTCGCTTTTTGAATCCATTATTCAGCAGAATATTTCCGTGCTTACCAGAGGACATACTCTTATGCCTGAAGTATTACTGCTCGGCGGACCGAACTGTTATATCAGAGGTATGAAAGAATGCTGGCAGTATAACATTCCGAAGATCTGGGAAGAAAGAAAAGTAAAACTACCCGCCGGCATTGCGCCGGAAGATCTTATCAAAGTGCCGGACAATGCGCAGTATTTCGCAGCCATCGGCGCAGTCGAATACGGAAAGGAAGAAGAAGATCATATCGGAGTTTATGCAGGATGGAAAGGACTTGAGCATTATATTTTAGTCGGCAGGGAAGAAGAGAAAAAGAAAATGAGCGGAGGAAATACTGTCGGACTTTATAAGACAGATACCGAGCTTATGGAATTTAAGAAAAAGCATAAGATAGAAAAATTCATTCCGGCTGTATTCAAACCCGGCGAACTGGTTCAGGGATTCATTGGAATTGACGGAGGATCTACTTCCACCAAAGCCGCGCTGGTTTCACACGATAAGGAAGTTCTGCTGAAAGCTTATCAGCTTTCAAAAGGAAATCCGATAGAAGATACAATCGATATTCTGACTAATATACAGAAGCAGGTAGAGGCGCAGGGTGCGACTCTTGAAATTCTCGGAGTCGGTACAACGGGATATGCGAAAGACATTCTTAAAGATGTGCTGCAGGCGGATGTTGCGCTTGTGGAAACTGTTGCTCATACTCAGGCAGGACTTCATTTCTATCCCGAGACAGATGTGATATGTGATGTCGGCGGTCAGGATATTAAGATCATTATTCTCAATCAGGGAAGGGTAGTGGATTTCAAACTGAACACTCAGTGCTCCGCAGGTAACGGATATTTTCTTCAGTCTACTGCGCAGGGATTCGGATATACTGTCGAGGAGTTCGCGGAGAAGGCGTTTGAAGCATCTACATTTCCAAAGTTCGGATACGGCTGCGCAGTGTTCATGCAGTCGGACATAGTGGACTTTCAGAGGCAGGGATGGAAAGCGGAAGAGATCATGGCGGGACTTGCAAACGTGCTTCCGAAAAATATATGGCTGTATGTATCGCAGATCCCGAATCTTGCAAAGCTCGGTTCCACGTTTGTGCTTCAGGGCGGTACACAGCATAATCTCGCTGCGGTAAAGACGCAGGTTGATTTTATTGAAGAAAGATTCAAAGGCAGCGGCATTGAGCCGAAGGTCTTTGTGCATAAGCATACGGGAGAAGCGGGAGCTATCGGCTGCGGCATTGAGGCTGCAAGACTTTATCAGAACGGAAAGCGCACTGAATTCATCGGTATGGAAAGAGTTGCGAATATTTTATATAAGACTACAAGGGAAGAATCCACAAGATGTTATTTCTGTAAGAATAAATGTCTGCGTACATTCATCGACGTAAAGACCGAATCAATTCCGGCGGACAGAGTCGAAGAGGAAAAAAAGAAATTTATTGAGATGACAGTGATCGAACCTGAAAAAATTGTCAATCCTAAATCTAAGGTTCCTCTCGAAAGCGGTACGCAGAGACTTATCATTGCAACCTGCGAAAAAGGAACAGTGGAAGATGTGGCTGATATGAGAGGCATTAAGCAGGGGATCGATGATATTAAAAAAAGCAATCCGAACATTATCGAAGAAGCTGCAAAGATCGCCTGGGTTTCTTATAAGCCTGAGTCAGTTAAAGAGGAAGCGGCAGAACCGAAGGGATTATTTGTATCCAAAAAACAGAAAGAGGAATATGCAGAAAGAGCATCAAAACTGGAAATGAGATCAAAGCTTGTGATCGGAATTCCAAGGATACTTAATATGTATCAGCATACTCCATTCTTTACAGCATACTTCGAATCACTCGGAGTGAAACCGGTGAGCTGGAGTTTGCGCAGGCGCATAATTCCTGTCCGACTATCACCGCGACCATCGAAGCTGCAAAGGCGGCGTTCATTAAGGAAGGTGACTTGTTCAATGAATTTGAAACTGAATATGTAAATCCTTTCATACAGTTATTCAATATGCAGATGACGGCAAAGCAGATGTATGAATGCTTTGCGGACAGACTTGGACTGACTGAATCGGAAAATATGAATGCAGTGAAAGCGGGATATAAGGCTTATTACGAATTTGTAAATGACCTGAAGCAGCAGTCTTCTGATGTACTGAAGAGACTGGAGAAAGAAAACAAGATCGGTATAGTTGTGCTAGCAAGACCTTATCATAATGATCCGGGAATTAATCACGAGATACTTGAAGAGTTTCAGAAGCTCGGCTATCCGGTATTTTATCAGGATACATTGCCGACCGATGAAGAGACGCTGGAAATGTTATTTGGTGATGAGGTAAAAGCAGGTATCATAAGATCGCCGTTTGACATAGAGGATGTATGGAAGAATTCATATTCGGAAAATACCTCGAGAAAAGTCTGGGCAGCTAAATATGCGGCGAGACATCCGAATTTAATTGCTCTTGAACTTTCATCTTTCAAATGCGGACATGATGCGCCGATATACACAGTGATACAGGAGATAGTGGAAGATTCAGGAACGCCGTATTTTTCCTTCAAGGATATTGATGAGAACAAACCGGCGGGTTCAATTAAGATCAGGGTTGAGACTATCGGATATTTTTTGAAAAGATACAGAGAAGATATTGTAATGAAGACCAATAAGATAAAGACAATTGAGGAAAGTCTTAAGGAATTTGAAAATAAGATCAGAAAAAATCTTGAACTTCAGGAAAGACTGAATAACATGAAGGAGAAAGAATATGTTTCTGAAAAAAACGGTACAGCTCCCATAGTTATACCTGTAGAAGATATTAAGATAATAAATAAAGAAATGCAGGAAGTTTAATACTAAGGCGGTATTTGATCTGTAAGAAAATTGAATATTGCCTTTATAAATACAGTTGATTAGATTGATAGAAATCTCAATCAAAAGGGAGTCGTCAGTACTTGGTATTAAATTTAGAATTCACACAGAAAATAATAACTCCGGAAGTTCCCGCTACTTATTATTCGCGGGAACGTCTGACGGAGAAACTTCTTTCTTTCAGGGATAAAAAAATCATTCTTATCACAGCGCCTGCCGGATACGGCAAGACCTCGCTGTCAGTTGAATTTTTTCACAGGTTAAAAAAGGAAGAAAAGATATGGATAAGTATCAGCTCATATGATAACTCCATTGAAAATTTTTCCTGCTCCTTGCGATGGCATTTGAGAGCAGTCTTAAAAATTCCAAATTCGGATCCAAGCTTAAAGCTGTTTTATCAAGATCTCAGAATTCCCTTTTTGATGATAAGGTCAATACTGTTATATCTTCATTTTCAAGCGATCTGTTTACTTATCTGAAAAAAAAGAAAAAAGAGATATGTATTTTTCTTGATGACTTTCATAACATAGATGAAAGTGATGAGGTATGCACAGCTTTAAATTATTTTCTCGAATACATTCCTTCCAATGTACATTTAATTTTCATTTCAAGAAGAGAACCGGTAAAGATCAACTATCCTAAATTCCTTGCAAAAAACTGGCTGGGCAAAATAACTAAAGATGATCTGTCCTTTTCGGAATCAGATGTCAAGAAATTTATAAGACTTAATAAATTAAAGACTAACAGAATTGACAAGTCAGTGTTAAATGCATATATAAAATCAACCGAGGGCTGGGTCACCGCTATTCAGCTGCTTCTGATCAGAAATAAATACAATGTGATCAGAAACGAAGATCTTGCATACGGTAAATCAGATATTTTCGAATATTTTACATACGAAATTTATTCCCATTTATCAGATGAAGAGAAAAAATTACTGCTTGCGCTGACATATCCTGAATACTTTAACAGACATCTTATTGAAAATGTACTTGATATCAAAGGAGGCTACGAAACTATTCTTAAACTGCACGAAAGGAATATTTTCATTTCAAGACAGGATGAAAACTTCCGGTTTCATGAGCTGCTCAGAAGTTACCTGAAAAAGATCGCCAACGAAACTTTTACTGCTGAGGAAACTTTAACTTTTTACAGAAAGCTCGGGAAATATTATCTTAAGGGAAATGAGTGGCGTGAAGATTATATAGGATTGAATTATCTCATACTTGCAAAGGAATATCCGGAGCTTCAGAACTGGATCAAGATGAATGCTTCCGAAAAACTACTGCTGATACATTCCAGCGGCCTTTATAAAATATTTGACGGAATACAGGATCTAACATTCAGGAATTCGCTGGAATTCATTTTGCTGAAAGTTAATACCTTTGTATATAAAGATAAAAATACAGATAAAGCTCTGGATTATCTCGGATCTATTCTCAGAAAAAAATATAAGATCAAAACCGAAGACAGTATTCTTATTCCAATGAAAAAGATCAGTATGACTGAACTTGATTATTATGTTGAGATTCTAATGCTGATCTGCAATTGTATGTTTCTTAAAGACGGTATTTCAAAGGATAATATTAAAATATCAGAACACATACTTAAGTTTAAACTTCGTCCTGAACAGGAAATACAGTTTATAGTCTCTCTTGTAAAATCATATATAGCAACAGGAGAAAATTCTAAAAGCCAGAAATATATGCAGAGACTTGCAGAGCTTTTTGAACTTATTGTAAGTTTAAAAGATAATGATGATAAATCCCTGGATGAAAATACTTTTATAGAAAGTATTTTTTCTCTGATAATATTTTTTGATTACGGAGATTATAAAAAGGGAAATGAAATTATCAGTTTCATCGGTAATAATATTGACCCGGAATTATTTGATCTGTCAAACCTAAGCCAGGTCTGCTTTGCTCTTTTTACCAGTTATGATAAAAGTTCTTTTGAATATTATTTTGACCGGCTTCAGATCAAGAATACTGAAAAGAATAAAACTATTTTTTCCGCTTATAAAAATCAGTTTGAATTTCAGGCGATTCTTAAAAAGTTTCTGGACCATGAATATAAAAAAGTAATATCCGAACTGGAAATATTAAAGAATAAAACTCACCTAAGGAATTACATTTATTTTATAGACGCACTGATCCTTTATTGTTATAACCTGCTTGATCTTCCTGACAGCGTATTGAGATATTGTGACAGCAGCGATTATAATGTTTCGGTTACAAGAGCGTATATACTAAAAATGGAAGCTTATCTTCTGAAAAATGACTTTTCAAATTTTTTCCTGCTGAAGAAAGAAATAGCAGGCAGGGGAGAAGGCAACTTTACTAAATTTAATCAGGCGGTAATATTGTTTTTTGAATGTTACTTATTTGCAGTAAAGGACAATAAAAAATCATTCAAAGTAAAATTCGAAAAATTTATTTCTCTTTCGGATGAATTTGGTTATGAGAACTATATTAAATTCAGAGCGGAGTCAAACAGACTTAATTATGTATTTGCTTACGCTAAGAAGAATGGAATCAAGACAGGATATCTGAAAAAATTAATTAACCTGGACTCCGTAAGTCTGTCAACTGACAATAAAAAAGAATTTGAAATTACAGTTAAATATTTTGATAACAACAGAATATTCATTAACGGGAAAGAGCTTATTGACAGTATCTGGATGAGACCAAGATCAAAATCAATATTCCTGTATTTTGTTTACAAGAGTAAAAAAAATCAGGCAATTACAAAGGATAGTATAATTGATGATCTGCTGTACAGCGCAAAGAAAGTAAATTTCGAAGCTATAGCTGATGTTGAAATAAATAATGTCAGAAAGTCGCTGCAGAATTTTTTCATGGAAGAATTTCCTGAGGTTTCCGGAAAAGATTTTATTGTCCTTAAAAGTAAAATATATTACCTGTCAATTGGGAATAATGATCTGAGATTTAATTTTGATACTGATGAGTTTATGAAAATTTCTTCGGGAATTATTTCGACTGACTCGTTAAAGATCATTGATATTTATAAAAACGATTTTGCCCTTGGATTATATAATAACTGGGCGGAAGATATCAGGGATAACTTCAAATTAATTTATTTTAAAACTATTCACAGAATAATCTCTTTTACTGAGAAATCCTGTAATCAAAATAAGCTGAAAAAAATTCTTGAGAAACTTTGTGAGTCAGGTAACAGTGATGAAGAAATTCTGACAAAGCTTCTTACGATTTACAGAAAAGAAAAAAATGATAAGAGATTTATTCAGGTTTACGATTCTTTTATAAAGAGACTGGATAAGGATCTGAACTTTAAGCCATCAGAAGTTTTGAAAAGTCACTATCAGGAAATAAAAAAATAGAAAATTTAATCATCAAATACTCCGGGAGTTTCATTCATATACTCCTTACAAATTGAAAGGTCTTTAGCTAATTCGATTATATTACTGATACTGTCATGTGACATTACAAAATATTTATTCTCAAAAAAATCATTTACTTCCTTTTCCTCATCTTTTAATATAAGTTTTAGCAAATCAAATATTTTCTGAAGATTAGAATTAAAATCTCCGTAAGTTTTATCTATATATTCATCACCTGATAATTTATCAGAAGTTAAAACATTCTTCAGGCCGGTTACATATTTGGATGTGAATATCAGTCCCCGGAATATTTCCTGTTTCCCTGATTTAAAAGATATTTCAATAAGAGCGGAAACTTCGTAATTATTTTTAATAAAATTCCGGGAAACATCATTAATATCTGATATTATCCCGGAAGTCTTTGTGGAAATTATCATTAAAATTATTTAATGGCTTCTTTACTTTGTCTGCCGTGGCAGTTTTTATATTTCTTACCGCTGCCGCAATAACAGGGATCGTTTCTACCGATCTTTTCACCGACATGAACAGGCTGTTTGCTTACTTTTTGATCCTGACCTTCGCTTTCCTGCGGTCCGCCTACATATCCCATACCTGCGGAGGATTCATGATATGTCCTCAATCTGGACTGATTGACCTGAGCAGGAGTCCTTACATTCTGAGCTTCTTCAGGAGCCTGGGAAGTAAACTTAAATATAAATTTTATGATATTGTCAGAAAGCGAATCAAGCATTTCTACAAAAAGTTTAAATCCGTCTGACTTATATTCGAGAAGCGGATCTTTCTGACCGTATGCCCTGAAGTTTATACCTTCCTTTAGATCGTCCATTTCCCGCAGATGCTCTTTCCATTTCTCATCTATGATGCTGAGCGTTGCAAAGCGCTCGATCTTACCCATAAGCTCTGCGCCGTATCTTTCTTCTTTTCTGTTATAATAAGCTTTAGCTTCATTAATGATCAGATCTTTTAAGCCTGACTCGCCCTGTTTTTGAAATTCTTCAGGAGTAACATTAATTCTGACAAGATACGTTCTTTGAATTTCTTCAATCAGTCCCTCGACATCTCCGTCATCATAATATTTTTTTACAGTATTCTCAACTGCTTTATCCACCATTTCAAAAATCTCATCTTTCAGTCTTTCACCCATAAGAGCCTGTTTTCTCTTTGAGTAAATTACTTCTCTCTGCTGATTCATAACATTATCATATTCCAGAAGTCTTTTTCTAATGGCGTAATTATTTTCCTCCACTTTTTTCTGCGCTCTTTCGACAGAATTAGTGATCATCTTGTGCTCAATTGCTTCGCCTTCCTGAATGCCGAGACGCTGCATGACATTGGCAATTCTTTCACTGCCGAATAATCTCATCAGTTCATCTTCAAGTGAAAGGTAAAACTTCGAAGCTCCCGGATCACCCTGTCTCCCGGCGCGTCCTCTCAGCTGTCTGTCTATTCTTCTTGATTCATGTCTTTCAGTTCCGATAATGTGCAGTCCGCCTGCTTCCGCAACACCAGGACCAAGCTTAATGTCAGTTCCTCTTCCTGCCATGTTAGTAGCAATAGTAATTGCTCCCGGCAGTCCGGCATTTTCAACAATGTGGGCTTCCCGGGCGTGCTGCTTCGCATTTAATACTTCATGCGGAATACTTTTTCTTTTCAGCAGTCTGGAAATAGTTTCGGAAACTTCAACAGTAGTGGTACCGACGAGAACAGGTCTTCTCTGATTTCTCATTTCAACTATCTCGTCAATGACTGCATTATATTTTTCTCTTTTAGTCTTATATATAAAATCATTCATATCGTTTCTTATACAATCCTGATTAGTAGGAATAACAGTCACGTCAAGTTTGTAAATGTCAAAAAACTCAGCCGCTTCTGTTTCTGCAGTACCGGTCATACCCGCTAGTTTTCTGTAAAGCCTAAAATAATTCTGCAGGGTTATAGTTGCAAGCGTCTGCGTATCTTTTTCAACATGTACACTTTCTTTTGCTTCAATCGCCTGATGCAGACCTTCTGAATATCTTCTGCCGGATAATATCCTTCCCGTAAACTCATCCACTATCATAACTTTCCCGTCCTGCACTACATAATCCACATCTTTATCATAAAGTCCATAAGCTTTTAATAACTGCTGAACAGTGTGCAGTACATCGCTTCTCTCAGCGTAATTTTTACTAAGTTCATCTTTCTTTAATTCTTTTTCTTCTGTGGAAAGATCAGGATCATTATCAATTGTTACGATTTCTGATCCATAGTCCGGCAGTGTGAAAAAGTCTCTTTCTTCCAGACTTGGCGCGAGAAATTCTCTTCCTTTTTCAGTCAGATCCGTTACGTGGGATTTCTCCTCAATGAGAAAAAATAATTCATCATCTACGATATACATATTTTTTGATTTATCTCTCATATATTCGGCTTCCGTGGCAAGCAATAATTTTTTATTCCCGGGATCGCTCAAAAGCTTCTGAAGTTTATTGTGTTTCGGAAGCGCGTGGTATGCTCTCAGTAAGGCAAGTCCGGCTTTCGCACTGTCTTCATCAGAAATATTTTCTTTTGCAAGTATTGTTTCAGCTTCAGCAGTTAATTTATTTACGAGATTTTTTTGAGCATCTACTAATCGTTTAATTCTCGGGTTAAGCTCATCATACTTATGCTTCGCAGCTTCTACCGGACCTGAAATAATAAGCGGAGTTCTTGCTTCATCAATAAGTACAGAATCCACTTCATCGACGATAGCATAGAAGTGCTCCCTCTGAACAAGGAAATCCTTGTCAACTACCATGTTATCTCTCAGGTAATCAAAACCGAATTCATTATTTGTACCGTAAGTAATATCGCAATTGTACATCTCACGTCTTTTGTTTGGTTCCATATCATTTAAGATCACACCTACAGTCAATCCGAGATATTTAAATACTTCACCCATCCATTCGCTGTCTCTTTTTGCAAGATAGTCATTTACCGTGATCAGATGAACTCCTCTTCCGGCAAGAGCATTGAGATAGAGTGGCAGAGTTGCTACTAAAGTTTTTCCTTCACCTGTCGCCATTTCTGCGATCTTACCTTTATGTAAAACTATACCGCCGATCAGCTGAACATCATAAGGTACCATGTTCCATCTGATTTTATTTCCGGCTGCTTCCCATTCCGTACCGCATAATCTTTTACAAGCCTGCTTTACAACTGCAAACGCTTCGGGCAAAATGTCATCCAGTACAGCTGCAATTATATCATAATTTTCTTTTTCAAGTTTCTCAACTTCATCATAGATATTCATTCTTTCGTCATGAGGCAGATCCTCTTTCAGGCTTTCCTGCAGTTCGGATATCTTAGCTCTGGTTTCTTCAGTTTCTGAAGATATTCTTTGTCTGAATTCGGTTGTTTTCTCCTTAAGCTGTTCGTCTGAAAGAGTTTCATACTCGTCATAAAACCTGTTAATATCTTCGACAATTGGTGTAATAGAAACGAGATCTTTTTCGTGTTTGGATGGAAATAATTTTCTGAATATGTTAAGCATTTATACTTAAATTTACTGAAATGTTATTAAAAATTTATCTGACTGACAATTTACTATATTTAAACACGAAATGAAAAATAAAAAATTATGCAAATCAACAATACGAAAATCTCATTTTATACTGATTTTAAAGAATAGTTTTTAAATTTCATAAAGAACATTTTTATGGCGGTGAATATCTTCAAAAGGTTTCACCGGCTTCACGGGAGCTTTCCTGCAGAAATTTTTCATTTGCATTTTTCAATTATAGTTATGTGATTCCTGCATTGTTCAGTAAATTTAAAATTGAATAAGAAAGTATATTTAATTAATTTAGTATAAATTAAAATTCTTTAGGAGGATATATAGTTTATGTCAATAATGATTACAACCGAATGTATTAATTGTGGAGCATGCGAGCCTGAATGTCCAAACACTGCTATCTATGAAGGCGGAGTAGACTGGGTTTTAAGCGGAAATACTTACGGTGAAAATGATACGCCGCCATCCGGGGCATCCGGTTTTTATTCAAGTGAATTTTTTTACATTGTACCTGATAAATGTACTGAATGTGTCGGTTTTCATGACGAACCACAGTGCGCTGCTGTCTGTCCTGTCGATTGCTGTATACCGGATCCGGCTCATGTAGAAGATAAGGAAACCTTACTCAGTAAGAAAGAAGCTCTTGACGCTGAAGGAAGATAAATTTAAATTTTAAAATTATCCGGAAACCGGTTGAACAATGTTCAATCGGTTTTTTTATTTAGAGACGGAAAGTCATTAAAATTCTGTAAGACTGAAGGAGCTTCCGGATTTTCAGAATTAAAGTGAAATGATTTTTTTTCGGGATCAGAACCGGTATTATTTTCTGATGTATCTGATACGTTGTTTTTATTCCCGGAAAAGCTTTCTTTTTCTGCAATGTTTTTTCCGTTATCAATTATAATGCTTTTTGTTTCAGTTTTTTCCCGTTCAGGAATATCTGTGTTATTACCATCAGAAAAATTCCCAGTTTCACCTTCGAAATATTCCTTGTAATCAGATGATCCAGTGTTCACTTCAACAGCATTTAAGTCGGGTTCAGTCTCTTCAGGGAATGCTTTTTTATATCCGAAAAGTATTAATAGAAATCCGACTGTAACAGAAATATCTGCAATATTAAATATCGGCCATGAATAAATTGTTTTGCCGAAAATAGTAAAGTTTGGGAAATCAATATGAATGAAATCAACTACTCTCCCGTAAAAAATCGGAGCATAAGAAAATATCTCTCCGTAAAATACCCTGTCTATTAAATTTCCTATTGCTCCGCCAAGAATAAAAGCAAGCGCAAGACGCAATAATAAATTTTCTTTTCGGTTTTTATACAGAAAAACAATTAACAGAATTGTAGCCAGAATTGTAAATATGGAAAGAAACAATTTTCCGCCGATCTGAAGTCCGAAGGCCATACCAGGATTTTCAATAAAAGTAATTTTAAAGAAATCTCCTATTACCTTTTTAGAAGTCTGATAAGGCATTCCTTCAAAATTAATCCCCAGTGCGGGTATTGAAATGCCCTTAACCATGAGTTTTGTAATCTGATCAGCTATAACAATAAAGAATGTCAGGAATAAAACTTTCAATAAAATTTATCCTCTCATATTTTTACATTCGATGCAGTGCTGAGTAATGGGAACAAGCTCAAGTCTTTCTTTATCAATCAAAGGACATGTTCTGCATAGATTTTTGGGCTCAGATAAACAGTCAACACATATTCCGTATGTACCCTGGTCGATCCTCATAAGCGCATCCTGTAAATAACCAAGATATTTTTCGTCTCTCTGTACAAATAAATAGTTTTTTTCCCTTTCCATTTCATCAGTACCCTGCTCTGCCATATGTGAGGAATATGTAAGATTATCTCCTTTGTACTCTCCGGAATCTTTATCCACTAACGCATCCATATTCGCCTTGGCGCTTTCTATAATGGCTTTTCTTTCGTGAAGTATAACATTTCTGAAATGCTTTAACTCAGTTGTATTATATCTCAGCTTGGAATTTGGTTTGTATTTTTTTTGCTTCGACTGCGCTGTTTCAGAATTGTGTATTCCCGGCTTTCTGATTAAATCAGCTTTAAGCTCATTTCCATTTGATTTAATCCCGGCTTTGGATTTCGCAATAGCTTTTTTTAAAGTCTTCGTTATTTCCTTTTTTCTTGCAATAACGGATCTCGAAAGCTCTGCTTTTTTTATTTCACCTTTCTTTGGAGATTTCATTTTTTTATCCGCCTTCTTAAGAACTGACTTTTTCAAGTCCGATTTCTTTAAAACATTATTTTTCACATTTGTATTTTTCACTGCACTTTTCTTATCAACAGTTTTATTTACAGCTGATTTTTTCGCAGAAGGCTTCATAGTTTTCTGTTTAGTTACTGTTACTTTTTTCTTAATGGTCAATTTATTACTCCTTGATAAAATTTGTTATTTTAATTTTTGAATGAATATGTCACAGGATATGCCGTTAATATCAGTTTTTGAAAAATCAAATTCATGTCCGTTTGATGATTCAACTTTATTGCTGAGAGTTTCGGCCTTTATATATTTAAGATTCTTTTTAAGTATTGAAGTAATAGAATCGTCAGTCTTAAAATATACATTCACTTTTTCGCTGACATTAAATTCATTATTTCTTCTGAAGTTCTGAACACGGTTAATAAATTCTCTTACAATACCTTCCTCAATCAGCTCATCATCGAGCTTAATATCTACTGCAACAGTCAGGCTATCATGAGTATCCAGTATCCATCCTTCAATATCTTCAGTAAAGATCTCGATGTCGCTGAATTCAATCTTAACTCCGTCGATATTGATGAATTTATTTTTTTCTATTTCAGAAATTTGCTTATCACTGAGTCCGTTGATGATTTTCTGAACAGTCTTAACATTCTTTCCGAATTTAGGACCGATTGATTTGAAATGGGGCTTAGCCTGTTTAACTATTATTTCAGAATTACCTTCGAGTAAATTCAGTTCTTTTACGTTAACCTCTTCAAGTATAATTTCCTTAACTTTAAGTATTTTTTCCTTGTCTCTTTCATTAAGTACCGGCACAAGAATTTGTCTGAGAGGCTGTCTAACTCTCAGATTATTTTTTACTCTGATAGACCTGACAATATAAACTATATTCTGAGCGGTCCGCATTTCCTCTTCAAGTTTTGTATCTATATAATCTTCATTTGCATTTTCAATGAATGATAAATGAATTGACTCATCGGATTCAGTGATAGTTCGGTATAACTTTTCAGTTAAGAATGGTGAAACCGGTGAAATCATTTTCAGTAACTCCACTATAACATAATGCAAAGTATGATAACCTGATAACCTGTCTTTTTCATTTTCAGGTTTTCTCAATCTCTTTCTGTTTCTTCTGATATACCAGTTGGAAAGTTCGTCGTTTGTAAAATCAAATAATATTCTTGAAGCTTTTGTAATATCATAGTCGTCCATTAGTTCAAGATAATCTTTTTTAAGAGAATTAACTTTAGAGACTATCCACCTATCAATAACAGGTCTGTCTTTTACTTTAGTAACTTTATCATTTCTATGATCAAAATCTGTAAGATTTGAATAAAGTATAAAAAACCGGACGGTGTTTATCAGAGTATCAAAAAACTTATTCTGAAGTTCTTTCAGATCATCTTCGTTGAATAATTTTGAATTGCCGATCGGTGAAGAATAAATCAAATACCATCTCAATACATCTGCGCCGTATCTGTTTATCATTTCAAATGGATTAACGGCATTGCCTAAGGACTTGCTCATTTTCTTGCCGTTCTTATCCAGTATAAGTCCGTTGACTATAAGATTTTTATATGCAACTTCATCAAACAGGAATGTATTTATTGCATGAAGTGAATAAAACCAGCCTCTCGTCTGATCAAGTCCTTCAGCGATGAAATCCGCCGGAAAATTTTTTTCAAATAAATTTTCATTTTCAAAAGGATAATGAAACTGAGCAAACGGCATCGAGCCGCTGTCAAACCAGCAGTCAATTACCTGTGAGACTCTTTTCATCTTAATGCCGTCTTTTGATTCTATCACAATATCATCAATATATGGCTTATGTATATCCATATCGCTTTTTACCGGATATACTTCGCTGTAATTAACTGATCTTTGTTCAAGTTCATCAAAACTTCCTATACATTCATAATGCTCGGTTCCTTGATTGTCGGTATAATACCAGATGGGCAGGGGAGTCCCCCAGAATCTGTTTCTTGAAATCGCCCAGTCTTTATTGTCTTCCAGCCATTTTCCAAACCTGCCGGATCCGAATGCTTTAGGATTCCAGTTAATTGTATTATTTAACTGAATCATTTTGTCTTTATATTCAGTGGTTCTTATAAACCACGAATCAGTTGCAAAATACATCAGGGGAACTTTGTGCCTCCAGCAATGAGGGTATGAATGTGTAAACATTTCCTTTTTATAAAGACGTCCGCTGTTTTTTAATTCAAAAATTATATCCTGATCGGCTTCCTTAAAATTTTTATTCTTAAAATTTCCAGCCTTTTCTATGAAGAGTCCGTTTTTCCCTACCGCTGAAAATAAAGGCAGATCATATTTTAATCCTGTCTGATAATCATCTTCGCCGTAAGTAGGAGCGATATGAACTATACCTGTTCCGTCTTCAGTTGTAACAAAATCTCCCAAGGTTACATAAAAAGCCTTTTTATCTTCTTTGAAAAAATCAAAAAGTTTTTGATATGGAATATGTTCAAGATCTTTACCATTAATCTCTTTTAATACTTCATATTTTTCAGTAATTATTTCAGCTCTTTCTTTAGCCAGAATAAATATATCATCATTTTCGGTTTTAATCTGAATGTAAATTACTTCAGGATTTACAGCCAGTGCTGCATTGGAAGGCAGTGTCCATGGAGTAGTCGTCCATACGAGAAAATCTGAATCTTTATATTCTCCTTCAGTAATCCGGAATTTTACATAAACGGACGGATCCTTCAGATCCTGATACCCCTGTGCAACTTCATGTGAAGATAAAGGCGATTCGCAAACAGGGCAGAAAGGAAGTATTTTAAATCCTTTATATATTAGTCCTTTTTCAAAGAATTTTTTAAGCGCCCACCAGACTGATTCAATATATTCATTATGATAAGTGACATAAGCATCATTGAGATCGATCCAGTAACCAATCCTTTCGGTCATTTCTTCCCATTCTTTTAGATATGTGAAAATAGATTCTCTGCATGCATTGTTAAATTCAATAGCTCCGAATTTCTCAATATCACTTTTTGATTTTATCCCTATTTTTTCTCGACCTCGACTTCTACCGGTAATCCCTGCGTATCCCAGCCTGCTTTTCTGAAAACTCTGTAATTCCGCATAGTTTTATAGCGGCATACCATATCTTTAACAGTTCTTGAAATAACATGGTGAATTCCCGGAGTTCCGTTGGCAGTGGGAGGTCCTTCATAAAATGTAAATGTTCTGTCGGATGGTCTGGATTTTATACTTGCTTTAAAAATATCATTTTCTTTCCAGAATTCAAGCATTTCAATCTCAAGCTCAGGTAATGTTATATTGTCGGGAAGATTCTCGTACATCAAAAATTAATTAAATAAGTCCGTAAGCTAAAAAAATAGAGCTTTAATTTCAATGAAATAAGATAACATACTATAAGATTTGTTACCGGATATTATCATAAATCATAAAGTATTTAAATCATAAATAGAAATATCGATGGCTGATTGCTCAAAAAAAACTCAAAGTTAAATTATGCACTTTGAGTTTCATAGAAAAAAATAAGTAATTTGCCTAAAACTTTTAAGGTCTGTATTGAAAATTAGTTACAACTACTTCCTGATCTGCATTGTTGCTGGGTCCCGGATGCTTATCACCCTGTCCGTAATTTCCCATCCATAAGTTCATATGAAAAAGCTGACACCCGTCATCAGGAATAAAAGGATTCTGCGCAGCTGTAGTAGTATAACTATTGTTTGGAGATGCAGGTAAATTATCAAGTGTGTAAATTCCGTTATACTGTGCAAAAGAAACAGGAGATTTTGCAGCTGTCCATTTCATAACAAGAGTAATTTCCTTCACACCGTCTCCGATAGTATACCGCTGAACATTTGCCTGAAGCTTATCCCATTCCTGCACGGCAAACTGAGCGTTACCGTTGCAAAGTCTTTTGTCGCTGACATTAGTACAGGGCGGCGTACCCCATCTGGATATTTCCGCAAGATCAATTTCTCTGTATGGATTTTGAGTTGGTCCTGATCTGTCATTGTGAAAAGTAAATAATCCGAACGCAACATTCTTGTCAAGCTTATCCCAGGAAGGCGCGCTTTTAATTCTTGCGGATACTAAATAAGTGCCGTAACCTGTTGAAGCAAGAGTTTTCTTATCGCTTTTAAAAACCGCAACGACTTCCGATGCCATCCAGTCACTGCCCCCGCCAAGATCATCTTTTCTAACCCTTAGATGAAGACCTTCACTGTCAACAAATGCGTTTCTCGGACTCCAAGCCTGTCCCTGATTCCAGAACCAGTTTGGAGCGCCGGTGTACTGATAGTTTGTCCACCACCAGTAACCTGAAAACTGAATAAGACAATCATCAGTACCGCAAAATTTTTTGTTGACATTTACATCCAGTTTCAAATTCGGAGGAGTACAGCTTCCTCTTGATAAAACATTATCTTCCTCTAAGTCATCGTCGTCGTTAGTTCTTTCAGCCGGAGCGTAAATCGTTTCCGCCTGAGATGCAAACCTTTCTTCTCCGTCATCAGATCCTCCGCATGATAAAAATAAAGAAGCAATTAAAAGTAGCAGGGTTTTTTTCATTATTATAATTAATTAATTAAGAAATAATTTATAAGAATAAAGAAAACAGGGTATAATCAGTAATCTCTATATAGAAGATTTATAAGAGGCATATTAGTTTTGCATATTTTCAAAATTATTTCAAAATGTATAAATGCATAATGAAATTCAATAGATTATTTACAAAGCACTTATATAATAAATATTTAATTCCGGGATCAATAAAAAATGCCGGGTCTTCCTTAGTTCGAATGAATAAAAAAAAAGCTAAGAGTGTTTTCAGCATTAATTACATACAAAAAAAAAGACGGATACATATTATATGTATCCGCCTTTTATAAAATATTGAATATCTATTCCGAAATTATTTAAGAATTTACTTAACTTCTTAATCAGTCTCTATAATCTTTTCTCTTTTTACCTCTTTTGTCAAGTTCTTTTCTCAGCTCTTTGTTGAATTTCTTTTTCATAAAAAAGGACTTAGCGATCTGCTGAGGACTCAGAAAAGTCTTTAATTCATTATAGAATTTTTCCTTTTGCTCGATAGATTTTTTCTCAAGTTCAATTACCTTATCAAGTTTTGAACTCATATCAGCTGCATCAGGGTCTGACTCTATGGATTTATAGGTTTCTCTGATTTCTTTTCTCAAAGTTCTCATCTGTATATTATTATCTTTATATGAGTCAACAAGTTTATCAGCAGTATACTGATCAACATTTAAATTTATCTTTACCTTTTCTTTAAAAAGATTTTCCAGCTCCTGCCTTTTCTGAAGTTTAGATGAATCCGGCTGTGAGTATGCGCTTGCAGATGTCATTAGAGCAATGATAAAAAATAATGTTAATAATGTTTTCATAATTATTAAATTTTAGTTTCTTTTAAAACGTTTAAAATTTCCTGCTGATCTGAAGGGGATAATTCCCGGAATTCATTCTGTAGATTTACATCACTTTCGCCTGAATTGAGTAATTCTGATTCTTCAATTTCAATTTCACCGGTATCCTCAATTTCATTTGATTCATCAATGTCAAAAATATCAGCGAAGTCCGTGCCGGCTATATCAGTATCATTATTTTCGTAAACTGAAACATCTTCAGATTTATTTTCATTTTCAAATGTTGTATTATCGGAAATCAAATTATTGCTTTTTTGGTCTGAAATTACTTCATGCTTTCTGATATTTGTATTCTTTGTTTTTTGATTCAATTCAGTATTTGAATTAGTTTCCTTTTCAGTAATTCCCGGATCAGTTAAAGATTTATCCGAACCTGTAAAAAAATTATCTTTTTTTTCAATTTGATTTTCGCTGCCTGAATTAGTTGAATTGTTTCTTTCCTGTACGGGTGATGTGTTTTCTGATTTTGTTAAAACGGGATCCGTATTTTCCTGTCTAAACAGAAAGAAAGCTGCAATCAAAATTACAGTAAGAGCAGGAATAATGATTTTCCATACTTTTGGAAAATATTGAAATACTCCGGAATTTTCAGTCAACGGTATGTTTGGTTTAATCCTTTCATTAATTCTGACAGGAAGATTGTTAAAAAAATTATCCGGCGGTTCCGGAAATTCGGCCTTCGTAAAGAAGCTGAGGGTTTTGTTTATTTCATCATATTCATTTTTAAAGTCATTGTCGGTTTCAATTAAATTTCTTACAGCATTTGAAAGTCCGATATCTGAGATTTCACCATTTATAAAGTCCGGTATACTCTGCATTAAATCTTCACGTGAATAATCTTTACTTTTATTTTCCATATTTAATTTTTAATGTAACACGTTTTCAAATATCTTATTCTTTTTTAGGCAGCTGCCGATCTTTTTCAATGCATGAAAATAATTAGCTTTCATCCCACCTACGGATTTATCGAGGATCCTGGAAATTTCCTCATAGCTCAGATTTTCATAATATCTCATAATAAAAACCGCACGCTGCTGCTCGGGAAGAGTTTCGATAGCTTCTTTTAAAATTTCTGATCTGTCCTTTTCATCTGTATTTTCACTGAAGTCATTAGCGCTGTCATATGAATGAAATTCGTTTGTTTCATCAAATTCAGAATTACGTTTATTAAGTTTGTTCTTACGGTTTAAATGATTGATCGAATAGTTAACTGCAATTTTGTATAAGTATGTAAAAAATTTTGATTCACCTCGAAATTTATTCAAAGATTTGTAAAGTTTTATAAAAACATCTTGTGTGATATCATCTGCATCGTCATGATCCAAAACCATTTTCCTGATAAGCATATAGATTCTTTTCTGGTATTTTCTGACTATAAAGTTAAATGCATTCTCGTTGCCGGCTTTAAAAGCAGCAATAAGTAATTCGTCGTCACTGTTTATATTCAATTCAATATCTCTCAATATTTATGATCTTAGTTATTTATTCTGCATTATTGAATTAACATAAACACTCTTAGCATTCATCATAAAGACAATTTGATATTTCAAATGGTTTAATCACTTTTAATTAATTTCCTGAATGTTTTCCATTCTTTTAATTCAAATGCATTCAGCTTTTCATAAAATTTAATTGCATTAACATTCCAATCGAGTACAACCCATTCCATCCTCGCGCATTTATTCTTTTCTGCAATATTAATAAGTTTATTAAAAAACATTTTGCCTATCCCGAGATTCCTGAATTTTTCCGAAACATAAATATCTTCAAGATAAAGACTTCTCCGCGCAAGAAAAGACGAATAAGTAAAGAAGTAAAATGAATAACCCGCTGTCTGACCTTCATACTCAGCAAGCAGGATATTGTATGGCGGATTTGATGAAAATGCATCACGAATGAGTCTTCCCTGCGCTTTTTTTATCGGGGGGGGATAGATTCTCAAACCCCGCAAGCTCATTTACAAGCCTGAGAATATTTTTTTTGTCTGACTTCTTTGCTTTTCTGATCTTTATTTTTTTCAATAGTTAATATTATTAAGATTTCTTTATTTAATATAAGTTTAATAATGTTTAAATTAATGAAATTTACATAGAAATGAACTTATTAAATAGACACAGTCTGATATCAGCAATTGTCTTAATCTCAATAACTTTATTGTCAATAGGAATCACCGCTGGACCTGCTGATGATTATGAAGAAATGAAATGCAGGAAGAAGCTGAATTCTTTTGACGCATCGCTCAAAGATCTGCCTATTAATGAAGTAATTGCCGAAGTCGGAAAGTCATTCACCGGCACTCCGTATGTAGCAGGTACACTTGATGAATATCCAAACACAGAAGAACTTGTAATTAATATTACCGGACTTGACTGCGTTACTTTTGTTGAGAACGCATTGATATTTTCAAGACTGATCAAATCCGGTAAAACAGATTTTGACAATTACAAAAAAGAGCTTGAGTTAATTCGATACAGAGGAGGAAAGAACTCTGGCTATTCTTCAAGACTTCATTATTTTACTGACTGGATCTATGATAATGAAAAGAAGGGAATTGTAAAGGATATCACTTCAGATTTAGGAGGAGTAAATATTGGAAAAAATATTGATTTCATGACATCTCACAGAAATTCATACAAGCAGCTTCAGGATAACAATAATTTGATGGAGGAAATGCATGAAGTTGAAAATAACATAAACAGCAGGGAGATCTACTATATACCTCTCGAAAATATTTCCTCCGTATATGACAAACTCCGGACAGGCGACATAGTCGGCATTACAACATCAATCGGAGGTCTTGATATTGCGCATACGGGATTTGTATATAAGGAAGGCGGTAACACATATCTTATGCATGCATCTTTAAAAAATAAAAAAGTTGAGATATCAGCTTCGGAGCTGCAGGATTACATTATGGGTAATTCAAAGCAGACAGGAATTGTAGTGGCAAGAGTTTTGGAATAAAATAAATTATCAAAAGTTGTTATTCTTATATTTCCTGATCTTTTATTTGATAGGTTCAATCCCCACAGCTTACATACTGATAAAGATCAAGTACGGTAAAAATTTATCGGAAGAAGGTTCAGGGAACATCGGTGCAAGAAATACACTTGATGTAACAGGTTCAAAAGCAGACGGGATAATAGTGCTGCTTGCTGATCTGATCAAAGGACTGGTTCCGGCTTTTTTATTGATAACATATGGGGATCTGGGAAAATGGCAATTGATAATTCCGCTTACACTTCTGGTGGCCGGACATAATTTTTCAGTATGGATAAAATTCAAAGGCGGAAGGGGACTGGCTACAGCAGCTGGAGTTTTCATTGCTTTGGATTTTATATTCGTTATACTCTGGCTGGCATTTTATTTTATTGCTGATATATTTATAAAGAATGCAAACGTATCCACAGTAATTGCTTTATTAGCAATACCTCTTACAGTGTGGATTTTTCCGGGACCGGCAGTTGAATTTTTAAATCCTGTTCTAAGCGGAGGAGATGATCTGATTTATTGCTTAACAATTTTCATTTCTATCGGCACAGTAATTTTATTAAAACATATTGAGCCGCTCAGACAATGGCGGTTTATAAATTTCCAAAAATAAAAATAATTTAAATAACAAATAAAATCTTACCATGAGCACAAATCCATTACTTAATACAACAGAAGAGCTGGAAGAAATGTCACGTCAGATAAGAAGAGATATAATCAATATGCTTGCGATCTCACAGACAGGTCATTCAGGAGGACCGCTTGGAATGGCGGATATATTTACTGCGATGTATTTTAATAAACTAAACATTGACAACACTGATTTAGATAAAGAAGACAGGGATTATTTCTTCGTATCAATCGGACACATTGCTCCGGTATGGTATGCGACACTTGCAAGAAGGGGATTCATGGAAATTGATGAATTAAAAACTCTTAGAAAAATTAACGGCAGATTACAGGGACATCCCGCATCGCCAAAAGGTCACGGAGCACCCGGTGTAGAGATCGCTTCCGGTTCACTGGGACAGGGACTTTCTATTGCAGTAGGAATGGCTATCGGACTTCGGATGGATGGAAGGAAAAATCATGTTTATTGTATAAACGGGGACGGCGAACTACAGGAAGGTCAGATATGGGAAGCAGTAATGACAGCAGCGCATCATAATGTAGATAACCTTACTATGATAGTAGACAGAAATCACTGTCAGATCGATAACAGGACTGAAAGTGTTTTAAAACTCGAACCTATTCCGGATAAGTTCAAAGCATTCGGATGGAATGTACTTGAGATGGACGGACATAATATGAAACAGATACTCGATACAATAGAAGAGGCAAAGTCATGTAAAGGAAAACCCACTGTAATTATTGCAGAGACATTTATGGGTAAAGGAGTTTCATTTATGGAAGACAATTATAAATGGCACGGAGTGCCTCCGAGTATTGAGCAAGCGCTGGTTGCGCTTAGTGAACTGGAAGTCACAAAGTATGGTGATTTTCATGAAATAAAAGAGAAAACAGAAGCCTGAGTCTGATCAATACGGATTAAATAATAAAAATTACTTATAAAAAATATTAAATTAAAATTTGGGAAATAATTTTTACAAAGAAGACATAGGCAGCGAAGTTTTAATTATAGGAGGCGCTGAAGATAAGTTAAACGAAAGACACATAGTAAGAAAATTTGTTGAAATGTCCGGCGGTTCTGAAGCTTCGATTCTTGTAATACCTGTGCCTTCGGATTTTCCAATAGCAACAGCTTTTCTATACCGTACAATTTTCGAAAAGTTAGGCGTAAAGAAAGTAAAGATCCTCAGCGCTACTTCGAGTAAAGATTTTTTAACTCTTGATACAAATGAAGAGCTTGACGGCATTACAGGTATATTCCTTACAGGCGGCGATCAAATGAGACTTACTTCCATTATCGGCGGGACAACCTTCCTGGAAGAATTAAAGATCAAAGTAAAAAACGGTACTGTCCTTGCAGGATCAAGCGCAGGGGCTGCGGGATTCAGTTCTACAATGATCGTAAGAGGAGAACCAACTGCTCAGCCGTTAAAAGATTCCATCAGACTTTGCCCCGGGCTCGGTATACTGCAAAACATAATTATCGATCAGCACTTCACACAGCGCACAAGGATCAGCAGACTAATTACAGCAGTTTCATATAACCCCAGTAATCTTGGAATTGGTATTGATGAAAATACTGCAATTCATATAGGCAGAGACGGCATTCTTGAAGTACTCGGAACCGGTACAGTTACAATAATTGACGGCTCAAACGTAAGTTACAATACGATTGCTGAAGTGGCTGAGTCAGAGCCTTTTTCCATAATCGGACTTCAGATAAATATTCTTAACAGAGGCGTCCGCTATGATCTGAATAACAGAAAACCGATCGAGATGTTTGGAGACTATCTTCAGATCTGACCGGTAAAATACAGGTATTATTACTTTTAATTCATAATATGAATATAAATTTTATTATTTATAAATGAAAATTCTCGATATCAGGGCATTAAGGGGAGCGAATTACTGGAGTAACAGATGGAAAAAACTTATTGTATTAAAACTTGATATTGAAGAATATGAAGAAAAGCCCTCCGATAAAATTCCAGGATTTGCTGAAAGATTAAAAGATCTCATACCCAGTCTTCATACACATACATGCAGTTATGAACATGAAGGAGGATTCCTTCAGAGAGTAGATGAAGGTACTTGGGCGGGTCATATTATTGAGCATATAGCACTCGAAAGCTTCAGTAGATCTTTTTCTGGATATTGCCGAAGGGAAGAAGCATGAGGAATTAAAGATAAAGCTTGATGAAATTATACAGGAGCTCAGAGAGATCAGGGAAGAAGTAAGATTTGGTCCAAGTACAAGCTCTATCATTGATGAAGCGGAAGAGCGCGGTATACCTCATATAAGACTTAATGAACAATCACTTGTACAGCTCGGCTACGGAGTTTATCAAAAAATAATACAGGCAACAGTATCGTGTAGGACAGGATTTATAGCTACAGATATTGCAAGTGATAAAAACCTTTCCAAACACCTTCTTGAAAGTATGGGAGTACCGGTTCCAAAAGGATTTAAGATTTATACCGAAGATGAAGTTGAAGAATCAGTTGAAGCAATAGGTTTCCCTGTCGCTGTAAAACCTCTTGATTCCAATCACGGCAAAGGGATCTCAGCAAACATAAATACTCTGGAAGATGCAGTAAAAGCATTCCACTCGGCGCGAAAATATTCAAGAGCGATCATTATAGAAAAGTCATTGACCGGAAATGATTTTCGCGCACTGGTTATTAATAACAAGCTTATTGCTGTAGCTGAAAGAACCCCGGCATTTGTAAAAGGTGACGGTAAATCAACAATAAAAGAGTTAATTGAAAATGTAAACGAAGATCCGCGAAGAGGTTACGGTCATGAGAAAATATTAACACAAATAATAATTGACGGAATGACGATCAGATTACTTGAGCTGAAAGGTTATTCACCTGAGACAGTTTTAAAAAAGGATGAAATATGTTCTTTGAAATCTACTGCAAATATTTCAACAGGCGGCACAGCAATTGACAGGACTGATGAGGTTCACCCGGATAATATTTTTTTATTTGAAAGGATAGCAAAAATCATTGGGCTGGATATAGCTGGAATTGACGTAGTAGCTCCGGATATTACAACTCCAATTACAGAAAACGGAGGAGGCATTGTTGAAATAAATGCAGCTCCGGGATTCAGGATGCATCTTGCTCCGTCTGAGGGCATTGCGCGTAATGTTGCTGAACCGGTTGTAAATATGCTTTTTCCGGCAGGTGAAAAATTCAGAATACCAATAATTGCTGTTACAGGAACCAACGGTAAAACTACAACAACAAGACTAATTTCTCACATTCTTAAAAATGTAGGAAAGACAGTCGGATCTACAACTACAGAAGGTGTGTATATTGGAAACAGATTAATAAAATCCGGAGACAATACCGGACCTGTTTCTGCTCAGATGGTTTTAAGAGATCCTACAATTGATATTGCAGTCCTTGAGACTGCACGAGGAGGTCTGCTCCGTGCAGGACTTGGTTTTGACGGATGTGATATTGGGATTGTGATGAATGTAACGGCTGATCATCTCGGTCTTAAAGATATAGATTCTCTGGAAGATATGGCAAGAGTAAAAGCGATCGTTCCTGAGAATGTTTTTAAATCCGGTTATGCAGTCCTTAATGCGGATGATAAACTTGTTTTATCAATGCAGGAAAATCTGAATTGTAATGTTGCATTATTCAGTATGGATGAAAATAATGCGGCAGTAAAGGCTCATACAAATAAAGGGGGAATTGCATGTGTCTATGAAAACCATTTCATTACACTATTTAAAGGGCACTGGAAATTAAGAGTGGAGAAAGTTATGAATATACCTCTGACATATCAGGGCAGAGCTGCATTCATGATTCAAAACGTACTTGCAGCGACACTTGCTAGTTACATACTTCACGGAGTCAGTATAGAGGATATAAAATTCAGTCTCGGTTCATTTGTTCCGTCCGTAACTCAAACTCCGGGAAGACTTAATCTTATAGATGTCGGTAATTTTACCGTATTAATTGACTTTGCACATAACCCTGCCGGTATGGAAGCTCTATCGAAATTTGTAGAGAAGCTTCCAAATAAAATTAAGACAGGTGTGATTGGCGGAACAGGGGACAGACGTGATGAAGACATAAAAAATCTCGGCAAAGCAGCAGCGAAAATGCTGACAAGTATAATTATAAGAGAAGATCAAAGTCTAAGGGGAAGAAAAGAAGGTGAAGTACACAAACTGATGCTCGAAGGAATTAAAAGCGAAAAGCCTGATGTCCCAATCAAAGTTATAACGGATGAAGTGGAGGCGTTAAATTTCGGATTAAAGAATGCTAAGAAAAATGAACTGCTTATAATACTTCCGGATAATATTCCGAGGGCAATTAAAATAGTAAATGAATTCAGGGATAAACTTAATAAGATCAAGATAGAGCAGAGTGATATTCCGAATATTAACGAGTAAGGCAGACTCAGTTGGGGATTATAGAGTGGGATTTAGGAAATGAATTTCACGGGTTTGTTAAATTTGTTTTCCGTAGCCCCGGAACTAAAATATGAATATTTGTGAATACTATTCTTATTTATATATGCTTACGAATATTTCACCTGCGTTTTTGGAATAACCTCTATACATTCCCTGCGAATTAAAAATCATTTCTATTTTACAATCCTTATCAATTGCTATTAAACCTCCTTCTCCGCCAATTCCCTTTAACTTTAAATTGACAACTTCTTCGCATGCTTCTTTTAAATTCAAACCTTTATATTGCATCAGAGCGGAAACATCATATGCTGCAATTGTTCTGATAAAATACTCTCCGTCTCCTGTACATGAAACTGCGCATGAATTATTATTGGCATAAGTACCTGCGCCGATAACAGGACTGTCTCCGATCCTTCCGAATTTTACAAATGTCATTCCGCCGGTTGATGTTCCGGCTGCTAAATCTCCAAACATATCAAGCGCAACTGCTCCGACTGTACCAAATTTTTTATCGCTTTCGTCAAATGTGCTGTGGTCGAGCATAGCTTTTCCATTATCCGCTGCTTTTAAAAATTGCTGATATCTGAATTCACTGTAAAAATACTTTTCATTTTCAAAATTTAAGCCGCACTTCCTTGCATATTCTTCTGCACCTTTTCCGCACAACATTACTATATCAGGATCAAGCATTACGGCTTTTGCCAGTAAAATTGGATTACGGACTCCGCTTACAGATGAAACACTTCCTGCCTGCAGATCTTTACCCGACATTATTGATGCATCCATACTGTGTAATCCTTCAGAAGTAAAAACCGAACCTTTACCGGCATTAAAAAGCGGATTATCTTCAAGTATGATAAGAGATTCTGTAACAGCGTCAACTGAATTTCCCCCTGACTTTAATATTTCTGAACCTGCTTTTATTGCAATCTCAATTGCACCTGAATATTCTATTTCTTTTTCAGCAGTCATCCTGGATTTTAATATTGTACCTGCTCCGCCGTGAACTGCAATTCCGAAATTATTCATATGTATAAATAAAAAAACCCTGTTAAAGTGAATTAACAAGGTTTATATTTTACAAAAATAGTTTATTATTTTCTTTGAAATTTTTCTTCTTCAAGTGTGAACATCAGTGAGACTATATGTGAATTTCCAAGTTCTTCAAGTCCGTCAAATTTAGAAAATGAATAATCAATATTAATTTTAGGCAATTTCACACCTGCCCCTAATGTAAGATTACCAAGATCATTTACACCTGTCCTTAAACTGACTAAATCTCTGTAAGAATATTCTATACCGGCATGAAGGTCAAAACTTACCGGACCAACATTAGCATTGGCGCTGCTTCTTCTGTTTTCAAATCTGACATCGAAATCAAGAGCGGGAGTCAGAGTACCGTTTAAAAAATCTACCTGATAAGCAGAACCAATTTTTGCAGTTGGTGTTATAACTTCTTTCTTACCTGTTGACCAGGAAAGATAAGTAGTAGTCAGATCCTGTAAATTTGCACCAAGGAAAAATCTACCGAAAGGGTTGTAATTTACGCCAACATCAAATCCAAGACCCCAGGCACCTTCATCTGCAATATTCCTTCTGATAATTTTTAAATTTGCACCGTAGGAAAATTTATCTGATTGTTTTTTTGAATATGTCAGATAAATAGCATAATCTGAAGTATTAAAGTAAGTAATTTTTGATTCGTCAAGTCTCTCTCCCGGGTCAAGTGTCCCGTTACCGTTCAGATCAATCAGAGCATTTCTTGTATCCTGAATGTCGTCAATTCCCATTCTGATTAATGATATACCCAGTGAAGATTTTGACCCGAATGGTATTCCGATTGAACCGTAATCATAATTAACTAAATTGCCGAATTGTGCATCATGCATAAGAGAAAATTGAGGGTAATTAATCTTTGACAGACCACCCGGATTCCAGTATCCGGCTGTTACATCATTAACAAGAGCAACATAAGCGCCGCCCATTCCCTTTGCTCTTCCGCCTACTCCTATTGAAAGAAATTCTCCTGCATATTTATTTCCTGAACCCTGTGATATTCCATCCTGAAAAAGGATAATGGTAAGTAAAACTATTAAGATAGTTTTTGGCATAAGATTTTTCATAAATTGGGTTTGTTTACTTTAAGTTTTTTAATACAGTAAACTAAATTACATTATCCTCCGGATAAATTTATTTGTAATAATGATTATTTTAATCCGATAAGTCAATACAAATTTATTTAATTTTAGGTAAAAGTAATATGTGATTATTAAAGTTTCGTGATAATTTTAATTGCATTAACTTAAATATAATTTATCTGACAAAATTTTGTATAAAACAAAAGTATTCTTAAAATTATTATAAACTAAAAACTCAAACTGTAATATTACATTATTAATTTTTATACATACAAAATAACTATCTCTAAGTTGATATACAGTAGATTAAGACATAATATATTATTTGATTTATTTTTCTAATTTAGATTTACAATATTATAAACCTCTGATATAAACTGCGCGAGAATTAGCTGGTGAATTTATCTTGCGAATAGTTTAAACAAATCAGGAGTTTAAATCGTAATGCTACAAGTCACACATTATTCCTCTCAATGATCTAATCAGTATTTTTGGAACATTAATGTAATCAATAGTATTTCTTATGATGTACTAATAATGTATTTTTAATCAGTTCGAAGCATAAACAAATTCTAAACTAAGATTTTTCCTAAGTATTCTAAATAAAAATATAATTTAACAATATAAAATGAGTAAAAAATTTATTCTTCCCATTTCCATAATTATACTCGCGCTTGGTATCTTTGTCGGAATGAAAATTCAGGATGCAGTATCCGATGATAAAATTTCCTCACAGGTTAGGAAATTCAACGACGCTCTGGAAGTTACATCCAGATATTATGTAGATGATGTAGATTCTCAGAAGTTAACAGAAGATGCCATAAAAGGAATGCTGGAAGGTCTGGATCCCCATTCTGTATATATTTCAGCTGATCAGCTGAAGAGAGTAACGGAAGATTTTCAGGGCAGTTTTGAAGGGATTGGAGTAGAGTTTGACATTATAAATGATACCTTAACAATTGTATCACCGATCAGCGGTGGACCTTCCGAAAAGCTTGGTATTCAGGCAGGTGATAAAATTGTAAAAATAGATGGTGTTACCAGTGTGAAAATGTCAAGAGAAGACGTACCAAAAAAACTTAAGGGTCCGAAAGGAACCAAAGTAAATGTAACTATTGTGAGAGCCGGACTTCCTGATCCGCTTGAATTTGAAATTACACGGGATAAAATTCCAATTTACAGCGTCGATGCTTCATTTATGTATAATGATGAAGTGGGTTATGTAAAAGTATCCAGATTTTCAGCTACTACATATGATGAGTTCATGAAAGCCATGGGCGATCTAAAAAATCAGGGAATGAAAAAAGTAGTACTTGATCTGAGAGGAGACCCGGGTGGGTATCTTGATCAGGCCTTTAAGATGGCAAGTGAATTTATTCCTGCCGGGAAAAAGATAGTTTATACGAAAAGCAGAATCAGGGATTTTAATGAAGAGTATGTTTCTGAAGGCGGCATTTACAATGATATACCTTTGATTGTACTTGTCAACGGAGGATCCGCATCAGCCAGCGAGATCGTTGCAGGCGCTGTCCAGGATTGGGACAGAGGATTAATTATTGGAGAAACTACCTTTGGCAAAGGACTTGTGCAGAGACAGTTTGATCTGCCTGACGGATCTGCCTTCAGAGTAACGACAGCAAGATATTATACTCCAACCGGTAGATTAATTCAAAAAGGTTACGAAGGAAATAAGTATAAAGAAACTGCTAACGCAGACGTTGAAGGTGATAACATTGAACATACCAACGACATTCAGGACTCAGCAAGACCTGAGTACACAACCTTTGGCGGCAGAAAAGTATTTGGCGGAGGCGGAATTACACCTGACTATATAATCAAACTAGATACTTTGACTGATTATTCAGTACAGCTCAGAAGACTTAATCTGTTTTACATTTTTACGGAAAGGTATATGAGTTCAAACAGAAATAATATTGAATCAAGATTTAAAACAGCCGGTGAATTCAGAGACGGTTTTCAAGTTGATGACGGAATGCTTTCTGATTTGAAAAATATGGCTTCTGAAAAAGAAGTTGCATTTAATGAAGACGAATTTAATAAAGACAAAGAATTTATAAAAACTTCAATAAAATCTCAGATAGCCAGAGATCTTTGGGGTAATAACGGAACTTATGTAGTTTGGGTTGAGAATGATGATCAGTTTTTAAAAGCAATTACAATGTTTGAAGAATCCATTAAACTTGCTAAGTTAAAACAATAAAATCAGTAATGATTTTTTCTATTCTAAGAAAAAGCTTCATTCCGGCAGTTTTGATATTATGTATAATTGCGGTTGAAGCTTTTTCACAGGATAAAGTATTTGAAGTTGGAGAAGAACTTAAATATGAGATCTCTTATGGATTCATAAAACTTGGTTACATGAATTTCATTCTTACCAGCCTGAGAAAAGAGGGCAAAAAAATATTCTATAATGCAAGACTCGAAGTAAAGACTTATCCTGAAGTTCCGTTTATTACCGTAAATGATATTTTTGAGACAGAGATGGAATTCAGTGAAGAGGAATTATTCTCAAATAAATTCTATGAAACAAATTTCAGAAGTAAATCAATTACAAGGCAGGACTGCAGATTCAATTATAAAAAGAATTTGATCAAGTATTCGAAAGAGACGGATGGTGAGGTAGAAACTGAGGATGAAATTCCTATGAAAGAAAATATAAAATACAGAGATGAACTTTCATGGCAATATGAATACAGATTCAATTCCTTTTCGAATAAAAATTATAATATTCCCGTTTTTACCGGCTCAGAAGAATCATCTGTAAGATATTCTTATAATGTTAACAAAACAGTTGTCAAATTAGAAAATACGAGTTATGAAATTGCAGTTATAAAAATGGAAGGAATTTCAGACTTTTCAGGAGTTTTGGGATTTAAAGGAGAATTTCTGGTGTTGCTTTCTGATGATGATTACAGAGTCCCTGTTAAAGCGTATTTTAATTCATCACTCGGGAATGTTGTGCTTGAACTCATTTCATATAAAAAAGGAAAATGGTCTCCTCCTCCTTTTTCAAATTAATTAATTGACTAATATGAGGTTAAAATGAAATCAAAAAGTTCTTTAAGTATAATAAAATGTATTTTTACAATGGTATTAGTTTTATCAATATTTAAGCTAAATTCAGGAATTGCGCAGTCTAAGGTACTTCAGGTTGGAGAAGAGCTAAACTATTCAGTTAATTACGGATTTATTGAAATTGGTAAAGTAAATATAAAAATGACAGGACACTGGCAGGAAGGTAAAAATGAAATTTATACTTCAGTCTGCACTATGAGATCAAATAATGGAATTCCGTTTGTAGAGCTAAACAGCATTTTTGAAACAGATATGGTTTATGACGGTAACGAACTTTACACAGTCAGATTCAAAGCAACTGAAATTAAAGAAGATGGACAACTTATAATAGAATATAAATTATTCGGGCTGAGCGGAGAATTTGCCGGATGGTTTTCTGACGATGAAGCAAGAGTTCCTCTTAAATCACAAATGAATGTAATAATCGGAAGCGTTACTCTTGAGCTGAATAGTTACAAAAGAAGCGGATGGAAATAGCCGATTATGAAATTAAAACTTTCAAATTATTCATCGATATTCCGGAAAAACAAATATTTCACAGTATAAAAGAAAATGAAACAATATTTTAATTTGATGGTTACAACCTCAGATTTACAATTATCAGCAAAATTTATTAAATTGAAAAGCATTAATATAATCGATAGCTTACAAAATAACTAAACCAACATATGAAAACATCGTTCAAAATACTAATTCTTATTTTTCTTTTTACTTCCGGATTTTCAGTTGCTCAGGATGCGCAGGAAATTATCAGGAAAGTTCAGTCAAAATATGATAATATTTCAGATGCAAAAGCATCTTTCACACAAACAGTAAAAGGTAAAGGCGGTAAAGCAAATTCTTCATCAGGAGTACTTTATATTAAAAAAGAAAATAAGTACAGGATTGAATCCGGAGGTCAGGTATTGATCACAGACGGTCAGACTTCATGGGCATATTCACCAAAAAAGAAACAGGTTATTATAGATAATTACAAAGAAGATGGAAATTCATTTTCCCCCAATAAATTTCTGTTTAATTATCCGGAAAATTTTTATTCTGATCTTATGGGCGATGAGAATGTAAACGGAACTGATTGTTATGTTATTAAACTTTCACCCAGAAGCAGCGGTTCAGTTAAGTCGGCTACTATTTGGATCGATAAAAGCGAAGATTTTATTCGTAAAATAAATATAGTAACATCAGAATCTACAAACACTTATTCGCTAAAAGATATATCCCTGGATTCAGGCGTGAATTCTTCAAAATTTAATTTTACCCCGCCTGATGGCGTTGAAGTAATTGACCTTAGATAACAATTAAAATTTTTTTAATCTTTAATAATAAGTTAAGCAGATTTTAATTTGCTTAACTTTTTTTAATTTTTTTATTGAGTGTAAATATTAAAAAATACGTTAAATCAGTTTTATTACTGGCAGTAACTTTTTTCTTTCTTTACCTTGCATTCAGGGGAAATGATTTTGGAAAACTTTATGCTGAACTTAAAAATGCAAATTATTTTTATGCCATTGCAGGTGCATTGACAGGTATTGTGATCGGCTCATTTATCAGAGCTTTAAGATGGAGATATTTCTTAAATCCGCTTAAAAGAAATATTCCGATGTATAATCTTTTCTCATCTATTATGGTAGGTTATATGATGAACAGTATCATACCGAGAGCAGGTGAGATATACAGACCGGTACTGCTTGCCAATAAAGAAAAGATCTCAAGAACTTCTGCATTCGGGACTATACTTGTAGAAAGGGTTTTTGATGTGCTGACAATGCTGATATCTTTCGGCATCTGTGTAATATATTTCAGACAGAAATTATCTTCCGCATTTCCGGATTATAATCTGGAAGCGATCTCTTTATATACATTTATTGTCATATTCCTGTTTATAATTTTTATTATTGTAATCCTTTTTAATCTGGAAAAGTCTGAAGCAATTATAGAAAAACTTACAAAGAAATTCTTACCGGAGAAATATCACAAAAAGATCGGTGAAATATTTGTTTCTCTTATAAACGGATTTCTTTTTATCAAGTATCCAAAATACTATATACAAATATTTATACTTTCGGCGCTGCTATGGTTTTCTTATGTTATATCCACTTACCTTACTATACTTGCATTTGATCTCGACCTTAATTTGCTTGATGCAAATCTTATATTGACTATGATTACATTTGCCGTTACAATTCCTTTACCTGCTAACTCTGCAGGTATATATCATTTATTCTGTACTGCTACTCTAGTAAATATTTACGGAATAAATAATGAAACTGCTTTCGGATTTGCTACAGTAAGTCATCTCCTTGGGCTGCTGGGATTAATTATTATCGGAGCTTACTTTTTTCTGAAGGAAAATCTGAATATTAAAAAAGCAAAAGAAATATCCGGTCAGGAATCCAAACTGGATCCCGGATCCGGAATATAAAAATTATAAATCAGAATTTAATTTAGATTCCTTTCTGTGACTTAAATACCCAATCACTACAGGTACAAGCGAAAGAATTATAACACCAATTATTACATATTCGAAATTCTTTTTTACAAATGGAATGTTGCCGAAAAAATAACCCAGCAAAGTCATTGATGTGACCCACAGGATCCCGCCAAAAATATTGTAAGAAACAAACTTTTTGTAAGACATATCTCCGACACCTGCTACTATAGGCGCAAACGTTCGCGCAAACGGAACAAATCTCGCATAAATAATCGCTCTGCCTCCGTATTTTCATAAAAGTGTTTAGCTTTTACAAGGTGATCTTTTGCGAAGAAAATTGATTTTTCTCTGTTGAAAATTTTAGGTCCTGTTTTTTTACCAAACCAGTAGCCGACCTGGTCTCCAACGATAGCTGCAATTATTAAACTTATATTTAGTATATAAATATCCAGATATCCCTGAGCGGCAATTAAACCTGCAGTAATTAACAAGGAATCACCGGGCAGAAAGAAACCAACGAGTAAACCTGTTTCAGCAAAAACAATTATTATGAGTACTGTTAACCCGCCCCATTTTATGAGCTCTTCAAGGTTACTCAGATTGGAAAAGAACTGCGATATAACTTCCATTTCAAAATTTGATTATAAAAGTCCTAATTTAATGATATTGAAATAAATAATAGTGTTAAAAAAAAAACTATTTTATAAATCTAAAGAATTTTATAATCATTCAAGTTAAGCTGGATTATAATGTATTGAAAGCATTGTTGGAAAATTTTTAATGAATCGACAATATGGTCTGTTATTTTAATAAAACAAGACCTGTATAACAGGTGAGAAAAATTAAGAGTAGATTAAGGCATTTATGCAAAAATAATATTATACAATTATACCGCAACGGATGATTAACTTACCAAATGTTTGAAGATTAAATTTTATAACTATTCAATATTTTCATATAATTTGCACGTTCAAAGGCTGCAGGTTCTGAAACAGATTTATAATCCATACTTCCGTGCATTTGCAGAATTGAATCATATTCTTTTTCTTCCATCCAAATCTTTAAATCATTGAGAATCTCTGAAGCACGGTTTATACCATTCTTTAATAATTCCGAACATATCATGGCTACATCGCCGCCGACCATCATTACTTTAAGAACATCGAAGTGATTGTGAATACCGCTTGTTGCAGCCAGTGATGCTTTTATATTACCGTGCAAAACTGCAATCCATCTCAGCGGAAGTCTTAATTCCCATTGATTACTTAATTCAAGATTAGGAAAAACTTCAAGATTTTCTAAATCAATGTCAGGCTGATAGAATCTGTTAAACAGAACTAAACCATCTGCTCCGGCGTCATCAATTTTTTTTGCCATATTTGCCATGGCTGAAAAATAAGGACTTATCTTAACAGCAACAGGAATATTCACTACTGATTTTATTGCGCGGATGATTTCAAGATACATAGCTTCGACTTCAGCAGATTCGATCTTAAAATCCGTTGGGATGTAAAAAATATTAAGTTCGATAGCATCTGCGCCTGCCTGCTCGATCTGTTTTGCATAATTTATCCATCCGCCGTTGCTGACTCCATTAAGACTGCCTATCACCGGAATCTCAAGCGCGCTTTTTAATTTCCGGATATGCTCCAGATATTCCGCAGGTCCGAGATTAAAATCATTGATCTCCGGAAAATATGTTATTGCTTCTGCATAGCTCTCTGAATTTGTGGTCAGGTAATGATCAAGCTCTCCTGCATCATGAGTAAGCTGCTCTTCGAATAACGAGTAACATACAATTGCAGAAACGCCGGCATCTTCACACGCTTTTGCAGCGCCAATCGATTTTGATAGAGGAGAAGCCGAAGCAACTAGGGGATTTTTCAGTTTAATTCCCATATATTCAGATGTAAGATCCATATTATTTTATATTTAGATTATCAAAAAATTAACAACAGAAAAATTAATTAATTATTATGTATTTCCCTGAGTTTTGTTTTCATTTATATCTGTTTCAGATAATTTTTTGTAAATTTCCCATCTTTTATTTACATCTTTCTGCGCAAGTATCATTAATTCCCGTGCATGCTCCGGATCAGACTTAGTAAGCATTTTATATCTGGCCTGAGCGTAGGCATACTCTTCAAGTTTAATAGCAGGAGCGCCTGAATCAAGCCGGAACGGATTTTTATTTTCATCAATTAACCGCGGATCATATCTGAACAACGGCCAGTAACCGCTCTTGACAGCATTCTTCTGATGATCAAGTGCTTTTTCCATATTTATACCATGCGCAATGCAGTGTGAATATGCAATGATCAGCGAAGGACCGTTGTATGACTCTGCTTCAAGAAAAGTTTTTAAAGTATGAGTATCATTTGCACCCATTGCAACTTTTGCAACATAAACACTTCCATAATTAACTGCCATCATAGCAAGATCTTTTTTAGGATTTGGCTTCCCGGATGTCGCAAATTTTGCAACTGCGCCAAGTCCGGTTGCTTTTGACATCTGTCCGCCTGTGTTGGAATAGACTTCTGTATCGAGTACAAGTATATTAACGTTTCTTCCGGAAGCCATTACATGATCGAGTCCGCCAAAACCAATATCATAAGCCCAGCCATCTCCGCCAATGATCCATACTGATTTTTTTATCAGATGATCAGCCACAGACATAAGCTCAACAGCATCAGGATTGGAATCCGATTGAAATTTTTGCTTCAGGATTTTAACTCTTTCCCGCTGTTCATAAATGCCTGATTCATCTGACTGATCTGCGTTTAAAATTTCATCCGCAAATGATTCACCTGCTTCATTCTTAAGTCTTATCAATAATTCTTTCGCATATTCATTTTGTTTATCAATTGAGATCCGCATACCAAGTCCAAATTCTGCATTGTCCTCAAAAAGTGAATTTGACCAGGCAGGACCCCTTCCCTCATTATTTTTTGTCCATGGAGTCGTGGGAAGATTTCCTCCGTAAATAGAAGAGCAACCGGTAGCATTTGCAATAACAGATCTGTCCCCGAAAAGCTGTGATACAAGTTTTATATAAGGTGTTTCACCGCAGCCTGTACAAGCGCCGGAGAATTCAAACAAAGGCTGAAATAGCTGACTGCTTTTAACAAGTCCTGTATTAACCTGTGTCCGGTCGAATTCCGGGATATTGAGAAAATAATTCCAGTTTTCAGATTCCTGTTTTCTTAACGGAAGCTGCGGCATCATATTCAGAGCTTTTAATTTTACCTGTTGCTTATTTTTCACCGGACAAATTTCGAAACACAGTGTGCATCCTGTACAGTCTTCGGGAGCTACCTGAATTGTATATAATTTATTTTCTCCGAACTCTTTACCTTTTGCAGGCATGTGTTTAAAAGTCGCCGGAGCGTCTTTCAGATATCCTTCATCATAACTTTTAATGCGGATGCATGCATGCGGACAGATCATTGCGCACTTTCCGCACTGAATACAAATGCTTTCATCCCACACAGGGATCTGATGCGCAATATTTCTTTTTTCCCATTGAGCAGTGCCGGTCGGAAATGTTCCGTCAGAAGGCATTTCACTGACTTTTATATCATCACCGAGTCCTTCAATAATTTTGCTCAGAACGTTTCTGACAAATTCGGGAGCATTTTCGGAAACCGGATTTTTAATTTTAATACTGCCGGGAATTTTTCCGATGGTATCAACTTCAAATAAATTCGCCAGAGTTTTATCAACAGCATCAAAATTTTTAACTACGACATCGTCTCCTTTGGACTGATAAGTTTTCTTAATGGAATTCTTTATATGCTGTATCGCTTCATCTTTCGGAAGTACGCCGGATATTGCGAAGAAGCAGGTCTGCATAATTGTATTTATTCTCAAACCCATACCGGTTTCAGATGCAACTTTAAAAGCATCAATAATATAAAACTTTAATTTCTTATCAATGATCTGCTTACCGACTTTTTCAGGAAGCATATTAAAAATTTCATCTTTACTGTAAATAGTATTAAGCAGAAAAGTACCGCCGGGCTTAATGTCTTTAAGCATATCAAAATTTTCTATCAGCGAAAAAAGGTGACAGCCGATGAAATCCGGAGATTGAACCAGATAAGCAGATCTGATCTGTTTCTTTCCGAATCTCAGATGAGAAACAGTGGTCGAACCGGATTTTTTGGAATCATAAACGAAATATCCCTGTGCATAATTGTCAGTTTCCTCGCCGATTATTTTTATAGTATTCTTATTTGCTCCGACAGTACCGTCAGAACCCAGACCGAAAAACATTGCGCCGAACTGATCATCAGAAACGGATTTAAAATCTCTGTCATATTCCAGACTGGTAAAAGTCACATCATCATTAATACCAACAGTAAAATGATTTTTCGGTTCTTCTTTTTTCATTTCGTCAAAGACAGCTTTTACCATTGCAGGCGTAAACTCCTTTGAAGACAATCCGTACCGGCCGCCTGTTACAACAGGCATTTTTGCAAACGGGGGATTCTTGCTGTTCATGGATTCATTTAGAGCAGCAATGACATCCAGATAAAGCGGTTCACCGACGCTTCCCGGTTCTTTTGTCCGGTCCAGGACAGAAATATTTTTAACTGTTCCGGGAATTTTATTTACAAAACTTTTTATATCAAAAGGTCTGAAAAGTCTTACTTTAAGAAGACCGATTTTTTCGTCAGGATTACTAAGCAGCTGATCTACAGTTTCCTCTGAAGTCTCACAGCCGGATCCCATCATGATAATAATTCTTTCTGCATCCGGAGAGCCGTGATAATCATAGAGTTCATATTTCCTTCCGGTGATATCATAGAAAGAATTCATGGCATTCTGCAAAATGGCCGGAAAATGATCATAGAATTTATTAACAGTTTCTCTTCCCTGAAAATACACATCAGGATTCTGTGCAGTGCCGCGGATGAACGGGTTATCAGGATTAAGAGCTTTACTGCGATGGAGTTTAATGAATTTATCATCGATCATATCTCTGATATCTTTTACATCAAGTTCTTCAATTTTCATTACTTCATGTGAAGTTCTGAATCCGTCAAAGAAATGAACTATAGGGATACTGGATTCAAGAGTAGCTTTTTGAGAGATCAGTGCAAAGTCCATAACTTCCTGAACTGAATTGGAACAGATCATTGCGAAACCGGTCTGTCTTACCGCCATTACATCAGAGTGATCTCCGAAAATTGATAACGCCTGTGCAGAAAGAGATCGCGCAGTAACATGAAAAACTGTAGGAGTCAGCTCACCTGCAATTTTGTACATATTAGGGATCATCAGAAGCAATCCCTGTGAAGCTGTAAAAGTGGTGGTCATGGATCCGCATTGCAATGCGCCGTGAACTGTTCCGGCTGCGCCTCCTTCACTCTGCATTTCGACAACTACCGGAACTGTGCCCCAGATATTTTTCTGTCCGGCTGAAGACCATGCATCGGAGAGTTCACCCATAGGAGATGAGGGTGTAATCGGATATATAGCAATAACTTCGTTAACTTTGTGCGCGACATACGCAGCAGCTTCATTTCCGTCAATAGTGATTTTTCTTCTGTTCATTTATTTTAATTCGGTTATTGAGAGAGTAAACAGTACAAATTGAAAATATAAAATTAAAATTGTTTAAATAATTTTGAATTAATATATATCAAAGAAAAGTATAGTAGTATGATAAATGTCACCGTTTGGATATTTGCATGTCATGGTTAAATTTGTGAGATTAAATTCTCTGAATTAATAATACCTTTAGAAAATTATGAAAAAAACTTTATGATATAATTTAGAGTATTACTGAACAAAATATATGTTTTAATGCGGTGATTGTGATTCAAAAAAATGTTAATTTTACTATTATAAATTAATAAAAATAAATTACTATTTAATACTTTGAAAACAGAAGATGGCGTTATAGAAAAAGAAAGTGTTGTTGTCAGATTTTCAGGTGATTCAGGTGACGGGATGCAGCTTACCGGATCACAGTTTACAGATACCACTGCATTTTTAGGGAAGGACATAAGTACATTCCCGGAATTCCCCGCAGAGATAAGGGCACCGGCCGGAACAATTGCAGGAGTATCGGGATTTCAGGTGCATTTTGGAAGTAAAGAAATATTTACAGCAGGGGATGAATATGATGTGCTTGTTGCAATGAATGCTGCCGCTTTAAAATCAGATATCGGTAACTTAAAAAAAGGCGGGATAATAATTACAAATACCGCAGGATTTGATTCTAAAAATTTGAGATTAGCTGAATATCCGGACGGAGTAAATCCTCTTGAAGATGAATCTTTATCTGAATATGAAGTATATAAAGTTAACATAACTTCACTGACTAAAGAAGCATTAAAGGAAACTGGTCTGAGTAATAAAGAGCTTGAGAGATCCAAAAATATGTTTGTGCTCGGAATGTTATACTGGATCTTTGATCAGTCTCCGGATTATACTATAAACTTTATAAATGAAAAATTTTCAAAAAGTCCGGAACTTGCGCAGGCTAATATATTAGCAATTAAATCAGGCATTAATTTCGGTGAAACAACTGAAATATTTAATACCAGATTTAAGATCAATGCATCTCCTCAGCCTCCGGGAACATACAGAAGTATAACAGGAAACAACGCAATAGCAATTGCTTTGATCTCTGCATCAGAAATTTCAGGTTTACCTTTGTTTCTCGGTTCATATCCGATTACTCCTGCGTCAGATATTTTACATGAATTATCAAAGTATAAACATTCAGGAGTCAGAACGTTTCAGGCGGAAGATGAAATAGCCGCTATCTGTTCAGCAATCGGAGCTTCCTACGGAGGAAGTTTAAGTGTAACTACAACATCCGGACCCGGAATGTCTTTAAAGACTGAAGCGCTCGGTCTTGCAACTATACTTGAATTGCCTTTAGTAGTAATTAATATTCAAAGAGGAGGACCTTCTACAGGTTTACCGACAAAAACAGAACAGTCAGATCTATTACAGGCAATGTACGGCCGGCACGGTGAGTGTCCTTTGCCAATACTGGCGGCGCATTCACCTTCCGATTGTTTTGATACAGTTTATGAAGCGTGTAAATTAACTGTTGAACATATGACGCCGGTTATAGTATTAAGTGACGGATATATCGCTAATGGTTCCGAACCCTGGAAATTTCCAACTTCAAATGATTTACCAAAAATAAATTCAGTTTTTACTGATATGCCGAATGCTGAAGACGGAACATTTCTTCCATATAAGAGAGATGAAAATTTTGTAAGACCGAGAGTAAAACCGGGAACCAAAGGACTTGAGCACAGGATAGGCGGATTGGAAAAAGCAAATGAGACCGGAGATATTTCATATGAACCGCACAATCATGAATTAATGGTAAACCTCCGGCAGGCAAAAGTTGATAAAATAGCAGATTTCATTCCTGAAGCAAAATTTGATACAGGCAGTGAAGATTCTGAATTATTAGTCTTAGGCTGGGGTTCTACTTATGGTACTATCAAAACAGCAGTATTGGAATTAATAAGTGAAGGTTACAATGTGTCGCATATACATTTAAGACATATGAATCCTTTTCCAAAAAATCTTGGAATGCTGTTAATGAAATTTAAAAATATTCTTATTCCGGAAATTAATAACGGACAATTGATCAAAATAATCAGAGATAAATATCTGGTGCCTGCAATTGGATTAAATAAAATTCAGGGACTTCCGTTTACAACTGCCGAAATAAAAAATAAAATTCTGGAAATTTTAAATAAAAAATAAAATGAATGAGACTAATAATCTGCCTGTTCTAGAAAAGCTGACATATAAGGACTTTGCTCCTGATCAGGATGTAAAATGGTGTCCCGGTTGCGGCGATTATTCTATTTTAAAACAGGTGCAGGGAATTTTCCCTGAGTTAGGAAAGAAAAAAGAAGAGTTCGTATTTATATCAGGAATCGGCTGCTCATCCAGATTTCCTTACTATATGGATACATATGGAATGCATTCTATTCACGGCAGAGCAACGGCTATAGCCGCCGGTTTAAAAGCTTCAAGACCGGACCTCGATATCTGGATTGTAACCGGTGACGGAGATGCAATGTCTATTGGCGGTAACCATCTTATACACACACTCCGTAAAAATTTTAATTTAAACATATTAATGTTTAATAACGAAATTTACGGTTTGACAAAAGGACAGTATTCTCCAACATCTCATGTAGGTCTGGTTACCAAATCAACACCTTTCGGTTCTATTGATGAACCATTTAATCCTGCAGAACTTGCGCTCGGCGCAAAGAGCACTTTCTTTGCAAGATCACTTGACCGGGATCCTAAACACATGAAAGAAATATTGCTGAAAGCTCATGAACACAAGGGAACATCTTTCGTTGAGATCTATCAAAACTGTCCTGTATTCAATGACGGTACATTTTTTATTTATTCAGAAAAGGGTACAAAGAAAGAAGAGTCTCTATATCTTGAAGAGGGGAAACCTTTAATTTTTGGAGAGAATAACTGTAAGGGTATTAAGTTTGACGGATTTAAACCGGTTGTTGTAGATTTAACCGACGGAAAAAATTCAATCAATGATCTCTGGGTTCACGATAAGAAGGACAGGATCAAAGCAACTATACTTGCTAGTTTTGCAAACGGAAGTAACGGTACTCATTTACCAAGACCGTTTGGAATATTTTATTCAATCGATAAACCAACCTATGAAGAAACAATGATGCATCAGATCGAAGAAGTTACGAAGAAAAAAGGCAAACCAAATCTTGATGAGATTTTGTCAGGCGACAAAACATGGGTTATTGCTTAATAAAATATTTTTGTTCTATAATAATAAAATCCGGATTTAATAAACGATATGATGTTATATGAAATGAATACAATCTTAAGTTAAATCAGTTAATTAAAACCGTTTAACAGTTTAACCATATAAAACCGTTAACAGCGTTATTTGTCAATTCAAATCAACAGCAAATAAATTTCCACTTTTCCAATTCAGAAAGCAATGATCCGGAATTCATATTTCCTTTTTAATTTTATCACCCTGCTTCCAGTACCAGCCGCGGCTTTCCTGTGTCTGCTGATTCCAGTATGGCGCTGTTACAATTTTATTTTCCGGTGTTTTTAATTTTCTCTGATATACTGCTATTACCGGATTGAACACAATATCCGTTACTCCAATTATATAGGTATCCGGAAGAGTTTCATCCTTCTTAACTTCCTTTTCGAACTTCACTTCATATCCATTCAGCTCAAGTAATTTTTTCAAAAATGTCATTCTCTCTTCGCCTGCATTTGTTTCTACGACAGTGCAGCGTATTCCTTCTATTTCTTTAACGTTATGTTTGCCGTTGTTTAAAGCCAAAATTAATTTTGTATTAAATTCCTGTACTTGCTGATTCTATGAATTCAAATATTATACCTGCAAAGCCAATGATAATAATTCCCAATGCGCAGATCAGTAATCCCGCTTTAGTGTAATTGTCGTTATCAATAAACTCAATTGGTGTATCACTTTTGTTTATGAACATTGCTTTCACTACAAGTAAATAATAATAAAGTGAGATCGTTGCATTTACTACTGCTATAAATACCAGTATGTAGTATCCCTGAACTGCAGCAGCTGTAAAGAGAAAAAACTTTCCGAAAAATCCCGCTACAGCAGAAACCGTTTCATGTTTTGCTGTCTCATAGCAAACAGATTTCCTATTGTCATAGTTATAACAGCAGTATAATATAAGACTGTATTCCAGACACTAATCAACGAATTGAATACAGTGAACAATAATATTATTAAAATAAATATGGCAGATGCTTTTGAAATAGAAGACAGAAAAGATGAAATATTTACCGGAGCTCCTTCATATACATCAGCTGTCCAGAGATGAAACGGTACTAACGAAATTTTAAACGCTACTCCCGCAAAAATAAAAATAAATGCAAGCAGCTGAAGACTTGTGTTCATATTGTCAGATGACAGTGAACTGAAAAACAGCGAGCCGTTAGTCCCATATAAAATCGAAATTCCGAACAGTAATATTCCTGAAGAAAGCGCAGCTGACAGTATAAGTTTAATACCGGCCTCAGATGATCTTCTTTTCATTTTTTCAACAGCGGCTAAAGCAGCTATTGGAATTGTTGCAAGCTCCAGTCCGATATAAAACATCAGAAAGTCTCCTGAAGAAATCATAAAATCCATTCCTATCAGTGAACTGATAATTATGAAAAAATAACCGCCCGAGTTATCAAAATTTTCGAACGAATGTTTTAACCAGCCGGCTGACTGAATTATGACGATCAGTAATCCGATGTTCAAACTGTTCTTCATTAATATAATCATATCCGAAGTATTGTAAGAACCTCCGAATAATTTCCCTGTCTCAATTGGTAAAAATCCGATGAAAGTTATGAGTGAAAACAATATAACTGTCGCAGGGATCATCAGAGATTTATTATCTTTTCCCGTGGACAATTCGATTATAAGAATAATGACAGCTGCTATCATCAGCATAATCTCATGTCTCATCAGAAGTAATTGTTCTATAGTCATTTTTATATGATCATTCTATTTTAACAAAGCCAGTTTTTCAGTTATCGGACCCAGACTATTGAGTATCATTTCAGAAAGCCAGAGCGGCAGTAGTCCCATACCCGCTATAGCAATTATAAGTATTATAGTAACAGCTTTTTCATTCCAGACTGCATCCTTCATTCCGTCAGGAAGATTACTTCCGGGCGGACCAAGCAGAATTTTAGCAACAACTCTTAAAATATAAACTGCTGTAATTACTATTGAAGATGCAGCAAGTATAGTTACGCTTCTGTGAAAAAGATCCGTGTTTTGAAATGCTCCGACAAAAATTGTCATCTCCGCAACAAACCCGCTGAGACCCGGAAGTCCGAGAGAAGCAAAACCTGCAATCATATAGCATACGGAAAGAAACGGCATGACCTTCATAAGTCCTGTCATTTCCCTTATGTCTCTTGTATGAGTTCTGCTGTAAATCATACCGATCAATGCAAAGAAAAGGGCTGTCATCAGTCCGTGAGAGATCATCTGAAGCACTGCGCCGTTCATTGCAATATCATTTGTCATCAGTATTGCAAATAACACAAGACCGCAGTGACTGACCGATGAATAAGCGTTAATATATTTAAGATCAGTCTGCACTATAGCTCCGAATGCTCCGTAGACAATACTTATGGAAGTTAATATTATAAATATCCACGCCATTTCATTTGCAGCTTCGGGAAGCAGATACATTGCGACTCTAAGACAGCCGTATCCTCCCATTTTCATAAGCACACCGGCGTGAAGCATTGATACTGCCGTTGGCGCGGATGAATGTCCGTCAGGAGACCATGTGTGAAATGGAAATAAAGCGCCGAGCACACCAAATCCGATAAATACCATCGGGAAGAAATATCTTTGCGCTTCTATCGGTATATCTATTTTAGCGATCTCAATAATATTAAATGTAAGCGCAGTGCTGCCGGTCGGTGAAGAGTATGAATAAATTCCAAGAAGTCCAACGAGCAAAACAGCGGACGCTCCCATCAGCATCAGAGTAAAGCTCATAGCTGCATATTCCTTTTCCCGCTTCCCCATATTCCTATCAGCAGATACATTGGAATTACTGCAAGCTCATAGAAAAGGAACATTGAAAAAGATCAAGCGATATAAAAATCCGAATACTCCCGTGGAAAGTATAAGAAGCGAAATAAAAAATTCCTTATATAAATAATCAACATCCCAGGAAGCTAACACTCCCGTAAATGTAACTATAGCAGTCAGAAGTATCAGAGAAACTGAAATGCCGTCGACACCCGTGCTGAAATAAATGTTGAGTGTATTAAACCAGACATATTTATCTGTAAAAAGCATTTGTTCAATATTTCCTGAACTTCTTTCTATCAGGTACATAATTAAAAGATATACAGATAAAATAAGCTGAATACCTGTTCCTGCAGCAGCTATCATCCTTGCCTGAGCTTTACTGCCGGCAGTCATCAGCGCAGCTACAGTCAGTACCGGTACCAATATTAATAAAATCAGATCCATACTACACTATTATTAAATACAAAGTTAAAAGAAATATCAGGATCATTCCCGCTACCATAATGAAAGCATACTGCTGGAGCTGACCGGACTGCATATACTTTATTTTTTCAGAAACGAAGTTGGTTGTATAAGCAATACCGTTCATTGTATTGTCAACAACGTGCCTGTCAAACCATGCTACAGGTACGGAGATCATATTGAATATAATTTTCTTTGTTACAAAAATATAAACTTCATCTATATAAAATTTTCTGTATGCCGATCTGTAAAGTAAGCCAAGTGAATTTTTAATTTTTTCCGGAGATACGCTTTCCTTTTTATAAAGTACAAAAGCTAATATGATACCGGCAAGGGCAATACCTACAGTCGGAATTGCAATGTTCATGTGAATTTGTGTAGAAAAAGATTCGCCGTTGCTTGAAACAAACTGACTGAACGGTATCAGTCCGGCAAGCGCTGAGCACGCGGCAAGAAATATCAGAGTAAACAGCATAACATTCGGTGATTCATGCGGATCGTGTTCGTAATTTTTATCTCTGTTCCAGAAGACTGTAAAGTAAAGTCTGAACATATAAAAAGCGGTAATTCCGGCTACCAAATACTGAACTCCGAAAAGAAAAATATTTTTTTCTACGACTGCAACAAGTATCTCATCTTTACTGAAAAATCCTGAGAGGGGAGGAATACCGGCTATTGCAAGGCACGCTATTAAGAAAGTAATATGAGTTACTGGCATATATTTCCTGAGATTGCCCATTGAGTTAATTTCATTCGAATGAATCGCATGTATAATTGATCCGGCTCCCAGGAATAGTAAAGCTTTAAACATTGCATGAGTAAACAAATGAAACATTGATGCCATATAACCGAGTCCTTCTTCTGCACCGTATCCGGAAACTCCGAGGATACCATCATATAACCGATCTGTGAAATGGTGGAAAATGCAAGAACTCTTTTTATGTCCGTCTGAGTGCAGGCAATGATAGCGGCAAACAACGAAGTAAATGCGCCGACGTGAGCTACTACTTCAAGCGCTGCCGGTGAAGTAAATACATATAACGGAAATAATCTTGCTATTAAATAAACTCCGGCTACTACCATTGTCGCAGCATGTATCAGCGCTGAAACGGGAGTCGGACCTTCCATTGCATCAGGCAGCCAGATATGCAGCGGAAACATTGCTGACTTTCCCGCGCATCCTATAAAGATCAGGATCAGAGCCCAGGTAATAGCGGACAAACCCATAAATGTAACTGAAGCGCTTTGCAGAATTGCATTCCCGTTTGGATTAGTCAGTTCATTGAAATCAAATGTCCCGGCAAATGCAGAAAGAAGTAAAATCCCGATAAGAAATCCGAGGTCAGCGAATCTTGTAACAATGAACGCTTTCTTTGAAGCTGATACGGCTGAAGGTTTATTGTAATAATGACCGATCAAAAGGTAAGATGAAATGCCGACTAATTCCCAGAACATATATGTCATGAAAATATTAACCGACAGGACAAGCCCGAGCATTGCAAAAGTAAACAGGGAAAGGAATGCAAAATATCTTGAATATCCTGAATCGCCTTTCATATATCCGATACTGTAGATATGCACCATCAGCGAAACCGTTGTGATCACGACCATCATCATTACTGAAATCGGATCAAGGAGGATGCCAATATCTATAGATAATGTGTCATTGAATTTGAGCCATTCAATTTTATAAACATTTATGATCTGGTAAACACCGTTTACTTTTCCGTGAATAAAATAATACTGATATGCAGTCCAGTAAGATAAAACTGCGGAGATCAGAACGGAAGCTGTACATATGATCCCTGAGACAGCAGGTTTGAATTTACTTCCAAACAGTCCTGTGAAAACAAACGTGAAGAAAAGTATTACCGGTATTATTAATGTGTATAAAAAATTTTCCATACTAATTAATTATTATGAAAAGAGATCAGTATTTCATCTCATTTACATTTTCAACATCAATCATTTTTAATTTTCTGTAAAGACTTATTATAATAGCAATAGCAACTGATACTTCAGTTGCTGCAACGGCAATTACAAACATTGCAAAAAAATGTCCGCCGAGATTTTCCGGATAGAGGAATTTGTTAAAAGCAACGAAATTGATATTTACTGAATTAAGTATTAGCTCTACTGAAAGAAGTATGGTAATGAGATTCTTTCTTGTAAGAAATCCGTAAACTCCGATGAAAAACATCAGAGTGCTTAATACCATAAAATGCTGAATGCTGACTCCTGTCTCCATATGATTTAAAACTTTAACATTTAATTTGAATCTGCTTTTTTTGCAATTATGATCGATCCGATAATTGCCGCGAGAAGCAGAATACTAATAATTTCAAAAGGTAATACAAATCCGCCTTCGTTATAACTTAACAGTCTTAATCCGATCGTCCTCATACTGCTGTCTAAAACTTTATCCGTAATCTGCGGAAAACTGTGATTTAAAATTGTTGTAATACACACTGCAGCTCCGATTAAAACTGCCAGAAGAGAGAAGAAAATTTTCCTGAACTGAACAGCTTCCAGCTTATCCTGCAGATCACTTGTTAACATAATTGAAAAAATAATTATAACAACAATTCCTCCGGCATATACAGTCAGCTGCACGGCAGCCAGAAAGTTGAAGTCCATTGCAAAATATATTCCGCAGGTTCCGAGCAATACAAAGAGAAGATAAACTGCAGTCCTGAGAATTTTTCTGCTGGTAACAGTCAGTATGGAAAAGACAAGTATGAATCCTGACAATATGTAAAAAACAGTTTCGCTCACTTATATTAATATAAAAATATTTTTATTTAATACCCGGCATTATCTTTGATCCGGGTTTATTTAAAACTTTCGTTAATTTTGATCTGTCAAAGACTGAGTGTTCAAAGCCCTGCGCCATCTTTATCGCGTCAGTAGGGCAGGACAGAATGCATAAATTACAAAAAGTGCACATTGAAAGATGATAAACAAACGTATCAATTATTTTTGTAGATTTTCCGGTTTCCGGATCGATTTCCTTTCCGCTGATAATTTCAATGGAACCGTTCGGACATGCGAGTTCGCACGCTGAGCAGCCCGTGCATTTATGCATATTATTTTCATCATGGATCAGAACCACTTCACCTCTGAATCTTTCAAACATTTTCAGAGTGTCCCGGTTTTCAGGATACTGTTGGGTAACAATTTCGCCGGGATGTGTAAAATAATGACCTGTCACTTTCATACCGGTGATCAGTGATTTTACTCCGTTATAAATATCAGATATGTAGTTTTTTAATCCCATAAAATTATAAATGCCATCCGCTGAGAGCGACAAGAGCCATCAGAAGAAGATTGATTAAATTGATCGGCAGTAAATATTTCCACTCCAGTGTAAGAAGCTGATCTATTCTTAATCTCGGGAAAGTCCACTTGAACCACATTATTAAAAAAATTATTGCGGCAATTTTTCCGAAGAACCATATTATCGGAGGAATGAAGTCCATTATATTATTGAAGAATTCAAAATTACCGATATGAAGCGGCATCCAGCCGCCGAAGAAAACCGTTGCTCCGACTGCAGCTATTATAAAAAGATTTATATACTCTGCCAGAAAGAAAAATGCAAACTTTATTCCCGAGTATTCCGTGTGAAATCCAGCAGTGAGTTCCGACTCTGCTTCCGCCATATCAAAAGGTCCGCGGTTTGATTCAGCGGTACTTGCAATGATGAAAATAAAAAATGCTATGATGGCTGGTATATTACCTTTGAATATCCACCAGCCGTCGCGCTGACTTTCTACAATAACGGAAAGCTGAAGACTTCCGGTTAATACGATAATTGTTAATAAGGAAAGGATAACGGATAATTCATAACTCACGATCTGCGCTCCGCTTCTCATTGCGCCGATTAGCGAATACTTATTATTACTTGACCAGCCGGCAAGCAGAATTCCGGTGACTCCGATAGATGAAATTGCCGTTATAAAAAACAATCCGATATCGAAGTCAAGTACATGTAGTCCCTTTGCAAAAGGAACGGCTGCTATTGCCATAAAAGGAGCTATGATCACAATAAACGCTGCAAGGTTGAAAAGGAATTTATCAGAACCTTTAGAGATAAGTGGTTCTTTAAAAACTAATTTGATAATATCAGCAATTGTCTGAGCTGTTCCCCAGAAACCGACTCTCATTGGACCCAGTCTCTGCTGAAAAAATGCGCAGACTTTTCTTTCTATATAAACGAGAGATAAACCGAGAATTACAATGAAGGTAAGAAAGCAAATTCCGATAATTACAAAACCGGCAATATCAGCAGCAGCAGGCGGAAGGACTGAGTTCAGCCACAGTTTGATCGAATTAACAAATTCAGTAAAGTCGTATATATTGAAATTCATTTAAGTAAATTTATCTGTCTATGTCCGGAATTACCAAATCAAGAGTTGACATAGTCGCAACGAGATCTGCAATTTTATTTCCTCTTGCCATTGTATCAAGAGCTGAGAGATTTGAAAAACCGGGCGAACGGAATTTCACTCTGTAAGGACTTTTTTTATTGTCGCTTACAATATAAACTCCGAGCTCTCCGCGCGCCGTTTCTACTCTCTGATAATATTCTCCTTCAGGAAGTTTTATAACAGCTTTTGTTTTTGCTTTATGTTCACCTTCCGGAATGTTGTCAATAAGCTGTTCTATTATTTTCATTGATTCCCACATTTCATCAATTCTTGCTTTGTATCTTGCAAAGCAGTCACCTTCTGTATAAATGATTTCTTTAAACTCAACCCTGTCATATGCTGAATAAGGAAAACGTTTTCTGACATCACAGGCAAATCCTGAAGCTCTTCCTGACGGACCTGTTACTCCGTAAGAAATTGCATCTTCTTTGGAGAGATAACCTATGTCTTTAGTTCGTTCTGTAAAAATTACATTGCCTGTGAGAAGTTCATCATACTCAGGCAATTTCTTTCTGAAGTAAGTAATAAAATCTTTTGTTCTCTTTTGAAAATTAGGATGAATATCAAACATCACTCCTCCGGGCACATTATAATTCATAGTAAGTCTTGCGCCGCATGTTTCTTCAAAAATATCAGTAATAAGTTCTCTGTCCCTGAAGCCGTATAGGAAAGTAGTAATAGCGCCAAGATCCATTCCCATTACTCCCCACCATAACTGGTGAGATGAAAGCCGCGTCAGCTCTGAAATAATAGTTCTGATCACTTTTACTCTTTCCGGTATTTCAAGCTGAAGACCATTTTCCACACAAAGACAAACAGCTTCATTATTCATATGACATGAAAGATAATCCATTCTGTCAGTGAGATGAACGATCTGCTGATAGGAATCCTTCTCACACATTTTCTCGATAGACCTGTGAATATAACCGAGATGCGGTTCGACTTTTTTTATAATTTCACCGTCGAGTGTAAGCAGTAATCTGAGAACTCCGTGAGTGGAAGGATGCTGCGGACCCATATTGATAAAATATTCCTGAGTCTCGGGCGCGGTTTCAATATTTGTAATTAATTCCTGTTCTGTCATAACTCAACAATATTTATTTCGTCTTTGTAATCTTTTCTTAAAGGATAACCCACCCAGTCATCTTCAAGAAGAATTCTGCGGAGATCAGGATGGTTATTAAATTTTATTCCAAAGAGATCATATACTTCTCTTTCATGAAATTCCGCCGTCTTCCATATATCACAAACAGTATCTATATTAGGATTCTCTCTGTCAGTGATCTTAACTTTAATAACCACTGTAAAATTTTTTAAAGAAGACGTAAGGTGATATATGGTAAAGAAATGTGTGGTCCAGTCAATTGCAGTCATACAGAATAAATAATCCATTTGTGTTTCCGGGTCATATCTTAAAAATTCTGCAAGCTTCCGGAATTCTTCCGGTTTTACAATGACATTTAAAAACTGAGATTCATCTGCTGAAAATTCGCATTCAGGTATTACTGATGTAATAATATTTTTAAGATTCTCATTATCCAAAATAAATCATATAAGTAAAATTAATTATCATAATCTTTAGCCGGTTCACTCTTAATAAGAATTGATTCTTTTTTAATTTTTTCCTGTAACTGCATAATGCCGTACAGCAAAGCTTCCGGTCTCGGCGGACAGCCGGGCACATAAACATCAACAGGGATGACATGGTCCGCGCCTTTTACAACTGAATATGAATTGTAATAAAACGGTCCGCCGGATATAGCGCATGCGCCCATTGCAATAACATATTTCGGATCAGCCATCTGATCATAAAGTCTTTTAAGAACCGGAGCCATTTTATTTACTATAGTACCGGCTATTACAATTAAGTCTGCCTGCCGGGGAGTTGCTCTCGCAACTTCAGTTCCGAATCTTGACCAGTCATGTCTCGAAGCGCCGGTCGCCATCATTTCTATGGCGCAGCAGCTGGTGCCGAATACCAAAGGCCATAATGAATTTGCGCGTGACCAGTTTATAATTCCGTCAATGGTAGTAACTACTATGTTACCGCCCGGCGTAGGAGTTACTGTTCCCGGGAAATCCTTCATGTCAGTTACTGATTTATCTTCTATTCCCATACCAATGCCTTTTTCTTATATGCGTATAATAACCCAAGAATTACTATAAATAAAAAAATTAAAATCTCAATGAATGCGATCAAACCAAGCTCCTTCATTACAACAGCCCAGGGAACCATGAAAATTGTTTCAACGTCAAAAATTAAAAAAAGAATTGCGAAGAGATAATAGCCGACTTTAAACTGAATTTTAGAAGTACCTTTGGTTGGAATTCCGCATTCATAAGTTTCTTCCTTTACTGCATTCACTGAAGTGGGAGCAATGATGTGTGATACTATCATACCGCCCGCTACCATAACAATTCCAACTATAAAAAATAAGATCAGTAATTCATTAGTCATTTATCAGTGGTTAGAGTTTGAATAAATAAAATACAGGAACTGTTGATTTAATACAAAAATATATAAAGGGTGCATTATATAAAAGTTAAAATTTTTTAATCTTAATTAATTTTTTTTACAATTATAATAAATCCTAAACTTGAAGCAATTATTTCTCCCAATATTATTTTTTTATGAAAACCGTTTTTAATCTTGCAAAAAAATTTATAAATATTTAAGTTGCACTAAAGAAACAATAAAATTTAAACTCCGTCATATTTAGTTTAAAATTAATTAGACAAACTTTCTGAATAAATTTTACATTGTTATGAGTTCTATCCTGAAATCTTACTTTCTTCACACTTCGGCTTTATATCCTTATTATATTATATATAAAATAATTTTATATCCAAAGATATAATTAACAATGCACTATTTTTAAAAAAATATTTTAAAAAAACTAACTATTTGAAAGGAATTAAAATGGGTAAGTTTACAAAAGTAATATTTGCTTTAGTGTTTGCCGTAATGCTTTTTCCGGTTGAACAAATTAAAGCTCAGTTTCAGACAGGTGACGTTTTTGTCGCTGTTGCTAACGGTCAGGTGCAGTGGAGGAGACCAAACGGAACATTGGTTCAGACACTGAACACAACTGTCGGCGGTTTTACTACAGGTATGGCGCTTGATTCAGCCAATAAACTTTATGTTACAAATTTTTCAAACAATTCAGTTTCAGTCTTTGACAAGTTCGGTGTGCTCCAGGGAACTTTCGGTTCAGGCAATACAACTCCTGAATCAATTGTATTTGATAATCAATGGAATGCTTACGTTGGTAATTTAGGCAACGGAATCAGAAAATTTGATTACAACGGAAATTTTATTGAGACATCATACAACGGAAGAGTTGACTTTATGGATCTGCAGTCTGATCAGTGCACAATGCTCAGAACAACTGAAGGAACTTTTGTCGGAACTCACAATGTCTGTACGAATGTCGCCGGAGCAAATTTTGCAGCCGGACTTTCAGGAAACGCTTATGCATTAAGAATCAGATTAAACGGAGAAGTACTCGTTGCAATGGGAACAAATGTACTTAGACTCAATGCAGCCGGAGCAGTTATTCAGACTTATGACGTAGCCGGCGAGAACAGCTGGTTTGGTCTGAATCTCGATCCTGACGGCACATCATTCTGGAGTGCGGATTTTAGTTCATCAAATGTTTACAGAATTGATATAGCAACAGGTAATGTAATTACCACTTATAATACAGGTACAGCAAACGGTACAGTATTCGGAATTGCAGTTGCAGGCGAGATCACTGCAGCTACAGTACTTAATATTACAGTTGCTCCGAAAAATTCTATTAATCCGATCAATACACAGCATTGCGTAACTGCTACAGTTACAGATCAGTTTGCAGTTCCTCAGGATAATGTAAACGTAATTTTTGTAGTAAGAGGCGTTAACGCTCCACAGAATTTTGCAGGAAACACAGATCAAAACGGACAGATCCAGTTTTGTTATGTCGGTACAAATCCGGGAAGAGATACTATCTTCGCAACAATCGGAACAACAGGCAGATCTGATACCGCTTATAAACTGTGGGAAGATCCGCTTCCTGTCGAACTTGCTTCATTTACTTCCACAGTCTCCGGTAACAGCGTCAGTCTGAAATGGTCAACAACCGAAGAGATCAACAATTCCGGTTTTGATATTGAAAGATCAGTAAACGGCGCATGGACAAAGGTTGGTAATGTGAACGGAAACGGTACGACAAATGAAATGAAGAATTATGAATTCACTGACAGAGGCGTAGCGTCAGGAACTTATAATTACAGACTGAAACAGATAGATTTTAACGGATCATTCGAGTATTACAATCTAAGCAGTGAAGTAATAGTCGGAGTACCGGATAAATTCTCTATCGCTCAGAATTATCCGAATCCATTCAATCCATCTACAAAGATCGACTTCCAGATCCCTGCTGACGGCAAAGTAAAACTTGCAATCTATGACAACAGCGGAAAGGAAATAGCAGTGCTTACAGATGAAGTGAAAACAGCCGGATACTATTCGGTGAATTTCAATGCAACAGATCTGTCAAGCGGAATTTACTTCTATAAAATCGAATATAACGGATTAAATAAAGTAATGAAAATGACATTGCTGAAGTAATAAATAAATTGTTATTGCAATTCTAAAGCCGGGCTGCAAAGTCCGGCTTTTTTTATTTTTGAAATTAGATCATTCAGTTTACCGCAAAGAAAATTTACTTTCCTGAAAAGACTATTAATTTTATTTATTAAACATCAGGCTTTCGAAAGAAGATATTTAACTCCCGGGAAAAGAAATTAAACTTTAAAGTGAAGACACAAAACATCCGGGAAAAGACATTTGGCTTTAAATCAGAGACATTCGGCTTTCAAAAATAGACATTCAGCTTTGAAAAAAAGACATGCGGCTTTCAAAAAGAGACTTTCAGCTTTTAATCGGAGACTTTTGGATTTCAATAAGAGTCACGCTGCTTTCAACAAGAGACATGCGGCTTTCAATCAGAGACTTTTGGTTTTCGTCAGGAGACTTTTGGCTTTCGGTAAGAGATTTTTGGTTTTCGTCAGGAGACTTTTGGCTTTCAAAAAGAGACTTTTGGCTGTCAAAAATAGACATGCGGCATTCAAAAATAGACATTCGGCAGTCGTCAGAAGACACGAAGCAGCCGGAAAATGAGTTTCGGAAGTGACGAAACAAATAAATTCAATTGAGAAATCGTTATTGTAAGTGAAGAAAACATTGTCTTAAGTTGAGAAATCGTTGCGTTAGTGGAGAATGAGTCTACAAACAGTTCATAAAAAGTGTACAGCAGTTCAGATAAAGGCTGCAGTGGTTCCGAAACAGGCTGCGGTGGTTGAGAAGAAGTTCGCACAGTTCCGAAACAGGTTGCGGTGATTGAGAACGATACCGCTACAGTACCTAAACACAGTGCTGCGGTCGATAAACAGGTCGCTGCGGTCGATAAACAGGTCGTTGCGGTCAATAAACAGGACACTGCGGTCGATAAATGCGGTGAAAATTTTTACTTTAAAACTTAAAACTGCAAATATGGGTTGTTTTTCGATATTTCGGAAAAATAATTCCGCAGACGGTGAAGTCAATTATCAATTATTAATGATCAATGATCAATATAATTTAAAAAGTTTGGACTTTACAGTAAATTCACTTCACCAGCGACAACTTCTTTGTCTGATTAAAGTTATCCGCCGAGAGCTTGTAGAAATATATACCGCTTGCAAGTCCGCTGCCGTCAAATACTGCTTTATAATATCCAGCTTCCCTGTATTCATTTACAAGCGTCTTGATTTACCCCCGTCAGAGTCTCCGGTGCTCTACCGGGACTCTGACGGATAGCTTAGCCAGTTGAAATTACAGATCGTAAATATTAATTTCCTCTGACGATTTAAGAGGAGGATTTTATGGCTACAAGAATTAGAGATTTAGTTCTGAGTCGGTGTTGCGGGCGGATCGTAAATACCGGCGAATTAAGAGGAGGATTTTATGGCTACAAGAGTTAGAGATTTTATTCCTGAAAGAATTTATTTTATCACATATACCATATACAAATGGAAAAGTGTTTTTACAGAGGAAAAATATTTTAATCTGATTTACAAATGGTTCGACTATATGAAAAAATCATTATAGTAACAAAATCCATGGATATGTTATCATGCCCAATCATCTTCATTTATTGTTGTACATTTCACACTATTCGCCTGATGTATCCAAATTAATACAAAATGCCAAAAGATTTCAGGCTTATGAAATAGTTGATTTTCTTGAAGAAGATAATAGAAAAGATTTGCTAAAAATATTTTCAGAAGCTGCAGAGATTCAAAAAGGAGCAAAGCATAAAGTTTTTAAAGACAGGTTTGATTCAAAAGAAATGGTGAATTCAGATCTATACAGGGAAAAATTAAATTACATTCATAATAATCCATGCACGCGGGAAGTGGAGACTTGCAGAAAAGCCGGAGGACTATAAACATTCAAGCGCTTCAAATTATATAATTGGAAATGGAGTATATGATGTCGAGTTAGTTTATTAGTTGAAAGTTCGGAGCTTACCGTCAGAGTCCCGGAAAGAGCGCCGGAGACTCTGACGGGGGTTTAAAAAAATTAAATTACATTCATAATAATCCATGCACTCCGAGATGGAGACTTGCAGAAAAGCCGGAGGACTATAAACATTCAAGCGCTTCAAATTATATAATTGGAAATGGAGTATATGATGTCGAGTTAGTTTATTAGTTGAAAGTTCGGAGCTTACCGTCAGAGTCCCGGAAAGAGCGCCGGAGACTCTGACGGGGGTTTAAAGTTTAAATATACAGGAAAAGAAAGAGATAAGGAGAGCTTATATGATTATTTCGGTGCGAGGTATTATGATGCGAGGATAGGAAGGTGGGGAACGATAGTCCGTTAATGGAAAAGCATTTTGATTTTAATCCTTACACAATCTCCCGATTGGGTACGCAGAGTTACGAATCAGGGGATTCTTAAAGAGCAAATAAAAACCGGATAATTAGTCCGGTTATATTATTAACATTCAATATTTATTTTCAACAAAGTTTACGGCCTGAGTGTTGAAACAAAGTTGCCGGAATTATTATCCGTTATTCCCAGGTCTGTCAGATCAACTACACCGTCTCCGTTTATATCCTCTGTTACATATCCGCTTTTAAAATTATATCCGGCATTATCAATTAAACCAAGATCTGATACATCTATTACGTTATCCTTATTTGCATCACCTGTATAAACACAATAACGGCTGCCCTGAAGCGTCAGATTATTACCGAATGCTTTTGTTACTGAATTTGTAAAATCATAACTCAATCCTGAAGCGCTGAACTGCATTGCAGTGTTACTCCAGGTCTCAAGCGAATTCCTGTGGTCAACAATTATATAATAATTTTGTCCGTTCTGAATATTATCAAAAGAAAATATGCAGTTTCCGTTTGCATCTGAAACTGACACTGAAGAATCTGCAAAATTATAAGGAGAACTTCCGTTTCTTAAAAATACTTTTATTGTGTCAATAGTATTTACATTTAAATTACCGTTGTAATATCCTTCGATAAGTACTTTAAGATCAAGGGTATAGCTTTGCAGATATTTCATTGTTACAAAATCAAAACCTCCGCCAAGTCCGTTACTCGAACCAGTTACATATAAGCTGCCCGAATTATCTACAAGTATAGCAGCAGCTTTGTCAGAATCGTTATCCGAATAATTATATTTCTTTTCCCAAACTTTTGATCCGGTGCCGGTATATTTTACTGTACAGAAATTTAGTCCTGTAATATTATCCGTGCAGTATCCCGTGACATATATAAATCCGGCTCCGTCAATTTTGGAATCGGAGGCATGGTCATCAGCATTAGATGTTCCGTTGACAGTTCTGTTCCAGATCACATTTCCATTCGGATCATATTTTAAAGTTGTCATATCTTTTCCGGTAATGATATTATGTAAGCTGCCGGAGATTATTGCATTCCCTTCGGAATCAACTGATACTGCGGATGCTTCGTCATCTGATGATGCCGTACCGTTTAGCATCCTTTCCCAGATCTTAACTCCTGCTAAATTGTATTTGAGAAGTAACATATCATTTCCATTAGCGCCTGTATTTGTTTTTCCGCAAATGTATATATTTTCCGACTTGTCAATTGAAATATCTTCAGGAGTGTCATTGCTGTTAGAGGAAGTATTATTATATCTTACCGCCCATTCCTGATTACCCGAACTGCTGTATTTTATAATCACAACATCATCACCGGAACCAGTTCCCGGACTTTTTCCGGTAACATAAACATTTCCAAGATCATCAGCAGTAATTTTTTTTGAAATGTCATTTCCGTTTGCAGGTCCGTTATAATATCTGATCCATTGCTGTACTCCTGCAGTATTGTATTTTATTGTTGTGATATCATAACCGCTTCCGTTTTGGAGTAAATGACCTGTGACAATTACATTACCGGACGCATCCATGGTAATCCCTGATGAATGATCATCACCTCCGGCGCTGCCGTTTGTCTTCTTTTCCCATTGTAAAAAGCCATCAGTATTATATTTGATCACTGAAACATCAAAACCTGTTATACTTTCACTGCTTCCGGTAATGTAAGTATTTCCGGCATTGTCTGATTCAATTCCTGCGGGAATGTCATTAAATCCTTCGCTGTCATATCTTGATACCCAGAGCGGAACACCTGAGGGATTGTATTTAATGGTCGCATAATCAAGTTCAGAAAAAGTCTGGAAACTTGATCCGGTTACATAGAGATTACCCGATGCATCTGTGTCGAATGCAACGGATTCATCCGGTCCGCTTCCTGAACCGTCATATCTGGTTTCAAAAACAGAGTTACCTGCAGAGGTATATTTAATAGAAAGATAATCGCTCGTTCCGCACAGACTAAAAAAATAACTGTAACTTTGCGCCGTTACAAAAAAGTTACCGTTTTTATCTGCATCAATTCCGGTTGGTATATCATCGAGATCTCCGGGACCGTTGTATTGTTTGATCCACAGGACATCTCCGGCGGAATTATATTTTAAAGTAACTACATCACTTGTGCCATCCGAGAGTCTTATTGAATTTCCGGTTACAGCTGCATTACCGTTTATATCAGCTTTTATTCCGACAGCTTTATCAAAATAATTTTGATCTCCGTTAAATAATCTTACCCATTGCTGTGCGCCGGAAGGATTTAATTTAACAGTTGCAAAGTCATAGAATGATGAAGGGGAATAGCTATACCCTGTAACGAATACATTCCCGCCTGCGTCAAGTGATATTCCTGTTGCTGCATCATCGCTAAGTGTGACTCCGTTGTATCTGTACACCCATTGCTGATCTCCGTTGGAATTTAATTTTAAAACTGCATAATCATAACCGGCACCGATCCCTCCTTCGCTTTTCCCGCATACAAAAATATTTCCTGCATTATCTGTTTCAAGATCTGTGATCTGATCATCTGCAGATATAGGTCCGTTATAAAATTTTTCCCAGAGAAAATCACCTGAACTGTTATATTTTATTATGGCGTAATTATTTGATTCACCGGTTTTATAAGAATGTCCGGCAAGTACAATACTACCATCTGATGTCATCACTGCTGACTTAAGATAATCATCGGAATTTGAGACACCGTTCCATCTTTTTCCCCATATGAACGAGCCGTTCAGGTCGTATTTCAATAGAATAAAATCATAACCTGTCCCGCTGCCAAAACTGTAACCTGCAGCATATATTCCATTCTGTCCGTCGAATAGAATTTTAATTCCGTTGTCATCAAAATTTCCCGTACCGTTGTAAGTCTTTACCCATTGCTCAATCCCGGCTGAATTATATTTTATAATTATCATATCATTCTGTCCTCCGCCGGCTCTTGAATTACCGGTAATATATGTATTGCCTGAATTATCTCTTACTACACTATTCCCGACATCATTCTGATTTCCTGTCCCGTTATAATTAGCTATCCATTGTCTTGTTCCGTCCGCTTTAAATTTAACTGTTATTACATCTGAGAATCCTCCGCTTAGAATACTTTTCCCCGTCATATAAAAATCACCGGCAGCGTCAATGAATATATCAGAAGGTGTGTCTGTGCTTGATTCGGGTCCGGTATATCTGTGAAGCCATTGCTCGCTTAACTGTGAATAGCAAACCTGCGATGTGATAAGGAATGCGAGCATGAAACCGAAACTTATAATATTGTAAATTAAATTAATCATGCGGATGAATTTAGATTATACAAAATTAATAAATTATTTTCATAAATGTAAAATTTCATTGTATACAATGTAAAATATTAAAAAAATTCAAACTTGTTGACAGTTTAAATTAAAACATTTAACTTTGTACTGAAAAATTTTAAAGTACAAAATGCGATAGATTTTTTTTTGTAATAATTTTTTATTGTATAGTATTTCCCGGATACCTGAAAATTAATTAGATAATTAATATTTAAATAAAGTTCTTCAAAGCTCTATATTTTCTTTTTTATTTAAAAAATATTACTAACTAAACCCTAAGGAGACGCAATGAAAATTCTGGAAAAATTTTCAATCAGCTTTGCTGCTATTATTGCAGTAGTTTTACTCAATGTTTTTATCACCAACGAGGCATCAGCTTCTCACTTCCGTTACGGACATCTTACCTATACAAAAAATCCGGCTAACAACAATGAAGTCGAGTTTACTCTTACAGGTGCTTTCAGAAGAAATGGTTATGGAGCTCCGGTTGTTGGATCCATAATTACTGAAACTGTAGGAGGAACTAACTTAATCTTCGGTGACGCAACAGCAACAGGTACTTTACGTTTTAGAGTTATTTCTATTGATGTAACAAATAACTGGCTGCTCGCAAGAGCTCTTCAGCCGGGTGATGATTCTAAAGAAACAATCACAAAAGTTTATGCCCCCGGCGGTCCTTACACAGCAGAAATTAATTCCTGCTGCAGAACCGCTGTTGAAATAAATAATCCAAATGGAAGTTACAGAGTATCCACAATTGTAGATGTTTCAAACAGTAACGCTTCACCTGTTTCCACTCTTCCTGTTATAGTTAATTTAGTACAGGGCGCTGCATCTTCCTTCAATGTTCCTGCAATCGATCCTGATCCGAATACAACATTAAGATGGAGATTTGCAACACTTGCAGAAATGGGAGGTGTTAGTCAAAACCCACCTTCAGCAGGCGGTTTCCCTGCAACTATAGACAACTTAACCGGTGTAGTAACATGGAATACAACGGGCGCAGTTCTTGGCGGTTTATATTCATGTCAGGTTATTATCGAGGACAGAGACGCAATTGATCCTACAATTTTAAGAACAAGAGTAGCTGTAGACTTCCTTATTCAAATAAGTCCGCAATGTACAAATCCAAATTTCCCAATATTTGACGCTCCTACGCCAACTTGCGGTACTGTATTTAATGAAGTTCCCGGAACTCCAATTTCATTTTCTGTAAATGCTTCTGACATTGATCCGGGTAATATTACCTTAAATGCTATCGGATTGCCTCCGGGATCAACGATGAATCCTGTATTGCCACAAGTCGGAAATCCTGTAAGCAGTACTTTTAATTGGGTAGCTCAGCCGGGTGTTTATATCGTTTCTTTTATTGCAACAGACTCCTGCGGAGCACAAACGATCTGTACATATTCATTTGATATCGCTCTTCCTGTTGAATTGTCATCATTCGCTTCCACAGTTATCGGAAATGATGTATCACTTCAGTGGTCAACATCTTCAGAAACCAACAACTCCGGATTTAACATTGAAAGAGCTGCCTACATCAACGGAGAACTTTCAGACTGGAGTACAATAGGAAACGTTCAGGGTAATGGAAATTCAAGCAGTGTTAATTCATATTCTTTCACAGACAGAAGTCTGAACGCAGGTACATATACATACAGGCTGAAGCAGATAGATTTCAACGGCAATTATGAATATCATAATCTGAATTCAGATGTAGTGATCGGCGTACCTACAAGATTTGAATTAATGCAGAACTATCCGAACCCTTTCAATCCGGCTACAAAGATCAGCTTTGAGATCCCAAAAGACGGAATTGTTAAACTGACAGTATTTGATAACAGCGGTAAAGAAGTTGCAGTTCTTTCCAATGGATATAAAACAACAGGTTACTATTCAGTTGATTTCAACGGATCAAACCTTGCAAGCGGTGTATACTTCTACAAGCTTGAACTTACAACAAATAATGAATCAACAGTTAAGATCAGAAAAATGGCTTTAGTAAAATAGTTCTCTTTCTTAATATTCATAAATCCCTGTCTGTCTTTCAGGCAGGGATTTTTTTTAAATGTTCGTTGTTCAGATTCAAAATTATTTTAATCCCCATGAAAAAATATTACTTTCTTATTTATTTGTTATTGATCAGCAGCGGAGTATTTGCGCAGCTCCCAAATAAGAATACTTATTTAATTGCGAATATGAATATTCATCCTTCATATTCCGGGTTATGGGGATATGTTGACAGTGAAGGAAGAGAGTATGCGGTTCTCGGCTGCAGTAACGGTACATCAATAGTTAATGTAACAGATTCTTCAAATATTTATGAAGTCGGATTTATTCCCGGTCCTGTAAGCGGCTGGAGAGAAGTTAAAGTTTATTCGCATTATGCATATGTTGTATCCGAAGGAACAAACAGCAGACTTCAGATCATAGATCTTCAGTATCTTCCGGATTCGATTTATCTGGCAAGGACATGGTCTTACAGCGGTTATACTTATACACATGCTATCTCACAGTCCGGTCCGTATCTTTATCTGAGCGGCGGTAATGCAAGTCCCAACGGCGGCTTGCAGATAGTTGATGTATCTGATCCGGTGAATCCGGTCAGAAGAGGATTCAATTCCGGGCGATATGTTCATGACTGCCGAATATTAAGTGACACTGTCTGGACCTGTAATATTCTCAATCAGAGAGTCTCTATAATTAATTCAGGAAATAAAGATAACCCGGAGGAGATCAGAAATTTTTCCACTCTTCAGGGATTTCCGCACAACTGCGCCATCACCGATGACAGAAAATATTTATTTGTAACACATGAAAATGAAGATCCCGGTGTACTTGAAATTTATAATATTGAAGACCTGGAAAACATAACTTATATAAGGAGCTGGCAGCCAACAGGTATTACTTCTTCAATTACTCACAATGTAGAGATCTACGGCAACTACGCAATTGTCGCGCATTATACTTCCGGTGTCAGAATATTAGATATTTCGGATCCGGAAAATCCTGTTGAGACTGCATGGTATGACACAAGACCTCAGGATAATTCAACTCAGTTCGAAGGATGCTGGGCGGCGTATTTATTACCGTCAGGAAAGATTATTGCTTCTGATATTTCAAACGGATTATTTGTTATAAGAGCTACAAACCTTACTAATTTTACGAACATAAAAACTAATATACCTGAGGAATTTTCGCTGTATCAGAATTTTCCAAATCCGTTTAATCCGGAAACTTCTATTAAGTTTGACATTCCGAAATCAGGTAATGTTAAAATGGAGTTGTACGATTCTAAAGGAGCTTTCATTTCAGAGATTCTAAATGAATTCAGAACCGCCGGTTCATATGAAATAAATTACAATGCATCAGCTCTCAGCAGCGGGATATATTTCTGCACAATGAATTTCAGCGGGAACAGCAGATCAATTAAAATCTCTTTGATAAAGTAAAAGAGCTTCAAAGGTAAATTCAGTTTTACAAAAATTAACCCGAATGAAATTTATTTTAAAATAATAAGCAGTTTTATTTAAGTATATAATTCTTATTTTTGAATAAGTTTTTAATTAATTTTTTCAGAGGAGGTGTATATTTAATTTCCTACCATAATTAACTTAAGTCAACCCAATCATATGAATCTGACTAAAATTCTTCTTATACTATTAATTAACGTATTCGCTTCTGATTTTCTTTTCTCGCAGGATTACAACTGGATCACACCAAATAAAACTTATCTTAAATTATATATCGCAGATGACGGAATTCACAGGATCAATAAATCTGATTTTGAAAATGCCGGTGTAAGTACATCAGCTATTGACCCGAGGACTTTAAGAGTTTTTAACCGCGGGAATCAGATCCCTGTATTTGTGAGAGGGGAGTCAGACGGATTCTTTAATGATTCGGATTTCGTTGATTTTTACGGGACAAGAAATTACGGCGGTCTTACTAATGCATATAATCAGGACAATCAAATTGTATATTCAACAAATGAACGTTTTGATCTTTACTCTGATACGAATGTTTACTGGATAGACTGGGGCGGTACAAATGGTTTGAGAATGTTTAACTCTGCGTATGCCGCGCCTTCAAATTATCTTCAGAATTTTTCAAACGAACTGCTTCATCTTGAAAAAGATAAAATTTACTGGATCGGTCAGGCTTCGAGCTCAAATGATTTCGGTAATTTTACTAATGAAAGATATCTCGGAGAGTCATGGTACTGGAGCTTGCTTGGTAACGGGCAGTCAGTTTCTGATACTTTCTCTATCCCGCTGCTGAATAAAAATTTGCCAACGGTTTCATTAAGGGTATTCGCATATCCGCAGAGCGCAAGCTTTTCTGTAACAAACGAACATAATCTACAGATCAAAGTAAACGGAAATATCGTAGCTGATTTTGTAAGAAATGATTTCAGCAGAGTGGATACTGCTGTTACATTTTCTTCTGCATTGCTTTCTGAAACTACAGTAAACAATGTTACTGCAACGTATACTTCATCAGGCGGATTTTCAGGAACTATGTTTCTTGATATGTTTGAATTTAAATACCCGAAAGTTTTAAAATTCAGAAATAATATATCCTTAATGGATCTTGCCGGAGAGGATTCGACTTCTAAGAAGATTAAATTATCCGGTTTCAATCCGGGTAATCAGACGTTTATTTATGATATAAAAAATAATATCCGGATTACTTCATTTTCAAATTCAGCTGACACACTGATATTTTCCGCAAAGCAAAATTCAAAAATAGAGATCACCAATAAAGTTATTTCAAAAAAGCCTTTTAAAATTATTCAGAGACAGGTGCCTGATCTTGTATCATCTGCAAACGGCGCTGATTATCTGATCATTTATAATAAGATCTTTGAATCTCAGGCATTGCAGCTTCAGAATCATCGTGAGACTTATGATAATTTCAGAGTTAAGATCACGGAGATAAAAGGTATTTATGATATATTTAATTTCGGTATTGAAAGTCCGGATGCTGTCAGAAATTTTAACAGGCATATTTTTTATAACTGGCAGCAGCCAAGAGTAAAATATATCTGTCTCTTCGGGAGAGGTTCCCTTGATCCGAAAAAAAATTCAGATGCAACTGTCTATCGTGAAAATCTGATCCCCGTAAAGGGCAATCCCTCTTCGGATAATTTTTATTCAAATGTTTTTATTAATAATTTTATTTTCTATAATCAGATCTCTATAGGAAGACTTCCGGCTCTTAATGTTTCAGAAGCTCAGAATATGGTAAATAATATTATCACTTACGAAACACAGCCTCCGCAAAAGTGGTGGAAAGATTTTACTTTTATAGGCGGAGGGGTAAATCAGGCTGAACAGCAGCTGTTCCTTTCGCTAAATAATGACTCGCTTATCAATCCATATATACTCTCAAATCCTGTTAAGGGAAATCCGGTAAGAATACTGAGGAATGATCTTAACGGCGCTGAAACATTTAATTATTCCGACTCAATAAAAAATCAGATAAACAGGGGAACACTCACGGTAAACTTCATGGGACATGCAGGAAGTCAGGACTGGGAAATTGCTTTGAATGATCCTGAAATTTTAAGTAATCACGGAAAGTTTCCTGTGATACTCAGCATGACCTGCTATACAGGAAAAGTAGGTGAGCCAAATTTCAGATCTTTTGGTGAACGGTTTATGAATATGAATAATACCGGAGCTGTTTCTTTTTTTGCTACTTCAGGCTGGGGGTTTGTGTATTCAGGTTCATTAATTAATTCTTTATTCTATAAATCTTTTGCAAAAGATACGGTGAGAAGAGTAGGTGATATGGTATCTTATGCAATGAATTCAATTAAAAGCGATTCTCTCAGTTTTTCAATCAGACATACTGTAAACTGTTACACTCTGATGGGTGATCCGGCTCTTAAGCTGCAGCTCCCTGCTTATCCGGAGTTTACTATTTCCGAAAACGATTATAAGCTTTCAAACAAAAGTCCGTCTGTAAATGAACCAATAAACCTGAAAGTATTCCCGCAGAATTTCGGATTGAATTCAGATTCGGCAACAATGAGATTACTTGTTACAAAAGATTTTGCTAAGTATTATTTCAAAGATACTGTCCTCAGAAATTTTTCATCAAAGGATTCTATATCTTATAATTTTAAGCTGAATTCAAAAGGAAGATATGAAGCAAAAGTAATTCTGGATCTTTATAATTCTTCACCTGATGAAAATAAAAATGATAACACTCTGATATTTGAAATTGATGTAAAAAATGTTTCATTCGTTCCTTATAAACCTGTTCATAATTCAGTAGTAAGAAAAGACAGCGTTGAATATGTCGGAATGAATCCGTTTATTAAGAAAAATGAAAAATCTATAATTCTGCTACTTCAGACAGATACATCTGCAAATTTTAATTCCCCGGTAAGTCAGCTTTTTATAAATAAAGAACCTCACGGCGCTGTTTCAAAATTCAAAACTCTTCTTCCCGTAAAAGATACTTCAAAGCTTTATTACTGGAGAACTAATTCTGTAATTAACGGTGACAGCAGCGGCTGGTCTGCAGTTCAGATGTTTAAGTATAATCCGCTTATTTCCATTTCGGATAAAACTATAGATAGCGCATCCGATACTTTGACAACAATTTACAAAATAAGTCCTCAGCAGTTTCAGCCGTTTGAACTTACCAATACTTCATATAATACTGAAAACAGTGCAAACGGAATTAAGATAAGTGAATTTCCGGGAACACTTTATGTCCGTTCTCTTGGCACAAACGGAGCTGAGGCTTCTTATTTCTCTGTAATGAATAAAAGCATTCATATGGATGCCGGCGGAAATTCAGGTATGAATCTTCTTAAGGTTAGAAAAACAGACGGTAAGATCTTGCAGTATAAAAATTTTAAAATGACCTTCCCGACTTCTTCAGATTCAATTTTGAATTTTTTAAATACGTTTGACACTACACATTATCTTATGGGTCTCAATGCAGCTTATGTCGCAGGTACTTTCCTTTTGAATACAAACGTAATAAATAAATTTGCGCAGTTCGGCAGTACAAAAGTCTCTAATTTCAGGATCGGATTTTTCGACTCATGGAGCTTTATCGGATATCTTGGCGCGCAGCAGTCAGATGTTTCAGAAACTCTGAACAGATATATAAGCAGCTGGATAGAATCCGAATCTTCACAGAATAAAAAATTCAAATGGACATATGGATATTCTGAATTCAGCATTGGTCCGGCTAATGCATGGCAAAATTTTTCATGGAATAATATTCTTCTTCCTTCAAACAAAATTTTATTTGATGTCTATGGAGTAAAACCCGACGGAAATTCCGATCTGCTGTTACAAAATATATCAACAAATTCTAATACAGATCTTTCTGCTGTAAACGCTTATCAGTATCCTGTATTGAATTTTATGGGAAAATACACAATCGATACTTTAACCGGAAGTAAGTCGCCGGTTCTTACTTCATTTAAAGTAAATTACCGTAATCCCGCCGAACTTGCAGCGGAGCTTGATGATCTGTGGAAATCGGATTCAACAGCTGTTTCCGGAAAGGAATTAAAAGTAAGATTTAAAATTTATAATGAAGGTGATATTGATCTCCCGGGATATATTGCGAATGTTTATATGCTGAAAAATTCCGAAAGTTTATTTCTGAAATCCGATACACTTAATAATTCACTGCTGAAAAATAATTCTGTCATTCATGAATCAAAATTCATAATTCCTGTATTAAGAAATTCTTCTGATTATATTACATTTTTTGTTGAAATACTTCCGAAAGGAAATTATACTGAAGCGTTTACATTTAATAATTATGTTTACTTTGATCTTTTAAATGCACCGGCTTCTTCAATTGCCGGTATAGAAGTTTTCAGTGACGGAAAGAAAATTCAGGACGGAGATAATGTCAGTCTGAATCCGGAGTTAAAAGTTTCTGTTAACACTGATCCGGATCTGGCTAATTCGGACGCAGTGATAAATCTCAAAGAAATTCTGATAAATGGTGTCAGTGTCAATGACAGAACAGTTGCGGAGAAGAATTCAAAGGATAATAATACTATAGTTAAAAGAGCTGAAAGAAATTTAAGCTTTTCTAATGAAATGATATTTCATCCGGGATTGATCAAAGGTACAAATACTTTAACAGTAATCTTCGGAGATCAGAATGGAAATTCTGATACGGCAAGTTTAACTCTGAATGTAAGTGATCTGTATTCAATCGGAGAACTTTATAATTATCCTAATCCGATGAAGACAGAAACGAATTTCATTTTTGATCTGACAGGTTTTGAAAATCCGGGTAACGGAAAAATTAAAATATACACTGTATCCGGAAAGATGATCAGAGAGATTGACATACCGTTGAATTTCGGATTTAATACAATTAGCTGGGACGGAAAGGATAATGACGGAGATATTATTGCGAACGGAACATATCTCTACAAATTATTTATCACCGGCGCTGAGAATCTGGAATCAGAAGTGAAAAAGCTTGTAATTCTTAAATAAAGTTATTCTCTTCCGACTTTAACAATTTCATCATTTAGTCTGTCAAGGAAGTCAATAGTCCTTTCTTTCATTACGATTACATCATATTCCTGCCGGATTATTTCTCCGGGGGGATATTGTTTCCTTTTCAATGACTTTACTGAATTAATATTCTCCTCAATTATATTCAGTAAATTTTCCTTTAGTGCTCTTGATTCACTGTATTCTTCTATGGTTTTCATTTTTAAAATGTCTGTATACATCCTTGACAGATTTCTTTCATAAAAATCCAGATCTTCATATTTTTGAACTCCGTTAGTATAATCCTTTAGTAATGTTGCGTCAGTATTCATTCGGTAAAGAAATTCAAACTTTTCTCTCTGCAAACCCTGACTTATCTCATTACATCCTGTAATATTCAGGATAGAGTTTATAATGAAAATCACAGCAAAAAATATTCTGTATTTAGAAGTTATCATAATCGAGTCTTGGTTTTGCCAAATAATTTAAAGATTGTAAATTGAATTCACTTTTATCTTTTGTATGAATATACTTTAAATATCCGGTCAGTCCTATCATTGCGGCATTATCTGATGCATACTCAGATTTTGGAAAATATACCTTGTAACCTGATGCGGTCAGTTTTTCAAATTTTTCCTGCAAGCGGCTGTTAGCTGATACACCGCCTGATACTGAACTAAGTGAATCTGTTTTTACATTCTCAAAATTGATCTTACGGAGATAATAAAGTACTGATGTTTTAATTCCTGAAAAGGAAAAATTATATTTACTTTCTTTTACAATTGTCAGAGGAAATTTATGGTAGTTCCTGTCACCGGCTTTAGCAAGTCTGTCAATATGATGGCCACCCGGGTAACCAAGTCCGAGGAGTTTTGCTGTTTTGTCAAATGCTTCACCCGCAGCATCATCCAGAGTGTAGCCGATTATTTTATGCCGGAAAAAATCTTCTACATGTATAAGCAACGTATGACCGCCTGAAACAATAAGACCGATAAATGGAAATTCAGGCTTTTGTCCGTTAAGAAAATTTGAATAGAGATGAGCCTGAATATGATTAACTGGTATAAAAGGAACATTCAGGGTAAAGGCAAGTGACTTTGCAAAATTCATACCGATTAAGAGCGAACCTATTAAACCAGGTTCACAGGTCGCAGCAATAACATCTATATCTTTAAGCTGCTTAGAGGATGAATCCAAAGATTTACTTACTATTGCGGAAATGTTTTTTAAATGTTCACGGGAAGCTAATTCCGGCACAACTCCTCCGAATTTGTTATGGGAGATCTGCGAGGAAATAATATTCGATAGAACTATATCATTATCAAGGACAGAAGCAGAAGTTTCATCGCAGGATGTTTCCACAGCAAGTATATTCATCTGCAAAAATTAAACATTATTGAGAAAATTGTGTTACCCAAATTATACAATTTCGTTTCTATTGATTTAACATTAATTAAAAACTAAATTTAACCGTGAATAATAACAGAATAAAAATTTTTTTAATACTACTAATTTCATTCCTTTTTAATGCATCAGCGTTTTCTCAGGTAAAATTACTTATACCGATGGAAGACTCGCAGACCGATCATTTGAAAGCATACGGAATTGCATACAGACACTTACTCAGTAATAAGGAAGTGGACTGGCTGCTTAATTACAGAGGCGGTTCGTTTATGTTTGGATATTCTTCAAAGCTTCAGGAAGAATGTAATGCCAAAGGTGTTTCTTATGAACTTCTGGAAGGCACTCAGACTGCGCAGGTATATGCTGAGGCTAAAGATGAAAAAAATAACATGGATGTAGTAAGACTTGAGAAAGTCGCCAAGATAGCTGTTTATGTCCCGCCGAACGCTCTTCCCTGGGATGACGCAGTTCAGCTTGTGCTTGAATATGCGGAAATTCCCTATGACAAACTCTGGGACGAGGAAGTTCTGACTGATAAACTAAAAGGTTATGACTGGCTGCATCTGCATCATGAGGATTTTACAGGACAGTTCGGAAAGTTTTTCGCTACATACGGATCTGCTCCGTGGTATTTGAATCAGCAAAAGATCAATGAAGACATGGCTGCAAAGCTCGGGTATGATAAAGTATCAAAATTAAAGCTTGCAGTAGTTAAGAAACTGAAGGAATATATTGCAAACGGCGGTTTTCTGTTTACAATGTGTTCGGCGACAGATACTTATGATTTAGCTCTTGCCGCACAATATACGGATATCTGCGAATCTATATATGACGGTGATCCGGCTGATCCTCAGGCAAACAGTAAACTTGATTATTCTGAATGTCTGGCATTTGAAAATTTTACAGTGGATATGAATCCGCTGATGTATGAATACTCCAATATAGACGTGACAAACCAGCTTCTTTCAATGGGGCAGTATAATGACAATTTTACGCTGGTAGATTTTTCAGCAAAGTATGATCCGGTACCGTCAATGCTGACGCAGTGTCATACTTCGGTTATAAACGGATTTCTCGGACAGACCACCGGCTTTCAGAAAAGTCTTCTGAAGAAAAATGTAACAGTGCTTGCGATGAAAGACGGGACTGACTATGTAAGATACATTCACGGAAATTACGGAAAGGGGACGTTTACTTTTTACGGGGGACATGATCCGGAAGATTATCAGCACGCAGTGGGAGATCCGAAAACTGAACTTGAAAATTTCAAACACTCTCCGGGATACAGACTTATTCTTAATAATGTTCTTTTCCCTGCCGCAAAGAAGAAAAAATTAAAAACATAAATCTTTAAATTGCAAAGAGGGAAAATTTTTTCAAAAGTAATTCATTGCATTCTCTTTTTTCAAATTACAGTTGTTTTATTTTCCTGCGCCAAACCTTCCGGAAATATTCAAAGTAAGTTTTCAGTAAAAGATGATACAGGGCTTGAAGTAAATTTTGATTCCCATCCTAAAAGAATAATCTCACTCGGACCGAACATTACGGAGACAATTTATGAATTAGGCGCGGACTCTGTATTAGTAGGTGTTACGGAATACTGTGACTATCCTCCGCAGGCAAAAACCAAAACTAACACCGGAAGTTATCTTAGTCCTGATTATGAAATTATTTCATCTCTCAAACCTGATCTGATAATAATAAATGTTGAGTCGTCTAATAATCCGACTTATCAGTCTTTAATGAATATGGGATTCAGGTTATTTCTTAGTCATGCCAGGGATTTAACAGGAATAAATAAAATGATCAGTGATATCGGAAAAATCACGGGAGTAAATGAAAGAGCTGATCTTTTGATCAAAAAAATCTCATCAGAACTTCCGGATGTTACAAAGCCCGATTCATTATCCGAAACTGCTCTTATAATAATTGCCGTAAATCCGCTGATGACTACAAATGATAAAACTTTTATTAATGAAATTTCGGAGCTTGCCGGTTTTAGGAATATTTATGCCGGAGAAGAGCAGGAATATCCTGTAATAAATTACGAAGATGTAGTGAACAGGGATCCCGATGTGATCATATTTCCGACTGATACTCTAAAAACAGGTAAAAATTCTGAATATGAAACTGAGATCAGAGAAAGGATACACAATTCAGGCGCTGTGAAAAGCGGAAATATTATTTTTATCGATGATGATATTATGTTCAGACCCGGACCGCGTATTACAGATGCGGTGAAGACTTTGAGAAATAAATACATTCGAAAAGAATTAAAATAAAATTTACTGCATAATTTTTAGAAACAGTACTAACCTCAATTTACACTTAAACCTCTGCATTCAAATCATTATATTCACAAACATTTTAAAATAATCATACATTTTGTCAGACAATAAAATAATATTTTCAATGGTGGGAGTCAGCAAGACTTATCCTCCGCAGAAACAGGTTTTAAAAAATATATATCTCTCATTTTTTTACGGAGCAAAGATCGGTATAATCGGATTAAACGGATCAGGTAAATCCACGCTGTTAAAAATTATTGCCGGATTAGAAGATAAGTTTGAAGGCGAAGTTCATTTTACAAAAGATTACAGTATAGGATTATTATCGCAGGATCCGGAGCTTGATGAAACAAAGACTGTAAAAGAGATCGTGCAGGAAGGTGTTCAGGAAGTGGTAGATGTATTAAAGGAATATGATGAGGTGAATAATAAATTCGCAGAGCCGATGGATGATGATGAGATGAATAAACTTATAGAAAGACAGGGTGAACTTACGGAAAAGATCGAGCATATGAACGGATGGGAACTTGATGCTAAACTCGAAAGAGCTATGGATGCATTGAGAACTCCCGACGGCGATACTCCTGTAAAAAATCTTTCTGGAGGCGAAAGAAGAAGAGTAGCGCTTTGCAGACTTCTTCTGAAAGAACCGGATATACTTTTGCTTGATGAACCGACAAACCATCTTGATGCAGAATCCATAGACTGGCTTGAGCAGCATTTACAGCAATACAAAGGAACTGTCATAGCAATTACTCACGACAGGTATTTTCTCGATAATGTAGCAGGCTGGATACTTGAGCTGGACAGGGGAGAGGGAATTCCATGGGAAGGAAATTACTCTTCCTGGCTTGATCAGAAAACGAAACGACTTGAAATGGAAGAGAAGCAGGAAAGCAAAAGACGTAAAACATTGCTGCATGAACTCGAATGGGTGAGAATGTCCCCGAAGGCGAGACAGGCGAAATCTAAAGCGAGACTTCAGGCTTATGATAGAATGCTGAATGAAGATTCAAAAAGAAAAGAAGAGCAGCTTGAAATATTTATTCCAAACGGACCAAGACTTGGTAATAAAGTAATAGATGCTGTAAATGTCAGCAAGTCTTTCGGTGATAAACTATTATATGAAAATCTGAATTTTTCTCTTCCCCCTGCCGGAATAGTCGGAATTATCGGAGCTAACGGAACGGGTAAGACGACTCTTTTCAGACTTATACTCGGGACGGAAAAGCCGGACAACGGAAATTTTGAAGTAGGGGAGACAGTAAGTATTGGTTATGTGGATCAGGCACATGCGGAAATCGATCCCGAAAAGACCGTATGGGAAGTTATCTCGGAAGAAAATGAATTTATAGAAATTGAAGGAAAGCAGTACAACTCAAGAGCTTATGTTGCAAGATTTAATTTTAACGGAGCTGATCAGGGAAAGAAAGTAAATATGCTTTCCGGAGGTGAGAGGAACAGATTACATCTGGCGCTAACATTAAAATCCGAAGCTAACGTTTTGCTTCTTGACGAACCAACCAATGATATTGATGTAAATACTCTGAGAGCTCTTGAAGAAGGTCTTGAAAACTTTGCAGGATGCGCAGTCATTATATCTCACGACAGATGGTTTCTGGACAGAGTCGCCACTCATATACTTTCATTCGAAGGTGATTCAACTGTAGAATATTTTGAAGGCGGGTATTCGGATTATGAAGAATTTAAAAAGAAGAAGTACGGTTATGTCGAACCGAAACGCGTAAGGTATAAAAAACTGGTTCAGTAATTTTTTTCTTTGGAAAAATTTTGATTAATATATTAACCGGAATTACATCATAAGTACAATTCACACATATAATCTTTCAGAAAGTATTAAGAAGATAGGGATATTTGTCATTCCTCTTATTCTGGTAATTGTATTATTATTTTACTCATTCAAGGAATCTCAGATATATTCTGAATCTTACGGCGTCAGATCTGAAGTTTTAAAAAGTAATAATGATGAAGTTGTATCTCCGTCATCACAGAAGAAAGTAAAAATTGAAGAGCTTGATAATATTTTCGCAAAGAGATCTTTCAATAACAACATATATGTCGAAAGCATGCTCAAAGACTGGAATACACTTTTTGATCTGTTCGCATCCAATGCAAATTTTAAACAGCAGGCAAAAAATTTAAATATAAAGGACCTTGAGCGGATAACGGAAAAAGTTCAGTTTGTCAGCAAAGAATTCAAACTTGGTAACGTTGAAAATCTGGTGAAGGAGCTTGGAGATATAATTACAAGAGAAAGTAATTTTTACAAACTCGACTGGCGGATCGTACTTGCGATCATAAGGCAGGAGTCATATTTCAATGCTAATGCCCGCTCGCATGCAGGAGCGTTTGGATTAATGCAGATAATGCCGAGGACCGGACAGGGACTTCAGAACGAATTAAAACTTGAGGAAACTCAGACACCTGTTAATAATCTTATTGCCGGTATCTATTATTATGCATCACTTGTGTCACAGTTCCGGGAATTCGGCGATGAGAAATATAAATTCGCGCTTGCAGCATACAATGCAGGGCTTGGCAGGGTAATAGACGCAATGACTATTACAGCACATTTTGAAAAGGATTACAGACAATGGGACAATGTGAAAGAAGCATATCCGTTTCTCGCTTCGAAGGAAGATTCAGTCCATGCGCTTGTATGGCCGGAATCCAAAAGACCGCCGTACGGAACACTTGATAACTGGAAAGAGCCATACAATTATGTCAACAGCATAATGTTCTATTATGAGTCTTACAAGAAAATGTATGAAAGCAATCTTGAAGAACCTAAGAAAACCGAAACTCCTAAAAAAACTAATAAAAAGAAAAAATAATGAACAGCAGCATTGCAGAATCCGTCTCACTTCTGGAAGATATTCAAACTATTGAAGATGCGAGAAAACTTTTTCCTGTTATGAAATCCTGCACATATCTTGACTCCGCTCATTACTCACAGTATTCTCTGGAGACAAGAAGAAGGCTGATCGACTTTATAGATGAGTTTACTTTTACAAACAAAAATCTGAGTCTTGTTAATATGCGGCTTGCTGATCAGCTGAAAACATTAAGCGCTCAGATAATAAATGCGGGTAAACACGAAATTATTATTACAGGCAGCACTACACACGGACTTAATATATTTGCAAACGGGATAAGACTGGAGCGGGGAGATAAAGTCGCTTATGCCGATTCGGAATTTCCGGCTATTGTCTATCCGTGGATGAATCAGTATAAACTACGGGGAATTGAAAATGTCATGATACCTTCGGAAAGAGGTAAGATAAAGACTGAGGATATAGAAAATGTAATTAAGAAAAATAAAATAAAAGTACTGACAATAAGTTCAGTTGAGTTTCTCGGTTTCAGAAATGATTTAAATGAAATCGGAAATATCTGCAGGGAAAATGGCTGTTACTTTGTAGTTGATGCAATTCAGGGAATTGGAGTTTGTCCTGTGGATGTAAAGGAATCCGGAATTGATTTTATTTCCGCGGGGTCTCAGAAATGGATGATGGCTCCTGCCGGGATAGGTTTTGCATATATATCTGACAGAATAAGGGATAATGTGGATCCGACATATGTTGCAACATCAAGTATCGAATATGACTTCAAGAATTTTCTTGATTACAAACTTAATTTTAAGAAAGACGGAAATGCATTTGAAAACTCTACTCCTAATACACTTGGAATGATCGGACTGATATCTTCCCTGGAATTATTTTTAAAACTCGGAGTAAAAAATATTTTCGATCATATTCAGATGCTGCAAAATATTTTCATCGATGAAATTAAAGATAGTGATTTTAAAATTGAATCAGATCTGAATCCGAACCACAGATCAAATATTCTTTTATTCTCTCATAAAGACATTGAAAGAAATGAAGAAGTCCAGAAATATCTGGAAACGAGTAATATTTTTATAGCGCTTCGTGAGGGTTACCTTAGATTATCCGCGCATTTATTTAATAATTCTGAAGATATAAAAACAATTACGTCAGCATTGATAGGGTTTAAATAAATCTGACTGCTGTTATTTCTGCTGAGCCGGATTTATTTAGTATAAATCATCGGAATGCCAAAGTTCTTATCCTTCATACTCACCTTAATATTCCAAAGGAATAAAATTTATTTTTTGAAATTTTTTAAAACGAATTTACATTTCATGAAAATGTAATTTGTTTAATTTATTAAGAGAAATTTTGTCTGCAAATTCTTGTGTTTTATTAAGAATATTCCTGCAAATTCAAAAATAAATTGACTATACACATTAATATTCATAATTTGTCTAATCCCAAAATATAAGGAGGTTGTCTTCCACGATCATGATAATAAAAATATTTTTCACCGCCGGTACAATAATTTAAACGGTAAAGTTCTGGTTCTTAATCAAAATTACGAACCTTTAACTATCTGTAATGTACGCAGAGCAATAATTCTGATCTATCTGGGCAAAGCGGAATCAATATACTGCTTAGCGGAAAAAAAGATTTTAAGCGTTAACAGAAGTTTTGAATATCCGAGTATTGTCAGGCTTGTTTTTTTTGTAAGGGTACCTTTTAAAAAAATAATTCTGTCACGGAAAAATATTCTGAGAAGGGATAATCACAGATGCCAGTACTGCGGAGTTACATCAAATCTGACTGTTGATCATGTAATGCCGAAATCAAGAGGAGGCGAGGACAGTTGGGAAAATCTTACGACCGCGTGTATTAAATGCAATAATAAAAAAGGAAACAGGACTCCTGAAGAGGCGAAATTTGAATTAATGAATATTCCTAAAAGACCTTCTCACATAACATTTATTAAAAACTTTGCAGGCAGGATCGATGACGGCTGGAAACCGTATTTATATATGTAAGCAAAGACCGGATATAATAAAAATATTTTAATCAGTTACAGAATGACTGACGTTCAAACTTCAATGAATTTTTAAAATCTTTTATCAAATATATTTACAGATTATTTGGAAAAAGAATACAATACAATAATAATTTTTTGAATTTTATATAATATTCGTTGTTCCGTTTATACTTTAAAATTCATTTCTGTAATTAAATCTAAAACATTAAATAATATTTTTATATGGTAAAGTATCAGTTGTATATTAACGGAGAGTTTTGTGATTCTGAAGACGGAAAGACGTTTATGGCTACAGATCCGGCAAACGGAGAAGTTATTGCCGAAATATCCAAAGCCGGAATATCAGATACTAAAAAAGCGGTAGCAGCAGCAAGGAAAGCATTTGACAGCGGAGTCTGGAGCGGATTATCAGGTGAAGAAAGATCACGCATTTTAAAACAGCTTGTGGATAAGATAAACGAGAATGCAGAAAAACTTACCGGGCTTGAAGTGAAAGACTCAGGTTCAACAGTCAGAAAAGCAGGCGAGGATATTTTTTTGTCGGCTAAAAGTCTCAATTATTTTTCAAAGGCGGCGGCAGTTAATTTCAATGAAGACATTCCGGGACTTTCAAAGGAAGGTGTCAGCAAAAATATTATTCGTTATGAACCTGTCGGAGTATGCGCTCTTATTATTCCGTGGAATTTTCCGCTAAAGATGGCAATATGGAAACTTGGTCCGGCTCTTGCAGCAGGTAACACAGTAATTTTAAAACCTGCAATGGAAACTTCCGTAACCGCATGCGAACTTGCAAAACTTATAAGCGAAACGGAAATTCCCAAAGGTGTTGTGAATATTATTACAGGCAGCGGAAGTGTAATAGGGACAGAGCTGGTTAAAAATCCGGATGTTGATAAAGTCGGATTTACGGGATCTACTGAAGTTGGTAAAATTATAATGCAGAATGCATCTTCAAATCTGAAAAAAATCACTCTTGAGTGCGGTGGTAAATCAGCTAATATTGTACTTGATGACGCCGATCTGGAAATGAGTATTGACGGAGCGATTTATGCAGCTTTTTATCATCAGGGTCAGTGCTGTGAAGGCGGCACAAGACTTTTGCTTCATGAAAAAATTTATGATAAATTTATTTCAGGGCTTAAAGAAAAAATAGAAAGAATGAAGATAGGGGATCCGGCTGATAAATCAGTTACTGTAGGACCGGTAGTAAATCAGGATCAGTTTGATACTGTAATGAAATATATTAAAACCGGAATTGAAGAAGGAGCTGAAATTCTTACAGGCGGTAAACAATTCGGAAATGAAGGACTTTTCATTGAACCGACGGTTTTTGTTAATGTTAATAATAAAATGATAATTGCTCAGGAGGAAATATTCGGACCAGTGCTTGTTGTCATAAAATTCAAGGATGATGATGAAGCGGTTTCCATCGCAAATGACTCGGTATTCGGACTTGCAGGAGCGGTATGGTCAGGTAATGATGAGAGAGCGCTGGCTGTAGCGGATAAACTCCGCACAGGCACAGTATGGATTAATGAATATCATTTGTTAAGTGACAGGGCTCCGTTCGGAGGATATAAACAAAGCGGGATCGGCAGGGAGTTTGGTACAGAAGGAATAAAGGAATATATGGAAGCAAAGCATATTCATATTGATGAAATAAAGGACAGATCCAAAAAACCATGGTACAGAACTGTTGTTCCCAAAGACAGTTAAAAATTTTTTAAATAATTACTAAAAGGCTTGTATAAAAATATTATAAAGGGTAAAAAATGTTCATTAATTAGATTCATAGGATCTGATGAGTCATTAGTAGATATGATGCATAAAATATTTAACGATGAAGATCTTCAGGAATATCTGAATCCTGATTATCTGAATTATAAAACAAAGCCTCAGATCAGAAAATGGCTGAAATCAAAATATTCAAACCCTGTAGAGATCTGGTATGTAATTAAATATAAAAATGATTACGCCGGATATATCTGCTACAAATGGAGAAAACATTATGATGAAGCGTGCGAAGTATCTACTGCGCTTGAAAAAAAATTCAGAGGACTTGATCTGGGTTACGAATCTTCAAAACTTCTTTTTGATCATTTACGCAATTCGAATAAATTCAAATACATCGTTGCATATGTCCATAAGAAAAATAAAATAGCTGAAAACAACCTGAAAAAACTGGGACTGAAAAAAAATAATGCGCTGCAGAAAATTGTGACAAAGGAATTCTACAGTTCAGACGGCAGTGACAGTGTTTATAATATGTTTCTAATGAAGACTATTAAGTAATATCATTAATACTCATTTCCTGAATTCCAATTCCGGACTAAAGTATCCTTCGGATCTGCATCTGCATTTTAAACATCATATATTATTTCGCTTCAGAAAATATTTCAAACTTACGGGTATTAAGACTTATATATAAAAATATCAATAACTATATTGCAGGTAAAATTAATATGGCTCTTAAGATTTTATCATAAGTTATTAATTCATAAAACTGAGGATTTTAGTATCTAATCCTGTTTATATTGAAATTAAATTAATTCTAATTTGAATAATATTTTATCTATTCTGATATTTTTACCGGTGCTGCTTTCCATACCAATTCTGTTTTTCAAAAAAGAAAATGAAACACTTATCAAGAGTTACGCTTTTATAATTTCACTCTTGCCTCTGGGTATCGCCACTTATCTTTTCTTTGCATTCAATCCGGCAAATCCTGAATATCAGTTCGTAGAGAAGTTCCAGTGGATAAGTATTTCTAATACGTTTTATTTCCTTGGAATAGACGGAATATCCATGTTACTTATTCTGATGTCCGCATTTATTTTTCCTCTGAGCATTCTTGCCTCATGGACATCAATAAAGAAAAATATAAAGCAATTTTATTTTCTGATACTGCTTCTGGACGCGGGACTTATAGGTGTGTTTTCATCTCTTGATCTGATCCTGTTTTATATCTTCTGGGAGTTCATATTAATCCCGATGTACTTTATGATAGGATTCTGGGGAGCTGAGGACAGGATATACGCAACTGTAAAGTTTTTTCTCTATACAATGTTCGGAAGTCTTCTGATGCTTATTGGAATTATCTGGCTCGGATTTCAGTGTCAGCCGCTTTTGGGTCAATTCACTACTGATCTGACATTGCTTACGAGCGCATCTTACGCTCTTGATCTGAGTATTCAGATATATCTTTTCATTTTATTCACATTAAGTTTTTTAATAAAAGTCCCTTTATTTCCTTTTCATACATGGCTGCCGGATGCTCACGTACAGGCTCCTACAGCAGGAAGCGTAATTCTTGCAGCGGTTCTTTTAAAAATGGGAACTTACGGATTATTAAGATTTTCTCTGCCGCTTTTCCCGGCGGCATTTGTTGAGCTTACTCCTTATATCGCAACTCTTGCAGTGATTGGAATAGTTTACGGAGCACTGCTTTCAATTGTACAAAAAGATATAAAAAAGCTTGTAGCATATTCATCAGTATCTCACCTTGGATTCATTGTACTCGGAACGTTCGCTCTTACTGACGTTGCTCTTCAGGGCAGTATTATTCAAATGATAAATCACGGACTTTCCACCGGAGCTTTGTTTATGATAGTCGGAGTGCTGTATGAGAGAAGACATACAAAAAAGATAGCTGACTTCGGAGGAATTATGAAAGTGATGCCGGTTTTTTCGGTTATATTCATGATAGTTCTATTTTCATCCGTTGGATTACCGGGACTTAACGGATTTGTCGGAGAGTTTTTAATTCTGCTGGGTTCATTTTATTCTTCCAATCTGGGAACAAATTTATATGCAATTGTTTCCACAACTGCAGTTATACTTGCAGCGATTTATCTGCTCTGGATGTTTCAGAGAGTAATGCTTGGTCCAATTGATAAGGAAGAAAACAAAAACCTTCCCGATCTGACGAAAAGAGAACTGATCTCATTTCTTCCGATAATTGTATTCATAGTCTGGATCGGTGTTCATCCAAATACATTTCTTTCGAAAACAGAAACAAGCGTGAAAAAGATAATAGAGAATTTTCATGCATCACAGAAAAATTTCGGGAAAGGTAATCAGGAGCTTAAAGATCTTACAAAGAACAGGTAAATAATTTTAAATTCTTTCATAACCCTTACCGCAGTTATCCGGTAAGGGTTTTTTTGTTAAAGGAATTATAAAGAATTATATGTTTCCAATTTGATAATTGAGATTAAAAGAGAAAAGTGAAAAGAAAAAATAATATCGGAAGAAATTCTCTGATAGTTTCTGTTGCAGGTCTTGTGATAACAGAAATTTTGCTATATACAGGAAATGTCAGCGGAAGTTACTGGAAGATCATTGAGCTTGGATTTGAAGCTGCAACGGTAGGCGGACTCGCCGACTGGTTTGCCAGTCAGCGCTTTATTCAGAGAAATTCCAATACCGGTCCCGTTTATAAAAAAGCATACAAACATTATTGTAAAAAACAGAATAAAGCTTACCGCAGGAGCATTAGAATTAGTAACCAAAAACTGGCTTTCTTCCGAAAGTCTGAAAAGTAAAATTAATGAAATTACTTTCACAAAGGAAATCATAAAATATTTTACTGAAGACAATTCATCATCTAAACTATTTGCCATAGACCTTATCCGCGAAATTCTGAAAAAATTTACTGAACTGCTTGACAGTCCCGGTATACTTCAGTTCTTAAAAAAGATAGCTGATGATCAGATCAGAAATCTGGAACTTTCAAAACCACTTGGGAAATGGATAAAGAAATCATTAGAAGAAGGAAAACAAAATCAGATCTGGGAGCTCTTATTTAAAAATGTCAGAATTGTAATTAATAAACCGGATACAAAGGATTTATTAAAAAAGCAGCTCAATAAATTCATTAAGGAATATAAAGATGCAGGAATAATGAAAAAATTCTTTATTTCAATTGCTGTAAAATTCAATGGACTGGATGAAGATCTGTTAGTTGACAGATTATTAAATGCAGTTAATGAATTTCTTGATGAAGCGGAAAACAATCCGGAACACGAATTAAGAATAAAACTAAATAATGTAATCATTGAATTTGCAGACGGACTGATTGAAAATAAAGAATCCTCCGTAAGTGTTATAGATAAATTAAAAGAGAGTATATTATCTAATCCCGATGTTGAAGTGCTGGTACGAAACGCATTTTCAAATTTAAAGGAGACAATTTTAAGTCAGCTGGAAAATAACGATACACCGCTGATGAAAGCAATTGAATCAAAATTAAATCTGCTGCTTGCTCAGGTCAGTGAGTCTGAACCGACACAGCATGATATAGACGAATGGATCAGAAAAACACTGTCTGAACTCATTGACAAATATCATCACAAAATAGGGGAGCTGGTAATAGAGAGCATGAATAAATTCGATGACAAAGAATTAGTTAAACAAATTGAAGATAAAGTCGGCGATGATCTGCAGTACATCAGATTGAACGGCGCATTAGTGGGCGGCGCAGCCGGAATAATGATAGGTGTTATTAAATTTTTAATGTTAAATTAAAAATATCACTACAAGGTTTTATTGAAGTAATTTAGCTTTAGAAAAAATAATAGTCCTAAATAATTTTGAAGACGTTACATTTTTTCTGTAATTTAAAAAATTGAATAATGAACTTACTCTATTATATTTATTTTCACGTCATGAAAGATCCATGTTCCGGTCATATCAACAGGTTTTACAGTTATCAGCGCACCGCCTGAGACTTCACTGACATTAGGGAAATAAAGGTCAATTTTGGGAGTTGAGTTTACCGGGAAATATCCATACAAGCCCTGAGCCATTGAACTTCTGACTTCATAGCTGCCTGCATTATCATAGGAGTAACCATTCAGTCTGATTTCAGCTGTGAGCTTTTGATCAGCTGAAAGTCCGGCGATCCAAATTTCTAATTTTCCGGGACCAACATTTTCATCAGGGTAACTAAAAAAGGAAATACTGGGATTTTCAGGAAATACAGAATGACAGTCGATGGCATTAATATGTCCTTTACCATTCACGAAAGAATTTTTTGCCGAGAGTAAAAGATAAGGAGAGACATATTTAATTTTAATGTTTCCGTATCTTGATAATTTGGTTTTGATCGTACTTACAGAATCAAATTCTCCGGCATGTCTCTTACTTTCTTCAGAAATCTGATGGCTTAACTTGTGATCTTTTGAAGAATGCAGCGCTATCATGGATCTCAATGGAGGTGTTTTAATTTTAGCAGATAATTTTTCTGAAGTTTTTTTCATTTTAAATAAATTAATTTTTTGAAAAGTTAGTATGTGTTATTGAAATTAGCAAGAAATTATAAAGCTGAATTTGAATAAATTAAATTTAATCAGAAATAAATTAAAATAAAATCTCTGAATGCAAAATGATTCAAAAAATAAAAGGTTTTCAGAAATAGTAATTTGAACTTTTGTATACTAAATTAAATATTAATTGGATATTAGAAAACAAATTGCTTATTTTACATAAATTTTTTTTAAACGTTTAACGATCTTTATAAAATGAAAAAATACTTTCTAAGTATTTTTGCAATATTATTTATTGCAAATCTTTCCTACTCTCAGTTACCAAATCAAAATACATATCTTTTAGCTAATGTCGATGATTATACAAGCTACTCAGCACTCTGGGGATACAGAGCGCCGGACGGCAGGGAATACGCTATACTCGGATGTCAGAACGGGACGTCATTCATTGATATAACTGATTCAGCGAACATTGGAGAAGTGGACTTTGTCACCGGAGTAAACAGCAGCTGGAGAGAAATGAAGGCCTTTTCACATTATGCTTACGTTGTAGCCGAGGGTACAAACAGCAGACTCCAGATGATTGATCTGCAGTATCTCCCGGATTCAGTTTCTTTAGTAACGACCTGGTCTTATCCCGGATATACTAAGACGCATTCCATACAACAGGACGGAAATTACTTATTCTTAAACGGAGGAAATGCAGCCGGCTCTATCGGCGGTGTAGCCGTTATAGATCTTTCAAACCCGATTGTTCCTGTTAAGCTCGGTGAATGGACAACTGAATATGTTCACGACTGCAGAGTACTTAATGACACAATCTGGGCTTCAAATATTTATTCCGGAAAAGTTTCAATAATAAATGCAACAAATAAAAGTAGCCTGCAGTTTATCAGAAATTTTCAGGCATATCCTCAGCCTGTAGTCTCAACCCATAACAGCGCATTCACAACAGACAGAAAGTATATATATACAACGAATGAAATTTCATCGCCAAACGGAAAATTGAATATATGGAATATAGAGGACATAAATAACATTACTTTTGAAAGAGAATGGACTCCGACGGGTATAACCACAGCGATCGTACATAATGTAGAAATTTATGGAAACCTTGCAGTGATAGCTCATTACAGAGCAGGTATAAGAATTCTTGATATCACAAACGGAAGTAATCCTGTGGAAGTAGCATGGTATGACACATATCCGGCAAGTAACAGCGCAAGTTACAGCGGTACCTGGGGAGTATATATGTTTCCATCAGGTAAAATTATCGGATCAGACATGGGCACCGGACTTTATGTAATAAAGACAATGAATATAATTACCGGTATATCAAATACTAATTTAGCAGCAAATCCTGAAAAATTCACATTAAGCCAGAATTATCCGAATCCTTTTAATCCTTCTACTACAATTAAGTTCGACATAAAAGAATACTCAGATATAAAACTTAGTTTATATGATATAAGAGGAAACAGAATTGCTGAATTAATAAATGACAAAAGGGATGCAGGAACATATGAGTACATTATGGATGCATCCAAATATAATCTTTCCAGCGGAACGTATTTTTACAAACTCGAAGGACAAAATATTAAAGGAATGTTTTCAGATACAAAAAAAATGTTTTTAATTAAATAAAACTCCAAATATATAAATGAAAAAAGTATCAGTTCTTATTATACTTACAATTGTTTTAGTATTAACTAACTATTCATATTCGCAATTACCAAATCAAGGTACTTATCTTTTAAAAAATCTTAATCAGCATACTCTGAATAATTATTTATATTCAGCAATATGGGGATATGTAGCGCCAAACGGCAGGGAATATGCTATACTTGGCTGTCCAACCGGCACGGCATTTATAGATATTACTGATTCAGCAAATATACGTGAAGTGGATTATGTAACAGGTCCGAATAATAACTGGAGAGAAATGAAAACTTATTCTCACTATGCGTATGTAGTTTCAGAAGCAAATAACAGCAGACTTCAGATAATAGATCTGCAGTATCTGCCGGATTCGGTGAGTCTTGTAAAGACATGGTTTTATACGGGCTATTCAAGAACTCATTCTATATCCCAGTCCGGACATTATCTTTACCTTAACGGCGGAAATTCTGCTGCTAACGGCGGTATAACAATACTTGATGTAATAGATCCTGAAAATCCTGTTAAACTTGGACAATGGACAAATCAATATGTTCATGACTGCAGAGTTGTAAATGATACCATCTATGCAGCAAATATCAATGACGGTGAAGTTTCAATTATCAGCGCAACTAATAAAAATTCTCCTTCGACAGTCAGGACTTTTTCAAATCTTCCCGGATCAGGACCTCATAATACGGCATTATCAGATGACGGAAAACGATTATTTGTAACAGATGAAATCGGCACTGCTCCTTACAGATTAAAGGTATGGAATATAGAAGATCTGAATAATATTACTTATGTTACCGCCTGGCAGCCGACCGGTATAACAAATTCCATAGTTCATAACATTGAAACATACGGAAACATAGCTATAGTGGCGCACTATTCTGCAGGAATAAGAATTCTCAATATTTCAAATCCGGATGTACCTCAGGAAATAGCTTGGTATGATACATATCCTTCAAATAACAATGAATCATATAACGGATGCTGGGGAATTTATATGTTTCCTTCAGGAAAAATTGCTGCATCTGACAGACAAACAGGATTTTACTGTATAAAATCAAATTCACCTTTAACAGGAATTTCAGGTAATATTTCTGCAAGCATACCTGAGAATTTCATACTCGGTCAGAATTATCCGAATCCTTTTAATCCGTCAACAAAAATTAATTTTTCTATTCCCGAATATTCCAAAGCAAGTTTAAAAGTTTATGATATAAAAGGCAGAGAAGTCGCGCAGTTGTTTAATGATACAAGAGACGCCGGAAATTATGAAGTAAGTTTTGAGGCGGACAGATACGGACTTTCAAGCGGAGTATATTTTTACAGTCTGACTACTCAGAATTTTTCTGAAACAAAAAAGATGACAGTTTTAAAATAAAGCTTTATCAGGAAAATTATTTTAAAATCCCGGTGCATACTGTATCGGGATTTTTTTTTATAAAAAGGAAAGCTTAAATAATTAGAACGGAAAAAATTCTGAATAAAGGAAAGTTATGTTTCTAAATTTGAGATTTGGTATCAGACAAAGAACCATTAAAGTTTTGTATCGAAGCCGGTATATATTTCAGGTAAAAACCATTATCTCAAACCATACATTTATAATACCTCAACTCCTCATAATTCTCAGCCAATCTCATTTACAATATTTACAATTCCCTTAATCTATATCTCTTCACACGGACATACAATCATAAAGTAATCCATAAGACTTTTTCCTCTCTTCAAAATCAGAAGTGATGGTAACAATTGTGAGCTCATGTACCGCATATTTTTTTACAATCTCCTTCAAATTTTTAGATACAATTTCAGCATCACCTATAACAGCAGACTTTCTCCTGTATTCAATGAGCATTTTTTCTTCGAATGTAAAATTATGATTGTCAGCTTTAGCCCGGTCAGGGAACGGAATGTTTTGTCCCCTTAGAAATGTCTGAGACAGCCAGTATTCGGAACACTTTGCTGACCTTACAGCTTCTGCATTTGATTCAGCGCATATAACAAATAAAGCAAGATTGAGATAAGGTTCTTTCAAGTATAAAGAAGGTTTGAAATTCTGATAATAATTCTGAAAACATTGGAGCATATGCTCGTCATTTATAAAACTACCGAATGTATATGCCAGTCCGTTTTCTGCTGCATATATTGCGCTGTCAGGGCTTGTTCCAAGTATCCAAATTTCAGGCATTTTAACTCCTGCCGGAACCGCGGTAACAATCCCGTCAGTTTTATTTTCAGAAGATCTTTTTAAATAATTTATTAGTTCAGTTGTCTTGGTGAATGAATCTTCATTTTTAGTCCTCATTGCTTTTATAATATTTACATCTCCGCCCGGGGCTCTGCCGATACCGAGATCAATTCTATCCGGATAAAGTGTCTGAAGCATATTAAACTGCTCAGCAATTTTCAGGGGACTATAATGGCTGATCAGCACACCGCCCGAACCAATTCTGATATTATTTGTATTTGAAGCAAGCGCTGAGATTAGAATTTCAGGACTGGCTGAAGCAAATGACCTTGAGCTGTGGTGCTCAGCAACCCAGTATCGGTGATAGCCGAGTTCGTCTGCATACTTAGCGAGTTCAATAGTCTGCATAATTGCTTCGGACGGTGACATATCATCTATTACGGGAGACTGATCCAGAATATTTAATTTTATCATTGGCAAAAATAGCTTATTCAAAAACTTCAGTATACTTAGATTTTAATGCATATTTTTTACAATTATTTAAATCAGATAAACCTTCGGTATTGGTTTCCAAATCTCTTTACAATTTCTTAACATTGCATGCCATCTATTATGTTTATTTTTGTATATCATAAATCTAAACTACATCATGTATAAAATTATATATGTATTAATTCTCTCCCTGGCTATTATTTCCTGCGGTAAAAAAGAAGTATCAATGAATAAACCCGGCGGTCAGATCAACGGCGCAGGCGCTACTTTTCCTTACCCGATTTATTCTAAATGGTTTAATGAATATGCTAAAATAAATAAAGATGCAAAAATAAATTATCAGTCGATCGGGAGCGGCGGCGGTGTGAAGCAAATAACGGAAGGGACAGTGGATTTCGGAGCTTCAGACAGTCCGATGAGTGATGACGAAATTCAAAAAGCGAATTCAAAAAACAATAATAAAATTATACATATCCCCACTGTGATCGGCTCAGTAGTAGTTACTTATAATCTTCCCGGAATTACAGAAAGTATAAATCTAACGGGTGAGATCGTTTCCAAAATTTATATGGGTGAAATAAAAAAATGGAATGACCCTAAGATCAAAGCGGAAAACCCGAATATTAATCTTCCTGATAAAGATATTATAGTATGCTCCAGAACTGACGGCAGCGGCACAACATTTGTATTTACTGATTACCTTGGAAAAGCTGATCCGGAATGGAAAAGCAAAATAGGTGTTGCAAAAGATGTAAGATTTCCTGTCGGACAGGGAGGAAAGGGTAATGAAGGAGTCACAGGACTTGTGAAACAGCTTGAATATTCTATTGGATATGTTGAACTTGTATATGCGCTGCAGAATAAGCTGGAATATGCAAGAATAAAAAATGTCGAAGGCGAGTATATTTTACCGACGCTGGAATCTCTGACAAATGCTGCTGACAATTCTATTACAGAAATGCCAAATGATATGAGGGTTTCTATTACAAATGCCGGAGGCAAAGGATCTTATCCGATATCAAGTTATACATATATTTTAATTTATGAAAATCAGCCGGATCCGAATAAAGGAAAGACGCTGAAAGAATTTCTGGAATGGGCTCTTACTACAGGAGAATCTTACGCTAAGGAACTCGGATATGCGCCGCTTCCGAAAAGCGCTACCGAAAAAGCGCTTACAGCTGTTAGAAATATTAAAGTCCAGTAATTTTAAAATTTTAAATTTTCTCTTACGGAAAAATCATCTGTTGAAATAAAAAGCAAAAAAAGCTCGGTGATATTTTTTTTGAAAATCTAACACTGATCTTTGCTTTAAGTATTATCGGTCTTGTGATCTTTATGATCTATGAGATGTATGTGGATTCTTCCGCAAGTATAGAAAAATTCGGATTCGGTTTCATTTTTTCATCTCACTGGGAACCTGTCAAGGAAGAATTCGGCGCGCTCACATTTATTTACGGAACCATTGTTTCGTCTTTCATGGCACTTCTGATGTCACTTCCAATAAGCATTGGTGTTGCAATTTTCTTATCAGAACTTGTACATAAATCAGTCAGGACCTCATTAAGTTTTCTCGTTGAAATACTTGCAGCAATTCCGAGTATTATTTACGGGTTCTGGGGAATATTTGTCCTTGCGCCTTTTATGAGAACTACGATTCAGCCTTTCCTTCAGTCTGTATTCGGTTTTCTTCCTTTCTTTCAGGGTACAATGTACGGAACAGGACTTCTTACTGCATCAATCATTCTTGCAATTATGATCACGCCAATTATTACAGCAATCACGCGGGATGTTCTGAAGGCAATACCTGTAGCGCAGAAAGAAGCGGCTTATGCTCTCGGAGCAACAAGATGGGAAGGCATAAAAATGGCTCTGCTCAATGCGCGCAGCGGAATTCTCGGAGGAGCTGTCCTTGGACTGGGAAGAGCTATAGGGGAGACTATGGCGGTTACAATGGTTATCGGGAATAAAGCCCAGATCATGGCTTCATTTTTTGAACCTGCATATACAATGGCGTCAGTCATTGCAAATGAATTTGCTGAAGCGTCAAATGAAATGCAGATAAGCGCTTTGATAGAAGTTGGACTGATTTTGTTTGGAGTAACTTTTATAGTGAATTCCATGGCAAGATTATTAATATATAGTGTAACAAGGAATTCGCAATGACTGCTGAAAAAATATTTAAGAACCCGAAGAATCTGAAGAGAAGAAAATTCATAAATTCTCTTATGATATTTCTATGCTTCGTAGCTGCCGTACTGACTATACTGCCGCTCCTTTATATTTTTATCTACACGACACAATCCGGGATTTCCGCGCTTAATATTGACTTCTTTACACAGCTGCCAAAACCTGTAGGAGAAGAAGGCGGAGGAATGGCAAATGCAATTGTAGGCAGCGGAATACTTATTGGTCTTGGCGGACTGATCGGAATTCCCATTGGAATAATGAGCGGAATTTATATAGCTGAATATTCAAAGAGTTTCCTAGCCGGAGCAATTAAATTTACTACAGACGTATTAAGCGGGGTACCTTCAATAGTTGTCGGCATATTCGCTTACGGAGTTGTGGTACTTGCTATGCAGAGTTTCAGCGCTATAGCCGGCGGATTTGCACTCGGGATATTAATGATACCCACTGTAACAAAAATAACCGAAGAAATGCTCAGACTTGTGCCGCATTCATTAAGAGAAGCATCATTGGCTCTCGGAGTGTCGAGATGGAAGACAACTGTTAAAGTAGTATTGAAAACAGCTTCTTCAGGAATAATAACCGGAGTTCTGCTTGCAATTGCAAGAGCTGCAGGAGAGACTGCGCCGCTTCTGTTTACTGCATTCGGTAATTCATTCTGGCAGACCAGTATAGATCAGCCCATTGCGGCATTGCCGCTGCAGATATTCGTATATGCTATTTCACCTTATGAAGACTGGCACAGGCAGGCATGGGCGGGAGCTTTTGTTTTGATATTCATGGTATTCATTGTTAATTTCCTTGTAAGATATGTAACCAGAAATAAATTCGGATAACAATATATTTATGACAATTGAAAAATTAAACGTTAATGATGATATAAATTCAGCGGAATCTGATGCATTAGTTGAATCAGAAGACAACTCAGACGATCAGGTAAAGCAGAAAAATTCAGTTGTAACAAATAATTTATTTGTGTATTTCAATAAAAGACCTGCTATAATTGATATAAGTGTAAAGATTAAGAAAAATTCAGTAACTGCGGTAATTGGTCCGTCCGGCTGCGGTAAGTCTACTTTTCTCAGATCGCTCAATATGATGCATGAAATGACTCCAAGCGCTAAAGTGTTCGGAGAAATTTATATTAACGGCGAAAGTATCATGAATTTTAACATGGTGGATCTCAGAAAAAAAGTAGGAATGGTATTTCAAAAGCCGAACCCCTTTCCGACTATGTCGATCTTTGACAATGTAGCTGCGGGATTTAAACTCGATGGGTCAGGGAATAAAAACGAACTCAATGAAATAGTTGAAAAAAATCTTATCAATGCAGGCCTGTGGGATGAAGTAAAAGACCGTTTAAAAACGCCTGCACTAAGTCTGTCAGGAGGCCAGCAGCAGAGATTATGTATAGCGAGAACAATTGCTGTAAATCCCGAAATTGTATTGATGGATGAACCTACCAGCGCACTTGATCCGGTATCATCTTCAAAGATTGAAGAACTCATATACAGACTCAAATCTGAATTCACAATCATAATCGTAACTCATAATATGCAGCAGGCAGCAAGAGTTAGCGATCAAACGGCATTTTTTTATCTGGGAAAACTTATTGAGATTTCCCGCACAAGAAAAATGTTTACCAACCCCAAGGAAAAACTCACTGAGGAATATATTACGGGAAAATTCGGATAAATACAAATTAGATTTAAATTTAAATATATTTTTGATATTTTTCAGGACGTAACTTTAAATAAACAAATTAATTAACCGGAATATTTATTTTTCCGGAAAAAAATTGATACAAAATAATAAAATATATTCATTAATTCTGCCGGCAGCAGTTTTATTCATTTCTATTTCCGGTTTTATTGGTAATTCAGGAAATAATACTTCATTTGTAAAAAATGAACTGATCAGTGAATCTGGCGGCGCAAGACTTCATAATCAGGGAAGTCTGAATATACTTTCTGCTAATGATCTGTCTTCAGGATTAAAAGATACGGTATATACTGATAAGGATTGCTGGCTCGAATTAAGGATCGATAAACAAATGCTGTATCAGCATATGAGGGACGGCAGGACAATTTCTTATCCTGTTTCAACCGGACAAAAAAACAATGATCCTACTTCACTTGAATCAAGACCGGGATTGTTTGCCATATTTCATAAAGTGGAACATCATCAGTCATCCCAATTTAATGCCGCCAATATGTATAATTTTATGCCGTTTAATCAGGGCATTGGTTTTCATTCAATAGACGGTAAAGCTTATTATTCTCATCTTGGCGTAAGACCATCTTCGCACGGATGTATCAGAATGAAACATGATGATGTAAAAAAACTTTTCAAGGAATGTCCTTTAGGTACCTTAGTGCTTGCAAGCAGAGGTTATTCTGCCAGGACTGTTGCTTTTACTCCGGATAATTTTGTGAACGAAAGAGAATATTCAAAAGATGAAACCAAATTATTTCTTGCTGAAAATCTTTATAATATTTTGAATGGGAATTATTATAAGTATGACAGAGAAAGATTTGTCTTAAATCCGAAATTTATTCCTGTTTCAGGTATTTATACCAGTTATGATAAAAAAATTCCGGCAAGACAGAATATTCCTAAGACTCATATCAATGTTGTTATTTTAAAAGATAATCTTAAAGTGAAAGATAATAAGCAAATTCTGATCACTGAAGAAAATGAAAATTTGGATGCAGAAATAGTGGAAGTCAGTACAGAAGTTTCAGGATTTGAAAATATAAATTCTTCTGAAGATCTGATAAAAAAATATTTTAATAATCCGATCGGCGTGCTGCCTTATTTCGGTCCGAAAAGATAATTATAAAATTTTATTTTTATTAACATTTTTATTGTTCTAAAAAAAAATTAAGTTAACCAAAAATTCGGAACAAAAAATTTTAAACTCAGTTTATAAACTCAAATTATAAACTTTAAAACGGAGGTCATATGTCAAACCATGAAAACATAGATAACAGCAATGAGGTCTTCGAAGAGATCAATAATAAAATGAAATACGGAGCACCTGAACTCAAAAAGTTTTATCAAAAGTATGTCACAAGAGGATTAATTATTGCTGTAGTCCTTCACGGATTTTTTATCGGCGGTTATGCTTTGGCTATGTACTATGAAAAAGTTAAAGCCGAGCAGGATGAAGCGCAGTTAGACCGGATAGTAAATCTTCAGGATCTCGATGTACCTCCTCCGATTGATGAAATACCACCGGAACCACCTAAAGACATTGCTTTAAAAGATTTATCTGCTCTTACGCCTGAGCCGGTTGCAAAAAAAGAAGTTACTGAAGAAGTGAAATTGAAAAGTCAGAAAGAACTTGAGGAAGTAAAACTACCTGTTGCATCTACAGGAACAGATGATCCGAATCTTGTAAATCCGAATGCTGAGTTTACAGGTAAAGTTCAGGAAAAGAAAATTGAAGAAAAAGTTGAGAAAAAAGAAGAAAAGAAAAAAGATGTTTTCCAGCAGTTTGAAGTTGAAAAAGCTCCGGTTGCTGTAAATTTAGGATCAATAAAAGGTTCTATGAGATATCCTGAAATTGCAAGACAATCAGGTATAGAAGGAAGAGTAGTTGCTAAAGTACTTGTAGGAACTAATGGTTCGGTAATAAAAGTAGGCGGTATAAGCGGTCCGGAAGTATTCAGGGATGAAGTATCTGACAAGGTAATGGGTCTGACTTTTACTCCTGCATTACAAAACGGACAGCCTGTAAAATGCTGGGTTAGTGTTCCTTTCAGCTTTACATTAAGTGCAAAGGATAAGAAGAAATCTGACGACAGTGAAGAAGAAGAATAAATTGGTAAAAATGTATTATACAATTAATTCAGGATATTAACTTAATCCAGATCCTTAATAATTAACTCGCATTTTCAGTTTTCAACTGAATAATTTTCTAAAAAAATTAATAATATTAAAGCCTGAATTAAACTTCAGGCTTGTTTTACTTTTAATAAAATGAATGCAGCAGTTATTATAAATTTCGTTACTTCCGCTGTAACTTTTATATTCGGAATATTACTTCTGACCGGAGCAATATTCCCCGGAGGAGAAAGCAGTACAAAAGTAATGCTGGGTGTAGTATTATTAATTTACGGTGTGTACAGATTTATTAACTCATATACAAAATTCAAACAGAATAAACTCAGAGAAAACATTGAAAGGCTGGAATCGGAAAGAAATAAATTTTTAGAGGATAAATGAGAAAACTCAGATTGTTGCTTGTTTTATTATTCTTTGTATTTTTATTTAAAGGATGCGATTTAGATGAGATAAAATCAGTTTCTACATCCGGTGAAATGAAAATTGCAGTTGATGAAAATATAGAACCTCTTATGAAAGCTGAAATTGAGGAATTTCAGAGATTGAATCAGGAAGCAATTGTGAAAATGATCTCCGCTCCAACCAATAATGTAATTGCAGATCTGCTGAACAAAGATGTTAAGTTTATAGTCTCAACCAGGAATCTTAATGCAGAAGAAAAAGCAATTGCAGAAAAAAACAAACTTGAGATTTCTGATTATCCGATTGCCGTTGACGGAATAGGGTTTATTGTGAATCTGAAAAATCCTGTATCAAGAGTTACTTCTGATGACCTAAAGAAGATACTTAACGGGGAATTCAAAAACTGGACGGATATAGTTTCACCTGATGAGGAACAGAATGTAAAATCTAAATCATATTTTAAACCTGCCAACAGTAATGTAAAAGTATATATACAGCGGAAAAATTCTTCAACTCATGATTATGTGTTAGACAGTATTTTAAAGCAAACGCAATATGTAAATTCCGCTGTGATCTGCTCCACTTCTTCACAAGTTATAAATTCAGTCAGAGAAAATGAAAATTCAGTCGGAGTAATAAATATGAACTGGCTGTCGACCGGAAATCACGACACAATTGATTCTACAGTTAAGCCGCTTAGAGTTTCGAAAATCCGGGATAACGGAAGACAGGAAGATTATACTGAGTTTCATCAGGGACTTTTATATAATGGTACTTATCCTTACCGCAGAACAATATATGCAATTACTTCTGAAATAGGAATCACTCTTGCTACCGGATTTATAATTTTTTTAACGAAGACAGACGGTCAGAAAATAGTTTTGAAGAACAGTCTGGTTCCTGTAAATCAGCCGATCAGAACTATTCAGATAGATTGAAGTTAAAGTATTATATTAAATTAAAATAAAAAAAATAATATGAACACTATATTAAAAAGATCTCTGTTGTTTTTATTCCTTCTGATAATATCTTCTGATCTATATTCTAAAGGAGATATTGATGACGGAATTAAAGCTGCACAGAGAGGAGATTATGTCAAAGCTGTGGAATTATTAAAGAATTCAGTAAAATCTGAAGACAGCTATGATGGATATTACTATTACGGATTAGCTTTAATGAATACCGGTTCTTTAAAAGAAGCTGAGAAAAATCTTAATCTTGCATTAAAAAAAGATGATGAAGGAATCGGTGCGCTTACCACGATGGGTGATCTTTTCAGTTTAAAAAGAGATTATACCAAAGCTGATACTTATTACAAAAGAGCGCTGAAATCAGAACCTGAAAATGTGGACGTTTTACTTGCCCGTGCGAAAAATTTTAACAAAGCCGGTAAAGTGGATGATGCTATTACTGCATTAACTCTTGCCACTACTATTTCAAAAGAAAATCCGAAAGTTTATGTTGGTCTCGGAGATTCATATTATTACAGAAGAGCGTACAAACCTGCCATTGATAATTATAATCTTGCATTGAAAATCGATAAAAATAATGCCGGTGCTTATTATGGTTTAGGGCAGGTAGAATTTAAAAATAAGAATTATAATGAGGCTCTTGATTATTATCAGAAATCAATAAGTGCAAATCCAAATTTTGCAGATGCATATCTCGAAAAGGGGAGATTGCTTTATTTCAATGAAAATTATGACGAAGCTATGAAGTCGTTTGAAAAATATTCGACACTAAAGCCCGGTTCATTAGATGGAGAAAGCTATATTGCAAAAACATTATACGGTCAGAAAAAATATGATGAAGCAATTCTTAAACTCCAGGATGTAATAGATAATAATCCTTCAGAAGACCTGTCTTCAGCTTATAAATACATGGCTTATGTATATCATGATAAAGAGGAATATGATAAAGCGCTTGATTATTTTTCAAAAGTAGATAAAGATTTTATAGATCTTGAAGATCATATCATGCTTGCTAAAATCTACTAAAGAAAAAATCAGTTTGGTAAGGCATATGAAAATATTAATCTTGCAATAAATCATGACAGTCTTGATGACAATAATTTTTATCAGCTCGGTATTATTCAGTTTAATGAAAAAAAGTATGAAGAGTCAATAATAAGTTTTGACAGAGCGATCGAACTCGGTTCAAAGCAGCTTGCCGCTTATGTTTATAAAGGACTTAGTTATTATTCACTTCAAAAATACGAAGATGCTTTAAAACAATTTGATGATGCAAATGCACTGGACAATTCTTATCTCCAGTCATGGTTATGGAAAGCGAGAACGGAAGTGGCTCTTGGAAATTTAGATGCAGCAAGAAACAGTTATCAGAAAGTTCTGGATATTGAGCCGACAAATACAAGCGCTAAGGAAGATCTGGAATTGCTTGATAAGAAACAATAGTAAATTTAAATTCTGAATATAATTAGTTAAATTAATGCGGTCTTTTGACCGCATTTTTTATAAAATATTTTGATGGATAAAATAATAAACTATATAGAAAGCAATAAGGATAAATACATTGAGGATCTGAAAGTATTTTTGAGAATTCCCTCCGTCAGTACAAATCCTGAAAATAAAAATGATGTCAGAGACTGTGCAGAATATGTAGAGAAACAATTGAGATCAATAGGATTGGAAAACATATCAATTTATGAAACTCCGGGACATCCAATTGTTTACGGCGACTGGCTTAATGCGGGTGATGATAAACCAACAATTCTGATATACGGACATTATGACGTTCAGCCTGTGGATCCTCTCAATCTCTGGACAGATCCTCCGTTTGAACCTACTGTAAGAGACGGGAATATCTATGCAAGAGGTTCTGCTGATGATAAAGGGCAGGTATTTATACATATGAAAAGTATAGAAGCGCATCTTTTAAATAACGGAAAACTTCCTGTAAACATAAAATTTTTAATAGAAGGTGAAGAAGAGATCGGTAGCGTGAATCTCGATGAGTTCATTGCAAAAAATAAGACTTTGCTGAAATGCGATTATGTGGTTGTATCAGATTCAGCTATGTTTGACTATGACGTTCCTTCGATATGTTACGGTCTGCGCGGACTTGCATACATGCAGGTGGAAGTGACAGGACCAAACCGTGATCTTCATTCCGGATCTTTCGGTGGTGCTGTGAATAATCCTATTAATGCTCTTGCGCATATAATTGTTAACTTGAAAGATGATAAAGGCAAAATTTTAATTGACGGATTTTATGATGACGTGCTTAAATTGTCAGATAAGGAAAGAGAAGAGTTTAAAAAGCTTCCTTTTAATGAAGAGAAATATATGGAAGAGCTTGAGATCAGCGAATTATTCGGTGAGGAAGGTTATACAACTCTTGAAAGAGCTTCTGCAAGGCCTACACTTGATTGTAACGGTATATGGGGGGGATTTCAGGGTGAAGGCGCAAAGACAGTTCTTCCTTCTCATGCAGGCGCAAAAATTTCCATGAGACTTGTTCCCAATCAGGAACCTGAAAAAATTGAAAAATTATTTACTGATTATGTTAATAAAATTTCACCGGATTCAGTAAAAGTAAAAGTAATATCACTACACGGAGGCAAAGGAGCAATCACGCCTATCGATTCTCCAGCTATTGACGCTGCAGTGGAAGCGCTCCGGTTAGGATTCGGTAAAACTCCTGTATTTACAAGAGAAGGCGGATCAATTCCGGTTGTTAATACTTTTCAGACACTGCTCGAAGCTGATACAATTCTTCTTGGATTCGGACTTCCTGATGAAAATGCGCATTCTCCTGATGAACATTTAAATTTAAGTAATTTTCAGAGAGGCATATTAAGCGTTGCTCATTATTTCAATGAATTATCAAAAATTAAAAAATAATTTTAATGGCAAAAACAAAACAGCAAAATTTACAGGCGATAAAATCAAAGAAACAAAAAAGAGACCAAAGTCATCTGCATTTTGCTATGACTGCAAAAAATTATTATATCATCGGTGCAGGTATATTTCTAATAATTCTGGGATACATTCTTATGAATGAAAATTCCGTTTCCGGATTTTTACCAACTACGATTGCGCCACTTCTGCTTATTGCAGGATATTGTGTGGTGATCCCGGTGGGAATTCTTTACAAAGGAAAAGAATTAGCTACTGAGGAAACAGTAACAGAAACTCATAAGCCGGAAAGTAAAAGTAATGTTACTTCTTCTTCAACTTCAAATGTGAAGACAGCTTAGTAAAAAAAATGTTCTTTAAAATTTCGGGAATGCAACGGTTTCGACGGGAAGAAAGATGTTTAGAACTGCATTTAGTGTTGCTGCTACCACTTTAAAAAAGTAGAAAACAATAAAAAACAACAACGTAGAAAACAACTACGCAATGGCTGCTTAATTTAAGCAACCTCTCTTTGAGAGTTCCCGCTTATCGGGATTTTTGAAGTGATCATTTAGATAAGATAGTCCCGGATGATTTCTGAGCGTACGGGATGAAACTAAATCAGGATAGCAATTTAACCGGTCAGTCTTTCGAAAGGTGAATTGTAAAACTTACAGGTAAAGACTAAAAATGTAGAAGTTTTAATGGTCTTCTTTTCGGACCCGAGTTCGACTCTCGGCATTTCCACTTTAAATCAAGGGAAGTATTTTATGAATTTTTTCTGAAATGCTTCCCGTTTTTATTCCTTCCATATTATTTTCATTTCCCGAAAATACCACTTCATTTATATCAGACAGCGGTCTGAATTTTCATAATTCCATTTAACGTTTGAATAAATTGCAACTATGGGTTTGTTGAATGCGGAACAAACATGCACGGCAGAAGTATCCGGTGTAATTACAAGATCACATAATTTTATTACAGCTGCAAATTCAAAAAAACTTTCGGTTCGAATCTGATGAATATTATATGTTTCACATCTATTAATTATTATATCAATTTCATTTTGATCATTCACAAGCCCTGTAATTAATACATTACAATCCCGGTCTAATTTCAATTCACCAATAACTTCAATCCACATATCAGCGCTAAGTTGGCGGATTTCGCTTCCTGCAGAAAAGTTTATTAGAATATTTTTTAACCCTTTAAATTTACTAAGCTTCTCCTCCGCTGTTTTACGGACTGTATCAGGAATTGTAAGTTCAGGTTTTATATTTTTGCTGAAAATTTCATTTGAGTTATTAAAGAAGTTTAGCGGAGATAAATTGATATCAATAGCATGACTTCCTAAAGTATAATTGTTTAATGTTTCAGAAAATACCCGGACATCATAATTGAATCCCAGCGATCTTTCAGGTTTGATATTTTTGACGAGCATATTAGATGTGCTCGAATACATATTTTTTGTATCGATCCAGTAATCTATATGAGATGACTTTAGTGATATAAATGATTTTAATGCGGAAAAATCCTTTTTGAATTTAATGACTTTATCTACTGAAGAATGAAGCTCAGGTATGAAATAATTTTTTTCCGAAGCAAGAACCGTGAGTTCATACTCCGGAAAAATATTCTTGATGCGTGAAAAAAGGGGAGTAGTCAGTATCATATCTCCTATCTTACCGATCTGAACAACTACTATCGAATTATTTTTATTCAAAACAGCAGTCTACTTCTTCAGCTTCTTAGATCCTTTTTGCGATGCATTACCATTCTTACTCTCAATTACAGTGGCTTTAACTGTTTTCATTCCGTCTTCGGTATTCTCTTCTTTTTTCTTTGTGTACCATTGCTGAATAATTGTGAATAAGTTAAAAGAGAAATAATAAAGATTCAGTCCGGATGGAAAACTAAAAAACAAAAGCGTAAGCATTATCGGCATTATATATACAAGCGCTTTCTGTTTCGGATCTGTCATAGTCATCTTTTGCTGTATGAACATTGTTATACCCATCAGTACTGCAATCCCCGAGATCTCATTAATACCGAACAGCGGGATCTTGAAAGGAAGCGTAAATATAACATCAGGCGCGGAAAGGTCTTTTATCCAGAGAAAGCTTGCATGTCTTAATTCAATAGTCGAATTAAAAACTCCAAAAAGTGCATAGAGAATAGGCAGCTGCAAAAGCATTGGCAGACATCCTCCGGCGGGATTTATTTTTTCTTCCTTATACAGCTTCATGATCTGCTGATTTGCTTTTACAGGGTCATCCTTATATTTTTCCCTTATTGCCGTGATCTTTGGATTTACCTGAGAGAGTTTCTTCATTGAATTCATCTGTGTCTTTGTCAGCGGATTCAATACTATCTTCAGCAACAGCGCAAATAAAATAATTACAAGTCCCCAGCTCGGTATGAAAGAGTGTAAAAATAAAAAGACAGGCAGTATCATGTACTGAGCGATCGGTCTGACAATAAAATCAAGAGAAAATCTTAAAGTCTTTTCAAGCTCGAGTGAATATGATTTTAAAAGACTGTAATCAAGAGGAGTAATTAATATTTTAAAAGTTGAATTCTCAAGTCCTGGATTTTTAATATCCATCTTCACCGCTATGGAATAGTTTTCCAGAGTACCCTGATCCTTCAGGTTCTCTTTATAACCTGAGAGATATGCACCGTCACCTTTTCTGCTTTCCGGAATTATGAACAGACCGAAATATTTCGTTCTCATACTGACATAGTCGGTATTTCCGTTCAGATCTTCCTTGTATGATTCCTGAACATCTGTTGCGTCAATGTATTCGAGCTCTCCGCCCATATGCGCTGAAGCTTCTGCAAAAGTCGCTTCCTGATCGCTTCTGAATTCAGACATATTAAGAGACGATTCCCAGACGACCTGATATTTATTATCTGAAATATATTTACCCGGATTAATAAATTCATAGTTCACGTCAAAATCATATTTATCAGGATGGAAGCTGTATGTCTTAATAATTTTTTCAGTACTGTCGTCTGAGATGACAAGAGTAAATTTCAGTTTAAATGTACCATCTTTGCTTACTTCAACTTTTTGATTATTTTCATAATCAGATGTGAACACAAAATCTCTTGTATTAACCGATCTGCCCTCTTTGGAAGTGAATAGTAAATGTAACTCTTTACCTTTCTTCCAGTCCACAAGCTGAAGCGGTTTTTTCTCCCAGGTCTCGGTATTTTTAATGGTGTACATTTTTATACCGCCGCCGTAATTGGTGAATTCAATATCCGTTAGATCGTTGGAAACTGTTATGGTCTTTTCCTCTTCAGCGCCGGGATACTTTATTGACCTGGTATAAAATTTATTTCCGTAAACTAATTTAAGAGAATCCTCCAGTACAGATGAACTTTTGACTGTGTCCTTTAAGCTTAAAGTATCTTCTGCAATAATTGTATTATTTTTGCCGGGTTTTTCAGTCGAAGTGAGTGAACTGTCCTCTGTCTTTTTTAAATTCTGCTGCGTTCTCTGCTGATTTCCGGAATTCCAGTAAAGCCATACCATCAATACGATGCCGATTAATATAAAACCAAATACCGATCTTTTATCCATTTATTATATTGTAAAGATTAGATTAAAATTTATTTAATTTTCTGATAAAAATAATTTTGCTTATCCGAACGGTCTTCCGGCTGAGGGACAGGATCATAGCCGCATTTACAAAAAGGATTGCATCTCAAAATCCTTCTGACGGTGAGATAGGATCCTTTAAAAAATCCATGAACTCGGAAAGCTTCAATACTGTATTCTGAACATGAAGGCTCAAACCGGCACGAATTTGGGAGTAACGGCGAGATGAATATTTTATAGAACCGAATTATATATATTGCAATTATACTCAACTGTATTTTTCTTCTAAATATAACTTAATTTTTGAATTCAGTAATTTCATTTCATTTTCCACAAAACTCATTTTAGCCAATGGAAATTCTTTAAAGTGATTATAGCCGTTAAGACTCAGAGTATAAATCACATAAATTATTTTTCCTTTGGCTTCTGGTTCGAGTTTATTTAATCTGTAGGATTCTCTGAATAATCTCTTAAGTCTGTTGCGGAAAACAGATTTACTGATTGACTTTTTAGCAATAATAAAGCCCACTTTTACATTTAAAGTATCAAGCGGGCTGAATATTTTTTTATTAAGTGGCTCTTTATCTTTCGAATGAATGTATGCTTTTACAAACCCGGTCTGAATTACTTTGGAGTCATTCAGAATTTCAGAAAAAATACTGTAACCGCGGATGATGTTTTTTCTTTTAAGACTTTTGTCTCCGTTAGAATTATCAGATTTTTTCATCAGGAAAAATCATTTTCCCTATTTGCAATTACGGGTGTCTTGTAAATTCATCACTGACAGTAAGTTTCTTTCTGCCTTTGGCTCTTCTTCTGGCAAGCACTTTCCTGCCGTTTTTGGTTGCCATTCTCTCTCTGAAGCCGTGCTTATTTTTTCTCTTTCTGTTACTTGGTTGATATGTTCTTTTCATTTCAGATTTTTATAAATAAGTTTTAAAAATACTCATATTAATGAAAAATAACAAGGAATTGATTTCCCCTTTGACGTGATTTTTTTAAAATTATTTCCGGATAGTTCTCACACATTAAAATTGAAATCAAATTTTGTTTCCTGAATGAAAATACTGTGTTTCTATTTTAAAATATTAGGTTTAAATTGCCAAAATTAAATTTATAACAATTCCGGATGCATATTTCAGACTGGTTAATTGTTTTCATCTACTTTGTAATATCCTTTGCAGTTGGAATTTATTATTCCAAAAGATCCGGCGGAACTACAGAGAATTTTTTCCTTTCAGGAAGAAAGCTGACGTGGTGGCTGGCCGGTCTTTCAATGGTTGCAACAACGTTTGCAGCTGATACTCCGCTTGCCGTTACAGAACTTGTAGGTCAGAATGGCATTGCAGGTAACTGGCTTTGGTGGAATATGCTCATCGGCGGAATGCTGACAGTATTCTTCTTCGCAAGATTGTGGAGAAGGGCGAATATTCTAACCGATGTTGAATTTATAGAACTTCGCTACTCCGGAAAGTCAGCCGCATTTCTCAGAGGTTTCAAAGCTATTTACATGGGAATTTTCATGAATACCATTATAATGGGCTGGGTAAATCTGGCTATGATTAAAATTCTCATCGGAATGTTCCCTGAATATGTAAATGCCGGTAATGCAATCTATTATGTCGGAGCCTGTATGCTCTTTACCGCGATCTATTCAGCAATTTCAGGACTCTGGGGTGTTGCCGTTAATGATGCATTTCAGTTTTTACTGGCAATGGGCGGATGTATCATCTTAGCAGTTATAGTTGTTAATTCTCCGGAGATCGGCGGCATTGACGGAATGAAAGCAAAACTTCCGGACTGGGCGCTTAGGTTTACTCCCGAGATCTCTTCTGACAGTTCAGCAAATAATGAAACTTCAGCAGGCGGAATACTCGCATTAACTATTTCATCTTTTCTCGCATTTATCGGACTTCAGTGGTGGGCTTCATGGTATCCTGGCGCAGAACCCGGCGGAGGAGGATATGTCGCGCAGAGAATGATGAGTGCCAAGGATGAAAAAAACTCTCTCTTCGCAACTCTGTTTTTTCAGGTAGCGCATTATTGTATCAGACCATGGCCCTGGATCATAGTCGGATTATGCTCTCTTATATTGTATCCTGATCTTTCTCAAGCTGATAAAGGACTCGGATTTGTCAAAGCCATGAATGATTTTCTTCCGCCAGGACTCAAAGGACTTTTACTTGCTGCTTTTTTTGCAGCTTATATGTCGACTATAGCTACTCATCTGAACTGGGGCACGTCGTATTTTATAAATGATTTTTACAGAAGATTTGTTTCAGAGAATAAAAGCGAAAAGCATTATGTGGTAATTGCAAGAGTGATGACAATTGTTTTTATGTTCCTGTCGGTGATTGTAACAACTCAAATGACAAGCATTTCAGGAGTATGGAGCTTTCTGATCGAATGCGGCGCAGGTCTGGGTCTGGTGCTTATAATGAGATGGTTCTGGTGGAGAGTAAATGCTATTGCAGAGATAGTTGCAACGGTTACTCCGTTTATTGTATATGGAATTTTATTCTTCGGAGATTTCGGAGTGAAATTTCCCGAAACGCTTTTTATAATTGTACCGATCACTACACTTGCATGGATTGTAACAGTGTTTATCACAAAACCAACTGATCCCGGAAAGCTCGGAACATTTTATGAGAGAGTGCATCCCGGCGGAATCGGATGGAAAAAGATCTCCGATAAAATGCCTGAAGTAAAATCTGATACAGGATATTATCTTCTGATGATCAACTGGTTTGCAGGAATAGTAATGGCATATTCATTTTTATTCGGAACAGGTAAAATTATATTAGGAGATACATTTTACGGAATGCTATTTATAATTACGGGAATTTTAGCAGGTCTTTTAATTAAAAGAAACTTTGCAAAGACAGGATGGAATTAAAATTAAATTCAACAAACTATGCTTAACATCGGAGACAAAGCGCCGGACTTTACGCTGATAAGCGATACCGGTGAAAAAGTAAGTCTGAAAGATCTTAAAGGTAAGAAAGTGATTTTATATTTTTATCCTAAGGATGATACTTCCGGCTGTACAAAAGAAGCGTGCAGTTTCAGAGATAATATAAAAATCATCGAAAAGAAAAATGCTGTAGTAATTGGCGTGAGTAAAGATAATACTTTCTCGCATCAGAAATTCAAAAAGAAATATGACCTTCCTTTTACATTATTGTCCGATGAAAATCTTGACATGCTGAAAGAATATGATGTTTGGAAAGAGAAAAGCATGTACGGAAGAAAATATATGGGGATAGAAAGAACTACATTTATAATAGATGAGAAAGGAAAGATTTCGGAAATTTTTAACAAAGTGAAAGTGGACGGACATACTGAAGAAATATTATCCAAACTTTAAATGTAAATTTAAAAATACTAATTTAGAAATTACCAACAATATAATTTGCCGGATAGAATAGAGATCATAGAAGTCGGATCAGACGCTGAAAAAAATAAGTTCATTGAATTCCCGTATAAATTTTATAAAGGAAATAAATACTGGGTTGAGCCTTTAAGATTTGATGTGAAGAATAATCTGGATGAAAAGAAAAATCCATTTTATAAACACGCAAAGATAAAGCTATGGCTTGCTTACAAAAACAGCGAACTATGCGGACGAATTGCCGGTATTATTAATGACACTCATAATAAATTCTATAATGATAAAGTCGGTTTCTTTGGATTTTTTGAATCTGAGAATGACATCAATATCTCAAACGCTTTATTTGAAAAGGCGGCTGAGTTTGTAAAAGAAAACGGAATGGATACTCTGCGCGGTCCGGTAAATCCATCCACTAATGACGAATGCGGTCTGCTCACGGACAGCTTTGATTTACCGCCTGTGATGCTTATGCCGTACAATCCGGAATATTATCTGAAGCTATACGACGGCTTCGGTCTGAAAAAAGCAAAGGATCTTTTCGCCTTTTGGATCAGTAAAGACGTTATTAAAAACGAACCGATGATGAATAAGCTAAACAGGATCAGCGAGATGATTATTAAAAAAGAAAATCTGACCATCCGGAATGTTAATATGAAGGATTTTAAAAATGAAGTTCAGAAAGTACGTGAAATATATAACAACGCCTGGCAGGAAAACTGGGGCTTTGTGCCGATGACAGTGGAAGAGTTTAATTTCATTGCTGATAATCTGAAGCTTGCAGTAGATCCGGATTACGTTGAGTTTGCGGAAATAGACGGGAATCCGATCGGATTCTCGCTTGCTTTGCCTGATATAAATCAGGCGATCAAAGGTCTGAACGGAAAACTTTTTCCTTTCGGTTTTATTAAATTCCTTCTAAATAAAAAAAAGATAGATCAGTTAAGAGTAATAATTATGGGAGTGAAAAAAGAATATCACAAGAAAGGAATCGATGCAGTCTTTTACAGAAACGTTATTAAAGCCGGAAACAGAAAGGGGATCAGAGGCGCGGAAATATCCTGGGTTTTGGAAGACAACCTTGCGATGAAGCAGACAGCAGAAAAGCTGGGAGCTCATGTTTATAAAACTTACAGAATATTCGACAAAGCATTATAATTTTATCCGAAAATACTCTGATAATAATTTATCGAATTCCATTTCGTCGTTTAACTCAGTAATTTTTTTCTCACCTGACTTCGTCAATGTCAGCTTTGTATTACTTAATGAAATTCTTCCGTCCGGGGTAGCAATTGAGCAGATCCTGTTTTTCGTAAAGTGAGATTTTTCCGAAGTCTGCTGATACTCATTCATTTCTTCAAAATCATTCCATTGTCTTTCAACGGTTTTAAATTTATACCCTTCAGTGAAATCAATTCCGTCCGCAGAATTCATCAGTATATATTCATCATCATCCGCCTTTGTAATTTTGAAAAACCCTGCGTCGTCTTTTTGAATTAATTCTGACTCAAACAATAGCGGACACATAAAATTATCTCCAAAGCCAGCATCTGCAAGATAAGTCTTTTCCTCTTTTTTAAAATAAACGATAAGAGCCATATGATCATACTCCGGACCCCAGCCTCCTTTACCGTCGCTGACACGGGCGGAAATCATTTTTACTTTAAATCCCAATTCCTTTAAAAGTAAATAAAACATTCCGTTAAGTTCATAACAGTATCCTCCTCTCTTTTCTATAAGGATTTTTTTGAAAAGATGATCTTTGTCTAATTTTAACTTTTTGTTTAAATGTATATCAAGATTCTCAAAAGGAATACTGAGAAGATGATGTCTGTGAATTTCAGTTAAGACTTTAACTGTTGGAGTAAGTTTTCCGGAATAATTAATTCTTTGTAAATAATTTTTCAGCATTAAAAATTTTATTTTAATGTAATTTTAAAAACCTAATCTAAATTGCAATTACAAAAGATTTACCTTAATTTTGTAAAACAATTTTTTAAATCAATAAATACTAAAGAATGAATCTTAGTAAAGCATTATTTTGTGCCGTTTTATTACTTGCATTAATAAGCTCAAATAATCTACAGGCGCAGGGTTTTAACAGCGTTACAACTGCAGACGGGATCAATGTAATTGCCGTCGGCACAGGAAATATCTCTGGAAATGTCTACCGGTCTTATAACGGCGGAACTACCTGGGCGGCTTATAATATTCCCGGCGTTGTCTTAAACAGCGTGACATCTTTTAATAATGATGTATGGATAGCAGGAAACAACGGTACCATTTACAAAACTCTAAAAAATAATTCACCAATAAACGCAATTTCTACAGGCATTATCACTTCAATAAATTCAGTACATTTCATCAACGATCAAACCGGATTTTTCTGCGGAGACAACGGAGCAATATATAAATCAGCAGACGGCGGTCTTACATGGACTACTTCAAATACCGGAATTCCTTCTGTCAAATTAAACTCAATTCATTTTCTTGATGGACAGAAAGGTATAGTAGCCGGAGATAACGGAATTGTTTATGTGACTGCAAACGGCGGTAATATTTGGACGCTTGAAAATACTGGTTCTGTTAACAATCTGCTTAAAGCAAAATTCTTTACGGACGGACTTGTGATTACAGGCGCAAACGGTACCTTACTGCTTAAGCCAAATTCTTCAGCATGGGAAACAGTGAATATGAGAATAAGAACAGACATAATGGGACTTACAGGTACTGATATGGATAACATAAGAGTTTGCGGCGGCGGCGGATTCATTAGAAATAATCTAAGCGGAAATTCAAGATTTTATAACTTCGAGATCAATCCAATGATGGCGAATCTTGTGGATATATTTTATTACGATAACAATATCGGATATGCAGTCAGCAGTTTAACAAATGCAATCATTAAGACAACAAACGGAGGCGCACAATGGGCACTGACTGCCGGAGCTACAAGAACTTTTCAATGGTCAAACAGACTTTCAGCCAGCAGCGGCATAGGAAATAATCTTTGTCCTCATCCGACTGACAGAAATTCAATGTTTGTAGTTTACGGTTCGACAGTATATGTCAGCAGAAACAGAGGCGAGAACTGGACAAGCATCGCAACTATCACAGGCGGAGGCAGCGCGCATTCATTTTATGTAAGTCCGCTTGATACAAATGTCTGGGTCTGCGCAATTACATCAAGTCCTGACAGAGTAACAAGGACAACAAATTACGGACAGACATGGACAACAATAATTTCAAGAAATTTCAGCAATTACGGACAGCCCCTTGAAATGGATCAGAATAATCCGAATAATTATTACTTTGCCCCGGACGGCGGCGGATTCTACAGATCTACTGATCACGGCGCATCATTTACAGAGATAAGCAATAATTATCCATTCAGAAGTCCTTGCGATATAATTGTAATGTGGGACAGCTCTGATGTAATATTCGTCGGAGACGGCGTTACAGGTTCGGGACAGGCGCAGATATTTAAGTCAGTTAATAACGGAAAGAACTGGTCACTGGTCAGAACAGTAGCTTCAAGCGAAACACCTTCTCTATGCAATACGGTTTTTGATCAGAGCGTAATTTATGCAACAGAATGGTCGGGATCCAATATTTATAAATCAACGGATTACGGAGATAACTGGACTGTAAGTCATAACACGGGATTCAGCGGCTGGGCATCGGGATTCTGCTCTGAAGATCCTACAGTCATACTGACCGGGAATTACGGTTCAAGATCTTCTTTGTCATCGGATTTCGGAACCACCTGGACGGAAATAGGCAGCATGAGCGGCTCCGGAGCAGGTATGTGGGTGGAAGACAGAAGCTTTCTTTTATCGATGCAGACCGGTTCAATGTGGAAACTCAGGATCAATTACAGTGTGATAACATCGGTAAATGAAAATGTAATATCAACAATTGTCCCCGATAAGTTTTCACTGGATCAGAATTATCCGAATCCGTTCAATCCTTCGACTACTATTAAATTCGCATTACCTGTTGCAGGAAATGTTACTTTAAAAGTATTTAATCAGCTTGGTAAAGAAGTGGAGACGCTGACAGACGGATTCAGAAATGCCGGAACTTACGAGATAAGTTTCAGCGCAGCGGATATGTCTTCAGGAGTATATTTTTATAAATTAGAGTCAAACGGAAAAGTCGAAACAAAGAAAATGCTGCTTGTGAAGTAAGATCCAATATTCACATTAAAGAAAATTAATCCCCGCAGAATAGTGTCTTTGCGGGGATTTTTTTTGAAACTTGATCAAAAGATTTTTTATGATTTCCTGAATCTTATGTTCTGAGGACAAGACGGAAACATACTTAATCACGCATAATCGACTGATAACGCTGCAGATGACTTAGCTTAAAAATCTAATACAAATTAAAACTCAATTAAATTAATGACTGAAAAGTATATAATTCCGGCCCAAACCCGTATTGGGCATGTACATTTAAAAGTAGCTGATCTTAACCGTTCGCTGGAATTTTACAGGGACTTATTAGGATTTGAAGTAACTTTGGAGTACGGTAGTCAGGCTGTATTTATTTCCGCCGGCGGTTATCACCATCACATTGGTTTAAACACCTGGCACAGCAAAGGCGCTCCTCCTGTATCGAAAGAAGGCTCAGGATTATATCATACTGCAATTCTTTATCCAACAAGAAAAGACCTTGCTATAATATATGAACGGCTGCGAAAAGCTGAATATCCGTTAACCGGCGCAAGCGACCATGGTGTATCAGAAGCATTATACCTTGACGACCCCGATGGTAACGGTGTGGAGCTTTACTGGGACAGACCTAAGGAACAATGGCCGGCTAAGGAAAATGGTTCATTAGATATGTATACAAATGCTCTTGACCTGAATGACTTATTGAAAGAGATCGATGATTAATACAATTTTAATTGTTTGACTTCTCCCGTTAAACATTTCGGAATTAATATTCACACTGCATTGCAAAATTTTAATTGAAATTACTAATACAAAAAATTATTTTTCCATTTATTTGAGAACGGAAACATATGAAAGCAATACCTTGCTCATTCACGGAAAAGACTAATACAATTTTCGGAAAAAATTCGCTGATACATTTTAGATTTTTTAATTGAAATGGGAGTCAGTTAACGGAGTTTTAAGCCGGGGAATTTAAACAGAGAGTTTAATAGATGACAGAGTTCACGGATTCATCATTTTGAACAGTTCTATCAATAGTTAGAATAAAAATGCATTAAATTAATATAAACAGTACTAATTTCATAATTTTACTTCTTAACCCGCCTGATGCTATCCTTGAGTTTTTTTATCAGCCTTACAAAATTTCAAAATAATGACAAACAACATTATCACACTGACTAAAACAGTAACAGAAGATTTAAACATATTGTTTGAATTTCAGCTTGACGAAGAGGCAAATTATTTGGCGGCTTTCACATCTAAAGATCCGGGCGACAAAAGTGCATACATTGAAAAATATTCAAAACATATAAATGACCCGACAATAAATATGCAGACAATAAAAGTACACGGTGAAGTCGCAGGCAGTATTGCAAAATTTTTTATAGAGAATGACGCAGAAATAACTTACTGGATTGACAGAAAATTCTGGGGACAGGGGATTGCGACAACTGCTCTTAAAGAATTATTACAAATTGAAAAAGTCAGACCAATTTATGGACGAGTAGCATTTGACAATATTGGTTCACAGAAAGTTTTAGAAAAATGCGGGTTTGTAAAAATCGATACTGACAAAGGGTTTGCAAATGCACGGCAGGAGGAGATTGAAGAATATATTTATATACTTTCAGCGTAAATCCTGAACATCACAGATGAAATTAATTACACAGGTTACACGAATGAAAAAGTTATACATAATTGATAGATTTTAAAAAAAAACAAAATAAATTTTAAAAACTAAATATTATCAGATATGGCATATAAAATTGGTACAAAAGAAAAACCAATGGTTTTGAAAACACCTCCTTTGACCAGCGAATATACAATGCATGTCGATCAAAAAGGAGGAAAGGATGTTTTAGTATGTACAGTCGGCAAAACAGTTTTGCATTACAATATTGACTGTCTTGATGACTTATATGAAATGTTAAAAAAACATGGTGACTGGATGGAGCTTGGCAGCGCTGACGAGCAAAAGCCTGCAAAAGAAGGAACAGTAGAAGCCTGGGGACGTTCTGAGAAAAATGCTGCAGGCGGCTGGTACGGACTTAAAAAAGGACTTCGGGGACGCTTTGGTATGTATATTCCGCCGTTAATGGAAGCGCTTGGTCTTGCAGAAGTAACACACGAGGCAAGAGGTAATAAAATGAAAGCGAAATAGCTCAGGAAAGCTTTTAGCAAAAATCGTGATGGCTACTTCAATATTTAGTGAGCGGGATATATCTAAATTTCAGATCAGGAAATAAATCAAAAACTTAATGGCTAAGAGACAATCATACTTCTGGTTAGGACTTTTTGCATTTGGTACAATTGCTTTTACGCTGGTACAGGACAATATCCGGCCAAATTATCAGGGACAAAACGATATAGTAAAATATCTCCTGGGTATAGCGCCAAACTATTTTGCAGGACTGGGATTATCTTCTTTTTTTGTAGTTATGATCATTCATATAAATTCCACGTCTAAAAAACCTTCCGCATCAGTTTGGTTAAACAGTAAAGCACAAATATCAAGTGTTATCATTTCAGTTACCGGTCTGACACTGTGGGAATTTATTCAAATTTTTTCTGATAAGGGACGCTTTGACTTGAACGATTTAGTCTGGACTATTTTAGGCGCATTAACCTTTTACCTAATTTGGATTATAATAAACAGAGAGACAAAATTGAGAAATGATAAAGGAATATAGGGTTTGTGCAGATATTTTTTAACAAAGTCTTGATTCATGATTAACAAGATTATTTATGCACTGAAAACAGAATGAAAAAAATTATTCACTTAATTACCTGACGACAGAACAAAATCGATTCAGAAAAACTTACTATACAAAATAAAAAATGAAACAGACGATCTTAGGAGCAGGAGGCGCAATCGGAATTGAACTTGCTAAAGCATTACCAAAATACACCACAGATATAAGACTTGTAGGACGTAATCCTAAAAAAGTTAATACTACTGACACCATATTTCAGGCAGATCTTTCAATCCGTGAACAAGTTTTCAATGCAGTAGAAGGAAGCCGTATAGTATACTTAATTATTGGGTTTGACTACAATACGAAAACATGGCAGAAAATGTGGCCATCGTTAATAAAGAATGTTATCGACGCGTGTTTACAAAATAATGTGAAACTTGTATTCTTTGATAATGTGTATGCAATTGGCGGCGACAACGTTAATCATATTACAGAAAACTCTCCAATAAGTCCATCTAGTAAAAAGGGAGCAGTAAGGGCAGAAGTTGACAGACTAATTCTAGACAGTATTGAGAATGGAAAATTGAAGGGAATCATTGCACGTTCAGCAGATTTCTTTAGTGATATAAAAGACAACAGTCTTTTAATGAATACTGTATATGACAATCTCGTCAAAGGTAAAAAAGCACAGTGGTTTTGTAATGCAAAAGTTATCCATAGTATGAGCTATGCACCGGACATAGCCAAAGGAACAGCATTATTGGGTAACACAGAAAATGCCTATAACCAGATCTGGAATTTACCGACTGATCCGCAAAAAACTAAAGGTGAAGAGTGGATTAACCTTTTCGCAACTGAGATGAAAACAAACAATGAATATAAAGTTATACCTGGCTGGGCATTGAAAGTACTCGGATTTTTTGTCCCAATATTAAAAGAAATGTATGAAATGAGATACCAGTATGACAGAGATTATTTTTTTGACAGTTCAAAATTTAACAAGGAATTTAACTACACTCCCACTACCAATGAAATTGCAGTAAAACAAACAGTTGAAAAATTGACAAAAAAAATGCAGGTGAATAAAAGCACAAGTAATATAAGGCAATAACAATATGCACTATTTTAAGACGCAATTCACATTAAGTTTTACTGCTATTAAATATTCAGTCATCTGAATAAACTTTAGTTGTTGAAATTATACATCTATAATATTACAGACAAATTCAGATGCATTTTAAAACTTCACTTAACAATGAAAATCAAATCCGGCGAATTAGAAGATAAAGGATATGTTTTGCTTGACAAACTGGAGCATAAGGAATTAATTCCTTTCATAAAAAAATACATTAAGAAGCGAACAAAGTTTTCCTTTTTTTATTACTTTAGCAATTTTTTAGTTTTCGGATTTACCGGATATCTATTGATGAAAGGATTTGGTAATCCTGAATTTGATATTGCTGCACGTTTTACACATTTTTGCTACGGCCTTGCGATTGCTTTCGTATTGATACCTCTTCACGAATACATTCACGTTATAGCATATAAATCACAGGGAGCGAAAAATACTTCATATAAGGCAAATTTTAAAAAATTATATTTTATGGCACTTGCAGACAAATGTGTAGCAGACAAGAAAGAGTTTTTAATTGTTGCTCTTGCTCCTTTTATTGTAATAAATTCAGTATTGATAGTCTTAATATTTGCAGTGAACTCCGACTGGAAACTAACAATCTGCGGTATTATGCTTACGCATACAGCAATGTGTACCGGAGACTTCGGTTTAATGAGTTATTTTGAAGTCAATAAAGACAGACAAGTTGTTACTTATGATGATGTTGAAAATAAAATTTCATACTTCTGGGGAAAGACTGAAAAGAATAACTTAAACTCTGACAAGTGTTGAGGGTTTTTACCTGAGAAAGATTCTGTATAAAAACCTTCAGGCAAAAAATATTATGCATTGTAAGGCGTAAGTAACAGGGATTTTAACCAATAGTGTCTGGGCTGATCTTTATCCGCTGATATACTTTAAAATTAAATCTTTAAAGACTAAAGATTAACGAAAAGAATTCAGAATGAAAAATTCTAACAGCTTTGAAATAAGAAACCTGAATCAAAAATTCGAATCAAAATATTTTACAGATGAAAAATAAAATTAAAATATTATCACAGGAACAAATCAAAGAACTGCTTGATATTCTAAAAGCAAGATTTGAAAAAAACATGAAACGTCACAAAGATCTTGAATGGACAAAAGTGAAAGCAAGACTTGAAGATGCGCGTTCATCGGAGAAACTTTGGTCACTGAATGAGATGGAAATAACAGGCGGTGAACCTGATGTTGCAGAGCTGGATAAAAAGACAGGCGAATATATTTTTTATGACTGTTCAGCGGAAAGTCCGAAAGACCGCAGAAGCGTGTGTTATGATCGCGAAGCGCTAGAATCCAGAAAAGAGCATAAGCCGAAGAACAGCGCAGTTGGAATGGCGGAGGATATGGGAATTGAGATCTTGTCGGAAATACAATACCGTAAACTGCAGGAAACCGGAGAGTTTGATTTGAAAACATCCAGCTGGGTGCTAACGCCTTCTGATATCAGAAAGCTCGGCGGTGCCGTATTCTGTGACCGTCGTTATAATAATGTCTTTACTTATCACAACGGTGCGGAATCTTACTATGCTTCAAGGGCATTCAGAGGATTGCTGCGAGTGTAATGAGATTGAAAACAGATAATTTTTCGCAAAGAAAATAATAATGCATTTCCGATTATGACTGCCAATAAAATTAAATAATTAAAGTTCATTGAAAATTGAAACTCCCTCCTTATCCTATTTTTCCGGAAATTAAAAGTGATATAATTTCACTTCGTCAGATTATGAAATCAGACTTAGAAGGGTTAATTGAAATATCGTATTACAATTCTGTTCAGGCTAAGACATCAGAGCAGGCGGCAGAGATGCTAGATCAAATTACTTCAGACTATTTTAATGGTGAGACGGTTCATTGGGGAATTGCTGAGAATTCTGAAAATAAAATAATCGGGACATGCGGATACTACCGGGGCTTTGATAAAGGAGAAGGAGAGCTTGGCTGTATATTATTACCTCAATACCGTGGTCAGGGTTTTATGAACTCTGCAATGAAACTGGCTATAGAGTTTGGCAAAAATCATATAGGATTAAAAAAAGTTTGGGCGATTACAACTCACCAAAATGAAAAAGCAATCAAACTGCTGGATAGACTTAACTTTGTCAAAGTTGCTGAACTAAGTGAAGACAGAATTGAGTACGAATTAATTTTGGTAGAAAAATAATAACGGCAATGAAATTACTTTTTATACTTCTTACATCTTTTATCGCTTTTAATGTTATGAACGGACAGCCGGCGCCTGAAATGCGTTATGAGGATAAGATCCGGATAAGAGAAGCAATTAGTATTGCGAATGAATTTGGGGACAAGATCTGGAAAGGAATAAATGATGTACCGTTCGTTTTAATTCTCATAACCGACAGTGTTGAATTTCTGATCAACCATCCTTATCCTTCTGATGATTTTATGCTTTCAGGAAAAGACAGCATTTTAAAAACCAGCATTTATTACAGGCCGAAACAATTCGACAAACAATTTCTCGCTACTTTTCCTGCGGTAAACGGAGTAAACTGTATTGTAGTCGGAACACCTGAAAACACAGGTAAAAGCTCTACAGACTGGACAATCACATTACTGCATGAGCATTTTCATCAATATCAATATTCTTATCCTGATTATTACGAAAGCGTTACTAATCTTGGACTGTCAGGCGGAGACCAGACGGGAATGTGGCAGTTAAACTATCCCTTTCCATATGACAACAATGACATTGCCGTTCAATACAAAAAATACAGTTCTGCTTTATCAAAAACAATTGGTGTCATCGACACCAAAGAATTTGAAAAAGAGTTCAATAAATATATTAAAGAAAGAAACAAACTTAAACAGTTACTTAAGCCGGATGACTATAGCTATTTCTCATTTCAAATCTGGCAGGAAGGAATTGCGCGATATACTGAGTATAAATTTTTAGAACAATTAAGTAATTTCAAACCTTCATCAGAAATGCTGCAATTATCAGACTTTATCTCATTCGATAAATACAAAGATGATTTTTATAAATCGAAAGTAAGTCTTTTAGAAATGCAGCTGATCGAAGAAGATAAAAGACTTTGCTTTTATGAGACCGGTTTTGCCGAAGGACTTTTACTGGACAAGCTTAATCCTGAATGGCGTGATATTTATCTGACAGACAAATTTTACATTGAAAATTACAGCAGTAAATTCAAATAGCCGTTAACATTACATTTTAAAAACTTTCATTAATTCATCAAATTATTAATATGACAGACAACAGCGTAAAATTACACAGAATACTGACAGCTTCTCCGGAAAAAGTTTTCCGTGCATTTACTGATGCAGATGCAATGGCATCATGGATCCCGCCGTATGGTTTTGTTTGTGTAGTCCATAATATGGATGTAAAACAGGGAGGGAAATACCGGATGACTTTCATTAATTTCTCTACGGGGAAGAGTCACTCGTTTGGCGGTAAATACCTGGAATTGAAACAGAACGAATTCATTAAATACACAGACAAGTTTGAAGATCCGAATATGCCGGATGAGATGATCACTTCAGTCTGGTTCAAAAAGGTTTCCTGCGGAACGGAGATCAAAATTATTCAGGAAGGCATTCCATCAGTAATACCAATTGAAATGTGTTATCTGGGATGGCAGGAGTCTTTAGAGAAACTGAAAAAATTAGTTGAACCTGTTATAACGGATGCATAATTTATCCTTCCAGTAAGCATTGTGAAGCAGATACAAAGTCATAAATATTATATTAGCAATTTATTATAAAATTAGATGAAAGCAGAAATAATACAAACATTACATCCGCTGCCCGGTAAGATCAATAAAAAAATCTCTTTGGAAAAATACACTTTCATAAGAGATAAAATATTAGCGATTTTAAAAAAAGCGGAACTTACTCATACAGAATTAATGGAAGAATTATATGCAAGAGTAAAGGATGATTTTGAAGGAGGAGTGCAATGGTATGGTGAAACTGTTAAGCTTGATCTCGAAGCAAGAAAATTAATTGAACGGACAAAAACTAAACCTGAAAAATATAAACTGAAAGCGTCTGAAATTCGCTGAGTTGATTGTCTGAACCTTGATTAAAGGTTGATCTTGATTTCCTGATTCATATGTTTTGAATCTAGATTAAAGGATTATCCTGATATCATGTACAAATAAAATATGTAAGACATTAAAAAAATGAGAAAAAATAATCTGACAAATAATTTATTTATTTAAATGTCTGATACAAAGAAATATTCTGCGATGCTGAGGGGAATAAATGTAGGTGGTCATCATAAAATTCCTATGGCTGACCTTCGCATAGAATTTACTAAGCTCGGTTTTACAAATGTTTCGACTTTACTGAATTCGGGTAATGTTTTATTTGACACAACTTCCGGCAGCGCAGAAAAAATTGAGATTAAAATTGAAAAGCGCTTACAGGATGTATTTGGATTTTCCGTACCGGTCATATTGAGAGATGCATTTGAAATTCAAGATATAATTGATCTTGATCCGTTTAAGAAAATTAAATTAACCCATGACTTAAGATTCTACGTTTCATTTTTGAAAGAAGAATTTAAAATTAATTTTAAGCTGCCGCATATTTCAAAAGACAGATCATTCAGAATAATTAATACTAATAAGAATAATGTTTTCAGTGTTTTAGATCTCACGTTGGGAAAGACCACTAAAGGAATGGAGGAGTTAGAAAAATTATTCGGAAAAGAATTAACTACAAGAAACTGGAATACTGTTATCAAAATTTTTGAATTACAAAAATCGAATTTGTAATCATTGTTACAAAATAAATTATGACAGAGATTCAGCGGAGACATAAAACTTTAGAATGCAATTATAGCTGCTGACTTAGCAAGTACAAATGAAAATTTATTAATTAATTTATAAAGAAAGGAAACGACATGAAACTCGGCGCATTTTCAATCAGTCTTGCAGTAAAAGATATAAACGCTTCAAAGCAGTTCTATGAAGATCTCGGTTTTTATGTTTTTGCCGGTGATATAGATCAGAAATGGCTGATAATGAAGAATGAACATACAGTGATAGGTATTTTTCAGGGAATGTTTGAAGAAAACTTATTAACTTTCAATCCCGGCTGGGATCAGGATGCAAAGGAAACTGAGTCATTTAATGACATCAGGGAAATACAGCAGGAGCTGAAGAGTAAAGGAATTAAATTTGAGAATGAAGCGGATGAGAATACATCCGGTCCTGCGAGTTTTGTAATTAAAGACCCGGACGGAAATACAATTCTGTTTGATCAGCACAGATGAAATTAATTTTAAATTGTAAATATTAAATTATAAATTATGAATGGAGCTATTCACCATGTTGAGATCTATGTATCGGATCTTAAAAAATCAATTGAATTCTGGGAATGGCTGCTGACCGAAAAATTTTCGTATATGGTTTATCAGAAATGGGACTGCGGCGTCAGTTATAAATTCGGCGAATCATACATAGTACTTGTCCAGACAGAAGATAAATATCTGGTTAATAATTTTAACAGAAAGAATACAGGTCTGAATCATCTGGCTTTTCACTGCGATTCAAAAAGTTTTATCGATACTCTTACAGCTGAGTTAAAAGAGAGAAATGTAAATATTCTATACAGCGACAGGCATCCGTATGCCGGCGGTGAAGATTATTACGCTGTATTTTTTGAAGACCCTGACAGAATTAAAGTGGAAGTAGTAGCTGAAGATAAGTGATCAGTTAAATTTCAGTTTCTATCACACAGTAACTTATTAAAAAATATTTAATCACATTTTATTATTATAATGACAGATCCCCAAATACAAAAAATTTCCGTATCAGATCCGCTCCCTTCATGGAATGAAAGTAATGTAAAAAAATCCATTCTTGATTTTATAAACAAGACAACTGCAAAAGACAGTCCGGATTTCATCCCGGCAGACGAACGCATTGCCTGCTTTGATAATGACGGTACACTCTGGGCGGAGCAGCCATTGTATTTTCAGCTTGCATTTGCGATTGACCGCATAAAAGCATTAGCGCCGCTGCATCCTGAATGGAAAACATTACAGCCTTTTCAGGATCTATTGGAAGGAAATATTAGAGCAGCATTTGCTGAAGGAGAGAAAGCTATCCTGCAAATAATGAGCGTAACTCATACCGGTATTACTACAGATGACTTTGAAAAAATTGTCAAAGACTGGATGGCAACAGCAGTGCATCCCATTACAGGAAAACATTATTATGAAATGATCTATCAGCCGATGACCGAGCTGCTGAAATATCTTCGCGAAAATGATTACAAAACATTTATAGTATCAGGAGGCGGCTCTGATTTTATGCGTTCGTGGGTAAAGCAGCTTTTTGGAATTCCCAAATATATGGTAGTCGGCAGTTCAGGAAAAGTAGAATATGAGATCTTAAACGGAAAACCGGAATTGTTTAAACTTCCTGAAATTAATTTTATTGACGATAAGGCGGGCAAGCCGGTGGGCATTCATCAGTTCATAGGACTGAGACCGGTTTTTTCGGTAGGGAATTCAGACGGCGATTATGAGATGCTGCAATGGACCAGCACCGGCGACGGACCGCGGTTCGGAATGATAATTCATCACACAGACGCAGTGCGTGAGTGGGCTTACGACAGGCAGTCACCGGTCGGACATCTTGAAAAAGCGCTGGATGATGCTTCAAAATACGGTTGGCAGATAATGGATATGAAGAATGACTGGAATAAAATTTTTCCGGATAATTTTAATATTACCTGATACCAATTCATAAAATCGATATAAATTGAATAGTGAAATTAAACTGATGATAGTAAAATTAATTCACACTATTATCTGGATCTTTTTTAATGTTGTAATATTTTATATGCTTTATGCTGTAATTGTAAATAAGATCGACAAATGGCTGTGGATTGGTTACGGAATATTTGCGTTGGAAACAATTATACTGATGATGTTCAGATTTTACTGCCCGCTTACTCTTATTGCGCGAAAGTATTCCGATTCGACAAAGGCGAATTTTGATATTTATATTCCCGCGTGGTTAGCCAGATATAATAAGATGATCTATTCATCTATTTTAGTAATAATTATAATTTTAACATTTTACCGGCTTATTTAGAAATTCAAAGAATTTACTTTGATAAAAATGTTTCAGTGTATTTTATTTTTAAAAAATGAATATGGATTATCAAACTGTTATAGATAATATACCTTCCTATGTATCAATTGTTTTTATTCTTACTGTATTTGCCACATTATTCCTTTTTTACAGAACTGTTAAATATTCTGAATCTGAATCAGTCCGAAAGAAAGCAAATACAATATTTATCGTAATGTCTCTCTGGCTTATCATTCAGTCGATACTCACGGTTAATAATGTATATAGTCCTGATTCGAATTCACTTCCTCCAAAAATATTTCTATTCGGAATATTACCCACACTGTTAATAATTATCCTTTTGTTTGTTACAAAAACAGGAAAACATTTTACTGACAGTTTACCGCTTATAAATCTGACATATCTGAACGTTGTAAGAATTCCTGTAGAGATAGTTCTCTTCTGGCTTTTTCTTTACAATGCCGTTCCGGAGCTGATGACTTTTGAAGGCAGAAATTTCGACATCATCGCAGGCATATCTTCTCCGGTCATAGCTTACTTTGGAATAACAAAAGGAAAGCTCAGCAGAAATACCATACTGATCTGGAATATTATTTGTCTTGGTCTTTTATTAAATATTATAATTACATCCCTGTTCTCAGCGCCGGCTCCGTTTCAGAAACTTGCATTTGATCAGCCGAACATTGGTATTTTATTTTTCCCATTCAGCTGGCTGCCCGTTTTTATAGTTCCTGTAATTTTATTCGGACATCTTGCTTCTATCAGGCAGTTATTAAAAAGTAAACGAAAAAGAATAGATTTCAATCAGTCACAAACCTCTGCAACAAATAAGTAATCCGCAGCTGCTTTCCCATTTCAAAAAACTATATCCCGATTTTTAAATATCATATACTTTTTACTTTACTTATAATTGCACATAATAAAATGCAATATTATACTTAATGCTTTTTAATATTCAGGGATTTGCTATTTAACTCAATTGATTTTGCGGTTTTTCTGCCGATAGTATTTTTACTTTATTGGTTTGTGACAAACCGTAATCTAAAACTGCAAAACATTCTGATTGTCGCTTCCAGTTATGTATTCTATGGCTGGTGGGACTGGAAATTTCTATCGCTGATAATCATCAGCACACTGATAGATTATACTGTTGGCTATTTTTTGGGAAAAGAACAGATCCGGAAAAAAAGAAAGACGTTACTCTGGATCAGTATAATCTCTAATCTGGGAATACTTGGAGTATTTAAATATTACAATTTTTTCGTAAGTAATTTCATCTCGGCATTTTCATTCTTCGGAACGGAAATAAATGCAGGTTTACTTGATATTGTATTACCGGTCGGAATTAGTTTTTACACTTTTCAAACGATGAGCTACACAATAGATGTTTACAGAAAGGAACTTGAACCGACAAAAGATTTTATTGCGTTTTCTGCATTCGTCAGCTTTTTCCCGCAGCTAGTAGCCGGACCTATAGAAAGAGCAACACATCTTCTGCCGCAGTTTTATATTAAGCGAACATTTGATTATACGAAGGCCGTTGACGGAATGCGTCAGATACTCTGGGGGCTTTTTAAGAAAATCGTCATAGCAGACAACTGCGCAACTTACGCCAATTTAATTTTTAACAATTCATCTGAATATTCCGGAAGTACTTTGGTTTTAGGCGCATTATTTTTTGCATTTCAGATCTACGGAGACTTTTCAGGTTATTCAGACATTGCAATAGGTACATCCAGATTATTTGGTTTTGATCTGATGAGGAATTTCAATTTCCCTTATTTTTCCAGAGACATAGCTGAATTCTGGAGACGATGGCATATATCGCTTTCAACCTGGTTCAGGGATTATGTTTATATACCTTTAGGCGGAAGCCGCGGCAGTACATGGATCAAGGTTAGAAATATTTTTATAATATTTATTCTCAGCGGATTCTGGCACGGCGCAAACTGGACATTCATTGCCTGGGGTGCGCTGAATGCACTTTACTTCTTACCGCTTCTGCTGACAAATAAAAACAGAAGTCATATTGAAACTGTAGCGCATGGGAAATACCTTCCTACACTCAAAGAATTTTCTTTTATGATAATAACCTTTAGTTTAACTTTGCTTGCATGGATATTCTTTCGAGCTGAAAATATTGAACACGCCTTAAGCTTTATAGGAGGGATTTTCAACGGAATGTTCTCAAAAGTTTCTCTGTATACTACATACAGAATGCTTGTGGGAAAACTCGGAATACCGCTTTTAATTATTATGATCTTATTCATTGTAACAGAATGGATTGGCAGATCAGGCAAATATGCTCTCGAATATACAGGATTAACCTGGAAAAGACCTTATCGATATTTATTGTACTATGCAATAGTTGCCTCTCTGTTTTGGTTTGGAGGAGAAGAGCAGCAGTTTATTTATTTTCAATTTTAAATATGAAGAAATTTATAATTAAAATTTCGCTTTTTTTATTGCCTGTCATATTACTGCATATCTTCACTTACTATTTTTATAAGACGGATAAAGGAGACCTTTTAAGGGTAGGATATATAATGAGCTTATATCCCGATTACTATGATATTTTTAAAAGTGAGTTTAAAAATGAAATTAAGTTTTCCAGATTATCAGAGCAGAAAGAAAAAAAAAAGTTTAAAGCTCTGACAATAGGTGATTCTTTCTCCGAACAGGGCGGATACGGATATAATAACTATTTAGCAATGAACAATATTGATCTGTTACATACCGACAGATATATATCATTGAATCAATTTCAGACTTTATACAGTCTGCTGAAAAGTGATTTTTTTGATCAGTATAGTTTTGCCTATGTAATACTTCAATGTATTGAAAGAGATATTATTGAATCCATTGAAGAGATGAAAACTGATAAATCTCTGTCATGCGCGGAGATAAATGATATGATTGAAAAAAAAGGCGAGACAAAAAAAGCAGATAACAGTTTTAAGTTTCCCTCAGACAGAGTTTTAAAAATACCAATTAACGCTGTTCAGTATGCATTGCATGATGATTATTTGTTTGATGAAATGGTTGTAAAAACCAAAATTGATCAGGACTTATTCTCGCCGGAAAACCAAGAATTATTATTTTTTAAACATGACATTGCTGCAGTTAAAAAGAATAATAATGAAAGTAATATAAAAAAATTAAATTTTGTTCTGAATGATTTAAATAATTTGCTGAAGAATAAGGGAATAAAGCTGATTTTCCTGCCAAGTCCTGATAAATATGATTTGTACTATGATTTCATAACCGATAAATCAAAATATCCTAAACCCCTTTTCTTTGAACTTTTTGAAAAAGTCAATAAAGATTATATCTGCATAAATTCAAAACCTATACTTGAGAATGCCGTGAATGAGACTAAAGATATTTATTTCTATGATGACTCACACTGGTCACCAAAGGCGTCAATGATCATTGCCGGTGAGATCATAAAACAGATAAATTTAAATGATGAGTGAATCATGTTCTGATTTTACTGATAGAATAAAACACATAACAGTTTCATAAAAATTTAATTTGACTCTTCTTAGAATTTGAAAGTTGAAATAATTGAAATATCAGAGCGTCCGGAATTAATTGACAATGCTGTTGACTATATATGGAATTGCTGGGGCAGTGAAAGCAATAAGAAATTTTACAGGGATTGTATTTTAAACTCAACTGATAACCAAAAGGCGCTTCCGAAATTTTACATTGTCACGGATAAAGAAGAAATTATTGCTTCTTATGCTCTTCTGACAAATGACATTATCAGCAGGCAGGATCTAATGCCGTGGTTTGCATGTCTGTATGTAAATAAAACACACAGGAATAAAGGAATAGCCGGGCAGTTACTTGAACACGGACTTTATGAGACTAAGAAGAAAGGTTTTGATATCCTTTACCTTGCAACTGATTTAGAAAACTTTTACGAGAAAAAGGGCTGGAAATTTTTTGCCGGCGGATTTGATCTTGCTGACATTGAATTCAAAATTTATTGTAAGTCAACCGGAAGTGAACAACTTTAATTACATTTCACAGCTTCCGTACAATTTCAGATGTAAATAAATTTTCCCCGAAAGGAAAGCCGTTAAATCCTATTTTAAGCGGGCTGCTTTCAGGATATGCCGGGATTCAATTACAGACGCCGGCTGATAAAAATACATTTGTTTACAATTTTTATTTTTAATAATAATAAAGTAAATTGAAAATCCGGGAAATTGAATTACTGACAGACAGCATTCCCGAAACCGAAAAATTTTATTCTGAAGTTTTAGGATTCGAAAAAATTAACTCCGGTCCGGGCAGCATTTCATACAGGACAGGACAATCTGTTTTGATCTTTAATGAATCAATTAATTTAAAACCTAAATACCACTTTGCTTTTAATATACCCTGCAATAAATTAATAGAAGCGCTTGACTGGATAAAAGAAAAGACTGAAGTAATTAAAAATCCGGATGGAGATTTTATCACAGACTTCGATAACTGGAATGCAAAGGCATTTTACTTTTATGATAACAACCGGAACATACTGGAATTCATTGTCAGGTTTGACTTAAATAATATATCAGATAAAATATTTGGTACCGGATCATTGGAGTCGATAAGTGAGATTGGAATTGTAACTGACGAGCCGTTGAAATTAGCTGATGATTTAATTAATCAAAACCAATTGTGTTATTTTTCAAAAGGTCCGAAGAGAGCGGACTTTGCAGTTTTAGGAGACGATAACGGATTAATTGTAATTTCAAATTTGGAAAGAAACTGGTATCCGACACAGGACCGCGCAGAGAAACATTACGTTAAGATGATTTTGGAAGCTGACAATAAATTAATAAATATTGAAATTAATAAAGACTTTAACATATAAGATAATCTCAAATTTAAATTTCCGATCAATTTAAAAATCAACCAATGAATAAACTTTTATTATCAATCATTTTTATTACTCTTCTCAGTTCATGTAACAAATCCGGAAATACTGAAAGCCGGAAAGATTCTGTTCAGACTAAGCAGAATAATGAAACGGCAAATGTCATTAAGAATTACCTGAACACTCCTCAGGTGATAAATTACGACGGGAATAAATTCAATTTGCTTTTCAGCAATAACTCGCCTGATAATTTATATTCTCAGGAATATATTCAGGAAGGGGATATACTTGAAAAATTTAATCAGATGATTCTTGTAAGTTTTATGGAAACTGATGTTTCAGCTAAAGACCTGGCAATTGCCAAGTCAAAGGAAATTGAGAACAGAAAATCCACAGATGTCATGGCAAATTATCAACTATCTGAAAATAAAGATAAAGGAGAGATACTGCTGGATTTTTTATTAAGTGACGGATCAACAGATGAGAACATGATAGTAGAATGGAATTCATACCGATATATAAACCATACTGACAAGTCAGGCAAAAAAGGCGTTTTACTTTTAGGACTAAGTAAGAGGGCTTATGGTGATAAGTATAAAGACTTTCTTTCCGAACTGAAAGTAAACAGAAAAAAATACAATACTTCATTTGTCGGTCTGGAAATTCCTGAAACAGAAATAAAGAAATAAAGAAATAAATATTTGCTGCAATCGAATTATTTTAAAATTTAATTAAAACAAAATGAAAAAAATTTATTCAGCTTTGGTAATATCTTTATTAATGTTTTCATGTTCTGAAAAGAAAGAAGAGCCGGTAGTCAGAACGGAAGTAAAAACTGCAGAGATACAGTCATCGCTGAATCCTCAGCAGATACTTGATTCTTTGAGAATCAGAAATGAAAGATTTGCAGCGGGTAAAATGACCAAGGTTGATTATTCAGCGCAGGTCTTAAAATCTGAAAGCGGTCAGTATCCCTCTGCTGTTATTTTATCCTGTCTTGATTCAAGAGTTCCGGTCGAATCAATTTTTGATTTAAGCATCGGCGATGTATTCGTAGCGAGAGTAGCGGGTAATATTGTAAACCCGGATATTCTCGGCAGCATGGAATACGGATGCAAAGTTGCAGGGTCAAAACTGATACTCGTACTGGGACATACCAACTGCGGAGCTGTAAAATCAGCGATTGATAAAGTGGAGCTGGGAAATATTACAGAACTTTTATCGAAGATCACCCCGGCTGTTGACAGCGCTTCCACTAAGCAAGGTGATGAAACTTCAAAGAATACTGAATTTGTAAACAAAGTTACCAATGAAAATGTAAAACTTGCAATTGACAATATCAGGAAGAACAGTCCGATACTTAAGGAGATGGAAGATAAAGGTGAGATTAAAATTGCAGGAGGCGTGTACAATCTTGAAAATGGAAAGGTGACTTTTTTAAATTAACTTCAGATTGGCGTTATATAGCTGATTAATTTTTTCAATACTTTTTAATAATTCCATTGAGTGAATGGAAAAATTTGTTGTTTTAAAATCTTACAGAACTGAATTTCATGAACCGTTAATACTTGAAGAAGACGATGAGGTTAATTTAGGTGAAGAAGAGAAGGAAGAAAAATGGAAGGGCTGGATATGGGCGGAGAATGAAAAAGGAAAAGGATGGGCGCCTGTACAGATATTTGATATTTCGCCGGACAGAACAAAAGGGAAAGTTTTAGAATATTATTCAGCCCAGGAACTGGATGCTGATGAAGGTGATGAAGTTATCATAAAAAAATCATTAAACGGCTGGTCATGGGCTGAAAACATCCGGACAAAAAAAACAGGATGGATACCTGACGAAAATATTGGATAATGAAATATGAAAAATTTTAAATATTAGAAAATTAATTCACAATAAATAATAATCAGAAAAATAATACAATGACAACAGTAAATGTTTATCTTACCTTTAATGGTAATTGCTTAGAAGCTTTTAATTTTTACAAATCTGTTTTCGGAGGGGAATTTCCTTATGTGGGTACATTCGGAGAAATGCCTTCCGGAGAAGGGATGCCGCCGGTTCCCGACAGTGAGAAGGACAAGATAATGCACATCAGTTTACCGGTAAGTAAAGAGACAACAATTATGGGAAGCGATTCTTCAGAAGCATTCGGGCAAAATATAGTTGCGGGCAATAACTTTTCCATCTCCATAAATACTGACAGTAAAGAAGAAGCTGACAGATTTTTCAGCGGACTTTCAGAAGGCGGTGAAATTACAATGCCGATGAACAATACATTCTGGGGAGCTTACTTCGGCATGTTTACAGATAAATTCGGAATCAACTGGATGATCAATGTTGATCAAAAGCAGCCGGAGTAAATATTAAGACCTGTGAATTTAAAATTGAAATTTATTATTTTTACAAAACCCAACATAATTTTTATTTAAACTCAGATAATTTTATAAATTAATTTATCCTATAATATGAAAGTATTCAATTTAGTCATTTTATTTTTAATATTAAATTTCTTTACCGGAGTGAATACCGGATCATCGCCTGATGATGAACTCATGAAGATATTCAGCGATATGGAAGAATATAATCTGCGGACTTATCCGGAAGGGGCGACATATAACGGTGATAACAGATATGATGACAAACTCTCCGATAATTCCGAAGCAGCGGTATTTGAATATTATGACACAATAAGGGCTTATATGAGCAGACTTAATTCGATAGAATACAATAATTTATCTGAGGCAAACAAACTCAATTACGATCTCTTTAAATCTTCAATGGAAGAAAATCTTGCCGGTGAAAAGTTTAAAGGATATTTAATGCCGATGGGACAGCAATGGGGAATTCACATTAATTCACCGCAGATAGTTAATTATCAGCCGGTCTCTACATATGAAGAATATCAGAAATATTTTTCACGGCTGAGGCAGCTTGAATCAAAATTCGACAATACCATTTCAAATATGAGAAAGGGGATTGCTGAAGGATATGTCATGCCGGTATTTCTGATGGATCAGACCCTCCCGCAGATAGAGAAAATTATTGTAACCGATCCCGAACAGTCAGTGTTTTATTCTACTCTGAAAAAAGAAAACAAACTTTCAGCCGAAGAGAAATTACTGGTTGAAAATGAACTTAAAGAAATAATTACTACTGTGATAAATCCATCTTATAAGAAACTTTATGAATTTGTTAAAACTGAATATCTTCCTGCATGCAGGACGGAAGCCGGAGTGTGGGCTATTCCAAATGGTAAAGAGATGTATGAATATTCGATCAAGAATTACACCACTTTAGATCTGACTGCAGATGAAATTCATAATATTGGATTGAGTGAAGTGGCAAGAATAAATACCGAAATGGAAAAAGTAAAAGATCAGGCAGGATTTAAGGGCACACTTGCGGAGTTCAATGAATTTCTGAAAACCGATCCTCAGTTTTACTATACAGAGAAAGAAGATCTTATGAACGGGTACAGGGATATTCTTAAAAAAATGGATGCAAAATTACCGGAGCTTTTCGGAATATTGCCTGAGGCAAAATACGATCTCTTTGAAATGGAAGAATACCGGGCTGCATCCGCACCGCAGGCATATTACTACAGCGCGCCGGATGACAGATCCAGACCGGGATACTTCTATGTGAATACATATGATCTGCCTTCCAGACCAAAATATACAATGACAGCGCTTGCTCTGCATGAAGCCGTTCCCGGACATCATCTGCAGATCGCAATTTCACAGGAACTTAAAGACCTGCCAAAATTCAGAAGAGACCTTGGTTACACTGTGTTCGTGGAAGGGTGGGGACTTTATGCGGAAAGTCTCGGATATGAGACCGGAATGTATGAAGATCTTTATCAGCTTTACGGCGCACTGACTTTTGAAATGTGGAGAGCGTGCAGGCTCGTAGTCGATACCGGTATTCACGATAAAAGATGGACACGCGAACAGGCGTTTGAATATATGAAAAATAATATGGCTTCTTCAGATCACGACATAAGAACGGAAGTTGACAGATACATTGCATGGGACGGACAGGCTCTTGCCTATAAAATCGGTGAGCTAAAGATCAAAGAGTTAAGGAAAAATGCTGAAGAAAAACTCGGTGATAATTTTGATATTAAAAAATTCCATGATCAGATATTAAAAAACGGAGCTGTACCTCTACCGCTGCTTGAGAAAATCGTCAACGACTGGGTAAGCGCAGAATTAAATAAAAAGAATCTTAATTAAACAAACAGTTAAATCGAAATTAATATGAAATTACTGCCGGCAATTTTATTTATGATGTTCCCATTTGATATAATCGCTCAGTATAATTTTCTCACTCCGTCAAATTTTAACTTCCCTGTCAGGCAGCAGCTCTGGACTCTGACAGGTGATGATCCGTTTATAAAACCGGACAAAAGTTTTTCAATAGGGCTATCATATAACTATTCATCCGCAGAAAAATTTTTTGATACTGACGGAAAATCTCAGGAGATCAAGATGAATTTTTTCCAGTATAATAAACCGGAAGAGCAGGGCGGATATTTCAGAAAACACGGCGCAATACTCACAGGTCAGTATCACTGGAAAGGTCTTAACAAAGTCATAGTAAGGTTTCCTTTTACATTCACAGAAATGAAATCATATTCTTCCACTACAGATGTCAAACCGCAGGAAGAATTTATCAAACCGAGAGGTCCGTTTCAGGACTTTGAATTGTCTTATGTAAGAAAAATTATTTTATCGGACAATATTGATATGTTTGCGGGAGGAGGACTTACTGTGCCGACTTCACGTCCGAAGAGATTTCTAGACAATCCTCACGGCGGTTACGGAAATACATGGACAAATAATCTGAATCTTTATTTTTCATTAGCTGAGAGTTCATTCAGAATTACAGGCGGCGCTAAGTATATACTTACTTATCCGCACACGGAAGAATTGTTCACGCCAAGACCTTTCGGTATTGGTTATCCTTATCAGTATAATGGCAATATTACATTTAGCGAGATGAACAATTATATAGAACAGAATCCTTTTGAAAGTAAGATAAAATCGGGATCGCTTATGTTTGCGGATCTTGTGGCGGATTATTTTTTTAAATCCGGTACGGCTTTATCTATGCAGTTTCAGTATTTCAGCAGCTCCGGAGATAAATTTGACAGTAATGTTCCTGTGAAATTTGAAAAAGTAAACGGGAATATTACTCCCGTTGAATACATAACAGAACTTGAAGGCGGTCATTCAGGAACTATCCGGCTATATATAAATCAGGAATTTGCAAAAACATCAAAAACTAATTTTAGTTTTTCACTTGGTTTCGGTCAGACCATCTTCGGGAATAATGCGCAGGGTGAGGCAAATATAATACTCGGGCTTGTGGGAAATTTCTGATTATATTAAACAACTTTTTATAAGTATAATTGCCAATCAAAAATTACAAATTAAAAATATTAAAATTACAAAATTGATTAAACTTATTCTGACTTTTCTAATTACAACTGTGTTTACATCAGTTTCAGATTTATACGCGCCGTACAGCAGTCCTGAGAGCGTAACCTATGACAGTATCGGTAAAAGATATCTTGTTTCAAATACTTCAGGTCAGAAAATCTCCCAGAGAAGCCGGACAGGCGATGTAACTGATTTTGTTACAGTGGGAGGATCGATTCACGGAGTCACTGTTCATGATAATAAAGTGTATGTCTGCAACGGCACAAGAATTAAAGGATACGATCTCACAAACGCCGCTGAGATATTTAATGTAACTTTAAGCGGTTCAACTTTTCTCAATGATCTTGCAGCGGATGAAAACGGAATGCTTTATGTAACTGACTTCACAAACAGAAGAATTTATAAGGTAAATACTTTAAACGGCGAATGGTGGATCTATGTCGCGAGCACAACCAATACTCCGAACGGAATCTATGTCGATGCAGTCCGCAACAGACTGCTCGTATGCTGCTGGGGTTCAAACGCTCCTGTTAAATCCGTAAATCTCGCAGACTCTTCTATTTCAAATATCATTACAACGCCTTACGGAAATTGTGACGGTATATCTCTTGATAAATATGACAACGTTTATATTTCCACCTGGAGCGCTCAGTCTGTCGTAAGGTATGACATTAATTTCAGCGGACCTGCATTCAATGTAGTCAGCGGATTAAGTAATCCAGCGGATATTTATGTAAATAAAGCTACTGACACTCTTGCAGTTCCGAACGCATCCAATAACACAGTGACATTTCACCTTATTGATTATCCTTCCGGCGTTAATTCAAATCAGACAGGTATTCCAAACAGCGCTGAACTTTATCAGAACTATCCGAATCCGTTCAATCCGGAAACTGTGATCAGATTTGATTTAAGGGAATCAAAATTCATTTCGCTTAAAATATTTGATATACTTGGTAATGAGATCACTTCTTTGTTAAATGAAAAGAAGAATTCAGGAAATTACGAAGTAAAATTTGACGGAAGTAATTTATCCGGCGGAGTTTATTTTTACAGGCTTATTGCAGACGGAATTTCGGTTGATACTAAAAGTATGATTCTTTTAAAATAATTAGGAATTAAGAATTAATAATTACGAATTACAAAATTCAAATTACTAGTAAGTAATCTTAAAATATTTTATCCCGCAGAGATCAAGATCTTTGCGGGATTTTTTTATAATATAACTTCCGCGCACAACCGCGACCCACAATCGCATTGACAGACTTTGTATTGGTATAGCAGAGAAGTAAATTTTCAGTTGTAAAATAAAATTTAATGGTTTAATTTTTATCTAATTATAAATTCTAATGAGTAATAGTATTAAACTAAAATGAAAAATATCTTTTACTCTTTAATAATGATCTTATTTACTGCTGCAAACTGTCCGTCTCAATGGTTTTTGCAACAAATTGACCCTGCTGTAAATCTGTTCGATGTCCGCTTTATAAACAAAAATACCGGATGGGTATGCGGTGATAACAGAATTTTTAAAACAACAAACGCCGGAATGAACTGGATCGAACAATCCAATCCTGCACAAGCTCTTTTATGGCAGATTCATCCGGTGAATGAAAATGTTGTATATGCAGCGGGTTTTTGTACAATTCTTAAAACTACAAATGGAGGTTTGAATTGGATTGCTTTAAGAATAGGCTCCTTACCCTGCATAGGACAGCAATTTACAGGGCTCTGGTTTATTAATGAATATACGGGTTGGATTGCAGGCGAATATGTTACAATCAGAACTACTAACGGCGGCGAAACATTTATAGATTCGATTGCTATAAATCGTTCAATGTATGATATTCATTTTAGAGATGATTCCACAGGTGTAATGGCGGGGTTCGGCGCAACATTAAGGTCTACAAATTCTGGTGCAGACTGGTATGAAGTTGAGTTACCGCATTTTTCAAAATCACCTGATGTATATAGAATGTCATTTATAGGAAATACAGGATGGGCAGGAACTTTATCAAACAAAGTATACAATACTTTAAATTACGGAATCACTTGGGATAGTATATCATTTATTCAGCCGGATGGTCCTGATAGCAGGACGTATTGTATTGAATTTAGTTCGCAGAATATCGGCTATGCAGGATGCAGAGGTGGCAGAATTTTCAAAACAACAGATGGTGGATTTTCATGGCAACTTCATCCAACATCAGTTTACGGCATCCCGATCTACAGAGCTTTATATGCTTATGATGACAATACTGTTTGGGCTGTGGGGAGAGGAAAAATTTTATATACTTCAAACGGAGGACTTACAGATATTAAAAATACCGGGTCAATTAACCCTGAGAATATAAATTTGTTGCAGAATTATCCAAACCCTTTTAATCCTATTACAAATATCAAATTTGGAATTAATGACTTTTCGCGTGCGCGAATTATAGTGTCAGATTTAACCGGAAAAACTGTCAGTGTCTTATTTAAAGGAAATCTGAATGAAGGAATTTATGAAGTAGATTTTAATGGAAACAATATTTCAAGCGGTGTTTATTTTTATTCATTGGAAATAAACGGAATAATAATAAAAACAAAAAAAATGATCTTGAAAAAATAGAATTTAAAATTTCATTAAAAAAAAATAAGGAGGTATAAAATGAAACTGTTAACAATTTTTACTTTAGTTTTGCTAATGGTTTTTATTAATTCATTTCCGATATTTCCTCAGGATTGTGACAGCTGCGGATGCGCTACAAAGCCCACATATAGTTCATCAAATCCGTCTACTTTTTTCGGAGGTAAGTATAAACCAAACAGATCGGACCATAACAATTCTGCATCGGATAATTATTTCCCGATACTCATGGTATTTGTTCAATTTAAAAACGAACTTGGTGACAGTACTACTACAAATTATGATTCATGACCTGCAAGACGTTCGCCAAATTATTTAAATGAAATGATTTCTCAAAATAGATATTCCAGTTCAAACTGGTGGGATGACTATAACGGTTATGCTATAAGTGATTTCTGGAATGAGTTTTCCAGAAGTAAACTTCATGTTCGTGGTCAGGCGGTGTCTGTGATACTGCCTCAGGATACATCTTGGTATAGATTAAACGGAGGCGCTCCGAAAGTTAATAAAGATATTTATGATATTTTGACATCTATGGAAATTGACTGGCCTTTTTATGATAAATGGTCTCTGACAAGTCAGGGTAATTTTGAATATGCAAGAGATGAAAGAGTTGACATGATGTATATGGTATACCGCAGTCAGGTGAGGTACATTTTTGATAACAACAGATTCTGGGGATATGCAAATCTTGGAGGATGCTCAGGCGCTGTCAACAATGAATATCTTGTTTATGAGAGCGGAGAAACTCAGGTAAGAATCAGAGGAGACGGTAATGGCGTAGGAGGAAATTTAGATTCACTCGGTTCCGGTGTTGTACTGTGGGGAGGAAGTTCGGACAATAAAAGCAGACAGAGAGTAATTGATGTAGTTACTCATGAACACGGTCATTATTTCTTTGGTTCGGATCATAAATTATACGGAAAGATGGCAGACGGTCCAAGTACTACTTCGGAATTTAGTTTTAGCCCATGGGAAATGATTAAGCTGGGATATATCGAACAGGAGATAGTCAATTACTCAAATCCAAATTATTATCTTTTTGATTACATGTCAAGGAGCGGTACGGCGGGAACTGATGGAGAAATTTTACAAATACCTATTAATGAAGAAGGTAGTCAGTTTTTTCTTCTGGCTAACAGAAGCAGATTATCTGAGTGGGACAGGAGACTGGGAGGTGACACTTTATCTGAAGGAAGGTATAATTTTTTAAGAAATGTTAATATAGAATATGGTTCTGGATTATATATTTATCATATTTACAATGGTTTCCTTTGGCAGGATGATGAATATAATTATAAATTAAATGATAAAGATTTAGAATGTGCTGACGGTTTATGGCACTGGATATCAGCAGGTTTTAGCAGACCATTGATTTCCGGCGGATCATCGACTGTTTTAAAAAAAAGCATTCCGTTATATGATAATGATAATCCTTTTGCATATACTGAAAATAGTAAAGATGAAATGAGCAGACAGATATTATTTTCATCCGGCAGTCCTGATAATTTTAATTCAAGTCCCGTAATTAGAGGTGTTAACTCTCTTTATGTTAATGATAACGATTATTACAATTCTTTTGCGTTATATGGGGATCGCTGGGATGCCTGGAATGTCGGATACAATGAACTTTTTTCACCTTACTCGAGTCCAAATACAAAAGACAGCGCAAATCAAAACACAGGAATTTTTGTTTGGTTATATTCTAATTCGGGAAGCGGACCAACGAATTCAGCTTCATTAAAAGTATATAGATCAGGTCATGGCGGATTTTCAGAGGACTCCATCCTTCATCTCACTCCTCCTTCGCGGCCGATGGGAATTAAAGTAGATAATCACCTGGAAACTGAAAATATCATGAGGCTAATATTGACATGGAATCATAATATGGAGCCGGATATGCTGGATACAACTAATAAAAAGAAATACAAGATTTGGAGAGCGACTTCGACAGGTATGAGTGTAGTACCGACGAATTATACTTTGCATAATATAGTTGAGATAGATTCGGGAACAGCACCAAGTTATATTGACACTACAATTTATGCAGTTGGCAGCGGATGGCCGGGAATTGGAAATACTACAGAGTATCCCGTGAGATATAAAATTCAGGCTGTGGATAAATATCAGGATACTTCTGTCCGTTCAGACTTTGATATGGGAATCGGATTAATACCGAACGTAGGATGCGCTAATTGTACAGAAGGTCCTGACAGCTTTATCAGTGATACGGAAATCCCAAAAGAATTTAAATTATACAGCAATTACCCTAATCCCTTTAATCCGTCTACAAACATAAAATTCGAACTGCCGAAAGATGTACAGGTTTTCATAAAAATTTATGATATAGTAGGAAGAGAAGTAAAGACTCTAGTAAACGAATTCAAAACTGCCGGCAGGTATTCCGTAACTTTCAGCGGTTTTGATTTTGCAAGCGGAGTATATTATTACAGTATAAAAGCCGGAGAATTTGAACAGGTGAGGAAGATGATCCTTTTAAAGTAATTTTAAATTACAAATGTTAAATGATAAAAAAAGCAATTACAAATTATAAATAAATAATTTAAATACTTTATCCCGCAGAGAAAACTCTTTGCGGGATTTTTTTAAAGTAACTTCAGCACACAGCCGCGCTTTCAGCACTCGCAAATTATTGTTTTTATGACCGAAGTCATATTATAAATAAATAGTTTTTTGTAATTTAGTATTGAAGGATTATGAAAAGAAAATCTTAATTTAAGAGAATGTCCTGATAATAAATCTTAAAGAACCTATATGAAAAAACTATATTTAATTCTTTTCTTATATTTAATTTCATTTTTAGATTCTGAAGCGCAGTGGATTCAGCAAAACTCCGGCACCGGTTATAATCTATATGATATAGAGTTTATTAACGAAAAAACAGGATGGGCTGTAGGTGATGCGGGAGTAGTTATCAAAACAACTAACGGCGGAACTAACTGGATAAATATTCCAAATCCCTCAAATCAATACGGAGGATTAATGTGGAGTATACAACCGATTGATTCAGAATATGTTTATGCAACAGCAGGTTATGATTTTATAATGAAAAGTACAAATGGAGGCACAAACTGGAATGTACTAAGCGGAGTAAACGGCTCTATTTCCGGATATAACGGATTATACTTTTTGAATCGGGATACAGGATGGTTTCTGGGCAGCGGCAATTATAAAATTCTTCGAACTTATGATGGTGGAAATACTTTAGATACTTTCAATGTACCGTGGTTTACTAATTTTGATGTTTATTTTAAAGATGTAAATACCGGAATATTCTGCGGGACAGGCAGAGTTTTCAAATCAACTGACGGAGGTGAAAATTGGTTTGATACTCAAGTTACTAATCCGGGAAGTTTTCCAATGTTTAGTAATCTCGCGGCGGTAAATAACAATGTTTGGGTAGCTGATGGAATTGTATATAAGAGTACAAATTTTTGTGAAACATGGGAAGTACCTGATTCTATGGCAAGTGTAAGCGGAAGTTCAATTAAATTTATAAACGATGTTATCGGATTCGCAGGCGGTGGCGGAAATAGATTGTTCAAAACTGTGAATGGCGGATTAAATTGGATCAGGCAAAGGACTGATCCGAACAGCAATTCAACAATTTTATCAATTGATTTTATAACTGATTCAATCGGCTGGTATTGTTGCGGTAGCGGTAAAATTTATAAAACTACAACAGGAGGAGAAGTACTGGCAAATATCTCGTCTAATTCAAATGAAATCCCCAATAATTTTAACCTGAAGCAAAATTACCCAAACCCGTTTAACGGAGAGACAATTATAGAATTTGAAATTTCAATTGCAGACTTTTACAAATTTGAAATATATAATTTACTTGGAAAGAAAATAGAAGAAGTATTCTACAATAAATATACTCCCGGAAAGTATAGCGTAAATTATAATTCAACAGATCTTTCGTCAGGAATTTATATATATAGAATATCATCAGAAAGATTTTCTTTAAGTAAAAAATTTATTTTGTTAAAATAATATCAGCCGGAAGATATTCCGTAACTTTCAGCGGTTCTGACTTTGCAAGCGGAGTATATTATTACAGTATAAAAGCAGGAGAATTTGAACAGGTGAGGAAGATGATCCTACTGAAATAAATTTCAAATTACAAAATTCAAATTACAAATAAATAATTTAAAATATACTTTATCCCGCAGAGATCAAAATCTTTGCGGGATTTTTTTTATGTAACTTCCGCACACAGCCGCGCTTTCGGCACTCGCAAATTATTGTTTTTATGACCGTAGTCATATTATAAATAAATAGTTTTTTGTAATTTAGTATTGAAGGATTATGAAAAGAAAATCTTAATTTAAGAGGATGTCCTGATAAAAAATCTTAAAGAACCTATACGAAAAAACTATATTTAATTCTATTCTTATATTTAATTTCATTTATAAATACAGAAGCGCAATGGTTCACTCAGCAGAGTGGTACTACTAATGTTCTTTACGATATAGAGTTTATAAATGATAGAACGGGATGGTGCAGCGGAGACGGCGGCTATATTATTAAAACCACAAACGGAGGAGAGAACTGGCTCAGACAGGGATTTGGAATTACATTTGAACCATTGTTTATTGGTTCACCGGAAAATGGAATTTTAAAATTTGATTTAGGTAGATCATACTGCTTCTCTGGTTTTAATTCTGTTTTCTCTTGCCTGTCTTAATTTGTTTCTCTTACTTCAAGTTTTTCTTTGAATGTCCCGTCAGAAAATCTTTCGGTGTTAAATAATATAACGAACTGTGTAATCTTTTTGTATTATAAAATTCAACGTACTCATCGATCTGCTTTCTGGCATCTTCAAGATTGATCATCGATGTTTTTTTCAGATGCTCTTCCTCTATAGTCCTGTGATAGCGTTCGATCTTTCCATTTCCCTGAGGATAAGCAATGGAAGTTTTAATGTGCTGCAGTCCTGCAAACTTCAGAAATATTGCAAAGTCTTTACTTATGAATTGAGATCCGTTATCAGAGATTATTCTCGGGTTATTGCCGGGAAATTTTTCTAATGCTTTCTGTATTGTCAGCTCAACATCAAACTCCTGCATGTTCTGTCTTAACTCCTGATGAACGATATATCTTGAGTAACCGTCAATTACAGAAATCAAAAATAAAAATGTTCCTTTGAAGTTAACGTATTTTATATCTACGTGCCAATGTTCGTGCGGTGCCTGTGGCTGTTCAAAGCCTTTTCCTTTAGAAGACTTCTTTGTCTGATTCCATTTATTAAGTAAACCGGCTCGTTTCAGGATCCTGTAGACAGATGAAGGACTCAGAGCAACGATATTTTCATCGATCATCATATATGTTAATCTGCGATAACCTTCACCCGGGTGGGCTAATGCATAGGAAATGACAGCTTGCCGTTCCCAGTCAAGAGTCCAGTTAATTTTAGGAATTATGCCGTTGTGATTGTTCGGCAATCCCTGCCTCGAATTCCATGAATAATAATTACTTGTGCTAATGTTAATCATTTTTAATAATGTTTTTTTGTAAAGTCGGTTTTGCTTTTAATTACGGAAATAAAATGTATGACATCATCCCGCACATCAGGCTCAACCCAAACCTCCTTCAGATCTCGCCATCGATGTTTTTTTTAATTCAATGTTCTCAGATACGGCCAATTAATAGCATCTGCATTCTTCTTAAGTTTTGCTTCCAAGAGCTTCGATCTTTTTTTGATGTACAGAATTATTTGCTGAGGGTTTTGATTCAAAAACAGAAGCAGCATTCTCGAAGAGTTTCTTCTTCCAGTTGTAAATATCATTTACATGAACATTGTGTTTTTCAGCAACCTGGCTGATTGGCATATTCTTCTCAAGAAGATCTCTGAGAATAATAATTTTTTGCTCTGATGTGTAGCGTTTTTTTTCTGACATTGTGGAATTTCCTTTCGATTTAATTTACAAATATAATAATTCAGAAATTCCATTTCCACTTGAAGCATTACAGGATATAACGAAGTATTTTCCCCGTATTCAAATCCTAATACTAATTCTTACAATAATGCAGAGACACGAATTTTCATTTATTATAAATCCTTATCAAATGACATAGCAAGTATTGATGTATACAAAGTAGATGAACCATTAAGTTTAGATTCAATAATGCATCTGACACCGCCTTCAAAACCAATGGGCTTGGTAGTAGATTATCACTTAGAAACTGAAAATATCATGAGACCGAAATTGACATGGAATCATAACAAGGAGCCGGATATGCTGGATACAACTAATAAAAAGAAATACAAGATTTGGAGAGCGACTTCGACAGGGATGAGTGTTGTGCCGACGAATTATACTTTGCATAATATAGTTGAGATAGATTCGGGAACAGCACCGAGTTATATTGACACAACAATATATGCTGTTGGCAGCGGCTGGCCGGGGATAGGAAATACTGCTGAGTATCCTGTTAGATATAAAATCCAGGCGGTTGATAAATATCAGGATACTTCTGTCCGTTCAGACTTTGATATGGGAATCGGATTAATACCGAACGTAGGATGCCCATTATGTACAGAAGGTCCTGACAGTTTTATCAGTGATACGGAAATCCCAAGAGAGTTTAAACTATACAGCAATTACCCAAACCCTTTTAATCCGTCTACAAACATAAAATTTGATCTGCCGAAAGATGTTCAGGTTTCTATAAAAATTTATGATATAGTAGGAAGAGAAGTAAAGACTATTGTAAACGAATACAAAACTGCCGGTAGGTATTCCGTAACTTTCAGCGGTTTTGATTTTGCAAGCGGAGTATATTATTACAGCATAAAGGCAGGAGAATTTGAACAGGTGAGGAAGATGATCCTTCTAAAGTAATTTTAAATTTCAAATGTTAAATGATAAAAAGAGCAATTACAAATTACAAATAAATAATTTAAAATATACTTTATCCCGCAGAGATCAAAATCTTTGCGGGATTTTTTTTTATGTAGCTTCCGCACACAGCCGAGCTTTCGGCACTCGCAAATTATTGTTTTTTATGACCGTAGTCATATTATAAATAAATAGTTTTTTGTAAGTTATTACTGAAGGATGTTATGAAAAGAAAATCTTAATTGAAGAAGATGTCCTGATAAAATAATCTTTAGACAAGCCGATATGAAAAAAATAATTTTAATTCTATTCTTATATTTATTTTCAATTCAAAATTCAGAAGCACAATGGTTTTCTCAGGAAAGCGGAACAGGGAATCATCTGTTATCGAATTTATTAACAAAAATACAGGATGGGCTTGCGGAGAAGACGGTTACATAATTAAAACATGATAAAACATTTTAAAACTTTTAAAAAAATATTATGCGAAAACAAATAATAATTTTCATACTAATCATTTCAAATATTTCCTTCGCTCAAATTTATGAAAACTGGGTTATTAGATATAACGGTTCGGGAAATTACATTGATGAAGCAAAAGAAATAGTCGTAGATCAATCAGATAATACATATGTAACCGGTTATAGTTTAAATTTAAATTTAGAATTTGATTATGCTACTTTTAAATATGATGCTTGTGGAAATACACTCTGGAGTAAAATTTTTAATTATGATGATGATTATGCTCATGATTTAAAAATTGACGGATCGGGAAATGTTTATGTCACGGGAAGTTTACTTAGCAATTCTGTATATAGCTTTGGAACTGTAAAATATAGTAATTCCGGAATATTTCAGTGGAATGCAATCAGCGGAGGTCCTGTCCAGTTAGGCAGTAGTTCAGCAGTAAAAATGTGTGTAGATAACAATGGCAATTCCTATATTACAGGTGTTACAAGTCAGTTAAGTTCACCTGCAGTTTATGATGTAATGACCATAAAGTATAATTCTTCTGGTGTTTATCAATGGCGGAAGATTTATAATTTTGCGAATGGAGACGATAAACCTGAGGATATAACCAAAGATTCACAGGGAAATATATATATAGCAGGTGGAAGCGCAGTTAGCGGAGGTGAATTTGATTTTTTCCTGCTCAGGTATTCACCGGGTGGATTATTAACCGGGGAAGTACGGTATAACGGAGAGGCAAACGGATCTGATGGAGCAAAGTCAGTTGAAGTTGATGATCAGGGAAACATTTATGTAACAGGAATAAGTAAGGAATACGAAATTCCTCAAGGCGAATCTTCGGGTCAAAATACGTTCACTACAATTAAATACAATAGTAATTTTGAGCAGCAGTGGATAAGAAAATACTATGGCACCGGCGCTACAAGAAATGCGAGAGGAAATAATATTAAAATTTTAAATACAAATGAAATATATGTTTCCGGTTATGCTAAAGAATCTGGTACAGAAAATGATTTTGTTACTATAAAATATAATAGTTCCGGTGCGGTATTGTGGATTTCTAAATATAACAGAATTGGGAATTTTGAGGATGTTCAAACATCTTTAAGCATTGATAGTTATGGAAATGCTTATGTCACAGGGGAAAGCAGAACTGATGTTTTTATAAATACCGGGGATTACGCAATTGTGAAATATAATTCTTCCGGAACACAGCAATGGGCTAAGCATTATAATGGTCCGGCAAACTTACAAGATATTCCGAATGCAATTGTAAATTCCGGAAATGATGTAGTATATGTAACAGGAAACAGTAAAGCTTCTAATAATGAATTTGATTATTCAACTGTAAGATATTCTAACCAATGGTTAGTTTGTTCAGCAGAAGAAAGCTATAGCAATAATCTTAATGATGTGATTGTAATTAATAATGATACTGCATTCGCTGTTGGAAATAATGGGAAACTTATTTTCACCGCAGATAAAGGAAGGAACTGGATAAATTTAAACAGCGGCACTAATTTAGATCTTATAAATATTAAATTTGTAAATCGAACTACTGGTTTCATTACCGGTGATTCTATTTTGTTAAAAACAACTAATAGCGGATTAAACTGGAATGTTTTAAATTTGCCTGTTAGTAATTTAAAACATATCTTTATTTTGAATAATAGATTTTCTTCGATAACGGGTTCAAATGGAAGATTATTAGGATCATTTGATAACTGGAACACCTGGAGCATTCAAAATACAAATCTGAATGAGAATATTATTACAGTTTTTTATAAAGACAGTTTAAATGGTAAATGTATTAGTGAAAGCGGGAAATTACTAAAAACAACAAATGGCGGGATAAACTGGTTAAATCAATCAAACATTAATATTAACAGAATAAAAAATTCTTACTTTAATGATATTAATACTATAATCGCAATAGGTGATAACGGTAAAATAATGTACACTTCAAATAGCGGTATTACTTGGATAAACAGAAGTACAAGTACTAATGTAAATTTAAGATCTGTTTACATGACCGAAGAAAATAACTTATATGTTAGCGGCAATAATGGTATTATATTATTCAGTTCAGATCAAGGACTCACATGGGCAAAACAACCTGCTAACTTAAATACAACCATAAATTCATTACAATTTTTTAACAGTAATTCAGGGATAGCAGTAACAGATGAAGGGCAAATCCTTCTAACTTCTCTTGGTACAGTAGAAATGGGAAATGAAAACAGGTTGCTTTCTTTTAATCCTGACTATAAAAAAAATGATTTTAATTTAAATAATGGATTTGAACTTTTTCAAAATTTTCCAAATCCATTTAATCCTATAACTCAAATAAATTATACTCTTCCAGAAAATACTTTTGTTACTATAAAAGTTTATAATGTTTTAGGAAAGGAAGTAAAATCCTTGGTAAATGAATACATGGACACAGGAGATCATTTTGTCAATTTCGATGCAACCGGATTATCAAGCGGAATTTATTTTTATAAAATATTTGCCGGAAGTAATATCGATCAAAAACAAATGCTATTAATTAAATAAGAAATTATATTATGAGATTTATATTTTTAATTGCAACAACATTTATAATTACTGTACATGTATCATTATCTCAGACCGGGTGGATTCAACAAAATAGTAATTGCAGCGCTACATTAGCAGCGGTTGCTTTTCTTAATGCTGACAGTGGTTTTTGTGTCGGAGGATATGGGAAAATTTTAAAAACAACAAATGGTGGATCAAATTGGGATTCTGTAGATACTCCTTTCACTACACATTTGCTTTCAGTTGTAGTATTAAATTCCAATGAAGTTCTTGCTTGCGGATTTAACAGAACAGTTTTAAAGTCCATTGACTTTGGAAATAACTGGTACAGGATTACAAACATTTATGATGGGTATAGCTTAAATAATTTGGAATTTGCAAATGAAAATGTAGGATATATTGCAAGTCAATCAGGAGTAATTTTAAAATCTACAAATTCCGGTGACAGTTGGTTTAGTTTACAACATCCTTACCCGTTTGCACAAGAATTTACTTGTTTATCATTTTTAGATATAAGTACAGGATTTGTAGTTGGCTATGGAGAAACTCTTGGAAGTCCGATCGCAAAAACTACAGACGGCGGGATTAGCTGGATAAGATATTTAAATCCTACTCAGACTCCGTTGTATTCAGTTAAGATGGCTAATCTTGATACCGGACTGATAGGCAATAGTTATGGATTTCGTAGAACAATCAACGGGGGAACTAACTGGAATATAACTTATACATCCGGAAGTTTTTATACAGATATAGAATTTCCAACGTCAGAGATAGCATATGCAGCCGGAGGAAATATTGTAAAATCTACAGACGGCGGAATAAATTGGAATGTACAGTATAGCTTAGCAAATGTACAATTTGGCGGTGTCTGTTTTGTGAATGAAAATACCGGATATGCTGTAGGACAAAATGGTACAATAATGAAAACAACAAGCGGAGGAGTTGTCAATATAAAAATGGTAAGTAATTTTATACCGGACAAATATATCTTGTATCAAAACTATCCTAATCCTTTTAATCCCGAAACCAAAATAAAATTTGAAATAAATAAATCTTCATTTGTACAAATAAAAGTGTACGATATTCTCGGGAAAGAAATAAGTGTTTTGGTTAATGAAAAATTAAATACAGGAGTCTTTGAAACGAAATTTGACGGATCGGATTTACCAGGGGAGTTTATTATTACAGTATAAAAGCAGGGAATTTGAGCAGGTGAGGAAGATGATCCTACTCAAATAAATTTCAAATTACAAAATTCAAATTACAAATAAATAATCTAAAATACTTTATCCCGCAGAGAAATTTCTTTGCGGGATTTTTTTAAAGTATAACTTCCGCAAACAGTCGCATTACCGTAGCCGCATTATCAGTCTTCGAAAACTGACAGAACATTATAATTTATTCCTCAATGACCTAATTCCAGGGTAAAATTCTTTTGTATACAAAATTTGCCGAAAAGTAATTTTTAATTGATATTGACGATTGATTAAAGTATTTTTGTCCATTCCAAATTATTAATAAATTCAATTAAAAAAATGTTCAAGAAAATTATTGTTTTCTTTGTGCTTTGTCTTGCCGGAAATTTACTTAGTTCCGGTTTTTCTTTTTCACAGGGATTTAACGCTGTAACAACTCCGGACGGAGTAAATCTTGTCGCTGTCGGAAATGCCGGGCAGCTTTACAGATCAGGTTCCGGCGGAACTACATGGGTTTCCGTTCCTAACGGCGCTCTCGATATGAATGACGCAACTTCACTTGGCAATGACGTATGGATAGCTGCCGATAACGGTACTGTATATAAAACTTTAAAAACCAGTTCAACTGTAAATACTTACAATGTAGGTTCATCAGTTGATCTGCATTCAATAGATTTTATCGATGCCAATACCGGTTTTGTATGCGGAAAATCCGGTGCGGTATACAGAACTGTAAACGGCGGTGTGAACTGGACTTCAGCCAACTCCGGTATTGCTGCAGTTGATCTTAATGCAATAGATTTTGTAAATTCTTCCAGCGGCAGGGTAGCCGGGGATAACGGAAGTATATACGTAACAGCAGACGGAGGAGCAAGCTGGACATCTGAAGTGTCAGGTACCGTTAAAATTTAACCGGTATCAAATATTTCGGATCTGAAATTATTGCTACCGGAGAGTTCGGAACGCTGTTAAATAAAAACGGCGGTTCATGGACTGCAGTCAATACAAGGACGCAGTCAGATATAACAGGAGTAAGCGGAACAAACAGCAGCGATGTTCACGTCTGCGGCGGCGGCGGATTTATCAGAAATAATAAATCAGGCAGCAGTAATTATTTCAACTTTGAAATAAATCCGATGATGGCTAATCTGGTTGATATATTTTATTATGACGCAAATAACGGCTGGGCTGTCAGCAGTCTGAACAATATAATAATTTTTACAACAAACGGCGGAACAAGCTGGAGCATGCCCACCGGCGCAACTCTAACACGAACCTGGACACAGAAGTTAACTGCAGGCGGCGGTATCGGAAATAATTTATGCCAGCATCCGACTGACAGAAACTCAATGTTCCTTGCAATGGTAAGTACGGTTTATGTATCAAGAAATAAAGGAGAGACATGGACAAATATAGCATCAATATCAGGCGGCGGATCAGCTCACTCTTTTTATGTAAGTCCTCTGGATACAAATGTATGGGTCTGCGCTATCACTTCAAGCCCTGACAGAGTCACCAAGTCAACAAATTACGGCGCGACATGGACGACAAGCATCAGTCTTAATTTCAGTAATTACGGACAGCCGCTTGAAATGGATCAGAATAATCCCAGTGTTTATTATTTTTCACCGGACGCTGACGGATTTTACAAGTCAACAAATGAAGGTTCATCATTCACAAAGATCAGCACTACAATAAACGGCGGAGTAGGCGGTACGGCTTTCAGAAGTCCCTGCGATGTTATTGTAATGTGGGACAGCTCAAATGTAATTTTTGTAGGAGACGGTGTTCCAGGTTCAGGTCAGGCGCAGATATTTAAATCTACTGACGGAGGTATTGTCTGGAATCTGATGCATACTGTTGCTTCAAGTGAAACTCCTTCATTGTGTAATACACAGTTTGACAAAAGTCTTTTCTACTCTACTGAATGGGGAGGTTCAAATATTTACCGTTCCTCAAATTACGGCACAAACTGGTCTGTCAGTCACAGTACAGGTTTCAGCGGCTGGGCTTCAGGTTTTTGTCTTGAAGATCCGACTGTTATTTATACAGGAAATTACGGCTCGAGCTCTGCGCTTTCGACTAATGCCGGAGCTAACTGGCTGATCGGAGCGACAGGAATGTCAGGAGCGGGAGCCGGTGTCATAGTTCCTGAAAGGGGAGTCATACTTTCTCATCAGACATCAAATCTTTATAAAATGAATTTTATTTATTCATATACTCCTGTGGTAGAGCAGATAGATGTGGAAGCATTATCTATAGGTGATCAGGGAACGATCTATTATCCTTCGGTAACAATTACACCAAGCGGAACTGTCCGGAACAATAACGGATCAGGAAGCGCTACATTTACAGTTACGCGGAAAATTACTCCCGGAAATTATTCAAGTACAAAGACTGTAATAAATTTAGGACCATCTTCTTCTACTGCAGTAAATTTTGATCCATGGACATTTAACGCAGGAACTGCATATACAATAAGTGATTCTGTTAATATTGCAAATGACGGCAACACTTCCAATGATGTAAAATCCGGATCACTTACTCCTTTTGTAGGATCATTTGCGCTTGCTCTGGAACAAGGTTTTTCATCACTCACATTTCCTCCGGCCGGATGGACAAGGACCGGCGGAGGCACTCAATACTGGAAGAGGGATTCAACAGTAACAGGATATGGTACCCTTGGCGGTTCTTCATATTATGATTTCTGGAGCGCTAATACAAGCACGCCTTATCAGTATTTAACAGCTCCGGCATTTACGGCTATATCTGCCTCAGGTATTCTTGAATATGATTATGCTTACGCTCCTTATACTTCCGGAACGGATTCAGTTACAATTGAATATTCTACAAACGGCGGAACAAACTACAATATACTTGTTCGTCTGTATGGCAATGCCGCAGCTACCGGAGATTATGCTATGAATACACGCGGAGTGTCGGGAACGGAATATGTTCCGGCTGCCAACGAATGGATGACAAAACAATGGACATTACCTCAGGGTACAAACCGTGTAAGATTCAGATCCAAAAGCGGATTTGGAAATAATTTTTATTTAGACAATATTAACGTTCAGAGCGGAGTGGCTTACACTCAGTTAAATCTTGTACTTGCTCCTGAAGCAATGTATAACGGATCAACTTTGAGTATGTCTGATACTCTTAAAGCGTATCTGAGAAATACCTCAAGCCCGTACAATATTGCAGATTCATCAACAGCAATACTGGACGGTAAAGACCTTACAGCAGCAGCTGTTTACCAGAATATCACCAGCGGAAATTATTACATTCAGATAATTCACAGAAATGTTCTCGAGTCATGGAGTCAAACCGGCGGTCATCCGGTAACGCAGGGAAATACTTCCACCTATGATTTCACAACTGCGCAGAATAAGACATACGGAAGTAATTCAATACTTGTAAGCTCTAAGTATTGTTTATACAGCGGTGATGTCAACAAAGACGGAATAATTGATATTGGCGATCAGACCGGTGTAGACAATGACGCTTCAAATTTTACAACAGGTTACGTACCGACGGATCTGAACGGAGACGGAGTGGTGGATCTGGCTGATGCAGTATATACGGATAATAACGCTGCTAATTTTGTCTCGGTTGTTAAACCGTAGTATAGTTAGTTATCTCTCAAATTTTACAACCTCCCCCTAACCTCCTCCTTTAAAAGGAGGGGGAAGTTCGGGAAAATCTTATCTTCATTAGCTTCTAATGAAATCAGTTACAAAAAATATAAGACAGCTTTTTTATAAAAGCTGTCTTTTTATTTTAGGTTTACAAAGAATTATATTAGTTTTATCTTTAGCCATTAAAATAATATCTGATGTTAGAATATTTAAATAAAATAAAAACAGTTTTCTTATTAATTATATTTTTTTCCGGAAGCAGTGTCCTTTATTCTCAGACAGTTGATGAAAGGATCATGAAAGGTATTGATCATGTTTATCATTTAAGATTTGATTCCGCTGATACTGAATTTAAAGAAGTTGTCAGGATGGAACCGCAAAATCCCGCCGGATATTTTTTTCTAACGGTTGTAGACTGGTGGAAGATCAATATTGAAAAGGAAAATGAAAAGCTTGACGAAAAGTTCATGGAAAAGGTCGAAAAAGTAATAGAGATCTGTGAGGAAAGACTTGATAAAAATGAGAACGATGACATGGCATTGTTCTATAAAGGAGGAGCGCTCGGATACAGAGGACTTGTGAATAGTATCAGGGAAAGCTGGCTGAAAGCGGCTGAAGACGGAAGGGAAGCGCTGAACTTACTTCAAAAAGCTCACGAGATTAATAAGAACAATAAAGAAGTAATTTTCGGTGTAGGGCTTTATAATTATTTTGCGGATTATATTCCCGAAAGATTTCCTGTAGTAAAACCGCTTATGCTTATCTTTCCAAAGGGCGATAAGCTAAAAGGACTTGCACAGATAAAGGAAACTTCACTTAATGCGAAGTATGCAAAAACCGAAGCAAGATTTGTGCTTGCTTATCTTTATCTTATATATGAAAATAATTATTTCGAAACAGAATTTTATTCCAGACCGCTTCATGAAGAATTTCCCGAAAATCCTATTTTCGAAAAATATCTTTACAACAGTTATGCCGGACTTGGAAAATGGAATGAATCTCTCACCGGATGGAAAATCATTGCTGAAAAAAGTGACAGCGGCGTATTCGGGTATACAGGCAAGTTTCTGAAAAGGGAAGCGAATTATTATACCGCTTTGAGTTATGCAAAACTTAACAGGCTTCTTGAATCCGAAAAATATATCAATGAAGCGGAAAAGCTTACACTGGAAATCGATAAAGATAATGAACACACCTTTACCGCTTTTATCTATCTGCTTCAGGGAATGCTTAATGATGTAAAAGGAAATAAATCAACGGCGAATCTGTATTACGATAAAGTCCTTGATATGAAGAATTTTCAGGATTCGCATGCACAGGCGGAGAAACTAAAAGTAGAAGGCTTTAAGCAATTCTAAGATCTCTTTTAATTGCGCGGAAGCAACCTCCCCCCGGCCCCCTCCTTTGAAAGAGGCAGTCTCATAACTAGAAATATAAATTAGCTCGTTCCCAAACTCTGTTTGGGAACGCACTTGCTTATGAAACTCTGTTTCATATCTTTAGTATTTAGCTCGTTCCCAAACTCTGTTTGGGAATGCACTTGCCTGTGAAACTCTGTTTCATATCTTTAGTATTTAGCTCGTTCCCAAACTCTGTTTGGGAACGCACTTGCTTATGAAACTCTGTTTCATATCTCTAAAAGTATTATTACATTTGTTATGTTAAAAGGAAGTTACATAAAAATTAAATGAGAAGAAAATATGAAAAGCAGATACAGGATCATCGATGAGGAACAACTTTACTTTATCACTTCTACAGTTCAAAAATGGATACCGGTTTTTACAAGCGAAAAATATTTTGAAATTCTTATTGACTCTTTTAAATATTCACAAAGAGAAAAGAATCTTAAAATATATTCTTATGTAATTCTTGACAATCATTTCCATTCAATTCTAAGTGGAAATAATCTCAGACAAACTATCTCATCATTAAAAAGTTTTACAGCTACAAAGATAATAGATCAGTTGAAAACAGATAAAAAAGACTGGCTTCTCAATCAACTTCAATACTATAAATTGAAACATAAAACCAAAAGTGAATATCAATTCTGGCAGGAAGGTTTTCATCCGCAAATTATTTATAGCGAGGAAGTATTCAAACAAAAAGCAGAATATATTCATTACAATCCTGTCAAACGAGGACTTGTAACAGAGCCGGAATATTGGAGATATAGTTCTGCAGCTTCATATACTTTAGGTGTAAAAGGAGAAATGGAAATTGATAAGCTTGAATAGTGCAAATGGGGAGTTAGAATTTGAAGCAGAGCTTCTTGAACAAGTGCGTTCCCAAACGGAGTTTGGAACGAGCAGTATTGGACGGAGTTTCGTTTTCAATTGCGTTCCCAAACTAAGTTTGGGAACGAGCAGTAAAGGGAACGAGCGGTGATGAATGCAGTTTGGGATTGAGCTTAACTTGATACGGTTTGAAACAGGCTTCGGGGGGGTTCGCCTTTGGGAACGAGCAATAAAGGGAACGAGCGGTGATGAATGCAGTTTGGGATTGAGCTTAACTTGATACGGTTTGAAACAGAGTTTCATTTTCAAGTGCGTTCCCAAACGGAGTTTGGGAACGAGCAGTATTGGACGGAGTAAGGAGAATTTAAATTAAGGAAGTTGAATCAGAAATGAAGTAACCTGAAAGTAATACAAAGAATGCAGACACTTATTTAAAGAAACAGAAACACAGTGAAAAGTAAGCGTGAGATAAAATGAAGAATGATGAATGTGATGCGAAGAGCCGGAGGAATTAAACAAAGGACTGCAAATACTGTATAAAGCGACGGGGATGCCTGATAAAGAGTTCGGGTAACTTAATAAAGAAGGAGAGACGTGATAGATTGAAAATTGAAAATGAAAAAAAGAAACTTGAATGCGCAGCGAAGAAGAAGAAATGCGATGCGAAGAAGGGAAAATGTGATGCGAAGAGTTGTGAATGCGAAACGAAGAGTTGTGTAAGTGAAGAAATTTTCAGTAAACGGGAAGAAATGTCAGTTGAAAGTCAGGTGATGTCAGTTGAAAGTCAGGAAATGTCCTGTGAATATTTCGAAATGTTTTGTGAAAGTTAGGAAATGTCCTGTGAATGTTTAGAAATGTATTGTGAAAGTCAGGAAATGTCCTGTGAATGTTTAGAAATGTTTTGTGAAAATCAGGAAATGTCCTTTGAATGTTTAGAAATGTTTTGTGAAAGCCAGGAAATGTCCGGTGTAAGTAAAGAAAAGTTGTGTGAGGTTAAAGAAATATCCTGTGAATTTAAAGAAAAGTCACGTGAAAGTTAAGAAATTTTCTGAAAAAGGAAAAAAAATTTAAAAAGTGAAAAATTTTTCACAAAAAAAGTTTCAGAGGCATTAAAAAATTAGAAAAGTTAATATCAACTGAAATAAATTTCAATAAATTGAAATTATGTGCAGTAAAGAGAAATAAACAGAAACAAGCCGGGACATTTTCAAATCGATGATTCCGGAATCTGTAAATCAGCAGACAATATTCTGAATAATCTGAAATGCTGATTTCTATGCGGGATACAGATCCGCGAGAGTGATAAAGGACCTGGGATACAGACATACCAGTTTTGCTAAGAGTGGTATTATCAATTATTAATGATCAATGATTAATTATCAATATATTTTTAAATGTTTGGACTTTACACGGCAGAGTTTGGAAAAGCGCGTTCCCAGTCGGGAGATTTGGAATGAGGAAAACTTATTAAATTATCATGTAAGATTCAGTCCGTTAATAAAATCTTTTGCAGTCATTCGCTTTTTACCTTCAGGCTGGAGTTCTGATATTTCCAGTAAATTATCATTGGTATTCACATAAAGTTTTTTACCGGTGATCAGAAATTCGCCGGGATGGTTTTCAGAGCTCAGACCGGTCAGAATACTTTTGAAGATCTTTAACGATTTATTATTGTAATGAGTATAAGCGGCGGGATACGGTGATAGTCCTCTTATATGATTATGGATTTTTACTGAATCATCCTCCCAGTTTATAAGACAGTCTTCCTTAAATATTTTCGGAGCTTTAGAAGCAAGGGAATCATCCTGTTTTATCAGAGTGAGATCATTCTTTTCAATAAGTTCAATAGTTTTCATAACTGCATCAGCGCCGAGCTTTGATAATCTGTCATGAAGACTGCCGGCGTCATCTTCAGGCAGTATGTTTATTTTATCCTGAAGAATAATATTACCTGTATCCACTTTCTTTTTCAGAAAAAAAGTAGTCACTCCGGTTTCCGTATCTCCGTTCATAACAGCCCTGTTGATAGGAGCTGCGCCGCGGTATTTCGGTAAAAGAGAAGCGTGCAGATTGAATATGCCGGAAGACGGAATGTCAAAAATAATTTCGGGAAGTATCCGGAATGCAACTACAACTATTATATCCGGCTTAAGTTCGTTGAGGCGGTTAATGAAGTTAATATCAGAAAGATCATCGGGCTGAAGAACTTCTATATTTTTTTCAAGAGCGTATTTCTTTACATCGGAAAAACTTAAACTCTGTCCTCTGCCTTTTTTTTTATCGGGGACAGTAACAACGGAAACAAGTTCATGCTTACTTTCATTGACTGCAGATAAGGAAGGAACTGCAAATTCAGGCGTGCCCATAAATATTATTTTCATCGCAGACAGGTTAAGCTCATTTCATACTTTAAATTAATTATTTCAATTTACTATAAAGTAAATATTCAGTTTCTACTTTACCTTTTTTAATCAGCGCAAGTTCCTTTTTTAATTCTTTAAGCTTTTCCTTCGGAAGATGATCAATAAATAAAATACCGTTCAGATGATCGATCTCATGCTGCGCAACTCTTGCGGGGAAACCTTCCAGATCAACAGTTACTTCTTTCAAATTAAAATCAAAATATTTCAAAGTGATCTTCTCAGCTCTTTCCACTTCGGCTTTTATAAAAGGTATGCTCAGACAGCCTTCTTCTTCCGTTGATGAACCTGATGAAGAAATAATTTCCGGATTTATTAAAGTCATAGGTTTGAAATCCTGATATTCATCAAGGTAAGAAACATCAATGACAGCGACAGCTTTGCTGAGATTTATCTGCGGAGCGGCAAGACCAACGCCGGACGCTTTTTCCATAGTATAAAACATATTCTGTATCAGATCAATAAATTTGACATCTATTTTTTCCACAGGCTTGGATTTCATCCTGAGTATTTCCATTCCGTAAGTAGTGATGGGGAGCTGCTTTGGCAATGTATTGTGTAAGTTTAATTTAATTATGCAAATATAACAAAAGCGTATATCTGTATAAAGTAACTTTAAACTTATTCTTCTGTGTATTATTTTAACTTTCCTTAATTTTGATATACAGCAGCTCTGAAATTATTTATGGAAAATGAATTACAAATTATTGGCGCAGAGTACTGGAATAATTTCTTAAGATTTATTCCAAAATTTGCTGTTGCCGTTTTAATATTCATTGTATTTTTTCTGCTGAGGAATAAAGTAGAAAGTTTTGTAAATAACAGAATAAGAAAATATACGAATGATATTTTTCTATCGGAAATTTTATCAAAAATTGTAAAGTGGTCATTTGGGATAACAGGATTTGTGATAGCGCTGAATATAATAGGACTTGCGGGATTTGCAGGAGGAATAGTAACGGGCGCGGGATTATCTGCGATCATACTCGGACTGGCTTTTAAGAATATCGGAGAAAATTTTGTATCCGGGATCATACTTGCATTCCAGAGACCGTTTGCTGTTGGAGATGTAATACTTTCTTCGGATTATACAGGAAGCGTAACTATGGTGGGACTAAGAACGACGAACATAAAGACATTTGACGGGAATGATATATTCATTCCAAACTCTATGATCCTCAACAATCCGCTTATAAATTATTCACGAGATACAATGAGAAGATTTGATTTTACTTTACAATTAGATTACGGAGTAAACGTCGAAGATGTAAGAAAAATAATCCTCGGAGTGTTCTCAGAAAATAAGGATATATTAAAAGAGCCGAGAGCAATAGCAGCAGTTGAAAATCTTACATCAAATGTGATCCTGAAATGTTTTTACTGGCTTCAGACTTCTGAGCTTGATACAACACTGCTTGAGTCTAAAAGTAAAATAATCGAATCCTGTCTGATAGCTCTTGAAGAAAACGGAATAGACGTTTCAGATGTAAGCAATATAAAATTATCAAATGAATCTCTTAAGATCGAATCACAACTTTTAAATTCGGAAAAAAAATAATATCGTGATTTTTAAATTTAACCAAAGAAAGGAAATCTAATTCGTATGTCTTTAAAATCTGAAAACATCAGAAACATAGCCATTACCGGTCACGGCGGCTGCGGTAAAACTACTTTTACCGAAGGTATTCTTTATGCATCAGGAGTTGTAAACAGATTCGGAAAAGTAGAAGACGGAAATACCGTTAGTGATTATCATAAAGATGAAATAGAAAAGATGATGTCTATCAATTCATCGCTTACAAATACTATGTGGAAAGATTCCAAAGGAAATGATATTAAGATCAATATCATTGATACTCCGGGCTTTATGGATTTTGTCGGGGAAGTAAGAGCTGCGCTTTATGTGGCTGACACAGCAGTAATTATGGTTGACGCTTTTAAGGGAATTGAAGTAGGAACGGAATCTTCTTTTATGATGACAAATGAATTTGAAAATAATGTGATCTTTCTTATAAATAAACTTGATACCGAAAATGCAAATTATAAACTGACTGTCGAAAACATTAAGGAAAGTTTTGGATCAAGAGTAGCGGTAGTACAGTTTCCTGTCAATGAAGGAGAAGGATTTGATTCTGTAGTGGATGTGATAAGGATGAAAATACTCAGATTTAAAAACGACGGTAAAGGTGAATATACTGAGGAGGAAATACCGCACGCTCTTAAAGAGAAAGCCAATGAATATCATCAGAAATTTGTGGAATGCATTGCTGAAGAAGACGAAGAGCTGCTTGCTAAATTTTTTGAGGAGGGAGCTAATCTGACTGAAGAGGAAATAAATTTCGGATTATTAAAAGGAATGAGGGAGAGAAAATTATTCCCTGTATTCTGCATGAGCGCATCACTGAATCTGGGCACACGGGATATTCTTGATTTTATATCCAACTATACTGAATCACCGATGGACAAACCTGCAGAGATAGGAAGAAGACCTCACAGCGATGATCCAATTGAAATACCGCCTAAGATCGACGGCGAGCCGACTATATTTATTTTTAAAACTGTATCAGAAAAAAATATCGGCGAGCTTTCATTTTTCAGAGTGTATTCCGGAAAAGTATCTTCCGGACTTGATATGATAAATGAAGCGAACGGAAAGAGCGAAAGACTTTCACAGTTATATTCAATGAACGGAAAAGAAAGAAAAGAAATGAGTGAAGTAGTGTGCGGCGATATTGCAGGAGTGGTGAAGCTTAAAGATTCTCATACCAATAATACTCTTAGTTCAAAAAATTATCCCGTAGTTTTGCCGGAGATAAATTTCCCCAAACCTAACATGACGCTTGCGATCGTTGCAAAGAATAAAGGAGATGAGGATAAGATCGCAACTTCACTTCATTCGCTGCATGAAGAAGATCCTACATTCATAGTACACTATAATACTGAAACTGCGCAGACGCTTATAAGCGGTCAGGGGGAGATCCATCTTAATACGGTTCTCAACAGAATGAAAAGCAAATACAATCTTGAGGTGGATGTAACCGATCCCAAAATTCCTTACAGGGAAACTATAAGATCTGCCGTTAATGATTCCGAATTCAAACACAAAAAGCAGTCAGGCGGCAGGGGACAGTTTGGACACGTTCATCTTAAAATAGAACCTTTAGAACGCGGCAAAGGATTTGAATTTGTGAATGCAATAGTCGGAGGAGTTGTGCCCGGCAGATTTGTTCCTGCCGTGGAGAAGGGACTTATTGAAATTCTGAATTCAGGCGTAATGATCGGATGTAAAGTAATAGATGTAAGAGTCACTCTTTTTGACGGATCATATCACAATGTGGATTCGGATGAGATCTCATTTAAAATAGCCGCTTCACAGGCATTCAGAAAAGGATTTAAGGAAGCTAATCCTGTAATTCTCGAGCCGATATATGATGTGGAAGTTGTATTTCCGGAAGAATTCATGGGCGCTGTATCCGGTGATATTTCATCCAGAAGGGGGAGGATCCACGGAATGGATGTATTCGGAAAACTTCAGAAGATCACGTGTCAGATGCCTCTTTCGGAAATGAATGATTATTCTACTAAACTTAGATCACTGACACAGGGCAGGGGATATTATGACAGAAATTTTTCACATTATGAAGACGTACCGAAAGAAGTGGAAATGAAGATCATCGCTGAGTATGAAAAGGAAAAAGAGACAGCCTGATTTAACATTATTAAAACAAACGTAACAAGCATTTAGATAAGGCAGTTAAAGATTTTAGCGAAACCATAGCATAGCAGGAGTTTCCGCAGTAAAAAGTGGATCATGAGCGGTAGATAGAGCAACACTAACCGCAGCGAAAATGAGCGATTGGTGGATAGAGCAACACCAACCGCAGCGAAAATGAGCGGTTGGTGGATAGAGCAACACCAACCGCGGCGAAAGTGAGCGAAAGTAACTGATACAATTTTAATTAATTAACCAAAATACACTTGTTCGAAATATTTGCAAACCCCGATACCTATGTAAGTCTGTTAACGCTTACTTTTCTTGAAATTGTACTTGGTATAGACAATATAATTTTCATTTCCATACTCACCGGAAAACTGCCTGCAGACCAGCAGAATAAAGGGAGAATAGTTGGACTTTCACTGGCATTAGTATTCAGGGTCGGACTTCTGATGATGATCTCGTGGATAGCAGGATTAATATATCCGATACTGACGATATTCGGTTTTTCATTTTCAGGAAGGGATCTGATACTTATAGCAGGCGGATTATTTCTGCTTGTAAAGAGTACGCTTGAGATCCACAATAAAATTGAAGGCGCTGAAGAAGGATTAGACAAACAGGTTAAGCATAATTTCTGGAACATCATTATTCAAATAATTTTAATCGATCTTGTATTTTCATTAGACTCGGTAATTACGGCAGTAGGACTTGTAAACAATCTGACCATAATGGTAATTGCGATTATTATATCAATGATAGTCATGATAATATTTGCAAAAACCGTAAGTGATTTCATACACAAGCACCCGACGATAAAAATGCTTGCGCTTTCATTCCTTCTGATGATCGGTCTTTTATTGCTTGTCGAAGGATTCCATGTCGAAGTGCCTAAAGGATATGTATACTTTGCAATGTTATTCTCATTCTTAGTGGAAATGCTGAATATAAAAATGAGGAACAGAGCAAAGAAAAAAGAAGAAGAAAAATGACCTTCTTTTATCAAAATAAATTTTAATAAGTAAAGTTATCCTTTATATATTTTCCAGAGTTTTGTGAATACTTCGTCCAGCGCAGGTCCGAGAGTTTGCGGATCATCTGTTTTGGAAGGCATATTTTCAAAAACTACATACGGAACATTTACTCCGTTGATATTAATATGAGTATCGGAACCGGCTGATACTTCTTCCCAGTCAACGATCTTGTACATTTTTTCAAGTTTATCATCCGGCAGACCGTGCTCAAGTATGCTGTCCGGTTTGTTTGGGTTAAATCTCTTCCGGTTTTTCCTGAGAGATTCTTCATAAGGAACATTTATATAAACCAGCGCAGCATTTTCAAGTATCTCCTTTGACAAATGCATGAAAGCGTCTTTATATCCTCCATGCTCGCTGCCTCTTGAAAACTCAATCAAGGCAGTATTCTGTTCATGAAATTTCGCATCATCACGGATCAGTTTTGTATAGTCAAGTGATATTCTTTCTATCAGAAGATTCCAGAGATACTGTTCAATAAAATATCCTTCCTTATCAGTATGTATCCTCGGCTTGCCGAATTTCTTTTCAAGAATTGCATCTTCCTCAAACCATGTCCAGAGCATAGGAAAGTCATCGAGCTCGCGGATATTGCCGAGATGAAACCGTGACAAACGTTCGTCAGGTTTCATATTCTTAATATAATTTATGACCTCTGATTTACCGGAAGCAGGTCTTCCGAGAAGAATTATTTTATTGAAAATATTCATTTGAAAATAGTTTTAATTATTGAAAAAAAAATTTAATTAAAATAATTATTAATATTGAGTTTCTCTACTTAAATAAAGCAGTCTTTTTAAATTATATGAGATAATTATTTATTTACAAATTAGCTGTATTCAAAAAACGGATTGCAAAAGTAATATTATCTCTGAATTAAAAATATTAAGTTTATGAAAACTATTCAAACAACAAAACAAATTTAATATGTACGGTGGCGGATATATTTTTGAAGAATCAAAAAACGGAAAATCAGAAGCTGAAGATTCGGAAAAGCTTGAGAGATTTGAATCAAAGATCGCAGCAGGGGAGAAGATAGAACCATCAGACTGGATGCCGGCGGAATACAGAAAGCAGCTTATAAGAATGATAGAGCAGCACGCTCATTCCGAAATTATCGGAGCGTTGCCGGAAGGGACATGGATCACACGAGCTCCCGGATTCAGAAGGAAACTTGCTCTTATGGCGAAAGTTCAGGATGAAGTCGGACATGCTCAGCTTCTTTACAGCGCTGCGGAGACATTAGGCAAACCGCGCGAAGATATGATAAACGATCTTATTACAGGTAAATCAAAATATTCAAATGTTTTTAATTATCCCGCAGTGACCTGGGCTGATACAGCAATAATCGCATGGCTGATAGACGCAGGCGCAATCATTAATCAGGTTGCAAATTCCAAAGGTTCTTACGGTCCATACTGCAGAGCGCTTGAAAGAATCTGCGTCGAAGAATCTTTTCATCTGAAATACGGACATGATAATGTTGTATTTCTTGCAACGGGAACGCCGAAGCAGAGAGATATGGTGCAGGAAGCGCTGATCAGATGGTGGCCGCCGATAATGCATTTCTTCGGACCTTCGGATAAAATTTCAGTTCATACCGAGACGTTAATGAGATGGAAAGTTAAAATGGCTTCAAACGACGACATGAGACAGAAATTTCTTGATATGTATGTACCTAAGATATGGGAGCTTGGTCTTACTATTCCTGATCCGCTATTAAAAAAGAATGAGACTACCGGACAATGGGAATACACAGAACCTGACTGGAATGAATTTAAAAAAGTAATAAACGGTGACGGTCCGTGTAATAAGGAAAGACTGGCCGTAAGAAGAAATGCTGAAGAAAAAGGAGAATGGGTGAGACGCGCTTTGATGAGAAAAGATGAAAGATATACAGTCCCCTTTGCTTAAAAAAGAATCTCAGCATTTTAAATTTAAATTAAATTTTTAATTTTTCAGATGTCTATTAAATCAATTGATCCGAGAATAACCAGAGAAAATCTTTCTGATGTGGCGGATCAAAATCCAATTAAAGAACTGAATCACTGGCAGACATATGAAGTCTTTCATCAGACTAAAAAAGGCGATCATCATATTCATGTAGGTTCGCTGCATGCGCCGAATGCTGAGATGGCTCTGATACTTGCGAAGGAGCAGTATGCGAGAAGATATGAGTGCGTGAACATATGGGTTGTAAAGTCATCAAATGTATTTACTTCTGATTATGATGATGAAGATATATTTGAGACAACGCCTGAAAAAATGTACCGTGAAGCGGGCGGATATAAAGTAATGGAAAAAATAAATAAATATAAAAAAGAAAGGAAAGGCGTTTAATACTTGAACGGGATTAATGACTTTACTGAAATACAGACTGAAGCTGCAAAAAATCTATTATACAGACTTGCCGATGATCAGCTGATACTGGGACACAGAAATTCAGAATGTACGGGACTCGGTCCGATACTTGAAGAGGACATTGCATTTTCTTCAATGGCTCAGGACAAGCTCGGACATTCCCAGGCATTATATCAACTGCTCCATAACATGGGAGAAAAAGATCCTGACACTATTGCATTTACAAGAAAAGTAAATGAATACAAATGCTGCCATCTGGTGGAATATCCCATTGGCGAATATGATTTCAGTCTTATGAGACATTTTCTTTTTGATATGTCGGAAGCTATCAGATTCAATATGCTGTCATCATCTTCATTTGAGCCGCTTGCCAAGATAGCAAGGAAGTTTAAAGGCGAACTTAAATATCATACAATGCACGCTGTCACATGGATAAATCAGCTTGGTACAGGTTCAGGTGAAAGTCCGTTCAGAATTCAGAAATCTCTTGATGTATGTTTTCCTCTTGCTCTCGGAATTTTTGAACCGTCGAAATACGAAGAAACTCTTATAAGTGAAAAGATATTTTTCGGAGAAAAAGCTTTGCAGGAGAAATGGCTTGAAGCTGTAATTCCTGTTTTGAAAAATGCCGGACTGGTAATTCCTGACATTGAAAATGTAACTGCAGCATACGGCGGAAGAGAAGGAATTCATACTGAATATCTTAAACCTTTAATTGATGAAATGACGGAAGTTTATAAAATAGATACAGGCGCAGAGTGGTAAGAGAGAATGTTTGTTAAGATATAAGAATGTTTATAAAAAGAAAATTATGAATGAAAAAAATAAGTATAAGATTGATGAGAATACAGTCCGTGAAAAATTACAAGAAGTAATGGATCCGGAGATCCCGAAATTATCAGTGGTGGATCTCGGTGTAATTACAGGCATTCAAATAGATGATGAAAATAATGTCAGCATTACAATGACGCCGACATTTGCAGGATGCCCGGCGGTTGAGTATATGAAAAATGATATTGTTGAAAAACTATCTGCGCTTAAAGCCGGAGTTGTAAAAGTAGATGTAAATTACGACGTTCAATGGAATTCGAATATGATAACGGACAGGGGCAGGGAAATGCTTAAGGAATCCGGATTCGCATTACCGGGAAAGCATAACGGTCTTGTGCAGATCGAACTTCTTCAAAATGTCGAATGTCCTTTCTGCGGCAGCAAACAGACAGATCTAAGATCCACCTTCGGACCAACACAATGCAGGGCAATTCATTACTGCAATAATTGTCTGCAGTCATTTGAACAGTTTAAACCAGTCTGAGTAAATTTCAAAAAGTATAATTGTAATTTTCCTAACAAACTTTCACATTAGAAAATTTGCATAAAAATATTTTGCAAATTATTTTTGAACAGAAATTTATCAATAGACACTGAACTTGTTTTATATTTTAATTAAATTGACCAAAATAAATTTATAATGAAATTAGAAGATTTAACTGCGGAGCAGCAGGAAAAGATTTCGGAATTCGGAGTGAATACATGGTATGTGCTTGAATTACTTTCTCAATATAAATCTGATCCGGATTCAGTGAGTGATAAATGGAAAGAACTATTTAAAGATTTCAATACAGATAGCGCTAACGGTATTGATAAAAGCTCTGAAACAGGAAAGAAGGTCACGTCTATAAATTCCGGAAATTTACAAACAGTCAATATTCCGTTACCGGGAGAAAATGAGGAAGCGCAGATAATCAGAGGAGTAGGCGCTAAGATCATTGATAATATGAACGGCAGTCTGACAATACCTACCGCAACTACATTCAGGACAATCCCGGTTAAAGTACTGGAGGAAAACAGAAGGATCATAAATGATTTCTTAAAAAATAAGAACCGCGGCAAGATATCATATACACATCTGATAGGCTGGGCGATTGTAAAAGGTATCAGCATTGTTCCGGTGATGAATAATTCCTATACCATTATAAACGGAGAGCCAAATCTTGTTAAGAAGCAGGATATAAATCTCGGTCTGGCAGTCGATCTGGAAAAGAAGGACGGAAGCCGATCGCTGATAGTGCCGAATATTAAGAAAGCCAATAGGATGAATTTTCATGAATTCTTTCAGGCATATAATGATATAATAGACAGATCAAGAAAAAATAAGATTGAGATACAGGATTTTCAGGGTACGTCAATTACATTGACAAATCCGGGAACGATAGGCACTGTTGCATCAACGCCGAGACTGATGCTGGGACAGGGCGCGATCATTGCAACAGGAGCTATAGATTATCCTGCGGAATATCAGGCGGTAACAAGAGAGATCATAACAACGATCGGAATCAGCAAGATCATGAATATTACAAGTACTTATGATCACAGAATTATACAGGGCGCGGAGTCGGGATTGTTTCTGAAAGAATTGAGCGGACTCTTAAGAGGAGAGAATAATTTTTACGAAGAAATTTTTGCTGATCTGGGAATTCCAATGAGCCCTGTAAAATGGTACTTAGATAAAACACCGGAAGATCTCTGCAAGATCGATAATCTTGAGGAGATCGAAAGACAGGCAAAGGCAATACAGCTAATTAATATGTACAGAGTAAGAGGTCATTTACTCGCGAATCTTGATCCGCTGTATTTGAAAGTTCAGTACCATCCGGAGCTTGATCCGTCGAACTACGGATTTACAGTCTGGGATTATGACAGGGAATTCATTACAGACGGACTGGGAGGATTGAGAACTGCTACATTGAGAAAGATACTTGAAATTCTTCATCAGACTTACTGCAACAAGATCGGTGTAGAATACAGGCACATTCAGGATCCTGAGCAGAAAAAATGGCTGCAGGAAAAAATGGAGCCAAACAGGAATCAGCCGGTGTTTTCAAACGAAGAGAAAAAACATATACTGTTTAAAATATCAGAGGCGGAAAACTTTGAAAAGTTCATTGACAAAAAATATATAGGACATAAAAGGTTTTCGCTTGAAGGTTCTGAAACTATCATCGCCACGCTTGATCATCTATTATCAGTCGCTGCGGATTACAATGTAGATGAAATGGTTCTGGGAATGGCTCACAGAGGAAGATTAAATGTGCTTGCAAACATTATTGGAAAATCCATGTCAGCGATCTTCTCCGAGTTTGAAGGATATATAGATCCTATATCTTCACTTGGTTCAGGAGATGTAAAATACCATTTAGGAGCATCGGGAGATTATAAGACATTTCATGACAAAAAAATAAAAGTATCAGTTGCGTCAAATCCCTCACACCTGGAATATGTAAATCCTGTAGTGGAAGGAATTGTAAGAGCAAAGCAAATGAGGATGAAGGATCTTGAAAGAAATAAGATCATACCGGTACTGATACACGGAGATGCAGCGGTCGCGGGAGAAGGTATTGTCGCGGAGACACTTAATCTGTCACAGCTTCACGGTTATAAGACCGGAGGTACGGTTCATATAATTATAAATAATCAGATCGGTTTTACAACTTCGCCAATAGACGCTAGATCATCAGTATATGCCTCGGATGTTGCAAAGATGATACAGGCGCCGATATTTCATGTAAACGGAGATGATCCGGAAGCGACAATGTTTGTAACAAAGCTTGCATTTGAATACAGAATGAAATTCAATAAGGATGTTTTTATTGATGTATTCGGATACAGAAGATTAGGTCATAATGAAGCTGATGAACCGGCATTTACTCAGCCGATAATGTATAAGACTATACGAAGCCATCCTTCAGTTAAAGAAATTTATTCAGAGAAACTGCTTTCTGAAAAAATAATTACTCTTGAAGAAATTGATGAATCGGAAAAAGTAATTTATGAAAAAATGAGCGAAGGTCATGAGATAGTTCAGAAGTTTAAAACGGATATTCCGCTTGCTGTTACAAAGGAAGAGATACGCGCTGTAGAATCAAATTACGATACATTTGTACCGGTCGAAAAATTAAATGAAATTGTAAAAGCAATAACATACATACCGGAAGATTTTCATTTACATCCGAAGTTAAGAAAATTTATTGAATCCAGAAAAGAGTTTCTTGATAAAGACATAGAAGTGGACTGGGCGTTTGCGGAATCGCTTGCATACGGTAGTTTGCTGCAGGAGGGGATTCCTGTGCGTCTGAGCGGACAGGACAGTTCGCGCGGAACATTTTCACAGAGACATATTGTACTCACTGATTCTGAAAACGGGAATGAAATAATTCCGTTAAATAATGTCGCGCCAGAGAAAGCTCTTATAGAGCCGCTTGACAGTCTGTTATCAGAAGCAGCTGTTCTTGGTTTTGAATACGGATATTCGACGGCTGATCCGATCACATTAGTTCTATGGGAAGCTCAGTTCGGAGATTTTGTAAATGCAGCTCAGGTAATAATTGATAATTTCATAGCAAGCTCATATACAAAGTGGGGACTTCCGAATAACATAGTTTTACTTCTGCCGCATGCACAGGAAGGTCAGGGACCGGAACATTCCAGCGCGAGAGTAGAAAGATTCCTTACCATCTGCGCCGATGACAGTATGATAGTATGTAATGTCACTACTTCGTCACAATATTTTCATTTGCTGAGAAAGCAAACCAAGCACAGAAAAAGAAGACCACTGGTAATACTTACACCGAAAAGTCTTCTCAGATTACCTGAGGCTAAATCCGTGAAAAGTGATTTTACATCAGGAAAATTTATGGAAATTATTGATGACACCACTGAAGACAGATCAAAGATCAGCAGGGTAATAATAACCAGCGGTAAAATTTATTATGACCTGAGAAAATATCAGAAAGAGAATGATCTTTTTGATGCAGCGATAGTAAGACTTGAACAGTATTATCCGTATAAGAGTGAAGTCATGAAAGAGATACTTTCATCATATAAAAATGCGTCAAAGGTATACTGGGTACAGGAAGAACCGAGGAACATGGGAGCATGGAATTTTCTTGCAATATTATTGCAGAATAATCTGTCAAAGTGGCAGAAGCTTTACTGTGTAAGCAGGAAGGGGAGTTCAAGTCCTGCAGAAGGTTCACTGTCGAAATACAATGAAAGTCAGGCTGAAATTTTAAAGTGCGCATTTTCTGATGAGCAGAAACAGGTATTTGAATTTGACAGGTGATGTAAAGTAATTTATGAATGAATGGAGCAGTAGATTTGAGATCAGGCAGCATGAACAAAACCTGACAGGTTTATCCGGAATACATAACCAAGATCTTTACTCTGATAAACCTGTCAGGTTTCGTTAGAAAAAACTCTACTTGAATCTAAAAGAACCAACGCTTATTTATCACCGCTAAGATCATTTACATAAAATTCCACCAGCTCAGCCGATGCTCTATCCATATCATCAGTATTTATTTCCATAACCGGAGTCTTCTTTTTCTCCCGGTACCGTTTGTCATAATAATCCTTTATCATTATCTCCGTGAATTCATAAACATTTCCGTTCTCTAATTTTAAGATCAGATCATCAAATAAAATTTTGCTGAGCTGCTGTCTGAAAAATTTTTCCTTTGACCGGAATAGTTCAAGCATCAGTTTAATTCCTGCATCCCTGTCAGAAAAATAATCCTTAATGATCCTGTTAATGCGGTGGTGAAGCGAGCCTGTTAACTTAACTGTCTTAGCCGCTTCCATTTTTCCATAAATATTTTCAGGAACATTAAATTTTCCTACACGCTTACTTTCGCTTTCTATTAAAAAGGAAAGCCGGGATTTTCATGAACGGAATATTCAGAATTATTTAATCTTATCTGAGCATAAATATTATTTTCAAATTCAGTCTGACCTGTGACTTTCTTAATCCCTGTTATTTCATACGGGATGTGACCAAGCAGACTTGAAAAATGTTTCGCGGCATTTTCGAGATCTATAACCGGAAGTTTTTCGGATACTGATTTCAGCAGATCGGTTTTACCGCAGCCGGTCAGACCGGATATTTCTATAAATTCATACGGAAAGATCTCAGCAGTCAGTGTTTTGTTTACTTCTTTTCTATAGGATTTGATTCCGCCGGAAACAACTTTTGAACTGTATCCCAGATCTGATAACATTTTGGAAAGATAAGAACTTCTTCCTCCGCCTCTCCAGCAGTTTACAATTATTTGTTTATCTCCGGCTTTATTTTCTTCGAGGAATTTCTTTAACGAATTTGTTTTTGGTTCAGCAAAATCCACCGCAAGTCTTATTGCTGCAGACTGAGAATATTTTTTATAAATTAATCCTACATTGTGTCTCTCTTCATTAGTTAAAACAGGGAAGTTTATTGCGTGAGGAATGGATGTTTCTGAAAATTCTTTTTCAGATCTTGCATCAATTAAAAGAATATTTCCGGGATCAGCTCTGAGAAGATTCAGCACTTCATTTATTGAAAAAGGTATTATGTTATATTCGCTTAATATTTCTTTAAGTGAAAGAACCTTTTCATTTTTATAAGATAAAACTAATTCGAATAATTCTTTGCTGTTTAATTCATTTAAATTCAATTCTCTATCGCCGCTTCAGTCGTAGTTAAAAATTACAGTTCCTTCTTTATACTTATCCGAACTTTCCAAAACCTCACCTACAATTGCAGCAAAAATATCACCGTGTTTATGCAGCTCGAGCAGAAGTATATTCGCCTGCTCATTTGGTACAGTGATCAGAAGTCCTCCCGAGGTTTGCGGATCATAGAGAAGATGTTCCTTAATTTTATTTATATTTCCTTCGCTTAAAGTATTATCTTTTGTATATTCTCTGTTAGACTTGTCACCGCGGGTCAATAATTTTTCACCGATAGCATGCTCTGTCCCGGGAAATACAGGAAGATCATTTACATTAAATTTCAAAACCGCTTTACTCGCAATTGCCATCTGCATGGAATGTCCGGCCAATCCGAATCCGGTAATGTCTGTGCAGCCATTTGCATGAAAAGCGTTCATGCATTCCGAGGCATTCTTATTCAGTCTTGTCATTGAGGAAATTAACTGATCATAAATCTTCTCATCTAATTCTCCGAACTTTATTACATTATTAAGGATACCTGTGCCTAAGGGTTTTGTAAGAATGAGAGTATCTCCCGGCTTTGCGCTGTTATTTCCTTTGATCTCACCGGGATGTATCTTTCCGGTCACAGCAAGTCCATACACTATATTAGTTATATCAATAGAATGTCCGCCTATAATTACAGCGCCTGACTCTTTTATTTTATCAGCTCCGCCTCTGAGTATTTCTGTTAGAATTGAAAGGTCTTCCTTTTGCGGAAATGCAAGTATATTCAATGCGCATAACGGAACGCCGCCCATTGCATATACATCGCTTAAAGCGTTTGCCGCCGCAATCATTCCGAAAGTATAGGGATCGTCCACTACAGGTGTAAAAAAATCAGTAGTCTGGATCAGCGCAGTGTCCTCTGATATTTTATAAACTCCGGCATCATCCTTACCTTCAAATCCGACCAGTACGTTTTCATTTGTTTCCCACTCAATGTCTTTAAGCGCTTTAGAAAGTATATCAGGAAAAATCTTTGCCGCACATCCGGCTGATGTTACCATTTGTGTTAATCTTACTTTGTCTTTTATCATTTGTAATAAGTTGAAATAATTTGTCTGAATTATGAATTACTCTTCGAAATATAAATGTTCTTTTCCGTTTATTTTATTGACTGCAGAGTTACATTTGTAATCTCAGAGAGATCTATGTATCCAATCTGAGCGCCAAATTCATTCGTTGCAATAATATCCTTTATATAAATTTCCCTTCGCTGAATTCCTTCCTTTGAAAAAAAATCTTTAAAAATTAAATTTTCATCCGGATTTACATTAAAATAATATAGTCTGTTTATTTTCATACAGTAATAATTTTTACCTGAAATATTTATATCCTCAAATCCGGTGTATCTCTTTTTTATAGTTAAAAACGGTTCGTCTGTTAAAATCCATTCAGCGTTTACCTGAAGAGGATACTGTATTACTTTAACCGGAGGATCATCAAAAGTAATTACTGAGTCGTTTACCTGAAAATCATTATTCGCGTCCTGAAGTATATCATAAGCAGATGAATAATACTTTCCTCCATATAAAAAACTAATATTATTTCTGTAAGGTCCTAATCCCGATCCGTTTGACAAATAAGCTTTTCTAATTAATCCTGAATCTGTCTGATTGAAATATTCGCGTGTAACTGAAACGTGCCCGTTGAAACTATATTCATTTTTAAAAATCCTGACGGTGTCATCTGATAAAACAGTATCCTTTATAAATGTTGAAATGCCGTAACCCGTCAAAGTATCTGTATCAAAGTTTTTCCTTATAGAATCCGGTCTGATATTTGTGATTACGTTTTTTGTAGTGTAATACCAGTATGAATTCAGTGAGTATGGGTATTTGAAATTATTTTCCGGCTCAATATTATTTCCGTTTTGTGCATTATCGGAACATGAAATATAAAATACTGCAGAAAACAAAATTAACAGATAAACCGCTGAACTGTTCATACTAATTTACTTTGCCGGTAAAATTTTCCCGGTAACTTCTCCGAAACCAATTCTGAGTCCGTCCTTTTCACAGTAACCTTTAATGATCAGCTCATCTCCGTCACGCAAAAATTTAAGTTCACCGCCGCTTGTTAATTTGATTGGTTCTTCTCCGCGCCAGGATAATTCCAGTAAACTTCCGTATGTTCCTTTCTCCGGACCGCTGATTGTTCCGGAAGCAAGCAGATCTCCCGTTCTCATATTACAGCCGGTTACAGTATGATGAGCAAGCTGCTGATACATATCCCAGTACATATATTTAAAATTTGATCTCGAAATTATTTCAGCGTTTTGAGATGAAGGAGTTTTTAGCAGAACATCCAGCTTTATATCATATGAATTATTACCGCTGCTTTTTAAATAGGGGAGAGGAGCCGGATCCTGAATCTCACTTTTTATTCTGAAGGGCTCAAGAGCTTCCATTGTAACAACCCACGGAGAAATTGACGTTGCGAAATTTTTTGCAAGGAAAGGACCGAGCGGAACGTATTCCCATTTCTGAATGTCTCTCGCGCTCCAGTCATTTACCAGTACCATTCCGAATATATGATCTGAAGCATTATCTATGTTTATAGGTTCTCCGAGATTATTTCCCGTCCCGATAAAAAATCCCATCTCTAATTCAAAGTCAAGTAACCTGCTCGGACCAAAAGAAGGAGATTCAGCATCATCCGCTTTAGTCTGACCTTTGGGGCGAATAATTTCTGTTCCGCTTATTACGACTGAACTCGCTCTGCCGTGATACGCAACCGGAAGGTGAAGCCAGTTCGGCATCAGAGCATTTTCTTTTCCTCTGAACATTATCCCGACATTTGTCGCATGATCCTTTGATGAATAAAAATCAGTATAATCTCCGATCTCAACAGGCATGCACATTGTTACATCATTCTGATGGATCAGACATTCTGATCTTAGCTTGTCATCATCTCTGAGAATGGAATTGTTCTCATCCAGTAAATCTGAAATTTCTTTCCGGATCTCCCTGTGAAATGTTTTACCCATTGACATGAATCTGTTCAGTGATTTCGAGGAAAAAATTTCTTTATCCGCTGGTGATATATTTTTGAATAATCCGTTTCTGTCAGCAGCTGCAAGGTCAAGGACATATTCTCCGATCGCCGTCCCGACTCTCAGAGAATTATTTTCTTTTGTATAAAAAATACCGTAAGGAAGATTTTCAATTGGGAAATCAGAATCTTTACTCACATCAATGAATGATTTCCTTTTAATATTATCGTTCATAATTTTTTAATTAATTAAATTCAGTTTTTTGAGGTCCTCTACCGGTTCATCAAAGCTGCAGCTTCCGTAAGACTTTACAAAAGTCTGCCTGGCAAAATGAATATCTTCATTTTCAATTTCATAACCGCCCCAGGTGAAGCCTGAATCAGTAAAATTAAAATTATCTGCGTTTTCGTCTTCAATGAGTTTTATCAATTCATGATCAGAAATGTTATGTCTCTTTGCAATTATACCGGCAGAAAAGACATTTATGAATCCGTGCATCTTAGCATTTATTCCATTATCAAAATGTCTGAACGGATGATGAAGTCCTGCTGTAAATTTCATTTGAAGGTTTCGGTTAAGACAATGTCTGACGGCAAACGCAATCTGTTCAGCAGAAGGAATTGCCGCAGCGGTTACCCCGCCTGTCCGCAGTTTAAATCCAGTGTCATGATATTTTTCATTATGTTCTTCGATTAAGTCTGTTGCAGTTTTTATATTTCTTTTCCAGTCACCTGTTAATGGAGTTTCAGCAAAGAAATTAAATTTACTGTCGCTTCCATTTCCCGAATTCTGACTTATAAACCGGAAAAGATCGAGAAACAGTTCTTTGTCATCTTCCATAACAATACTCTCAGGTATTTTATATTCAAAATGATCTGCTCGTATAAAAGGGCTTTTTCCTTTAATAAAGTTTTCTCTGATCTTCAGATCTGAAATAAAATTTTCTTTAAAAGTAATTTCATCCTTTCCGCCTGAAAGTATTAATGAAATTCTTACCGGAAAACTGAATTCTGAAATTTCATTACATATAATTTCAAGCTCAGGCAGTAATTTAACGGGACAAATAAATCCTGACAGAATAATTGAATTATTTTCTGAAAGATATTTCATGTAATTGGAGAATGCAGTTCTGAGATCAAGCTCTGCAGGAGGAAAGAGCCCGGCGTAATCGATAATTCCTTCAGTAAATAAACCTATGCTCTTTATTTTAATTTTTTCTGACAAGAATTTAGAGGAGTTTTTAATTTTAAATTTAATTACTTTAAAATAGTCAAACTTAAATACTAAATAAATTTATTTATAAAATATTTATATTAATAAAGTAACTCTATATACTTTACAAATTTTTGCAGGAAAGATAACTTTAATTTAGTTAATCATGGCAAATTAATATTAAGTTATTTTCAATTGTTAGGATTTTGTTAGGATTTGATTTATTTTTATAATTAATAAACATAAGATATTTTTAGAGCATAATAATTTATTTAAATCAATTGAAATTTGAATATTATTGATTTATTTTAACACTCAAATTCTAAAACAGAAAGTATATTTATCCAAAAACAAATTCGAAATAATAAATAATGAATAATTTCAAAAAATTTTTAAAAAATTAATTAAAAGAACGCAGATGAAAAATTTCAACCACTTTATTCTGATTTTACTGACAAACTTGATTTTAGTGAGTTCAGCGATCTCAGAGACTTATTATGTCAATGATGCAACCGGCAGTAACGCAAATTCTCCGGCTTCAGCAAAGAATTTTTTAACTCCCTGGAAAACAGTTCAGCATGCAATTGATAATGCTGCATTAGTAGCAGGTGACAATATTGTAGTTGCGGAAGGTACATACGCCGGATTTAATCTAACTAAAAGGGTAAATGTTATCGGAGTCTGGAAAGGATCTAACGCCTTATCCAATACGATATTCAATACAACAATTACACTTAATGCACCGGGCGGTGATGCTGTAAACAGGATGATGCTTAAAAATCTCAGAGTGTCAACAGTTACAGGTGACGCAATAGATGCCAGACAAAGTTATTTTACACTTGAAAATGTATCAGCTACATCAGCCCAGTATTACGGACTCAGATTTAACAATGATATTACAGACGTTTTATTAGAGTCATCTAATTTTGATAATTCGCAGGTCAGCGGAATATATTTCCCTACATCTTTCAGCGTAAGCAAGTTTAGAATGTATAATTCTACGGCAAGCAATAATGCTTACTGGGGTATAGCTGCATTTCAAAGACAATCTCTTCCGACATCCACTTTTGATGATGTAATTATTTCTCACTGCGTTTTCGCAAATAATAATCCATCAAATCAACAGCAGGGACATCAGTTATATTTTGAAAAACTTTCAAATTCAGTTTTCAAAAATGTATCTGTTGAAACTCCTCCGGGTAATATATGGATAGGAATAGATATCAATCTGCTGAGCAGAACTGATTATGCTAATATCAGTATTTTAAATTCCAGAGTAGTAAGAGCTACACCGGGAAGCGGTGTCTGGATACAGGCAAGAAATGATCTCTTTAATCCTCCTGCAGCTTTAAATACAGTTTTATTACAAGGTCTTAATTTTTCAAATTGTGATACTCTGATTGCTTTCAACAGACAGGTAAGTGATATGACTGTTGATAAATGCGATCTGAGTAATTATCTCGTTTACGGGCTTGTAAATTATACAGATCAGGGCGGTACAATTAATGCAAGCAATAATAAATGGCAAAACGGAAATCAGCCCGATACTACAGTAATTTCAGGCGGTCTTCTGACTTCAGGAAATCCGATCATTTCTTTCATGCCTTCTACTAACGGTATATTTGTCGGCATGGGAATTCAGGGTCCGGGAATTCCTCCTGGTACAACGGTTATAGGACTTTCTCCGAATACTGTTTCAATGAGTAATGCAGCAACAGCAAACGGATTTATACCTCAGATCGGTTTTGCATTTAATTTTGCTACATCTACTGATCTGGTAAGAACTTCATTAAATTTTATAAATTACAGTTCATTCTTACCTCATTCCATAATTAATCAGGCAAATCAAAGTTTTCCTGATCTTACTTCAGCTATTGCCGGTACAACAAGCGGCGGTACGATCTGGAATTTACCTTCAGGAATTATAGCAGGTAATACAGTTGTTGACAGGAACCTGACTTTGTATGGTCCGGGTGCAGGATTTTTACACATGCCCAGCCGTACAACATTTGAAAATCTTACCCTGAGTAACGCAACTCTTACTATGGGAAGTGACTTTGCGATTAATAATACTTTAACTCCTAACAGAGTTATTATCGGTGAAAATAATACTTTAATAGTCAATGGCTCAATTGCACCGGGCGGAATTATCGAAGGCGGATTGAGATGAGATATTTTCTTCGGCGGAGCCGGAGCAAGTACAGGTCTGACAACAGTTGAAAACGGAGTAAGAGATTTTAGAATCAACAGAGCAAGCGGGATTACATTAGAAGATGATATAAGGATTCACAGATTATTATTCCTGCAAAATGGAGTTGTATCTCTCGGAGCCCATGATATGAATCTCGGTACTGAAGCAACAATCTTTAATCTTTCTCCTGCAAACAGTTATGCTGGTACAAACGGAACAGGTACTCTTAATAAATATTATTCAAACAATACACCTGGACTTTTTAATTTTGCAATCGGAAACAACGGTGCAGCAAATGCACAGGTATTTTTAGCTAATCCTGTTTTCGCTCCTGACGCTTTTTTAAGCGCAAGGACGGTAAATGCAATTCATCCGAATAACGGCTGCGGAACTGATTATCTTAACAGATACTGGGAATTAAGACAAAGCGGTATCTCCGGATTCACAGTCTGGAATAAATTCGGATATCAGGATGCAGATGTAGTTGGTAATGAAGCAGTTTTTATCGGAGCTAAATATGACGGTTTCCAGTGGACACCGTTTAATCCTGTTAATGTTGCAGGTAATTTCTTCATTATTACTCCGACAAATTCTTTAGGCGATTATACAGCAGGTGATCCTGCATGTCTTGGCGGTTCAAATACTATCGCTAATCTGAAAGTATTGTTACAAGGCGCATATATAGGCTGCGGTAATATGAGAACATCACTTAACGGATTCAATTTGATTCCGCTTAGTCAGCCGTATAGTATGTCACAATATAGTTACAACGGAACTGAATCTGTTTTAAGTATTCCGGCAGGCGTAGTTGACTGGGTATATGTTGAGCTAAGATCTACTTCAAACGGAGTTCCTGTATTAAACGGTAAAAGAGCAGGATTTCTGAAGAACGACGGAAGTATAGTTGATCTTGACGGAACAAGCCCGCTCAAATTCACAAGCGTTGCTGCAGGAAATTATTTTGTAGTAGTCGGACACAGAAATCATTTACCGGTTATGTCAGCAAATGCAGAAACTCTGAATGGTGTTAGCGTCCTGTATGATTTTACAACAGGATTGAATAAATATTTCGGTAACGATGCAGCTTCACTTTCAGGTCTCTTTGGAATGTACGGCGGTGATGCAAATACTTCATTTATTATTTCAGCTGCTGATTATACTGTTGTACAGAATAATTTACTGCAGGCAAACTATAATGTTGCTGACTTAAATTTAAATGGAACTGTTACTACTGCTGATTTTGGAGTTATCACTCCAAATCTTACAAAAGCATCACAGGTTCCAAATTATCAATAATCGATCTTAAAAAAAGCTATATGAAACAATTAACTTTAATTGCTATATTTTTTATAACGGTATTCTCTTACAGTAATTCTGTTTCGCAGAATACCGTTACTAATACAATCGCAAATTTTAATATTTACGATAACGGAACCAAGTTCAGCTTTGACGTTTATTCTTTAAGAACAAGCGCGCCGAATTTTGTTATGGGAAATTCTTCTTATTTCTTTAAGTATACATTAGGTGTTTTCGGAAATGCCGTGATCACTAATGTTAATCCTAAATATACTATTCTAAGTATTTCCAATTCTTACAATGAAATGGGCACGTTTGTATATTCAAGCGGAAAAGTTGCAATTCAGATTTTCTATAATAATTTAGGTTCGGGAGAAGTAATATCAAATGATCCCGGTACTACTACTTTCGGAGAAAGAATTGCAACAATTAATCTTGATATTTTAAATCAGAATATTCTTCCTAATCTGCAATGGGATAACATAAATACTGCAGTTGTAAACCCATTCTTCCAAAGCGCCAATATAACAAATAATGGTTTTTACAACAATCCTCTGCCGGTTGAGCTGAGTTCATTCACCTCAGTTGTCGATGGAAATAATGTAAACCTTCTCTGGAGCACTACAATGGAAATTAACAGCAGAGGATTTGAAATTGAAAGAAAATCTTCTTCAGCAGAATGGATAAATATCGGCTTCATCGAAGGAAGCAACAATTCGAATGTAACCGTAAACTATAATTATAAAGACAGATTTCTTTCCAAAGGAAATTACAATTACAGATTGAAACAAATTGACTTCAACGGAAATTATGAATACTTTGATTTAAATACGGATGTCAGTATTGGAATACCGGTAAAATATTCTTTGTCACAGAATTTCCCGAATCCGTTCAATCCTTCGACTACCATTAATTTTTCAATTCCGGAAAATTCAAGGATAGATCTTAAGATCTATGATCTGAACGGAAGAGAAGTAAGGACACTTATTAACAATGAATTCCGTAACGCTGATTACTATTCTTTAAATGTGAATCTCGCCGGACTTTCAAGCGGAGTTTACTTTTATACTTTAACAGGTTCTAATTTTATAGAAACTAAAAAAATGACACTAATCAAGTAGTGTATTTTATTTTAATAATGAGTTTTAAAAAATAAATTTATCTCGGGGGTAAAATGAATAAAATTTACAAACTATGTATTTTGTTATTGCTGACATTCTCAGCCTTTAATTTAAATGCGCAGAATACAGCAACTGTTACAGCAACAAATTTTGAAATAATTAACGGAGGTTCAAACTTCAGGTTTGACGTTCATGCATTAAGAACAAGCGCAACGCCATACGAAGTCGGCTTCGCTACTTTTGTAATGCAGTATGCGCCCGGTGCATTGAATAATGCAGTTGTTTCAAATCAAAATCCAAGATTCAGTACCGGCAGCAGTTATGGAGCAATGACCACGGCTGTTTTTTTCGGTCAGCAGGTAGCATTACAGATAAATTACAATCCCGGTAACCCAGGTGAAGAATTGTCTAACGTCCCGGGTCCGACCGGCTTTGGAGAAAGAATGGCTACTATTACGATGGACATACTTTTGAATGTTCAGGCTAATATGGTCTGGGATCCTACATCATCTGATATAGTAACTCCGACATTTGCTCCGGTATCGAGCACTTACAATGGTAATTATAACGGAACGCTTCCTGTAGAGCTTGCAAGTTTTGTATCAAACATCTCAAACAACAATGTTACACTGAAATGGTCAACTTCATCTGAATTAAATAACAGAGGATTTGACATTGAAAGAAAATCAGAATCTGAGAATGCTGTATGGAGTAAGATCGGGTTTACAGAAGGTAACGGAACAGCGAATGAAATCAAGAACTATTCATTCAAAGATCAGAATCTTGCTGCAGGTAATTATTCTTACAGATTAAAACAAATCGACTTCAACGGTAACTATGAATATTTTGAACTTCAAAATGAAGTTATAATCGGCGTACCTCAGAAGTTTGAATTAAGTCAGAATTATCCGAATCCGTTTAATCCAAGTACCAAAATTAATTTCTCAATTCCTGCGGATTCAAAAGTATCGCTTAATATTTATGACATAAGCGGAAAGCTTGTTGTATCACTTATTAATAATGAATTCAAATCTGCAAATTATTATTCTGTAGATTTTAACGGAAGCAATCTTTCAACAGGAACTTACTTCTATTCACTTATCAGCGGAAGTAATACCGATACTAAAAAGATGATACTGATAAAATAAATTTTTAAATATTCAGTTTACCCGATATTTCAAAGTCCGCAAAGAATTAATAGTCTTTGCGGACTTTTTTTTTAACTATAAATAAATAATTATAAATAATTTATAAAATGGATTACAGAACAGAACATGATACAATGGGTGAAGTAAAAGTGCCTGCTGATAAATACTGGGGCGCACAGACGCAGCGTTCTATAGATAATTTCAGGATCGGCGGTCAGCGAATGCCGGATGAAGTGATTAAAGCTTTTGCCATTCTTAAAAAAGCTGCGGCGGTTACAAACCAAAAATGCGGCGTACTTAGTGAAGAAAAGATGAATGTAATAATTAAGGTATGTGATGAAATTCTTGACGGGAAACTTGATGATCAGTTTCCGCTTGTCGTGTGGCAGACAGGCTCAGGCACACAGTCTAACATGAATCTGAATGAAGTCATTGCAAACAGAGCTCATGTGATCAGCGGCGGTAAATTAAATGACGCAGCAAAATCTTTTCATGCTAATGATGATGTAAATAAATCACAGTCATCTAATGATACTTTTCCGACGGCTATGAATATCGCTGCATATAAAGCTTTAACGGAAATTACAATTCCCGGTCTGCAGCTTTTAAAGGATACGCTTTCCAAAAAATCTAAAGAGTTTATGAAAGTGATAAAAATTGGCCGGACTCACTTCATGGATGCAACTCCGCTTACATTGGGTCAGGAATTTTCAGGATATGTAGCTCAGATAGAACACGGAATAAAGACCATAAAGAATTCACTCGCGCATTTATCTGAGCTTGCTCTCGGCGGATCTGCGGTAGGAACGGGTATTAATGTTCCTGAAAATTATGATAAACTTGTTGCGGAAAATATTGCGGAGTTTACAGGACTGCCCTTTAAAACCGCTCCGAATAAATTTGAAGCTCTTGCATCCAATGACGCGATTGTAGAAGCTTCGGGAGCTTTAAAGACTGCAGCAGTGAGTCTGATGAAAATAGCTAATGATATAAGAATGCTTTCTTCAGGTCCGAGAAGCGGAATAGGGGAGATACTCATCCCGGAAAATGAACCGGGCTCATCTATTATGCCGGGAAAGGTAAATCCCACTCAGGTAGAAGCATTGACAATGGTCTGCGCTCAGGTGATCGGAAATGATACAGCAATTACTGTCGGCGGAATGAGCGGACATTTTGAATTAAATGTTTTCAAGCCAATGATGATCTATAATTTTCTGATATCTGCTAGACTTATCGGCGAAGCTTGTGTTTCCTTTAATAATAACTGCGCTGCAGGTATTGAGCCGAATATGAAAGCTATAAATGAAAATCTTGAAAAATCACTTATGCTTGTCACCGCGCTTAACCCGCACATCGGATATGAAAATGCAGCTAAGATAGCTAAGAAAGCTCATAAGGAAAATAAAACACTTCGGGAAGCGGCGATTGAACTCTCCCTTCTGACTGATGAGGAATTTACAAAAAAAGTTGATCCTTCTAAAATGGTCGGCAAATTAAATCTTGAATACTTCATATTGCTAACTTTTAATGATAAAATATTCGAAGAGTTTCCGGTACTTGAAACAAAAAATCTGATACTTAGGGAGATCACTTATGAAGACGCTGAAGTCATATTCAGAAATTATTCTGACAGCGAAGTCATGAAATATTTCGGCAGTGAACTGCATAAAAATATTTCTCAGGCGGAAGAAAAAATAAAAGGAATAAAAGAAGATTTTAATAACCGTAAGGGAATCCGATGGGCGGTCTGTTTAAGACATGATAATAAAATGATTGGAAGCGGGGGATTCTGGCGGATATTAAAGGAGCATCTTCGCGCAGAGATCGGATATGAATTATCTAAAACTCACTGGGGACAGGGGATTATGAAAGAAGCTCTTACTGCTATGATAAATTACGGATTTGAAAAAATGAATCTGCACTCAATTGAAGCAAATCTGGATCCGGATAATACCGGCTCTGTGAAGCTTCTGGAAAAACTTAATTTTGCGCGGGAAGGATATTTTAAAGACAGTTATTACTTCAAAGGCGAATTTACAGATACCGCAAGTTATTCCTTAATTAATGAAAAGCAGAAATGAAGTATAATTTTATCAGGTTTGAACACAATAAACTCAGCCATTCAGAAAGTCTTGGCAGAGGAAAAGAATTTTATGAATTAATGAACAGAAGAAGAAGCATAAGACATTTTTCACCAGAAACATTTGACATATCACTCTTGGAACTTGCTGTAAAGACAGCCGGAACAGCTCCGTCCGGCGCAAATAAGCAGCCGTGGAAATTCATTATTGTGGAATCACCTGATATAAAAAGGGAAATAAGAATTGCCGCTGAAAAGGAAGAAAAGGAAAGTTATGAAAGAAGAATGCCTGAATCCTGGCTCGGAGATCTTGCTCCTCTCGGAACGGACTGGCATAAAGAATTTCTTGAAATTGCGCCTTACCTCATTGTAGTATTCAAAATAGATTATTTAAAAACAGATAAAGAGATCAAAAAGCATTATTATGTTAATGAATCCGCCGGCATTGCAACAGGTATTCTGCTTGCTTCACTTCAGAATATGGGACTTGTAACGCTTACTCATACTCCTTCACCTATGAACTTTCTTCAAAAGATCCTTAACCGTCCTTCAAATGAAAAACCGTATCTTCTTATTCCGGTCGGATATCCGGCTGATAATGCGGAAGTTCCGGATATTACCAGGAAAGATCTCTCTGAAATTTACGAGATTTTGAAATAATGAACCAATGTATTGCTTTATATTGCTGTCTTAAACTCTTTTATAGCAGATACTTAGGGCATGTTAATTCATTTACAGTGTAGTTACAATGAAAACTTCAGATTCAATAAGTATTCATTCTGAGAAATAAAAAACCCGGAAGTTATCCGGGTCTAAATTGTGAATATTTAAAAGAATTTAATTCTTAAGATATATATCGACTTCTTTTTTGAATTCATCATAATCATGTTTGCCTACCATTGATTTCCTTAGTTTACCGGTTTTGTCATAAATAAAAGTCCCGGGGATACCGCCTTCCCAGTTTTTATCCACATAATTAAGAAGTTCTTCATCTTTATTGAAATTATTATAGTATGTATCGAAATCAACACCATTTTCCTTTAAGAATGTTGTGATCTCATCTTTAAAATCCTCACCGAAATCCAGCGAAACAAAAATTAATTTGAAATCTTTATCCTTATAGTTTTTATGCAGCTTCATAAGATCCGGAAATTCATCAACACAAGGCTTACACCATGTCGCCCAGTAATTGAAAAGCAAAACCTTATCTTTGTTTTCACTGATAAGTTTATCTAAAGTAGTTTTATCAGCCGGGATAAGCTCCTGGGAATTTGCTGCAGACTGGAAAGCAAATGTTAATGTGAAGAATAATGCTAATATTAATTTCATGAATACTATTGAGTTAAAATTATTTTCCTGTTAGTTATCTTTTGATAGTGCAGCCAAAAGCTTTTGTATTTGAAACTGCAACTTCTTTACCGGAATTGAGATCATTAAGAGCGTTTTGAAGATCGTTTACAGAAACTTTATCAGCTTCCTTATCATCATCGATTCTGCCGTGATAAACGAGAGACATATCGCTGTTTCTTACAACAAAAACTTCAGGTGTTCTCTCTGCGCCGAATAAATCAGCTACAACGTTGTTGTTATCTTTTAAAACAGGAAAAGTATAACCGTGATCTGATGAGTGTGATTTTATTTCATCTACAGGTTCTGTCTTATTTGAATTTATTCCCCAGATGGTGACTCCGTTGCTGCCGAATTCTTTTACAAGATTATTTAGTCTATCAGAATATGGCTGTACGAAAGGACATTTTGTAGAAAGGAAAATAAGAACTGTGTAATTTGCTCCGGACTTACTGAGAGTGTATTGTGAACCGTCGTAATTATCAATTGTGAAATCTGATACTTTCTCACCGACTGAAAATCCGTCTGAATTGTTAGCGGCAAAACTGTTTACTGAAAAGATTAAAGCAAATACTAAAGTTAAAATAAGATTCAACTTCTTCATTAAAGCCTCCTTGTTTTGTTTGATTTTGTAAAAAATTGTTATGATTAGGGTAACTAAACTGTTTCTGAATTAGTTTCGCAATATACAATATTTAATATTATTTTGAAATTATTGAATTAGAACATCTTACTTAGAGGTGCTTTAGAATAATCAGGAAATTTAACTTAAAGTGATTATATACTTGCAATTAAATCCTATTGAAATTAATTTGCTTAAACTTTTTCTAAACAAACAAATCATTCAAATGAAAAAACTGATTACAGGTTTTTTTGCAGCTCTATTTATTATCTCAATTCAGTTCAGTAATGTTTATTCTCAGGGGTTTAACAGTATTGTTTCACCTGATGGAATCCACGTTATTGCTGTCGGAGACAACGGTCTGGTATTCAGATCAATAAATTCCGGAAATTCATGGTCAAGCTATGTTATAAATTCAGAAGATCTAAGCAGTGTATCTTCTTTCGGAAATGACGTCTGGATTGCCGGAGAAGCCGGAAATGTTTACAAAACCGGTAAAACCAATTCAGCCGTTTCTACTTATAATACAGGTTCAGCTGAAAATATAAACTCAATTGTTTTTACAGATAATGAAACGGGTTATCTCTGCGGTGATAACGGCATTATTTATAAATCTGTAAACGGAGGAGTTACCTGGTCAGTTAAAAATACCGGGATCGCTAATGTAAAACTTAATTCAATTTCATTCACTGACGCTCTCAAAGGAATAGTGGTCGGAGATCAGGGTCAGGCATATATTACTGTTGACGGCGGAACAACATGGATGACGGAATCCATGGGGACAACAAGAAATTTACTTAAAGTAAAATATTTCTCTGACGGTATAGTTATAACAGGTGAATACGGAGTTATTATTTCAAAAGAAAACAGCGGCGTCTGGAATAATATTGTAACCCGTACTAATTCCGATATCAGAGGCATCACAGGCGCAGGAGTTAGCGATGCAGCAGTCTGCGGCGGCGGAGGTTTTATCAGAAACAATAAAAACGGAAGCGCAAATTATTTCAACTTTGAGATAAATCCTATGATGGCTGATCTTACTGATATTTTTTATTATGACAATTTAAAAGGATTTGCCGTGAGCAGTCTTAATAAAGCTATTATAAGAACTACCAACGGCGGAGTATCCTGGGATCTTCCTTCAGGAACATCTGTATCTCAGACCTGGTCACAAAAAACACCAGGCGGCAGCGGCATAGGAAATACTCTTTGTATGCATCCGACTGACAGAAATTCAACTTTTGTTGTTTATGGAAATAAAGTATATGTGAGCAGAGATAAAGGCAATACATGGAATCAGATAGCAACTGTAAGCATCGGTTCAAGAGCTCATTCATTTTATGTAAGTCCGGTTGATACTAATATCTGGATGTGCGCAATGCAGAGTTCTCCGGACAAAGTTGTAAGATCAACTGATTACGGTCAGACATGGAATACTATTTTATCTATGGATTTTACAACCTATGGTCAGCCGCTTGAAATGGATCAGAATGATCCAACTAATTATTATTTCGTGCCTTCAAATTCTCAGGGTTCAGGTATGTACAGATCTACAGATAACGGAGCTACATTTAACCTTATCGCTCCTTATAATAACTCTGCAATAGGTTCACCATGTGACATTATAGTGATGTGGGATAATTCTGATGTGCTTTTTATTGGTGACGACGGCGCTGATATTTATAAGACTACTAACAGAGGCGTAAACTGGTATCTGGTAAAACCGGGTTCATCTTCTGAAATTCCTTCAATGTGCAATTCAGTATTCGATCAGAATATTTGTTACGCTACATCATGGAGCAGTTCACAGGTCTTCAGAACTGTAAACAGGGGAGAAACCTGGAACATAACTTCAAACAACTCAGGCAGCGGCTGGGGCTCTGATCTCTGCAGAGAAGATCCGACAGTTGTATTAACCGGGAATTACGGTTCACAGTCATATCTTACTACAAACGGCGGCGCAAACTTCTTTAATGTTAACTCAGGTCTTTCAGGCGCCGGCGCAGGAATACTCGTACCGGACAGAAGTTATCTCCTTAATATGCAGACGGGAAGTCTTTATAAAATGGTTATCACTTACAGTGTGATTACAAACGTTAATGAAAATACAGCTTCGACTCTGATCCCTGAAAAGTTTGAACTGTATCAGAATTATCCGAATCCTTTTAATCCTGTTACCAATATTAAATTCTCTTTACCGGAAAATGGAAATATATCTTTAAAGATATTTGACAAATTAGGCAAGGAAGTTGAAAATCTTGCTGACGGTTATAGAAATGCGGGTACGTATGAAATTAATTTTGATGCATCAGGATTATCTTCGGGAGTTTACTTCTATAAAATTGTTACAAACAATTTTATTTCAACAAAGAAAATGGTTCTTGTAAAATAAAATATTCAGAGGAAATTATTCAGCCGGCAGTATTAACCTACTGCCGGCTTTTTTATTTATAGATGAAATTAATTGATATAAATATTCTTTGAAGCATCCTGATATTAAAGTCCGGCCTTCCTCACATAAACCTACTATCAATATAATATAAATGCTAATCATTCCCGGCAGGACATTTCTTATTCAATGTGAAAACCCAGCCAGGGCATTTTGAAATTATAATATAAAGTTTAACCGAATTTGCATTTTCATTATTTTTAAAATGTAATCTTCATTTTAATTTTGGAGGTGAAAAACGCATATATTTTTCTTTGTAATCCGGATATCAGGATCCTATATTTGTAAAGTTATTTTAACCGAATAATAACCTGTGAAAGATTTACAAAGGAATTTTAGTCAATTATAATTTTTATTCTTATTTTACTCTTTCTCAAAGAGATTCCGGTATGTCAGGTTATTATTCTTTTTATAAAAAATTTTTTAAAAAGGAGAATTAGGAAAATGTTACTCAAAACTTTTTTAACAGTTATTTTTATTTCATGTTTGCTGCTTCTTATTATTCAGCCTGATATTTTAACTGCTCAGAGCTTTTCACCCAATAGCAAAATTCCTGTCGGGAGTAAATCTCTGACTGTAGTAAACCGTAATGATAATCTTTCACAAACACCTGTGATTAATTATTCAGAAAAAGAACTTAAGTTGATTGAAGAAACTGAAAAGATCAAAGCTTCAGAGAATTTTATTAACGGCGGGGAAAGTATTTTAAAAATTCAGACAGAAATCGAGAGCATGAACGGAAGTACTTTTACAAATAAAAACCCTGAACCATTCGGTACTTTAATTCCTGCATCACGGCTGAACGGCAGGGAGACAGATAATCTTGTCAGCACTTCCATAGTTAATTCTAACAATGTTCCGGTTGCAAAAGCATTCCAGATAGAACAGAGAGGTCCGACTGCAGGTACACAGTGGCTTGCGATCGGTTTTGCAAACGGTGACACAGGATTTTTTGCTTTACCGGATACGCTTGCAATATTTAATTCCACCAACCACGGCGTCACTTTTAATCTTTATGCTATGATAGCTTTCAGCGAAAATAATAAATTTACTTTTGATGATATGGATATGGAGATAATTGAAAACAGTTCAGGTGAAAAATATATTCATGTAGTATTCGGATATCAGACAAACGGAGGATACGGGCAAAGACTGATCGGTTACACTGTGATCAGGACACCAACTTTAGGTTATGCCGGAAGTACATTGATCTTTCCCGGATACAATTCTACAAGTCAGTATTTTCAGGCGCGCATTACATCTGATAATGCGAGATTTCTGGCTAATCCATATATCACGATCGCAATATCGCAGGATTCCATCGCAAATAATCAGAGCAACATACTTACGAAAATGTGTAAAGTACTCAGTCCCTATACTTTAACTCCGGCTGTTACTTATCTTCCGCAAAGTATATATAATTCCGTTCCCGGATCAAACGGATATGCAGTTATGACTGATGTGGCGAATTATCACAATTCAAATGACTCGCTGATCTTTGTACTCAGCAATTATCCCGGTTATGAGACAACAGTATATATTTATAAGGCTGCAAGCAATTCTATCGCATATCCTGTTTCTGCCGCCGTATATTCTTTTGACGGAGATAATATGGAATATGCAAGGATAGCTGCATCAGGCGGTACTAATCAGACGCAGATTATGATAACTGTTTCTGTTGATTATTTTAATACCGGTGACTTTGATCTGTGGAGTATAAAAACTCCGGACGCATCTTACTGGTTTGCCTCATCAATTGATTATAACGGTGCATACAGTTCAAGATACGGTGATATTTTAGGTAAGCGAAATGTGAACGGCAGTTTTAATATTGCCTGGAAGAATTTGTATTACAATATGGAGAATGTCGGTTATGCGTCTGTTACCAATAATCAGGTCTCTGAGTATATCCTCAATGTAAATACAAACTTTGCAAACTCCTACTGCTCACCCAAACCTGCATACAGATATGTTCAGAATGACAGTTGTCAGATCATATGGTCTGATTTTTACAGTACATATTCCACTCACGGGTGCGAAGCGACATATGTCTATATAAGAGCTGCTATAGAAGGTTATTACAATGAAGGTACTGATGAACACAGTCAGTATCTGCCAATGTATGCTGAGCTCAGAGATCAGAATCCTCCTTACAATATTATTGATACAGGACTGGCTTATCTTGACTATCAGAATTTAAGTAATGTATTTACATTTCCTGATGCGCCTGCAGGTAATTTTTATATTGCATTAAAATATTATAATACAATCGAAACGTGGAGCTCTGTACCTGTCAGCATTAGTGAAATTCCCGTCACTTATGATTTTACGGATCTTCAGTCTAAAGCATACGGCGATAATATGGTATTAAAAGGTTCGAAGTGGTGTATATACAGCGGTGATGTAACGCAGGACGGTATTATTGATATTAATGATATGGAATTAGTAGACAATGACGTATATAATTTTATAACGGGGTTTTCATATCTGACTGATCTTAACGGAGACAATCTTGTTGATATTACTGATTTTGGAATTACTGATAATAACGCGTTAAACTTTGTATCTGCTGTGACTCCGTAATATTCTTTTTAAAATTTCCTTCCGGAATGTATTTAAAGCGGAGTAATTCGTTACTCCGTTTTGAATATACCTCTTCTTGCTTAAGATCCCTGTATCCGCAAATCATTACTCAGTATAAATATTTTATTTTCATACCTTTATAAAACAATATAAATTTTAAGTTAAAAAAAGTATCTTAAAATAAAATATGATTAACGTGAACAGCAGACCTAACCGATTATCTTATCACAATTTTAAAATTAAAATTAAAAATAACTTTATTGAATAATTTCTATTACAGTAACAATTTTTATTGCTCAGGTATTTTTCTCATTATTTTATATTAATATCAGATTTTATGTATAAAAATCTTATAAGAAGATGTAAAATAATGATAATTGCTGCTGTATTCTTTGTCCTCCTGACAGGTATAGCTATGCTTGCGTTTCCGGGCGGTAATCTTATAGACAACACATCAGTTCATTACAATTTCTTTTTGAATACACTAAGCGACCTTGGCAATTCCATCACAATATCAGGTAAGACAAATACTGTTTCAAAGATAATGTTCATAACCGCTTTCGGCGGATTCGGACTGGTAATGATTTATTTTTCTAAAATATGGTGGGCATTGGGTACTGATGTTCTTGATAAGAAGTTTGCAGGTTATACAAGTAAAGTCTGTATGATCATCAGCGGACTTGCATTTATCGGCATCGCTTTCACTCCGCTCAGTTCATTTTTTGATCAGCATATGCTTTATCTCGGACTGGCATTTCTTGCATATTCTCTCTGGATAATTTTTATTGTGATACTTCAGTTAAGTAATGAAAAACTCCGGAAACTTGTATTGTTTAATGTTATTAATCTTGTGATAATGCTCTATTATATTTTTGTGATTTATAATTTTGAAAAGCCGGATGTAGAGGATGAGTTCGAATTTTACGCTGTCTCACAGATGGTAGCAGTTATGTCAATAATTGTGAACCTGTTTTATCAGTCCATCGGAATAATGCATTATCTGAAAACTTCAGACTTCAGAAGAAGCGGGTTTAAGAATTTTTATGTGTGATTGTTTTAAAGGAAGAAAAACTATTGAAATGATTTCCTAACGAAGATTACTTTCCTGCCATGATATACTTTCTAATTTCCTTTTCAAAATATCTTTATCTACACTATACTTTGCAAACATTTTTTTACCGATCATAAGGACAGGGATCTTTAATTTATATTTTGAAAGATCTTTGCCTGATTCAATATCTGTTACCTTCAGTTCTGAATCATTATTTAATTCATTCAAACATTCCCTTACGGTTTTGATCATAACTTCACACAGGTGACAATTCCGCTTTGTAAAAATTTCTATTTCCAATGTATCTCTGTTCAGTTTGCAGTAATAAGTTTTTTCTCCGCGGCAAGTTTGTCGAACAGTAAATAAATTCCTCCGAGTATCATTATCACGGAAATTATCTGCGCCTGACTTAATCCGAATGCTACGATGGGGTTTAATCTGATGAACTCTACAAGAAGTCTTTCAATTCCTGATAATATAAGGAAGTAAGCAAAGATAATTCCCGGTGTTTTGAATTTTGCCCTGTTCCTCCATAAGAATAAAAATATAAAAACTGATACTATCGTCTCATACACGGGAGCGGGATGCACGAGCACTCCTTCCGCCGTTGGTACTGTACCTTTTGAATAACTGTATCCGAGGAATTCCCAGAATGTTCCGTTTACTTCCGTTCCGTAATCTCCGTCTCCGGAAAGATGACATCCTATTCTCGCTATCCCGTAACCAATTGCCGCGCTCGGCGACATCATATCAAACATCTTTAAGACGGATATTTTTTTTACTTTGCAGAATATCATTACGAATATTATTGCGAAGATAAGTCCACCATAAAAAGTAAGTCCCGATGCTGAAAAAATAACATCGCTCGTAAAATATGACGACAATGGTTCACCCGAACCGAAATTCCATTCTTCAAGAATATAAAAAAACTTTGAGCCGATTATTCCGCCCAGAAGACAAAGGAATGTAAGCGTAACCCCGTAATTTTCATCCATGGAGTTTCTCTTAAGCTCTTTGGAAAGCAGCGCGCTTCCCACCAGGAAAGCAAGTCCGAGCATAAGACCGTAACTGTAAACAGGTACCGGACCTATTTCAAATAATTTAGGATACATTATATTTATTAGTAAATACTTTCAGAAATTTTTTAGCAGGTTCATTTGTGATCTTAATTGACTTGGGTGAAATTTTAATTGTAAAAACAGCTTTACCTTTACCGTATTTCAAAAGTACAAGAGTATATTCAACATTTTTAAATTCATAAAACTTATACTGAAAACTTGCAGTGCCGGATTTTGAAATATCAAGCGAAGGTGCGGAAAGCCCTTCTATATTAAACTTCAGTTCATTCTTTGAAGGATCAATACTAGTCTCCACGTTAATTTTATACAGAAAATATTCAAAAACTTTTTTTGTCCTGAAATCAAACTGAATAAATTCCTTTTCTTTTGTCTTGTCAAGTTCGCGGCTGATGTATAGTTCGTATTCGAATTCAAGCTTGTCAGGTCTGACTTGTTTTGTTCTCATTTATTTTAAATAATTTTCTAAATTATCTGTATCAGTTACTTTCACTTCCGAACCGTCAGACATTTTTTTAAGCATAACGGAATTACTTTTAAGTTCTTCGTCGCCGATCACAACTACATATTCAGCATTTATCCTGTTGGCTTCTTTCATCTGTGATTTCAGACTTCTTCCGAGAAAATCAGTTTCACATTTCACGCCTTTCTTTCTTAAAGTCTCAAGAAGTTTAAATGAAAACTTTTTACTTTCTTCGCCAATGCTTGCGATGAATAATTTCGGAAAGTCGTTTTTAACGGGAAGTAAATTGTCAGCTTCCATTATCATCAGTATTCTTTCAATGCCTGCAGCAAAGCCGATAGCGGGAGTTGGTTTTCCGCCGAGCTGCTGAACGAGCATATCATATCTGCCTCCGCCAAGAAGCGCATTCTGCGCGCCGAGACGGTCGGATAGGAATTCAAATGTAGTCGAAGTGTAATAATCAAAACCTCTTACGAGCATATAATCAGTTTCAAACATAATACCGTTCTCATTTAAAATGAGAAGAATACTCTCAAAATTTTTCTTTGTCGATTCATTTAAGAACTGATAAAGCACCGGAGCGTCATTTAATATTTCCCTGTCGCGCGGATTTTTTGAATCAAGTATTCTCAGAGGATTAATTACAAATCTTCTCTGACTGTCGGGAGAGAGTTCATTAAGATAAGCAGAGAGATAATTTTTAAACTCTTTGAAAAATATTTCTCTTTCCTCCGCACCGCCGATCGTATTAATTTTTATGACAGAATCCTTAATGCCGAATCCTCTGATGATAGTATCGGCAAGCATTATCATTTCCGCATCAGCGTAAGGATCGCTGCTGCCTATAGATTCGGCTCCGAACTGCGAAAACTCCCTGAACCGTCCCGCCTGCGGTCTTTCCCTGCGGAACATATTACAGATATAAAAAAGCTTCTGAAGAGGGGATTCATTGCCGAGATTATATTCAATATAAGCTCTGATGACGGGAGCGGTCATTTCCGGCTTAAGAGTGAATTCATCATTTTTAAAAGTATACATCTCTTTTGAGACAATGTCAGTCTCTTCGCCTATACCTCTTTTAAAAAGTTCGGTTTTCTCAAAAGCAGGCGTACGTATCTCTGAATAATTAAAGGTATTAAAAATTTCTCTTACTTTTTTTTCCAGAAAATTTCTCTGAAATGCTTTTTCGGGAAGTATATCGTAAGTTCCTTTCGGTTTTTGAATCGGCATTTGCAAAAATAGAATTTTAATGTCATTAAATAAACACAATAAATGCAGAGATGCCCAATTTGGCCGTCTGTGCTTAGTAATTCAAAGGTGAATCACAACCACGGCAGGGGGTGGTTGTCAATCACCCAGTGAAAAACATAAGAATTAATACCCAAATGATCCCTGTGAGATATCAGCTTAAAATTATTTTTAAAATAATCAACGACCACTTGTGAATTATCATCCAAGCCGGGTACATCGAGTAAGATCATGTATTTATGATTCTCTATTTCAGTTTTGTATTCTGACAATACATTTAGATAGTTATCGGGAGGTAAAAATGCTGTTACTCTTAATTTAGGATCGGTCTTTTCAAAATAATAATTAAATCTATCTGTGCCGTCCGATGAAGAAAATATGATCGGATCTTTGTAAAAATTTACAGATTCAGCTGAGATAGTTTTGACAGCGCCTCTGACATCATGTTTGGATGGAGCTGAATAATAGTAGTACACTTTCATAAACAATAGTGATGAGACTATTAACGCAAACAAAAAAGAATAATTTATAAATACCGCTCTGAAATTTGTGAATTTATCAGCAAGAGGTTTGATAAATTTAGTTAATGCTGTTAAGGATATTAATACTACTTTTTCAGAAGTAAGATAAACTAAGAATATTACCGCCGGTGTTGATATTATTAAATTACGGAATGAAATACTTGAATCAGAATAGACTGAATTCAGAAACGAAATTGTGAAAGGCGCGAACAGCCAGAAAAATAAAAATGCATAATAAAAATATTTTTGATCAATGTTTTCATTCCGGGATCTCTTTTTAAAAATAAGAAAGAATAAATATAAAGCGCCTGCAATCAGACAGATCTCAAATAAATACAATACATTATTTTTTATTAAACTGGTTGCAAGATTCGGATTCAGGACATAATAAACAAATGCAGTAAATATGTTGCCTCCCGGCTTCTGTTTTTCATAACCCGCTCCCCGCTCAATATGATCGAGAAAAACCTGTCCCCACAATAAATAAAATATTCCAAGTATAACGGCAAAGATTAAACCGCTTTTAAGATATTGACGGATCGATTCTTTAAATTTACAAGTCAGTGAAATATAAAATACCAGGAATAAAGCGTTCATAACCAGTACAAGAACTCCATAGTAATGTGTGAGTAAAAGCAGAATGGAAAAAATTATATAAAGAATTACATTCCGTAATTTCCAGGAGTCAGTTTCCGGCAGACTTTTATCTTCAGCTATAAAACTTTTTAAGAAAAAATAATTTACTGTAAGCGTAAGCAAAAGAAGTAAGCCGTAACTTCTTGATTCCTGTGAATAGTATACCGGAAAATAAGCCACTGCGAACAATAAGAATATTTCCATACTTTTCTTTACTCCGAACATCCTTTTTGCAATCAGAAAAGTAACCACTGATGAAATGAGTCCGAAAAAAACTGAAAGGAGTCTTGTGGATAATTCGCTGTCTCCTCCAAATTTAATGTAATAAAATAAAAGTATCTGATATAACGGCGGGTGAATGTCATCCATGCAGCCTTTCAGAACTGTATCAATTGATGCGTTGGAGGATAATGTAACGCTTATAAGTTCATCCAACCAGTATGAATTGCTGTTCAGGTTCACAATTCTCAGAACCAGTACTACAAATAAAATCAGGGAGAACATGTAAAGAAAGAATTTCTCTTCATATGGATCTTTCTGACCTTTCCGGTCTTCCTGATTTTTAGATGTGAATAAATTCTTCCTTTTTAAAAAAGCAATGAGAATTATAAGAATATAAACTGCGAATATTATAGTATATAATTTATACATAAAGAAAGCGCATGAAATTACAATGATAGTTCATGAAAATAGAATTTCAAACTATCAAATTTTACAGATTCAAAAAAGAGTAATCGTAGAGACGCCCAATTGTGCGTCTAATTATGTGACCGGGGATATATTATTATTCGTGATTGGTTCGCCACACCAGTGCGTCTTATCAGACCAGTGTGATCTTTGTGATCTCGGGCGGGCAGTTAAATCTGATGGGTAATGCAACGCTTCCCAGACCTCTGGATATATACATCTTTGATTTACCGGATTCATATAATCCGCTTATGTATTTACTTACTGCGCCGGCAAATGAAATATTCACAGGTCCTAACTTTGCCAGAACAACCTGACCGCCGTGCGTATGACCGCTTAATACCAGGTCAAGATCCTTAGCCGCCATTTGTTCGAAGAAATAAGGTTTGTGAAATAAAGTAAGTTTTGGGATTTCATTGTAGTCTAAATTCTTCTCAATCATTTTAGCTTTCGTTCTTTCAATAGTCAGATCAAGATATTTCATAAGAACATCATCCTGTTTCGAGCCGCTTTGACGGGTATCATCAACGCCCATTATACATAAATTTTTCCCGTTAATATTTATTATGTCGGAATTATTTCTCAGCAGATTTATCGGACTATCATTCTGCACTGTCCTGGCGACATACTCAGCGTCTGAGAAATAATCATGATTGCCGAGTGAAGCATAAATTCCTTTAGGCGCTTTGAGACTTTTAAATGCATTAACAAAAGGATGAACTTCAAGCCTGTTGGAATTGGTCAGATCACCGGGGATAACTATTATATCAGAATTTAAATCATTAATAGCTTTAGCATATTTCCTCAGAGTTTCTTCATCCATATACGGTCCCGAATGTGTATCGCTGATCAGCGTGACGGTCGTGCCTTTTATCTCTTCGGGAAGATCATTTATTTTTATTTCTTTGTAAGTAATTTCATGATCATTGCTGTCCAGAACCCCGACAGTAGATCCGATGAATGCATATCCCGATACAAAAGCAGTTGCAGTAGTTAAGAAAGCCCTTCTTGAATTATCGATTTTGCGGACAGGCGGTTTACTGAAAAAATCTTTCAGCATTTTCCTCGTTTTCGTAAACTGATTCAGGATCCATCCCGATACGGAAAATGGCAGTTTAATTAATTTACCGATAAGTAAATACAGACCTATAAACAATACCGCGCCAAGAAAAATATAGTAGGGGATAAATATAACAGAATTGATCCAGTCAGGCACCTGATGCATTTGTCTCCTGTTGAATAAAATGTAGATCATCGGAAGATTTAAAACAATGAAGGAGTAATTCGAGATTACTTTTAAGAATTTAGAATCCGGATATTTCGATTTAACAAATCGTCTGAAGGTAATAAAAACCAAAAACTGAAGTCCGAAAAAAACCGATAAGAAAATGTATAGAAACAAGGGTTATATAATATGAAAATTTTAAAAGTTTAACCAACGCGGGTTTAATTACGTTTCAAAATATGGTTAAATAATAATATAAAGAATGCAGTTAATCCAAATATAAGATTTTGCTGCCGTTGGTAAATGAATTTATATCGCGACATATACAGCATGTCCGGAAACATTTAAATTACCTCCAGGGCTCGAAGGCTCAAAATTAAAATTTTTAAAAACAGTATTCTTTGAGCCTTCAAATCTTAAAGGCAGGCAGAAAGAGTTAATTTTCGGACAGTCTGGCTAAGGATGGGTCAGGAGGTGGTTGCCCTTCCGCGAATTATAAGTTTTTAATAAAATTTCTAATGAACTAAATATTTAGATTTGTTATCTTTACAAAGGCAAAGATAATTAAATCAATTTAAGAGCGGGATGATTGAAAATTTTTCAGGATAAAGAAATTAAATAGGAATATAAATGAATGCAAACTTAAAGTAATATGCCGAGGAGAAATGCCGAGAAGAGCGTTGAATTTATTATACGACTGGATCGATATTCATAAAGATGAGCTACTTGAGAACTGGAAACTTATTATAGAAAGAAAACCATTATTTAAAATAGAACCTTTAAAATAATATGAAACTTATAAAACTCATCTCTGCAAATTATATTAGTGACTATAATATTGAAGTTACTTTTAATGACGGTTTGAAGAGTATCGTTGATCTGAAAAACGAATTATGGGGAGAAATATTTGAACCATTGAATGACCTGAACAAGTTTAAAAAGTTTAGATTAAATCCCTTTACAATAGAATGGGAAAATGGAGCTGACTTTTCGCCGGAATTTTTATATGAATTAGCTCAAGAGAAAACTCTGAAATAAAAACAAATTAAGAAAAAAGCAAAAACCTGCACACACGTATCACATTATAGAACACACGCAAGTTTAAAATACATATTTCACATCTGTACCAATTCTTACTTTAAATCCATTTTGTTTATTTGTATCGGCGTATTAGAAAACTGATTCTTAAAGTCCGTTTTAGTAGCCGCAAGCTTTAGCCAGCGCGGTAACTAACTTCAGAACATTCCGTTAAAAACAGAGCTGAAACACATTTTAGGGAACGTCCGGAAAATTTGCCTGTTTAATGAAATAAAGGTGGGAACCAACGAAGAATGAAATTCGAAGATACTCATGTAATAAGGTGAATTTAAATTAAGAAATGCAGATCTGAAAAGAAGAAACATGAAACTAAAACAGAGAATGCAGAGTCTGATAAAAAGAAACAGCAACACAGTGATAAGAAAGCGTGAAATCAAATGAAGAATGATGAATATGAAGCGAAGAGTCGGAGAAATTGAACAAAGGACTGCAAATTCTGAATAAAGCAGCGGAGAAACTGAATTAAGAATTCTGATAACTGTAAAAAGAAAGGGAGAAGTAATAAAAAGAATAGTGAAAGTATAATAATGAAGAGTGAAAATAAAATAATGGAGACAGAAGGTAAAGAAATGAAGACCGAAGATATTGAAATGAAGACTGAAGGTAAAGAAATGGAGACAGAGGGTAAAGAAATGAAGACAAACAACACAATAATGAGGAGAGATTGTGAAATAATTTTCAACGAAGACAAAATTATGAAGACAGAAGGTAAAGAAATGGAGACTGAAGGTAATGAAATGGAGACTGAAGGTAAAGAAATGGAGACTGAAGGTAAAGAAATGAAGACTGAAGGTAAAGAAATGGAGACAGAAGGTAAAGAAATGGAGACAGAAGGCAAAGAAATGGAGAAAGAAGGTAAAGAAATGAAGACCGAAGGTAAAGAATGAAGACTGAAGGTAAAGAAATGAAGACTGAAGGTAAAGAAATAGAGACTAAAGGTAAAGAAAAGGAGACTGAAGGTAATGAAATGGAGACTGAAGGTAAAAAAAAATTGAGAAAAAGCAAAAAAATTTCAAAAAGTGAAAAATTTTTCACAAAATAATTTTCAGATGCATTAAAAAATGAGAAATGATAATATCAACTGAAATAGATTTCAATAAATTGAAATAATGTGCAGTAAACAGAAATAAACGGAAACAAGCCGGGACATTTTCAAATGAGGATCCCGGAATCGGGAAATCCGCAGACAACATTCTGAATAATCTGAGAGCCTGATTTCCATGCCGGATATAGATCCGCGAGAGTGATTAAGGATCTACGATTAAGACATACGTGCGTGTTCGCAAGGAATAGTAATACTTCAGGGGAAGTGAGCAATGCAGGAAATGAACCGACCCCTGAAAGAGAAACAGTGAAATAACAGAAAGCCGTATCCGCCTAGGCTGGGGCTTGGGCGGGAGGGAAAAAAATAACAAATAATAAATAAATCGTCAAAACACAAACCCCGCAGAAATGAATGCGGGGTTTTTTATTTTTTGGTTGTAAAATAAATTAGTTCAAAATCACTTAATAAATTAACTTGAAATTATAGTCTAGTTTTATTTCTTTCATAAAAATTAATCAGAAGGTAAACGCTCTTAATATGTAAGGAGCAATTTTAATTAAAGACAATGATATGAAAAACGGATTTTACTTTTTTAACAATTCTCCGGACGGCTGTTCAGAATATTATTCAATAGATTTATGTACAATAAAACTGGTTTATGTAGTATTTTTAATAACTGTTCCCATTAAGGTCAGTGTTTGTCAATGGGTTACGGGAAATATTGATACTCTTACACACGATAACGCTTCCGATTATTCAGTCTCACCAAATTCCATGTTTATAGATGCCCAAAATACACTTCATGTTGTCTGGCAAAAAAGAGAATTATGGCCGAATGGATGGGGAATATATTATGCTAAAAAATTTGTAAACGGAAGTTGGACAAATCCAATTCGAATTAGTGACACATTATATACATCTGTTTACCCATCTGTTGTCGTTGCGGGTAAATTAAATAAAGTATTTATTTCATACGTAAGTGTATATAGCAAATATGCTCAAATAAAATTAGCAATAAGTAGTATTAACGAAACCTGGAGTAGTATAAATATTACAACCGATTCCCTGCAAAACAGAAATCCATTAATTGAAATTGACAAAAATGAAAATATTCACTTAACATGGTTAGGAATGGATTCGTTATTTAATTACAAAGTAAAATACAGCAGTAATAAAAGCGGAATTTGGAAAATTCAATCATTAGATGATAATTATTCCGGAGATAATTATTATGCAACTCCCAGCTTGTCTGTTTCACCAAACGGGCATGCTAATATTATGTACCTCAGCATTATTAACGGAATTCCAAGGAATATACTTGCTGAGAATTTTGACACAAAAGAAGGCAAATGGTCTTATGAATTGTTACCGGAATCCGTAAATGGTTCGGGAATTCTAAAGATCAGCAAAAAGGGGAAACTTAATTATATATTTCATTATTCAAAAGATTTTCAATTTCCGGTTAAAACATATTACACATTTAAAGCTAATAATTTATCCGGTTGGTCCCCGCCTGAATTAATAAATGAAAATTTTGACGGTTATTGCACATCTGTTGAAATTGATGATAATGAAAAATTGCATTTAACTCTGGATAGTTTAGAACTTGCGTTCAAAATCGGAATAACTTATTATGCAAACAATAAATCAGGGATTTGGCAATTTTCAAGTGTATCTGCGACCGGCAATACTTTCCATAGTAGTTTTAAACTTGATAAAAATGGCTCAGGAAATATCATTGCTTCGTCTGAAGAATATCCTATTCCTTCCGAATTACTTTATCTAAAATCAGAAAATAATTTAATTGGTATTCATGAAAATTTTTCTTTTAATGTTAATGATTACGCTTTATTCCAAAATTATCCAAATCCATTCAATCCTTTTACAAACATAAAATTCACAATGCCAAAGTCAGGCAATGCGGAGCTGAAAGTTTTTGACGCAGGAGGAAGGGAAGTGAGCGTACTGCTTAATGAAAATTTAATCGCAGGCAGTTATGAATACACATTCGATGCTGCCGGTCTTCCGAGCGGGATTTATTTTTATACATTAAGAACGGGTGGGTTTGTTGCTTCGGGGAAAATGCTTCTAATTAAATAATTACAAATTTCAAATTACAAAAGACAAATATCATATAGTGCTTCAGGGGGAATTTATTAAACATAAATTGCAAATTACAAATTACAAAAGTCGAATAGAAAGAAAATGTCACAGCTACGCTGTTTATTAATTTAATTATAAATTTTTCTACAAAGATTACACCGCTACGCGGTTGAGAAACAATATCAGGATATCATACAAAAAATTCTGTCATTCCCGCGTGCTCCTGGCGGGAATCCAATAATTTAATTTCAAATGTCAAATTACAAATGAAAAATAGCTGAAACGAATCCATTTCAAAATAATCCGAATGTGAAAGAACGGGACGTTTTTTAAAATCACTTAATAAATTAACTTGAAATTAAAATTTAATTTTATTTCTTTCATAAAAATTAATCAGAAGTTAAACGATCTTAATATGTTAGGAACATTTTAAGTAAGTACAATGGTATGAAAACGGATTATACTTTTTTAACAATTCTTCAGACGGCTGTTCAGAATATTATTCAATAGAATTATGTTAATTATAGAAAACTAATGTTTAAGACCCCTTCAATAAAACTGTTTTATGTAGTATTTTTTATAACTGTTCCCATTAAGGTCAGTGTTTGTCAATGGGTTACGGGAAATATTGATACTCTTACACACGATAACGCTTCCGATTATTCATTCTCACCAAATTCCATGTTTATAGATAACCAAAATACACTTCATGTTGTCTGGCAAAAAAGAGAATTATGGCCGAATGGATGGGGAATATATTATGCTTAAAAATTTGTAAACGGAAGTTGGACAAATCCAATTCGAATTAGTGACACATCATATACATCTGTTTACCCATCTGTTGTCGTTGCGGGTAAGTTAAATAAAGTTTTTATTTCTTATGTTAGTGCATATAGCAAATATGCTCAAATAAAATTAGCAATAGGTAGTATTAACGGAACCTGGAGCAGTATAAATATTACATCCGATTCCCTTCAAAACAGAAATCCAGTAATTGAAATTGACAAAAATGAAAATGTTCACTTAACGTGGTTGGGAATGGATTCGTTATTTAATTACAAAGTAAAATACAGCAGTAATAAAAGCGGAATTTGGAAAATTCAATCATTAGACGATAATTATTCCGGAGATAATTATTATGCAACTCCCAGCTTGTCTTTTTCACCAAACGGGCATGCTAATATTATGTACCTTAGCATAATTAACGGAATTCCAAGGAATATACATGCTGAGAATTTTGATACAAAAGAAGGCAAATGGTCTTATGAATTATTACCGGAATCAGTAAATGGTTCGGGAATTCTAAAGATCAGCAAAAAGGGAAAACTTAATTATATATTTCATTATTCAAAAGATTTTCAATTTCCAGTTAAAACATATTACACATTTAAAGCTAATAATTTATCCGGTTGGTACCCGCCTGAATTAATAAATGAAAATTTTGACGGTTATTGCACATCTGTTGAAATTGATGATAATGAAAAATTGCATTTAACTCTGGATAGTTTAGAACTTGCGTTCAAAATCGGAATAACTTATTATGCAAACAATAAATCAGGGATTTGGCAATTTTCAAGCGTTTCTGCGACAGGCAATACTTTCCATAGTAGTTTTAAACTTGATAAAAATGGCTCAGGAAATATCATTGCTTCGTCTGAAGAATATCCTATTCCTTCCGAATTACTTTATCTAAAATCAGAAAATAATTTAATTGGTATTCAAGAAAATTTTTCTTTTAATGTTAATGATTACGCTTTATTCCAAAATTATCCAAATCCATTCAACCCTTCTACAAACATAAAATTCGCAATGCCGAAGTCAGGCAAAGCGGAGCTGAAAGTTTTTGACGCAGGAGGCAGGGAAGTGAGTGTACTGCTAAATGAAAACTTAAGCGCAGGCAGTTATGAATACACATTCGATGCTGCCGGTCTTCCGAGCGGGATTTATTTTTATAGATTAAGAACGGGGGGGTTTGTTGCTTCGGGGAAAATGCTTCTGATTAAATAATTTTAAATTGCAAATTTCAAATTACAAAAGACGAATAGAAAGAAAATGTCACAGCTACGCTGTTTATTAATTTAATTATAATTTTTTCTACAAAGATTACACCGCTACGCGGTTTAGAGACTATATCAGTATATAATACAAAAAATTCTGTCATTCCCGCATGCTCCCGGCGGGAATCCAGTCAACAACAGGTCTCAAGCTGCTAGCTGCAAATTATTCTTTCTAAATATTTCGCATGGAATATTACCGGACTTTTTTAAAAAACACTCAATAAATTAACTTGAAATTAAAATTTAATTTAATTTCTTTCATTAAAAATTAATCAGAAGGTAATAGCTCTTTATATGCTAGGAACATTTTAGGTAAGGAAAATGATATGAAAACGGATCATATTTTTTAACTATTCTCCCGACGGTTATTAAAACATGAGACCATCTCAGAACTATTCAAAATTTTTTATTAAATGAAAAAAGAACTGTTTATTTTATACCTGCTTATTCTTGCTATTTTTTATTCCTGTGATAATTCTGTTGATTATAATGCTGACGTAAAAATATATGATATTTATCCGTGCTGGTCTCCTGACGGCAGTAAGATTTTCTTTGCCGGAGGAGGTTTAATTGGTGTTAATGGCATTTATTCAGTCGACCTGATAACATTTGAAACAGAGTTAATTACAGACAAGCCTGTTGATTTTGACATTTCTCCGGATGGAGAAAAAATAGTATATACATTTGGAGGTAACATATATATTAAGAATATGTCAGCGAAATCTGATCCCATTGCTTTGACCAATACCGGAAACAATTTTCATCCCTCCTGGAGCAATAGTGGTGACTGGATTGCTTTTGACTCAAACAATGACAGTCCAAACGGAATGCATTTTGTCTGGAAAATGCGAATTGACGGATCTGAAAAGAAAAGAATAATTTATACTCCAACCGTAGGTGAGGTAAGACAACCGAGCTGGTTTCCTGATGGTACAAGATTGGCTGTTTTGTGTTATGTCAATTATTCTGCAGGAGATATTGGAATAATTGATACATCAGGTAATTTAATTACCCTGACCACAAATGATTCTAATCATGACATAAATCCAAAAGTTTCTAATGATGGAAATTATGTTGTGTTTGAGAGAAATGAAAATCGCGGGCAAGTTTGTATTATCAAAACCGATGGGACTGATCTGAAAATATTATTAAATAATTACAGCAGGTACCCAAACTGGTCAAATGATGATAATCAGATCGTGTATACAAATGCATTAGAAGGCTGTCTTTGGGTAATTAACCGGAATGGATTATTTTCTTACAAAATTTTGTATTAATTTTTATAATATAAGGACAATGTGAAAAATATTTTTTCAAATTTTTGTATAAAAAGTAAATACCATTTAACATTTTGGGTATTTGTATTAATATTTTGTTTTGGTAATATTTCCAAAGCGGATTCCAAAAATGAAGTTACTGTATATATTAAACCAATGTACATTAATTTTCCGGACAGCATTTCAGATTTTACTAAAAACATAAATGAAGATTCTCAAAATCGGATTACTCTTAATGCAGGCTTGCCTAAAAGTAAATATAAAATATTTGAGCCGGTAGTTGCACTTCTTGAATATGTAAATAACAGCAACGAGACAGATACTGTTTATAACATTTTTAAAAACTACTCTGATGGCATGATGTTTAACATAGTAGATGAAAATAATAATGTTTATAACAAAAAAGTTATAATATTGGATTTTCTGGCAGCATGTAATCCTAGCTACATACTTATGCCCAAGGACACCCTAAGAGTTCCAATTACATTAAATTCATTTGGAAAACCGAATCAAAGCAGGGATGAAGAATATTTTGATTTTGCATTTTTCCCAATAGGAAACTATAAAGCATTTGCTCATTTTGAACATGACTGCTCAAAAGAGTATAATCCCTCAGTACGATCCAATGAAATTGAATTCGAAGTTATAGATTTAACGGAGGAGGATATAAAAGTTTTAAGTCTCTTTAAAGAAAACAAGTTTGATGAAATTTTTGATAGTTATAAAAATAACTCCTTTACCAGCCATATAATGCGCAACTTTGTTTCTACTGCATTTGAGCAAGGAGATAATTCAAAAATAGTGGCTGCATACAATAAATTTTTTCAAAATTATCCAAATTCAATATATAACTTTGATCTTGATTTTATCCTGTCTTATTTAATTAAACTGCAAAATAAGGATTTTGATTTTAACGATATAAATTCCGAAAAGGATAAACTGTTGCTTCAATATCCTAGTTTAGAATCAGCCAAATATTTGAAATCTTCATTCTTTGAAGTACAAATTAGAAATTTTGCTGATACTCATAGGAAATAATTATGAAATAAAGGTGTAAAAAGCAAATTAATTAGGAATGAAATATATAAAGCACATTATTTATCTGTCAACGATTTATATATTTAGTTCTTGCGATATTGGAACAATTATTCCAGGTGAAGTTGGGGATATTATTATCGATGTAGAGTCTACCTGGTCTCCTAATGGATATACAATAGGTTATATAGGAGTAACTACTGAAATGACTTCCGGAATGTTTTCTGTTGATACTACCGGCTCAAATTTAAATGAAATTTCTGTACCGGATTTGATAAGTTTTCCGGATTGGTCTCCTGATGGACAGTGGTTAGTGTACTCTAAATATGGAAATATATTTAAAAGAAATATTGCAGATAATATTGAAATTCAGTTGACTTTTATTGGCGGAAATCGTTTCCCGTCCTGGAGTAATGACGGTGTTTGGATCGCTTTTCATTCAAACAAGGATAGTCCAAATGGAATGAGTTTTATATGGAAAATGAAATCAGATGGCTCTGAACTCAAAAGGATAATTTATACACCGGAAGATGGTGAGGTCAAACATCCTGACTGGTTTCCTGATGGCATAAGATTAGTAGTGATAAGATCTCTTTTGAGTCATCGAAGTCCAGAGGTTTGTATAATTGATACTTCAGGAAATACTATTTCAGTTTTAACAAATGATTTTAGTTATGACCGCTATCCAAAAGTTTCAGGCAGAAATGAAATTGTTTACCAGCGGGATGATAATTTGGGAGAAATTTGCTTCATTAAAGCGGATGGATCAAATCACAAACTCCTTATCCCTAATTCAATAAATCCAAACTGGTCACCGGATGGATTAAAAATTTCATATACAAATAAAATTGACGGCAGAATTTGGATCATGAGCAGAGACGGTACATATAAAAAAAGAGTATCTTATTAAACATTATCAGTGTTCAATAGCATTTTATAAGTTAAGAGTTAATACTTTAATAATCTTTAATATTTAATCAATGAAATCAGCATTAAGTGTAATCGTTATTTTTATTTCCTATAATGTTTCCAATTGTCAGTCCGATATCTTTCCAAGGTTTAAGATCTCTGTAGCTAAAGGTATTACTTATAATTTTGATGATAATATCCGGAGTTACGATTATCCAATATCTCCAAGCGTTTCATCTTTTAATGTAGATATGACAGAAATGGAGATTGGATATTTCTTTTCAAAAAGTCATGAGATTGGTGTTAGTGCAGGTAAAAATTCATTTACAGAGCCTGAGAATTTCGTTACTTCTTATTCTAAAAATTAAACCCTAAACCAATTAAAAAATTTAATTGATTTGAGTTTATGGTTAACTCATCTGATGAAATTTTTGCAAGATACTGAACTTTAAATTTGAAATAAAAATCCTTAAATCGAATAAGCTCGTTTCCATACAGAATTCCTATCAAAGTTTCAGAATGTCCGTAAACAGGCTGTATCATTCCTAATTTCAATCCTAAAAACCAATCACTTTTTGGATAAAAATTGAAATCTAATGATAACCAATTACATTTTCTAAATATTTTTGAGTCCACAACAAGAGTGCTGTCTATTGATTCATATATTCTTGTATCAAAAGTGAATTCATTTTTCCCTAAAGAAATACCAATCTCTGTGTTCTTGCTTAGTTTATAACCGATGCTAAATTCAAGATAGTCTAAACCTAATAATTCAGTAATCCATCACTACGGTAAATATCTCCATCAGTGTATACTGAAATTCCGGGATTTAAGGATAAACTAAATTTGTTTTCATTAGCTTCATTTGTTTGAGCAAAACCAGTTGTGATTTGAAAATTAAAGATAAAAAAGAGTAGAGATAAAATACAAACTATTTTCGGTTTATATAATATTTTCTTCTTTAAAAAGGCATACAAAATCATAGAAAGAAAGTGGAATTGTTTTTCAAATTTGTCTAAGTAATGCTGACGGTCTACCGGGGTGGATTTGTTGCTTTGAGGAAATTGCATATAATATATATACCAAGATTTATTCATTTGAGAATTTCCATATAAAAAATGTAATATCTTTCACATCAACTACATTTTTTTCAATATTAATAATTTTGATTTTTCTTTTTGTTAAGTCATTTGATCTCACACCAGACAGATACATATTGCCTTCTTTATCTATTCTAAAACCTGTAAGTAGTATGAACCTATTATTATTGAAATTTGAAATAATAATTTCCTCAATTTTAGAAGTCTCTAAATCAGTTGAGGTACTTTTTGAATATTCAAATGTGTTACTAAATTTATATAAAGAAACTGTCTCAGGAACAATATATTGACCATTGTTTGCGCTAAAAATACTTTTATTGCTTTTTCCCCACTTCACATCAAAGTAATTTTCTCCATCCCCTTTGTGTTTATTAAATCGATTATCGCTTTGAAAAGATGAATGTATATCTATTGGCAATATTGCACTATCTAATAAATTAATTTGATTTTTATCTAACTCTAAATTTTCTTTTGTATCCGCATTTATACTAACGGCTTTTTCATATTTTTCTTCTCCATCGTCACTTACTAAGAATAAATATAAATTTCCTTTATCATCAAAATTAGGATAAGTGTAATTGTAACCATCTTGATATATAAATTTATACACTTCATTGCCCAGATTATCATACACAATAATATTGTCATGAGCATTCGAAACATAAAAATTATTATTGTGTACTCCGAATAGTATAGGGTAGTTTACTAAATCTCCAAACATTCCTTCAGCTATTCTTATATAATTTTTTTCCAGTTAACTCTTTTGGGATAAAAATTCAATCCGCTTTCAGAATATTCAATTGAGACACTTTTTTCAAAAATAATTTCAAATTTTCGCGGCGCTTCTTCTATTTGAAACGGGCTGAAGCATGTAAATAAACTGTATGGGATTAATGAGATGACTATTGCATAAAACTTAGGAAATTTCATATTTATTATTAATAAAAATTTAGCGTAATCATTATTAAAAAGAAATGAATATTCTTAAGAAGAAGGGGTCTATTCTTCTTTACCTGTGGATAAATGTGAAAATACCTTACGTTTTAAATTAACTTGAAAATAAAATTTAATTTTATTTCTTTCATAAAAAATTAATCAGAAATAAACGCTCTTTATATGTAAGGAACATTTTAAATTAAAGACAGTGATATGAAAACGGATTTTACTTTTTTAAACATCCTCCCGAAGGCAGTTCAAATTATTATTTTTATACAAATTTTAATTTAAATTATTTCATCTCCATAAATTTAATATAAAAATGAAAAAAATAATTTTATTATTTATTATTATTCAAATCTCAAACCAGGCTGCAGAAGCTCAGTGGATACGACAGTTATCACCGGGGCATCCAATTAGAGATATTGAGTTTATAAATAGATATACCGGATGGGCATGCGGAGATAATTTCATTTATAAAACGACAAACGGTGGAATAAATTGGATAAATCAACCTAATTCATCTACTTTTTTAATTCAACAAATTCACCCAGTTAATGACAGTGTAGTCTATGCAGCAGGCTGGTGGAATTTTCTGAAAACAACAAACGGAGGAGATAACTGGATTTCTATATTTAGCGGGGGACCGGGTATGGGTATGCCGGCATTAGATGCAATTTTTTTTATTAATGAAAATACAGGTTGGCTTGGAGGACAGGTAGTTTACCTGAAAACAACAGACGGCGGAAATTCATTTATAGATTCCGGGAGATTTGAGGGATTACCTATGGATATATATTTTAAAAACGAAAATGAAGGCATAATTAGTGGGCGATTTTCATTCATTTATAGAACTACAAATGGAGGTAATGATTGGATTGAAAATAGAGTTATAATAAAAGGAAGCCAGTATAATTTTAACAAAGTATCCTTTATAAATGACAGTGTAGGATTTGTAGGTGGAGAAATAGTTTTTAAGACAACCAACTTTGGATTATCATGGGATAGCGTTGGTTCAGTACCATATGGTTTCGAACAGTCATACTGCATAGAATTTGCAGACGAACATACAGGTTATAGCGGCGGAACGGCAGGTACATTATTTAAAACGACAGATGGCGGCGGGAGCTGGATGCAGTATAATGGTCCTGAATTCGGACAGGGATTTTACAGAAGCATATATGCATATAATGATTCAGTTATCTGGGCTGTAGGAAACGCTAAAATTATATTTACAGAGAACGGAGGATTAACAAAAGTACAACAGTTAAGTTTATTTGCTCCGGATGAATTCAGATTATATCAAAATTATCCCAACCCGTTCAACCCTTCTACAAATATAAAATTCGAAATCCCGAAGTCAGGCAAAGCGGAGCTGAAAGTATTTGACGCAGGAGGCAGGGAAGTGAGTGTACTGCTTAATGAAAACTTAAGCGCAGGCAGTTATGAATACACATTCGATGCTGCCGGTCTTCCGAGCGGGATTTATTTTTATAGATTAAGAACGGGGGAGTTTGTTGCTTCGGGGAAAATGCTTCTGATTAAATAATTTTAAATTGCAAATTTCAAATTACAAAAGACGAATAGAAAGAAAATGTCACAGCTACGCAACTAAACCGCTGACGCGGTTTAGTCAATTATCAATGATTAATTATCAATGATCAAAATATTTTTTAAACGTCAAATTATAATTTATTTTCTACAAAGATGAAATCACATACGCGGTTAACTAACCCGAGCGGTATAAAAAGAAAAAATGTCACAGCTACGCTGTTTATTAATTTTTCCATATTTATTCTACAAAGATTACACCGCTACGCGGTTAAGAGCCATTTTAAAAATAGAATTTCTTTAAACTACATACCCTTTTAAAATGATTACATTATTTATTATTGAAACTCATATTGGTGAGGTGAGAGAAAAAAAATATAAAACCCCGTAGGGGTGAAATCTTTGTAGTAAAAAACAATTTAAACATTTTAACCCCGTAGGGGTGAAATCTTTGTAACAAAAGAGCAAAGAGACATTGCAACCCCGTAGGGGTGAAATCTTTGTAACAAAAAATAATAAAGAAATTGCAACCCCGTAGGGGTGAAATCTTTGTAACAAGAAGTAAATAAATATTTTTAACCCCGTAGGGGTGAAATCTTTTTTAAATTACATATGGCAAATACATATACACAATTATATGTCCAAATCATTTTTGCAGTTAAACATAGAGAAAATTTGATACAGGAAAAGTACCGTATTGAAGTAGAAAAATACATTTGCGGAATTATTAAAAACAATAAATCAAAACCTCTGGCAATATTTTGTAATCCTGATCATATTCATATCTTGATAGGACTGCATCCGACAATGGCAGTATCGGATATTACAAGAGATATTAAAGCAAACTCATCAAATTTTATAAATGAAAAGAATTGGTTTTCAGGTAAATTTAACTGGCAGGTCGGATATGGTGCATTTACTTATTCTAAATCACAATTAGATAATGTCATAAAGTATATTTTGAATCAACCAAATCATCACAGAAAAAAAACATTTAAAGAAGAGTATCTTTCTTTTTTAAAAGCTTTTGAAATTGAATATGATGAAAAATATTTATTTGAATGGTATGAATAGAAAATGTCACAGCTACGCAACTAAACCGCTGACGCGGTTTAGTCAATTATCAATGATTAATTATCAATGATCAAAATATTTTTTAAACGTCAAATTATAATTTATTTTCTACAAAGATGAAATCACATACGCGGTTAACTAACCCGAGCGGTATGAAAAGAAAAAATGTCACAGCTACGCTGTTTATTAATTTAATTATATTTTTTTCTACAAAGATTACACCGCTACGCGGTTTAGAAACTATATCAGTATATAATACAAAAAATTCTGTCATTCCCGCGTGCTCCCGGCGGGAATCCAGTCAACAACAATTTGCAGTAACGAGTTAATACTTTTATTAATCATTAACAGGTAAACAATGAAATCAGCATTATGTGTAATCATTATTTTCATTTCGTATAATGTTTCCAATTGCCGGTCAGATACTTTTCCAAGGTTTAAGATCTCTGTTGCTAAAGGTATTACTTATAATTTTGATGATAAAATCCGGATCTACGATTACCCAAGATCTTCCAGCGTTTCTTCTTTTAATGTGGATCTGACAGAAATGGAGATTGGATTTTTCATTTCGAAAAGTCATGAGATTGGTGTCAGTGTAGGTAAAAACTTATTTACAGAGCCTTTTAAATATGTATCAACTTACTCTGTTGAACCGAACAACGATACAATTTTTATGTATGCTGACGGACACAAATATGTCGAGATGACATGGATTTCTTTATATTACAATTTCCATTTTTTAAATGAGTTTAAAGCAGGTTTAAAACTTGGAAGTGTTCGGCCAAATTCTGCAAGTTATGATTATTCCGGCTATTTAACTTTGACGGCAGGAAAATCATATAAAGTTACCGATAATTTTTTTGTTGATGTTAATCTTAATTATTCGAACAGAAACAGAATTAATAAGCTGACATTTAAGTCCCATCAGCTGAGTTTAACAATGGCATTTAACTTACGAATTTAGAGCGTTATATATTTTGGAGAAATATGATTATATGAATACACATTAGGAAAATATTTAAAAGCAAGGGGCCCTCTGAAGACTTGTTTGCGTTCAGCTGGGAATTCCCCAGATATTATTAAAATCACCTTCAGCGTTGACAGATATATAAAGCACTACGAACAAGTGAAGAAGCTTCTTAGAAAAGGAATGGATGAAATAGCAATTGTATCTATAACTGGAAGAAGTTTGAATTTTGTCAGACAATATATTAAGTTATATAAGAATTATAACCCACAAAAGATAAATAATGAGACACGACAAATGTCGTAATAGTAAATAAAGGATGAAAGTATCACTATTAATAATATTTTTGTTTCTCAGCAAAAGTTTATTTGCTATGAATATCAAAAGTATCAAATCCATACTCGGGAAACTAGTAACGTCGGTTTTACCTCAACATAAATTTATATAAAAGAATTATTTTTTTAAAATTAGAAGGTGGAAAGAATTTTGTTAATTCAAACATAAATTTTAATTATAAAGGATATCTTTCCATTGGGGTAGAGTGGATTTTTTATAAGATTGACACTAAGAACAATATTGAATTTTGTGGCGTGGTTGTGGCGGGGGAAGGCGGTATATTTATAGTTTCAATAAATTTTGGGGTTTAGTTCAATCTTCCGTTATTAATTCAAATAATACCCTTACTAACTGTAGGAGTACATTTTTTTTAAAATTATACAGCAATGTTTTATAAGCAGCCTTTTTTTATTGGAACTGATTATTCAGCACCTCCTTTAATGCTTTTTGGAATTCAAATGTCCATTAACATAAAGTAAAAATCAAATAGAAATGAAAACTCCAACAAAAATAAAAATGATATTATCAATTTATTCAGCAATACTCTTTTGTGTTGTTGCTTTAATGCCGGATATTTCAAAAGCGGGAGCGGATACAAATTTTAAAATGGAGATAAGTACTGAAAAGAATGAATACAAAGAAGGAGAATATGTTATTCTAATGGTAAAAGTAAAAAATAACGGGACACAAACCGATTCCATAGAATTTCTGAATGATGAATATTTATCAAAGAGTATCATAATAAAAAATCAGGCAGGAAGAAGTTCATCATATAAAGGCGCAGAGGTATTTTATGTCGGTGTACACTATACAAGTATCCCTGCAAACGGCGAGATAGTTTTTCCAATCGAATTGGATTATCTGTGGGGCTTCCGGAGTTTTGATTCGTATGATGAAACTTCAAAAGCATTTGCAAGCAGGTATTTTCCGAACGATAAATACACTGTGGAAGTGAATTTCAAATATGATAAAGGCAGAAAAAAAATTAGCTCAAATAAAATCAATTTTGAGGTAAAGCCGTCCGATGCCTCAGAGACCGAAGCCTTTGAAAAATTTAAAGAACTTTATAAATTTCCGTATGGCGGATTTTACAGTGAGACACAAAATCAGCAGACTATTTTGAAATGGATCGAATTTATGGATACACATCGAAACAGTGTATATTATGACAATGCTTTTTACGAATCAGTTTACAAACGAAAATTTAATGATTTTATGTACGATTCAACCATGCTGAAAGATTGTCAGCATATAATAAATAATAAGCCAAATACTTTGACCGCCAGAACTGCAATAAATACTGCATTTGAGATAATTGAAAAAATTTCCGGTAAGGATGAGGCGATATTGTTTTTGAAAAAATAAAATCAGATTATCCCGGTACGGAATCGTCTAAGTGGGCGGAGAGATTGTTAGAAGGAAAAGAATTTTAAAAATTACTGAAAATGGAATGGAGCACGTCCCCAATCGGGAGATTGGGAACGAGGAAAAGAAAACATAAATAATTTTAATGAAAAAATTAGTAATCCTCCTATCAATATTATTTTTTGTATTAGTTTCGTTTGTATCCAAATCTTATTCTGAACGTTCCGCTAATGACATAAAGTATTTGATTACATTGAATAAGACACTATTCGTTGAAGGTGAAGAAATTACAATAAATTTTAAATTTACAAATTAAGGTCCGGAAGCAGATTCTTTAATTAACATAAATGATATTAAAATTTTAAAATGCTTAATTATAAAAGATTCACATGGGGATAATTCGGGCTATACCGGACATGTTGAGCTGAAGGAGAAAAATATTGTTTTAAATCCGGGAGAAGAGTTCGTCATTTCTTCACCTCTTAAATTTTACCGGGCTCCCGCTGCTGTTGGGATGTTTTTTTATTTTCCAAAAGACACTTATAATATAAAGGGTTATTACAATAACGGGAAAACTATATTAGAGTCTAATGAAATAAATTTTAAAGTTATCGCTCCTTTTGGAGCTGAAAATGAAGTCTTTAAAGAAGTGCTGGAAATTAATAAAATTAATCCGATCGACAGCGCTGAATATATGATTAACCGGTATGATTATTTATTAAAAAATTATCCAACAAGTGTATATACAGATGAAATATTTCTCAATTCTATTATGCAGAGAAGAATAACTCTTATAAAATACGACAGTACTCTCATACAGGATTGTTTATGGTTCATAGAAAAAAATCCAAATTCAAAACATATTGATTTTGCAATAAATGAAGCTGCAGAAATACTATTTTATAAATACGGAGGAAAAGATGCAGCTATAGATTTTCTTTTAAACTTGAAAAACAGCTATCCAAATTCAGAAATATCTAATGAAGTACAAAAAGCGATATCAAAGTTTGAATATAAATAAACACCAAAAGCTATCATAAATAAATAGTGATGTTTACTTTCATTCCAGCGGAGGTGGTGTTATTCTGAAAGTAAAGTTTCCTGGCGGAGTCCCAAAGAGCAGGAGACTACGCCAGGGGAAAAAGAAAATGTCACAGCTACGCTGTTTATTATTTTAATTATAATTTTTTCTTATTTACAATATCAGGAATGCAAGTGAGCATACTGTTGTATCTGACGGAGCCGGGATTGCGAGCGGCATTTATTTCTATAAATTGGTTTCAGGGGAGTTTTCAGAGACTAAGCGAATGATATTATTGAAATAAACATAGATCATTATTATTGTAAATTATAAAAACATGAGATGTGTAATAGTTTAAGTGGAAAAATAATATTGTTTTTCTTACTTCATCAGGTTGGTATGGCGATTTATTTTGGTGTACATAATGATCACGATAGAGATAGCTGTGTATTAAATGTTCGTGACAGATTTTATACTGAGCCCGATTATTATCTAAGCGGAAGAACGAGTTGGATAGCTTGTCCGAAGCATTTCAATTTTTTAATCGGAAGTCCGTTTATTACTAATCAAACGAATGACAATATCTCTGCTGGTCAAAATTTAATACTGGAGTCAGAAAGTGAACACAATTCAAGAGAACAAAATAAATCTGAATTAGCAATCAACATGCCTAAATATACTTTTAAAAAGTATGAACCCATAATGGCGCATATAAAATATATTAATAGGAATGCTGTAAGTGATACTTTAAAATATTTGTTTAATGAATGGAGCGACGAAATGATCTTTTCAATTAAACCACTTGATGGACAAAGTTATTCAGAGTTCAACTTCCATTCTCAATGTCTTTTTACCTAATCCTTATGTGGTTCATCCTAATGATACTTTCGAATTTAGCAGAAATATTAACCGGTATGGAGATAGATTCCAAAATACACCTAATTATTTCGGAATGCATGGTTTTTTACTTCCCGGAAGATATGAAGTAACGGCAAAAGGTAGAAATAATAATGATAATTTTATTTCTAATACTGTAGAGTTTGAAGTAGTTGAGAATAGCCCGGAAGATATTTCTATACTTGAGTTACTAAGTCAAAATCAATATCAAACTATTATTTTGAATTATCCGGAAAATCCTTTAACTGAGGCAACGTATGCATACTATGTAAATTTAAGCTATGTTCCTTCCCCAATTTTTGAAGACAATTTTACAAAGAGTGAAGTAATTGAATTATATCGTGGATTTTTTAATAAATATCCTAACTCTATTTATAGTTTTAATCAATTGTTCGTTTATTCTCTGTTTTGGAAAATAAGTTTGCAATCATCTTTTATAGAAGACGAGACAGAATTTTTTATCAATCAATATCCAAATACAGCATTAGAAAAATTTTTAAATCAGGAGCAATCAAGGTATTCCATTCTCAATGTTTACAATTCCACCAAAAAAAATCATGAAGATTTTATAATAGAAAATAATAAATAAGTCATATGAGAATTACTACAAATAATAAACTAAAGTTTGAAAATACTTTTGAGGACATTCCGGAAGGATTTGTAAGAGATTATGTATTGATTATAAAGGGAAGGTATGAAAATACAATTTTGAATTACAGACAATTAACATCTACAAAAGGAAATCAAATCATTGGAATTCCCAAAGTATTTAAGTTGCATCAGAATTTTCCGAATCCGTTTAATCCTGCGACAACAATAAAATTTGATTTGCCAATCGACGGAATAGTATCAATAAAAGTTTATGACATACTTGGAAAAGAAGTTTATTCGTTACAGGAAGTCAGACAGGCGGGGTTTCAGCAGTTGAATTTCAACGGCAGTAATGTTTCAAGCGGAATTTATTTTTATAAAATTGCTGCGGGAAACTTTGTTCAGACAAAGAGAATGATATTGTTGAAATAAGGACATTTATCCAATCACAATTGTTGTAAATTATAAAAACATGAGATGTGTAATAGTTTAAGTGGAAAGATAATATTGTTTTTCTTACTTCATCAGGTTGGTATGGCGATTTATTTTGGTGTACATAATGATCATGATAGGGATAGCTGTGTATTAAATGTTCGTGACAGATTTTATACTGAGCCCGAATATTATCTAAGCGGAAGAACGAGTTGGATAGCTTGTCCGAAGCATTTCAATTTTTTAATCGGAAGTCCGTTTATTACTAATCAAACGAATGACAATATCTCTGCTGGTCAAAATTTAATACTGGATTCAGAAAGTGAACACAATTCAAGAGAACAAAATAAATCTGAATTAGCAATCAACATGCCTAAATATACATTTAAAAAGTATGAACCCATAATGGCGCATATAAAATATATTAATAGGAATGCTGTAAGTGATACTTTAAACTATTTGTTTAATGAATTGAGCGATGACATGATCTTTACTATTAAACCTCTGGATGGACAAAATTATTCAAGAGTTAGACTAGCTTTTTCAATAAGTTTTTTTCCTAATCCATATATATTTCAACCAAATGATACTTTCATATTTAGCAGAAATATTAACCGGTATGGAAATGAATTCCAAAATACACCTAATTATTTCGGAATGCATGGTTTTTTACTTCCCGGAAGATATGAAGTAACGGCAAAAGGTAGAAATAATAATGATAATTTTATTTCAAATACTGTAGAGTTTGAAGTAGTTGAGAATAGCCCGGAAGATAATTCTATACTTGAATTATTATTTAATGAAGATTATCAAACAATTATTTTGAAATATCCGGATAATTCATTAACTGAAGCGGTATATGCATACTATGTTCTCTCAAGTTTTACTCCTTCTCCTACATATAACGACAATTTTACAAAGAATGAGATAATTGATTTGTATCAAGGTTTTTTTAATAAATATCCTAATTCTATTTACAATTATAATCCATTGTTTATATACTCTTTGTTTGGAAAAATAAGTTTACAATCATCAAGAATAGAAGACGAGACAGAATTTTTTGTCAATCAATATCCAAATACAGCATTAGAAAAATTTTTAAATCAGGAACTAACTAAATCCCAAATTCGCAAGGTTTATAATACGAGAAAAAAAAATAAGGAAGATTTTATAATAGAAAATAATAAATAAGTCATATGAGAATTACTACAAATATTAAACTAAAGTTTGAAAATACTTTTGAGGACATATTATTATCATGAAATTTGGCATTTTCATTCATCAAAATGGTGGGTGGAGCTGGGAAAAAAGTTAAGCTATAATTGGCCACAAGCATTTTATGCAACCGGAATAGATTTTAATTATTTTAAAAAAGCGAACAGTCCGGTAATTGCAAAAGCCAGAAGTATCGATATTTATACCAGCAATAATAAAAAAATTTGGGAAAATGATACTTTTAAAGTTGATATTTATACAAAATGATATTGTTTATATCTATATGAAGCAGAGACGCCCAAATTGGGCGTCTCTGCGAATGGTTGATTTAAATTCAACAATTTAATAATTATATTTTTCTATATTCTTCAGATCAGAATTATTAAATTATCAAAATTAAAAATGCTTACTGTTACCATAATACTTTACACCATTGTCGGACTGATGGGAGTTTATCTTTTTATAAGACTTTTTAGTAAGAGTAAAACCAATAATCTTATCGGTATCATTCACGGTTCTCTCGGGCTGCTCGGGGTGGGATTCCTGATCTTCTATATCTCATTTGTGAAAGGGGAGTCGCCTTATATCAGTATCCTGCTTTTTGTAATTGCTGTATTCATCGGCGGCGGTATGCTCGCTGCGAAACTCACCGGAAAGAGATTTCCTCTATGGATCGCCGTAATACATGCTGTGACAGCTCTTTCAGGCATTTACCTTCTGTACTCTTTTTGGATCAATCTGTAAGAACTTTCTCCTTCCTTGTTAAATTTTTCCATTTTTCAAAAATGCCCGGTAATTTGAATTTAGTTTGCTCTAAATAAATTTTATATTGCAGTATTCCTCAACTAAAAAATAAAAATTCAAATCTTATTTGATCAATATGATAAACTATCAAAACCCCGATAAATTTGTAAACAGACATAACGGACCGGATGATAAAGAGATAAGTGAAATGCTGGAAGTGATCGGCGTAGCTTCTCTTGATGAATTAATAGACCAGACTGTGCCTCCGCATATCAGAAGTAAAAATGAAATGGATCTGGATGAGCCGTTAAGCGAATATGACTTCATAAAAAATCTTAAGGAAATTGCTGCAAAAAATAAAATTTACAGATCATATATCGGAATGGGTTATTATCCGTCGATCACTCCTCCTGTAATTCAAAGAAACATTCTGGAGAATCCGGGCTGGTATACTCAGTATACTCCGTATCAGGCGGAGATCGCGCAGGGACAGGCTCGAAGCGCTTCTGAATTTTCAGACTATGGTAATGGATCTGACCGGTATGGAAATCGCAAACGCTTCACTGCTTGATGAAGGCACGGCTGCAGCAGAAGCAATTCTTATGTTCGGTCATCATAAACATGCTGACAAAAAAAATGCCAATACCATACTTGTCTCTGAAAATTGTTTTCCGCAGACAATTGATGTAATTAAAACACGCGCTGTACCCGTCGGAATAGATGTAAAAGTCGCGGATATTTCTGAAAAAGATCTGACGGATGATGTGTTTGCAATAGTAGTTCAGTATCCTGACGGTAACGGAGAGATTAAAGATCTTAAAAAATTATTTGAAGAAGCGGCGGCACGAAATATTTTTAGTATTGCTGCGGCTGACATTCTTGCTCTAACTCTGATAACGCCTCCGGGAGAGATCGGAGCGGATGCAGTGGTTGGTTCGACTCAGAGATTAGGTGTGCCGATGGGTTACGGCGGTCCGCATGCAGCTTATTTCGCTACAAAGGAAAAATTCAAAAGGAATATTCCCGGCAGGATCATTGGCATATCAGTTGACGCTGACGGTAATCCGGCGCTGAGAATGGCGCTGCAGACCAGAGAGCAGCATATTAAAAGAGAAAAAGCTACAAGTAATATCTGCACAGCGCAGGTGCTGCTTGCTGTAATGGCGGGAATGTACGCAGTCTATCACGGTCCCGTAATACTTAAAAAGATTGCGGAAAAAATACATAATCAGACAGTTCTTCTTGATAAAATTCTGAAAAGTATGGGTTTTGTTCAGCTTAATAAATATTACTTTGACACTCTGAAGATCGATTTGAATAAAGATGCAGACCGCATAGAAGAGTTAAAGAAAATTTCAGAATCACATAAAATAAATTTCAGATATTTTGACAATGCCGTCGGAATTTCAATCAGTGAAATTACTGATCTGAATGACATTAAAGAAATTGCTGAAGTGTTTGCTGAATTCAAAGGAATAAAGTTACCTGAAACCGGGAATATAAATATTGAAAATGAAAATTCTTTTCCGGCTGAAATAAAGAGAACATCTTCCTTTATGACGCATCCTATATTTAACAGTCATCACACGGAAACTGAACTGCTGAGATATATGAAAGGTCTTGAGAATAAAGATCTTTCTCTGACGACTTCAATGATCCCGCTCGGATCCTGTACGATGAAATTAAATGCAACAGCTGAAATGGTCGGGATTTCTTTTCCTGAATTCAGCGATATGCATCCATTTGCTCCAAAGGATCAGGCGGAAGGATATAAAATTATCATTGATGAACTTTCAAAAGATCTCAGCGAGATAACGGGTTTTCATTCGATCTCAATGCAGCCAAATTCCGGCGCGCAGGGAGAATACGCCGGGCTTATGGTCATCAGGCAGTTTCATTTGAATAACGGCGACACACACAGGAATATTTGTCTTATTCCTTCTTCCGCTCACGGAACAAATCCCGCAAGCGCAGTAATGGCGGGAATGAAAGTAGTGGTGGTCAGCAGCGATAGTAACGGTAATATCAATGTCGAGGATCTGAAAAATAAAGCCGAGCTTCATAAGGATAATCTCGCGGCATTAATGGTGACATATCCTTCCACACACGGAATATTTGAAGAGTCAATAAAAGATATTTGTAAAATAATTCACGATAACGGCGGGCAGGTTTATATGGACGGCGCTAATATGAATGCGCAGGTCGGTCTCACCAGTCCTGCAATAATCGGCGCTGATGTCTGTCATTTGAATCTGCATAAAACTTTCTGCATACCGCACGGCGGCGGCGGTCCGGGAATGGGACCTATCGGAGTTGCAGAACATCTTGCTCCGTTTCTACCTTCGCATCCTGTAATTAATATTGGCGGTGATAATTCAATCTCTGCCGTATCTTCAGCTCCGTGGGGAAGCGCAAGCATTCTGATCATTTCTTACGCTTACATAAAAATGATGGGAGCGAAAGGATTGACTGACGCTACAAAGCTTGCGATCTTAAATGCAAATTATATTAAGGCAAAGCTTGATGATAAATTCAAAACTCTTTATACAGGAAGTAAGGGCAGAGTCGCTCATGAATTAATTTTTGACATGAGGGAATTTAAAACAACTGCAAAGATCGAAGTAGAGGACATTGCCAAAAGATTAATGGATTATAATTTTCACGCCCCAACAGTTTCATTTCCTGTACCAGGTACGATGATGGTAGAGCCGACTGAAAGTGAAAATAAAACAGAGCTTGACAGATTCTGCGATACTATGAGTTCTATCAGGGAAGAGATAAGAGAAGTGGAAGCCGGTGAAGCGGATGTTACCGATAATGTTCTCAAAAATTCACCGCATACTGCTGAGAGAATTGCAGATGATAACTGGAATCATGAATATTCCAGAAGCAAAGCGGCTTTCCCTATAAAGTTTTCCGGCGGAAATAAATTCTGGCCTGCAGTTGCAAGGGTTGACAATGCATACGGCGACAGGAATCTTATCTGCAGCTGTAATCCGATAAGTGATTATGCAGATGAAGTGGCGGGGTAAGGGAAATTAATGTTGTTTCCAAAATTTATAATTAATATTGTACGTAGCCGCAAGTTTTAACTTGCGGTTTTTTTATGAATAAGTAATATATTGTAATTTTAAAATTTACGCATACATTTTTCACGCAAGATAAATCTTGCGGCTACGTTTGAAGTTATGGGCAATATATATTTTCATACCGTCTAAAAAAACTTGAGTAATATATTTTAAATTGATTATATATTGCTTAATTTTGTGACAATTATTTTAAAATTAAATCCGAATAAAATATATATGCTATCTAAAGAAAAATTCATAGAGGAAGTAGATTCCGCAATTAAAAAAAGAAGTCTTCTCGATCATCCTTTTTATCAGAAATGGAATGAAGGTAAGTTATCATTAAATGAACTTCAGGAATATGCAAAGCAGTATTATCATTTTGTGAAACACTTCCCAAGGTTTGTAAGCTGCGTTCATTCAAACTGTGATGATGTAAATACAAGACAGATCCTTCTTGAAAATCTTGCAGATGAAGAAGGTTATAAAACAGGCATTGCAGATCATCCGAAACTCTGGATGAATTTTGCTGAAAGTCTCGGTCTTTCGGAAGATGATGTTAAAAACGCTGAGCCGATAAGAGAAGTGGAAGATCTTGTGGACGGAATGTATGAGCTTACCCGTTCGCCTGAATTTACTTTAGGTCTGTCCGCGCTTTATGCTTACGAGTCTCAGGTGCCGGAAATTTCCAGAACAAAAATTGACGGATTAAAAAAATTCTATAACATCGATTCGGAAAAAGCCATTGAGTTTTTCAAAGTGCACGAAGAAGCCGACGTATATCATTCCAGGGATGAAATGGAAATTATGAATAACACCAACAAAAGTCTTGAAGATCAGAAAAGACTTATCAATACAGTTGATGAATCTGCAATACTTATGTGGAATTTTTTAGACGGCGTATATAATAAATACTGCGTTAATTAAATTATAAACTGATATTTTCAAAGGGAATGATTCCGGCGGGATCGTTCCCTTAATTATTTATAGAAGAAATTGAATTTAAAAGAGATCTTTAATACTTACAAAAACGTTGCAGTGCTTGGATTTTCTGATAGGCGTGACAGAGCGAGCAACAGGATAGGCCGTTATCTGAAAGAGAATGATTATAATGTAACCGGAGTTAATCCTGTGCCTGATAAAAATTCAGCGGATAATATTACTATCGTAAAAAGTCTGTCCGAACTTCCGGAAAATACAGAGATCATAAATATTTTCAGACGGTCTGAATTTTTATATGATCATATAAATGAGATCCTGAAAATGAAAACCCTTCCGAAAGTCATATGGACTCAGTTAGGGGTAATAGATCAAAAAGCAAAAGAGCTTGCGGAAAAAAACAATATTCTTTACATAGAAAATAAATGTATAATGGTAGAACATAATAATATTTTCGGCAATAATTAAATTTAAATGCTAAGTAAAAAAATCAGTCTACGGATTACTTTCTTTCTTCATACCATTTACAGTGTATTTAATTACACTGGCTCCTGATGTAACGTTTATTGACTCGGGAGAACTTGCAGCGGCAGCTTCATCACTCGGCGTAGCTCATCCGACCGGCTATCCTCTCTTTACTGTTATCGGGAAAATATTTACGCTGATGCCTTTCGGAACGGAAATTTACATGCTGAATTTTATGAGCGCAGTAATTTCTTCAGCAGGGTTATTTATCTTCTTTAATTTAATGACGCTTATACTGTCATCTTTCAAATTAAATACAGATGATATCACAGAGAGTGTAAAAGAATTTTCGGATACTTTAAAATATAATATTTCTCTTGCATCCGCGCTTGTTCTGGGATTTTCAAGAACATTCTGGGATACGGCAAATGCTGTCGAAGTATATTCGCTTCATTCTTTTTTCCTCATATTAAATTTATTTCTGTTACTTAAAGCCTGCAGTTATTTTTCAGGGAAGACAGGAGACATGGCGGAAGGGGAGAGATATCTTTTATTGTTTTCCTTTGTACTGGGATTGAGTTTTACAAATCACCTCTCTACTATTTTCTTATCAGTAGGATGTATATATCTTTTTTTCTCTGTATTCGGGTTTAATAAAACCAGTTTCAAAAGAATACTGATACTTGCCGTTCCGTTTCTTATCGGTTATTCATTTTATATATACTTATTTGTCAGAGCGGACAATCCGGTAATAAGCTGGGGGCATCCGCATAATTTTGAAAATTTCTGGCGGCACTTCACGGGGAAGCAGTTCAGTATCTGGATGTTCTCATCATTTGAAAATGCCGGAAAGCAGTTTACATATTTTACAAAGAATTATCCTTTAGAGTTTTTTTATCTGCCTGTGATAATTGCCATACCGGGATTGTTTGAATTATTCAGATCAAGCAAGAGACTTTTCTATTTCACTCTGCTGCTTTTTTCATTTTGTATTTTGTATGCAGTGAATTATGACATCTATGATATTGATTCATATTTTCTGCTTGCATTCATTGTTACTGCTGTTTGGTTCGGATTCGGACTTAAATATATTTTAAAGAAAGCGGGTAAGTCAGCAGTGCAGTTTAGTTATATTATGATATTGATTTCTCTGATTCCGCTGAGTTTAAATTTTAAAAATGTTGATGAAAGTAAGAATTATTTTGTAAAGGATTATACGTTCAATATTTTTAATTCAGCTGATAAGAATTCAATTATATATTCCACGCAGTGGGATTTCTGGCTGTCGTCTTCTTTTTATTATCAGTTTATAAAAAATGAAAGACCGGATATAATAGTGATAGATAAAGAATTGCTGAGGAAGTCGTGGTATATGCATTTTCTTGAAGTTCATTACCCGGAATTTTATAACAGGTGCAGGAATGAATTTGACGCTTACCTTGCTGAGCTTTTGAAATTCGAAAAAAATACTGACAGATACACTTCTCCTAAAAATGAAACTGACAGGCAGGATCTTCAAAAAATTCAGTCAGCTTTTATGAATCTTCAGAACAGTATTGTAGATAAGAATGTGCATGATCACAGCTTTTATACTACTTTTGAAATAGAGCAGTCAAACCCGGAAAAGTTCGGCAATGAATATAACCGCATCCCGCAGGGTCTTCTGATAAAATATACAAAGGATAAAAATTTTGTGCCTCTGAGGGAACCTGAAATTAACTTTACAGTTTCAGAAAGGACTGATTACCATTACGCTTTTTTAATGAATGCATATTATTCTTCCTTTCTTAACAACGCTAATTATTTTATGAATCATGCGAAGTTTGATGACGCAGAGAGAATGATAAACAAAGCGCTGGAGCTAAGACCTCAGCAGAAAGATGCAATGCAGCTTAAAGCGAAACTGGATCAGCTTAAGGCACTTCAAAACCCGGACAAGTAATAAATGAAATATACATATATTTTTTTTTGCATGTCGTTATTTTTAACGATGAACGGACATTCGAAAGAAAATAATATCTGCGCGTCACTGAATGTAAATCATATTTTTTATCTTGGAAGATTCTTCTGAAAATGTATCCGGTGATTCATTAAAAATAAAAGCTGATACTGCAACGATTATCAGTGATACAATTCCAAATAGCAGCGATACAGTTATAAACAATTCAGCAGTTTTGGATTCAGGTAAAAGAGTTGAATATATCTTACCTGAGATCAGGATCGGTAAAATACTTATTGTCGGGAATGAAGTAACGCAGGATGATATTATTACAAGGGAGATAAGTCTGCGGGAGAATACAATTTTAGATCTGAAAATGCTTGAGCATGATGTAAGAAATTTAAACAAACTCGGACTGTTTAACAAAATAGATGTTCTGCCGATCCCTACTGATTCAGCAAATAAAGTTGACTTAATGTTTATGCTTGAAGAAAAGTTTTATATACTTCCTATTCCTCAGGGCGGGTTCAGGGACGGACAGTTCTCAAAATTCTGGGCCGGATTAAATCTGAGATGGTTTAATTTCAGAGGGAGAAATGAAACGCTCAATTTTAATTTCGGTATCGGTTACGAACCGTTTGTAGGGCTGAGCTATTCTGTTCCGTGGATAGGGGAGGATGCCCGATATTTTTCATCCGTGTCTCTACGATATTCAAAAAATTATAACAGAAGTCTTTTAGCTTTAAATGAAACAGGTTCAAGTTCAATCCCTGATCCGGACAGTAATTTTGTAAATTATAATTTCAGCGCCGCTTATAAATTCGGAAAATATTTTAACAGAAATTTTTCCGTATCGTCAACCTTGAAATATAATTTAATAGAATCAGTGCCTTATCAGCCGGGAAGAACAGTTTCAACTGACGGTACTGACAGTTATTTCACATTTGGTATGTTCTCAAAATTTGACACAAGAGATTCTTATGAATACACACTGGCAGGTTCATATTATTCAATAGAATATGAAAAGATCGGATTCGGAAAGACAATGGATTTTAACAGAGTAAATCTGGAGATGAAAAAATTCATACCCATCGAAATGGATGCAGGCAAATTTATTACTTTTGCAAACAGAACATTTTCTACTATTGCATTCGGCGGAACCGTACCAACATATATGAGAGAATTTTTCGGATATAACGATCTTATCCGCGGATACAAGAGAAACGTACTTGAAGGAGAAAACAAACTGGGGGTATTCAATGAATTCCGTATTCCTGTAATAAATCCTTTTTATATTCACGGGAAGGAGCTTCCTGTAGTAAGATCAGTTTCCGCACTTAAGAATCTGAATTATAAATTCGGATTATTTGCAACTATTTTTTACGATATCGGAGGAGTGTGGAATAAGAACAGTAACTTTTTTAAAACGAAATTTTACAGCGGTTACGGAGTCGGGCTGAATTTTATTCTTCCGTTTGGTTTTATCGGGAGGACGGATTTCAGTATGAGACAGCAGGACAATACTCTTTACCCTTCGGTTATTTTTGATCTGGACGCAGCATTCTGACTTATGGAATATTATTACACACCTTCTGAAAATGTTTTTGAATCTGAGAATAAACTTTATTTAAGAGAATTTGAATTCAAGCATCTGGCAAAAGTTCTGCGTAAAAAAACCGGCGATATTGTTTTTATAACCGACGGTAAAAAAAATATTTATGAGTGTATAATTACTGAGATAGGTAAAAATGAAATTGTCTGCGCAATAGAAAAAAAAGAAACTGATCTAAATGAACCGGAAATAAAACTTACGCTTTGTCTTGCTCCATTAAGAAATTTGACACGCTTTGAATTTGCTGTTGAGAAAGCCGTAGAGCTTGGTGTAAATACAATTGTTCCTGTTATAACTCAGTTTACTATTTCGAAAAATGAGTTCAGCAGAAATAAGCAGGAACGTTTTGAAAAAATTATTATCTCTGCAATGGGACAGTCTCAGAGATGTTATAAACCGGTTTTTGAAAAAGCCGTTACTTTAAATGAACTAAATGATCTCTACCGTGATGAAAAAAATAAAGTTGTACTTTATGAGTTTTCAGATGATATGGAGCAATATGAGTTTGAAGAATCATCTGACAAAGTAATTCTTTTGATAGGTCCGGAAGGCGGTTTCAGTAAGGAAGATATACAGACTTTAAAAAACGGCAACTGGCAGATCAAGTCACTCGGCAAAAGGAAATTAAGGGCTGAAACTGCAGCGATTGCAGCTGTCAGTCAAATATTATTAAAATAAAATTAATTACATCAGTATGAAAAAAATTATTCTCAGCTGTTTTATTTTAATGTTAGTTTGTATTAATAACGCTCATTCCCAGTTCGACAAACCTGTGTTAACTGTTACTATCGGACTTTCCAATCCCAATGATGAACTGAGAGGGGACAGTTATGTTAGTTATGATACACTCGGTAATATATTTATTGATTCCAGTTTATTCGCTACACATCTCGGAGGTCAGTTAGGATTTCAGATGGCAGGCGCGGTCAAAATTAATTTCGATAAGTATTCCATTACAAGAGGCGTATTGTCTATGTCTTACAATAATTTTAATACTTTTCAGTCACGACAGTACGGAACAACCCTTGTGAAATTTATTAACAATACATATCAGCAGAGACCTGTCGAATATAATTATGACTTTAATAATTTTGCTGTTGGGTTGGGACTGGAAGTAGCCCCAACTTCTTTTACAAATATAGTCTCGCCTTTTTTTAACGCCAACTTTAATTTCAATTTTCTTTCGGCTCAGCTCACAAGGGTAACAGGAATCAATGACTCCAACAATGTTGAACTCAGCAGTTTCAGAATGGGAGTAAATTTCAATGCCGGTATTGAAGTGAAAGTAAACAGTAATATCGGTATAGTAGCAGGACTTAAATATGATATGGCGAATCTAATTTATAAAGAGACGGAGCGCGACGGATTTATTGAATGGGGTTCAAAAAGCGCAAACATAAATGACGCTGAAGGCAGATACATTACAAATATATATTATCCGATAGGTGAAGCGTATAATTATTATCAGTCCAAAGAGAAAAAAATTAACTGGGGTACTGCTTACATAGGTGTAAATGTAAATTTATTTTCAGATACCCCTAAAAAGAAAACTCAACCAAAAACCTCAGGGTTAAAAAATATAATTATTATTTCTGATTTGAATTTTAAGATATTCATATTATTAGCAATATTATTTACCAATGCTGATGGAATTTTCTCTCAGAAAATACCTTCACTGGAAATTAATTTCGGAGTAAGCATGCCCGGTTCGGATATGAGCGGGGATTTTATTACAGTTTCTGATTCAGGATATTATAATATCAGTGAAGATTTTGTAAAAAATAATTACGGAAATTCTACGGGAATTAGTATTGCAGGAAATATTGTATTTCCGCTGGATCAAAAAAGATTACTGAATTTTATATTTTCAGGTGAATATACTTTTATGAATGCTTTCAAACAAAGTATACTGGGTATTACGAGACAGAACAATGTTGTCGTGCCTGCAACTTATGACAATTCTTTTTCCGGGACTACAGTGGGGCTGGGATTTGGAACTAATCCTTCGCTTGGAAAAGATTTTTCGGTTTATGCAAACTCGCAGATGACATTAAATTTTTTAAGTATGTCATTTACAAAGAATGATATATTCAGAACATACTTTTCTGATTCATTCAGAATGGGTGTCAAAGCTGGAGGGGGAATGACTTACAAATTAAATGAAGAATATTCACTGATATTAGGAGGAAGTTATCATCTAAGCAATTTATTGTTTAAAAATGTAAGCACCGGATACAGCGACCGTTTGGAAAGTGATGTTGATAATCTTTCTATAAATGATGATGAAGGTTTCTTTTATACTAATCTTTCGGATCCGTCAAAAGGTTTTCAGGAAGTGGAAGGTAAGAAAAAGAATATTGACTTCTGGAATATAAATATCGGAATAAGTATTTTGTTGGGAAAATCCAAAAAATAATTATTATATTTGTTAAAATTAAAAATCAAAATAATTTATGGCACTTTTGAAATTCAAATCTTTCCGGACTGCATATGCAATTGCAGCAGCATCAGTCATCTTAATTTCAAGCTGCGGATCTGAAGAAAAAGCTCCGGAGACAAAAACAGATACACAAAAAAAAGATACAGTTTCTAAAACATCTGATACAAAGAGTTCACCCGGAAAAGATTTTTTCTATATGAAATCAAGTTCCAACAATATTGCCTGCGCTGATTGTCACGGTGACGGTTCAAATTCGGACAGACCTCTGACAAAATATTTTTCAGATATAAAAGGCGCTGATAAAAGAAAATCTACATTTCTCGGAAAAATATCCGGAGAAGAAGTAAAGAAAACAGCAGGCGGCGCAACTCTTTGCTGGGAAGCATATATGAAAATGAAAACACCGATGACTCCTGAGCAAATCGAACTGCTCAACGGCTATTATGCTTCATTAGGATCAGGTGATACACAGTCTGAGGTTACTTACGAAACAATAGCTTTGCCGGATAAAGATAAAGCAAAGTTAAAAACTGAACAGGATCAAATCCTGAAGCTCACAGGTGATCCGGCAAAAGGAGAAGTTTTATTTAAGAATGCCTGCGCAACTTGCCACGGCGAGAATGCTTCAGTAAAGAAGGTGCCTTCTATACTGGAGGACTTTGACGGAAATGTAAAATCTATTACATATAATGTTAGATTCGGAGACGGCTCTATGCCATTTTTTAAATTAAATTTACTTTCAAATCAGGAGATCGCAGATATTTCAGCGCACATCCTTAAGATCAACGGTAAGTAAAAAGCATTAAGAATTTTATTAAAATAAAAAAGGGATTATAAATTAATATAATCCCTTTTTTTATATCAAAAAAATCGTATCAGACAATTAATAGATAAAGTAATATTAAAACTATCCCGGCAACAGAAATTCCTGCATAATCCTGAATTACACCTGTCTGTATTCTTCTCCAGTCAAAACTGATATTGGATACATACCTTGCAATTCCGTTCACTGCTCCGTCAATAATTTTAACATCAAATATATTCCACAGGAATTTTTCGGAAGTTTTTTCTATAGGATTTACAATCACTTTATCATATGCTTCATCTACATAGTATTTGTTTTCAAGAACCTTGCTGAATCCCGTAAACTCTTCAAACTTTTCTTTATTGGAATATCGTTTTACCGCCAGTATAATTGCAACTACAGAAATTAGAACTGAAACAGCTATAATTATCAGTTCTGCAGTTAAAGAATGTTCTCCATGTGGATGAAGTGTTTCAAGAACGACAATGGATTTAGCAAAAACCGGAGCTAGCCAGTCTTTGAGTAAATTCGGAAAACCATACAATCCCGGAAGTCCGATAAAGCCGCCTATAATTGATAAGACAGCAAGAATGATCAGTGGAATTGTCATTGTAGAAGGTGATTCATGCGGATGAACTTTTTTCTCATCATATCTCGGTTTACCGTAAAAAGTAAGTGAGACTAATCTGAACATATAATACGAAGTCATTGCAGCTCCCGCCAATGCTAAAATAACAAATGGTATTCCGAAAGCAATATAAGTATCAAAAACAATAAGATCTTTACTGAAGAAACCTGAGAGGGGAGGAATACCTGCTATTGCAAGCGAGCCGATTAAAAATGTAATGTAAGTAATTTTCATTTTGGATTTAAGACCTCCCATTTGTCTTATGTCCTGCTCATGATGCATTCCGTGAATAACGGATCCGCTGCCTAAAAATAAAAGTCCTTTAAAAAATGCATGGGTGATCAGATGGAATATGGCAATCCAGTATGCGCCGATACCAATTGCAATAAACATAAATCCGAGCTGTGAAACTGTTGAATATGCGAGAACCTTTTTTATATCATATTGTCTTAAAGCAATTGTTGATGCAAATAAAGCAGTCAGAAGACCAACAGCAAAAACTATCTGAGAAGCTAACGGTGACATTGCGTATAAAAGTGAGGTCCGTGCAAGCAAGTAAACTCCGGCTGTAACCATTGTAGCAGCGTGAATAAGAGCAGATACAGGCGTTGGACCTGCCATTGCATCAGGAAGCCATACGTATAAAGGAATTTGCGCAGACTTACCCGCAGCTCCAAGTAATAAAAGCAGTGCAATAATAAGCAGTAAAGTATCACCGATCTGATAACCGGCAATACTGTCTAAAAATTTTGATATCTCTAGTGTGTTGAAATTGGAAAAGATGAAAAACATTGCAATCATAAACCCAAAATCACCGATCCTGTTTACAATGAAAGCTTTTTTTGCTGCATCACCTGTGAATTTCTGCTCATACCAGAACCCTATAAGAAAATATGAACACAGTCCGACACCTTCCCATCCTAAAAATATTAAAAGAAGATTATCAGCAAGAACCAGGTTCAGCATTGCAAATATGAAGAGATTAAGAAATGCGAAAAATTTTGCAAACGCTTTATCTCCATGCATATATCCAATTGAATAAATATGAATAAGTGTACCAATTCCCGTGACAACCAGTACCATAGTAATGGAAAGGGGATCAACAAGATAAGAGACATTTACAGAAAAGCTTCCGGCTGCAATCCATTCATAATAAGTAATAAGAATGCTTCTGGATTCCGGTGCTAAGTTTAATAGTTCCGTAAATTGTATTAAGCCGATAATAAAAGGAATTAAGACTGCTAGTGTAGATATAGACCCTATTAATTTTTCATTCTTTATTCTGCTTCCGAACAAACCATTAATAAGAAATCCTGCAAAAGGCAGGATAGTAACGAGGTAGAATAAATCAGTCATTTAACGGATTTGATTTAAAGTATTTACCATTTAAGGATATTGATCTCATCAATATTCAGAGATTCTTTATTACGGAACATTGATATAATTATTGCCAAGCCTATAGCTGCTTCTGCAGCAGCTACTGTCATTACAATAAACACAAATATTTGTCCGTTTATATTTCCTAAAAATGAAGAAAAAGCTACAAGTGTAAGGTTAATTGAATTAAGCATTAATTCAATACACATAAATATTATTATAGCGTTTCTTCTGACTAAAACTCCAATAACGCCAATACTGAATAATACAGCGCTGACTAGTAAGTAATAATTTATTTCAATCATAGGATGCAAATTAATTAATATAATTTATAAAAAAAACATACTTTAATTCACTTCTAGATAAAATGTTGCATAATATTATTTAAGTATGGAAGGGGAGAAAATATCCGTACAATAGTAATGTCAGTAACTTATTGATATCTTTCTTACTTTACATAATATATATTATGAAACAATTATTTGAATTGTTAATTACTTTTTAACAATTGCTTTTAATAATTCCTGAGCCTTTTTAACATTGGTTTTACCTGCTGTTTTAGTCAGTTCTTCCAAAATCCGAATAACAAATATAGGGTCACATCCGAGATTTATACAACCTTTTAAATGAGAATGTAATTGATTTTCATAATATCTTGTGCACAGCACAGATATATTTATAAATTCACGTTCTAATAGATTTAAGCCTTTTCTTCCCATAACTTTTCCATATCCGTCTGTGATCATCCAGTTTTTTAAATCCGGGCTAAGGTCAGTAATATTTGCTAATAACTTTTTAAAGTTATTTTTATAAATTAATTTACAGTTATGATTTCCCAGTACGCTGAATAATCCAGTGTCATTGCTTTGAATTTTAGGCTTATAATCAGTAAAATGATTTGAGAATATTTTGAGAGATTCTATGGCTGCCGGGAATCCGCAGAATAGATGAGATTGTAAAATTGCTTCATATATTTTTCCGGGATCGACTTTTAACTTTTTTGCATTTCGAATGATTTTCTCAGCTCCATTTAAATTATCTAAAGCGATAAATGATGCCAGTTTACACATTATTATTACTTCATTAACTGAATAATTATATTTCATAATTTGAAAATACTAGATTATTATATACTAAAACATTTTATAAGAAATTTATTTTTTGGTCTGATATGCTTTATCTTAATTTTTATATTAGTTGATCTTTTTGAAAATGTAGATAAGTTTATAGATAAAAACGTAAGTAATCCTGTTATTATACAGTATTATATATACTTTATACCTGAAATATTAAAGTTAATTACACCTGTCAGCATGCTGCTTGCTACTTTATTTACATTCAGCAGATTCAATAATTATTCTGAAATGACAGCTGTCAATTCAGCAGGTATCAGCATCTATAGATTTTCATATCCTCTTATAATATTCGGATTTCTGATCACACTTTTTTCCTTGTACTTTAACGGATCGCTTGTTCCAAAATTTAATTCAGAAAAATTAAAAATTGAAAGAACTTATCTTGGTAAAAATGTCATCCCCGGCGTTATCTCAAATTTAAATTTTCAGGACAGCGAAAATAAAATTTTTGCAATTGGAAATTATAACGAATCTGAGAAGTCAGCCTATAGTGTAACGTTAAATATTTTTGATAAAACAGAACAGTCTCAGCTATTATCCAGATATGATGTAAAAATAATGAAATGGGATTCAATAAAAAATGAATGGAAACTTATCGGGGTTTTGGAAAGAAAATTCGATACTTCAAATACGGAGATATTAAAAACAATTGACACAGTCTATTCAAATGAAATTCCCGAAATCGGGAACATTAACTTCTCCCCTTCCAGTCTGATAAAAAGTCAATTAAAAGCTGATGAGCTGCTGCTGGAAGATCTGAGTGAACATATCAAAACACTTGAAGCCGGAGGTCAGATTGTTAACAGGGAAAAAGTTGATTATTATTCTAAAATCTCATTCCCCTTTTCAAATATAATAGTAATTTTATTCGGAATCTCCATCAGCACGAACAAACGTAAAAGCGGAACTGCAGTTCAGTTTGGAGTAAGTATTTTAATCACGTTCATTTATCTCGGATTTCTTAAAGTCTCACAAACTTTCGGCTACAGCGGAGATATAAATCCGGTTTTGACTGCCTGGCTGGCAAATATTCTTTTCTTTATTCTGGCGATAGTAAATCTAATAAAAATGAATTACCTGAAATAACTTTTAGTTAATCTTTTCATCTTTAGGCGGTACAGGTAATTGAAATCCCAATCCCTGATTATTTGAATCCTGATGAGCAATAATCTCACCAAAATCATTTTCATATCTGTTCATATTTTCTTTAAGCGCATTATAAAATAATTTTGTATGCTGAGGAGTCATAATAATTCTCGAATGAACTTTTGCTTTTGGAACTCCCGGAAAGATTCTGGTGAAATCAATTATGAATTCAGCAGGAGAATGTGAGATTATCGCCAGATTGGAATAAATTCCTTCCGCTTCTTTTTCACCTAATTCAATATTGATCTGATGCGGTTGATTTTTCGGATCCTTACTATTCTTATTATCCATTTTGTATTATTTAGAGTTTTTTTCTATATAACTTATATTTAAAATATATTTTTAAATCATTAATTTCAAACTAATATATTTTGAGTTACTGAGTTTTAACAATATAACTATATCAGATAAACGGGATTTATATTGCATCATTATATTCTTGAATAAGGAATTCATTATAATTAATTTAATTTTTCATAAATAATAAATTAATAAATGAGTTTACTTGTAATAGGATCTCTTGCATTGGATACAATTGAAACACCATTTGGAAAAGCTGAGAGAACACTGGGAGGTTCTGCTACTTTTATTTCCACTTCAGCCAGTTATTTTACAAGTCCTGTAAGACTGGTAGGAATTGTAGGTTATGATTTTCCAAAAGAAGAAGTTGAATTTCTTAAATCAAAAAACATTGATGTATCAGGTCTTGAAATATCCGAAACTCAAAAGACTTTTCACTGGCACGGGAAATATGATTTTGATCTAAATACGAGAGAATCTCTTGTAACAGAGCTGAATGCATTTGAGACTTTTGATCCGGTAATATCGGAAAAGTTTCGTGACAGCGAATATGTTTGCCTTGGAAATCTTCACCCTGCTCTTCAGAAAAAAGTTATTGCTCAGATCGCACAACCGAAACTGGTAATGTGTGATACAATGAATTTTTGGATAGAGGGTGCTTTAAATGATTTGCTTGAAATCCTCAAGCATGTCAACCTTCTGGTTATAAATGACAGTGAAGCAAGGGAACTCACAAAAGAATTTAATCTGGTAATTGCTGCCAGAAAAATTATGAAAATGGGACCGCAGATTCTTATCATAAAAAAAGGTGAACACGGAGCTCTGCTTTTTACAAGCGATTCAATATTCTCGGCTCCAGCGTATCCACTTGAAGAAGTTTTTGATCCTACCGGAGCCGGTGATACTTTTGCCGGAGGTTTAATGGGTTGGATCGCCAAGACAAAAGATCTTAGCACTGACAATTTAAAACTTGCTGTGATTTACGGAAGCACTATGGCATCTCTTGCAGTTGAGAAATTTTCACTCGACGGAATACGACACCTTTCAAATGAACAGATCATGAAAAGATTTTCTGAATTTAAGAAACTGACATTTTTTAAAGAAGAAAGTTTGTAAAATTAGTGTAACACCTTTTTAACTATTAACGTAATCATCTTGTCTATTATAAAAACAGACGCATTGGTTTTAAAATCAATTAAGTATGGTGACTCAAGTAAAATTGTGTCTCTTTATTCAAAGGAACTAGGTAAGATGAAGGTAATTGTAAAAAGCGCAAGAAATTATAAATCAGGTATGTCGGGAAAGTTTGAATCATTGAATTATCTTACAGTAATTTTGTATTATAAGAAAAGCAGGGACTTACAAAATATTTATAAGGCTGAATTTGTCAGGTCTTTTGGAAATATAATTAAAGAATTCAGCAAACTTCGCGCAGCATACAAAATAATAGAAATTCTGAATAAATCACTTCCTGATCTGGATCCAAATCCGGTTTTATATGATATTGCTCTGGATTTCTTTACAAACCTTAACCTTAATGAAAGTGACAGCGAAATATTATTATTGAATTTTCAAATTGAATTTTTAAAATTGTCTGGATTACTTCCGGAATTTGATATTGAAAATGGAAATATTGAAACTTTAAAAAACATAACTGAATTTAACCTTAGCAATGAAGAAATTGATTTTCTGATGAAATTTTGCGGAACTGAATTTTCAGCTGAAAGTTTGAGAGCAGACAGGAAAAACTTTGATTTAGAATATATATCAGACAGATTCAGCAGCTATATTGTAAATAATAATTCAACACCTATATTATTCAAATCAGATAAAGTTTTCAGAGAATTGAGAAATGGATTATAAACTAATTTACATTATCTTAATAAAGTTATTTTAAAAGTATTTATTTAAAAAGGAGATAAAAAAATGTCAAAGAAATCAATAATTTTTGCTGGATTGCTGCTGGTAATTGCCTTATCTTTCGGAGGTTTACTTATAGCAAATTTTGGCAATGTTAAACAAATAATTGCAAGTTCTCAGATTGAATATAAAACTACCCCACCTATTCCGAATGTTAGTCAGGAAATCAAAAACCTGAATGAAGCATTTGTTGAAATAGCAAAATCTGTAACTCCCGCTGTTGCATATATAGAAGTTACTACAAGTAGTTCTGAGGGAGATGAGCAGAATCCGGGATTCCAAATGCCGTTTGATTTTGGTCCTGACTTCAAAATGCCTGAAAATGGTCCTTCCAGAGGGAGCGGATCAGGAATTATAATCAGTAATGACGGATATATAATGACTAATAATCATGTTATAAAAAATGCTACAGATAACGGAATTAAAGTTAAGCTTACCGATAAAAGAGAATTTAATGCTAAGCTAATTGGGGTCGATCCGAATACAGATGTTGCGGTTATTAAAATTGAAGCTTCTGATCTGATGGTTGCGTCAATTGGTAATTCTGATGATGTACAGGTTGGTCAGTGGGTTGTTGCAATTGGAAATCCACTCGGACTAAACAGCACTGTAACTGCTGGCATTGTCTCTGCACTCGGTAGAAACATACAGATGGGTGGAGACAGTTATGCAATTAATAATTTTATTCAGACTGATGCAGCAATAAATCCTGGTAACAGCGGAGGTGCATTAGTAGATATAAACGGTTCTGTAATTGGAGTAAATACGGCAATAAAAACAACCAACGGTTATTATCAGGGATATGGCTTTGCAATTCCAATAAATTTAGCAAAAACCGTTGCAACTGAATTAATAAAAAGCGGTAAAATTTCTCGCGGTTATATTGGAGTTTCGATAAAAGACGTGGATATAAAAGAAGCTAAAGGACTTGGACTGGATAAAGCAAAAGGTGTATTAGTACAGGATGTGTTAGCCGGAGGTGCCGGAGATGATGCAGGTTTAAAAGTCGGGGATGTTATTTTATCTGTTAACAGTAAAGAAGTAAATGCGGCAAATGAATTACAGACTATAATCGGATCTCAAAGACCCGGTGATATTGTAGATCTGAAAATATTCAGAGATGGAAATGAGATCGATAAAAAAGTTACGCTAAAGCCAAGATCTGAATCAAGTAATCAAACAGCTCAAAATACTACACCGAAAAACGAAAATTTAGATTTAAATTCAAAGAGTTTTGAATCTATTGGATTAACTGTTACGGAATTAAACAGTGATTTAAAAAGTAAATTTTCTGTTGATAACGGAGTCTATATTCAGTCAGTAAAAAGATTTTCAGAAGCATTTGACAGAGGATTGCGTGAAGGATTGGTAATTATAGAAGCAGATAAACAGGAAATTAGTGATATTTCTCAATTTAACAGTATACTTGAGGGTAAATCAAAAGGTGATATAATAGTTTTTAAAGTTAAAACTCAGGATGGTTTGGTAAGACTTATTGCAGTAGAAGTAGAATAATTTAATAAAATAAGTTCCGGAATAATATTCCGGAACTTATTAATTTTTTTCAAGTAAAACCATAATCTGACATTGATTCTTTATATTAATTTATTTAAATTTGTTTAAGAAATATGATGAAAACATTAATAATACCTTTAATAATATTTATAGTAAGTTTAAGCATTAACATAAATGCTGAAGCTAACAATAATCTAAATGAAGTTGGAAAAGCCGGTGCTAAAAATACATCCGGAATTTCAGATGATTATAAACTTTATCAGAATTTCCCAAATCCTTTCAATCCTGCAACAATTATAAACTACAAAATTAACCAAAGCGGATTTGTTACTCTTAATGTATATAATCTGGTTGGTCAGGTCGTTAAAACACTTGTAAATGATTATCAGGAACCCGGTACATACAGCAGACAGTTCGATGCTTCTGAGCTTTCAGCCGGTGTTTACTTATACAAATTACAGGTAAACAATTTTACTTCTGTAAAAAGAATGACTCTTATAAAATAAAAGTAATTCTTTTTATTCTTCAAAATTTTAATTACATGAAAATATCAATTTTTATATTTGGAATAATTTTTATTTTAATTATTTCAAACAGCACTATTGCACAAGGCATTGTAATAGATGATTTCTCTCAAAAAATTATGCCCGGTTGGATTTGGGGAGGTTTAGAAATGAAATATTCCCATGAAGAGGATAATAAAGAAAATGGATTTGCAGAGATTTTTTCAAATGAAAGTATGAAAGCTAACAGCTATGCAGGAAAAATATTCCTCCAGAAATCACATACATTTACAGTCGGAAACTTTGTCAATGCAATGATAAAAGGTCTAAATAATGACGCATATGTTAAAATTCAATTGGTATATGATGTTGATAATAACAGTACATATAATGAAGATGAAGATCTTATCCTAGAATCAAATCAAATATCTCTGGATTTTGACGGTTGGAAAGAAGTTAAGGTAAAACTTGATCAGGATAATTTTAAAATTGTATCCAAGCATATGGATAATTTTGAAGTTACTGAAGATAATATTTTTGGAATTCAGTTTGATTTTATGACAGGAAAGAATTTCAAAGAATCAAAATTTGAATCAGGAATAGCTCTTATATCTGAAATACAGAATAAAGAAATTACTTATGATTCTGAAGGTCCTGTATCAACAAATAAAGAATCTTATTTTAATACAAAAAATAATCCAAACCCATTTAAAAATTCTACTACAATCACATACATTTTACCTAACTCAACAAATGTAAACATTACAGTTTATGACAGATTAGGAAAAGAAGTGGTTAATCTTATTAGTCAGGATCAGTCTGCAGGTGAACACTCAGTAGAATTTGTTTCAGATGACTATCCAAACGGTATTTATTTTTACCGTATAAAAACTCCCGAAAAGACTGAAGTCAGGAAAATGCTACTTTCCCGTTAGTACAATAAATATTATTTACTTAACAACTTCAATTCCTGCCGGAAATGAAGCCATTTCAATTCTGTTTTCAAGTAATGAAAAATTCGACATTTGAATTATTCTGGTAACACCGATTTTTGTACTTCCAACCGTTGGATGGTGTCCGTCAAATCCTGACTGTGTCTCACATGCAATGATCGCATATTGACCATCTTTTGTAAAATCCACACCATGAGGCTGAATTCCCACACCGGTAATAGTTGATATTATTGAAAGAGTATTAGTATTAATTACTGATACTGTGTTATTATTTCTGTTACATGTGAAAAGATAATTCCCGTCATTTGATATTTTAATCAGAAGCGGATATGAATTATTCCCAAGATATATCTGACTTATCAATGTCAGATCATCAGCCCTGTATACTCTTATTTCATTTGAACCTCTGCAAGATACGAATAGTTTGGATTCATCATGTGATAAGACAATCTGATAAGGTTTAAAATTTCCAGTACCCTGCCCGTTAGGCGGGACACTCGGATCAATTGGTTCCTTTATTACAGTAGTATCCGAATTAATGAATGTGTCTGTGTTAATCTTAAACAAATACTCCCCTATTTCAGATGCTATATATAACTGACTTCCGTCAGCTGTTAAAGCCATTCCGTGCGGAGCTGTCAATTTTTGATCCTGAAAAACGCCTGTAATTTGCATTGGTGAATTAGCGTTAAATCTTCTTATAACTCTTTCAGATCCGGATGCATCAAAATTAGTCACATAGCCTTTGGAACCGTCAGGAGAAATTTCAATATGTGCTGGATTCAATCCGATTTGTAATCTGTCCAGTTTTGAAAAAGGGTAATCAGTATTAATATCAAATTTTTCTATATAACCTTCCTGAATTAGAGATATATAAAAGAAATTTTTATCCGGACTTACTTTTATATAATGAGGTGCATCTAGCTGACCTGACCTGCCACCGACCGGGATAAGTCTTAAAACTCTTTTAGAGTCGGAGTCCAAAACAGCGACTACATCAGATGCCTGGTTTGTAATAAATGTTTTATCAAGTTTAGATACATTTATAAAAGCTACCTGTCCGTCGGCGCTCTTCGCTCCCTGATCGATCCAATTCTTTATCTCTGTTACATTTTGCGGGTCAATTTTGTGAAACTCAGAAAATGCAATATTAGATACAGGACCTGCAAGTGTGTCATTATTAATCACTCCATAAAGATGAGACCAAAATCCGTTATATGGAATTATCATTGTGCCGTTATCTGAACCATTCATAGCTTTTTGCCAGTCAACTAAATTCATGCCGCCTGAATTTTCATTTCCATGACATGATGGAGTACTGCATGAAATATTATTACTTGTGACCGGAGGGTTAAAAATCGCTTCAATTTCCGACGGAGATTTAACGACATCAGGATTATTATTTACAAAATCCTGCTCACATGAATTAAAAAAAACTGCAAATAAAAAAACTGTAATTGTTATAATTTTTCTGAAGTATTTCATTAAGTATTCAGTCATTTTTTTTAATTATTAAATTGTTCTCAAATGATTTTATTTCATTCACAAACTTTTCTTTCAAAGTTTCGGGGCGGTTAAAATTATCAAGATTGACAAGGATACCATTTGCTTTAGAAATAATTGTTCCATTATTTTGATTTGTAATCAATTGCTCGAAGCAAAAACTAGAATTTTTAATCCAGGAAATACGGGTATGTACATTTAGAATATCATCAAGATATGCATATGAAATATAATCAACTTCGTTCCTGACAACTACTACTTTTAATCCGTCATCAAATACGCCGGTTTTATTTATTTTGTAACCGAAATTTCTTCTGTATTCTACCCTGCCAACTTCATAATATTTAAAATAGTTCATGTTGTGTACAATTCCCTGAGAATCCACGTCGAAAGTTCTCACCCTAAGGCTGATAATATGTTTAAAATCTTCTAGGTTCAAATTGAAATCAAATTATAAAATATTTTTTTTATTATATATTCAAATTTAATTATTAACTTACTTATTTCTTTATAACTTAATTCTTATATTTGCAGCATGATAAATAAAAATAAAGTAGTAAATAAAAAAATAGCGTTAATTGGTTTTCCAATGGATCTCGGCGCTGACAGAAGAGGAGTTGATATGGGACCTTCTGCTATTCGCTATGAAAATCTAGAAGAGAAATTAGAAAAGTTCGGATATAAAGTAACCGATTTCGGAGATATTGATATTAACATTTCAGAAACTCAGAAAATTAAAAATTCAAAACTGAAGTATCTACCTGAAATTACAAAAACTTCGAAGATCCTTGCAAATAAGATTGAAAGTCTTTTAGAGAAAAAATATTTTACTTTGATTCTCGGCGGAGATCATTCGACTGCAATCGGTTCCATAGCAGGTATTTCAAGTTACTGCAGAAAGCATAATAAAACTCTCGGAGTTATTTGGATAGATGCACATGCAGATATGAATACTGAACTGACTACCCCATCGGGAAACATTCATGGAATGCCGCTTGCTATTGCTCTTGGTCTTGGTGAGAAAAGTCTGACTCATTTAAATGGATTTTCCCCAAAATTAATTAAGGAGAATGTTGCATTGATCGGAATCCGTGATGTGGATTTTAACGAAGCTGAAACAGTAAAAAAAATGGACTTAAATGTTTATACTATGACTGATGTTGATAAAATGGGGATTCACAGAATAATTGCAAAAGTTTTGGGTGATTTTAAAAACCGTGTTGATCATATACACATCAGCTTTGACATGGATGGTATTGATCCGGATCTTGCTCAGGGAGTCGGAACTCCTGTTCCCGGTGGTCTAACATACAGGGAATCACAACTTTTAATGGAAATGGTTGCTGACTGCGGCTGTATGAGTTCCCTTGAGATACTTGAAGTTAATCCAATACTTGATTCGAAAAATAAAACAGCCTTCCTTGCAACAGAATTAATTTTATCAGCGCTTGGCAAATCAACTCTTTACGATTGATTATTTATTTTATATAGTTTACTTGATCAGCTTTCTCAGTTTATTTAATTTATTTTCCGCATCTTCCTGCTTTTTCCGTTCCGCATTAATTACAGATTCAGATGCTTTAGCAAGAAAATTTTCATTGGTAAGTTTTTTATTCAGTGCGGAAAGATATGATTCAATATTTTCCAGCTCCTTTTTAACCTTTTCATTGTTTGACGATAGATCTTTAACATCTTCAGCAGGCAGACAAATTTCAAATTTGTTTACAACAGAATTCAAATAATTTACTTCTTCATTTTTAAAAAATTCGATTTTTATATCTTCAAGATTACAAAGTTTTAAAATGTAAGTATTGAATTCAGCGAGAAGTGCAGATGCATTCTCATCTCCGGGCAATATGTACGCTGTTAGCTTTTTAGAGGCAGGAATTCCGTTAGTTGCTTTTAAATTTCTTATCGATATTACAATTTCCTTTACCTCTTCAAATTTTTTCTCGAATTCATTATTAATTTTTGACGTATCATATTCTGCAATAATTTCCTTTGAAATGCTCTTGTCATCTCTGCCGTCTTCAAGAACATGCCATAATTCTTCAGTTACATATGGTATTACGGGATGAAGAATTTTAAGTATGCTTTCGAAATAGTATAATGCTTTGTTTATTATTAAATTTCCGTTCTTAGGATTATCGTTAAGCTTGATTTTCATTAATTCTATATACCAGTCGCAAAAATCACTCCAAACAAAGTTATATAGAGTCTTGGAATATTCATTAATTTTGTATTCCTTTAAATATTTTTCTGCATTTTGCAAAGTGGAATTGAATCTGCTTTCCATCCATACATCAATAAGATCATCCTTATAATTATTTATTGCATCATTAGCGGAAATGTTTTCGGAAAATTTTTCTTTTGTCATTAAAAGAAATCTTCCTGCATTCCACAGTTTTGTAATGAAATTTCTGCCGATCTGTGTTTTCTCTTCTTCAAATAATACATCATTTCCAAGCGGAGCTATATAAATAATTGTAAATCTAAGCGCATCAGTTCCGTATTTTTCCATCAGCTCAATTGCATCTGAATAATTTCCAAGAGTCTTTGACATTTTCACTCCCTTTCCGTCTCTTATAGTCGAATGAAAATACACATCGCTGAAAGGAATTTTACCCGTATATTCAAGGCCTGACATGATCATTCTCGCAACCCAAAGAAATATAATTTCCGGTCCGGTTGAGAGAAAATCCGTAGGATAATAATACTGCAGATTTTTGTTTTCTTTATCAGACTCATCATTAGACCAGCCAAATACACTCAAAGGCCATAACCATGAAGAAAACCAGGTATCCAGTACATCTTCATCCTGCGTCCAATTCTCAATATCCTGAGGAGGGGTAATTTCGCAATATATCTCGCTTGTTTCCTTATGATACCATATAGGTATCTGATGTCCCCACCAAAGTTGCCTCGATATACACCAGTCCCTGATATTTTCCATCCAGTGAAAATAAACTTTAATGTATCTTTCCGGATAAAATCTGATTTCACCATTTCTGACTACTTCTATTGCAGGCTCTGCGAGTTTCTTCATTGAAACAAACCATTGCTCAGATAAATAAGGCTCGATTATCGCTTTTGTCCTGTCAGAAAAAGCAACATTATGAGTGTAATCTTCGATTTTTTCAATTAAACCATATTCTTCTAACTTTTTACTATTGCCTTCCGGGCTCTATGAATTTCCATACCTGAAAATTCGCCGGTAAGATCATTTAAAGTCGAATCTTTATTTAAAACTGTTACTGCCTTTAAATTATGACGTTGCCCTATTTCGAAATCATTGATATCATGCGCAGGAGTAATCTTCAAAGCACCTGTTCCAAATTCTTTGTCTACATATTTATCAAAAACTATTGGTATATTTTTATTTACCAAAGGAAGGCTAACTTCTTTGTTTATCAAATATTTATATCTTATATCCTCAGGATTTACTGCGACACCTGTATCTCCGAACATTGTTTCAGGTCTTGTTGTGGCAATTGTAACATGGCCATCTGAATTTACTATTTTATACTTAATGTAATATAGTTTTTCATTTCTTTCTTCGTAAAATATTTCGTCATCACTAACTGCTGTTTGAGATGCAGGATCCCAGTTGACAATTCTGTTTCCTCTGTAAATTAAACCTTTTTTATAAAGATCTACAAATACTTTTTTACATTTAAAGAAAGCCCGTCATCCAGCGTAAACCTCTCTTTAGACCAGTCAACTGAAGCGCCGAGTTTTCTTAACTGTTTTAATATTACTCCACCGTTTTTTTCTTTCCAGTCCCACACCAGATTAACAAAATTTTCTCTTCCGAGATCATGTTTGTTTTTCCCTTCTTTGGCAAGTTCCTTTTCCACCATAACTTGTGTGGCAATTCCTGCATGATCCATTCCGGGTACCCAGCAAACTTCAAATCCCTGCATTCTTTTCCACCGGCAGTATATATCCTGAATTGTATTATTAAACATGTGTCCAAAATGTAAAATCCCGGTTACATTAGGCGGAGGAATTACAACAGAATATTTTTTCTTTTTGGGATTTGGATGTGATTCATAGACTTTATTTTTTTCCCAAAACTCCTGCCACTTCTTTTCTGAATCTTCAAAATTATAATTTTTTTCAATTTCATTTACTTTCACTTTACTTTTAATTCCTCCTTACTGTTTTTTTCAATGATTTCAAATGCAAGATTTAAATAGCTTCTGCTCCTTCTGAATTTAATTTAAAAAGGCATAAAGGTTTTCCGTAAAATGTCGCTTCGTTTAATAAATTTGTGTTTGGAATAACTGTTTCCAGAAGATAATTACTGTACTTCATTTTCAATTCACGCTCAGATATTTTTGTAACTTTAGAATCCTTTTCATACATAGTCAGGACTATGCCTTCTATTTTTAGATTAGGATTTGAAACATCCTTAAGCCATTCAAAATATGATATCAGCCTGTCGACCGCTTCAAGTGAAAAATGTCCAGACTTTATCGGTATAAGTATTGAATCCGATGCCACGAGAGCATTAGTCGAAATACCTTTCAGAGTAGGCGGGCAGTCAATTATTATATATTCATAAAAACCTTCTATATCCTTTAATGCGTTTTTTATAACAAGTCGGTTTTCAAGATTTTGTATGAATTTTTCATGCATGTTTACATTGTAAATATTTGAAGGCACGAAATCAAGATACTCAAGATCAGTTTTATGAATTGCAGATTTTATAGAATGTGTAAATGCAAAAATTTCAGAAAGACTAGCTTTAATTTTATCAGGAGTAAATCCAAGCGCAATAGCAGAAGCTCCGAACGGATCAACATCTATGAGCAAAGTTTTCTTCTCTGCTACTGCAAGGGAAGCTGCCAGATTAACTGCCGTAGTAGTTTTACCTACTCCCCCTTTCGGAATACAAACTGATATTACTTTTGTCATAAAATTTTTATAATCTGGTGATATGAATTTTTCCTTTGTTGATCACACAATAAGGTTTACATTGAACTTCAAATCCGTCAAATGGCGTATTCAGTGATTTTGACATGAATTTATTTTTATTAATTTTCCATTTTGTTTTTTCACTTACTACTGAAATATTTGCAGGCTCCCCTTCTTTGATACTAACGCTTTTTAGATTCAGGATCTTTCTCGGATTGACCGAAACTTTAAAAATAAATTCTCTGAAGGAAATTATACCTGTACTCACCAGATAAGTATAAGAAAGTCCCACAAGAGTTTCCAGTCCGGTGATCCCGAACGGCGCATCATAAAATCCCTGGTTCTTTTCATATTCAGAATGCGGTGCATGGTCGGTACAGATCACATCTATAGTGCCGTCTTTAATTCCTTCAAGTATCATTTCAACATCATCAGAAGTACGCAGCGGCGGATTCATCTTTGCATTAACATTATAATTCAGACATTCCTTATCTGTCAGAATGAAATGATGCGGACACACTTCACCTGTTACATTCATTCTATTTTTCTTTGCCTCTCTTAAAAGACTTACACTTTTTCCGCATGAAATATGCTGAATATGGTAATGTGAATTCTTAACATAACCTGCGATCATAATATCTCTGGCAATAACAGAAGTTTCACTGATCTCAGGAATACCTTTCACTCCCATTGCAGTGGAAACTAATCCTTCATTTATTACACCTCCGTTAGAAAGTCTCATGTCCTCACAATGCTGAATTACAGGACAGTTTACCTGAGAGGTATATTCAAGTACTCTTCTGAAAATTTCCGGATCGCTCACAGGACTTCCGTCATCTGTAAATGCTAAAGCTCCGGCTTCCGAAAGAGAAAGAATGTTTGACAATTTTTTTCCTTCCCTTTTTTCCGTAGCGCAGGCGGAAACTTCCACGTTAGTAATAAGATCTGCAGATTTTAATTTTATATCCTGAATAATAAAGGCAGAATCAATAGGCGGATCGGTATTAGGCATGCATAAGACTCCCGTCACTCCGCCGTTTGCTGCAGACATACTGCCGGAATATAGATCTTCCTTATGAGTTTGTCCCGGATATCTGAAATGCACATGCATATCGAAAATTCCGGGTATTGCAGTCTTACCTCTCATGATGATCTCTTCAGTATTTTTCGGAATTTTCTTAACATTTCCGATTTTTGATATGAAGCCGTTTTCTATAAGCATATCCGTTACCGTATCAATTTCATCTTCCGGAGATACTATCTTAATATTTTTTAGAAGAAGATTCAATTATTTTTTTATATTACTTCATTAAATTAAATAATGCGCATTTCAATGAAAGTCCATTTGTAACCTGATCAAATATCAGTGAGTTATCAGACACCGCTGTTTCTGAATCTATTTCTACATTTATATTCATAGGTCCCGGATGTAAGATTTTAATTTTCTTATTTTGCTTAAGTCGGTCCATGTTTATTCCGTAATATCTCCTGAATTCTTTGAGCGAAGTCATATTAGATCCGGCATCTCTTTCCATCTGTACTCTGAGGATATTCAAAACATTATTTTCCCTGACAGCATCATTAATATCATAATATACTTTCACTCCCAAACCTTCAATATTTCTTGGAATAAAAGAAACAGGTCCGCAAACCGAAACATTTGCTCCCAAAGTCTTAAGTCCGTATATATTTGATAATGCAACTCTGCTGTGAGAAATATCACCAACAATACAGACATTTAAATCTTTTATTTCTCCGAATTTTTTTTTCAAAGTATAAATGTCGAGTAATCCCTGCGTGGGATGTTCATTTATTCCATCGCCGGCATTAATAATTTTTGATGAAGTATTCTGAGAAAGGAATAATGGAATTCCCGGTACGCTGTGCCGGACCACAATAAAATCGAATTTCATAGCTTCAATATTTTTTACTGTGTCAAGAAAACTTTCACCTTTATTGATTGAAGAAGATCCCGAATTAAAATTCACTGTGTCAAGACCGGATTTTTTTTCTGCGAGTTCAAAAGATATCCGCGTACGGGTTGAATCCTCAAAAAATAAATTCAGAACGGACCTTCCCGTTGAAAATTTTTTAACTGATTTTCTCCCAGTAATTGTTTTCAGATAATAGTCTGTTAAAGTAAATATTTCTTCAAAATTATCTTTTGATAAATATCTAAGTCCAATAAGATGTTCAGGAAAATTCATATCAAATTATTTACATACCTATTAAGAAATTCCATAAGATATAATCAAGCATTAGAATAGAAGCAGCTGCTATAACAAAAGCTTTGATAGTTGCCAGCCCAACACCTTCAGCTCCGCCGCGTGCAGAAAAACCAATAAAACATCCGATTGATGAAATAGATACGCCGAAAAATATAGCTTTAATAGTACCTGCAACTAAATCTTTTATTTCAAATGCTTTCTTAAATGATCCCAGGAATACATCTGAAGGAACGCCGAGAAACATCGTTGCTACAGTATAAGCTCCAAATATAGCAATTGAGCTGGCGTAAACTACCAGAACAGGAAGCATAAAAGTTGTTGCGACTATTCTCGGCATCGCGAGATATCTTATTGGATCAATTGCCATTGATTCCAGTGCATCAATCTGTTCGGTGACTTTCATCGTTCCGAGCTCAGCAGCCATAGACGCTCCGACTCTTCCTGCAAGTACAATTGCTGCCAGCACCGGACCAAGTTCTATCAAAATTGCTTTTGTAACTGCTGATCCCAGATACGAATATGATATTAGTCCTTTGATCTGATAAGCTGCCTGCCAGCACGAAACCGCGCCTGTAAATATTCCTATTATTGCAACGAGAACAAGTGAATTGACACCTACGTGCTGCATTTGTTCAAATACAAGTTTTCTGTCCCTGAATAATCTGCCCAGACTTTTCACAACTCCTGTCATCATGAAAAAGAACTGACCTAATTCAGTGAAGAAAGTAATTATTTTTTTTCCAATAAATGTTGTCAATCAGTTTCCAAATTATTTTACGTTATGCAAATAAAATTTTTTCACAAACTACAATTACCTCTCCGTTTTCTAAACCCAACGATATTGAACAAACTCACATTACTAACTACTAACTACTAACTATTAACTACTAACTATTAACTATAACTTAATAACTTTTCAATTTTTGAACTTTAACCTGTAAAAGCTTATTTCCTGATTTCTTCATAACAGTCATTACAATACCCTGATAATCAATTCGTTCATAAATTTCCGGAATGTGACCGGTTACTTCCTGTAAAAATCCGCTGAGAGTATGATAGTCTTCATTATCATTGGGAATACTAGATTCAAATTTTTCATTAAAATCTTCGATTGATATTTCCGGATTTACAAGATATATACCCTTTTTCTGACTTTTGATCTGGTCCGGAGTTGCGTCATATTCATCCTCGATCTCACCTACAATTTCCTCAATAATATCTTCTAGTGTGATCAGTCCCTCTATTCCGCCGTGTTCGTTAACTACAACGCCAAGATGAATATGTTTTCTCTGAAAGTCTTTAAGGATCTCGCCGATCTGTTTTGTCTCCGGTATGAAATGAGCAGGTCTGATAATATCCTGAAGTACTATTAATTCTTTATGTTCAGCAGCGCTGATGATATCTTTTGAATAAATTATTCCTACAATATTATCCAGATTGTCTTTATATACAGGAATTCTGGAATATCCTTCTTCAATAACTTTTTGAATTATTACTTCCCTCTTTTCTTCAACATCAATCGCAAACATGATATTTCTCGGTATCATGACTTCATTAGCTGTCTTATCATTAAAGTCAAAAACTTTCTGAATAATTTTAGATTCAGTCTCATCAATTTTTCCTGAAAGAGTTCCTTCAGTGATCAGCTGTCTGATCTCTTCTTCCGAGTGAAATCTTTCAGATTCTGTAGCGGGATTTAAGCCAAACAATTTTAAGATATAATTTGCAGTTCCGTTCAGTACAAATATTGCCGGTTTGAAAAACAGATAAAATATCTGAAGCGGTATAGCAATAAAAAGAGTGGTCTGCTTTGGATATCTGATGGCAATGGACTTTGGAGCAAGCTCGCCGAGAATAATGTGCAAAAAAGTGATAATCAAAAATCCAACAGCCAAAGATATTGTTTGAATAGTCTTCGGGTCTTCAATTGACATAAGCGAAAATACCGGTTCAAGAATTCTTGCGGTTATGGGTTCACCGATCCATCCGAGTCCCAGAGATGATATTGTAATTCCGAACTGAGTAGCGGCTAGGTATTCATCAAGATGTGTTATGAGCTTAAAAGCAAGTTTACCTTTTCTGCTGTCTTTAATGTCAACAGAATTCAGCTGTGTCTTTCTGACTTTTACAATTGCAAATTCGGCAGCAACAAATAATGCATTAAGTAAAACAAAAAAGAGAAGAAGGAACAGATCAAAAATAATAGTCTTAAACTCATCCATATATGTTTTATAAAATAAAAATTAAAAACACGATGTTCAATTTAAAACTATTTAAAAATAAACTTATCGGAATGTAACGGATGTAATTTGTAAAGAGGCTTATGATATAAAAGAATTTATTTAGTAAAAATCATTTTTCCGATATCAACTGTATAACCGGACTCGAGTTTATAGAAATAAATTCCGCTGGAAAGCTGACTATAAGAAGAAGCATTGAAATCAATTTTGTATAATCCAGGACTTTGAAATTCATCAACTAATAAATCTACATATTTTCCTGTAAGGCTGTATACAGAAAGTTTTATATAAGTAGGAACGAGCAGTGTATATGATATCTGAGTAGCCGGGTTAAATGGATTGGGATTATTCTGTAGATTTTCAAATTCTGGAACTTCTGAAATTCCTATTTTAATTTCCTCCGACTTTATTAATTTATTTGTCAGATCATATATACTGAGTCTGTATATATAAACGCCGTTTTCGGACGGCTTGTCATTATAAATATAATAATAGAGGTTAGCTGAATCTGAATTTTCTTTTTTTCTGAAATTATTAAATAGTATGTCACTCAAAAATTTAAAACTTTCATCTCCGGTTTTCCTGGATTCAATTTTGTATTTACTAACGTTCTCCGGATTTAAAATGACAAAATTTATTTCAACTTTACTTTTATTTATCTCTGCATTAAGTATACTTACAGTATTTTCAGGATTCTCAAAACTATATGTTTTGGTAATTAAGCTTGAAAATAAGATCAGAATTAAAATATATTTAATACACTTCATAATTTTATCTGTGCTCCTGTAAAAAATCAAGTCGCTTCTTTAATTTATCTTTAGGAACAAGTAGTTTATCTTTTCCGAAAACCGCTTCTTCCTGATTTGAAAAAACCAGTTCGTATTCATTACTCATTATTATCGCTTCTTCAGGACATACTTCTTCGCAAAATCCACAGAAGATACATCTTACCATATTTATTTCAAATTTCTCGGGATATCTTTCTTTTTCGTTTTCTGTTTCCGCTGCCTGAACTTCAATCGCAAGTGCGGGACAAACTCTCGAGCACAATGCGCATGCAACACAGCGTTCTGAACCATCTTCTTCCTGCACCAGTACAGGTCTTCCTCTGTATGAAGGAGGCGGAACCCAGACTTCTTCAGGATACTGTCTTGTGAATTTTGGTTTGAACATCTGACTGAAGGTCAAACCAAGGCCTTTTACAATTTGCGGTAAGTATGTCTGTTCCAGAAAAGTAAGGTCTTTCTTTTTTATTATTGCCATTTAACTTTAGATTTTTACAGGATGTTTAATTTAATATTAAAAATGGAAATAAATTTTATTTGATGAACATCATTTTTTTCGTTTCACTGAAACTTCCTGATGACAATGTATAATAATATATTCCGGTAGAAAGATTATTACCGTTAAAATCCACTTTATAAGTACCAGCATTCAGTCTTTCATTTTTAACAGGACTTGAAACTTCATTCCCCAGTATATCAAAGACTTTTAAAGTAACTATATCAGATTTTGTAATGGAAAATTCTATTGAAGTATTAGGATTAAACGGATTAGGATAATTTTGAGATAATGAATAGCTTTCCGCAAGAGATGAAATATTATTTATTCCAACAGAAGTTACATTCAATACAAAATCCCTTTCGATAAACTCAGATGGATTTTCATCAACATAAATTCTGAGTTTTATATGGGCAATTCCTGTATTTGGAGAATAAAATGTTATGTCCATTGTATCCTGTTCTCCCGGCATTATAGTTACCGGGGGTTCCGGAGCAGGAAAAGTAGTAGTATCAGGCACTACATGAATAAACGGCGCATAGCATAAGCCTACGCAGATAGAACTTGTCCATGACGGGTTCGGAAGAATGTCCTGAGTTCTGTTGAATCTGACGTTAACCGGAGAAGAACCGTTATTCTTGTAATATGCATAAGCGTAATTTGCATCAGAAGTGCCGTAAGTAGTGTCTCCGCCAATTCTTTCGAATACAAGCTGAGAAGAAGCAGTTACTGCAGATAATAATGAAATTAATACAATTATTAATATTTTATTCATATAATTTAAACAATTTAATTTAATAGTCCCTGAAGTTTATTAAGATACTGTTTTGCTATAAGATAATCAGGAGAAATTTCGATAGCTTTTTTATATTCATCCAGCGCTTCAAACCATAAACCTTTTGACTCATATACTTTACCTATATTGAAAAATGTAAAATGCTTGTTATCATATCTTTCCGCTTTCAGAGCAAGTTCAAGCCATGTAAGCGCTTCATCTAACTTTCCCTGCTGAATGAGATATGATCCAATATCATTGTAGGGATTTCCAAATTCCTTATCCAGAGAAATGGCTTTCTTACATTCTTCGATAGCATTATCAAGATCTCCGACAAAGCTGTAAGTCCAGCCTAAAAAAGTATGAGCCTCCGGAGTCGGAAATATGTTGAGTGATATTTTATAATTAAGTATTGCTTCTTCAAACTGTCCTTTTATTTGAAGTTCGTTTGCTTTCTTGAGATATATTCTGGATTTCTCCAGGGGATTGCTGTTTTCTTTTGTCATTATATTGTTTTTACAATTAAAAGAGCAAATTAGGCGTAAAAGTTTCTTTTCACAAACATAACTTATGTTATTAATTTTATCAAGACGTTTTTGTAAATTATATTTGCTTAATATACTTTTTCATATTCACTTTTCACCATTTAAATTTTTATAAAATACTTTTTATAATTGAATTATAAAATCAGTATCATTCTCAGATTAGGAATCGGCGGTTTTTCTAAAAAATTACTGAATTGTAAAACTATATTTACTGATAATGATAGCTTTCATAAAATGAAAATTATGACCGGTAAAATTTTTGAAAAGGAAGTAATTCTCTTCTCCGGAAGAAGACATTATTATGAAGGATACAATTCCGGCAAGATACTTGAATTTGTTGACTTCGCTTATAAAAATGGCGTTAAATTACTCATAATCTCAAATGCAGCAGGAGGATTAAACAGAAACTTCAAAGTATCAGATCTTATGCTGATCACATCTCACCTGAATTTTTTAAAAGCAAGATTTCCAGTTTCCGGAAATCTGTTACCTTACGAAAACAAGACATCCGAAATTCTGACTGATATCTCATTAAGAAAAAATATTAATTTAAGAAAGGGCTCGTACTGCTGTATGCCCGGTCCGAATTATGAGACTAAATCTGAAATAAATTTTTTATCGAAATTTGGCATAGATGCAGTCGGGATGTCAACTGTGCCTGAAGTTATGTTTGCTGCAGAAAAAAAAATAAACGTCATTGCAATTTCATGTATCACTAATTTATTGTCAGTTAATTCCACCGGGATTACTGATCATACTGAAGTTTTGGAAGCAGGAAAATCCTCCTACAGAAATTTTTCGGAAATGATACTTTCTGTAATAGAAAATTCTGATTTATTAATCTCAAATGGAATAAATGCTGACTGATACTCATGCACATCTCTATTATCCGGAAGTTATTGAAAATCTTGATGAAATATTAAACAGGGCTAAAGATTCCGGGATCGAAAGAATAATCGTACCGGCTGTCGATCTGGTCAGCTCAATGAAAGTAATAGAACTAACAGAAAAATATGAAATGATATATGCTGCTTTAGGAGTTCATCCGGGCGATGTTTCAAAAAACAAACCTGATGTAATTGATAAGATTGAAAAACTTCTCAGTCACGAAAAAGTAGTTGCTGTTGGCGAGATCGGGCTGGACTATTACTGGGATACATCATTTGTAAAAGAGCAGAAAGAATTTTTCACACTGCAGATTGAAATGGCAATGTCTCACAACTTACCGGTAGTTATTCATACCAGAGATTCAACCGGTGATGCTATATCAATCGTTGAATCATTTTCCGGAAAAAATTTAAAAGGACAGTTTCATTGTTTTACAGGAAATGAAATTGAACTGGATAAAATTCTGAATATGAAAAATATGTTTATTTCATACTGCGGAAATATAACATACAAAAACTTCAGCAGTCCTGAAGTGATCGTAAAGTCTCCTTTGGACAGATTATTATCCGAGACTGATTCACCTTTTTTACCTCCTGTACCATACAGAGGAAAAAAGAACGAACCATTATATATGCTTAAGACTCTGGAAAAAATTTCCGAAATAAAATCGGTTGGATTAGATGAAATAAAGGAAGCTGTCTCAAAAAACGCGGTAGAACTTTTTTTTGGTAAAAAATTTTAAGTGTTTAAATTATTCACTTAATAATTTATATTTGCTCAAATTGAAAATTAAATATTTATTAATTTAAAAAATAAAAATGAAATCTTATTCTTTTTATTATCAGGATTCCGGTAGCGGCAACATTCCTCCACCACCACCCCCTCCTCCGTCATTTTCTCCTCAGCCTCCTGTTCCGCCGCCGTCGTCATCTCCTAATACAGGAGGAGGCGCAAGCTCAAATGCGATCTTCGCATTAGTACTTGGAATATTATCTTATTTAATATGCGGGCTCTTTGCAGCAATACCTGCATGGGTCCTGGGTAAGAAAGAATTAAATGAAATTAATGCCGGCAGATCACCTGAAGCAGGAAAAACACTTGCGACAATCGGTATGTGGCTTGGAATTATTAATGTAATTCTGTCTGTAATTGCCATTGTAGCTATTACATTCCTGTTTATGCTTGGAATTCTCAGCTCCAGTGATTTTAATGTTTAATATAGTACAGGTAATATTTCATTAATTTTTTTAACCACCCAATTGATCATCTATTTCAAAATTGCTGATCCGCTCAGACCTGTTTACATCCCCGAATATAAAACTTCCGGATCAGCAGGCATGGATCTCTGCAGCGCCTCTCCGGAAAAAATTATTATTCCAAAATCAGAATATACAATCGTCCCTACTAATTTGATAATGGAAATTCCTGATGGCTTTGAAGCTCAGGTAAGACCGAGAAGCGGACTTGCGCTTAAATACGGCGTTACTGTTTTAAATACTCCTGGTACTATCGATTCTGATTACCGCGGTGAAATAAAGGTGCTGCTCATTAACCATGGAAAAACTGATTTTGAAATTAATACCGGTGACAGAATAGCTCAGCTTATAATTTCTTCTCATGAAAAATGTGAACTGATCAAAGGGGAGAATATTTCACTTTCCGAAAGAGGAGACGGCGGTTACGGCAGTACAGGCATTGTATAAAATCTTAAATTTTACAGAATTATTTTGACCGGGACTTTAAATCTGGTTTCTACTCCTATAGGCGATTACTCGGATATGAGTCTCCGCGCTCTGAGGACTTTGGAAGAATCAGATAAAATTTATTGCGAAGAATTTAAAGAAGGAACAAGACTTCTCAGGTTTTTTGAAATTAAAAAGGAAGTTGAGGAACTGAATGAACATAACGAACAAGAAGCAAGTGAAGATATTTTCAATGAACTTCTTCAGGGAAATAATATATCCATTATATCAGACTGCGGGACTCCCCTCTTTTCCGACCCGGGAAAATTGATCTTAAGTAAATGTATAGAAGCTGGAATAAAAGTAGAATTCATGAGCGGAGCCAATTCGCTTTTATCAGCTATTGTGCTGTCCGGTTTTGATATCAGCAGATTTTTTTATTACGGATTTCTGTCACCAAAAGCTGAGATCAGAAAAAAGCAGATGAAAGAATTTAATTTATCTGACCGTGTTACTGTTATTCTCGACGCACCATACAGACTAAAAGCAGTATTAAATGACATTCGTGATATCTTCGGTGAGAGAAATGTTTTCGTAGCTTTTAATATTACACAGGAAAGTGAAAAAAATTCAGAGGTTCTGCGGCAGATATTCTTCAGCAAATCGGTGAAGAAAATCTAAAAGGTGAATTCGTAATTGTTATTGACAAACATTATGAAAAGACAATAAAAATCTCAGATAATTATGATCACAACAACTATATACAATAAAGAGAAAGGTCTTTATTCAACATCCGGCGATACTTTGAAAAAATGGGATTATGATAATGAGGATATTCTCTGGACTGATATTCATGATGTTAATCCCGAAGATGCAGGCAGATTATTAAAAGATGTTTTTCAATTTCACCCGCTCGCAATTGAAGATTCGTATAAATATGTACGAGACCTTGCAGTCCATCATCCTAAAATAGACGACTTTGAAAATTATCTTTTCATTGTGTTCAACGGAATTCAGTCCGGAGAGACAGGAAAAAAGTACAGCATATTTTCTTTAAGCTGTTTCCTCGGAAAAAATTTTCTTGTTACTATTCATAATGAAAAGGGCGAAAATACGATCTCGAAAAATATAAAGAACTTCATCTCCGAATCTACATTCAAAAAAGGTCCTGACTTCATTCTTAATCTTATTCTCGATGAGATCGTTGACAGATATTATCCGGTTCTTGATCATATTGAATCTGAGATCGATCTGGTTGAAACAAAAATTTTCAAGGAAATGCCAAGCAACCGGAATCTCCTCAGCATTCTGAATCTTAAAAAAGAACTTATCAGACTCAGGAGAATTTCTTCATATCAGAAAGAGATATTGTATAAGCTGTCAAGAAGAGAAACTGATTTAATTTCACTTGAAGAATCGGTTTATTACAGAAATGTATACGATCACCTTGTCAGAGTTGCGGATACTTCAGAGTCTTACCGTGATTATGTATCAGGTATTCTGGACTCCTACCTTTCCGTTGTAAATAATAAAATGAATGAAGTGATGAAATTTCTGACTATTATCGCTACAATCATACTGCCGCTGACTTTAATAACAGGAGTTTTCGGAATGAACTTTGACACAATTCCATTTTTGAAGAGTGAATTCGGATTTTATGTGAGTATCATAATAATGCTGATAATTGCAACTGTTATGCTTGGATGGTTTCGATTTAAGAAATGGATATAAAGTTTTTTAATTAATTATTTCACCTTCAGTCTCTGTTCTCTTTTTAAACTCTTCCATAATTTTATTCAGAATTTTCAGACCGGTATTATTTATAATTTTTCTTCCGTCAATTTCATAAACGGATGTGAGCTCCCCCATCGTACCCGTTGTAAAAACTTCATCCGCATTGTAAAATTCTGAAACTGAAATATTTCTTTCCTTACATATCAGATTAAGTTCTGCAGTAATTTCCATAACTAAACCGCGCGTTATACCCGGAAGACAGGAATCCGGATTCGGAGTATGCAGTATTCTGTTTTTAATCATAAATACATTTGTTGCATTTGTTTCAGATACAAATCCGTTTCCGTCAAGCATTAACGCATCATCAGCTCCGTATAGATTTGCTTCTATCTTTGCCAGAATATTATTGATCAGATTATTGTGATGTATTTTTGAATCCAGATACTGAGGAGAGTTTCTTCTGATGTGTGAAGTTACAAGCTTAATTCCCGAAGCATTATCATAGACAGGTTTTTTCCATTCGGCTAATACGATCAAACAAGGACCTTTCGTATTAAGACGCGGATCCATTCCCGATGTGATCTTCTCACCTCTTGTCAGAGTCAGCCTTATATGCGCATCATTTTTCATTCCGTTCGCTTTAAGTGTTTCCATAACCGCTTTCTTTATGAAATCAAAACCGGGAATATTTTCAAAACACAATGTCTTTGCTGATTCCTGCAGTCTGTGGACATGTCTGTCAAAGCAGAATATTTTTCCGTTATAAATTCTCAGTCCTTCCCATACTGCATCTCCTCCCTGCACCGAACTGTCAAATACCGATACCTTAGCATCCTTTCTTTCATACAGCCTGTCGCCTATGAATACTTTAATGTCACTGTTTCTTTCGTCAAATTTCTGAAGCATAATTAATTAGCTTTAATTGAAAATTCCTGTAATTCATTATAATAGAACATACACTCTTCATAAAGTGAAATAAACTCTTCAGGTAACTGAGATTCATCCGATACATATTTTGAAAAGCCGGTAGATCTGTGAACATTCTTATACCAGTGCTTCGCCCAAACTCCGTCTTCCGGGATCGGACCGGGTTTCCAGTTCAGCATATTTTTATCAAACGGTATTCCGATCTTATTACAAAGTTCGGTCAGTACTTTTTCAGGGTCTTTAAGAATTTCTCCCGAGTCAATAACAGGAGGATCCTGTTTCATGGAAATCAGTTTCTGAAATAGTTCATACTGCTTTTTAACGCCAATCCTTTCCATATTTACATCGGCTATAACTTTTGAAAATGAAATGATAAGATCTTTCGGATCTCTGATCAAAAACACATTTATGACTTCATTTAAAAATTCTTCTCTTAATCCGATAAAATGGTGAGTCATTTGTTTGAAAAAAAGGACTTCACTGTTATGTTCTCCGAGAATTATTTCACTGATCACATTTTCACCGTCCGGATCCATGCTGTCTATAATTTCCTGTCTGCCGGGATGATCCGAACCGGTTAGTCTGAGATAATGTGCATATAGAGGTTCATCAAAAACTGTTGTATCATTTCTCTGCGCAAATGAATACATCAGAGCAGTTGAAATATTTCTCGGACTTGACCACAGACAAATACGTTTCATTTTATAAAAATAAATTGATGTTAAATTATAGATACATATTTAAAATTTGCAATTCTGTATTCTGTGTCGCGATCTTCTAATATTTTCTGAAAATATTTTTCCCGTTCTGTGTTTAAACACTTTAAACACAGATTTTAAAATTTGTAATTCATTGAAACACAAGGTTAGTTTGGGTATTTTGATAAGTGAAATTAAGTTATAAGTCTTCCGGTGTAAATATCTCAGAAGCCGACAAATTCGTCGAAAAAATAAAACCCCTCGTCACAAAAACATTTACAAAAGAAGTACTTAAAGGAATTGGTAATTTCGGTGCATTTTATGAAGTGAATTTAAAAAAGCATAAGAGTCCTGTTTTTGTTTCAAGTGTTGACGGAGTGGGGACAAAACTGAAGATCGCAGCTTCGCTTAAAAAGTTTGACACGATCGGTGAAGATCTAGTTAATCACTGTGTGAATGATATTGCAGTGTGCGGCGCAGTTCCGATGTTTTTTCTTGATTACTATGCGACAGGAAAGCTGAACAGTGAAGAAGCGGCAGATGTAGTAAAGGGAATTGTCAGAGGATGCATCAGCAATAAATGTTCACTTATTGGAGGAGAGACTGCTGAAATGCCGGGAGTGTATCACGGTAATGACTTTGATCTGGCCGGCTCAATCACTGGAATTGTTTCGAAGAAAGAGATAGTGAACTCTTCAAATGTAAAAAAGGGAAATGTTCTGATTGGCTTAAGATCAAACGGACTTCATACTAACGGGTACTCTCTTGTAAGAAAAATTTTTGAATCAAAAAAAGAACTTAGCAAAAAATATCCGGGACTTAATTCTGATCTCGGAAGTGAATTGCTTAAAGTACACAGATCGTATCTTGACATTATACAGAGTTCTTTAAAAAAGTTTAAGATCAATTCCATCTCGCATATTACAGGAGGCGGAATTATCGGTAACACTAAACGGGTTGTTCCGAAAGATCTTAAGATAAGCGTTGACTGGAATTCATGGGAAAGACCTGAGATTTTTAAACTGATACAAAACAAAGGTAATGTATCAGAATCGGATATGAGAAATACTTTCAATCTCGGTATAGGATTGATATTTATAGTATCACAAAATACAGTAAATGATTTTATGAAATTTCTGAAAAGTAAAGATGAGTATCCTGTAAGTATGGGAATTATTATTTGATAATAATTTATTCCGTAATCTTTAATTAAAACTAACTAACAATAATTATATAACTTTAAACTGCAGACTACCATGACAAATTTAACTGAAAATAAAATCCTAACGGATACTCTGAAAGTGAATCACAACGGAAAGCAAAAATCAGTTTCGATCACTCCGGAAAATGTTCAGACCGAGCTGAAAAAGCATATGCTTGTGGATGGATTTGATATTACAATAGATCTTGAAAAATCCGGCGGCGCATATCTGTATGATTCTAAACACGGAAAAAATTATCTGGATTTCTTTACATATGTTGCATCGAATCCTCTGGGAATGAATCATCCGAAACTCAATAATGAGAAATTTATAAATGAGATCGGAAAGGTAGCTGTGAACAAGCCTTCCCTGTCGGATATTTATACTGAGACACAGGCTGAATTTGTCAGTACGTTTTTTAAGCTTGCTGTACCGGAATATTTCAAGTATTCATTTTTTATTGAAGGCGGAGCGCTGGCTGTTGAAAATGCGCTTAAAGCTGCAATGGACTGGAAGGTCAGAAAGAATTTCAAAAAAGGGTACACTGAAGAAAAAGGCCATCAGATAATTCATTTCAAAGAAGCGTTTCACGGCAGAAGCGGTTATACAATGTCACTTACAAATACCGATCCTGCAAAAATACTTTACTATCCGAAATTCAAATGGCCGAGAATTGACAATCCGAAGATCACTTTTCCTTTGAATGATGAAAACCTTGCTAACGTTATTGCTGCTGAAGAGAAAGCTGTGAATCAGATCATGACAGCGCTTGCTGAGAATAAAGATGATATCGCTGCCATTATTCTGGAACCGATACAGGGAGAAGGCGGAGACAATCATTTCAGAAAAGAATTTTTTATAAAACTCAGAGAACTCTGTGATGAAAATGAAATGATGCTGATCTTTGATGAAGTACAGACCGGTATCGCTCTTACAGGAAAAATGTGGGCTCATATGCATTACGTGCAGCCTGATCTTATTTCATTCGGAAAGAAAACTCAGGTATGCGGAGTACTGAGCACCGGCAGAATTGATGAGATAGAAGAAAATGTTTTCAGGACTCCGAGCAGGATCAACTCAACCTGGGGTGGTAATATGACTGACATGAAAAGATTTACTAAAATACTTGAGATCATCAGTGAAGAAAATCTTGTAGAAAATTGTAAAGTCATGGGTGATCATTTACAGAAAGGTATTTCCGGTCTGGCGGAAAAATATCCTGGGAAAATCAGAAATGCAAGAGGACTCGGACTCTTCTGCGCATTTGATGCTGCAGACGGAAAGATGAGAGACGAAATAAGGAGTGGGGCTTTTGATAACGAATTAATTCTTCTCGGTTCAGGTGAAAAGTCGGTGAGATTCAGACCGCCGGTAAATATCGGCGCTGAAGATATTGATAAAGGAATAGCAATACTGGATAAAGTTATAAATGGAATTTAAAATGTAATTTCTCTATCTTTATTAAGACAAATTCTTAATAAGGAAATTGAAATTGACATTCGAAGAAATTAAAAATACATTTATTGCTTATCTTAAGGATAACGCTCATCGCATCACAAATGAGAGATTTCTGATACTTAATGCCGCTCTGAATATGGAGGAGCATTTTGATGCTGATGAGCTTTATCTTAAAATGAAGAATGATTACCTCAATGTTTCACGGGCTACAGTATACAAAACGCTTGAGCTTATGAGCGAATGTGAAATACTTACCAAACATAATTTTAAAGGCGACCGCACCAGATACGAAACAAAGATTGGCAGAAAGCCTCATTATCATCTTATTTGTGTTAACTGCAATAAGATAATCGAGTTTGAATACCCTCAGATAGAAAAAATCCAGGATAAAATATGCAAAGATAATAATTTTAAAATGGTTGATCATACTCTTCAGGTATTTGCTAAATGTAATGATGAAAAAACCTGTAAGAACAATTCCGGAAATTAGATAAGTTAATTTATAATGAATAAGTAAATTTTGAATATTAATAAAATTACAGACATCATGAAAACTGCAGCTGATATGAAGATCGGAGAAAAAGCGAGAATTGAAGATATAGATAATTCCCATCCCTCGTCACACAGACTTATGGAGATCGGGTTTACTCCGGGACAGGAAATTGAAATGCTGAACAAAACTTTATTCAACGATCCGATCGCATTTTCCATAAGAGGATCAATTATAGCAATCAGAAAAAATGAAGCTGCGTCAATAATAATTTGAAGGATCAGACTACTTTAAATAAAACCCCCCTGATAGCAATCACCGGTCAGCCTAACACAGGAAAAACTACATTATTTAATCAGCTCAGCGGAAAGAAATTTAAAACAGTAAATTATCCCGGTTCTACTGTTGAATATTCAATTTCAAAAATATTATCAAAGTATGCAGTCAATGCAAACATACTCGACTCCCCCGGTATTATTAGTTTGCTTCCGGTTTCACCTGATGAAGAACTGTCAGTTCAAACATTATTCAAACATCCTGAACACGGTACGCCTGATATAATTGCCGTAACTGTAGATGCGAGTCAGCTCTCAAGAAATCTTTACCTTGTAAGACAACTCATTAATTCAGGATTCAACGTAGTTGTAATACTTACTATGCTGGATCTTCTTCATAAAAAAGGTTTTGATATTTCAGATAAGAAGCTTTCAGAAATTCTGAAATGTGATGTAGTGAGAGTAAACTCAAAGACAGGAGAAGGTATAGATAATTTCCTGACTTCCGTGAATAAATCCATCCTGCAGCTCAGTAAATTGTCCGAAAATAATTCCGTCACCGGTCATTTTCCGGTCAGCAGAGAAAATCTTTTGAAGTCATATACAGAGATCGAACAGATCGAAAAAGATGTTATTTTTAACACAGGTATTTCTGAGACCTTTAAAGAGACTGACTTAGATAAAATCAATAAAGAGTTAATAGTTTTAAACAGTCCCGGTTCATTTCAGAAACCCGATGAATTTACTTTAAAGCTTGATAAGTTCGTGCTTCATAAATTCTGGGGACTTATAATATTTTTCCTGACGATGCTGATAATGTTTACATCGGTATTCTATATTGCAGCGCCTGCCATGGATCTTGTAAATGACGCATTCAGTTTATGGTCGGAAAATGCTTCTGATATTGTAGGAGACAACTGGTACGGAAACCTGATCTCACAGGGCATTATAAGCGGAGTGGGCTCGGTGATGGTATTTCTTCCGCAGATACTTATTCTTTTTCTTATTCTAAGTCTGCTTGAGAACTCCGGTTTTCTTGCGCGCGGCGCAATGATAATTGATAAACCTTTGTCAAAGATCGGCTTAAACGGTAAATCGTTTGTTCCGATGCTGTCAGGATTTGCCTGCGCTATCCCGGCAATGATGGCCACCAGAACAATTACAAATAAGAAAGAAAGGATGCTTACTATTTTCATTATTCCTCTGATGAGCTGCAGCGCAAGACTCCCCGTTTATGCGCTTCTTATTGCTTTTCTTATCCCGAAAGATGATGCGCTGACAGGAGGTTTAATATTAACACTTATATATATTTTCAGCATTGCAAGCTCATTGGTAATAGCTGCGGTGGTAAACAAATTCAGTAAATCTTTTTTAAACACTAACGACAATTCATCATTTATACTGGAGCTTCCTGCTTACAGAAAACCTAAGTTAACTGCAGCCGTCACAAGTATGTTTTCGAATGCAAAGCAATATGTTTTAAAAGCAGGTCCGGTGATTTTATATCTTTCAATTATACTCTGGGTATTGACCTATTTGCCGAATTACGATCCGGTGGTAAATGAAAACGGGAAATCGGAAGATGAGATAGTTATGTTAAAAAATTCAGAAAGAATAGCAACTTCCTATGCATCTGAGATAGGTTACTTCATTGAACCTGTAATGAAACCTCTTGGACTGGACTGGAGAGTAGGAGTAGCACTGATAGCTACATTTGCTGCGAGGGAAGTATTTGTGAGTTCGCTTATGGTAATTTTAAAGTTACTGATTCAGAGGAAGACAATCAAAGTTCTCTTCTGAGCGCAATGCAGAATGCGACTTTCGAAAATACCGGAGTTAAAATATTCACGCCGGCTACAACTGCAGGACTTATTGTCTTTTTTGTTTTTGCATTACAATGCCTTTCTACCGTTGCTATATCTAAGAAAGAAACCGGCGGCTGGAAGATACCTTTATTGCAGGTAGTTACATTTACATTACTTGCTTACGTATCAGCGTTTATAACTGTAAACGGCTTAAGATATTTTGGCGTCGAATGATGCTTAGACATTGAATCTGAAAAACACTACATCGCCATCCTCAATTTCATAATCTTTTCCTTCCACTCTCATAAGACCTTTTTCCTTAACAGCGCTTTCGGATCTTAATTCAATAAGATCAGGATATTTAATTATCTCAGCTCTGATAAATCCTTTTTCAAAATCAGTATGTATTTCCCCTGCCGCTTTCGGGGCTTTGTAATTTTTTGGAATGGTCCATGCATGAACTTCCTTTTCACCTGCTGTAAAAAAAGTAATTAGATTAAGAAGCTCATATCCTTTTTTAATTAGCTTGTCCAGTCCTGAAAGTTCAAGACCTAACTCTTTTAAGAATTCAGATTTTTCTTCTTTGGTTTCAAGCTGTGAAATTTCAGACTCGATCTGAACTGACAGAATCAAAAATTCTGCGTTCTCTTTCTTTGCAATTTCTTTTACTGTTTCAGAAAAACTATTTCCATTCAGATCTTTATCATCAACATTTGCAACATATAATACCGGCTTATCAGTCAGTAAATGAAGGTCTCTTATTATTTCTGATTCCTCATCACTCAGTCCTGTTGTAAAATACTTTGCAAGACGTGATATACTCAGGTGATCTTTGAGCCTGTTAAGAAGATCGACTTCTGCAATTGCTTTCTTGTCTCCGCTTTTGATTCCCTTACCGGCTTTGTCTAAACGCTTGTCAAGTGTATCAAGGTCTTTAAGTATCAGCTCAGTCTCTATTGTTTCAATATCATTTTTCGGATCGATCTTACCTTCGACGTGAACAATATTTTCATCTTCAAAACATCTGACAATATGAATAATAGCTTCCACTTCTCTGATATGTGAAAGAAACTGATTACCCAGTCCTTCGCCTTTTGAAGCGCCTTTGACCAGTCCTGCTATATCGACAAATTCAATGGTTGCAGGAACAATTTTCTTCGGATTGAAAAGATCCACAAGTCCCGTTACTCTTTCATCCGGAACAATTACCATTCCGACATTTGGATCAATTGTACAAAAAGGATAGTTAGCAGCTTCAGCGTTTTGCGATGAAGTAATGGCGTTAAACAAAGTTGATTTACCTACATTCGGTAATCCGACTATTCCGCATCTGAATGACATTTTATGATTTAATTTTTATAAAAATATTTTAAAAAGTATTAAGTATGTTACTCCGAAAAAGACAGGAATAGTAATATTATCATCTAACTTCAAAGGGATTAATTCAAAGAAAGTAGTGATAAGAACTGAAGCGGCTGCAATTACATATTCAGTATTATTATCCGTCATCTTAGGAGTAAGTATTATTACTGCAAGCCCTGAAAAAAAAAATCCTGCGCTGCCTTCAAGACTTTTTGCACCGATTTTTGTCCTGCCGAGTAATTTGCCAAATATAGCTGCAAAAGAATCGCAAACTACCAGTACAAGCATAGACATTACTGCAACAGGTTTTGGAAATATGATAACGCAGATTAGAAAAGCAAGAATAAGATATGTTCCGCCGGTAAACATTGCTTTTTTTTTATTTACTTCATGCGGTCTTAGTATATCTCCCAGAAAGCTCAGGTAGAATTTTTTAAATTCCGGATTTTTAAATCTGATGTAGTCTATCGCAAACATCACAATAGTAAGCGCTGCAAGAAACCAGATAAAAAATTCCCTGCTTTCAATAAATATATATGTAATGGGAATAACAGAAGAAAAAAGATGAATTCCTTTTCTGTATAACTCGATTTTTATTTCTGTATGATCTGATATTGTCAAATGTCAAAAAAAAAGCGAGTTGATTCTCGCTTTTTATAAATTGATTATATTATTATTCTAATTTGCAAGCGCAATATCGCCCGGAGCAAATTTATCATTTTCTACATTCTTCTTTTTTTCTTTTGGCAATTCACCGTTAGTGTTCGCAGAAGTTTCCTTTTCAGGTTTCTGATACGGAGGTAATTCTTCGCCTTTCATTATCATGTCAATTTCTACGGAATCAAGAATTTCTCTTTCGAGTAATGCATCAGACATTCTGTGAAGTATCTCAACATTTTCCAGTAATAATCTTTCAGCTTTATCCATTCCCGCCTGAACTATCTTTTTAATTTCATCATCTATTAATATCTGTGTAGATTCACTGTAATCCCTGTGCTGATTAATTTCTCTTCCGAGGAAAATTTCTTCCTGCTTCTGACCGTAAGCGATAGGTCCGAGCTTTTCACTCATACCGAATTCGCAGACCATTCTTCTCGCCATTCCTGTAGCTCTGTCAATATCATTGCTGGCGCCTGTTGTGTATTCATTAAATATTAATTTCTCAGCAGCTCTTCCGCCCATTGCGTATGCAAGCATTGCTTCAAGATATTCCTTTGAGTATGTATGCTTCTCATCCATTGGAAGATAAGTAGTAACGCCAAGCGCTCTGCCGCGCGGTATTATAGTTACTTTATGAACAGGATCAGATTCTGGGATCATTTTGGCAACTATTACGTGACCGCTTTCATGATATGCCGTAGTCTTTTTTTCCCTGTCGGAAATAATAAGACTTTTCCTTGCCGTTCCCATCATGACTTTATCCTTCGCCTCTTCAAAATCTTTCATGCAAACATTATCTGAATTTCTTCTCGCAGCAAGTAATGCCGCTTCGTTGACAAGATTTGCAAGATCAGCTCCGGAAAATCCCGGTGTTCCCTTTGCAAGAATATCAATACTTATATCGTTTGCAAGAGGAGTTTTTCTTGTATGTACCAAAAGTATTCCTTCTCTTCCTTTCACATCAGGTCTGTCCACTACCACCTGTCTGTCAAATCTTCCCGGTCTTAATAGAGCCGGATCCAGTATGTCAGGTCTGTTTGTAGCTGCAATGATTATTACTCCGTTATTCTGTTCAAATCCGTCCATCTCAATTAAAAGCTGATTCAGTGTCTGTTCCCTTTCATCATGTCCGCCGCCAAGTCCTGCGCCTCTGTGTCTTCCGACTGCATCTATTTCATCTATGAATATTATACACGGTGCGTTTTTCTTACCCTGCTCAAATAGATCACGGACTCTTGAAGCTCCGACTCCGACGAACATTTCCACAAAATCCGCTCCGCTGATAGAGAAGAACGGAACTCCCGCCTCCCCTGCTACTGCTCTTGCAAGCAAGGTCTTTCCTGTTCCGGGAGGACCTAATAACAATACTCCTCTTGGTATTTTACCGCCAAGCTTTTGAAACTTTGCAGGTGTTTTTAAAAATTCTATAATTTCTGATAATTCTTCCTTTGCTTCATCTGCGCCGGCTACATCCTGAAATGTTACCTTTGTTCCGGTCTCGCTAAGTAATTTTGCTTTTGACTTTCCGAATGAGAAAATATTCTTTGAACCGCCGGCTCCGCCTGACTGCATCCTCCTCATTATAATTATCCAGAATGCAATGATCAGTATCCACGGTAAAGCTCCGAGTAACGGCGTGAGCCATCCTCCGTCATCTTTTTCAATGCTGAACTGAACTCCGCTTTCTGTCCAGGTATTTACTATATTGTCATCAAGATTTGTATATGGGAGAAATACATTGAACTTGTCAATGGTTGCCGATCTGTTTCCTAAAGTTATGGTTTCGGGTGACTTAAGTGTTCCGAGAAATTCATAATTGTTATCGGATTTTTTTATTACCGCGGTAGCGATCTTTTTTTCACTGAGAAATTTCAGATACTGGTCATATTTTAATTCCGAATATTTTCCGTCTGAACCTTTAGTATACACCATGATCAGAAAGAAACCTATAAGTATTGCGCTCCAGCCTAATACAATCTTAAATACTCTGTTCCAGTTGAACTCTTCGTTATTATTCTTTTTTGGAGTTTTATTATTTTCAGTCATAATTGTTTGAATTTAACAGTTTAACACATATATAGCTTTTAAATTCCTGTACTTCTGCGCATAATCAAGTCCGTAACCAACCACAAATTTATTTTCGATCTCAAATCCGATATAATCTATTTTGAATTTCAGATTGGAAATATTTTTTTTAAACAGTAAAGTTATAAATTTCATAGAAGCCGGTTTATGTTTTTCAATAAGTTTTTTAATGAATATTGCTGACAACCCGGAGTCTACAATATCCTCCACTACAATAATGTCTCTTCCTTTTATTTCACAATTCAGCTCTTTCAGCATTTTCACTTTTCCGGATGTGATCTTTTCATCACCGTAACTCGAAAGTTTCAGAAAATCAATTTCGCATTCAATATTTACTTCCCTTATTATATCTGAAAGAAATATAAAAGAACCGTTAAGTATACCGATAAAAATAGGTTTCTTTCCTTTGTAGTCTTTGTTTATCTGCTTTGCGATCTGCGACACACGCTTCGCAATTTTTTCTTTTGAAATAAATTCGGTTAACAGGTTTTGTTTTTTTTGGGGCAAGTTATATGAATTTTTTTAAAGTAAAATGAAAATCTTTTAAAATAAAAAACCCACTGAGCTTTTTTCAATGGGTTTTATTAAAAGCACTGTTATCAGTTAAACATTTTCTTCGGCAAGTATTCTCTTATTTTTTCTGATTGCCCTTTCCTTATCCATCTTTTTCTCAACAGACGGTTTGGTATAGAACATTCTTCTTCTGAACTCTTTCAGCAATCCTGATTTTTCGTATTTCTTTTTGAATCTTTTAAGAGCTTTGTCTATGGACTCACCGTCCTGAACTATTACTTTTAACAAATTTATTTACCTCTTTTCTTTTTAAAATTTTATCAATATAAATATTTTGATTTTTTATTACAATGAAAGTTTGAATCTGTTTTTAAATTTATGGATTTCCAAATATTCGCGCTTCGTCTTGTGCAGCTCTAATTTCATGGTTTTTCTTCGCAGTTGTTGGTCTTAGTGAGTGCAGCGAGCGTGACCAACAACTCAAATTTACTGTCCGGACTCTGCTCTCTTTAGAGATTCTGAATTATTTTCCTGTTTAAAAAAATCTCATTCGAAGTGTCTTATATAAAAAACTCCGTTTATGAAAATTTGATTTATTGGATTCACTTGATTCCAATATTTGGGATCCTGACGTTTGTGTAATATACTTTTTGGAATTCCTATAGAGGCGGTTAATGACTGAGTTTGTTCGATTTCCCCTGCCCCCTCCTTTTGAAGTGTCAGGAGGGTGATAAGAGAAAAGCGCATTAGTTTTTTACGATTCTATATTTGTTTTGCAAAGCTTTCGGTTCAATAACTTTAGTTTCCTCTCTGCTTATACCGGGTTCTATCAGTGAGTGAATTTGCGTGTCCTGTTTGTGTCTGATACCAAGGTCTTTAATATTGCGGGCTGACTTATATCCTACATAGAACTGCATTTCAATACCGTAGAACTCCTCACCATCCAGCATTGTCAGTTTGTTGCTTAGTCTCCTGTTCATTTTTTACTCCTTTTTTTTAGTTAATGATTTTTTTGTTTTTGTTATTCAGACCTGCCGGGTCTTTTTTAATTATTTGTTTTTTACAATCTTGCTGAATTAAGCTGATATTAGCGGTTTTATGGTATTTATTTAAAAACACACGGCGTAGATACACTGTTCATAATCTCCGGCACACTGTCATTCGTCTCCGGCATACTGTCATAAGTCTCCGTCACACTGTCATTCGTCTCCGGCATACTGTCAAACATTTCCGGCACATTGTCATTCATCTCCGGCATACTGTCAAATGTCTTCGGGACACTGTCAAACCTCTCCGGGACTCTGTCATACGTCTTCGGGACACTGTAATTCCTTTTCCGGATACTGCTAAAAGTCCCGGATCAACTTAAAATTTTCTCCGCGCGGCTGTTAAATGAAATTCCAGGGATGTTACGTGGCTTCGCTTTGATGTCAGATGGCTTCGCTTGGATGTCAGATGGCTTCGCTTTGATGTCAGATATCTTCGCTTGGAAGTCAGATGTCTTCGCTTGGATGTCAGATGGCTTCGCTTGGATGTCAGATGGCTTCGCTTGGATGTCAGATGGCTTTACTTGAAAGTCAAATGTCTACTTTTTAAAGCTATGTTTCTCCGCTTTGAAGTTTTAAGTCTTCACTTTAAAGATTTAAGTCTATGCTTTAAAGTTTTAAGTCTCCGCTTTAAAGTTTTAAGTCTTCGCTTAAAAGTTTTAAGTCTTAGCTTTAGAGTTTGTGACTCCACTTTAAAGTTTATAGTCTCCGGCTTAAGGCTTAATCTCTCCTCGGTAAAGTTACTTGCCTTCCGGAGTCTGCAGCTTTGTATTTACTTTTTACTTCTGTGCTTTTAACAATCGCTTTGAGACTTAACTGATTAACTCCAATTCTTAATTTCACCGTTTTTAGAATTCTGCTCAACGCTGATATCAGCTGAAGTGATGATCAATTCTATTTGAAAGAACTATACAAAGTTAACCCGAGATTGATTGAAAAAACAACGGACATTTTGACGGTTTTGTGAAGTGGGGGTTTTTATTCTTGATATTGGATGGAATATTTGAAATCAACTAAGATTTATAATTACGGTTTAGCGTGTGAGGTTTTGATTTATGTCTTTTGATTTTGAAGAGTGCGTTCTCAACTCGTAACTTGAAACTCACTGTTGATTGGATTCCCGCCAGGAGCACGCGGGATTGATATTTTTAAGAAAACTCGTAACTTGAAACTTATGAGCGGTTGGTGGATGAAACAACACCAACCGCGGCGAAGATTGAAAAGCGCGTTCCCAATCGGGAGATTGAGAACAAGGAGTTTTAAACTCATGAGCGAACTCGTAACTTGAAACTTAAGATCGGATGGTGGATGTATCAACACCAATCGCGGCGAAGAATTAAAAATTGAACATTGATCATTGAATAAGCATCATCCTCTTCGTATCCGTAAACTCACCTGACGTAAGTCTGTAAAAATAAACCCCGCTCGTCAGTCCGCTTCCGTCAAACTCAACCTCATACGTTCCCGGACTTTGTTTTTCATTTACAATTACTGCAACTTCTTTTCCCAAAACATCAAACACTTTCAATGAAACAAAATTGATCTTTGAACATTGATAATTGATAATTGTTTTCGGATTGAACGGGTTGGGATAGTTTTGTTTTAATTCATATGACAAGGGCAAAGTGTTACTGTTTCCTGCAACAGATGTTATCGGGCTGAATGTTAATCTGGTGTTTGCTCTTCCCGGAGGTGATGTTGATGAACTCCATGTTGTCGTTGCACATCCGGAAGAACTTGCAAGATCACCATATCTTCCCCAGAACATTCCGCTTGCAGGAGTTGAATTTATTGTTGAGTATTGAGTGTATGCAGAATTATCATAACATATTTCAACGAGCAGATTTCCTCCGGAATACTGAAATGGCTGAGTCAGTATAATGTTCTGCCATCCGCTTCCGGGAACGGTATATGAAGTCGGACTGTAGCAAGTGGTCCATCCTGTTGTAACAAACCCCGTCAGTGATGACACAGTAGTATTCTGAAACCTGATATTGAAGTTATTCATCATTCCCGGATCGGCATTGATCACATCAAATCCAATCATCATTATATTCGAACTTGCTGTATTTATTTCCGAAGCAAGATACAGATATTGCGTTTTTGCATCCATATAGTATGTGGCAAACGGAAAGTTTGATGATGTAGTGCCGGTACCGATTGTTGCTATGTAAACATTTGCAACCTGATACTGGAACATTTCAGGCGGCTCAACTGTACCCGGAGGATTTACTCCCGAGCCTCCTGAAGGTAATGTTGAAACAATTGATCCATCAGAATCCTGAACAGCTAAATAATATTTTACTGTTGAATTAATAGTTTGTCCGGGAATTGTAAACCTAAAAGTATCAAGATTTGAATAAGCCGGATTAACAAAGTTTGCCGGTCCGCTGTTCACGCTGAAATAAAGTCTTGGCTGATTTGAACCCTGCGCTATTGTGTAAGAAGATCTGATAACTGCTGTAACGTTTCTGGGACCCGTCTCCGGTCCGGAAACAATAGGCGTATGCAGAATAGTTATCTTGAAGTCACCTGCCGTTGTAACCAATGCTGCAATTCCCGCTTCTACCATTCTTACAAAGTAAGGTTTGTTGAGTGATGAATAAGCATCATTGACTGTGTGATAGAAAGGAGTAAAATCACTATTGTCTTCAATGGAAAGGATTGCTTTATACCCTCTCTGCTGAAACGACTGATGGTCGCTTCCGCCGTTCAGCGACGTAGTAATCTGCGGCATAAGTAAAGGCTGATACAGATTTACTATTTGCCGAAATTCATTAGCAAGAGACATTGATCCCGTATTAGTATTGATGTCAAGAGCGCCGTCATTGTTTCCGTCATAAGCGATCATATCAAAATTAAGGACTGCTATAATAGAATCTCCGCGGATATAGGCGGAATCCGCATAAGCCTTGCTCCCGAGAAGTCCCCGCTCTTCCTCATCCCAAGCTGCAAACAATATTGTAAAAGGAAGATCAAGTCCTGAAAGAAGACGCGCAGCTTCGATTACTGCTACAGTCCCTGATGCATTATCATCTGCTCCGGGCGCAAGCGTACCCGATGGCATGTCATCATAGTGAGCGCAAATGATAACATACTGATTGGGATACTTATTTCCCGTTTTCTTTGCGAGCACATTTATCATTGTAGAATTGATATTCTGATACCAGGCAGATAGACCGAAACTCTGGAATTTTTCAAGAATATACTGTGCTGCTTTTATGTTTCCCTGGGTTGAATAATGTCTCGACAAAATTGTATAAGCAGAACCACCGATAATACAGGATGTATCACCGGAGAGCTGACGTTCATATTTATAAACCGAATCAGCGCTTACCTGACTCATAACAGAAGCAACAAAATTATTATATGAGATCTGTGAGTATAGTACAGATTTACAGAAGAAAACTATTAACAAAACAAAAAAAGTCAAAATCTTTTTCATAATATTTAGATTTATTTATTAAAGAAAAATATAACTCACTTACACACTTTCACACTCCGCTCACTTTAAAAGCATCATACTCTTAGTCTCAGTTAACTCCCCTGCAGTCAGCCTGTAAAAATAAACTCCGCCGGGCAATCCGCTCCCGTCAAACTCAATCTGATAAGTTCCCGGATTTTGTTTTTCATTTACAAGTGCCTCAACTTCTTTTCCCAACGCATCATAAACATTCAGCGAGACATAATTAATCATTGATAATTGATAACTGATAATTGTAGTTGGGTTGAAGGGATTTGGATAATTCTGAGCAAGCCTTAAGTCTTCGGGCATACCGGCTTCAGCAGACGTAATGTTGGTCGGGATCCTGTTCATAACGTGGTTTAGTCTTATTGCAATACTGTCCTCAACAGTTACATTGTTTACAGTATCACTGACATATCCCGGAGCGGTGAATATTACCCCGTATGTTCCCGGAAGCACAAGACAGTGATAATCACCGGTAAAGGAATCCGTATTTACATACGATCCTGAAAAATTCCTTATAAATATTTTTGCTCTCACTGGCTGTGAAGTAACAGCATCAGTTACAATTCCTCTGATTCCCTTCAAAGTCTGTTCCATATATGCGAGAAGGGATTCTTTGTTGTTTGTCCAGCGCTGCGGAAGCACTGAGCCGGGAGGATTCTTTACATCCCATAATTCGATTGTGGTCTCTCTTCCGCCGTGCCACCGGTATATCCAGTCCTGACGTCCTCCGAATACTGCATACCATTCACAGCCGTTTGTAATACCGTTTATGAAACTTCCGCTCATCAGGTCAGGGTTTGTGAGTGAATATGACAAAGAGGATTCAATGAACCATGCATCATCCGGACAGGCAGAATATTGTCCGCTCGGAGCGCCGTTATCCCAGGGATAATTAACTACTCTTGTACCTCCGTGAAAATTAGCTGACATCGAAATGTTTCTTTTAGATGCAAATCTCATCATCGCCTGTGTCTCCGCTTCTCTGCCTGTCAGAACATTATTGGTATCAGAGATCCTGTCCGGGAAATTTCTGTTAAGGTCTTTATTGTTTGCATTGAAACGGGTGGCGTTATTGACTGTCGTATCTCCGCCCAGTCTGTAAGTACCGTCGGGATTTGCAAGCGGATTGACCCAGATCTCAAGCTCATTAATTATCCTTGTTGCACGCATCCCTTCGGTTGTGTTCTGCCCGTACTGCGAAAGAAGATAATCAGCAAGCCGCAGCAATAGTATATAGCCAACAGTCTCATCTCCGTGCATGGATGATGTATAAAAAAACTCCGGTTCGTCTTCATTCTCACTGACATTGTCTGATATTTTTAAAACAAGTATAAGCCTGTTCTGAACCGAATAACCAATTGTGTCAAGACGGCAAATGTCCGGATATGAAGATGCGAACTGCCACATCATATTCCTGTAAGCGGCATAAGTAGGATATGAATCCCAGTCCATTATTGTATGTGTGGATCTCATTTCATGATCGTATAAAGAACTCGGATGCGCAAGCTCCTCTATTTCCAGTCTGAGCTTATTTATTTGTATCCATTGCTCTTCATTAGCAAAAGCATATACGAAACCGTTCTCTACATTATCCAGGGATACGATATGAGTAAGTACATTCAGATCAACTCCCGGCTTCAGCGGAAACCTGAAGTAATGTTCGGGAAATTTTGTCTTATTAGAATCAGACAGCGTATTGACGGGTGTAAATAAACTTTGAGTATATTTGCTTTCGGAAATTGTGGTGCCGGGAAGATATATGATTGCAGTGATCAGAATAACTTTCATGATCAGTGAATTATCAAAGAAGTTTTTCATAGTTTCTAATATTGAAATTAAGAACTATTGTTTCTTACTGCAGAATAATATCGAAAGGGAAAGTGTGGTTTTATCGGTAAGCAATTATTCCGCTATAAAGAATTTGTTACAAAATTATGTATAAACAAATACGGTTACAATTCAAAACAGAATAACATTAGCAATGAGAAATGAGCAATGAGAAATGAGCAGTGGACAACATCTAATTATGTAATCATTTACCATTTTAACATTTACAATTTATCATTTGACAAGAAACATTCTCTTAGTATCCGTAAATTCCCCCGCAGTGAGTTTGTAAAAGTAAACTCCGCTCGTCAATCCGCTCCCGTCAAATTCTACCTGATATGTTCCCGGATTTTGTTTTTCATTTACAAGTGTTGCAACTTCTCTACCCAACGCATCATAAACTTTCAGCGAGACATAATTAATCATTGATAATTGATAATTGATAATTGTACTTGGGTTGAATGGGTTTGGATAATTTTGGGATAAGCTGAATTGTTCCGGAAGTTCAGAGTATATTTGTTCTATTCCGGTTGTTTGTGAATACTTTATAGTTGCATAATCAGCACCTGTTCCAATTCCCATACTCACGCCGGTTACATAGACATTATCCAGATCGTCTATCGCAATTGAAAAACCCACATCATCTGAATTTGCAGTTCCGTTATATTTTGTCACCCACTGTTGAGTACCGTCTGAATTGTATTTTATTGTTGTATAATCCGAAGATGTTAAGGTATCGTAACTGTTTCCTGTAACATAGATATTGCCTGAATGATCTAAGTCCATTGCAACTGCATTATCTGTATAGTTCGCTGTCCCGTTATATCTGTTGACCCATTGCTCTTCTCCGGCTGAATTGTATTTTATTGTTGCATAATCTACATGTGTACCAATGCCATAACTTTGACCTGTCACAAACACATTTCCTGAATTGTCAGCTGTAATTGATACTGCATAATCACTTGAATTTGCCGGTCCGTTATATCTTGCAACCCATTTCTCAACACCGGCTGAGTTATATTTTAATGTTGCGTAATCTATATCCTGGCCGTTGTTCTGATTTCCTGTGACGTAAACATTACCTGAATCGTCTAATGTAATTGATATTGCATAATCACCTGAATATCCCGGTCCGTTATATCTTGATTCCCACTGCATTACACCTGATGAATTGTATTTTACTGTTAAATAATCATAAGATGTTCCGATTCCAACACTTTTACCGGTTACATATACATTTCCCAAAATATCAACCTTTATTGAATTTGCATGGTCATTATCATTTCCTGAACCATTATATCTTGCGACCCACTGCTGAATCCCTGCTGAATTATATTTTATTGTTGCATAGTCACTGAAACTTCCTGACCCGTTACTGGAACCTGTAACGTAAACATTTTCTTCACAATCTAAGGCGATTGAATAGGCACCGTCAAAGGAATTCCCCGGTCCGTTATAAGTTGCAGACCATTGCAGCACACCGGATGAGTTGTACTTTACTGTTGCGTAATCACTGTTAGTCCCTTGCGGATTTAAATAACTCCTGCCGGTCACATAAACATTACCTGATCCATCTACTGCAATTGAATTTGAATAATCACTTGAATTACCTGATCGATTATATCTTGATGACCATTGCTGAACTCCTGCTGAATTGTATTTTATTGTTAAATAATCATAAGATGTTCCAATTCCAAAACTGTAACCGGTAACATATACATTTCCGGAATCATCATAAGTAATTGAATACCCCCAGTCAGTTGAATCCGCCGGACCATTATATCTTTCTGCCCATTCCTGATTCACCTGTGAGAATGAATTTTGAAAAGTGAAAAAAGCCAGAATGATCACAAACAATGCTGATAAATATTTTATCTTTTTCATTTTAAATTCTCCTAAGTTCAGTTAAAAAATTCTATTTTCTTTTTTTAAAAAATCTTAATACACTTTATTTTTATTGTTCAAAAATATGCAGTCATAAATTTCCAATTGTCATACTTTTGTTGACTATCTTTCCAATTTCAGATTGCCAAATTGATCATTTAAAACTGATCATTGAAAATTGATCATTGAACATTGATAATTGATAATTGATAATTGAATTCTCACATTCCGAAATTATAATTTAATCCTACCCATGGAAAAAACGGCCAGCCGTTTACAATTTCTCCGTTGGGATCCACCGGGAGCATCAATCCGAAATCACCGGCTAAGTGCTTTCCATAAAACCGTAAACCAAGCGAAAACAGCTTAGAGCTTTTTTGACTGACTGGGATCCAGTTCTCTGATATCAGTTTAAGACTCTTTGATAATTTTGCTTCGCCTCCAAGTATCAGAATGGGATAAGTTTCATTATCTTCAGATAAAGACAATCCTCCGCCAAAAGTTAATGCAATGTCATCTGTTCCGTAAGTACCAACAGCATAGAGCTCTGTCAGTCCTACATTATCGCTTCCGGTAGTATTTGCGTAAAGTATCCCTGCCGAAAGATCGAAGTTTTTTGCTTCAACGGTTCTGACTTTGCCGTTTAAGTAAAATGCCTGTTCACTAGCCCCTGGTAGAATTGTTATTCCGCCGGCAAGAGTTATAAAGTCAGTCACACCAAAAGCAACCATCGGAATTAACAATTCGCAGACTGAAAAATAACCTGTTCCTGATTTGAGCGTTTTTCCTGTGGGAGCAAAAAATAATCTTGTTTGATTCGGGTCTGCTCCGGCGTAATAATCTGATCTTTCTGATTCGATCGCTTTGATCTGTGATTTTCTTATTACAAGTTCCGTCCCGGATTGTGTTTTGAATTTAATACTTGTATTATCTTCATCTGTGATATAACCGATCAGTTCACTGCCGTCCGTGAGTTCAATTGTCTTCAGAGCCGAATCAGCCTGCATACTTTGCTTCATTTCGGATTCTTCAGTAAATTCAGAATCGGGATCTGCAATCTGCAAAATATCCGAATTCTTAATTGTATATGTGCTGATGTTATTCCTGATCTGAATGGAAGCAGAATCTTTCTTCAGCAATATTCCCTCAGTATCCCATTTGTTGTTCAGCAATACTTTGTAGCTTTTGCCGATAATAAGTCTGTTGAAATCGATTGCGCTTATTTGCGCCGTTATCGCCGGACATCCTAAAACCACAATACTTATGATCATTATTATTTTATTCAGGGTTCTCATTTTTTTTTCTCCTTATCTTAAGCTATACAAAGTTACAATACTTCTTCTTTAGAGTTGGCATAGATTTGTCACAAATTGTCACAGATTTGTCAGAGAATAATGCGGTTGGTGGATGAAGCAACTTCAACCGCGGCGAAAAGAATAATGCTGTTGGTGGATGAAGCAACTTCAACCGCGGCGAAGAATCTAATGCAAAGAAATTCAGGACCCCGGTATACCGGTATGATACATCTGCTCTATTAAATATGCATATTTCTTTTCTATATTCTTTCGCTTCAGTTTTAAAGTCGGTGTCAGCTCTCCGGTTTCTACTCCCCAGCTTCGGTGCAGTAAGACAAACTTCCTGATTTGTTCGTGACGGGACAGATGTTTATTTGCTTCATCCACAATATTTTGAAATTTTTCCCTGACGGAAGATAAGTTGATTATTTCCTTATCATCTTTGTTATCTTTATCAGACTTTAAAAACCAATCTCTTAAAATATTAAATTCAGGTACAATCAGCGCTGATACAAATTTTCGTTGTTCACCTAATGCCATTACCTGTGAAATGAAAAAATTTTCCTTAAGCCGGTTTTCAATTGCAGCAGGAGACAGGTATTTGCCGTTCGAAGATTTTAACAATTCCTTTTTGCGGTCTGTTAATTTAATGAACTCATATCCAAAATCATTTTTTACAAGCTTTCCTATATCTCCTGTCAGCAGCCAACCATCTTCATTAAAGGCTTCTGCAGTACTTACCGGATCATTGTAATATCCTTTTGTTAATGATTCTCCGCGCACAAGTATCTCACCCTCGCCGTTTTGGTAAATTCCTTCGCAGTCACTGATCTTTACATCAAAATTCGGCAGCACAATGCCAACCGTTCCGAGCATTGCCTGACTGCTCGGAATGTGATTAACACTAAGCACTGCAGAGGTTTCTGTCAGCCCATAACCTTCACGTACCGGAATTCCGGCAGTACAAAAAAATTTAATTAATTTTGTCGGACAGGCTGATGCTCCTGTTCCCGCTACTTTTAGACTTCCGCCAAATTTCTGTTTGATCTTTGAATAAACAAGAATACCGGCTATCCGGATTTTGATCCGGTACCAGAGACTGAATTTCTTATTGAAGTCAAACTCTGAGCTTATTCTTTCAGCCCAATAGAATAAAGCACGTCTGAATCTTCCGGACTTTTGCACAGAAAAGATAATTTTCTCATAAAATTTTTCCAGTACACGCGGCACAACAGTTATAATGTGAGGATGAACTTCATTAAGACTTTCTCCTACAGTCTCCATATTCAAAGCATAATAAACTTCTATGCTTTTATACAAATAGCAATAGACAAAAGTGCGTTCAAATCCATGACAAATCGGAAGATAACTTAATGCTCTGTCACCTTTCTCAAGCAACATGGTCTCACTAATGGCTTTTACATTAGACACTATGTTTCTGTTAGAAAGCGTTACTCCTTTCGGCACTCCTGTCGTTCCCGAAGTATAAATTATTGTTGCAAGATCCTCCGGATAAACACAATTAGCCGCATCTTCCAGTAATTTCATATTTACTTCTTTTTCTAATAATGAATTCCAGGATTCAATGGTATTACCGTTAATGTCTTTACATATGGCCGGCTCGTCAAAAGTAAATATTTTTTCCAGTGAATTTACATACGGCTGCGCTTTAAGGACCTTTTCTAACAAGTCACCGTACCCGACAATACAATATTTTACTTTTGCATTATTAAAAATATAAATATAGTCTTCCGGACTAATATTCGGATAAACGGACACGTTAATTACCCCGATCTGTAACATTCCTAAATCCGAAATATTCCATTCAGGTCTGTTGTTATAAGAGATAAGAGAAATTTTGTCTCCTTTTTTTAAACCTCTTTTAAGCAATCCCGTGCTGAACCGGTTAACCATTTGTCTTAACTCTTCCGTGCTGTAAGAATATGTACTCTTGTCCTCTCTCTTACCTGTAACTGCTTTATCCAGAGAGAAGGTTTGTGACTGGTATTCAAGTATATCCGAAATTTTATTTATATTCATCAGTTATGCTTAATTGTATAATATAATCATGCTTAATTTTTCTTTTTCCAAAATTTAAGAAATGTTTTAATGCTGTTTAATTTTTTTACAGGATGATTTCTTATCACTCCGGCAAAAGTGCGGGGAAAGATTCTGTTCATGAATATTGTAATTTTTTCCCTGCCTCCGATGAATACTTCTTCCTTATCATTTGCAACTGCGTATAATATTTTGTCAGCGCATATATATGCTGAAATTCCCTTATCGTGTATTTCCAGTCCCTTTCCGTATTTCATACCGTCACCGGTCAGAGCATTTTCAGTTATTTTGGTTTTTACAAAACCCGGAATAATAATTGTAATTTTAATTCTATCATCTTTAATTTCACCTCTCAGGGAATCAAAGAATCCATGTAAAGCATGCTTTGAAGCAGCATAAGCGGAAAGTAAAGGTACACCGTATTTACCGGACAGACTGCTGGTTGCGACAATATGTCCGCCTCCCTGTTTGATCATTCCCGGTATAATGAGTTTGGTAAGTTCGATTGTACTGAAATAGTTGATCTGCATAATTCTTCTGTCTATTTCAAGATTTGTATTTAAAGCAAAATCCCTGTGACTAACACCCGCAATGTTGAAAAGGCAGTCAATGCTGCCGAAAAGCTCAGATGCCTCACGGAACTTTCCCTGTAAAGACTTCTCATCCGATAAATCCAGTTGAAGAATTTTTACCGGGATCCGGGAATTGCATTTCCCTGCAACCTTTAATAATTGATTTTCATTTCTCGATGACAAAATCAATTTTGCGCCAAGATCACTTAACCGGCAGGCTATTTGTTCTCCTATGCCGGATGATGCTCCGGTGATCCATATAATTTTATTTTCGTATTTACTTTTCAGCTTCATCGGAATATCAGATTATTTTGATTTCATCCTGTTCATACTTTCCCTTTTGAAAACACTGAAATGTTATTTCACCAGCAGCATCAATTTCGAATCAGAAATCTCACCCACGGTAATTATTTAGAAATAAACCCCGCCCGACAATTCGCTGCCGTTAAACTCAGCTTTGTATTTTCCCTGGCTTGAATTTTTTTAACTAAAGTCACCAGGCAAAGGGTTCTGGCTGTTAAAAATATGAATACTTAAATTTTCAATTGTCATATAAATGTCAAAATGACTAATTAGAAATTTTAAATTTATCGTTTGAGATTATCAAGCAAACCCAGGCCGGCTATGCGCTTTCCAACATCCACAGCAGTAAGAAGTGGCTTATATGCGGTTGTTGGATGGAGCAACACCAACCTCGGCGAAAAAAGTGGTTTATGAGCGGTTGGTGGATGGAGCAACACCAACCGCGGCGAAAATCGGGAAATTGGTAACGAGGAGCTAAAGTGGTTTATGTGCGGTTGGTGGATGGAGCAACACCAACCGCGGCGAAAAAACTTTTTGATACCAACATCAACAGCAATAAGAAGTGGCTTATGTGCGGTTGTTGGATGGAGCAACACCAACCGCGGCGAAAAAAGTGGTTTATGAGCGGTTGGTGGATGGAGCAACACCAACCGCGGCGAAAAACAACATCCACAGCAGTAAGAAGTGGCTTATGTGCGGTTGGTGGATGGAGCAACACCAACCGCGGCGAAAAAGGGGAGAGCGGTTGGGGAGGAGCAACCCAACCGGCGAAAACACATCAACAGCAGTAAGAAGTGGCTTATGTGCGGTTGGTGGATGGAGCAACACCAACCGCTGCGAAAATTGAGTGCAGATTGAAGTTTTTTTTGTGTTCCTTGGGAATTAATGCGTTCCCAAACGGAGTTTGGGAACGAGCATAAACTTATTTTATAAGAAGCATTTTCCTCGAAGCAATGTATTCACCCGTTCTTAATGTATAAAAATAAATCCCGCTCGGTAGAACGGCTGCATCGAATTTGTATTCATATATGCCTGCGCTTAAGTTTTCATTAAGCAGTACGCTCACTTCCCGTCCTACTGCGTCAAAGACTTTTAGCTCCGCATTACCTGATTTTGGCATTTCGAATTTTATGTTTGTAGAAGGGTTAAATGGATTCGGATAATTCTGATAAAGATAATATGAATTTGGAATTTCTGATGAGATCTGATTTACGCTTACCTTATAATTTGAATATTTATAAACTCTGTCCCCGGCTGCATAGCCGAGAGTATCAGACAGAAATCTGAACCGGTTTATATATTCACCCCACCCTGCAAGGGACCAGTTAGTTCCGCCGTTAGTAGTTTTATATGTCGGACCTGACCAGCCGCCGACCCATCCTGTATTATCATTCAGGAATCCAATTCCTTCCTGATCATATTCGCGGAAAGGAATTTCAGTCCAGTTCAAACCTGTGTTTGTAGTTTTAAGGATGTATGACAGTCCTGAATTTCTTTCAATGCTGATGACGCCGCTTGTCCGCGAATAAAAATTTATTTTCCAGCACCATTCTCCCGGTCTTGTTGTTTTGTGAACTGTATTCCACGTTGATCCGCCGTCCGTTGTCATTAAGACAACTGCAACTCCGGCGGAATAAGTGGATGTATTATATCCTCCCGCGATCAGTCCTGAATCCGGTGACCAGAAATAAGTATCAACTAAAGATCTCGCCTTTGAAGTATCCGAAAAAATAAGACTCCAGGTATCTCCTTTATCGGTAGTTTTATAAGCTAATCCGTTTCCTGAATAAGTCCCGCATGCAATCGCAGTGTTTTCGTTTACTATTGATATACCGCATATTCCGGTAGTTACGGGTTCCGGCAAGGTAGTAATCTGTATCCAGTTTATTCCGCCGTTAGTCGTTTTAAATAATGGTCTGGTATTTTGTAGTGTACCGATAATTCCATCCTGTGAATTAAAAAACCCAACACAACGGTTCAGTACATTCTGGGAAAGCAGCCAGTTCTGTCCTGCATTTGTTGTCCGGTAAACCTTGCCGTCACCATGGATAATCCAGCCGGTGTTTTCATTCAGAAAAAAAATATCTTCAAATCTGTTTGACGTAACAGGTGAGTTAGGTAAAGCTCTCCATTCAGCAGTCTGTGAAAATAAATCACTGAACTGTATCTGAAAAATTAAAGCAAACTGAATTATTAAAAAAGTTTTCATAAATTATTTGATAAGCATCATTTTTTTAACATCAATGAAAGTTCCTGATGTAAATCTGATGAAATAAATGCCGCCCGGAAAATTACTGCCGTCAAATACAGCTTTGTATTCACCTGCATTTTGCTCCTCATTAACTAATGATGCGACCTCAGTTCCAAGAGCATTATAAATTTTTAAACCTGTATTACCTGCGGATTTTAATTTATAAAATATAGTTGTAACCGGGTTAAATGGATTAGGATAATTCTGATAAAGATAATATGCTTCAGGAATTTCTGATGAGATCTGATTTACGCTAACTTGATAATTTTTAAATTTATAAATCCTGTCCCCTACTGCAAATGCAAGTGTATCGGAAAGAAATCTGAACCTGTTTAAATTTTCCCCCCATCCTGCAAGCGACCAGTTAGTTCCGCCGTTGGTAGTTTTATATGTCGGACCAGTCCAGCCGCCGACCCATCCTGTATTATCATTCAGGAAACCAATTCCTTCCTGATCATATTCGCGGAAAGGAATTTCAGTCCAGTTCAAACCGGTGTTTGTAGTCTTAAGAATGTAAGACAGTCCTGAATTTCTTTCAATACTGATGACGCCGTTTGTCCTCGAGTGAAAATTTATTTTCCAGCACCACTCCCGCGGTCTGTTTGTTTTATGAACAGTATTCCACGTTGATCCGCCGTCCGTTGTCATCAATACAACTGCAACTCCGTTGGAATAAGTGGAAGTATTATATCCTCCCGCGATCAGTCCCGAATCAGGCGACCAGAAATAAGTGTCGACAAGAGACCTTGCTTTTGATGTATCGGAAAATATCATGCTCCAGGACAAGCCTTTGTCAGTGGTTTTATAAGCTCTTGCATTTCCTGAATAGGTCCCGCATGCAACAGCAGTGGTTCCGTTTATAATTGAGATCCCGCAGATACCCCGCGGAGGAGGGTTTGGCAGATTTGTAACCTGTATCCAGTTTGCCCCGCTGTTTGAAGTTCTGAATAAAGGTCTGTTCAGATCAAGTGTACCGATAATTCCGTCTTGTGAGTTAAAAAATCCGATACTCCTGTTGAGTTCTATATTCTCAGCATAGAGCCAGTTCAGTCCACCGTTAAAAGTTCTGTAAGTACTGCCGTCAAAATTAATTATCCAGCCGGTATTTTCATTGAGAAAAAAAATATCTTCAAATCTGGAGGGAGAAAAAGGTGAGTTCGGTAAAGCTCTCCATTCAGTTGATTGAGAACAGATCTTTGAATTATGTAAGAACAAACAAAACAGAATAAGAAGGGGGAATTTTAGATTCATAAGTTATTTAATTAACAGCATACTCTTTACATCAGAAAAATCAAAGCTGATTCCATCTGGGTCAATTCCCGAAGCAGTGAATATATAAATATAAATTCCTGAAGGCAGATCCGCTCCGCTGAAATCTATTGTATAATAACCGGGCGTAGAATTTTTATCTAATAATGAAGCAACTTCTTTCCCTGAAATATCATAAAGTTTCAATGTAACTTTACCATCATTTGAAAGTTCATAATCTATTTTAGTATCAGGGTTAAACGGATTCGGATAATTTTGTGAGACTTTATATACCCCCGGAAAACCGATCTTCACAGTTTTATTCATCAGAAAATATTCAAAGTTACCGTTATGATCGATCTGCTTAAGCCGGTATGAATAAACGCCCGAAAAGGGACCGTCTTCTGTAAATGTATAATAATTTGTAACAGAAGAAGTACCATGGCCGGATACAGATCCAACACTGAACCATTGCTCTGAATAAATATTTTTCCTTTCTATTTCAAATCTGTCATTGTTTATTTCAAAACTTGTTCCCCAGAACAGACTAACTTTTCTTCTGTCCACTGTGTGATAAAAATAAAAAAGCACTACAGGCAAAACAATAGAATCAATTTCATTAGCTTCAATATGCAGTGAAGATGATTTCGGATAAAATTCTGATCTGCCGGCTTTGGACACATAAGATCCAAAAGTAAAAGATCCGGTATTTATATCACCGGATCTTTCTTCATTATAGATATTAACTGATGATGTATTCTGAGCTGACAGAAATTCCGGTGCAAATAAGTTCATGATAATAAAAATAAAACAAACAGTAATATTCATATTAAATCAGATTAAAGTTTATTGTTCCCACCGTCGGATCTGTTTTTTAATTACTACCAAGACATAAAAGCACAAAGCATTTTATATTTAGAACATTTTCCTTTGTGCCTTTGTGACTTGTATGTTGAAAGTGAAAATTTTTATTCTTTAATATTTTAAAAAATTTTTATTCCTTTACGGAGGAGAAGGTTTGCGTCATGGGTCCAGAACCCGGCACTAAGTTTTTTCCTTCCGTTCAGGTTAAAATCGGGGAATAACTTGGCATACGAAGCCGCATTCGACAAGACTGATGTTACCTGACATTTTTTATTAAACAATCTTTTATTTATCATGGAAAACAAATTTTATTTAGGGGTTGATGTCAGTAAAGGTTATGCTGATTTCACTATTCTCAATGGCAATAAAGATGTTGTTGAGAATAATTTTCAGCTGGATGATACCTTTGAAGGACATAATCAGTTTTTCAAAATTCTTAGTGGTTTCTTTGCCGCTAATGCCGATGCACATTTATATGCTGCTGTCGAGTCCACCGGCGGTTATGAAAACAACTGGTTTAATTGTCTGAGTAAATTTCAAGCCCAGTTCAATATTTCAGTTGCCAGGTTGAATCCTTTTGGTGTAAACTATAACAGCAAAGCCACTCTTGAGCGCATCATAACCGATAAGCAGAGTGCTAAGAACATTGCCGGGTATATGATCAGCCATCCTAAAAAGTAAACTATCAAAAAGAAGATTACTTTGCCGCTGAAAGAAGGCAATTTACTTTCATCAAAATGCTTACTAAACAAAGGGTACAGTTGTTAAATCAGCTCGAGTCTTTTCTTTACATTGCCAATACAGAAATATTATCTTACTGTAAAGATGGTGTAAGACTTTGGGTTCTTAAACTTCTTAAACAATATCCGACTGCCAGACATCTTGCAAAAGCCGGTGTTACAACTGTAAGTAAGATTCCTTACGTAACCAAAGAACGTGCTGAAGATTTAGTTGCAAATGCCAAACGTTCCGTTGCTTCTGCTCTTGATGATACAACTGCAGAGGTCATCAGATCTTTAACAATTCAGATCATCTCTTTGAGTAAGTTGATTGCTTTACAAACAAAGCAATTAGAAAAGAATTGTAATTTGCCTGAGGTCGAGCTGTTAAAGACTTTCCCCGGAATCGGCACTTATTCAGCTATTGGACTGATGATAGAAATTGTTTCTGCATCAAGATTTTCAAATGTAAAGAAACTTGCTTCATTCTTTGGAATTCATCCCGTCTTTAAAGAAAGCGGAGATGGAATCTCGGGTTTTAAAATGAGCAAACGAGGAAGAAAGCAGCCCAGGCAGATATTGTTTAATGTTGCCCGTATGTCATTAATTCACAATCCGCTGATCAAAGAAATTTATGCTTCCCATTTAAAAAAGGGAATGAGTAAAATGTCTGCTATTGGAGCTCTGATGCATAAGATACTAAGGATAATTTACGGTATGCTTAAGAATAACTCTGCATTTGATCCTAAGATTGACAAAAAAAACTCAAATAAGATTGTGAATGCAAAACCAAACGGTAAGCAAAACAAAGAAAGAAGATATCTTAAGTTTAATAAAAATGCTCCAATTTCTAGAAGACAAAAGTAAAAAAGAAAAGAGCAGAACTCATCCCAAGATGAAATTTCATCTAATACGGGCTCAAGTTCAGACTCTTTTCAGATTACATCTTTGTAAATAAATTTACAAAATCTGAAATTATATGTCAAAGAACTTTTTTCATGCTAACTCAACGGAAGATTTGACATAACATCTGTCAAATCTTCTTCGTTGACTTTTAACGGAATAACTTTAGTGGTGAATTTATATCCTCCTTATTATTTCAACAATGTCATTTTTTTGATCTCATTAAAATCCCCTGCTGTCAGTCTGAAGAAATAGATACCGCTTGCAAAATTTTCACCGCGGAATTCTGATTCATAACTTCCGGCATTCATGCTTTGATTTATAAGCACTGCTACTTCCCTGCCGATTGCGTCATATACTGTCAATTTTACAGACTGACTTCCGCCGGCAATATCAAATTTAATTTTAGTAACGGGATTAAAAGGGTTCGGATAATTCTGTGACAGTGAATATTTATCAGGTACTTCGTTTGAAATATTATTAATACCAACCACAGTGTTTGGTCCGCCGGAAAAGCATATCACGCTTCCTGTCCGGCTGCCGCCGAGAAATTCCGAACTAAGATTTCCGTCAATGCTTTTCAATCTTGCTACCTGTTCGACAGTATTAGTTGTAGCGCTTCCGAAATTGTGCGTAAAAATAATTCTGCCGCTGTCGCCCGTGACTACATATAAATTACTGTTCTGCGTACCGGCAATGATTTCAGGGATACCGTCGCCTGTAAGATCTGATAACTCATCTACACCGTGAATATAATTATTATCAAGGAAAGCCGACCATAAAACAGATGGCGTCCTAGGATCCACACGGAAAAGCGCCTGTGCGCCGGAAAATATAATGTCTTTAAATCCGTTGTTATCAAGATCATTGATCAGTCTGATATTACCATCAATACTCTGACCGTAATCATTATTCCATATCTGCGCTCCGGTACTTCCGGATATCATTCTCAGAGAAGCGCTGAATCCCACAAACGCAGCGATGTCAGTTACCCCGTCAGAATTTACGTCAGGCATTTCTTTTAAATTCCATACTGTACTTGTAACAGGAAGAGTCCATAAGAATGAACCGGTATTTGAAAAACCGTTTATGCCGTATGGTCCGCCGTTGCTGCTGATGTCAATTGCTCCTCCGACTGAACTTGAAGCTATACTGTGAGTAAAATGTCCGTTCTGAACTGCATAAAAAATTACAGAGCCGTTCACTGCATTCAGACAAATAGCAGCGTGTCTGCCGGTTCCCTTACCTTCACCAGTTGCAGCTACAAGCACGTCATTGATTCCGTCATTATTATAATCTTTAGATACATTAAGTCCGTTAACATCCCCGTCTGAAGTAATTGAAGAATCTCCGTATGTCCATAGAACTTTTCCTGTCCTTCCTGACAGCGCATAAACGAGTTCATTATTTCCGCCGGTGCCAATCACAACATCACGGATGCCGTCATTATTTACATCACCTAATATCTGAAGTCCGTCTTCATAAACTACTGAGCCGGATACGGTACTGCTTGTCCTTGTATTATGCTTCCATAAAATGTCATCAGACCCGGATGAATTACCGTTATAGCAAATTGTCCAGTAGTTATCAGTTGAGATCATCATATCATTTACACCGTCAGAATTTACATCAGGAATTTCCTTCATTGACATAACTTTAAAATTATCAGATGTTACATTCGGATTGTCAGGAATACTTCCCTGCCACAATACCTGTCCAAGAACAGCTGGATTACTTACGCCCGTACCTGACAGTGGGATTTTCAGCTGCGTTGTATTTCCTGCATTTGAGTTGAAAGATGCTGTGTCAGTAAAGAGTGATGCAGTATTGGGATTGAACCATATCCTGAATGAAACTGTCTTCTGTGTATCAATAACTATAGGAAAAACTAAACCGACAGTATCGAGTCTGAATCTTGGCGAACTGAAAGTAACAGAATTCAGAGAAAGCTGAGCGCTGCCCTGATTTGTAATATTCAGATAACCGCCGCTCAGAGAGTTTATCCTTCGTGTGGAATAATTTAAAGCAGAAACAGAAGATCCTATAAAACTTCCGTTAAAAATACCTTTTCCGTAAAGACTAATTATTTTTTCAGGAGTAACTCCGTCATTACTGTTTATCCTGAGCTGTCCGGTTACATTACCAAAAGCATTCGGAGAAAATTTCAAAGTATAAAGTTTTGTCTGAGCCGGAGCAATTGTGTCGGGTACGTTATTAGGGTTAAGAGAAAACACATTGTTGGTAATATTGTAAGCGGAAATTATCAGGCTGCCGCTTCCTGTATTTGTAATATTGAATTGTCTGTCAGTTGTAGTTCCGATTACAGTATTTCCAAAATCCGCTGAGTTCAGACTCGTTGTGATCTGCGGATTACCTGCGCCGGTCATGGAATACTTATACAAAGTTTTATAAACAAATGCTGTGCCTCCAACTCTGTCAGCTGTAAGCCAGAGATGCTGACCGTCCCAGTGAAGTCCCCGGGGATTACAGTTTCCGTCGGGATCCGGTGAAGGAAAAGAAAACAGAGTATCCCTTGTAGTAAGACTGTATGCATATATTCTTTCCTGTTCGATGAAAGGAGTTGTGTGAAAATAATCATTAACATAAAATAATGTATCACCTTTAATTGCAATTCCATGAACCTGTCTTCCGTGTAACGGAATTGTATCAGTGATCAGTCTTGAAGTGAGATTAATTTTATATGCGTAAGCAAACGGATAAGTTGTAAAGTCGGGAGAATAAATTGTAAACCATATACCGCCGTTGTGATAAGCCAGATCACCAACTCCGCCTGATGCTCCGCCGATCAGCGATGGCAGCTGTATTGAATCAACAGCAGCGCCGGATGTATTTACTTTATATAATCTTGCGCCGGCTGTTCTGAAATCTTCTGCAACCCAGTAACCTGTACCATCCCATACCAGACCATGATTAAAATCAAACGGAGTAGTAAGACTGTCTCTTATCTGTCCGGTTTCTGTAACTTTATAAATGCTGCCGTTATTGTCTGTAGCTATTCTTAAAGTATCTCCTATTTTAGTTATACCCCAGAAAGAATTATACTGAGAATAACTTGGAAAAGGATAAGTCGCAACTACAGTCTGAGAATTTAAATTTGCTGAAACGAACATTATCCAGATGAATAATAAAGTAAATTTTTTCATTTTGATGATTAATTTTTTCTAAACAGAGTTAATTTATTGCAATAATATAAGTATTTAAATTAATTGATAAAATATTTTATTTTATAAACGTTGAAGAGTTGTATCGGGACATGGTTTTTTTTTCTTCAATTACCTTGGCACCGGATTTTCAGCAATTTTTTTTGAGTAATTTAATTTAAACTTTAAATTATTACTGAATATAACTATCATATTATTTCACAGACGCAAAACTTATAAATGAAAATATTTTTACTGATAATTTTTATATTTGCAGTTAATATTTCTTACTCACAGGAAAATATAAATTCTGTTTTAGATCTTACATTATCATACAGAGGTCTTGAGAAAGAAGACATAACAATTCCCGTTAACTTTGACAAAGACAAGACGCCTGTCAACAATTCTAAATTACTGCTGCCGCTTGTCCGTGAACTAATGACTGAGCCGTTAGCATCAATAGAATTTGCAGGCCAAGCAAATGATCTGAGCAGTCTTGATCTGCGTGAACTTTTCACTGAGCTTATTAAAATCAAAGACCCTGAGTTTAAGACAGAGAATATTCAGAGATCAGTTTTGAACATTAAAAAACCTGATGACCTTTTTAGCGAACTAATTAAATTCTGTTCAGAAAAAACTAAAGAGAGTAATAACACTGCTAAGAAATTTTCCCCGACTGAACGCGCCTTCATTTCGAAAAATTTATTCTCCATTATTTCAGAAAGCGAATCTTCAACAAACGGTAAATCGGACGAGGAAAATAATTCCGATATATTTAAATTCAACCGGGCGAGAGACTCTTCGATCGCTGTTTCGAAAACTACACTGGATTTACTCTCTGCAAAATATTCAGAAGAAATTATCAGTGAAGGTATCAGAGATTTGAATTTCTGCGCTGCGGTATTTGAAATGCTGTTGAACTCCTCAGCAGGTCTTAAAAAAGCAGATACAGAATTTATAAATGATGAATATGTATCGGGTGATTTTTTATTTTATTATAATGAAAATAATATCAGGATAGCTGTTGGAGGAAACGGAAAGAATATTTATAACGGTCATTTTGATTTTATAATTGATACCGGAGGAGATGATGTTTATAATGTGAATAAGTCCGGCAGTAAAAATTTATTCACAGGTAACTTCAGCTGTATTATAGATTTATCCGGCAATGATCTTTATACTTCAAAAGATAATTTCACACTTGCCGGTTCTTCTTTTTCATCAGGATTTATATTTGATGCAGACGGTGATGACACTTACCGCGGAAAGAATACTTCACTCGGCTCAGCGCTATTCGGCACAGGGATTCTCTGGGATCTGAAAGGTAATGATATTTATCAGGCGGATAAATTTTCAACAGGCGCGGCAGCATTCGGTTACGGGATACTTTCAGATACAGAAGGAAATGATGTGTATATTGCTAATTCATATTCACAGGGATTTGGAATGACCAGAGGAATTGGAGTGATATCCGACAGAAAAGGAAATGACTCTTACCTGATCGATGCGCGTTCACTGGATATCGGAAGATATGAAGATCATTATGTTTCTATGAGTCAGGGTTACGGACTCGGACTTCGGCCATATTATGCCGGCGGGATAGGAATGATCATAGAAGGAGAAGGCAATGACATTTATAACACGGATATTTTCGGACAGGGCGGAGCTTACTGGTATGCGCTTGGAATTATTTCTGATAATTCAGGGAATGATAAATATAATTCCTATCAGTATGCTCAGGGCGCGGGGATACATCTTGCCGTTGGAATTCTCTATGACAGATCCGGCTGGGATTTTTATTCTTCAAACTGAGTGTCCCAGGGATGCGGACATGAGCGCGGATTTGGATTATTGTATGACGAAAACGGAAATGATAATTATTCCGCATATTCACTTTCACAGGGAGCGGGAAATGCTAACGGGATAGGATTATTCATTGATGTAAAAGGAAGAGACGGTTACTTAAGTAAAGAATCCGGCAATACAAGAGGTTACGGAAATTCACGCAGAGAATTCGGAAGTCTGGGAATTTTCGTAGACGGGTCGGGTGAGGATTTTTATTCCGAAAGATCAGACAGTGTCATCATAAATTCATCTCACTGGGGAGTGATGTTTGATTATTATCAGACAGATCAGAGTTTTACTCCGAGCGGTACTAATTACAAAGTGCCTTTGGATTCTCTGAAAATATATTCCGAAGAAGAATATTTTATAATGGCAAAAACAATAGAGCCGAGATTTTCACAATGGCAGGAATATGGATTCAGAAAACTTGTTGAAGACAGTATTAATACAAGTGAATACATTTTAAAATATCTTGAAACAGATGATCACAGGTCAGGATTGGTATTAAGAAATCTTGCATTCAGGATCGGTTATTCAATGGGAAATTTATTCAGTCAGAAACTTAAGCTTTATAATGTTTCCATGCAGCCTTCATCCATTTTCAATGAGAATGAAGTCGCATATATCTGTTACCTCTTCGGCGAAACCGGAAATCCCGCAGGAAAAGAAGAATTGTTAGATCTTACTTACAGTGAAAACATACGGATCAGAACTGTCTCAGTAAATGCGCTTGGGAAAATTAAATACGACACAACAGACTTTATTTTCAAAAATAAAGTATCGCAAAGACTCTCAGAACTTGCAATAGAAAACACCGGAAGTAAAATATTTCAAAAAGATCTGGCATTTGCATTTAAAAATTATAAATCTGTAACCAACATACCGGTATTGATGAAGTTACTGAACAGTAATTATTTCGGCGCAAGATTCTTAGCGGCGGAAGAGCTTAGTTCCTACGGTAATGAATATTATGAATTAGTTACTGATCAAAGAGTAAATGAGTATTCTCAGAACAGAACTGCCTTTCACTCACTCTTAACTTCAGTCCGGAATATGCCTGACGATAAATTTGAAGCTTTCATTAATAATTCTTCCGGCTCTGGAGTATTCTATGATGACGGTATCCAGATCTATCTTATTGAACTTCTTAATAAAAAATTGCCGGATCAGATAATGAAGGATTTAAATTGCGGATGGGAGATATTGCAGAAGGATTTCAGAAGAGCTTTCCGGTTAAAGTAAAATAATAAATTAATTTATAAAATATGAATAAGTCAAATCTGAAATACCTGTTAATACTTTTTACATCTGTTATATTTCAGTCATGCATCAACATTGATCAGCAGACTATGATCAACAAAGACGGATCAGGGACAATATCACTTCACTACTGGACACGATCATCAAATTTATCAATGGGAGATGAACTCGGCGGCTTCAGCTTTTCCGAAGAGCAGATCAGAAAAAACTATACTTCGATAAACAGTGATGTTACAGAACTAAAAACAGAACTGACTGAAGCTGATTCAACTACTCACGTCAGACTGAAGATCAGTTTTAAGGATTTCAACAAACTTCCTGAAGCAAAGGGATTTTCAAATTCGAAGACAGAATGGAAAAAAGGTGACGGCAAATACATATTCAGTTATACTCTTGGTAAGGACACAGTCACCGCCGACAAACTTGCATCGGGTGAATATAAATTAATTTACGGATTTACTTTTCCTGATGAAGTAATAGTTGCAAACGGAGTAATAGACGGGAAATCTGTAACCTGGGAAAAGTCATTGTCACAGTTAAAGGAAGACATAAGCCTGACAGCGGAAATAAAAAATGAGACCGGAGTTTGCGGAATATTTGGTATCGAGCTGCCCGGAATATTATTGCTGGGTTTAATGTATTCCGGATTCAGGTTAAGAAAACGCAGATTGAGATCAGGAAGCTGATTTGAGTTTTGGCAATTTATATCGAATAACGGATAATTCCGTTTTGAGTGAAGTGAAGTATGAGATAATTTTACACCTTTCAGCCGATAATTGTATTATATTCAACTGCAATAAACCAACTCAGTGATTTATTGCATATATGCCTGCTTTTTATCTATACATCAAATTTTTAATTATTTCCATCCCGGATCTTTTCCTCTGTATTAATTTATAGAATATCCCCATAAAGTAAATTGAACAAGCATTCTAATTTGAGTATATTTTACACCTATGTTCAAATTTGTATTATCGGTTGTATTCCTGTTTTCTTCAGGCTATTTTTCAGTTGCGCAGGACTTTTCTGAAGTTGATAATGTGATTATGTCAGGAATTTCAGGTAATGCTTTTCCAGGCGCTCAGATATTAGTTGGTAATGATAAGGATATTTTATATCAAAAGTCATATGGCAATTTTACATATGATATCTCTTCTCAGAAAGTAACTGATGAAAATCTCTTTGATATTGCTTCTGTTACCAAAGTTGTTGCAACCACAACTGCAATTATGAAGCTATATGAAGAAAGAAAAATCGATCTTAATGATTATGTAATTGAATATATACCTGAGTTTTCGGGAGGCGGCAGAGATAATATAACTATACTGAATCTCCTGCTTCATAACTCCGGTCTGAAAGCCTGGATCCCGTTCTTTCATTCCTGTAATTCAAAAAGTGATGTCCTGAATGAGATCTGTAATACAAATCTGAGTTATGCAACTAATTCGAAGTTCGTTTACAGTGATCTGAATGCAATTTTACTTGGTGTTATTGTTGAAAAAGTTTCCGGCTCATACCTTGATGAATACTGCAGACAAAATATATTTGATAACCTCGGAATGAAAAATACTTTATTCGTTCCGGATGGGAATACTATGCAGAATGTTCTTCCGACTGAAAATGATACTTATTGGAGATTCCGTCAGCTGCAGGGAGAAGTTCATGATGAAGCAGCCGCAGTTATGGGAGGTGTTTCCGGTAATGCCGGTCTCTTTTCGAATTCAAAAGAACTTTATAAGTTTATGCAGATGATGCTCAACGAAGGGAATTATCTGAACCCTTATTCAAGAGGTTTGAAAGATGAAAAAATGTTTAACAGTGAGACTGTAAAACTTTTCACAAAAAAATTTTCAGATCTGCATTATAATAATACAAGAGCTCTCGGATGGGATACGAAACCGGACGGTTCCGAGTCTAAATACAGAATTCCCTGCGGTGAACTTATCTCTGAAAACTCTTTCGGTCATACGGGTTATACCGGTACAAGCGTCTGGTGTGATAAGGACAGAAAAATAATTATAATCTTTCTTACAAACAGAGTCTATCCCACAAGAGATAATAACGGCATCAGAGAGATCAGACCTGAAGTTCATAATAAAGTAATCGAAGCTTTATCAAAATAATATTAATTCAAAAAATCATATATGAAATTATCTAAATTTAAAAACGAGCCCTTTACTGATTTTTCCAAGAAAAAGAATGCAAAGGATTTTGAAAAATCTTTAAATAAAGTAACTGAAAGATTTTCAAAGGAATATCCGCTTGTCATCGGCGGTGAAAAATTTACTACTGAAAAAAAACTTATATCTTATAACCCTTCTAAAAGAGATCAAAAGCTTGGCGTGTTTCAGAAAGCAACTGCGGAAATGGCTATCAACGCAATCGATATTGCAAACAATACTTTTCATGAATGGAAAAATACTCCCGTTAAGAAAAGAGTAAAATATTTCGTAGAAGCTGCTAAGTTAATGAGAAAAAGAAAACATGATTTCTCTGCTATGATGGTGTATGAAGTAGGAAAGAACTGGGCCGAAGCGGACGGCGACACCGCTGAAGCAATTGACTTTATGGAGTTTTATGCAAGAGAAATGCTGAGATATGCTGAAGGTCAGCCCGTTGTGAAAATTCCGGGAGAGAAAAATAAACTTGAGTATATTCCCCTTGGCGTCGGTGTTGTCATTCCGCCGTGGAATTTTCCTCTGGCTATTCTCGTAGGTATGACTTCCGCTTCCATCATTGCCGGAAATACTGTAGTACTGAAACCTTCAAGCGATTCCCCTGCTATTGCGCAGATGTTTGTCGAACTTATGGAAGAAGTCGGATTACCAAAAGGTGTCCTTACTTTTCTTACAGGTGACGGCTCTACTATCGGTGATCTTATCGTTACTCATCCGCTTACAAGATATGTTTCCTTTACCGGTTCAATGGAAGTTGGTCTCAGGATAAATGAACTCGCCGCTAAGAAGCAATCATCTCAGATCTGGATCAAAAGAGTGATCGCGGAAATGGGCGGTAAGGATTCTATTATTGTAGATTCTGAAGTTCCGGATTTCTATGATGCAGTAAGAGGTGTTGTTCAGGCGGCTTTCGGTTTTCAGGGACAGAAATGTTCTGCCTGCTCAAGAGTAATCGTTGATGAAAAAATTTATGATAAATTCTGTGATGCCCTTGTTCAGGAAACAAAAAAACTAACTGTAAACGTTGCAGCCGAAAATCCTAATATGGGTCCTGTCATAAATGAAAAATCTATGAACAGTATCACAGAGTATATTAAAAAAGGAATAGACGAAGGCGGTAAATTAATTCACGGCGGTGATGAAATGAGTCCGGAAGGATATTTCATTCAGCCCGCTATTATCAAAGATGTGGAAAGAGATGCAACTATTTCTCAGGAAGAGATTTTCGGTCCCGTGCTTGCCGTCATTAAATCCAAAAACTTTGACGATGCAATGGATATCGCAAATAATACCATTTATGGTCTGACCGGCGCTGTCTATACTAAGAATAAAAAGAAACTTGAAAAAGCTGAAAGAGAATTCTTTGTCGGCAATCTTTACCTGAACAGAAAATGTACAGGAGCGTTAGTAGGAGTTCATCCATTCGGCGGTTTTAATATGAGCGGTACTGATTCAAAAGCCGGTGGCCGCGACTATCTTGGTTTATTTTTACAGGCAAAATCTGTTGCTCAGAAAATTAAATAAATTAATAAAAAATATTTTATGCATAAACTTTTTTTTATCACGATATTCGGCAGTTTGTTTTTAATGCATTCTGGTTGCGGGAATATTCAGGAAAGGGTCGAACAGAAAGTCAACGAAAAGGTTGACAAATCAATTAATGAAAGTTTGAATAAAATTGATTCAGCTCTCAATAAATCGAGGGAAATGCTTGATACAATGGAGAGTAAATCTTTTCAGTCTCTGGATTCAGTTAAGTACAAACTTGACTCCACCAGCAAAGAAATAAAAGAAATGATTGAAAAACAAAAAGAACGTTTAAAATAATTTTAAAATAAAAAATAAAATAAATTCATGAACTTACACGAGTATCAGGCAAAAGCATTGTTGAAGGATCTTGGCATCGCCGTTCAGGATGGTGTAGCGTTAAATAATATGATGTATTTTGATGAAGCTATAGAATTTCTGAAATCAAAAGGTATTACAAAATATGTTGTAAAGTCTCAGATACATGCAGGAGGCAGAGGCAAAGGCGTGATCTATAAAAAAGATAAGCCGGATGAAATTGTTGTCGAAGGCGGAGTAAAATATATGGGAAGTGATCTGGTTAAAGCAAAGGAATACGCCGGCAAGCTGCTCGGAAATATTCTCGTAACGCATCAGACCGGTAGCGAAGGAAAAGAGGTCAGCACCATATTCATAGCCGAAGGTATTGATATTAAAAAAGAATTCTATATCGGTATTCTCCTGGACAGATCGGTTTCACGAAATGTGATAATGGCTTCCACTGAAGGCGGAGTCGATATAGAAACTGTAGCAGCGAACACGCCTGAAAAGATCATTAAAGTCTGGGTCGATCCGTCAGTCGGTCTTCTTTCATATCAGGCGCGCGAACTTGCATTCGGTCTCGGTCTTGAAGGAAATGTATTTAAGGACTTTCTGAAATTTATTACGAAACTATATGATGCATATATCAAGCTTGACGCTTCTTTACTGGAAGTGAATCCAATGGTGATATCCAATGATGATAAAGTGATTGCTCTCGATGCTAAAGTAACTCTTGACGGTAATGCTGATTTCAGACATAAGGAATACAGTGATCTTGCAGATACAAATGAAGAAGACCCGCTTGAAACAGAAGCAAAGGTTCATAATCTGAATTACATTAAGCTTGACGGGAATGTCGGCTGTATGGTAAACGGCGCCGGTCTCGCTATGGGAACTATGGATCTTATTAAATTAGCCGGTGGTTCCCCTGCTAACTTTCTTGATGTCGGCGGAACAGCAACACCTGATACTGTTGAGAACGGATTCCGTATCATTCTTTCCGACACTAATGTCAAAGCAATTCTTCTGAATATCTTCGGCGGTATTGTCAGATGTGACAGAGTCGCAAACGGTGTGATACAGGCCGCTAAAAATATAAATATTTCAGTGCCTGTAGTTGTCAGACTTCAGGGCACAAATGCAATAGAAGCAAAAGAAATACTTGATAACTCCGGACTTAATCTGATATCAGCTACTACTCTCGAAGAAGCTGCACAGAAAGTTACTGAAGCTCTTGCGTAATTTTTTAATGTGAAATTAATGTATCTTAAATTAACCGGATAATTCTTTATGGAAAATATTAAAATATCAGAAAACGGAAAGAAAACTTTCATGAGTAAAATATCTGAATCATATTCATTTACTTATGATGACATTTCTCTTCTTCCTGATCAGATCTCTGAAATTGAACACAGAGCGGAATGTGATACTTCCGTTGAATTTCTCGGACTGCACCTTTCACTTCCGATCATCGGCTCGCCTATGAATACTGTAGTCGGCGGAAGAATGGCCAAAGCTTTATCAGAACTCGGCTGCCTCGGCGTTGTTCACAGGTTTAATTCTATTGACGAACAGATCAGGGAATTTTCAGAAAATGGTATGGCGGATTCTCCTTTTAAATGTCCGGCAATCGGAATAAATAAAACTACTGATCTGGAAAGACTTAAAAGACTTGCTGATTACGGTGTTAAGATTGTATGTATAGATATTGCAAACGGCGGTTCAAAAATGATTGAAGAATTTATTTCAGCTGCCGGTAATATTTCCAAAGAATATGACATCAAAATAATTGCAGGAAATGTAGCGAGTTATGAAACTACGGAATTTCTGATAAAGATAGGAGTGGATGCAATAAGAGTCGGTATCGGAAACGGAGCAATGTGTTCCACTTCAGTAAAATCCGGAATTGGTATTGGTCAGGTGGATGCAATTCTAAGATCTCTCGAAGCGAAAAATGATCTTGAGAGCGATGTAAAAATAATTGCAGACGGAGGAATTTCCACTCCCGGCGCGATGTGTAAAGCAGTTGCTCTCGGCTGTGATGCTGTAATGTTCGGCAGAGTTTTATCCGGCACGGAAGAATCTCCGGGAGAAGTTTTGAAATACAATAATCAGCGCTGGAAAAAATATTGCGGCAGCGCTTCCTTTGCCGTTAAGCAGGATAAGAAAAATTATATAGAAGGCGAAGAATCCTTAGTGCCTTATAAAGGCGCTGTTTCAAAAATAATTACTGAATACAGGGAAGGTCTGCAGTCATCAATGAGCTATCTGAATTCCAGAAATATTAAAGAGTTCCAGAGCAAAGCTGCATTTGTAAAATTAACAAGTAATTCTTTTAATGAAAGAAAACCGCAGATCTGATGCTGTATGTTTACTGGTTCAGAAAAGATCTGAGGTTAGAAGATAATAAAGGTTTATCAGAATTTTTAAGCAATGTATCCGCCGGTAATAATTTTTCACTGATATACATTAAGAATAAAAATACTTTTAGTTATTTCGGTGAGAAAAGAATTTCCTTTCTGAATAATTCTTTGTCGGAACTTGAGTTAAGTCTTACTTCCGGTAATTTACATCTTCAAAAATTTTACGGAAAGAGTACGGAAATATTCAGATCTTTAACTGAAAAATACGGTGATATTAATTTATATTACAATAAACAGATAGAACCATACTGTATTAAAAGAGATATACTTGTAAAAGAAATTATAGAAACCTCAGGCGGGAAAGTATTTGAATATAATGATACCTGTATATTCGAGCCGGGCGAAATTAAAAATGATTCCGGTGAGCAGTACAGGGTTTATACGCCGTTTAAGAAAAATGCTTTGAGCCGTCTTGAAAAAATTCATTACGGAAAAATAAATACAGGTCTGAACATAATTGACTGTGGTAATGAAGTTATTGTTGATATTAAAAGCGATTCAGAAGGCAATACCGGAATAAGCGGAAAGACAGAGCAAACTTTTATTTCCGGAGGGCGGAAAGAAGGATTGAGTTTTCTTAAAGAATTTTATACATCCGGAATTTCAGAATATAAAAATAAAAGAGATATTCCCTCTGTGAAAGGTACAAGTAAACTCTCAGCTCATCTGCATTTCGGAACTGTCAGTATCAGAGAAGCTTTGAGAACTGCAATAGCCGCTCTTGAAAAATCAAAAAATGAACCTGATGCGACAGGTATTCAGACCTGGATAAATGAATTACTCTGGAGAGAATTCTATTATCACATTACCTTTTTTAATCCCCGGCTGATTTCCGAATCATTCAGGAAAGAATATGACGATCTGAACTGGAGTTATGATGATATTCATTTTGAAAAATGGTGTAAAGGAATGACAGGTTACCCGATAGTCGACGCGGGAATGAGACAGCTGAATTCAGAAGGCTGGCTTCATAACAGAGTTAGAATGATCGTTGCCATGTTTCTTACAAAGGATCTTTTTATAGACTGGCGGCTCGGTGAGAAGTATTTTGCAGATAGACTTATCGATTTGGATTTCGCAAGTAATAACGGAGGCTGGCAATGGTGCGCATCTACAGGTGTTGACGCTCAGCCGTATTTCAGGATTTTCAATCCTTATCTGCAGAGTAAAAAGTTTGATCCGGACGGAATATATATTAAAAAGTATATTCCGGAATTAAAGGATCTCCCTTCTGATCTGATACATGAGCCTGATCTGATGAGTGAAAGTGAACAGAAGAAATATAATGTGATCATTGATAAAAATTATCCGCGCCGTATGGTTGATCATTCGAAAGTAAGAGATAAAGTAATTACTGAATTTAAAAAAATAAACAAAAACTGATTATATTGGATCCGGTACTATCCAAATATGAACCCGTCATAGGACTCGAAATTCACGCGCAGATGAAAACAAAGTCAAAGGCATTTTGTAAATGCTCTACTGAATTTCATTCGTCTCCGAATTCCAATGTCTGTCCCGTATGTCTAGGCTATCCCGGAACTCTTCCGGTGCTTAATGAAAATCTTGTTGATCATATTATAAGAATGGGCATTGCATTGAACTGCTCAATCCGTGAAGTTTCTATCTTTGCAAGAAAAAATTATTTCTATCCTGATCTCTCAAAAGGTTATCAGATCACGCAGTTTGAAACTCCGATTTGCACAGACGGATATCTCGACATTACTCTTAAAAATAAAGAAGTGAAAAGGATAGGCGTCACAAGAATTCATATGGAAGAAGATGCAGGTAAATCAATTCACGATTTTCATGATGATGAATCACTTGTGGATTTTAACAGATGCGGTGTTCCGCTTATCGAGATTGTCAGTGAACCCGACATACGTTCGACCGAAGAAGCTTTCCAGTATCTTTCAAAGATCAGACAGACACTTGTTTATCTTGAGATCAATGACGGCAATATGGAGGAAGGTTCGCTCAGATGTGATGCAAACATTTCCGTGCGGCTTAAAGGAGAAAAAGAATTTGGAACAAGATGTGAAATTAAAAATCTTAATTCTTTTAAAAATGTATCAGATGCGATCGATGCAGAAATTTTCAGACAGATCAAATTAATTGAATCCGGCGGTAAAGTTGTTTTCAATACAATGACCTTTAATGCAAAGGATAAAACCACTTCAGCAACCAGATCAAAAGAAGAGGCTCATGATTACAGATATTTTCCTGAACCGGATCTTGTGAAAGTTACAGTTACTGAAGAGTGGAAACAGAAGATCATGGAAAGTCTTCCGGAATTTCCGGATGCGAGATGCAGCAGATTTATGAAGGAATACTCACTCCCCTTTTCAGACTCTGATGAGATCACGCAGGATAAATTTTTCGCGGATTATTTTGAGGTAGCTGTAAGCGGTCTGAAGTCAAAAGATGAAACTTCTTACAGGACAGTAAGCAACATTGTCAGAGCCGAGGTAAGGAGAGTCCTCAATGAGCAGAAAATAAATATTAAGGAATTTAATATTCCCGGAAAAATTATTTCTATGATCGCAGATTCCGTTTCTTCCGGAAAAGTCAGTGTAACAGCTTCAAGGAAATTTTCAACAAATTACTCAAAGGGAAATCCGAAGAGGAAATGATATCGCTGTTTAAGAAAGCGGAATCAGATCTTTCACAGATCTCTGACAGCAGTGAGATTGAATCCGTAGTTATGAAAATACTTGATCAAAATCCAAAGGAAGTGCAGAGATACAAAGGCGGTGAAAAAAAATTAGCCGGATTCTTTGTGGGTAAAATAATGCAGGAAAGTCACGGTAAGGCAAATCCAAAGATTGTAAATGAATTATTATTAAAAAATTTAGAAACCGAATAAAAGTTGAGAAGAAAATTAATTGCAGGTAACTGGAAAATGAACTTAGGATTAAATGAATCCGGAGTTCTTGCTAAGCAGATTTTGGGAAAAGTAAAACAGAATATTTTAAAAAATGCGGACATTCTGATCTGTCCCCCGTTTATTTCACTTAGTCAGGTATGCGGGATAATTAAAGGTTCAGGAATAAAACTCGGCGCGCAGAATCTGCATTATGAAAATGACGGCGCTTACACCGGCGAAATATCCGCAACTATGCTGAGATCCGCCGGCTGTGAATATGTGATAACAGGTCATAGTGAAAGAAGAAAATATTTTAATGAAACAAACTCAGTCGTTAATAAAAAAGCATTACAGGCTTTGAATCATGATCTGAAAGTTATTATATGCGTGGGTGAAACTCTTCAGGAAAGAGAAGATGAAATATTTGAGAGTATTATAACGGAACAGGTAACTATGGCTTTAAAAGATATTCCTTCTGAGAAAATGAATGATGTAGTGATTGCCTATGAACCTGTCTGGGCAATCGGAACAGGACTGAATGCATCTCCTAAACAGGTTATTGAAATTCATGCTCTCATCAGAAATACAGCAGAAGGAATTTTCAGCAAAGACATTGCGGAGAATATGATCATTCTCTACGGAGGCAGCGTGAATAAAGATAATGCAAAGGAAATATTATCTGCCGCAGGAGTTGATGGCGCTTTGATCGGCGGCGCTAGTCTTAAGCCTGATGATTTTGTTTTTATCGCTGAGCAGGCGGCTGCTGTAAAATAATTTTTAAAAATAATTTAATAATATTAATATATAGTTATGAAAGATACAGTAATAGTTGCGGCAGTCAGAACTCCTGTTGGAAGTTTTATGGGAAGTCTTTCTTCTTTGAAAGGACCCGAGCTCGGAGCAATCGTAATTAAGGAAGCGATTAAACAAGCCGGAATAAAACCTGAAGATGTTTCAGAAGTGATAATGGGATGTGTTTTACCTGCAGGTATGGGACAAGCGCCTGCAAGACAGGCTGCTATATTCGCCGGTCTCCCTGATTCCGTTCCCGCGCTTACTATAAATAAAGTATGCGGCTCAGGTCTGAAATCCGTTATGCTTGCGGATCAGGCGATCAAATGCGGAGACGCTGAAATTGTAGTAGCAGGCGGATTTGAATCAATGAGCAATGTTCCCTACTATCTTGATAAAGCCAGATCAGGATACAGAATGGGAAACGGAACTGTCGTTGACGGAATGATAAATGACGGTCTTTGGGATGTCTATAATAATTATCATATGGGCAGCGCCGCTGAAATGTGTTCAAGGGAAATGGATATATCACGCGAAGATCAGGATGCTTTCGCGGAAGAGAGTTATAACCGTGCTTTAAATGCTGCGAAGGAAGGAAAGTTCAAGGATGAGATCGTACCTGTTGAAATTAAAAGTAAAAAAGGAAGTGTAACTGTAACTGAAGATGAAGATCCTACTAAAGTTAATTTCGAAAAAGGTAAAGCTTTAAAAGGTGCATTTGATAAAGACGGAACTGTGACTGCGTTTAATTCATCCAGCATAAATGACGGAGCTGCTGCGCTTGTACTTATGTCTGCAGATAAAGCAAAAGAACTCGGCATTACACCGCTTGCAAAAATTATAGCTCAGGGCTCATTCGCACAAAAGCCGGAATGGTTCACAACATCTCCCGCATATGCAATAAAACATGTTCTTGAAAAAGCAAAACTTGAAGTGAAAGATCTCGATCTCATTGAAGCTAACGAGGCGTTTTCAGTTCAGGCCTGCGCTGTGAATAAACTCGCAGGACTCGATCCCGCAAAAGTAAATGTCAACGGCGGAGCGGTTGCGATCGGTCATCCTATCGGAGCCAGCGGAGCAAGGATACTTACTACTCTCGTTCATGCAATGAAAAACAGAAACGCAAAAAGAGGACTTGCAACCCTTTGTATTGGCGGAGGCGAAGCAAGCGCATTAATTATTGAAAGAGACTAATTTATTTTTTAAACATATTAATAGAATTCAAATGAAAAATATTGCAGTAATAGGATCAGGTACAATGGGCAACGGAATTGCCCATACATTTGCGCAGTTCGGATACAGCGTAAAGCTTATAGATATTAGTCAGGATTTTCTTAGTAAAGGAATAGATACAATTACTAAAAATCTTGACAGACAGGTAAAGAAAGGAACGCTGAGTGAAGAACAAAAAACAGAAACTTTAAATAATATTGTAACTACAGTTAATATTTCAGACGCTTCTGATTCTGATCTTGTAATCGAAGCAGCGACAGAGAATATCGGGATAAAGAAGAATATTTTTTCAGAACTTGATAAGCACTGTAAATCTGATACTATACTTGCGAGCAACACATCTTCAATTTCAATAACTGAAATAGCGGCTTTCACTAAAAGACCTGATAAAGTGATCGGGATGCATTTTATGAATCCCGTTCCGCTTATGAAGCTTGTCGAAATTATAAGAGGACTCGCTACTTCACAGGAGACTTATGATACAATAAAAGTTTTAACTGAAAAAATTGAAAAAACTCCGGTGGAAGTGCAGGACTATCCGGGTTTTGTAGCAAACAGAATTTTACTTCCTATGCTGAATGAAGCGATGTACTGCGTAATGGAAGGCGTTGCGGAACCGGAAGCAATTGATAATGTAATGAAGCTCGGAATGAATCATCCTATGGGACCGCTGACTCTTGCGGATTTTATCGGACTTGATGTATGCCTTTCCATTATGAATGTGCTTCATGAAGGTCTCGGAGATTCAAAATACAGACCTTGTCCCCTCTTAAAGAAAATGGTCGCTGCCGGTCATCTCGGCAGAAAGAGCGGAAAAGGTTTCTATGATTATTCACAAAAATAAACTATTAAAATAAAATCAATAATTATGAATTTTGATCTAACGGAAGAGCAGATCTCGATAAGAGATGCTGCAAGAGATTTCGCTGAAAATGAAATTGCGCCGTCAGCAGTGGAAAGAGATCTTACATCTGAGTTTCCAAAGGAAATTGTAAAAAAATTAGGCGAGCTTGGATTTATGGGAATGATGGTATCACATGAATGGGGAGGAGCCGGTATGGATACAATCTCTTATGTTCTTGCTATTGAAGAAATATCAAAGGTTGATGCTTCTGTAGGTGTTATAATGTCTGTAAATAATTCTCTTGTCTGTTTCGGTATAGAAAAATGGGGAAATGATTTTCAGAAAGAAAAATATTTAAAACCTCTTGCATCAGGACAGTTGCTCGGCGCATTCTGTCTTTCCGAACCTGAAGCCGGAAGCGACGCTACACATCAGAATACCGAAGCTGTACTTGACGGAGATCATTATGTTATTAACGGAATGAAAAACTGGATAACTAACGGCGTGCAGTGTGATGTATATTTTCTTCAGGCTATGACCGATAAATCAAAAGGATATAAAGGTATCTCAACTTTTATAATTGATAAAAATACTCCGGGTCTCGAGATTGGAAAAAAAGAAGATAAAATGGGAATCAGAAGTTCTGACACATGTACCTTAGGTCTGAATAATGTCAGGGTTCCTGTAGAAAATCTGTTAGGTGAGGAGGGTATCGGTTTTAAAATTGCTATGGAAACTCTTAACGGCGGAAGAATTGGTGTTGCTGCGCAGGCTCTTGGTATTGCCCAGGCAAGCCTTGAAGCGTCAGTTAAATATTCTAAAGTGAGAAAAGCTTTTAACTCAACTATTTCCGAGCTTCAGTCGATTCAGTTTAAACTTGCTCAAATGGCTACTGACATTGAATCCGCAAGACTCATGATTTACAGTGCAGCTTTAAATAAAGACAATAAAAAAAGTTATATAAAGGAAGCTTCCATGGGAAAACTTCTTGCAAGTCAGGCTGCAGTTAACTGTGCGCTTGAAGCAATTCAGATTCACGGCGGTTACGGTTATGTAAGGGAATATCTTGTGGAAAGATTTCTCAGAGACTCTAAGATCACTCAGATATATGAAGGTACAAGCGAAATACAGAAACTTGTTATTGCAAGAGAAATTCTCAGAAACTGAAAATTATATTTGCAGTAAGATTTACACTGTTGAAATTCGGTGATAATGAAGTAATAAGCGGCTTGAGTACATCGTTACTCAGCGGTACGAACCTGTAACTTAATTCAAAGCCGTAACCTATTTTAGAATAGCTTGCAAGACCAACTGCTATTTCATAATTCATATTCCAGAAATCATTTTCAGCCCTGACAGTGCCGAGATAATTGAAATTAACATCGTCAGTATAAACCTGACTGACTACTTCTTCTGATATATACATCATTCCGATACCGCCGCTGATGTAGGCTTTATTGAGAAAAGACGTATAATTTTTTCCCTGTGGAAAAAACTTTATTCTCATATTCAGCGGTAATGCAAAAAGTCTGGAATCCGAAGGCACATAATAGCGCCTTCCTACAGTCGGACTTGTATAATAAAAGCCGTTATTCGAATAAGCGGTCGTAAATAAATATGACGGCGCAAACTCCACTCCGGCTACTTCATTTATTACTGCTCCGAATTGTCCCGTTATCTCTTTAAGAAAATCTCCCTGTGACAGCTGAAAAAAAGGATATGCGCTCCTTGCTGTATTGTCAGTCAGATAAACTAATTTATATCCGACACCTGCATAAAAATTCAGATCATTGGATCTGCTCTTAATCTGAGAAAAAGCGTTTCCCGTCATTAATAAAACGAATACCGCGATTAATAATTTTTTCATATAGTTATTATAAAATATACCTGCTTAGATCCCTGTCCCTTACAATTGAATCCAGTTTCCGGTTTACATATTCCTTTGATATCCCGACTTTTTTATTTTTGAATTTATCAGGGATCTCAAACAACAGTTCTTCAAGTACAGTTGTAAGAATAGTGTGAAGTCTTCTTGCGCCTATGTTTTCTACCTGTTCATTCACTTCTGCAGCTGTCTTTGCGATCTCACGGATGGCATCATCATCAAATGTAAGTTCAACTCCTTCCGATGTAAACATCGCCTGATATTGTTTTATCAGCGCATTTTCCGGCTGTGTAAGTATTTTGTAAAAGTCTTCTTCACCAAGACTGTTAAGTTCCACTCTTATCGGAAATCTTCCCTGTAGTTCAGGTATCAGATCACTTGGCTTCGAAGTATGAAAAGCCCCGGACGCAATAAACAGAATATGATCTGTAAGCACAGGTCCGTATTTTGTAATAACCGTTGAACCTTCCACAATAGGCAGAAGGTCTCTCTGCACTCCCTCCCTCGAAACATCCGGACCCTGTGATTTTGAACCACCTCCCGCTACTTTATCTATCTCATCTATAAATACTATTCCGGAATTCTGAACTTTATCCACCGCTTCTTTAATTACTGCATCCATATCGATCAGTTTTCCGGATTCTTCCTGAGTAAGGACTTTTCTCGCTTCAGCAATAGTCAGTTTTCTTTTCTTTGATTTCTTCGGCATCATATTTCCGAAAAGGTCATTCAGATTAATTCCCATTTCCTCAAGACCTATCGGTCCGAGTACCTGAAGCATCGGGAAGTTTTCACTTGAAAGATCCAGCTCTATTGTCCTTCCGTCAAGTTCTCCGTTACGCAGCTGCTCCCGGAGTTTTTCCCGTGTTCTGTTATTAAGCTCCTGAGCGTTATTCTTCTCTTCAGCGCTCTGATTTTCATTCGCAGCTCCGTTAGCGGATTTCTTTAGCGGAGGCAGTAATATATCGAGAATTCTATCTTCCGTATTTTCGATTGCCTTTAATTCCACTTCCTCCATCCTCTTAGTCTTAACAATATTTACGGACAGATCAGAAAGTTCTCTGATCATTGACTCCACATCGCGTCCCACATATCCGACTTCAGTAAATTTGGATGCTTCTACTTTTATAAAAGGCGCATTTGCTAATTTGGAAATTCTTCTTGCGATCTCTGTTTTACCTACACCGGTTGGTCCTATCATGATAATATTATTCGGCATGATCTCGTCTTTCATTTTATCCGCCACGTTCTGCCTTCTCCATCTGTTTCTTAATGCAATCGCGACAGATTTCTTCGCATTCTGCTGACCTATAATATACTTATCAAGCTCTTCTACGATCTCTGAGGGTGTTAGCTGTTTTAATTCGGAATTCGTCTTTTTCGTTTTGCTCTTTTTCGCTTTATCTTTTATTATCAATTTATCTTTTAATTTTCTTTTTTAAATATAATTATAATTCTTCAATAGAAATATTACTATTTGTATAAATACAGATATCTGCCGCCTGCTCAAGCGATTCGGTCACAATTTCCTTCGCTGAAAGTTTTGAATACTTTAAAAGCATCCGAGCCGCTACCAGAGCATACTGACCGCCTGACCCGATCGCGACAATTCCGTCGTCCGGTTCTATTATATCTCCGGTACCCGATATAATCAATGCTCTTTCATTATCTATTACAGCAAGAAGCGCCTCCAGTCTTCTGAGATATTTATCCGTCCTCCATTCCTTCGCAAGTTCAACCGCAGCTCTTGAAAGATTACCTTTATACTGCTCCAGCTTACTCTCAAATCTTTCAAATAAAGTAAATGCATCAGATGTAGAACCTGCAAATCCGGCAAGCACTTTTCCGTTGTATAATGTCCTTACTTTTCTGGTCTTATGCTTCATCACGGTATTTCCCATTGTAACCTGACCGTCGCTGCCGATCACCGCTTTTCCGTCTTTAATAAGTCCGATTACTGTAGTTGACCTTATCCTGTTTTTATTGTTCAATTTATTTTATTTATTTAATATTTCTCTTCTTTGTTTTGAAATTGGAATATCAATTGATTCACGGTACTTTGCAACTGTCCTTCTCGCAATATTAATTCCTGACTTTGACAGCTCTGCCGAAATTTCCATATCCGTCAGAGGATTTTCTTTGTTCTCGTTCCCAATAATATCCCTGATCTTGTTTCTTACTTCGATAGTAGAAACATCACTGCCGTCATCCGCTGCAATTGAATTTGAAAAAAACGACCTTAGTTCATAAATTCCGAAATCAGTCTGTAAATATTTGCCCTTAACAGCGCGGCTTATAGTAGATGTATCCATCCTGATATCTTCAGCAATATCTTTTTCAAACACCGGCTTGATATTCTCTCCGTTATTGTCAAAAAATTCCGTCTGCCTTTTAATTATGGCTTCAGTGATCTTGATCATCGTCTCCCTGCGGGAATTGATCGCATCTATAAACCACTTAGCCTTATTGAAATTATTAAGAAGGTATTCTTTTGTATTTTTATCGAGGGTCTTTTTCTGGTTCTTATACATTTCACTGTAAGTCTTGTTTATACTCAGCGATGGAATGTATTTCTCATTCATATACACTTCATACTTTCCGTTAATCTTTTTTACAATTAAGTCCGGAACTATGTAACCGTTATTATCATCATTGTCCTGAGAATAAGGCTTAGGGCTCAGCTTATGTATAATATCAAATATCTCCTTCACTTCATCCAGCTCTATCCCAAGCTCAGAGGCAAGTTTTTCAAATCTCTTATGCTTCAGATCCTCAAAATAGCTTTCAAGTGTTTTAACCGTAAGCTCCCTGATTCTTTTATCAATTGATGATCTCTTTACCTGGAGCAGCAGGCATTCAGACAGATTCCTGGCTGCGATACCGGGAGGATCAAGTATATTCTGAATATACTCAAGAACCTTTGTCAGATCTTCCTCACAAAATTCTTCCGCCTCAAATTCCGTCCCGGCTTTTTTAGAATTAATATCTTCAAGCACAGTCTCGATCGGCTCACGGAAATAGCCGTCATTATCAAGCGACCAGATTATTTCCTCACCTGTAAAAATTTCTTTCTGCGGGATATCGCACATGTGAAGCTGTACAATAAGGTTATCATACATCGACTGTTCTTCTTCTTTTATATTATTCGTATCATACTCAGTCGTCTCACTTCCCGATTTGTAATTGGTCTGACTCTCGGATTCATTTTCAAAATATTCATCCCAGTTATATTCATCTTCTGTCTTTGTATCCGGTTCAGGTATATCTTCAGGTGTGATCTCAGATTCAATGTTTTCTTCGCCCAGCTTGTCCTGCGTTGTATCTGTATTTGCGTCTGCATCAGCTGTTGCATCAGTCTCGGCATCAATCTCCGCATCAGTATTTACATCAGTATCCGGTTCGACGCCTTCTTCAAGCATCGGATTCATCTCCAGTTCTCTCTTTATCAGATTATCCAGCGCAAGCGTAGGTATAGCAAGGATGTTCTGATTCAGAACTATCTTTGGTAATATTTTCTGCGATTGTTTTTGAGATATATTTTGTCTTAGCATTTTTTTCCGCCAAATTTTTCTTTAAGTCCTTTATAAAATTCTTTACCGTATTCACGTGTAAGAGCGCTCTTCAGAAAGTCCGCCATTTTTATTTTTTTTTCCTTTCCTTCATCCAGTGCATCCCGGCATTCATAGATCTCTTCATACCTTATTATATTTCTTTTCTTTCCGCTGATCCTGATTGGAAATAAATGACACGAGATCGGTTTCTGAAAGCTGATCTCATTATTATAAAAAGCTCTTTCGAATGAACACTTCGCAATCCCCTCTTCCCTGAATGCAAACACACAATCTTCATCATTCAGACTTTTAAGCTCAAGGTCTTTTCCATAGCCGTCTGTAAAACCAATTGTGCTGATAATGTTTCTCTTATCCTCACAAAGATATTTCATAACGGATTTGAGCGTTGAATTAATAGTCTTTACTTCTTCTTCAAGCAGCGGCGCACCTCCCGCTCCCTTAAGTGTGCAGCATGCGCCTTTGCATTTGGATATGTTACAGGCAAAATCTGTAGTGAATATCCTGTCGTCAATTATAAACTTTTCCAATAACTATTACTCTTGTATTCTTATAAAATTTTTCCCCGGAAGCTGTCTTATCAGTCCTTTGAATTCCAGGTTCAGTAAACTCACCAGGCAATCCGAAACAGGACATCCGCTTTCTTCATTTATCAGATCAATATTTTTCATCTCCGAACCAATAATTTCATATAATACTTTTTCATTTCCTGAAAGGTCAGCCGGTATTTTGTTATCTTTAAAATCCTTTCCGGGATTCAGGTAATTCTTTAATTTATATTCAAGCTCGACAAGAATATCATCAATTTTTGTAACAAGTTTTGCCTGCCCTTTTTTGATAAGCTCGTTAGTACCTTCGGATTGTCTTGAATTAATATAACCCGGCACTGCAAAGACTTCCCTGTTCTGATCGTTTGCAAATTCCGCCGTCAGCAGCGAACCTCCCTTTAACCCGCTTTCTATAATAATACTGCCCAGACTAATTCCGCTAATGATCCTGTTTCTCCTTGGAAAATTTACTTTCTCCGGCTTTGTCCCGGTGGAAAATTCCGAGATAAATGCGCCGTGATTTATTATCTCATCATAAAGTTTTCTGTTTTCAGGCGGATAAATTATATCCACTCCGTTTCCGAGAACAGCATAAGTAAGATTCCCTTTCTTAATACATTCTTTGTGAACAATAGAATCAATTCCTCTTGCAAAGCCGCTGATTACCGGAATCCCGAGTTCTGAAAGCTGGTGAGTAAATTTTTCACACGTATATTTTCCGTATTCTGTCGGATTACGCGTGCCAACTATGCTGAGAGAATATCTGTCAGTGAAATCTGTTTTTCCTTTTATAAAAAGTAATGCCGGTGCGTCATAGATCCTTTTAAGATTTTCAGGATATTCCTCATCCATCACTGAAACAATTCTTATCCCGTTTTTTAAAGCCGACTCGTATTCCTTTTCAAATTCACTTTCATGATAATGCCTGTTCGGTGTTTCCTTCAGCATCTCAGCGGAAATAATAGAATCTATTCCGTCGATCCTCTTAAGATCATTCCGGCTGCAGTTAAAAAAATCTTCCTCATCCGGAACGGCTTTCAGTATCTTCTTTATCCTGTTATTCCCAAGCTTTTTTACCTTCGTCAGAAAATAAACATACTTTAATGATCTCATCCCCTCCTCATCTTTTTCCGCTATTAATCTACTTAATTCTGCGTATTAAAAATATACAAAATATTTATACTTGCTATATCATCGCAAATTGAAAATATAAATCTCATCGACTGAATAAGATATCGCTGACGTGTGCAGCAACACCACCGACGGCTATACTTCAGAAGTAGTGTGTCGTTGGTGGATGGAGCAACACCACCGACGGCGGGCGACGGAATAAGATGTCGCTGGCGGGTGGAGCAATACCACCGACGGCGGGGAAATATTTATACTTGCTATATCAGGGAATATTAAAACTGAAGATGTCTTCGACTGAATAAGATGTTGTTGGCGGATGAATCAACACTGGCGGATTATCTTTTTGATGAGAAAAAACTAATGAGACATTAGCATAAGATGATTAATTACTAACTATTAACTGCTAACTATTAACTACTAACTACTAACTACTAACTATTAACTATTCACAGCAGTGTATTATATAATTATGTCTGTATCCGGAGTAAGAAATGCGTGTAACACCGGGGAATGTGCGCGTATGATACAATAAGTAAAAATTCGTAAGCAGTAATTTGTATCTTATCATCAGTGAGTTTGAGTGAATTAAAATAAATTTAAACAGGCGGACACCTCTGCCCGCCTGATAATTATTTCAGAACATTATTATGGTGTGATCTTTTGTACAAAATTGTTTGCATTGTTATCCGCTACTGACACATCAGCCAGATCAACTACATTATCACCGTTTATATCCGTCGTCATATATCCTGATACAAAATTTGACGCATCGTTATCTATCGTTCCCAGGTCTGTCAGGTCAACCGTTCCGTCATTATTTATGTCACCGCTGTATACACAGTACTCTGAACCTTTCTGCACCATGTTATTTCCGAATGCCTGCGAAGATGAAGCTGTAAAGTCATAATTATTTATTGTGCCTTTATCAAGTATCAACTCACCGCCCGCCTTACTCCATGTCTCGATCGTATTTCTGTATTTAGCAACTATGTAATACTGACCGGACTGTGCATTCGGGAATGTGAATAATCCGCTGAATGTAAGCGAGTCAATTGCTGCTGTTGCTGAATCTACTATTGCATAAGGCGCAGATGCATTTCTCAGATACACTTTCACATCATCGGAAAGAGAAAGATTATTTGTAACATTCGAATACATTCCTTCCATAAGTACGCTCATGTTAAGTTTTAGCTGAGAATTATTTCCTGTATATCTCATTATCGCGCAGTTACCGCCGATAGCCCATGCTGTATCTCCCTGTGTTACAAATACTTTTCCGAGAGTTATATTATGTGTATTCTGGAAAGTCCAGCTGACTCCGCCGTTTGTAGTTCTGCAGATCGCAGTAGTGCTGTTACCGCATGCGTATCCTGTATTCGCGTCTTTGAAATGTATGCTTGTGAAATCAGCTGCGACCGGCATTGTGATAAGCGTCCAGTTAGCTCCGCCGTTCGTTGACTTTGCAACTCTGCTGACTCCCGAAGTCTGACATACATATACAGTCGAATCATCCGGAGCTGAAACGCTTCTGATGCTTCCTGTAAGTCCTGTTGTTAACGGCGACCAGTTTACTCCGCCGTTTGTTGTTTTATATACAGGTCTGTTTGACTGATTCATTGTGGCATATCCTGTATTTGCATTTATCATCTGAGCTGAATAAATGTTCTCACTTGCTGCGCCTGTTGTATATTGTGTCCAGTTATCTCCGCCGTTTGTAGTTTTAAAAACATTACCGCCGGGAACAGTTGAAAAATTAACAAACACCCATCCTGTGTTCTCATCTATGAATTCGTTGTTATAAAGATTGTAATTTGTCAGATGTGGTTTGGTTTTCATTGTCCAGGTGACGCCGCCGTCAGTGGTTTTATAAACCTGACTGTTTGCTCCTGTTGCATAACCTGTATTTTCGTTGATCATTGTAAGATCGCTGAAATCTCCTGTGACGCCGATGTCATATGCTGTCCAGTTCGTTCCGCTGTTTGAAGAATATAGAACCTGTTTTGTAGTATTGTTAGTAGGTCTTCCGATCACCCAGTATTTGCTGGTACCCGGAACTGTAGTAATGCCGAATCTTAACTGTGTAGTGATCAGGAATGACTCTGAATTCCATGTCGCGCAGCCGTCAGTAGATTTACCGACTATGCCGTAATCTCCCGAAAGCGTATATGTCGAGCCAACATTGTCAAGAGAATACCAGATAAAAGTCTGCCCGGGACCTGTTACGCTGATCGGCAGCGCATCCCAGCTTGCTCCGAGATTACTTGTTCTGTAAAGAAATGAAGGATCACCGACTGCATAGATCTCAGTTGCTGTTACAATTTTTATTTGAAAAAGTGACCAGTCAACCTGAGGAGTATTTACGGATTCCCAGTTTGCGCCTCCGTTGGTTGTTCTGCTTACCTGACCGCCTGATCCGGCAGCAAATCCTGTACTCGAATTCAGAAAAGAAATATTGTTCGGAATAGAAAATAACTGAGAAGCGGTCTCAGTCCAGCTTGTTCCGCCGTTGGTTGTACTGATAGTTGTTCCGTTCGAATAAGAAGCTATTACATTATTAGCATCTGTTCCCCCGATTGACACTGCATAATTTGATGATGAGGTAAATGACAGCGTCCAGGTAACTCCGGCATCAGTAGTCTTTAATAATCTTGTAGTAAAAGCATTTTGGCTTCCCGCTGCTATGTATCCTGTATTTGCATCGGCAAACCAGACCGCCCAGCATCGCATATTTGTCGGAAGCAATCCTGCGCTTACAGTATCAAAACTTACACCGCCGTTAATTGTCCTTCCGATATATCCCTGGTCACCTGTTACAATACCGGTGTTCTGATCAAAGAACCACAGATCGTAATTTTGTGTAGTAGCTAAAGTAACCGCAGCTTCTCCCGCAAAATGATGGAAGTACCAGTTAACGCCTGAATTAGAAGTCTTCATGAATGTTCCGTTAGCGCCCACTGCAACCCAGGTATTCTGATCGATCATTTTGATCTTCCTTAAAAGATTCCCCTGCGGACTCGGGTGCATCCACTTCCAGTCCTGTTTGTCCTGTGAAAGCAATGTTCCTGATATAGTCAGGACCATAATAAAAAGTAAAATAATTCTGTTCAGCATTTTATTAATTTTTTAGTTATTGAATAATGTGATTCAACATACTAAAAAGACATTGTTTGTTCAAAGAAACCAAACAAATAAAATACCCTGCTTATAAGTATATTTGACTTAAAATTATTTTATTTTTGAATGTTTTGGTATAATTAAATACCCAGACGGCAAAATTTTCTAAATTATCATTTTAACGCTCGTAGCCGCAACCTTCAGGTTGCGGAAAATATTTTTGTTTCCGCTGAGTCACTACCACAACTTCACTTTAATTTTTTAATATATCTATCGGGAGGACTCCGCGGGTGAAATCACGGTAATCTTGCAATCCTTTAATCATGGTTCAAGACATCCGCATTTTTCTGATCCTCTTCAACCTATTAAGACACAGGATAACATGCTCGTGTCCGCAACCTTTATGTTGCGGAAAATATTTTTTTCATTTTAAAATTCGAAGTTTTAATACAATTAAATACCCAAAGCTTTTAGAAATTTGATTTATGTAATGGTAATTATGGGGTATTGAGTTGGCTAAGAGGTGAATTTAAGTGGCTTTTGTTCTTAGATGGATTTGGTGTTATGTTACATAACTTACTTTTTGTAAATGGAATTTAAAATCCGTGCTGTCCTTTAATAAAATTTCTTTTATAATACTACTGTATTGGACAAATCAATTTAAATTAATTTAATATTTCAAATCTTTTTCTAAGATTATTCAACTCTGAAAATTTTAATTTACCTTTGCGTTGTAATCTTCCGACTATAACTGCCGGATTTATTTTGTTCTCTTTGGAAAAGTCAATGATCCTTTTAGACGATATTCCGCCGGATTTTAAAAATTCTTGTTCCTGAGATAGATTAAATGTTTTATCAATGGCAAATTCATCAGCCTCTTTCTCTTTTGCAATATCTTTTCCCCTGTATTTAACATCTTCAAGAAAGAAATCCTTTTTACCATGAAGCAATATGTGCCCGATCTCATGAAAAAATGTAAACCAGAAAATATCATTCCATTTATATCTGCAGGAAAGCTGAATAACCGGATTATCATTTATCCATCTGACTGCACCGCTGATTGGAGCTTTGCTCAGAGACTGGGTTAAAATTAATTTCACACCGCATTTTAGACAAATATCATATAATTTCTGATAAAAATTATCCGGCTCTTTATACATTAATTCCTGCATTTCGCCTAAACATTGCTTTAATGTTCGGTCATCAAATCCCGGAGCGGTGATAATTTTCGCATCAAGCTCTCCTTTACGCAGCCAGGCAGATATCGCTTCAGGCTCTCCTGAATTTTTAAGTGATATTCTGAACTTTACTTTTAGATTTTGTTCCAGATAAATATTCTTCCATGATTCTGCGCTGACCATTCCAAAGAATCCTAAAAGACTTTCTGTGGCTTTTTCTTTAGACCTCCATTCAGTGATCCATTTATACTCATACATTTGTTTCAGTGGAAATTTTAAAGCCCAGTTTATACTATCCTGTAGATTTTCTCTGGACCTTTTCCTTGCTCCAGATTCATCAAAGTTTGCCTGTCTGTTAAGCCAAAACTTAGCAGGAAAGTTCAAAACATTTTCAAACTGTACAGCCATATCCGGAGTTATAGAACTCCTGCCGTTAATTATCTCACTTATGGTTTTTTCAGGTTTGTTTGACCGCAAGGCAAATTCTTTTGGTCCAATTTCGAGTTCCGCCAGTTTTTCAGATAAAGTTTCCCCGGGGTGCGAAACTGAATCAGGTTCATATAATATTGATCTTTCTTTACTCATATATTTAATGATAATCTATAATTTCTAATACTATAATTTCTTTTATCTCACTCCACTTGTATTTCCCATCCTTATCTATTGGTATTGGTTCAACAGTTGGTGCAAATATCAGACGTTTAGGATGTTCTAAATCACAAGCCCATTGTCCTTTCCTGTCCCCAACCAGTTCATGATACCGCCCCGGAAGATAACGTGTATCCTCAAGTGTTTCTGCCGCTCTCAGATCATCAAGCCGGTTTTTGATTTTCTTAGCCATAATATTACCATAAATTTTGATTAGTGTTTTATAGCTATTTACCGACTTTGTTAATTTTTTACCCTTCAGGTGTATCATCAATACAAATTTACTTAACAGTTAGTGTAAATCAAATATAATTTATTTTCCATCTATTTAAATCTAAATATCATTCAGACTAAAGCAGAGGTTTCCCCTTCACTGCAAAGGAGGAGGTTTGAAGGAGTTGATGCGTATGCTAATGCCTGCATCTGTATTCAATATATTGAAATAAAATTTCGTAGCCGCAACCTTCAGGTTGCGGAAAATAATTTATAATTTTTTTCCCCAATAAACAGTTTATTTAAAAGCATTTCTATTGCAATATCATAAATTTAACATTCCATTTTTCCCGCAGGCTGAAGCCTGCGGCTACGATACTTATTTTTTTTATGTGAATCCTAATAAAAAGATCCGGACAACTCTCGCCGTCCGGATCTTTTTATATCCTACAATACCACACTTATTTCATCAGCAGCATCCGCCTTGTATCAACTGCTGCGCCATTCACAAACAATTTATAAAAATATATCCCGCTCGAAAGTGAAGATCCGTCGAATGTAACTTTATACATTCCGGATGGCTTCGTCTCATTCACAAGTGACGCCGCTTCCTGTCCGAGCAGGTTGTAGATCTTTATCGCTATAAATGCATCCGCTGAAACGCTATAAGATATTTCTGTTGACGGATTAAAGGGATTCGGCTTGTTCTGAAATAGTTTTGTATCAGTCGCTTCATTTCCGAAAATACTCTTGTCCGATATTTTTATTTGTGATTGTGACCTTGAAAGATTATCTGAATTAATTTTTTCAGATTTTTCATTTGCACTCTGATCCAAATTAATATTATTATCATCTTCACCGATAGTATAAATTATATTCCCGTCCGTATCATACTTTCTGGCTTTCCACTCTGCGCCGTAGTCATTCCATTGCATTGCTATGAGTATTGGATTACCGTAACTATCCACTTCTATATTTGCCCAGCGTTCCATATTTGTTTCCGGACCATTATGATGCTCCTGAAAATCCGGGATGAATGATCTTTCCCACCAAAGCACAGGTGTACCGATTGTTGTTTCCTGCTTATAACATACTATTGAATATCCGTAAGGCGATGCGTCGCTCATTCCCGCGACATATATGTATCCGTTCTTTGAAAGTTTTATCGTCGAAGCTCTGTCGTTATACTGCGATGAAGGCATTGCATCATTATTATAATATTTAACTCCGCCGCTGTCCCAGCCGTTACTGCCGTCCTGAAATTTATACTTCATTGTCACAAAGTCCAGATCGTTTCCGGGCGTCTCGCTTCTTGTGTATCCTGTTACATAAATATTATGAAGACTGTCTGACGTAATTGCAGTCGGAACATTCCTGTCATTCATACCCCTGTTATAATAAGTTCTTCTCCATTTTTCATTCACTTTATTATTGATATCCTCGTCATAAAATACTGTCAGAAACATTGACGGCGTTATTGATGTCTGAGAAAAATTATCTGATATTGAAGTAACGGAACTTCTGGATTTTGACAGATAATTTCTTGAGTTTTGCACAACCGTAAACGCAGTCGGTCTTTCATGACTTCCCGCTATGTTATGAAGAAGAATTTCATTCGTTCCGATCATTCCGTCATATTTACTCAGCGTTATAAAAAATATATCATCACCATAGACAGGTCCCTGATATGAATATCCGCAGGTATAAACATATCCGGCATCGACGAATATGTCTGTTGCAATATCATACTTACCTGATAGTGCAGTATCAATCTGCCAGTTGAATTTGCCAAAGTTATCGAGCTTACTGACAAATATTGATTTTTGACCATTCACAGTTTGATAGCCTGTTAAATATATTTCCTCTGCATTACCATTTTGCGCAATTGTAATATCTATTCCATATCCTTTATCATCACCGGGATTTTGATAAGTTTTTGCCCAGCTCAAAGTTCCTAAGGATGTATATTTCAAAACAATTATATCATTGCTCTGTGTGATGTTATTAAAAATATATCCGGTAATAAAAGCATTACCATTTTCATCAATTGCAAGATCCATTCCTCTGTCATTTCCGAATGGATTATTATATAGCATGTTAATCATTTGATTATTTGACGAATCATACTTTTCGTAACTTAAATCATTTTGATTATAAATTCCTTTATAACCTGTTATATAGAGATTGTTTGATGTATCCAATAATGTTTTAAATGGATAATCATTTGTAATCTGTCCAATTGCTGAATTACAAAATGCTGCAACAACTAATAACATTATTAATTTTCTCATAATTAATTTTTATTTTATGTAAAGTAATTTTTTTTGTTAAAATATTTTTTGCATCAAACTTTAAACTATAGAAATAAACTCCTGATTGTAACTGCATCTCAATACTTTCCGGTGAAAACAAAACACTGTAATTTCCTTGATTCTGAACTTCCTCAACAAGCGTACTTACAAATTTTCCCGTGATGTCATATAATTTTAATTCTACATTTCCTTGTCTTTTGATATCATATTTGATGACTGTTGATGAGTTAAACGGATTTGGATAATTTTGATATAGTGTAAAATTTTCTGGTAAATTTTCTGAGTTAGAAGAAATAAAAACCAATCCGCCGTTGGTAGTCTTGATAAGTGTACCGAATTCTCCTGTTATATATCCATTATCAGCATCTGTAAAGAATACTGATTTTAGATTATTGTTCGTTAGTTTTGTCTGCGGAATCCACGTGGTTCCACCATTAGTAGTCTTTGTTACAGCTCCGCCGTTTCCAACCGAATAGCCATTGTTTTTATCAATGAAAAATATTCCAATCAAATTGTCGATCACTCCGCCGCTTTGTGTAACCCAGTTAAGACTTCCATTTGTCGTCTTTAATATTATTCCGCCGCCAAATGATGTATATCCTGTTAAAGAATCAATAAAGTACATTCCATTTCCCCCTCCGTTTAATATTAATGACCAGGAATTTCCTCTGTCTGTTGATTTCAATGTTCTGATTTCATCAATTATATATCATGTTATTATTTGTGAGTTGGAAATTTTAATTCAAATAATTCAGTGTCACCATGAATTTGACAGTTACCCATTATTCCCTCAGTTAGTAGTTTTTAAGTAATTGATTAACCTTTTTCCAACTACTAAACCTGTATTTAAATCAAAAAAATCTATACTATTTAAATTTACATTAACATTACTATTCAATATCACCCAGTTCTCACCACTATCCGTAGTCTTCAGCACTGTCCCGGTATCCCCGCATACATATCCCGTGTTCTCATCCGCGAACACTACATCATTCAAATTCTGAATAGTATTACTTTGCTTTTCAATCCAGTTTAGTCCGGCATTTGTTGTTTTTAAAATCTTTCCGTCATTACCTGCCGTGAATCCGGTATTCTGATTTACAAAATAATTTGTGTTGTAATTATATCTGCCGCCTGTTGTCGTAAACCAATTTATGCCTGCATTTGTACTCTTTATAACTCTGCCTCCTGCACCACTGACGTAGGCTATTTGTTCGCTTACTCTATTAACATTAAATAGCACTCCTATTTGTCTGTACAATGGCTTGAAACTTGAGTCGATTGTCCAGCTTGTTCCGGCGTTAGTTGTGCTTAATATAAATCCCAGATCAGTTACTATGTTTCCGTTGTTTAAACCGTTAAAAGACATTTTCCTCGGTATGTCACTAAAGGATGGGTAATTGATTGGATTAAAATTCCAGCTAAATCCTGCGTTTGTTGTTTTTAAAAATTCAGATTTACCTGTAGTCAAACCGTAAATATTTGATTGGTCTATAAAACTTAAGCTGGTCACTTGAGAAAACGGATCCATAAATATAATATTCTGATTTATCCAGTTCAATCCGCCATTAGTTGTTTTTGTTAAATAAGCGCCGCCGCCAGCTACTCCGTTTAATGAATCCAGAAAATCAACACAAAAGAAAGGTACGGTTGTATTTGAATTTTGCTGAGACCAGTTCAATCCCGAATTTGTCGATTTGAATATCGTACCGTTCAGTCCGACAGCATAACCGGTATTTCTTGTTGGGAAATTAATATCCCACATAAAAGTTGTTCCGCCGCTGAAAACATTCTGCCAATTGTTACCACCGTCTGTAGTTTTCAAAATTGTTCCGTTATTACCGCCCGATACAAATCCTGTGTTTTCATCAATGAAGAATATAGAGAGTAAAATAATTTCAAAACCTATGTTTTTTAATTCCCAGTTCATTCCACCGTTAGTAGTCTTCATTACTGTTCCAACATTTCCGGCAGCATATCCGGTGGTCTCATTTATGAAATACAACGCCCTCATGAAATTCCCCGTCGGCTGCGGCTCCTGCCACTGCCAGACGGACTGTGCGTTTGCATTCACTAAAAAAGCTGTGAAGAGTAAAATTGTTAAAGTTATTTTTTTAAAGTTATATTTCATTTTTAATGAATTATTGTAATATAAAATTACACCTTACTATTTATAATTTTATCCTGTGATAATTAAAGATATCAACGGTATTTATTAATCCGTCTGACACCATCCTTTAATTTTGTTTTAATTTAAAATCCTGTTAAAAATATGAATTCTCTTTCGATGTGTCAAACATAAAAAAACACGATTTGTGAAAATATCTCCGGGAGGTATTGAATTTATTGGGTTTGAGGGATTTTACATTTTCTTTGCAAAGCGGATTTATATCGTTACTTCCGTAAAAACTTAACTCATCTGAATCTAAATACCCCTGGAATCCCCCCTTTTGGGGGGGGGGGGGGGGGGGGGGTTGGGGGGTTGTTGTTTTTTTTTTTTTAAAATCCTGATTAATACTGTCTGAACCCTGATTCACCCGATTAAAAGATTTCATGATTTCATTTACAATTAATTTTTTAGAAACAGTTATTAATCAGGAAATCCAATAATCCTTTAATCAAGGTTCAGACAAAATTCTGATAATTCTCTAATTCTGAAAATTCTGATTCTTGTCCTTTAATCAAGGTTCGAAAATTCCTGATCACCTATTAAAATTTCTAATTCTGAAAATTCTGATTCTTGTCCTTTAATCAAGGTTCAGACAAAATTCTGTTAATTCTCTAATTCTGTAAATTCTGATTCTTGTCCTTTAAAAATGGTTCAGACAATTCAGTAATTTTTAAAAACCGAAAAAACAATTGCCGCCGTTTTCTGATTTAAATATTTTTCTTTATTTTATACTTTGCAAGTTCCTCTTCTACCCGGTCCGCCAAAATCATTTTTATCAGCGACTGATAAGGCACATCCCTTTCATTCGCCATTGCTTTGATCCTGTCTAAAATAGAAGACGGCATTCTAATTGAAATGGATTCGGTAGAATATTTTAAATTCGGAAATACAACTCTTTGCGCTGCGCTCCAGTCGATATATTTTGTGGAATCCTCTTTTGCCCAGAACTCCCGCTCTTCATCTTCATTCTTAAATTCAGGAATTGCTTTGAACTTCTTAGAATTAGTTTTCAAAATATTTTTTCCTTTCATTTTTTGACATATCCCGTGCGGATATGATTCTTATTCTGTTTTTTCTGATTGTAAATGATATAAACAAATATCTTTCCTTATTTGACTTTCCCAGCGCCTGATATCTCTGCTCCTTAGTACTTGAATGATCCGTATCATGATTTATGAACAGCGGAATATTCTTAAAAACTTCTTCACACTCCTTATTAATTACACCATGCTTACCGGAATTTTTATACAAATTTCCCTTATCCCAGTCAAAACCCTCTATGTCTTTAAGTTCGGTCATCCGTATATGCGAAGGATATACAACGCATATGAATATAAATACAAAAATGATTAAAAAAAATTATCTATTTAATAGATATTTATAAATTTTCAATCCTTTTTGTTGCATGTAATATTTACTAATAAATTTTTATAAGGTGGGCAGTATTCAGGCGAAAAAGTCATTAATCAGGAAATCCTATAATCCTTTTAATCAAGGTTCAGACAAAATTCTGAAAATTCTCTAATTCTGAAATTTCTGATTCTTGTCCTTTAACCATGCTTCTGACAAAATCCTGTAATCCTTTCATCCTTTAATCATAGTTCAAATTGTCTGAACCCTGATTCACCTGATTAAAAGATTTCATGATTTCATTTACTCTCCATATTTTTAGAAACAGTAACTAATCAAGAAATCCTGTAATCCTTTAATCATAGTTCAAATTATCTGAACCCTGATTCACCTGATTAAAAGATTTCATGACTTCATTTGCTGCAAAAAAATTTATCTAAAGTAACAAATCAAGAAATCCTGTAATCCTTTAATCATGGTTCAAACTGTCTGAACCCTGATTCACCTGATTAAAAGATTTCATGATTTCATTTGCTGCCCATATTTTTAGAAACAGTAACTAATCAAGAAATCCTGTAATCCTTTAATCATGGTTCAAATTGTCTGAACCCTGATTCACCTGATTAAAAGATTTCATGATTTCATTTACTGCAAATAAATTTATCTACAGTAACTAATCAAGAAATCCTACAATCCTTTAATCATGGTTCAGACAATACTTTAATCATAGTTCAAATTGTCTGAACCCTGATTCACCTGATTAAAAGATTTCATGATTTCATTTACTGTCCATATTTTTAGAAACAGTAACTAACAGAAATCCGTACCTTTACATGGTTCAAATTATCTGAACCCTGATTCACCCGATTAAAAGATTTCATGATTTCATTTACTGCAAATAAATTTATCTACAGTAACTAATCAAGAAATCCTACAATCCTTTAATCATGGTTCAGACTATCCTTTAATCATAGTTCAAATTGTCTGAACCCTGATTCACCTGATTAAAAGATTTCATGATTTCATTTACTGTCCATATTTTTAGAAACAGTAACTAATCAAGAAATCCTGTAATCCTTTAATCATGGTTCAAATTATCTGAACCCTGATTCACCTGATTAAAAGATTTCATGATTTCATTTACTGCAAATAAATTTATCTACAGTAACTAATCAAGAAATCCTACAATTTAATCATGGTTCAGACAACTTTAATCATAGTTCAAATTGTCTGAACCCTGATTACCTGATTAAAGATTTCATGATTTCATTTACTGTCCATATTTTTAGAAACAGTAACTAATCAAAACCTGTACCTTTAATCATGGTTCAATTATCGAACCCTGATTCACCCGATTAAAAGATTTCATGATTTCATTTACTGCAATAAATTTATCTACAGTAACTAATCAAGAAATCCTACAATCCTTTAATCATGGTTCAGACTATCCTTTAATCATAGTTCAAACTGTCTGAACCCTGATTCACCTGATTAAAAGATTTCATGACTTCATTTGCTGCAAAAAAATTTATCTAAAGTAACAAATCAAGAAATCCTGTAATCCTTTAATCATAGTTCAAAGGAAAAAAAAAAAAAAAAAAAAAAGAAAAAAAAAAAAAATTTACTGCTATATTTGTCTGAACCCTGATTCACCTGATTAAAAGATTTCATGATTTCATTTACTGGAAAATTTGTCTGAACCCTGATTCACTGATCAAAGAATTCCCTGATTTTATTTACAGCTAAAATTTTATCTGCAGCAATCAAACAAGTAATCCCTAATTCCTTTAAACTCGGAGATTAGTATAACGCTATATGGCTTCGCCCGTAAAAATTATTCATAATCTACAATACAATCATCTTGCAAAATTTCTATACTTACTTCCGATATACTCTTCATACCTTTTTATTAATTCAATATTCTCTTTCTCAACGGGCGAAAGTGAATTCGTTACATCTTCGCTCCGCGGAACATACCAGCTCTGCCGCATAAAATAATCACGAAGTTCAGGCAGCTTGAAAATGTATCCGTGCCTCGCGAATATTTCATTACGCATTATTCTTAACTCCCATGGATCCCTGTTCTCAAGGTCAGCATTGCTCAGACGAACTGATGACAAATCAGGATAACTGAATTCATCACCGGACGAACTCATGTTCCCGTCAGCTTTCTCTGAATTTTGTTTATCAAGCTCTCTTTCCCGAAGCTCAAGTTCCTTCTGCTTAAGATCAAGTTCTTTTTCCCTTAACTCAAGCTCCTTTCTGCTTTGCTCATCAGAACTTTTATTATCCTTGCATGCGCTGATTGCCAGCAGGATCAGAATTGTAACCGCTAATAATTTTTTCATAATATTTAAATATATTAATTTAATTACCTTCCGTACTCATCATAATAATTCTCAGCATGCTCTTCAAATCTTTTTATGAGATCAATGTTTTTCTTTTCAATATCTGTAAGATTATTCCTGACATCTGTTGACACCGGCATATACCACTCTATGCTGTTGTCAAAAAAGTACCTCATTTTTCTGTTTTTAAAAGAGTAACCGTGTCTTGCATAAATCGAATTTCTGATTACTTCAAGGTCGCCTTTATATAAGTTATCAACGTCACTGTTTTTAAGTAATGTATTTGAAGCGTTGATATTTGAGATCTCGCCGGATATTTGTTCGATCTTATCGGGAAATTTCGGATTACTTTCATAAAGCGTATTCCAGTTTTTGCCTTCGGGAATGCTGCTGTTTTTATTATAAGCGAATTCTCTTTTCTCCAGATTATATTCCCTCATGGTAACCATCAGATCCTTTTTATACGAATTCCACACTCCTGCAACTTTCTGCGAATCAGGATATATTGTAAATGAAAATTCACCGTCATATTTATCATCACCCGGTTCCGATACTTTTGCCTGATAAGAATTATTTATGTAATCGATCTTTCCTGCGAAAGGTCTGTTATTTCCCGCCGCCACACTGTGTCCATAAAGCGTATAGCCATCTATCGAATCTAATGAAATTGTGATCCTGTTATTATATGTAAACTCACTCTCCTCATTAAACTTAACCGCTGTAAAATCTCCGGTATAATATCCGTACATTTTTTTTATTGAATCAGGAGTTTCTGTCTTCCTGACTTCACCGGCTGCTTCTTTCGATCCGCTTTCAACTGATTTTGATTCCGGTGCATCTTCGGTTTTAAAGGTCTCTTTATTACACGAAACTAACAAAGCAAATATTAACAGTATAAATACTTTTTTCATAATTTAAATTTTGGTTTATGATAAAGTTTATAAATTATAATTTCAGCGATTATTAAATTCGGGATCCATCCCAGCCAGGCAACTATTATATAAACATCCATTGGTCTTGGTTCAAATAAAAATACTAAAATATATTTCCACGCTCTTAAAGTTATAGCCGACAAAGTTAATGCAAAACTCCTTATCATAAATTTCCTGTGTGAGATAAAATCTTTTTTGACTGCGCATACAATTGCTGTTACTGTAAAATATATCCAAAGCGCTGCAAGCAGACAAAACGCTGTTTGAGAGATCATTCCTCCGTTCGCATAAATTCCCATAAAAAATCCTGATGGTCCCGCGAGAAGAATTACTGTAAACGCATACACCCATCCTGAGATTTTATGAAGCTCTCTGTAATGTTTTCTTATCTTTGCGGAAAACTGAGTCAGTCCCGCGATCAGTACAAACATTGCAGTATAAACGTGTGTAAAGAAAGCGATCTTATAGAATGGAACATCTATCACATCCTGCTTGATTCTTAAAAATGCGACGTCGGTATTATAGGGAATATATTGAAGTGTAATTATCAGCATCTGATAACAGAAAAAAAGGTAAACTATTATTAAAGAAAACATTAACAAATTTACTTTTTTAACTATTACCTTTTTAAAAGAAATGTCAGTCGCTGTCCTGCTCAGATTACTAATAGTAAAATTTGTTTCATCCGGATCAAAATTCATATTGCTTCATAATTTAACTGAAGAAAATTCTAAACTCAAGTTAGCTCCATCCCAGGCACCGGATACTGTGTGAAAACTTTGGATATACCTCGAAGTCTCGAAGACTCTAAGTTAAAAAAATCCATAATATAAACCGAAATAAAACTTACTATGATATTAATTTTTTAAGATTTACCACCAAGTAAAACTATACAAATTTATTTTAAACGGATATTCTTTTTTCTTACTATGATTGTAATTCCAGAATGAACGGATTAGAAATGGATTTTTTGGCAAAAAGATTTAATAATTCAACTTCATTTTCTTCATCAATATTATTCTTTTTAATTTGAGCTTTGATTTCAGGGCGGTCTAAGCCCGGAAGACGTGAGATAAAGAAAGGCCATAAGTCTTCTGAATTATATTCTTTCAGTTTGTCCGGGAAATTTATGAGAGGTTTCACTAAATCCTGATTTATAAACTCAGTCGAATATTTGAAATTCCACTTTCCATTATTCAACGACAAATACCCTATTGTTAAATCCTTGAAATGTAATTTAAAAATCACATTAATATTATCCGGAGTCTTAATTTTATTAAGACTTTCAGGTTTTGTAAAAATATTTATAAATTTATTCAGCATTAGTTAAATTGTTTGTTTATTACTTCAATTCTAAGTTTCAAATATTCCTTAATTAAATGTCTTCTGTTAAAACTCATTAAATTAAAGAATTGTGTGTCTAATAATTTTAAACAATTATTTAAATTTTTATCACTAAAAAATTCTTTCATTTCTCCTTTATTACAGTAAAATTCATTGTCATAAATCAATTTCACAAGCTTTACATGATTTATTTTTGTTTCGCCTTCCCAGCCAATTTTTGGTGTGGAGTTTTCTATATACTTGCTTAACTTTGCAGTTAGATCTCTATCATTTATATACGAATTGATTTTTTGTTCTGAAAAGTTCCAGAATAATCCCCTTGCAGTATCATAAATTGGTGAAAAGCTGGTGTCTTTATTTCCTTTTATGTTTTTTATAATTCCCCAATTATAAAAATGTCTGTCGTTGTTTCCAACAAAAGCATCAAATAATAATAGTTTTATAAGTTTAATTAATATACTCTCTGCCCTTTCAGAAAAAAAGTGATAAATCGCTTCTTTAGTTAACTGCAATGTCAGAAAATCTCTGGCAAGATTTTCAGATTCAATTTCTTTTACTAAAGTTTCATTTTGTAAATAGTCAGCATAAATTTCCATACCATGAACCAACAATTCATCTTTCTTCAAAAAATATTTGCTTAGAAATCTAATTTGGCCGCCAATTAATGCTATTTTTTGGGAAGCCATTTCTACTTCTAATTCCTCCCCAATTCTTCCTAAAAGAAATTCCGTAATCGATTCCATTGGATACCATTTATGTCCGGTCTTTGCTATATAGCCATCCCATTTTTCCGGGTTCGATTTTTTGGAATATTCTTTTTTAAATTCATATAGTTTTATAAAACATTTTGGAGCATCACCGGAAATATTTATTCCGGGATTAATGATATAATTATTCTTTTTAATAACTTCAATTGGCTTTCGAATTTTAGGATAGAAGGTTGAATAATTTTCAATTGGAGTTAATTTCATATATGTCTTTTTTTTTCTTTTTCATCAGTTCAAATTAAATAAAATCATCTATTCTTTCATCATATGAAAATTATCCCTTACATTCCCTTTTTTTCGATTTGAGTATCCCTCAGTTTTAGAGCCGAAGCAATTTTAGATATTTCACCTTGTTTAATCATCGTTAAGTGATCAGTGAATTTAAAGCTTCATCTATACCAACATTATCTATTATTTTACACCTATTATTGTATTTTCCTTTCTTTGGATAGCCTGGATCCAGATATGATAATGATCTGCTTATTTTGTTCTCAATCGAACTTATTATAAAATCGAATTCAGCGAAATTTTCCATAATGAATCCAAGCCTTTTGAGTACAACATCGGCGTTGAATCTTTCCAGGTAATCCAGCATTTTATTTATATTAATTTCCTTTCTGCTTCTGTCAATAGCTTTCACAATCTCAACTACACCCGATGCATATTGAGGTTTATAAAGACAGTCAATGATTGTCTTTTCAAGATCACTGCAAAAGACTTTCTCATAATTACTAATCCATTTTTTTTCAAATCCAAAAAAATGATTTTTATTATATTTTATAAATTCAAATTTTACGTTATTAATGATTTGTCTTTTGGGAGTGAACTGTTTGTTAGAAATTATATATTCAGTCAGTGAGGGTTGGGTTATTAATCCATGAATATCTAAAGCGCTGTAAAAACCGATATAGTATTCTTCAGGATAGGTCAGTTTCTCTGCTACTATGTGCCAGTTCGGAAAGTAATCGAAACTCTTATCATACGGAATAATCGTATATAAACCGCCCTTTATTCGCATTATCAGTCTCCGTTTAGTCATATCGCTGAGCAGTCTTCTGATATTCTGATTTTTTATTCCTCCTAATATTTTTACAATGTCACTTGTATTGAAAAATAGTTGATTCTTTTCATTCAGAATTCTTAAAACTTCCGCTGATCTGTATGATATATTTTTATCCATTCTGCTCTTTTTGTATTGATAATGTGAGTTTAAAACTCACATTCCCAATATAAAATAAGTAAATATTCTTTCCAATATCCAAAAGCAGTACCTTTTCAATACAAATCAAAGCCAAAACTAAATTAACTATAACTCTCCTTTTATATATGCAATTGCTCCAGATACACGCTCGTTACCAAACTCCGTTTGGTAACGCAATTGCTCCTGAAACTCTGTTTCACTCCGACTAAGCTCGTGAAAGATTTTCGAGCCTTCTATCAATTAAGATAATCTACTGACTAACCTGCTCCACTTCCATTCGTAAAAATCTTCGTCGAATGTTACAATCGTAAAATCATTTTCTTTGGCATAATCCCATATTTGGATATCATTCTTTGGTAAGGGTATGATATTTTTACAATGAATGCTGTTCTGAAATTCCGGAATTAATTTTTTAAGTATACGGTGGGATATGTTTTCGTCAAACAGCAGTTTCATATTGCAACTTTTACTTTTCTTTCCTTATCTGCTGAATACGCTAAACAGGCGAGTATCTGATCCTTGCTTAACTGAGGGAAATCTTCAATAATTTGTTCAGTGGTCATTCCTGAAGCAAGCCAGCCAAGAACATCATATACCGAAATCCTTGTTCCTGTAATACAGGGTTTTCCAAATCTTATATTAGAGTCTATTGAAATATATATTGTGTAATCCATTTTAGTTTATTTTATTATATATCAAAATAGTTTTATTTTTAATAAATCTAAACTCTAAACTTTTTTACCTCCTTCTCAAGCTGAAATTTGAGAAGGTCGCTCATTACCAAACTCCATTTATTAAAGCAATTGCTCCAGATACACGCTCGTTACCAAACTCCGTTTGGTAACGCAATTGCTCCTGAAACTCTGTTTCAAACTTGATCTCATTATACAGAGAACAAATAATTTTCCCCCGTCTCAGTCTCCGGTGATCTCCCGGGACTCTTACGGATAAGCAGCAAGCGGCGGAGTCCCCAATTATTTCCATACATACAAAAGGAGAAATCCCCATTCCTTCTAATGGAGGTTAGGTGGAGTTCTCATCCTGCAGATGAACATTTTAAAAACTTTAACCTTTGGGAAAGTATGTCTAGTTTCAAATCTCATTTGATTCAATCCAAAAACACTCTTATAATCTGCCGTTATATTTTCCGCAGGTTAGCAGTCAGCGGCGGAGTCCCCAAAGAACGGGGAGACTCCGCCGTGGGTTAAGGTTATCATTTTTAATCGATAATGCGAAGTGGGTTTTATTGCTGCTAAGACTAACAGCTGCAGGATTCATGTTTCGGTTTGTTGTTGGTAATCAAAAGTTTGCTTAAGATATGTAGTAAAATTCAACTGAATTTCAGTCAAACTTTTTGAAAACACCAACAACTACTAACTACTAACTACTAACTAACTACTAAACTAACTGCTAACTGCTAACTGACACACTTCTTCCAGCGTCATCTTCTTCCCTTCTTCCCGGTATTTTTCAAATTCTTCTTCACTTAAATTTTCATGAAATTTTTCATTAATATCATCATTAATTTTCTGTTCATATTTATCAAACACGACTCCCATAGATTCCAATACATTTTCTGCCGCACTTATCAATTTTATTGCAGTTTCAAAATCTCCCGGCCCGTATGCTGCTTTTCCCAGATTGTTTATGGAGTTAGCAATTCCATTTTTGTCAGCAATTTCTTTAAAAATAGCTAAGCCTTCTTCGTAATATTTTTTTGCCTGTCCAAAATCTCCCAGACCGAATGCAACATTTCCCAGACTGTTTACGGAGTTGGCAATTCCATTTTTGCTGCCAATTTCTTTGTAAATATCCAGGCTTTCTTTATAATGATTCTTAGCCTGTTGATAATCTTCCTGAGCGTATGCTACATTTCCTATATTCTTAATTGATTCAGCAATTCCATTTTTGTCTCCGATTTCCTTTCTGATATCCAGGCTTTCTTCAAAATATTTCTTAGCCTGTTCAGAATTACCCTGATTGAATAATACCATTCCCTGACTGAGTATGGATAGAGCAATTCCATGTTTGTGACCAATTTCTTTAAAAATAAACAGGCTTTCTTCAAAATATTTCTTTGCCTGTTCATAATCCCCCTGATTCAATACTATATTTCCTAATAAGTTTATGGAAAAAGCCATTCCTGTTTTGTCACCAGTTTCTTTTAATAAATCCAGACCTTCTTCCATATATTTTTTAGCCAGCTCATAATCTCCCAGAAATAATGATACATTTCCAAGATTGTGTATGGATAGAGCAATTCCATATTTGTGACCAATTTCTTTGAAAATAAACAGACTTTCTTCGTAATATTTCTTAGCCAGTCCATAATCTCCCTGATTTAATGCAACATTTCCCAGGCTAAGTGTGGCTGCAGCAATTCCACTTTTGGAACCATTTATTTTATAATTATCCAGGCTTTCTTCGTAATAATTCTTTGCCAGTTCAAATTCTCCCAGAGAGTTTGTAACATTTCCCAGCCTGAGCATGGATTCAGCAATTCCTCTTTTATCACCAATTTCTTTATTTAAATCCAGGCTTTCTTCCAAATATTTTTTAGCTTGTTTATTATCTCCCAGGGAAATTCTAAAATTACCAATCCAGTTAAGCATATCTCCTTTTAAAAATTTACTCAGGCTACCCGAACTTTCCAGAATAATTTCAATAAGCCTTATTCCGGTTGAATATTGCCCGGTTCTGCTCCAGAAACTTCCAAGTGTATTTGAAATAACAGCGCCTTTTTCTTTATTCTCATTATTGACAGACCATTCTATAGCAGATAAAAAGTTGTTATGATCAGCTTCAATTAGATGCATCCAGAATTTTGTATTTTCACCTATCAATTCAGGTTTTGCTTTTACGGACAGCTCTAAAAAATAATTCAGATGCTGTAAGAATATTTCTTTACCATCTGATAATTTATCGATTCCGTATTGTTTTAAACTTTCTAGTATCCTGTATCTGTCTTTTGAATAATCATAAATTATAACTGACTTTTCTGTAAGCTGACTCAGAAGGTCAAGTATCTCATTCTTATCGATGGTTTCATCCGAACAAACCTCTTCCGCCGCCTCAAGTGTCCATCCTCCGTTAAATACTGAAAGTCTGGACCATAGAATTTTTTCATTTTCTGAAAGGAGATCATAGCTCCAGTCTATAAGCGCTCTTAGAGTCTGCTGTCTCGGCAATGCTGTTCTCTTTCCTCCCGTCAGAAGATTGAATCTGTCATCTAATCTTTCATAAATCTTTTCTATTGATAACATTTTTATTCTCGCTGCTGCAAGTTCAATTGCAAGAGGAATCCCGTCAAGTCTCGAGCACACTTCAGCAAGCGAAGGTGCATTTTCATTTGTTACTCTGAAATTAGGATTTACAGAAAGCGCTCTTTCGATAAAGAGCCGGACTGATTCATATTGTGTCAACTCTTCCGGTGTGTTGTTCTGATTCGGATCAGGTTGAGTCAGCGGAGGAATTCTGTATGTGAACTCTCCGCCGCAATTCATTGCTTCGCGGCTTGTTGATATCATCTTCAGCTTTGGGCATGAAGAAAGTAATCTTTCAGTTAGCAATGCACAGGCATTTATTAATTGTTCACAGTTATCAAGAATAATTAAAATTTCTTTATCTTTAAGATAATCTGTTAAAGTTTCATCCGAAGTTTTATTAGATTCTTCCTTTATGCCAAGAGCATTAATCATAGTTGCTGATAATAATGCAATATCTTTTAATGCTGAAAGATCAACAAACCATACACCGTTTTCAAATTCATCAATGACATCAGCAGCCGTCTGAAGCGCAAATCTTGTTTTACCTGCTCCGCCTGTTCCGGTCAGAGATAACAGCCGGTGAAGTTTGAGTTCTTCCTTTATATACTTCATCTCTTTTTCACGACCGATAAAACTTGTCAGCTGGATAGGAAGATTATTCGGACGGGCATCGAGTGTTTTCAAAGGAGGAAATTCTTCACGTAAACCATCTGATTCAATTTGAAAAAGTCTAATAGGTTCAATGACATCTTTCAGTCGCCTGTCCCCCAGATCTCTGAAGCAAACATTTTTTACCCCTAAGTCACTAAGGCACAAAGAATCTGTTTCATTCTCCTTTTGTGTCTTCGTGTCTATGTGGTGAGAAAAAAGTTTATAGGTATCATTTGAAATAAGTATCTGTTCACCGTAAGCCGCCTGCATTATTCTTGCAGTCCTTGCCAGTGTAATGTAACCCATGTATTTTTCACCGTTCCATTCCGCATTTCCGGTATGAATTCCGATTCTTACTTTTATCACTGCTTCATCCCATTTTTCTTTTCCAAGCTCTTTCTGAATTGCAACTGCTGCATTCACTGCATCAATTGATTTTTCAAATGCACAATAGAATGAATCTCCGATCATGTCATATATGAATCCGCTATTGGACTCAAGCGCTTCTTTCAGAATTTGATTGTGTCGTTCCAATGCAGCCTGAAGCTTCTCCGGAAAGTCCTGCGAAAGCTTTGTGCTGCCTTCAATGTCTGTAAAAAGGAATGTGACTAATCCGGATGGGCTCATTTTTAAAAAACAAGTTAGAAGTTACGAGTTACGAGTTACGAATTACAAATTACAAATTACAAATTACAAATTACAAATAAAAATATATTAACCACTAACTATTAACTACTAACTATTAACTACTAACTATTAACTGCTAACTATTTCCGCCGCTGTTGTTGGTTTTCCAAAAAGGCTGCTCTGCAAATCTTAAAATTTATCAGCCCGGCTCAGGTAAACTTTTTGGCCATCAACAAAAGTGCCGGCGAAGTATTCCGGCATAAAGAATTTTTAACATAATTTAAATTAATTCGGCAGATCATTTTTTACAAGTTATTTTTTTGAATAGATAATGCAAAGTGGGTTTTATGCTGCTAATACTCACAGCTGCAGGATTCAAGTTTCGGTTTGTTGTTGGTGAACAAAAAATTTGCTTAAAATATGTAGTACACTTCAACTGAATTTCAGGCAAACTTTTGAAAACACCAACAACGGCGGGAAATTGCGAAGCTAATTTCTCAGAATTATCCACAGACTTTAGGTATTTAACAGTTAAAGTTTGATAAATAATATAATCTATTTGGATTTCTCAGCATAAACTAAACTTGATCATTTATTGTGAAAATCGTAGTTTCATATAATTTATATTATTCTTTAATAAATATGTTTATTCAATAAGAATTACATCTATAATAATTTTTTATTATTACTTAAAGTTATTTCAGCAGCAATATTCTCAATGTTTGAGGGCAGATAGTTTGTAATTGAATAAGGATCATTAGAACTATATTGAGTATAAAGCTTTAATCTAAAATCACCAATATCATTTGGTTTAATTATTAGCTTTTTATGTTTAATTTCTTCGTAATTTCCATCATTACTTTGTGCTTTAGCGTTTGAAAATATTAAATTTACTATATCACTTTCTTTTTAATAGTTAAGTTTAAATTAATTTTCGAAATAGCTACATTCCTTCTCCCTAAATTTTCAATAATTAAACTTGAAATTCCCATTTCTAAATTACCTTCATTAATTTTTGATTTAAAAAAATTTATTGAACTTTTATTTATTGAAAAATCCAAAGACCACTCAGGATTTACATTTTTGTTATCCCATAGCATCTTTTCGAGGTCATTCCTTCCTGCAATCTTTGTAGTCGTGTCATTTCTAACAAATATTCTTTGCTCCTCTTCTTTTTTAGTTGATTTGTAATTCTTAATAAAGTGAGGTTTTTCAAAAGAAGGTGGAATATGAATAATGCTTAATTTATTTTCATCAACTACAACATCATGAATATTTATCTCAAAAGCTTTATCTACTCTTCTAATCAGGATACCGAATCACTTCATTTTTATCTTTAAGACCGCAATCTGAAAAATACTGATTGTTTATATTTTTTTGATTTATCATCAAACCCTATCACAATGTATCCATCAGGACCGGGAGTATTAACAATTGAAGAAACATCTTTTAAGAATTCATTTAAGTCCAAATCATCTTTCAAATTATACCACAATTTTTTAAAATCAAACTTATTATTTTCTTTTGACATTCCGTCAATAGCCTGATAAATATTTGCTCTAACTAATTTTATTATTTCTATTTCAGACATAATTATTAATTTCTAAATTATTTGTTATTACATAAATAATTTGCTTCAAAGTATGATATCAAATTCCATTTATCCCTTTTTCGGTTAAAATTAAATCAGCTGAAATAATTTTTCCATTTTCAGCTTCTGCTTTATGTGTAAATTCGATTAACTCTTTTGAATCTAATTTTTTAGAATTCTGCAAAATTCTTCCGAGTTGGTAGCATATGCAAGTGAATAGTCATAATCTGGAAGGACTCTAAAAAAATTATATTCTTTCCCACCGTTTTCGTATAAATATTTTAAATAGTGATTGGTCTTTTCATTAAAATCATTTGGATATAAATAATTTTTATAATCACTTTCAAGAAATTCTGTTGTTAATTCAAATGGAATTTTAGTTTCATCAAAATTTTGTCTCAAAATCCCAACAATAATGTGATAAATGTCATTGTACTTCCCTTCTGATAACATAGTAAATAACATACCACTCATAATTACTTCACCGAGTACTCTGTTTCTATATCCGACTATCAGTTGATTGTATGAAGTATCAATAATATCTGTCTCCATTATTACATTACCCTGGCAGGAGCGGCCAGAAGAGGAGTAGATTTTGTAAATATAAAAAAGAAAGATTATTTTGCATTGAAGAAATGTAAAAGTTTATACCATATGGTGAAAGACCTCTGCCGGAAAATAAAGATTCAAATATTCTCAAAGATGAAGCAATATTATTATTTAAAGAAGATACCCGGGCAAAATATCCTGAGAAATTAAGACGCGTGGCAGTATATGATTCTGAAAATGACAGACAAGGAAATAATAATAAACCTTAATGACAAAGCATCTACAATTGTGATCTGTATAAACGCCGTGGGATAGAAACTTTCTTTAAAACTGAAAAGTCATTTAAAAACAAATTTTGTAGGTAAGCAAAATGAAATGCAGTAATGGTGTTGTGATTTGGACAGCATTTATTAGTTAATGGACATTTTGTATTTTTTTCTAACATTTTTTCTAATTTTTAATATTAATTTAATACAGATTCTTATTTTTTAACTTTATTTCTATTTAATTTTTTAAATTAGTTTATTTTGATCATTTTCATTTCTCTTTTCATATATTCATCCTCCGACAATTAGTAAACTGTTTTCTATTTTATCAAAAACCCAATCAATCTTTAAACATAGACTTGACTACACAATACGTGGTTTTTATTTTGCCAGTTAATACTCAATGATTTAAAAAGTTCAGTTAGATGATAAGAGATTTTGTGCTCTTATGTAAGATTAATCAGGGTAGTCATTTTAATAGTATAAAATTATATCTTATGAATTCAATAATACAAAACATTAGCAAATAAATTCATTTTACTTTGCTTTCAATTTTAAAATGACAGCAAAAAAATATTAAAATCCAATCCATTCATTTCCATTCCATTTAGCAATATTTCTAGCAATTAATCCACCTTCAATTGTAAAAAATCCTCCGGAATAAATTTCATTTTCGTTGAATAATATTGAAAGAATAGTATTACTTAACCCACTTCAATAACTGACCAACTGACTCCATTCCATTTGCTATTCCACTTGCACTAATATCACCTGCTATTGTAAATATTCCTCCAACATAAACATTATTATTTTCATCAACATCTATAGAATATACATTATTATTAACTCCGTTTCCCAAAGCTGACCAGCTAGTTCCATTCCATTTTGCTATTCTATTTACAGCAATATTGCCGGCTGATGAAAATACTCTTCCGGCATAAATATCATTCCCACTTATTGCTAATGAAAAGACTTCTCTATTTAATCCATTTCCTAAAGCTGACCAATTTACTCCATTCCATTTTGCAATATAATTTGCTGTAATACCTCCGGCTGATGTAAAATTTCCTCCGGCGTATATATCATTTCCAATACTTACTAATGAATTGACTCTATCATTAAGGCCGTTTCCTAAAGCAGACCAACTAGTTCCATTCCATTTAGCTATTCTAAATGCTGTATTTCCTCCGGCTGCTGAAAAATTTCCTGCGACATAAATTTCATTCTCCTTAATTACTATTGAATTAACTTCTCCACTTAGACCAAGTCCTAGAGCTGACCAGCTTACTCCATCCCATTTTGCAATATTACTTACTGAGATACCACCGGCTAATGAAAAATTTCCTCCTGCATAAATTTCATTCCCTTTATTTACTATTGACTTAACTTCTCCATTTAGACCAGTTCCTAGAGCTGACCAGCTTATACCGTTCCATTTTGCTATTCTATTTGCTGTCTTACCTCCTGCTGACGTAAAATTTCCACCGACATAGACTTCATTTCCATTAATAGAAATAGTTTTAACAGAAGAATTCACACCAATGGGATAAGGAGTTGCAGCAATTTCATTTGATCTCTCACTTTCCCCATCAGTATTTATTGCAGTTACATAATAATTATTATAAGTATTAAATATTAGCACTGATGTATCTTTAAAAGAAGTGGTATTAAAAATTGTAAAACCAATGTTTTCATAATTACCATTTCCGGTTTTTCGATAAATTAGATACTTTTCAATAATTGGACTTCCAGTATTGTCTGGAGTTTCCCAATTTAAATTTAAGATACTATCCTGATATTTTAAAATCAAATTTTTAGGTTTGGAAGGAATACCGGATTGCTGGGTAGAGATTGGGTCTTCTTTAGAGCAAGATGAAATAATTAATAATAAAGAGAATAAAATCGAATTTAATTTATACATATTAATATTTTAGTTTTATTTAAACAAATTATTTAAAGTTCAGTGTTGGTTCGCCGACAATGGTATTTTTATATATGGTTTATTTAGATTTTCGTTTAGAATTTTAATCTGGATTTTTATATTGCCTGTTATAGTTCATTTTCTCTCAGTTCAAACTTGTCTTTTTATAATTTTGAAAAATAATATAACTAACTATGGATTTTATTTAAATTATAAAATTTAATATAGAATGCAAAACGCTTTTATATAGTGCATTACAAAATAATCAAAACTTTATTTATAAAAGAGATCGTAAAATTACATAAAACTTAATCTGTGTAATCAATGACTTTATATTACGCTCGTTGCAAACTCCGTTTGGTAACGCAATTGCTCCTGAAACTCTGTTTCAAACTTGATCTCATTATACAGAGAACATTTAATTAAACATTACGCTCGTTACCAAACTCCGTTTGGTAACGCAATTGCTACTGAAACTCTGTTTCCTAAACCCGAGAAAGTTCTGGCTGCGCTCGTTACCAAACTCCGTTTGCTAACGCAATTGCTCCAGAAACTCCGTTTCCCTCCATCCCGCTCCCGGAGAAAGATCTTCGAGCCATCTATCCTTCGGGAAAATAAGAATAAATAATATTACTAAAAAACTTCGCATTTCTTACTTTATTTTAGTTTGTACTAATTTATTTTCATTTAGATAAAAAGAAATAGAGTGTATTGGTTAAATGTGAAATAGTATTTTTATTTGAATCGTATAAGATCTTATATTCCGATTTAAACTTGAATTATTCTTACCGGTAATATGAAATTGACTTTAGTTATCATTGACAAAATAATTCAGAAATTCCATTTCCACTTGAAGCATTACAGATTGAACATTAAATCTTTCCTTCCAATAGATATATTAGGAGATGTTCTTTCTTTAGTTTTGATAGAAATTGGTACTTGAAATTCTATTTCTTCGATTTCAAATTGCTTATATTCATTTTTGATTTTTAATTCAGGATCTAATGAAAAGAAACATAAACGTGTTGTATCACTTCCACTTGAGTCTATATTAATATTATATTTTTCTGAATAATATTCTTGAATTTGTTTAAAAGCAATTTTGTGTCTAATGTCAATCAACTCAATATCAGTAGAATTAACATCAGATTTAAAAGATAAACTTATTAATCCCTTAATACCATTTTGTGATGGAGAAATCCAAGAAGCAAAAACAAATTCCTCAGATTCTACAATACTTTTTACTCTTTCAAATTCTTGTTCATCTAATTTATCAATATCAATAACTAATATTTGATTATATTCTTTTATAAATTACGTTTTCTAATTCCATTAAATGTTCCACAAAAGTAACTGCTGGTAGTTTTTCTTTTCATTAACGTAATTATCAAATAAATTATTACTTTAATAATTCTCTCAGTTTATTAATTTGAAAGAATATTTTCCGGTTTTAATGTCATTTAAGACTTGAGAAACACTCATTTCCTTACTTATGCTGGATGTAGCTGATTCTTGAAATGAGACTGTTTTTCTAATGGACTATTCAATACCTATAAACATAAAATTTAATATCAATTATAATTACTTTTTACTCTCGTTCAAAGACGCCACCGCCCTAAAACTCTCCAGCCCCGCCTCAAGATTCTCAATGATCTCTTCCGCTATTACATCCGGATCAGGAAGATTGTCCAGGTCGGCTAATGATTTGTCTTTTATCCATGTAATGTCCAGACTCGTTTTATCTCTTGCCGTGATCTCTTCAAATGTGAACTTCCTCCATCTTCCGTCAGGATTTGTTTCGGCATCAAATGTCTCTTTTCTTTTGTGACGGTTTGATGAATTATAACAGGTAACGAATTCTAATAAATCTTCCTTCTTTAAAGGATTCTTCTTTAATGTGTGATGTATATTTGTCCTGTAATCATAAACCCAGACTTCCTTTGTCCATGGATCCTTGCTTGCAGGTTTGTTGTCGAAGAAAATTACATTTGCTTTTACTCCCTGTGCATAAAAGATTCCGGTCGGTAATCGCAGAATTGTATGAAGGTCTGTAGTTTCCATCAGCTTTTTACGGACTGTCTCACCTGCTCCGCCTTCGAATAAAACATTGTCCGGTACTACAACAGCAGCTAATCCCGTGGTCTTCAGCATCGATCTTATGTGCTGAACAAAATTCAATTGTTTATTGCTTGTAGTTGCCCAGAAGTCCTGACGGTTGTATGTCAGATCATCTTTCTCCTGTTCGCCTTCGTCATTTGTAAACGTCTGACTGCTCTTCTTCCCGAATGGCGGATTGGCTAATACATAATCATAAGTAACCGGTGAAGCAGCTATCAGAGCATCTGCCGGAGAAATGAAATTATCACTTTCAATGTCGCCGATGTTATGCAGGAACATGTTCATCAAAGCCAGCCTTCTTGTGCCGGCAACAATCTCATTTCCGAAAAATGTTTTCAGTTTTACAAACTTGTTCTGCTCTTTATCTAATTTATTGTGTGAAACAAGATAATCATAAGCTGCAAGAAAGAACCCTCCGGTGCCGCACGCTGGATCAGCGATTGTTTTCATCGGCTGCGGCTGAACACATTCGACCATTGCCCTGATCAAAGGTCTCGGAGTAAAGTATTGTCCGGCGCCGCTCTTTACATCCTGTGCATTCTTTTCCAGAAGCCCTTCATAAATATCTCCCTTTACATCTGCCCCATTACAAGCCATTGCTCGCTGTCTATCATGTCAATGATCTTAGCAAGCATTGCCGGATCCTGGATCTTATTCTGACTTTTTGTAAATATCTGACCTAATGTTCCCTTTGCTGTACTAAGCTCTCTTAACAAAGTGGAATAATGCAGTTCCAGCTCCGCGCCTTTTTTAGATGTAAGACTTTCCCAGTTATATTCTTTAGGAATGTTCAGCTTTCGGTTATGCGGTGGTTTACTGTATTCATCAGCCATTTTTAAAAAGAGCAGATATGTGAGCTGCTCCATGTAATCACCGTAACTGACACCTACATCTTTTAATGGGTTACAGAATGACCAGACTTTGGAGACAATGGAATTTGTATTATTACTCATTTCTTTTTCCTCTTGCCCTTTTTGGGCGGTGAAAGTTTTTTTACCGCTTTATCAAAATCTGATTCTATTAATTTATCCTGAACTATACGGTAATTCTCAAATTCATTTTCTGCAAGTTCTATTGCAACTTCGTGTGATACTTTTCCCTGATGTTTCAAAATAGATTCCTCATTAAACTGCAAAAAGGCATCTAATTTCTTCACCCAGTCTTTCATATACAATACTACACCTTTCAATGCCTGAGATTCTGCATAGTCAAGATACATTGTCACAATTCTGTTTAATCCGTCTAATTCTTTTTCATTAAAATAATTTTTTGCTATGCTGACATCCGTTTTTCTTATACTGCCTTTTGGAGCATTCTTCCATGTAGTTAAGCCCATATTTACTTTTTTGCTGTCAACTCTTGATGCTATGAGTTCGGCTGCAGTTTGCCCGGTTATTGCCCAATGTAATTTGTTTTGAACTGTTGCAAAAAAATCTTTTGTGATTTGTGTATTGGCTGAGTAATCGGCGCTGCATTGAGAATATATATCAGTAATCTTTTGATAAAACCTTCGTTCGCTGTTGCGAATATCCCGGATACGTGCAAGCTGTTCTTCAAAATAATCTTTACCGAAAACATAATTGGGATTTTTAAGCCGTTCGTCATCCATCGTAAATCCTTTGATGATGTATTCCTTTAATCGCTCAGTAGCCCAGATGCGAAATGCTGTTGCCTGACTGCTGTTGACACGATAGCCAACAGAAATGATAGCATCAAGATTATAAAACGCCGTTTCATACTTTTTTCCATCAGCGGCAGTATGTGCAAAAATTGCACATACTGAATCTCTGTTCAGTTCATTGCTTTCAAAAATTTTTTTCAGATGTTTTGTAATTACACTTCTATCCACGCCAAACAAGATGGCAATCTTTTGTTGTGTCAGCCATACCGTTTCGTTTTTAAGATAAATTTCCACTTTCACACCTCCATTAGGTGTATTGTAAAGTAGTATTTCATTAAAGCCTGTTTGTTCCGGTTTATTTTTTTTCATAATTCCTAATTCTTAATTCGTAATTCCTAATTTATTGTGTCGCACACTGACGGAAACGTGCCCAGATTCTGAATTGTGTTCCCGGTTTTGAGTTAATCCGATAGCCTACCGATAGAATAGCATCAAGATTATAAAATAGTTGCTTTCTTTCCACTTGTCTGTTTCCTTCTTTTTGAACTTGTAAGTATTCCTTACAAGTTGAAAAAAGGTCTATTTCTTTATCTGAATAAATTCTTTTTAGATGAAGTGTAATGTTTTGTGGTGTAGTTTTGAATAATTCGGCAATCTGCTTTTGGTTAGCCCAAACAGTTTCCCCGTCAAATTTAATCTTGATTTGAGTACCTTCTATGGTAGTATATATGACTATTTCTTCTGGCATCTTGTTTTAAATATTCAGTTTTTAAAGTGCGGCGGCTTGCTGTATTCATCCGCCATCTTCAAAAACAGAAGATAAGTCAGCTGTTCTAAATAATCACCGTATCCAACACCGACGTCGCGGAGTGGGTTGCAGAAAGACCAGACTTTGGAGACTATTGAGGATGTGTTATTGCTCATTTGGTTAATATTTATTAATTAATTCAAGACTTTATAAAAAGTGCAATGTCTCTCTGCTGCCTCTGGAATCCACAAGTATTCAGTTTTCAAAATCCTTTAAAATTATAAGGGCACCTTCAAAAATATTATTTAAAGATTCTACATTGCTTTTATTTTTCTATCACCCATTTGTCAAGTTCATACTTAGATTCGTTTCCTTTAATAAAAAATATAAAATTATTTTCTGATCACTTTACTTTATATTATTACTATTTATTGTCCCGGGGAATTTTCAACAATACTGGTAACAAGGATTTCTAATATGAATTTTAAATTATCAATTAGATTTGATATACTGTATCAAATTTTCATACTCATCGAAACTTTATTATCAGAAACACTAAATAATGCTGTTACATTTCGGCTACTGCTCTTCTCAGCATCTCTGCTAAAGAATAGCAAATTATCTGATAAAAATCGGCATTAATATTTTGTTTATGAGATTTCCATTTAAAATCAACTATCGATTTAGTTTTTCCATTGATTTCAATCATTAAATCTGGACGAATTTTGATTTGTTCATTATCGCAAAGTCTTCCAATCTCCTGAGATTTTATTGTTATTTTATCTTTGTAAAATTCATTGGCTACCTCATAAAAGGTAAGTCATATATAGAGTCCAAAAACCCAGTCCATATCTATAATAAAATTTATTCCGTAATTTTCTTTCCGCCTTCTTTAAATGAAAATAGTTTCTCTGATAAAATTGCTTTGCAAATATTCATTATATCAAGATAATGATGACTTATTCCAGATAGATTTATCTTTCTGAAGAAGAAAATGCTCTGAGGCTTTATGTTATTTCCTCATTAAGCATGAGAAATATTTCACGGAGTTTTTACCAACATACATACTTCCTTTTTTTATCGGCTTTTGTATCTCTTTAAGAAGTCTGTAAGCACACCAAAATAATTCGGTTTTTCTGCGTTGTCAAAAAGTTAAGTCATTATATGTGCATGGAACTTTCGAATAATCCCATGAATTTTTCTTGACATTTCAGAATAATTTATCTTTCCCTTTATAGCTTTTAGTCTTTCATTTTTAAAGTACATATTTTTAATAATTCCCCTTTTCTAACACCTTTCTGCAAATACTAATAAATGAAAGGGTTAGAAGTGAAACTATACTGATTCCTTCAGGTAAAACAATTTTCTTTTCGGGATCTAAAAATAGTTTATCAGAAAAATCGTTAAAGTTGCTCACTGTTCCAAGCATTTGAGGAAGAAAATTTAAAAGTTCAGAGATTCTGTGCTCTCATTATCAAACTTTGGAATAAATTCGATCGTACAATCTTCCTCTAAACTTTAATACCCCCAACATTGTTTCCATAATTTACAATATCCTTATTTCTTTCAAATATATTCCTGCTATCAAATTACCAATGATCTTTTGAATCCTTTATTTCATTTTGGTATTGATTAAAAAGCGTAAATATTCCTCGATATCTGTATGATTTTTATCAGATTCTTTTAATGTTCCCATTCATATATTATTTTCCTTTCATTTTAGGTTGTAGATTTGGATTTTGAAAATAAGCCTCAATAATTTCTTCAATTTTATCAATAATCCCATCCGGAACTCAATTGATACTTTCCACCTGAAATTCCCCTCGTTTATCTTTATCAAAAGAAATAATATTCTTCAACTAACGGTAGTTTTTTTATCTTTTCCTATATCCGGGTTTTCACCTAATATTATATTTATTTTTTTGACAGCTTCAATTGATGGTTTAAGTTTTTCTATATCAATACTAATTCCAAAAGCTTCAGGATTATTCTCTACACCATCAAATTCCGGATTCATCTCTATAAAATCAAATCTTCTCCTCAATGCTATATCTAAAAGTGCTAATGACCTGTCTGCAGTATTCATTGTTCCGACGATATATAAATTCGGAGGAATTCCAAATTTATCACCCGAATAAGGCAATTGAACAATTAACTTATTACTCTTCCCAATTCTTTTATCCTCTTCAATTAGAGTGATCAGTTCTCCAAATATTTTTGATATATCGCCTCTGTTAATTTCATCTATTATTAAAACATATCTATTAACTTCAAATTCTTCTTCGTCTTTTTCTCTTTTCAGTTTTTCAGTTACTTTTAAGTTAATGTTTGATAAATTTTCTTCGAATTCTTTCCAACTTTTTAACTTATTTTCATCAACATATTCATTCAAAGCATTAAGACATATTTGTTTAAATATACCGTCTTTTAATTCAAATCTGACAGGTCCGTTTTCATTCTTATCAATTACAGGTCTTAAACCTTCAATAAAATCCTCGTATGAATATGAAGGATGGAACGTAATAAATTTTATTCTGCCTTCGTTATACAGATTATCAAAGACTTAGATCTGCTTTAGTTTTTCTTCTTCTAGTAATATTTTATCTTCCATTTTAAAATTTTTTAATATTGAATATTGATTTATTCTTTGTGGAAAATGTTTTCC
>JADJYU010000011.1 GCA_016719565.1 Ignavibacteria bacterium
AAACCTAAAGTCGAAGAAATACCCGGCTGACGAACTGAAAATAAAATGAGAGAGATATAACTCCGAGAAAGTTATACAGCCGCCGAGAGTCAGCAGACCGCGGACAGAAAAAGAAGTGATGACATTAACGGAAAATGCTCTTAATCGGGAGCTTGATTCTCTCCAGACGACTTGCAGAAGTAACGGATGGTGATTCCCACTGTTTCAGCGCCCGATACACTTTCATCAAATTGGCCACAAACCGGGGATTCACTCAGGAATACACAGCAACAGGATATCGGACTCGGGATGTATTTCCCTAACCAACTGGAAACTGACGGATCAAAGAGATATAAATAAGAACTGAGAAAGATTTCAAAGCGGAGTGGTATTAACGACACAACTGCGGAGCAACCTGGCACGATGACAATGTTCATATTTCTGGACAGTGATCCCAAGGATTATAATACTGAAGATTTCACGGCTGAATTTGCGATAACGATACTGTTTCTGAGCGGATTTGTAAAGAACCGAAGACGCTTGCCCCGGATTTTACCGAATATAGATTTATATATTTAATACTGGCCGGCACTGAAAAATTATCATTTAAGAGAAACTATGTAAGAAAGCAGTATTTCTGATCAATTGCTAAAAATGAGATAGAGGCGGTGGTGAGGTCAATAAATATTGGGAGGAAACATTAATAAAGAAAGACAGTTCTGAGACAGAGCGAGACAATTCCTAAAGATGAATCAGGAACAGAATAAAGGATTTAATACTTGACAGCCGGTTTGTAGAGAGGCCTTGTTTACAGGAAACCTGACAGGTTATCTTGAATTCCAAATCGATCCTGAATTCATGAAAACCTGCTAGGTTTTGTCGGCTTACCGCTTACAGCCCCCTGACTCCCGATTTAGGAAACTATTTCACCCTTTCCAAATCCCTACTTTAACAGGATCCTGCCGCTTCACCTCTAATACATCTCAGGATTCCAGACTATAAAAATAAACTCCGCTGGGATATTTACTTCAGTCAAATTCCACTGAGCTAACTTCTCGGCGTTTTGCTTTTCTACTGACTAGGTCACGGTTGAATTTCCTAAAATATTATACACTTTTAATGTAACATTGCCGGTAGTATCGTAATTCGTAATTGATAATTGTTTTTCGGATTAAACGGATTTAAAATTCTTTTTGAGACTAAATTCATCCGGAAGTTTATAGCATTTACAATAGAAATTCCAACTTGTACGTATTTTGCAAATTTTTAAACTTCCCAGTCCGCCGTAGCTCCGATATCATTTCCTTACGGCGGCGACGGCGTTCCCCTCGATGGCCATTTAGCAATTGCGGATTATTCTGATCCGGAATATCATTTACATTGAGCTGAGTCGCCCCTGTCCGTAACATGGAGATCCCGGTCTTTGAAAATAGTTCGAAAAGTCAAAGTCAGGATTTTCATTAATGTTTCCGCTCCAGTTGGCATATCCGCCCTGCACATTACAATATTCGACAGTGAAATTTCCGCTTTGCTGTCCCCAACATTATTCGGAGATCTGTTACCCCAGATTATATTATTCCTGAAAGTGCTGACCACACCGCCGTTGCCGTAAACTCCGGATTTCCGCTGACTGCTGAATTATTTATAATTGTGTTGTTTATCACAGTAATTGGTCTTGTAAAAATCCATTCACCCAGATACCTGAGCCCGCTCGAAATCCATCGAACCGTAATTATTGAATACAATATTATTCTTATAATCGCCGCCTGTATAATTCAGCACCACGCCTGCGCCGTATCTGGCTGTATTGTTTGTAACAATATTATTGTAAAACCGCGGATAACTATCGCCGATCCTGACTCCGCCGCCGCCTGTGCTAATGACACCGCCTGTAACCGCTGAGTTTCCGGTAATTACATTGTTCTGAATTACAGGTTTGGAATATTGAACCAGAATACCTCCGCCTTCCCTGAAAATACCTGCGCCATGTTCGTCCCTCCATCTCGTTCCCGTACCGCCCGTTAAAAGTGAAACCCTGAAGTACGGTTGTTGAATCCTCATTATCGCATATTATCACGCAGCTTCCGGTATCAGGATGAACAGGATGCCGCCGTTGATAATTGTGGTTTGAATGAAGTTCAGATCACGATTTTGATAGTAAAGACTGGTCAGGACGATACTCTTTCCTCTGAAAATAATGTTTTCCGGATATACGCCCGGCTGAACAAGCACGGTATCACCGTTTATAGAGGCGTTTATTGCAGACTGAATTGTTGAATACTGAGACGGTACATTTAAAATGTTTGCTGATGCGCTGATATTGAAATAAATACAGCAGCTAAAATTAATACTAATTTTTCATTTTATATAAATTTTTAATTAAGAATATTTATATGGTTAGACATTTATTAAAATCACTTGTGACAAATTTTTAATAATATTTGTACACTATGTATTCGTTTACAATTTTCTTGCGTTTTTTATAATATTGTTTTATATAAAATGGATTTTAATTATTTTGAAAAGTATTTCAATAATAAATTAAAAACATTATTGAAACCGGACAAAATTACCATTTCATTTTGTTCGATTTCCGAATAACAAAAACCAAATTACACATTAAAGTTTTTAGAATTTAAACTTCGCGCGGCATGGCAAAAGTAAAGACAAAGTATGTATGTCAAAACTGCGGTTACACTTCCGTCAGATGGAGCGGAAAGTGTCCGGATTGCGATAACTGGAATACATTAGTGGAAGAGATCAAAGCACAGGCGACCGGAATAAACCCAGTCTTAAAAATGTAAAAATTAATAATGGCTCATACAGACTCATCACTGAAATTGATTCTGTAAACGAAACAAGGACACTGAACTCACATTTCTGAACTTGACCGCGTCCTCGGTGGCGGAATAGTGGACAGTTCAGTAATTCTTATCGGTGGAGATCCCGGTATTGGCAAGTCAACACTTATGCTTCAGCTTGCAGAAAAGATCAGCGATAAAAAGATCCTATACGTCAGCGGTGAGGAATCCTAGCGCAGATCAAACTTCGTTCCGACAGACTTAATTATAATCTCGGAAATTTTTATATACTCTCTGAAACAAATCTCGACATAATTCAGGCCGTTATAGAAAAAGAGATACCTGATATAGTAGTAGTAGATTCCATTCAGACTGTATTCAGACCTGAGATAGAAAGCGCACCGGAACGGTTTCTCAGCTGCGTGAATCTACAGCTTTGCTTATGTACCTCGCCAAGAAAAATAATTTTTCAGTTTTTATTGTCGGTCATATTACAAAGGAAGGAATGATAGCCGGTCCAAAAGTATTAGAACATATGGTGGACGTTGTCTTACAGTTCGAAGGAGAAAGAACTCACTCTTTCAGGATCCTCAGAGGAATTAAAAACAGATTCCGGGTCAACAAATGAGATCGGAATTTTTGAAATGACTGATGCCGGCCTTAAGGAGGTTTTGAATCCGAGTGAAGTATTTCTTTCACAAAGAAATTATGGTGCATCCGGCTGTGTGATCTCTTCTTCTGTTGAAGGTACAAGACCGATACTTATTGAAGTTCAGGCTCTCGTAACTTCATCAAACTACGGCATACCCCAGCGTACTTCAATGGGATTTGATTATAAAAAACTAAATATAATTGTCGCCGTTCTGGAAAAAAACTCGGTATCTTTCTAAACAAATCGGATATTTTTATTAATATGGCAGGAGGCATTAAAATAGAAGAGCCGGCAACTGACCTTGCAGTTGCTATTAGTATTTATTCATCTTTCAGGGATATTCCGGTAGATTCGGAAACTGTACTGCTTGGGGAAATTGGGTTATCTGGAGAGGTAAGACAATTTCTTACGCAGACAGAAGAATAACAGAAGCAGCAAAACTGGGTTTTAAAAGATTATTATCCCAAAAGGAAATCTGAAAAATATTAATTTAAAGAAATTCAAAGCAGAGATCATTGGTGGGAAAAAAATTTCCGATGCTGTAGATAAATTATTCTGAACTTATAAATTCCCGCAACGGAGTATTTGGCATAAAACCGTTAAAATGGTTTTTCATCACTTAATTAGGTCTCCTCCAGCAGAATGTCCCTCATCTCAGTAATAAAATTTATCCATAATTCTATCGCCTCTTCTCCTTATTTTCTTCACAAAGAATAACAAATTGTCTGTGAACATCTATCTTGAGCTTTGTATTCTTTTCGCTTTCAAAAAAATCATTAAGCAGTCTGATACTTTGACTATATATGTCGTTTATAATTTTCATAGACATTTCCAGCTTCGCCGGTGAATATATTATCTTTGCAAAATCCCAGACTAGATAACTTGACTCACAGTATTCTTCGCAGTTTTCTATCTTATCAAGTACTGCATGAGCTTTTTTATAAATACTCTTTGTATATTTCGGAATTGCTTTTCTGAGAATGTATGGAGCAAGAAGAAGATAGATATCACCGTTTTCTATAATATTGCTACGGAGAATTTTTTTCACAAAACTCCCCCTGTTATGAATTATTTCAATGTATCCTTCGCTTTCTAAAATTCTGAAAGATTCTCTTACGGGGACACGGCTAACTTTTAAATTTCTCGCTACCGATGCTTCCGTAATATGGGAGCCTGCTTTAAAAATTCCGCTCGTTATATCTTTTCTTAACTGAATAACGATTTTCTGAACAATGAGGCTGGCGGTTATCATATTTGGTTGCTTTAATGTTCTTAATTTGTTCCGTCGTTCCTAAATTCCTATTTATTGAAAATAAACAATAGATGTTTTAATATCAAAATATTTTAAAGTATTTTTTAATGCATAAATATTTTAAAATATTAAATGAAATTAAAACACTTCCCTGTAATATTTCATATTTATAGTTTTAATTACGGTTCAATACTTTTATATTGTAAAAAATTATAACAGAATCTCAAAAAATAAATCATGAAAAAAATAGTTACGCTTATTTTACTTCTTACTTCTTTTTCAGTAAGTTATTCACAATCAATTACTAATATGCAGAAGCTCGGAGGAGCAAATGAATTCACATCAGGAGGCACTCCGTCAGGCTGGCATTATGCGGCATGCTGGGGTTATGTAGCCGGGGGAAGGGAATATGCGATCATCGGACACTATGCAGGCACAACAGTTTACGATGTTACAAATCCCTCGAACATTACAAATAAAGGCACAATCCCAGGTCCGGGATCATTTTATAATTACAGGAAATGAAAACTTATTCTCACTACCTGTATATAGTATCCGAAGGCGGCGCCGGTGTTCAGATTGTTGACCTTCAGTATCTTCCCGACTCCATTAGTTTTGTAAAAAATTATACCTTCCCCGGTTATACCAGATCACATTCAATATCTCAGGACGGAAGATTTCTTTATCTTAACGGAGGAAGTTATAACGGCGGCGGAGTATTCATTCTCGATCTTCTCGATCCGGTAAATCCGGTGAAGAGGGGACAGTGGGGAACCAGATACGTACATGACTGCTTCGTCAGAAACGATACTATCTATGCCTCTGCTATCAGTTCCGGCCATATGGTTTTCTTAATGCGGTAAATAAAGATTCAATAAAATTTATCCGTGAATTCACTTATCCGTCCGCTGTTACACATAATGCATGGACGACTGACGACAGAAGAATTCTTGTTACCACTGACGAAGGTGGAACAAATCATGCCATACTCTGGGACATTTCGGATTTTTCAAATCAGATCCGTCTTTCGGAAATCACTCCGTATGACGGAGCGTCAATGGTTCACAATGCTTACATTAAAGGAGACTCGCTTTACCTTGCCCACTATCGGGCCGGTGTCATCGTTTATGATATTTCCGATCCATCGTTACCTTTTGAAGTCGGGCATTACGACACTTATCCCGGTGTTAACAGCACTGCCTTTCAGGGATGCTGGAATGTTTATCCGTATCTTCCTTCGGGAAATATTATTGCAAGCGATATCTCTACAGGTCTATACGTCCTTAGGCTCGGAAAGACAACCTCAGTTAATAATCAAAATAATGAGACCGCTGAAAATTATAATCTGATGCAGAATTATCCGAATCCGTTTAATCCTTTGACGAATATTACTTACTATCTGCCCAGACAGGAGTTTGTGAAAATTACTGTTGCTGATGAACTCGGTAGACAGGTCGCTGTGCTGGTTAATGAAGTCCAGCAAAAAGGCAGTTACTCTGCTGAGTTTAAGGCTGACGGATTTGCTTCAGGTGTTTACTTTTACACTATCAAAGCGGGTGAATTCATTTCAACAAAAAAAATGATCTTAACAAAATAAAATATTTTTACTGTAAGCTTTTGTGAGTCAGTTATTAAAATTGATCCTCAGACTTTACTGTGAATTCAAATTATAACCCCTCTCTGTCTATTCACTTCATTAAAAGTGTAAACTACCGGCGGGGTTTTAGTTTATAATTTAAAACTCATATCCGCTTTATTTATAAAATCTTACATGAACAAAAACAAACTCTTTAACCGCGAGCTGAGCTGGCTTTCATTCAACCATAGAGTTTTGCAGGAGGCACAGGATAAAAATGTACCGCTATTGGAGAGAGTTAAATTTCTCGCGATATTCTCTTCCAATCTTGAGGAGTTTTTCAGAGTAAGAGTCGCTTCATTAAGAGCGCTACTTGATCTGAAAAAAAATCACGTAAGGAGCTGGACTTTGATCCTGAAGAGCTGCTTAAGGAAATTCATAAAAAAGTAGACGAACTTCAGTTCCTGTTAGGTAAAATTTTTAGTGAAGATATCATACCCGCTTTAAATGCTCACAATATTTTTATTAAAAATGAAACAGAACTTAATGAAGATCAGAAAAAATTCGCAAATGAATTTTTTTACGAAAGAGTACAGCCATATATCAGCCCGATGGCGCTGGTCAAAAAGAAGATCCGTCCTTTCCTCTCGACAGGCGCTCTCTATCTTGCAGTCAGAATGACGTCAATTAATAGTAAGAGTAAGGATAAGACTAAATATCAAAGTGTAAAAAAAAGATTTGTTAATGCAATTGTCGGTATTCCGACAGATATACTTCCGAGATTTATTGTACTTCCATCCGACCCGAATGAAATAAATATTATTTTTCTTGATGACATTATCAGATTTTCTCTCGGTAAGATTTTTAAAGGATACAAGATTCAAGAAACCGTTTCCGTCAAACTAACACGAGATGCAGAGCTTTATATTGATAACGAATTTACCGGAAGTCTGCCTGATAAGATAAAAAAGAATTTAGGCAAAGAGTAACCGGCGCACCAAGCAGGTTTTTGTATGATAAAAATGTATCAAAGGAATTTCTGAACTTTCTTAAAGAATCACTGTCACTAAAAAAAGAAGATCTTATCTCCGGAGCAAGGTATCATAATTTCAGTGACTTCTTCAATCTGCCTCACCATTATGTTAAAGAACTTGAATATGAAAAACTCAGACCGCTTACAATTAAAATAACGGACTCATTTAAAAATATATTTGATGCCGTAAGTAAAATAGATATTCTTCTGCATTATCCTTATCAGTCATTTGATCAGGTGATAAAATTTTTTGAGACCGCCTCCTCTGATGAAAATGTAAAAGAAATTAAAATTACTTTATACCGCGCTGCAAAAAACTCTGCTATTGTCAGGGCTTTGCTGAATGCTCTGAATAACGGAATTAAAGTCACTGTTTTCGTTGAAATAAAAGCCCGCTTCGATGAAGAACTTAATATGGAATATGCTGAAGTTTTAAAAAATGCCGGGGCTGAAATTATATATAGTATTCCCGGTCTGAAAGTACATGCGAAACTCGCGCTTATCAAAAGAAAAGAAAATAATTCTCTGAAAAATACTGCTATCTCTCCACCGGAAACTTTAACGAAAACACTTCAAATATTTACACCGACTTCGGATTTTTTACTTCTGATGAAAATATCACAAATGAGATTTCGGATCTTTTAAATATCTCGGGGTAGACTAAAAAATCCCGAATTCAATCATATCCTTGTCGCTCAGTTTAATATGAAAAAGGAATTTCTGAAACTTATCGGAAATGAAATAAAGAATGCGTCAGAAGGAAAAGACGCTTCCATTTTGATCAAACTCAACAGTCTGGAAGATAAAAAGATGATAGAAAAACTTTATGAAGCAGGTGATGCAGGCGTAAAAATAAATATTATAGTCAGGGGAGTCTGCTGTCTGATACCGGGTGTAAAAGGTTTAAGCGAAAACATATCCGCATTCAGTATAGTCGACAGATTTCTTGAGCACAGCAGAGTTTATGTATTTCATAATAACGGCGACGAGAAAGTATATCTGTCCTCAGCTGACTGGATGAAACGAAATCTAAGCAGAAGAATAGAAACCGCCTTTCCGGTTTATGAAAAAAGTCTGAAAAAAGAAATACTGGATCTGATGGAGATTCAGCTCAGCGACAATGTAAAGGCAAGGATCATCGATGCCGGGCAGCTTAATAAATACAGAAAGGATGATACCGGCATAGATATTTGTTCTCAGAAAAACACTTATGAATATCTTAAGAATCTATAAATTAATTTTCATCCGTAAATTTTATTGGGGTAATAAACTGTATCAAATTTTTTGGCAATGTATTTTCACGTTATTTGGCAAATATATCAATAATAATGTTTTATTTACAGCCTGTAATTGAAGTAATTATTCTTTATAGGTGAGTAGAAATATTATCGTATCTCTTTTTAGGTTCAAAGATAAATTTGGAAGGAAATAAGAAATATTGGAGTTGTTTGCTTCAACTAAAAAGCCGGTTAAGATTGGACTGCTTGCATTGTAACCCCCGGCATAGACTTTACCCAAGCTGTCATCTCGGACGCTCCACTGGATACCCAAAATCCTACTTCGCGCTGAAAGTCCATGGGCATAATCCTTCCACTTATTTGTAGTGTCCGGCAATACTCCGGTAACTAACTTCATCTTAAGTTTTATATTGCCACTCCCAAGGGCAGTGTAATTCTCAACTTGAGCATCACCATGTAGTAGATAAAGTCCGTTTGCTGAGTCTAAAAGCATTATCGGCTCTTCAGCAATTGTCTGAAAATTGTAAGAAGGAGAGTTTAATACCATTTCAGATATACCTTCCGTAATCAGTGAGTTATATTCTTTGAATCTTACACTGCTTACTTTCACCTGCCCGCCAACGTAAACATTTTTATTAATGGTAAATATAGATGAGGTACTATCATGCAATATTGTATTACCGACGTTAGATTTTATTCCTGCCAACTCGCTTAAAGAACTGCCTATAAACAAGGAAGCTAAAATGACTCCAAATATTATTTTCTTATTCATCTGTATGCTTTTAATTTTTTAAAAATCCGAAGAATCTAACCCGAAGTACCCATGAAGCCCTGATCCCGGATCACCGTTAGTAAATATTAATCCTCCCTTACTGTTCGTATGAGTAATCGTACCTCCTATATTTTTTATATAGCAAACGCCTCTGAAGATACAATCATTAAACTCTAAGTCAGCAGTATCATAATCAAAGTATGCGTTAAAAAATGTTTCACCGGTAAACGAATCCGGAGAAGTAAAAACTGTAAGCCCGGAAGCGTATGAAGATTGATCTACATTCACATTTACAGTCGGATCATTGACTTGATCCGCGACATTACCACCGTTTATTATATAATGAAGAGCGTTATCTAAAGAAACCGAACAGCGGATCTCCTCAAGGTCATTTAGATAAAATTTGTCATTTATTACTTTTACATCCCCAGCTGCTAAAGAGTAATTATTTTTAAGCAATCTTAACTGAATTTCTTTATATAGTACTGTCAGGCTAAATGTCACTGTATTATCGGAAGTGTTTATTAGCCGGATCATATTAACATATTGCTCACCTTCTGCACGGTAGAGGACATGCTCGTTTATAAATGCTTTAATTGTTGACGGGCTCGTTATTTTCCCTGATGCTAACTTCATTATTTTATACTTCTAATATTATCCAGGTGGATGCGTCCAGTAAGAATGATACAACTTGCCCTGCAGCCGGTATTAAGTCTCCACCTATACGCGCCAGATTACCGCCTCCGGTATCCAACGTTAAAGACGCAGTAAAGAATAAATGTACCACTGAGCCGTCAGTCCACCCTGATGTGCTGATAGTTGAGATTGTGGTTGTGCCGGTAATTACAAAAAAATTACCGTTGCCAAGTGTTATAGCGGCGTCAGATGCTATATGCGTTGCCTGTCTTCCCAGCAGCCTTCGTGGCCGTACATCCGCATTATAATCGGCGACAGTATAAGAACCGATCTGTAAATTCCCGAGCAGGATATGCCTGTCAAGAGCTAGATCATAAATATCTCCCTTACATGTTGTGAAAGTGTATACAGTTGTTATTGAACATCCAATGAGAACACAATTAATAAAATGATATACAGGAGTTCCGCTTCCAAAAGAGTTTTGAAATTTTACATTGTAAAATACTTTGTTTTCAAAAGTAGTCTCAGCATCTTCGTTATAATTATCTATCGTAAGGTTTGAAATTATATTTGCACCGGCGGTGCCTTCATAATTGGCTTCGGAGACTCCCATTATTACTGCCTGGCTCATCCCGATTATGTGGACATATGGTTCAGCAACGCCTGAAGGAAGCATGTTGTAACTGCCGGCTGTAGATCCTGTTCCGTTCCCGTGGAACTCTATTATCATATGCCGATCAGAGGCTGCTAGGTCTTCTGCTTTATCAAGCGCAAATACCATTTCACGATACACTTTATCAGTCTCAACCACACCAGACGGTATTAATCTTATAATATTGCCTGATTGTTGATAAGCAGAAGGGTTAATACTACTTAACAACGCAGTACAGTAATTTTCCACAAAAAGACGATTGGCAGGATGCATCACATGAGTGGGTGCTAATATCATATACGGAAGCGTCCTGAATATAAACTGATTGTAGATCTGCATTGTCTCTACCGGATCGAGATTAGCTCCTTTCTTGGCATATGCTGAGTCTGCATCAACTTTTCTGACAGGGTTGTTGTCCCCAGCAGCTTCAAGTACCGTTAAATTACCGGTCATCGTCCCGCCTGCCATTTGCAAATATTTTGCTTCCGCACTGCCTTTGGTTTCTGACTCTCCGCTGGACGCTGGGTTTGGTAATGCGGTGATCCTCTGACCATCGGCGTTGATAGGACCTGATAGAGTACCGCCTGTTAGCTTGAGATAATTTGCACTTACGTTGCCTTTGGTCTCAGGCTCGTCATTTGCAGCCGGAGTCGGCAGACCTGTAATGCGATTACTGCCCATTGCTATATTCCCGGTCATAGTCCCGCCGGCTTTTAACAGCAAGTCATCTGTTCTAAATATTTCTCTGCCTTCATCGCCTCCAAAGCTATCATCTACAGTGCCGTTCACAAATAATTTGTAAACTGCTGTAGTAACCCCTGTAACTTTATAAGCTCCGGGTTTACCTGCAACGTCTGTAAGTGTATAATCTGTGCTGGAAAATCCCGGTCCTCTTTTGAGTACTACTGTTTGCCCGGGTAAACCTACGCCGGTAGCTGGATCTCTCAAAACTATAGTTACTGATGCCATTTTTAAACTTTGATTTTAAATAAATTCTTCAAAACATATAGTCGAGACAGCTGACTGATTTGAAGGGTTAACGATATTCCAAAAATGCTGAGGATAAGCCGTAACGTAAGTGATAATAGTTCCTTCATTACCTGCTGATGTAGGGTGATTCATAGACTGGGAAAATTTAATTTCTTCTGAATCCCCTGAATCAGATTTTAAAGTTATAACATCGAAGAATCTTCCCGGAACATCAATGTGAGGAGTAATAAGTATTTGAGCTCCGCGAAATTCAGCATTCCGGATTTCCTGTAATTTATCAGAATCGTCACCGACAATAAGTTCACTCCAGTCAATCCGGATGTAAGTATGGAAATATTTAAACCTCTGCTTTTTTCTGCCGTCGATTATATCGTAATAAAGCCATTTTTCTTTAGTCCATTCTTCTAATCTTTGGTGACGGAAACTAAAATCATGAATGGTCCTTACTCCATTTTCTACAATCGTAACCCGAAATTCTCTTGATATTCCATTTCTGCTTTTCACAATTCTATCCCTGTTAAATTTGAACTGCTGTCAATAATATAAGCCTCAATTGGCATAGGCTTGAATGGCAGAGTCGGATTACCAGAGTTTGTTATTTCGTATGAATCAAATAAGTTATAATCAATACCTTCGAGTGCACACTCAATCTTATCCTTTGGCCGGATCCTAGTTCGATATACCCATTGGCATATTGTCTCGGCAATATGGCCGTCAAACGAAAGGGAAGGATCTCTCACTCCGTTAAACACTGCATACCCGTTTGCTGTATATATTGAGGTTCCTCCGTTTGATAAGTTACCATAACTTCCTATATAAGTCTGGAATTCTTTTACAAGATTTTTATATTTTAAATCTCCGTTTGCATTTACAGTCTGCACATCCCCGGCTGTATATGTTCTGATCTCATTTCCCCAGGTATTTTTATTCCTGGCGCCGACAAGCGCGGGTAAATGTAAATATTTTTTATAACTTCCTATTAATTTTGAATCTACATTTGTGAGGTTGCTGCTTGTAAACGAAAATCTCTTAGCCATATAGACCTTGTTATAATCAGAGCTGCCGATCACCATCCCGAACTGTAATGCCATCAACTTTAACAGATCTGCAAAAGTATCAGCCGGTCTGCTGTCGCCGAATAATCCGAAAGAGCTAAAATTAAAATACGTCTGTGCTGCATCGCTAACATTGGACCAGTCGCGGATAATGAAATCACTCAAAGTCCGGTATCCTGTAAATTTCCAGTCATGCTTAAAATATAATCCGTTCGGGAAACTGGGAGAAGAATAGATAAGCGGTTCGAGATCCGGAAATACTTTTTTGTATATCAGATAAACCAGATATGGCAATGTGTAAGAGTAATCATTTGGGAATACATTCTCAACGCTCATGTCTCTTAATGCTCTTGTTACATCGATGCATTCAAATTCAACGGTTCTGTTGTCTTCGTTAAACTCAAACGTCAGCTGATCTATGTAACCTCTGAATTTAATCACATTGTTCAGCCATAATGTTATCCCGCCGTACTGTAAAAATCCTTCAGGAAAATTATTATTATATTCTCCCAGAGATAATTTTAATATGTCATAGTTTCTTCTGTCAGGGTCATCAAAGCCAAGACTAAATGAGTTTGGATAAAACGTAAGAGCGTCATCATCTTCATATCCGTATTTTAGTTTGCCAAGTGATATAATATCGAAATCAAGATCATAAGAAGTGTAAGTCTTATCATAATCTATTCTAAGTTTTATCTGTCCGCTTGCAACATTATATGTTTTTTCCCAGAATGTAAACATTATAAAAACAATTGATATGAATTTGAAGATACCAAGCATGTCATTTTAATCTTGCGTTATCAATTTTATCAACCTGGCGAATGACAGCTTTTAATTGCCTTCCGTCAGCTTTTATAGAAACAAAGTAAGGTTCACGGATTACATTAGATTGTTTATTACTGTTTATAAAATTTGACAGCTGTGAAAATCTTTGGAAGAAATTATTCCCGCCTCCTGTTGGTAAATTACCAATGTTACCCGGAGTGCCTGCGAGAGACGCACCGCCTGTCAAAGGTGCCAATGCAAATCCAAGAAATTTACTTATGAAACTAAATATTCCCTGCGCAAGCTGGAGTGACTGAAGCAGTGCAACTATCTGTTGAGTTATCTGAAGCGCTGCCAGGAATTTAGAAAATACTGTATGCCCTCCAAACTGGAAGATGCCTTGTATCTGCGATGCAAGATCTTTGGCCGCTTCAAAATTTGTAAGGTTTATTCCAATTTCAGAAATTTCTTTATTAAACTTTTGATTTGTCAGCTCTCTGAGCTCCGCTTTCTGCTCTTCAGATATTTTGCGTAAATTAATTTCCTTGAGAGCTTCCCGCCTTTCAGTTTCAATGTGAAATAACTTTTTATCATGCTCATCATCCATTAGGTCGACTCTTAGTGCATGTATATCATCAAACGCTTTGATCTGAGAAGTATTCTCTTCCAGCTGCGCCTGCTTCTTTACTTTGTAAAGTTCTTTTTGCGCTTCGATCTGGTTTTTAACTGTCTCCTCACCTTTTCTTAATAAGTCTTCAAGCGAGATCCCATATTTCACATACTCAATTTCGTTAACTATGCCTGCCCGTTCTTTTAACAAGTCATTTACAGCACCTTCCAGTCCTTCGTTGAGCTTTATCTTCTTATCAATTTCATCCCTTTTTTTCTCGAGCTCTTTTAACCGGTCTAACTCTTCTTCAGCGTCCTTTATTCTTCCATCGGACCCGGAATTACTTGTTCCGCTATTTATAGGATCAGTATTGAGCCCGACAGATTTTAAAATATTATTCTGATATTCAGATATTTTAGCAGAGGGGTCTTTAAGAGTATTATTCCACTCTTTCATATCTTTAACAGCTTCATCAGTTTTAGACCTTTTCTTAAAATAATTTTGCATCGCAGCATCTTCTCCTGACATTGAATCTGATTTTCCAATATCAATTTTTTTTGTCCCGGCATCATCAATAACTTGATTAGCATCTCTTTTTGCTTCATCTGATTTTTCATTGATTACGTCTAGCAGTTCCATGATGGCGTAGATCATACCTGCAACTATAGCAAGTTTACCTATTAAGACCATTGAAGCTTTTGAACCGGCCCGCTCCATCGCTCCAAATGCTGTTTGTGATGAATTAGTAAGTTTACCGAATGCGAGATTTAAAGCTTCAAGAACTATCGCATGATTTTTCCAGGCGATGGTTACGATTCCTATTGCAATTGCCAGGTTTCTTAAGTTATCCGGAAGTGCCGGCAAGACAGCTGCGAATATCGACAGCAGTTTTACCGAGGTCGGTAAGCTCCCGTTTAAAAGACTAAACGCAACTGTAAGTCCGGTGATTGCAAGAGCAGACTGCTTAACGCCTTCAGGTGCATTATTAAGGTAATTTATAAGATCGCCTAATGGCTTTAATAGCGGAGTTAAGGCATCCGACAAGAGTTTCCCGAATTCTTCCTTTAAATCGCCGACATTATTTTGGAATATTCTCATTTTACCGGCTGCGGTATTGCCGATAGTTTCAGCCATGCCTTTAAAGTTCTGGTCCAGGATCTTAGTTAAGTAAATTGCCTGCTCGGTTCCTTTTAAAGATTTTAATTTTTCTTCCTGTTCTTTAGTAAATGCAACACCAACTTTTCTTAAAGCACCGATTGTTTCTTCGTTAACTTTACCAAGCATAACAGCAACTTCCTGAAGCGATTTACCACCTGTGCCCTGCATATCGAATGCTGCTGCCAAGTCGAGTAACCGCGGGGTTAAGACTTCAATCTCCTGCGAAGACTTCATGAAAGTAGTGAGCATTGACTGGGCATTAATTATCTCATCATCATCATACACAGTAATTTTCTGAAGCTCCGAAGCTTGCTGCGTTAATCTATTAACTGAATCTAAACCTTCTCCAACATTTTTGAGCCCGTTGGCTAATTTAGCATTTGCTATTTCAGCTTGCTGATAAGAGCTTATAAAATCTCCGAAAGTATACCGTAGCACGCTGAAACCTGCTCTGATACCGTCGACTGCCAGTCCAAGATTTTGCAATTTGCCTTTAAGGGTCACGGATTGCGTACCTAAATCTTTGGAAGCTGCTGTGACTTTTGTGTTTTCAACCTTCAGGTCTTTTAATGAGGCTGTTAACTTCCCTGCATTTTTCTCTGCTTGGATGACATCCAGAAGTACAGTTAATTTAACCTCGCCTAAATTCATTGATTGTTATATGCTTTGTAGATATTTTTAAATAAAAAAATCATGGACTTTTTAATTATTCTTGCCTTAGCGATTGTAGCTTTCATTGTGTCAGATGCATTCCCGGTAATAAACATGCACGGGTTCAAAGGTTATGTAGAACGATTAAAAGGAAACCCTAACTGGAGAGACTACTGATTCTTTTCGTCTCTTCCCTTTCTCTCCACTGCTTAAAAGCTTCCTTCTCTTTTATTACCATAATTATCCCGGCTTTCGAAACTTTCATCATTTTTATTTTCTCCTCATGATCCGGGCTTAAGTTATCTCCACATAATAAATATATCAGATCTTCATAACAGCTATTCGGTAATCCTTCTGATTCTTCTTCTAAAGATTCCGAGAATTCTATATAGACCGGGTCGTCTTTGCTGAAGTCAGACCTGTTCCTATAGTCTTCAACCAGCTCAACGCTATAGGATTTAAAGAAAAAAAATCTTCTATTACCTTCTGCAGTTCTGAATTTTTCAAAACAGACCAGTTCCGGTCCGCAGCGGTATCATTATCAATTACTAAAATTATATTCAGCAGCTCCGAGACAAGATCGTTTTCAACAATTTTTTTAATTATATCCCCTATTGAACTGTCCAATAATTCTTTTCCGTCTTCAATCCCAAGTCCGGAAAGCAGCGACATTATTTTATAGTCCTGTCCTAAATTCAGTTCATCCTGAGCGGCGGTTATTCCGTTTGAAAATTTATATGTTCTTTTCTGCAATTTATTTTTCATTTTTTATTTTATAAAGAACGCCGTGTCACTATCAAAGAGACACGGCGTGGACGAAAGGAGATCAGGAAAAAATTAAACAGCCGTTGTCTCAAGCCAGACATAATATGGATTTGTTCCGCTGATAGGAGATCCTCCTGTTGCATACTTATCTCCGGGCAGATCAGAGTTCGGAGTTACAGCTGCATTCGCAGCTTGCGGAAACAATGAAAACTGAATAGTCAGAGTCTGATGAGAGTCTCCTTTCATATCAAGATCATAATTCGCATATCCTTCTGATTCCGGCGCGTAAAATTCCATATGCTTACTGTTTGCCAGTCCGTTGTAATAATACAGCTTAACGCTGGAAGCAAGTATAGCGTCCAGTGTGTCTAAGATCTCTTTGGATACCTGGGCAAGGACTATTTCAAGCGTACACATCCTTATAGTTCTCTTCTTAAAGCTCTCTCCGTCAGCAAACTTAATATCAGCTGTATCTTCTGATCGAGCCAGCTTACCGCTGATAATATTGCCGAGCGTGATCCAGGCTGAGTTGTAATACACCTTGAAATTATTTCCGGATTTCAGCCGTATCTCGTTTTTGTTCTTGGTTATAGCCATTATTTATAAATTTAAGTTAATTGATAACCGGTTAAATACCGATGGGGTCTCCATCGGTCCATAAAGTTGTATCCTTATCATAACTTTTTACCAGAGCTTTAAACTCTGCTTTAGTATCAGCGTTTGCCGGCATAGTAGCATTTTCTAATGTTGCTCCATCGAATACTACATCTGCTATCGGCATAGCAGCTGCGTCGACATCAATGCCCTCAAGGTTTAACCCTCCGGCGTCTGAGAAAGACGGATCGAATGAAAATCCATCCTGGCCAACAAGATAATTGCTGTCACCTACGTTTATGTAGGCACCTTTGATAACGGCAAGTAACGAATTTTTACTGGCAAACAAACTTGACTCACTGATTAATTCAGCGGATACATCAGTAAGGTATTTATTTACCTGTCTGCCGGTAACGTCATTCAGGGGATTATCGACTTCAACTGATACGCCGATTACGGTTACAGCTACTATTGAGCTCCCGTTCCAGTAGAACAGCTCATCGTCTATTGTGTATTTGGATTTGATTGGTTTGTTGGTTAAAGCCATAATGTTTCCAATTAAATTTGAAAAATTTGTATACCCTGATGAATTTTTTCCCCGCACCTGATAATAATGTGCCGAACTGTCTTCAATCGTGTAATTTAGATCTTCACCAAATATCACATTTCTTGTCTCGAATAAAACATTATCTCTGTATATTTCAATCTGTTCAGCGTTTTCAATATGCGGAAGCGTTAATATCAGATCATCGCCGTCCTGTTCTCCTGTCAAAGTCTGTACCGCCCCGATCGGATCATCAATTAATATAGGTTCTATGATCAGACCTGCGTTTACTATCATTGCCGGAGATGACTCTGTGTTGTTAGTTGCCGGGGATGTGCCTTTTGAATAACTTTGATTATAATTTTCAACCTCCACTATCCCGTCGCCGCCGCCAACTGCTTCACCGGCTACTTTCCATAAGCACCTCCACTGCTTATAGTATTCATTATCAACTCCGTGAAGCGCGATACCGCTATTTTCAAACTTACAGTTTACAAAGTAAAAGCCATTACCTTCACAGTAAGTGGTAGTAAGTTCACCCTTTAAGTAACCATTGCGTATTCTCCAGTTACAATTATTTGAATATGGAAGATAGATGTGACCTTCAGCTTCATCAGATGTATTTGCATATAATACGTCATAGTCACAACTGTCAGGATAATTATTTGCGTTATCTTCATCATCATCATATAATCTGCTGTCAGCTGCACGAATTCCTTTTATCCATGTTCTTGTATTCCCGTAAGCATGATGCCAGCTTGATACGCCAACCGGCAAAGTTATAAACTCAAGAGTATGATATGCCATAAAAAACTTACTTCCGCTTCTTACAATATCAGAACATAACCATCCTGCTAGATTCGGGATATTGAAAGAAATACGGGCTGTGCCTAAAACATAGCATGTGACAGCTTCTTCTGAGTCGCTGATCAGCGGCTTGATCCTTGTAGGCGGTGAAGCTGAATGAGTCGGTACCTGCCAGTTTATGCGTTTGTTCACAATAACTCTTGTGTCCGAAAATACTATATCAACTCCATCCTTCAGGTCAAACCTTTCTGTGCCTGTAACATACTCGCATCTTTCGAAGAGAATAACGTCCCCGGAGTCAGCTTGCTCTTTTGCTTCTGTGTAAGTTGAATATGCATCAGATCCGATATTAGTATCATACATCGGGTTAACTTTCAGAATTCTCTTGCCGGTCATGAAACGATCCAGGTCAGCGTTCTTATAGCAGAAGTCAATATATTCATATTCTTTTCCGCTTCAGCTGAGTTTTCATATTCAATTACCAGCGGATCGCCCGAAATGAATTCAACAGTAATCGTCTCATCTTCCCGGTCAACCGAGTCAGCAAGTTTACAGTTTATCCAGTATATGATTCCTGAAGAACTTGTACCGGTACTTCCTGCGCCTGTAGTGGCGAGCTTTGTATGCATTCTCCTCAGCAAGACATCAATTGCTGCTGTCATATCGTTGACATCCGTAATTTCAATATTCTCTGAGGTGTTGTTTGTCCGATAAAATGAAAGAACATCATCAACTAATTTTACATAGTTGAGATTTAATTCGTCTATATTATAATTATCGACTCCATCCGATATTATCATAATTCATTATAACCCGTCAGCAAGATCTTCAAAATAAGTTTTAATATCTCCGGCTGTTGCAAATATTTCTGCAGCCGGGAACCATTTATATGCGAATCCTGCCAGCTGGTAGAATACAGTCTCATTATCTTCGCTGTCAACTACGTTTTTTGTCCTGACCACCGTATCCGAGACAGGGACATCATTTTCTATCAAGAAAACTGTGTCACCCACCTGATGGTCTGTTACCGTTAAAGTCCCTGTGTATTTCATATCAAGAATTATTTTTTGGTTTTTCTGCGTATCGGCCGTTACCTGTAGTGTCGTAGTCTTTGACAAATAATGTGATCACAAAAATACAGACCGCAATTACTTCGGCTTCCGGTAAATCAAGATTTGTATATTTGTTAAGGATTATCACAGCAGCGGACAAAGCACCTGCTAAAGTTGTTTTCCAGTTTATCATCTTTTATTCAAAAGTTTTAATTCTTCTTTTACTGCCCGAAGCTCAATCTCAATTGACCTCATCTGGTTATAGATATGTTCTATGTCTTTGAGATAAAGCAGACGGTTTGTTTCCACCTGAGCCTCAAGCTTTGTATAGGTAATAGTTAATCCGACTACAATTAAGACTATCTGAAGCAGTGATTTAAAATCCCAGTTATTCCAGAAGTTTGGCATTTGATTCTAATGGATTATTTGGATTATTCCTGCTCTACAGGCTCACCGATATTGAATCCAAGTCCAACCGCTTCTTTTGGTGTGATCTCTACACCGATAAATCCGGATATTGTAGTCACGCCTTCTCCAAGATCAGCATCTGCCGATATATCGATCTGTGCCGTTCCTACAGTTCCGTCATTAGATCCGAGTATTTCAAAGACCGTTTCATTTTCAGGATCTCTGAGAACCTTACAAACCTCTTCGTTCGAGCTGACAACACTTACGCTGCCCGGTTCTACCTGAGCGGGGTTTCCGTTTGAATCAACAGGGTTAAGCTGAACATTAACTTTTTGTGAGTATGACATTGATACCATTAGATCTTCTCCTTCTATTTTAATTTGATTAATAAATAATGTTACTTTGATTCTGCCTTTTGGCCTGCAGGAATAATAATGATTAATCAGAATCAGAATTATTCCCGCAAGAATTGAAATGAGGCAGAGAGTGGTCATCTCCAGCGGTACCTAAAATATACTTTGCTCTTGCTGGTTGCCGAATAAGTTCCTGCACTGGAGTATATCTGTAATTCATCAATATTTGAGTCAACAAGTTCCCATGTCTGAGGCAGTCCCGATGTTGCCGGTATAATAAGTACAGAGTCTATACTGCCGTTCTTAGTATTCCTCCATGACAGGGTCTTATATGCCGATGTATTGCCGTACCACTTACCGCGGGCTTTTAATGTATCTCCGACAGTTGAATTAGTAATTGTTATACCGAGCCATACTGCTGTTTTGCCGGGCCTGATAGTTGCAAGCGAATCTGTTTCACCTGTTACTGCAGCTGCGCCGACAGAGTCCAGCCTTGTGTAGTAAGGCGTTTGGGCTTGGAGTGATCCTGCAAATATCAGACCAATTATGAATGCTGCGATTAAATAAGACATCTTCATATATTATTCCTCCCATCCTTTCACTGCGAAATCAACGCTGAGTAATTCTTTACCGAAGTGGCAAAGCAGATCATTAACATCAAGCAAGTTGGTTTCATCCCATCCGGTTTTCAGCTCCATATATTTTGACAGGATAAAAGCCAGTCCCGGTCCGTAAAAGCCGACTATCTGGTTTTTATCTGAAGACTGCGGTACCAGAGCGGATATGAAGAACTTCATTCCCATAATGCTTAAGAATGTGCCGGTCTCAAGCTTTGCAATGTTATAAGCCATTGCATTTTTCACAACGTCGATGTTGTAAAAATCAGGAGCGAGGTTTGCAGATATACAGAATATTCTGTTTGACTTTGGAACTTTTAACTGATCTAACTCTGAGCTGATCGCTACGATCTCAAGCCATGTAAGAGTCGAGAATGGATCTATTGAGTTAGTCGTTGTCAGAGCTTCGGTTATAACCTGTTTGTCGAAATATTCCTGAAACGTAAGAGCTGCTGAGTTAATATACTCTCTTAAAAGCATCCCGTTTGATTCGAACTGACCGAGTATTTCATCAGCGAGCGGAATTGCGGCTTTACCAAGAGCGACGTTAACCATCGTTGTATCAGTTTTTGTCTTCGCACGGGAAGAATCAGTAGAAGATACACCGGCTGTGTTAACCGTCAGGTTAGCAAGCTTAGGAATATCCACACTGGATGCACCCTGTCGGACAAGACCGTCAAAAGCGCGGTTACAGTAGGAGTAGACCCCTTGTGTTTCAATCAGTCGCTGCACAACTGCTTCTGCTACAAGTGTTTTTGCGTATGCCATAGTTTAATTTATTTGAATTTTCTTTTTTAAAATCAGAACTGTATTACTTATCTAGAGACGGCACGTCCTTAAATCTCGCGCTGCCTTCTTTCAATTTTAATATCTCATCTTCTTTGAGTACACCGATAAATTTATCGGGGTCTCTGAGCACATCCTCATAAGTCACATTCGACAGCGCCGGATTTTTTAGATCGTTTGCATTTTGAAAGCGGCCTTTAGCAATAGTATCGCCGCCGGTTAAGTTTTTCTCAGGGATCGTATTCAGGACTTTCGCACATGCCTGGTAACTTGCCTTTGCAAAGTTTAAGAATTCATCTTTTTGCGCCGGAGTTATCTTGCCAAGCTCAACAGCATTGTCTACAAGCTTGACTGCTGCGTTATCGTTAGATTCCTGCAGATCTTTAATTGCTTTTGCTTCCGATGCTTTTATCTCTGTTATCTTCGTTTCTATCGAAGATGTTATGTCTGCTTCTTTAGCATCTTCAGGGATTGTAATGCCGAGAGTCTGCGCTAGCTTTTTTATATTTTCCATTTCCGTATTAAATTTTATTTTATTTTCAAATTTTTTGTTTGTCTTATTATCATAATCAAAATTCATAAGTGAAAAGCAAACTTTACCTTTCAATCGTGAATTATCGCTCATCTTATGATCTGCGTCCGGAAAACTTAAAGCCGGCAGACCTTTGACCGCAGGAATATTAGTTGCTCCGAGAGCCCAGAGATATGGTATTGCCTGACCTTCGGAATTAATCTCCAGATCGCCCATCTCCACAGAACATTTTTGAATTCACCTGAGTTGAATAGTTCTTTCATCCACGGATATACTTCCGAGAAAGTCACATATAATTCTTTTCCTACCGCCAGCACTCTTTTTATCCATCCGCCTGATCTTGGTTCGGTAAAGTATTCCGGATGACCTATCCAGAACGGAGCTTCATGCACATTGACCGGATCATAGTTCTTCGCCACTTCAGCAATATAATTTTCATTATACTTTTTAGAGGGATCCATGTATGAAGGAATTTTCCCGCACTCGAAGACTTTGTAAAATATTTCGCCGTTTAATTCAAACATCGGGACAAAATTATTCAAAAGAACAAATCCATAAAAGCCTTAGAGACCTACATATAGCATTTAGGAATCATTCCATATAAGCGTTTTAATTGAATTACGATATTTGCACATGATTACAGAGATTAGAGATGACCTGGTAAATTTTTTGAGAGGACTTCCTGAGATCGCCAAAGCAAACATTTACAGAGGCGAACTTGAATCCGATGGTGAATGGCATCCTGTGATGCCGGCAGCATTTGTAAATTTTACAGTTATAAACCCAAAGGTTTATCTAAGCAATTCTAAAACAGGCAGGTATAAATATTCTGCTGAAGTTTATATCGCAGACAGAAACGACTGCGCTCCGGTTACTGAAGAAGTTGCTGTAAATTTAAATGATGCAAGCATAACGGTTGACGATGATATTTGGCAGATTAAAATAATCGAAATTTCACTGATTGGATACCTTCGTTCTGTAGAAGTCTGGAGGGTGAAAATTGAGCTCATCTAATTTCAACATAAATCGATTATGAGCGAACTTTGTCCGGGAGCTATATCAATTGATAGAGGTGTCCGGGAAAATGCCTTAGAATTAACCTGTGTGGCTTGTTTAAGCTTAGTTAATTTTATTAAACTTTTGTTTAAGAAACTTAAACAACTGTTTAAGAAACTTAAACAAATCTGTTTAAGAAACTTAAACAACTGTTTAAGAAACTTAAACAACTGTTTAAGATTATTAACCGGACTTAAACAAAACGTTTTTCCAATTTTTGACAACAGATTTTTCACTTAATATAAAAATGTATGGATTTTAGCAGTATTTTAAAGAATATTTCAGGCGGATTTTTCAGGAGAGAGCAGATCACAGCCGCGGAAGCTCCAAAAAAGAAAATATTTGATACAAGAGTGACCACTACAAAAAATACTTCAAATATTTACTCTCTTTATAGTGAAGAATTCAGCAGTCTGAGTATCGAGCGTTTGAAATATTATTTCGAGTGCTCAAGACTCGGGATGAATTTCTGGAAGTCATTACTGTTCGAAGAAATACGCAAACGTGATCTTCATATCTCCGGAGTGATCCAGACACGGAAGCGGACCATCATGTCGCAGCTCAGAAATAAGACGCTTGATCAGCTTGTGACTTCCGAATGGGATGAAGGCAAGAAATTCATAATGGATAACTTCGCCGGTATAAAGTTTGTTAATTTTCTATCTGATATTATAGAAGCGGAAATACAAGGCGTAAGCACCTTTGAAAAGATATTTAAATTTGATAAAGGGAAACTATACTTAAGTCAGATCCCACTTATACCTAACCATCTTTTACTTTACGATGACATCAACGATGTTTATCAATATCTCGATGCAGGCAGTAATGACGCAATGGCGCTTCGCACTGTTGGCACTACCAGTTTCCTTGACCGTATTGATCTCTCCCGGATTAGCACTATTGAAATAGCTCCGGAAAAATTACTTGAAGTTCACTCGCTTGACGGTAATTCACAGAACGGTTTTCAAAACGGGATGATAGATTCTCTAATCTGGTGTTATTTCTTTAAATCATTTACACTCAAAGACTGGGCCATATTCCTGGAACTCTATGCAATGCCTGCCCGGATCGGAAAGTATGATTCGTTAATGACCAATAAACAGGATTATGATAATTTTGCAAAAGCTGTTGAAAATTTCGGGTCTCTATACTGGGCGGTAATAAACAAAGATAATGATATAGATCTTGTGGATTCTAATAAAACCGCAAGCTCTCAGGTTTACGAAACGTTCATTAATTACTGGGATACGAAAGCAAGCATAAGAGTTCTCGGAAATAACATAACGGCGGAAGTTCAGAAACACGGCAGCAACGCAGCTCTGCAGACTGCAAAATCTATAAGTGATGAAATCGCAAATTCAGATATACTGCTTGTAGAGGATACCGTGAATGCTCTGATAGAATCTCTGATCAGACTGAACTATGCCAATCCTCCGGAGATACCTAAGTTTAAATTCCCGATTGAAAAATCATTAGCTGATCTGCAGATGAAATCGCAGATCTATGTTAATCTTGCTTCGATCGGGTTCAAGCCTGTTAAAGAATCAGTCGAGGAAGAATTTGACATCGAGCTGGAAGATGCTGTTCCTGTTAATGCGGAGGAAAAAATAAAAGCCCGTGAGATCTTAAAAGCCAAAGAAGAAAAAGAAAAAGCCGACAAGGAATATATCGATGAATATCTTGAAGAGCTTTGGCAGATAAATAAAAATAACGAGGAGGAATAAATGGCATATTCACTGGAAGCAGATTTTTTAAAACGAATTTCGAAAGAGGTCTATGATGAGCTGACAGCACCGGTCAGCGGTGACGGACTTACAGCTGAAGATATTATTGAAGATGCGATAGATACAGCTGACAACACGATTGATTCATATATCAGCAGCGCGGTTAGTACCGTTCCTCTTGATGAACCTACAAAGATGATCACTCAATGCAGTGTTGACATATCAATATTTAATCTTCATTCAAGAGTCCAGTATGACCGGATACCTGAATGGGTAAAAGACAGATATGATGCATGCATCAGCTGGCTGAAAGATGTTCAGTCCGGGAAAGCAAACCTCGGGCTTAGTGAAGCTGAAGAAGACGAAAGAGTCGATAAGACAGTATACGGTTCTGAAGAGAGAAGAATGTACCGGAATAGTTTTTAAGGGATAACTCATTTAAAGAAAATATTTTATGAACCTCAAGCGCGGGAAGAAATATATTGAAGATATACGCCGTCTCAAAAGTCTTAAGTTAAAAGATAAGCCTGCATATATGGGCTTTAGGCAAACGGTTATGAAAGAATATAATATTTCACAAAGAACTTTATACAGGGATATGAATGAAAGAAAGACACCGGGGCTTAGAAAAACCCGGAACGATTCCGGAAAGCTAAAAAGCAAAATGAGTCTTACTCAGCAGAGAATTATGTCTGAAGCGATGGAATCAGGTTTGAATAAAAAGGAAGCTGTCCGCTTAGCAGTTGAGCGGGCGAATAAAAAAGTATCTTCCCGGGTTGCCTCCAGGACCAAGCCGATCAGCGTCAGTTCCACAAACTTCGATGACAATATTAAACCGTTTTTAGAAAAATTATGCGGCTATGATCTTATGAGTCCAAAATCCGCCATTAAGCTTAAGTTCGGTAAATTGCCATTTAATGTGGGTAAGGAAGATCTCGCTGATATAGTATTAATCCTTACAAACGCTTATAACAGATCAAATCTCGACAACTCCATTCCTCTGGACAAAAATGAACTGTTTCGAAAAAAAATATTTCAACTTTTAGAATACAGCATTAAGCTTGCCGAAGAGGGCTGCGATTTAAAATCACTGGAGTCAATAACCCGGATGTATAATTCGATTCAGGAAGATCACGATCTCGGTACCGACTTTGAATTAGTTTATAAAATATGCGCTACACTTAAACCCGGAATATCGCGCACGGAAATAATTTCCCTCATAAAACAGTTTGCGAAAGGAGAATAGGATGAGCTCGCTTCTTCAGCAGGCACTAATGGAAGAGAAAAGGATTCAGCTTGAATCAAGGTTCGGTCTTAAGAAAACAGGAACACGATTAGACGAGCTGAACATTATTCTTCCCAACTACAAACCACAGGAAAAGCAAGCGCATTTTCACCTTGCTGCTCAAAGGCAAAAAGGAATTAAAGGAGGTTACGGATCCGGAAAGACTTATGCATTTATTGCTGAAGCAATATTACTTGCTTACGTTAATAAGCCAATTCCAATTGTCATATCATACCCGACTGAAGATTCAGCAATTGCTTCAGGTCTGCCTGTGCTAAGATCACTGTGCAAGGATAATGACATCGAGTTTAAATGGACGAAAGACAGCGGAAGTTTTAACATGATATTCGGAGCAGGCAATGATAACATCGGCAAGATAATTCTTATCGGTCAAAAGTTTTTTAAAGGTGTAACTGTTGCAGCTGTCGGACTTGATGAGCCGTTCTCACAAAAAAAAGAAACTTACGAAAATTTGATCGCCCGGGCAAGATCAGGTAAAGCTGTCAGACAAGAAATATTCTGGGCGGGGACTCCGGAGCCTGAGAGTATGGAGTGGGGATTTGAATTCTTTGAAAGAGACAGCAACGATAAAGATTTGTTTACGATCACTGTTCCCACCTATGAGAATCAGTATCTGTCTAAAGGATATTTGAAATCCCTGGAGAATACTTTTGATGCCAAGACAAAGGAAGTATATATGATGGGAAAATATATGTCCTTGTCTCAGGGGAAAGTTTATTATGGTTTTGACCGGGAAAAGAATGTCCTTAGTGCTGATGACATTGATTATAAATTATCAGATAAGTTAGAATTAATAATAAGCTTTGACTTTAACGTTGATCCAATGACAGCTGTTGAAGTATTGATCCGCGAGAACAAACTATATCAGCTTGATGAATATCTTATTCACTCATCTAATACAGAAGAGCTCTGCCAAAGTATAATTACTAATCTCAAAAGCAAGTATGATGTGAAGTGCCTGAGCCTGATCATAACAGGTGATGCTTCAGGGCGTGCCAGGAAAAGTTCAAGCTTCGGCAAATCAGATTACATGATAATCAAAGAATGGTTTTTGAATTCCGGGATTAAATTTACTTTTGCGGTGCCGAATGAAAACCCGGCTGTAAGAGACAGAGTCAATTATACGAATAAACTCTTTGAACAAAAAAGATTTTATGTATGTGACAACTGCAAATGGAGTATCCGGGACCGCGAGCTTGTGGGCTGGAAAAGATCTTCATCTAATATTGAAGGATTCCACATTGATAAATCTAAAAAAGATTTGTCACACCTTTCTGATGCCGGCGACTATGCCGCATGGAATACTATGACAATTACTAACGAAGAACTTCAGGAAAGAGGTAAAGTAATTGTCGGCAGAAGGGAGAAAAGATATTGAACTTAAAGGTTTATCTGATCATAGGTGAATCATTGTCAAAAGGTATAGACAAAGCATACCGCAAAGGAATTGCTTCGATAGTAAAGCTCAACAAAAAAGAGATCCTCCGTCTGTCTGACGATCCGGAACTATTCAAAATAAATTATACCGGCACTGACAAGATTGCTTTGATGAATTTCAAAGTTGAAGCGTTTACCGTTGCCGGAGTGATGAGCTATGAACTGGAAAATAAATTAAAGAAACTTGCAGCAGAGCTGCAGGAAGGAAATCATCCGCTTGCAAAAGGTGAAAAAGATATTAAGAAGGTCTGGGTAGCTGAGGCATATAACATTATGGCAGATTATATCCCAATCCCGGATATGCCGGCGCCGAGATTTCTTAATACAAACCTGCGTACTGCAATGCAGTCATCTTATCACGCTGCACAATATATACGGCTTCAGGATGATTCTGTAAAAAATTTATATCCCGCCTATCAGTATAAAACATTAAATGATAACAGAGTCCGCGAAGAGCATCTGAGTCTTCACGATATGATCTGGAGAAACGATGATCCGGTATGGGACAAGATCTGGCCGCCGAACGGATGGAACTGCCGGTGTTATGTAAGTCCTCTCAATCAGGAAGAATTTGATAATTCAGCAGTTCAGCCAAGAACTGTGACAGAAGAGAGAGTAAACGAGATTGTAAGCCAGGGAAAGATCGGGAAAGACTTTCAGAAAAATCCCGGCAAGACTATGAGTATTTGGGGAGGATGGCTGAAAGCAAAAGTTAAAACTCTTCCTATAGAAATTGCAAATGAGATTCAGAGCCGGGCAAGTACGAGCTATGGAACTTCAAAAAATTTCCCTAAAAGAATGCCAAAGCCGTTAGTTAATGCGGTCCCGGATTTTGTGTTTGATAAAATATCTGATAATGTTACATATAAATTTGGGAAGGGCAAGAGTTCGCAATACAGTTATACAAATAAAGTATTAACGCAGGCAGAGAAATGGGGAAGACAGTATAGCGAGAAAGTGCATATAAATGTTTTTCAGCACGAAATATCTCATGCAATTCATTTTGAAAACAAATTAAGAACCCCTTCAGAAACCTCAAGCGAGACAAACATATTCCTCACGAACGCCAGGAGACGGGTAGATCAGCAAGTTAAGGCTAGATCGGAATATTTTAATAATAAATACAAGAGAGGTAGAGACAGAAGCAGTCAACCGATCGAAGTAACCTATGAAGAGGCTGCAATGGCAGACTGTATCAAAGCTGTTACCCGTACATTTGGCTACGGTCACTCGGATAATTATTTCGCAAGAAAGTCTTTTCGAGATTATGAAATTCTCGCTAATACCGGTCAAATGTATTTGGAATATGTCCGCACCGGGAAATGGAATAGATTTTTAGAACGGGATTTTATAGATTTAATCCCAGAGATAAAAAAATACTGGAATAAAGTATATGGCAAAAATTATTAATTTTCATATTGAAGCTGGTAGTAAGTTAATGTCATTAATTGATGATTACCTGAACGAATTCCCTAATGACGAAGATTTCATTGACACCTGCAACGCCGTATATGGAATTGACTTTGACGAGTTGGAAGAATTGCTTACAAAGAGAAAACCCGGTCAAGGGATACGCATCTATGAAGAGGTTGACAATATTGCTGTTGACTATCAGCAGCTTGAAATATACGACAAATGAATTCACTCCAAGAAATCCAAAACCTTCTTAACAAAGTTATCCAGGAAATAAAAGTCAAAGGTCTTAAAGCAATTGAGATTGAAGCTGTAAAGTCGATCCGTAAAAACTTTGAAGTTGGCGGACGCCCGAAATGGACTCCTTCGATGAAAAAAGGTAAATTAATAGGGACGAAAACTTTACAGGTGACAGGAGCTCTAAGTCAAATTTCTGCAGTAAGAGATGATGCAAATTCAACTGTTACTTTATCCACAAGCCCGCTTGCAAGAGCTTATGCGCGTATACATCAGGAAGGCGGAACAATAACTATGCCGGCAAGGACATCAGCACGTAGGACTAAGAATGACGGACGGTCAGTATTTGCATCCAAGAACCGCGATACAGGAAAACGTAAGAAAGTGGATGTGAGTTTTAGCACGGGGTATACAATAAAAATTCCGGCAAGACCTTATTTGGTTATCCCGCCGGAAGATCATTCTAAAATATTAGAACAGGTTAAGAAGGCAATAAATCTGTAGTTTATAAAATCATAAATTAGTTTTTCATATATTCATCTTTTTTTCTCTCAAGCTCCATTAAACGAAGTTTACTCGTCCTTGTAAACAAATAAACCAAAGAGACTATTGTTACTCCTCCAAACACACTTCCTATAATTGGCATGCCGCTTAATATTATATATAATGATCCAAGGATTAAAATTAAAGCTAGTATAAAACCAAACCAAAGTCCTTTCTTTGAATTAGCAACATTAGAATCAACTGTTTTTGATTCTATGTCTATTCTGTGTATTGTTTGTTCCTTTACCAAATGCAGCAATTCTTTTGTTATGCCTGGCGAAATAATTTCAAGACGGTCTAATATATCCGGATGTGGTAATTGACCTTTATAATATTCGATTTTTTCCCCATAGATTGTAAGCTCTTTTTTAGATGGAGTTCCCCCTTGCTGATGAGTCTTAGTAATTTTATTCCTTCGGTTCATTCAACTGTTTTTTTTCAATTATTCTGAAAGAACTTTCGAAATCATCGTAAATGGCATTCCAGTCATTTTTTAGTGCGATTGAATCTGCTTCTTCCGGGGAGTCGCTAAAATTATAATCCGGGAGCGAACAGGCAAAGTCAAAAATCCTTGACATCCCCTCAAAGAAAGAAGGCTGTGCCAATAAAAATGATGCTCTAAACATTTTAATTATTTAATTTGATTATATGTTTGACAATAATAAACATTGTTGTTACAAAATAAAATTCATTTTCAGCTGAATAATTTATTTTGTTCTTTATCTTTGTTGGGTCCGTTTATCTCGGGCTCAAACGACTTGTCGACAAATGTTCCATACGGAATTTCAGTTTCCTGAGTTTTCCATTCATGCCGGCATTTCTTACAGCGCCTTGATCGAAGGATAAAGGTCATGTATTTCCTAACGTCGAATACCCGCGAATATTTAAATCTGCATTTAGGACATCTCATCTGATTTTATCGAGCTCCCTTTTTTTATTTCCAAAAAGTTTTGCTGTATATTTCCATTCGTCCAGAGTATCCTCCTCTTCTTGTGACTTAGGTCTGTACTTCCTGATTAAAGCCATAAAAAGCGGATCACTTATAATGGATTCAAAGTGATCATATGCAAACCGTTTTATAAGCTTTGCGGTTTCTGTATTGTAATTCTTGGGGTTGTTTAAAACACGGCTGACGTAGACTTCAGAGCAGCCGCACATTACTGCAATGTTTCTTTGAGTAATTTTTCTTCGCACGCTTTAGGTTCCCAGTTTTAGATTAATTTAATAGATTGCGCGTTAGATATATTAATTGCTTTTATTGATCCGTCATCTAATCTCAGCTGTATCCGGTCGGATCTGCAGAACGTAAGCTTTCCGTAAAATATATCCTGATCAAAAGTTATAACGCGCAGCGTACTGTTCATCCTTAGTTTGTCGGCGAGAATAAGTCTGTGAATTGTTTCACGGTTGATTAAACCGTTAGTAAGTTTTTGTCCGTACATTCTCTGATATTTAAAATTAGAATAGAGTTAACTGTTTTTTTGTGACCGTCCAAAGAGATACCTTTCTGTTTGTCTTGCTGCTTAGCATAGAGCCGGCAACCTCGACATACCCCATATCCCTCAGCTCGTGAACCCGGGCCGTGATAGAGTGAACATATTTTCCTAACACAGTGGCGATTTCCTCTGTAGTAGTTCTGCCGGCTGCTCTGATCGCATTGTAGACCTCCGCCTGGAGCTTGCCAAGCTCAGGCAGAGTTTCCTTTAGAGATTCATTCCGCAATTGCTCTGACGAATATCCTCCTCTTGTTTTCATAACCAGAATGCGTCTCTTAATCTTTTCAAAATTCTGTACCGTGCTTTTATTTTATCATCTTCTGTTGCCGGTCTGACTATCCTCCATGTATCGCAGTTAATTATACATACAGGTTTTTTCTCTTTCTCTTGTTTTATGAAATATGTCCGGGTAAAAGTAGATGCGTCTAATTTCATGCTACATCCTCCAGTTTCCTTGCTTCTTTCGAAAAGACATCAATAAAAAAGTTGTCTTCCTGAAAAATGTGAACTCCAAGCTTTGCAAGCTGATCAGGTTTTAAGCCTGAGGAAAGAATTGCGTTCTTGTCAATCTCTTCCTTTACACGCATAAATTCATCTTTGAATTTTTTCGAACTTTTTATTACTGATTTTACCGCTTCCCATGTAAATCCTTTCAGCGTTTTCAATGCGCCGGTACCTTTGCGGAATCCTACGATGCCGTAATTAAGCTCTCTGCTCCTGCTCTCATCGAACAAAGTTTTATTCTGCTCGCAATATAACTGAACATCTCTTTCAAGACCGATCTCCTCGGATTTCATACGCTCGATGATCGGCATTGAAGCCTCCTGAGCTTTCAGGATCTTCTCGTTTAAAACGTTTTCTTCCTGTGATACTTTATTGCGTATCACCGCTATTGCCTTCAGCGCAGTATCGACTTCCTCCCAGCTCTTAAGAGTAGTCCTCTGATCTGTTTGTGGTTTTGTCTTAGCCATTTTTATTATTATTTGGTTTATAAAAATTAATTTCCGAATACTTCAATCTCTAAGCGTCTTAGTCGCTGCTCTATAGTCATAGGTGTTGGCGGGGGAGGCGGAGATCCGCCGCCTTTCGTTAATGTAAAATTATCAACAACCTGTCTGTTTACATTTATGAACCTGCAGTTTAAAGAGTCCGGATAAATAGTGAGAAGCTGAGCTCCCCAGTTATCCAGATACTGAATTATTGAACCGCTTCTGGAAGTGTATAAGAATGGATTTTTGTGATCACCACCGAGCCCGTTAACTGTAATGGTTAGACTATCAATGTTCAGGCGTTCGTACAAATGGTTGTGACCGGTCATTAATAAATCTGCACCCCACTTTTTGAAATTCCACCGGAGGATATGATAAGTATCCAAGTGTTCGGCGGATGTCGATGAGTATGGAGGATGGTGCATGATAACTATTTTCCACTTGGCAGTGGAATTTATTAATCTGCTCTTCAGCCAGTTTGCCTGGACAGAATTACTGTCAATCCCGTCCGGCTCAAAGTTGAACCTTCCCATGACCGTGCCTGATCCGTATGCAGAGTTCACAATAAAGAACTCTACTAAATCGGAATTACCGATTTTGGAATTATAATATCTTAAATTACCGCTTAGTCTTGACAAGGTAATAGCTGATCCAAAGTACCAGTCCCATGCTGCAAACGAAGAATTGTAACCATCATGGTTACCAAGAGCCGGCAGGAACCGGTTAGTGTCCTGGGATCCGGAATATAATCTTCCGTCAGCTCCGGTATACTTATAGGTGCCTTTGTAGTACCTGATGAACTCGGAATAATATTTCCCGATGTTTCTGTCAATGGTCCCTTCTGATCCGTTTGGATAGTTGTTGTCACCAACGGTTACTATCCTGATAGGATTGAAGCTCTTAACTAACTCGGCGACCATTCCCTCCTGAGGAAGATCAGATCCGTAGTCACCGATCACTGCAACTTTGACCTGAGACTGGACAGAACTTGCTAACATAAATAATGCTAATATTATGACGAGTTTTCCATTTAAAGTTAGTACAGCAATATTTTTTTTGCAGACCTTTAAAGATTGTGTTTCAATTAAATTTTTCTTCCTCTCGTCTAATTTTTTTCTTAATGCCTTTTTCTGGGCTTTATAATTCTCTAATCTTTCAAGCGGATCAGGGACAGAACCAAGCCCCTTGCTTATATTGTTATTTTTTTTCATGTTAATTATTTATTTATATTTGAATAATATTAATCTAAGTTTCTGACTGCCGAGTTCAATATTGGGATACATCCGGTATATAATATTTTTGCACTCTGAAACAGAGTATCCTGTATCCAGATAGGCAATGAACATGCTCAGCTGGTCAAGATAGAATGCTTTTATATCCATTATTTCGGCGACACCTTTTACCTGCAAGTCTTTACCAGACCTTAGGAATACTTTATATTCATCTCCGACTCTGTAAGTATCAGACATCCTTATAGATGTGAAGCACTTGCAGTCTAATTTGTTGTTCCAATTATATGTAAAAACGATTTCTTTCATTTTGTCTGCCTCTGATTTCTTTTTTTTTGATTTTGTCTAATCTCTTTATAACTTTATCAGCATCAGCTTTTGACATGATCATATAAAGTTTTTGTAGTTTTGAATTCTGAACTTCCCAGACTGACATTCTATTCCTTCGGTCCGGCAATACTCCCAGGATAAAACTAAATGTTGCCTCAGGTGACCATTCAAAATCATACTTCGTTATTTTTATTATTGCCTTACGCTGTCCGACTGACATTACTTTGCTTTTGTCTTCTGATTTCAATTCCTTCAGCGTCCTTAATAGTTTGTCATAAATATTTTTTGCCTCATCAATAGTAAGCAGAGTAACAGAAGGCGCAGGTAACGGGAACATGGCAGTGTTAGGAGTCCGGGACAGAAACGCTTTGTCAATTTCATAACTCAGGACTGACTTATCACCGCAGATCTTAATGCTCAGAGCGTGAAAGCTTAGCGTTTAGAAATGACCTGTAATCCGCATATCCCTTATATCCTTTATTAGTCTCCATTACTCTTTCCCCCTGTATTTATCTTTAAGCTCTTCCATCGCCCAGATTACTGCCATAGCCGCGCGGAAGACTCTGTCATACCAGCGTGCAGAAGTAAATTCATTAATGATCTGAGGCATGTCACTTTCTGATTCTCTCTTTAAAATTTGGACTTTAAATGAATACTGCATTATTCTACCTCCAGTAATTTTTTTAAATGATTATCGAAAAATGGTCTTGTAACTTTGAATACTACATCATAATGCAATTCCGGATTTGCCTGGTCACGAACTCTAAATGTCAGCTCTACACGCCCCCGAGTTTCAGAAGCATCAAGTAAACTTAAGCCGGTGATCGAAGTTGCCTGTGATATATTTGCGTAATGACGGATCAGAGAATTTAGTACTATCGTTACTTTATGCTGCTCCATTTACTTTTCTCCTTTTTGAGTTTGCCGTTTCAAAAATCACTTTTAAATAAGTATCGAAAAAATTTTCTTCTAACGTCCAGATCACGCTGTCTACCGGCTGCCGGTAATAAAACATGATCACAATATTACCGAGATGGTGCTGAGTTTCATAGTTAGAACAATAATCCAGATCTTCCAATATTCTTCTTAACAAACTAAACGGTCTCATCCTCAGCCACCCTCCCTTCCTGCATTTCCCTTTTCCGCTTAATGTTTCCTCCGTCTCTCGGCAGCAGGTTATTCTTCGCCGGCTTCCCGTAATATTTCGCGGCGCTCCATAATTCTTTTTTGCATTTCTGCCAGCATCCGCTCCAGTCTGCCGTCTTAGTGAAATAACTGATCTCACCGTCCATCTTTACACGCATATAAGCGTCGAATTTATATATGTATATTCGCCCGATTTTAAGCATGAGATACTCCGTGTTTAATTTTTCTGAAAGATTTCTTTAATCTGCGTAAGCTCGCCAAGCAGTTCCGGATTCAATTTTTTTACCATTCTCCTTATACCTCTTAACTCCATCAGCAGCGCATGACCGGTGCTGTTCAGTTCTTTATATTCCTTTTTAAGTTTCATCAGTTTTTTTACCTGGTCAGTTTCTTTAAGGAGTCTCTGCAGATCTTTGATCTCTTCCTTGCGCTCATCAGCCTTATCATAGCATCGGAGAGCTTCAGCTGTGATAGTCTGGACTTCTGATATTATTACTTCTTTTTGTTTCTTTGCCGGCAGCTGCTCTAAAGTCGCTATCACTACCGAGCCGTTTCTGTTTGGTATGTTACTCATTGTTTTTTCTCCTTGCCCGAAGGCGGTTAATTAATTGAAATGTTAAAGCTTATTTAATATCTTTGTAAAAAAAAAATTGTATGCCAAGTTATAAGTATATACAATGGTGTCAAATAATTTATGAGGAAATAACCGAAACGCTTTCAAATGACGAAAAAACTCTGATGAGTAATACATTGAAAAGCTTAACTCCCTCAGAGTATCTTGAGAAAGAGAAGTCCTTAAGGAAAGACGTCTGGAAATTTTTGAAAGCCACTCCTGCTCAGAGGAAAGCGAACAAAAGCTGGAATGAAACTCCCGGGCATTCCGTGCTTCTGAAATATTTTGCCTTGAAAGATCTTTTAATGGGCTACAGGTTATTAAAATCTCTTGAAAGTCTTCCTCAGCACGGCGGATACAGAGAATTGATTTCGCACTATTCGGTAGAGGCCGCTTACCTGAGAGAAGCTCCAGTTCCTGTGGAATTAAATTATTTCCCGGCTGATTTTTCATAAACTCCAGCCCTCCCCCTCTCTGGTCAGCTTCATTGTATCTTTGGAATCGCTGAAAGTAAGCTCTGTCACCGGCTTACCGCCTGTTATATCCGCACATACATTTTTAATAAATTCAGCAATCGAATTCAAAGGCGTATTCTCGTTGATCTTATCCATGCGGGCAAGAAGCTGCTTCCTGACGTTCAGGGCATTGCCATCTATCGTGATGTGAGTGTTAACGATCGGGATTAATTCAGGGAACTGAAGCAGAGCTGTTTCAAGCAGTTTTTCTTTGAGTTTTCTTGCGAGCTGTTTCTTTTGTGAATTACCTTTATAAACAAGTTGCTGTCTTTCCCAGCCCGGAAGATCTCTTACAGAATGCAGCGTAGTTACATACTGACCGCGCTCATAACTCTCGCCTGTGATATTATCAGTGAATGATTCCGCTGCATAAAGATCCATCGAAGACAGATTTGTCGGAAGCACTGATGTAATGAACTTTCTTCCCTCAAGAGCAGGGCAGTAATCAGCCGGCTGGTAATCAATCCTGACACCGCTGCGATTGACCGAGATCCTTCCTTTGAAAGTCCTGACTTGTGAATCATCCATTAGCGCCCACCGGATCGATCTTTCGTCCATTGCGTATGGGGCGAAATCTTTAAAGTGCTTTTCAAACAGATCATTTGTGGAAGTCCTGTAAGAAATTCCCTTTATAACTTTCCGTCTGATACGATTTACACAGTCCCCTGTAAGATATGCATCTGCTTTATTTATATACTCTTCCACCAGGTGATCACAGTCTTCCGGCATCAGACGCTTACCGGAGTTTCTTACTTCATCACGCGATCCGCCCACATAATTCTTATACCATACATCAAGCTCTTTTTAATGTGACGGTTAAATAATTCGATGTTAGATTTGTGAGTCGGTTCATAAGCTGCAACAGGAAGGTATTCATTTTCAAAGTAACCGGATCCGGAACACTGGAGCTTTACTTTACCTGTGAAATTACAAAGTCTTTCAGAGTATCCTATGCCGTTATCAAACAAATATCCTTTTTTAGGAAGACCGACCTTTAGCATACTTTGCACCAGGACATTAACTACATCCTCACTGTTCGGCTCGCGCGGAAGTATTACCCAGCCGACCGGCATCATTGTAAGCATCTCAATAGCAATCCAGTACCATACCTTGCGAAGCTCCCACTTTTGTTTTGCATCGTTGTAATACCATGATCCCGCCACGTCAGCTTTACGGTCATCGAATGCAATGTAATCCATAAATTCTATATCGTCAGTAAATGCGCCCTGGACTTTTGCAAGACCTTTTAAAAAAGTCTTATGATCATTAGCAAAGTCCCAGACGCTTTTATATGGAGCCAGAAAGTTTCTTACATATCTGTAAAGAGTAGGCTGAGGTATAGCTGCGATCTCATAAAGAGATTCATTAGCTCGTGCAAGCTCCTGTATCCACGTTGTAACGAACCGGTAATTCTGCTCTCCCAGTTTCATATAAAGATGACCTGCCATAGCTTCGATCTTATCCTTTGTAGCCGCAAGTATCGGATTTCTGGCTGTGCCGGAATCTTTTCTCAGCTTGTGATATACAGAGCGCTTACCCTCCGCTATGCCATACAATGTGCGTCCGCTAAGACCTTTGATCTTTATACCGGTTGCCTGCTCATATTCCTTTATTCTCTTCAGAGCTTCTCTGATATAGAGCTTGCCGCATTTACCGACATAGGTCCTTATTTCGGATTTGAATTTCTCAGGAGGCAGAAGATTTGATGCGTCCGACTTTATTTCCGGCGGCGCTATTATGTATCGCTTGCCATTGATTTTTTCTGAGGCTATAATATTACGGTTGATTAATTCTTGCACCCATCTCTTCGAGATCTTATTTGCTGCAGAATATTTTTCAATATGTATCATCCAAGTATCCTCCTGTAAGCAGACTCAATTTTTTTTAGTAGCGCAGCGGAAGGTTTACGTCTGCCGGCTATTATATTGGATAGGTGGAAGCGGGATATACCCGCATGTTTCGCAACATCCCCTTGCGTAGGTCTTTTCTTGATCCTGTCGTTAAGAGATTTTAAATTTTTATTTTCGCTCATTTAATTTATATTAGGAAAATTAAGTTTTTCAAAAATAGTTTTAATATTAAAACTTGTCAAGTGAAAAGTTTTAATATTAAAACTTTATATTTTAAAAGATATATGGACGTATTCAAAGACAGGATAAAAAAAATTCGCGGGGATCTGACGTTTGAGCAATTTGCTCAAGAGCTTTCTAAATCTGGGATTCCGTTTGGGAAAGGTAATGTTTGGCGATATGAAAATGATGCAAACCTAAATCCAAGTTTTGGTTTTTTTTACGCAGTCGCAAAAGATTAAATGTAAATTTAAATTGGTTAATTACTGGAGATGGACCGATGTTTATTAACTATAATTCCTCAAAATCTGAGAAGAGTTCCAAAATGGCTTCCGAAACTTCCAAAACTCCCGACCGTCGCGAGCCAAAAACATCAAAAGCAGTCAATAAAAGCAATCAGTAAAAAAGAGGTAAGTTATATTTTGCCAAATAAAGTGAACGCGCCTTTAAAAACAAATCAGAAATGAGGTTTGGATTGCCAAATAATTTGAGTCATTTCAGTAATGTTAGCGTTTTGGTTTGAAAATTGAAAATTTTACTTGATAGATAAAACGATTCAAAATTAGAGTTGGAATGATCCCGTTTTACAGGAGATTTTCACTTCAATATTCTTAAAAACTAAATCCTCTTGCATGAAAAAAAATATACATGTTTTAATTGCTGCATTAAGTGTGATACTGATTTCCATTAATTCAAATATCTCAGGACAGACTTCTGCCGAAAGGGATGTTTTATTAAAAAAAATATCGGAGCTTAAAGAAGAAACTAAGGTGAAGTCATTAACAGCAGGTATAAAAAAAGGTGATGAAGAAATTCTGACCATCGCGCTCGGAGAATCAATGACTTCCGTTCCGGCTTCAGCGGATATGCATCTCCGTATAGGTGGGGTGTCTGAGATATTTTTCGGCACTCTGCTTATGATACTTGCCGATAAAAGTCTGATAGGTCTTGACGATAAGATTTCTAAATGGATGCCGGATTTACTTGCTGCAGATAAAGTAACTCCCGGAATGCTGATTAAAAATACCGCAGGATATAAAGATTATGTTCTCAATAAAGATTTTATTGATCTGGTCACGAAAGAGCCGTTCAGAAATTTCAGCAGAGAGGAAATTATTGCTTATTCAGTCAGCGGCGGCGAACTGAATTTCACGCCGGGCACAGATCAAAAATATTCACACACAGAATTTACAATACTGGGAGAAGTAATCGAGCGCGCTACCGGAAAAAAATGCATGAGCTTTATGAAGAATATATTTTCCTTCCAATGAATCTCAGGAATACCGGTTACTGTCTTAATTCAGAACTTCCTTCACCGGTTCTTCACGCATACAGCTCCGACCGCGGGATATATGAGGATGCAACATTCTGGAATCCCGGGTGGACAGGGGATTCGGGGCCTTTATTTTCAAACCTGTATGACCTGCTCAAATTCGCGCGCGTATTCGGGAAGGGAAGTCTTCTTACTTCCGAGTCGTTTGAAAGACTCATAAGCAGACCTGACGGAGCAGGAAATCCTGATCTCTATTTTGCTTCGGGTTTCATATTCGCCAACGGATGGTACGCTCAGAATCCCAGCTTCAACGGCTACAGCGGTGCATTCGGATATCTGCCGGAAGATGATATAACAATAATTGTATATACCACACAGTCAGAGGATCCGGGATCTGATGCGCAGGCATTTAAAATATTTAAGGAACTTGTTAAAATTGTCAGTCCGGATAAAGTTATTAATTTCTGAATGAACCTATTATTATATAGAACGGCTTACGGAAAAGTTCAAAAAATTAGCCTGCACACTTGTAGCCGTTAATTAACTTCACCGTTTATGGTCTCAGTCTGCTGTTACTTAAAAAATTTATGAATTTATTTAATCTGAGCAGGCGAGATTAACAACCCCTATAACACTTTTATATTATTTCAGCACTACAAATTTCTTTACTGCATAAAATTCTCCAGCTTTAATTCTGTAAAAATATACTCCGCTTGACAGACTGCTGCCGTCAAACTCAACCTGATATGATCCCGGACTTTGGTTTTCGCTTACAAGAGTTGTCACTTCTTTACCCAAAATATCAAATACTTTCAGAGAAACAAATTGGGATTTTGGTAATTGATAAATGATTCTTGTCTTTGGATTGAAAGGATTTGGATAATTTTGAAACAGAAAATAATTTTCCGGGATATTCTCGCTTATAATATTCACTGCAATAAATCCTCCTCCGTTAATTGTTTTGAGCACAGCTCCGGTAACTCCGACTATGTAACCGGTGTCATAATTATTCGGGAAACAAACAGCTGTAGTCTGATTATTATAAGGAGTGTTAAGTTTGTTCCAGCTTTCGCCGCCATTCGTTGTCTTAAGAAGATAAGATTCGCCGTAGCTACCACCCGTAACATAACCAAACAGATTGTTGAATGGAAAACAAATTCCGTATGTATTTATATCTGTCAGATATGCTGTCCAGTTAGTTCCGCCATTAGTTGTCCTAAGAATTTTTCCCGCCCATTCAACTGCATAACCATTCTGATCATCTGCCGGAAACTGAATATCAACAATACCTGATACTGAAGCTGCAGTTTGCTGGATCCAGTTTAATCCACCGTTGGTAGTTTTATAAATTCTTCCTGAAGACCCTGCTTCACCGGCTACGTATCCAGTTTCATTATTGTCGGGAAAACTTACAGCATTGAGAAATATGGGCGGTGAACTCAACTGTTCCCAGTTTTCTCCGCCGTTTGTTGTTTTAAGAATTACCATGTCGCCTGAAATATATCCTGTATTTACATCTGAGGGAAAATCAATATCACACAGCTCAGAGCCTGAGAATACAATTTGCCTTACCCAGTTCTGTCCTCCGTCCGTGGTCTTAAATATTCTTCCCGTTCCGCCAACCACATAACCCGTTTCATTGTTAAACGGAAATAAAATTTCCCGGAACATTACAGTATTGCCGTCAGCAGACTGCGGTATCCATTCACTTCCGGCGTTTGTTGTTTTCATTATTATACCCGAGCCGCAGATATAACCCGTTTGACTGTTTACCGGAAAACAAACTGATTCAATCCATTTTATATAACCTTTTCTTATGCTGTACCATGAAATACCTGAGTCTGTTGTCTTTAAAAGTGAACCTATCATTCCGGCAGCAACAGCAGAATTTGCATTCATAAATGATACCGAATACATGAAGTTATTAGTCGGTTCCGGTACATTGTATCCGGTCCAGTTAACTCCTCCGTTGGAAGTTCGCATATAATATCCGAATGTACCTACTGCAACTCCGGTCTGATCATTTTCATAAAAATCAATTGAATAGAATTGAGCATTTGAGCCGGACAATTGTGAGGTCCAGTTATTTCCACCGTCGGTTGTTTTAAAAATTTTACCTGGATAACCGGTTACATAACCTGTCTGACTGTTTTGAGGAAAACATAAATAATACAGAGTACCTGTCAGACCCTGACTCTGATTTAACCATGTTAATCCGCTATCTGTGGTTTTCAGAATTATCGCATTATCATTGCTGAAAACCCTTCCGCAAATAAATCCGGTACCGCTATTATCCGGAAATTCTATATCATTGAAAATACCATTTATTGCGGTATTCAAAGGAAGCCAGCTATCTCCTCCGTTTACTGTTTTATAAATGAATCCCAGAGTATCCGTCGAACTAACACCTGTTAAGAAACCTGTCAGTGCGTCTGCCGAAAAATCTACACTAAAATAAACATCATTAGTATTAAAGGATTTATCAGTCCATGTCAGTCCGTCGTTCGTTGTTTTAATAATTGTACCGTCGTACCCGACTGCAAATCCAATACCCGTCTGTTCGCTAAAATCTACAGATGACAGTCTGCTGTATGTGCCGGATTTCAGTATTGTCCAGCTTTCGCCTGCATCTGTTGTTTTCATCAACATGCCTGCATCACCTGCCGCATAACCTGTAACACTGTTAATGAAAGTTACTGAATTCAGATTATTTCCCTGAGGCAGAGGGTTCTCCCACTGCCATAATCCCTGAGAAAAAACTGTTGTAAAACAAAATAAAAACATTGCTGCAAAATAAAATTTCTTCTTCATACAAATAACCTCCTGAGTTTTTTGCTTTAGATTATTTTTCAGATACATTCTTTATAATTTAATTTTTCCTTTATAAAAAATTTAAAGAATCAATTCCTTTGAAATTAATGTTTTAATGTAATAAACTATTGTTCACTTAGTATTCTTTTATTATCAATTTTGAGTATTCTTTCCATCTGTTTTTTCCTATCAGCATAATTATTCAATTCATACATCTCATAAGTGTAACTGCTGCTGCCGATTATTCCGCCGATTATTCCGCCGATTATTCCGCCAATAAGGACTCCCGAACCCGCGCCGATTATTCCGCCAACCGGAGTTCCTATTGCACCAAGTCCTGAGGAAGATGTATTGTAAGTTGAACCAATTGCGGCTCCGGAAATAGCGCCGGCTAATAATCCGGCCAGTGCTCCAAGCACTATACCGGTACCTGTGTTTTTTTCCGCTCTTGATACTGATCCCGTTTATTTTGTTAATGTTCAGCTGCTGCTCCGAACTCTGTTCTGAAGAAAGACTTATCAGACTGTCATTTAAAAATCTGATCATTTTTATTCCTTCCAGGTTTGTCAGAACCGGGACTCTCACTCTTTTATTATCAACAATGTTTTGCTTTGATCCCTTAAAATATTCGATTGAAATTTCATCCGGATAAAATGTATTGACTGAGTCGGACTGAGCATAAACTGTGTAACTTGCGAAAGGGAATATTATAAATATTGTTAGATTTAGTATGTGCCGTTTCATTTTAACATCTCCTGGATTTATTTACTAAAAGTTAGTAAATTTACTTTTTCAAATTGTCATGACTTTGTCAAAAGTTTAATGAAATATTAATTTAAAATTAAAAGACCTCACTCAGCATCCGTGAGTGAGATCTTATAAACGCTTTTTAACATTCCTATATTTGTTCAATAAAAATTACTTAGTCAGTATCATTTTTTTTGTCTGAACAAATCCTTCGGACTGTAATTTATAAAAATACACTCCGCTTGAAAAATCAGATGCATTCCATATAATTGAATAGCTGCCTGCATTTTGTTTCGTATTAACAAGAGTCGTTACTTCTCTTCCCAGCAGGTCATAAATTTTCAGTGTTGTGAATCCGCCTGCAGCCAGGCTGTAATAAATAGTTGTCGAAGGATTGAATGGATTCGGATAATTGTTCTTCAGTTCGTAATTGAATTCATTCTGTTCTGTATCACCGGTTAAATCAGCAGCATCTCCCTGATTTACTTCCTTAATTCTGCCCTCGGATGTATAATACAGGAATCTCAGTTTTCTCACATAATCTTTGAGTCCTTTATATTCAGGAACCTGAAGTATCTGAATATTTTCAACTTCCACTCCTCCGAGTGAAATTAATATTCCAAGCAAACCTTCATTTACAGTGACCGAATATTTTTTATTCGGATGCAGCGGAGAATTATTTATTCGGACTGATGAGAGTATAACTCTTTCGCCGGCAGGTTTTTGAATATCGTATTTGAATTTCATTCCGGAAACCTGCAGAAAAAAATCATTGTCAATTCCTATCATAGATAAACCGATTTCCAGTCCTTTAATGAGCTCTGATCCTCTTATGTCAAATGTCGCAAGTTTAAAATCCAGACCGGAAGCTGTGTCATATCCGTAACTGACTGATCTGAAGATATCAGCGCTTGTAATAGCCCCGCGGTAAATTTTCTCAGCGATTAATCCGTTTGCAGTGATTCCGATTTTTGTATGTGTTTTATTCCTGTAAGAATCTGTGATCAGATTTCCCATAGGCGTATCTTTTATTCTGCTGTCCGGATTATTTGCTGTTTCCAAATCTTTTAAAGCGAAGCCGTCAACCGTGTGGAATACATCGCCGAACTGGGCTGTGATACCGGCTTTAAGTTCATCTATTACAGCTTTAATTTCGGGAACTGCCGGAACATTTTTATCAATTTGTATAAGAGTATATTCATTAAACGTAACAACATCATTCTCAAAAGTAAAACTGAGTTTGCCGATGTTTTGATAATATGAACCTGCCTGACAAATATATACAGGTTTGTTTTCAGGATTCATTATGACTACCGGCTGCTGAAATGCAAAATGGTCATGACCTCCGATAATGAAATTAATTCCGGGAATATTTGCAGCTATCTGTGCATCAATCGCAGAGCCGAGATGCGAAAGAAAAACTATTACATCTGCTCCCTGATTCTGCAGCTCAAGAACTGTAGCATAAGCTGTTTCTGCAACATCCTCATTTATAATAACAGGATAGGCATTGCTGAGCGGTGAGGGAATTGTCATTCCGAAAATACCGACTTTTACATTTCCGAACTCTTTAATTGTATACGGCTGTATAAATTCCGAAAGAGGCGGATAACCTGTGAGATCAAGGTTCGCAGATATTACCGGAAAAGATCCGTTAGAAAATCCTGCTGTCAATACATCATTCAGTGTTGACGGTCCGAGATCAAATTCATGATTCCCAACTGTCAGTGCGTCAAATCCTAATTGCTTCATTATCTGCAGCTCGGGAACACCGAAATATGTATTAAAGAAAAATCTCCTGTAGAGAAATCTCCTGCATGAAGCGTAAGTACATTTGGTTCTGTCTGCTTTATCAATCCTATCACTGACGCAGCTTTTGCTATTCCTCCGATCGTCCCTTCAAGATTACAGGTCTTCGGACCGACAGCGTCAAGATGCGAGTGACTGTCATTTGTATGTAAGATTGTTACCGGTATTTCCTGTGCATTAGTAAAATTAATGAAAGTGAATATCATGATTAAGATTGTAAAAATAAAATTTGATGGCTTTTTCATCTCATTACTCCTTTTCCGCAACTGCGGATAAATTAAATTTGCAATTATTAAGTTTTAACTGTTTTAAAAAGAATCTCATTATCTTAATTAAATCTAAATTAATTTATATATAATGATTTCTTCAATTGTCACAGCTTTGTAAAAAATGTGGTGGCTTAAATTATCAGAAAAGAAGAAATTCACTTGTTATCATTTATAGTTACTTCTTTTTAAAAGGCGCAGTGTGTGTACATAAAAAACGGGGCGGTGATACCGCCCCGGACAGTTAAAATAACACATGATCATATTTTATTATTTTACCAAATTCATTTGTTTCGTTTCGGAAAAATCTCCGGAAACCAATCTAAAATAATATACACCGCTTGAGAAATTTCCGGCATTCCAGATATAAGAATGTAGTCCTGCCTGAAGATTCTGATTTATAATTAAGTCAACTTCCCTTCCTGCAATGTCATAAACTGAAAGTTTCACAGGTGATTCGGATGAAAGTGTAAAGCTTATTGAAGTAGAAGGATTGAACGGATTTGGAAAGTTTTGATTGAGAGTTATGTCATTTCCGGTAACTGTTGCTGTGTTATTCCTTTTAAACCTTCCGGATTCAAAGGTGATTTTACCGACAGAAATTTATCTTTGTTCAATTCAATTATTACAAGGTCTTCAATGTCTACAAAATTATCTCCCCGTAAGGTCTGTAACTGTATAACCGGTAGTCATATTCCATACATCATTTTCAATCATTGAATAATCTTCAAGATCAATAAAACCGTCCTGATTTGCATCACCGCTTAGCATAACTCTTCTCTTGCCGGCATTAAAAGTATTATTTCCGTAAACATTTGCGGCAACAGTAAAATCAAATTCATTTAACTGATTTTCAAATATTCTTACCGGCGTTGAACTCCATACCTCAAGACTGTTTCTGTGTTTCAGAACAATATAACATTCTGTGAATTCATTTGATGAACTTCCGGGTAAGTCAAATCTGAAAATTCCTTCCATTGTGTTTTTTTCAATTTCTGCTTCGGTAGCTGACATTACATCAAACGGAAAATATCCGTTTCTGAGCTGAGCAGAAAAAACATCATTGGTTACTGCACTGCCGTAATCATCATGATACATACCCTGTGTACTTGCTGTGATTTTGACATCAGCATACGGGAATGCCGGCTGAGAATTTGTATTGCCTGACTGCATTAACATAAATGCCGTGAACAGCATAAATGCTTTTAAAAAAAGCGAAACTGTTTCTGATCTGTTTTTGAAAATTCGGGTATTCATTTCTTACTCCTTTATTTAAAGTTCTTAAAATTGGTTTTTTATCCGGACGTAAATTTGTTGAAACGGGCATTTGAATTGCCGGTGTTTTCCGTTTTAAGATCAACGGATTGTTTCACAATGAATTAAGAATTACTTCTCCGGTTCTACGTCTTCGGTTATTAAAAATTTAATTTATGAATCAGTTTTATTCATTTGTTAAATCTGTATAAAATTAAATGTTATAACCAATTCAAGTGTCATGCGAAAGTAAAAATATGTCTGAGAGTTGTAATGAACGGAGATTGATTATGTGTGAGTGGATTTTCCGCGGATCTTATTTTACAAATTTATATCCAACTGAATGGTATGTTATAATATGTTTCGGTCTTGACGGATTTGTTTCAATTTTTTTTCGCAGCATCAGAATGTAATTATCAACAGTTCTTGTAGTCGGAAAATTGTCGTATCCCCAGACTTCATTTAGAAGATCGTTGCGGGAAACGACATTGTCTTCATGTCCGATAAAATATTTCATGATCTCATATTCTTTCAATGACATTTCAATTTTGTGATCACCTTTTACTGCTTCCATCTTCGCAAAATCAAGCGTGACATCATCAAATTTAAATTTGTCAAAATCATTTTTTATAAAGGATCTTCTTCGCAGAATAGCTTTTATTCTTGCAACAAGTTCTCTGATGCTGAATGGTTTAGTAACATAATCATCTGCCCCGAGTTCTAGACCAATCACTTTATCCGCTTCTTCTGCTTTTGCAGAAAGCATTATTATGGGGAAGTTGTGTCCGCTGAGCCGGAGATCTTTGCAGATATCAAAACCATTTTTGCCGGGCAGCATTATATCCAGCAGTATCAGCTCGGGTTTAATTTTTAATGCCGTAAGAAATCCTTTTTCACCGTCTGATGAAATCAGGGTTTCATAATTTTCTTTTCTCAGACTAATTTCCAGCCCCTTGGAAACAGCCGGATCGTCTTCTATGATCAGTATTTTATTCATGTCCGTATTGTAGTAATGTAATTTTTATAATTAATTAAATTGACCTGATATTTACCGGTCAGCTCTGTTCAATGGAAAATATAAATTAAATGAAGTTCCTATTCCTAATTCGCTTACAACTTCTGTCTTTCCTTTGTGTGAATCCATAATATTTTTTATAATGCTCAGTCCGATTCCCGCACCGCCTGTGTGTTTTACATCAGCATTTTTCAGCCGGACAAACGGATTGAATATATTTTTTATATCTTCTTTTGATATTCCTATTCCTTCATCTTTAATTTTTACTACAGCATAATTGTTTATTATTTCAGAAGAGACTCTTATAAATTTTTTCTCCGGAGAATATTTGATAGCGTTTGATAAAATATTTATCATCGCCTCTTTCACTGAATCCTTATCCGCTTCAATAAAATATTATCCTGAAGAAAAATTTCCGCTCTGAAATTTTCCATCATAAACTGATATTCCATTATCCTTAATGATTCCGTAATACAGTCATTAAGGTTTATTCTTACAAATGAGTATTCCTTTATTCCGTTTACAATCTTTGAATAGTTCAGAACATTGTTGATAAGTCTTGTGAGCCGGTCGGTTTCACCTTCTATAATTTCAAGATATTCATTTGTTATTCCTGTTTTAAAATTATCCTGCTCTTTTAAAATTTCCGTGAACATCTTAATTGAAGTAAGAGGGGTTTTAAGATCATGTGAAACGCTTGAGACATAATAGATCATGTTCTTATTAAATTTATCCAATCTCGATATTTCAAGCTCTTCAAGCTCTACTTTTGCTGAAGCTGCAGTTTTTTAAACGCAAGCATTACATTGGAAACTAAGATGTTCAGTAATTCAATGTCTTCTTTCATATAACGGTGACCGGATATTTTATCACCCAGTATTATTGCCGCGAAATATTTTCCGGTTCAATAGCAAAAGGAATTAATACGCTTATATTCCGGACGGTCAATATTTCTGTCTTCGATAAATCTGTATCCAGTCCGGCTCCGTTTTCTCTTTAGCTGTTAATATTTTATTCTGACCGGTATTCTTTCCGCTCAATATTAAATCTGATATCTCTTCACTGAGAGTTTCGAAATTATTTTGCGAAAGTACTTTTATATTTTTCTGTCTTCTGTGACTGCAGTAAATGCAATTTTCCGGACAGGATTATTTTATCAATTGCCGAAACAACATACCCACTTAAGCCGGGTATTGTGATCTGGTCATTTAATCCTGCGGAAAAATTAATTACAGCTTTCTCAAAATCATATCCTTCCCTGTAAAAACTTTGTCAATGTAATTTCTTAATTTATTCTGGATCGGATTAAAAATTATTATTGCAAAAAATATCAGTATAACCGAGACAATGTCTTCATATCCTTTTATAAAATCGCCGGCAATTAGTTTTATAAATTCATTTGCAGCTAAGTAAATAATTATAATGATAAAGGTTAATGCGGTATAGAGGATGCTTTTCTTTTATAAAAACATCAATATCAAAGACATGATATTTAATTATTGCTCTTGTAAAAAACCGGGACAAAGATTAAAAAATGCTAATAGAAATTCCTCCTGAATAAGTTCGTCAAATCCCAGCAGTCTCGGCAGCAGCCATAGCAGCAGGAACGGAAATGCTCCGGCAGCTAATCCCCAGAATAACCATTCTGCTTTTTTTTTTTTCAGCGGTGTCACTTATTTTCCGGTAGCATAAAAATAAATTTAGCGCTCCGGAAATAATGATTATCAGTAATACGGCTTCAGTTATTTTCCATAGTGTTTCCATGGTGAGAACCATTTCTGAGTTTATATTATTGATAGAATAAATCTGAGCCGAGATCAGTAAAATACAAAACAGAAATGATATTATATAAAGAACGGTAAAATATTTATTGAATCTATTTATTCTTATAACAGGAAAAAGAAAAGTAAACTGCGAAATGCTATTCCGCCGAGAAAATATGAAGATACATGAGAAGCCCTGACTATATAAGCAATCCAGTCATTATCAATAAAATATTTTCCGGGTGAAGTCATGGTTGCAGAAGTGAAAAAAAGTATAAAGACCGGAATAATACTCTGACTGCTCTGTCTCCGGATTTTTCTGATCAGAAACACAGAGGTGATCCAGAATGAAAGTCCCTGAAGTAAGCTGATCAGTATGAAATTGTATTTTCTGTAATAACGTACAAGATGAACCTGAAGGTTTAATACTGTATTTCCGGCCGTTAATATAGCCAGATCTGTTTCGAGACCTGCTGATCTTGAATCAAGTATTGTTTCAAGCTGATACATACTTTTTAGGCTGATACCGTCTGCAGACTGTATTACATCCCCCGGTATTATTCCTTCGTAATTTTCAGCAGATATAATTTTTTCATCTATACAATAATAGCGAAACAGGAGGATCCGCTTTTTGATATAAGTCTGTTGATTCCCAATAATCCTGTTATCAGAAAAATCAGCGATACTGCATAATAAAAATACTTTTCACGATTATCCGTATCCATTTCACGCAAATTAATTACAAGTATATGCGATAAACTCAGACAATTACATGTATCTATTTATATTAACAGAAAAAGAATACTGGCAATGATCAATATTCCCGTTGTATTCCGGGATGAATATCAGGTTTATTTTTACAAATAGTATGACTTACATCAACACCATATAAAGCTGTTTCTCTAAACATCTTTCTATTAGTAATAAAAACATATTCAGAATATCCAGCCTGCTGTAATTGTAAATGTCTGAAAATTTTTTCCAGTCATCAAAATTATTTATAAAAGTAGGCTGTTTAAGTTTACATAGTCAAATCTCCTTCAAGAGAATTTCATTTTCAGATAATTGTCTGACGGGAATGTTCAAACCTAATCTAAATAAGTGAATTCGCTTATTTTGTCTTTACAGTTACTACATTCTTCTGTTATTTCTGAGTGTAATATCCTCCCCTCAGAGAAAGTATTTCCAGAAAAGTAAACTCCAGTCCTGAATGAAAACCGCCGTAATATTTTTTGAATTAAAAAGATCCATATATTCAAGATTCATAAGAAAATTATAGAATTAAACTTTTGAAATAATATTCTTATCATCAATTGAAAGATCATACGAGCTCTATTCTGAATATAACCCGGCAGCTGTCTTTCTGGGGTCCGTCCAGCTGATGAGAAAGATGCAGAATTCACGTTGATGAGACTTGAACCGGCGTTAATCGATGATTTAAGCACCTGATTTTATATTAAATGACTTTGATGACTCCGAGATCAAAATAAAATACATCTCCGTTATCGCTTCTTTCATTTCCAACCGAAAATTCACTTCCAGTATTGTTCTTCCGGCAGATTCAGATTTACTCCGACAAATAATTCTTTAATTACTTCCGAAGATAATGTCAGCCGGTAATTTGTAACATACGGTTCATATTTTCCCGGTTATATTTCCGAGCCATCTGTAGTAACAACTTCATGTCCGTAAGTAAATAATCCCTCTTGAAGCCCGGCAGTTCCGTAATCCATTATTTTATGTGATGAAAAGAAATTATATTTTGATGAATCCAAAGATAATATTTGCCCGTGAACTGCCCGCTCGGGTGCTGGAGACCTTGCAGCGAAGCAATACCTGCAGGATTATAGAAATACGAAAGAGCATCTCCGGTAACTGAAATAAAACCTCTTCCCATCCTTCGGCTCTTGCTCCCGGCTGTCTTCCAAAAATAATTCTGATAATGTTCCCTTATAATTTTGTGAAAATGAGTCTTGGTAATTAATGAACATTAGCAAAACTGCAACTTTTAGCGTAAATATTTTTTTCATTTATATAATTCTCCTTATGATTAGTTTTATTTTTTTGCTGGTTCAAATTACCTTCTGATAAAACAGAAAAATTTTCATCTTATTTTGTTAACTTCAATACCCGGCGGCAGTCCCCTGCGGAAATCTTGCAAACATTTTCAGATCCATTACTGAAATTTCATCCGCGTCGTAAGTAAATGCAGAATCACCGCTTGAAGCTATACCTATTGTCAGTAACAGATTTACCGATATAAAGATATCAGGGCATGTAATAT
>JADJYU010000012.1 GCA_016719565.1 Ignavibacteria bacterium
AAAAAGCAAAATTGGTATTATCACAAAACAAGAAGCAATACCAAAAAACAATTTCCAAAGGTTGAAAAGGAAATTAAATTATTAAACAAGAACTAATATGGGTGGTGGAACATCAAAATCTGAATCAGAACAATGGCAAGCTATGGCTGAAGAAGCAAGTGCTATTGGAGATTTTGCAGCTTCAGTTTCTGCGTTATCTTTTACTCTTGCTGGTCTTTCAGCTGCTGGAGTTTTATCAAGCCCAGCTACAATACCTTTAGTCTATGCAGGAAGCTTTTTTGGTGGTGCCGCCATAGGTTTTTATGGAATAGCAGCATATGATACATATAAAAGTGATCTACTAGGAATACACGGTAGATGATTAATATATGATATGCGTTCTTCATTCAGGAGGAATAGATTCTACTGCTGTTATACAGTACTATCTTAATTTAAACAAAATAGTGCAACCTCTTTTCATTGATTACGGACAAATCTCTGCGAAAACTGAGTTTAAGTATTCCCAAAAGATAGCAAACTATTTTAAAATCAATAAACCCTTCTTCGTAAATCTTCGTAAGTTTAGAGATATTAATCCTGATCATTCATTATTTTCGGGAAAAGATCGGGGAAACTTCCATGATAGTTTTAAGAACCAATTTTTTCCAAATAGAAATCTACTTCTTCTAACTATTGGTTCAGTTTATTGCAAAGCAACAACATCAATAAAATTGCAATAGGTATTGTTGGTGGAGGAAGTAACAGCATGGGATACCCAGATACTAATTCTAAATTTTTGAAATCAGTAGATTCATTGTTTTCTAGTACCCTTGATATAAATGTGGAAGGCCCCATTGTGAGTTGGACGAAAAAGAAGGTAATCTCATTTTTAAACAAGAATAAATTTGATTTCAATCTTACTTTTCATGTAATGTTTGTTCAGTACATCCTTGTAATAAATGCGCTTCGTGTATTGAAAGAAACATTGCATTGAATAATTACTTACTTTGATTTATGGCAAGACGCTTACCTACCTTTTTCCCATCAATAAGTAACGACAAAAGAACATGGTTTTGGAAAAACAACCTCCATTCAGAAGGTTTATTAATTTCCATCGATGTGTTGGAAAAGATTAGCGGATTGAAAAATTCAAAGCATGATCATATTAATTTGATTTTAGGTTTTGATGGTATGGTGATTCTAGATAATGGAGCGTTTGGTAGCTTTATTCCAATCGATCCTTTACTTCTATTTTCAAAACAAGCAAATCTAAAACCAGCTATTGCAATCGCACTTGACAGTATCCCCAGTTCATCTTTTCAAGAAATGGAATCTGTTAAAATAACAGTCAAAAATGCCAAGAGAATATCTAAATGAACTCTAGGGAAAATTAAATTGATGGCAGTTGTTCAAGGAAATAGCATTGAGGCAATCAATTATTGTGCTGAGAAGTTAAATAAGCTGAATTTCAAATTTATAGGAATACCTTTGAGCTCATACTCAAAGAAAAGGCAGTATGAATCAGCAGTTTTAAAAGTAATTGCTATACGAAAAAACTTTCCATCAAATGTTACCTTTCATGCGTTGGGATGCGGAAGTCGAACATTAATCGCAATATTAACTTATTTTGGGGTTCGATTCTTTGATTCCTCTTCATTTTACAAAGTCGCCATGATTGATGCTTTTTACGATAATGAAGAATTTTGTTCAATAAATAGACCAAATTCAAAAGCTGAATGCAAATTTTGTTTACAAAAACAGAGAAAACACAAATCATATAAACAAAAAATAAAATATAATCTAATTGAAGTTCAGAAAGAAATACAGAGATGTAGATGTGCACTTGAAGCAAATTTGATGAGAGAATATCTTTTAGACTATAGGTTAAACAAATCTACAGCAAATAAAATATCTTACCTTCTAACTTCTGAAAATCATTCTTAAACTTCGCATAAAAAAGGAATTTTTGTAATGCTTCAATTGAAAATGGAATTTCTGATTTATAAAAATGAAAGATAGAATTAAAATGTGGAAAGCTCCTTTAGAATCTACATAAATTTTAAATTGCAAAAATTCTATTTTCAAAAACCAAATCAATTCATTGGATAATTTTATAACAATTTTTTACGGTGCTCTGCAATAAGTTAAAATCTTAAACCATTCATATCAAATCCTCGTACCCAATCTCAGGAGATTGGGTACGAGGAGTAAACTTTTCATAAATGAAGTCCGGAAGTATATTAGACTATATCGCAAGAAGCGCGTTTAAATTCCCTCGCACCCAATCTCCCGATTGGGTACGGTGCTCTTTAACCGTTGATTATTTTTAAATTTAAAAACCTTTATATTGTTAGAAACTAGAAATCATAAAGGTGATTTGAACCATAATTAAATGATTAACACGATTGGCATGATTATAAGCTTTTAAATCAGGAAATTGTTGATCCTTTAATCATGGTTCAGAAAATGCTGATGTCTTGATCCATGATTAAAGGATTGCGTGATTGGCATGATGTTTTGAACCATGATTAAAGGATTAAATGACTGGCATGATGTTTTGAACAAAGATTAAAGGGTTAAAGGATTAAATGATTTGTATGATTATTAAACTTTAAATGTCATTAGTAAACGTAAATCAAATTCAATAAATGCGGAGATCAGATTGAAACAAAAATACTCAAATTTTAAATTCTAAATTTTAAAACTTAAAATTAAAATTTATAATTTATAATTTAAAATTAAATGAACTCTCAAACCAATTCCGTTACTCCGGCATACGCCCACCCGAGATAAGATACCTATTGAACTGCACAATCTTTTTACCTCTTTTGTTCACTTCGTTGTTTTTTAATCTTTCTAAATAGTAAAGTTGATGTAAGGTGAGATTATTAAGTTCTCAAATTTTTTAAGTTCATCGCATGTCAGCGAATTTATATTTGTCAGCATAAATATATTATTTTAAATTATAGAAAATACAAAACAAAAAAACACTCACACTATAGACCTGAATAAACAAAAAAACCTATCTATAAAATAATATATAATAGCAAGTGGAAATAATTCCACTTCACAAAATCGTCAAAATGTCCGTAGTTTTTTATAGCAAACTCCCGTTAATTTTGTATAGTTCTTTTACATACATCTGATCTGCACTGCGCAACAGGGGATGACGGTTAACTGACGGGGGACAAAAATCCGAAAAAAATTTCACTTTACAAAATCGTCAAAATGTCCGTAGTTTTTTATAGCAAACTCCCGTTAATTTTGTTTAGTTCTTTTACATACATCTGATCTACACTGCGCAACAGTAAAGACGGACAGCTGAGAAATAATTAAACTGTAATTTTAAATAAACAGAATTTCAATATGAGTCATAACCGGTAAGAAGTTTTCTAATAAAGTTTTATCCCGGTCTCAGCACAGAAAATAATTAAGCGGATACTTTTAAATGAAAGTATAGAAATCTGAAATTCAGAATTGCAGATTATCAGTCAGTTCATAAAGCGATAGTTAAAAGTCCCGGAGTAATAAGAAAATGAAATACTGCAGACGAAAAAAACGCTGATCATTAAATCGGAGACTTTTATCGCTCAAGTGAAGAAAGTAAACTTTCGCAAGAAGACTCTCAGCATTAAATCAGAGACATTTAGCTTTCGAAAGAAGACACTTAGAAGAAAATCAGAGACACTAAACTTTCGCCAGAAGACTCTTAGATGTAAATCAGAGACTATAAACTTTCGCAAGAAGACTTTCAGCATTAACTAAGAGACTCTGAACTTTTGAATAAAGACTCTTAACTTTAAATCAGAGACTTCCGGCTTTCATTAAGAGACTTCCGGCTCTCAAAAAGAGACTTTCGGCTCTCAAAAAGAGAAATTTGGCAGTCAAAAATAGACATCCGTCACTCAAAAATAGACACGCTGCAGTCAATCAGAGACATTCGACATCCGTCAGAAGACACGAAGCCGCCAAAAAATGAATTACGGAAGTTACGGGTCTAATAAATGCAATAAAAAAAACGTTTTCACAAGTTAAGAAAAAGTTTGCATAAGCTGAAAAATGGTTTACTTATTGTAAGAAATGATTCGCGGCAGATGAGAAATTGTTATCATAAGTTGCTGTTAATTTCGCAGCAGTGCCAAAACAGTCCGCTTCAGACTGGAAATATTTCGCATAAGTGTCTAAATGGTTGACACCTGTACCTGAATAGTCTGCCTCAGTTGCTAAATGGTGTGCGGCGGTTAATTAGTGAGTTGCGGCGGTTAATAAATGAGTTGCGGCGGAAGATAAATAACACGAGTCGGTAGATAAATAACACGAGTCGGTAGATAAATGCGGTGAAATTTTTTACTTAAAAAGATAATGATGCAATTTCAGACTGTTTTACAGTAATTCAAAATAGGAAAATTACACAGTCGGATACTGGAGTTACACGGAGCTTCGCTGATAAGCGAATATGCGACCGTAAGATTCGCTGGAAAGCGCAGGAGACAAAAACTTAGAAAAATAATTAAGAAAGATTTTTAATATCAAATAAATTTTAATAAAGACCCGGCCGGTCTGAACAAAAAAAACAAACTAAATCATAAACTAAAAAAAAAGAATCATGGAAAAAAGACTAAGCAACAAACTGTCAATGATCGAAGGTGTGCACGCATACCTGACTGATCATGAAAACAAATTCTCTTCGAATACCGGTATGGTAAATACGAAGGAAAGACTTCTTCTCAAATTAAGCGAGATCTATGACAGGGAAGGACAAAGAAACAACGTACTCAAGGGCAAAAAGGAGGCGAAAGAAAATTACCGCGATCATATGATCACACAGGCACTTTCCTTTTCCGCGAGACTCTTTGACGTGGCAAATCTGAACAGGAACAGTGAGCTGAGCGCCCAGTCTGATTTTAGCAGATCAGATCTTGTCAGACTAAGAGACTGGGAATTAATAGGCACACTCGATGTAATAAAAAACAATGCTGAAACATTCATGGAAGCGCTCTCAGTCTACAATATCACCCCTGAAAAACTTCAGGGCTTCGCAGAAATGATATCAATATTCCGATCGAGAATTGAAAGCAAACAAACATCGGAAGTTATAAAAGCCAGCGCCAGAAAAACCCTGCCTGTATTATTCCAGGAGGCGAAACTGATACTGAGATCTCTGGATAAAATGATGGAGGAGTTCCACGATACTGATGTCCAGTTCTATATCGGATACAAAGCCGCGCGTAACATAAAAGACCTCGGCATCAGATACAGACCGGACACACAGGGACAGCCGATTGGAGAAGCCGGTGAGAACGGCGAGAGCGGAGAGAACAGAGAGAATGGACAACAAGCGAAAATTATGAATAGCGAACAGGCGCAAAATGAGAATCAAAATGTAAATAAAGATAAAGTGCAGTAAGCCCCAAATTCCTTAAACCCCTCCCCGGGAAATTCAGAAAGACATTCGCAAAAGGGAGGGGAATGGGGCAATGCTATTAAGTTAAGGAATTTTCTTATTATATTTTTGATGCCATAATTTATCATTTACTTATAATTCTTTTCTCTCACTTTTCCTGTCAGGTCTGCTTAGTATTGGATTTTTCTTCAATAAATATTTAAGCTCTTCCAATACTTCGTCTATGTCACGCTTTTTGTCTGCAAATAATTCCCTACTATAATCTATCAGTAGAGACGCTCAATTTGGGCGTCTCTACTAAAAATCAAATTTTCACAAATCGCGTTTTTTCATATTTGACACATCGGTTGATTATACATATTTTTAACGGGAAAATAATTCAGATCGATTCGCCGCGGTTGGTGTTGCTCCATCCACCAACCGCCTGAAAAAAAATTAAAGGACAGTTTCATCCGGATGAATAAATCCGGGAGTGATCTGAAAAATATTCAAAATGTTTTATATATAATAAGAGTAAGTATATTTAAAAAAGTAAACAGTCAAAATTTTAGAAATGATAAATTTCTTCAAACTAATTTCAATAACGCTTTTACTTTCAGCATTTACTGTATGTAATTCATTTGGCAGAAGTAGAGACGCCCAATTTTGGCGTCTCTACTAAAGATAAAATTTTCACAAACCGCGTTTTTTCATATTTGACACATCGTATGATTATGTATATTTTTAACAGGAAATTAATTCAGGTAATGTTAAATAAATAAAAGGACAGTTGTCTGAAGTTTTTAATGAAGATAAAATTTTCACAAATCGCGTTTTTTCATATTTGACACATCTGATGATAATGTATATTTTTATCCTGAAATAATTCAGATAACGTTATAAAAATTAAAGGACAGTTTCAGCCGGATAAATAAATCCGGGAGTGGTCTGAAAAATATTCAAAATGTTTTATACTTAATAAGGTGTAATTATATTTTAAAAAATAATTAGTCAAAACTTTTATAATGATAAATTTCTTCAAAATAATTTCAATAACGCTTTTACTTTCAGCATCTGCTGTAAGTAATTCATTTGCCCAGTCCATCTGGCAGTGGCAGGAGCCGCAACCGACGGGGAATGTGATGCGAGCGTTGTCTTTTGTGAATGAGAATACGGGATACGCTGCAGGTGATGTGGGTAATGTATTAAAGACAACTAACGGCGGTTTGAACTGGGAATTGAAATTAGTAGATCAGAATATTCAGATACTTGGAATGTTTTTTTATGACAGCGAACTTGGGTTTGTAACAGGAACTGATAACGGAAAAGTTTACCGGACTTCAGACGGTGGAAATTCCTGGTCGGTCTTATTAAATGCCGGTGTAACAGCTATGTGGGACATTGATTTTCCGACCAGACATACGGGTTTTGCAGTAGGACTTAACGGGAGAATTTATAAATCAACTGATTCGGGACTCAACTGGACTCAGCAGTCCAGCGGATCAAGCGCTTTTTTATTCAGTGTGGATTTTCTTGATTCATTAAACGGCGCGGTAGGAGGCGGAAGAATATTGTTAAGAACTACCAACGGCGGTTTGAACTGGGCAGAACAGAATCTTGTATTCAGCTGGCCATTCGCTCAGGTATTTAGTTTAAATTATATTGATTCAAATCACATTTACGGTTTAGTTTCTGCAGAAGACAGTTTGTATAAAACGACAAACGGCGGTCAGAGCTGGTTTGGACAATTCATTCCAAGAGTTGGAAGCGATATATTCAGGACGATATCATTTATAGATCCGAATACGGGAATAATGGCGACAGATTACGGGAAGATCAGACGGACTACAAATGCAGGTGTGACCTGGATTAATGATTCAACTTATCAGCCTAATTATGAACAAATAGGAGTATTGTACAGAACTGAGTTTGTTACAAATTCGACAGCATACGTCAGCGGCTCCGGCGGAAGAGTAATAAAGAGTACAAATGCAGGCGTGAACTGGTTTACGACAACCGGAGGCAGATATAATTACAACTCTAATTATTTTGTAAATCAGAATACAGGATTCACTGCGGGAAATGATGGGAAAATACTTAAAACAACAAATGCAGGATTGAACTGGATTGAGAAGCCAAGTAATACTATTCAGAATTTGAATGAAATAAGTTTTGTGGATGAAAACACGGGGTTTGTTTGTGGAGATACCGGGACAGTGCTGAAGACGACAAATGGTGGTGAGTTGGGAGAATTTGAACATTGGAAATATAAGCGATATAAAAGGAATTAGTTTTATTAATGTTAATGAAGGTTATATTAGCGGCAGTCAGTCTAGAATTCTGAAAACTTCAAATGGCGGGTTAAACTGGGAGAATCAAAATAGCGGGGTTAGTCAGTTAGCAGTTCTAGGACGAATGGCTTTTATAAATCAAAATACTGGATATATAACAGGTGGAGCATATTTAAGAACAACTAATGGAGGATTAAACTGGATCAATGATGGCAACAGCGGAGGATTTGATGTTTCTTATCCGGAATTTCATGCAGGATATAGAGTAGGCGGCTCCGGAATAATTTTAAAATCTACAGATGGAGGAATTGTATGGATAACGCAAAGCGGAAATGTAGCGGAGAACTTAAATACAATTCACTTCATTGATCCGAACAACGGCTTTGCAGCTGGAGATGGCGGATCTGTTACAAGAACTACAAACGGCGGAACGAATTGGGTCCCCCAGACAAGACTGACCAATAATAATTTAAGATCAGTTTTTTTTACCGATGCTGATAACGGATATATATCAGGAGATTTCGGAACACTTATAAAAACAACCAACGGCGGACTTGTTTTCATTTCATACAATACTTTTAGTTCTCCTGAAGATTTCAAATTGCATCAGAATTTTCCAAATCCTTTTAACTCATCAACAATCATAAAATATGATATTAAGAAACAAGGAAATGTAGAAATGAAGCTTTATGACATCACGGGAAAATTTGTAAAAACGCTTGTTCAGGAAGTTCAGGAGCAGGGGAGTTACAGCATTTTGTTTTCTCCTGCAAGTAATGATTTACAATTACAGTCAGGAGTATATTTCTATACTTTAAAGTTTGATTCAAAAAATATTTTAACTAAAAAATTACTTTATATAAAATAAATAATTAATTATGAAAAAATTAATAATGCTTTTAGCTGTTTTAACTGTATGTAATATTACTAATGGTCAAATTACAAATGACTATCCTTTTAAAACGTATTTAGATTCAAATAATAATTTATATATAAGCGGAAATAAATTTAATCCGGGTACAAATACATTAGATATAATATATGAAAAATATACTTCAGGTGGTGAAAATTTAATTTTCAAATGGTATAATAATATTTTTGGAAATGACAGAGGAATGGATTTAGCAATTGATGATCAAGGAAATGCTTTTATAACCGGATATATTTTTAATAACATCTCTCAAAGTAATGATATTGTTGTTTTGAAATTTAATTCTTCAGGAACATTGGGTTGGGCAAAATCATATCATAATCAAGGTGATGATAAAGGTTATGGAATTGATATAGAGTTAGATAATATCGGTTTAGCAACAAATATTTTTATTTCAGGATATCAAACTGTAAATGATCAAAAATCAATTTTTGTAAGTAAGCTCGATAACTTTGGCAAAATCACATGGCAGCGCGATACTGCAATATCCGGAAAGTACGATATAGCAACTGACATATTCGTCGATGCAGGATATGTTTATACCTGCGGATATTCATATCAGGGACCTGTCTTTGGTGATGATATTTTCTTTATAACGCTGAGTAAAATTGACGGACTGATCGGCACGAATGACATCCTTCTTCATAATATAGCCGGGAGTCATGAAAGACCAACTGCGTTTACAGTTGTGAATACTTCAAGAAATTATCTTTCAAAATCGAGAAGCTCTGTTACTTCCATATCGGATAATTTTTCTCAGACTACTATTACGCCGTCAATGTTCATGACAGTATTTTATGACGAGGATCTGAATAATAAAGTGAATGAAAAATGGAGAAGAACTTATTATAACAGAGGACTTAATGACAGGAATGTTCCGACAGCAATAACCTCCGACAGTCTGCAGAATATTTACGTGACGGGATATACAAGAAGCCAGACGCCCGGAAATGATCTGGACTTTATAACTACGAAGTATAATTTTCAGGACGGAAGTAACGGATGGAGCGGCAGCGGTATAAAATTTTATAATAATGATTCAATGCCTTCATCACAGTATAACGACCGCGCATCGACAATAAAACTTTCCAAGAACGGATACATATATGTTGCCGGCATGAGCGACGCATCGCCATACGGATATTCAATAGTATGTTATAAACAGGAAACTCCAATAGGCCCACCGGTTCAGCGCTGGGTAAGGTCCTACATTCCTGATTTTCAGGAGCATCACAATGGACCGGAAACAAATATGCAGAGGTGGGCGAACATAGAAGCGGACAGTCACGGCAATCCGATACTGATTGCAATGCAATGGAACGACTACGGCGCGGAGTGGAAAGCGAGAAAGTATGACACGGACGGGAATATAATTTATACGATCGGTGAGGATGATAATAATATTGATTCAGATAAGAGTGCAAATGAAAAATCTGAAAAAATTAATTCCGATAATAATTCAAGGTCACAATCACAAATGAAAATTTCCGACAAGAATATTTTCGGAAATGAAGCGACTGATACAAAACTATTCCAGAACAAACCGAATCCCTTTAATCCGTCAACAGAAATTTCTTATAATGTTTCAGCGGAATCTTTTATTACAATAAAGATCTACAACCTGCTCGGACAGGAAGCGGCGTCACTTGTGAATGAGATGAAGAATTCCGGAATGTATAAAGTTACATTCGACGGATCTGCGTTATCGAGCGGGATGTATTTTTATAAATTGTTTGTGAACGGAGCTGTAGTGGATACGAAACGTATGCTGCTGATGAAGTGACCATGCGATTAAATGTTTGCATTAAATTTTATGTTGTTTAAAAATAAATACAGAATAGAATCAACAAGATTAAAAGGATATGATTATTCAAGTCCCGGTGCGTATTTCATTACGATAAAAACGGCTAAGTGGGAATGTTTTTCGGAGATATTGAAAATAAAAAGATGGTGTTGAATGAAACCGGCAAAACCGCTACGGAATACTGGAAAAAAATTCCGGATCATTTTCCGTATGTAATTTTAGATGAATACATTTTTATGCCTGATCATTTTCATGGTATTATTTTTCTGGATGAATATAAAACACTTCAGAAGCGACAGCCGGTCGGAGTTATCATCAATCAATTCAAACGCACATGTACAATTCAGATCAGAAAATCTGAAATAAATTTCAAATGGCAGTCAAGATTTCATGACCATGTGATCAGAAACGAAAATGAATTGGACAGGATAAGACAGTATATTATAGACAATCCAAAAAATTGGAAATCAGGTGACGAATTTAATTCGGATGAATTAACATTTGAGATATAATTGGCGGATAAAAAATTGAAATTTGTATTTTGGATTGGGAATCATTCGTAATCACTTGGTGTAATATATTTTTTCCTATACAATTGTAGAGACGCCCAATTTGGGCGTCTCTACGAATTTAAAATCAGGTGACGAATATCGTACGGATGTATTAACATTTAATATATAAATGGTGGAATCAAATAAATGAGATTGTATTGTTAATGGACAAAATGCGCAACCAAATCGATTAGACGCCCAAATTGGGCGTCTCTACGAATTTAAAATCAGGTGACGAATATCGTACGGATGTATTAACATATAAATGTTGGAATCAAATAAATGAGATTGTATTGTTAATGGACAAAAATGTGCAACCAAATCGATTAGACGCCCAAATTGGGCGTCTCTACGAATTTAAAATCAGGTGACGAATATCGTACGGATGTATTAACATTTAATATATAAATGGTGGAATCAAATAAATGAGATTGTATTGTTAATGGACAAAAATGCGCAACCAAATCGATTAGACGCCCAAATTGGGCGTCTCTACGAATTTAAAATCAGGTGACGAATATCGTACGGATGTATTAACATATAATATATAAATGTTGGAATCAAATAAATGAGATTGTATTGTTAATGGACAAAAATGTGCAACCAAATCGTAGAGACGCCCAATTTGGGCGTCTCTACGAATTTAAAATCAGGTGACGAATATCGTACGGATGTATTAACATTTAATATATAAATGGTGGAATCAAATAAATGAGATTGTATTGTTAATGGACAAAAATGCGCAACAAATCGATTAGACGCCCAAATTGGGCGTCTCTACGAATTTAAAATCAGGTGACGAATATCGTACGGATGTATTAACATTTAATATATAAATGGTGGAATCAAATAAATGAGATTGTATTGTTAATGGACAAAAATGCGCAACCAAATCGATTAGACGCCCAAATTGGGCGTCTCTACGATTTGGGCGTCTCTACGATTTGAAAATCAGCAGACAAATTTAGAACTGATGAATTAACATTTGATATAAAAATTGCGGAATCAAATAAGTGAAATTGTATTTATAATCGACAAAAAAATTCACAATCATCTTTATTAATCGTTCAATTAAATTTTCCAATGCATCTTAGAGACGCCCAAATTGGGCGTCTCTACACAAACAATTATTTGGTTGGTATTTTAGTATTGATCCGGCAGCGTCATTATTGTGAATTTTATTGTTTTTACAAATACAATGAATTATATTTACACCTAAAAATTACAATACTGCAGAATGTCAGAAAATCTGATCGAAGTAAGAAATCTCAGAAAATATTTCCCGATAAAAAAAGGCGTGTTCTCAAAGACCATCGGCAATGTTAAAGCTGTCGATGATGTCTCATTTTCCATTAAAAAAGGCGAGACGCTCGGACTGGTAGGTGAGTCGGGCTGCGGAAAGACAACAGTCGGAAGATCTATATTGAGACTGATCGAGCCGACAGCCGGTGAAATTATTTTCGAAGGAAAGGATATTACTAACATATCAAGTAAGGAGCTTAAAACTTACAGAAAGAAAATGCAGATCATTTTTCAGGATCCGTATTCTTCACTTAATCCGCGTATCACAGTCGGCGGGATGCTGAATGAAATTCTGAAATTCCACGAGATAGCTGAAGGCGCGGCTGCAGAGAAAAGAGTAGAACAGCTGCTTGATACTGTAGGTCTGAGAAAGATCCACGCGCGCAGATATCTGCACGAATTTTCCGGCGGTCAGAGACAAAGGATCGGGATTGCAAGAGCGCTTTCAGTGGAACCGAAATTTATAGTCTGTGACGAACCCGTATCAGCGCTTGACGTTTCCATTCAGTCACAGATACTTAATTTGCTGCAGGACCTTCAGAAGGAATTTGGTATTACATATCTTTTTATTTCGCACGACCTTTCCGTAGTGGAACACATTTCCGACAGAGTATGCGTTATGTATCTTGGACAGCTTGTAGAAATGGCGACAAGAGAAGCATTATATCAGCATCCGAATCATCCTTATTCTCAGGCGCTGCTGTCCGCAGTACCGCTTCCGGATCCGAGAAATAAATCCAAAAGAATTATACTTACAGGCGATGTGCCTTCGCCGGCTAATGTTCCGACCGGATGTTATTTTCATCCGAGATGTCCGAAAGTATTTGAGGACTGTTCATCAATTCACCCGGTGTTAGCGGGAACGGAGACTCACAGTCAAAGCTGTCTTTTATTTCCGGAAAGTTATCCGAAAAATGTGAAAGCCGCATAAACAAAGTGATTGTATTTTTCGGTTTATAAAAAAAATTGAAGTATAGAAAATTTACACTCAAAATAAAATTTAAAGTGATTCCTCCCGGCTGTTTATCAGTATGATAATCAGCCGTTTATTTTTTACAAATGTTTAGTATTATATAACAAATCAAAAATGTATTTTTATTATCAATAAAGTAAAAAGTAAATGATTAAAATAATTTCAGCTTTTTTATTATTAAGTATTGTATTTATAAGCGGATGCGGGAAGAAGCAAGAAACGGTAATGACTGACCTTCCGGGAGGTATACGCGGGGGCGGGGTATTCAGGATCAATGAACTGGAAAACATCAGGAGTCTCGATCCGGTAGGTATCAGCGATGTGGTCTCGCATCATGTGGCGCATCAGATCTATGACGGGCTTGTCGATCTTGATACAAATCTTCATCTGAAACCGGATCTGGCAACACGCTGGGAAATTTCAGAGGACGGACTTACATATACTTTTCATTTGCGTGACGGTGTGAAGTTTCAGGATAATGCATGCTTTCCTGACGGTAAAGGAAGAGAGCTGAAAGCTGCTGACGTTAAGTATTCCTTTGAAAGAGTTTGCGATCCCAGAGCCGGGACTTTAGGTTATGATTATTTCAAAAATTATGTGGAAGGCGCTAAAGAATATTTTGATGAAATTTCTCTTTCGAGAAAAGAGAACCGCGAACCTAAAATAAATGAAGTAACGGGATATATTGCAAAAGATGATTCAACTTTTCAAATAAAACTTAAATCTCCTTTCGGTCCGTTTATATTTTATATGACGCTTGCATATTCATACATTCTCCCGAGAGAAGCAGTGGAAAAATACGGCAAGGATTATTTCCAGAATCCTGTCGGCACTGGACCGTTTATTTTTGTTGACTGGAAACCTGACCTTGAGCTGAATTTAAAAAAGAATCCGGATTACTGGGCAAAAGATGAACATGGCAATCAGCTGCCTTATCTCGAAGGAGTAAAATTTAAATTCATAAAAGAGCTGTCGCAGCAGATGCTCGAATTTCAAAATGGTAATCTTGATGAATGTTACAGACTGCCGAATGAATCATTCAAGGAAATTGTTACTCCGGAAAAAAAACTAACTCCGCAGTTTGAAAAATTCCGGCTGCAGAGAGTGCCTTCGCTGGGTTCGCAGTATTACGGATTTCTTACTACGGGGAAAATTTATAATGACGTGAAAGTCAGACAGGCGTTTAACTATGCCATTGACAGAAATAAGATCCTGAAATTTGTTTTAAACGGTCAGGGATTTATGGGAGCTTTTCACGGACTTGTGCCTCCGGCAATGCCTGATTATGATATCAATAAAATAAAAGGATATGATTTTAATCTTGAGAAAGCGAAGCAGCTGATGACTGAAGCGGGTTATCCGGACGGCAAAGGATTCCCGGATGCAGTACTGCAGATAAATTCCGGCGGCGACAGGAATATCCAGATAGCTGAGTCCATTCAGAATATGCTCAAAGAAATAGGCGTGAATATGAAGCTGAACATAATGCAGTTCGCGCAGCATCTCGATAACGTGGACGCGGGAAGAGCTGATTTTTACAGAGCCGGATGGGTAGGGGATTATCCTGATCCCGAGAATTTTCTGAATCTCTTTTACGGAAAAAATGTGCCGAAAGACCCGGCGCTGATAAGTCCCGTGAATTCGACAAGGTTTCAGGATGCAAAATATGATGAGCTTTATGAAAAGGCAATTTCGATCTCTGACCTTAAAGAAAGATATGAATATTATTATCAGGCTGAGCAGATCGCTGTGGACAAAGCTCCGATGATTTTCATATATTATGATGAACATTACAGACTGCTTCAGCCGTATGTGAACGGTTACGGACTTGATCCGATGCACAGGGTGAATTTTAGGACGCTTTGGCTGAATCAATGATCAATGATCAATGATCAATGATCAATTATCAATGATCAATTTTCAATTAAAAATGAAAAATTATAAATTATAAAAAATAAATTATTGATTTGAAATATTTAGTATTAATACTGGCAGCGGTTTCAATTCTTTTGCAGGGGTGCGGGGATAAGCAAGCTGAAAATATAGTGCAGCTTAAAGGCGGAATAAAAGGCGGGGGAGTATACAGGATAAATGAACTTGAAAATGTAAGAAGCCTGGACCCGGTAAGGATAAATGACAATGTCTCCCATCATGTGGCGCATCAGATCTATGATCTTTTGATTGATCTCGATAAGGATCTTAATATTGTACAGGATCTTTCACACAGGTATGAGATTTCCGAAGACGGACTGCTGTATACTTTTTATCTCAGGAAAGGTGTGAAGTTTCAGGATAACGCCTGTTTCCCGGACGGAAAAGGAAGAGAGATGACAGCATCGGATGTGAAATATTCCTTTGACAGGGTTTGTGATCCGAGGACAGGTACTCTGGGATTTGATTATTTTAAGAATTATGTGGAAGGCGCAATAGAATTTCATGAAGAAGTTTCTGCTGCCGGCAGAGAATCCCGCGATCCGAAATTCACGGGCGTGAGCGGATATATTGCAAAAGATGATACAACATTTCAGATAAAACTGACTAAACCTTTCGGACCATTTATATATTATTTATGTCTTGGGTTTTCATATATTGTACCGAGGGAAGCTGTGGAAAAATACGGACAGGATTTCTTTCAGAATCCGGTCGGGACCGGACCGTTCATTTTTGTCGACTGGAAACAGGATCTCGAACTTAATTTAAAAAAGAATCCGGGCTACTGGAATAAGGATGAATTCGGAAATCAGCTGCCTTATCTGGACGGTGTAAAATTTAAATTCCTGAAAGAAACTTCTCAGCAGATGCTTGAATTTCAAAACGGCAATTTAGACGAATGTTACAGAGTGCCTAATGAATCTTTTAAGGCAATTGTAACTCCGGAAAAAACTCTTACTCCGGAATATTCAAAATTTGCGCTTCAGAAGGTTCCTTCTCTTTCTATACAGTTCTACGGGTTTCTTACAACAGGAAAAATATTCAATAATGAAAAAGTCAGACAGGCATTTAATTATGCTATTGACAGGGATAAGATATTGAAATTTGTATTAAACGGTCAGGGATTTATGGGAGCGGTGTATGGAATAGTACCGCCGTCAATGCCGGATTATGATGTTGAGAAAATAAACGGTTACAGATTTGATCTTGATAAGGCAAAACTCCTGATGAAGGAAGCCGGTTATCCAGACGGTAACGGATTCCCGGAAGCTGTTCTGCAGATCAATTCAGGCGGGGACAGGAATATTCAGATCGCTGAATCGATTCAGAATATGCTGAAGGAGATCGGAGTGAACATGAAGCTGAATATTCTGCAGTTTGCGCAGCATCTGGATAATATCGACGCAGGAAGGGCTGACTTTTACAGACTGGGCTGGATAGCGGATTATCCCGATCCGGAGAATTTCCTCAATCTGTATTATGGTAAGAATGTGCCGAAGAATCCCAAAGACATCAGTCCAATCAATTCTACAAGGTATCAGAATCCTGAATTTGATAAAATTTTTGAACAGGCAATCGCAGTGACAGACAGGATAAAGAGGAATGAGCTTTACCTTCAGGCGGAGCAGATCGCTGTTTCGCAGGCGCCGATGCTGTTAATTTTTTATGAAGAGGATTACATGCTGCTGCAGTCATATGTAAAAGGTTATTATCTTGATCCGATGCATCGTGTGAACTTCAGGCATTTATGGCTTGATAAATAGGATTGTACTCTTTAATTTTGTTGAGTTTTTAAAGGAAGAGCTACATTTAAAATAGTTTATTAATTAAAATATCATTAATGATTAAATCAAAGCTACCTAAATTAATGCCCGTTTTATTGTTTGTTTTTTCCGTGACAATATTAATGGGATGTTCCAGTTCAAGGGAGTTAGCGGAAGACAGAGATGGATCAGGTAATAAGAAAAATGCTAATGGAAATAACTCTACAGAAGTTGCATCCACCAGCAGTTTAACTGAAAAAACCACCATCAACAAAGAAAATCTCGAAGCTATTTCCAGCAGTCTTGCAGGTTTTTTAACCAGTACAGAATTTTCAGGAAGTGTAGATAAAGATGAAGTTATGTATAAAGTCATCGAATATCTGAACACGCCTTATTTATGGGGCGGTACTTCAAAAAGAGGTATCGACTGTTCCGCTTTTATTCAGACAGTTGTATATCAGGCTCTCGGAGTTTCTTTACCGAGGACTTCATTTGAGCAGTCAAATGTCGGCGAGCCGGTTGAAAAGGATGAGCTTAAATTCGGTGATCTCGTTTTCTTTGATACAATGAGAAAAGGAAGAGTCTCTCACGTAGGAATGTATCTGGGTAACGGATACTTCACACACTCAGGTTCAAAAGCCGGTGTTTCAGTTGCATCGCTTGATGATGAATTTTACACAAGAACTTACCTGAAGGCAAGAAGAGTAACGGAAAATTAATTCAAATGAATTAAAAATTTTCATATCCCGGAATCCGAATAAATTGGATTCCGGGTTTTTTATTACCAAAGTATATCTGTTTAATCCGGATCAATTATCATGTCGGCATTCATTATAAGAAATTTCTTTTACTCTGTTGTAATTATAATCGGCGTCCTCACGGTTACTTTTTGCCTGCTCTATATTATACCGGGTGATCCTGCAAGGATGATGCTCGGTCAGAGAGCTGATGTTGCGTCTGTAGAATCAGTAAGAGAAGAACTCGGATTAAACAAACCTATCTATATACAATATCTTAAATTCATGACCAACGCTTTTCAGGGAGACCTGGGAAGATCTTATGCAACCAACAGGGAAGTTGTAAAGACAATTCTTGACAAACTGCCTGCAACGGCTTTGCTTTCATTCAGCGCATTGTTTATTTCTTCAATACTGGGAATTCTCATTGGAATAATTTCCGCAGTAAAACAGTATACATGGCTTGACAACTTTTCAATGGTATTTGCATTGATCGGCATTTCCTTTCCTTCATTTGCATTCGGTCTGATAATGGCGCTTGTATTCGGACATCTTCTGAAATGGTTTCCGATATCCGGATATGTCAATGACGGTTTACAGTATTTAGTTCTGCCGATGCTTACGCTTGCCTTACGGCCAATGGCAATTACCGCAAGGATCACACGTTCATCCATGATGGATGTTATGAGTCAGGATTATGTAAGGACGGCAAAGGCAAAGGGACTCAGCTCGGGCAAGGTAATATTCAAACATACATTAAGAAACGCTTTGAATCCTGTAGTTACTACGATCAGCGCTTCACTTGCGGCGACTCTCGGCGGAGTATTCTTTATAGAATATATATTCAACTGGCCCGGGATCGGACTGCTCGCAATTGATGCAATTTTCAAACTTGACTTTCCGATGATACAGGGTACGGTATTATTCAGCGCAATAGTTTTTGTAGTAATAAATTTCTTTGTAGATATAGTTTATGCAATGCTAGATCCTAAAGTAAAATTATCATAACGGTTTAAATGGAAGCTGAAACATCAGTAGTTGCGGACAGTATTTTGCAGGAAGACAAGAGCAGATCGCTCTGGCATTATTCATGGAAAAGACTGAAGAGGAACAAGCTCGCAATGGCGGGACTTATAACGCTTACCATTCTGATCTTAGTTGCCCTTACAGCTCCCATTATAGCTCCGTTTGATCCGAATCAGCAGATACTCGAATATTCGGCTAAGGAAATATTTTTTAAGGGAACAGTGCTTGTAAATAAAGATACAGACCCGGAATCTGATGAGACGTCTTATATCCCGGTAAAAAAAATGATCAGCGAATCGGGAAATTCAATCACTTATCTTGACTTCTCAGATGAAGAACTTACAATCAACAAAAGTGAGATTGAAGAAACATCAGAGGGATGGACAAAGACACTGAATTATTATCTCGGTACCGACAGATTCGGCAGGGATGTGCTGAGCCGACTCATATACGGAAGCAGGGTAAGCCTGACAGTTGGACTTGTATCAGAAAGCATTGCGATTTTCATTGGACTGATACTCGGCGCGATAGCGGGATATTTCAGGGGAAAGACTGACGCAGCCGTAATGTGGCTTGTCAATGTGATCTTTGCCTTTCCTGCAATTCTTCTTATCATAGCTTTATCAGTAGTGCTTGGCAAGGGATTATGGCAGGCGTTTATTGCGATCGGACTTACGGGATGGGTGGATATAGCGAGGATAGTCCGGGGACAATTCTTTTCACTTCGCGAGACGGAGTTTGTGGAAGCGACAAAGGCGATCGGTTTTAATTCAGCAAGAGTGATCACGAGACACATACTGCCAAACTGCATGGGACCGGTGATTGTAACCGGAACGGTCGGACTTGCATCGGCAATTATTTTTGAAGCGAGTCTCAGCTTTTTAGGTCTCGGCGTACAGCCTCCGACAGCAAGCTGGGGTCAGATGATCTTTGACGGATATAAATATATTGTAGTAGGAACAAACTGGGGGCTTGCGGTATTTCCATCTCTGGCGATTATGATAACCGTATTTGCAGTTAATTTGCTCGGAGACGGCCTGAGAGATGCTTTGGATCCAAAACTAAAACGTTAACAATAACATATCAATATATCTTCTTCAGATGAAAGGAGATCTGCTTTGACTTACCTTTACTATCACCTTCAATTATTGCTGTTAACTCATTCTCACTTACTTTTTCATATGTGATCTTCTTAGGGAAATTATGTTCAGGATTTTCAAATACAAAAGAATTTTCATTTGATACAGTCATTCTGAATGAGACGGGTCCGGTATTATGACTGACATCAGCAATGTAAAAGACTCCGTCTTCTCCGTATACTATTGATAGTTTTTCAGGATTTGATAATTCACCTTTACTTATGAAGTAAGCTTTACCTGTTAATTTATTCTCACCGTCCGCCGCCCATTCTTCATGGTAAATGCCGTTTCCCTGTATTCCTTCCCACTGACCGATCAGCCAGCTGAGTTTAGTAAATTCAAAATCTTCCATTTCGTAATGTTAAATGTTAAATGTTAAATGTTAAATGTTAAATGTTAAATGTTAAATGTTAAATGTTAAGTACAAAAATAGTAAATTCAGTCAAAAGAATAAACGGTTGAAAAATATATGTATATACATAGAAATTAGTATTGACATAATATATGTATATACATATATTTGTAACCATGAGAATAGAAGATGAAATAAAACAGGAGAAATTCAGTTCGGAATATACAAAGCTTTTAATTAATCTTGTATATACCGGAAACAGGATCAGCTTTAAGACAAATGAAATTTTAAAAGAAAAAAATCTGACTCTGCAGCAGTACAATGTACTGAGAATATTAAGGGGACAGCATCCGGATCCGGCGACAGTAAATATGATAATAGACAGGATGCTTGATAAGATGTCAAACGCATCGAGAATTGTTGATAAGCTGGAAATAAAGAAACTTGCTCAGAGAACAATGAATAAAGAAGATAAGAGATGCGCAGATGTTCTTATAACTTCAAAAGGTCTGGCTCTGCTTAATGAGCTTGATGAAAAAGTTAAAGTAAGTGAAAAAAGCGTTATACATCTGACAATAAAAGAAGTTAAAACACTGAACGATCTTTTAGATAAGCTAAGAGGATAATTTAACAAAATAAATAAAATAAAAATGAAAACACTGAAAAAAACAAAAGGCTACTTACTGATTATTTTAACAATGGCAGTATTAGCAGGCTGCGCTGAATCCGAAAAGAAGGAAGCTGCAGGCAATATCGATGAAAAAGTAACTAAAACAGAAAACCTGACAAAGAATACATCAACAACTTCAAAAGGTGAAAAGAAAGAGATATCATTAAAGGAAAGTAAATTAGAATGGACCGGCAGCAAAGTTACAGGTAAACATAACGGGACAGTGAATATTTCAGGCGGAGAACTTTTTGTAGATAACAATCAGATCACCGGCGGAAGTTTCGAAATAGACTTTAGTTCAATCACTGTTCTGGATGTCGAGGACGCTGAATCAAACGGAAAGCTTACAGGTCATCTTAAGTCTGATGATTTCTTTTCAGCTGAGACACATCCTAATGGAAGATTTAATATAAAATCAGTAAGCAGCGCAGGCGGTAATCAGTACAAAGTTACCGGTGATATGATAATCAAAGGAATAACAAATGAAATATCATTTCCCGCTACAGTAGTAATGAATGATGGTAAAGTAGCTGCAAGCGGAGATTTTAATATCGACAGAACTAAATGGGATATAAAATACGGATCGGGTAAGTTTTTTGAGAACCTCGGTGATAAAATGATAAGTGACGAATTTAATATAAAATTTGAAATTAAAACTTTATAAAAATGAAAAAAAGAATATTCAGATCCGGTGACAGGGGAAAGGCGGATCACGGCTGGTTAATCGCCAGACATTCATTCAGTTTTGCAAATTATTATGATCCGGAAAAAATCAGGTTCGGAACGCTGAGAGTTTTAAATGATGATATTGTAAAGCCTTCAAAGGGATTCGGAAAGCATCCGCATGACAATATGGAGATCGTAACTATACCTTTAAAAGGAGAACTGGCGCATGAAGACAGCACAGGAAATAAAGAAGTGATCTATGCAAATGAAGTTCAGATAATGTCTGCAGGCAGCGGTCTTACACATTCTGAATTCAATAATTCAGATACAGAAGAAGTAAACCTTCTTCAGATATGGGTATTTCCGAAAGTAAAGGATATTACGCCCAGGTATGATCAGAAGAAATTTAATCCGGAAGAGAGACACAATATTATTCAGACTATCGTATCTCCGGAAAAGAGTGAAAATACTCTGTGGATAAATCAGAATGCATACTTTTCATTATCAGATGTCGATAAGGATCTTACTGTTAATTATGAAATAAAATCCAAAGGCAACGGAGTATATGTATTCTTAATAGAAGGCAAAGCTGAAATTGACGAAGAGATACTGGAAAAAAGAGATGCTGCGGGAATTGAAGAATCTGACAACGTAGAAGTGAAAGCTCTTGAAAACTGCAGACTGCTTTTTATTGAAGTTCCGATGAATTAAATAAATGATGTTAACTATTAATAACTGATATTAAAATAAAATGGATAAAATAAAAGTACTGGGAATTTCCGGAAGTCTGAGAGCAGATTCATTTAACACTGCCTTATTGAAATCTGCAATTGAACTTTCAAAGGAATATTTAAATATTGATATTTATGATATCAGCAGAATACCATTGTATAATCATGATCATGAAAAGAAAGGTATACCCGAATCAGTTATTGAATTTAAGTCTGCAATTGCTTCCAGTGATTCACTTCTGTTTGCATTACCCGAATATAATTCCTCGGTGACAGGAGTTTTAAAAAATGCAATTGACTGGGCTTCGAGAGCCGAGTCGCCCCTGAACGGTAAACCCTGCGCAATAATGGGGGCTTCAGGCGGTTTATCCGGAACTGCAGTAGCTCAGTCACACTTCAGGCAAATTGCATCTTCAGTAAATCTGATATGTATGAATGTACCGAAACTTCAGCTGAGAAAAAGCAAAAGTTTATTTGATGAAAATAATATTCTTACTGATCAGTCTACACTTGAGCATCTTGATAAATTTCTGAAAGCGTTTAGAGAATGGACATTAAATTTTATCAATACAAAAAATTAAAATGAAAATACTTTATATTTATCCTCACCCGGACGATGAATCATTCGGACCTGCGCATGTAATGTCAAAGCAGCTGAGAGAAGGTCATGAAGTTTACCTGCTGACTCTGACAAAAGGCGGAGCTACGAAGCAAAGATTTAAGTACGGTCTCTCGGTTGAAGAAATGGGAGAAGAGAGACATAAAGAAATGCTCGAAGTGGAGAAAGTTCTCGGACTTACTGGGATGACAGTACTGGATCTAACGGACAGCGGATTAAAAGAAATGGATCCGGAATTTATAGAAAAATCAATAGAAGATGAGATCATGAAAATAAAACCGGATGTAGTCGTGACATATCCTGTACACGGGATCAGCGGGTTTCATGATCATTTAATTACTCATGCAGTTGTAAAATCAGTATACTGCAGGCTTAGAAAGGATAACGATTTCCTAAAAAGACTTGCATTCCATACTTTATCAAAAGAGGAAACTGAAGGTGAATTCATGTTCAGATTAAATAATTCTACGGATGAAGAAATTGACTGCATTATTGAAGTTGATGATACAGATATAAAAAAATCAATGGATGCGCTGGACTGTTATGTTACATTCAAAGAGACTATTGATAATTCAGGTATTAGGAATAAAATTAAGAAAAAAGTTTTTTTCGAAATATATCAGGAAGATCACAAACCATATTTAACAAACATATTTGAAAAACTAAAATAATTTAAAATGGAAAAAGCAGGAAAAAAGATATTGGTAACAGGAGCGACCGGGCTGCAGGGGGGCGCAGCAGTAAAATACCTAATTAAAAACGGATGGGAGACGTCTGCTCTTGTAAGAGATCCGGAAAAAGATTCTGCAAAGAAACTTGCAGAGTCAGGCGTCACACTGATAAAGGGAGATATGAATGATAAGGATTCTCTGAAAAAAGCAATGGAAGGAATTTACGGAGTATTCAGCGTGCAGAATTTCTGGGAGCATGGTTATGAAGGTGAACTTTCACAGGGAAAAAATTTAATTGATGCAGCCAGGGACGCTGGGGTAAAGCATTTCGTTTACTCATCTGTCGATGGCGCAGAAAGAAATACCGGACTTCCGCACTTTGATGTGAAATATGTTATTGAAAAATATCTTGCAGAGAGCGGAATTAATTATACTATATTAAGACCGGTATTTTTTATGGACAACTTTAATTCATGGTTTGTACCTGCAGAGCAGGACGGGAAATTTGTAATTTCAATGTCAATGAAAAAGGACATTAAGTTACAGATGATAGCTACTGATGACATTGGAAGAATTACTGAAATTGTATTTAATGATCCTGAAAAATATTCAGGAAAAGCGATCGCGCTGGCCGGAGATGAACTTACAATTCCGGATGCAGTAAAAATATACTCTGAAGTAAAAGGCGGAGAATATGTATATAATGAACTTGATGTGGAAATTGTGAAATCACAGAATAAAGAAGTAGGTGATATGTTTCAGTGGTTTATGGATCATGGTTATACAGCTGACATCAGTGATCTGAAAAGTAGATTCGGAGGATTCACTGATTTCAAAACCTGGCTGAAAGGCTGATACAGAACTTTATAAATATTATTCAAACTAAATATCGGTTAACGCCGGTATTTTTTTTTATTACAAATCTCCTGTAACCTTTTCACAGCCTGTAAACAGAGCATATTCTTTTAACCTGTTACTTAATTCACTTAAAGCTTTTTTTGATAACAGCATATTTGATTCCGGATAAAATTTATTGATGATCAGAGTCTTATTCTTTCTGTCGGATTTCAGGTCTATCCTTCCAATGAATTTATTTTTATACAATACGGGTAAAGAAAAGTAACCGAACTTTCTTTTGTAATGGGGGAGATAGCATTCAAGCTGATAATCGAAATCAAACAATAATTTTAATCTCTTTCTCTGAATTATCAGATTATCAAACGGCGAAAGAATATTAATTTCAGATTTACCGGGAATATTCATTTCCAGATTTTCCGGCAGAATGTAATATGTGCGATCAGCAATTCCGTTTATTGAAACTGCCGTTACTTTTTTTTCTTCTAAAAGTTCTGAAAAATATTCGTCAAAACAATTTTTATTATATCTTCTGAGATATGTCATTTCATCCTTAGCGGCAATACCGTTTGCATACAGGAATGAAAGTATCAGATGTTTATGATATAGTTCATCAGCCGGAAATGAGACGTCAATATCTGAAGGGAGTACTCTTTCTGTAAGATCATATACTTTTTGAAAATTAATTCTTTTCTGTACCATGAGATCTCCTGAAAAAAATAAAAATTCAAGCGCTTCTTTAGATGGCTTTCTGTTCCACCATCCTGAGTCACCGGTTTTCTTATCCTCAAAATCACGGGACATAAGGGGACCTTCAGCAGTAATTCTGTTAAGAACAGACTTAAGCAGCCGCCGGTTTTCTCTTTTGAATTTTTTATATTTATCTGAATAATATTTTTTGAAGATCAGAGAATATCTGAAATCTTTAATTGGCAGAATAGCTGCTGCATGACTCCAGTATTCGAATATTTTTTTTTCTTTGAACAACTCATTAATATAATCAGCGGAGAAACTGCCTGCCCGGGACCAGAGAATATGATTCACTGATCTTTCAGTAACTGATATCGTGTCAATTTGAATATATCCCAAACGTGAAATGACTTTATGAATATACTCTTTTTCATTATATCTGTCTGAATTGAGCAGCAACTGACACCGGAGTATGATTGCTCTTGCAGTATTTTTATCTAGGACTGGGTTTTTCAATGGAAGTGAGTATTTTAACTGAAATTTATTTGATCAGGTAAATAATATGCATCAAAGATATTACGCTGAATAATATAGTTTTAAGTATAATATCTTTAATGCAGTTATGATATGTCTTTTAAGAGGTTAGTTAGAAACGTTCTTAACTGAATGAGATCGTCTTTTAATTTCGGATTTTTAGTTACCATTTCAGGATCAGAAAGATCGCCTGCAGGAGGTTCAAATAAGCTCATCTCACTTCCTGTTCTGAATGCAGCAGTTTCCTTGGATTGATTTAACTTAATATTTTCAATTTCTTCTTTTTGATAATAAGTTTTTAAATGCTGCTTTGCGCCTTCAATTGTATATTTTTCCTCACGAAGTAATTTTTTTATATAAAGAATAAGCTTTATATCTTTGTTTGTATATACTCTGTTTCCGGCAAGATTTTTAGCAGGTCTCAGCATTTCAAACTCTGTTTCCCAGTATCTGAGTACATATTGCTCAAGCTCAATTATTCTGCTTACTTCACTAATAGAATAATACAGCTTTTTCATTGCAAAATTCTTTTTCATATGAGTTATTTTTGCGTAAAAATAAATATATACTTTCTTTATTACAATACCAATGTTAAATATGTTTACTTTAATGAAGTTACGTAATGTGTTTAATTAATTGATTGATTTTATTAGTTTTAACAAACTATTAAACAATTACATAAATGAGATTACAAATAAAGCATACAGCGTTTCTTTTTATCCTGTCAATAATAATAGTATTTAGCGGATGCGCTGAGAAGCCGGATGTATTGTATATAAACGGTAAGATCTATACAATGGGCAAAGAAAACAAAGTGGCGGAAGCTGTTGCTGTAAAGGACGGAAAAATTCTTGAGACAGGAAGTACTTCGGATCTGAGTGATAAGTATAAACCGGAAGAAACAATAGATCTAAAAGGCGCAACTGTACTTCCGGGATTTATAGATTCTGACGGTTCAATATTTGAATTCTCCAAGAACCTGAATTATATAAATTTATCGTTTGCAAAAAGTCTTGATGAAATTAAACAGCTTATAATAGACAGAACTAAGCTTGCTTCTGAAGGAGAATGGATCGGCGGTTATGGTTATAATGAGTCTGTATTTTCTGATGAAGATTTTCAAAAATTCGATAAGTTTTTTCTTGATCAGATCGCTCCGAATTTTAATGTATATATTGTAAACAGTACATTTTCAGCTGCGCTGTTAAATTCACGGGCTTTAAGAGTGCTGAACATTAACGCAGAAACTAAATCACCTGAAGGCGGAGAGATTGATAAAGATGATAACGGCGAACTTACAGGACTCTTGTTTGATGAATCTGTTAATTTAGTCAGGGACAATATGCCCGGTCAGTTAAAAAATGAAATTGCAGCTCAGCTCGAAAAGGGAGTTCAGGAAATTTTGAAATACGGGATCACTCAGGTTCACGACAGAAGTGTCAGCAAAGAAGGAATTGATATAATACGGGAGCTGATTGATGCAAATAAATTTCCCCTAAAAATTTATGCAGTGCTTTCCGGTGAAGATAATACGCTCATTGATTTTTATATGAACAAAGGCACTGAGATAGCTTATAAAGACAGATTGACTGTAAGGTCAATTACTGTGGACTATGACGGTCTGATTGAATATCAAAAAGCCGTAATCAATGAAGATTATAAAAATGATCCGAAGAAAAGTTTTCCGTATTTATCAGATAATGATATACTCAGTATATTTAACAGAGCAGCGGATAAAAATTTTCAATTTTCTATAAAAGCTGTAGGTGACAAGGCGGTTACAAATTCTCTCAACATAATTGAAAATGTTTCAAAACAAAAAAACCTGAAGGATGCCAGAACTATTCTTAGTTATTGTGAAATGGTTGACGCAAAGGACATATCGAGGTTCGGGGAATTAAAAGTCATTCCTTCAGTAAGACCGGATTTAACTATGACTGATGTTCAGATAACCGAACAGCTGATAAGCGCTGATGCATTGAAAAAAGTAGGACTGTGGAATTCACTGTTAAAGTCTTCCGGAATGATAGTGTCGGCGTCTGACTTTCCCGAACAGCAGATTAACCCGTTTGTTCAGATCTATTATCTCACCACCAGGCAGCAGACTGATACTGCAGGAAGCTCAGGAGTAAATACGGATCAGAAGATTAGTCTGATGGATGCAGTCAGATCATATACGGTTTGGCCGGCTTACACATCGTTTGAAGAAAATATAAAAGGCACTATCGAAGCGGGAAAGGTTGCCGATATGATAGTAATATCAAATGACATTTTTAATTCTGACAGCAAAGAGCTTTTAAATACAAAAGTAATCAGGACGATAATAAACGGCAGTATTGTTTATGAAGATAAAAATCTGCTGAGTGCCGGAAAATAATTCAAAAGACATAACTGTAATTGAGATTCTGAGAAAGACAGTTTCAGAATTAGAGCTTTGCAATATAAAGGACGCGAGAATTAACGCAGAGCTTCTGCTTTGCGAAATTATGAAATGCAGCAGACTTGATCTTTATATCAATTATGAGAAACCGTTAAACAGAGATGAGCTGGTTCAATTCAATCAATACTTAAAAAGAAGATTAAGTAATGAACCGTTACAGTATATAACGGGCAGTACTAACTTTTTCGGTTATGAAATTAGCTTGACAGAAATGTACTGATACCCAGGCAGGAGACTGAGTTACTTGCAGAAAGAGTTATAGAAGATATAATTTCATCAGAAAAAAAAAATGTATCCCTGTTTGAGATTGGAACAGGTTCAGGATGTATAGTAGTCGCTCTTGCTAAAAGACTTACGGAGCTTGAGATCGGATACGAAATTTTCTCAATTGATATATCCTTTAATGCGCTTGAAACAGCCCGTAAAAATCTTGAACTGAACGGCATTGCAGACAAGCGAATTACTTTATTTGAGAAAGATATTTTTGAGATTGAAAGACTGAAAAAAAATTATGACTACATTATTTCAAATCCGCCTTATATTTCACTGAAAGACTGGAATGAACTTCCTGACGAAATAAAAAAATTCGAGCCGTTATCCGCATTAACAGATGAAAGCGACGGACTTAAATTTTATAGAAAAATATTTGACATATATTCAGATAAAGAATTTACTGGAAAAGCATTCTGTGAGATCGGATTCGGGCAGAAAGAAGGTCTGACAAATCTTTTGGTAAAATTTGAAAACATAAAATATATATTCTACAAAGACTACAGTGAAATAGACAGGATCATTAAACTTGAAAAATGTTAGCAGTAGTACAAAGAGTTAATAACGCCGAAGTGACAATTGATGGAAAAATTCACTCGTCCATAGGAAAAGGTATACTTGTACTCCTTGGAATAAGAAAAGGGGACAGTGAGGAAGAAGTTAAATATATTTCAAGAAAGCTAACGGAGCTAAGGATCTTTTCTGACTTAAATGATAAAATGAATCTGAATGTAAAAGATGCGGATGGTGAGATTATGCTGATCTCACAGTTCACATTATGCGCAGACACGGCAAAAAGCGGAAACAGACCGAGCTTTACTGAAGCTGAAATACCGGAAAAAGCAGAATTTTTATATGAGAAAACAAAAACAGAATTAGCTAAATTATACAATCCGGAAAAAATTAAAAGCGGAATATTCGCTGCTAAGATGGATGTATCTCTGACTAACAGCGGACCTGTTACTATTTTAATTGAAAAAAAAACTAATGAATAAAAATGTATACATCATCGGCTCCGGTAATGCGGGCTCAGCATTTGCTTTTGAACTAAGCGGAATCGGATACAAAGTAAACTTTCTTACCGACAGAAATAAAGAGAATATTGAAAGTGTATCCGGAAAATTACTGCCGCTTGAAACATCAGTAAAAACCGAAGGTAAGTTTATTGAAGCATCTGACATTGTTCTGATATGCGTTCAGGATCGGTTTGTAAAGGATGTAATCAACGATATTATCAGTACCGGAGTGAATATAAGCAATAAATATTTTATTCATACATCAGGATCACTTTCATCTCAAATATTTCCGGAAAATGAATTCAGAAATTCTTATACAGGCTCTATGCATCCTGTTCAGACTTTTGCAAAGCTCAGTACTGATAACAATAAATACTTGTCCGGAATATATTTTGGAATTGAAGGAAAGAGTGAATGTTTAAGTCTTATGAAGGATATAATATCCGATCTGAGATCCGAATTTCTTGAAATACCTCCGGATAAAAAATATATTTACCATTCCGCCTGTGTAGTTGCTTCAAATTTTCTTGTAACGCTAATGAATATATCTGCGGAGCTGCTTGCGTCCATAGGGATTGAAAAAAGCAGATCTTTTGAAATATTTAAACCTATAGTTATGAAAACAATTGATAATATTTCAGAAAATGGTCTGGTGAATTCACTTACAGGTCCGTTTGAAAGAAATGATATTGAGACAATTTCCAATCAGTTAAACTCAATTTATAGGGAACTTCCTTCTCTGATCCCGTTTTATACTTTGCTGGGAATGGAAACAGTAAAGATTGCGTTCAGAAAAGAAACTCTGAATCTGAATAATGTTATTTCGATGCTTGATCTTATGAACACGTATGTTTCAAATGAAATAAAGAATGAAAAAATAAATTAAATCAAAAGTATAACGAATTGTTAAAAAAAATCTTTTTCCTTTGTTTTATTGCAATCAGTTTTTCTATACCTTCTGAAACTGTATTCTCTCAGGATATACTCTCAAAGGATTATTTCAAAAAGAACGGCTTATCATTAAATAAAAAAATTAATGTTAACAAAGACGATACTTCAAAAACAATTTCAGGCAGGAGCAAAGTAAAAAAAGTTAACATCGGCGGTATTTTTATTTCACCATATATTGGATTTGGAATTCCAATAGGCAGTTTTGGTGATCAGTCCAATGCAGGTTTTTTGTATGGGTTCAAAGCTGAACTTGCTTATAATAAATTGTATCCATTCGTTTTTGGATTTATATATGAAAACCAGTCATTCCCGGGAAATCCGGAATTCACTACTGAAAATTCGCTTACTGATTTCACAACTGATATGACAAATATCGGCGGTAGTCTGGACATATTATTAAATAAATATATCAGATCAAATTTCACATCTGCCATATTTTCTCTTGAAGTTAAATATGCCAAAGTAACAAGATCCATCAGCTCAAATGTTGTAATTCCTGAAGGCTTGCCGGGTGATGTAAATCTGATCACATACTCAGCGGGATTGGGAGTTACAATTTATATATTTGATCTGGGCGCAAGATATACATTTGCAAAAGATATGAAAAATCTTTCCTTTCAGATGAGAATTCACTTTCCTTTAGTTAAGTTTTAAAACTTTCTGTCTTTCCATTTGATGCTTCTCTGAAAAATAAAAGTGAAGGGAAGTATTAATCCGTAAAGAGCAAAATAAATCATAAATAACGGATAGTATTTGTAAAGATACCGGAGTTCAAATATTTTAAAAGTGTTTCGAATTAAAAGTATTTCAGATATAAGTTTTATAAGTACCAGTATTAAAAAAATTTTTATATCTATAAATAAAATCCCGAAAAGAAAAAGTAAGCTTACAGAAAATAAACATAAGCCTGTAACGTAACCGAGAAAATTAATTCCAATACCTCCTCTGAACCATCTTCTTTTCTGACTGAATAATTCCTTTAAGTTATTACATGGTTCAGTAGTTACAAGACAGTTTTTATCCAGAGGGAACAGAATATTGAATTCTTTTGAAGCGTTTATTTTTCTCATCAAAGCAAGATCCTCCGTTACGGAAAATTTAATAGTTTCATATCCTCCGACTTTACTGTATGCTTTTTTAGAATAAGATAGATTGTTACCGATACAGCTCATTGTTTTATTCAAACCGGAGCTTGCTGAGGCAAGAGTCAAAAGATATAGCCAGTCTATATTTTGCATTATTGAAAAAAGAGAACCGTCATTCCGTATAACTGTAAATCCGCATACCATTCCTGTATTCTCCTTAAAATATTTTGAAGTTGCGTAAACCCAGTTCTTCCTTACAATACAGTCTGCATCAGTAGATACTATTATATCGCCGGTACTTATCTGAACGGCATTATCTATAGCATTTGCTTTTCCTTTAAGATTGGCGGATGAGGATAACTGTGAATTAATTACTTTGAATCTGCTGTCATCCTCCGTATTTTTTTTCATCAGCTCAAAAGTATTATCGGCAGAATTGTCATTTACTAAAATAAATTCTGCAGGAATATTACTGATGACCGATGACTTTAATGAGTTAATGCAGTTTACAATGTTTGCACTTTCATTTCTTCCTGCGACTATAACTGATACAGGAGATTTTAAACCGGCAGTGTCAGGAATTATACTCATTGATTTCTTTAAACCATACAGCAGATAGATATGTAAAGCAAAATATGCTGCAATGATTATTAAAGAAATAGTTTCGGGATACAAAATAAAAAAAGGTGATTATCTTGTTTTAAGATAATCACCTTTATACTTAAATAAAATTTAAATTACTTTACCACGGCAATCTTAATGACCTTTGTTTCAGTGTTCCCGTCTATTTCCGCCTCTATAACTCCGTAATAAACTCCGCTCTGAACGTTTGATACATCCCATTTAATTTCATTATCTGAATTTGAATTGGAAGTAGCGGGAAGTTCGGTTACAAGTTCGCCGGAAAGATCCATTATTTTTACTGTGACTCCGGAGGAATTTCCGTTAAGGAAATATCTGATGTAAGTAATATTATCATAGACAGGATTCGGCCAGTTATATACTTTCGAAGTTGGAAGTTTTTCTGAATAAGCAGAGCTGCCTGAATTTACGGACCTGTAATTATTATTTGAAAGAAATTTATCCTTCAGATAATTTTTCCATAAGACTTTATTCTCATCATAAAGTGAATTTGTTTTAAAGCCGTAAAGATATCCGTCTCCGGAAAATACAACTATACCAAGTGTATCATTAAACTTCGCAATTGCCGGAGTGGATTTAGTATTTGGTCCGACTTTTACGGGAAATCCCGTTAAGATTTTTCCGTCAGTTCCGTAAGCAAACAAGTCGCCGTTATCCGCGGCAAAAATAAGATCAAATATATTATCATTATTTATATCAGCTACTGAAATACCGGATGAAATATTCCTGTCGAAATTCACAGGGAAGTTTTCAAGTAATACGCCTTTAGAATTTATCGCATACACTTTTCCGTCACCGGTGAACATTATTTCCTGAAGACCGTCACCGTTTACATCTGCAAGGACAGGGGAGTTTGGAATGTCAGATATAACATAATTCAGATTCAGTCTGACACCGTTAATGAAAAATTCATTTGCAAAATTAATTTTCAGAATATCAGTAGCATTCTGTTCAGTCATATTTCCTGATACAATAAATTTGTCATTATTAATATATGTGAATGTATCATTTCTTAGCTTAGTAAACTGATATACAGGTCCGGATGAAGAGTCAATTAATACCGAAGACAGATCTGTATTAAATCTTCTGATGCTGCCTGTATTAAATCCGACGTATGCTGACTTTGTTATATCATTGATAAGAAGAGGCGCAGACGGTGTTCCGCTGCCTAAGCTGACCTGTGTAAGTGTATATGCATTATTGAGAAAACCGATACCGCTATTACTTAAGCTGACTAAATATTTATTAACACCGTTATCAATTAAAGCCGGAACAGAAATTCCAAAGTCATTTAATATCAAACCGTTTCCGCCGTTAAGACCGTTACCGTTTGAAGAATATCCGTAAGTTTTTCCTGATGAGTTTACAAAAATTTCTTCATTGCCGTCACCGATAAAATCAAAAGCAATAGCGCCTGTATTTCTTGCAGTATCGATTCCGATAAATTTAGGGAAATTAGCTAAAGGACTGAGCTGCAAACTTCCGATAGAAATTCTTAAGCTCATTAAAGTATCTATAATTCCGAAGTTGGTAATAAAAATATTATTATTGGAAAGCGAATAACTCAGAGAATTAGGATTTGAAACGGGTGTAAATTCATTTTTATAAACTGATGAAGGAACGCCGTGATACCCGTTGAACCAGTAATCAACCGGGGTACCGTCACCGGTAATATTACCGAACGGAGTTGAAAATGTAACGCCGATTTCCTGAGCGCCTTTAGCTTCTTCAAGATCTATGCCTTTTCTTTCCGGATCATTATTAATAGAATTCGTAAGTAAATTCATGTCAATAACATTTTCATCAATATGCCATATCAGAAGTCCGCCTTTGTATGCATTCTCATTGTTTATGAGACCGGGTAAACTCCAGTCAAAGTTTTGTACATCAGTGACATTACCGTTAAGAAGATACAGACTAGAATAATTATTGGAATAAAAAAATCCATTTTCAACATCTCCCGGAAATGTAGTTTCGTCATTGAAAGTTCTGTTCCGTGAATAAATAGTCTGACCGTCATTCTCAGGATCTCTGTTCCTGTTCTCTATTAAAAAATATTCTTTTGAATTTATAAATACTTTATAAATAGTAGAATCTCTGAAATTGATTTTTGAACCTGCAGGAATATTTATATCGGAAACACCTGAAGTAATATTTACTGGCTGTACCCATCCGAGAAATATTTTTTCCCAGGCTGACGGCTCCGGCGGAAAAATTCCGTTGTAACTGAATAATGACTGTCCGTCCATAAGTCCGAATCTTCCGATGGCGGTTTTTCCGTTTGAAGTATTAAATAAATCAGGCAGACCGAGATAACTTCCGAAACTTGCAGTAAGAATTCCGTTCATACCTAGTTCTACAAGAAATGTACCTGAAGATAAAGCCAATTCTCTTAATTCCGTTGAAGGAATTATAAGAGAATTTCGGATGAATTTTCCGTCGTTGGTCTGATAACCGTTATAACTATTTCCGAAAAATTCTTTCAGATTTCTCAAACCGAGAAATACCGAAGGTATATCATAAGGAGTCGGATCAAATCCGAAGATAGAAGTAAGGTCAACATCTCTTCCTACTCCTGCATGGAATATTACAAATGCAGTTCGAGATGTATCATATGAAGAAAAGTCTATGAATGCGTCTGCAAGCTGCCATGCTTCGGTAAATAAATTACCAAGCTTTGCGTTATTCTCATTACGCTGAGGCGAATATGCTTCCATTTTTTGCGGCAGCGTAATTACGTTTCCGTAAAGATCAAAGCTAATATTTATTTTACCTTTGGAAGCTTTGGTATAATAATTTTTAAGAAATGTCAGATGATCTGCAAAATATGAGCTGTCATACGGAGGAGCATCTACAACAGTATCCCTGCCGGTAGATGGATTTAAAAATTTATTTGACATGTCGAACTTTCCGTTTCCGGAACTTCGATTGTCTGAATCTTCCTGAAACTGAACAAGTATTGCTACTACTTTAAAAGAATCACTTCCCTGAATAAAGCTTTTAGGTTTATAAGACTGAGAATTTTCCATTCCGAATTTCAGCGGATGGGAAAGTTTAAGATCTAATTTATCCTGCCTGTCCTGGGAAAATAAAATGTTTGTGAAAAGGAATATAGATATTGAAACTGATGAAAAGAATTTTAGGAACATTAATTTTATAATATAAGAATAACCATAGCTTTTGAGAAAGCTATGGTTATTTCTTAAAAAAATTACTTTAAAAGTTTACAAGCAAACCGAATCTGAGAGTATTTTCCAGCGGATGATTTTCTTCAATTGTACTAAGATAACTGAAATCAAATCCATACAGACTATACCGTATACCTGCTCCCAGTGTATAAAATTTTCTGTTACCGTAAGAAGGATCTTCATAGAAATATCCGGCTCTTAGAGCAATTAATCTCGGACTTCCGTACCAGAATTCCGCACCTATGGAAGACTGGAATGACTTTGCAATTCCCGATATTCCGCCTTTCCATGAAGTAAAAATAGCTTCATATACAGGATCCACTGAGCCGGGAGTTATTACAACACCGGAGTCATCGATCACCGCAAGAGTTCTGTTTACTAGCAGTTTCGAAAAGTCTGCTGTAAGAGAAAGTGAATTAAATTCAGTTTTAATTACTTCATAAGAAAAACCGAATCTGAATTGCGTTGGAAGCGGGTCTGCCTGATCCTGATCCACATATGAAATCGCCGGACCGAAGTTTGACAGATTTATTCCTGTTGAAAATCTATTCTTTAAAAATTTTGCTCCGGTAACCGGTCTCCACATAGTGGAAAGATCAATAGCTGCGGAAATTCCTGTTCCTGTTCCCTGTTCGTTACCGACGGTAACATCATTTGGAGACAAACGGCTGTAAATGAATCTGCCGGAAACTCCGCCTGCCCATTCTTTACCGAGCATAGTTGCATAAGATACGGCGAAAGCCATTTCATACGCTTTATAGTTTCTGTCCGGCTGAGCATTACCGAATTCATCTGTTACAATTACTTCACCGATATTCAGATATGTCAGACTTGCTCCTAAAGTACCATTGATACTTTTTACATACTTTTTACCGGCGATATAGTCATAAAACAGATCACCAATATTAAGTCCTGCGAGCCAGGGTGAGTGAGTGAAATTAACTTCAGTGCCTATCTTTTGATAAGCGAGACCTGAAGGATTCCAGTGCATAGCTGTTGCATCATCAGCGATTGCAGTACCGGTTTCACCCATACCGCCGAATCTTGAATTCGGTCCGATAAGCAGAAAAGGAACACCGGTTGAAACAGAGTTTTGAGCTGTTACATCTGCACTGTCAAAAGCAATAATTCCCATTATAGCTGACAAAATGCATAGTTTTTTTAATGTTAATAACATTAAGTGTTTTACCTCCATATGATTATTTAAGCATTGCGATTTTTCCGATGGTGTTTTTAGAAAGTGAACCATCGCTTGATTGTATATTAATTTTGTATAGGTAAGTGCCGTTGGCGATATTGTCACCGTCAGAATCTTTTCCGTCCCATTCAATGGTCACAAATTTATCAGTAATATTGCTCTTATTCAATTCTTTTATTAATCTTCCTCCGGATGTATAAATTTTTATCTGAGCATTTACAGGACTCTCAGAATTATGCTGAAATATAAAATTTGTAAAGTCTTTCATCGGATTTGGATAATTGTAAACTTTATCAAGAGCCAGTTCAGTAGTTGATGTAACATTAAATTCAACAGTCTCAGTGTGAAGATTATTATATGTATCCCAGGCATGAACTTCTATCTTATATTTACCGGAAGGAAGTTCGTTAAAATCATATTCAACGCTGCCGCTCTGATATCCCGAGGTGCTTGTATAGAACTGAGTCAGATCAATTTTATTATTTTCATCTTCATTTAATACGGCTTCAAGCTTATGACCGATTGTGCCTGTTAGATTCAGACCATTCTCATCAAAAAAGTCGACAATAAGCTTTGGATTTTGGTTAACCAGATCTCCTGTCCTGAAATTTCTGCTGTCGAAAAAAATATTAACCTGCGGTCCGGTTGTATCAACAGGCGCATTGGGATCCTCTCCGCTTATTATAAAGTTTTCGAAGAATCCTATCCCGTCAGTGGCGTTATTATTAAAATATGAAATAATTTTTCCGTTACCGGGATTGTATGAAATATCTTTCGGTACCACAAATTCCATTATCCATTTACCGTCAGCAATATTTACTTTGCCTGAAAATATCTTGCCGCCCTGAAGTTTATAATTAAAGTAACTCTGGAAATCAAGAATTCTTATATTTTTGTCAACATCGAGTACATCCATATCAAGCGTACCATTGTAATCTGACCAGAAAGTTGAATCCGGTCTCAAAACAGAACCGTAAATTTTGACTTTCTGAAGCGCCTTCATTTCAAATTTATTTGCTGAGGAAGTACTGTTCAGACTGTCAATACGGGTACGGTGCTGCGGTACGCCCAGTCTCACTGTAGGGTCACAGAGCAATGCAAATTTAAGATCATTATCTGCATATAACTGCTGTTTTACATTATACATAGCTTTACCGAGCCTGAGCCTCAGATTTAATGTGTCTGTGGAAAATAAATTTCTGTATAAAAGATTATTAAAAATTGCATTAGGTACTGAATATACCGGTCTTACTGCAGCAGAAATACCGATCGATCCTTTATCTTTAACAAGCACCAGTTGTTCGGCAGCGCTCAATATAAACGGATCATCCCATCGCGCCAGATCACAGCTGGCTATAGTTATAAATGGTAATTTCTTGCTGTTAGTAAGCTGAGGAATGGAAATTTGTCTTTCAAAAATTCTTTCATGCGCCCAAAGGTCAACGCTGCCGTGACCTGTATAGTTAATAAGCAGTCTTCCCTCATTCCACTGCTTTATTATGTCAATATTTGCGCCGGGTTTTCTTCTGCCCTGAGGTGTTATTTCAGTGGGATAACTGACAATATAAATCTTATTTTTTTTCAGATAGCCGGGAGAATTGTTCTGCGCAACATCTTCACACTGATCAGTATGCAGACTGCCTTCCTCTCCCTGAGTATTTTCAGTTGTCCAGCCGTCATCTGCAACATAGAGAGCTTCATTTCTCCATTTACCGTAATTCTCAGGACTCTCATATTGAATGATTTTATCGATGTAATTATTAGCATCATCTATAGAATTGGCATTGATCCTTCCTGAAACAAAATCCACAATGTTTATACTGCTTGGCTCAATGTAATTCTCATTAATTTCAAGTATAAAGTCATCGCTGCAGTAACTTTCCACATCGTCAGCATACTGGGAATTTTTTTGGATCGGAGGCACCCAGTTTTTAATATTCCCGTTATAAATATTATAAATGTTTTTATAGTCATAACTGCCGTCTCCGAAAAATAAAACATACACCGGTCTTTCCTGCCAGTTCGCGTAAGTATATTTAAGAAAATTTCTCATAGCTACAGGATCTACCATTCCGTTTGAGAATTCATTATAGATATGTTCTATATCAACGACAATTGTTTTAAGATAATTATTGCCTGCTGTCTGTCTAATATCTCTTAATCTGTTTGCGGCAGGTATGAATTCTTTAGGTGATATTATTATAAATGAAGCTCCGTCTGCAAATTCGCCTTTCAGATTTTGATTAGGGATCCTTGGGGAAATAGATACCGGTGTTTTATAATTTGCTGAATTTAATGCATAATATTCTTTGGGATTCCCCATTGTAATATTATCCTGAAATTTTAAAATTCCGTTTGAGACAGACACAGGATTTATAATTAAAGGTTCTGTAATATTTGTCACATCCATAAGCATTAGATCCTGATCAGTAAAACCTGTTACCTGATACTCTACTAATGCGCTGGTATCAGGAGAATTAAATCTCAGAAAATTATTATCGGCTGCAAGACTTCTTTTATATAAGACCTCATAATAATCATAATATCCTGAAACGTTTGACGAATTGCCATCCTGCGATCTAAGCGATGCTTTAAAATTTACCGAAGTCCTTCCGGGAAGAAGAGGATAGTTTACTCCGAGTATATTATTATTAAGGTACGAAAGATTAATATGTGAAAAGCCGTTTATAGAAGGTACAAACTGATTTGTAAGGAACCCTGAATTCAGATCTTCAAGTCTCCAGGTAGTCGGAAAAAAGGAACCGTTTCCAAATCTGAATCTGAAATTTACATTTGTTCCGTCAATATATCCTTTAAGTTCTTTATTAAAAGTGAAGCTCTCATTTACACCGATCCTCTGACTGACCCAGAGATAACCTGTAGAGCCGAGATTATTTATTTCCGGTTCTTCAAAAATTTTGTCCTGGAAAAAGGGTAGGGGATTAATGCCGGGAGAATTGGTTGAATTAACCGTAACCATTCTCTGACCTTGTGCTCCCCCGAATGTGATCCAGTAATAATTTACTTTTGAAAATTTATTTAATCTATGAAGGAAAGAATTATAATAACTGTCAAATTTCCATTCATTCGGATTCCTTCCGTAAAATACTATATAGTCATTATCATTGAATTGTCCGTCATCTTCACCGGATACAAATATTTTGTTCTCTAAAAGATCAACAGGCGCAGGATCAGCATTTCTGTAAGGCAGATCGCCGCCGCCATTGCCGTATATCTTAATTGTCCTCGGGTCAATGTTGTTCGCATTAATACCGGCGCTTTGCAGATAACTTTTACTGATCTTATATACGCCTGATTCCCTAACTTCCATTTTATAAAAATCTCCTGAAGCAAGAACGCTGTTAACAGCCGGTTGGTCCCTGAGTTCATTGAATTCTTTTGTGGACCAGTTAAGAGCCACATCATAATTCAATGCAATGTCATCCAGAAACATTCTTTCCTCAGAGCTCAGATTTTTGTTCAGATAAACAGGACTGCCGTCATAAGTAATTTTAATCCGCATATAGGAAAACTTTTTTGCTGAACCTGTAACCGGATTATACTGCACCGGAAATATTTTCAAATATCCGAAATATTTATTTCTTAATGAGCCTGTAGAATATACTGCTGCGTTATTTTCGGGATAATTAGAATTCCTGCTGTAGACCTTGGAGTCTTCTTCATAAACGGGAGTATACTCTTTGATTTTTTGATTATATATATAACCGGGTACGGGTTTTACTTTAGAATTATACTCTTCTGAAAAAGCAGCGTCAATAATTTCCACTCTGTTCCTGCCGTTTGGAGTCGGAAGTATAAGAGGGAAAGATCTGAATTTAAGATCCGGGCTTCCTTTTAAATCTACAGTGCTTATAGAGTTTTCAAAATCAATTTCATTTTTATAAACCGGCATGAATTCAATTTCTAAAAATGATTCGTTTGAATTAATTATTTTATAATCTATTACTTCAGCTTCCGTCTGATTTACATACCGTGAGCCATCTTCTCTTGTAACACGTGAGACAGATTCCTTAATCTGAGAATAGGAATTCTCTGCAAACAGTATTAGGATCAGTATTAAAAAGACAGTATGAAAATTTTTAAATATTGAAAAGCCGCGATTATTATCCATTGTTTTATTTTACTTTTTTAGAGTACCTTTGAGGTAACAATAATAGTCATTAAAAATTTCTTAATTAAATTAAAAAACCATTTCGTAAAGATAATAAGTATTCTTTATAAAATGGTTTCTTAAAATTAAATGCATAGAGTGTTTGAAGAAATACTTAAAAAATTAATACCAAACTTCTCTATACAGTTATTGTTTTAAATTTATTTACTTTGCAAATATATTGTTAGATACTTTGAAAATCAATACTCTAGTAAATATTTTTCGCAATTATATTTCGCAAAATATTTACAAATATGTTTCTTAATGATGATGCTTCTCTGATGCATTTCTTTTTGTCAGTTCCATTTTCTCAAGTACTTCCAGATTATTCAAAGCATTCTTAGCAGATTCCTGCTCAGCCTGTTTTTTAGATTTACCTTTTCCAATACCGAGACTTCTTTTATTGACAAACACTTCAACAGTAAATAATTTATTATGCTCGGGACCTTCTTCTTTTATGATTGAATATTCGGGAATAAAATCCGTGTGCGCCTGTACGTATTCAAGAAATTTACTTTTATGATTCTCGTCAAACTGATTAAGCCATTTAATATCAAGCTTCACAAATATCTCATGATTGAGAAATTCCTTTGCCGACTCATAACCCGAATCCATAAACACAGCGCCTATCAATGCTTCATATGTATCCGCAAGAATAGTGTCATAACCTTCATCAATGGATTTCTTTGCAGTATATGAAGCAAGCAGGAATTCCTGCAGTCTTAGATTTTTTGCTCTTTCAGCGAGGAATTTTTTATTCACAAGGATGGATCTGAATTTTGTTAAGTCGCCTTCCTCGTTCAGCGGAAAATTTTTGAAAAGATACTCTGCAACTACGAGATCAAGTACAGCATCACCTAAAAACTCGAGTCTTTCATTTGAGATAATTCCGACTCTTGAGATGTCACTTTTAATTGTAAGAAAAGACCTGTGGGTGAGCGCAGTTACAAAATAATTTTTATCAATTATTTTATAGTCAAGCAGCTTTTGAAGTTCAGCGAAATCTACATAATCGATCAGATTCTGCTTGCTGCTCTTTTTCCTTTCCAGCTGTTTATAGAAAGGATATAATTTCCTCAGGCGTTTTTTAAAAAGATTAAACATATGAATTTATTGAAGATGTCTGAATAAATCAGTCCTCGAATTTTTTAAATAAAATTGCGGTGTTATGGCCTCCGAATCCGGAATTCTCAGAGAGTACGGTTTTAACATCTTTTTTTAATGCAGTATTCACCACATAATTAAGATCACATTCCGGATCTTTCTCTTCGTAATTTATGGTTGGGGGTATGATGCCGTCGCGTATAGTCAAAACGGATGCGATCCCTTCGATAGCTCCTGCAGCGCCGAGTAAATGTCCTATCATGGATTTAATGGAATGAACCGGAATATCCATAGCTCTGTCCTTAAATACATTTTTAATAGCTAGTGTTTCGTTTTTATCATTATAATAGGTGGAAGTACCGTGAGCGTTTATAACATCAACGTCATTAATTGTAAGATTTGAATTTTTAATTGCGATTGAAATTGCTCTCCCGACACCTTCGCCCTGCGGAGCAGGTTCAGTAATATGATAAGCGTCCGCGGTAAGTCCGAATCCGGTAATCTCAGCATATATTTTTGCACCTCTTGATTTAGCATGTTCCAGCTCTTCGAGTATGAGAGTAGCGCCGCCTTCTCCCATTACAAAACCGTCCCTGTTTTTTTCAAAAGGTCTTGAAGCTTTCTGTGGCGCGTCATTCCTGGTTGATAATGCTTTCATGGAATTAAAACCTCCTACACCCATAGGACAGATCACAGCTTCAGCTCCGCCTGTGATCATAATATCTGCGTCGCCTCTTTCAATGAGCATTACAGAGTCAGCAATGGAATGCGCGGAAGTAGTGCAAGCGGAGATCGTTGCGTAATTAGGACCCTTAAATCCATATTTCATTGAGATCCTTCCTGCGGCAATATCAGCGATAAGCATTGGAATAAAAAACGGACTTATTCTGTCCGGATTACCGTCCCTTTTGTATAAATTTATCTGCTGATTATGATATGTCCACATACCGCCAATTCCTGAACCATAAACAACTCCGGCTCTCTCCTGATCTACTTTTTCAATATTCAGGTCTGAGTCTTTCATTGCTTCCTCTGTGGCAGCAAGAGCGTACTGTGTAAAAGGGTCAACGCGCTGGGAAAGTTTTCTGTCCATATAATTGGTAGGGTCGAAACCTTTAAGTTCTGCTGCAAACTTTGTGTCGAATTCAGTGGTGTCAAAATATGTTATATTGCCAACACCGCTTTTTCCTTCAATCAAAGCAGTCCAGAACTCATTTATATTTAATCCGACAGGACTAACAACGCCGATACCTGTTACAACTACTCTTCTCTTCATGATTATAATTTAAAAGATCTCAGGAAAAATTATTTTGTAGAAATTTTTTCTGAAATATAACTGACTGCGTCACCGACCTTTTGAATTTTTTCGGCATCTTCGTCAGGAATTTTAATATCGAATTCTTCTTCAAATTTCATGACAAGCTCAACAGTATCGAGTGAATCTGCTCCCAGGTCATTTATAAATGAAGCTTCATTTGTAACTTTGGATTCTTCAACTCCGAGTTTATCTACTACTGCGCTTTTTACTTTTGCTTCGATTTCAGCATTTGTCATTTCTTAGATCTCCTTAAAATTATTTAATGTTTTTAAATTTAATCGAACAATATATGAAAATCAAAAAGTCTTTAAAAGTTATTTAAAATTATTATTCTAAATTAGAATTATTTTAATTTCAGACTGTCGGATTTTATTTCAATAAAGTTTCTCAGAGAATCAAGTTTGATCTGAAATTCTCTAAGCTTCAGTTCTCTCTCATTCAGCTCGCTTTCCTTAAACAGAATCCTTTCTTCTCTTGTTACATAATCTTTTTCTTCCTGAGATTTATCCCAGTATCCGAGATCTTCGAAATATCCTTTAAAAAGAAAATTATGCTTTAATGCTTCCATATTCTGATAAAAACTGAATGAACCCATTTCAAGATTTGCAGTTGTTGCGTTTGTATTCTTCAGCACGCCTTTTATATTGTTGGCAAAAACTGTATCGGTAAGCAAAGTACCGATCAGACTCTCGCTGGAATTTATTTTAGCAGTAATATCCTCAATATTTTTTGAAATGAGCTCAATGCTTCCGCCCAGACTTTTTAGATCGTCAGAAACAAAGTTGATTGTATTTGACGCCTGTAACAAAATGTTATTTATCTGCGCAGTTGATGTAACAAAACTTTCCATCAGTGAATCTATATTGTCGTAAATACTGGTATTGTTCACAAACTGTCCAAGCGTACCTTCCCCGTTATTTATTTTGATCATGATATCAGAAAGCTCTTTTGAAATTACCTGAGCCTGCAGCGTAGATTCATTCAGATTATTAAAAATATCCTTAACGGTAACCGGCTTAATGGATTGAATAGAATCCCCGTCAATAACCATCTGAGAATATTCATTTCCTGCGGTTATGGAAATAATTTTATTACCGACAAGACCGTCAGAATTTATTTCTGCTTTGGAATCCTTTTTAATAAATTTCTGAACATCCATGTTTATATTCATGTTTACGCGGATTTTATCAATAGTAATTATTTCGATTGACTCAACAGAACCGACATTAATTCCTGCATACTGAACTGAGTTACCCTGTGTAAGACCGTTCACATCGGAAAAAATTGAATACACGTTAATAGTTTTTGTAAAGAGATTTTCTTTGCCGCCAACATAAAATAAAGCCAGGACAAACAATGCAAGACCGGTAATTATGAATATCCCAAGCTTAATATATTTTGATTTGTCAATACTCATAACATAAAAATTAAATTAATAAATATTTTTTTAAAAGAATTATTGATTTCGGAAAGATCCGAAAAGTTAAGAATTAATTATAAGATTGTTAATTCATTTTAATAAAAGTGTATCATTATGAAAATTCAAAAAAGCCTCTGACAAATTCGTCATCCGAATTTTTCAGTTCTTCATAACTACCTTCTGCAGCTATAGTCCCGTCTTTTAAAACAAGTATTCGGTTTGCCACCAGTTTTGCGCAGGGGATATCATGGGTCACTATAAGAGAAGTTACATTTAGTTTTTCCTGCATTTCAAGTATAAGATGACTTATCTCGTTAGATGTAACCGGGTCAAGTCCTGTGGTCGGTTCATCATAAAGTATTATTTCCGGATCAAGCATTAAAGTTCTTGCAAGACTAATTCTTTTCTTCATTCCGCCCGACAGCTCCGAAGGCATTTTATCAATTGCATCCGCCAGACTTACATTTTCCAGAACTTCATTTACTTTTTCGCTCAGATCTTCATTTTTAAAATCAGGCTGTCTTCTCACCGGAAATTCAAGATTTTGTCTGACAGTCATTGAATCATATAAAGCGCCGCTCTGGAAGAGAAATCCAATTCTTCTTCTAATAAGATTTTTTTCTGCTTCCGGTAAATTTATGAACTCAGTATCAAAAACTTCAATTGTACCCGAAGTAGGTAAAAGCAGTCCGATTATACACTGAAGTATAACAGATTTTCCTGTTCCGGATTTTCCAAGCAATACGACAGTTTCTCCTTTTTTTATCTCTACATTAATGTCCTTTAAAACAGTCAGGCTGCCGAATGATTTTTTAAGGTCAGTTATCTTTAATATTATTTCTCCGGTTTTTTCAGGTTTTTCTTCTGACATTATTATTTAAGTATTACAATTTATAGAGCTTAGTATATCTAATGATATGATATTCATTCTTACTGTTAAATATTTTTATTATCAGATTTCATATTTTAAAAAATATTGATGTCATCTGAACCATGACCATATCAATCAAAATTACCATTAAAGAGGAAATAACAACCGCAGTATTAGCGGCAACACCAACGCTTTCCGTTCCCCGGTCTGCATTATATCCTTCATAACAGCCTACTACACCGATGCTGAATCCGAAAGAAACGTTTTAATGGTAGCGGGAAGTATATCGCGCATGTCAATATTTGTGAATGAAGTCATTAAAAAGATTTCAGGCTCATTGACTGTGTTATATTAAATGCTACGAATCCGCCGAGTAAAGCGATCATATCTGCAAGTATGACTAGTAGTGGCAGCATCAGTGTTGCTGCTGTTACTCTCGTAACTACAAGAAATTTAAACGGATTACAGCCGGATACTTCCATAGCATCGATCTGTTCAGTCACTTTCATGGATCCGAGCTCAGCTCCGATTCCTGATCCGATCTTACCCGCAAAAATAAGAGCTGTGATCACCGGACCAATTTCAAGTATAACAGCAAGAGCAACCATCGACGGAACAAGCGAAGCTGCGCCGAATTTCTGAAGAGTGGGAATGGATTGCAGCGTAAGCGTAAGACCAATGATGAATCCTGTTACAGCAATAAGCGAGAAAGATTTATAACCGATCTGATAAAACTGTTTAACAGTCTCGGAAAATTCATAAGGAGGTTTTATTAATTCCTTAATGCTTTTAAAAGCAAAAAGAAACAGACCTGTTATTTTAATTAAAGTATCTTTCAAAGATTCCGGCAGAGCGATCTTAAAAGATTTTTTCGGCTTATCTGTAGTTAGTGTATCCATAGAATTTGGTTTTGTTGAAATGCTGTACCCGCAGGGTCCCGCAGTGTTTCATTAGTCGTCTCTTCTGATTTTCATATCTATAAACGGATTCGCAAATCCAAGCACTATACCTGCCGATATATCTGAAATTGCAGAACCGTTTTTAACATAAGTATAACGGATCTTTATATTCGGATAAAATAATAGCTTATGATTTCTAATAGAATATCCGAATGATAATTCCGGAAAATATCCGTGATTGGAAAAATTTGTAAAATATCCCGCGCCGACTGACAGTACAGGCGTCCCCTGTAAAAAATTAGAAGGACGTATTCCGCTCTTTAAAAGAAAATCATATTTGTATGCTAATCTAAAGTTGCTGCTGAGATCCTGTCTGAATAAATAACTGTACTCCCCGGAAAATCTGTGCTGACCGAAATCTCCGAATCCTAAAGATACTTCTTTAGTGATCCCTCCGCTGATCTTGTCGTTTTCAAAAAGAACTATGGGATTAAGAAGATATAAAAACGAAATAACTCCGATCGCAATTGGCAATGTGGATGCCGAATTTTCAGTTATGTCCGACTGTTCAGTTTTTCTCCCGTTCAGATTATAATAAAAATTTAAATAATTTTTGCCGGTATATTTTTTTGCCAGGTAATCATATTCAAAATTATTTTTTACCCCTTTGAATTCATTCTCACTAACTCTTTTATTAAAACTTAATTCAGAATTATATAAATTCTGAGAAAAGGTTTCTTCTGTATTCAGCACCTGTGTCAGAAATAATATTATTAATAATATGAATGTTTTCCGGATCAATATGATTTATACTAAGTTGATTAAATTAATTATTTCAATAAAGAAAATTTCGTTACCTTTGTTTTATCTTAGAAAAAATATCTTATACTTTTATTCTGATAATATTTTATCGATTGAACCAAAATAAGCTCCGGTTAATTCATCAGTCTCAAGTTCGATGTCACTGTTTATCCTGAATTTTTTTCCGGTAACTATACCTAATCTTTTACAGCGCTGACTATTTTTTAGCACAATTCCTGTAATTAAATCAGCATTGGTTTCATTTGCAGAAACGATAAAACTGCTTTGCGTCTCAGAGAATAATTCAAAATCCTTTCTTCCTTTATATTCTATTTGAACCTCACAACCTGCAGGATTTTGCCTGTTCATTATACAACATTCAGCCAGCGCAACTGCAAGTCCGCCGTCTGAAATATCGTGAGCGGAATTTATAAGTCTTTGACTGATCAGTTCAAGTATTAACTCCTGAACTTTCTTCTCTTCATTTATATCGATATCCGGCGCATCACCTTCAGGTTCCACATTATTTAATCTGAAATATTCACTGCTTCCGATACTTATTTCATTTCCTTCTCTTATATAATTTCCGCTGATAAGAAAAATTACATCTCCTTCATTTTTAAAATGACTCGTCATAATGTTTTCTGTGTTTTCAATTAATCCGAGCATGCCGATCACAGGAGTAGGGTAGACGGCGTGATCTTTTGACTGATTATAAAAGCTTACATTACCGCCGGTCACCGGCGTGTTCAAAACTTTACACGCATCCCCGATCCCTTTCAATGCTTCTGAAAACTGATAATAAACTTCGGGATTGTAAGGATTTCCGAAGTTAAGGCAGTTTGTAATTGCTATAGGCTTGGCGCCTGTACAGACAACATTTCTTGCCGATTCACAAACAGCTGTTATTCCGCCTTTATAAGGATTCAGATATACGTATCTTCCGTTACAATCCGTTTTCACTGAAAGCGCTTTGTCAGTTCCTTTTATTCTGATCACAGATGCATCCCCTCCGGGCAGAACAACTGAATTCGTTCTCACCTGCGTGTCATACTGTTCATACACCCAGCTCTTGTTTGTAATATTCGGCGATGAAAGCAGTCTGATCAGAATGTTATTAAGATCTTCCGGTACCGTAATTTCGTCAGCTTTAAATTCTCTCTTCTTATTTAAATATAAAGGAAATGATCTCTCTCTTTCATAAACGGGAGCTCCTCCTCCGAGGACTAATTCATATGCAGGGACATCAGCTTCCAGTTTTCCTTTATAAAAAATTTTGATCCTGTCATCTTTAATTACTTCCCCGATCCTTGCAATATTCAGGTCCCATTTTTCAAATATTTCTTCAGCAATTTTTTCTTTTCCTTTTTCAATTACGACGAGCATTCTTTCCTGTGATTCCGAAAGCATGATCTCATATGATGACATCCCTTTATCTCTGAGCGGCACTTTATCAAGATCGATCTTCATCCCGCATTTTCCCTTTGCGCTCATCTCGCTTGTCGAGCATGTAATGCCTGCAGCTCCCATATCCTGAATACCGACTACAGCTCCGGAATTTATCAGCTCAAGAGTTGCTTCAAGTAACAGTTTCTCCGTAAATGGATCTCCGACCTGTACGTTCGGTCTTTTTGATTCCGAGTCTTCTGATATTTCCTCCGAAGCGAATGTCGCTCCGTGAATACCGTCTTTCCCTGTGGATGAACCTACTATGAAAACCGGATTCCCTACGCCGCCGGCTTCCGCCGTAGCGGTAGTATTATGCTTTACAATTCCAACTGCCATTGCATTGATAAGTGGATTATCGTTGTAGCAATTCTCGAAATATACTTCTCCGCTTACGGTCGGTACTCCGAAACAATTTCCGTAATCACCGATGCCTTTAACTACATTTTTAAAAAGGAATTTATTTCGTGAAGTCTGTTCCTTGGAATTTTCATCCTCATTACTGATCATTCCGAATCTTAATGAATTCAAAGCTGCGACCGGTCTTGCGCCCATTGTAAAAATATCACGAAGTATACCTCCGACACCTGTAGCAGCGCCCTGATAGGGCTCTACTGCAGAAGGATGATTATGCGATTCTATTTTAAATGCAACAGCGAGCCCGTCTCCTATATCGACAAGACCGGCATTCTCTTCACCGGCGCCGACCAGAAGTCTTTCTCCGCTCCTTGGAAGTTTCTTGATCTCAAGGATCGAATTTTTATACGAACAATGTTCGCTCCACATTACTGAAAATATACCGAGCTCTGTATAAGTAGGCGTCCTGCCGAGGATTTTAATTATTCTTTCATATTCTTCTTCAAGCAGCCCTAACTTTTTCGACAGAGCGGAATTTATTACAGGATCAGACATTTTGTATTAATGAATTTAGTTAAGTATAAACAAACGCTAGTCGTTTTAGTAGTCATTTAAACTAACATTTATAAAAATTACAATTCTATATTTTAAAAATTACACGCCGGCAGGTGAGTCACAAAACTTTTTGTATTTCTTACATATCTCAATTAATGCTTTCGAAACTTCATCTACAGATTTTATGCGGCAACGTGTGTCAGAGAAATTGTAATCACCTCCCATGCACGGAAGTCCGAGAAAAAAATAATATTTTGTTTTGTGTTTATATACATCCGTCTCGTCCATATTAGCTATAGGGTCAGGACAGTCTTCATAAATATCATATTTGAAATCCTTAAGAGTATCCTGAAGAAAGATTCTTACTCTTGCTGACATGCATTTTTCTATTACAAAATCTTTTTCCGTAAAAGTCCCGGTTACATCAATCACAATTACAAGATCTTCCCTGCTTACTTCCTTCGCGACTTCACGCGCGCCTCTCATATCTATTTCCTCATCCGGAGTCAGCTCCATCCTTACATAATCAAAATCGATCTCTCCGCTGAAATACGCTTTCATAGCAGCGAATACTCCGGAGTAATTGTCAAGTAAACCGACATATTCATCTCCTTCTATTCTTAGACTGACTCTTTTATAATTTGTATCTGCATGTGCTGAGATGAATATCATTTTGTTAACTGGCTATAATTTTTTTTATAATAAAGTGAAGTTCCCGATACTACAAGCAGCGGATTTATTAAAACATTAACGACCGGAATAAAAGTAAGTATGAATGCCATAGCTCCGAATCCTGCTGATAAAGTCTTTTGAGATGAAATTACTCTTAGCTTGTTTCTGAATCCTGTCATTTTTCTTGTCATTGGATAATCCATGTAGTCAAGAGCGTTGTAATAAAATGAAAACAAACTTCCGAATACAAATGATATTGTGTTGCCGATCATCGGAATAAAATTGATAAAAAATAACGGCAGGATAATAATCAGATAAAACAAAATTTTCTTAGTCTCTTCTTTTATACTGAAAAAGTTCGCTGAAAAATGTAAGTCCGTCGTCAATATAAATTCCAAATTCCTCCTCTTCAATAAGTTTAGACATCTTCTCATTGAAAGGCGCTGATATTAGTCCGCCGAATATTACAAATGCAAAGTAACATAAAAGCAGCACAAGAAAAAAAGAGAAGAGCTTTAGCAAAAGTCCCAGTATCTCTACGATAATATTATTGCTTACTTTGCTTTCTATCACCCCGGATGAACTGCCGATCAGCCAGTTATATGCGAAAAAAAAAATTGTTCCGTAGATGATCATATTGATCGTCATCGGAACAATTGAATACAAAATTAATTTCGGATATTTAAAAAATAAATTTACGCATTTAAACGGATAAAAAAATCCATGCATAAAATTATTCATATAAGTCTATCTCAATTTTTTACCTGTAGTTTTTAAAAATTACTTAATGCCGAATTCTTTTTTTATCTTGTCAACGAAATCAAGTTTTTCCCATGTGAAAAGTTCGACTTCAAGTTTTTTCTCTAAACCGTCAGGAGTCCTGAACACCTTTTTTACTTTTTCATTTTTTCTTCCCATATGTCCGTATGCAGCAGTCTCGCTGTAAATCGGATTTCTGAGCTTAAGTCTTTTCTCAATAAAATAAGGTCTCATATCAAACAGCTTCTCCACTACTTTTGCAATTTCGCTGTCTTTAAAATCTACTTTAGCTGTTCCGTAGGTGTTAATATTTATATTCATTGGTTTAGCGACTCCGATAGCATAGGAAACCTGAACTAATACTTCATCGCAAACTCCTGCCGCAACTAAATTTTTAGCGATATGTCTTGTAGCGTAAGCTGCCGACCTGTCCACTTTAGAAGGATCTTTTCCGGAAAAAGCTCCTCCGCCGTGTGCGCCTTTGCCGCCGTAAGTATCGACGATGATCTTTCTTCCCGTAAGTCCGGTGTCGCCATGAGGTCCGCCGATTACAAATTTTCCTGTCGGATTAATGTGGTAAGTGATCTTTCCGTCGAGAAGTTTTGCATAGTCTTTATACTTTGCTTTTACTCTTGGTATAAGAATGTTTTTCATATCTGCAGCGATCTTCTTCTGCATTTTTGTATCGGTATCGAATTCATCATGCTGTGTTGAAATCACTATCGTGTCAATTCTCTTTGGTTTGTTGTTATCATCATATTCAAGAGTAACCTGAGATTTTGAATCCGGTCTGAGATATTTTATTTGCTTACCCTCTCTCCTGAGTTCGGCAAGTTCATAAAGCAGCTTATGCGAAAGATCAAGAGCCAGCGGCATATAATCAGTAGTTTCGTTTGTTGCGTAACCAAACATCATTCCCTGATCGCCTGCTCCCTGATTCTCTTTTATTTTTTTATCAACGCCTCTGTTAATATCCCCGGACTGCTCGTGAATTCCCGAAAATACTCCGCACGAATGCGATTCAAACATGTATTCGCTTTTTATGTATCCGATCTTCTTAATAACCTGTCTTGCAATAGTCTGAACATCAAGGTAAGTCTTTGATTTTACTTCACCTGCCAGTACAACCTGACCAGTCGTTACAAGGGTTTCACATGCAACTTTTGATTCCGGGTCAAACGCTAAAAAGTTATCGATCAATGCATCTGAGATCTGATCCGCTACTTTATCCGGATGTCCTTCTGAAACTGATTCAGAAGTAAATAGATATGACATTAAATATTTCTCCTTTTATATATTAGTTTATTAATTATTATTAAAGTTTTTCTCAATTTATTTTATTCTACTGTAAACTTTCAAGAACTATTTCAGCGACATCCTTTACCTTTACTTCCTCGCTTTTTTCTTTTGCCTTTACTCCGTCAGAAAGCATTGTCATGCAAAACGGACATGCTGAAACAATTGTCTTAGCTCCGGTTTCAAGCGCTTCCTCCGTCCTTTCAATATTAACTCTTTTGCCTTCCGTCTCTTCGAGAAACATTCGGCCTCCGCCGGCACCGCAGCAGAAACCGCGGTCTTTGGAACGGGACATTTCCACTATGTTTATACCCGGAATACTTTTTACGGACTCGCGCGGCTGTTCATAAATGTCATTGTATCTGCCGAGATAACATGAGTCGTGATATGTTACTGTTTCCTTATTTTCAACAGTGGGAGTAATTTTCTTTTCCCTTATCAGGTCGTCAATGAATTCAGTATGATGTGTTACTTCAAGATCGACTCCGAATTTGCCGTATTCATTTTTCAAAGTGTGCATACAATGCGGACATGCTGTTACGACTTTTTTCACATTGAATTTTTTCAGAGTCTCTGCATTCTGCTGAATAAAAGTCTGCGCAAGAAATTCATTGCCCAGTCTTCTTGCGGGATCACCGGTGCATTTTTCCTCGCTTCCGAGCACGCCGTATTTAACGCCGGCTTTATTCAGAAGCTGCGCAAATGATTTTGTAACGTTCCTGTATCTTTTGTCAAATGCGCCTGCGCATCCTGACCAGAACACAACATCAAGTCCATCAGCGCTTCCTATATTAGATAATTTTATTAAATGATTTTCTTTTCCTTCTTTCGCCAGTTCATCCGATAGTTCGTCGATCCAGTCATTTCTCTGCGCTGCGCCGAATGCCCACGGAGATTCATTGTTCTCAAGATTTCTGAAAACTGTATTCATCTCCGACGGAAAGTCCGACTCCATCATTACAAGATCCCTTCTCATATCTATGATCGGCGTGATATGATCTATCATTACAGGACATTCCTGAACACATGCCATACATGTAGTGCATGCCCATAATTCTTCAGGAGTTATAAAATCATGTACAAGATTTTTATTCAGAACTGTCTGATCATCAGTTTTATTTACTTCGACCGGTCCTTTCTCTTCAGTCCTTTTCCTTATCTTGGTTATAATTAATTTCGGATTAAGAAGTTTGCCCGTTATATTAGCAGGACATGCAGAAGTGCATCTGTCGCATTCAGTACATGTATATCCGTCTAATAAATTTTTCCATGTCAGGTCTTCAATATCTTTAGCGCCGTATTGAGTGATCGATTCGTCTTCAAAGTTTATCGGCTTAAGCACTATTCCCTGATAAGGAATTTTGTAATTTGATAAGAATGTATTTGGAACTGATGAGAGAACGTGAAAGTGTTTTGAGTACGGCAGATAATTCATAAATACAAGTACAACTATAATATGCGCCCAGAAGAAAAATTCATAAACTGTTTCGGAACCGCCGCTGAAAAATCCGGCAATGTAAGCTGAAACAGGTCTGTAACCTTCGGAACTGCCGAGCAGAATTTTTTCAACACTCATTCCGAACATTGTGATCATAACCAGAGCGATCATAAAAAGAATAAATGCAGCGTCCAGCCTTGAAGAACTTTCAACCTGAAGCCGTTTGGGAGTGCCGATATATCTTCTGAAAAGCGAGAATATTACTGTAACGAGTACAAGCGCGCCGAAGAAGTCCTGGAGAAAAGTCATAATGCTATATAGCGGACCGAGAAATGCAAATGAAAATTCAGGGAAAAATCCTTCGATGATCGATTCTACTACAACGAAAAGAAGAACTAAAAATCCCCAATAAATACAAATATGTAAAATACCGGCAAATTTGCTTCTGAGAAGTTTAGTCTGAAGAAATGCGATGTTAATTGTATTGCTGATCCTTTGAGAAATATTATTCGTTCTGTTTTCCGGTTTACCGAGTTTCAGATAAGAGAGAAATTTTAATACGGAGTAGATAAAAAATCCCATCGCTCCGAAAAAGATGATTCCGAATATTAACGGTCTCAGCATTAAGTTGTATAAGGTTTGTAATTCAAGAAGTCAAATTACTTAATTAGATTTAAATATTAAAGATATTTGTTAATAGTTAAGAGTTAATAGTTAGGAGTTAAGAGATTTTATAATTATCATTTCCTATACTACAGCCGTCCGAATTTTCTCAAAGTATCCTAATTTAATTTTTAACAATTCTATTCTTGTCTGAAATATTGATTTTAATTCCGGCTTTTTCTTTATGAAATGCAGCAATTAAAAATTGATAATTGATTATTGGTTTTGGAGTATAAAATAAATATATTGAATAAACTTATTATGATATGTAATTTGAGTTCTTAAAAATTAATAGCAGGACTTATTGCCGAAATGGCGGAACTGGTAGACGCACTGGACTCAAAATCCAGCGAGACTCAAATCTCGTAAGGGTTCGACTCCTTTTTCGGCACTTGAGTTTATATTAACCTCAGCTTAACTTTAGTATTCATAAAATAAAACAGGAGTAAAAATGTGCGGAATTGTCGGATATATAGGAAACAGAAATTGTCTGGGACTTATTATAGACGGTTTAAAAAGGCTGGAATACCGCGGATATGATTCAGCCGGTGTAGCTATATTAGATAAGAATAATGATATAAATATATATAAGAAAAAAGGGAAAGTAAAAGAGCTCGAGTCTGAATTTAATATTGAAGATCTGAGCGGACATACAGGCATTGGTCATACCAGATGGGCTACTCACGGAGAGCCGAATGATATAAACGCTCATCCGCAGACTGATATGACAGGAAATATTGCAGTCGTGCACAATGGTATAATAGAAAATTTTAAAACTCTGAAGAAAAAGCTCGAAAAGGATAATTATAAATTTGTTTCCGATACGGACACGGAAGTACTTGCTAATCTTATACAATTTCATTTTAAACAAAATAATAGTTTTGAAACTTCTGTGCGTTATGCTCTGTCAGAAGTGGAAGGAGCTTACGGTATTGCTGTATTAAACAGATCCGAACCCGATAAAATAATAATTGCAAGAAACGGAAGTCCGCTTATGTTCGGACTTGGAAAAGATGAAATAATAGTTTCTTCTGACGCAGCGGCGATAGTGAACGTAACTAAAAATGTGATATATCTGGAAGACGGTGAGATGGCTGTATTAAAGTATGACAGCTTTCAGATCAAGACGATAACTGATGAGGATATTTTCAGGGAAGTGCAGAGAATTGTCTATGATATAGAGGAAATTGAAAAAGGCGGATTTGAACATTTTATGCTGAAGGAGATATGCGAACAGCCTGATGCAATTCAGAATACATACAGAGGAAGAATAAATTTTGAAACAGGTGATGTAAAGCTCGGCGGACTTGAGAATGTAAAAGAAAAACTTTTTAATGCTAAAAGAATAATAATTACAGCTTGCGGTACGGCATGGCATGCAGGTCTGGTAGGGGAGTATATGATTGAAGAATACTGCCGCATTCCAACCGAGGTCGAATATGCATCGGAATTCAGATACAGAAATCCGATCGTAAATAAAGATGACATTGTAATTTTTATAAGTCAGAGCGGGGAGACAGCCGATACTATGGCAGCCCTAAAAGAAGCAAAACGTCTTGGCGCTACTACTATTGGAATTGTCAACGCAGTAGGAAGTTCAATTGCAAGAGCTGTCGATGCAGGTACGTATATTCACGCAGGTCCGGAGATCGGTGTTGCCTCTACAAAAGCATTTACATGTCAGCTTATGTCTCTTATCCTTATTACACTCATGATCGGTAAAAATAAAGGAACAATTTCGGATGAAAATCTTAAAGAGATTTCTGCTGAGCTGAAACTCCTTCCGGAAAAGATCAAAGAGATAATTGACAGAAAGAATGATTTTAAATTTATAGCTGAAGAATTTAAGGACTCAAAAAATTTCCTTTATCTCGGCAGAGGTTTAAATTTCCCCGTAGCTCTTGAAGGCGCTTTAAAGCTTAAGGAAATTTCCTATATTCATGCGGAAGGATATCCTGCTGCTGAAATGAAACACGGACCTATCGCACTCATTGACGAGAATATGCCAGTTGTGTTCATTGCTCCAAAAGACAGTACCTATAGTAAAATTATTACGAATATAGAAGAAATAAAAGCAAGAAAAGGAAAAATAATAACAGTTGCTACGCAGGATGACAATGAAATTAATAATTACTCAGATTATATAATGAGGGTTCCGAAAACTTTGCCGATATTTTCACCAATACTAAACAGTATACCGCTTCAGTTTCTGTCCTATTATATTGCTACTGCTAGAGGATGTAATGTAGATCAGCCGAGAAATCTCGCCAAAAGTGTAACGGTTGAATAGTTAGTAGTTAGTAGTTAATAGTTAATAGTTAATAGTTAATAGTTAATAGTTAATAGTGTCTTGTGCCGTAATTACAAAAAATGATCAAATATTTTGTAATTATACGCAGTTAAAATATTTGAAAGTAAATATTGGAACAGATAAAAATTCTTAAAAATCAGAAACAGGTTCTTTGGAGATTGATTCAAAGAACCTGTTTTTTTTAAATGTATACATTTTTTTAAAAAAGTTCCTGTAAATGAAAAATAAATTTGAATCTTAAAATCAAAACACTTATTTTTAATCATCCAAAAAAATTCACAAACTAAACCAAGAAAGGAAATGAAATGAAAAAAAACTTTTCATTTTTGGTTGTTTTTGCTTTTTTAATTTCTTCAATAATACTCGGATTTTCACTGAGTGATATCAGTGATAACAAGCCGAGTCAGAGAGGGTTAAAATACAAAACAGCTGATCAGAACGACGGAGCACCCGTTACCAAAGATACAGATTACAGAAAAAGAAATCCGTTCGTAGAAACACCTCAATATCAGCCTGCAGACGGAAATCCAAATAACACACAAAGCGCTCTGTCCGAGTCCTTTGAAGGTGCAACATTTCCACCTACCGGATGGTCAAAATTAAATCCTGACGCAGGTACAGGCTGGGAAAGACAAACAGCAGGAACAACACCTATGCCGGGATGGAACGGCGGAGTTATTACTGCTCCGACAGGCGGCGGTAATGCAGTTGCTTACGCTACATGGAATACCGGCGGCGCTGTCAGCAATGATCAGTGGCTTGTTACACCACAGCTTACTAACATGCAGTCAAATGAAGTATTGAATTTCTCACTGAGATACTGGCCTAATTCATACAGAGACAGTATTGAAGTCTGGATATCAACTACCACACCAACTGTAGCAGGATTCACTACTTTAGTTTTCAGAAAAAACTTTTCGGTGGGTACACCGGATACAAACTGGAGTACATATTCATTCCCAATCGGAACTTTGGTACCAAACGGATCAAATATTTATGTTGGATTCAGAGAAGTTGTTGCTGATAATTTTAATGACGGCGCTTCATTCTCACTGGATCTTGTAGAAGTAACAACAGGAACTGCAAATGATATTGCTACAATTTCTGTTGACGCTCCTTCAGGCAGTGTAATATTGCCAACATCTACTATTGCTCCAAAAGCAAGTTTCAGAAATGTCGGAACTGCTGCACAGACAAATGTACCTGTAAGATATATTATATCAGGACCGGTAAATTATTTAAGCAATAAAACAATTGCCAACATCGCTCCCGGAGCAACTATACAGGTAACTTTTGACAGTACGTTCTTACCGACTGTTGGCGCTTACAGTACAACAGTATACTGTAGTCTCGGATCCGATGTCAACAGAGCCAATGATACATTAAGAACAAACTTCTCGGCGATAGATCCAAATTACGGTACACAAAATGGAATTTCATTTGCAAACAGTTTTGCAAATAACGCTCCTTCAAAACCAGCTTTTTGCTGGAAAGATACTTCAGGAAGCACAAGTCTTGTGGTTAACAGAGTCAATGTCAGTTCAGCTCCGTTTACAGGATCACTTGATGACGGATACTGGAGAGTCGGAAACGCTCTTAACGGTAAGAAGATCAGAATGGGGGGAATTGCTTATGATTCATTCTTTGTATCAACTAACGGAATTATCGGATTCGCAAATAATTCGGGACTTACTTCATTCTCACCGTCCGTAGTATCTACGGTCAGACCGGCTATTTATCCATTATGGCAGGATAATGATTTCAGACCTCCTACGACAGGCGGACTGGGTTCATGCAGGATCAGTTATAAAGTTATCAGCGACTTCCAGCTTCTTGTATCTTATGACAGAGCGCAGGAATATAACGCCGGAACAGCAGATACAAACGATCACGTTAGTTATCAGGTTGTGATTGAATTGTTACAGGCAACTTCAACAGCTGATTCCAGAATGTTGGTTCAGATTGCTGACGGAACAAATGGTAATACCGGAAGCAAATATCTTCAGTATTATAACACAAACTTACTGAATGCTCATGTTATGGGAGCTCAGACAGCAGCAGGAAATGCAGTTTACTACAGAGCAGCATATCCGCTTTCAACCTATCCCGGACCGTTATTCGGACCGGGTAATACAAACCTTGCTGTTCAGTACGGTACAAATGCAAATATTCTAAATCATGCCTGCGGCGGAATGCTAATGAATCTTACAGCTTCCATCGAAGCAATGACACCTTTCGGAGTCGGCGATACTGTAACTGTATTATTAAGAAGCACCTCTTCACCTTATGAGATCAGAGACGGCGCTAAAGGATACATGAATGGTTCAGGTTTGGCCACATTAAGTTTCTTTAAGACTGTCACAGGTTCATACTTTGTTTCGGTTTATCACAGAAACGCAATAGAAACATGGAGCGCCGGAGGTGTTTTATCTTCAGGCTTATCTTCATCTTATGACTTTACAACTAGTGTCGGGCAAGCTTTCGGCAGCAATATGGTTCTAGTATCAGGCGAAGCTAGTTTCTATTCAGGAGACGTAAATCAGGACGGTGTAATAGATCTTTCTGACGGAAGTGATGTTGACAACGACGCGTTTAATTTTGTTTCCGGTTATGTCAGAACAGACGTAAACGGTGACGACGTGGTCGACTTAACTGACGCAGCATATGTTGACAATAATGCATTTAACTTTGTCGGCGTTGTGAAACCTTAATCATCCGAAAATTTAAAGTAACAGGTAATTTATTAGCAGGGTAATTTTATTACCCTGCTTTTTTTTTACACTTGATTTAAAAGTTAAACACAATCTTTTAAATATTTTCTTTTTGTTATATTTGGTTTTGGACCAGTCGGGATGTTGATTCATTTACAAAACTGAAATGTTAGAATTTTGTTAGGATTTAATTTATATTTGTAATATACATTTCATCGCAGTTTAAAACATTTCTTTTTAAAAGTTTGATTTGTATATGATATTGTATACACATTTAGTCAATCATTAAATAGAAAGGAGACTCCAAAAGAACAACATATCTCTTTTAAAATTTTTTCAGATTTACCCCAGGGAAGACGAGTCTGAAAAATTCTTTAACAAATACCGAAGTAAAATTCCGTAATACAAAGTCTTCCTGAAATAAAATCAAAAAACATTTTTTTAAAATTAAACTAAAGAAAATCATGAAAAAGATTCTTTTAATTGTAATTGCATTTATTTTACTTGGTGCATTTGATACCAAAGCCCAGATAAAACTTCAGGAAGGTTTTGAAGGTGTTACCTTTCCGCCAAGCGGATGGCTAAGCCAAAATGTACTTGGTGCGAATCAATGGGTTAGATCTACAGCTCAGGCGCATACCGGAACTGCCAGCGCTTTTATAAATTATCAGGGAACAGGCGGTGAGGACTGGCTGAAAACACCGGTAATTAATCTAGGCGCAAATGATACATTAACCTTCTGGCTTCGCAGACAGTTTACCAGCGCATTCCCGCCGGATAATATGGAGATATTATTATCCACAACAGATACATCAAATGCAAGTTATTCAAATGTAATTGCAACCATTAACGTAGCAACGCTGACAAACGCTACCTGGGTTGAATTTAAATATCATATTGGGGCAAGTTTCAGCGGAAATGTATATATAGCTTTCAGACATACTGATTCCGACGGTAACGGAGCCTGGCTTGATGATGTAAAAGTTGGATCTCCTATGGCAACAGCAAATGATGTAGGTATTTCAGCAGCATCATTTGGCAGTCCAATAAAAATAATTTCAGTTGGAAAAGGATATGATCTGACCGCAACAGTCAGCAATTATGGAACTGCAACTCAAAATGTTGTACCTGTTTATTACGATGTAAATGGCGGTTCTGCTGTCGGTCCTGTCAATACAGTTGGTCCGATAATACAGAACGCAACTGAGAATGTACTTTTCAGCGGTGGAAATGCTTTTGTTCCCGCTACTGCAGGTGCCTATACAATCAGAGTATGGACTTTGCTCGCAAGTGATGAACATCCTTCCGCAAATGATACCCTGTCTTTTGTTGTAAACGCTCTTGACAAAATCTCAGCATTCCCTTATACAGAAACTTTTACTCTTCCAACAGGATGGACTATTACAGGAAATGCTGCATGGGGATTAGCAAACGCTGTAAATCCGGACGGACTGGCTGCAGATCCGGCAGCTATAGCTAATTTTTATAGTATCAGCAATGGTTCTACTTTGATTTTAAGATCACCGGAAATGGATTTTACCGGAATTACGAATCCGGTTCTTGATTTTTATGTTGCTTACAAAACTTATACCGGCGGTGAATCAGATACTTTAAAAGTGATGGTTTCTACTGACGGAGGAGTGACTTTCAGTCCTGCATCCACTTCTTATGATAAATCATGGGATTCGGATCCTTCTTTAGCAACATTACCACCGGCATCTGCAGGTTATACTCCTACTGCTTCTTCTCAATGGAGACATGAAACTGTAGATCTATCAAATGTAGGAAATATGGCAAATGTTGTCATTGGATTCATTGGTGAATCTGAATTTGGAAATAATGCATGGATCGATAATGTGATCGTTTCAGCTCCTAACAGCTTATGTACGGACGCAGTTACAGGTCCCGGTGTTTACAACTGTAACAGTATTGTAACACTCAATTTTACAGCTACTCCTGTTCCGCCTGTTAACGGCAATCAATCAACATCAGGTGTTACAAAGAGTGAGAAATCTGTTATTGAATCAACTAATAATATTCCATTCTATACCGGTGAAGCTGTGATTAATGCTTTCACCCAAAATGATAATCCTAACGGAGGAACAGCTTTTATATCGCAATATACAAATAATGATCCGGGTCAGAGTATTGCTCCAAACGTAGGAAATGGTGATGCAACTACACCTAATGGTTCAGTATTTGATCCTTCAAATGTATATCATGATTTCTGGTTTACTATTACCTATGACGGAAATGATTATCAGGGATACGCAACTTATGATATCAGTATTGATATTACCGGCTCAGGTTTCACCATTCCAAATGAGCTTTATATTGTTAAAAGAACAGACAGAACAGGTGCCTGGGTTTGTCAGAATACAACAATTGCAGGTAATATTCTTACAGTTACAGGTTTAACAGATTTCTCTGATTTTGCTCTGGCAGGTCAGGAAGCTTTACCTGTGGAATTATCTTCATTTGTTTCATCAATTAGCGGCAATAGTGTAACATTAAACTGGACAACTTCTTCAGAGATCAACAACTCCGGATTTGATATCGAAAGATCATCAGTCAGCGGCGTATGGTCAAAAGTCGGAAGCGTATCCGGTAACGGAACATCCGCTACACCTAACAGCTATACATTCACAGAAAGAAATGTAGCTTCAGGAAACTACAGCTACAGATTAAAGCAAATAGACTTCAACGGAAACTTCGAATATTTCAACCTCAGCAATGAAGTTGTGATCGGAATCCCTGCTGAATTTAAATTATCACAGAACTATCCGAATCCTTTTAACCCATCAACGACAATCAGTTATGAGATCCCGGTTGACGGAGCGGTAAGTCTGAAAATATTTGACATGTCAGGAAAAGAAGTCATGAGCTTAGTAGACGGAGTGAAAAATGCAGGATATTATTCGATAAACATTAATGCATCGAATCTGTCAAGCGGAATTTACTTCTACAAATTAACCGCAAATGATTTCACATCAGTGAAGAAAATGATGCTTGTAAAATAATAGTTAATAGTTAGCAGTTAATAAAATACTGCTAATTAAAATAGATTTAAAAAAGAAAGCCGCGGGATGAAGAATCCTGCGGCTTTTTTAATTGCAAGTATAAATGACAAATATTAACTATTAACTTTTAACTCGTATTTGTTAGAATTTTGTTAGAATTTATTTTATATTTATTTAGAATTTATTTTAATTCAGAATAAAATGTTTTCGGTCAGATATTAATAAATTGTTTCTCAGATATTAAATTTTCTCATTTATATTTAATAATGAATATGGAATAAGTAATAGGAATTAAAATGATTTAAAATTATATTTGTACAGAACATTTCTTTAACTTTAAAAAATACATTATGAAAAAATTACTTTTACTACTCTGCTTTATTTTCATTTCATCAACAAGTTATTCCCAGTTCATAGCTGAGGATTTTGATTATCCGGCAGGTGACTCATTAGGAGCGCATGGATGGGTATCATTCAGTGGTGGTGCGACGAACAGACTTTTAGTGACTTCACCGGGGCTTACTTATACAGATTATGTAGGATCAGGTATTGGAAATGCAACAACATTAATTAACTCTGGTCAGGATGCTTACAAATCTCTATCCTCTGATCAGACCAGCGGAAGTGTCTATACATCAATGATGGTAAACGTTACAACTGCTAGAACAGGTGATTACTTTGCAGCATATCTTCCATCTACTTCAACAACATTATTCAATGCCAGACTTTATGTAAAAGCAAATCTCAACGGCTTTTATTCATTCGGTATCAGTAAAACAACGGCTGGATCAGGCGGAATATTCTATGGTGATTCTGTTTTTTCTACAGGTACAACATATTTAATAGTCTTAAAATATACATTTAATATCGGTTCTACCACTGACGATGAAGTAACATTGTACGCTTTCAGCGGAGCAGTTCCTTCCACTGAACCCGGAACAGCATATGTCGGACCAATTACAGGTACTGCTACTGATATAGCAAACATTGGAAGATTTGCTTTAAGACAAGGATCTGCAGCTTCATCTCCTGATATGGTAGTTGATGGAATTTATACAGACGGTTCATGGAATAACGCAGTACTTCCTGTTGAATTGTCCTCATTCTCTTCTGTAATTAACAACAGAGATGTTACACTAAACTGGACTACTGCATCCGAACTTAATAATTCCGGATTTGATATTGAGAGATCTTCAGCAATAAGCTCATGGACTAAGATCGGAAATGTAACAGGAAACGGAACAGTAAGCACATCTGTAAATTATTCATTCACAGACAGAGGACTAGCTGCAGGTAACTACAGTTACAGACTGAAACAAATAGACTTCAATGGTAACTTTGAATATTTCAATCTGAGCAGTGAAGTTAATATCGGAGTTCCTTCAGCATATAAACTTTCACAAAACTATCCGAACCCATTCAATCCTGCTACAACAATCAGCTATGACATTCCGGCTGATGGTAAGGTAAGTCTGAAACTGTTTGATATGTCCGGAAAAGAAGTAGCGACGCTTGTTAATGAAGTTAAGACTGCAGGTTATTATTCAGTCAATTTTAACGCAGCAAATCTTTCAAGCGGAATTTATTTCTATGAATTAGCATCCGGAGATTTCTCTTCAGTGAAGAAAATGATGCTGGTAAAATAGTCAGCAGTTAATAGTTAGTAGTTAATATTTTATTGCTGATCAACATATATATTTAAAAAAATTAAAAGCCGCAGGCTGAAGAAGTCTGCGGCTTTTTTAATTAGAAATTTTAGATTAAGAATTTTAAATACTTATTGCTAAACTGAAAAACGATAATAGATATTTGAATGTATGTCTATTTTTTTAACATTTTCATAATATTCTTTAATTGATTAAATCATATGATTTAAGTAAGTTTATATACTTTCAAAAACCAGTTTAATCAAACTTAAACCTAATTAACCTTATGCAAAAATTACTTTTGTTTCTTTGTTTTATTTTTATTTCATCAGTTTCTTTTTCACAATTAAAACTTGATGAAAATTTTGACTATCCTGCCGGTGATTCACTCGGCGCACACGGCTGGACACATTTCAGCGGAGTAACCAATACATTACTTGTTACTTCTCCGGGATTGACATATGCCGGTTATCCATTGTCAGGTATTGGAAATGCAGCTACAGTAAACACTACTGGCAACGACAATTACAAAAATTTTACGTCCGCTGCTGATTCAACAAATGCTAATGCAATTTATGCATTTTTCATGGTAAATGTTCAAAGCGCTCAGAGACCCGGAGATTATTTCCTGGGATTACTTCCGAATAATTCCACTACATTTTACTCGGGAAGAGTATTTGCAAGGGATATGGGCGGAGTTCTTGAATTCGGCGTTACAAAAGCTGGCGGTGGAGATACCAATACAATGGTCTGGGCTTCGGGCTATTCCTATAATACTACATATTTAATGGTGCTGAAATATCAATTTGTACCCGGAGCAAATAACAATACAGTAAGTCTGTTCATTTTTAATTCAGGGGTTCCTGCTACAGAGCCGTCAGTGCCAACTATCGGACCGGCATTATATACTTCAGGTGACGCACTCAATATCGGCAGAGTCGCGCTCAGACAAAGCGTTGCCAGCAGAGCTCCAGCCGTAATCGTTGACGGTATCAGAGCAACAACTGCATGGCTTACAACAGTAGTTAATATTAAGGTAGCTATAGAGGGAATTCTTGATCCGAATACTTCAACCCACATTAGACCTGATACAGCAACTGTATATCTCAGAAATAACACTGCGCCTTACTCGATTGTTGATTCTGCAAAATCCGTAATAAACAGTCAGACACTTACCGGATTTTTTAATTTCAGAAATGCAGCAACAGGCACATATTATTTTGATGTAAGATACAGAGGTCTTCCGGTTTACAGAAATGCTATACAAACCTGGAGCAAAGCAGGCGGAGAATTAGTTACGAATAATAACGGCGGATCATATGATTTTACAACAGCCAGTAGTCAGGCATTCGGAAACAATATGCTTCTTAAAGGATCTGTTTACACAATTTACAGCGGTGATGTAACTCAGGACGGCGTAATCGACTTATCAGACGGATCTTTGATTGACAATGACGCATTCAACTTTGCAAGCGGATATCTTAACACAGATGTTACAGGTGATGATGTAGTTGACCTTTCAGATGCATCTATTGCAGATAACAATGCCTTTAATTTTGTTGGTTCTGTTACACCGTAATTAACAATTTTTCTTAGTTTAATATTAAAAGAGTGAGAATTATTTTGTTCTCACTCTTTTCTGATTTTTATTGTAAATTTTGTCTGAGTAATTTATAAAATGATTATTTAAAGAATCAAATTTATGAAATACAGACATTTCAATAAAATATTTTTTATAATATTTTTTATTTTCTCTTCAGAGTATTCACCTGGTATAACTCCTGAATACATACTAACTGCAGGAAATGCAGTGCAGACTGGAAGCAATTCGCTTGAGTTTGACATTATTATGATCCATACAAACAGTTCGGTTTCACAATTTGAATATGCCGGCGGACAGTATTTTTTTGATTTTAATTTAAATATAAATAACGGCGGTGCGCTTATTTATTCAATTATAGATTCTGATCTTCCTTTACAGCTTCAGCCCAGAAATCCAGTTGTATTTGTAACCGGCGGTGAAATGCAGCTGAGACTTTCGCTTAATATTTTCCCCGCGCCGGGACAGGGCTACTTCATCAGTGACCAGCTTCCCGGAACCCGAATTGCAAGAATGAAACTGATGACAAATTCCGAATCATTTGATGTTCAGTATTTTTCTTTAAGATGGAGAAACGGTCCTGTTAATCCGTTTACAAAAATTTATTCATTTGAAAATTCACAGATCACGGAAGTTACAAATTCCGCATTTCATTATATTGATTCTCTGACAAATCCTTTGCCTGTTGAACTCACTTCTTTCAGTTCAGCAGTTTCAGGAAATAAAGTAACGCTTAACTGGACCACTATAAACGAGATGAATAATGCCGGATATGAAATTCAAAGAAAAGATAATTCTGAAGAAGCATATAAGAAAATTAGCTTTGTAAAGGGTGCCGGCAATTCAAGTGAAATTAAAAATTATTCATATTCCGATTTAAAGCTTCAGCCGGGAAAATACTTATACAGATTGAAACAGCTGGACTATAACGGAAATTTTGAGTATTACGATCTGGAAAATGAAACAGTCATATTTGGACCTTTGGTTAATGAATTAAAACAAAATTATCCGAATCCATTTAATCCTCAGACTAAAATTGACTACCAATTGTCATCAGAGTCGGTAGTAATTATAAAAATATTTGATATACTGGGTAAAGAAGTTACAGTACTTGTTAATGAGTATAAATCTCCGGGTTATTATACTGTTTTATTTGACGGAAGTAATTTACCCGGTGGAGTATATTATTATTTGATCAAAGCCGGTAGTTTTATTGATTCAAAAGGATGATAATTATTAAATAGTAAAATAGTCTGTTAACAAAAAATATTATAAACTATTAAAATTTGAATTGGTAATTTATTTTATTTTCCTTAATATAACTCTATCTTTAAATGTGAAATCAATACAATTAAAAAGTGGGAATTAGTAGATTGAAGTTTCTTTGTTCTTATATATTTAACACATCACCCAATACCCGTATTTAAGTTAATTATAATATCTGATTAACATTAAATTAAAATTATTTATATAAATTAAATATTAAATTAAAACTAACTCATTAAAAATGAAAATTAATTACTTTAGAAATGGAGTTTCAAAAATTGCGTTTCTTATACTTGCTTTAATTTTTTTCACAGCCGGAAGTAATTTACACGGCACGACACATACAGTATTAGTTCAGGATTTTTCTTTCTCACCGGCAAATCTTAATGTCAGCGTCGGAGATACCGTAAGATGGCAGTGGGTGAGCGGATTTCATACTACGACATGTAACGGTACTTTCCCGGGGACTTCTCTTCCAAACGGAGCTGCTGCATGGGATTCTGAAATAAGCAGCGGCACTTCATCATTTTCATATGCAGTTACCGTAGCAGGTTCATATGTATATAAATGTCAGCCGCATGCTCCTGATATGGGCGGTACTATCACTGCATCAGCCGGAGGCGGAAGTGTATTGCTTACGGAAAATTTTAGTTATCCTGCAGGAGATTCACTCGGCGCTCACGGATGGGTTTCATTCAGCGGCGGCGCTACAAACTATCTTGCCGTAACTTCACCCGGACTTGTATATTCAGGTTATCCATTATCAAATATAGGAAATGCAACTACAGTTTTAACAAATGGTCAGGATGCATATAAAAATTTCACATCTCCTGATTCTACAGGTAATCTGTATGTTTCATTTATGATTAATGTTTCATCTATACAGGCAGCAGGTGATTATTTTACTGCTTTATTACCGCCTACAAGTACTACATTATATAATGCAAGATTCTATGTCAGAGATACAGCAGGTTTCAGATTCGGATTAAGTAAATCAACAGCCGCGTCCGGCGGTATTTTTTATACGCAGAATACATATTCGCTGAATACAACTTATCTGGTAGTTTTAAAAGTAAAAAGAAATCCCGGAACTGCTGACGATGAATTCAGCGCATTTATTTTCTCAAGCGGAATTCCTTCTTCAGAACCGGTTACACCAAGTATTGGACCTGTTACCGGAACTACAACTGATAATACAATCGGAAGAATTGCTTTAAGACAGGGTTCGTCAGCGAATGCCGGAGTAGAAATAGTAGACGGTATACAGGTATCTAAAAACTGGAGTGACTTTGCAACATCAATTACTAATTATGAAAATATAGTCACAGACAGTTATGAATTATATCAGAATTATCCCAATCCGTTCAACCCTGCTACATCAATTAAATTTAACATTGCTGAGAAAGGATTTGTTAATCTTACAGTCTTTGATGCACTGGGAAAAGAAGTTCAGACACTTGTTAATGATTCAAAAGAATCCGGACTTTATACTGTCAGATTTAACGGTAACAATCTGAATTCCGGTATGTATTTTTACAGACTTACATATTCAGGAAGTAACGGAAAGACTTTTACAGAGACAAAAAAATTATTACTTATAAAATAATAAATCTATAATTCTGAAAATCAGATTTAAAATATTATTTGTACTGCTGGTTTTTTCAGTTTGCGTTTTCACATCGGTGAAAGCGCATTCTGAATCTGTCACTATTAATGTTGGCAATGACGGAGTATCGCATGTAACAGTTAATGTTATAACAGGTGATTCCGTGAAATGGCGATTAAATAGTCCAGGCGAAATTAATATAATTTGTGCTGAAAATATTCCGGGCACCTCTGTTCCAACCGGCGCTTCATATTTTAATTTTACTTTGAATGAAAATTCTCCTGAATTTGTATACATAGTCAAGATCAAAGGAGTATACAATTACAAATGTTTGATCAATTCAAATGAAATAAGGTGTAAGATATATGCTGTATCGCCATTACCTGTTGAACTTACAGATTTTGTTGCAACAACTATTAAAAATGAAGTGATACTTGACTGGAGTACATCCGGTGAAATAAATAACGACAGATTTGAAGTTCAGAGGATTGAAATTACAGATATGCCCGATTACAATCCTGATAACCTTATTTTCAATACAATCGCGGTAATAAGTGGAAACGGAAATTCAAATGAAATTCATCATTATAAATTTACCGACAAACATCTGAAATCCGGGACATTTCTTTACAGATTAAAGCAGATTGATTTCAACAGTAATTTTCTTTATCACTTACTTTCAGATGAGATTGTGATCGGAATACCTTTAAAATTTAACCTGAGTCAGAATTTTCCAAACCCTTTTAATCCTTCTACTAAGATCGGATTTGAAATTCCTGAAGAGGGGAATGTCAGACTTGCTTTATTCAATTCTACCGGCAGAGAGATAGATCTTATACAGAATGCTGATTTGAAAGCCGGATATCATTATATCGATTTTAACGGCGCTGATCTGCCAAGCGGAGTATATTTTTACCGGATCACTTACAATTCTCCTAACTTTATAAAAACAGTTTCAAAGAAAATGACGTTGCTGAAATAAGTTTTTACAAATTATTTGATTCAAAGAGAATTCATATTGTATGAGTTCTCTTTTTTTATTGCCAATTATAAAAAGTTATTTATTATAATCATTGTTAGATAAAATTCTCTTAAAATACTTCAGAGATTTAAGAGCTGAAGTTGAGAGATTCAAACTCCCCGACTATAATTAGAATCGCACACCGGTTTAGGGAAAAGTCTTTTAGAAATAATAAAAAAAATTCTCTGAAATTTATTCAGAGAATTAAAAACGGAAGGGGAGAGATTCGAACTCCCGGATAACAATTAGAATCGTATGACGGTTTCTTAAAATCCTGGTTAGAATATTGGGTTTTAATCAAATCTTACTTCGATAATAAAAGCCTTAATGTAAAAAAGATCTCTGAAAATAATTCAGAGATCTTTTTGCGGAAGGGGAGAGATTCGAACTCCCGGATAACAATTAGAATCGTATGACGGTTTCTTAAAATCCTGGTTAGAATATTGGGTTTTAATCAAATCTTACTTCGATAATAAAAACCTTAATGTAAAAAAAAGATCTCTGAAAATAATTCAGAGATCTTTTTGCGGTAGGGGAGAGATTCGAATTCTCGAATAATAAATAGAATCGTACGACGGTTTCTTAAAATCCTGGTTAGAATACTGGGTTTTAATCAAATATTACTTCGATAATAAAAACCTTAATGTAAAAAAAAGATCTCTGAAAATAATTCAGAGATCTTTTTGCGGAAGGGGAGAGATTCGAACTCTCGGTACAGTTTGACCCGTACGACGGTTTAGCAAACCGTTGGTTTCAGCCACTCACCCACCCTTCCTGATGTGTAACTAAAAATTTATATCACAAATATATTGCTTTAATATTGTGAATTCAATGATTATTAACTTCTAAGAACATTTTCATAACTTCTATTCCACTTGTGCAAATTCCATTTCAGAGTGTGAAATATAGTATGAACTTTTTAAACCTGTATTTTACCTTTTTTGCTTCAGTTAAAACAAAAAACCCGTTAAGGAAATTCAGGTCTGCGAAAACCTTAAACCTTAACAGGTCTTTGTAAATACAAAAGTCTTATGTTTCGCAATTTGAATTTTTTAAACTGAACAAATATAACTTATTGCGAATATCTATTCAATTTCTTTTTTAAGGATATATAAAGCAAAGACTTATTTTTCCTTTTCATCCATAACTGCTTTATAATGCGTAAAATCAAATTCGTTCCAATTACCCGTTGAAGCATCAACAATAATACCTATTAAACCACTTAATATGTCTAGTATTAACCAACCAGCCCCTAATGAATAAGACATACTTAATGTTTTGTTTTCATAACCTTCTTTCATAAATTCAATAATGTAGCTATTACCTTTTTTTAATTTTAGAGTTAATGGAGTTTTACCCATAGTGCTTCCATTTAGTAATACTTTTGCCTTTGGGGGATCACTTTCCAAAGAAATATCTTCACTACTTCCTGAGAAAAGTGTAGCACAACCGTTTAAATACAAGAATGAAATTAAAAGAAATGTTGTAATAAATTTTTTCATTTGCCCTTCCCGAATTAGATTATTTAAAAGAATGATTTAATTAAAATACATAAAAAATATTTATATATTCAATTCTATAATCAGGATTAGTAAAATATCAGATAGGTTTTAGTTAAGTTTCAAAGTCTTTTCAATTTCCTCTTCAAATTCAAAATCAAGAGTGCTTTGAGTTTCAAATATTCCTGTATAGTATTGATTTTCGTTTGTTTCTCTTAGCAATTCAGAATTAAATTCTTTCCGGATCATAATCAAATCCTTGATTGTCAAATCTTCATAATTCGTGTTGTTTATTGCTTCATTGATTTTATTTAAATGCTCTGACAAAAATTCAATTCTTTTCTGTTTAATTAATTTGTGTTGTTCCAAAATAGATTGATATTTTAGATATTCCAGGTTATCAATTTCTTTTTTAAATTCAATATTCCAATTTATTAAAGTAGGTTTGGAAATTTTCAGGTCATCAGCGATCCTGTCAAATGAATTTCCTTCAGCTCTTAACTGAATAAATTTTTCTTTTTCTGCTATACTTTTCATAGTAGGTAAGGTTTTATACTAATTATTTATTTAATGTTCTTAGGATCGATTTAAACAAGCTATAAAGCAATTCTAAGAGTGTTTTTAATCCTGTTTGTTTGCAAGTTTATAAAATAAAATGCTATCAATCTTATTCAAATCTATTTTCCTATTTTTTAGCTTCAGACAATTACCATTGAACATAATCAAATAAGATTTTTTTATTTCAAATATCATTAATCCATACTGATTAATAAATGATTTTATATTCATTCTATTTTATTGAAGGTTTAAGATTATAATTTTTTTCAAATTCGTTTAGAATTATGTTACAAATATAATCTTTATTTTCTGAAGTTGTTAATATGCTATCGTGAATAGTTGTAACAAAAATATCCGGTCTTTCCTCAGATATTCTTTTACAAACTTTATTGATCATTAAATTTGCCTCAGTTTTCTGAAGATTTATAGCAAGTTGTTTGTAATCTTCTTTCTTATAATGCAGTATTACTTTATATACATTTGGAAACAGCTCCCGGAATAGCTTTGTTTCTTTATATACATACTTATCATTACTATTACAGAAAAAAACCTTTCCAAAAAAATCCTTTTTAAATTTTTGTCTGTCTTCATTTTTAATTCCGGCTTTTTTCATCAAATATTCATAAAATCTTCCTTCACTGGTTAATCTTTCAAATAGCTCAATATCTTTAAAATGCACTACATAAGGGGTAATGCTTTGTAAATTATTGATATTATGTTAATAATAGTGTTGGGGGTATTTAACAAAATAATTTTGAATTAATGTATTAAATAAAAATGGTTGTGAATTTGAAATATCTATATTTATTAGCGGTTTGCCTTCAAAATTTAAAAAAGGTCTTAACTCTCTTGAAAGATTTGAAATATTTGTATGAACCCTCCCGGCAATGTTATCAACTACAAAAAAAAATGATTTATCATTTATATAATCAATAGATATTTTAAAGGAATTGAAAATGTAAGGATCAAAAGAGTAATTTTGATTAATAAAATTTAATGCTTCTAAATGATCAATATTTATTTTATTCAGGTTATTATATAAAAATTTATACTCAGATCCTTCCGGAATATCGTTTGTTAATTTTAATTTATAGCGGTTTACTCTTTGCAATATTTTTTCATCTTCAATATTTACTTTCTTATGTTTAACTCCGCTAAATGTATCTGTTAATCTGTAACCCTTAGAAAAATGTAATATATCAGAATACCTATGATTTATTTCAATTACGTTTTTATTTAAAAGGTTATATCTCATTTTATAAAATATTCTTACTCCAATTATATTTTTTATTACTTCAGAATACAGATGTATAAAGCTATCCTTTTCATACCTTTTATCAAATATTCTTTCCTCAATAATTTTATGAATGAAATAATAATATTTATCTCTATACTTCAGGCAATCCGGGAACAACTTTTCAAAATCAAAATTAGAAGGAATGTAGCAGTTCAAAGTCTTAACCCTCCTTTCAAGGTTATAGCTCCGGACATACTACACTCCGTATTTGAAATAGCATTCAATATTAAAACATAGAATGCTGAATGACATAAGTATTCTTAGAAGTAATAGCTTCACGCTGTTTCTTACTCTGTTCCTTCTCCCAGCTCAAAGCTCTTTCCATTCCGTATAACTCCAATGGTAAAAATATTTGTTTCTCTAAATCATTCTGCTGATAATGTTTAAAGCTACCATTAGCTAAATAATACCTTCTTGTAGTTATCAATTTTCCAAAATTATATTCAATCTCTATATAATCGAAAAATTTTTCACCTTCACTAAGAAATTTATAGTTCAATCCAAAAGCATTGAATTGACGGAATAAATGGTTATCTTTTTTAAGTGTGTGAAATGTCCGGTTACGAATGTAACCAATGCACCGGGAAGGTTTGAACTTTTTGTTCGGCAGGATCAGAAAAACTTTTCCGTTTTTCTCAATTTTGATTGTTTCGTTTTGTGTGTGCATAAGATTTTATTTTTTGTTTAAAAAAAATACCTGTGACAAGTAAACAAAAATCTTATGCAGTTCCGGGAAGGGAATAAATGCAAAAGGAAACCTTGTCACAGGTTTATAATTAGTTAGATTGTACTTGTTTGAATTTCTATTAAGCATAAGATTTTTGTTTAAATCTTATGCAAGTTCAATATATTAAACTTTTAAATCTATGTTTCTAAGTGTGAAAACCATTCACACTTAATTATTTTTGTTAATAGCTTTCTCTCTGATAGACTTATCTTTTCTGAAATTATTTGAAAATTTTATAAATGGATAAGATTTTAATTCCGGATATTTTTTAATAAATTCATTTTCATAAAAATTTTTTTTTACTCTACCCATACTAATCGTTTGACTTTCCCACTCAGTAAAATATTGGTTTATTGTGCCTCTTTGTTTTTGGATATTTGTTTTTTCTCTTTCAGACTTATCAAATAAATCAAAGTATTTATTAAATCTTTCCTTATATTTATTTTTGTTTCTTATTATTTCTTTTTGTTTGGTTGTTAAATTGTTATAAATTGTTTTAAAATCATTAAATATTTCAAGTGTTTTATTTTCTTGTGTTTTTACTGCTATTTCATAATCACAAAATATATTCTTTAATAATTCTATTGAACCCGGATTTCTTAACAAGAAAACTTTTAACTTCTTAAATTCCGGCATATTCAAATATTTTTCGTTTTCTATAAATTTACTTAACCGTAATAAATGTTCTAAATTATTTAATTTATCTTCATTTGTATTTTCAATAAGAGTTATACTTGTCACTGTATGAATAGAAAGTTTTCCTTTATTACTTTGAACTTCAAGTCTATCAAACATTTTAAATTTTTCATTTTGTGAAATTAAATTTTGAATGTTTGGAATTAATTCTATCAATTCTTTTTTAAACTTCGAATATTTTTTATTTTTTAATAAACCATTTGCAAATAAACTTATTTCAATATTTCTATTTTTCATATACTCATTAAGTATATTTTGTAACCATTCAAAACATACTTTTCTTTTTTGATCCCACTTAGAACTATTCTTTAAATGATAATTTATTCCTTTTTTCATTTTCCCTTCCCGGATAAATATTAAAAAGTTTATTTACTATTGAAAAAATATTTATATTTTCATTTTACAGTAAGAACAATATGTGGTTGTTTCCTTCATTCCCATACCTATAAAAATTATAAGTATTCCTATAATTATTGGTGTTAATATTAATCCGGCTAAAATGCAAACAATTCCTCCAGTGGTCTTAAAATATTGGTAATTGGTTTTATAATAACTTTCAATTGTTTGAATTGAATTAAATTTAGGATAATAAGTTTCGGAAGTTTCTAATATTTTTTTTATTTCATCTTCGGAAAGCGTTTTATAATTGTAATTCATAATTTAAGTGTTTATGAAATTTAATATTTTATTCTTTTAAATTAACGAACAATATTAATCTTATTCACTGCCTGTCTTAAATCTTCCGTCACTATATGAATATAATTCAATGTAGTTTGTATGTTTGAATGCCCTGCAATTTCTTTCACATAATTTATATTCACTCCGGATTTAATTAGAGTAGTTATAAAAGTATGCCTTAAACAATGGAAATGAAATTTTTCAGGGAAGTTTAACGCCCTCAATGTTTCTTTAAATTTCTTTGAAATGAAATCTTTACTGAACTTATAACCTTTTCTTGAAAATATATAGCTGTCAGGATCATAGAGAGAAATTATATTTGCTTCACCGTCACACGACATTTCACAAAGCAAATTATAAAAATTATCTGAAATAGGTATTTGTCTAATCTTTCCGGTCTTTGTCTTGAAATTTTCTTTATTCCGGATCAGTAAAACCTTTTCATTCAAATTTATATCTTTCCATTGAATGTTTATGATCTCATTTAACCTGCACCCAGTATAAAGCCCTGTCAATACTATGTTTTTCAGATATGTATCATTAATGTTATTAAGTAATAATCTAAGTTCAATATCACTAAATGAAAGTCTTTCTTTCTGTTCAACTAATATTTGCTTTACATATCTCATAGGATTTTCAGAAATCCAATTCCACTTTAAAGCTAAATTAAATATTGCTTTCATTGTTTTAATATCAATGTTTACAGTGGTTTTCTTTACTTCAGTTAGTCTTACAGATTTATAATTCTCAATGTCTTTGCTTGTAATGAGTTTTACAGGTTTATTTTTAATGATCCTTAACATATCATTTAAAACACGTCTGTAAATTTGCATAGTGGAAATTTGAAGATTATCGGAAGTGTATTTTATGACTTCTTTTCTTAAATCTTCAATGTAGTATATAACATTAGATTTTTGTTTGTGATCTTTCTTTGAAGTGCTTGTAAAGTTAGATAGGAATTTCATTGCTTCCGGCTTATACTTTGTCTTACAGGAAATCATTTTTCTTTTACCTGTATTTTCATCTATGAAAAATAAGTAATAAAAACCGTTTTGACGTTTTGAGAGAAACATTTTTTTAACTCCTTCCGGAAGTCAAAAAAGTATAAAATTTAGGTTTTAAAGTGTGAAGTTCAGTATGAAGTTAAAAGAAAAGTCTTAATTATAGCTTTAAATCATTGTTTTACGACGGTTTAGCAAACCGTTGGTTTCAGCCACTCACCCACCCTTCCTATGTGTAACTAAAAATTTATATCACAAATATATTGCTTTAATATTGTGAATTCAATGAAAGAAATTATTTCATCGAAGTGATATCAGTGTAAACTACAAATATCATAAAGGCAATTAATATAGCAAATCCAACATTTTGCAATACAAGCTGCACTTTATACGGCACCGGTTTTCTTACAATCCCTTCATAAAGCAGAAGCATAAAATGTCCTCCGTCAAGAGCAGGGAAGGGGAGGATATTAATTACAGCAAGTGAAATTGAAAGTAACGCTATGAAACCGAGAAATGTATATATACCGCCTTCAGCAGACTGGGCTGAAACCTGTGCAATCTTAATAGGTCCGCCTATTGCTTTTTTAAATGCAATTTCCCCTTTGAATATTTTAGCGATTGTTTTAAAAAATAATTCAATCCCCATATAATACATGTCATGTGCAGCTTTCGGAACAGCAGTTATAAAATTGTATTTTATCTCCTTTACAGGACCTGTGTAATTTGCAGCAATCATAATTCCGATTGTTGAATCTGAAGAAGCAGTAACAGCACACTTTAAATTCTCATCATTTCTTTTCCATCTTATTTCATTTTCGGTATTAGCATTTGATTTAATTAAATCCGTCAGCTGCTGAGGATTAGTAATTTCAACATTATTAAATCCGGTAATGATATCACCTTTCTGCAATCCGCATTTTTCCGCCGGCATACCGGATACGACATCATTAATTTCAGGTCTGTATCCTTCAGCATAAATTCCAAAAGACCTTTCTGTCAGATCACCAGTTTTATCCTTTGGAACAGATATTAATTTTTCTTCACTGCCTCTTTTTACAAGAAAATCCAGATGCTCGCCAAGATTATCCAGATAAAGTTTTGTCTGCACATCTTCCCAGGATTCTACTTTATTGTCATTGATAAATAAAATTTTGTCACCGGGTTTAAGTTCAGTGGATGCAGCAGGAGTATTTAACCCTATGTAACCGACAGTAGTGGTATCAGTTAAAGTCTTTCCTTTTATAAGAGTTAAAGAGTAAAAAATTATGAAAGCCAGAAGAAAATTCATTATTACGCCTGCTGTAATGACGATCATTCTTTTCCAGACCGGTTTAGCCCTGTATTCCCAGGGCTGCGGTTCTTTATTTATAAATTCCTTATCCATACTTTCATCGATCATTCCTGATACTTTAACATATCCTCCGATCGGGAAAGCGCAGATCCTGTAATCTGTTTTATCGCCGAGTATTACCTCATCACTTAATGACCCAAATGTAAAGCCATTGATTTTATTGTAACCGAATAGTCTGTAACCAATACCAAGTGCAAATATTTCCGCTCTCATTCCTGTCATTCTGGCGGCTATAAAGTGACCAAATTCATGAATGAAAACAAGTATTCCGATTACAATAAGAAAGTAAAATGTTGTGCTTAAAAATTCCATAGTTATCTTAAACGTGAAAGATAAAATTAATTAATTAAAAATTAGAGTTAAAAAAAACTACTTAGAATAAAATTTTTGATTTTCTTTAAGTTTACGCCGAACTGATTTGTCCGTATTCATAATATTATCGAGACTTAGTTCTTGATCATCATTAAAATTATTTAAAGTTAATTCCAGTATTTCAGGGATTTCATTAAAGCTAATAGCTTCGTTTAAAAATAGCTCAACAGCTATTTCATTCGCAGCGTTTAAAACAGTCGGATAAATTCCGCCGGAATTTAATGCATCTATCGCAAGCTTAAGGCATTTGAATTTTTCATAATCCGGGGGTTCAAATGTAAGAGTTAAAGGACTATTAAAATTCATTTTTGGGAAATCATTTATTACTCTATGGGGATATGTAAGAGCGTATTGAATAGGAAGTTTCATATCCGGAATACCGAGCTGCGCAATTACAGATCCGTCAATAAATTCTACCATCGAATGAATAATTGACTGTTTATGAATTACAACGGAAATCTGTGATGGTGCAAGATTGAATAGCCACTTCGCTTCAATTATCTCAAGTCCTTTATTCATCATTGTTGCCGAATCGATAGTTATTTTCTTTCCCATACTCCAGTTGGGATGAGCTAAAGCGTCATTAACAGTTACATAATTTAATTCATCCAATGACTTATTTAAAAACGGCCCGCCTGATGCGGTAAGAATGATTCCCGAAACATTACTCATTTTCTCTCCGGTCAGACATTGGAAAATAGCAGAATGTTCGCTGTCAATAGGGATCAAAGTGCTCGAATTCTTTTTAACAAGATCGTTTACCAGTTCACCTGCGACGACCAGTGTTTCTTTGTTAGCAAGAGCAATTCTCCTGTCTTTTTTAATAGCGTTAACAGTTGGTTCAAGACCTGCAATACCAACCAGTGATGAAATAAGTAAAGAAAAGTCATCACGCTTCGACAATTCAAGAATCCCTTTTCTGCCTTTGAAAATTTCAAGATCATTAAATTTATATCGGGAAACAAACTGATCACAACTTAATTCATCGGTTATAGCAATTCCTTTAGGTGAATATTTTTTTATCTGTTCAGCAAGCAGATCTATACTTGTATTTGTAGTAAGGTAGGATACGGAAAAATCTAATCCATTGTTATTTAGGTTATCAATTACTTCGAGAGAATTACATCCGATGGATCCGGTAGAGCCGAAGATACAAACTTTCTCAGTCATGTTTTAAAACAAAAACAGGTTTAATAAATAAAAAACTCAAGAAACAGAATTCTTGAGTTTAAATATACTTATTTTAATAAAATTAAATTAGAATTAATTTAGATACTTATTAATAATTTTCAGAAAGTCATCTTTCTTACGGGATCCAATTATTGTTTCTGCAATTTTTCCGTTTTTATCTATTATAAAAGTAGTTGGAACAGCTTCAATGTTTTCACCTGTAGCTTCACCGAAAGCGTCAACTACTTCCTGATTACCATCCAGTATGGTATATTTCACAGGATTTGATTTTAGAAAATCACCGACTTTTGCTGATTTTTCCTGTTGAAATACATTCATACCGATCATTCTGAAATCCTTGGATTTCAGCTCTTCTGATATACTGGAAAGATCGGGCATTTCCTTGATGCATGGTCCGCACCAAGTCGCCCAGAAATTCAGTAATACAACTTTTCCTTTTAAATCATTGAGTGAAGCTTTTTTTCCGTCTTCTGTCCATGTTACATTTGGCGAAACTTTCTTACCGGCAGATTTTTCTACTGATTCAACAGTAAAAAGATCAGTGTTGGAAACTGTTTTAACTGTATTGTCAGTAGGTGTAGTTTTGTTTTCAACGGTTTTAGATTCTTTATATTTATTATCTGAAACTTCCTTTGAATCTTTATTGCATGATGCTGCAATAATTAAAAGGAATAGGAATGTAAAACTTAAAATATATTTCTTCATTAGATTTAGATTTTTTTATTTAAAATTTGTGAGTGTGTATTTAATTTCATTCGATTCCATTCCTGCCAGTGAGGAACAAACCACATTATCTCTTTTCCACATTACCGTGGAAGTGTTTTCAGTCTTATTAATACATGTTATCCAATTTTCACCGCTGGTCAAAGCGCTTTTAACTTTATCGCAAATAATTATCTTATCACTATTCATTAAATTATTCATGGATGCCTGAAAAGTATAAATATAGTTATTACCGGCTCTGTGAATAATATGAGCAATTTTCTCTCCGTTAATTTCATTACAAACTCCACCGACTAAAACTGCGTCTTTTACATCAGGAACAAATACTTTGAAATCCAGATGCTTATTCATCTTTTCAGCTAATTCAGTTGCATTACTGGTTTCATACTGCACGTTTATATTACCGGATTGAAATTTATCGAAAACTTCCTTGGAAATAGTAACAATATCATTTTTGGCATATTCAGAAGTTGATTCATTATCCAGGAGATAATTATTTATAGCGAAAGCAGAAACAATAAGTAAAATAAATACAACGGTACCATAAGCAAGGTTTCTTTTGAGGTTGGATTTCTGCTCCAGCATCCGGTGATTTATGTAACTTTCATTTTCTTTCTTTATAGAAACTGACGGTTTTGCTGAAGTAGCTTTTATATAGTCATCGATACTTTTCCCTATATTTGTGTAAAGATAAAGCGGGGTTTCAATTTTTCCCCCTAGTCTTGATTTAAACAAATCCTTAACAGATTTCTCAAGTTCATATCTGTTCTTAAGATCCTGATCCTTCTCTATAAGTTCTTTAATTTGATTTAACTCATTTTCATCTTTAATTTCATTATCAATATAAGATGATATAAGTTCATACTTTAAATCTGAATTTTTCTGATTAAAATTATCAGGTGGGTCAAGTTCAGAGTTGGCCGGGTTGTTTGGAGTATCAGACATTTAAAAGAGTATAAAGTTTATATAATTATCGATTTGATTTTAAATTCATTTTATGAGATTGCTTTCCACATCATAACCACGCTTTCTCGCGTATTCAAGAAGCTTTTGCTGTAAAACTTTTCTGCCTCGGTGAAGTCTGCTTCTGACGGTACCTATTGGACACTGAACAAATTCAGCAATTTCTTCATAACTTAATCCTTCGAGATCACAAAGTATAACTACAGTTTTAAAATCATCCTGAAGGGAATTTAAAGCATTAAGGAGTTCATCATCAAGTAAATTCGAAAAAACTTTTTCCTGAAGGTCAGTAGAATCTATCTTTGAAGATCTGATGTTATCAAAGAAATTTTCTATTTCCCCGTAGTCAACTTTTCCGGGTTCTTTTTGTCTCTTTCTGTACTTATTAATGAACAAATTTTTCATTATGCGGAACAGCCATGCTTTACAATTAGTTCCTTTTTCAAACTTATCAAAAAATCTGAAAGCTCTTAGAAAAGTTTCCTGTAAAAGATCATCTGCGTCGAGTTTATTGCCTGTTAATTTGTAAGCGTAATTATGAATGATTTTCATGTGAGGCATTGCTTCTGCATCAAAATCTTTTTTTCTTTTAAGTAATTCTTCCTCGGAAATTTCTTCGGCTATTTCTTCAGAAATTTCTTCAGGATTCTCATCAGGATTTTCTTCAGAAACATTATCAACATTATCAATGCTGTCGCCGGAATCATCTGAGGAATTAGAAATAATATTCTCTTCCTTGTCTTCAATCAAACCGGGATCCAAGTCATCATTTAATTCAGTATTCAGATCTGAAGTTTTATTCAACGGATTTTCTTTAGAAGTTGCCATTTTTAAAATTGGAATAAACTAATTATTAATAGAATATAATACAATGAAAGAATTCTTTTCGAATAAATTCATTTGATTACAAAATCATTGGTTGTAAAAACTTATTAAATAAAAAAAGATAAATGAATATGGAAATTAAGTAGAAATGTATTTATATATATAATTAGATTATTGAAGTAGGGCGAACAACGGGGCTCGAACCCGCGACATTCAGAACCACAATCTGACGCTCTGCCAACTGAGCTATGCTCGCCGTATTGATTAACAAAATAACTTAATCTTATTTTTATTTCAATTCTTATTTCATTGGAACTAAATAAAAAAAAATCCCTGATTTCAGGGATTTTGCTCGACAGGCAGGACTTGAACCTGCAACCCTTCGGTTAACAGCCGAATGCTCCACCATTGAGCTACTGTCGAATAAAACGCCAATATAAATACAACATCATTTTTAATCAATGATGAAATGAAGAATAATTTTAATTTTCTGAAATTTTATATAATTTCCACCAGGGGGTCTTTGGACTTGAATGGTGTTCATGATGATATCCGAAAAAATAACAGCTAAGCATGGCCCAAAAGTGATTTTTCTTCTGAGATCTTGCGAAGTGCGGAGATTGTAGTCCTTCTTGAGGATTTCTGTGAGGAAGGTATGTTCCGAAATAAAATAACTGAAGCGTACTGAGTATTGAAGGTATTACCCAGAACAGAATTACCAAACATAATTTGAAAGAAATTTAAACCACCATGCTATAAAATTCTGAGACCGGGGATTAAAATCCGGATCATCCTCTGATGTGGGAGTGCGGTGATGCATTAAATGGCTTTTTAAAAGTTTATTAAAACTAAATCCGGCAAAGAGAAATGATGTTAAGTAACCTAATGAATTGTTTATATATTTATTTTTGCAGATATTTTTGTGCATGGCATCGTGAGAGGTAATAAATATACCTGTAAACAAATATGTCTGAACCAATATATGAAAATACATCATCGGATCTGAAAATGTGATATCCCGGATCCCAAGAATATAAAATAAATGTAATGCCCAGGTAGTAATGATCATTAAAGCAATTGCAATTCCCATTTTATCAGTGTTTTTAAATTATTAGTTTCAATATCAAATTAATTTATTATTAATAAAATTCAAAAGTGAATTCACCTCTTTCTGTATCAGAACTGTCAAGAGATATAAAAAATACAATAGAAAGGAATTTTTCCTATATCTTTGTCAAAGGTGAGATCTCAAATTTCAAAAATCACTCCTCGGGACATTTCTATTTCTCATTAAAGGACAGCAAATCTCAGATCAGCGCTGTAATGTGGAATTCAAGAGTTAAAGACCTGATATTTACACCTGAGGATGGCATGAATGTACTGATAAAAGGAAGGATAACATTATATGAAACAAGAGGAAGTTATCAGATAGATGTGTTTGAAATACTTCCATCGGGAGTAGGCGAGCTGCAGATTGCATTTGAAAAGCTGAAAAATAAATTATATGAAGAAGGACTTTTTGATGACAGGTATAAGAAACCGCTTCCGCTGTATCCGGAAAGAATTGCTCTCATTACATCTGAGACCGGCGCGGCATTTCATGATTTTATAAAAGTAACGGAGAACAGGTATCCTCTTGTAAAGATTTTACTCATTCCTGCGCTTATGCAGGGCGCAAACTCAGCAGTTAGTATTTGTAATGCAATTATAAAAGCTAACAGTTCTGAATATAGATCAGATATAATTGTTATAACCCGCGGCGGAGGAGCAATTGAGGATCTATGGACTTTTAATGAGGAGAAAGTTGCCAGGGCAATTTTTAATTCGAAGATCCCGGTCGTATCTGCAATCGGTCATGAAGTGGATTTTACGATCAGCGATTTTACTGCTGACAAAAGAGCTCCTACTCCGTCCGCCGCGGCTGAGATGATATTCCCGGATGCGTATGATCTGAAATTAAGACTAAATGTCAGTGAAAACAATTTAAAGAGACATATTTATTACAGGATAAATAAATTAAAAAATGAACTGAACAGTATTGAAAGAAATTATTATTTTAAAAGACCGGCAGACCTTATTAATGAATTCAGAATGAATATTGATTCGATAGAAAGAGACATTAAGTCAGTAACTGAAAGGAAAATCCGCAATGTTAAAAATAATATCGACACCAGCAGAAAATTACTTAATTCTCTTAATCCTGAAAATGTCTTAAAAAGGGGATTTGCAATTATCAAAAGAGAAGATAAGATCATAACTCAAAGCAGACAATTGAAAACAAAAGATGAAATTCAGATAAAATTCAGCGACGGGCAATCGGATGCAATCATAAAATAAAATATACTAAACTATATGTCAAAAAAGAAAGTTACGGAAGACACATTCGGCAGCAGTTATAAAAAGCTTGAAGTGATACTGGCGCAGCTTGAAACAGAAATAGAGGACCATTCGCTTGAAGAAATTATTGAAAAATACCAGGAAGCGATCAATCTTTTAAAAGTCTGCAGAAAAAAACTGGATGAAGCGGAATTGAAAATCGAAAAATTAAGCACTGAACAAGAGAATTAAAAACAGTATATTTGCACAAACTATATTTATAATGAGCGAATACAATATTAACAATACAAAATTTCTAAAGGATATTGATTATCCTAAAGATCTGAAGAAACTTAATTTAATGAATCTCAGGGAACTTGCAGACGAAGTCCGCGAATACCTTATAGATACAATTTCCAGGATCGGCGGGCATCTCGGCGCATCTCTGGGTGTCTGTGAACTTACACTCGCCTTACATTATGTATTCAATACTCCGGAAGATAAAATCATATGGGATGTTGGTCATCAGGGATACATTCATAAGATCCTCACCGGAAGAAAAGAAGAGTTAAAAACAATCAGACAAAAGAACGGTATCAGCGGATTCCTGAAAAGAAGCGAAAGCGAATACGATGTATTTGGAGCAGGACATGCAACTACCTCTATATCAGCAGCGCTTGGCATTGCTACGGCAAGAGATTTTTCAAAAAAGAATTTTAAAGTAATATCTGTGATCGGCGACGGCTCTATGACAGGCGGAATGGCTTATGAAGCAATGAATAATATTGGTCTCCTTAAGAAAGATATTATAGTAGTTCTGAATGATAACAGAATGTCAATAGCGCCGAATGTATGGTCTCTTCAGAATTATTTCAATGACCTGATGACAAATGACACTTATAATAAATTCAGAAGCAAGGTTTGGGAACTGACTGAAGTATTCGATAAAAAGAACAGTGACAGATTAAGAAAGGTTGGATCAAAAATAGAAGGCAGTATAAAAAGCGTTATTACCCCAGGTATGCTTTTCGAAGCTCTCGGATTCCGTTATTTCGGACCGGTGAACGGGCATAATGTTGTCAATCTCGTAAAGATGCTTGAAGAGCTGAAAAGAATGTCAGGTCCGATACTTCTCCACATAATTTCTGAAAAAGGTAAAGGACCTTCATACGCAACAGATCATCCGCAGAAGATACACGCTTTAAATCCATTTGATAAATCAACAGGCATTGAATTTAAGAAATCAACCGTCTCAACATTTACAAAAGAATTTGGAATTGCATTAACGGAACTGGCGAAAGCCGATCCAAAAATTATCGCAGTGAATGCAGCAATGCCGGACGGGACCGGACTGAATTATATGCAGAGTGAATTTCCGGACAGATATTTTGATGTAGGAATAGCTGAACAACACGCTGTCACTTTCTGCGCAGGACTTGCTACGGAAGGTTACACTCCTGTTGCAGCGATCTATTCCACATTCCTTCAGAGAGCTTTTGATCAGATCGTGCATGACGTTGCAATTCAAAAACTTCCTGTGGTATTTATTCTCGACAGGGGAGGACTGGTCGGAGCTGACGGTCCAACGCATCACGGAGTATTTGATCTTACTTATCTCAGACTGATCCCGGGAATGGTACTCATGTCACCTAAGGATGAGAACGAATTAAGGAACATGCTTTTTACAGCTACCCGTTATAAGAGAGGTCCAATCGCGATCAGATATCCGCGGGGTAACGCTCTCGGCGTTGAGAAAGGAAAATTTGAATTAATGGAGATAGGTAAAGGTGAGATAGTTAAGACAGGAAAAGACATTGCCATCCTTGCTGTAGGAAATATGGTGAAAAATTCTCTCGACTCTGAAAAATATCTGACTGAATACGGAATCAGCGCGGAAGTGATCAATGCAAGATTCATAAAACCGCTTGACAGAGAATTGTTGTATGATGTATTCAGCAGGTTTGATAAAATAATGACAATAGAAGATAACACTATCGTCGGCGGATTCGGCAGCGCTGTATCTGAATTTGCTTCGGAAAATAATCTTAAAAATGATATACTTATACACGGAATTCCGGACAGATTTATTGAACACGGAAAACCGGAAGAGCTGCATGAGGAACTTAGAATAGATGCTAAAGGTATTGCTGAAGTTGTGAAAGAATTTTTGATAAAAACTAAAGTTAATGAGAAAGTTTAATTTAATTATTTCTGCATTTGTATTTTTTGCAGCTTTATTATTACAAAGCTGCAGTGAAAGTCCTGTGCAGAATACTGAAAGCCGGGAACTGCTGTTTAACCTCGACGGAGTAATCGAGGAAGTCGGCGGGGACTGCTCAGCAGTGCAGGTGAGGACAAGAAGTTTCGGGGAATTTAATCTGAGTGATTATTCAAAACTGCGATTTGAGTTTGACGGAATGTCTGACGCTGATCTTTCAAGCATCAGTTTGTTTTATTATGAGAACGGAGAAATTGTTTTTCTTGTAAATTTAGTAAATAGGGATGAAATAAATTCTACGGATTTTGCAGAAGTTAATTCTCCGGGTATACAAAGAGAAATTTTTTCACGGGTTACTTTAAAATCTTCAGTATGTACAGGTCAGATATTTTTTCTATCATTCAGAGACCTTAAAATATTTGGAGTAAGGCAATAAAACTATTCTATGGAATTAACACATCTGATTTTAAATAACGAAACCAAAACCGAAGCTAAAAATAATTTCAACAAACTTTCAAATGACAAGAAAGTTTACGTGGAAACTTACGGCTGTCAGATGAATTTTTCTGATACCGAAATAGTGCTGAGTGTGCTAAGTAAAAACGGATATAATGAAACTGCGGATATAGAGGAATCTGATGTGATACTGCTGAATACCTGCAGTATAAGAGAGAATGCTGAGAACAGAATCTACAGCAGACTGGGCGATTTAATAAAATATAAAAAAAGAAACCCTGAGCTTGTCATCGGAATTCTCGGTTGTATGGCTGAAAGATTAAGAAAAGATCTGCTCCAAAAAAAGAAAATAGTTGATATAATTGTTGGACCCGATGAATACAGAAGAGTGCCTGAGCTTATAGAAAATTCAGTTGAAAAAGGTGAGAAAGGAATTGCTGTCAAATTATCAAGGACTGAAACTTACGATGACATAACTCCTCTGAGAAGAGAGGGGATTACTGCATGGCTTTCCATAATGAGAGGCTGTGACAAATTTTGTTCGTTCTGTGTAGTGCCGTTTACAAGGGGCAGAGAGCGTAGCAGAAGTTTTATAAATATTACAGAGGAATCAAAAAGACTTTATGACGAAGGCGTAAGAGATATCTGGCTGCTAGGACAGAATGTTAATTCATATAAATATGAACAATATGATTTTGCTGATCTGTTGAAGAATGTCGCAGTAGCTGTTCCCGGTATGAGAGTCAGATATATTACTTCTCATCCGTATGATCTCTCTGACAAGCTGCTTGAAACTATGGCTGAATATGATAACATCTGCAAATATGTTCATCTTCCGATACAGTCGGGATCTGACAGAATACTGAAACTGATGAATAGATTATATTCCGTAAAAGAGTATATGCGCGTTATGCTGAAGGCGAGAGATATGATGCCCGGGATCGGATTGTCTACGGATATAATTTCCTGTTTTCCGGGAGAGACCGATGATGAACATAAAATGACACTTGATGTGATCAGAGAAATCGAATATGACAGCGCGTTCACTTTTGTTTATTCACCGAGAGAAAATACGAAAGCTTTTGAGATGACTGATACAGTGGATGAAGAAACCAAAAAGCAAAGACTTGATGAGATCATTACTGTGCAGCGGGAAATATCTTTCAAAATAAATTCTTCATTGACCGGAAATGTAATGCCGGTGCTTGTAGAGACTCTGAGTAAGAAATCAGATGAGAAATTTATGGGAAGAACTGACTGTAATAAGTCGGTAATAATACCGAGAAATTTCAGTTCAGTGGATACATCAGGGAATCTTGTAAATACCGGTTTGATAAAAGCAGGAGAATTAATTAATGTTGAGATCACCGGCGCAAATTCGGCAACTCTTTTCGGAAATCCTGTCCGGAACAAAGTAACTCATTCACAAACATAATCTGAATAGTGCTTAATTCACTCCTCATATTATTTTTCAATATAACCGGTTTTACGGTCAGATTATTTCCTTTGAAATTCATTCAGCGCCTTGGGAAATGTCTGGGGCTGTTTTTTTTTATCTGATTCCTATCAGAAAGAAAGTCGCTTATCATAATCTCGGGCTGTGTTTCCCTGATAAAGACCACTCCTTTAAAAAATCCATAGTTAAAGAAAATTATATTAATCTCGGAATTGATATGCTTGAGTTTTTTTATTTGCCAAAGCTGAATAAGGATACACTGGAAAGCCTGACAAATTTTAAAAATGTGAACGTTGCTGAAGAATCACGCAGTAAAGGTAAAGGGACTTTATTCCTGAGCGGACATTATTCAAACTGGGAATTAACGGCATTTTCTTTTTCAAAGCTGTTTGGGATCAGTCTGAAAATAATTGCAAAGCCACAGGGAAGTGAAGTATTAAACCGGAAAATTAATTCATACAGGGAAATGGGCGGTAATGAAATTATTCAGACAGGATATTCACTCAGAGCGATATTTGAAAAACTCGCAAACAATGACATGATATGTTTTCTCATAGATCAGTCGGCGCATCCTGACTATTCGGTCTATATTAAATTTCTGGGGCAGAATACTGCTGCCTTCTCCGGACCAGCAAAAATAGCTTTGAAGAAAAGACCTGAGCTAATAATGGGATATGCTTTAAGAGACAAAGATTATAAGTATGAAGTATTTTTTTCAAATATAAATTATGACGATATAACTGAATATAGTTCTGATAATATTAAACTTCTTACGCAAAGGATCCAGACTGAATTTGAAAAAATAATTTTAAAAAATCCGGGGCAGTGGCTCTGGCTGCACAAAAGATTTAAGCATGTCAGATAAACAAAACAACATAAAGAAAATTCTGATCATTCAGACTGCATTTCTCGGAGATGTAGTCCTGACAATCCCTATGGTTCAGGAAATTAAATCAAAATATCCCGACGCCGTTATTGATTTTCTCTGCATACCTTCCACTTCCGATCTGCTGAAAAATAATCCCGGGATCAGAGAACTGATTCCTTATGATAAAAGAAATTCAGGCATCAGAGGACTGGCGGATATTGTAAAGAAGATCAGAAATGAAAAATATGATGTTGTAATTTCCCCGCACAGATCCTTCAGATCGGCTGCTATAAGTTATTTATCCGGTGCAGCTGATACTGTTTCATTTGACAGATCTTCCTTCAGTTTTCTTTATAAGACAATTGTAAAATATGAGACCGGAATTCATGAGATACAGAGAAACCTCAGATTGCTGACACCGCTGGGAATTGATCTGCATAAAATTATAAGACCTGAATTATATATCAGCATTCAGGAAAAAAGAAAAATTGACAGTATTTTTTATGAACACAGGATACGTGATGATGAAAAATTCCTTGTAATTGCGCCGGGGACGATCTGGTTCACAAAAAGATTTCCCGAACAAAAATTTATTAATCTGTGCAATCTTCTTACTGGGCTGGACAAAAGAATATTTCTGATTGGAAGCAAAGATGATAAGAAGATTTCTGATTTCATAGTTAACAACTCCAGATTCAGAAATTTTATAAATCTTACGGGGACGCTTTCGGTGATGGAGTCTGCAGAACTCATAAAAAGGTCAAAACTGATAATTACAAACGATTCCGCTCCAATGCATATTGCGAATTCAATGAATACGGATGTCTGCGCGATATTCGGAGCGACTGTGCCTGAATTCGGATTTTTTCCTTACGGAAAAAATGATAAGATCTTTCAGACTGAAAATCTCAGATGCAGGCCATGCAGCATTCACGGCGGAGCAAAATGTCCGATAAAGACATTTGAATGTATGATGAAAATTGATGAAAAAGAAATTGCAGATTTTATTAAAAAGAAATTAAGCTAAAAATTCCTTCAGCCGGTTTTTAATTTCTTCCGGGCTATACTTAATATCACCGCTGTTCATTTCCCGCAAAATATCTTTAACAGCCGCTTTGCCCGGTTCCTTTTTCCCGTCTTTCAGAAAGCCGTCAAAGATCGTCTCCCCGTTTAATGCGCTGTTGATCTCAAACTCTTTATTATGTTCGGTGAGCTCAGTATAATACACAACTTTGAATTTCCTGTTGAATTCTTTTTCCCTGTATATCTCGAACATAGTTTTGTCTGATTCGAAAGCCATATTATTTTATATTATTTTCAAAAATTCTTTTAATGTATTTCCCCATCATATCAAATTCAATATTTACTGTATCTCCTTCTTTCCAGTATTTAAATGTAGTAACCTGAAATGTATGAGGAATTATTGCGATTTTAATTTCAATGCTGTCATCAGTTTCTTCCGGTATATCCGCTATCGTCAGACTTACGCCGTCAATTGATATAGAACCAATCTTAATTATAAAGTCTCTGAACTTACTGCTGAAAGAAATAAAATATTCGTGTGATCCTGTATTCTCAATAATCCGGTTTACCTTTCCCGTAGTATCTACGTGTCCCTGTACGAGATGTCCGTCGAGTTTTGAATTAATGGACATTGCTTTCTCAAGGTTTAGATAATCGCCCGCTATTAATTCTCCCAGATTGGTTTTGCTGAGTGTTTCTTTTACTGCTGTAAATTTAAATGATCTGTTTTCTATAGCAGTAACTGTAAGACAACCTCCGTTAACGGAAATACTTTCACCGGTTTTAATATCCTCTGAATATTTATCTTCTTCGGGAGAGATCTCAAACTCAAAGCTGTCGCCGGTCTGAGTTTTAGAAATTACTTTTCCTGTGGTCTGAACTATTCCTGTAAACATTTTCTGTATTTAATTAGAATATCATTTTCGAAAATTGTTATACCTTCTTTCAATAAAACTTCCTTTTCCTTAAGTGAATTTATTTCAATACTGTCAAAAGGAGAAATGCCTTTCCCGATTATTACCGGCGCGATGAAGAAATATATCTCATCGAACAAACCTTCCTTTATGATTTGTGAGAAAAGCTTTGAGCCGCCTTCGACAAGTATACTGTTGAGTTTAAATTTATAAAGTAATTTCAATATATCCTTTATCCTAAATTCTTTACTGTCATCTGACATTCGGATAAGATATTTATTCGCTTTACTTTCAGCTGTTGACTTACCTGTGATCACAAATGTTTTATCATGGTTGCTGTCCGTAAATAAATTAAGTATCGCCGGAAGAGTATTTTTACGGTCGATCACTAATCTTATAGGATCTCTTCCTTTTATATCTCTGACAGTCAAAGACGGATTGTCTTTCAAAGCAGTATTTTTTCCGATCAGGACCGCATCGTATTCACTTCTTAAACTGTGAACAGCTTTCCGTGAAGCTTCACCTGTAATATACTTTGATTCAAAATTATTCAGTGCGATTTTACCGTCAATGCTCTGAGCGATCTTCAGTGTCACATAGGGAAGTTTCTTCGTAACATATTTTATAAAAAACTTATTCAGATCTCTGCATTCATTCTCGAGAATACCGCAGCTCACATTTATTCCGTTTTTCTTCAGTATCTCAATCCCTTTACCGTTTACTTTCTCAAAAGGATCCTTCATTCCTATTACAACTCTCTTTATTTTTTTAACGCAATAAACTCTGCGCAGGATGAAGTTTTACCTTTGTGAGCGCACGGTTCGAGATTGACAAATAATTCCGCTCCTTTAACATTGAAACCTTTTCTTTCAGCATCTGCAATCGCATTCACTTCAGCGTGAGCATCACCGTATTTTTTATGATAACCTCTGCCGATAATTTTATTTCCTTTTCTTATTATGCTTCCAACCAGAGGGTTCGGAGAAACAAATCCTTTACCTTTCTTTGCAAGTCTGATACACTGCGCCATCATTTTTTCATCATCGCTCATTGATGCTTTTCTTAAGTTTGCTCAATACGCTTTCAGGATTATTCCTGTAATAAATGTAAGTGTCGGATTCTAAATAAGCGGTATGGAATTTTCTTTCCGCCCGGTAAAAAAATCCGAATCATTTGAATATACATCCCGAAAACCTTCAAGTCCCGTAAATACATTTCTCCTGCCGAAAATAGTGCCAAGCATTACACAGTTCTTTACATGAATGAGCCTGGTGCTGTCATTTACATCGGGAATATACATATCTTCTTCGCTTCCTATCAATTCAGCGCCGGTGCGGATCAGATCAGTGTCAGCGTTATCCTGAAAATATTTTACTCTCTGTAAAATATGATCCGGTTTATATTCATCATCAGCGTCAAGAAAAGTAATATACTCTCCGTCAGATATATTAATTCCGGAATTAAGTGAAAGGGCGTGTCCTCTGTTCGAATGGTAAAGATATTTTATTTTTTCATTTCCTGTAATGAAAGGGACAAGTTCGGAGTAAGTTTCATCAACGCTGCCGTCATCTGTGATCACAATTTCAATATCAGTGAATGTCTGATTTAATACAGAATCTAACGCTCTTCTGTAAAACTTTCTGCTGTTAAAAAGAGTGAGAATGACGGATACTTTAAAATTTAATTTACCGGTGATCATTTCCAGCTGATGTGTTTGGCGCTTTTAGGGATCTTTATTCGAAAATTAAGATTGCTGTTGTTAAACTCCTCATTGTTATAAGTAAGCCAGATAGACTGTTTCTCTTCAGGCCTGATGACAGAGATATTTTTCGGAAAGTAAATTCCGTCACTCTCGTAAAAATTATCATAGGTGATCTCTATCTTTGTCTTACCTTTATCATCATACTTGCCGAGTTTTCTCACGAAGTAATTATTCTTGTCGATCCAGAATTTTTTAATTTCCTTATCATAAGTCAGTATGGCAAGATAATCTCTTTGTGTTTCAAGTATTTCAGCGGACAGGTAATCATCCTCATGAAAATAATATTTTCCTGAAAAAGAATTTATCAGATCATCAAACTCAATTCTTATCCTCATTATTATGCTGAGATTATTTTCAGTTGAAGAACCCTTAATTACTCTGTTATCCATTACATTATAGTAAATAAAATCATTTCTTGTGATCAGAAGATTAGCTATATCTATACCAAACGGTCCTTCGAGTTTTGTAAACACACTGTCAGGTTTTTTAATACTGACTGTGATCGAGCCGGTATTGTTAAGCTCAGGAGAGTCAATGGAAATTTCACCGTAAGCATCCAGCGCAGTTAACTTCAGCGAATTCTCATTAACCTTCTTTTTTAAATATTCAAAAGTAACCGATGATTCAGTTGTAGTGTTTGAAGCTGTACATGAGATCAATCCTGTACAGGCTAATAAAGGTAAAAGATATAATAATATGTTTCGTTTATTTCTCAACACACTCTGATAAAAATTTATTTAAAATATTTACTGAAACTTGATCATCAAACGGCATTCTCTCAGGATGCCACTGGACAGCGATCATAAACGGCTTACCTGCTTTATCGGAATATTCGATTCCTTCGACAACGCCTTCATCTGATTTCGCATTTATCATTAATCCCTCACCGAGACGATCAGCCGCCTGATGATGAGATGAATTTATAATTGCTTTTTCCGACTTCACAATATCAAATAATAAAGTATCCTTAATAATATTTACATTATGAAATCTCTGCTCTGTCTTTGATATCTTTCTGTGATTCGTATTTCTGATCTCCTCCAGATCAAAGATCAGGCTGCCTCTGTAATACACATTAATCAGTTGTATCCCGCGGCAAATTCCAAATACAGGAATATTCCGCTTTTCACATTCCTCCATCAGCTTCATTTCAAATCCGTCCCGCTCCGGCAGGTAAGTACCCTTTGTTTCTTTAGTGTCCCAGTCGCAGTATAGCTCCGGATAAACGTCAGCTCCTCCGCTAAGTATCAGTCCGCTGCATTCTTTGAAATTTTCAAAACCTTCATCTCTGGAATTATGATCAAGGACTACATAATCAACTTTGAAATGATCCAGCCATTCAGTGTATTTTTCAAAGTTCGATTCAGCATAAGTAATTCCGATTTTCAAATTATATTGTCAGTTGTTTTTATTGATCTGTAAAATGTCCAGCACCTTGTTTTCAAGAAGCGATTGTTTATCCGTTGCTTCGATCTCTAAATTTAAATAGTAAACAGGAAATGAGTCAGTGAAATTTTTATACTTTCTGATTTTAATAAAATCCTTTTCCGTGGTAATATAGACTGTATCTTTTTGATACAGTGAGATCAATTTATCAATATCCTCTTCCGAATAGAAATGATGATCTTTAAAGATCATTTCAGAGGTAACGCTGATGTTCATATTCTTTAACGCTTTACTAAATGAATCCGGCTTTGCAATACCTGAAAATATAACCGCTCTCCTTATACCGCCTACTGAATTTGAATATAAAATAGTATTTTTATGATCTATTAAATATTCAGATTTATATTTTATTTTGACTGCATTTAAAAAATACTTTGAGCTTTCATAAGTATAGCTTTTGCCGGAATGCTTTGAATTCAAAACTATCACATCAGCTCTCTTAATACCGGAAAATCTCTCACGGAGGTCTCCCGAAGGTATTGTGCATAAATATCCTGCTCTGTTCTCATTATAATCCTTTTCATCGATCAGAACTATATCAAGATCCCTGCGGATCCTTCTGTGCTGAAATGCATCATCAAGTAAGATAACGTCAGGTTTAAATTCATTCATCAAAAATTCAGAAGCTCTGCATCTGTCCGCTGAAACGATAATAAAAAATTTACCGCTGAATTCTTTTGACAATTCATAAGCTATCAATGCCGGTTCGTCCCCGGTCTGATTTATATCTTCATTAATATTAACTCCGTCATATACCGTTACCATTTCCTTCTCAGTCCTGCCGTAACCTCTGGAAATAATTCCGACTGTTTTATTTCTGCTTAAAATAAATTTTGCAATGTAAATTACAAAAGGAGTTTTACCTGTTCCGCCTGTCGTGATGTTACCGATGGAAATTACTTTTGCGCCGGCATTGCAGATGCTCAGAATGTTTTTATCATACAAAAAATTTCTGACGCTCATCACAGCGGAGTAGATTATGGAAACAGGAATAAGTAATACTTTAATTATGCCGGTTAAATATTTCATGTCATTTCAGCTGATAGTATCGTTTTAAATGCTGTCAGTTCATTCTCATCAAGATAAGTATTATAATCATATTTATTTCCGAAAACTACAGTACACTTTGCAAACGGATACGGTATCTCAAAACTGTCCCAGCTTTTACTAAGAATTTTCTTTGAGGAAAAAGTGATCTTAACAGGGATAACGGAAACACTGCATTTATTTGAAATGATCAGCGGTCCGTTTTTCATACTCTGCGCCGGACCCCGCGGACCGTCGGGAGTGATAACAGCATTGTAACCTTCCTTAACTAGTTTGATAAGAGAATCAAGCGCTTCCTTTGCGCCTTTCGAACTCGAACCTCTGACGACTTTGTAATTCCATAATGTAAGAAGACTATTAAGTATATCACCGTCTTTACTTTTTGAGACAAGAGCGGCTGACTTTAGTTTTCTGAAAAGCCACCAGCCGATGAGCATTTTTGAATGCCAGAATATATAAACATAATTCTGATCATTGCCGGGTCTGTTATGAATTTCAATTCTTAACGTTTTGATGTAGAGGTCTATAACGGAAGGAAGTATCTTCAGAGCTATAAAATCAAATGCGCTTTTCATTTTAAACTTTCATAAGTTCGGCGATCATATCCGCAGCATTGGCTGAAGCGTTTTTATCAGTCAGAACACTTCTCAGTTCTTTAAAACTCATCAGCATGTCACCCCTGTATTTATTATCAGTGAGTATTTTTTTCCCTTCTTCAAAAATATCTTCCGGTACCATCTTTTCCTGTAAAAACTCCTTCACCGCTGTCCTGCCGAGTAATATATTTATCATTGCAATGTGATCTACCTGTATAAGTCTTTTCCCGATAGCATAATTAAACGCGCCTGTTTTATATACAACGCTAAACGGAGTTCCGATCAGCGCGCATTCCATAGTGGAAGTGCCGGACTTTGTTATTACAAGATCCGAATTTAAAATTGTCTTATAATTCAGTTCATCATTACCGTCTGATCTGACAAGATTGAATTCATTGTCTTTAAGATAGGGTTTATAAAAAGAAAGTTCAAAATTATCCGAACATATAAAATTTATATTGCAGTCAAATTCTTTTTTAAACAGCTCAGCGGTCTCCGTCATCACAGGCATCATAATTCTTATCTCATCCCTGCGGCTTCCCGGCATGAAGCTGATAGCCAGCTTTTTACTTTCTTCTTTTTTATTTGCGGAAAGGAACGTGTCGGTTCTTTTTACAAGAGGATGTCCGGCAAAAACCGCTTTCACATTTTCCTTTTTATAGAAGTCAACTTCAAACGGGAATACGACTATCATCAGATCAACCGTCTCTCTGATGACCTTTACTCTGCTTTTATGCCAGGCCCATAACTGTGGCGAGATATAGTAAACTATTTTTCCTTTAAACGACTTTCTTATGCCGGAGGCAATTTTCAGATTAAATCCCGGGAAGTCCACGAGAATAAGAATGTCCGGATCAAATTTCAGGATAAAGTTTTTAGTATCAGTAATTATTTTCTTAAGTTTCCTTATGTTCTTTATAACAGCGGAGAACCCAATGTAGCTTACTTTGCTCTTGTCGAATATAAGTTCAGCGCCGGCGGCTTTTAACTCCTGACCTCCGATGCCTTTTGCAGTCAGTTCCGGAAGTGATCTTTTCAGTTCAGTCAAAAGAGAAGCAGCGTGCATATCGCCCGATGATTCTCCGGCAATGATAAAAATTTTTCCGGGTTCAGAATTCAATTAAGAATGGATTTAATTATTGTAATAAAAAAATTGATCAGATCAGCTCATAATTTTATCAGCAGCGTCTTCACCTGAATTTATTGCGCCTTCCATAAATCCCTGCCAGTCTGCGACGTGCTCGCCTGCAAAATGAACATTACCAAAACTCTCCCGAAGCGCAGGCATTATTCCGAACCACTGACCTTTTCCGTAAAGGGCGTAAGCGCCTTTTGAATATTCATCATCACCCCAGAAATAATTTATATTTTTCTCTATATAACCCGACACATCTCCGACTGCTGTTTTAAGTGTATCGGTAATTATTTTAATTCTGTGTTCCTCTGACATCTGAGAAAGTATGTCAGCTTTATCACCGACGGCATAAGTAATAAGAACGCCTTTCGGAGACTTCTGATTTTTTGTAGCGTGATAAAAATAGTGAGTATATGAATCAGTAAGTATGCTGAACTCTTCATCTTTCCAGAATCTTTCTCTGAATACTGTCGCTGACTTAATGATCCTGCTGTACTGAAGCGCATTAATGGCGTCGATCTTTTCAGGAGGCAGTGCGGGCGACCAGTTTATTTTAGACATTGCAAACGTAGGAACAGTGCATATCAGCATATCAGCTGTAAAGTTTTTACCGTTGCTGCAATTTACGCTGATCTTTCCTGAACTGTTAATATCAGTAACTTTATGATCTGTCAGAATAATATCACGTCCGACCTTATCAGCCATTGACTCGGCGATCAGAGAATTTCCTCCTTTGACTTTGAAATCCATTTCATTGTATTCATTTGACTCCGCATATTCCGCAAGAGCTGAGTAAGCTGATACGAAACGAATGGATTCTCCGAAGTCAGTGCTGTCTGCATATTCGCGTATATCGAGATCTCTGTCCGGTATATCGTGATTCATTAAAAATCTCCACCAGTCCATTTTATCAAGCCTTACTTTATCAGCGTCAGTCAGATATTTGTAATCTGCCAATATCTTCTCAAACTTTACTTTCCATTCCGGGGAATAATCCCATTCTCCCGGTTTAAAAAATTCTCCTTTATATATAAGTCTGTCCTTGAATCTGTTATTCTCAGTTACAAGTCCGAACTGATCACAGAGAGCGATGATCCTTTCGTGGGAACCGCCGATCCATTCCGCGCCGAGCTCGATGACGAGATTTTCTTCAGGAACAGGTTCATCAGTTATTTTATGTGAAAACACTCTGCCGCCGATACGGTTTCTGGCTTCGAGAATTGTAACTACATAACCGTTATCTTTTAATTTCATGGCGGCTGCAAGTCCTGACAGACCTGCGCCGAGAATGATGACTGACGGCTTAGAGATCAGATTCATTGAAAAAACTTTAGGAGCAAGAAGCGTCCCGGCTGCAATAACAGAAGACTGCTTCAGAAATTCTCTTCTTGTTGTCATGTTTGAAAAATTTAATTGTGTTCAAAATACTTAAATGAAGTAAATTTAAAAACTCAAACCATTATTTCTAATTGCCTGCCTCAAAGGCTCGAAGGCTCAAAGAATACTGTTTTTAAAAATTTTAACTTTGAGACTTTGAGCCTTTGAGGTAATTTCAATGTTTTCGGATTTTGGAAATTGTCTTTGCCTAACAATGATTAAAATATTACTTCAATTTTAGAATTCAGAACATTAGATTGAATATAAATTAATATTTAACATTGCCGGAAATTATCTCAGTATCCAGAACGGATATGCCCTACAAGTTTGCCCAGAGTGAAATGAAGAAATTCGCAGAAGGAATATTTAACGGAAAAGTACCCGATGCGGAAAGACTTATGTCAGTATTTGAGAATTCTGAAATTGACGAAAGAAATTTATGCGTTCCATTAGAATATTTTAAAGAAAGTAAATCATTCGCTGAAAGAAATAATGATTATCTGAAATTTACAGTTGAGTTTTCAGTAAAAGCGATAAAGGAGTGTCTCTTGAAGTCAGGATTCAGTTCAGATGAAATTACGGATATTATTTTTATTTCATCAACAGGTATATCAACGCCAAGCCCTGACGCTTTTATCATCAATGAACTTAAGCTGAATAAAAACATAAACAGATATCCGCTGTGGGGACTGGGCTGCGCGGGAGGTGTCGCGGGAATTGCTAAAGCTAAAGTGATCACAGAGTCAAACCCAAATGCGCTTGTAGTTTTAGTTACATCGGAATTATGTTCTTTAACCTTTCTTAATGATGATTATTCGAAAAGTAATTTAGTCGCTACAAGTTTATTCTCAGACGGCGTCGCTGCAGTGCTTATTAAAGGTGACGGTCTGAATTCTCCTAAAGGAATAGATCCTAAGATTGAAATAAAAGACGCGATGAGCAGAATATATTATGATTCAATTGATGTAATGGGCTGGGAGGTTACGGATGCCGGACTGAAAGTAATTTTTTCAAGAGACATTCCCCTGATAGTCGAAGATAAACTTAGACCTGACATAGAAATATTTTTAAAAAGAAATGATCTGAAGACTGATGATATAAAAAACTACGTTACGCATCCCGGAGGAATAAAAGTAATCGAGGCATACATAAAGTCACTGGATATTGATCCGTCGTTTCTGATAATACAAAAAAGCGTTTTGAGAAAATACGGGAATATGTCGTCAGCTACGGTGATCTATGTGCTGGAGCAATTTATCAGCAGCGGTTTTAAAGACGGCTTCGGATTAATGACCTCACTCGGACCCGGATTCTCAAGCGAAATGGTTCTTCTGAATATTCAATCAAACTGAATTATACCTGATGTCATTTTTCGTTATAATAATTTCAATTGTAATACTTCAGCGGCTTACCGAACTGGTGATCTCAAAGAGAAATGAGAAATGGCTTCTTGCAAACGGCGCAGTGGAATACGGCGGAAGTCACTATAAATACATCGTCCTCTTGCATACAGCTTTTTTTCTTTCAATGATCTTTGAATATTATTCTACGACAGGGGAGTATAAATACAATGTTATTAATTATTTGTTTTTGGTATTTTTCATACTTCTGCAGACAGCGAGAATTTCAGTACTGCTGACGCTCGGTAAATACTGGAATACAAAGATATACAGAATACACGGGACAAGTCTTGTCAGCGGAGGACTTTATAAATATTTCAAACATCCGAATTATATAATTGTCATCTGCGAGATATTTACCATCCCGATGATATTTGATTTATATTACACCGCAGTTATTTTTTCAATACTGAATGCTGTGATGCTGTATGTCAGAATAAAAGAGGAAAATAAAATTTTAATCAATTAACAGATCTGAAATATGAAAATAAAATTAAGAGATATCTGTCACGGAAGAAGCGGGGATAAAGGTGATGCGGCAAACATCGGACTGATCGCTTATAATAAGGAAGACTATGAATTAATTAAAAGAGAAGTCACCGCGGAAAAGGTTAAGTTATTTTTTGAAGGCATCTGCAAGGGAGAGGTCATAAGATATGAACTGCCGAATATCAACGCGCTGAATTTTCTTTTGAACAACACTCTAGGCGGAGGCGGAACGGTCTCGCTAATGCTGGATGCGCAGGGAAAGACTCTTGCGTCAGCGCTATTGAAAATGGAAATTGAAAAATAATCATATAATTTAAACCCACATAAAATGTTTGAACAGCAGAAGTACAGATTAAAAGATTCGAAAGATAAAATAGATTCATTACGGAGGTTTCTTTGAAATCGATAACAAGATCTCCAAAATAAAAGAACTGGATTCACAAACTACTGTTGAGAATTTCTGGGAAGACAACAGAGCCGCGCAAAAAATACTTCAGGAAATTTCCAATCTGAAAAAATGGGTTGAGGAATTTAACGGATTCGAAACAAAATTCATCGACATTAACGGTTTAATAGAATTCGCGGAATCCGAAGACGATGAGTCAATGTCAGCCGAGATCGAAAGGGACATTGATGCATTTGAAAAGAGCTGACGGAAGTGGAATTCAAAAATATGCTCTCGGATAAAGACGATGTCAGGGATGCGATCATTACGATCAATTCCGGAGCAGGCGGTACCGAGTCGCAGGACTGGGCCGAAATGCTTTTGAGAATGTATCTCAGATACTGCGAGAATAATAATTTCAAAACTTCTTTGGTCGACCGGCTTGACGGGGACGGCGCGGGAATTAAAAGCGCTACTGTCGAAGTGAAAGGCGATTATGCTTACGGTTATCTCAAAGCTGAGAACGGCGTTCACAGACTCGTCAGGATCTCTCCTTTTGATTCAAATAAAAAACGTCACACTTCTTTCGCAGCGGTATATGTAAGTCCTGTCATCGATGATGAAATTGAGATCGAGATAAATCCCGCTGATATAAAAGTCGATACATTCCGAGCAGGCGGCGCAGGCGGACAGAATGTGAATAAGGTCGAGACTGCAATACGGATCACTCACGCTCCCTCAGGCATTGTCGTGCAGTGTCAGAATGAAAGATCGCAGAATCAGAATAAAATGAATGCGATGAAGATGCTAAAGTCAAAGCTTTACATGATCGCAAAGGAAAAAGAACTTGCAAGACTTCAGACAATTGAAAAAAAAGAAAATAGAGTGGGGGAGTCAGATAAGAAGTTACGTCTTCCATCCCTATAATATGGTGAAAGATCACAGAACGGATTTTGAGACCAGTGATACTCAGGGCGTGATGAACGGTGAGATAGAAGGATTCATAAAAGCGTTTTTATTAGATTAACGGCTTAATGAACTATAAACTTTTCATAGCCGGAAGATTTTTATTTTCCAAAGGCGAATCAAAATTCATTTCATTCATAACCTACATTTCCATCATCGGAGTTACGCTCGGCGTGGCGGCGCTTATCATCGCCGTGTCCGTGCTGAACGGATTTGAAAAGAGATCCAGGATAAAGTGGCAGGTCTCGTTTCGCATATTCAGATCACATCATTTCTCTCCGAAGGTCTGTCGGATCATAAAGAAGTGATCCCTATGATGAAAAATGATTTCAGGGAAATTAAAGGCATCTCGCCGATAGTTCAGAAGGAAGCGGTCATAAGATTCAAAACAGGTGTGGAAGGAATTATACTTAAGGGAATAGTACAGGAGACGGATCTTTCCAAAAGTAAAAACAAGATCATAAGCGGAAGTTCAGATATTACGCCGGTCGATTCTAATTTTTCAAAATTACTGATCGGCGATAAACTTGCAAAGAAGCTGGGTATAGAAGCCGGTAATAAAGTAATAGTCTTCGGATTAAACGGGATACCGGGACCGTTCAATCAGCCGAAGCTGAAACAGTTCATAGTAAGCGGAATTTATGAGACGGGACTTAAGGAACTTGATGATATAATTATTTATACTGACATCAGGACTACTCAGAAGTTATTTGAATACGGAGAAAATGTCAGCGGCATAGAGATCGAGCTGTATGACATTGATAATGCCGGAGCTGTTGTTAATAAAATTAAAACTGAGATCGGCTATCCTTATTATCCTAAGTCTTTTTCCAGTTATACAAACCTCTCTTCACCTGGGTGGAACTGCAGAAAGCTCCGATACCGATCGTACTTGGGCTGATCATTCTTGTCGCTACCTTTAACATAGTCGGAACCCTGCTGATGCTCGTGCTTGAGAAGACGCAGTCGATAGGAGTTTTAAAAACTCTCGGAGTAAGTAAGTCAGGAATTGTAAAGATCTTTCTTTATGACGGACTTCTTATAGGCATCATCGGAATAATACTGGGAAATATACTCGGACTCGGAATTTGTTTCCTGGAGATGAAATATAATTTCTTCGCGCTGCCTGAAATATATTATATGAAGAGCGTACCGATACTTCTGAATCCCGATTATATAATTTTCATAACGGTCATAACTTTTATTCTGACCATTACAGCAACGCTAATTCCTTCCTTCCTGGCATCGAAACTCGATCCTGTCAAATCAATCAGATTCAGTTAATAATGCAGCCCGATAAATCACGTAAAAAAATTGAAGCAATGTTTGATGAGATCGCTCCGTCATATGACAGACTCAATCATCTCTTCACAGCCCGCAGTGATATTATATGGAGAAGGAAAATTGTCAGCGAACTTCAGAAGAAGGAAATTAAATTTTCCAACATAGTCGATCTCGCATCCGGCACAGGCGACCTCACGCTCGAACTATTAAAACTCAATCCTGAAAAATCTTTGCAGTAGACATTTCTAAAAAATGCTTGAGCTTCAAAGGATAAAGATCAGCGACGAAAGACTTGAGCTGATACAGGCGGAAGCGGCATCAATGCCTTTTGAAGATAACAGCATTGATCTTATTACAATCGGTTTCGGCGTAAGGAATTTCGATAACCTGAATGAATCTCTCACTGAGATACACAGAGTCCTAAAACCCGGCGGTTATCTGATCATCATTGAAATGTTCAAAGCGGAGAAAATCAGTTCAAGGATATTCAACTTTTACTTCAGCAAAATAATGCCTTTCCTCGGAAACAAATTATCTAAGAGTAAGACCGCATACAATTACTTATCCGACTCAGTTCAGAATTTTCTGACAGTACCGGAGTTTACAGGTATCTGCAATAAGAATGGATTTACGCTTGAGAAGAGTGTGAATAATTTTATTGGGGTTGTGAATAGTGTTTATTTGAGGAAAAGTTAAATCTTGAAATTTATCAAACACTCTTCCCCCCTTTTCCAAAGGGGGGACACAGGGGGGTTATGATACTGGCGGTTGTTGATGAAGATAAAAGTAAAAGGAAATAGGAAAAGTATTTGCCTACGTCTGAAATATTTTAATAAGGTCTTCTACAGCAACTTACAGAACCCCCCTTAATCCCCTTTGACAAAGGGAGGAGACCTGAGGCTTCAAACTAAAAGTACAATTAAAATAAAATTTTAAAGTGAAAATATTTAATTTTAGAATTTTTTCCGGAATAAGAAATAAAAAGTACTCATTTAACAAAACCACTTAAACCCCTCGCACTCAATCTCCCGATTGGGTGCGGTGATCTTCAAAAGTAGTAATCGATGAATTTAAATTCAAACCCCTCGTACCCAATCTCCTCAAATTGTGTGTTTAAAGTTTCTTATACTCGTTGCGTACCTAATCGGAAGAGCACGTTCCCAATCAGGAGATTGGGAACGAGAGAAAATGTTTCTTATACTCGTTACGAAACTCATGATTAGTAATGCTGTGTACTTAATCGGAAGAACACGTTATCAATCAGGAGATTGGGAACGAGGGAATTTTAAATTTTGGGATTGGAGAGAAACAAAATCAACTGCATGTATTGAATTTAGAATACAGAATAATTAGTTTTATACATGACCACAAAAGATAAAAATTACATCTCTCCGGAAGAATATCTTAAGATTGAAAGAGCATCTGAGATAAAGCATGAGTATTTTAACGGGGAAATGTTTGCGATGTCAGGTGCGAGTCTGAAGCATAATATTATAACCTCAAATTTATTAATTGATCTCGGTAACAAATTAAAAATTCAGATTGTATTCCATTCGGAAGCGATATGCGTGTATATGTTTCCGAAAATGGATTATATACTTATCCTGACTTGTCAGTTTTTTGCGGGGAAATAAAACTGCAGGACGATGAACAGGACACTGCTCTTTTTCCAAAAGTAATTATTGAAGTTCTTTCAAAAGCCACGCAGGATTACGACAGGGGAGGGAAGTTTAAGCTTTTCAGAGAAATTGCGACTCTGGAGGATTATGTCTTAGTGTCTCAGGATGTTGTTTCGGTCGAACATTATCATAAACAAAGTGACGGCAGGTGGATACTGGAAGAGATCAATGATGTAGCTAAAAAGCTTAAGTTAAATTCAATTAAAGTTGAGATCGAATTAAAAGAGATTTACTCAAATATTAAATTCTAAATTTTAAATTAAAACTCCTAAATTCTACATTCCAAATCCTAAAATTCTAAATTCTTAATTCTTAATTCTATTTGAGGCTCCTTTCTATTATTGGAGTTCATATAATTGTTATATAATATCAATTATATTAGACTTTTCAGGCTTTATTTTTATATTAACAGGAATAAAATTTACTTATTATTGGACAAGTTCAAAATGAAAACACTTTTTATCTGCCTTACATATATATTTATTTCAACCTCTGCTGTCTTTTCTCAGTCAAGCTGGTTCTGGAAAAACCCTATGCCTTCCGGAAATGACTGGTACGATTTTCAATTTACTGATTCTTACACGGGTTATACAATAAGTGATAATTTCTCTATTCTGAAAACTACTGATACCGGAGAAAAATGGGATCTGATTCATACAAAAAGTGATTTACCTTCGGGCGTCAGCGGAGCTTTCAGAGCTGTGTTTTTTATAAACTCATTGACGGGATTTGCGGGGAGCAATGCAATTTTCAGATCGTCTGATGGAGGGTTGAAATGGACTTACATTACCTCTTTAGGTGTAATTGTCAGATCTCTTTATTTTACAGATCAGTTTACGGGCTATGCTGCCTGTGATAAGGGTAAAATATTCAGTACAACAGATGGAGGAATAAACTGGTCTCTTCAATACTCAGCGGCAGACACAACTGCTGATCTGAATAAAATAGTATTTGTGTCAGCTGATACCGGTTTTGCTGTGGGAAAAAGACAGACTGTGTTCAGAACTACTGACCGCGGAAACACCTGGAACGTAAGATATTTAAGTTGGGGTTTTCCGCTGTATGACATTAATTTTATTGATCACAATACGGGATTTTTAACGGGTGAGTACGGAGTCATCATTAAAACAACTAACAGCGGGATAAGCTGGACATATCTTAACAGATTTACACCTAATAATCTGATGAGTATTTGTTTTATTTCACAGGACACGGGATTCTCAGTATCTACATTATCCGGTTCAGAAGGAAAAATATTCAGGACAATAAACGGAGGAGATAAGTGGTCATTATTATCCGACTTAAATATTTTCATATATAAAATAAATTTTATTGATAAAGCTACGGGCTTTGTTACCTGTGAAGGCGGCAATATTTTAAAACCACCAATGCCGGAGAAACCTGGATCTCTAAAATATCCGGTTGTATGAATGCAAATCTGGTCAGTATTGATTTTATTTCTGCTGATACAGGATTTGCTGTAGGATCGAAAAGCCTGTTGCTTAAAACAACAAACGGTGGAGATGAGTGGCGAAAAATGAACTGCCCGATCAACAGTAATTATATTTATGTTAAATTTTTTGATAATGACAATGGATATTTAGCAGGAACAACTTTATATAAAACAACAAACTCTGGTAAAAGCTGGGACACTATTGCTAATTTGAATGGTGTAGATGATATTAAATTTTACAATATCGATACAGGATATTATATGAAGAATGATATCCTGTTTAAAACTTTTAACGGGGGAAACAACTGGACATCAAGCAAAGTGGAATTTGCTTCTCAAAAATTCTTTTTCCTTAAAAACAATGATACAGGTTTTTACTTTACTTCATATTACTCTATATATCCAAGTTATAATAACTTTAATGATATTTATAAAACTGTAAATAACGGTGCAGACTGGACTCTCCTTACAAGATTCACTCATGCCTATGGCAGCGGATATATCAACTCAATATATTTTACTGACAGTCAGACAGGATTTCTTTCAGGTACACCGGGAATTAAAAAAACAACAGACGGAGGAGCAAGCTGGAACACATATCCCGGTCTGAATGGATTTTCCGGAAAATTATATTTTAATGACAGTGAAAACGGATTTGTTACAAAGAATAATGAAGTTTACGGTACTGATAACGGAGGTAACAACTGGAGCAAATTGTTTACCGCTTCGAAACATAAACGCCTTTTATTTTTAAATTCAAATACAGGATTTTTAGCCGGTAATTTTGGAAGTATTTTGAAAACTACCAACGGGGGAGGAAATTTTGTAAATATTTTTAATGAAAGTAACTTTGTTGCAAATGGTTATTCTCTGTTTCAGAATTATCCAAACCCTTTTAACCCGCTGACTACAATCGGATATTATCTGCCGAATGAAGGAATGGTTTCAATGAAAATATTTGATATACTTGGTAAAGAAATTTATTCATTCTCCGGACTGAAAAAAACGGGTTATCATGAGATCAGATTTGACGGAACTGATCTCTCAAGCGGTATTTATTTTTACAGGATTGAATCAGGGAAATTTTCTCATACAAAACGTATGCTTTTGTTGAAATGATATTCCATCAATAGGGAATATTTCTTTGCATAATTTCCTCCGGGCACTAGAAATGAAAAGTTCTAATTTTACAAAACCACTTCCCCCCTTTTTTCCAAAGGGGGGACACAGGGGGGTTATGATACTGGCGGTTGTAGATGAAGATAATAGTAAAAGAAAATAGGAAATTGAAAAAAATATTTTCCTAAGCCGGAAATTTTTTAAACCCCTCGCACCCAATCTCCCTATTGGGTGCGGTGCTCTTCAAAGCAGCAATAAACCAGATAAAAAATTCATATAAGTTTTCACTAAAAATTTGAACTTACACCTGCACGAATGATCAGGTTATCATAATCCCCGTATTCGAAAGTCATTTCTCTGTAAAAGTCTTTCATCAGATTAAAATCTATGTTAAGAAGACTGCTGACGGAATATGATGAATTGAAGTAAAGAGATGATTTTGAATTTGTTTTCTCTTCGTGATAATATGTGGCTCCAAAAGAATTATTCCAGTTTTCAATAAACATATATCCAGCCGAAAGATCAAATAAAAATGAGTTATGTGCATCAACAGCATTGCTTCGTGTGTAACCTGCGCTGCCTGAGATTGTTAATGGAATTTTAAGAAATGAAATGCTATTCGATCCGTTAAAATTATGAATGCTGTAATCGTTAAGTCCAGCATCTGATTTGCTGGATATACTTGAGAATACAAGGTTCATCGAATTAGAATAGATCTTTGTGTTCTGATTTAAACCGGTTGTTAATGAAAATACATTTGATGTATTCTTAAAAGACGATGCCGGATCCGATGCGTCATTAGAAACAGTATTCGGGCGGTAATCAATTATAAAATACGGAGCGTTTTTTAAATTTATCTTAAGATTGAATCCCAGTCCCGTGGAAGTTGAAGTGGAAGCTTTCATTATGTTAAAATGGAAATGAGATTCTTCTTTACCTCCGACACCTAAACTTCCTGCAATCATTTTTCGGGAATAAGTAGTGCCCTGAATGGCTTCCTGATTATTAATACCGGAAATTGCCAGATACAGTAAACCGGGATTGAATGAAATATCAGCTCCTGTCATTTTTACTCCGTTTACAGTATTGACCGTATAATTCGGATAAGTCTCGCCTAAGCCCAGATTATCAAAGTATGAAAAGAACTTTAAAGCAGGGCTGAGGCTGGAGGTGACCTGTTTTTCTATAGCCTTCTTTCTTTTGTTTATCTCACTTTCAACAGTCTCCTTTATATTACTTTCCAGCTCTTCTATTTTCCTCTTGATCTCATCCTGTATTTTATCTTTTAAAAGGTCAGGGTCAAATAAAAATCCAAAGCTGTTTATGTTCTGCTTGAACTCCTCCTGTCGGGTATCATAAAACAGATTAACATCAAATGGGATACCGTAGATAGTGACAGTCGGATCAACAGATATGCTCCCGAAGTTTCTTGGCATTTCAGAATTAACTGCCTGCTTATCGCTGTATTCATATTCAGCTTTTGCTGAAAGTCCGAACTTAACAGGTCTTTTATCAAAATACTTCTTTTAGTTCTAAAAGGACTAAATCTTCCGGAGGATTGTAAATCACCGGAACTTTCATAATCCGGATCATAAGAATTATCAGAAAGATCTTTGTCAAGCTGTGTTCTGTTATCCTTATTAATTTCAGCTGCATCCTTGTCACTTCCTTTGTATAGAAATTCATATACAGGACTTTCAATGAACTGAATGTTGTCTATATATGCAATGATTTTCCAGGCATAGTTCCTTCCGTTAATTAGAGGTTTAGCAGCTATTGGGTATTGAAACAGAGTTGTTCTAATATTATTACTATAAAAATAAACAGGGTTAGAAAGAAAAGCATATTCGGGAGTCTGACGGTTTAATATTTCCGTGATCTGAAAACGGTATGAAACAATTTTACCCGGAGGAAGGGGAGTAGGCGGCAGCCAGGTAAAGCTTGGAAGCAGGAACAAAACCTGTTCCCCGTTTTCCGGCGATATGATTTCCATTTTTGTCATATTGATGATCTCATACTCACTGCAGAAATTTCCAAGTACTACATTGCTTACTGCATCATGTACATTAATGCAAATCGTATAAGTCCCGCTTTCGAATGTTCCGGTCTTACTAAGAGTTTGTTCTATATCGTTGTTATATTCTTTCACGTCGATCGGGCTCATTTCTGCGGAGTTTACTCGTTTTATTCCGGTAGCAAGATTGAACTGAGAAGTTGTAGCAGATACAACAGGTGAAATACCTTTCGTAACTGAACCTGTAAGATATACTCTCACTTCTAACCCCCGGATTACTCAAAGTCACCTTCCAGAGATTCTCGATCCGGAACTGAAAGGGTGGGGGCTGGTCGAGGGTGACGGTGACTTGCGAATATAGATTCACTGAAGCTGATAAGAGCAGCAAAAGTAATATGTGATTAAGTTTTTTCATGATTTTAACTTTTTTTAAAATTGCTTACCATGTGAAAACGACTCTGCCGTTTCCGCCACGTGTTCCGGGTGATAGTTCATAATCCTGACTTGCATTAGTGCAAGTGGGAAAAATTAGACTATGATAATAGCCTCCATGCCCACCATTGCCACCATCATTAAAATATCCCGGACCGGTTCTGCCTGGTCCACCTCCTGGTCCACCTAATCCACCTGCTCCACCAGAACAATTTGATACAATTTCTCCCGGACCACCGGTTAAACCTGACCAACTATTTATCATACCACTTCCACCCAGATACCTTCACTAAAAAGTAAGTATGACCACCCGTTGTAAAATAGCTTCCATTATCACCCATCATTCCGTTTCGCCCACCCGTTGCACTTAATACAATGGGTCCGTATGTACTATTTAATCTCACTTCGGATGAACCTCCAAATGTTGGAAAACTATTAAAAAAATTAGTATTAGTATAAGAATTGGGTTCACCACCGGCACCAACTTTAATTTTATAGGTGGTTATTCCAATAGCCGGTATAATAATAGTAATAACTGTTTTAGCATAGCCACCTCCTCCACCACCGCCACCGCCATTTTCCACCATGCCCCTGGTTTCCACTACCAGGAAAGAAAGTAATAATACCACTGGTTACCATTACTTGGAAGGTCTCATAAAGGATATATCTGGATCTTCAGTATTGTCATTGCTATCACCGTTACCCCACCTCCTCCGGCACCCCATACCTCCATTGTAATTGGAATTGATTGTCCGGGGCAGCCATTAATGTCAGCTGTTGTTCCATATGCTGCAACTGTAAAAGTATAATTTCCCGGACCTTTAATCCAAGAACCGTGGGGTGTTGGTAAAGTAGTATTCACTGAGATTCCTTGTGAACTGGCACTAATACCGCAGGGAACAACAGCCCTTATTCTGTACTTATAATTTGTATTACAATTTAAGCTGGTAATAATATGTGAAGTAACATTTCCTACATTTTTATTATGGTACCCGGTACATAAGTAACACAGTACCAAGAGTATATACATCTAAGTAATAATTTAAGGCTCCCGGAACAGCAGCCCAGCTAACGGTAAACTGAGTTGGTTGAATTCCTGTTGCTGCAAAAACCGTCGGAGCAGGAGTCAAAGTATGAGGAGTATGTACTTTAATTACATTCGAATTTGCACTGGTGCCTGCGCAAATACCTACGGAACGTAAGCGGTAGTAATAATCAGTATTGCAGGTTAATCCGGTTATATTAAAACTTGTCGTTACAGTGCTTCCGACACTTACGTTTTGATAGCCGGGAACATAATTAGTGAAGCCGGGATCTGTTGCAACATCCAAATAATAAAAAATTGCTCCGGTTGCAAAATTCCAGTTAGAAGTAAATTGGTTCTTGTATTCCGGTGCCAGGTTTTGCTATGGGTACAGGAGGCACGGATGGAGCGGAAATGTTTACAGTTTTGCACTATGGGCGTTTGTGCCGCATAAATTACCGGCAGTTACGCAAACATTTCCTGATGTACCATTAAATGTCACTGTTGTTGAAGTGCTCCTGTCCTGCTGTGATGGTGCCACCGGTAACAGTCAGTTATATGAAACCGCTCCGCTGACTGCAGGTATAGAATAAACATTTCCCCGTTAATCCTTGACAGACAGGATTCGGGCCCGGCTATGAAACCTGGCATTGGAGGTACATTTTTGAGAATGAATGGGTCATTCCAGGTACCTGTGAAACCAGGACTGGTGGCATTTATCGTAAAGTTACCAGATGTAAGCGAGGTGGGTCCGATCGTTCCGGAAACAGATATCGTTTGACCCGGATTGACAGTTGGTAATCCGGATAATGTAAATGGCATACCGGATACTGTAATTGCAGTAACAGTAACTATACAATTTGGATCCGTGATTGGATCAGAAAGGTTTTGAAATGTCAATAAGTAATTATATGTGCTGTTCCCACTTCCGGAACAAGTAACTTTGTTTGATATTAATAGAGCGCCGCAAGCTTGCCGGGAGAAACTCCCAACTTCACTTGTGGCAATTTCCTTTCCTCTATCAATTGATGTAACCATCCATGCAGATTTTTTCCCATCTTCAAATGTTTTACCTGTGTTAGGATACTGAAAAGAAGGTGACTTTATTCCGGTTTTCTCAAAAAACGAACGATTACTCTTCATTGATGATTCAGGTGATTGGCCCTTATTTACCTCAACTATCCTTAAAGTAAATCCGCCTTCCGGTATTTTCCCGCCGGATGACCATGTAAATGTAACAGGTACTTTTGTATCTATAACCTCTCCGTCAGTCGGATTTATTAATGATAGCAATCCTGTTTCTCCGACTTCCTGATTTATGCAGTCGCTTCCCAGCTCTTCATTTGAAACTGCCGAAATTACTTTTACGCAGATCTCATATTTACCTGAAGGAAATTCTCCCTGTCTTATAAGAGATTCTTTATACCTTGGATCCGATGCGATATATTCCACATCCGGTGTTTTCGGAAGGTCTCTTATTTTTATGTTGTTTAATCCCTTCTTTAGAATTATTGGTACAGTTGTCCCTTTTGCAATCAGTCCGTCTTTATCTTCTGTAGCTGTTCCAGTAAGATATGCAGATTGTTCACTGCCTGAGTTATTTGTCACGGTGATATTCCAGAAATCTTTCATATTCAATGTTCCCGGTGATGGCATTTTAAGAGACACTATGATCGGACCATCACTCTTTATGTTTGCTTTCAGAGTTAAAAAAATTAAGAATAAACTTAGAACTATAGTTATGATGTTTTTTTTCATATTCTATTTAATGAATTAAAAACTGTGTTCCGATAAATCTCTTTTCCCATCTATTCAAAAGTTATTGATTTAAATTGCCGGGCTTTTGAACCCGGCAATGTTTTGCATTCTATTTCTGATCCGGTGAAAATGTACATTAATTATACACAAGGTGAAAACAAGGACTGACTTGCCCATTTAGGCTGACTTGACATAAATAATAATGTCCCGGTATTAGCATCGGTGAACAGTTTAAATTGTCTAACCATAATTCATAAGGCGCTGTCTGACTTGAATTATATGCTACTGAATACCTAAAACTAATAGCATCTTCGGTTTGCATTAACTGTGAACAAGTAGGAGGTGATGGAATATACCATGTTCCATCCGGTCTTTGAATCCCGTGTGGAACAGGAAAAGATGGTTTTTAACAATTTTAACTATAAATTGATCACCGTCTGTGATTGTAAATCCTTGAAATGAAGAATTTAATTGCCATCTTAATAGAAAACTATTGTTCCAACTTATAACTTCATTATCTTCTCCATCTGCAGGTTCACAACTCCATCGTTAATATTGTCTGCCCAAATTACGGCATGCAATGGTCTATTTAACTGAAAAACACTGAAGTTGGGCATAATCCAAGGTTGGCTGTTGGATACCTACTCTAACGCCCCAACCATAATGACGTCCAGCCTGAAATTTAACTGAAGAATCACTAAGGATAAAATGATTTTCTCTAATTTCTGTTTCTTCAAATAATGGTTTGTCTATTCTAAGTTCAGCATCCTTATTTGATTTTATTTCTTTAAACTGATTTTCATCAATTTCGAAAATACTTAGAGTAAAACCATCCTTTGGCAGTTCACCTTTCCATTCGAAAATTATATTATCTTTGCCTGTTAACTGTTCATTAATTTGGGGAGATAGAAGAGTTATGTTTGATTCACTCAACATCCTTTGGACATAATCGGAACCATAATCTCTTATAAGAAATGTTTTCCAATTTCCGCTTTCCGGACATTCTGTTCCAAAATGTACCAATATTCCCATTCATTACCCATCGTCCATAGCTATTAGTTGCAGGATTAAACCAGTTGTGATATACACTATGATATGTAACACCATTGGCAGCTAAGTCGCCAGTTTCAAAAAACACATGGTCATTTGGAAAATTTGTATTTCCTACTGTTCCTGACCATATAATATTAGTCCATTCATTGGAACTGGAATTGTAAAAAGAAGAATAAGGAGGATTATTATTTATTAACTGATCATATCTCGCGGTAGCATCAAGGTACGGGTAGGCTGGATCTATCTCCCAACTACCATGCCCATCTGGTACAATATTACCCCTGGGAACTTTAGATAACATACAAAATTTATTTGTTAATCCATCATTAGGCAAAAAATAGAATGAGAACCCGTTATTGCCAGTACTTAGTTCGGCATTAAAATCTATAATGCAATCGCCTTCTATATTATCGGCAATGTTAAATACAAAAAAAGCAACTGCAGTTTCTATAATCGGATTAATTGAAAACAACCACCAAGGATTACTCCTGCGTACTCTACTAATACCCCAACCATAATGATGTGTTGCCTGGAAATTAATTGAAGAATCATTAAAGGTAAAATAATTTTCTCTAATTCCTGTTTTCTCAAACAAGGGTTTTTCAATTTTTAGTTTAGCCTCCTTGTTTGTTGTAATTTCTTTAAACTGTTCTTCATTTATCTCAAATATGGAGAGTTATCTTGTTTAGACCAATTTGAGATACCTTTTTCATCATACTTATTTCCCATACTTCACTTTCAGTATTTCCACTCTTTACCATCCATGCATATGTCTTCCCTTCCTCAAACCCTTTAGCTGATTTAGGATATGTGAAAGTAGTTGATTTAATTCCTTTTTGTTCAAACCACGCTTTATTGCCATTCATTGCAGTCTCAGGTGTCTGATTCTTCATTACTTCTACTATTTTTAAAGTATATCCGTCTTCCGGAATTTTCCCTCCCGAGGACCAAGTGAATACCGGCCATATGACGACAACGTCACCTCCATATGCCAGGATTCACCATCAGCAGGTGAAATCAAAGTAAGCAATCCAGTTTCAAGGACTTCCTGATTTATACAGTCACTTCCGAGTTCTTCATTTGTACCTGATGAAAAAACCTTTACGCAGATCTCATATACACCGGCAGGAAATTTTCCCTGTCTGATAAGTGATTCTTTATATCTTTGATCCGATGCCAGGTATTCCACATCAGGAGTTTTTGGAAGATCCTTGATCTTTATGTTATTTACTCCCTTCTTAAAAATTATTGGAACAGTTGTTCCTTTTACGATCATCCCGTCATTTTCTTCCTTTGCTGTACCGGAAAGATACCCTGTCTGTTCGCTTCCGGAGTTATTTGTCACAGTGATATTATAGAAATCACTGGTGTTCAATGTACCGGAGGAGGCATTTTAAGTGTTACAATAAATCTTACCTGGGCATTGACCTCAAAGAAATGAAAATAATTATAAACTTATTACTAATGTAGTGATTGTTCTTTTCATTTTGGTTGTATTTAATTTAAAAAAAGTTTTTGTTTGTATTTTAAAGTTTTGTTGAATTTCAAGAACGAAGTTAGAGATATTATAGCTATTGTTCTCTGCTTCTGATTTTTTAAAATAATTTTAGCAATAAGTAGGATTAATTATTAAATAATTATATCCTGTTACAAACTTACTCCTATATAAAAAACACTTAAAAGAATCTAACTCACTAATACCAAACACAAATGAGTTCTCAAATCCGGAATATGTATAAAAAGAGATTGTCTTTTGAGTAATTGATATAAATGTTACCCGCAGAAACAGGTATTTTGTATTTTTCATATTTTATTTTACCATAAATGAAGATTAACGAAATGGTTGTGAAACCACGGAAATTTCATATTTTGTTTTTCTTTTGAAAAATTACATCGATACTTAATTTTATTACTCAATTATTTCTCCGTTACTAATTTTTACCTTTCCGTTATCCTTTAGCTTCTCAAATGAAGCTCTGATCTTATCCATCTTATGCATTGGTATTTCAGGATCCTTCTCAAGTTCAGCTATCGCCACCTCAATATTGTCATATTCAATTATAGTAGGGTCTTTGCTTATGATTACAAAAGGTGCCCTTATGTCGGAATCTTTCTTGCCGAAAACATTTTGAATTAATTTTAGGATATTCATATTGGCTCTCCGATTAATTTTATTAATCAGAACAAAACTATGATATTAATTTGATCAGTACAAGAATGAATCAGTTAACGGCAGATGTTTTTAAGTGAACGGTTGGTTTTGGTAAGTTAACGGCAGTTTTATTCAGTTAATAGTTAGTAGTTAAATAGTTAATAGTAGGAAATCTATGTATTTATAATTTACAATTTATGATTTGAAATTGTTTTATAAAGCTCAGGCGGGATGGACAGCACAACTTCCGTGCCCTGTATATCTTTGTTTTTAAGATTGAGGTCTTCTATAATTGGAATGGGAAGATTTTTTTCTTTGCTAATGAGTTTGAGCCGATCCTGAATTATCTGTATACCTTTTGAAATATGTCCGTCCTTTTTATACTTCTGCGCTTCCGTTAATCCTATGCCGTTATCAATAATTCTTATAACAAGAAATTTGAATGTATTATCATTAATCGTGACGTTTTCAAAATTAAATGAAAGCTTTATCAATCCGTCTCTGCCGGAAGGCATTATACCGTGCCAGATAGAATTTTCAACAAACGGCTGAATTATCATATTTGGGATCAGAATCGATTCCCGCTCTATCCCGCTGCCGGTTGATATTTCATATTTAAACTTGTCACTGAATCTTAACTTCTCTATCTGAAGATACAAATCAAGACGTTTAATTTCTTCATTTAAACTTATGTAGCTGTTGGAAGCAGTATCAAGATTCATTCTAATCAGTTTTGCCATCAGCGCTATATAATCATTTGCTTCTCTTTTACGGTCGCTGTTGACGAGGTATTGAACCGAGTTTAATGAATTAAATATAAAATGAGGATTCATCATAGAAGAAAGCGCTTTATGTTTCAGTTCATTTATCTGGTTGTTTAAATCGATCTTCTCTTTACTTTTGTATTTGATATATTTGTTTCTCTTATAAGCTGCGAATATCAATCCGGTTAAAAGTAATCCTGCTAAAGATCCGCGGAATAAAAATGTTTCAGTGAAAAAGGGAAGTACAGTAAAAGAAATTATTTTCGGTTTACCCCACTGACTGTTGACAACTTTTGCCCTTATTGCCAGGCGGTAATCACCTTTTTTCAGAAAAGAAAAATTTACATAGTTATCGGGTATACCTATCCAGTCATTATTTATTTTATACTGATAACTTAGAGAACCGGGTGAAGAATAATTTATTGCTCTGAAATCAATGTGTATGTTGTTTTTGTCCGGTTCAAAAACATAATTCCCTGAATTTGCATATACAGAATCCTCTGAAGTTACTTTCTTTACTTCTACGTTAATGGCAGGGACCTTATTGTTATCAAATTCAGATATATTCATTGAACTAAAACCTTTTGCTGATCCGATATACATATTATTTTTAGTAGTGTCATAATACAGCGACAGTATCTCATTGGAAGGCAATCCGGTTTCTGTATTCAGAACCTTTACGGAATCTTTATCAAAAATTATCAAACCGTTCATCGTTCCGATCCACAGTCTGTTATATTTATCGACTGAAAGAACGTTCGATGAGGTCAATCTGTGTTCACATATGTTAGTATAGTTTGTGATCACGGAGCTGCTCAGCTCATAACTTGCAATCCCTTTATCGCCTGCAAACCAGATTTTATTATTTCTGTCCTGCTGTATATACTTTATAGTTGTACTTAAAATTTCATTTGATGGAAAAAACGACTTATTTCCGGATGTAATTTTGCAAAGTCCTGAAGCTGTACCTACCCAGATATTATTCATGTTGTCCCCAAGAATATAATAAACTTTGTTGAACGAATTAACATTATCAAAAGAAATTTCTTCTCCCCGAACAGATCCCGGAGGATATGGCTGAATATAAATTGCATTGCTCCATCCGCCGGTGATAAATTCATTATTTTCAGTTTTACAAAATGAGGAGGTGTTAAATAAATTTAACTGATCATTCTTATAGTTTTGTATGGTAAATTTATTGGTGATATTGAATGTTCCGTTCACATAAACCAGGTCATTTATTAACCTGATACCATATATATACATATAGTCTACAACAGAACCGACATCGTTATATATTGTACTTAAAGCGTTATTATCCAGAACATTCAGCCCGTCGAGAGTACCGACAAACAAGCGGTCAGACCGGTCTTTTTCAATTGAAAGAACTTTATTATTGCTGAGTCCGTCTTTCTGACAGTAATTCCTCAGATATAAATTATTTAAACAATATACTCCGTCTCCGTATGTGCTGACCCATATGTTGCCTTCGTTATCTTCATAGAAGTTATTCACGGCAGTTTTTTCCAGACCCATTTTCTTACCGGTATCTGTAATCTTATCCGAGTCAGCGCCAATAAAGTAAAACCCTTTGTTCATTATTGAAAACCAGATATTTCCTTTTGTATCTTTAAGCAGCCGTATTACATTATTTTTTTTGTGGAGCTCAACATTGACAGATCTTAATACAGTGTTATCCTTTATTTCATATATCTTCCCTCCGGTTCCAATTACAATTTCGCTGTTCCTGAATTCTGAAATCCAGAATATTTCAGTGTCATCAATGCCATTAATATTTATTTTCGTTAATTCGTGATTTTCAAATTTATAAAGTCCTTTTGTAGTGGCTGCTATAACTGTTCCGTTATCGAGTTTTATGATTTTGTTTAATGATATTGAATCTTTTAAAACACCTTTAAATAAATTCAAAGTATTATCGTGGTTAACTACGGTAATATTATTATTGGAATAAGAATACAGTTTGTCTTCAACTGTAAACATCCCCTTCATTACTATATTTTGATAACTTTGATCAGAATAATTTTCTATTTTGTCACGCGAATATACATTAAATCCTTTTTCATGATTTCCAAAATATATTACATTGTTTTGTCCTTCGATCAAACTAATTATACTGCCTGAATTTAGTCCGTCAGCTGTTGAATAATTTGTGAAATTGTGTCCGTCAAATTTACTGACACCATTAGCGGTAGCGAACCACATATATCCGTTACTGTCCTGTATTAAATCATAAACCGATGAGGATGCGAGTCCTTCAGAAGAAGAGTAGTGGTAAAAGGGGGGTTTCTGTGAAAACAGCGCTGAGGAGAAACAAACAGATATTATAACTCCGCGGAGCAGAAGCTGATATAAGTTAAATATTCCTTTCCTGAATTTCATACATTTCAAATGTAAGAATGAATTATCTGTTTCCATTGTATACTCTGCACCTGTCAGCAAATTCTTCTCCTTTTCTGCGTGAGACCGGTATCTTAACACCATCACACATTGTAATACATCCTCCGTCTAATTTTGTAAAGTCTTTGATATGCAGGAGATTAATTAGGTGGGACTTATGAACTCTCACAAAATGGTCTGCAGAGAATTTATCTTCAAATTCTTTTAAGGTCTTTGAGATCGTAATTTTTTCTCATTAGTTGTAAATAAGTGAGTATAACAGTCTTCAGCTTCAAGCCGGATTATATCGTCAGCATGAATTACTTTAAATCCATATGACACCGGAACAATTACTTTTTCAGAATGAGGGCAGGTGAGCGGCATTACTTACATAATTTTCCACAACCCTCTTAACTGTCTGCTGGAGTTCTTTAATGTTAATTGGTTTTAAGAGGTAATCAATTGCCTTAGCTTTAATTGCTTTGATAGCATATTCCTCATGAGCAGTAACAAATACCACCATAAAGGAACTGCTGTCCATACTTTCTAAAAGATCAAAGCCATCCAGAACCGGCATATTAACATCCAGGAAAACTACGTGAGGAGAAAGGCAGGTAATCATATTCTTTGCTTCAACAGCGGATGATGCAGTACCGACAACTTTAATTTCAGCACAGTAACTTTCAATAAGAGTTTTTAAATTTTCTCTTCCCGAAAGTTCATCATCTACAATTAATGCTTTAATTTCATGTGACATATGAAAATCTTTTAATAATTAATAAATCCTGGCAATATTTTTGCCAATAGAAAAACCTTGGTTCCGGAGTTATGATTTAATTACTTCTAAAAGATTGAGTTTGAAAATGTCACTCGTAAAACCCGCCCTGACTTGTTAATGATAATAGAGAAATCGAAATTAAAATAAATCAAGGAAGATTTGAGAATGTGAAGGGTAAAGTCCTTCCTTAATTGTAATAAAACTTGTCTTAATGAACAACGTAAAGTTGACACGTACAAAACAATGTGCGTAATTTATGCACAATTAAATTGTTTGTCAAGAATGTTTTCCACACCGTTTTTTAACCCGGTGATATTGGAAAATTTAACTTTAGAAATCTTATGTTATTTCTGAGAACGTGTTATGCAACATACAATGAATATTAATTCAAGTTAATAGGTAGTAACACACTTTTTGTCTGAGTATATATACTCATATTTACTAATATTTCATTATCCGTATCAGATTCAGCGTCAATGCGTATTTTAGAAATGAAGTTCTTTTCTTCGCTTTTTTCAAAGGGAGACACCTTTTATTAAATTATAAATTATTCTCAAATTATAAATTCCAAACTTTAAATCAATGAGAACACCCGGATTCAGATTATTTAGCTAAAGCCTCGGCTACGAACTTTTTAAATGCTCGAATATTCATATCATCCAAATTTCCCAATGCTCATGATCAGAGCTATTGAGATGAAAATACTTAGACAAATAATTTTCAGAAGTCCTTCCAAATTCTCAAATCTCAGAGTTTGTAGCCGAACCTTTAAGTTGCAAAAAACTTTATATACGTTGAGAAGCCACCATTTGAATTAATTAAAATCCAAAAAGGAAATACAGGTTTACGAATATTGTTAACATCCGAGGGCCTGGAAAGCCAAGATTATGTTTAAATTCCTATATTCCCCAGGCTAAAGCTTGGGACTACGTATCGGAAGTAAATAAAACTAGTTTTAAAAGTAAGGGGAGTCTCGGGAGTCTTATAAAACTTTGAGAGAAATTCCAAAGCGTTTGATTAATAAGAGAAGCATTTTTAAAACTATAAAGCAGGAAATTCATGTTACCGATCGAAAATTTAATATTTAAAATTTATAATTTATTATTAACTGCCCCCTCAAACCAATTCCAATACTCCGGCATCCTTGGACCAGACGTAAGATCCTGCCGAAACTGCAAAAACTTCTTACTGCTTTTATTCACTTCGTCGTTTTTAATTTTTTCCAAGTAGTAAATACTGTTAAGAAAGTTATAGGAAGAGCGGATCAGTTCGTCGAAACGCGTCTGCTCTTTGCTTTTGCGGTCAAGATATTTGCGCATGGATTCGGCTTCGCGGCGGAGAGCGGGGAACTCGCCTGTCTCGAAATACATCATCATTTTTATCAGGCGCGAATAGATGAAATTTAGTGTGTCGGATTTTTTTACTTTGCTGATATTCTTATTAATATCGGAATAATCTCCTTTAAAAAAATCCAGGATGATCCGTGATATGTTCAGAGTGTCCTTGCTGAACTGCGGAAGGAGGTAGGTCTTATGGACTTTCACGAACTCTTCCGCCCATTCGGTCTGATTTAGTTTTACGGCGTCGTTGACCATGCTGAAGAAAAGGAACGGCGGAATGTTTTTACCTTCCCTGAAAAAATTCTCAAAATATTTTCCTTCCATGGACTTTTTACGGAAGATGAATAATTTTGCAATATTCTTTCTGTCGGGCTCACGCAGTGATCTTGTTTTAAGAAAACCTACGGAAGACACATAAAACATCGTCGTCAGATTGTCATCAAATTTGTTTTTATTGCGTCTGTAATAATTCTGCAGAGCGTCAAAGTATTTAACATCACCTGTCTCTGTCATCAGACTTTTATAATACAGCGTCATTATGTCAGGATAAGACTTTGAGAAATATTTTATGTGCTCATTAATGAAACCGTAAACATTCTGGATCATACCCGGCGGACGCCGCTTTACTGCTTTATGGGTATACCTGTCAGAATAATAATTAATATTAAATACTAAAGTCTGATAAACAAAATACAGATTGAGATATTCAATTTTCTTCAGGGAAATTTTCGATGTATCCTTACTGATGGTTGTGTGTGAGTGCACAAAGAACTCTGAATAAAAATTAAGCTTGTTCAGATAATAATTTTCATCGATCCCGAATTCACTGTCACTGTAGCTTTGCATTTCAGTGATCTTTCTCTCATAAGATCTCCATAAAAGTTTTTTCCCGAATTCATTAAGCAGTTTCACCTCGCTTTCAAGTTTATCCTTTTCCGCTCTTTCGTGAAGGAGAAACTTTATCAAAACAGTTTGTTAAAATCAGATACAGCTTTCGTATGGTTTGACTGTTTACTTTTACTTTTCCGTACACCGCGCGGAAATATTTTTTTCGTAAACATCTTTCGGAGTTACATTCGGATGAAAACTTTTTATATACTGAAATAATTTTTTAATAGTGCGGTACCTGTTGAAGTAAGGCGAGTGTATAAAGTTCTCAAAACTTTTCAGCTCATCGCCTGTCAGCGAATTTATATCTGTCAGCATAATTATTATTTTTAAAATATAGAAATTTTAAAAAGAAAAAACCTTACACGCTAAACTAAAAAAAATTACTGCAATTAAAAAACATTAAATTTCCGAAAAGAAAATTTCACTTCACAAAATCGTCAAAATGTCCGTTGTTTTTTAAAGCAAACTCCCGTTAATTTTGTATAGTTCTTTTAAATAGATTTCATCTTCACTAAGCAAATTGATCACGGTCAGTTGAAAAATAATTAAACTGTAATTTTAAGTAAATAGAATTTTTACTTAGAGGCTAAGGGGGACCAAAGAAAATGAAATTCTAAGATTCTCACATAAGAAGGAGAATTAAAATTAATAAGTGCAGATCAGAAAAAGAACCTGAAAATAAAACAAAGAATGCAGAGTCTGATAAAATGAAACAGTTACACAGTAAAGAGAAAGCGTGAATTCAAATGAAGAATGATGAATGTGATGAGAAGAGGCGAATAATATAGACAAAGAACTGCAAATTCTGAATAAAGCTACGGAGAAACTTAATAAAGAGTTCTGATAACTGAAAAAGAAAAGGAGAAGCTGTAAAATGAAAACTGAAAATGAAAAAAGAAAGGGGGATGCAAAGCGAAGATATGTGAACCTCAAATTAAGAGATGTGAACGTCAAATTAAGAGATGTAAATGTCACATTAAGCGTGGTATAAGTGAAATTATTTTCAGTGAATGTCAAATTATTTTCAGTGAATGTCAAATTATGAGAAGTGAATGTCAAATTATGAGAAGTGAATATCAAATTATGGGAAGTGAATGTCAAATTATGCGAGGTGAATGTCAAATTATGAGAAGTGAATGTCAAATTATGAAGAGTGAAAGTCAAATTATGAGGAGTGAAAGTCAAATTATGAGGAGAGAAAGTCAAATTATGTGAAGTGAAAGTCAAATTATGTGAAGTGAAAGTCAAATTATGTGAAGTGAAAGTCAAATTAGGAAAAGTGAATGTCAAATTATGAATAGTGAATTTCAAATTATGTGAGGTGAATGTCAAATTATTTTTCAAAAAAGTGAAAAAATTTTAAAAAGTGAAAAATTTTTCACAAAAAAAATGAACAGAGGCAATAAAAAATAAAAAGTAATAAGTTCAACTGAAATAAAATGCAATGAATTGAAATAACCAGTAACAAAAGATAAAAGCCGGGACATTTTCAAATCGAAGATTCCGGAATCTGCTCATCAGCAATAAGAAGTAGAGACGCCCAAATTGGGCGTCTCTACCGGAGATGGAACGGCGAATTAACAATAAACCATAAACTAAAAAAATGCCGTAAATACGGCGAAAGGAAAATTAGTAAAATGATTAAATATCAAAAAAACAAATACTCCATGTTTACAGGAGTGCGCGCGTATCTTGATGATCACAGCGCGGGATTCACCGACAATGAAGAATTCACGAATCATGTGAACACATTCAAATCAATTCTTCATAACATTGAAGCGACTGAAAACGAGAGAAGTAAGGCGACAACCGGAAAGGTGAGAAATAAAGCGGAAATGAGAAAAGTGGCGACGGACTACGGGCTTGCAGTTGCCGGAGCAATATATTCTTACGCAAAGAAAAAAGGCGATATACAACTGATGGAATCTGTAAATCTTAAAATTTCGGATTTCATTAAATTCAGAGATGCCGGACTTGTGATAGAGCTGACCTCGATAAGAGATACGGCAGCAAGATTCCCGGAAGACCTGGCGAAATACGGGATCACGGCGGATAAATTCGCAGAGTTTGAAGGGAAGATCGCACAATATGCCGATGCTCTGGGCGCAAAGAATACCGGCACAGCTACTAAATCCGGTGCCAGGAAGACAATGCAGACCATGTTTAAGGAAGCTGACAGTATTTTAGATTCAATAGACAGACTTATGAATGAATTCAGAATTGTTGATCCTGATTTCTACGCGGGATATAAATCCGCCAGAGTGATAAAGGACCTGGGATTCAGACATACAGGAGGGTTCGCGAGGAATGGTAATACTTCCGGTGAGGGAAGCGCAGCGGGTAATGAATCTCAGAATTCGGGAATCAGTCAGGTCAGTCAGATCATTGAGACATCGCCCGGACAAGGCAGCGAACTATAACGTGTCCGAAAAACAAATCAGGTAAGACCGGATCTGAAGTAACATTAAGTAAACATTAACAAAAAAATTAAAAGTAAAAAAGTAAAATGAAAAATAAAAAGAATCAGCACGTTATTCCGGTAAAGGAGGGTTGGGCAGTGAAGGGCGAGAAAAATTCCCGCCGGACCAAAATCACCAGAACAAAATACGAAGCTGTCGAAAGAGCCAGAAAAATCGCAAGAAATAAAAAGTCCGAACTTGTGATTCACAACAGGGACGGTACTATAAGCGATAAGGACAGTTATGGGAATGATCCTTTTCCGGAGAGGGATAAGGTGAAGTGATGGAAATAAATAAATAGTAATATCAGAAACCCCGCTGTAAGAAAGCGGGGTTTTTTGTTTCCCCTCCTCCTCCCCAAGCCCCAGCTTGGGGAGGGCTGGCAGAGACGCAAAATATTGCATCTCTACCTTATGCACCGGTTTCTTCTTTGTAGAAACAAATTATGATTTGACGTTGAAAAATATATTGATCATTGATAATTGATCATTGATAATTGATATTTCCACCCCTCCTTCCCAAGCCCCAGCTTCCACTCCTCCTTCCCAAGCCCCAGCTTGGGAAGAGCTGTTATAGGTTTCACTCTACTTCCTAAGCCGATCCGCCCAAGCTGGGGCTTGGGCGGGAGAGGAGGTTAAAATCTGAAGCTGTCACTCGTGCAAGGAAGATCGCAAGGAATAAAAAGTCCGAACTTGTGATTCATAACAGGGACGGTACTATAAGCGACAAGGACAGTTACGGGAATGATCCGTTCCCGGAGAGAGATAAGGTGAAGTAAGAGAAATAGATAAATCGTAATATCAGAAACCCCGCTGTAAGAAAGCGGGGTTTTTTGTTTTTCATCCTCCACCCCTCCTTCCCAAGCCCCAGCTTGGGGAGGGCTGGCAGAGACGCAAAATATTGCATCTCTACCTTATGCACCGGTTTCTTCTATGTAGAAACAAATTATGATTTGACGTTGAAAAATATATTGATCATTGATAATTGATCATTGATAATTGATCATTGATAATTGAACTTTGTCTGCCATAAATAAATAGACCCATTAACATTGCTGTTAATGGGTCGGGCTAAGGATACTCTCCTTAGTGATGTAAACTTATAATTAACTTATGAATTATTAATAAACGTTTCAATACTAATCATTGATCATTAATAATTGATCATTGATTTTTTAACGCCTGATCAGCTAAAATCGATAATTCGTTTTGAGAATTCCTGAATTTGTTATACCATACTTTTTCATCTTCAATTTCATCAAGAATGATTTTAGCAATTTCATCCTGCTCATTTTCAGGGAGCTTAGAGATCCGATCAACGGCTTTTTCGAGTAATGTTGTCATAATATTTTTTTTAGTTTAAATTAAATCAAATTTAATTTTTATGAAATAACAAAAAATGATAATTGTCCCTCTTGTGAATGGATTCCCGCCTGAAGCAGACTGTCCGAAAACAAATTCTTTATGTCTGCCTCTAAGACTCAAAGGCTCAAAGAATATTGTTTTTAGAGATTTTAAAGCCTTTGAGCCTTTGAGGTAATTTCAAATGTTTTCGGACATGCTGAAGCACGCGGGAATGACAGATCTCATTGATTACTTGCCTTTTAACCCACGGCGGAGAAAAAAATCTGATAAAATTAATAAACAGCGTAGCTGTGACATTTGCTTTTCCTATTAAGCAGGGCTTTTAACCTCTAAAATGGAGGAGGAAAGGTAATTAAATTTATTGTAACTTTTGCTTCGGACAAATATGTTTTACTCAAATGTTTGCAAAGAGTCTGTGTGCAAAAACATGTTACCGCTTAAATATTATACAAATTTCGCTGCGTAAATCATATTAAAGAATAAACTAATTTGAATATTAATGGGAGTTTTTGTAAGTTAGATTTGTTAATTAAATTAAATCCGGTAAAAATAACAGATCCAAATTCAAGTTTTTCTGACAAAATTATTTTTAAAAATTATGACAACATTTAACATAGAAATTCTCGATCCAAAAGGAAAGAAATTGCTAATGGACCTTGCTGAGTTAAGACTTATTTCCATTACTGAAAACACTGCAAATCAATTTTCTGATACAGTAAATAAAATTCGTTCTAAAAAAGCTAAATTATCTCTTTCAGATATCACTAAAGAAGTAGAGAGTATCAGATCGAAACGTAATGCAGGGTAAACCCGAGAGAATTGTAGTTGATACCAATATTTTCATTAGTTTTTTGATCAGCGACTCTTATTCAAAACTGGACAAGCATATACAAAGTAATAAGATGAGGTTACTGTTTAGTGCTGAACTATATAATGAATTCCTCGAAGTAGTAAGCAGACCAAAGTTTAAAAAATTTTTCTCAGATATAGATTTAAAGAAGTTGACTGAAAGCATTAATGAACATGCAGACTTCATAGACGTAAAAGCGCAAGTTGACATTTGCCGGGACAAAAAAGATAATTTCTTACTGGCATTATGCGAAGACGGTAAAGCGGACTATTTATTGACCGGTGATGAAGACCTCCTTGTTTTAAAAAAATTCAAAGGAACTTCAATAATAAAAATCGCAGAATATCTGAGGAAGTAAGGCGAAGCAGAAAATAACAGACAGGCGCAAATTTTTTTGAGGACAGGATGGCAGACATACAACGAAAGGAATATACAAATGCGAAGGTTTTTGTAATTTTGTTGCGAATATTTAAATGTTATAACTAATAAGGCGAAATTTCGATTCATAAAAACATACATATTCGATATTTAGCTGTATGCCAGCTAAGCTGAAAATCAAATTAATCTCAGGCGAATGAAAATAATAGTACACTTATTATTTATATCGACATTTAGTTATATGACTTCAGCTTAACAAAACTCATACAATGGACTTAGAATCTGAAAAAGAAGCAGTAAAAACTTTAGTAGAAAAATTTCTATCTGCGGCCGGCAACTATGATGCAGATGCAATGTCACACATGTTTAGCGAAAATGCTAACATTAGCGGCGCTTCATTTGCAAATGGGAAATGGACAACTTTTACAATGACTATTATAGAATTTTTGGAACTATTAAAATCCGAAATCAACCCGACAAAATACACAGAACCGGTTTCCAAATTCACAATCCATATTGAGAAAGGAATGTTAGCATTTGTGAAAGCAGATGCAACTTTAATTGTAAACGGAAAACCACAAAAGAATAATTTTGATTATTTCACACTGATTAATGAAGAAGGAAATTGGAAAATATTGAATGGTTCATATGTATCAGTGGCGATTGAGTAATAGAACGATTAGCAGTTGATGAAAATCAAACCAACAATCAGGAAATTAAGGGCTGGCAGAGACGCAATATTTTGTGTCTCTATATTATGCATCGGTTTCATCTTCGCAGAAAACAAATTATGATTTGACGTTGAAAAATATATTGATTATTGATATTTGATAATTGATCTGTTTCGTGCAGAAAAAAATAAAAAATTTTATGTCCCCCCCCGGGGGGTTAAAATATTTTTTTTTTCTCCTACCAAAATTTCATCCGGGGTTTTTCATCTTGCAGAAAATAAATTATTATTTGACGTTGAAAAAATGTATTAATAATTAATCATTGATCATTAATAATTGATTAAACCGCGTTAGCGGTGACATCTTTGTAGAAAATGATCTGATAAAATTAATAACCGCGTAGCGGTGACATTTTCTCTTCCTATTGCTCATTGATCATTGCTCATTGATCATTGATAATTGATCATGCTGATTTGCAAATATGCGAAGGTTTTTGTAAGTTTGTTGCGGGTATTTAAATATCAAAGGGTATTTTAGGACGAACACCAAAACATAAAGACAATGCAAGAAATAGGACAACAATATTCACAAGACGACAGGACTGACCCGAGCGGTTTTCTCAGACGAGCAAGACTTCATCAATCAGTTTTAGGGCAAAGCATCTTGACTTGCCTTACGACATTTATGGCAACTGCTTGACAAAAGAGGACGGAGAGAATGGAAAAAATTTCTATGACGGTTACGGAGTTTTTGACGCAGTTAAAAAATATCGTAAGTATAACAAACCACTTTATTCAAACTTGCTTAGAAGTGAGCATATTCCGTTCAACATATTCATTCCTTTAGACAAGGACAGAAATTATTGCAAAAACGTTATTGGCGACATTGTAAAATCAAACATCATTTCCATTGACAAAATAGAAATTGAATATGCACCAAAACCGAAAGAAAAATATTTGAATGACAATACTTCCTTTGACGCTTATATTGAATACACAAATTTTGACGGCACGAAAGGAATGATTGGAATTGAAGTAAAATATACTGAAAAGGATTATAAACTTCAGTCAAATTCCAAGCAAGAAAAAGACATTAACGACAAAAACTCATTGTATTTTTCTGTAACCAACAATTGCGGACTTTATAAAGCAAACGCAATTGAAGTTTTACCGACTGACAAATTTCGACAAGTATGGAGAAATCACATTCTTGGAGAAAGCATTTTACTTGTCGACAGCAATAAGTTTCAACACTTCACTTCCCTGACTTTATTTCCAGCGGACAATTCACATTTTATAAAAACAAGTAAAGAATATATTGACCTGCTTACTAACAATGACAATAAATTTTTCGCATTGACTTATGAAGATTTCTTTGCGTTACTAAGCAAACATTGCCCTGACAGTAGCTACAAAAAATGGCTCGACTATTTGACAACAAGATATATCGTGACAAATAACTGAAAGAAAAACGCCCTATAACACGGGTTTGGCAAAAGTGGCGGTTCAGTGCTCCGCAGACACATTTGTGATTAATCAAAGTTTGGTTCTCCGGATCAACACTTGTGGTGAAAATCGCCATCTTCGCCAAGCCCGAAACCGTTAGAGGTCAGGTTAAAACGGCAACCAAAGACAAATAAACAAACAGACAGACGAACACCAAACATAAGCAACTAAAAACCAGCAATTTTAATATAGTATTTATGACAACCCATTTTGAAAATTTAATCAATAAGGCATATCCGGCCTTTAATTCAAGAGACCTTGACACTGCGCTTTTGACGTTTCACTCAGACGTTCAGTGGCCAAAAGCCTTTGAAGGCGGTTACGTAAACGGACACGATGAAATAAGAGAATATTGGACAAGACAATGGACGGAAATAGATCCAACTGTTGAACCAATCGGATTTAATCAAAGACCAAACGGGACATTTGAAGTAACTGTCCGCCAGATTGTAAAAGACCTGAAAGGAAATCTGATCTTTGACGGAGAAGTAAAACATATCTACACATTAGAAGACGGCATGTTAAGAAGAATGGATATTGAGATTGAGATTGAATAGGCAGAATTCAGCTGATCTCAAAGTCAACTAATACTCAGCTTTAAGAAGAACAACCAGGAATTAACCCACGGCGGAGTCTCCCCGTTCTTTGGGGACTCCGCCGATAACTGCTATTCATGGAAATAAATAAATAGTTGAATCAAATTGAACTTGAGAGCGGACTATGAAATTTAAATAAAATATATTAGAAGAATATCAAAAGCAGTTTCATCTTTGTAGAAAACAAATTATGATTTGAAATTGAAAATTGATCATTGATAATTAATAATTGATGAATTGATAATTGATCATTGATAATTGATCATTGAAAATTGATTATGCTGGTTTGCAAATATATGAAGGTTTTTGTAAGTTTGCTGCGGGTATTTAAACGTTATGCGGCATTTTAAAGAGATATTATTACAATGAATGACTTCTATTTACAACCGAAGATATTTCAATGGATTAAAGCGATTATATTACTATTAGTCGGCTTTTTGCCAGCATTAGTCATTATTGAATTAGGACATTCTCTGCCAATTTATTACTTGCTGTTCATAATTTTTGTTCCTGTTGGACAATTTGCATTTACTCCCTTTTTCAGGCTCATCGGTGTTTATAACTACTACTCTCCAATGCTACTTGGCTATATGGCAAACAACCATCAAATAGACTTACACAGCGGGGGTAGTTTTGACTACTTATTTGTCATGAGAAAGTATAGAGCAGGAATTGAAATAAGAACTAAGCTTTTGTTGTATCACATAGAAGGATTAATAAAAATAATTCAGCTGATCGAGAATAAAAGCATCCCGGAATCAGTAAATATCGTTGGGACATCATACTTCTTCAACAATAGGACATTAAGTAAAATAGGATTTGAGATTGTAAAACCATCATTATTTTATAGACTAAATCTATTTATAAACTTTATAGACTTAATTTGGATGTATTCTCTTTCACAAGGAAAGTTGTCAATTCCCAAATTATGGAATGCAAAAAAAGCGAGTATATCAGGTGCTAAATTAGTTGAAAGCAAAATGGTTGTTGAAAACCTTTATGACAAAATGAAAAGAAGAACGACAACATTATATCGGGAAACTTACAAAATATGAATACATCAAAGAGTTTATATTATTGGTTAGCCTTGTTTGCGATTTGCTTTATAACATATCAACAAATAATTGACAGCATAAGACCAAATTACAGTGGCGACAGTATTACTGTTAAATACTTGCTGGGTATTGCACCTAACTTTTTCCCGGCAATAGGAATACCTGCATTGTTTGTTGTTTTAATTCCTCAAATGAAAAGGACAAATAAATGGCTGAACGAAAACAAATACATAACTGCAAATATAATTTCACTAACAGGACTTATATTGTGGGAATTTATTCAAGGGACTTCAAAAAAATTACACTTTGACTGGAACGATATTCTTTGGACAGTAATAGGTGCTTTTGTTTTTCAACTAACATGGACAATAACCCCAGACAGATATAAAGTATGAAGGAACGTAAAGAAAAAAGACCCCATAACAGCAGCTACCCAAAAGGCGGGGTTTCGTATTCCAAAGAGAGTTTTGTGGTTAATCAAGTATTATTTTTTCAAATCAAGTTTTGTGGTAAAAGTCCCGCCCTTCGGGTAGCTGCAAAACGTTAGCGGCAAGCACACAGAACCGAAAAAACGACAAAGTAATATGACTAAATTAAATACTATTCCAATAAAAGAATTCAAAACTGCGAAATCATTTGAAACCTGGCTCCAAAAGAATCACGGTAACTCAAATGGGATTTGGCTTAAAATATACAAGAAAAATTCCGGAGAAAAGACCGTCAGTTATGCAGAAGCGCTTGATGCAGCACTTTGTTACGGGTGGATTGATGGTCAAAGTAAAGCATATGACGAACAAGCCTGGTTGCAAAAGTTTTGTCCCCGAAGAGAAAAAAGTATCTGGTCTAAAATAAATACCGGACACGTTGCAAGATTAATCAATGAAGGAAGAATGAGAACCGCAGGATTAAAAGCTGTCGAAAAAGCCAAAGCAAACGGTAATTGGGAAAGGGCATACGATCCCCCGGGCAAAATGACTATACCGGAAGACTTTCTAAAAGAACTTAGCAAAAACAAAAAAGCAGAAGCTTTTTTTATGGGTCTCAATAAGACCAATCTTTTCTCCATTGGATTTCGACTTCAGACCGCAAAAAAACAGGAGACAAGAGAAAAGCGGATGAAAGAAATTATTAAAAAGCTGGCAAACGGTGAGAAATTTAATTAAATGATCAAACTTCAGCACGATTTCATCCGGGACGGGAAAACACTATTCAATTTATTTATTTGCTGCTTCTCAATGATCTTTGCCTGTGATCAGCAGCGGTATCTGCAAATTGCAGCGTTAATGCTTATCATATTTTATTAAAACCTTAACGGAATATTCATGCCAGTTTTAGATTCAGATAAAAACTATCTGAACCTGAATGAACATGTTAACCAAACCGGGAGATGGATGTGAGGTAAAGAGGGGAGAAAAATTCCAAATCATTGATAATTGAACATTGATAATTGATAATTGATTATGGGCTTTAGCCCGCGGGAGGAAATATCAAGATCAAATTGGAATAATTGATCATTGATAATTAATCATTGAAAATTGATTATGATAATTAATCATTGATAATTGAATTTGCCGTAATAAAAAATTTATGGGCATTATAAATTTTAATTGAAATTACTGATGTAATGATTTATTTTATAGAAATATATGACAAGACGTAAAAATATGAAAGCAAGACCTTGTATGATCACGAGACACTATTCAGTTTTTAATTGAGAAGTGACCACCGAAATATTCACAGTGAAACAGGGTATACTCTTAAATGAAGGTTTTATTTTATATTATTATTAGATAGCTACTATTTTTTAATGCTACAGTATGAAGCAAGGAAGCATGACATGGAACCCATAAAAAGGTAATAGCTCCAGCAGCTATTAACGCATTAACTGAAGCGTTGACAAATATTTATTGGTATAAATCTGAGCTTCGTAGTTTTATAATTAATACTATAAGTGATCCATCTGTATTATCGAAACTCAATTGGAAAGATTACAAACGAAATATTGTTTCCATTTTAGTAAACTTTTTGGCAAGACATCAAAACACATATCACAACGACCTTTTAAAAATTAATGAGCGAAGTTTGTAAAATAAATGATTACTCACATCTTGAGAGAGTTGAAGATGGTAAGAAGAAAGCAATAATTGCAAAAAATCTGTCGAGGCGCTCCGTCTTCAAATGAAAGGACACCAAAACTTACTTGAAGAACAAATACAGCAAGAAAAACGCAGAGCAATAGCATATGAAAAAAGCTTAAAAGTAAAAGGTGTTCAAGAGCGACTTGATGAAATTAAGATGGAGTTCTTCAAACTTGTAGGCTCAACTAATCCACAGACAAGAGGTTTCCAGCTTGAAAAGTAATTAATGAACTATTTAATTTATTTGACTTAGACTCGAAAAGCTTCATTTAAGATTACAGGCGAACAAATTGACGGAGCTTTCACATTTGAGAATATTGATTATCTATTTGAAGGCAAGTGGCAAAAGGACTTTGTAAGCATCCAAGATTTAGACGCATTCAGTGGTAAACTAACAAGAAAACTTGACAACACACTTGGATTATTCCTTTCAATTAATGGGTTTTCTGAAGATGCAGTCAAAGCACATTCTACAGGAAGACGACTCATGATTTTAATGGATGGTTCAGACATTATGGGAGTTTTAGAAGGTAGAATTGATTTATTACAACTCCTATTGCGTAAAAGAAGACATGCTTCCCAAACAGGAAATATTTATCTTAAATTAAGTGAAATAATCACGGATGCATAATTATATAAAAAAAAGTTGCCAACAGTGTCTTTACAAATACACATTTGCCTATGCGAGAAAAGATATAAAAAAAATTTTTCTGAATTATATCAAGCAACCGTATCGAGAGAAAGTCTAATTTCAGGTTTTATTCAAGGACATTTAGTAGTGGAATTTTTGTTAATTAAAATAATCGAAATCAGTCAGCCAAAACTATTTGATTTGGCTGATGGATTAAATCATTTACGGCTAATTCAACTAGCATACGGACTTGGACATATTAGTGAAGGTCAGCGAGACACCTTAATTCATATAAACCAAATGAGAAATAAATTTGCTCATCATCTGACTTATAAACCTCCAATTGAAGATATAAAGAAGATTTTTTGAATGCCTCAAAATCTTTTGATGATTTGACCAGTGGGATAATGCAAGGGACCAGTTCAAATCGAGGGAAAACTAATATTAATGACTGCGAAGAATGGGTAATTCCAGAACTTTTTTGTTCAGATTTCTTACGACCTACATTCTATATATACAGAATTGGGTGGAGACATTGAAGACTTTTAAAATTATTAAGAAAATAATGACAGCAAACAGATTTTGCTGTCAGAAGTGACGTGCTTAAATTCTAATTCAGTTTTTTAATTTACCTTTAATGCTGGGTTGAAATTGTATTGCTCCTTAATCCCACTCAAATGCCTAGCGCAGAACCGTTATCGTCAACCTTAAACAGAGTCAATCGACTATGAACTAACATTTGAAGATTGAAAACTGCAAATAGAGAAAAATACTTAGGACTTGTAAAGTGGTTTCACGACCAAGCAAGAGACGCTAATTATGGTTTTATCCAGCACGCCAAATTGGGCGACCTGTTTTTTCATGAACGCAGTATCGAAAAGGGACAAGACATACGCTCTTTTCGAGAGAATGCTATTGTTGTTTTTACAGCTCAAGAATCCAAAAAACACAAAGGCAAACTTGAAGCCGTTGGAGTTAAGTATTTGGACAACGAAACAGATTTGAATTTTCTTTTCAATCACTTCCTTTCCATCCTTACAGAGAAAAGTAAATATTCCGATTACAACACCATTCAAAAAGGAGTTCATTTAAAAATCTCTTCAATTCTTGATAGAACAACGGACAAGAAAATAATTGAACAACTTTATAAATGCTTTCAAAACTATTTATCTGTAAATCTTCAATCAGAATCAATCTCAGATGAAGAATACTTGAAAGGAGTTTTAAAAGTTTGTAAAGGTTTCTTTCCTGACAACTATAAACAAACTGCCGACCTGATTGAAGAAAAAAATTTCAAAAGAGTTGGCACACAAACTTTGGCTAGAAAGTTTATTAGAAACTTGCCAAATAGATTTTATCGCAAGCATTATTCTTTCAGCGACACAAGAAACAAAGGAAACAATTTTTAATAAATGTTCCAAAGAAGATAAATCAAACATACTTTTAAAGTTTTTAACAGCTTTGTAATAAATGACACAGACCCAAAGCTTGAAGTTATTAAAGAATTTCTCAAACTCTCAAAAGAGTTTGCCAACGAGCTGCACGAAAGTACTTTAACAACCACGATCAATATTTGTCCGGACTATTTCAAATTAAATCTGTGGCTTGAAGATTATCACGAAACTTTAGAATTTAATTCTTACAAGCTTCACACTGAAATTCTTTCACCAACAGACCAAAAAAAGTTTGTCAAGAAAGTTCTTAAAAACATACACGAAGAAAAAGCAAATATTTCAGTCGAAGATTTGACTTCCTTGAATGTAATAGATTTTGAAACAAGCAAACTTGCAGAGCAATCAAATGAATCACATCTTGACTATTCAACCAGTATAATTCTAAATGTTATTTCAGACTGAAAATGTCAAACTAAACTTGAAACAAGAAAGGATGCAAATTCGGCGCAGCATAGAATATATGACCTCATAATAAAAACAAATCAAAGAACCCAAAGACATTTTACAAATTGAAGGTTATTTTGATGAGTGTGGTGGTAGATGTAGCGTTACGGTTCACCAAGATAAAAACGAAGCAGGAGAAGATACAACCCCTAATATAAGCTACAAACGAAACGAATATCATAAATCGAAAAATCATCCTATTTGTGACGGTAGAAAAGCAGTTAATAGAATAACTAAAGAGCCTTTGCTCTCGGATGAGAATATAGAGTATTGGTGGTGTGCTAATCAAAAATGTTTCAAACCAAGTAGAGAACTTCACAACTCAACTGATTGGGAAAATTATTCACTTCTTGACTTTTTAACAATCTTGAAAGTTGATTTCAAAGAATCAGATCTGGAAATTTATCTCAATATCATCAATAAGGCAAATAGATTTCTAAAACATCTCAAATGTAGGGAATGTAAACACATACTTTATCCAAAAGGTAAATCGCAATATGCGTTTTACGGTATAAATAATTTCCAGTGTTTAACTGAAAACTGTTCAGAGAAAGGAATAGAAATTTATTTATCTCACTGTTTAAACGGCTATTGTGAAATGGAAATTGACAGTAGAGATTGTGTTAAATGCAAACCGCCAGAGCTTGACTCAGAATCTTGTGGATGGTATGTTTGTAACTTCTGCAATTCTTGTTGTAACGGACCGCAACTCAAAAAACGAAAAGAAGTTTATGAAAATATTTTACACAAGGAATACAAATGTCATATTAAAGGACACCGAGATTTAGGAATTGTATCTTGCAATAAATGTGGTGACTCAATGGAATCAATTGAGATGAAAGCTGATGAATATGAAAGAATTTTAAGTTGGTTTGTAAATAACAAAGATAAATCAGAACGCATCCATAAAAGCGGCAAGAATAAATTGGATAAGTGGTGGTTTTTGGTAAAGAGAAGTAATGACACATATGAAAATTTAGAGAAAAATTAAACAAATATTGTCAAGTTGGTTTTCAAATTCCCGACCTTGAACAAGACAAAGATTTGCAGTTAATTTCTGAACCTATAGATTTTAAAAAGCACATTGGCAACATTCTTTCATGTAAAAGTTGTGGCAATATCCTTGATTTATCAAACAACCCTGAAAGAGCAATAGCAGTAAAACAATTTCATAATATAAAATTTGTCAAGGAAGCTGTAGAATGATTAGGAGACAGATAATTTCGGAAGTTGATAATTTAGTTTGTTCAAATATTTAATTGCTATTGTATTATTTTAAATAGATTATGCTGTAGGATATGAATTTAGGGAGAATGAAAGTAATAAATTTCTTAAAATGTATATTGAGAAAATGAGTGTTCAGCAATAGAATTATTTATTGATTAAGATATGAGATTCTTATAGTGCTGTTGAATAACATATATAAGTTTCATATTTTATTGCGCTGTTCCGAGTTGGAACAATATTCAAAAGCTTATGATAAGTTACAAATAAATTAGAGTGCGTATAATTGGATATTATAATAATAAATGGAATTTAACTTTATAGAAAGTATGAATGCAAAAACCAAAACCATTTTTGAAATGGGCCGGGGGAAAAACTCAATTACTTGAAACAATACATAATTCTTTACCAAAAGATATTTATGAAAGTAAATTTACATATGTAGAACCTTTTGTAGGAAGCGGAGCGGTTTTATTTTCTATGATTAATAATTTCTCAACTCTTGATAGAGTAGTTATTAATGACATTAATAGTGATTCAATAAATTGTTATTTCACAATAAAGGACAATGTTACACACCTTATTTCTGAATTGAAGGAACTTGAATTTAAATATTACACATTTAAGGACAAGCCGGAAGATAGAAAAGAATTTTATTATTTAAAGCGAAGTGAATTTAATTCAAGAAATTGTGATATTATTATTCAGTCTTCATTATTTATTTTTTTGAATCGAACCTGCTTTAATGGTTTATACAGAGTGAATAGAAATAATAATTTTAATGTCCCGATCGGTAGTTATGTAACTCCTCAAATTTGTGACTCAAAAAATCTTTTTTTCTGTAAGTGAAGCATTACAAAAATTGATATACTATGTGCGGACTTTGAACAAACCCTAAATTATGTTTCCGGTAATACTTACTTTTATTTTGACCCCCCATATAAACCACTAAGTCAAACATCCAGTTTTAATTCATATGCAAAGGATGATTTTAATGATATTCAGCAAATTCGGCTGAGAGATTTCTGTTCAAAATTAAATACAAATGGTTATAAATGGATGCTTAGTAATTCAGATGTTAAAGATAACAATCCAAATAATGATTTTTTTGATGAAATATACAACCACTTTAATATTACACGAGTAAGAGCTAAAAGAAGCATTAATGCAAATCCGGATAAGCGGGGAGAGCTTAATGAATTATTAATTACAAATTACTTAAATGAACAAATTGTGTCAGTTGCTTAATTTTGAAAGCGATGATGAATTGTTTAAAAATATTAGCTCAAGTTTTAAAGAAAAAATAACTCAATGGGATTATTTTGTTAATTGGAAAAAAGTGTTTCAGAATATAACTCCAATTGAACAGGAGTTAAATCTTTTAAATTATCTTATTGGTAAAGATGATATCGAAAAAGAAGCGTTCAGTTTAATAAAGAAATATCCACAAGTAATAAAAGCACTTCCTATTCTTATTGCCATTAGAGAACAATCAATCGAAGTATTAATAGAATCAGAAAATTTTATTTATAAAAAACATTCATTTATGCAAAGAGATCTTTCAGATGATGATTGTACTGATATTGTTGAATTCCTAGTTAAGTCCGGCTTGGGAAAATTAATCAGGGAGAAAAAAATAAAGAATCTCGTAGACTATGCAACCGGGGTTGAAGTTGGCCTGGATAGTAACGGGAGAAAAAACAGAGGCGGAACACTTATGGAAATTCTAACTGAAAATTTTGTTGCTAAAACATGCAGCGAGCTAAATATTCCTTATCTTTCTCAAGTAAGTGTTAATAAAATAAAACAACAATGGAATATTGACATAAATGTTGATAAGTCATCACGAATAATCGATTTTGCAATTAACAAAAATGGCAAATTATTTTTTATTGAATGTAATTTTTACGGGGGCGGAGGTTCAAAATTAAAATCGACTGCAAGAGAATATATTGAAATGAATAGTTTCTGGAAATCGCAAGATATTGAGTTTATTTGGATAACAGATGGTGCAGGATGGAAATCAACTTTGAAACCATTAAGAGAATATTTTGATAAGGGACATTATTTGTTAAATTTGGAAATGCTTAGAAATAATATATTATTTCAAATTATTAATAAATATGAAAGAACTTGATTTCTCTAATTGCAAAAAACGATTCTGAAAAAGAGACAGCGAAATTGTTTTCTGACTTGGGAATAACTTTGATTGAGTTAAACTGGAAAATGAAAGATGAGACAGGAAACGATGAAGGAGAAATAGATGGAATATTTTTAGATGAGATAAATAAAATCTACTTAATATATGACGTAAGTTATAAAGAGAAAGATAGACAAGAAAAAATTGTAAAGTTTTTGACCAAATGGAAAAATCACTATAACCAATCTATTATTAGAAAAAAATTAAATTTAAAAAATTACCCTATTTATGTTTTGTATATTGATAGATCTAATAATAAGAAAAAAATACATTCAATTAAAATTCATTTAGATAAATACACTAAAATTATTTATTCGTCAGATTATAATTATTTTAGCAAAATATTTGATGTTGTAGGAGATGGGTTTTAAATGATATTTACAATTTTTTAGATATTAAAATAAAGAAAGCATTAATAAAACTATATCAGCAATTAAAATCTACGTAGGTGACACACCAGCTTATGTTTATGCAGACAAAGTCGATAATATTCTAAAGTATAGTTTTATTTTTAAGAAGAGGAGATTCAGTTGGTTATCAAAGAATGATTGATGGAAAAAGAATTAACAATATTGCCACCTCCATTAAATCAAATGAAATTAGTGCTTTTCCAAATTCGATTTTATTAAATTGTATAGATGATTTAGACACTAAACACATACCTCAATCAGAATGTCCTAAACAAGTTAAAATTCATTTGCCAATTAATTTCTCATCTTGCAAGGTTGTGGATGGACAACATAGATTACTCGCCTTTAGTAAATTAGATCCTAATATACAAGACAATCATATGCTACCTATAGTTCTATTTCAAAACATGCCTGTAGAAAAAGAAATCCAAGTCTTTATTGAAGTTAACGATACTCAAAAGGAGTAGACCCCAATTTAATTTATTCATTGAAATCGGATCTAACTTGGCGAAATGGAACAAAAGAAAATATTGAAAAAATTTGTGTGGTGGTCACAAAAAAATTGAATAAAGAATGCGAAATATTAAAAGGCAATATATACTTTGGAAATGTAAATGAAAATAAAAGGTAAACTAACATTAACAACTTTTGTTCTAGCATTAAAAACAAATAAAATAATTGAAGGTAAAAAAGGGATATTTCAAAAAAGTAATAATGATATTAATGATCCCTTTAAGAAAATTAAATTATTTTATTCAAGCATCAAAAAATTAAACAGGAACATTCCATTCTATAAATCAAATCTTGGGGTTAAGTTAACTATTAAATATATTAGTTTATTTGAAAGAAACATAATGAAGAATTTCCTTAATGTTAAATTTATAGATGGAGTAAGTTTTTTTGCGGATTCAATAAACGAAAACATTGAAAATTTAGCTAAGAATTATGGAACAGGTGGTTTTAAAGAAGCTCAAAAATAGTATTTAGTCACTTAATAAATAAAACAGTAATTTTAAAATTTCAAAACTCACCTAAAGATTTAGAATAGGATGATAATTCCATATACAATTTCTAAAGACAGACATTTTAATCTACTTAGGAAATGTTATTGATTTATTATTAAAATTCGATCACAAATTTGACATAGTCTTTGCAGACCCGCCTTACTTTCTTTCCAATGACGGTTTAACAATTCAAAACGGAAAAATTTCTAGTGTAAATAAAGGCAAATGGGATAAATCATTTGGATATGAATATATAAATAATTTTAACCGGGAATGGTTGACTTTGATTAGAGATAAAATGAAGGAATCAGCTACAATATGGATTAGCGGAACACATCATAACATATTTAGCATTGAAATCTTACGGAACTAAATTTTAAGATATTAAAACGTTATTACATGGCGAAAAACAAACCCACCACCAAATTTTTTCATGCAGGTTTTTTACTCATTCCACCGAACAGATTATCTGGGCAAGAAAGAATCCGAAAATATCTCATTTCTATAACTATGAACTTATGAGAGAAATGAATGACGGTAAACAAATGCAGGATGTCTGGACTCTACCTGCTATTGCTCCTTGGGAGAAAAAACAAGGAAAGCATCCTACACAAAAACCTCTTTCGGTTTTGTCCAGAATTATATTGGCTTCAACAAAACCAAATGATTGGATATTAGACCCATTCACAGGTAGCAGCACAACAGGCATTGCAGCTAATTTATTTGGAAGAAGATTTTTAGGTATTGATATTGAGAAAGAATATTTGGAAATAAGCAAAAAAAGGAAATTAGAAATTGAAAATATAAATATTAAGAATTTATATAATTCTAAAATTCTTGAATCAATAAGTAAGAGAAAGTTAGAAATATGAATTTCGAGGATGTTGAAGGAAGTTGTGGAACTGAATTAAAATTGAATTTTTAAAACCCTGGCTGTGCAGCTTTCAACACATGCATGTAGTCAACTTTATTATCAGCATAGTCTATTAACATCTGCAATAAATTTTTAAACATATAAGCACCTTCATTTCTTTTTTCACAAATTGAAAATAATTCAAGTATTGTACAAACATATTCTAGAGGTGTTAAATTTATTTTTGAATCAATATATCCGTATTTATCTGTAATCTCTTTTACGGTTTTTAACTGATAACTATTTCTATCCTCAATTGTATCAAAAGGTGACACTGTATTATAAAAATCCAAATAATAAGTTAATATGTCTCGAATTTCCTTATTAAAAAATTCAATTTTTAAAATTAGATCAACCACCCAATAAGAATGGATTGGTGCTTCAGCTCTTTCTTTTAAACCAGGTCTCAAAATTTTAATAACAAAATCCAAATCCGGGCGTTGTCCTTTTTTACCCTGAAACATACCAATAACAATTCCGCCTTTAATTTTAAATGTTTTAAAGCTGTTGCTTTTGGTTTTAACTGAAGCAAATTTGTACCATCAAAATATTTAGAATTGTATTCCAATCTTTTATTCAGAATGATTTTTTAAATGTTCAAACATCTTAAACAGTTCAACTGTTGAAATGTTTAATGAATTAGCAAATATATAAATATTTTAAGAGAAGGATTTCTTTCACCTCGTTCCACTTGTCCAACATATGTCCTGTGAAAACCACATTTTTCAGCCAACTCTTCCTGGGTTAGTTCAAATTTATTCCTAAAATGCTTAATAGTTTCTCGAATATTTTAAAGTATCTTTTCTCAATATTATTTATTTAAAAAAAGAGTTATTTTACACTACTAATTCAACAGACAATAAGTATCATTCGGTTTTTCAGGAAAATATAACTTGCAAAATAAAATACTTTGAAAAATAAATATCCTTCTCCAAAAATTTTTGATCAAACACAAAGTATTATAGATTTAAAAATAGATGGCAAAATTAATAAAAGAATTACAGAACAACAGATCGGTTATTTTTGATACCGGCAGTTTTGATAATTTTTGTGTTTATGTTGTAGAAAGTGACGGAACTAAAAAGCACCATATGACAAAACTTATTTTAGTGAGTTGTTTATTATTTCCAATAAATATAATAAAGATAAAGTCTATTACGATTTTGTAGATATTTATGAGAAAACAACAGGATCAATAGACTCATCTGTTCTTAACCAAATCGATAAAATTGTAGGAACTTACAACAAAGATGACAAAATTATTATTGAACAATGGTTTACCGTTATTTATGGTGGTATGATTGCAGAAGAAAATAAAAAAGCGTGCAAAATTAAAGAAAAGAATAAAACGATTAGGTATCCATCAAGTTTTAATCTTAAATATGCCAGCCAGTGAAGCTGCAAGATTTAGTTACCGGAAAAAATGGAGAGATTTGGATGTGATAATGAAAAAGTTAGGATTTTGAAGGAAGAGTAATTTTAAATTTTTTGCATAATCCAAATTACTTAGCTTTCTAATTTTCAAATGAACATATTAAAACAGCATACTAATTATTTGTGAATTATTAAGAAGTAAAGCAGAATAAAATCCGAATAAATGCCATCAATAAGAGATAAAATAACAATAGATGAACTCAAAGAGGCTATATTAAATATAAAGCCCACGTTTATCACGATACAACCGAATTGTATCAACGTAAAAATTAGCTGTATTTGAATTCTATTTTATCTGATCATGAATTCCTATGGGGAACAACCCCTAATGAAAATGAAGATTCGGATTTAAAGAAACTGGAAGATAAATTTAAAAGTATACTTGAAAGTATTAACACACAACATATAAAAAAGGAATTCAATCAGTTTTTAGACAGTATAGAATTACTTTTTTTACCTAAGAAGTTTGAAAAAACTGTTGAAGAAGATAACTTCATAACAAATAAACGAATAAGTGATTCATACAAAATAGAAAGTATTACCGTTTTTGCTGACATTCCTATAGAACTCCATATAGTGACAGTTCTTTGGATAATGAAATATGGTTATAAGCTCGATGCAAAATTAGATTTAAGTTGTAAGGGAAACAGATTACTGCTTAACAAGTCAAATAATGCTGTAATTAAAGGAAGCGGACTTTTTAAACCATATTTTACGCAATACCAACAATGGCGGGACAAAGCTGTTAATGAAGCTCAAAGAAAATTACATTCAGGAAGTAAAGTAGCGTTTATTAACCTTGACCTAAAAAGATTACTTTTACTCTGCAAGTATCGACTTTGTGAAAATTGAAAAAGAAATATGGGGTAAAAAAGGTTATAAAAATGATTCAAACATTCATGATATTTTTAAAGAATTACACAGACGTTACACTGATACACTAAAAGCAACTAAATATCCGAATGATAATTTTGACAATCAGAATTCTGATAATTGTATTTTACCAATTGGCATTACTTCTTCTTATGTACTCGGCAATTTTTATTTACGAGAGTTTGATAAGAGAATTAAAAAACTGATTCCACAGGTTTACTATAGCCGCTATGTAGATGATATTTTAGTTGTTATTGAAAACCCGGATTTTAATTTTCATTCGAATGAAGAATGCAAAAGCATCAAATTCTCTTTCGAGAAATATTTTAAAGAGGTATTAAAAGAAGAGGAAAATGTTAATTTTTCAGAAAAGGATATTTCAAAAACGGAAAAATTCATTCTTGAAACTTTTTATCCTCTCGTACGATTGGTCGACTTTCCAAACTATTTAAAGTCTAAACCACAATCTGAAAAAAGACAAGAAAGAAGAAATTAGAATTTTCAAAATCACCTGTGTTGAAGGAGCTTATTTTCAAACCAAGAAAACATTGCTTTACTATTTTGATAATAATGAATCTACTGCTGTTATAGACAAACTAAAGCAAGAGCTTAATGAACGAGCCAGCGAGTTTAGGGATTTTCCTGAGGAATCTGATGGTGAAAAATCTTTTGACGAACAAGCTTATCACCTAATATTTGAAAATTCTGAAGGAAAAATTAGAACACTTAAAGATTACAAGGAAAATCGTTATGGGCTTAGCGTATTTCTTGCGAATAGAATCTTTGCTGCATTAAGGCGTTCTAAAAAAGTTAATAAGAGTGAAACAGAAAAACTGCTGAAGTTATTTAAAGGTTTGAACAATCTTGAACATTTTCGCCTTTGGGAAAAAGTATTTACATTTTTCTTAGTTAATGAAAATCCAGATGGTTTTGTGTCTTTCTATAAAAAATACATATAGCGAAATAATGAAGTTAAATAAAAATGGAAAAAGAAAAATACAATACTCTGAAATAACTCAAAATAGTGTAACCACTTCGCTTTTGAGATATTTTGACATTTCTTACGAAATGCCATTAGCCTTGAACCCTGGTTTTATTGTACTAGACTCAAAAGCTTACAAAAATCTTGAGATATTTAAGAAAACTAACGATTGGAAAGATGAATTATTGAATACAATTAAAATTACAGGTGTTAACAATCCTGGGATAAATTGTTTTCGTCTTAGTAATATGATTAGGCATCATTATGTTTCGCATCCACTTTTGAACTATACAATAGAAGGAAGAGGATTTATATTAAATCTTTCAAGTAGTTCTTTGTCAGAAGCAACAAAGATTTTATCCAAAAGATTAGAGTTTTCAACAGTATTTATTTCACTTTCTCCACGAGTGGTTAAATTTTGGGAATGTTGTATTGCAATAGTCTATAATGAAATGTTAATACATAGTGCTTCATTGGTTTTTAATTATGATGAACGTTATCAGAATACTACACTTTTTACTAATTCAAAAAAGATGAAAATTTCATATTGGACAAAGCATATGAACTTTATGAAAGAATAAATCGAATGCATTTTTCATCAGATCATCCCCAAAAGATGATTTCATAAAAGTGAATACAGTTTAATTCACGGCACCAATGGTGAAGCTATAGTTGAACTGAATGAATTACAAATACATAAAGACTTTAAATTTCAAGACAACCTTAAAATATCTATAGCAAACACTCAGGTGTTATTCAAGAATATTGAAACGAGTGTAAAGGGCAAACCAAATCTTAACAAACAGCGTTATGAGGTATTTTCAAAACTTTTAAAAGAATCAAGAAAGGAAAATGCTAATTTATTTATTTTACCAGAGTCTTCAGTTCCATACGAATTTGTTCCCAGTCTAGCAAAATATAGCGAAAAAAATCAAATGTCAATCATTGCTGGACTTGAGCATTGGAATGTATATGACATTGTTTATAATTTCATTATTACAATAATCCCTGTATCGGTTAATGGTATAAATGATGCAGTAGTACTTTACAGACTCAAAAATCATTATTCACACGAAGAAGAATTGATAATAAGAGGCTTTGGATTCAAGGTTCCTAAGCCAATTCCTTACAGATATGACTTAATTAATTGGAGAAATCTTTATTTTACTTCATTTTACTGCTTTGAATTAGCAGACACATATCATCGAAGTATTTTCCGTTCAAAAATTGACTTGTTAATTGCATCTGAGTGGAACAAAGATACACCTTATTTCTCAAATATTGTAGAAGCACTCTCTAGGGATTTACACTGTTACATTGCTCAAGTTAACACTAGTCAATATGGAGACTCTAGACTTACTCAACCTACTAAATCAGCCAAAAAGGATTTAATGAAATTGAAAGGCGGCAAGAATGATACAATTTTAGTTGAAGAATTGAATTTGAGCTCATTGAGAGAATTTCAACTGAAACATTACGAGAGAATCAAAGCAGATAATGACGAAACTTTCAAACCAATGCCTCCAGACTGGGATAGAAAACTTGTTACAAAGAGAATAAATAATGATTAAAATAATTGAAGACGATTTAAAGTCAACGTAAAAGTCTACACACATTATTCAAGCTTCATAAAGTCCACGCTCAGCTAAAATTTGTTAATGAAAACTCTCACACCGTAATGGATTTCAAAATTTTTTTACCAATATTTTAAAAAATAAAACACTCAACACAATTGACATCATAATCTAATCACTTAATATTTCAAATGAGAACAGATATAATTTAATTTTATAATACCTAATTTTAATCCATGAAAGCAAACGAAACCGCATTAAACAGTTTTTTATCAGAGGCGAAGACACAGTTTATCATTCCGGTATATCAGAGAAATTATGACTGGACGGAGGATCAGTGCCGGCAATTGTTTGATGATATTTTAGAAGTCGGGAGAAAGCCCGGGAATACTCATTTCATTGGCAGTATTGTATTCATTCATGAAGGCGTTTACATATCTTCTGAAGTGAAGCAGTTTGTCGTCATCGACGGTCAGCAGAGACTGACCACTATTTCACTTTTGTTCCTGGCATTACACAAGTTTGCACTTGAGAATGATATGGAAGATAAGGCGCATGAAATAAGCGAGACTTATTTGATAAATAAATTTGTAAAAGAAGAGAGCAGTAAGTTAAAACTTAAGCAGTCGGATTAAAATGCAAAAGCGCTGAAATTTTTAAGCAGTAACAATAATCCGGAAGACTATGATGAATATTCCAAAGTTATAAATAATTATAATTATTTCAGGGAGAAAATCAGACCGGATAATGTTGAGACGATATTAAGAGGACTGGATTCTCTGCTCTTTGTAGAAATATCCTTAGAGAGAGGCAAAGACGATCCTCAGAGAATATTTGAAAGTCTGAATTCCACAGGACTGGAATTAACACAGGCGGATCTGATCAGAAATTATATTCTGATGGGGTTAAAGCCGGAAGAACAGATCAGAATTTTTGAAAATTACTGGGAGATCATAGAGTCGAATACAAGAGATCATTTAAAGGAAGAAAGCAAAGGTCTCTGACTTCATAAGAGACTATTTAACTTTTAAGAATAAAAAGATCCCGAATAAGAAATCTGTATATGAAGAATTCAAATTACGGTATCCGGAAAGAGATGAGAAGTTTTATGATGCAACGATCAAAGAGCTGAAAGATTTTTCATTCCATTACAATAAACTGATAAATCCCGGAAAAGAAACAGATGCTGAGATAAGCAGGGAATTACAGCTCATTAACAGATTGAGATCAATGTTTCCTTTCCCTTCCTGCTGCCGGTTTACGAAGATCATATCAATAACATCATTGATAAAAATACATTTGTAAATATTCTGAAGCTGATCCAGTCCTATGTATGGAGGAGATTCATATTAGGTTTACCAACGGCTGTGCTGAATAAAATGTTTTTAAATCTTTACAGTGAGATCGATACGTCTGATTACTATACATCTCTTGAAAGGGCATTGATCAAAAAGAAAAACATGTTACGGTTTCCAAACAATAAAGAAATTGAAATTGCGCTGGCGGAAAAAGATGTTTACAACATTCAGTCTAAAAACAGAGTTTACCTGCTTGAACTTCTTGAGAATTATAATAACAGAGAACCTGTGTCAGTGGAAGATCCGGCTATTACGATTGAACATATTTTTCCTCAAAATCCGGATGTTAAATGGTTCGACGAACTGGATCAGGCGGACATTGATGAAATTCAGGAAAAGTATCTTAACACAATTGCCAATCTTACATTATCAGGAAACAACGGCAGTCTGAGTCCTCCCGAAAATATTTTTAATTCGAAAAGACGGGAAGACTCGGGGCATTTTCAGAATTCAATAAGGACGGTCAGGAAAACGGATATATATACAGCAGACTATGGCTTAACCGTTATCTGAAAGAGATCGGTGAATGGAACATTGATAATATTAAAAAGAGATATGAACTGATATTAGAAAGATTTCTGCAGATCTGGAAGTATCCTGATGTTGAGATCAATGAAGAAGATGAGACGGATGAAGACTACAATATTTTCAACGCGCCGGATCCGAAATTTAAAAAATTAGATTATTTCATTTACAAAGATGAGAAGGTGATCACGAATGATTTTTCTAAAATGTATTATCATGTCATAACGGATCTCTTAAAGAGAACCCGTCCGCTTTCAGTCATCCCGACATAAAACGAATTTCAAGTTACTATATTAAACACTTGACAAATACAAATTTAAGAAATTAAAACGCTGCTGAAAAATTTGATTGGAAGACGAATTGATAATTAATTATTCAACGAGCCGAAGAATTGACGGCATACTGGGAAAGGAAGTCGAGCAGGAAAAGTATTGATACATTAGATGCAGTTTTTAAAATTGTTAATGAAGCTAATCCTGATACAAAGTTAAATTATAAAAGATGGTATGTTGGGCTTGCTTTGATTTCTAAGCATTTGAACCTGGCAAGATTATATCCAAAGCAATCATTCCTGAAAGTGTATGTATTCCTTCCGGAAGCTGACGAATGGATAAAGAAAATAAAAGACGCCGGCTTAACGGTGTATACAGGCGGCAGGGAAACGGACAGATTTAAATTTAAGATAAATTATGAAGATGTGATCACGAATAGAGAGTTACTGAAGGAATTGTTTGTTGCGGCTTATGGGTATTGTTTGGGGGATTAGGATTTATAGGATTATAGGATTGGTGAATTAGGATTAAAGGATTACAGGATTATAGGATTTTACACGCTGAATTAGGATTAAAGGATTACAGGATTATAGGATTTTACACGCTGAATTAGGATTAAAGGATTACAGGATTTTACACGCTGACTTTTGAACCATGATTAAAGGATTGCAGGATTGGCATGATTAAATATTTATTATCAGGTTAAAATCCATGTAAAAGAAGTTATATTTCGAAAAGAAAAAATCCTATAATCATCTAATCCTAAAAATCCTAATTCAACTGATTGGCATGATTTCAGACGCTGATACTTTTCAATAGATATTATTTAAATTTTGAAGTATAATTGTGGGCAAATGAATTCTATAATGAGGGTTCAGTGAATGCGAAAAAAAATTACGGAAAATATAAACACGAATAAAGACTATATGAGTAAAGAATTATCAGCAAAGCAAATTGAAAACCGGATTTTTAACATTCGTGGAATTCAGGTTATGCTTGACAATGATTTGGCGGAAATATATCAGGTTGAAACAAGAGCGCTAAACCAAGCTGTAAAAAGAAACAGCGATCGTTTTCCTGATGATTTTATGTTTCAGTTAACACAAACTGAATGGGAAAGTCTTTTGCAGCAAACAACGGTTACAAGATTAAGTCCGGAAAATGTAAAATTAAAAGGTGATAACTTGAAATCACAAATTGGAAAATCAGATATAACATCACAAAATGTGATCTTAAAAGATAATCGAGGTAAACACCGCAAATATTTGCCTTATGTTTTCACCGAACAAGGCGTTGCCGGTCTGTCAGGTGTGCTTAAAAGCGAAACAGCTGATAAAGTTCACGTAGCCATTATGAGAGCTTTTGTCGTTATGAGAAAACTGATTCAGGATAACCAATTGCTTTTTTTCAGATTAGAAAATATGGAACGTAAACAATTGGAAGCAGATCATAAATTTGAGAAAGTTTTTAAGGCATTGGAAAGTAAAGATTTAATTCCAAATCAAGGAGTTTTCTTTAACGGACAGGTGTTTGATGCTTACGAATTCACCTCTAAAATTATTCGCTCTGCACAACAAAGAATTGTACTGATAGATAACTATATTGACGAAACCACAATTACACATTTATCCAAAAAGAAAAGTGACGTGAAAGTACTTTTACTTACAAACAGAATTAGCAAACAACTCACCTTAGATTTACAAAAAGCAAATACACAATACGGTAATTTTGAAATAAAAATCTTTAACAAAAGCCACGATCGCTTTTTGATAATAGACGACGAAAAAGTATATCATATAGGCGCATCGCTAAAAGACCTGGGTAAACATTGGTTTGCGTTTTCGAAAATGGATAAAAGTTCGGTGGAAAGTATACTGAAAAGTCTAACTTTAGGATTAAAGGATTACAGGATTGGTAGGATTTTAAACGCTGAATTAGGATTAAAGGATTACAGGATTATAGGATTTTACACGCTGAATTAGGATTAAAGGATTACAGGATTATAGGATTTTATATGCTGACTTTTGAACCATTATTAAAGGATTACAGGATTGGCATGATTAAATATTTATTATCAGGTTAAAATCCATGTAAAAGAAGTTATATTTCGAAAAGAAAAAATCCTATAATCATCTAATCCTAAAAATCCTAATTCAACTGATTGGCATGATTTTACACGCTGAATTAGGATTAAAGGATTACAGGATTTTACACGCTGACTTTTGAACCATGATTAAAGGATTGCAGGATTACATTATTAAATGTTGTTAATCAGGAAATCAATTTAATCCTTTAATCATGGTTCAGAAATTGACAAAGATTAAAGGATTGCAGGATTACATGATAAAATGTTGTTAATCAGGAAATCAATTTAATCCTTTAATCATGGTTCAGAAATTGACAAAGATTAAAGGATTGCAGGATTACATGATAAAATGTTGTTAATCAGGAAATCAATTTAATCCTTTAATCATGGTTCAGAAATTGTGTGATGATTTGAACCATGATTAAAGGATTACAGGATTGGCATGATTTCACAGACTGCAACAGTCATTTACAGAACCCCCCTCATTCCCCCCTTTGAAAAACAAGGGGGGAGGCCTGGAGCTTTTTGATTAGGTCTGCAACAGTAAAAAACAGAACCCCCCTCATTCCCCCCTTTGAAAAAAAAGGGGGAGGCTTAAAATATTTAAGTCTCCTCAATTTTATTTTAAGTTATGATACTATTTTGTAAATTGTAATTAGTAAGACGGAACAAACTTATGTTTGAGGAATTATTAATTCAAATCACTTACCAAATGAACTGCACATAAAGACAAACATCAGTGACATGAACAGTAGATTTTTTCATTAATTATTAATCATAGAAAAATGGAAAACAACGATAGCCGATGGGAACAAAGATTTAAAAATTACAGGAAAGCTCTTTCTAAATTATCAGAAATTGCAGAGGGTAATGACAGACAATTTATTTTAAAAATATCTGAATTGGAAACTGAAGGGATTATTCAGCGGTTCGAATATACATTTGAATTAGCATGGAAGACTTTACAGGATCTTTTAAGATCAAAGGGATTCGTTGAAATATCGGGACCCAATCCTGTAATAGAACAATCATTTGCTGACGGTTATATTTCAGACGGAGAAAAATGGAAGGAAATGAAAAAATCGAGAGAGCTGACTTCTCATACATATGATATTGAAATTGCAAATACAATTGCAGTTGATATAATAGAGAAATATTATGAGTTATTCAAAATTCTGGAAAAACGTTTAGAAAAAGAAATTAAAATTTAGTTAATAAATCTATTATTATGAGATTCGGATTATCAGAAAATATTATCAGTGAGATCAACGGGGTGTTTGAAGAGTATCCTAAAGTGGAGGAAGTTATAATTTTCGGATCGAGGTCAGCCGGTAATTTCAAACCGGGTTCTGATATAGACCTTGCTGTAAAAGGAAAAGACATTACACTTAGTGATATTTTAAAGATCAGCGTACAGATGGAAAACATAATTTCACCTTTCAGAGCGGATCTTATAAATTATAATTCGGTCACTGATCCGGATGTAATGGAGCGTATCAATAAAGGCGGAAAGGTATTTTATGAGAGAAAGTTAGCTGCTGAGAAAAATATCAGGGTATAATAGAAGAGTTTCTTTCCGGCGGAGTCCCAAAGAGCGGGAGACTCCGCCGGGGGAAAAAATTTAAAAATTTAATAATGTATTTATTATGACAAACGAAAAAACAGAATTTACTGATGCTTTATACGACAGCGGCAAGAGGGTAGTGGAGTGTCTGGATAAAGAGGGTTTCAATTATCCGGTTGTGTTATGGATCAATTTAGAAGACAAGGGATGGAAACTTTTATTCGGAATTCCGGGACTGAAGCTGATCGGTCATAATGATATTTTGAATAATATTAAAAAAATAATCAGTGAAAATGATCTGGATCTGTCAGCTGATAAATTGAGTGTTATCGATTCGCATGATATTTTTTGCATTAAGCTGAAGAGAAATATTAAAACAGGCAATGGAATCATGAATTTAAGATTGTCAGCTACAAAGGTGAATGGCATGATGGTTCCGGAGACGGTAATATACAGAGTTAATTAGGATTGAAGGATTAATTAGGATTAAAGGATTAAAGGAATTTAGGATTTCACAGACTGCAACATTAACTTACAGAACCCCCTCATTCCCCCCTTTGAAAGAAGATAGATTTTTGAAAAGAGAAAAATCCTATAATCCTTTAATCCTAAAAATCCTAGTTCAACTAATGGAAATACCTGAAAGCAAAACTGAAGAAAGAGGGGAGTCAAGTGGTTAGCGCTGCTACCCAGTTGAATTAACTGCGGCAGACGGCTAAAAGTGAACCATGATTAAAGGATTACATGACTGGCATAACTAACTTTAATCATGGTTCAGAAAGATCTGTTGCGGGACAACCACCCCCTAACCCCCTCCTTTGCAAGGAGGGGGAATCTATGCATTTTTTTATGGCAGGAAAGTGCGGCGGACCAATAAGATCTAAGCAGTGCAGAGCATTTTTTTTAAAATCTTTATCTTCGTGCCTTCGGGCCATGGTGGTAAATTATAAACCCCGCACCCATTTTCTCAATTGAATCACACAATTAAAATAATTAAATTGCATTTTCTAAAATCTAAATTTAGTTCACATGAATTTTCCCGCTGCTTTAAAATATTCCAAAGATCATGAGTGGGTTAAGCTTGACGGTGATGTCTGTACTATCGGCGTTACTGATTATGCGCAGGGCGAACTCGGGGACATTATTTATCTTGATATTACATCGGATGCCGGAAGTGAAGTGAAAGCCGGTGATGTGATCGGATCTATCGAAGCGGTGAAAACTGTTTCGGAAGTTTTTTCTCCTGTGTCGGGTAAGATCATTGAGTTCAATACAGGTATCAATGATAATCCCTCGCTTGTAAATACAGATCCGTATGATGCGGGATGGTTAATTAAAATTCAGCCGTCGAATATGGATGAGATAAATAATCTGCTAGGTTCGGATGATTATAAAGAGCTGATCGGTGCTTAAGGACCATTACTGATTTAATTACTGTTTTAATTTTTTTATTGTTCTTTAAAATTACAGAGACATATGAAAATAAATATTCACAACTTAAGGGAAACCGAAACTGAATTTAAATTCAAAGTATCACGTGATGATGTGAATACTGATATTTTAAGATTCATATCTGACATAAAAGTAAACGCAAGGGTTATTAAAACCGGCGGTCAGGTGGATGTCAGAGTCAACATCAGCGGGGATTATGAATATGAGTGCGACAGATGTCTTGACAGCAGAAAAGGAGAACTCGATAAGAATTTTGAGATAGTTTTCAAATACGGTCTGAGAAATGCTGAATCGGGATATGATACAGACGATGATATTAAATTCATAGCGCCTAATACACAGGTGGTAAATATTGATCAGGATGTAAGGGATTTTATATTTTTATCGATGCCTATGAAGAACGCGCCGGAAGAGATAGACGGTATCTGCACGGGCTGTCATAAAAGCGTTGAAGAAATAATTCAGATAAAAAAAGAAAATGAAATAAATCCTGTCTGGGAAAAATTAATTAAAAATAAATAAATAAAAATATAACTTAACATGCCAAATCCTAAAAGAAGACATTCCAAAGCAAGAGGACGAAAAAGAAGGACTCATTACAAAGCGACTGCGCCGACATTAATGTCATGTCCGAACTGCAGTGAAATGAAACCATCGCACAGAGTCTGTCCGTCATGCGGATTTTATGACGGTAAGAGCATATTGCAGCCGAAGAAATAATTTCATTCCCTCCTTTATCTGCGTTTCTAAAATTTCAAATAATTGAAGTTAACCTTTGTAACAGGATCTGATGAATAAAATAAAAATTGCAGTAGATGCCATGGGAGGAGATTTTGCTCCTCTCAATGATGTATCGGGAGCGATCATTGCAGCTGAAGAAAACCGGATCAGCTTGAGATCATTCTGGTCGGAAAGGAAAACCTGATTCGCGATGAAATTTTAAAACACAAAGTCACTCTGCAGAATCTGGAAATTGTTAACGCTGATGAAGTGGTGACAATGAAAGACTCGCCGACAGAGTCGCTTAAGACTAAACCGAATTCATCCATAAGCGTCGGGCTCGATCTTGTGAAACAAAAGAAAGCTGATGCATTCATAAGCGCCGGTAATACAGGCGCGGTAATGACTGCATCTATTCTTAAGCTCGGCAGAATTAAAGGAGTGGGCAGACCGACGATTGGTTCGCTGTTCCCGACGGACAAAGGAAAGACAATGGTATTTGATGTCGGCGCTTCTGTAGACTGTAAAGCCGTTCACTTACTGGAGTTTGCAATAATGGGAAGTATATTTATGAAGAATGTTCATAATATGGATAACCCGAGTATTGGACTGCTCAGTGTCGGTGAAGAAAAATCAAAAGGCGACAATCTTACTATTGAGACCTATGAGCTTTTAGAGAAATCAGGATTGAATTTCAAAGGTAATGTGGAAGGAAGGGATGTACTCAGAGGAAAGGTTGATATAATAGTCTGCGACGGATTTGTGGGGAATGTAATACTGAAGTTTGCAGAAAGCGTGCTGGACGTGATGAAGAGTAAATTCAAAACATATGCAGAGAAAAGTTTCTTTCATAAAATATGGGTAGGGCTGATGTACGGGACTTTGAAGAATGTAGTATTAAAGGATTTTGATTATCAGGAATACGGGGGAGTTCCTTTGCTTGGTGTGGACGGAGTTTCAATAATCGGTCACGGAAAATCTTCGCCTATTGCTATTAAGAATATGATATACAAAGCAGAGGAGATGGTAAGGAAGGAAGTTAATGAAAAGATCAGGATCGAGTTGAGTAATAAAGTAAAAGATAGCGCCGTCGGATAATTGAAATTACCTCAAAGTCTCGAAGGCTCTAAGGCTCTATGTTAAAATTTTTTTCTTTGAGCCTTTGAGTCTTTGAGGTAAGCAGATACAAAGGACTTTATTTTTACGGCGTATAAAATTATATTTGTAACTTAAATTTTCAACTAAACCATATACAATTTAATATCTAATGGCTAAACAACAATCATTTGCCGATAAAGCAAATAAGCTTGGAAAGAAAAACGAGCTGATCGTGAAATGTCCTGATACCGGCGCTGATACAAAGATCATCAATGTCAGAATAGTGGATACTATTAAATCGGATAAAGGCACGTTCAAATTTCTTGACAGAAACATGAAAGTTTACGAATCCACTTACAAACAATATAAACCGTAGTTAAAGAATAATCACATGTCAAAAATCTGTAAAGTAACCGGAAAGAAACCTTTAGTCGGAAATAATGTATCTCACGCTAATAATAAAACCAAGAGAAGACAATATCCGAATCTTCAGAAAAAAAGAGTTTGGCTTGAAGAAGAAAAGAGATTTGTTACATTAAAGATCTCCGCAAAGGGAATAAAGACTCTGAGCAAAAAAGGCGCGCAAGCAGTTCTGAATGCCTGATAAAAGTTTATCCGGAAAAAAGATAAGCATAATAATACCCGCTCTTAATGAAGAGAAATTAATAAGAAGAACATTAGCTCAGTTCACGGATAGTTTGAAAAAACATCATGAACTGGAAATCATTGTCAGTGACGGAGGAAGCACGGATAGTACTCTTGAAATTGCATATGAATTAGCTGACAGGGTTGTTTTAAAGAGTAAAAATATTCCGCAGAACATCTCCCGTGGAAGGAATGCAGGCGCAAAAATTTCTTCGGGAGATGTTCTCGTTTTTTTAAATGCTGATACATATGTATATGATCTTGAGGCGATGCTGAATATCATTAGCGAAGAGTTTAAAGATGAAAATGTAAATGCGCTTGCCTGCGTGATAAAAGTTTTTCCTGAAGAGGAAATTTTATCGGACAGAATGTTTCATACGTTCTATAACAGTTATGTAAAATTTCTCAATAAGTTTCTGATGGGAATGGGAAGAGGCGAATGTCATATAGTCTCCGCAAAGAAATTCCGGGAGATAAACGGATACGATGAGGAAATGATAGCGGGTGAGGATTTCGATCTATATAAAAGATTGAGAAAGACTGGAAAGATCAGGTTTATAGAGGAAATAGTTATATATGAATCGCCCAGGCGATACAGAAAATTCGGTTATACAAAAGTATTCTGGAACTGGACAGTAAATTCAATTTCAGTTTTTTTATTGGGAAAAAGTGTTTCCAAAAGCTGGGATCCTGTCAGATGAAAATTATGAATTATGAATTATGAATTATGAATTAAGTTATGATAAAAGTAATAATCAGATTCAGGAATACAAAGCCGGATGAAAAAAGATTTTTTTAAAGTTCTTTCAAATAGCGCAGAAGACGGAGTCAAAGCTAGACTCGGTGAAATTAATACAGACAGTTCGCAGATAGAAACGCCTGTATTCATGCCCGTCGGTACGCTGGGAAATGTTAAGGCATTAGAGCAAAGAGAATTATTAGAGTTTGATTCAAGAATAATCCTTGCCAATACCTATCATTTATTCCTGCGGCCCGGAATGGAAGTAATGGAAAACGCAGGTGGTCTTCATAAGTTCATGAACTGGGACAGAAGTCTTCTTACTGACAGCGGGGGTTTTCAGGTATTCAGTCTTGCAAAGCTGAGAAAAATATCCGAAGAAGGAGTTGAGTTCTCATCTCATCTGAATGGAGACAAATGTTTTTTCACGCCGGAGAAAGTTATTGATATTCAGAGATCGATCGGATCAGATATTATGATGCCGCTTGACGAATGTCTTCCTTATCCGTGTGAACATGCAAGAGTAAAGAAATCCATCGGACTTACTTACAGATGGGAGAAGCGATGTTTTGAGCATATGAGAAATACGGAAAGTAAATACGGCAGGAAGCAGTTTTTATTTTCCATTAATCAGGGAAGCGCATTCAAGGATCTTAGAAAGGAAAGCATAGAAATGCTTTCTGAAATTGATTTTGACGGAAATGCGATCGGAGGACTTGCAGTAGGTGAAGAGAATGAGATCATGTATGATATTACTGATCACTGCACGGATCATATGAGTAAAGATAAGCCCAGATATTTAATGGGAGTAGGCACGCCAATTGATCTGCTTGAAAGCGTGCAGAGAGGAGTGGATATGTTTGACTGCGTTATGCCGACAAGAAATGCAAGACACGGCAGACTGTTTACGACATATGGTGAGATAAATCTGAAAAGTTCTTTACATAAGTTCAATAACGATTCGCCTGATCCGGAATACAGATCTTATACATCTGAAAATTATTCACTGGCGTATCTGAGACATTTATTCATCTCAAATGAGATACTCGGATTCCAGCTTGCGACAATTCATAATATTGGATTTTATCTGAATCTTATGAAAAACATCAGGCAGGCAATTAGCGGGAACAGATTTTTAAGTTTTAAAAGGAATTTTTAGAGAAGTATTTAAGTAACATTAAAAAAGATATTAATTAAGTAAAATTAAATTAACAAAATAAAAAATGGAATTATCAAATTTAATATTTTTACAGCAGGCGCCGGGCGGGATAGAATCAATTTTAAGTTCAATTGTACCGTTTCTTCTTATCATATTTATTTTCTATTTTCTGATATTAAGACCTCAGCAGAAAAGACAGAAGGAAAGAGCAAAGCTGCTTGAGTCAATTAAGAAAGGTGATAAAATAATTACAGCCGGCGGAATTCACGGTTTGGTCGAAGGACTTGATGAAAGTTCAATACTCGTAAAGATCTCAGATAACGTGAAAGTGAAAATGGAAAGATCAGCTGTTACAACAATAATAGGAGTAACGGATGTTGAACCTGAAAAAAAATCTTTATTAGGTTAATCATATTTGAAGAAGGAAAAGAAATACAGTTTAAGCACCATTGATTCCGCTTTATCTGATTTCAGAAAAGGCAGGATCATTATAGTGGTGGATGATGAGGACAGGGAAAATGAAGGCGATATGATCTTCTCAGCGGAGAAGACTACTCCCGAACTTATAAATTTTCTGGCGAAGCATGCAAGGGGACTGATCTGCGTGCCGATGGAAGATGAGAGACTGAAGGAGCTTGATCTGAATCTGATGACTTTCATTAATACTTCGCTTCATGAGACGGCGTTTACAGTCAGTATAGATTATTTGCATGGAACGACTACGGGCATTTCCGCATCGGACAGGTGTAAGACTATATTATCTCTTATTGACAGTAAGACAAAGCCGTCTGATCTTGGAAGACCGGGACATATATTTCCATTAAGATCAGCGCCGGGCGGAGTGCTGCGCAGAGCGGGACATACTGAAGCGACTGTAGATCTTGCAAGATTGTCAGGACATTATCCCGCAGGAGTTTTATGTGAGGTAATGAAAGAGAACGGTGAAATGGCAAGACTTCCCGATTTGTTTGTTATAGCCGAGAAATTCGGAATTAAAATTATTTCCATAAAAGATCTGATAGAGTACAGACTGCAGAGGGAAATTCTTGTAAGTCAGCTTGTAGAGACAAATCTTCCGAGTGAATTCGGAGAGTTTAAGATCATTTTATATGCAAGTAAGGTTGACAACAAAGAGCATATAGCAATTATAAAAGGTAAGATAAATCCAAAGATGCCGGTGCTGGTTAGAGTTCACTCAGAATGTCTGACAGGTGATGTATTCGGTTCGCTGAGATGCGACTGCGGAGATCAGCTTCATCAGTCATTAAGAATGATCGAAGAGAACGGTTCAGGAGTTGTGCTTTATATGCGTCAGGAGGGCAGGGGAATCGGACTTCACAATAAGCTGAAGGCATACAACATTCAGGAAAAAGGTAAGGATACGGTCGAAGCGAATCTTGCGCTTGGTTTCCTTCCGGATCTTAGAAATTACGGAATTGGGGCGCAGATACTGAGAGATCTCGGAGTAAGAAAAATGAGACTGATGACAAACAATCCAAAGAAGATAGTCGGATTGAATGCATACGGACTGGAAATAACTGAAAGGGTACCGATTGAAATTGAAGCAAACAATACAAACAGATATTATCTTGAAACAAAAAAAAACAAACTGGGACATTTACTGCTGATAAACTCAAAAGATCTGCATAAAAATAACACTAAAAAAACTAAAAGTAAAAAACTAAACTAAGAAAAAAATGGATATCGTATATCTCACAAGGTCAAGATTAGTAGAAATTGAAAATGAGTTAATGGAACTGAAGACCAGCGGAAGGAAACTTATGGCTGAAAAGATCGCAGAAGCCCGTTCACACGGTGACCTGAGCGAGAACGCAGAGTATGATGCAGCTAAGGAAGCGCAGAGTCATCTTGAATTTAAAATAGGCAAGCTCGAGACAATGCTTTCGAGAGTAAAAATTATTTCACCTGATGATATGCCGAATGATGAAGTATATATATTGTCTGTAGTAAAAGTTCTTGACACTAAACTGAAAGAAGAATTTACATACACTCTTGTATCACCCGAGGAAGCTGACTTTGAGCTTGATAAAATTTCAGTAACATCTCCAATTGGCAATGCGCTGCTCGGTAAGAAAAAAAATGAAACAGTTGAAATAAGCGTTCCGAACGGAATAACTAAATACAAAATATTAGATATATCTAAATTAGACTAATAATGCAGAAAAGTAAATCATCAGAGTTTAAAGTAGGTTTGTTTGTATTTGCAGCGGCTTTTATAGTTATTCTTTCAATATTCTGGGCAAAAGGATTTTCAGTCGGACTGGCTATGCAGGAGTATGTGGTTTATTTTCCCAAAGTCAGCGGACTGAATGAAGGTGATCAGGTAAGTCTGAACGGTGTGAGAAAAGGTAAAATAGATAAGATAGAACTTCAGGGAGATTCGGTGAAAATATCATTCAGTATAGATAAGGAAATAAATATAAAGAAAGATTACTATATTTATGTAGCGGCGACAGAGCTTACAGGCGGTAAAGTATTATACATTGAACCCGGAAAAAGTACAACTGTTGTTCCGCCAGGCACACCGTTACTCGGTACTCCCGGAGCTGATTTTTCCACGCTTATGAATTCATTCGGCGATCTGACTACCGATGTGAAATTACTGATCGGGGAGTTTAAAAAGTCAACTGAAAATCTTAATGTAGTAATTGCAAATGTAAATGATATTGTCGGCGATGAGGGTTTGAAGAATTCTATCAAGGCGACTGTAAATAACCTGTCTGTTACATCTCAGAATCTGAATCAGCTTGTCAATGAAAGCAGAAGCGGGATAAACGGACTTACTACACAGGCGGGAAATACACTGGAGTCAATAGATCTTTCAGTGGGGGACAACGGAAAAGAATTAAAAAATACTTTACTGGAGATTCAGACGCTGACAAGTACAATCGATACGCTTGCCGTTAATCTGAATATGGTAGTAAATGATATTAATAATAAAGAGAAAGGTATTGGTAAGTTTCTTACTGACGATGAATTTTTCAACAATATCAATACTACTCTGTCTGAAATTGAGAAGCTATCAAAGAATATAAGAAAGAACGGCGTTAAGCTGAATATATTCTAGACTTAGAATTTAAAATAAAAAAAAGCCGGATAATAAAATTATTTTCCGGCTTTTTTTATGTATATGAAATATTATTTCAATAAAAATCCAACATCAATTTTATGCGTAGCGCCGACATTACCCATAGAATTAAAAGCGTAATCGAAAGAATAATTGTCAAGAAATTTCACACCTATACCGGTAGAGAATCCGGCTATTCCCAGTGAGCTTCCTGTTTTCAGATCCTGTCTCTGAGCATTATCATAACCGATCCTGAAATCAATATTATCACTCAGGTCAAATTCACCGCCTACAGAAAGGTTCTTAAATTTATCAAGAAAGTCTTCTGTGGTCTGAGTCAGATCACTGAATTCGAAATGAACTCTTAAAGGCAAATGTTCAAGTTTTTTACTGACGCCGACTCTCATATCAAGCGGAAGATCTTCTTTTGTATCATTATATTTGCTGATCTGGGTGCCGAGATTAAGCAGACTGAAACCGAAATTCCAGTTACTTGAAGGGATTACATAAAGCAGACCGAGGTCAACGGCAACAGCGGATGAATTAAAGTCGTCGATCTGAGAATAAATATATTTAAGATTGGCTCCGTAGTAAAAGTTCGGTCTGAAATTATTGGAATAACTTACGGAAACTGCAAGATCATTTGCGGAAAAAGTGCCGAGACTGTTTGACTGTTCGTCGAATTTCTCAAAACTGCCGTAGTTGAAATACTTCACGGAAGCGCCAATATATCCAATGTCTTTATACCTTTGCCCGTAAGAAATATTCCCTGAATTTATGTCCAGTAAATATTTATAAAACCCGACATAAGCCTGTGTATTCTGAATTGTCGACAGCGCAGCAGGATTATAAAAGAGAGCGTTCACATCTCCGGTATTAGTTACAAAACTTCCGCCAAGCGAAGAAGCTCTTGCTCCGACGTCAAGTCTTAGGAAATTGTAACTGTCATTTTGTGAGTAACTGTTAACGGAAAAAAGGGAAAGAAATATTAAAGAAATTATTAGTGATCTGATTTTCAGCATTTTTCTTAATTTGTTAAAGAATGAGTAACAATTGTCTTGTCATAAATTCATTTTTAGTTTAACAATAATATTAGTTTCGATATTTATTGTCAATTGCAAATTTGAAGTGAAGATAGAGTTATTTGAATTTGTAGAGGACGTTTAAATTATATAGAACACATAAAGATTAATCAATAACGAATTAATAAAATCCCGACTGGATGATAATAATTTATTCTAATATTATGACACCCCTACCAAAATGTCACCCCTACCAAAATGTCACCCATATCAATATGTCACCCCTACGGGGTTTGTTGTTTCGTAGAATTGTAGCTACCAATATGTCACCCCTACGGGGTTTGTTGTTTCGTAGAATTGTAGCTACCAATATGTCACCCCTACGGGGTTTGTGTTTCGTAGAATTGTAGCTACCAATATGTCACCCCTAAGGGTTGTTGTTGCGTAGAATTATAGCTACCAATATGTCACCCCTACGGGGTTGTTGTTGCGTAGAATTATAGCTAACAATATGTCACCCCTATAGAGTTGTTTTTTTTTTATAATATTAACATTTATAAATAACAATACCAATTATGGTGTTTGTGGTAATTTGGAGAAAACACAAATTTAATCAAACCCCGTAGGGGTAACATTTTTGCAAAAAAAACAAAATAATATAACCCCGTAGGAGTGACATCTTGGTAGAAAGATTAACAATAAATATAAAACCCCGTAGGGGTGACATCTTGGTAGAAAAAAATAATAAAATAATAAAACCCCGTAGGGTGACATCTTGGTAGAATGATTAACAATAATTATAAAACCCCGTAGAGGTGACATCTTTGTAGAAAAAATACCAAAATATTATAACCCCGTAAAGTGACATCTTAGTAGAAAGATTAACAATAAATATCATAACCCCCGTAGAGTGACATCTTAGTAGAAAAAATAATAAAATAATAAAACCCCGTAGGGGTGACATCTTGGTAGAAAGATTAACAATAAATATAAAACCCCGTAGAGGTGACATCTTTGTAGAAAAAATACCAAAATAATAAAACCCCGTAGGGGTGACATCTTGGTAGAATTAACAATAAATATCAAACCCCGTAGGGGTGACATATTTATAGAAATTATTTTGGTGAGGAATTAACAATTCAAAAATTTGAAGTATCATTTAATTTTAAAGTCAGTTTCATCCGGTTGCAGCGGGATATCTTCGAAAATAACGGATTTTACATATGATCCGGAAGGACCTTTCTTTAGATCATTTAGAAAATCATTCACCAGACCTGAATCACCCTGCGCTTCGGATTCCACATCACCGTTAAATAAATTTTTAACATAACCGGTTAAGCCGTATTCCTTTGCTTTTCTGTAAGCGAAGTAGCGGAACCCAACTCCTGAACAAATCCTTTAACCGTTATTTTAATTCTTTTTTCCAAAATAATTTTCTAAGGTTTGTAATACCTGTGAATTCAGAGATCAGCAGACCGCAGACCATTATAACGGCTCCGGTGATCTGATTTGAATTCATAATTTCATTTAATATAATGTAAGCAAACAGCAAAGCAAAGAGCGGTTCCATATTATAAATTATACCTGCCCGGAGCGGAGTCGTAAGATGCTGATATTTTGTCATTAGTACGATGCTTATAAGAGTGGAAAAGATTGTTGTATAAATAAGAGTGATTATCAGGACAGGTTCAGAAGTAAATTTTATTTCATCCATGATGAGATATTCATAGAAGAATGTGAAAAACAGACCCAGCGCAGCGGAGGTTACGAACTGACCTAAAATAAGAATAGTGAGAGCAGCGGATTCGGAAAATTTATTCAGAAGAACAATATGTATGGCAAAAAGAAGGCGCAGAAGAGAGTCAGAATATCTCCGGTATTCGGAATTATCTCAAATGATTCCGATAAAATATATAGTCCGGCGAGGACAACCATAGCTCCCAGAAGACTGGTGAGTTTAGGCTTTGATCTTAATACAAAATACTGAATAACAGGTATAAATATAAGATTCGATGCAGTGATAAAAGCGGACTTGGTAGCGGTTGTAAACTGTAAGCCGATCGTCTGAAATATAAAACCCAGCACCATAAAAAGTCCGAGCAGCAGACCGGGTCTCAGTTCACGGAAACTGACTTTCTTCAGCTTACTTTTAAACAGAATTAAAAATAATAACAGAGTCAGTGTAAATCTGATAAAATTAAAAAGCACCGGTGAAACTGTATCCAGTGAAAGTTTTATAAGCGGAAATGTAAGTCCCCAGAGGAATGTTACAAAGAGTAGAATCAGCTCCGCTTTATACAGAACTAAAATATTATTTTCGGAATAATTTTTATTTCCGGTTTGATTCAAATTTAATGTTGATCAGCAGATTACTAATTATAAAATTTTTCCTTATAGATAATCAGCGCACAGGAAATCAGCCAGAAAATAGAGTTTATAATGATCGGAATATCCCTGGTAACGATCTGAGTCGGACTCTCGCCGAGATTTTTTTTATGCAGCAGATATAAATATCTGAATATCCCGTAAATAACAAAAGGAGTAGTGTAGATCAGAAGTTCAGAATGAAACGCCTGAACAGCTTTTTCTGAAACGGTATACAGAGCGTAAGAAATGATCGTCCCGGTGGCTGCAATTGTATTCATCTGATCGACGAATACTACGTCATAATCACTTAAAACTTTTCTCTGCTTTTCAAGATTATCCTGATTCGGACCGGAGAGTTCAGCGCGTCTCTTTGAGATGCCCAGGAATAAAGAAATAAAAATTGTAGTAATGATCATCCAGCTCGAAACGCTTACACTGATAGCGAAAGCGCCGGCTACTACTCTCAGCATGAATCCTGCTGAAATAGAGAACACATCAAGCAGTACCACATTTTTAAATTTAAAAGTATATAGAAGATTGTTGATCAGATATAAGGAAATAGCAAATATAAATAAGAGGGGTAGCTTCAGGGAAAGCAGAGCTGTTATAATCAGAAGAACTATAAATAAAATCTTTGCCTGTGTAACGGAAACATCACCGGCTGCAATCGGGCGGAATCTTTTTTTCTTGTGAACCCTGTCGGACTCTACGTCAACTATATCATTCAGAACATATACGCTGCTTGAGATCCCGCAGAATGCAAGGAATGCAACTATGTTCGTAAGAAGCATCGGAATATCCATCAGCTTGCCGGCAAAAAGTATCGGAGCAAAGACAAACAGATTCTTTATCCATTGCTTGGGTCTTATAAGCTCAATAAGTTTAAATATTTTCAAATTTATTTCCGGTTAAAATTAGTTTTATACACTTTCATTTCTATGCCGCCGCAGATAGTATTTTCTTCAAGGACTGCGCTTGTAATAAACGTAAGTTCATTGCCGTATTTATCCAGATATTTTTAAACCAGTGATCATATATGATAATATAGGTAACATCATTTTTTTAATAGATAATTTGAAGAATCCAGATTATCAGCCCAGGTATAAGTCCTGTATCGTAAGATCTCAGGTGTAATTAATCCTGCCATATCTATTACTCTGTTATTACTTAGAAAAGTAATGGCGCCGATATCATTAACCGCAATGGTCTCATTTCTGCTGACATTCAGCTGCACCCATTCTGCAAGTTTAACCTGCTGTGAATTTATGTTATCAACATTTTTCCCAAGAGCAACTGCATACACGAAGTAATATATAAATGAGATCAGGATTATAATAACCGGTGTTAATTTCTTTGGACGGAAATAGTCCGTGAGTTTATGAAAATATTGTTTCTGGAATACAACAACCATTGTGTAAACTGCAATGATATTTACAAACGGAATAAGCGGCATAGAATATCTGACATGATGACGCCAGTTCGGAATAAGAACAGATGAGATCAGAGGCAGAAAAATAGCCCAGAGAGCGATAAGATTCAGATATTTGAATTCACTGAAATATCTTCTGTAGTTATTGAAGTAATAAAAATAAATCCAAAGAATAACAAACCCGTGATGAAATTGTCTCTCAGAAAGAAAAAGCCAACAATTCTCAGGTAATTGAAATTCGGGATCAGACTGAATCCTCCGCCCTGTCCGCGGAAAGTATTAGGGAAGAAGTGACCGCTAACATTATAAGAGAATATCAAGTAGGGAAGAGCAATCAAAAGAAAAATTAATATATACAATGCAAATTTTGAGAGATTCGCTCTAAATGTCTTATCTTTAACAAAGTTAAGCGTTATGCCGAATGCATAGATTGAATATATAAGCATACCTTCCGGTCTGAGTATAGCTGAAAGCGCAAACATCAGAGTTGGCAATACAGAAAAAGTATTTGATCTTAGTTCTTTTAAGTAAAAATAAACTCCTGCCAGGGTAAAGAATGTAAATAATGTAGTTTCCATTCCTGACATTGCCGCCCAGGCAAATCTGCCTGCAAAAACTGTTAAAAGTGAAATTATAAGAGACAGTTTTTGCGGTGTCAAATATGAAGGTATCTTATCATTAAATTTAAAATTACTGCTTTGGAAGATCAGAAGTGAGATCTTATAAACAATGATACAGGAGAAAATATAAAATAAGCAGGAAAGAAAGACAGAGTTGATAATAAAATTCGGAATGATCAGACTTGTAATACCGAGGATCACGACATATAACGGAGATGTGGTGCCGGCTGTCGGTTCGCCGGGATTATACTGAAAAAATATCCTTTAATAAAGTTATCAGCGAACCGGAAATGAATCCATGTGTCATCAAGAGGTACGCCCATTTCCCCGTCTGAAATAATAAATTCAAACAGAAGATAAAAAGCAATTGAAAGCAGACAGGCGGTTAAAATGTATATGTAATTTTTATCCTGAGAAAACTTTAACATTAAACTGGAAAACTTTCGAAATAAGATCATTAATAAAATGAGCGAGAATAATCTCGCTCAATATTGGATGTAACCGGATAAAGAAATTTAAAATTTAAATCTGAAATTTAAAATTTATCAGAAAACCGCCTGCTCTTCATACACACCGAAAACTTCTTTAAGTTCAGCGCACATTTCACCGAGAGTAACATACTTCCTTGCGCAGTCAAGAACCGCCGGCATAAGATTCGTACCGTTTGCTGCAGTTTCCCTTAAATGCTTCAAAGCGTTTTTTACATCTTCCTGATTACGTGACGCCTTTAATTCTTTTAATCTTTTGACCTGCTTAGCTTCTACATCTTTTGATATCTGCAAAATCGGAATATCAATTTTCTCATTCTCTTCTACAAAATCATTTATGCCAACAACAATTTTTTCTTTTTTATCGAGTTCAAGCTGATACTTATATGCTGCATCGGAGATCTCTCTCTGGAAAAAACCGTTCTCAATACAAGCGATCACGCCGCCCTGAGAATCTATAAGATCAAAATATTTTTCAGCTTCAGCTTCAATGTCATCTGTAAGTTTTTCCACATAATAACTTCCGCCGAGCGGATCAGCAACGTTTATGACTCCGTGTTCATAAGCAATGATCTGCTGAGTTCTTAAAGCGATCTTTACAGCTTTATCCGAAGGCAGCGCAAGAGTTTCATCCATTGAATTTGTATGCAGACTCTGCGTACCGCCGAGAACACCTGCTAACGCTTCGATAGCAGTTCTCACAATATTATTTTCCGGCTGCTGCGCGGTCAGTGAGCATCCCGCAGTCTGTGTATGAAATCTCAGTGTCCATGATTTCGGATTCTTAGCACCGTATTTATTTTTCATTCTCTTTGCATAGATCCTTCTTGCAGCTCTGAACTTTGCTATCTCTTCAAAGAAATCAAGATGCGAATTAAAGAAATGTGAAATTCTCGGAGCGAATGAATCTACATCCATCCCTCTTTCTATGCAGGCTTCTATATAAGCGAATCCGTCAGCGAGTGTAAATGCAAGTTCCTGCACAGCGGTAGAACCGGCTTCTCTTATATGATATCCGCTGACACTGACAGGGTTGAACTGCGGAACTTCCGCTGTCGAATACTCGATCATGTCGGTAATAATTCTCATTGATTCTTTCGGAGGATAGATATATTCTTTCTGAGCAATATATTCTTTCAGTATATCATTCTGCAGAGTGCCTCTGAGTTTTGAAAAGGAACGCCCTGCTTTTCAGCAACGGCCAGATAGAATGCATAAACCATAATGGCAGGGGAGTTGATAGTCATTGAAGTCGATACTTTATCAAGAGGAATTCCGTCGAACAGAATTTCCATATCCTGAAGCGAAGAGATCGCAACTCCGCAGATCCCGACTTCACCTTCTGAAATAGGAGCGTCAGCATCCCAGCCCATTAATGTAGGCATATCGAAAGCTGTTGAAAGTCCTGTCTGACCGTGCGAAAGTAAATATTTAAATCTCTGATTAGTATCTTCAGGAGTACCGAATCCGGCAAACTGTCTCATAGTCCATATTTTACCTCTGTACATATTGTGATGAATGCCGCGCGTGTAAGGATATTCTCCCGGATAGCCGACCTCATTATAGTAATCAGTTTCCCTTTACATCTTCAGGAGTGTAGCAGATATCGAGTTCTCTTCCGCTGAGAGAAGTAAACTTCATTCCGCTTTCAGGAATCTTCGAAGCGGTTTCTTTCCATTCAGATTTAGATATACTTTTTTTAGGCTCAGTATTATTTTTCATAATTATAGATTATTTTGGATATGGATTAACAAATATTAGCTGCAAATATATATTTTTATGGTGGAATTGTAATTCAGAAAAAATATGGAATTAATTTTTAGAGAAGTGAACAAAGCATCCGGTAGATTAGGATCTATAAATTTGATATTCGGAATGCATTCAGCATTTCATTTCTTTCTTTAATAAAATTATCTGCTTCTATCAAATCTATTTCTGAATCTTTATCTAATGCCAGATTATAATCAATTAATTTATTTAATCCTTTTACTTTAATTGTTTTATCCCATGGCTGATTTTTAAAATGTGATAATTCAGAAATCATTTCTGCATTTACATCTTTAAAAATATCAACCAAATCTTTCATTATTTTTTGTTCTCTTGGGGAGAATACACTTATGTCTAATTTTGCTGTAGGTTTAATTTTAAATATCCCGCCTTTTTTGTCCGGATAATTAGTCGTAAAGGGCTGAATACAAATAAAAGGTTTGAAATCTTCAGGGACTTCATTTTCCTTTACCTCTTCATAAAATGAAAGTGGTACAGGGCCAAACTCTAATGCATTATAATCCAAATTAGTCACATCTTTTCCTGTTTCAGAAAAATGTCTGAAGTCAAGGAAATATAACAACTTAAATATTTTTACCTTAGATGGATTTTTAACATTTCTGGTAAAGTAAATAACAGCATTTAGAAGTTTTTGGCGATATGTATTGTTGAGTTTCATAGATGGCATTTCAAATTAAAGTATTTTTTAGCGACGTGAAATGTAAAAATTTTATACATTTGTTTCGATACTGGTGTTTTGAAAAGGTTTTAGATAATAAAATTCAAACTTCATTAATTCAAACTTTTTGATCACCAACAAAAGTGCCGGCTAAGATTGCAGCTGTAAGATGTATGTTTCAAAATGTTAAATCAACGTTGGATATTATTTATCCTTCTTTATTTTAATAAGATCATCCGCTTCGTATCACTAAATTCTCCCGCATCTAATCTGTAAAAATAAATCCCGCTCGAATATTTACTTCCGTCAAATTTAACATTATAGCTCCCGGCATTTTGCTTTTCATTCACCAGCGTCGCAACTTCATTGCCAAGTACATCATACACTCTTAACTTTGCAAAACCTGTCGATTGAAGTTCATAACTTATTACTGTATTTGGATTAAATGGATTTGGAAAGTTTTGTGATAAATTGAATTTTCCGGGAACAGAATTTCCGATCTGTTGAATTGAAGTTAGTGTCCTGCACATATTGAATGTTTAGATAAACAAGTCCGTCATGTGCAAATCTTTTACTGATCTCAGTTCATTAAAAACATTACTGCTTGAAATCATTGTACATTCATGTGTAAATATTCCCTGATGCTCACAATTAATTATATCTCCTACATTTGAAGAAAGACTGTCTAAAATCTTATCATTTTTATAGTCTGAGCAGCTTCCGGATCCAGAATACATTAACAGATTACCTCTTAATGAATCATATCTTATCCATCCATAAGAATAATTATAATGTTTGTAATGGAAATATTTATGACCGTTTATTATAGTATCTTTGTTAATAGAACTCTGTTTAATTGGGTTTTGCAGCGGAGGAAGTCTATTAACATAATAAACCCACGTATTGCCAACTTTTAAAGGAAAGTATTTTGCAGAGACAGTATCCTGCGAATAGGAAGGAGAATTTAATATTAATAATGAGAAAATAAAGTTTGAAAATTAAATTTTTCATGATCTTAAATTTAATTTATTTAATATTTGGAGTACATATTGTTGTTCCAAATTGTTAATATTTCTTTATTGTTGGTCATTCCTACATTCAATAATAATAAAATTTGTTATAAATTCTATCATAGATAAGAGATTATTCAGTTGTTATTCTTCTCTTGAAATAAGGTTTTTCCTAATTGATATAAATTAAATTACCAGATGATTTTATACAAGTGAATTATTAAAATGCGAAAGAATTCGCAAGAGATTAGGACTGTCTGAACCAAAATTAGAGTATAAAATGCTTACAAGATTTTAGAAAATATAAAATCAGTATTAAATATTTATTCAAGGAATCAAGAAAATCAAGTGAATCAAGGTTCAGAAAATAGTGCAATTAAATCCGCAGATCAAATTTTACAATGGAAAAATCGTTATAATGAATCTTTATCAAAATGTGTTTTACTTCAATTTTCTGTATTAATGTATAAATATATTTTATTTATATTTCAAAAATATAATTCAATTGACGAAGAATAGAAATTAAATATGACTTCTAAAGACACAGCCCTGAGCAGCATCTCAAAACTTGTTGATAGATTTGATCAGCAATACACATCTTATAAAAACAGCTCTTATAATGAAACTCTTACACGCAGGGATTTTATTGATCCTTTCTTTAAATCTCTCGGCTGGGATGTGGATAATGAAAACGGTTATGCGGAAGCTTACCGAGAAGTAATTCATGAAGATAGGGTAAAAGTCAGCGGCAGTATGAAAGCACCTGATTATTCTTTCCGGTTGGTCGGCGGTAAAAGACTTTTTTTTGTAGAAGCCAAAAAACCTAGCATTGATGTCAAAGATGAAATTCTTCCTTCCTATCAGGTCAGACGATACGGGTGGAGCGCTAAGCTGCCGATAAGTATCATAACAGATTTCGAAGAATTCTCTGTCTATGACTGCACTAAAAAACCTACGCCAAATGATTCTCCTTCTGTTGCACGGACAAATTATCTTACTTTTAAAGATTACATTAAGGATTTTGATTTCATCTGGAATACTTTCTCAAAGGAAAATGTACTCAAAGGAAGTTTTGATAAATTCATTCAGGGAACAAAAGGTAAAAAAGGCACAGCAACTGTAGATAAGGAATTTCTTATTTCGTTAGATAAGTGGCGGACATTTCTTGCAAAAGCAATCAGTAAAGAAAACAAGAATCTGAATGAAGATGAAATAAACTTTGCAGTGCAGCAGTTCCTCGACAGGATTATTTTTTTAAGGATTGCCGAAGACAGAAACGTCGAACCTTACGGTAGTCTGAAAGAAACATTCTCAGATGGCGGTGAGATATATAAAAACTTATTTAAACTATTCCGGACTGCTGATGAAAAATATAACTCCGGAATATTTGATTTCAAAAAAGATAGGATCTCTGAATCTCTAAGCATAGATAATAAAGTAATTAAAACAATTATCAGTGAACTTTATTATCCTCAAAGTCCATATGAATTTTCTGTGCTTTCAGTTGAGATTCTTGGGAGCGCTTATGAACAATTCCTCGGAAAGCAGATACGCATCAGTGATTCACATCGTGTCTCTATCGAATATAAACCCGAAGTACGCAAAGCCGGCGGAGTATATTATACTCCGGAATATATTGTCGAATACATTGTAAATAATACTGTAGGCAAGATCATAGAAAAGAAAACTCCTAAAGAAATATCTAAAATAAAAATAGTGGATCCCGCTTGCGGAAGCGGTAGTTTTCTTATTGGCGCTTATCAGTATCTGCTTGATTATCATAAGGATTTTTATTCTCAAAAAGGAAAGGACTTGAGCGAAAGTAAAATCTCCAAAGAGAAATCCGTCCTCACTCCCGAAGGTAATCTTACAACTGCAGAGAAAAAAAGAATCCTGACAAATAATATTTTCGGAGTGGACATAGACACAAATGCAGTCGAGGTGACTAAGCTTAGTCTGCTTTTGAAATGCATGGAAGGTGAAACAGATGCGAGCATTGCCACGCAGACCAAGCTTTGGAATGAGAGAGTTCTGCCGAATATAGATAATAATATAAAAGCGGTAACAGTCTGATAGATACGGATTTCTACGATAGTGAAATTGACTTCGGTGACGAAAAGAAAATAAAGCCGTTCAACTGGCAGAAGGCATTCCCGGCAGTATTTGCACAGGGAGGGTTTGATGCGGTGATTGGGAATCCGCCGTATGTCAGTCAAGAGAAGATCAGATTAAGGAAGTTGAGAAGTTATATTACTTACAATAATTTTAAATCTACTGAATATCAAATTAATACTTTTGGTTTATTTATTGAAAAAGGAAAGAATATTCTCAAACAAAATGGATTACTTGGATTTATTATCCCCAATTATTGGCTTTCAACGAAATATGATAAAAAACTTAGAAAGATTATTTTTCAAGAGAATACTGTAATTGAAATGAATAATGTTTACAATGTTTTTGAAGCAGCTGTCGTTGATACTTTACTTTTATTTCTAGCAAAAGGAAATTCTAATATTGAAAATGTAACTACAATAAAATCAATTGATAGGAATCTTAATTCCATCACAGATCGATTTTTAGAAATTAAGAACAAAATTTGACTTATATAAATTGAATTCATATTGATCAAAATCGAGATGATATAGATATAACTCCTTTGGGTTAATGAAGTTAAAAGGTAATCGGAAAAAAAAAAAAGCAAAACCAAAAAAATGAACCGAAAAGAAAAGGGGTTCCCCTTCCTGAAAAAATTAAAAAAGGGTCTTAAAAAAAAAAGGAAAGGGGGTTGGGTGGTCCGGGGAAAGGGTTTTAATTTTGTGTTTTAAATGTCTCTGGTTTTAATTGTTTTCTTATTCAGTTTTCTTGAATTTCCGAAAATCTTGGGTTAATATATAACGAACTTTTTTTTTTTTTTTTTTTTTTGGGTTTCTGCTTTCGATCTTCAAGTTGATCACGTTTTTCAGATGCTTCCTCTATAGTCCTGTGATAGCCGACTTTCCATTTCCCGAGGATAAGCAATGGAGGTTTTAATGTGCTAGTCCGCAAACTTCAGAAATATTGCAAAGTCTTTACTTATGAATTGAGACCGTTATCAGAGATTATTCGTTATTCCGGGATTTTCAATGCTTTCTTTTTTGTCGGCCCAACATCAAACCCCGGCTGGTTTTTTTTCATGAACGATATATCTTGATACAATTACAGAAATCAAAAAAATGTTCCTTTGAAGTTAACGGATTTTATACAGTCGTTCGGGCGGCTGTTCAAAGCCTTTTCCTTTAGAATTCTTTGTCTGATTCCATTTATTAAGTAAACTTTTGGTCCTGTTAGACAGATGAAGGTCAGAGCAACGTTTTCAAGTCGCAACCCAACTAATTCTTGCTAATGTTAATCATTTTATGAATGTTTTTTTGTAAAGTCGGTTTTGCTTTTAATTACGGAAAAAAATGTATGACATCATCCCACACAAGGCTCAACCCAAACCTCCTTCAGATCGCCACGATGTTTTTTTAATTCAATGTTCTCAGATACGAGCCGTTTTGGGTACAGAATTGCGGGGTTTTGATTCAAAAAAGCAAGCATTCTCGAAGAGTTTCTTCTTCCAGTTGGAAATATCATTTACATGAACATTGTGTTTTCACCGGCGGGGGGTTCTTCCCAGAAGGTTTCCGGGGGAAAAAAATTTTTGTTTTGGGGGGTGGGGTGTTTGTTGTTTCCTTTCGATTTATTCAAATATAATAATTAGAAATTCCATTCCACTTGAAGCATTACAATAGTATGGACGAATAATTTTCTTAAATATGGAGATAATCTTGTTGCTCCAAGAGATTTTAAAATTTTTCAGGAAATAGAATACTTTTAAGAAGAATTGTTTCTAAAAAATATCTAGATGCAGTATATACAGATAAAAGCTTCGTCTGTAATACAGATGTAATAACATTAAAACCAAAATTTGATTTTTGCTGTAAATTTTATTTAGGCATAATAAATTCTAAACTTATAGGTAATTTTATTAATAGTAATAATATAACAAAAGTATTTCCAAAATAAACACAAATACATTAGAAAGTTTACCAGTTCCAGATATAAACGCAATTGATAATTTGATTAAAACAAAATAGTAAGTTTAGTTGACCAACTATTAAAACTTAACGAAGAAAAACAAAACACAAAACTCCAATCCGGTCTTGATCAGATACAAAGTCGTATAGATTATTGTGAGGATAAGATAGATCAGGCGGTGTATGAGCTTTATGGGCTGACGGAGGAGGAGATAAAATTAGTGGAGGATAATAATTGACAGAAGAAACATGTAACAAAATCATACAAATACTTATCATAATTGTAAGTATTGTTTATACAGTTTATACATTTAAACAATATAAACATACTAAAAATCTATACAATACTGCAAAAAAATTATATTTATATGAGTTAAATAAAGACTATTATATTCTAAAAAAATATTGTGAAGTAAAGTATAATGTAATTTATAAAAAAGTTTATGATTGACAATATATTACAGTTTATAATTCTTTTAGTATTAATATTGTATGCATTCGCATCGTATAGATTAAATAGGAATTACTTAAGCTAAGTACTTTAAATTCAAAACAAGTTAGATTAGTTGAATTTAGAGAAGTACATAAAAATTTGATAAATGAATTTAAAAGTCAAAATAATATTGTATTTAATACAGTTTATTTAACTGATGAAGATCAGGAAAAAAGAATGATAGAATTGCTTTTAATCGATATAAAAAATAGCGAAATTGAAAAGAGTAGATAAAAGTCAAATTGTATAGAATTGATAATTAATACTGAAAATAAATTATTTGACGATTTAGCTCCTGAAATTGAAAAATTTGTAAACAGGTCTGTAGAAATCTCTGACAGAATTGAGGAGATTCTTAAAAGCAAGAATATCTCCCAAAGAGAATTTGCAGATATGATAGGGAAATCAGAATCTGAAATCAGGAAATGGCTTTGCGTTACACATAATTTTACTATTAAGTCTATTGCAAAGATTGAAACTGTTCTTAAGGAAGATGTTCTTAATTAAAAGAGTTCAGTAATTTTAGAAGAATATATATTACCTTACTATAAAACAATAAAAAACAAACTCGAATTATTTTACCTCTCTCAATTCAAAAGGACATCAAAGAACATTTATTCCGGTTAAATTGAATTACAATCTCGGAAAATAAATTTATAAAATCAAAAAGCTGAAACCAGATCATTGATTTCAGCTTCGTTATTATATATAGATTTAAATTACTTATTGCCAAGCAATCCGCCGAGAATATCCATTAATCCGCCGCCTGAGCCCTGATTAGACTGCTGATTGTTCTGCTGTTTGTTTGTAAAAAATCCTGCGACATCATCTATGATACTTCCGTCTCCGTTCTGATCAAGGAAAGATGCAAACCCGGCTGAACCTTCACCGCTTGTATCTCTGCTTTTTGTTAAGTAACCGAGAATAAGCGGAGCAAGCATTGGTATTAACTTTGCGGCTGTGCTTCCGTCTAAATTGAAATTTTTTGTAAGCACATCCGTGACCTGTGTGCCTGAATTGCCGAGCAGACCTCCGAGATTTGCATCAAAAGCTTTCCTGTTTTGATTTTTCTTCAACAAAAGAGTCTACATTATCAAGCACTCCCGGGTCACCGTATTTATTCAGAATATGATCAACTCTTTCCTGTCCTCCCATTGTTTCGCTTTGTCTTTTCAGTCCGCCGAGTATCATTGGCGCAAGTACAGGGATCGCCTGTTTAATAATATTCGGATCAATGTTTAACGCTGAGCCGATTTTTTCCGGTGTATCACCGCCTGTTAAATTTCCAAGCAGACCATTGAGTATATCTGTCATTTTTTACTCCTTTGTTTAGTTTATAAAATATAAAAATTAATATTAGATTCTTTAATAAAGTTTTGTTTATTCTATAGAAATCAAAATTATGTCTTAACGGCTTATAACCGTCAAAAAATTTTCTCAAAAGCTGATCATAAAACCAAGTTAGATGTCCGATGTGCCATCTCGGCGGACTCATGAATGCTTCTGTCTGCACAACATAATCTTCGATTTCAAGAGGACTTACGATTTCAATTGTTTGATTTCTTACTTTTATAAATTCATCGAAGAGTGTACCTGTTTGTTCAATGGTTTTAATATCTTTTATGTGAGAATCAATAATAGTATAATCCATGAAAATTAAAATTTACTTTTTTTTGTATTTGAATTTTATTCATTTTAATAAATAAATGAAACTCATAAAAACGAATGTTTCCCATTGAATTTCAAAATGTATCTAAATCAATAAAAGAAATTTCCATTCTACGAAATGTCAGTTTAGGATTTAAAGAAAATCATATAACTGCTGTCATTGGTAAAAGCGGCAGCGGAAAATCCACAATACTCAAAAGTATTAACGGTCTTGTAAAACCTACCAAAGGCGAAATAAAATTGTTCGGGAAAGATCTGGATTATAATAATTTAATTCCCACGAGACTTCAGATCGGCTATTCAGTGCAGGGGACCGGACTGTTTCCGCATCTGAATATTTTTGAAAACATTTCATTGTTGGCAAAACTCAATAACAGGACAAAGGAAGAAATAGAATTAAGAACTAAGAAGCTGATGGAAATGACGGATCTGTCACAGGAGCATGGATTGAAATTTCCATATCAGCTCTCCGGCGGTGAGCAGCAGAGAGCAGGACTTTGCAGAGCCATGATGCTGGATCCAAAAATCTTTATACTTGATGAAGCATTCGGCGCACTGGATGTGACTACTAAATATGAAATACATTCCGAATTTTTAAACATACAAAAACCGAACCCAGAACTATAGTACTGGTAACTCATGATCTTAACGAAGCATTTAGCTGCTGATGAAATTGTCATTATTGAAAAAGGGGAAATTCAGCAAAAAGGGAATAAAGAAGATATATTGAATTCTCCGGCAAATGATTTTGTGAAATATTTTACAGCATCGCAGTTGATATGAAAATATATTACTCATTATATTGGTTTTATTTTCTTTTGCGAAATTGAATTCCCAAACTATAAAAGTCGGTGCTAAGCATTTTAATGAAGGATATATTTTAAGTGAGATTCTTAGTCAGCTGTTGGAAAGGAATGGATACGAAGTCGAAAGAAAGTTCAATCTCGGCGGGACGTTGATATGCTACGAGCTTTGATAAACGGTGACATAGATCTTTATCCCGAATACACCGGCACGATCTCGGAAGCTATTCTGAAGATGAAGGATAAAGTAGATTATAATCAACTAAAGATAGCATTGAATAAAGACGAGTTGGATATTTCCGGAGAGTATGGTTTTAATAATACATATGCATTTGCTGTAAAAATAAAACCGCTGAATCATTATCACTGAATAATATTTCAGATCTGAAAAAACATCCCGAGCTGAAGATCGGTCTGAGTTATGAATTCCTCGAAAGGGAAGACGGCTGGAAAAATCTGTCAAAAGTTTATGGATTAAATCAAAAGCCTTTCGGACTTGAACACGGGCTTGCTTATAAAGCTCTTGACGACGGACAAATAATGCTGACTGATGTTTATTCTACTGATGGTGAAATACCCAGATACGATCTGAAAATTCTTAATGACGATAAAAACTTTTTCCCAAAATATTCTGCAGTAACATTTTATAAAACTGATATTAATGACAGAATAAAAAGTATATTGAATTCTCTCACGGGAAATATCACCGAAGAGGAAATGCAAAAGATGAATTCTAAAGTGCTGTTTGAAAATAGATCTTTTGCTGAAGTGGCAGAAGAGTTTATCAAAAACAAAAAACTTTATAGTGGCAGTGATGAACAGAATATTCCAAAAAATGAAAGTATCATAAGTGAGATCTTACCCAAGCTCCTGCAGCATTTGAAATTAACTTTCATAGCATTGTTAATTTCAATATTGATCGCAGTGCCTTCGGGTATTTTTATTTACATGCATCCTTCATTTTCAAAACCGGTTTTATATCTGACGGGACTTCTTCAGACAATTCCGTCTATTGCATTACTGGCATTTATGATACCTTTGTTTGGAATAGGATTTTTACCGGCAGTGATTGCTCTATTTCTATACGGATTATTGCCGATACTGAGAAATACGGCTATTGCTTTATTCTCTGTTGATCCATTATTAAAAGAAGTTGCCGAAGGAATGGGACTGACGAGATCACAAAAACTATTTAACATTGAGTTACCTTTGTCCATGCCGACTATATTAGCAGGGATCAGAACTGCTGCAGTAATAAATATCGGGACAGCAACACTTGCTGCATTTATAGGAGCAGGAGGTCTTGGAGAATTTATAGTAACCGGACTTGCTTTGAATAATACCGGATTAATTTTGATGGGAGCTGTACCTGCGGCATTGCTTGCGATAGTTACGGAAATATTATTTGAAGTTCTTGAAAAGTATGTTACTCCGGAATATTTGAAGAGGGATAAAACTATTTCGGAACATTAACAACTTTCATCTCCGCACTTCGCAGATCATTTATAAAATCTTCCGGCATTGGATATCCTTCATCTGAAATAAGAAACTGAATATGAAGATGAGTCTTTCCTTCTTTTAAAATTGTTTTCCTTCCTGTCCTTCCGACTTCACCGATCTTATCTCCCGGCTTGAGAATATCTCCCGGCTTTACGATTAACAACAGACAAATGTGAATAATAAAACAATCCCATATTGGTCACGTCAAATATTTTCACATACATCCCGCCGCGCAGTACTGAGCCGACTTTCCATGTAGTGTCGACTGCAACGACAACACCGCCTGACATGCTGACGACATCCACAGGTTTCAGTGTCGAGTCATCCAACAGATCTTTATTCTCATCAAGTATCATAATATCATGAGCAGGGTGCCCTTTGGAATTACTTCCTGGAAATAATCGTAAGTGCTTAGTCTGAAATCATTTCCGCCTTCTCTGTAATATATCGATGTAAAATTTCCGAAGAGGAAATACCCATTCATTTCTTTTATAAAATTCCGCCGTTATTATTTTTATAATACTTTATTACTCCGGTTCATAGCTAACAAGCATTTCCACTGCATCGTCGTATTCTATTTTACCTGTCTTAATTTTTTCATCCAGCGCATTCCATTTCTCACAAATATTTAAACCGGATCTATTCTGAGAAAAAGAAATACATGTAAAAGTAATGAGGAATAAAAATGTAAATGCAAATTTTAATTTCATGAATTTATGGAAAATATAAAAAATATTTTACTCTGATAATGAATTATCAAAACCTTTGAAATTTGTTAAAGACAATTAAGAATCAAAATCAGAATCAGAATTTAAAATCAGAATTTTAATTTCCGGACATCATATTCAGAGCGCTGCCGTGGTGAAACCATTTTATCTGCTGATCATTCATCGTATGCATAAGCATAATAGTCTCAGTAGTACCGTCTGAATGATTAAGCGTCATTTTAACTGATTCACCCGGTTTAATTTCATTTACATCAAGATCAATTCTGTCATCTTCTTTGATCTTATCATAATCTTCAGTATTTGAAAAAGTCAGAGGAAGCATTCCCTGTTTCTTCAGATTTGTTTCGTGAATTCTTGCAAATGATTTTACGATGATGGCTTTACCTCCGAGAAACCTCGGCTCCATTGCAGCATGTTCTCTAGATGAGCCCTCGCCGTAATTCTCTTCACCGATAACAACCCATCCGATTTTTTTTCCTTTATAATGCCGGGCAACTCTCGGCACTTCTTCATAATTTCCTGTGATCTGATTTTTTACGGAATTCATTTTATCGTTAAAAGAATTAATAGCTCCGATAAACATATTGTTGGAAATATTATCAAGATGCCCTCTGTATTTCAGCCACGGACCTGCCATTGAGATATGATCAGTAGTACATTTTCCTTTTGCTTTCAGAAGTACATGAAGGTTTTTAAAATCATTATCTGTATCCGGTTTTTTAAATGGCTCGAGCGCTTCAAGCCTCTGACTTTCCGGAAAGATCACTACTTCTATACCGGTACCGTCTTCCGCCGGAGCAACGTATCCGTCTTCACCTTTTATAAAACCTTTTTCCGGAAGTTCATTACCGACAGGAATGTCGAGCATAACCGTTTCACCGTTTTCATTTAACAATGAATCAGTCAGCGGATTAAATCTCAGATCACCCGCTAACGCTAATGCGGTAACAATTTCAGGAGATGCTACAAAGGAGTGAGTTGCGGAATTACCGTCATTTCTTTTAGAAAAATTTCTGTTGTATGAAGTCAGGATCGAATTCTTTTCACCTTCCTTTACATCGTGTCTCTTCCACTGACCGATACACGGACCGCATGCGTTTGCAAGCACAAGACCTCCGACTTTTTCAAATGCTTCAAGCTGACCGTCGCGCTCGATGGTAGCTCTTATCTGTTCTGAACCGGGAGTGATTGTAAATTCGGATCTCGCTTTAATATTTTTTGCCGTTGCCTGCTTTGCAACTGAAGCTGATCTTTCCATATCTTCATAGGAAGAATTTGTACAGCTTCCGATCAGAGCGACTTTGAGTTCGGCAGGGTAGCCGTTATCATTAACAGCTTTCTTAAATTGAGAGATCGGCCATGCAAGATCAGGAGTGTAAGGTCCGTTGATATGCGGCTCGAGTTCGGATAAATTTATTTCAATTATCTGATCATAAAATAATTCACTGCCGTCATCAGCTTTCAGAAATCCGGATATACCATTTGCCAAAATGCCTATCTCCTCACGTTCAGTTGCTTTCAGATATCTGAACATACTTTCGTCATAGGGAAAGACGGAAGTAGTAGCGCCTATCTCAGCGCCCATATTACAAATAGTTCCTTTACCTGTACAGGAAATTGCAGCTGTCCCTTCTCCGAAATATTCAATGATAGCGCCTGTTCCGCCTTTGACTGTAAGTATACCGGCAAGTTTCAGAATAACATCTTTCGGTGAGGTCCATCCGCTCATTTTTCCTGTGAGCTTCACGCCAATGATTTTAGGGAATTTTAATTCCCACGCCATACCTGCCATAACATCAACTGCATCTGCGCCGCCGACACCGATCGCAATCATTCCGAGACCGCCTGCATTCGGAGTATGGGAATCGGTTCCGATCATCATCCCTCCGGGGAACGCATAATTTTCGAGAACAACCTGATGAATAATTCCCGCGCCGGGTTTCCAGAATCCGATACCGTATTTATTTGAAACGCTTGAAAGAAAATCATAAACCTCTTTGTTGTCACCGTAAGCGCGCAACAGATCATTCTTAGCGCCGACCTCAGCTTCTATCAGGTGATCGCAGTGAACAGTAGAAGGGACTGCAACTTTAGGCATTCCCGCTGACATAAACTGAAGCAAAGCCATCTGCGCTGTAGCGTCCTGCATTGCAACTCTGTCAGGTTTAAAATCAGTGAAGTCGATACCTCTCTGATAGGGGACCGAAGGTTTTTCCCAGAGATGAGCGTAAAGAATTTTTTCCGTGTAAGTCATTGGTCTTCCGAGCAGTGTTCTTGCTGTCTCTACTTTACTGCTGAAATCTGAATAGACTTTTTTGATTAATTCGAGATCAAACATATTTTATTTCCTGTATAAGATTAATAAATTATTTAAAATTATTTTTTAAGTTTCGCTTTCATCTTTACTATCAGCATGAATAATATCAGATTCCATTAACATATCCATTCCTTTAAATTTCAAAAGGATCTGAGCAACTGTAATGACATCTTTCTTGCAATATTTTTCAATTCTTTTCAGATCATTTTCTTCCCAGTAAATTCTTCCGACCTGACTGCCGTCTATATCGTCCTTCGGAGATTCTATCCCGAATATCGCAGCAAGCAGTATAAGAGAAGTATAACTTTTATAATCACCGAACTTCCACATTTCCATTGTATCGAGATGTTTTACTTCCCAGGGTTTCTTTCCTGAAGTATCTAATATTTTCGGAATGCTAATTCCATTGATCAGACATCTTCTGGCTATGAACGGAAAATCAAATTCCTTTCCGTTGTGAGCGCAGAGAAGCTTATCATCTGCTGAATATTTTGTATCAAGTAATTCACGGAATTCTTCAAGAATTATTTTTTCATCATCATTGAAAAAAGATTTGAGCTTTAATTTCAAAATACTATTTTCATAATAAAAAGCCCCTATACTGATACAGATGATTTTTCCGAACTCCGCATAAATACCTGCTCTTTCATACAGATCTTCACCGGTTGTATCTTCGTTGATCTGAAATTTCATTTTTCTTTCCCAGAGATCTTTCCATTTCTCATCCAGATCAGAATAAGATCTTTTTACAGGAACAGTTTCAATGTCCAGTATCAATACCTTCGTAAGATCAATTTGCTCTAACATAACGTCCTCCTTCTTTTTAATAAGTTACTTTTCATAAATACATTTTGTCAAATTCATTTTAAATATTCTTTTAAAACATTACTGATAAATCAATTAACACTTCCTGAGAAGTAAATCAGAAATTTACTTTTGAATTAAAATATCCTCCAAAGCTTCAGCATCTGAAACAGGGAGTTCACAAGTATAATTTTCGCATACATATACTTCAGCTGTATCTTTTACTTTGCTGTCCCCGGTTATGCTTTTAATAAACTTTGAAATTTCTATCAGCTCATCATCAGCATAGAGCGTGATCCTGTTTGGAATATAAGTATTGTTAATAACTTCAATCAAAGAATTAAATGATTCGGAATCTTTGCTTCCGCTGATAATAATTTCTTTAGGCGAATGCAGATAAAAGCTGAGCGCGCACAGCATCTGCGGACTCGAAAACGGAAGCCGTTTCAGATCATCTGAAAAGAGCTTCAGGCATTTTTCAGCTTTGTCGATAAGTTCTTTATTGTCAGTCATATAACCTAGCTTCAGCAGATTCATTATCTGAACGGAATTACCCGCGGGTTCAGCTCCGTCATAAGTGTCTTTTGTTTTTAGTAAAATATCTTTATCGCTTATCTCAACATCAAAAAATCCTGAAGCTTCGGGGTCATAAAATTTATCTATAGTGATTTCGTTCAGCAAAAGAGCATATTTCAGATACTTAATATTAAAACCTGATTCATATAATTCAATCAAGCCGGAAATAAAAAAAGAATAGTCTTCGAGAGTTCCCTTGAACCGTGATTCACCGTCCCTGTATCTGTGAAGTAAAACTTTTTCATTCTCATTAAATAACTTATCCAGAATAAAGTCAGCGGCCTTTTCAGCTTTGTCGTAATATACTTTATTTCCGGTCACCTGAAAAAGCTTAGCAAAAGCAGAGATCGTCAGTCCGTTCCAGGAAGTAAGAATTTTATCATCAAGATGGGGTCTGGGTCTTTTAATTCTTTCTTTAAGCATTAAAGATCTGCTGTCATCAATTATCTTTGCAATTTCCTCAGGCATTTTTTCAAAATGCTTTGCAGTATCATAAATGTCATTTGCAATATAAAGAACATTTTTATTTCCAAAGACCTCATGCGGATCATTGACTGTATTGCCGCTGGCAAGAATACCAAAATAGAAATTAAATATTTCAGCGCTTTCTTTATCGAGAATTTTTTCGATCTCATCCTTTGTCCAGAGATAAGATGCGCCTTCTTCTTTAATATGCGGTGTAGCTGCATCAAGCGCGCTTTCAGCATCTTCAGCGGAATAAAATCCTCCGCCGGCATCTGAAAGATTATTCATTATATATTCAGCAGTATCTTCAGCAACGAATAAATAAAATTTATTTTTAGTTATGAGATAAGTATTTGCATAAGTTGAGATAAGCTGCGCCTGATCATAAAGCATTTTTTCAAAATGGGGGACTCTCCAGAAATTATCGACTGAGTATCTGTGAAAACCTCCTTCTAAATGATCATACATTCCGCCTTCATACATTTTCTTAAGTGTAAAGGAAACAGAATCCAGCGCATTGAAATCCTTACCGAAATAATAATAGTCAAGAAGGAAATTATAAACAACAGGTCTTGGAAATTTATTGCCTGTTCCGAATCCGCCTTCAGTATCATCATAAATTTTCATGATACTTTTAAATGCATTATCAGAAATATCTTCAGAAAGATCAGTGTTGACAGAAGGAGAAAGTCTGGAAGTTATAAGCTCCTGTAATTTTAAAACTATATTGTCACCGCTGCTGAGAACTTCGGATTTTCTTGAGGTCCATGCTTCATGGATCTGTGTGATAACGTCTTCAAATCCTGCTCGTCCGTATTTTGCTTTAGGCGGAATATAAGTAGCGCCGTAGAATGGTTTTAATTCAGGTGTAAGAAACATACTCATTGGCCAGCCGCCTGAACCGGTCATCGCCTGCAAAGCCGTCATATAAACCCTGTCCACATCCGGTCTTTCTTCTCTGTCAACTTTTACATTGATGAAATATTCATTCATAAGTCCGGCAATCTCATTATTCTCGAATACTTCCCGTTCCATTACGTGACACCAGTAACAAGTGGAATAACCAATAGAAAGAAAAATGGGTTTATCAGTTTTGCGGGCAGTTTCAAAAGTTTCATCAGACCATGGATGCCAGTCTACAGGATTATAAGCGTGCTGAAGGAGATAGGGACTTTTTTCTTTTAATAATTTATTAGGATTGTTTAAAATTTGCATTGAGTATGTGAGTTTGAAAAAAGAGCGACAGGACAATTTAATGAATTTAAAGAACTGAATAAATGATAATGGAGAGATTTGTGAAAAAAAATGAAGAAGAGGAGAAGAGGAGAAGAGGAGAAGAGGAGAAGAGGAGAAGAGGAGAAGAGGAGGGGAAGGGTATCTGTATTCCGATGTAATATTATAGTAAACCTGACAGGTCTTACTTGAATTCAAAGTCTGTAGTTGAATTCTTTAAACCTGTCAGGTTTTGTTAAAGCTGCCGGATCCTGACTATACTACGAACTTTTACATTTATAATAATCCTGATCAAGATGTTCATTAATCAGGAAAATTTATGATAATAAAAAAATATCAATTCTTTTTTATATTACCAAAACCATTTTTTTCAAGTTTCTTTACTGCAGCTGCGCCTTTGTAATTAATATTTCCCATTCCGTTTAACTCAATGTATATTTCTCTTTCAGAACTGACTTCCGCATTCCCGACTGCATTACTTTCAATTGTCAGCACATCCGCTTTAAGATCGAATGCTTTTATATTTCCAACTCCGTTATGCTCTATATTTCCAATATCTATGTTTCCGGATAGCGTGGAATTACCTACAGAATTATTTTCAAGCGTAAGCTTATTGCAGTCTAATTCAAGATCAATGTTTCCCACTGAGTTGTTTTCAATATTAACATTATTCAGATCTAACTTTGATTCGGTTTTTACATTTCCGACGCTGTTACATTCCAGGTCTGTAAGATTTGTTAAAGTAACATATACATTCAGCTTAGTTGATTTCTTTAAGTTAAAATCTTCCTTTGTAGAAATAGTCAGAGTTCCGTTTTTTACAGATGTTAAGATATAAGGAACAAGGTTTTTATCTGCCTCTACTACAGCTGATTCTGAAGATCCCTGTTTCAGATAAACATTTACAACACCGTTGATCTCAATCTTATCAAAGGATGAAACAGTTCTGTTTTCTTTAACGACATTGCCGTCGCCGTATAAAGATTGTGAATTGATAGTACCGGCTGAAATGAAAGTGAAGGATAATAAAAGAAGCAGAAATGAGTAAAATAAATTTTTCATGGTAAAGGTTTTTAATTAAAAAATTAAAAACCTAAACGATTCATATTATGAATTGTTTCACAACATCATGACAAATTTACTTGGTTTTATAATTTGCGATCCGCATATCTAAGAATGATTCGAAATCAAAATTATCATATTCATAGATCATTGAAAACATTTCTTCGGCTTTGGATTTGTTTCCGGTTCTGTTATAAATTTTACCAAGTTCAAAATAGGAATGAGGTATCAGCCAGGTCTCTGTTTCCGGTTTTAATTTTAAGCATCTGTTAAAGTCAGCGATTGCCTTTTCATTGTCTCCGGCATAAGAATAGGTCAGACCTGAATCGAAATAATATTTAAGTTTATAATCATCGGTATTATATTTTTCAAGAAACCCGCCTGCAGGAATACCTTCATATAATTTAACAGCTTCTTCAAGTTTTAAAGATTCTCTTAAATTCATACCGGCGATAAGCAGTGAATCGAATTTATTAATCGGCTGTTTGATCTTTTCACGGGAATATCTGTAGAAAAACTTATCAAGTTCACCGTCTCTTTCATCAATAAAATCATTTCTTACTTTTGAATAATTATCTATTGCAGCTGATCTGTTACCGGTTAATTCATATGCGACTCCTAAAGTGAACTGATATACATTATATCTGTCTTCAGGATTTACATACGTCATATATGTTTGAAGGTATGGAATGCATTTTACAAATTCATTTAACCGGAAATAGGCAGTACCAAGTACTGCATTTGAAGATTTTATGATCTCTTCTTTAAAAGATTCTCTGTTCAGTTCAAGGGACAAGTTTGCGCTTTCAATTGCTTTCTCAGTGAAACCGTACTGAAGCAGTATGCTTGAGTGAAATACTCTGAAGACAGGACTCTGAGGAAATTCTGATATTAATTCTTCGGAAAATCTAAGAGCTGTCATATCAGCATCTTCCTTTTCCCTTAAAGAGAAAATTGATAAAAACACTTTTGAATCAATTTTAGTAAATTTACCTTTTTCCTTTGAGATATTTAAAAGTCTTACACCGTCTTTAATATTTCCGTCAAATCCAATAATAGACAAAAGCCAGCTGAACTTTTCCGGTACAAAACCCAGCGCTACTTTATATAAACCGAGCCCCATGTATGCATCATAGTAATCAGGATTTTTATCAATAAGTGCAGTGAGAATTCTGTAACCGTCATTTCCGTTGGAAGCAGCTTTCAGAAGACTTTTATTCAGACTGAGCATTAAAAGGGAAACATAACTGTGAGTCAGTCCTTTATAATATATTGCGTCTATGTCATTTTCATTTTTGTCAATTTTATCTTCAGCTTTCTGAATAACTTTTTCTGACAGATCGATATATTTGTTGTATAAATTTTCATCTCTGGAAGGAAGCGCTTTATAAAAATATATCAGAGATTCGTAAAAATATCCTTTTAAATCGTCAGGGTTGGCTTTCTGAATAGATTTAAATAATGATTCCGCTTCGTCAAATTTTAAATTGTATATAAGGTTAAGCCCTTCGAGGATCTGAGAGTCAGCCTGCGCATCGGCTTTTACGGGAGCACTCAATAAAAATAAAAAACTAAGTATTGTATAAAAATATTTTGTCATCGTGTATTTGTTTTTAAAGACTAACTTTATAACTTTTGAACTTGTTCCTGTGTCTGAAATATTAATTTTACTTTCCAGTGTAAATATAATTAGGAATTAGTAAATAAATTTTTTTGTATAACCGTCATTTTCATCAGAAATAAAACAGTATTTATAAATTTTATCTTTATTTTGGATATATGTGTTTTTATATTTGTACATTCTGTAAATAAATACAAATATGCCTAAAATAATTTTTGAAATAAATTACAACATTTATCCTGATAAAAGGAATGAATACTTAAAAACCATTAGTGAGATCAAAAGTAACATTAACGGATCTATAAATAATTATTACTCTGTCTTCGAAAGTAAAAAAAATCCTAATAATTTCACTGAAATATTTCATTGTGAAAATGAAGATGAAATTGATTCCATTGAAGATAATCAAAGTGATGAAACTAAAGAACTAATACAGAAGTTGTTTGAAGAATATATCACGGATAAGAAAGTGATTTATTCTACAAAGTATGAAGTTTAATTATCAGGTTTTATTTAGATATATTTGCAGAGAGTAGTCATAAAACTACTCTTTTCTTTTTGTGTGTTAAATTATGGATCTCAGCAATTTTAAAAATATCGGAAACTTATTCGAAAAAATCAAAAACATTGATTACAAAAAGAGTAATCTGGTCAAACTGTCAGTACTTATCATTACAGTAACAGCGCTTTATGTAATGATTCCAAGCTATAAGAATATTGAGTCAAAATACGAGGTCGGCGCAATCTGGTCTTCGGAAGATCTTATAGCTCCATTCTCATTCCCGGTTTATAAAGATGAGTCAGAGTATGAGCAGGAAAAAAAAGATGTCATCAGAAATATTGCAATGGTCTTTGATAAGGTTAATAACAATAATAATAAACTCTCCGACAGTCTCGATTATCTGAAATATCAGTTTCAGAATATTTTCAGAAAAGCTGATGAACTTGTAAATAACAAAGACGGGTATGTTAATTCTGAAATACTTGATCCGGACAAACAGGATCTGAGAATCGATTTTACTTTTCCGGAATGGGAAAAACTTTATTCGCTGCACAGTAATGAGAATCCTGATAATAATTTAACGTTCAATGAATTTTATAATTATCTTACTAATGAAATTCTGAATAATGCTGATAAGGATATAATTAATATCGATAAGAATAAAATTACATCAAAGAGAATCACGGTTCAGCTGAAGGATGAAAAATTACAGGAGCTTTCTGAATTGGATAAAATAATTGATAAGAATGAACTCCTGAATGATTATGAAAATAAATTCCGGACCCGGTTTGTAGATTCGCTACTTGTATCTTCTGCTGTTAAGATCAGCGGAAAGCTTACTCCGGAAAATCTTTTATATAATAATGTTCTTACTGAAAAAGAGACGCAGAGCAGAATTGAACAGATCCCAAAAACTATAGGTATCGTTAAGGAAAATGAAAGAATAATCAGCAAGCATGATCCTGTCAACAGATATACAAAAATGAAACTTGATTCATACAAAAAAGTCAGGCTTGAAAAGATCGGAATGCAGGATGTGATACTGCAGTATGTCGGTAAATTATTTACAGTATTTATTCTTTTGCTTATTCTGATATTTTTTCTTTATTACATTAGAAAGGAAGTATTCAAAGATAATTTCAAACTGATGATCATATCTTCCATGATTCTTATCGTGGGATTTATTGCTTTTCTGAGTATGAATATTGATCTTAAACTTCCGATAGAGCTGCTGATCTTCGTTCCGGTTGCTTCTATATTACTTACCATAATTTTCGACTCAAGGCTTTCATTTTACACAGTAACTATAATCTGTTTTCTGGTGGCAGCAATAAGGGGAGGGGATTATTCAATTGCATTCATTTCATTCTGCGGGTCAGTTCTGGCAATTTTCAGTGAAAGAGATATTAAAAACAGATCACAGATATTCCGGTCATTCCTTTTCATTCTGATCGGATATACTTTTTCAATACTTGCTATTAATCTTATAAGGATTGAAGATTATCAGAAACTGTGGGTAAAGCTCATGTTCGGAGGAATAAACGCCGTAATGTCTCCGGTGATCGCTTACGGACTTCTTATTTTCTATGAAAAGGTTTTCAAAATTACTACTGATCTTACATTGCTTGAGCTTTCGGATTTCAATCATCCTTTACTGAAAGAGCTGTCATCCAAAGCGCCCGGTACTTTTCATCACAGTATTATCATGGGAAATTTATCTGAAGCTGCGGCTGAAGCAATCGGCGCTAACCAGATCCTCGCAAGGGTAGGATGTTATTATCATGATATCGGAAAGATAAGCAAGCCAATGTATTTTATTGAAAATCAGCTTGATGAGAATAATAAACATAATGAACTGAACCCGAATGTCAGCACGAAAATTATTATTGCTCATGTTAAAGACGGAATTGATCTTGCAACAAAATACAAACTCCCTCAGGAGATAATTGATTTTATACCGATGCATCACGGCACTACGCTTGTCTCTTACTTTTATGATAAAGCGAAAAATTCATCCAAAGAGGAAATATCGGATCACATATACAGATATCCCGGTCCCAAACCTCAGACCAAAGAAACCGGTATCGTAATGCTTGCAGATTCTATAGAGGCATCTACAAGAGCGATCGAAGATCCCACACCGCAGAAACTCGAAAGCAAGATCCGGGAAGTTATAAGAAGCAGGTTCATGGAAGGTGAGTTTGATGAATGTGATCTTACTCTGAGAGATCTGACACGGATAAAAGACAGTTTTATGAAAGTACTGATCGGCATTCATCATCACAGAATTAAATATCCGGATTCAAACCAGCTTGAGCTTGTTTCAAACTCCGCCAAAAAATAATATTTATGACAGGTGATCTTGAATTTCATAAACAGCTGTTTCTCAATTTTCTGATCGTAGAAAAATCCCTTTCCGAAAACACTATATTTTCATACAAAAAGGATTTGGAAAGATTTATTGATTATCTGAAAGATGTGAAGAAAATTTTCCAGGTTAATGAAGTAAATGAAAATACCATTAATCAGTTTCTTTTACACTTAAGATCAAAAATCAGTAAAGACGGAAAAAATTATTCAGATAAATCAATCGCCAGATTCATTTCCTCGCTCAAATCATTTTTTAAATATCTTGAATCGGAGAATGTGGTTTCGGTAAATCCAATTGCCGATCTTGAAACTCCTAAAACCTCAAGAAATTTACCGGAAGTATTAACTATAGAAGAAACTGAACTTCTGCTTTCAAAACCTGATATAAATAACAAACTTGAACTGCGTGATAAAGCTTTACTTGAAACTATGTATGCGAGCGGACTGAGAGTAAGTGAAGCCTCAAATCTGGAATCAGGTAATATATTTTTTGATGAAGGATATCTGAGAGTTCTGGGTAAAGGTTCAAAGGAAAGGATCGTACCGGTCGGGAATGTAGCGCTGAAATTTATTATTAAGTATATTAATGAAAGCAGGCCATTGCTGCAGAATAGTAAATCAGGCAATGTGCTGTTTTTGAATTTCAGAGGCGGTAAGTTGTCCCGAATGGGAATACTGAATATTCTAAACAAATATGTTAACCTGGCAGGAATAAAAAAAAATGTACATCCCCATACCCTGAGACATTCTTTTGCCACTCATCTTTTAAAAGGCGGCGCAGATATTAGGATCATTCAGGAAATGCTCGGACATTCGGATATTTCCACTACCCAGATCTACACGCATATCGACAGGGATTATCTTATTGAAGTTCATAAAAGTTTTCATCCAAGAGCATAACAGAACCTGACAATAGCCTGAACGAATTATTGTTAAATTGAATAAATGTCTTATAATTCGTATATTTACCGCAGTCAAAATTAAAAACACTCAGGAGAAATTCAATAATGAAATTAAATAAATTATTTTTATTAGTATTACCGGTCATTTTTTTATCAGCAATTGCATTTTACTTTCAGGGCTGTTCATCAGCTCAGTCAACCACCGGTAAACTTGCATTTGTGCAGCAGGATTATGTTAAAGCAGAATCTGAATTAAAAAAAGGATTAGCTATTGATCAAAACGATGACGAGGGCTGGTATATGCTTGGCTATTCACAGGTCGAGCTCGGAAAATATGAGGAAGCTCAGAAATCATTTCAAAAAAGTCTTTCAATTTCAAAAAATTTCAGTGAGAGTCTCCGGAGATATTGGGCAGAAAAATTTAATGCAGGGGCAAGAGATTTTCAATCCGGCATTGAAGCGGAAGAAAAAAAGAATATGGATGCAGCTAAAACCTATTACAATAACGCTTTAAAAAGTTTTGAAGCATCTTCAGTAATTTTTCCCGACAGTCTGAAATCTTATTCAGCAATGGGCGAGACTTATCTTGCTCTCGGTAACAGTGAAAAAGCTCTGGTAATTTTCAATGATATAGCTTCAAAATCAACCAACAAGGTAGATGCAGAAAGAGTAGCAAAAATACTATTTGAATCCGGTCTGGGAATGATGTCTACGAACAATTTTAAAGCAGCAAGCGAAATGTTTAAGAAGATCATGGCTATAAATAATCTTCCGAAAGATGATGAGTATTATGAAACTTCAGCATATAATAACGGACTGGCACTCGCTAAATTGGGTGAAGAAAGCAGACTTAAAGACGAAGATGGTAATTATAAAGATTTATATAATGAAGCGCTTGTTTCTCTTGAACCATTAAAAATAAGTCTTAAAAAGAAAGAGCTGGAGAAACAGATCTATGAATTACTGATCTCTGTATATGCTAATCTCGGAAGAACTGATGATGCCCAGGATGCTTTGAATAAGAAGAACCAACTTGACGGTAAGTAATAAAACAAATGGATAACGGAAATCAGCAGGCTGTAAAATCAAATTCGGGAAGATGGTTCTGGGGAATTTTTATTTCTCTGATCGTAATAGCAATTATCTTTGTCGGGATTTCTTTTATCTATTTCACGAAAGCAATTACAGATACTGACGGTTCGCTTGAAATAAGCGGAAAAGGTAAAGGTAAGATCGCAGTTGTTGAACTGAACTTTACTATCTTTTCTTCAGAAGGAATTGTCAAACAGTTTAAAAAATATTCTGAGGATAAATCTATTAAGGCAATATTACTCAGGGTAAATACTCCCGGCGGCGGAGTCGCTGCTTCACAGGAGATTTACGAAATCATAAGGAAGACAAGAGACGGGGGAAAACCTGTCATTGTTTCAATTGCAAGTCTCGGAGCAAGCGGCGGTTATTATGCGGCCTGCGGGGGAAGTACAATTATAGCTGACGAAGGTTCGCTTGTAGGCAGTATTGGAGTGATCATTCAGCTAGTAAATTACAAAGAACTTGCCGATAAGATCGGCGTCAAATCAATGACTATTACCAGCGGAGAACTGAAAGACGCGGGTAATCCATTCAATGAATTTTCGGAAAAAGACAGAACATATTTTCAGGAAATAGTAGATGATACCTATCAGCAGTTTATAGAAGTAGTCGCAAGAGAAAGAAAAATTGACACAGCGAGATTAAAAGAATATGCGACCGGAAGGGTTTTCACCGGAAGACAGGCATTGAACATCGGCCTGATAGACTCAATAGGAACTTATGAAGACGCAATAAGGATTGCAGCAGGTATGGGTGGAATTGACGGAGAGCCGACTATTGTAAAAGAAAAAAACAAAACAACTCTGTTTGACAGAATACTTGATACTTTTTCAAATAATGAGTTGAGATCAATAAAAGAAGAAATAAAATCAGAATTTATAGATCAGCCGCTTTTACAATATAAATTTGTTTATTAACAGAAAATCAGGAGAAGGAAATGACAAGATCTCAGATTGCTGCAGCAATCTCCGGCGCTACAGGTTTAAGTAAAAAAGAAACAGAAATTGTCGTTGAAGGTTTTATCAGCTGTGTGATTGATTCTTTGAAAAGGAATGAATCAGTAGAAATAAGGGGTTTCGGTACTTTTAAAAATAACATGAAACATCCGAGAGTCGCAAGAAATCCAAAGACAGGTGAAAAAATTTCTCTTGGTAAAAGATTTATACCGATGTTTAAAGTATCAAAGGATTTTAAGAAAGCAGTTCAGGAAGCTATGACTGAACAGTAAATGAAATTTAAATTAATAATAAATATATAAGAAAGGAAAAAATTAATTATGCCCTGCGGTAAAAAAAGAAAACGTCATAAAATGGCGACGCACAAAAGAAAGAAAAGACTCAGAAAGAACAGACATAAAAAGAAAATCAGGTAGACAGATTTTAAAGCCGTTATATTTTTATAACGGCTTTTTTTATATACATCCGTTCAGAAATTTTATAACTTTTTCCTTTCCGAGAATCTCAACAATGGACGGAAGGTCCGGTCCGTTCTCGCTTCCGGTCAGCGCTAATCTTACAGGCTTAAACAGTAACTTCCCCTTAATTCCTGTCACCTTCTGAACTTCACTTATTTTCTCCTTATAGATCTCAGCAGTCAAAGTCTCAGCATTTTCAAGCTGTCTGATCAGTTCTTTAAAAACCGTTACAGATGTTTCAGCTTTTACTATTTCAAGCAAATTTATATCTTCCATTGTTACTTTTTCCTGCGTGAATATTTTTGTGTGCTCCGGAATTTCATCCAGTTTATTCAGATAAACTCTGATCGCGAGCAGAATATTTTTTGTATGATCAATATCCGAAACATCAACACCTGTCCCGTTAAAATAGGGGAGTGATAATTCCAGTAGTTTGTCAGGATCGTATTTTTTAATATAAGAATTATTCATCCAGTTCAGCTTGTCAACATTGAATACCGCTCCGGAAGACTGAACTTTTTCAAGTGAAAATTTTTCCGAAAGTTCTTCCATGGAGAAAAATTCATTTTCCTCACCTTCGCCGGGATTCCAGCCGAGCATTGCAATAAAATTAATCAGCGCTTCTTTCAGATATCCTTTTTTGAGATAATCCTCAACGGCTACATCTCCCTGTCTCTTGCTTAATTTTGTTTTGTCAGGATTAAGAATAAGCGGGACGTGAGCCATTGCAGGTATTTCCCAGCCGAGTGCTTTATAGATCAGTATATGTTTCGGAACCGAAGTGATCCACTCTTCACCTCTTATAATATGAGTGATCTCCATCAGATGGTCGTCGATAACATTCGCAAGATGATATGTAGGAAATCCGTCTGACTTAAGAAGTATCTGGTCATCTATAATATTCGTTTCGATCTTTATCACGCCTTTGATCAGATCTTCAAATTTGACTTCTTCATTCTTCGGAACCTTAAGTCTTATGACATATGGAATCCCTTTTTCAAGATTTTCTTTAACTTCCTTTTCGCTCAGATCCCTCGCTCTTCCGTCATACATTGTCTGCCTTCCTTCAAGCTGCTGTAACTTTCTCATTTCATCAAGCACCTCAGGAGTTTCAAATGCATAGTACGCAGCTTTCTTTTCGAGAAGCTCATCACAGTATTTTCTGTATATCGAAAGTCTTTCCGACTGATAGTAGGGACCTTTATCACCGCCCTGAGCCGGACCTTCGTCAAAATCTATTCCAAGTAAACCGAGTGACCGGATAAGATTTTCAACTGCGCCTTCCACTTTACGGGACTGATCCGTATCTTCGATCCTCAGAATATTTTTACCTCCCGTATTTCGCGCATATAAAAAATTAAACAGCGCAGTACGCAGCGAACCAATATGGATATATCCTGTGGGTGACGGAGCAAACCTTACTCTTACGTTGTTGTTTTTTGTCATTAATTATTATTTACGATTATTACGAATTCACCTTTTGTTTTAAGCTGTTGCGTTAAAATGTATTTAACATTTCCCCGGACGATCTGCTCGAATTTTTTTGTAAGTTCGCGGCAAAGAGCAATTTCCCTGTTGCCGAGATGCTGATGTATCTCATTTAATGTCTTATAAATTCTGAAAGGGGATTCGAAAATTATCAGAGTCATTTTAATTCTGGAAAGCTGAATAAGCGCAGTCTGTCTGCCTTTCTTCTGCGGCAGAAATCCCTGGAAATAAAATTTATTAGCCGGCATTCCGGATAATACCAGTGCATGAATCAGCGAACTGCAGCCGGGCACAGAAAAGACATCAATATTTTCCTGAATACATTTTGACACCAGTAAATTTCCCGGATCGGAGATCCCCGGTGTACCGGCATCAGATACAAGCGCAATTGTTTTCCCTGAATTCAATTCCCTTATAAGCATATCGGATTTTTCCGATTCCACATGAGAATAGTAACTGACAGTTTTATTTCTTATGCCGTACTGAGTCAGCAGAAAATTAGTATTTCTTGTGTCCTCGCAGGCGATCAGATCAGCTTTCTCTAAAACATTTATAGCTCTGAATGAAATGTCTTCAATATTTCCGATAGGTGTGGATACAATGTATAAAACTCCTTTCTTCAGTTCAGCGTTTGTAAATTTATCCTTGTATCTGCTGAATGTAGCTGACAGTCTTTCGTTCAAATAGTATGAAAATTATTTTACTGATATATTGATGAATATTATAATTATATTAAAATACTTAATTCTAAATCCATATTAAATTTATATATAAATGTTGGTCATCGGCAAAAACCCCGTTCTTGAAACTCTGAAATCAAATCCGGATTCATTCAATAAGATCATACTTCTCAAAAAGATCAAACCTGATAACAAACTCAAAAGCATAGTAGAGACTGCAGGCAGGCATAAGATAAATGTAGTTTATCTTAACTATATGGATTTTAAAAAATTCTTTGACAATAAAAGCAAAGACGAGGGAGTAGATCAGGGTGTAATTGGATTTATTAAAGACTATGAATATGTATCACTTCGTGAAATGGTTGAAAAAAATAAGAAGATCAAGAATCCGCTTATACTTGTGCTTGACAGTATAACAGACCCTCATAATCTCGGCGCTATTGCAAGGTCAGCTGTATGTCTCGGCGCAGACGGGATCGTGATTCCCCGTCACAATTCTGCTGAAGTAAATCATACAGTACTCAAGACATCTTCAGGAGCTGTGAACTATATAGCGATTGCCAAGGAAACACACATTACAAACACACTCATTTTCCTGAAAAATAACGGCTACTGGATAGCGGGCACAGATCTGAATTCATCAAAAACAATTTTCGAATGTGATCTGAATATTCCTCTAGCGCTGATCATCGGCAGTGAAGGTTCGGGAATAAGAAAAAATCTGCTTGAGAAATGTGATATTAAAATACGAATTCCGATGGCTGGAAAAATTGATTCACTTAATGCATCAGTTTCGGCGGGAGTATTTCTGTATGAGATCTTCAGACAAAAAAATTCATGATGTTCCGCTTCTCTTTTTAGGCGTTGGTATCTCGTATTTTGTCAGAAGCTTATAAAGGTGACTTCTCTGTATCTTCAATGCGTCAGCTGTCTGTGAAATATTATACTTGTAATCATTCAGCATTTTTAATAAAAAGATCTTTTCCGATTCATTCTGAAAGTCATTGAGCGTCATGTTCTTATTGAATAATTCGCTGAACTCTTTCAGATGCCTGCTTCCCGGAATTTCAATATCTTCATATTCAATTACTTTTTTATCAACTGAAATTATAAGTCTTTCTACAAGATTCTTCAGCTCTCTTGCATTTCCCGCCCATCTCAGAGACAGAAAAAGATCAATAGCGCTTTTGCTGAATTTTTTAAAGGAATATTATTTTCTGTGCAGAATTTATTTGCAAAGTAATCCGTGAGCAGCTGAATATCTTCGGGTATTTCACGCAGAGCAGGCAGGTCTATTCTGAATACATTTATACGGTGATAAAAATCTTCGCGGAGATTTCCTGCTTTTACTTCTTCGAGCAGATCTTTGTTGGAAGCGAATATGAACCTTGCATTAAGATGAATTTCAATGTTAGTGCCTAATCGCATTATCTTATTTGTCTCCAGCACTTTCAGCAGCTTCGACTGAACCTCTTCAGAGAGATTCGAAATTTCATCCAGGAATATCGTACCTCCTTCTGCAAGTTCAAATTTACCTTTTATAAAATTCCCGTTCTCAATTCCGCCGAAGAGTTCGAGATCAGTTTTTTCTTCAGGCAGATTTGCGCTGCTGATCTCTACAAAAGGTTTATCGGCTTTATCAGAATATAAATGAATAAGTCTTGCCGCAAGCTCTTTCCCTGTCCCGCTTTCGCCTGTAACGAGTACATTCGAATTTACTTTGGAAAATTTTTTAACAAGATCGACAGCATTCAGGATCTTTTCACTGCTGCCGACGATCTTGTATGCTTCTATGAGATCTTTTCTGACACGGATCAATTCATCCCGTGACTTTTTAAATTCAACAGCGTTTTTGATCGTAAGTTTTAATTCATAAAGATCCGGCAATGGCTTTTGCAGAAAATTATAAGCGCCTTTTTTTAAAGCTTCGACGGCAGTCTCAATAGTGCCGTGACCTGAGATCATGATCACCACCTGCCGGCTGTTTATTTCCATAATTTTCTCAAGCACTTCAATGCCGTCCATCTTCGGCATTTTAATATCAAGAAGTATCAGATCATATTCCGAATTTTTCACTTTGCTTATAGCTTCAGCTCCGGAGAGACAGCTTTCCGTTTCGTATCCTTCTGATTCGAGTATCATTGAAATGCTTTCAATGATATTCTGTTCATCGTCAACTATTAATATTTTATCCATACAGTAAAGTTTATTGAAATATAATTAATATGAATTTTTATTGCCATCTCGGATTATTTCCGAAACTATTTTCCCCGAGAGGAAACATAACGGTACACCTCCGCCGGGATGCGTGTTGCCTCCGGTAAAATATAAATTGCTGTAATTGTCAGATTTGTTTTTCGGTCTTCTGAACATTGTGAACAGGGAGTTTGAAGACAAACCGTAAATTGATCCGAACTCCGAACCGTAATTCTTTAAAAAGTCAGCAGGAGTAAATATTTTTGAAAATAGTATCTTCTCCCGGATATCTCCGGAGAATATTCCGAACGAATTTATCTTATCAATAACTTTTTCGAAGTATTCATACTTGTGTTTGTCAGTCCAGCTGAAATTATCACTGAGAGCCGGTGTATTTACAAGTACGAACCAGTTTTCAGCTCCTGCGGGCGCATCATTAGATTCTGATTTTCCGGTAACGGAAATATAAACAGTCATATCATCCGCCGGGATCTTCTTCTCAAATATATCTATGAATTCCTTTTCATAATCTTCTGAAAAAAGTATGTTGTGCTGTGACAGAATATCAGAGACTTCATTAAATCCTATAAGCGCAATGAAACCGGAGCTTGACCAGTCGCCTGTCTTAAAATATTCTTTGCCTGTAAGCTTTATATTATTTGTAAAATTTGAGATCATAATATCAAATTCTGAAACTGATTTCTGCGCTTCATCATGAATTGTAAATATGCATTTATTTATTTTACCTGAAGCTGATGTAATGTCAGTCAGCTCATGACCGTAATTTATTTTAATATTATATTCGCCGCAAATTCTCACCAGCGCTTTTGCAATCCTGTACATCCCGCCTTCTGAATACCAGGCGCCGTATTTGAATTCAATATAAGGTATGATGGAAAATATCTGCGATGCAAGATAAGGAGAGGATCCGTTGTATGTTGCGTATCTGTCGAAGAGCTGCTTCAGTTTCGGATCCTTAAAAAATTTATTCGACAGGTCGTTAATGGATTTTCCGGAAATGAACTTGTTGATATTTTTAATACCTTTTGCAGTCAGAAAATTTCTTATCCTGAATTCACTTTGCAGGATATTCTTCTCGGACATCTCAAAGAAAAATTTACCGTATTCGAGATAATTCAGAAATCCCTGATATTCTTCTTCACCGAATACTGAAACAAATTCATCTTTAAATTTTATCTGTTCCGTATATGCATTAAATGTAACTCCGTCACTCCAGAAATATTTGCATGCGTTGTCAAGAGGTACGAGGTTTATATAATCTTTAATATCTCTGCCGGTCTCTTTAAAAAATTCTTCCAATACATAAGGCATAGTGATCAGCGAAGGACCGGTATCAAATCTGAAACCTGTTTCATAATATTCGCCCATCTTTCCGCCGGCGTAATTATTTTTCTCAAAGATCTCAACCTGAAAGCCAAGATGAGCAAGCCTTATAGCGCTTACCATACCGCCGATACCGGCACCGCAGACAATTATTTTTTTCAAATCTTATAAATTTGTAAAATTAAAATAGAGAACTGACAAATATTCTATCCGGAATTGATCCGTTCATAACTTAACTAAAGTCACGCCGCTGTCTCCTTCAGATAAATTTCCCAGTCGAAATGATTTGACCATAGTGTTCTCTCTGAGCAGTTTGTGAACTTCATCACGAAGTTTACCGCTGCCTTTACCGTGAATGACGCTGACTTCACGAAGTCCGTTCCTTAACGCTTCATCAAGAAAAGTGTATAGAGAATTGTTAATTTCATAAGTATATTTTCCGCGAAGATCCAGCGAAGTGCTGACTATACCGGTATTCAATTCGACATATGAAGTCTCAGAGCGGTATTTATCTTTAGTATCCGGCTTATTCATTTTTTCCAGCTCATCCATTGTTGTCTTTACGGCAAGTCCGTTAATATTAACTGTAACCGCATGTTCGGAGATCTGAATAACTTCACCTGTGGAATTTGTATCCCGTATCCTGACAAAATCATTCAATCTGATATCACCTTCTGCTGCAGTCATAACATTGACATCATTTTCATTAACATCTTCAGGATCAGGTTTTATGATCTCAGCAGCAGCCTGAGCAAATTCCTTTTTAATTTCTTTGTGTAAATTTTCCTTCTCTCGTAATTCCTTTATGGTCTTCTCGATCAGCTTGTTTGCATTCTTAAGAATATTATCCGCATCGAGTTTGGCTTTGTATTTCAGCTCTTTTTCATTTTTAGCCAGTTCTTTTAATTTCGTATCATAAATATTTGTAAGACCGGAAAGTCTGCTGTTCTCAATATCGTATTTGTTTCTTAATACTTCATATTTATGCTTCGTTTCATTGAGCTCCTGTAACAGATCTTCAAGTCTGCTTTCATTTTCTGAAAGATACTTTCCAGCATCTTTCAAAATATCTTCAGGAAAGTCATACTTCCTTGCGATCTCAAAAGTAAAACTCTGTCCGGGAACTCCTGTTGAGAATTTAAAATTCGGAGAAAGGTTTTCTGTGTTGAATTCAAGTGAACCGTTCTCGATCATATCAGTGCTGTAAGCATATTCTTTAAGTTCACTGTTATGTGTAGTTACAATACTGATGCACTTTTTCGCAGACAGGTAATTTAAAATAGATGCAGACAATGCGCTGCCAAGTACAGGGTCAGTTCCGCTGGCGATCTCATCGATCAGTACCAGTGATCTGTCATCTGAATTTGAAATTATTTCTTTAATGTACTTCAGATGCGAACTGAAAGTGCTGAGATCATTTTCAAGAGACTGATCATCGCCGATACTTACAAATATATCATTAAAGAGACAAAGTTCGCTTTCAGGGTCTGCAGGAATATGCATTCCTGACTGAAGCATAAGCTGTATGAGTCCTATGGTTTTCAAAACGACTGTCTTACCGCCGGCATTTGGACCGGATATAACAAGACTGTTGAATTCTTTTCCGATGCAGATATCGAGCGGAACCACTTCATTTCGTTTGTGAGTCTGAAGAAGAACAGGGTGGAATGCGTTTTTAAGATCGATATAATTATTTGTGATCAAGGGCTTTGCGGAAACTGTTTCAATTGAATACCTTGCCTTTGCCTGCAAAAAATCGATTTCGGCAAGTATCCGGATATTAAGTCTTAAGGGATCAATTACTTTCGAGACCTGCGCTGCAAGTTCTCTTAATATTAATTCAATCTCTCTCTTTTCTTCAAAAGAAAGTTCTGTTATCTCGTTATTGAGTTCGATGGTTTCTGTAGGTTCAATAAAGACCGTAGCTCCCGTCGATGATGAACTGTGAATGATCCCGTGCACAAACTTTTTATTTTCAGCTTTGACAGGGATCACAAACCTGCCGTCGCGCTGTGTGATAATGTCATCCCGCGTATATTCTTTTTCGGAGACTTTTTCGAGGACAGCTGATAAAGTTTTTCTCAGTCTTTCCGACTGCGAATTGATCTGTCTTCTGATCTTTCTGAGATTCGCAGAGGCGGAATCTTTTACCGTCCCGTTTTCATCAACTGTAATTTCAATATTATGTTCGAGAATTTTGTCAAAGAAAAGATCCGATACAATTTTTTTAAGAAGAGAAAAATCTTCATTAAAGTCACGGCTTTCTTCAGAGATCATTTTCTTTACTTTTCTTGATACTCTGAGAAATTCAAGTATATGCAGGAATTCATCCGGAGCTATGTAATGTCCTTCAATGCCGGCTTTTGAAACTGATCTTCTGATATCACTAAGACCGTCAAGCGGAATATCGCCGCGGATATTCAGGAGCTCCTTCATCTGAGAAACTTTATCCAGTTCATATCCGAGTTCGCGTGAATCAGTATAAAAGTTTATGTTCTCACATAACTCTCTGCCGAGATCAGAATAGACATTATGAACGAGTCTTGAAGTAATTCTGTCAAATTCTAATTTTACTTTAATGTCATCGAGATCCATATTACTTCTGATTGTCTTTTAAAAAATTAAATTCATTATAAAATTCACCTGCGCCGGGAAGCATTACCTTTAGATAATTGTATATACCCGGAGCAGCATCTACGACATGAGGATAAATAATTGATTCATCAACAGTCTTTTTACTGAATGCGGAAAAAAGTTTCGTTGTTGCCAGCAGAAATAAACTGGCGAGAATTATCCCTTTCATCATTCCTAACATCAAACCTAAGATCCTGTCGAAAGATTTTGTTACAAAATTAAATCCGGATATCTTCTGCGAAATAAATCCGAGTATTAAATTGACTGAAATTAAGATTATAAAAAAAGATATCAGACTTAATATTTTCGGGTCTAATTTCAGGAATGAGATGTATCCTGTTAGAACTTCATTATAGCTTGTCGCAAGAATGAATCCTGCTACAATTCCTATCAGAGAAAAAATACTTTTCAGAAAGCCTTTTTGCAGACCGAATAAAGAGGGAACAATGATTAAGAATGATATTATTAAATCGAGACTATTCAAGACCGTTCAGTTAACTGAAATATCAAAATTAATATGAGAAAATTAGAAAGTAAAAGGAAGGATGGTGTAAATAATTACAAATATAGAATCAGCTCATTCTTTTTTTAACAAGCTCCTGAATGACTCAGACGCGAGAGAAGCTGAATTTCTTCATCTTCATTCATTTCCCTGTTCATACCTGATTTATCCATCTTAAGGATTTCCGCGCGGATGGATCTGAGAGTTTCAGTTCTTACGGTTTCCCTGGCTTTAAGGGAAGTATTCAGATCTTCGTTTATTTTTTCTTTAAGACTCATTTTTGTATAGTCAAATAAATTAATTCTTCATTCCCGCTTTATACCTGTCGGACTCTGCAATATACTTGGATTTTGGATGATCTTTTTTCAGTTCGTCAAAAAGATCTTTTGAAGCTTTAAAGTCTCCTGCTTTGTAAAACGATCTGGCTGCATAGAATAAATACTGATCGACGAAAGGGTTTTCTTTATCAGCGACTGACGCTTTCAGAAACTGCTTTGCAGCTTCGTTGTAGTTTCCCTTAGCTTCATATACTCCGGCGAGACCTGCAAGCACTGAGACATTTATCAGCTTATTACTTCCGGAATAATCCTTGTAATACTTTTCGGCATTATCAAAATCTCTAAGGGAATAATATGAATTAGCGAGCATGAATTTTGCGAGTTCACCGTTTTCAGTTGAGCCGTATTCATTTACTATATAAAGAAGACCTTTAGAATTTCCGAGAGAGTCGCCTTCGATCGCCTGTTTAAAATTATTCGCAACATATACAGGTTTTATTTTCTCAATTTCGACAGCTGCTAGTTCATTGTTAGCGGTTCTTTTATTTACTAAAAGAATTATACCTGCTATTACGACCACGAGGATCGTCAGCGCAGTATAGATATGTTTTTTATTTTTGTCAAAAAAGTCAGCGGCTTTATAATAAGCCATCATTAACTTGTCTTCCTGATGATGTTTTCCGGACATTGGTATGTATAAAATTATTTAAATTAAGCTACAAATATATGGATAATGAACATAGATTTAAAGGACTATTTTGATACTCAGGCGGGAAAATTTGAGATAAAAAAAGCCGGCAATTGAGATCGCCGGCTAAAGTAGCTTATATTTAATAATATTACAGACCGAATTTTACACCGGAAGTAATCTGGAAGCCGTTTGTTTTGACAGTATTATTAGTAATTTTAGAAATGTTAGATAAACCTAATTCATATCCAACCTGTATAAACAAATCTGTTTTTGTTGCAATTCTGAAATCCATACCTCCGCCAAAGAGCAATGAAAATTCAGAAGTTTCAAAACTGGACTTAGTATCAAAATCCTGACTAGTTGTGGATCCTGCTTGAGTGACTGTTGTAGTTTGTGTCAATAGAATACCTAATATAGGTCCGGCTATCAAATATGGTTTAATTTCAGTAAGGGGAAATTTAACTTTTAATAAAGCAGGAAATTGAAGAAAACCTCCTTTACTTACAACTTCAGAAGCATTTATATTACCAATTACAACGTTTTTTTGAGTACTGCCTTTACTAACATATCTTAAACCGGGAACAATTGAAATTTGAGGTGATAAACCAATATCAAGATTACCTCCTCCAATAATACCTATTTTTGAACTGGTGTTTGCATCAGGTGTTTGTGAAGTATTTGAAATATTAATACCGGCTTCGAGCCCAAGTGCAATTTTTACCTGCGCATGTGAATTTGTACAGAATGATAAAACAATAAAGAGTGTAGCAACAAATAATAAGTTTTTCATTTTAGATAGTTTAATTAATTAAAATAGATCAATTGTTTATTGAATTGTATAATTAACATTGGAAGTATAAGCAGTGCCTGTAGCGCTTCCTACTTTTCCTTCAATTACGAAAGTCCACTGCTGACCCTGAGCAAGTGTAACACCTGTTGTGTTAAGTAACATTGGAGCTGCCTGAGTATAAACAGTTGTTCCGTCACCATTTATAACTTCATTTGAGATCTGAGCCTGCGGACAGTTTGCCGTAATTTTTGTTAAAGTAACTCCTGTACTGGGTACAAACTGAAAATAGATAACACCCTGATCCTGAACTACATTAGTAGTAAAAGTAACGTTACCTGTACCGCCGCCGCCGCCGGGATTTAATATACTGCTGCCATCACCACCACTGCTGCAGCCGGACATAATTATTGCTAAAACTAAGGTTAGTGCTAAATAGATCTTTTTCATTTCATCTCCTTTTGAAATTTAGATGTTTTAATTTAGTAAATTTGTTTTTTAAAAAAAATTGTGAATTTAAGTTGCAAAAAATCATCGTATAAAAAAACCCCCGTAAATTCTAAAAGCACTTTCAGGCGATGAAGATGCAATATAAATGAATTTCCGGGGGAAATGAATTTAAAATTTTATCGTGCATCTTCTTAATCGCCTTTGTACAAAATTATATCTATTAAACTGCATTTGCAAAGAAAAAAAAATCCGGTTTTAGAATTTTACAGGTACAATAATATATGTTGTTTAATATTTTATTTGAAAATTCAATCTTAATCAGCATTTTTGAAATAGTGAGTTTAGAAAAATTTGTTAAAAAAAGTATAGAAGAATAATAAATTTCAATACTTTCAGTTGATTTTTTTCCATAATCAGTAATGCGTGTCCTGAAATATGCTGAATCCTCAGGAAAATTTTTAATTGAATTATTATAAAGCAGATTGAAATCTTCTTTCCTGCCAAGATCCTCAAGAAGTAATCCCAGATCTTTTGTTAACGGCTTGTCAAGTTTTTGATTCAGATCTATTACTTTGATCAGATCTGCTGCATCTTCCGGTTTATCCTGCTCAGCAAGTATACGTGCAGCATAAAGCAGAGACTGATAATTTGCAGAGTCAAGTTTAAAAGATTTTTTAAAATTCACAAGCGCTTCTTCCGGCTTGTTCTCAAGCTGATTGATCTTACCGAGATTAACATAAGCATCAGGATTATCCGGTCTTATTTTGATAATTTTTTTCAGTATGTTTTTGGCATCACTTATTCTGTCCTGATTCATTAAAAATATAGAGTAACTGTTCATAGCATCGAAATTGCTCCCGTCTAATTTCAGCGCGAGCTGATATAAACTGTCAGCTTCAGAGAATGAATTCATTCTTTCTTTTAAAAGTGCATAATAGTAATAAGAATAAGAATCATTCGGATCAATGCGGATAGCTTTTTTATAAAGTTCTTCTGATTCATCAAATTTATGCATTTCAAAAAGTGAAAAAGCCCATCCGGTCAATGCGTCAGTATAACGGGGATCAAGATCAAGGGCATTTTCATACATAGAAATGGACTCCTCATATTTACCCTGATCAGAAAGTATATATCCGTATAAAGTATAAGCCATTACGTCATCATTTTCAGGGGCATTTGAAATTGAATAATCGATCATATCCATTGCAAGATCTGTATTCATTTCATCAGAGCCGTATGAGTAATAATAGTAATAAGCGAGCATATACGGCTGAGTATAAATGAGGACAAACCGAGCGGCGTCATAAAGAATTTTGTCAAGATCAGCCAGATCTCCGGAAAAAGTCCTTGACGGCTTTCCGAGTATCCGTGTAGTCAGATAAATTTTTTTATCTGCTAAAACAACTTCACCCGTGATCTTAGTCTGCTTCTTTCCGAGGAAGTTCTTAACATTCTGAATCAGGGATTTCAAAGAAATACCCGAACCCGGAATTACTATCTCAAGCTGTGAATCATACATAACGGGATTATAGTCAAGAAGGGGGAATGCGGTATCGGCTTTACTTTCGATGTCCTTTATATTGTCCATTAATTTGCTGACGAGCGCCTGGCCGGTGATATTCTGTCTTTCAAGATCAAGCGGAACCTGAAAAACTTCGATAACGACTGTATCTCTTTGGAATTCCTTATAAATAAGAATTCCGATAACAAAAAGCACTGCTATGATCACGACATCAAGCGCAATGGATCTGAATGCGCTTATGCTTTTTGAAGCGCTGTCGAACTTTGGAGGTTTTTGGCTATTTTCAGTCTTGTCAGCGATAAATATTTTCTTTAAGTAAGAAATATAAAGTTATTGAAAACTTATTGTGATAAAATAAATAAATTAATTTTAAGATTCTTTCATTTAATCTCACTCCTGAAATAATTATATTTCTGTATAAACAGAAATCAAATGGAATCAGAAAATACAATTCCGCCCGGAAATGATTTTCCGGAAGATCCCTCTCAGAAGCAGAAGGAAAATGTGATCCCGGAATTTCCGGATAAGAGAATAAATAACAGCTTTAAAGATACTGTTGCATTATTTCTTATCTCAGGCATTACAATAGTAAATCTGATATTATTTATTTTCACAGCGGTAAAAAAATTCACATAAGAAATATTAAAAAATTCATTTAATTGCCCGTCAGCTACTTCATCAATAAATCCGGATTAATAAACGCATCAGGCGCTGATCTGACAGACTTCATTAACAGAATGTCAACTAACGATCTCAGGAAATTTCCTTCAGGAGAATACAAATACACTTTTTTAACATCCGATAAAGGAAGAATTATAGATCTTATAAATTTTGTGAATTTCAGCGATGATAAATATTTCATCTGCACAGCGGGATATGAAGATAAAATCATAACTCATCTGAATAAATATATAATAATGGATGATGTGAGCTTAAGTAAAGCAGAAGGAGAATTTTCGCTTATCACAATTTTTACAGATGAACCTGCAGCTTTATCCAAAGATCTCTTCAATATAGAAATAGATGACATTAAAAAGAATAAAATTTACCGCATCAATGAAAAGGATATTCTTTTTCAGGATGATGTGAAATTTCAGGCTTTAAAAATTCTCTGCACTGATGAGCATGTGGATGTTTACAGAAAGCTGCTTAAAGACAGCAAGTATCTGAGCAAAGAAGAATATGAATATAAAAGGATAAGTGAAAAGCTTCCCTCAGGCGTGAATGAATTAAATGAAGATATAAATCCAATGGAATGCGGTCCGGAAAAATTTATTTCATTTACAAAAGGATGTTACATCGGACAGGAAGTGATTGCTAGAATTGAATCACAGGGAAAGATACCAAAGCAATTGGTCATAATAACTTCGGAAACCGGATTTGAAAAAGGAGATAAAATTTTCAACGGTGAAAAGGAAGCCGGATTTGTATCCAGCGCAGTGTATTATGATGAGAAGTATTCAGGGCTGGCATTTATAAGAAGCACTGAACTGAGTGAGTCAGGAAATTACTTTATCAAAAAAAGTGACGGTAATTCTGAAATAAAAATAAAATTCAAAGAAAAAGAAATAATTAATTAACACAACTAATAATATATAACTAACATGAACAAAAAAACTTTAAAGATACTCGGAAAGGAAAATGAGTATCTGCTTTCACACAAATGTAAAACAATACCTAAGGAGTCGATTCATTTACCCGGAAAAGATTTTATTGACAGAGTTTGGAAAGATTCAGACAGATCACCGAATGTACTGAGAAATATGCAGCTCATATATAATACAGGAAGATTAGCGGGAACAGGATACGTTTCAGTACTGCCTGTGGATCAGGGTATAGAACATTCAGCCGGAGCTTCTTTCGCGCCGAATCCCGTTTACTTCGATCCCGAGAATATTGTTAAGCTTGCTTACGAAGGCGGATGTAATGCAGTCGCTTCCACGCTCGGAGTGCTTGGCTCGGTTGCAAGAAAGTATGCGCATAAAATTCCTTTTATTATGAAATTCAATCACAATGAATTTTTATCATATCCAAATAAATATGATCAGATATTCTTTGCAGATATAGATCAGGCGTTTGATATGGGTGCGGTAGCTGTAGGGGCTACAATTTATTTCGGATCGGATGAGTCAGCGAGACAGATACAGGAAGTGTCTCAGGCGTTTGCATATGCGCACGAACTCGGAATGGTGACAATACTATGGTGCTATTTAAGAAACTCCGCTTTCAATGTAAAAGGTGATAAAGATTATCACACTTCCGCTGATCTTACGGGACAGGCGAATCATCTCGGTGTAACAATAGACGCTGATATTATAAAGCAGAAACTCCCTGACAATAACGGCGGATATAACGCAATAAAATTCGGCAAGACACATAAGCTGGTATATGAAAAACTAACATCAGATAACCCGATCGATCTTACAAGATATCAGGTTGCGAATAATTATATGGGAAGATGCGGTCTTATAAATTCAGGCGGTGCATCCACTGGCAAGGGTGACTCTGATCTTAAAGAAGCTGTCAAAACAGCAGTAATTAACAAACGCGCCGGCGGAATGGGTCTTATCTCAGGAAGAAAAGCATTTCAGAAACCAATGAAAGACGGCATCGATCTCCTTAATACTATTCAGGATGTTTACCTCGATGACGGTATATTAATAATATAATAATGAACAAACCAAAAAAGAAAGCTTTAGCGAAACACAGAAAGAACGCAAAGAAAGTAAAAGCAAAGATCAGCGCTTCACTGAAAAATAAAAAGTCGTAAAGTAAGTTTAACTATTCATATTCTGCGGCTTACCGGACATGAGCAAGTTCGTTACCGAACAAACAGCATGTCCGAAAACATTTGAAATTACCTCAAAGGCTCAAAGTTAAAATCTCTAAAAACAATATTCTTTGAGCCTTTGAGTCTTAGAGGCAGACATAAAAAATTTGTTTTCGGACAGACTGCGAGATTGGGAACGAGCGGTAAAAGATCTGCCGGGACTTATTGAGTATAGGAATGAAACGGAGTTTCATATGCAAGTGCGTTCCCAAACGGAGTTTGGGAACGAGCAGTAAATCGCAAGTGCGTTCCCAAACAGAGTTTGGGGACGAGCGGTAAAAAAATACATTTGTCATTCCCGCGTGCTCCTGGCGGGAATCCAATCAGGAATTTTAAATAATGACTATATAAATACATTGATTGAAAGAAAATCCTGAATAGATTATTTGTTTTTTGAAATCGGATGAACGGAAGATCTGCTTGATTCGAATTTGTTAAGATGAGAACGTTTTATGACTGGATTCCCGCCAAAAGCACGCGGGAATGACAACCATTTGTTTTGTTATTTTAAAACAGTCTCAAACCTTTGCGGCAGAATTGGTATTCAAAATTATTTCCACAGTAAATCATATAGAACCAAAATTATTAATATGTATCAAAGTGAATTAAGCCGGGGAAGAAAATTTTTATCTAATTCTAATTAAGTAAGTTTAATATTAAAAATCAGTTATTAGTAATTATACATTCAGCCGTGAATTAAATGAAAAAATTCATTCTGATATTTTTTTTAACATTCACGGCTGCATTTACGCCTATAGCTGCTAAATATGTAGTCGGCGTTATATCTCCTCTGTCTCTTGCATTCCTGAGATTCGGCATGGCAACAATACTTCTGCTGATAGTATTTGCTTATAATAACGGAAATTTTAATATTGATAAAAAGGACAGACTTTTATTCTTTATGCTGGGACTTCTTGTAATTCCTATAAACCAATTCTGCTTTCTCGTTGGTGTTAAATTATCAGTAGCGTCACATTCAGGAATATTATATGCATGTACTCCTCTGTTAATATATCTTATTTCCATCAGACAGAAAAACGAGAAGTTCGAAATGAAAAAACTCATCACAATTTCTCTTACCATCATCGGAATACTTGTAATATTTTATGAAAACATTTTCGCTCCTTCAGTACCGGGAGTAAATTTTCTTTTAGGCGACACGCTGCTTTTCCTGGCAGTCGCTTCATGGTCGGTCTATCTTGCATTCAGCAGGAGACTGATCTTAAAATACGGCGCATTAAAGACGCAGACCGTTTCATTTCTCATAGGAATAATTTTATACATACCAATATTTTTATTTGATGTAAAAAATCTTTCATTCGAAAATGTAAACGGATATGTGATCCTCGGATTTCTGCATCTCACGGTGCTTGTAGCATTCGGAAGTTACTTTCTTTACAGCTATTCAGTGAAGGTGATCAAGACAAGCACTCTTACAACATTAACAAACACTTCACCGGTATTTACTATTCTGTTTTCCTGGGTATTATTAAATGAAAATTTATCTTATTTTTTTATCATTGGCGCGGTGATAACAATGACGGGTGTTATATTAACACAGATGCAGAAAGACGAAACACTTATTGCTAATATTGAAAGATCAGATCTGAATGACAGACAATAATAAAATCAAATCAGAAATAAAAATTAAAGCTGCGTTATATTCGCTTTATACCGCAATATTCATAACGATTATAAAAATAATCGCAGCGTATTTCAGCGGCAGTCTCGGAATACTTTCGGAAGTATTTAATTCAGGCATTGATATATTTGTTTGTCTTGTATCAATAATCTCGATCAAATACTCTTCAAGACCGCCCGACAAGGATCACAATTACGGACATGAGAAGGCGGAAAATTTCTCCGCGCTGTTTCAGGTATTTATATTATTCATAACTTCTTCATACATAATTTATGAAGCTATAAGCCGGCTGTTCATAAAGCCGGATACGGAGCTTAATATAAATCTTTGGATCATAGGTTCGATAATATTTACAATACTGATCGACATTAACAGGGCGAAAAAATTAAAGGCGGTTGCGAAAGAAACAAACTCAAGCGCGCTCGAAGCGGATGCGCTGCATTTTTCCAGTGATATACTCAGCTCAGGCGTTGTGCTTGCAGGACTGCTGCTGACTTATCTCGGTGTGAGTAAAATTGCTGATACAATTGCAGCGCTTGTAGTTACAGTGATCATAATTTCACTCGGTTACAAACTGCTAAAAAAATCCTTTAACACATTAATGGATAAAGTGCCGGAAGGACTTTATGAAAAAATAAAATATGAAACGCTGCTGATAAAAGGAGTAGAAGGTATCAACAGTTTCCGGATAAGGACATCGGGCAGCATTACATATATAGACATGACAATTGAGATAAGCAGACTTGTGCCGTTCTCCAAAGCTCATGACATTATGGATAATGTGGAAAAGAGAATAAATGAATTAACGGATAATGCCGATATTGTAATTCACTCCGAACCCGTGGAAACAAAAAATGAATCCATCAATGACAAGATAAGACTTGTAGTAAATGACTTCGGTCTGAAGTGTCACGATATTTTTTCACATAAGACGGACAATGAAATTTTCTCAGAGCTGCATATTGAAATAGACAGCACAAATGATCTTACTAAAGCGCATAAGATAGTTTCCGAAGTGGAGAAAAAAATACTGGAAAAGATCGATGTCATATCTCATCTGCAGATACACATTGACGAACCGAGCGAGATACTTTTTGACACAACGGATATTACTGAAAATTCGAATGAAATAATAAGAGAAGTAAAAAATATTCTTGATGAAAACAAGGAAGTGATCTCAAGCGAGAGTATACAGGTAGTAAGTACAAACGGTAAATTAAGAATTTCCCTTATATGTACATTTGATCATATTAATTCATTCGAGCAGGTTCACGACATTGTCACTCAGCTTGAGAGCAAGATATATCTTACTTTAAAAGAAAATTATCCGAAATTAGCAAATGTAATTATTCATTCAGAACCGTCAAAATTAATTTAACTTATGGAAAAAATAAAAGCCGGACTGTTTGGTCTCGGACATCTCGGAAAAACTCATTTAAAACTGATAAGAGAGATCTGCAGTGAAAGAGAAGATGTCGAGCTGACAGGAGTATTCGATACGGATCAGGTGAAAAATTCTGATGCTGCAAAAGAAACGGAAACAGAGATAAACAATTCAGCTGATGAGCTTATAAATAAGATCAATACTGCAATAATCGTAACGCCGACTTCGACTCATTTTGAACTTGCGTCAAAGACCATTGGAAAAAATATTAACACATTCATAGAAAAGCCGGTGACAGAGACGACGGAACAGGCGGAGAAACTGCTCAAGCTTTCAGAGAATAAAAAAATAAAAATTCAGATAGGACATGTGGAAAGATTTAATCCCGCCATACTTTCTCTTGATGAATATACAATATCGCCGCTCTTTATCGAAACGCACAGGCTGGCGCAGTTCAATCCGCGCGGAACTGATGTTTCTGTGATACAGGATCTTATGATACATGACATTGACATTATTCTCAACCTTGTAAAGTCTCCCGTAAAATCGATCAATGCGAACGGCGTTGCGATACTAAGTGAAAAGATCGACATAGCGAATGCGAGGATACAGTTTGAGAACGGCTGCGTTGCAAATATAACAGCTTCGAGAATTTCAATCAATAAAATGAGGAAGATGAGACTGTTCCAGAAAAATACTTATATATCAATAGACTTTTTACAGAATACGTCAGAAGTTTTCAAATTATCCGGAGACGTAAATGAAAAAGGATTTGCAGTAAGTGAAGTAGAACAGGGAAATAAAACCATGAAGATATTTTATGAAAAGCCGCCGGTGCCGGAAGTGAATTCACTGAAGTATGAACTGAATAATTTCTTCACTGCAATCATCAGAGATGAAGAACCGATAGTTACTCTCAATGACGGACTGCAGGCTTTGGAAGTAGCGAATAAAATAATTCATGAAATAGAAACTTCACAAACTATAAATTAATTTTTTATAATGTTTAGAATCGCCCATATCTCAGATCCTCATTTATGCTTCGCAGATCACAACGGCGGAGGGAAAGCGTTTATAAAACTCATGGAAAATATCCGTGAGAAAAATTGTGATCATGTAGTAATATCCGGGGACATTGCAGACAATCCGCTTTCTGAGGACTTCAGATTCGCAGCAGAACTATTAAAAGAGTATGACCTCAAGGACTTTAACAGAATTACGCTTGTCCCGGGAAATCATGACATATTCGGCGGAGCGGATAAGGGAATAGAGGGAATTAAATTTATATATCAATGCAGACAGACGGATTATAAAAAAAATCTTGATCTGTTCACGGAAAATTTTGCCGGAGCATTTGATCCTTACAGGAATTTTCCGTTTGTAAAAATACTCGGTAACATTGCGCTGATAGGCATCAACAGCATTGACAAATGGAGTCTCAATAAAAATCCCGAGGGATCGAACGGAAAAATCAGTGACAGAGATCATACTAAGATTGAAAAAATTCTCAAAAGCAAAAAGCTGAAAGGTCTGCATAAGATAATAGCAATGCATCATCACTTTGCGCTTCCTGATGAGACGGAAGAAAATAAAGCTCATCCTCTCTGGCTGAGAGTGATAGAATGGAAAATGAAACTGCGCGGAAAGAAAAAACTTATCAGACTTTTTGAGAAACATAAAGTTAAGCTGGTGCTTCACGGACATACGCATATTAATGAAATTTATACGGAAGGGAAAATTACATTCGTAAACAGCTCTGCCTCATCGATCCCTCTTACTGATGATCAGAATAGATTTTATCACATTATAGAGATCCCGGGCATTGAAGACGATTCAAAAAATATTAAGATAGAAAAAGTTCAGGTGCTCTGATGAAGATCGAAATAAATAATAAGATCATTAAGAAAATAGGTGAGACAGCTGACAGCAGAAATGTGTCAGCGTATCTGGTCGGCGGTTATGTAAGGGATCTGATAATGGGAAAGGAAGGCGTTGATATTGATATTATGACTGAAGGCGACGGGATACAATTCGCGAAAGATGTTTCAAAGGAACTTGGCGCAGAACTAAATTCAGTTTATAAAAATTTTGAGACCGCGCTGCTGAATTATGAAAATTACAAAATAGAATTTGTATCTGCGAGAAAAGAGAGCTATGACAGAGGTTCGCGTAAGCCGGTTGTAGAGCCGGCAACGCTTGAGGAAGATCTTTCGAGAAGGGACTTCACGATCAATGCGCTTGCAGCGTCGATCAATAAAAATAAATTTGGTGAAGTGATCGATAATTATAACGGACTCAAAGACATTGAATCCGGAATTATCCGCACGCCTTTAGATCCTTTCAAAACATTTGACGACGATCCTCTGAGAATAATGCGAGCTGTGCGGTTTGCATCAAGATTTAATTTCAGGATAGAAGAAAATACTTTTAAGGCGATCATGGAAATGCGCGGAAGACTGACAGATGAAGGAGTAGTGTCTCAGGAAAGGATCACGAATGAGTTCCTGCAGATACTCATGACGGAGAAACCTTCAGTCGGGCTTGATCTGCTTTACAGATCGGGAGTGATGAAGGAGATTTTTCCGGAGATAGCTGAACTTGAAGGCGTCGATCAGAGAAATGATTATCATCATAAGAATGTATTTTATCATACCTTAATAGTAGTGGATAATATTTCGGCTAAGACGGACGATCTCTGGCTGAGATTTGCTGCGCTTGTTCACGATATTGCGAAGCCGAGGACGAAAAAATTTGTCGAAGGCACGGGATGGACATTTCATTCTCATGAGGAAGTCGGCGCAAGGATGATGAAGAAAATATTCAGAAAGCTGAAACTGCCGATGACAAAGCTTGAGTATGTGGAGAAGCTTGTGAGAATGCATCTGCGTCCGATACCGCTTGCGAAGGACGATGTAACTGATTCGGCGATAAGAAGACTTGCAGCCGAAGCGGGTGAAGAGCTTGAAGATCTGCTGACATTATGCCGTGCGGATATTACTTCAAAGAATCCCGGTAAGGTTAGCAAGTTTCTGGAAAATTATGACAGGGTGGAAAAGAGAATACTTGAAGTTCAGGAAAAAGACGAACTCAGAAACTTCCAGTCGCCTGTTAGAGGTGATGAGATAATGGAACTCTTCGGACTGGAACCGGGGAGGGTCATTGGTATATTCAAACACAGGATAGAAGAGGCGATACTGGAAGGGGAGATACCGAATGAGTATGATGCGGCTAAGGAATATCTTATGAAGATAAAGGATGAAGTTTTGGGTTTGAAGATTAATTCGTGACAACCAACCTCCGACCCCTCCTTTGCAAGGATGGGGAGAATAAATTTGAATTAAATAAAAGTAGCCGCAGGCTTCAGCCTGCGGGATAAATAAATTGTTAATGAAGGGCGGGATATGAAAAAGCTTGAGAGAGATCAAAATCATTTTATTATTACGGAAATTAATATATTTTATTTTCCGCAACCTGAAGGTTGCGGCTACGAGTTTTTATTCTCCATTATCCTTCGAAATAAAACGGCGACAATAATTAAATAGAAAGATAAGAAAGTAACCGGGGGCTTTAGCCTGCGGGATAAATAAATCGTTAAAGGAGGGCAGGATATGAAAAAGCTTGAAAGAGATCAAAATCATTTTATTATTACGGAAATTAATATATTTTATTTTCCGCAACCTAAAGGTTGCGGCTACGAGTTTTTATTCTCCATTATCCTTCGAAATAAAACGGCGACAATAATTAAATAGAAAGAAAAGAAAGTAACCGGGGGCTTCAGCCTGCGGGATAAAAAAAATCGTTAAAGGAGGGCAGGATATGAAAAGTTTGAAAGAGATCAAAATCATTTTATTATTACGGGAAATTAATTTATTTTATTTTCCGCAACCTGAAGGTTGCGGCTACGAGTTTTTATTCTCCATTATCCTTCGAAATAAAACGGCGACAATAATTAAATAGAAAGATAAGAAAGTAACCGCAGGCTTTAGCCTGCGGGATAAATAAATCGTTAATGAAGGGCAGGATATGAAAAAACTTGAGAGAGATCAATATCATTTTATTATTCCGGGAAATTAATTTGTTTTATTTTCCGCAACCTGAAGTTTGCGGCTACGAGTTTTTATTCTCCATTATCCTTCGAAATAAAGCGGCGACAATAATTAAATAGAAAGATAAGAAAGTAACCGGGGGCTTTAGCCTGCGGGATAAATAAATCGTTAATTAAGGGCAGGATATGAAAAGCTTGAGAGAGATCAAAATCATTTTATTATTCCGGAAAATTAATTTGTTTTATTTTCCGCAACCTGAAGGTTGCGGCTACGAGTTTTTATTCTCCATTATCCTTCGAAATAAAACGGCGACAATAATTAAATAGAAAGATAAGAAAGTAACCGGGGGCTTTAGCCTGCGGGATAAAAAAATCGTTAAAGGAGGGCGGGATATGAAAAAGCTTGAAAGAGATCAATATCATTTTATTATTCCGGGAAATTAATTTGTTTTATTTTCCGCAACCTGAAGGTTGCGGCTACGAGTTTTTATTCTCCATTATCCTTCGAAATAAAACGGCGACAATAATTAAATAGAAAGATAAGAAAGTAACCGGGGGCTTCAGCCTGCGGGATAAAAAAATCGTTAAAGGAGGGCGGGATATGAAAAAGCTTGAAAGAGATCAATATCATTTTATTATTCCGGGAAATTAATTTATTTTCCGCAACCTAAAGGTTGCGGCTACGAGTTTTTATTCTCCATTATCCTTCGAAATAAAACGGCGACAATAATTAAATAGAAAGATAAGAAAGTAACCGGGGGCTTTAGCCTGCGGGATAAATAAATCGTTAATGAAGGGCAGGATATGAAAAAGCTTGAGAGAGATCAAAATCATTTTTTATTACGGAAATTAATATATTTTATTTTCCGCAACCTAAAGGTTGCGGCTACGAGTTTTTAATCTCCATTATCCTTCGAAATAAAACGGCGACAATAATTAAATAGAAAGATAAGAAAGTAACAGGGGGCTTTAGCCTGCGGGATAAATAAATCGTTAAAGGAGGGCGGGATATGAAAAAGCTTGAAAGAGATCAAAATCATTTTATTATTACGGGAAATTAATTTATTTTATTTTCCGCAACCTGAAGGTTGCGGCTACGTGTTTAAAATAAATTGATAATCGGAGGAAGTAAATTGATATATTTTCCCGAAACCACAGCAACAATAATTAAATATAAAGATTGGAAAGTAGCCGCAGGCTTTAGCCTGCGGAAGTATTCAAAAAGAATTAAAGGAAAATTAAAGGAGAATAATATGAGAATCATTCGTGAAAAAAAACATCGCTTAGATAAAGAATTTTATACCGGTGAAAAAATTGTGTCGTTCACAATGTGTATAAAGAATATGGAGAAGATATTTATTAACGATTATATCTTTTTGATATTCCGGGATATTCTGAAAGAGGTAATAGTTAAAGGCGAATGTGAAGCGGTGATATATTTATTTATGCCCGATCATCTTCATTTAATCCTGCAGGGTACCGGCAAAAATTCCGATGTAATTAAGTCTGCAGATCTTTTCAAACAAAAAACCGGTTATTGGTTCGGTCAGAATATGGAGTGTTCCAAATGGCAAAAGGATTATTATGACCACATTATCAGAAGCAATGAAGATCTCATATCACAAATCTATTATATATTAAAAAATCCGGTAAGAGCGGGGTTAACGGATGAGTGGAAGGAATATAAATTTATGGGTTCGACGGTTTATGATTTTGATGAGTGGGGGTAGTGAGTAAATTAAATAGAGCTGAATAATTTTACAATGTTACCGCAGGCTGAAGCCTGCGGCTACGTCGAAACAAAAATTTTTCTTCTTAGTCAAATAGAGCTTGAAATAATTTTACAATGTTACCGCAGGCTGAAGCCTGCGGCTACGTGCGATAAAATAAATATTTTTCTTCTAAATCAAATAGAGCTTGAATTAATTTTACAATGTTACCGCAGGCTGAAGCCTGCGGCTACGTGCGATAAGATCTTTTTATAGTATGATCTCCAAAAAAGTTTTTTTCCGAATTCATTAAGCAAAAACTTCCCACGCAAATCCGAACAACAAAAAAACCAATCTATAAAAAATATATAATAGCAAGTGGAAATAATTTCACTTCACAAAATCGTCAAAATGTCCGTAGTTTTTTAGAGCAAACTCCCGTTAATTTTGTATAGTTCTTTTAAATACATCTGATCATCACGTCGGATCAGGGATGACGGTTAAGTGACGGGGGACAAAAATCCGAAAAAAAATTTCACTTTACAAAATCGTGCCAACTCCCGTTAATTTTGTATAGTTCTTTTACATACATCTGATCTTCACTGCGCAACTCTGATCACGGGCAAATGAAAAATAATTAAACTGTAATTTTAAGTAAATAGAATTTCAATGAAGGCGGGAACTAACGAAAAATGAAATTCTAAGATTCTCACATTAAAAGGAGAATTAAAATTAATAAGTGCAGATCAGAAAAGAAGTATCCTGGAAATAAAACAAAGAATCCGGAGTATGATGAAAAGAAACCGAAACAGAGTAAACAGAAAGAGTGAAATCATATGAAGAATCATGAATGTGATGCGAAGAAGCTGAGAAATTCAGCAAAGAACTGCAAATTCTGAATAAAGCTACGGAGAAACTTAATAAAGAGTTCTGATAACTGAAAAAAGAAAAGGAGAAGCTGTAAAATGAAAATTGAAAATGAAATAAAGAAAGGGGAATGCAAAGCGAAGAAATATGAAAGTCAAATTAAGAGAAGTGAAAGTCAAATTAAGAAAAGTGAATGTCAAATTAAGAGAAGTGAATGTGAAATAATGAAAGGTGAATGTGAAATTATTTTCAGTGAATGTCAAATTATGCGAGGTGAATGTCAAATTATTTTCAGTGAATGTCAAATTATGAGAAGTGAATGTCAAATTATGAGAAGTGAATGTCAGATTATGCGAAGTGAAGGTCAAATTATGCGAAGTGAAGGTCAAATTATACGAGGTGAAGGTCAAATTATGACGAGTGAAGGTCAAATTATGACGGGTGAAGGTCAAATTATGAGAAGTGAAAGTCAAATTATGAGGAGTGAAATTCAAATTATGAGGAGTGTAAGTCAAATTATGAGAAGTGAAAGTCAAATTATGAGAAGTGTAAGTCAAATTATGTGATGTGAATGTAAAATTATTTTCCGAAAAAGTAAAAATAATTTAAAAAGTGAAAAATTTTTCACAAAAAAAATGAACAGAGGCAATAAAAAATAAAAAGTAATAAGATCAACTGAAATAAAATGCAATAAATTGAAATAACCAGTAACAAAAGAAAAAGCCGGGACATTTTCAAATCGAAGATTCCGGAGTCTGGAAATCCGCAGACAACACTCTGAAATAAACTGAGCGGGCTTTTGAGATGAAACGGCGAATTAACAATAAACCAAAAACCATAAACTAAAAAAATGCCGTAAATACGGCGAAAGGAAAATTAGTAAGATGATTAAATATCAAAAAAACAAATACTCCATGTTTACTGGAGTACGCGCGTATCTTGATGATCACAGCGCGGGATACTCGGACAATGAAGAATTCTCGAATCATGTGAACACATTCAAATCAATTCTTCATAACATTGAAGCGACTGAAAACGAAAGAAGTAAGGCGACAACCGGAAAGGTGAGAAATAAAGCGGAAATGAGAAAAACGGCGACGAACTACGGGCTTGCAGTTGCCGGAGCAATATATTCTTACGCAAAGAAAAAAGGCGATATACAACTGATGGAATCTGTAAATCTTAAAATTTCGGATTTCATTAAATTCAGAGATGCCGGACTTGTGATAGAGTTGACCTCGATAAGAGATACGGCAGCAAGATTCCCTGAAGACCTGGCGAAATACGGGATCACGGCGGATAAATTCGCAGAGTTTGAAGCGAAGATCGCACAATATACCGATGCTCTGGGCGCAAAGAATACCGGCACAGCTACTAAATCCGGTGCCAGGAAGACAATGCAAACCATGTTTAAGGAAGCTGACAGTATTTTAGATTCAATAGACAGACTTATGAATGAATTCAGAATTGTTGATCCTGATTTCTACGCGGGATATAAATCCGCCAGAGTGATAAAGGACCTGGGATTCAGACATACAGGAGGGTTCGCGAGGAATGGTAATACTTCCGGTGAGGGAAGCGCAGCCGGTAATGAATCTCAGAATTCGGGATTCAGTCAGGGTAGTCAGGTCATTGAGACATCGCCCGGACAAGGCAGCGAACTATAAGCGTGTCCGAATCCGAACTTGTGATTCACAACAGGGACGGAAAGATAAGTGATAAGGATAGTTACGGGAATGATCCGTTTCCTGAGAGAGATAAAGTGAAGTAACAGAAATAAATAAATAGTAATGTCAGAAACCCCGTGGTAAGAACGCGGGGTTTTTTGTTTTTGGTTTGGATAAATTGTGTGTGGTTCGCAGAGACGCAAAATTATGTGTTTCTATTGTGAGAAATTGAAATTCGTAAATACAAAATTGTCAGAGCTGAATCTCCCGCATATACTGAGTTTTAATTAACAATGAATTCTTTCGGGACTCAGCGCAGAAGCGGCAATATTGAGATCAGTGGACAGTTTTTTAAGCGATTTTGTGGTCAGTTTATCAAACGAAAAAACAAAAAGATAAATTATAATAAAATTGATTAATTGTTATAAATATTAATTAATATTTATTTTTACTATTTTTAATAAAATTGTAATTAAAAATAAAATTCTAAAAATAATTAAATTTAGAAATTAGTTCTTTTTAATATTGTTTTTTGCACAATTTTTTTAATCAATTAAAAGAATAAATTATGAATTGTACATTTTGTAATTCCTATAATCCTCCTGACAATAAATTTTGTACAGCATGTGGAAAACCGATTTCAGTTCCGAATAATAAAGTTTGTCCAAATGGTCATGTATATGATTCGGGTTTTGAAAAATGTCCATATTGTCCTTCTCCTCAATTACAGTCAAAAATAAATAAAAATATTGCCGGTTTAACAGATACATTTGATTCTTCTTCCGGTAAAGGGAAAGATTCAACAAGAATAATGAGTCCTGAATCATCTGGTCAAAAGAACTCAGGTAAGACAATAATTATTTCTCCGGATAATGAGAATACTTTACAGAACAATTCAGGAAGAAAACTTATTGGTTGGCTTGTTTCGTTTTCTCATAAACCAGAAGGTGAAGATTTCAAACTATATGAAGGAAGAAATCTTATAGGAGGTGATCCTAAATCTGATGTATATCTGTCTGATCCTGCTGTATCATCACCGCATTGTATGCTTTTATTCAGGGGCGGGAAAATTAAAATAAAGGATGAACTTTCCACAAATGGTACCAAAGTCAATGGAGAAGTTATTGAAGAATCTGAACTTTCAGATGGTGACATAATTCTTATAGGTAAAACCGTATTAAAATTCCGAAGCATTTAATTAAATTTCTAATTATGAAAATAAGATTATTACTTTCATTAGTAGTGTTATCTCTGTTATCAAGTATCGCTGTATCTCAGGATACGATCAACCTTTCTATTCGTGATCTGGATATTAGTAACTTCCAGAAAATAAAACTATTTATGAATGTTGTAAACAGTAAAGGAGAATCCGTTACAAATCTGGATTCTAATTCAATTTATATAGAGGAAACTAATACAGGAAAAAAAATAAATCCAAAAGTTGAAAAGTTTTTTAATTCAGATGAAAGTATAGCTTTATGCTTTCTGATTGATGCATCAAATTCCATGGATGGTGAACCTTTAAATAATATAAAAAAGGATTGTTAACAATTTTACCAGATCTCAGACCACAGGATAAGATTGGAATAAGTTATTTCAATGATGAATTTTATAAAAAACGGATTTTACAAATGACAAAGAAGTTTTAAAAAATAACATAAATGATCTTTCAACAGGCGGCAGATCTTCTCAAATATATCCAAGTATTAAGCAAGCTGTTGAATGGTTGAATGCAAATACTTCTTCCAGGAAAATTCTGGTAATTTTATCTGATGGTAATGATAACAGTGAACTGAATAGAGAGGAGATTGAAACTCTAATCAGTGATAAGTCTTTTTCTGTTTTCACTATAGGGACTATTGCAGAAAGCTCAGAATCCAAAAACATGCTGATCAACATGGAATCAATTTCTTCTAAAGCGAAAGATGGATTCTATTACAGAATTTATGAAGCTGAAGATATGAAAAATATTATTCCGGCAATTTATGACCGGGTGAAGAATGAATATATACTGACTTATTTTAGTTATGCTCCTGTATCAACTGAAGTAAAGGCTAATATAAATATTGTTTCAGGAAAAAATATATTCCAAAAAGATTTTAGTTATAAATCACCTGATAAGATAATTGAAAATGCACCTTCTGTTTCGTTCTGGAAAACAAAAGAGTTTTTATACGGTTCTATTGGAGCAGGGATTGTCTTGCTTGGACTTGCAATATTGTTAGCTTTAAATATTAAGAAAAAGAAACAATTCAAGCTAGAAAAAGAAGAGGAACAGAGATTAAGATTACTGGAAGCTGAAGAAAACAAGGCAAAGTTTGAAAATTTTCAAGTTGAATATGATGATTTACTTGACAGATTAGAAAACCAGCAAAATGTTTCAGAATCTGAAAAAGAAAAGATACTTCAACTTGAAGATATTCTTAATGAAACAAGTAAGACTGCCTTTGGAGAACCTGTAAAAATTGACACAAGAAGAAGAACTATGATTCTTGAAGCAAAGGAAAACATTCCTGAAGTTCATGTCTCAAATACTAATCCAAAGATCATCATACAATCCGGACCATTAAATGGCCAGCAGATTGAACTAAACAAAAATAGTATAGTAGTTGGTCGATTGGAAGGAGATATAGTTTTAAGCGATGATACTATTTCGAGGACTCATGCTGAACTTACAAATATTAACGGAAAGTTTTATATCCGGGATAATGATTCTACTAATGGAACCTTTATTAACAACAGAAGGGTGAATCATTCGCTGCTGTCAGATGGAGATGTAATTCGACTTGGAAATGTTCAGTTAATATTTAAAAATTAAAAAATTTATTATAATGGATTTGTCTTCAATTACAAATAAATATTCATTGAATTTCGGGAACAAAACAGATGTAGGAAGAGTCCGCGAAGGTAATGAAGATTACATGGCAAGTTTTCAGACTAAAATCGGTCATATATTTATTGTATGTGACGGAATGGGCGGACATACCAGTGGTGAAATTGCTTCAAGACTGGCTGTTGAAAGATTAAAAGAATACTTAGAAAATAATTCAGAATCTTCAAAAAGTACAAAGCAATTACTATTAGAATCTTTAGAAAATGCTAATCAAGCAATAATAGATAAGACAATTGAATCACCGGAATATAAAGGTATGGGAACTACTTGTGTTATATTAGCAATAAAATCCGGAGTAGCATATTATGCAAATGTAGGAGATTCAAGAATTTATATCATTAGAAACGGAATAATTTATCAGATTACTAAAGATCAGACTTTTGTTCAGACTCTTATTGATCAGGGTCATATTAATTATGATGAAGCCGAAATTCATCCAAGAAAGAATGAACTTGTACAGGCATTAGGAATAAATGAAAGAATTGTTCCGGAAATAAATGAAGTTGCGTTAAGAATTTTTAAAGGAGATAAATTCATATTATGCAGTGACGGACTATCAGGAATGATAAATGATAATGAGATATTTGGAATTGTAAAAGCCAATGAACCAGTAACTGCATCAAATTTATTAGTAAGCGCTGCTAATGATAAAGGCGGTACGGATAATATTACTGTGCAGGTAATTTCTATTATAGAAGGAGATATATTACCTGTAGATATGAAGAATATTCCTCCGGTGGGTGCATTAGATAAGAATACAGAAATTAAGTTTACAAAATCTATTACCGGAAATACAACACGAGAGATTTCTGATTATCCAATAAATGAGAAGGAATCTAAAAATAACAGCAAAATGATATTGTCTTTATTAGCTTTGTTTATACTGATAATATTTATATCATTTTATTTTTTATTTTTTAACAAATCTGTTTCAGATATAAATATCATTTCGCATTCTGAATCTTCGAATGATTCAAGTAATATTGAAAATGTAAATAATGAAACAAATGGTAAAATTTTAAATGATTTCCTTTCTAAAATATATTTAGGGAATGCTGAAAATTATCCAAAAGTTGAAGAGTTTGAAAATATAGAAATTGATACTATTGAATATACTGATAAGAACGGTAATATGACAAGAATTTCTTACAACCAGCTTTTAAAAATATTAAAGATTATGAACTTAAATTTAAGAAATATTCTCCTGCAGATAATATACTAACCTTAACAGTTAAGTCCGATAATATTAGATTCTATTCAATTAGATATAGTGCCGATAAGAATATTGTAAAAATCGAAGCAATAAAATATAAAGAAGAAGAAAAAAACGACAAAGAAGTTCGCTCAGCTCAAAACAAAAGCGGCAATCAAAACTCAAAAAATAATCAACCGAAGCAGAATCAGAATAATACGGTAAAAGAAAATCAGAATGAACAAAGCGAAGCGAATTCGGAAAATGATCAAAGAGAAGAAATACAAGAAAAATCTGAAAAAGCACCTGAAAGCAAAGAAAAGATAAATAATATTGAAAAATAATATATTGAAAATGAAGATTCTAATAATTTTAATGATTCTTTTAATTAGTTCGAATATAATTGCAAATATAAATAGTAAATTTCCATTTAATTATATTTCGAATGAATATGAATTAAGTACATCGGATAAGTTTGAGAAGTTTAAAATCGGATATGATGAAAGTTTAGAATATATGTATTTGTATAAAGAAAATTTTGTGATGCTGTTGATAAAAATGAATGCAAAAAATGGTTTAATGAATTCATCATCTGAATATATATATATAGAAAAATCCGATAAAAAAAATTGAGCTTTTTACATTTCACCAGAAATTAATAAAAAAATTACAGAAAGTGAAGAATCCGGAATTCTTGTTTATGAATTAGATGATGTGATTTCATCATCAAACTGGAAGGATGATAAATACACTTTGATTCTAAAAAATAAAGATAAAAAAGCTAAAGAAGTTCCTATCTCTTTAAAACTGAGGAATGAGAAAATAAAAGATTTCAATGTCTTTAAAATGAATTCTTACGAAAAGCAGTTTATAGAAGCTAAAATGATCTTTGCAATATCTGATTTGGAAAAATCAAACCAAACAGAAATAATCACAAAAGACAGTATTAATAAATTATTGGAGGAGATAGGTAATTATCCTGAACTGACAGAATCATATCAATTTTTGTATCTGAAATCATATTCAGAAGAAAACTTAAATTCTAAAATTTCTTTATTAGATAATTCGTTTTCAAAAGGAAATAAGAAAGAAAATTTTATGAATAATTATTTTAACGAATCGATCGAATATTCGGATGCATTATTTGAAGGTGAAAAATTTGAAGAATTGAAAGACAGAACTGATTCATGTTTGTTAAGATTTAAGGGTTTTGCGTCATCAAATAAAAATCAATGGGAAAAGCTTAATTTCTATAATACTTATTCAATGTATTACTTAATTCAGACTGATAAGGAGATTATAGATAATAAAATTAGTTTACGGAAAAAATTCGAAGATTATATCAAATATTTTAATAATTCTGAAAATAAGGAATTAGAATGTTATTCAAGACTAGCTTACGGTAACATTGAGTATGTTATCGGCAACAAAGACATTGCTGTTGATCAATATAAATTATTGTCCAAAGATGAGAATACTCCTACTAAAATAAAAGATAAAGCTGAGGCAAATTTAAAAAAACTAAATAAAGATCAGCATTGAACATTTGTATAAATTAATAAAAATATCATTGAGTCTTTTATTTCTAATAAATTTAAAAGCATTCTCCCAGGATGCCTCTGCTGTTTTTAAAAAAGCATCCAAGAGTACTGGTTTAATCTCTGATAATAAAAACTGGGGAAGTGGGTTTTTTATAAATGGAAAAGTTTTTGTAACAAATTATCACGTAATAAAAGGAATGAATGAATATAATGCTGAAATACGGACACAAGCAAATACATTCAGTGTTAATAAAATAATTGATATAAATAAAGATGTTGATATTGCAATATTAGAAATAACTGACAGTTCTTCTTTTTTTTTAAGTTTAGCTGACCCTAAAGATATCTCTGTAGGACAAAAGATATTTGCAATAGGTAATCCGGTTTCACCTGATGCAAAAGTTTTTAAAAATACATTTACTGAGGGCATTATAAATAATATTACAAAGGATAAAATTGAAAAAAGAGAGTTCAAAATAGATTCGAAAGTAATATTACATTCTGCCGAATTGAATCCGGGAAACAGCGGTGGTCCTTTAATCAATTCTAATAGTGAAGTGGTTGGTATAAATGCATATGTAAGATATAATTTAGAAATGATGAAATTTGCAATTCATATTGATGAACTATTTTTACTACTTGATAAAAATGGAATATCATATACCAAAGGAAACAATATTAATTCATCTTCATCAGAAGAAAATAATGAAAATAATTACAATACAATGGGTTCTTTGGATTCATTGATTTTTGGAAAGAAAAAAATAAAAGAGGATTCCAGTATTCTATTGAAATCAGTCAATGATCAGGACAATACACTTTTATATGTTTTTTTATTTATAGGAGTTAGTGGAATACTGTTTGTAATAATTCTTTACTCCGGCAAAAAAAGTAAATCTGCAGAAATTCCTTCGACAATTGAATATTTGCCAGATACACTTACTCATAATTCCGGAATATCTGTAAATGAGAATGAAAATATTGAACAGAAATTGCATAGATCTTATTTATTATTCAATGACAGAAAAATTGATCTACTGGAAAAAGAAATGGTTGCCGGAAGAGATTCCACATGTGATATCACAATCAATGATAATAATTTATCAAGATTTCATTTTAAGATTATTCTTATGAACAGCAATCATTACATTTCTGATATGGAATCTAAAAACGGTACTTCTATAAATGGAGTAAAATTAAATCAAAAATTTTAACTAACGGGGATATTATTTCCGCTGGTAATAACAAAATACTTTACAAGGTGTCTAAATGATCGGAGTAACATTAAATAGTTACACAATAACAAAAAAATAAGTGAAGGCGGCATGGGAGAAATATATCTTGCCGAACATAAATTCCTGGAAAGAAAAGCTGCCGTAAAAGTACTGCATAAAACTTATTCATCAAATAAAGATATAAGACACAGATTTATTCAGGAAGCGCAAACGCTATCCAGACTTGACCACCCTTATATAGTAAAGATATTTGATTTTGATCAGTATCAAGACGTTTTTTATATCATTATGGAGTATGTAGATGGAAATACACTGGATGAATATACAAGAATTAAAAACGGTTTGATGCCAGAGTATATGGCTAAGGAATTTTTTATAAAAGTATTGTCTGCCGTAAATTACGCTCACAACAATAATATTATTCACAGGGATATTAAGCCTTCAAATATTATGATCAGCGATAGAAATGAACCTAAAATTCTTGATTTTGGTATTGCCCGTTTAATAGATTCTGACAGGAGAGTTACAAAAGTTAATACAAAAATGGGTTCTATTTTATATATGAGCCCTGAGCAGATACTTGGAAAGGAAGTGGATCTGAAAAGTGACATCTATTCTTTAGGTATCACTTTATATGAAACGCTGACAGCAAATCATCCATATGATATTGAACATGAATCAGACTATGCCCTTCAGTCAAAAATTCTAAATGATTATCCGCCGCCGCCTTCTGCATATTATCCAATGATCACTAAACAAATGGAATTTGTTATATCAACTGCAATCAATAAAGATCCTGAAAAAAGATTTAATTCATGCATAGATTTTTCTGAAGCAATAAATGATCCTTACTACACTTCTGATTACTTGTATTCAAATGAAGAAGTTTTTAAACCTGAAGCACCTGTGAAACCCATTGAAAAAGAATTTATCGAAGAAGTTTTACAAGCTGATGGAGAAATTAATGAAGATGAAAATTTTGATATTGAAAAACCTATAAAATTAGAACGGAAAGGATTGAGAAAGCGTCCTGGTTTAAAGACTAAAATTTCTGAACCTGTTTCAAGTGTTATAAATTCAGAAAATACTGTTAATGGAAATCAACTTACGAAAGAAAGTTTGTCAGGTAAAAAAAATTCTGAATTTAATAAAACTGACTTAGTGAGCAAAAAAAGATTCTATGAATCACCAGTTTTTTATTTTTCGGTTTTACTATTTGTACTATTAGGTTTTGCTTTATTCTATTACAATACCAGCAAAGATAATTCTGAAGATACAATTATTATTAATTTGGATTCAACAAAAACGAATAACTCATCTATTCCGGTTAAATCAGCACAAGAACAGCAAAAAATAGCTGAGGAAAAGGAAAGATTAGAAAAAGAAAGACTGGAAAAGAAAAACAGATTAAAGATAAGCCTAAGATTTATAAAAAGAATAAAAATTCAAACTTTAATAAAACTAATGGTAACAATAATAAATCAAAAAAGAAAAGCAGGACAACATTTGAATAACTATATATTTTATATTATATGAGAACATCCTTACTTTTAGTATTATTTTTTATATATAATTTACCAGTTATATCTCAACCTGAATTTAAAATTGCTGTTGAAAGTAAAGAATGGAAGGATCCAGAAATAAATTATGTTATTCTTGAAATTAATTTAAGAATTACAAATGTAGGTGATTCAAAAGGAGCTTGTGAGGACTTAAGTGGTATTGGACTATATTCAGGAGACTCATTTAATAATTCATTAATTGTTTTTAAAGAACGAAGCAAAGGTATATTTCAGGAAATTAATGTAGGAGATCATATTAATTGTTTTTTATCTTTTAAAGTGCCGAATACTGCCAATGGATTAACATTGAAGTTTAGTGAAAATCATGGTGGAGCTGAAAAATTTATAACAAATAGTTATAATAATTCTTTATTGGAAGATGCAGAAAATTATTTTGCAAACAAATTATATACAAAAGCGATCGAAAATTATAATATTTATGTTTCTAATGAACCATCACAAAAATTCAATTTAATTCTTAGAATTGCTGATTGTTACGAAAAATGGGTGATAAAAATAATGCTGATTATGATATTTATAAATCTTCCGACAATTTAGAATTCGCTATTGAAAATTATAAGGAATGTTTAAAATATGATTCAAAAGGAAAGATATTAATAAAAAAATCGCTACGCAATATGATCTTTTAGGTGACTACCAGGTTAGATCCGCAAATTTGTATGCTGCAGTATTCTATTATAAAAATTCTCTGGAATATAATAAATCGAATTTAGTTAGCGACAAAAAAAAAAAAATATACAACAAAATATTGGAAAAAGAAAAAAAGTTATATGAAAAATAATGAAACTAAATTGAAAATGGATGAATATCTTTTTCTAATACCCCCAACAATCACATTTTTAATAACTTTTGGCATAAGGTATCATTCAAATAAAGATTTATCAGAAGACAATTCATTCTGGAATTTACAAATGGATATTCCTGTCAAAGTATATACTCAAAAGAAAATTGATTCTCATTTAAATTTATTTTTAAATTTTGAAATAGGTTATTCAGGGTTTATTGGTAGCGAAAATGAGTTATCTAAATATTTAAATATTGACAGGGCTATTTTTACGCTGAAAAGAAATAGTCAAGCACCAATATTGAGTGTATATTATTTAAATGGAGGTATAGGAGTATCAATTCTTAAATCTGACTTTATACCTATGATTTCTGTAAACTATGGAGTATATGGTCAATCAACTTTATTTGATATAGCTTATGTGAATAGCTCTACTCCATATCAGTACAATTCTATTCTGTCAAAAGCACATATAGGACAAGATCTTACATTGGAATTATCTTTTAAAATAGGAAAATTTTTTAATACCGGTTACACTTTTAAGAATTATAAAATAAATAGTAATATTTCTTTTTTGAACAATAAATATTCAATTCATTATAATAGTTTTGGTTTTACTTCTTTTTAATATTATAGGTTTGTAAAATTATTTTTGAATAAATAAAGAGTCTTTTATTTGTAAAAATATTTGTTAGTTGTAAATGTTTTGAAGTACAAATTAAAAAGAAGTTAAACGTTTAAAATTAGATTGAAAAATTTAATATGAAAATATTATTAGTTTTAATTCTTGTGTTTTATTGTGAATTAGATGTTTTATCTCAACCTGAATTTAAAGTTGCTGTGGATTATTTTGAATGGAAATATCCAACAGGGAATAAAGTAACGCTAGAGGTAAACTTAAAAATATCAAATATTGGAAATGTTCAGGGGTCTTGTGAGGACATAAAAAATATAGAATTATATTCTAAAGATGATTTTTATAAAAACGATATTGAATTAAGAGAACGCGGTACTAATATTTTTATGCAAATTAAAGCAGGAGATAACATATTTTCTTTCTTAAACTTTGAAGTCCCGAAAGCTGCAGGAGGATTATACTTAAAATTAAATGATGGCTTTGGTAGTAACGAAAATTTATAACTGATAGTTATAATAATTATTTATTGGAGCAAGCAGAATATTATTATTATAATAAGCAGTATTCTGATGCAATTGAAAAATATCAAATATGTATAAAAAATGATCCTTTACAAAAAAATGTAATATCCTTAAAAATTGCAGATTGTTATGAGTATATAGGTAATAAATTATTGGATGATTATTATTTATATAATATCAATGAAAACTTAGAAAAATCATTAGATAATTTTAAACAATCTCTATTTTATGATACTAAAAAACCATTCATTAAGGATAAAATCGCGACTATATATGACATTTTAGGAGACAGTTATGCAGTTTCATTAAATTATTCAAAAGCAGTTAATTCTTATAAACTTTCGTTGGACTACAGTTATTCTTCTACAGTAAATGGAAAGTTAGAAAAAGTAAATAAACAAACGATTAATAAAAAAGATGAAAAAAAAGAAACATCAAAAAAGAAACCCCAAAAAAGTGGTAAAAGTAAAAGTAAAAAACCAAAGCGATCACAATCAAAATGAGGTTAATTGAAATATCCTATATATTGTAAATTAAATATTATCAAAACACGAACTTGAAATATAGAAATATAATTTTAAGTTCATTAATTATAAAAATACATGAAGTGTCCAAAATGCTTTAAGGATAATAAACCGGGAGTTAAGTTTTGTGCATTCTGCGGAACATCAGTTCAGCAATCTGAAAGCAGAAGTACTGGTTACTCTTCAGCTGGCAGTTCAAGAGCGGGTAATAAAACAATGATATCTCAAGCTGCTCCAACAATGGAACGAGGTTCATCTTTAAATGAATTAATATTGGGAAGAGACAGTGGCAATGACGTATCCCTTAATGATGTATCCATTTCAGGGAAACATGCAAAGATCTTTCTTGAAAATGGAAATGTATTCATAGAAGATTTAAAATCTCTTAACGGAACATTTGTGAATGGCAGAAAAGTACAAGGTAGAGTTCGTGTAAAAGCTACTGACAGAATAAGCTTAGGAACTCATAGTCTTAATATTGACTCCAACAATTTACTGAATAGTTTATTTTCCAGAAGCAGCGACGGAAGTATAATCCAGGATGGTACATTGCGATTATCATTTAATTCTGACTGGGTTGGTAAAATCATATATTTTGTTCTTATAATTTTACTTTTATTACCCTGGATAACAGTGTCTGCAAAAGACGGACAATTCTCTTTTACAGCTCTTGATTTTGCTTTGAACAGTCTCCCTGCAGGTATCAGTGCAAAGGGATTAAATTTTCCCGGATACGGCAGCGCCCATACGATATTTTTAATACTATTTGTACTTACTTTAATTGGATTGATATTAAATTTCATCAGATTAAGAATTACAGACAAATTAAATATTGTTAATCTCTTATCTCTGGTAATATTAATTTTAGTAATAGTTATTGCAGCAACGGCAGGTTCAACTTTTTCTTTTGACAATGTTATGTTGAATTTAATTGCAGATAATTTGAATATCAGACTGGCTTTCCCGGCATATATATTTCTTATGTTATGTTTTATATCACTTTTTGAAGGAGCAATAGAGTTTTATATTTCAAACAATAAATAATTCAAAATATCAGTTCTTATGTTAAACAGTAACTTTGGGAAAATATTGATACTTATTATAACTTTTATTCTGTATTCAGTATCTTCATTTATAGTGCAAAATAAAAATAATGAAATAAAAGAAAAACTGATTGAAGAAATCACTTTAAATGAAAAATTAAAAAAGAATTTGATGAATTGAAGAGTACATTCAAAGAAAATCATGAACAGTTAAATAAATTAAATCAAGAAAATGTTAATTTAAAAAATCAATTAAATAATTATTAATACAATGAAAACACAAAAATCTTTTTACATTACTTTTTTAATACTGAATGTGATCGGTATCAGTATTTTTATTCTGTTATTCGTTAACAACAACACTCTTTCAAATTCTCTAAAGACCGTTCATAAAAATAACGAATTAATGAGATCCGGTATTGACAGTCTTCAATTAGCAATGAATGAAACTTCAAATGAAGTGAATTCAGCTTTAAATGAAAATATCAAATTAAAAAAAGCAAAATCTAATTATTTCCCGGAATTCGCTAAGAATTATCTAAATAATGTTTTTGATTCTCAGTCTTTCTTAATAGAAAACAGCGAATCAAAAATTGTAAGTACATCAATAGAAGGTGATAGTTTTGTATCTCCTGATAAAGAATATTCTTCTATTCTAAGTTACAAAAATAAAAAATCACGAATAACAGGAAATGTTATCTATTTATTTGAAACTATTTATGAATATGATGAAGGTGGATCAGATCAGGGAATGCAGCTTCATTTCAAAAAAAATGCAAGCGGTGATTGGAAATTGTTTAAAATTATTTATGAAGGGTGTTGACTTGTCTGTTATAATTAATAAATGACATTTAAATTATATTAGTATTTCAGATCATGATAAATGAAATAATTTCGAACTATAAAATACTATCAAACATTGGAAGTGGCGGAATGGGTATGGTATATCTTGCCCAACATACTACACTGGAACGATATGCTGCTGTTAAAGTTCTGAACCCCGAATATTCAGGAAATAAATTTTTCAAAGACAGATTTCTGAATGAAGCAACTACGCTTGCTAAACTTAATCATCCCAATATAGTTGTTTTGTATGATTTTGTCGAAAGCGATGGGAAGCTTTCTCATAATTATGGAATATGTTGAAGGTGAAACTTTAGATGATATTGTAAAACAAAATTTGTATCCCAATGAGAAGTTTGTTATTAGGATAATGTCGCAGATATTAGATGGATTGTCTTATGCACAGGGAAAACGTTGTTCATCGTGATATAAAACCCTCAAATATAATTGTTGGTGAAATTGAAGTATCAAAAATATTGGATTTCGGGATTGCAAAACTAACGCAATCAAATGTTAATCTGACAAAACCCGGTACAAGAATGGGTTCAGTAAGCTACATGAGTCCTGAACAAATATTGAACAAAGAAGTTGATTCAAGATCAGACATTTATTCTATGGGGGGTAACATTATATGAATTATTTATTGGAGTTAATCCTTACCAAGAAGATTCTTTAAGCGAGTATGAAACTCAATCTAAAATTATAAATGAACCGCTTGACCTTAGTCGCCCGGAAATTCCTCAAAGACTGAAACAAATTATATATAAAGCTACTGCAAAAGATCCTGCGGAGAGATACTCAAGTTGTGAGGAATTTAAAATTGATCTTGAATCTGCAGAATCTTTGAATCATGAGAAAACAGATAATACAATGAAATCTTCTGAACTTATCAGAAAGACAAGGCTGATAAGCGATATTCAAAAATGTCGAAATTTTAGATAACAGACAGAAAGGAAGTAATCAATTTCTTTAATGTTTTTTTTAATTGTTGCTTTTATAGTATTCGGCGCAACAATTTTTTATTTTTCGTCTGGTGGTAACGAATCTGCAAATGTAGAAACAGAAAAAATCGTAAGTAAAACAAATCCTGATACGAAGATTCAAATTGAGAAAAAAGCGGAAGATAAGGTAAAAGAGAATAACAATTCCAAATTAGATACAGAAAAAGAGATAATTGGAAATACTGTGAATAATTTACTTAATTCCTGGCAGAATATGAATGTTAACGGCTTTTTTAATAACCTAACGGATGATTATCATTATGAAAGCGCTGGGGAGTTAAAAGAAACTATTCGGAAAGATTAAATAAAGCTTATGAAATATTCGCGAATAACAGATTTATTAATATTACAACTTCAAATATGAATATTGAAGTTAACGGTAATTATGCGGAAGTCAGATACAGACAAAAATATAGTTCAACTACTGTAAACGAATCTACAACAAAAAAACTTTTTTTAAGAAAAGAAAATAACCGATGGAAAGTTTATAAAGAGCTTTCCGGGTTTGAATGAGAGTATATCGAAATTTAATATTAAACTTAAAGAATTAATGAGAAAATCACTGCTTCTAATTTTTTTATTCTCAGTATTTTATTCTAATTGTTTTTCTCAGGAAACGATAAAATTCAGAGCTAAATACGTTAGCTATAAAGAATATGACAAATATGGATGGAGTGAATGGAATGAATGGAAGGATGTTAACATTTTAATCGTAGTAAATACGGAAGATGATAGAATCACTATTTTTTCATCTGAAACCCAAACGTTGGATGTATATGAGTATGAGGACTACGTTGAAGGAGACAATACAATTTTAAGATTCAAGGCCATCGACCAGGAAGGTATTTATTGCAGAATAAGATTTGTTTTCAACGAATACGACGACAATAGACAACTATATGTTGATTACAGTAATTTTACTGTTGTATATGCTATAAAAGCGCTAAGGTAAATGTTTTTGATAATTAATATTTATAAAAAAGATTATGATAGTAAACTTCTTAAACATCTTTCTTATTCTCCTGCTTTCATCTTGTTCAGAAAAAGATTTAGCTGTGCAAGCAATTACTACGGCTAACAGAGATTCGCTCTTGAGAGTCGATTCGCTAAACAGAATTGATTCTTTAAGAAAATTATCACCGTCTCATCAGGTTGATTCTTTAGAGTTTACCGGCCTGGAGAAAGTTATCCGACTTACAGAAAATATTAACAATCCGAAATCAGTTGTGATATCTCCCGATGGACGATATGCATACATAAACAATCTTGAAGGAATGAACACAATGATCATTAATACAGAAACTTATGAGACAGTTTCAATAATTGAACATACAGGGAAGCCCGTGGAATTTGGAATAACGCTTAACGGAAGATTTATATGGATAACTTACTTCAGATTATTAGAAGAAGGATTTCCAAAAACCTAGGAGTAGAAAGCGCATACAGGTATCCTTCAGTTGTAGTGGTGTATGATACTCTTGCGAAAGAACTAGTAAAAGAATCGATGTAGGTATAATACCTAAAATTATTGCAGTAAGCCCTGATGAAAAATTAGTTTTTGTAGCTAACTGGAACAGCTATGACATTTCTGTGATATCTACTGAGAATTATCAGGTTATTAAGACCATAAAAGTTGGTACAATTCCGAGAGGAGTGGAATTTACACCTGACGGCAAGTATGCTTACGTTTGTAATTTTGGCGGCTCGACAATTTCTAAAATTGATGTCCCATCGCTCGAAGTGATCAGCACAATAAAAGATGCAGGGATAAGTCCCCGCGACATGGTAATCAGCAGCGATGGTGATTATGCGTATTTCTCTGCTTACGGGGATGGATATTTAAGAAAGCTGGATTTAAAGACAGATGAAGTAGTTGATAAAATCAAGATTGGCATTCAGCCACGGAGCGTCTGCATGACAAATAATAACAAATATTTATTTGTAGTCAATTATAAAAACGGGACCGTTAACGCAATTGATCTGACAGAGTTTAAAATGCTTGATGAGTATGACGCTGATATTGGAGCGGTAGGCGTAGCGCTTTCGCCGGATAATAAATTTCTATGGGTGACGAATCAAAGCACGGGGTCGGTGATTGTTTATAGAGTCAATTATAGATGAAGAAGCTGTGAGTCTAATGCAAGTGACTTCTAAATCTAAAATTTAAAACTCAATTAATGAAAACAAAATTTTTTAAATTTTTATTTTTACTTTGGTTATTTAATCTTTCAAATGCCTATTCTCAATATAATTACATTGAATATTTAAAAAGAATTCAGTCAAAATACAATCTGCAAAAATTAAGAGCTGCAATGAAGAACTGGAGGACAATAATAAAGGATTAAGAGAATATAGGGAATATGATACACTAGGGAGATTAGTATATCTTAAAAACTGGTATAATGGTCAATTACAATTTGAAAGAAAATATTATTATGATGAAAAGGGGAATTTAATTAAAATGGATAACGATAAAGACAAACCATATAACATCTATTATGCATATTATGAGTATGATGAAAGAGGTCTTTTGATCGGTGAAATTCGTCAATCAAAGCATAATAATAAGAGACCACTTACTATCAAATATATATATGATGAAAATTTAAATTTAACACAAGAAATTTTTGAACAAGGAAATTCCGATCACTATACTTATGAAAATAATCGGAGAATCAAAAAAGAGGAAATTGAACTTAATGGGAGAGTTTATTCAACAACAAATTATTATTATGAAAATAATTCTATATTGGAGGAAGAAATAAATTCTGATGGAATAGTTACAAGATATTCTGAAAAAATTTTTGATTTGGATGGTAATGTGGTAGAAATAAGAGGTTATGATGGAATTAAAACTTTAATATACAATATAATCTATGAAAATGATGGGTACGGAAATCCATTAAAGACTTATAGTACTTGGAAAAACAAAAAAAACACAGAAATTAAAGAATTTTTATATCAATAGTACGAATAAATTATTTAAACTTAGCCTACTTTCTGCACTTTTATTTTTGATGTTTTCAAATAGAATAATAGCTCAGGATTTTCTCCAAACTAAATTTTCAATAAATGATATAAAAAAGCAAAGAGAAAATTTTAAAAATGAAAAAGTTAGATCAATAATACTGAAGAATGTTTATACAAAAACAGTATACGAAGTTGACACCGATGGCAAAATTCTTTTCGAGAAAGGAAACAGCGATTATGATAACCCATACACAATAATATACAATTACGATAATAATGCTAACCTTATAAATTTTACAGTCCCTTTGCTCATAAGTTTTATGAATATGACAAAAAGGGTAATGTCATTGAAGCATCAGTAGATTTATACACTCACGATTTTGTCTATGATGGTGAAAATAGATTAATTAAAATGAATTCTGAATCTGAGGAAGGTGAAGTGTGCCCGTTCGATAAAATAAATTATAGTGAATTTTTAATTATTGAAAAAACTTATCCGTGCTGTGAAGGAAACTACGCAATGAGATATGCCTATGAATATTCTGATGCAGAGCAATTACTTAAAATAATTAACTATACGAAGAACTGCTCTACAGGAATAGAAGAGTTAAATAATATGGAAGAATATTTTTATAATGGTACTTCTAAACTTCCCTATAAAATGATAAAAGATAGTCAGGAAATAACTTTTACATATGAATACTATAATTAGGTAATAGCCATATTTATGATTAAAATTAATTTTTTAAAATGATGCTGCAACGGGTCTATTGGCAAAATACAATAAGTTTTTGAAATCAAAATAAAAAATTTATGAGTCGAACAATTCTTACAGCTTTTACTTTATTAATACTAACTCAAATCTGCTTTTCTCAGAATGCAAATGTATATTCAAAAAATCAAATTGAGAAGCAGAGAAGTATTTACAAAATTAATAAAGTGAAAACGGAAATAATTTATTCAGATAAAAATAGCAAAGAAGTTACCAGTTATGATAAAGAAGGAAAGCCGATTGAAAGTGTGTATTTTTATGATAATAATATTTCGGGAGGAGTTTTATACACATATGACATGAATGGAAATTTGATAGAGGATGTGTATGGCGGAGCAGAATCAGGAGATGTAATGACAAACAGATATTATTATGATGAGTCAGGCAATGTCATTGCTTCTGAATATTTAATGGGATTAGACGAGAGTGGATATAAGATTAACTACAAATATGATGATTTTGGTAATTTGATTCTTAAAGGAGACATTGTAATCAACAATATTTACGAAAATGGTAACTTAGTTTCATCTGTTGAAGAATGCATCCCAAATTCCACTCGACCCGAGTTTAAGAAATTCACATATGATATTATAAACAATTTGATTTTATATGAAGTATTTAATAAAAATTGTACCGGTGATTCCACATTTTTTTTATCGAAGAATAGGTATGAGTATTTTGAAAATGGATTGAAAAGTAAGGAAACTTTTGAAAGCAGTTATACTGAAGGGATGGAAGTTCTGAATTATGAATATCAGTATTTTAAAAAATAGACATTTATATTTCAAAAAATTTACTACTATGACAAAAATATTTACTTATTTAATATTTTCATTTTTTGGTCTAACGAGTTCATACTCTCAGGAAAAGATATTCCTTTCTTCTGAAAGAGAATTGGTTACAGTTTTAGAGTACTGGGATTGGTATGAAGATAATATCGAACAATATGCCGGAAAGTATGAATACATTCATGCAGTAAATGACGAAAACGGTGACTATAACGGCGAAGGAAATGCATATAATTACATAACTGAAATCAAATTTAACTCCGGTGAAATGCTTGCACTGGGTTATGGAAGCATAGAAGGTGAATTTCAAGAGATAGAGACTATTAGATCCTCAAAAATTGACAACAATAAATTTAATAATCAGAAATTTATTTTTCTAAAATACAAAAAACGCAATACTGAGATAAAAACAGCAAAAGGTTTATTGGAATTGAATGAAAATAAAAAAATAGAGTATTTCTCTGAATTAGAATTGAGCAAAGAAAGTGACAATTTTCCAATGCAATTTGAAAAATTCAAAACTACTTTTAATAGTAAGAATATTTCCGGGCTAAACGAATATATAAATCCGGAATACGGTTTTTTTGTTTTGGATAACCCTGTCTCTGCTCCGATTAATGCTTACTATTTCAGCTCATTTGATACTGTTTTCAATAATTCAGAAGAGTGGCATTTATTTAAATTAAAAAAAATTGAGTTACACTGTGAACCTAAAAAAGGGAAATTACCTCTCTATGGATGCGAGGAAGATGAAAATTTTGGCTGGGATAAGGAAGGATGTTATTATAATGATAATTTTGAAAATAATCCGTTAACTGAAATTTATAGTTACATTGAGAGTTATGGTTATTTTATAGTTTATGAGAGGAAAACTATAATGAAGCGCTCATTAGAGCTAAATTTAACGAAAACATCGATCATATTGATTACGTTTTTTATTCCACTGATTTCGAAGTGGGTTTATATTTTGGAGAGATCAATGGAAAATTTTATTTGTTAATGATTGATTTAGCCACACCATGTAACGCTTAAATATTTTTATTAATAATTCACTTAAAAAATTGAACAGATCATTTGTAAATGTTAGATTTAATTATAAAAATATTAATTCTTAAACTTTCAAGACATGAAAACTGTCATTCTGCTGATTGCAGCATTGTTATTGAATTCATGTTTCAATAATAAAGAAAAATATCCGAAAATGAAAATCCCGAAAAGGATACAATTATAATCGTGAAGACTGCTGAACCTGAAACTCCGGATTCAACAGAGAAAATATCTGAAAGAAAGTCTGATGATATTGATTTTTATAGGATAGGTCCGGAGTTTTTGGAGATGAAATATTCAAAAAATGATATTAAGAGGCAAAGAGAAAATTTCAAGAAAGGAAAAATAAAATCTGTTTCTTTTAAGAAAGATTCAATCTTATATAAGTATACATTTGATACCAAAGGTAGGTTTCTAAGGGAGTCTGAGGATGATTGTGGCTGGGAATACAAATATGATGGAGATAAAGTGAAAACAAGATACGGTTGTGCGGAAATAGATCTGGACTTTTCTTACGATGAAAAGGGGAATATTATCGAAGTTTGTCTGTGTGATGGCGGATTCTATTCTTTTTATAATTTTGATTCGGAAAATAGATTGATAAAAACATATCATAAACATTTTGACGGTATAAAATGGACTACTTCAAATAAATGTCATTCTAGTAAAATAAAATATAAAAATAATCGAATTTCTTCAATTCTGTTTGCATGTTGTGAAAGGAAAAATGGAAGCGAAGATAATTATGAAGTGTATGTTAAATATAATTATTCTGAAGATGACAAACTCATAAAACTTAATTATTATTTCTAAGTTGTTCCGACAATGACAGAGAGTTATTTTCATTTGAAGAATATTTTTATAAAGAAAATTCAAATTTTCCTTATAAGATGATTCAAGATTCAGTTGAGATTAATTTTACATATGAATACTATAAATAGGTAATAGCCATATTTGTGAATTACGGATATTGAAACAAAAACAATATGTACATATTTTAAAGTACTAAGAGCCTGTCTATAAGTATTATGATGAATTCGGAAGATAATAAATCTCAATCTAAAATAAACAAAATGATAAATTCAAAATTAGTTATTCTTCTTCTTGCAGCATTTTTTATCTCCTGTAGTGAAGTGAAAAAAACAAATGTAGAAGATAACAAGAGTAATGAGATCAAAGAAAAAGAACTCGATCTCAGGGAAAGAGAATTAGATCTGAAAGAAAAAGAATTAGCAATGAAGGAAAACAACACTTCCGAAAATCTTAACTCCGGGATCAAAGGAGATTATCCTGAGGTTTCTCTGATAACATTAACCGATCAGGATTTACAAAACAGGGATTCCTGGGAACTGAGAATTATGAGAAATGAAGTATTTGAAGACACGGATATATTTTTAAGATTCCCGAACTCAGGGAATATTTCATAAGGCAGAATTGGTATGATCCTAAATTTGAAGATGTTAATAATATGCTTTCGGATCTTGAGAAAGAAAACGTAGTAAAGATAAGAAAATATGAAGAATACACAGACAGTCAGTATAAAGGTTATTCCAGATAGTTAATTTAACAGTTTAATTAAATGACAAATATTACAATATTTAAATCACCTGGAGTTAAATTTAAAGATTATGCTGGGACAAACTATATCAAATTATAAAATCTTAAGGCAAATCGGTTCAGGCGGTATGGGAATGGTATATCTTGCCCAGCATACTGCCCTTGAAAGATATGCTGCTGTTAAAGTTCTGAACCCCGAATATTCAGGAAACAAATTTTTCAAAGACAGATTTCTGAATGAAGCTACAACACTTGCAAAACTGAATCATCCTAACATTGTAACATTGTATGACTTCATTGAACTGGATGGAAAACTTCTAATAATTATGGAATATGTAGAAGGTCAGACACTTGATGTCTTTATAGAAAAGAATAATTTTAAGGATGAGGAATTTGCTGTAGAAATGATATCACGAGTGTTGGATGGTCTATCTTATGCTCATATGCAAATGGTTGTCCACAGAGATATTAAACCGTCAAATATCATATTAGGTGAAAATAATATTTCAAAAATTCTTGATTTTGGAATTGCTAAACTCACACAATCTAATGCAAATCTGACAAAAGCAGGAACAAAAATGGGTTCACTAAATTATATGAGTCCGGAACAGGTCTTAGGGAAAGATGTAGATGCCAGATCAGATATTTATTCTCTGGGAATAACTTTATATGAATTATTAGCTAGCAGACTTCCATTTGATACTAATACTGAAAGTGATTTTTTAATACAGAACAGAATAGTAAATGAAACTTTACCTGATATCAGATCAATTAAACCTGACGTTTCGCAAAAATTAGCAGATGCAATAAGAATTGCTACAGAAAAAGATCCTTCAAACAGATTTCAGAATTGCGGAGAATTAAAAGAATATATAACCGGCATCACCCAATCAACGGCATATTCAAAACCAAAATTTAATAATAGACAAAGCGATAAAAATAAAACTCAGTTTGTAATACCAAATAGTCAAAATAACAAAACAGTCTTCACTGAGAATTCAAATCCGGATGTTGCACTTGCATCCAAAAAGATTAATCCTTTAGTAATAATTAGTATTTTGTTTTTATTTTTATTAGTTGGCGGGATCACTGTGTATTACATTAAGATGAAGGAAACTGATGACATATTAGATGGAAAAAACAAAATGTTAACATTGGAAGATCCGGATGTACCATATAAAGGAAATTCAAATGATCAGAATTCTATAAAAAATAATTCAAATAATAATAGCAGTACAAATAATAGTTCAAGAAATAATAACAGCAGTACTCCGGGTAAATACCCCGAAGCTTCAATTGGATATATGACAGATGCAGATCTGCAATATATGACTAAAACAGAACTTCAGATAATGAGAAATGAAATATTTGCAAGGCATGGTTATATATTTAAGACAAATCCCCAAATGGTATCTTACTTTAATAGTCAGTCCTGGTATTATCCAAAATATAGTGATGTTAATTATCTGCTTACTGAAATTGAAAAAAGTAATTTGAAATTAATTAAATCTTATGAAGACAGATTCTAAAAATTGTGTTAATTTATCTAAAAGTTTAGGAATTGTATTGATCTCATTATTAATGATTTCATGCGAAAAGAATATACAGGGTCTGCAATAGAAGATACAAAAACAGAATCGAAAACAGAACAGCAGACTCAAGAAACTCAAACAAATGAACAACTTAGTCTTAATGAAATAAATAATTTTATAAACGAATGGTGCAGTTATCAGTCAAACAGTAATATACAGGGTTATTTAAACTGCTACAGCAGGGAATTTACCGGAGTGAAAAGAACTAATTCCGGAAAAGAATATATCTATGATTATTCCAAATGGGCAGAAGACAGGTCAAAAATGTATCAGTCAGCGGAGGATCTGAGTTTATCATCTTCAGATCTTTTTATAAAAGCATTTTCAGAAAAAGACGGTTTAACAATAATCGAATTCGAACAATATTATATAAGTAGAAAATACAGTGACCGGGGAACAAAAATAATGAAGTTAAAAAAAGATAAATCGGGAGAAATTAAAATTTACTTTGAGGAATTATTGAATTCACAAAAATTAGGAGACTAGAGTTGTATAAATTATTTTTTATAATTTTATTACTGAGCTTTGGTTGTTCTGAAAACAAAATTAAACTTCCTGAAGAAACAGTGAAAAAAGATTCATCTGAATCAAAAATAAATACTCCGGACAATTCAAAACCATTTAAATATGCAATTGCTGTTTATGATTGTCCTGTTTTAAATACATATAAATTCAAAGACGTATATGGAGGGAAAAGCGGATCAGCCTTACAAAAGAGTAAATCAGGATTAGTAAAACCTTTGGAATTTGTTGCATATCCCGGAACAGCATTTGAAATTCTCGACTCAATAAAATATGACGGAACATTAATTTACAAAGTAAAAACAGATGAATATCCAATTATACTTGAAGGTGACAATCTTTATATTGATTCGAGATTTGTAAAGTTGAGTAATGAAATAAATAAACCTGTTAAAAAGTATGTCCATCTGAGGAATATATATATGATTATTTTGATAAAGCTGAAAATTCATTTTATGTCTGGGGAGCAAATAATATAAAAGGAATTGAAAAAATGCTTGAGTATTATCCACCTTCCGGAAAACTAAATTCCGAAGATGAATTAATATGGGAAATGAAAGGTCTGGACTGTTCCGGTCTGATATATGAAGCTACAAATGCATATTCTCCAAGGAATACACACCAGCTTGTAAATTTTGGTAATCCGGTTGAAATTAAAGGACTGTCTGCATCTCAAATAAAATCCAAACTGAAACCTTTGGATATAATTGTATGGAAAGGTCATGTTATAGTTGTTTATGACGGAAACACAACAATAGAAAGTGCACATAGTGCAGGCGGTGTAGTAAAGAAGGACCTGCTTTCAGCACTCAATAAATTATTGCAGAAAAGAAGTCCTGAAAATAAATGGAATGATAGTAATAAAAACTCTTTCGTTGTCAGAAGATGGTTTAAAGAATGATGAATTTTAAAATTATTAAAATATATATTTCGGTAGTATTTTTTGCACTGTTTTATTCAGCTGCAATAATAAAAGTGATGAGTCCTTAAAATTGAAAGAAAAAGAACTTGATCTCAAGCAGCAGGAAATTGATCTGGAGAATAAGAAACTTGAAACGCAAAATCAAAATGGTGATAATCAAAATATTAACGAAATAAATTTAGAAGGACTCTGGATAGGGACAATTAAAGACGGGACTTACTGGACACTTGAAATAAATAAATTTGACGGAGATAAATTCAATGGTGTAAATATTGTTTACTGGAAAAAATATCCGGATGGATATAAAACTAATTTCAGCGGGACATTGAATTCAAATAAAGAAATAATAATGTATGAAGACAGAAACACAAAGGGATCTGGAAAATTTGTCGGTAATGTTTCCAATGATGGTAAATTTATGAGCGGTGAATGGTACAGGTATTCAGATAACGGTACATTTAACTGGTCATTAAAAAAATAAATTATGACTGGGAAAGTAATATCAAATTATGAGATACAATTTGTAATCGGAAGCGGCGGGATGGGGAAAGTCTATCTTGCAAAACAGCTTACAATTGACAGAGAGGTTGCTATAAAGATATTAGACCCATCATTATCAGAAAACCCACAATTCAAAGAAAGATTTATTAACGAAGCAAACGCTCTGGCAAAATTAAATCATCCTAATATTGTTTCAATTTATGATTTTGTAGAATATGAAAACAATTATTGTATTATCATGGAGTTTGTCAAAGGAGCAACACTTGATAATATTATTGATAACAATGTTAAACTGGATTTACCTTTTACGATAAATATTATTGAACAAGTATTAGACGGATTGTCTTATGCTCATAAGCAGTCAATTGTACACCGGGATATCAAACCATCCAACATAATTGTAGATCATGATAACAGAGTGAGAATATTAGATTTTGGAATTGCCAAATTGGTTTTATCAAATTCAAATCTCACTAAGACAGGAACACGCATGGGATCAGTGAAATATATGAGCCCGGAACAGGTACTTGGTAAAGAATTAAATTTTAAAACTGATATATATTCAACCGGGATAACGATTTATGAGATTTTAACAGGAAAACCTCCCTTTGACTCAGATACTGAAAGCGACTTCGTAGTTCAAAACAAAATAGTAAATGATGTTTTACCAGATATAAGAACTGTCAATCCATCTGTTCCTCAAAATATTGCAGAGGCAATTTATACTGCAACTCAAAAGAACCCTGATGACAGATTCAGGGACTGCGAAGAATTTAAAGCGATGATCATAAATGATTATGTAGGTTTTGATAATAAAGTAAAATCTAATTTTACACAGCAAACTCTCCTTATTGGAGATTTTAATGAGTCAGCTAGAGATAAAACGGTACTGATTCATAAGGAAAATGATTTTCAGAATTCAAATGAGAATAAGTCAAAGAAAGGTTTGAAGATAGGAATAACTTCACTGATAATAATAGTTGTAATTTTTACAGCATTTTATTTTATTAGTAAGGAAAACGATCAGATTACTACTACTCATAAAATTCAAAATGAGATATCAAATGAACCTAAATCAAATTCTTATGATGAAAAAAATAAAGTATTAAAAAAATATAGAAATACTGAAATAATATCAAGAGAGGAATCAAAAAAAGCACATGAATTAATTGATAAATGGATAAATAGTATTAACAAAAAGGATTTAAACTTAGGTATTTATTATTCAGACAAAGTAAATTATTACACCGCTGGGAAGGTAAATGTAGCGGAAGTAATTAAGGATAAAAAAAATTTTTATAAAAAATGGGATGTCATTAATATAAAAACAGAACAATACAGTTCAAAGAAATTATCAGATGATGAATTTAATTTAACATTTGATAAAATTTTTAAAGTAGAAAATTATTCCGGTAGTAAAAAAATGGATGGTAAAGTAAAAAGCAGACTTGTTTTTAAAGAGATCAACGGAGAGCTTAAAATAATTTCAGAAACAGATGACTTCACATATTATTTGAACAAAAATTAGTATTTAGATGATTGGTAAAATAATAAATAACTATAAGATCACTGAATTCATAGAAGAAGGTGGAATGGGAACTATTTACAAAGCCAGCCATCTCAAACTAACTAGATCTGTAGCCGTAAAAGTACTTCATCAGAATCTTACTTCAAATCCCCAGTTTAAAGAAAGATTTATTAATGAGGCAAATATACTTGCCAAATTGTCACATCCTGCAATTATAAATATTTATGATTTTATAGAAAGTGATGGACAGTATTTCATTATAACAGAATTTATTGAAGGAGAAACCCTGGCTGATTTAATTTCAAATAATGAATTAAACTCTATAGAACTGATCCTGAATTTATTCAGACAAATTTTGAATGGGATAAGTTATGCGCATAACAATGGTATAGTACACAGAGATCTAAAGCCTTCAAATATTATGGTTCAGTCTGATAATACTGTTAAGATCCTAGATTTTGGAATAGCAAAACTTAGTGATTCTTCGAAGAGTCTGACTAAGACCGGAACGAAGATGGGATCTTTGTATTACATGAGTCCTGAACAGGTACTTGGAAAAGAAATTGATTCTAGAACAGATATTTATTCGCTTGGTATTGTATTGTTTGAGATGTTAACTAAGAAAATGCCGTATGAAACAAATACAGACAGTGACTATGAACTTATGGATTCAATTTTGAAACAGGATATACCTGATCTGAATCTTCATATATCAGGAATTGATCAATCTTTAAATCACATAATACAAAAAGCCACTTGTAAAAATCCTGATAACAGGTTCATAAGCTGCAGTGAGTTTCTAAATGCATTCTCAGATAATAACTTTAGATTTGTTAAACCTGTTCAAGAAATTGAATTCACAAGTAGTAATAAGTTAAACAAAAAGCAGATCGGTAAAAAAACTAATGAGCCACTGGACTTTGACAAACAGAATGAAACTAAGATCATATTAAATGAAGATCAAAAAATGGAAAACCTATTCAGGTTTGAATATGACTGTGATGATTGTTCTGCTAGTAATTATATTTACGAAAATGAATTTGATTTAGGTAGAACCGTATGCAATCATTGTAATACTAAATATAGATTTGAGTCAAGAAAAAAGGGATTGTTTGAAAATTCCTTTTCATTTAAAGGTAGAATTAGGAGACTTGAATATGGTTTTAGTATAATAATTTTTTATGCTGCATATTTTATATTAGGAATCTTAATTACAATTATTACAGATGGAGGTACAAAAGATTCAAATATTGAATCAGGGATTTTTTCAATTCTATTTATAGGCTTTTATATTACAAGCATTTGGTTTTCACTAGCTGAAGGAACTAAAAGATGTCATGATTTGGGTAAGCCGGGTATTTTTCAAATAATACCTTTATATGTTTTTTGGTTATTGTTTCAAGAAGGAAAAAAAGAAAGTAATGAGTATGGTTCAAATCCTAAGGGAATAATAATTGAAACTGTTGAAAAGTTGAAAATAATTTAGAAATTTTAGATTTAAGCTAAAATAATATGATAGGAAAAGTAATCGGAAATTACAAAATAACCGAATTCATAGAAGAAGGCGGAATGGGTACGATCTATAAAGGTACTCATATCAAGCTCGAGCGGACAGTAGCAGTCAAAAAACTGCATCAGAATCTTACTTCAAATCCACAGTTTAAAGAGAGATTTTTGAATGAAGCAAAAATTCTTGCTAAACTTTCACATCCAAATATAATTAACATATATGACTTCCTGGAAGATGAAGAACAATTCTATATAGTAGCTGAATTCGTAGAAGGCAAACCATTAGATTACATGATCTCTAACAATATGCTGAGTTCTACAGAACAAAAAATTCAGTTATTCAAACAAATACTAAAAGGGATAGGTTATGCTCACATTAGTGGTGTAGTTCACAGAGATATAAAGCCATCGAATGTTATGATCCAGAATGATGAAGCTGCAAAGATACTGGATTTTGGAATAGCAAAATTAAGTGATTCCAGCAGGAGTCTGACAAAAACAGGAACAAAAATGGGATCGCTATATTACATGAGTCCGGAACAGGTACTTGGAAAAAATCTTGATGAGAGAACAGATATTTATTCTCTTGGAATTTTGTTTTTTGAGATGCTGACAAACAGGCTGCCGTATAATACACAGACAGAAAGTGATTTTGAATTAATGAATTCGATAGTAAGTCAGGAAATGCCTGATATTAATAATCTTGTTTCAGGACTTGCGCCTAATTTAGGGAACGTAATCAAGAAAGCCTGTGCTAAGGATTTAAGTGAAAGATTTTCTACATGTGAAGAATTTTCGGCAGCATTGGATGCTATGGGTTTTACATTTACAGAAACAAATACTGATTTTGGAAAAACACAATTCATAACACCTGACGGTGGTAAGAATGTAAGTCAGAAAACTGTTTTCGTGCAACCAAGTCAGAATACTGATGATGCATCAATGCAAACTAATCAGAAATCTAAAAAAAATGGTATTCTTATTGTCAGTGGATTCTTAATAATGGTGATGATTGGATTTTTAATTTATGTTTTAACAAGTAATGATATTGATTCAGAATTAAATTCCAGATCTGAAGAAAATTCAACTGAAAAATCAGCTGGTACAAATTCAAAAACAAGTTCTAATTCATCAACAAACAGCAGTACCGATAATACTACAACATATTCATCAGAATATTCTTCTTCAGCAGCATTGGAAACAGCCAGGAGTTTTATCAGTGATCTGGGAAATAGAAATTTTTCAAGTGCTTATGGAAAACAAAGAAATAAGGGCTGGGGATCATTTGATGTTTTCAGCTCAACTAAATCATTTGGAGGTATAACTTCTACTAATATAAATGAAGCTCTTTGAATTATGAAAATTCGGATGGAGCTTCTGTCTATGTGGATTATAATTCTTATGATCCATACAATAAAGACGGAAGATATAAACAGAATTTTATTTTAAAAAAGTATACTGACGGTTGGAAAATTGTAAAAGTTGAAAATATAAGTATTGACCAATGGTAAAATTAAATTACTTTTTAATTATAGGTATTATTATTCTGTTGATGAGTTGCACAGAAAAAAATACAATCCGGTTAAAAAATGATAGCACGGATTTAAGTTCAACAATAGATCCTGAAGGAGAAAGTAACAGTTCAAAAAGTATGGCGGAAAAGGAATTCAATAAATCAAGTATCTCAGGAAAATATACTCTGGCTGATTTTTTTAAAAACAATCCGGAGCTGGATAGAAGTGTTGATGAAATTTTAATTCAATGAATGATGAAGAAAGATATCTCAAATGATTGTGCAGGCAGCGGGCAAATACGGAAAGTCAGAAACGGAAATTTAGATCTTATTAAAAAGAAGAGAATTGGCGGAGTATTATTATTAAAAGGATCTAAGAGTGAATTTAAAAGTTACATTAATGCATTTAATAAGGAATCCCAAAATTCAAATTCGTTGCCGTTAATTTTTTCCGCAGATGCAGAACCAAGTCTGGTGAATTCAAAATTACGGGTCTAAAAAAAATAAATGCAACAAATACAATAAAAAATATTGAAGAGTCTTCCGCAACCGCAAATGAAATAAGCTCTATACTTAAAGACATAGGCATAAACCAAAATTTTGCGCCAGTCTGCGACTTTTCAAAGAACAAAGAGATTATTGGGAACAGGTCTTTTGGAAATAATACGGATGAACTTATAAAACTTTCAGGTGAATTCATAAAAAAAACTCAGGAAAATAATATCATTGCAACTGCTAAGCACTTTCCCGGCCATGGAAATGTAACAGGTGATAGTCATAAAGAACTTGTTTATATAAAAGGCGAGCTTAAGGAATTAGATGTATTTAAAGAAATGGTAAAGATTGGAGTTTTATCAATTATGGTCGGACATATAGCAATAGAAAATAATGAAAAATATAATACGGACGGTTTACCATCTACATTATCAAGAAAGATTGTAACAGATCTCTTAAGAAATGATTTGGGATTTGAAGGTTTGGTAATAACTGACGCAATGAATATGGAAGCGGTGACACAATTTCAGTCCCCGTCACTGAAAGCAATCGAGGCCGGATGTGACATTGTGCTGATGCCGAGCGATGAAGCGAAGCTTATAAATTCGGTAAAAGAAAAGATGGATAAAGATCAGGAATTCAGAGAGCAGGTGTATGAGTCGGTGAAGAGGGTGCTTAGGGTGAAGTTGGGGATCATACGGTATAGTTGACATTTGATAGGATAAATATTTTTGAAATTAAGATTTATAGAAAGTGAAATATCAAGCACTTACTTTATTAAGAACACTGGATAGAGAAGAGTTTAGCAAGTTTAAACTTTTTGTTTCTTCACCATACTTTACTAAAAAGAAAAACCTTTTAGTACTAATAGAAGTACTTGCCAAATTTCATCCGCACTTTGAAAATAATCAACTCACTTACAAGTATCTTAAATCTAAGCTAAATAATGTAAATAATTCTACATTAAGAAATTATTTCTCTGATTTAAAAGATCTATTGATAAAGTATTTAATGCATATTAATCTGGAAAACAATAAACAAGAACAATACATTGTTACAATGGAAGAACTTGAAAATCGTAATCTTATAAATTTATATAAGAAAGAAAAGCTCAAATATGTTAAACATATAAACAACCCCAATTTAGAATTTAAGCCGGATGATTACTTTTATTTATATAGATTTAATCTAATAGAAAAAAATATACTCGTTAATACAGATTGTATTAAGAAAGGAAAAAATTATCAAATTAGCGAAGTTGAGATTAAGATAGAAAACTATTTATCAAAATATTATTTGTTAGAATCATTGAAAAGTTGGATCCAATGCAAGATGCATCATAGGTATTTTAATATGAAAATGGATGAACCTCATGTTTCAATGAACACTTTTTTTAGAGAGGGAAAAGAAATTGATTGTTTATTCGAAAATATTATAAATGAGAGAGAGATAATAAAAGAAAAGAGTTTTAGAAACATATTTTCTTATATATCAATGTTATAAGGAAAATACAAACACTGAAGATTTATACAAGAGCCTACAGTCACTTCTAGAAACTATAATGTCACTTCCTTGTAACGTTGAAGGGTATGAGTATCAATATATATTATCAGTTAGCCGAAATGCATATTTCGAACTTAGGATAAAAAATGTGTATGAAACAAATTTAAAGAGTAAGTTTGATTTACTTTATTTGGAGTCATATTTAAGGCATGGAGGTGATCCAAGCATACCGAATTTTTCTTTTTCTGCTATACTTTTGGAATCTCTGCTTGATTTTAATTTAGAGTTTGCGCAAAACATATTTAAGAAATATCAAAAATACAGTTCGAGTTTATTTGAAACTTTTCATGAAAATTGTATAAAATTTCTGGAACATTTCATAAATCAAAATTTCACAGGAGCAAGTGAGGTCTATCTAAAGCTTAAGACAAAAGATATAAACACAAAGCGGAGATTGAAGCTACTTCAAATTTACCTGCAGTACGAAATGGGAAATTATGATTATTGTATTACATTGTCTGAAAATTTTAAGAAATTTATTCATAATCATAAAAATGAGCACTCCAGGGTGCACATAGAGCATATAAACAATATATGCAATGTTTTTAAACTACTATGTAATATAAGAATAAATTTTAATAAAGATAAATTAATCGAACTGGAACGTATGGAATTTCCATTAACCATATTTCTTCAAAAAAAACGTCAGGAAATTTTGCAAGAATATAAAGTGAAATACAGATACTTTTAGAAACTTGGACAAACAATGAAAAACTTTCCTTGACCAAGTTTAGACTTATATATAAATTTGAATTTAAAAAATGATTGCTACTCTAATAGTTTAAAATTATTTATGAAAACAAAATTTCGTGAATTAATAATTTTAGGATTCATTTTAATATTTATTGGATGTGAAGAGAAGAATACTTTAGAAACAAATGATCCTGTTCCAACGGGACCACAATTGATTCTATATTTGCCGTTTAGCGGAAATGCTAATGATGAAAGCGGAAATGGAAATAACGCCAGTGTAATTAACGCAACATTAGCTTCTGACAGGAGTGGCAATAACAATTCAGCCTATTATTTTAATGGTAATAGTAATTATATAAGTCACTCCAAGGCAATTTTATAAATGCTGCATACTTATTTCAAAAAAACCAATGGTATCATATTGCATTTACTTGGGATGGCACAAACTGTAAGTATTTTGTAAATGGTGCAAAGTTTTATGAAAGACAATGGAATAATACAATTAGTCCTAACAATAAACCTTTACTGATTGGTAAAGATACCCCGGAAATTACAGAATATTTTAATGGAAGAATAGATGATATTAGAATTTATGATAAAGCGATTGGTGAGACACAGGTTGATTCTTTGTTTAGATTGAATAATTAAATTGGTAAATAATTTATTAATATAAATTTTTTCATAACATGAAATTAAAATTCCTAAATGTGTTAGCCGTATCTTTTCTAACATTAAATTCAGTGATACTGAACGTAAGCTTTAGCCAGGAAAAGGAAAAATTAAGCAGTAATATTAATTCTAATATTTCAGAAATCCACCCTGTTATCTCAGCAGATGGAAATCATTTATATTTTGTAAGAAGCAAGTGGAATGACAATCAAATAGAAAATCAGATGATTTGGTATTCCGAAAAAGATCCAAATGGAGACTGGAAAAAATCAGTAAAAATGTCTGAACCTTTTAACAAAGGTGATATGAACAGAATTATTTCAATCTCTCCTGATGGCAATGAAATTGTATTATCATATGGAATTATAAAAACGAATAAAAGTGAATTACTAAGAATACAAAAAAATAATAATGAGTGGAAAGTTGCAGAAATACTTAAACCCAAATCTGAAGATGAAGAACAATTTAAAAACTCATATTGGGGATTCGTCAGTTATTCAACATCGGGAAAAGTTGATGATAGGACTTTGTATTTTGCGAGTGATAGAAAAAAAGGATATGGCAGTTTGGACATATACATGAGCAAACGATTGGACGATTCTTGGATGAAATGGTCCGAACCTGTTAACTTAGGGGCAAACTTAAATTCTAAAATGTTTGATAGTTTTTACTGTATCGATGCAAAAGGTGAATATGCATACGTTGTTTCTTCTATTGAAGGTACAGGAAATGATGATATATATAGAATTAAATTACCAGAAAATTTAAAACCCGATCCGGTAGTTTTAGTATATGGAAAAGTAATAAATTCTAAGAACAGCCAACCTTTGGATGCAACCATATCTTATAATTCGTTGAGTGATAATGTAGAAGCGGGAACAGCTAAATCAAATTCTTTTGACGGTAATTATAAAATTATTCTTCCATACGGGAAAAAATATTCTTTCCAGGCAAGCAATTCCGGTTACTACTCAATTTCAAATTATCTGGACTTATCAGAAATAAGCGAATATAAAGAGATGAACATTGATATCGAAATGCGTCCAATTGAAATCGGAGAGACGATCAGATTAAATAATATATTTTTTGATTTTAACGAATCTACCCTAAGATCTGAATCATACATGGAATTAGACAGAGTTGTAAAATTATTAAATGAAAATCCGAACATTGAGATAGAACTTTCCGGCCACACAGATAATGTTGGATCTGATGAATACAATAATAATTTATCATTAAACAGAGCAAGCTCAGTGGCAGAATATATTATTATGAAAGGAGTTAATACGCAAAGAATAATTAGCAAGGGATTCGGAAAGCAATCTCCAGTGGCTTCGAACGATAGCGAAGAAGGGAGACAACTTAACAGACGTGTAGAATTTACTATTTTAAAAAATAAATTATTATTTACAAATTTAAATCAAGCATAATCTAAATGTTTTTAATTTAATAATTATAAAACTTTAAATGTTATGAAAATATTTAAGCTTTGCTTTCTTTTAACAATCCTAACAATCAGTAATTCTTTAGATGCTCAATATTTGAACTTTTATGTTGGCGTCAAGAGTCCAGATTTTAAAAGTTCAAATATACAGCTATCATATCGGGATGAATCTCCTGCTCCTGATGTATTCAATTCAAATAAAAGCATCAAAAATGAATTATTTTATTCATTTGGCATCTCATATGATAATTTTTCTCACGATAAGGAAGTTTATGCAAATGTCATTGGCAACTTATATGTCGGTGAATTATTTGGAGTTAATTTAGGATTAACAATAGGATATCCGTTTTATGTAAATAAAAAGAAGAATATTTCATTTCTACCTGCCTTAACTACCGGTATAGCTTATACCAATAAGGATATGGGAGAGTTAATAAATACTACGGGGTATATTCAGGTAAACGAAACTAAATTTGGAACCAATCAAAATGTTGATGTTTCTTTAGCAAAGACAGATTTTATTCTTAGACCAAATTTAAGCATATTGATTGATGTTAGCCCGACAATTCAGTTGCGTCTAATAGGTAATTATTTATTTGATATTAACATAAAACAATTTATTGACTTTCAAGGGAAAGATAATAGCGGCAAATATGTAAGTGATAATGAAGAAGCCAATGCCACTAATATTTCCTATTACGTCAACGGATCAAAAAGTGAGGAGATTCCATTTAGTATAAGAGGATTTGAAATAGGTTTAGGATTTGCAATTAATTTAGGCATTAAAAAGAAGTAGTAAAAAATAATATTTACAATATTATTTGAATTCCATTTATTAATATATAGTAACAAGTTGTGATGATCAGACTAGTTAAATCTGGAATATATCAAATGTAAAATCTAATAAACAACCAAAGGATTTATATTTAATATTATTGCAGTATCACTCGAATGGCTGATAAAATGAAGTCGGAGTAATGAGGAAAAAAATACTATAATGGGAAACTAACCATCAAAATAATTATTTTTAAGATTTGAAAATGAGAAAAAGTAAAATGAAAATAAATAAAATATTTTTTATTGTAGCAGCTTTTCTTTTCAATTTATTTGTTTTACATCCTTCTTTTTCGCAGATGTCCAGGATAGAAATAAATGAGGAAAGGACATTGTACAAAAGCAATAAGGTTAAAACACTGGTTATTACTGGTCAGAATGGTTATAAACGCGTAACTGAAATAGACAGAGATGGAAAAAAAATGAAGTCAAATGACTTTTACAATAATATGGAAACAAATATCACAAATTATATATATGATTCATTAGATAGACTGTCGGAAGAATCTTATTATGGTTATGAAAGTGGAGACGGATACAGAACAACTTATTTTTATGATGCGGAAGGAAATGTAGAAAGTACATTTATTGAAGGTAGTGATGATAATAAAACGTTTTATAGATATGACAATCATGGGAATGTGACATATATTGAGATTATCGATATAGCATTAAATCCCCTTCCGCCTTATAATATAGAATATGATAATAGCTATGAAAATGAAATACTCAATTCTACTTTAGAGTTATGTAATTTCAATATTGAAACCGCAGTATTAACGAATTATACTTATAACTTGAATCAGTTGAGTTCCGAGGAAAAATTTGATAAGAGCTGTAATGATGGTACTTTAAAGTTCTGTTCAAGAGATACCTACTCATATTTTCCAATTTATTGATTAAGCAAATAAGTTATGAGAGTATCTACAATGAAGGAATTGAAGTTTCTGAATACAGCTATGAGTATTATAAATAAAGACATTGTAATTTTTTTTTAAAGGCTAAATTAAGTTTACATTATGAAAAATTTTCAATTGGTTAATATAAAGCTAATATTAATTTTTTTATTAATGCTTTTTACAATCACCTCTCACTCACAGGTATATGAGGAGTGGGTGCAAAGATATAATGGACCGGGAATGGAGATGATGTCGCACGATCATTGGCTTTAGATAATTTCGGAAATGTTTTTGTTACCGGTATAAGTCCAGGTATTGGAAGTGACATTGATTATTATACTATAAAATATAATTCCGTTGGAATTCAACAATGGTCAAAGATATAACGGTGGGAAATTCATGGGATTACCCAAGTTCAATTGCTACTGATGCCTCGGAAATGTTTATGTGACGGGATATAGTGATGGAGGTAATACTGCCTGGGATTATGCAACAATTAAATATAATTCGGCCGGTGTTGAACAATGGGTAAAAAGATATAATGGACCTATTTCAAATTCTATAGATCAAGCAAGTGCAATCGCAATTGATAATTTCGGGAATGTTTATGTAACAGGAAATAGTTATGGGGGGTCTCTAGAAAAACGAGATTATGCAACAATAAAATATAATTCTGAAGGTCTTCAGTTATGGGTACAAAGGTATAATTATAATGGAATCGGTTATTCTGGTGACATTGCAAGTTCAATTGTGTTAGATGGATTAGGAAATGTATATGTAACAGGATATAGCGACGGGGATGCTGTTTCAAGAATAGATTATGCAACTGTAAAATATAATTCAGATGGTATTCAGCAGTGGGTAAAGAGATACAATGGAGCAGCTAATGGTCGAGATTTACCTAACTCAATTGCTATAGATAATTCGTCAAATGTATATGTAACTGGATATAGTGATGGAATTGGGACAGGCGGCGATTTTGCCACAATTAAGTATAATTCTGCCGGAGTTCAAGAATGGGTTCAACGATATAATGGTATAGCGAACGGTGAAGATTTAGCAGTTGAAGTTCAGGTAGATGCTTTAGGAAATATTTATGTAATTGGTGAAAGTTCTTTTGATTATGTGACAATTAAATATAATTCTTTAGGAAATACACTTTGGATTCAAAGATATGAATCACCGATAAATAATGTGTGGAATACCCCAACGTCATTATTCATAGATGGTTCAGGAAATGTATTTGTAACAGGTGCAAGTGGAGTTACTGGTGTCCAAAATGATTATGCAACTGTAAAATATAATTCTGAAGGGATTGAGCAGTGGGTTCAAATATATAATGGATCGGGAAATGGAAACGATATTCCAAATTCAGTTAAAGTTGATGCTTCAGGTAATTTATATGTAACTGGTGAATCTGAAGGAATCGGAACAGGGAGTGACTATGCAACAATTAAATATTCTCAACAGCAGCTTTCAATAATCCAACCAAGTCCCTTTGCAAAATGGATCTCCGGAGAAACTTCCACAATTCAATGGACAGGCTGGACAAATGTAAACATAAAATGCATATTAAATTTCGGAACTGCTCTTCAGTCAGAAGAAATAATAGCTTCAAATATTTTCTTAACTCAAACAGAATATCCATGGACCATTCCTGAAAACACTTTATCCTATCAATCTAAAATAGTCATTGAAAATGCAGCAAATCCAACACAAAAAATCGAAAGTGGTATTTTCAGAATTAAACCTTATCTGCTTACAAGGGTAAATCCGGATATGACTTATTATGATTACAGAAAAAACCGAGATGATTGGGGATTTTTTAATCATCCTGATCAATTGTGGCATTCTACATGGTATCAACAATTCAATTATCAGGGCATAGATCCTTTCACAGGAAGCACATACTCTCAATGGCAAGGTTCTTTTGCATTTAAAAATGCTAAGGACAAAAATTTTCCGGATTGGGTTTCCTTTGTAAATACGTTCACTGTAGGTTCATGCTACTGGAATACAGCATTAGGAATTTATAAACATAAAGCAATATTAAAGTGGAAAGCAATAAAGGAAGATAAGTGGAATGGTTCATGCTTTGGTTTGGGAATAAGCAATGGAATAGTTTTTAGAAATAAACTAGAGTTTCAAACTAAATATCCTAATTATCCACCATTTGTTCAGCCATTCATGGTCACTGAGGGAGATCAGGTCCGAAGAACAATTAATGAAATATTTACTCATCAATTTGGAGAACCACACCAAAGTTATAGCATTAATGAAGGAAAAACAAAAAAACCAACTCAAACTTTAAATGAAATAAAAACCATGCTTAAGAGTGATAATGATGAATATAGAACAATAAGCATAAGAAATAATAGTGGTGAGGAGGACATTCATTAGTTCCTTATAAAGTTTTAATGGATGATAATAATTCTGACATTTTTTATGTTTATGTTTATGACAATGCACAACCTCAAGTTACTCACCCCATTGAAGTTAATACATTGGATTCTGGTGGGAACGGTTCATGGAAGACATTAGCCTGGCCAGGATGGGGAGGTGATAAATGGTTTTTTCTCAGAGATCCTGCTCATACATATTTAACAAATCCGACATTCGACAATAACAATTCAAACCAATTAAACTTAGCTTCAAATGGCAATGTTATTCAGATTCTTAATTCCCGAAATCGTTTTATTAAAATAAGAGATTTAAACGGGAATGTAACAGGATTTCAAAATGATACAATCCTAATGAACATTCCTAATTCGTCTCCGCTTATTATAGAAAATAGTGCGGAATCACCCCCATATGGATATGAGCTCGCTTTAGATAATTTTTTACATTACTCTTGATAACTTCGCATCAGATACTATCAGCGCTTATTTTTTACAGGTAATAAGTCTTTTGCTTATGAAAGATCCGGTGCATCTCTTTTGCAAACAGATAAACTTTATTTCGATGGAGGATTATCAGTCTCTAATACTGATGTGGAAGTGAAAACAATAAGTCTCTTAAATCTTCAGAATGAAGATGCTCATGAAAAACTCTTTGTAGTCAGTTCATTAGAAATGGCTCAGAATGACTCTGTGAAGATTGAAAATCTTGGAAGCAATAATTTTAAACTAACATCTTACGGCGCAACAAAAGACTATGATTTAGAACTTAATTATTTATCCCAAACAGAACTTGGCAGATTTGGAAATGTCAATATTGAATTGTCTTCAAACAGCTCACAAACCTTTATTCCGGTTTGGAATAACATTACAAATACTCAGCTTGTTGTTCTTGTTGACTTGGGAACAACGGTACTATTGACGATACTTTAAGAATTAATAATATACTTTCAAACATAGAAGAAGGATCACTTTCCATACCGGACAAATATTTCCTATAACAAAATTATCCTAATCCATTCAATCCGTCAACATTGATTAAGTATAATATTAAAAAAGATGGTTTCATTTCATTGAAAGTTTATAACATTCTCGGAAAGGAAATGGCTTCAATAGTGAATGAAGTAAAACGCGCCGGAAGATATGAAGTCGATTTTAATGGTTCAAATCTCAGCAGCGGGATTTATTATTACAGATTGCAGGCGGGAGAATTTATCGAGACAAGGAAAATGTTGATTTTGAAATAAAAATCTAAATTCTTTATACATGGAAAAAAATACTTTTCCAGTTACCTATGCATTTCTTAATTTTTGTTACCATCGTTGTACCTTTATTAGCCCAGGAAAACATCAAATCAAAAATTGAAATTGATAAAGAGAGAGATTTATTAAGAACAAATAAAGTGAAAGAAATCATAATTAAAGGTAATCAAGGTTTACAGGATAAGACGAAAATTGATATAAACGGAATAAAAGTTGAAACAAAGGGCTTTTATAATAACGAAAGAGTCAATGTTGTAAATTTAAAATATGACCAAAAGCTCAACCTTATTGAAGAGATTATTACGGATATGAATCCGAGGATGGAATTAGTACTAAGTTTTATTATGATGAAACTGGTAATGTAATAGGTGACGAAGAAGTTTGGGGACTTGATGAATCAAAAGGTCGGAAAATCATTATTATTATGATGGATTTGGAAATATTAATCGAATGATTAAGTACGAGCATGAAACTAATTATTCTAATCAATATGAGGAAGGTAAATTAATGAGCACTACTGAAATTTGTAAAGGAAGGTGATTCCTTGGTAATTGTAATAAAATATACTTATGACAACGAGAATCGAATTTCAGAAGAAAATTTTTTTTTATAAAAACTGCAGTAGTAATGAACTTGAGCCACCGAAAATATCAAGTACTTTATATTATCAAAACGGTTTGATTAAAAAGAATTTGAAGGAGGAAAGAATACTGATGGATTTATTTTTTAAATTATATATACAATTTTTATTGAAATGAAAATGTACTGTGAATGTAAATTTATTAATTAGAATTTGATATAAATTTGGAAATGAAAAAGGATTCATAGTTTTACTTGTAAAAGATAAGATATATCAAAAGTAACATTCTTGGAAAGGAATTTGCTTCATTAGTGAATGAAAGCGTGTCGAATTTACAGATTTTAAAAAGTAAGAGCTTACTCATGAAGATTATAAAATTATTATTTTTTTTATTTCTACCGGTCATTACGCTTGGGCAAAACAAACTTGATTCAGAGAAACCTATTGTAGGAGGTTTTTCAGCATATGGGGTCTGTTTTCAGTCTATAAATGCGTCACAAAGACCAGTCATGAGAATGTAAAAGGTGATAGTCATAAAAAACTTATTTAATATAAATGGTGAGCTTAAGGAATTAGATGTATTTAAAGAAATGGAAAGATTGGAGTTATATAAATTACGGTTGGCCATATAGCAATTGAGAATTAACAAGATACCCATGACTTTACATCGACACTATCCAGAAGAATTGTAACAGATCGGTTAAAAAAGAACTTGGATTTGAAGGTTTGGTAATATCAAATGCGATGAATATGAAAGCTGTGACAAAATTTTAGTCACCGTTATTGAATGGATGCCGGGCAATGAGCAGGAATATGAGTCAGTGAGGAAGGTGGTAAAGAGTAAAATTTTTAATTACAAATAAAAATTTATAAATTATATTAAAATAATGAAATTATATGTACTGATATTAATTTTTCGCATTTACAAATTGTTATTCTCAAATGGGAAATTCACCTTATCCTATAATATTTATTCACGGTATAAACAGTGATGAAGAGACATGGAATGATGTTGTAAAGTTTTTAAATAAATCGTTTTCAATAGCGCAAATAACAAGCTAAACTTCGTGCTTAATGCCCAAGGTGGAGATATTACAAATTATACAGAAGATGTAAATGTACTGTACGATATAAATGGCAATCTAGTAAACAAACTGTTAATTCAAATATTTTTCTAATAAACTTTAAAATTTTTGGAATCGTGATATTGACAACCCTAAAATTATAATTCATAGTAATGACGGACCTGGTACATTTTGGAGTCAGTCCAAAAGTAATGAATCTGCTATTTATAAACAGGGATTTGCATTAAGTAACTGTATTAAAAAAGTATTGGAAGTCACAGATGCTGATAAAGTTATATTAATTGGTCATTCAATGGGAGGGTTAGCAATCCGGGAATATCTTCAAAGAACAGAAGATAATGGAGAAATGAAATGGTGGAACAATCCGAAAGATACAGACAATGGTCACAAAGTAGCGAAGATGTAAATTGTAATGGAAATTCAACTGATAATATCACAGGTATAAGTTCAGGAACGTCATTTAATAATTTATGTCCTCTTCCTTCTAATATAAATTACACCTGGGTTGTTTCCAAAAGTACTCCCACCGGAGATGGTTGTGTAGATGTTGACAGGCAATGGTTATATAATCAAAGTAAAAAAGCTGAGCCATTGAATGTAGCAGATACTCTAATGACAAATAAGATACATGCGGATTTTCTTGGGTTGAAAGGAATTACCCGAGATGTAAAAACAATTGTAAGAGCTTTAGATGAGCCGGATACAAAGGAGTTTGCTTACCCTTTGAAATTTAACACTTATTATTCAGGATATATAACAACTCAAACAAAAGTAGTAAATGAGGACATTGATTATTATAAAATATTAATACCTGAAGAAGGAAATTTATATGTAAATATTTCAGGAAGTAATTGCGGATTAACAGATATGGCATTGATTTCAGATCTTGATTTAATAAATAAAACCGTAAATTCTAAATCTGTGCCATTAGAGCAAAATGTAACCGAAAAAGAATATTTTATACAAGGTAGAGGGAAAGGAAACAAAAACCCTAAGTTAAAGAGCTATAAACTTAAAGTAAATTTTCTATCAAAAAATTTAAAAAATGGTCTTGTGGCTTATTATCGATTTAATGGAAATTCAAATGATGAAAGTGGAAATAATAATAACGCTTCACAAGTTTGGGGAGCAGTATCTTATGTAAACGGAATTAGCCAACAAGCTATTAAATTTGGCGGGGTTTCAAAACCCGGTCATGTCAAAATTCCTAATAGCAATTCGTTAAAATTCCAAAATGAGTTGAGTATAAGTTACTGGACTACAATTGATAGTTATGACGGAATGGATGGATTAGGTAAATATATTACTGATGAAGCTCCAGCCTGTGTGTTTGCGAAAAGTCATGACAGAACCGGATTCCATTCTAAAAATGCAGCTAATAAAAATGGAAATTTTGGATCTGGTTTTTCAAACAATTATTTTAATTCTCCCTCCTTCAATATATCTGGAATAAGTAAGAATATTTATTTGCTAAAAAATTGGATCTATGTTACTTATGTGATCAACAAAGATACCGGATATGTTTATATAGATGGTTTACTAAATTATTCACAATCGAACATTGATAAATTTTCAATTGCTAATAAAGAAGATTTATATTTTGGAAAATTTTCAGATAACTGGTATCCTTATAACGGAAAAATTGACGAATTCAGAATATATAATAGGTCTTTAACACCGGAAGAAATTCTTCAATTATATAATGTTTTTAAAAATTAGTGTAGGATTATTTCTATTTTTAATTAAAAAATATTCATTTAAAATGTTGAGAATCTTTATTTTTGTTTTATTCTTATCTTTTACGAATATTTCTAATTTATTCTCAAAGACTGAGGATGAAAATAGAAATCCTAACTGTACCAGCTGGGTGTTATCAGACTCTCATTTCGAAGAGTTCAAAGTAAATAAAGAAATCTTAATTAATCGATTTAACAATTATTCGTATGAATATTCTTACAAAAAAATAATAAAAGAAAGTAGAAATGAAAACAATAAATCTGATAATTCAATATTATTTCTTGGCAAGGAGTTAGAATTTGGAATTTCTACCGAAGTGTTTTTTAAAAACTTTCCTGAATTTAAAATATATGATCCCAGTGAATTTGAAATTTTTGGAAGAGATTCTGATGTAGGTTTGGAAGTTTATTCTTTCATTTCTAAAAGTAATATTAATTTAAAAGAGTTCGATCCATTTGAAAACATGTATGTCATATTTGTAAAATTTAAGAATGATTCATTAACAGAATTTGAAATGTTTTCCGGTCATTCTGATGAAGGTTATACAATAGCAGATTCTATAAAAGTTCAATTCACTTTATCAAGATCAGAAATAGATGAAAATTTAGAGTATGAGAAATTGATTTATACAAAAGAAAATCTTGAAACATTTAGTTATTACTATGAGACTTTGTATTTGAAGATTGAACTTAAGAAATAAAGTTTCAGATAAATAATTTAACTAAAATTATCATTTATGAAAAAAATTATTAAGGTTTTTCTGTTTTTACTTTCATCTTCGTTGTCAAGTGCCCAATGGGAACAGACGAATGGACCTTATGGTGGTGAAGTACATTGCCTCGCTGTTTCCAAAACAAACCTTTTTGCCGGGACAAATAACAACGGAGTATTTTTATCAACAAATAACGGTACAAGCTGGACGGAGGTCAATAGCGGATTAACAAGTAAATCCGTTTCATCACTTGCTGTTTCCGAAACAAACCTTTTTGCCGGGACAAATAACAACGGAGTATTTTTATCAACAAATAACGGTACAAGCTGGATGGAGGTCAATAGCGGATTAACAAGTAAATCCGTTAAATCACTTGCTGTTTCCGGAACTAATCTTTTGCAGGCACAGTTTGACGAGGTGTATATTTATCAACTAATAACGGCACTTGCTGGACTTCAATTGGATTAACAGATAGAAGTGTATACACTCTTGCAGTTTCAGGAGCAAATATCTTTGCTGGGACAAACAATGGGGTGTTTTTATCAACAAATAACGGTACAAGCTGGACGGAAGTCAATAGCGGATTAACAAGTAAATCCGTTTCATCACTTATTGTTTCCGGGATGAACCTCTTTGCAGGTACTTAGCGCGGTGGAGTATTTTTATCAACAAATAGCGGAGGACATTGGCAAGCAGTCAATGACGGATTAGGAAGTCTTGATGTTTTTGCATTTGCCGTTTCCTCAGGGCCAAACATCTTTGCAGGGACGTATAAAAATTTTAGAACTCTAGTTGTTATCGGAACTAATATTTTTGCAGGGACAGACGGAGGTGTATATTTATCCACAAATAACGGCACAAACTGGACTGCGGTCAATAACGGTTTAACAAATCAAACTGTTAGAAAACTCGCAGTTTCAGGATCAAACCTTTATGCCGGGAGTCATAATTATTCCGGAGGTGATTTATTTTTATCAACAAATAACGGAGACAGTTGGGCTGCGATAAATAATGGACTATCAAATCAATATATTAAGGCACTTGCAGTTTCTGGAACAAATCTTCTTTGTGGGACTGATGATATATTAGAAGGCCATGTATTTTTATCAACAAATAACGGAAAGAGCTGGACTGAGATAAATAACGGACTATCATTTCCATATATTGGAGCACTTGCAGTTTCCGGAACAAACCTCTTTGTAGGGGGTATTTCTTTCGAAGACGCAGTATTCTTTTCAGCAAATAACGGCAGAAACTGGAGTGCGATTGGATTAACTAAAAAACAAGTTTTATCACTTGCGGTCTCGGGAAAAACCTCTTCGTAGGATGTGATTTTAGTTTCTGGGCGGCGGAGTATTTTTATCAACAAACAATGGCGGAAGCTGGACTTCAATAGATACCGGATTAACGTATAAATCTGTTTATGTATTTGCAGTCTCAGGAACAAACCTCTTTGCGGGTACTGACGACGGAGTATATTCATCAGCAAATAACGGCATAAGCTGGACTGCGATCGGATTAACGAATAAAAAAGTTTTATCACTTGCAGTTTCCGGAACAAACCTCTTTGCAGGGACTTTTTACGACGGAGTATTCTTATCAACAAATAATGGCACAAGTTGGGAAAATAAAAATCAGGGATTCAACACAATTCCTAGAATCAATGATTTATTAATTTCAAATAATTACATCTTTGCTGGAACTGATGAACAATCTGTTTGGCGCAGAAGTTTAGAAGAAATTTTGAAATGAATGTAAGAATAGAGATTCTATCAGATAACTGAAATTAAATCTAAACTTGATAATTCATTGTTTATAAGACTATTTTCATATTCGAGAATAAATAAATTTTTACTTAAAGGTAGAGCAAAAAATCATTTTGCTGTTTATAGTTTTTGCTTTTTCAATTTTATCATGCAATAAATTAGATAAAAATCTTGGAACCGTATCAGCCCGAATTGTTGCAGCAAAAGAGGGTCAAATTGAACACAAAAAAGATCATGAAATTATTGTCGGCTCCTTTTTAGGAGATGAACGAAGATGTTACTACGGTGAAAATCCACCATCATCTTTGAATTTAATCTGGAAATGCTGGCTTGGCGGGGCAAAATCGCACATGATATATAATTTATCAGGTTCAAATATGCGCTATGGAGCCGGCTGGACAGGGCAGCCGTTATTGTTTAAGGAGAAAGAAAAATTATTTTTATTGCAGGGCTCTTTTGATTATAACCTCAGAAAGATTGACGCTTCAAATGGAAATGTTGAATGGAAATATTCTTTTGATGATGCGATCAAAGGAACCGGCACTTTGTATTTAAATAAAAACTCAGAAAGCGAAGAAAGCAGGTTTATAGTGCTTCAGGGCAGCAGACAGTCAGCAAGATCTGATTATAATTTCAGAGGTATTTCAGTAATTAGTGGTGAAGAACTTTTCAGAATGAAGGTCGAGCGCACCAAAAGTTACAGCAGAGATGTTGACGGCTCTGCGCTCATAGTCGGAGATACAGCTTATATCGGTCTTGAAAATGGTATTTTTAAAGTGTTTAATCCGGGCAATAAAAATGTAGTAGAAAACGGAAAATTTTATGAACCCGAAGTATATAAAGAGATAAATTTATTTTCACAAAAAGATATTGCACGGATTGGCGGCAATATAATTACTGAATCCTCGCCGGCTTATCTTGATGGCAGGATATATATTTCCTCCGGTTCGGGAAATGTTTATGGATATAATATTGCGAAAGTAGAAATTGACTGGGAATATTTTATTGGTTCAGACTTAAATGGATCGGCTGTAGTAACTGAGGACAGTTGTTTACTTATTCCGGTTGAAAAACAATTTATTACCGGAAATGGCGGATTGTTGAAACTCGATCCAAGAAAGAAACCTGAAGATGCGCTTGTTTGGTATTTTCCGGTTGGAAATCTGAAGATGCTTTCATGGGACGGAGGAGTGATTGGAAGTGCATCAATTAATGATAAATATAAATCACCGAATACAAAATCACTGGCTGCATTCAGCGGTATAGACGGATATTTATATGTCGTGGATTATAAGTCATCAGACGGAACTACAAATAGCTTTGACGGTAAAACGACAGTTGATAAACCCGAACTAATTTTTAAATATAAAACAGGATCATCGATATCTTCCCCTATATTATTTAAGGATAAATTAATTTCCTGTGGTTACGGTGGAATATATCTGTTTGAATTTGATGATGAAAACAATTTCACTTTGATTGAAAAGAAAAATTATTATTTCGAAGCTACTCAGGTTGTTTACGATGGGAAAGTATTTATCGCTTCAAAGGATGGCTGGCTTTATTGTTTTGGGGATTAGAATAATGTAGATCTGTATAAATATTATTGAATTAAATAAATTCAAATGCATAAAATAACATGCAATTTTTAATTTAATTACCATTGAAGTAAAAAATACCTCGTTGCAAGAAACGAGGTATTTTTATCAACTGAATTTTATTTTATTCAACAATCGGTTAGGCTAAAATGAATGAATAGTTATATTGATTTAAAATTATAAGTATTAATTTACTAAACATTAACATGATAATTTTTATTTAATAAATTTAATTCATTCTTTTCCTTCTTCCAAGTCCTAGCCTGGATAGGGCTAGTATATGTTTCACTCTTCTTCCTAAGCCTAACCCGCTCAAGCTGGGGCTTAGGCGGGAGGGGATGAAAATCCGAAGCTGTAAAACGTGCAAGAAAAATCGCAAAAAATAAAAAGTCCGAACTTGTAATTCACAACAAAGACGGAAAGATAAGTGACAAGGACAGTTATGGGAATGATCCGTTTCCTGCCAGAGACAAAGTGAAGTAACAGAAAGAAATAAATAGTAATAACAGAAACCCCGCTGTAAGAAAGCGGGGATTTTTATTTTTCATACTGCACTCCTCCTTACCAAGCCCGGCTTCTCCTCCTTCCCAAGCCCCAGAGGCTGTGTGAAAAGGCGTGTTTTGGAAATTAAGTTTGAGTTTTAAATAAAAACTCAAACTTTCTAAAAAATTCCCAGGAAGGATTTGTCTTTTCCCAATCTCCCAGCTTGGGAAGGGCCAGTGTATGTTTCACTCTGCCTCCTAAGCCGGAACCACCCAGGCCGGGGCTTGGGCGGGAGAGGAAGTAAAGTAGGGGCTTGGGCAGGAGAGGAAAAATGAGAAATAAGATAAATTAAAAAAACAGGCGGTTATTCACTTGTTCTTTGAAATAATTAGTTTTTTTAATTAAATTGGATTACCCTAACAATATGAAAACTGAATGAAGATGTGAATCTCCACTCCTGCAGTTAAATTTGAATTTAAATTTCTTTATTATAATTTTAATTAAAATTTTTAATAGAATGGTATGATTCTTTTTACACTCCTGTGGTAAATCAAAACCCTGAACAAATTGCGAGAGATTGTATTGATAAACAGCTGAGAGAATGCGGCTGGATAGTTCAGGATATTAAACATATTAATCTGAATGCCGGTACCGGTGTGGCTGTAAAGGAATACCAGACGGATGTAGGTCCGGCTGATTATGTTCTCTTTGCGGAAGGAAAACCCTGCGGAGTAATTGAGGCGAAACGAATTGAAGAAGGTCACAGAATGTCCGTTCATGAATTGCAGGGGAAGATTATTCAAAAGCATCTCTGAAACATCTTAAAAATGAACCGCTGCCGTTTGTATATCTGAGCACAGGAGAAGTAACAAGATTCGCTGACTTCACTGATCCGAAACCAAGAGGAAGAGAAGTATTTACATTTCACAGACCTGAAACTCTTCTCAAATGGCAGAAGAATGATAAATCATTACGGAAGAGACTTTATGATCTGCCGGAACTGGAAACTCAGGGACTGAGAGAATGTCAGATCACTGCAATAAATAATCTTGATAAATCATTAAAGGAAAACCGTCCGAGAGCTTTGATCCAGATGGCTACAGGATCAGGTAAGACATATACTGCAATTACATTTATTTACCGCTTATTAAAATTTGCAAAGGCAAAGAGAATACTGTTTCTAGTAGATACCAAAAATCTGGGAGAACAGGCGGAGCAGGAATTCATGGCTTTTGTCCCGAATGATGATAACCGGAAATTTACAGAACTATATACAGTCCAGAGACTGAAATCCAGCTATATTGCTTCAGACAGTCAGGTCTGCATCAGCACAATTCAGAGATTATACTCCATACTTAAAGGAACAGAATTAGATGAAAAAGCCGAAGAGGAAAATCCCAATGAAAGAAAATTCCAGCCGAAGAAAATTCCTCCGATTGAATATGATCCGAAAATGCCGATAGAATTTTTTGATTTTATTGTAATTGATGAATGTCACAGAAGCATTTATAATTTATGGAAACAGGTGCTGGAATATTTTGATGCTTTTGAGATCGGGCTGACGGCTACACCTGATAAAAGAACGATCGGTTATTTTGATCAGAATCTTATCAGTGAATATTCTCATGAAATGGCTGTGGCAGACGGAGTGAATGTGGGATACAATGTTTTTATTATAGATACAAAAGTAACTCAAAAAGGAGCGACACTCTGGAAAGGTGAATACGTCGAACACCGGGAGCGTCTCAGCAGAAAGAAAAGAATGGAGCTGCAGGATGAAGATGAAGAATATTCAAATAAGCAATTAGACAAAGATGTTGTAAATCCGAACCAGATAAGAACTATCATTAAATCGTTCAAAGAAAACCTTCCCAAAATATTCCCTGACCGGAGAGATAAAAACGGAATTTTTGAAGTTCCGAAAACTCTGATCTTTGCAAAGACAGACAGTCATGCTGATGATATTATTCAGATCGTAAGAGAAGAATTCAATGAGGAAAACAGATTCTGCAGAAAGATCACTTATACTGCTGACAGAGATAAGATCGATGAAGATAAAAATGTAATAGAGGCGGGCGAAGATCCTAAGACCATTTTGTCTCAGTTCAGAAATAATTATCATCCGCGTATCACCGTCACTGTGGATATGATTTCTACCGGAACAGATGTAAGACCGCTTGAATGTCTTCTGTTCATGAGAGATGTAAAAAGTAAAAACTACTTTGAGCAGATGAAAGGCAGGGGAACAAGAACCATTTTACTGGATGATCTCAGAAAGGTAACTCCTTCGGCTAAATACACAAAAGACCACTTTGTGATAGTGGATGCGATCGGCGTAACCAATAGAGTATTTACGGGTGAGCTGAATGAGTACATAGAAAATGTCAGAAAAATACATGAGCAGCGAATTGATCTTTCCAATCCGGATGAAGTGCTCGGCACAGGATGGGATGAAGATAATAAAGAAAAAGCTGAAACTCTTATCACGGAATTCAGAGAGTGGATGGTACATAATAAAAATGAACTGACTGCGCTGCAGATATTTTATAATCAGCCGTTCCGGAGACGGGAGGTTACATATAAGATGATACAGGAAGTGCTGGAGAAACTGACTGAAGATAAACCGTCTTTAGCACCGATGAATTTATGGAGAGCTTATGAAACTGCGGAGACTGTTACCGGAAAGCCATTGACCGATCTGACTGCAATGGTATCGATCATCAGAAAAGTCACAGGCATTGATGATACGCTAACGAGCTATGATAAGACAGTTGATAAAAATTTCCGGGAGTGGGTTTTTTAAAACAGGCGGGAGCTGTCAAGTTCAACGAAGAACAAATGAACTGGCTGAGAATGATAAAGGATTATGTGATCTATAGCTTTCACATAGATAAAGATGATTTTGATCTGAACCCATTTAATGCGCAGGGCGGATTGGGGAAGATGTGGCTGTTGTTTGGGGAAGAGACAGAGGAAATTATTAGTGAATTGAATGAGGTGTTGGCAGCGTGAACATTTCTGAAAATAATTATCCGAAACATTGGGAGTTAAATAGAATTAGAGATATCTTTGAAATAATTAAAGAAAAAGGATCTGAGTGTACCGTTCCATATTTAGAAATTGGTGATGTAGATATTAAAAAAAATATTTGTTAAAGAATAAAGTATCTGTAAAAGGATAAAGTATCAAAAAAAAGGTGATATTCTGATATCAAGGGTAAGACCCAACAGAGGTGCAATTGTAGAAATAAATGAAAAACAACTTTAGTTTCTTCCGCTTTTACAGTTCTAAGAAATAAAGGAAAATTTGTACAATCATTTCCTTTTATTTTTTAGCATATAATAATAAATTTTTAAAATATCTTGGTGATAATTGTACAGGGGCAGTTTGTATCCAACAGTGTCAGAGAATTTACTTTCTGATTATATTATTCCTCTTCCACCATTGCATGAACAACAAGCAATTGTTTCCGAAATAGAAAAACTACTCAGTGAATTAGAAAACGGCAAACAACAACTGCAAATCGCGCAGCAGCAATTAAAAGTTTACAGGCAGAGTTTGTTGAAGGTGGGCTTTTGAAGGAAGCTTGACGAATAAGAATGTGAAGGATGGGGAATTGCCGAAGGATGGAAAGTTGTTATATTAAAAGATATAGTAGGAAAATATCAGATGACCTTTGGTTCAAATCTTAAGAGTGTGGATTATGTCAATGAGGGAGTTCGGGTTATTAGATTAGAAAATATTGTGTAATGGAATTTAGAAATGAATACAAAAACTTTCGTTTCTCAAGAAAATATGAAATAATCAAAACACACACTGTGGGTAAAGGAGACATTATTTTTCTTCATTCATTTCGAAAGCATAAGATCAGTTATTTTACCTGACTACATAGATAAAGCTATAAATAAAGCAGATTGTTTTCTTGTTAGAGTTTCTGAAACAACCGTTAATAAAAAATATTTAGCATATTATTTTTCAACAAAAGCTATGCAAAATCAGCTTGTGAATCAAATACATGGGTGCTAGCTAGACTCCAGGGTAAACACTACTCAACTTAAACTCTTTAATACCTTTGCTCCATTAAATGAACAACAATTCTATTGTTAATAAATTAGAAAGCAAAACTCACAGTATGCGATAAAATAGAAGAAACCATCAAGCCAAAGTCTACTGCAAGCGGAGACATTGGGGCAGAGTATTTTGAAGAAGGCTTTGAGGAAATTATTATAATAAATAGTTTAAAATAAAGTTTGTTTAATATTATATATAATGAGTCTAAAAAAAAAGAATTAGATAAATAAAATTTATTGTTGATCAATTTATTGAAGAGCGAGAATCATCTTATGCTAATATTACTTCAACAAAAAAAAAAATTAACCAAGATTATAGATGATGTAGCCCCAGACTTTGCTTAACTAATTGTTGAGACTAAAGCGTAGAAAAATAAAATACTATTCTTTTCACCTGAGTTAAGGACTCGGATAGTTTAAAGGAAAATTATTAAGAAAAAATCTTTTTTTAATATGTTTATAGATTTGATTCCAGATGGGTTTGATCAAAATGATGCTGATTTAAAGAAAACGTAAGAGAGAAAATATTAGAAATTGATGATTTAATTGGTATAAAGATTTAACAGATCTAAATAGTGATTGAAAGAAAATGATTGAGTTAATTAATTCATCTGAATTTAAAAAATGGCAAAAGCAGAAGACATTCTGTTAATGAAGAAGACTTAAGAATTCAACCTATGATAATGAAAAATGGTCTTAGAATATTTAAGATTAAAGGAAAAGATGATAAGTACAATTTCTTGAACTTCAAATAAAAAGCAAAATTCTTTCAGCTTGGGATGACATGACCATTCTATTTTTATAAAGATTATGCGATTTCTCC
>JADJYU010000013.1 GCA_016719565.1 Ignavibacteria bacterium
TTGAACGGGTTCGGATAGTTCTGTGACAGATGTCTTTGTTCACATTCTCAACGTTGCCCACAATTCCGACCGGTGTAACTGTTCGAAATCGGATTCTTTCTCAGAGTCAGTTTATAATTACTGAATGAATAAAACAATACACCTTCATAAGTAATTATGTCATTTCTTTGTAAGAAGCGTATATCCCGGCTGCGGCGGATTTTTGAACCGTCCCAGTTGTTTTGTGGTCTTAATTGTTACCGTCTGAAGTTCTATTCTTGCGTTTGCATTGGATGCATCCGATACGAGTATCTCTCGAAGTTACGTCTGAAAGTTGTATCAGGAAGAGGGATCTACAGTAGTGCATGCGACACCAGTTGCACGTTCACGCAGAGTTTGTGTAACCGGATCGTTAAGTCTGAGCAGCACGCTTTCCCAGATCTCAACATCCATATCACCATCCTGTGTTGCGTTATTTATCTGACTGGAAGTAATATTTTACAGCTGCAAGCAGAGGATTTCCATGATATAAGATTTATTCCTGAACCTGAGGCAATGTTTATTCTTGTTGTGCAATTCTCTTCTACTGTTCCTGCAAGCTCTGACTTTCCTCATCCTCTTCTCAAAACGTCCGTCGGATTACGATATCCAGATGCCGCTGTTTGGTGCTGTTGCCGCTCCTGAGGTATGGAGCCTTCCTCGAGGGCGGTCTGATTTCCGCCTGCGCTTGAAAAATTAATTCCCGCCTTGTCCGATGTATCCGCGGTAACAATTCCTTCCACTCCTCTACATCAAATCCTTCGAATGCAGATATTTTACACGCCGTTGTTGGGGCAGAACTGTACATCAGATTTGGTAGAGAGTCGTTTGCTCTTGCTAAATAAAATAGAGTCGATCCTGTTAGCTATCTGTCGGCGGTATTTTACACCGCCTGAATTATCCTGCGCTCAGAAGAAATATTCTACCAATGTACCGATATTAGTCGGAGGCATTTACTGTGAGAATAAATACTTCCTTTGGTCCGCGGCATATTCTTACTCTGGAATACTGGTGTTGACAGAATCTAAAATTACTTTCAATACCGGTAATCGTTGCGGTGCTTAAAGAAGGATCAGTACCAGCGACGCTTACTTTACACACTATCGAGGAGGTGAGGGCTCCCGGACTTCTCGTCGGACTGGAAAGCTGCGGGGGCGTTCCAAGACTAAGATGCATTCGGATGGATCAGAATGATAACGCATGGAAGCTGACTTACGAATACTCCTTATTGTTAGCGTTTATATACTCATCTTACATATACTACAAATGTTCCGGTGTCGGATGGGCCCGTGTCCTAAAAGTGTCGCCGGACGGGGATGGCGGAAAGGAGTTGGAGAAATCCTCTTGCCTACGTTTATTTACCGTTTTCATCAACTATACTATCTATAGCTAACCTTTGCCGATACCGCTATACGACAGTTACGTTTCTATTTCAAATATACATACCTTCCGTACTTTTCTCGGGAGTCCACACTTGCATTTGATCGATCCGCCGTTCGGATACCAATCTCCGTTTGCGAAGTTGAAGTGTGACGGGGATCCGGAGCAGACGGTCTTTTTGTGGAAACTCCTGATTGCTCAGAGTATCAGTTGTATAACCTGTGGCAGTATCTAAAGCCCGGCTGTGGTAAAGTATTTGCGAAATTTGAACTGTAGTAGAGCCGAATTCCTGGTCCACGCCTTTGACTCTGATAATGCGTACACGAATCTATAGATCAAGCGCTGTCTGCACGGTCCTCCGCTGCCCTGTCTTATCTACGATTCCTCCGAAAGTACCGTTCCGCAGTATCACAAACATAACAAGTCCAACGGAAGTTCCTCTCCTCCATAGGTTCTGAAATCATTATTGGCGGGAGGGACCCTCTGGCGGAAGGCCCTTTGCTCTTCCGACGAACTGTACCGAATCTACTTCGGGTTCCGACTTATCTCTTCCAGGCGCAAGTGAATCTGCAGACTTTGTCTGTATCTGCTGCGGAGGTGACGTTTATAAAATCCCTCCCAATATATTAAATCCAAGCAGTACTATAATAGATGCGGTTCTATAAATATAACCGGTGAAGTGTTCAATTCTTTTCAGATGTTTTTATAGACATTAATTTAAGTTTATTAGTAGTTTTTAGAATTTCTAGAAAATGTTACCCGTAAGCAATGCTTTGGTTAAAGATCTTTTATTTACAATTACAAACTTACCTCCTTTTTACTTAGCTGGAGTTTGTATCATAACAGTAAATAAATATAAACTTGATGCTATAAGCTGTTCATTTGTAATGGCGGAGGATCCCGCATGTTCACCTCATGCGAATTTCTGCTGTACCGTCAGAGTAAGTTGAGAACCATTCTATTTAGCCCAGTTATAAGTCGCTGCATCGTGCGGTAAATTTATCCGCTAAAATCGCGCTATAGACCACAGACGGAGATCACACAGTTCGACGGCAGATTATAAAAATAAATTTTCCCGAAAAGTTCTCACCTGTTCCCGGAGCCGTCCACAGACTGCGCTTCCTTAATATGGTCGGATTAGGATAGACACCCGACTTCACAGACGCTTCATTGTCGCGGGAGTACGCTACGATACTGTTTTAGAATTACCGCGTCTGCTACTTTCGAGAGAGACAAGATTCTGAGATTGATGTCTCCTTTGTCAAATGCTGTGACTGAGTACACATACGAAACCCGTTTAGCTGATTGGGAAATCATTTATAATAATACGGAGTTGTATCTCCGTCAAAATATTTCGGCGAAGCAAGTTTTATAAAATTAAATCCGGTATTATTGCTGATGTTATTGTATGCGCTGTCAAATTCGCCAACGAGTTTGAGCTGTTCCAAGATCAGCAGTAAGTTCAAGATCCGCACCGGGATTGGTTCTGTAAATTCTGTATCCCTTCAAAGTCCTGTATATTTGATATCGGGTCAATGGATCTTTCAGCATTTGCCGCCCAGTAAAGAGTAACGCTTTTGTCCTCCAGTACAGTTTTAACAGTCGGAATATCGGGCGGAGAAGGAAGTTTGTAGTTGTTGTCATATGCGCTCTGAGCCCATCCGGCGGAGATATTCAGATTCTGTCTCGATAACTTGAATCCCATGTCGTCGGATCAGTACCGGTCTTCTTTTGCGCAGACGACTGCATATACAATATTTATTGTGTCCTGTAAATATCTTAAAGAAAGCTCTCGCCGTTATCCTGATAAAAAGGACCGTATGAGATCAGTGTGGATCTGTTATTCGGTGTATGTCTGAGTTCGTCATTTCTTGAAGGGACAAATGGATTACTTAACGAATCAAGCGGAGAGACGCTGAGATAGCCGTTTGGTTTTTCAAACTTTCCGCCGCCGTTCTGTGAACTCTGATCAAGAGTCGGAGATAAATAAAGAATTCCTGTTGCATTTCTAAACTGCCAAATGGAATACTTCGTTCTGCTGTTAATATTTTCCTGCGCAGGTTTCGGGTCAAGTCCGAGAAGTTTGAATGCGACATAGGAGTCTGTAAATCCGGGATCCCCCGTTGTAATCATATTCATACCACATTCTCAGAGTACTGTCATATCCGTCAGCGCCTTTGTTGTAAAATGACGTTCCGCCGGGAGGAGTGATGTTGGTATTTCTTATCACGCCGTCCGCCCACAGACCAACATAAATACTGTCAATAGGGGAGGTGTCACCGTTGTATCCGATGTTGACTATCTTATAATTCAGTATTACCCAGTTGTTTGCAAAGTTAAAATCATAGCAGTAAGATTCAAGCAGAACTTTTATGCCGAGAGGAACGTGATTGACGATCGGAGTTCCGTTAATTACCGTATTGGTATCAAAAAATTCACAGACAAAATCCTGATGAGAAACTGCTTCAGGTCTGAAGTTGGGAGAATTTTGCAGAGAAGATCTTTCGAGAATTCCCTGTCCGGGTGCATTTGGAAAATTCAAATCCTTCTCCGCGGTTTGCGCTTGATACATCGATCGCGCCAGTAGTAACTCTTATCTGTCCTGACTTCGATCCGCCCACCCAGATGCCTCCGACAAAAATATTTTCTATTCCGGAATTGATCGGATACTGACAGGACGGCTGATTCGGGAAGTTTGCAAATCCGTTACCGATAGTGCCGTAGTTGGTAATTGTCATTGCAATATTACCGACGTTTGTAAATTTATTATTTACATCATCCTGTATATCACCCGGGTAATATCCTTCAGCGTTCATTGGATAATAATAAGAAGAAAATATAAAGGTTAATACGAGCAGAAAAAGTATTTCGGAGCTGCGGGATCTCAATTTATTAACGGAAAAAAAACAAAGCGAGTATTCTTTGGGACATGAATTTTTATAATAATTAGTGTGAAAATTAGTCTTAAATTAAGATAATTATCACTAAAAGTAAAGATAAAGAAATGAGGTATTAGGTGAACTTTTTTAATACTTTCCTTAACGATTGCTTAATTTTGTATTGGTTCGCCGGAAAATGGAATTTTCTAAATTTGATTTTGGCAGATCATACTGCTTCTCTGGTTTGAATTCTGTTTTCTCTTGCCTGTCATAATTTATTTTCTCTTACTTCAAGTTTTTCTTTGAAAGTCCGTCCATAAAATTTTTCGGCGTTAAATAATATAATGAACTGTTTAATCTTTTTGTATTATAAAATTCAACATACTCATCGATCTGCTTTCCGGCATCATCAAGATTGATCAGAGATGATTTATTTGCTGTGGGTTTTGATTCAAAAACTGAAGCAGCATAACTGGAAGTAGAAACTCTTCGAGATCTTCGATCTTTTTATGATTGTAGATATCATTTACATGAACATTGTGTTTTTCAGAAATCTGGCTGATGGGCATATTCTTTTCAAGAAGATCTCTGAGAATAATAATTTTTTGCTCTGATGTGTAGCGTTTTTTTTCTGACATTGTGGAATTTCCTTTCTGTTTAATTTACAGATATAATAATTCAGAAATTCCATTTCTACTTAAAGCATTACACACGGTTACATTTAAAATGAGTAAACGACCTATATTTTTATCATCGCTGGGTTACATTTAATTTGATTAAATGCGTTTAAAATCGAATAGAATTTACTCGCTTGCAATTTATATTTTTAAAAATCAAATTCTATTTTATAAGATCATAGGTTCAATTTAGTTTAGGAATACAAAATAAAATTAATTTAAAAAATGGTTATAAATTCAAATTTATTCAATATTAATTATTACATAAACTACTTAAAGTTCGCATTATTTATAACCACTTTGCTGTTAAATTCATGTAATGATAAATCAACTGAATCTTCAAGCAATACTGGAAAAACAGAAAATGGGAAATACCCTTCTTGGTCTCCGGACGGAAACAGGATAGCTTATATTGGAGGTATATCAGATAAAGAATATGGAGTCTACGATATTGATGTCGCTGCGAATGAAGATCCAAGAAAAATTGCTGTACCTGAATTTGCATCTACTCCGGATTGGTCACCTGACGGAAGGTGGATTGTTTATTCAAAAATGGAAACATATATAAAAGGAGAGTAGACAATGATTCGTCTGAGGTACAACTTACTTCCGGCGCAGCAATTTCTTCCCCTTCATGGAGCAAGGATGGTGATTGGATTGCATATGATTCAAATATTGATAGTCCATCCGGATCTCGTTTTGTTTGGAAAATGCGAACCGATGGATCAGAAAAAAAGAGAATTATTTACACCCCTGAACTAGGTGAGGTTCGAATGCCTGATTGGTTTCCTGACGGGATCAGATTGGCTGTCGCAATGAATTTAGAAGGTCCTCGCGAAATTGCAATAATTGATACTTCAGGAAATTTAATAGCTCAATTAACAAACGATGGAATAGATGATGTAAATCCTTCTGTTTCCATGGATGGTCTAAATATCGTATTTGAAAAATCATTAAAATATGGTCAAATATTCAGAATCAAAACTGACGGTTCAGAACTTACAAGATTATCCGATGGCAACAGTATTAATCCGGATTGGTCCCCTGATGGAAATTGGATTACATTTTCTTTAGAATCTCCGAGATTTATATGGATAATGAGTAAAGATGGATCTTTAAAGAGAAGATTGTAATATTTTATAACCTTAATTTGTTTCATATGAAAACAATAACTAAACGAATTATTCTCATTTATTCGTATCTTTTCTTTTCACTTCTTTTTTATGATTTTTCGTTTGCATTTTCAGATCCTGAAAGAGAGATCATAGTGTATATTTCTCCAGAGTTTATTGATTTTCCTGATAGCACTGATAATGGTTTTTTATTATCAAGCTCTGGAATTAGTTCTTCAAATTTATATAATTTACTAGATACATCAGGAATTGTTAATATTTCAAGAACTTTCCCATCATATACAAAAGCAGACACAATATTAACTGATTCATTTGGTAGAGAATTTAATATATCTTTATTTTCTCGAGTTTACACAATCCTACTGAGCTCCTCCGATAGTATAGAAGTCTTAATTGATAGATTATATCAATTATATGATGAAGTGATTTTCGCTGAGAGAAATATTGTATCAGTTACTACAGGAAGCGATCCAGAATTTGATAAACAATGGTACTTAAGAAATACAGGTCAAGGAAGTGGAACTAAAGGGGAAGATATTAAAATTGAATCTGTGTGGAGAATTGCCACTGGAGGTCCAATAACAATCGGTTTGATTGACGCTGGTGTACAACTAGATCATCCAGATTTAGCAAGTAGAGTTTCTGGGGATTCATATTTTTGGGATGTGAATGGAAACCCAGCAGAAAATATTACTACTAATCATGGAACACAAATGGCAGGAATTATTGGAGCTATTACTAATAACGCCTATAACATCAAAGGAATTAATTGGATCTCTCCTATAAATTCTTACAGGGTTTACAAAAACGGGAGTGTCGATGTCCGATGTTACTTTTACTAACCAAATAGAAGCATCGGCTCGAAATGATGGTATAATGAACTTAAGTTTCGAGTCTCCAACTTGGTATCATTTAGTGAGATTCGCAATCAAATATGCTACAGATATCAAACGGAGAATTGTCGTTTCTATTACTGGAAATAGTAATACAATATGCCTAAATATCCCGGATCATTTAATCAGGTACTAACTGTTGGGGCAGTTAGTAATAATGGAGAAAGAGAATCATATTCAAATTATGGAAATGCTATAGATCTTGTAGCACCGGGTGGGATCCAGGAAATGTTCAATCTATAGATAGGATAATTTCAACATCAATTGGTGGTGGAACAAAATTTGGTAACGGAACATCGCAAGCTGGTGCAATGGTAACTGGATTAATATCCGTATTGCTTAATTATAGAAACTTAGAAAAGTCAGATATGGAAGGATTGGTAAGGTCTCTTGTGACAACATAGGTGCTCCAGGTTGGGATGAGTTTACCTGATATGGAAAACTTAACGGGGATAGAGCCATTCAGTATTTACGAGCCCCCTGTTCTAAATTCTTATGGTACTACGAGTGCAATATCTGGCGGTACTCAAATAGGTGCTACAGTTGATATGGGTTTGGTAAGAGTAATTGGAGCATTAGGCATAGTACAAGATGGATATTACAGACTTTTTAGAAAAGAAATCCAAAAAACTATAAGTTTTTCGGTTCCTATTCACCACTCTTTAGTGGATGTTTGGCCAAAAATTGTTTATGAAAATTCAGCTAGAACTATAACCGGTTGGGCGAATGATTTTAGTGAAAACCAACCCCATGATAAGTTCTACACACCGACTAATTTTTGTGAGATAGTTTCATGCACATCTAATAGTGTTACTTTAAGAACTTATATTTATGATATATATCATCATTATTTAGGTAACATATATTTAGGAACATTTCCTGCATCTTCTGCCAACAATGTTTCTGGTTGGATGTTCACTATTTTAACAAAAAATAATCGAATTAAATTTGCAACTGTTGCAGATTATTCAGGTTCAAAAACAATAACTTTTGAAAATGATACGTTATTTGCTCATGATGAATTTTCTGAATTTTTTGTAAAAGATAGTACCAAGATTATTCTGCCGGATAGTGCAATATTGAAAATTCCAGATGATTACACTTTACATTTTTCTGGTAAGACTACTTTTGAAATTAAATCCAAATTTAAAATAATCTTTGGTGAGAATTCTAAAATAATATTTGATAGCTCAGCCACTTTAATTGCAAACGGCGCGATATTTTGCTCCAGTGACACTTCAAATAAATGGGATGGTATTATTCTTTCAAATTCCGGAAATGATTCTATTATTAATTGTATGTTTAGTGATGCTAAGACTGCAATTACTATAACAAATGGAGCTAATTTTTCCACTTTTAACAGAGTAATAAAAGGAAATACATTTAATGTTCCTTCGGGAGGTGAATATAATGGCATTTATGGAGAAAACAATTATCGATTATTAATACAAGACAATGTTTTTAATATGCCGGAATTTAACACTGCATCTGTTCCTCCGAGGTCAAGTCATTTTTTCCCTGTAAAAACGAAAAATGGTTAAGCTGCATATTTCTTTGAAATAAAGTTTTCTTCACTGATATCTTTCCATCCAAACATACTTCTCATGTTTCTTAATATCGTCAATTCATATTCTTTCATTTTTATTGTTTTCCACTTTTCGCTAACTCTTATCATCGTACCGTAAACAGTTTGATACAACTTTGTTCATCAAAAATCTTGGTATTGTCTTTGTCCTGCGCTTTTGCTCTTCAAATGTTCTCTCAAGCAAATTTGTTGTTCGTATGAACCGGTGATGACCAACAGGAAATTTCATGAAGTTTAAATAACTGTCCAAATCTTCCTGAAAACATTTGATTGTTGATGGATATTCGATGAATAATCATCTATAAGTTTCATTGCTATCATGGTTGCTATTGCATGATCAGTCTGATAATATACGTCCTTTATTAAAGGCAGTAATCTTTGTTGTCCATCTTCATTTAATTTATTTGCTATATTTCTAGCTTGTGAGCTATACACCTCTGCTTCTTGCTTTCCGGAAAACAATCTTCAATTGCTTTTAACCCGGTCCTCCATCTGAGATTATTAGCATTGGTACACGCAGTCCTCTGTTCTGCATCTCTCTGAAAAATTCAGTCCAGGTCTCACAATTCTCTCTGTTTCCCAATGATAAATGAAGCATTATCTTCTCTCCCGTTGCAAGTATTCCCCATGCACACAGAATAGCTTCCTTTCTGCCTGTCACTCTTCTAAGCGATTCATAGACGCCGTCTACAAATAAATATATCAAATCATAACAACTTAAATCTCTGTTGATAAATCTTATATATTCCTCATTCAATGATTTTTCAACTTCACTAACCGAACTCCTGTTCAGTAATAATTCTCCTTCAGGTGTTCTCAGCAGATCTTCTATATCCCTCGTTGATAATCGCGCACATACATTTCTGTTACTATACGCTCAAGTTCTGCACTCCTTTTACCCATTAGCTTTAATACATCTGATCTGTGTGGTTCCGGTGTATTACGAAGCTGAGGCACTTCAATATTAACCTTGCCTTCTGCTGTCTTTATTTTACGCGTTTCATAACCGTTACGGTAAATTTGATCCGATTCGGTTTCTTCTTTTCGTTCATAATATCCTCTTCCCAGTTTCTTCTCTATCTCCTTTTCCAATAACTCCTGAACTGTCTTCTGAAGTGATTTCTTTAATATTAAACCAAGTAAATCTTTCCTGGCTATCATTTCCATTCAGTATTAGCTCTGATAGTTCATTGCTTATTCTTTCTGATGGAAGTATTTTTCCTCTGGTCATGACGTTGTTTCCTTTCTTTTGTTTAATTTATTTTGAACGGTTTATTTTACAAAATTAAGTAAAGCAGCGCCATTTTTCTTGTTACTTTTTACAGGTAATTTAAGACTTCACCTTCCTCCGATTCCCCTTAAGTATATTGGACTTTATTTAAAAAACAATAGTACTGGTGGTGCAGCTGGAGAACCGGAAGAATCCGAACAGAGTCCATATAGTTTGAATATAATTAATAATACTTTTACAAATGGATGCGCCTCGATAATTCTTGCAAATTACTTGTCTAATGTCTTGCCTTACAGTGTAACTAGGAATGTATTTAACAATACTGCTTCTGTAAATTTTATTGGGATTCAAATAAGCGGAAAAATTAAAAATAATAGTTTTACTTCGAGTAACGTGCCTTTAGGAATTCATCTTGTTAACAGTCATCCGGATTTATACAACAATATTGTGAATTCCAAAGATGTTTCATTACATCTAGCAGGTTTATGCAATCCAAATCTAGCTCCGTATATATTTGAAGGAAATATGATTTGGACAGGAGGAAAAAATAGTTTGGATTCAGATGAAGGTGATAATGTACAACTGTCATCGGCGGGAAAAATTTTAACAGATTGGGGAAATAATAACTTTAGTGTCTCGGATTCAACTAATTATCATATATATGGCTGGATGGATTCCTCCATTAATTCATATTATGCACGTGATAATTGTTGGAATTCAAGTGATGTTCCAATTATATCTTTAACTAAGAATAATTCTTCATTTATTGTACCAATTGTTTATTATAATCTAGGTTATAATTGTGTTACAGAAGCAAATGCAACGGGCTGGAATATTACAAATATGGGGAATGGAATTTATGATTCAGTGAAATTGAGTTATGACATAACTGGAGAAGAGCTTTCAGATTTAGATCAATTATATTATATGGGTGAATCATATTTCACTTCTGGAAATTATCCAAATGCTATCACAACATTAAAAAGCCTTGTGGATAGTGAAGATTCTTATTCGTATCATTCTCATTGCTTTGTACTATTATATGATTGTTATGTATCGCTTGATACAAGCGCAGATGAAAGCTATACAATTGATTTATACACTGATTTAATAGATTATCTTGAAAATAAAATTGAATTAGAAGATTGCGGGGATGTTGATATGGCTATGGTAATTATTGCACAGTGTTATGCAAATATTGAAGAATATACTTATACATCAAATACCTATGAATTATTAGCACTATATCATCCAGATCCAAACATACGTCTTCTTGCATCTTGGAATTATGAAGAAATCCAAGATCTTATTAATAGTGGAAGCGGTGGAGGAAATCAAAATATTGAAGTCAATGAGTATAAGTTAATAGAAAGAATTGAGAAAATAATTAATGATGATCCATTAATGAGCAAAGTTAAAAAAGTATTTGATAATGAGCAAAAGAAAAACTGGAAGTATTTGATAAGCAAATTAAAGAATCAGTAAATAATCCTCAATTAAATGAATCTTTTCGACAATTAAAAGAGTTTGATAAATTGAAAGAAGAAAGGGCTAAAAGTAATTTATTATTGTCTAGAAGTCTGAACAGTGATGAAAAAGCAAAGAGAAGATTAGAGGATATATCAATTACTGCTATAAGTACAAGTCTAATAAGAGATAACTCAATGGGGAGCAACTTATTACCCTTCGAATATAGTTTGTCACAAAATTATCCTAATCCTTTTAATCCCTCCACCAAAATTAATTTTGATTTACCGGTAGATGGCAAAGCAAATTTAGTTATCTATGACATGCTTGGCCGCGAAATAATGAAATTAGTAAATAATGAATTAAAAACTGCTGGCAGATATACAATTGAATTTAATGGTGTAAACTTTGCAAGCGGAGTTTACTTCTATAGACTAGAAGTAAATAATTTTGTACAAACTAAGCGAATGGTTCTTCTAAAATAAGGGCATTTGTCCAATTAAAATTTTTAATAAATAGGTCAGCGAATAATTTGCTGACCTTATTTTCTATAAACCGAAACAAATTTAGAAATTTTTTGAGACCTAACTCATTATAAAAAGATTCTATATATCTAGGTTGTATTGGCTCGTCGGAAAATGGAATTTTCTAAATTTGATTTTGGCAGATCATACTGCTTTTCTTGTTTGAATTCTGTTTTCTCTTGCCTGTCATAATTTGTTTTCTCTTACTTCAAGTTTTTCTTTGAAAGTCCCGTCCATAAAATCTTTCGGCGTTAAATAATATAATGAACTGTTCAATCTTTTTGTATTATAAAATTCAACATACTCATCGATCTGCTTTCCGGCATCATCAAGATTGATCAGAGATGTTTTGTTTGCTGTGGGTTTTGATTCAAAAACTGAAACAGCATAACTGGAAGAAGAAACTCTTCGAGAGCTTCGATCTTTTTTTGATTGTAGATATCATTTACATGAACATTGTGTTTTTCAGAAACCTGGCTGATTGGCATATTCTTCTCAAGAAGATCTCTGAGAATAATAATTTTTTGTTCTGATGTGCAGCGTTTTTTTTCTGACATTTTGGAATTTCCTTTCGATTTAGTTTACAAATATAATAATTCAGAAATTCCATTTCCACTTGAAGCATTACACAACAACGACGGCAGGAAAATCGCCGTTAGCTTGTCATCATAGGGACAGTATGCAGATTATACTTTATAAATTTCGACTTCATTTATAGTCTTAAAATCTTTTGTATTCAGAGTAGCGATTTGATTAATATTATTATTTAACATTATGGAAACAATCTCGATGTCATAGACTTTGTTTCCCTTAGCATTATTATCTTTCAAAAGTTTTTTGAAGATGTTCAAACTTTTATAATCAGGGAATAATATTGTAGTGTTTAAAATAATATCATCAAAATAATCGAATGCAAGTTTTGACTTAATTCCTAATTTTGAACATACCGCAAAGAATTCAGAAATGTTTTTGCTTGTAGTGTATAGTTCAACTCGCGGATCTTCGACTATTTGTTTTGCTTGTTTATGGAAGGATGATGCTCTGTCTAAATCATATATAAAAATATTAGTATCAATTAAAACTTTACTCATAAGCAATATCCCGAATATTAATATTATCGGCTTTTCCATTCAAATCAATAGCACCGGAATATCTCCAAATTCTTTTTGAGGTTTCCCGTTTTCGATTTCTTTTATTGTTATCTCAACTTCCTTACCAATGAAATCTTTTGCATCTTTGATTTTTAAAGTGTCGGTTATTAATTTCGTTTTTATTGTTAATGTTTTCATAATAAATTTTTAGAAGGTTTTCGTTAAATTACAAATTCTTTATATTAATTAAAAGAATCTTTCTTTTTTGAATTAAAACAACCAGTTGACTCATAATAAAATGTAACCATAGTAGAAGTAACCTTTTCTATTTTGTTGCTTCTATAATAAAGTAGGAAAAATAAAGCAGAGAAAATTATTTTTTTCATGATTAGTTACTCCTTTCCTTTAATTTATCAAACGCGGTTGTAAAATTAAACTTACTATTCTATGACTTTAAGGATCATTCCTGACATAATAACCCGCGCTGACTTTTGCCGGGATCACATAGAATGTCTTCTCCTGAGATTTTTTGAATCCCATTTGATTTAAAACTTTTTCAGCCGAACTGTAATCCTCATTTCCAAGGGAACTGTAATCAAGTATTAACCAGAATTTATCAATGTCCTTTCTGTTATTCAAAGAGTCAAGCTGCATCTTTAGATCCCACCCGAATATTTCGGGAACAGGCAGTTTCGTTTCGGAATGTTTTGTATGGTATTCAATGACCCAGCCCATGTAGTGCGGTTCAACTATAATTATATTATTATTATTATTATTATAATTTTCCTCAATGTATGAAATGACCTTTCTGTAATCGTTATTCTTAAAATTATTATTGTAATTTATATAAACACCTATGCTGCTCACGCAAAACAGGAACAGAAACAAAAGTATCTGTACTTTTCTTTTAAACAACATTGATGAAAAAAATATTATTGTTATTATCATGTACGGTATGATAATGCTCAGGTATCTTGAGAGTATGATGTTTTGCTTAAAGGAAATAATAAGCGCAATTAACAGCGGCAGGTAAAAGAACATAATTATGTAATTAAAATCCGACATTACTTTTTCATCCGAATTCAGAAATCTGAACAGACAATAAAGGAGATACGCTAATATAAAAAAGCTGACAAAGGCGGATAAATACTGAATGTGAATTGGTTCGAACTCTTTGTAAACGCTTAGGAAATTATCCTTAAAGTAATTAAGAAAATTATGACCTGTATCCTGAAGCGAGTTTACTTTTCTCCACGGCTGACCTTTGCTTATCTGTGAAAAAAAAACGGGATACCAGGGAATATAAAGAATGTTCACAATTATAATTGCAGCGAATTTTCCGCGAAGTTCTCTGAATGTATTCTGTTTTGAAATTAATTTAAAGATAAGAATTACAAATGCAGTGAACAAAATCAAAAGAGAAAAGTAATGTGTGTAGACAGCGGTAAATGAGAACAAGACAAACAAGATCAGGTATTTCACGGAATTGTCTTTAAGCGAAAGAAGAAAATAGTAAACCGAACCGAGTGTCAGAAATAAATTGAGATTGAGCATCCGGATCTCCTGCGAGTAAAATAAATTTACCGGCGATACTGCATACAGCAGCATTACGAAAATTACAGGTTCATCTGCTTTAAAAAGCAGACGGGAAATTTTATAAACGAATATCAGAGAAAGCAGTCCCGGTAAAACACTGAGAAGCCGCATTGATAAAACACTGTCGGAAAAAAATCCTGTCCAGTATTTCAGAACAATATAGTAAAGGGGAGGGTGTATGTCTCCGGATGTGTCTTCTATAATTTCAACTGCCGTTTTTTGAGATAACTTCCATGAATAAACTTCATCAAACCACATATTCTTTGTCTCAATATCATATAATCTCAATGCTGCCGTCAGGATTATTATCAGCAATAAAATAATTTTCGTCTTCACTTTGTATTCTTACTAAATACCGGTTAACTGAATGGCGACCCTGCGGGTTCTTTTTCTGTTGTCAAAGTCTATTAAGACTATCTGCTGCCATGTTCCCAGCATGAGCATTCCGTTTTTAAAAGGTACGCTGAAAGATGTTCCGATAATCGCGGATCTGATATGCGCATGTCCGTTACCGTCTCCCCAGGTTTCATTGTGATGATACTTAGAAAAAGCGGGGATCAGTTTATCGAGAACTTTCGGAATGTCTTTTATAAGTCCCGGCTCATATTCAATAGTTGTTATTGATGCAGTCGAACCAATTGAGAATATGCAGCATGTACCTTCGGTCAGATTTGATTTATTCAGAATTGCCTGCGCGTCGCCCGTGATATCTATGATATCGCAGTTTCCGTTGGTTTCGAGAATTCTCTCATTTGTTATCAGTTTCATTGCGCTGCAGTATTAAGTTTATACCTTTAAAGACAAGTTCCTTGTCAGTTACATCTATTAATTTAGTCTTACCGGAAATTAATCCGCTGAATCCACCGGCAGCAATTACTTTAAGTCCTCTGTATTTCTTTGTTGTTTCACTGATCACTCTTTCACAAAAATACAGTGTCTGATATAAGACGCCGGCGTTTATGTTTGCTTCAGTGGTATTGTTTATTAATGCTTTTGGAAATTGCGGATCTGTTTTTATAAGTGACGCTTTTTCTGTAAGCGAGTTTAATGCGGTTAATATTCCGGGCGAGATAATCCCGCCTTTTAAAATTCCGTTTGATACTAACGTAAATGTAGTAGCTGTTCCGAAGTCAATAACAAGAATATTCTTCCCCGGGAATTTATCATTTGCTGCAACGGCGCTGCAGATCCTGTCATTGCCGAGTGTGTCAGCATAATCGATTTTCAGCGGGAGCTTAAGTTTAAGATCTATAAATACCGGTTTTGTATCAAAATAATTACTGATGGTTTTTCTTATAAATGAATTCTGTCTGACATTAAGAGAAGATATGCCTGTGAATTCAAAACTGTTTCCCGGAAAGCCGTTTTTTAATTTTTTAATGAATGAATTAAATTGTTTTTCAAACTTGTCTTTATTGTAAGCTTCTCCGTAAATGAATGAAATTTTATTTCCCTGAAAAGAACCTGAAGCGGCTTTAACAGCTGAATTACCAATGTCTATTAAAAGTCTTTTCTTATTTTTCATTCGTTAATGAAAAATGCGTAAAAGAAAATTTACTTTTACGCATTTTTTAAAAAAGCTTTATAAATTATTTAAAAGGAAATTTCATTCCTGCTGTAAATACAAAACATGAAATATTGTTCTGATCATTAATGATCAGTTTATACTTGCCGTCAAAGATCAGATTGAATGAAGTTCCGAGATTAGTCAGCTCGACTCCGCCACCGAACAGTATACTGAGTTTTGAAAAATTCTCTTTGTCGGAGTTATAAAAATTCACTCCCAGACCGCCGTCGATATACGGCATTAACACCTGAGGGCTCAGATAAAATCTCGCCAGCCCTGCAAGTTCAAAATTGCTTTGCTTATCTTCACTCCAGTAATTCGCCTGCGGTACAAAAGAGAAACCGCCGGTTTTTAATTCAGCAAAAGCTCCGACCGCAAATCCAACCTTTCCTTCTATTGAAGCCAGTCCGAGATTAAAACCCACAGCTGCGCCGGAAGAGGGGATTGGGGGAATCTGAATTTCTTTTGTCTCTTCCTTAATGCTGAGTTTGTAAAGATCCGGAGATTGTGAATTATTTAATTTTAATCTTATTTCCTGTGCGTCAGATATGTCTGTTAAAAATATAGTAAGCAGTATAATTACGGTTATGTAAATTTTCACAATGTCTGTTTGATTAATAAATAATTTATAACTAATTCTGATTGTGAACCTTTTCTAATTCAGATTTGAAATTTCCATTTTCCTGATCTCATCGCGAAGTTCTGCTGCAAGTTCATAATCCTCTTTTGTTAAAGCTTCCTCAAGATCTGCTTTAAGCTGTAAAAGTTTTTTCTCTTTCTGAGAAAGATTCTTTTTTTCTGCAGTCAGAGCGTCCGGAGGAATACCTGCGTCAGCTTCTCTTTCAAGTTCTTCTGCATCTTCCTGTTTGGGAAGTGTCTGCTCATCGAACTCAGGAATAAATCCAACTTCATCCATAATATCATTATTTACATATATCGGCGCAGAAAATTTCAGAGCGATTGCTATTGCGTCTGAAGGTCTTGCGTCAATATCTTCTATGTCAGATGAATTGAATTTTATTCTTGCATAAAAAGTAGATTCTTTAAGTTCGCTGATTATTATGTATTCGATTGAACTCCCGAGAGATTCAATTACTTCTTTTAAGAGATCATGAGTAAGCGGTCTTGGGGGTTTAATGCCTTCAAGTTCGAGCGCAATTGACTGCGCTTCATACTGTCCTATTATGATAGGCAGTCTTTTACTTCCCGCTACTTCCTTAAGTATAATTGCATAACCTCCTCCGCTGATGGATGGTGTTAATGATAAGCCGAAAATATCTACCTGTGTATAGTCTTCTGGATAATCCATTTAATAATTAATTTTCAATAATTACAATCAAGCTAAAGTAAATGTTTCAAATTTACAATATAAAACTATAAGTAAATTCTTAATATGAGTTTAATTGGTGTTTAATTTGAAACAACTTTTTTAAACTCTTCAGTCAGCGCGGGGATGATCTCAAATACATCTCCGACAATTCCGTAATCCGCGATCTGAAATATCGGCGCATCTTTATCTTTATTTATTGCGACAATACATTTCGATGAGGACATTCCGGCAAGATGCTGAATAGCTCCGCTGATACCGCAGGCTATATATAGACTTGGAGATACGGTCTTTCCTGTCTGTCCGACCTGTTCGGAATGAGACCTCCATCCTGCGTCCACAACCGCTCTTGAAGCTCCGGTTGCAGCGCCGATCGATGCTGCAAGATTTTCTATCAGACTGAAATTCTCCGGTCCTCTGAGTCCTCTTCCGCCTGAAACAATCCTGTCCGCTTCGGATACATCAAGCTTCATATCACTTATAATAACATCCTTAACTACAGATGAAAAATCTCCTGCTGCTGATATTAAGAGACTCTATGTCCAGACGGATTATTTCTGTTTCAGTATTATCTGTTTCAACAGCTTTGAAAACATTAGGTCTTAAAGAAATTATTATTTTCTCACAAACCGGTCTTGTTGCAGATATTTTCCGTCTTCGGCTTTGATATCGACACAATCACTGAATACAGCAGAATCAGTCTTTATGCTGATCCTCCCGGTAAGATCTTTTCCCAGAGCTGTAGCTGAAAGTATAATGATCTGAGCTGATTCCGTTTTGATACTTCACTTATCACTTTTGCAAATGCGGCAGGGGAGTATTTGATATTTTGCGCTTCGGACTTTGAATTAAGTTTGTCAAGATCTGCAATGATAATTTTCTTCGCTCCGTATTTTGAAAGTTCTTTTACAGCGCTGTCCTCAATGTTGCCAATAGTTAATACAGTGAATCCTGATCCTGACTTTTCAGAAATTCTCCTTGATTCGGAAACCACTTCATAAGCGGAATTCTTGAATTTCCCGTCTTTTGATTCTACAAACGCTAATATATTTTTCGACATTTAAATAAATTAAAAAATTATTAAAGAATTAAATTACTTTTGCTTCTTCTCTGAGAAGTCTTACAAGTTCAGATACATCGTCCTTTCCGTTCTGAAATATTTTTCCTGATGTCTTAGCGGGAGGAAGAGTCATTTCGTTAATAACAGTTCTTGATTCAGAGTTAGAGGCCTGAACTTCTTCAATTGGTTTTGACTTTGCAGCCATAATACTTTTCAGATTAGGATATCTTGGTTCGTTAAGTCCTTTCTGCGCTCCGATAATAACCGGCATATCAGCTTCAACGACTTCTTTACCGCCTTCTATCTCACGTTCCGCAGTAACGGTATTATCATTAATTTCGAGTTTAACCACTACACTGACGGAAGGAATATTCAGTAACTCTGATACCATTGAAGGTATCAGCTGTCCGTCAAAATCAATTGACTGTTTACCGAAGAAAATTATATCAGCTTTCTTGTCTTTTAAATAATCTGAAAGATTCTTTGCTACGAAATATGAATCAAATCCGGCGGTATCGGTTTTTATTAAAACCCCTTTATCAGCGCCCATCTGGAAAGCTTTTTTGATCGCTTCTTTCGCTTTATCGGTTCCCACGGAAACGACTGTAACCTCACCGCCTTTGCTTTCCTTTAATCTGATAGCTTCCTCCACTGCAAATTCATCATAAGGATTGATTATAAAGCTGACTCCGCTGTCATCAATTGATTTACCGTCGGGAGCAATTTTCACCTTTGTTGTACTGTCAGGAACTAAAGATACGCATACAAAAATATTCATAAAAATTTATATTTGGTTTGAATTTGGATTGAAAAGTTTAGCAAAATTAATTTTCTCAATTTGTAAAATCAATTTATAAATTGTTCCAATAAAGCAATTGAAACATGAAAATATTTTATATATATTGCTAAACATCGCGGGGTGGAGCAGTTGGTAGCTCGTCGGGCTCATAACCCGAAGGTCGAAGGTTCAAGTCCTTCTCCCGCTACACTTTGAAAGTATCTTTCATTGTTTTTTTGTTTACCCCGTTTATGACGGGGTTTTTTATTGCCTTTCCGTATTAAATCTTCACTTCTCAGTTATTTTCCGGTATTATACTTTTATTATTTTTTATGTTTAAACCTTTTCAGAATCTGAATTGTCTTATTCCTGTATTCGAAAATTTAAAAATAATAATAAATGAATAATATTAAAGTTAAAGCTCTTGTTCTAATGATTTTAGCATTTCTAACTTTCTCTGCAGTATCATATTCCCAGGATGATTCTAAACAGTATTCAGGAAAAAATAAAACTCCGGAAGAATTTGCCAAGAAAAGAACTGACAGATTAAATCAGGAATTATCCCTGAGTGAGGATCAGTATAAGAAAGTATATGATCTGATGTTAACAAAAGCATCTGAAAGAAAAGCAAATAAGGAAAAGTATAAGAATCTTGAAAAGACTGAAAGAAAAGAATTGAAAAAGCAAAGCCGGGAAAATTTCATGAAACAGATGCAGGGTATACTGACTCAGGAACAGATCTCAAAACTTGAAAAGATGAAAGCTAATAAAAAGGATAAACATAGAAATAAGAATAAAAACGGAAAACAAACCAGATAAGATTTACAATAATGCAGTGTTTTACTAAACCGGAAATCTATAATTCCGGTTTTTTTATTTTAGGATCAAATTTATCTGAGTCCTTTCACTGACTTTCTGTTCATGAGATCGCTTATTTTCATTAGTATCCAGTTCTTGTCGAAAATATCATCTGATGAACTTACCATGTCATATAAATATTCTAAATTTACATTACTTGAGCCGGTATTGTATAAGCTTAATTTCTGAACATTGGATAAGAAGTTGTTATGGAAGATCCTCCTGCTTTCGGAAATTAATTTATTGTTTTTCAGAAAATGTTTATAGGAATCAATGACGTATAAAGTCGCATCAAACTCTCCCAGTTCATAGTGGATCTTAAGCTGCAGGTTTTTCATATCGAGTTTGTAAACAAACTGATCAAACTTGATCTTGTTAATACACTGAAGCGCTTTTTCAAAATCAGATTTCTGAAAATGAAACAGGGCAAGACTATAAGATTCAATGCTGAATATCTGAGAGGGGTGCAGGAATTTTGAATATTTCATAATGAAGGTTTCCATGTAATCGAGATTATTCACGGTTATACAGTTCAGCAGTACGTTCCGGTAAAGGTCAAAAGGAATATATTTACTGGTCCCGGTTTTATAATATTCTTTTTCGATGTAAATATTATTCAGTTCAAAAATCTCCATCTGAATATCGAAAGAAGTTTTCTGGCTTGAATTGATCTTCAATACGCAGTAATCCAGCAGTCTTGAAAATAAAAAGTTATTGTCATTTAATCCGAGTGATCCGGAGTATTCTTTAAGATTATTTTTATATTCAAAATAAAACTTCTCATCCTCAAAATTTATAAAAGCTTTCAGAAGACTGTAATAGATCTCAATAATATGGATCTTAAGACTGGAGTTTTTATTGACAAATTTTATCATTTCCTCAAAATTAAAGATCTTGATAAAATCCGTAATAAATTCCTTATACCTGGTAATATTGTAGGATCTGGTATATTTCAAAAGATTATCATTGTGTTTAATAGACTCTATTATAAAAAAAATCAGAATGAAAATTATTCCGTCAGTCATTTTTTTTTGATTCATTTACTACATAATTCTTTTTAAAACTTTCTGTGTAAGCAGATTCAGATAAAAAAGGTCAGTGTTGATCTTATACCGGTTATAAAAATAATCTCCGTCAAATGTATTTTTCTTTTCAAGCAATAACTCAGTTTTGTTCATTTCCTTTTTGAATAAATCATAAGCATTCTTTTCAAAGAGTTCATGTGACAAAAAGAACGAACTCTCAACATCCTCTCTCTGCATTCTTTCTGCTTTTAAAAAAAACAGCAGACACTTTAAAAGATCAGATGCAAGATTCCTTAAAGTAGAATCATTGTATTTTGCATCTCCATAAAGCTTTTTGAATATGAATTCCTTTGTGAAATTTTTTTGATCAAATCCCGGATGAAATTTCCTCAATACATTAAAAAAATTGATCAATGCCTTACGATTATTATAATAAGGTGAATTCAGAAATTTGCTGAATTTTGTAAGTTCTTTACCGGAAAAGGTTTCCAGCAGCTTAATCAGTGCGTTTGTATACATTAATTATATTTAAAAATTTATTTAAAATGCGACAGACTTATTTGTTTAACTCAGTAAAAATATGCAATAAATTCCGATAATTCAAGCTTTTTGAATATTAGTTGAAATTATTACCGGGATAATCTGCGACAAATCCATTTTTTTTTCTTTGTATTGGTAGTAATATATTCTTAATTTGCATTAAATAAAATTATGAAAGGGGAATTCTAAATGAAACATTTCATTAAGACTTTTTTAGTAATCGCAGTAATAGTAAGTTCGTTCACATTTTCATCAGTGCAAACAACTGAAGCAAAATCTTCAGCTGTAACAATAAGTTCAGAGACACAAACTTTTGGTTTACAATTTGTAAGAGTAGTTGAGAATAATGTAAGATACATTTACATTTATACAGATGGCGGAATTTACATTACGAAAATCGAAGAACTGTAACCCGGTTTTAACTTAACAGTGTTATGCTTCGAGATGAAAATTGGTTTTTATTACTAAATAGATGATTTATTTGTAATTCTTCTTTCGTAATAGATCTTAAAGAATATTAAAAGGCAAGTTTATATAAAAATTAAATAAGTTACATCCTCCCCTCTCCTTTCACCGTTCAAAATTTGGGGTTGAACGGCCTTGGAGGATGTAACTTATTGAATTGAATAACTAGTTTAACTTTTTGGGTTAGTCGCTACAAAACTATGAAATAATAAATTAATTGTAAAGTGTAATTTTTAGTTTGAAATTTAAATCAGATCCGTTCTTTCATAACTTTTCATAATTTTATTTTATCTGGTTTATCTAATTTAATCTTGATAATACATTTTTAAAGGAATTTTTTTATTTTCTGTCAGACTAAATTACAGGTAACTTATATGTTTAGATAAATTGATTCCCATAATCAGTTTAAATAAAACAAACTTCAATCCTGTACATTTACATTTCAATCATTATTAACTGCCAAATCCTAAAGCAGATGATTATTTCGGTAATGTAAGAATAATTTAAAAATTATTCTTAGATCTAATTTTCGTATTTAATTACATTTATATTTTAAGAGTTTTCATTTAGTATGATAATTTTAATTAATTCAGAAAACCGAAGTTTAAATCCTTTGTTATTATATTTTTATTCGGTTAAATGAGTTAAAATTTTATTTAAGTATTAATAATTAAAGTATTAAAGTAAAAAAATCCGGAGAACTAATTCTCCGGTTTTTTTATATAATACTTGTAACTTTTATACTGAATTATTTTACTGCGTTCTGAGATTCAATTTTTTTCTTCTGATCCTGGTATGATTTTTTATCATATATTGAGATCGACTTATTTATTGAATCCATTGCTTTTTCTATATTCTTTAACTGTAAATAAAGGTCTGACATAATATAATAAGCGCTTGCTTCGTTAACTGTTCCGCTTACATATTTCAGAGCTTTTGTTGCTACACCTATCGCTTTTTCCCTGTCCGTATCTGTTGCAGTCTCACTTTTCATAGTTCCGTAAGCTCTTCCTATCAATAAGTTACCGTAACTCTGCATCAGATCGAAATCCGTTTCACCGTATTTTGAAAATGCGCTTTGAAACAAATCATCCGCTTTGACCGGTTCTTCTTTCTCTTCATAGTAGGAAGCAAGATTCATGTATCCTTCCTTTACTTTTTCGCTTTGCGGATATTCAGAAATAAGTTTTTCAATTTCTTCAGGGTTTTGATTCAGATACGCAATTGTAAATTTTGCATCATCAGTAAATCCGCTGCTGTTGCCCGGATCCAGAGTAATTGTTTTATTAAGATATACTTTCGGATCACCGTCAAGACCGTTTGACATTATTTTTTCAGCCATCAGGTAATTGATCCCGGCATTATCCGGCTCAGCTTCAAGCTTTTGTTTTATATAACCATATGTATTAACTCCGTTATTATAATCCGTCATTTTAACAAGAAACTGATCTGCCGGAACATATCCGTAGATCCTGTCAATTTCCACTCCCGTAGGATCAGTAAAGACTATTGTCGGAAATCCTTTTACCCCGTATTTCTTTGCAAGTTCAGGACCTTCGCCTTTTTCCGCATCAATTTTCCAGTTGATCTGTTTTTCATTTGCATATTTATAAACAGCGGGATCAGTATAAACTTTTCTGTCCGTTTCCACACACCATTTGCACCAGTCTGTAATAAAATCAATCATAATAGTTTTATTCTCACTTTTAGCTTTATCAAGAATTTCCTGATAACTTCCGGTTGCGAATATCACTTCATCTGATTTTACATTTTGCGCGGAAAATATGAAGCAGAATAAAATTACATTTAAAAATATTATTTTCATTGCAGTCTCCTTATTTTAAATTTTAGTAAATTAGACATTAACGGAAACATCTTCAATTCAATATTCAGATTAATTCTCCGGTTAATTGTGAAAATGAATTACGGACTTATATCGAATTATGTTTTATAATTGTGTCTTTAAATTCTCTTTTTTTATTCGTTAAATTGCATGTAAGTTTTATTAATAATGTTTATAAATTCATGAGAATATTAATTACCGGCGGCAGCGGACTGCTTGGACAATATCTTAATTTACATCTCAGTATAGAAAATGAAATACTGACGGTTCATAACAGTACGCCGGGAAACTGCTTAAATTACATGAATATGAAAACTGATCTGACCGGATTTAATGATCTCAGAAATTTGTTCAGTTTGTTCAATCCGGAAATACTCATTCACACAGCCGCAATATCAAGACCGGAAGAATGTGACAGACTTCCGGTTGAGCATGTATTGGATATAAACTTTAATCTGAATAAACATCTGACTGAACTTTGTAATGAATTCAAATGCAGATTTATTTTTACTTCCACTGATCTTGTCTATGACGGAGATTCAGGTATGTATCTTGAGGAAACTTCTAAGCTAAATCCTCTTTCCCTGTATGCAAAGACAAAGCTTGACAGCGAAAATTATATTTCAGATAATTCAGAAGATTATATTATACTCCGTACATCACTATTATATGGTATTGGTCTGAACGGATCTACATGCAATTTTCATCAGATGCTGAATAAATTTAAAAGAGGGGAGAAGGTAAATCTATTTCATGATCAGTACAGAACTCCTCTTTCTCTGAATGATGCTGCTTTGGTCATCAGGAAAATTGTAAATTCTGATATTAAAAATATTATTCTGAATTTCGGAGGAAGTGAAAGAGTCTCGAGAGCTGAACTCGGTGAAATGACATGTGATGTATTTAAATATGATAATTCACTTATAGAAAAAATTTCTTTAAAAGATGCTGAAGTAAATAATAAGGTATATGATGTATCAATGAATACTGAATTGTTAAATTCATTCGGAATTAAGCAAACGGGGATTGAAGAATCGATAATAAATATATATCAGGAAGAGCTAAATGGTAATACGGGTTAAACTAAGATCTAATTAATTCAGAGAAGGATCTTCCGGAAATGTTGAGATCACAGAATATTCATTTCCCATTCTTCTTAATATTTTACTCCATAGAGATGAACTTTCGTCGTTAAAGATATTATCCGGATCAGGATTGCCGAGATACCATGATTTTGTACTAAGTTCATTTTCAAGCTGACCGCTTCCCCAGCCGGAATACCCGAGAAAAAATCTGAAATCATCAGATGATAGAGCGTTACTTTCTATAAGAAGTTTAAGATGATCAATATTTCCGCCCCAGTATATGCCGTCTGAAATTTCATAACTGTCATTTAATATATCGCCTGCTCTGTGAATAAAATTCAGTGAATCCTGCTGCACCGGTCCTCCGATAAATACTTTGGAATTAAATTCCGGGAAATCTTCTATGATCTCGTGAAGCTTAAAATCTGTTTCCTTATTTAAAATAAACCCTACCGAGCCTTCCTTATTATTTTCCGTTATGAGAATTACTGACCTTTTGAAAATATCATTAAGAAACGGCGCTGATAAAAGTAAACGTCCCTTTAAGTCATAATTGACTTCATTTTTCTCATCACTGATATAATTTCCGGAATCATCTGTCATATAATTATTCTTAATTTAAATAAAACATATTCCCGGTTATTTCAGAAGTATCATTCTCTTTGCTTCAACAAAATTACCGCCCGCCTGCATTCTGTAGAAATAAATTCCGGAAGGTAAATTCCCCGCATTAAAAGTAATGGAATTCTTACCCGCTTCGACTTTTCCGCTTATTAAAATTGCAACATTTCTTCCCGTTATATCAAATACATCCATCTGTACATTCTGCGCTTTCGGTAATGTGAAATTGATGACAGTTGAAGGATTGAACGGATTAGGATAATTCTGTTCAAGTTTATAATCGAAAAGTGTAATATTGTTGTTTGATATATTTACAAGATCCACAGAACTAACTCTTGCGTTCACTTCACTTCAGCAAGTCCTGCAGCTGAAACATTATTTATACCGCCGGTAAAACTTTTTACTATAACTTTTGCGCTGTCAATGGTAGTGATGGGCTGAACATTTAATGATAATCCGTTAGTATTGATGGGTCCGGTTGACGGTAAATGATTAACAACCTTGCCTTCATAGTAAAAAAATATTTCACTGTCAGTAACATGAATATCTGTATTATTGTTGGATTTGGTAATAATGTCATACAAAGTGATCCTTCTTATGTCGATAGGGATCTCCCATTTCAACACCACATACTCATTAGTATTGCCGTTTGAGATCCAGTTGACTGTCTGATCTGAATTTCTTGCTTTTCTGTCAACTACATTCTGTCCTTTATATGAAATATTTCCGTTAGTTTTGAAACTGCTTTCTCTGACATTTGCTGAAGTGGAAAGATTAGTAAATGTTCCTTCTGTCAGATTTATCGGGACTTCAATTAAAGTGTGACCTGCATGACAGCCGACGCATTTTGTACCCGAGCCGTTATTGCCGAAATTCATACCGGTTACGTGAGCTACATTTCCGGTTTTATTTACAAGAATCTTTCCTGTGCTGTCCACTACCTGTTCAAACATAGAAACATTAGCGGGAATGTCACCTTCTGCAATTTTTCCGTCACGGTCAAGATCGATCTCTCTGAATAAAATCGGATGATCCTCGCCGAATTCATTTTGCCTCTGAAAATTCAGGAAGAATCTGAACTTAGCATTCTTTTGAATAAGAGGGGCATCACCAATAGGCGCATCTACAGGTGCGTTTGAATATACATTAAGACAGTCAAATCTGAAAAGACCTCCCTGATAAAAAGTATTCGGATCGGATGTAGGAGGCACCGAATTTGTATCATAATCATTAAGATAAAATACCTGCGGCGGAACATTCCTCGGCAATAGTAATTCCGCATTGAGTTCAAGCGTACCCGGCAGATCAATGATCTGAGTAAGACCGGTCCCGTTCATGTTTACTGTATAAATTCCGTAATCCTGTTCTTCGACAGTTGTAGCATAAGAAAATAAAACCCTTCCGTCAGGCAGCCCGAGCGGATCAGTTGCATAAGGCGGCTGCATTGTCCCGAATGAAGGAGGATTTTGTACATATAAAGGAGTAGTGCTGTCAGTTCCGATGATCGTCCGCGCTTCAGAAAAACCCTGTTCATAATATCTGATCCCCGGACTTCCGCTTGTATAGATCATCGGTAGACTCGGTATAAATACAGTTAATAATTTTCCGTCAGGCAGTGCGCGAGGTCTGTAAGAAGACATACTCTTTCTGGTTCTCGGATCTGATGCAAAAATTTTCAGAGCGTCGCCGTCAGGGTTTACAAGACTTATCTGCCAGAAATCAGCTTTATCATTACTGACAGCAAGCGAATCAATCCTTGTAACTCCGGTCCCGGTTACATTACTCGGCAGATCAATATTCAGCCACCATCTTGAATAAAGGATCCTTCCTGAAACAGGATCTATAGTTGGCTTTTCGCCTCCGTTCCTTTCAGTAGTAATTCTGTGAATATTGTTACCGAGTGAATCGACAATAAATAAATTAGTAGTATTATAAGCGGCTTTCTGCGCTAAGGCCGGATATCTTGTAGAAGCAAAAATTATTTTTCCGTCAGGAAGATATACCGGATCAATATCTTCGTAAGTCCTGAATCTGTGTCCGGCCGGGCCGAACTGCGAAAGATCTATATTTCTGTTTGTAAATGTTATCTTCCTTAATCTTGATCCGTCGCTTAATATCTCATAAATTCTCCAGCTGCTGTCACGGTCTTCTATTCCGGCAAATACTATTTTATTTCCGCTCCAGTGAACACACGGCTGCTGAAAATCAATCAGTCTCACTCCGTTCAGCTCAATTGTGCTGTCAAGTAAAGTTGTTAACATTCCCTGTCCATCCCTCACCATCAGCTTTCCTCCGACTACTTTAAATCTCGAGTAAGGTCCCATTCCGGGAAGCAGTCCAGCGTCCTGATAATAAAGATTTCCGTTTATGTAATGATTTCTTGAAACAAATACAATAGGATAATTGAATGTCTGTGAGTATATATCCTGAAAAATAAAAAGCGCTGAAATGATCAGAACCGTAAGTCCTGTAACTGTTTTATTCATATAAAAATATTTGTATAAACTTAATCAATTGAATGAATTTATTAAATAAGAAAATTTATGCGGGATCTGTATAAAATATGTTATGAGAATAAAGAAAAGGTGTAAAATGTTCCTTAAAAAATTAACAGTTCGATATTCCCCCCCGGCGGAGTCTCATGCTTGTTGGACTCCACCGTTAAGAAAATCTGTATTCGGCAGAGTCCAGGAAGAGCGCCTGAGACTCTGCCGGGGGATAAAAGCCGATTTAACTTCCTCCGGCGGAGTCTCATGCTTTTTGGACTCCGCCGTTTAGAAAATCTTGATTCGGCAGAGTCCAGGAAAAGCGCCTGAGACTCTGCCGGGGGATAAAAAATTTATTCGGCTGAGTTTCATATTTTTTGGACTCCGCTATTAAGAAAACTTTTATTCGGCAGAGTCCAGGAAGAGCGCCGGAGACTCTTTTATGTTAAAATGCAAGTCTCACTTTTTTCATATACAAAGACAAAATACTTGAGAGCAAAGCGGTTGACACTCAAGTATTTTGTCTTTTCAATTTAATCTTCTTTTTTCATAATCTTTTATTTTTTATCTAATCACCTATAAGAACTATCTTTTATCTGCAGACATCAACTTTTTATTTTCTGTGAGCTGCTTTACCTTTTTCTGTGTATTATAGTGTGGGCGTGCTGTCTGCCGGATGCAGACACCTTATCTGAGATAAGAGCTGCTAGAGTCTCCTTGCGTTCGCCCACATATGTTGTTTTCTTATGATTGTGACTTAGATATATAATTTTAAAATCGCTTTTCTGTTAACTTTTATATGGTTTGTAACTGATATTCTTTTTCATTTATTAGTACATACCTTATTCTATTTAATAACTTCCTGCTTATTTTTATTATTGATTTTGCGCCTGGATAACTTCTTGTGTATTTCTTATAAGCCAATAATAAAGCCGGATCTTTTCTAATTGCTACCCAACTGCTTTCTATAATAACTTTTCTCAAAAATCTATTTCCTCTTTTGGTCATCCCTAATTTCTTTTCTTTATCTCCGCTTGAATGTTCGTCACCTGTTAATCCCACATATGAACAGAGCTTATCTAAACTGCTGTAAACACTTAAGTCACCAAACTCTGTTAATATTGTCATTGCGGTGAGAATACTTATACCCGGTATTGTTCTTAACAGAGTTACTCTTCTATTGTATATTGGAAGTGTTGATATCTGTCTTATCTGTTTTGTTAGTTTTGATATTATTTTTCGTAAGTGCTCCAGCTCATCCAAAAATACTGTTAATCTCATTCCCTGGCTGGTCTCAGGTTTACTTATTTTTCGCAGCCAGCTTATATATGCTTTTGACCAATGTGATCTTATTTTTTCATCTGTAAGGAATATTCCAAAAAAACTAAGAGTACTTTTTATCTGATTCTTACAGCTTGTTTGTTTCTTTACCATGCAGACCCGGGTCCTTAATAATAACTTGTCTTCCTGCTGTTGCTTATCCGGGATAAATATGCTTTTCAGATCTCCATTTCTTAGACTCTTGGCAAGCTTCCTGCTGTCTACAGGATCTCTTTTCTTCTTCTTCTCTTTATCCGTAGTCGGAACATCTGCCGGATTTACAATTATATTATTTATTCCATCCCTTAATAAGTCTTCATGTACCCAGTATCCGCAATATCCTGCTTCATAAGCGCTTAGATAATTTCCTCCCGGAAAATTTTTCCTTAAATAATTTCCTAAGAGTTTTCCTGATGGTGGAAATGTTTTTGTGTAAAGATCTATTTCATCTACCAAGAATGTGGCTGTCCAACTCTTGTTATGGACATCTATGCCAACATAAATTGACTGACCTTTAAAATTCATTTTTGTAACTTGTTCCATTGCAAGCCTCCTTTTGTTTATTTATTAGTCTGTTAACTAAATTTAATAAACTTTTGTGAGGCTTGCTATTTTAAACATAAGGTCTGCCGGGGGGGAATGAATTCTTTCGGTAATTTTTCAAATGCGGTTATATTAGGAGTGTTTTATATATAATATTTATATTATAAAATAAAACTGATATTTTTTTTTCAGAAACGTATAGCTTAATATAACCTCCAAAGCCGATTTGTAAATTGATAGTGGATTTTAATTTATTTAAGTTTCATTATAATTAAAAACATAACTTCTAATAATGAAAAAAATCATTTACGGTTTTTTTACGGCTATTTTTATGTTAGCTGTAAATTTCTATGCTGCAGCTGACGGACTTAACAGTGTCCACACATCAAACGCGATCTTTGTCGTAGCAGCCGGCAACCAGGGAAATATTTTATTCTCAAATTCAAGCGGAAGCACCTGGAACAAAACCACTGCAGGTCCGGTGAATTTTAAAAGTGTATTTACAATCGGAACTGCTGTTTGGTATACATCATCAGCAGGTAAAGTTTACACTTCCACTACTGCAATAAATGATATCACTGAAAGAACTACTGGTGTTACTACTTCACTAAATTCAATTCATTTTACAAGCGCATTAAACGGATTTTTATGCGGAGATAACGGCGTTGTTATGAAATCAGCTGACGGAGGAATTACGTGGACGTCTTCTGCAACCGGAATTTCCTCAGTGAATTTAAATTCAATTTCTTTTAAGGATGCAATGAACGGCATAACGGTGGGTGATAACGGAAAGGTTTTTGTAACCACAAACGGCGGCGCTTTATGGACGGCGGAAACTGTAAATACAACAAGAGATCTTCTCAGCGCAAAATATTTTCCGGATGGGATCGGAGTATCAGGAGAGTGGGGAGTTGTATTATTTAAGCCTTCCGGTTCGAGCTGGGAAATGCCTGATATGAGAATAAATTCTGACATTACCGGAATTGACGGTGATTCTTTTAATGACATTCATGTATGCGGCGGCGGCGGTTTTATAAGAAATAATATTAACGGTAATACTGAATTTTTGAATTTTGAAAAAAATCCTATGCTTGCAGATCTCACGGATATGGTGAGATTTTCCGGTTTAGGTTTTGCAGTAAGCAGTAAGAATAATGCGGTTATAAGAACTACCAACGGCGGAACATCATGGGAACTGCCTTCCGGCACAACTGTATCTTACAGCTGGGTTTCAAAACCCGGAGCCAGCGGAGATTTTCTCGGAAATAATATGGCTCTTCATCCGACAGACAGGAATACCATTTTTATAGCATTCGGAAACAGGGTTTACAGAAGCAATAACAAAGCTGAATCATGGAGCGCTGTCGGAAATCAGGTGCCTTCAGGAAATACGCCGCATTCTTTTTTGTAAGCCCGGTCGATACAAATATCTGGCTAATGGCATTGGAATCATCACCGGATAAAGTTTACAGAACGACAAATTACGGACAGTCATGGACAGAAGTAATGTCAAGGGCGTTCAGCAATTACGGACAGCCGCTTGAGATGGACCAGAATGATCCGCATGTATTTTATTTCACGCCTGACAACGGCGGATTCTGGAAATCAACTGATGACGGAGCAACCTGGAATGAGATCAGTAATAATTATCCTTTCAGAAGCCCGTGTGATATTATCGTTATGTATGACAGTTCAAATGTAATTTTTGTCGCAGACGGAATTACAGGAAGCGGACAGGCGATCATATTCAAATCTGTGAACGGCGGAGTGAACTGGACAAATGTTCACACAGCTAACTCAAGTGAAATTCCTTCGATGTCAAATTCAATTTTTTGATAAATCCGAAGTATGGGCTACTGAATGGAGCGGCAGCAGAGTTTATAAATCAACTAATTACGGAGAATCTTTTGCAATTAATCATCAGACCGGATTTTCCGGTTGGGGATCTGATATTTGTAAAGAAGATCCCAACTTAATAATTACAGGAAGCTGGGGAGCGGCTGCAACAATGAGTCTTGACGGCGGTGTTACCTGGACAAATATCAGTCAGGGACTAAGCGGACACGGAGGCGGTATTCTTATTCCGGACAGAGGTTACATAGTTTGTCATCAGGGTTCAAATGTATATAAACTAAATGTGGTGTATGATGTGATCACGGAAGTCAGTGAAAATATTATTTCATCTGTTCCTGTTGATTTCAGTCTTTCACAGAATTATCCGAATCCATTTAATCCTTCCACTAAAATTAATTACACACTTCCGAAATCAGATAATGTTTCACTGAAGATATATAATGAACTCGGAAAAGAAGTGAGTTCGCTTGTAGACGGTTTTAAAAATGCAGGTGCGTATGAAATCACTTTTAACGGAAACGGTCTGTCATCAGGAATTTATTTTTATAAAATTCAGACATCGGAATTTACAGCAACAAGGAAAATGCTGCTGATCAAATAAAGAGATAGTTTAAAATAGATTTAGTTCTTTTCAATTATAATTTAAAACATGTGAAGTTTCGGCTTCACATGTTTTTTTATTTTGCAAGGGCGGAGTCTCAGTTTTGGACTCCGCAGGGAATTTCGTCCGGTTCCGGGGAGGTAATTACCTCAAAGGCTCTAAGGCTCAAAGTTAAAATTTTAAAAGCAATATTCTTAGAGCCTTCGGGCCTTAGATGCTGGCAGATGATTATATTGAGACAAAGAAAATGGTTTTATTAAAATAAAAAATTTTCCTTTCACAAGCCAGGGCTTGGGAAGGAGAAGTAATTTAAAATAAAAAAAAATGATGAATATGACTTTACCGGAATTATACGATTGTACACCGGAAGAAAGAAATATCGTCCTTAGAGGACTTAACGAATATAATTTGAAACAAGTACCTGCAACATTACCGGGATGGTGGATTAAACTTGAATACGTTATGAAAAATGACAGGCAGGAAGTGATAGCCGGGATTCTTTCTGAGCTGGGTTATTGGTGCGGGCTTGAAGTAAAAATTTTATGGGTATCGGAAGAATGGAGAAATTTGGGCTTAGGTAAAAGACTGTTGCTGGAGACGGAAAAAAATGCAAAAGCTAAAGGAGCTGTAAAATCTTTTCTGGATACTTTTGATTTTCAGGCAAAAGAATTTTATCTGAAAAACGGCTATGAAGTATTCGGGACATTAGACAATTTTCCGGAAGGTCATAAAAGATATTATATGCAGAAGCTGCTGTAAAAATTCAATTACCAATGATCAATTATCAATGATCAATGATCAATTATCAATGATCAATTATCAATGATTAATTATCAGGGACAGGTCTCGTTTTTGAATTATGCCGGGGAAAAGATTCTTTTGAGGAAAATAATAAAAAGCGGAACATGCATCCCGCTTCTGTTATATTTAACATTAATTATTTATAATTTAAAATTTACCTGACCAGGATCATTTTCTTTGTCTCAGAATATTCGCCCGCAGAAAGTCTGTAAAAATATGTTCCGCTGCTGAAATTGCCGGCGTTCCATTCAGCTGAGTAGCTTCCCGCAGTCTGCATACCGCTTACCAAAGTCGCTGCTTCTTTTCCGTCCATAGAATAAATTTTAAGTGTAACAAAACCGGTTGATCTTATTTTATAATTAATGACTGTTTCCGGATTGAACGGATTCGGGTAATTCTGCGACAGACTGAATCCCGACGGAACTTCAGAGCTGATCTGCTTTACAGAAGTTGCGTTCGCATATTTCGAGATCAAAATCCCGTTCTCTCTGTATGATGCCACTACTGCATTTCCCGCATTGTCAAAATTTATCTGCTGACCGGTTGACCAGTAATTCACTCCCTGAACATTAAAATTCCAGACCGAATCTCCCTGAGGGGAATACTTTTGAAAATATGTGTACCTGAGCTTTGAAGCGGATACTGACCGGTTATATATATGAACTGGTCATTATCCAGATTAAGACCGAAAGGTTTTACATCATTATTACCAAATCCTTTCAGACGTTTTGTCCATACTGTATCTCCGGCTGAATTATATTTTAAAGTTACTGCATCGAATTTATTATTGTTTGCAGAATTCTGCCGACCGCAAATTACGATTACGTTATTGCTGTTGTCAGTTTTTATATCTGCCGGATTTATTTTCTCGTTACCCGTTCCGTAAATTTTTTCCCAGATCACGGCTGATGAAGTCTGTAATTTAGTAACAGCCATCGACGATGTGGTAAATGAATTCAGTATCTCCGATAAAAAATAAATATTACCCTGCGCATCAAAGGTCATTCCACGGGCAGCTTCGTGAAGAGTATTATTAAATAGGTTTTCCAGGTCCATAAAGTATCTCCGAGAATATTGCATTTAAAACCAAGTACATCGTAATTGAATGAAGTATTCACTGCTGTGCAGAATATATACATATCAGATCCTCTTATCTCAAATTTTCTCGGAAACGCTCTGTTGAAATCAGCAGGCATGTCTATATGTTCATGCGAAACTAAATTACCCGAAGATGTATATCTTATCATATAAAGCTTTCCCGTATTATTTGTGCAGACAAAAATATCTCCGTTTGGTCCTTCCTGAATATATCCTTCTTTGTAATTCCGTTTACTTCCATCACCGAATTAGAACTGTCAACAGCTTCCCAGAGCAAAACGCCGGAAGGTGAATACTTTATAGTTCTTGTAGTTGGCACTTCACTAACCTGATAACCTGTGCTTAATCCCGTTGCGTAAATATTTCCCGCAGCGTCAATGTAAATATCAAATAAGTGATCGTGTTTATTCCCGGCGCTGTGATATTCTCTTCTCCAGAGAGTATCGCCGGAAGAATTGAATTTAATGATGACAAAATTTGCAAATTCGCCAATACCTGACCTGCTGACACTGGAACCGGCTATCATATTCCCGGCATTGTCAATTTTGAACCCGATCAGCCGTGACTCGATCTCCTGTGTATAGCTTTTTCTCCAGACCTCACTTACCTGTGAAAAAGATTGTGTTGTTACAGCGAAAATTAAAATGGCGCAGATTTTAAGAATGTTCATTGTGATTTCTCCTTATGGTTTTAGTTTATAAATTGATTTAATTTTTTAATTTTAAAGAACTGATACAAAATTATATCAATTAAAGCTGTCAGACAAAGAAAGATTCTTAAAAATGCACAATGAGAATAGAATGTATTTTATATGAAAACATACATAGGGCTGAAAAATAGATATTTATTTAGAAATATAGATAATACTTTGCACAATGAACATTGCCGTTTGAAAGGGATATTTTAATATAAATAAAGAAGATAATCGGAGATTCTCTGACATTTAATTTATTATACTTCGCAATATGTTTATGAATAACAATTTTTTCCGGAGGTAAATATTGGTAAAAAGTAAATTAATATCTCTTCTTAACTCATTTTCAAAAGATGAATTCAGAAGTTTCGGTGATTTTGTGAATTCTCCTTACTTTAACAGGAGAAAGTTCTGATGGAATTATATAACATTCTTAAAAAGTATCATCCCAGATTTACTTCAGTTGACTTCACTAAGGAAAATGTTTACAGCTTACTTTTCAAAGATAAAGAATACAATGACGCTGTATTAAGGAATACATTTTCAAAGCTCTGAAAGCTGCGGAGAAATTTCTGTCTGCGGAGCGGTTTTACGGGAGCGGTTTTCAGAATAAATTATTTCTTCTGGAAGAACTAAAATCAAGAAAGCAGGAAGCCCTATTCATAAAGCATAAACCGCAGCGGAGCTTTTCGCTCGATACTGACCTTTACAGGAATGAGGATTATTTCAGCAGGAAGTATCTTCTGGAGGACCTGAATAAGGAGTTTCAGAAGGTCACAAAAAATTTTATGGTGTTTACTGATAAGGAAGTTGCGGACTCATATAAATTTCTTATAAATTCCATACTTACAAATATACTGAAGATAAACGCATCAATAATAAATTCAAATAAAAATTTCTTCGGGGAAAATGTAAACTTCATTCTTCTTGAAGAAGCCGAAAGTTATCTGACTAAAAACCCTGAGTTGCTTTCCGATAATATTTATATGAAGTATTATTACTCCATTATAAAATTATTCATGACAAGCGAAGATAAATTTTTTTATGAGCTCAGAGATATCATAAAAAATGATCTGCACCTGCTGAGTCTTCCTGACAGAAAAAATATTTTCACAACGCTTACAAATTACTGTTACTACAGAATAAATAACGGGGAGGTCAAATTCGCCGGCGAGCAGTTCATACTTTATAATTAATATAGAAAACGGTATCTATAAAGGAGACCGTGATTTCCTCTCGCATATACTTTTTATGAACGTCGTAACCTGCGGGCTGGACGCCGGAGAAACCGAATGGACGGAGGATTTTATCCGCGGATATTATAATGCGTTAAAGCCTGAACATAAAGTTAATATGTTCAATTTTTCCTTTGCGCTTATTCATTTAAGGAAAAAAAATTATGACACGGCTATGGAGTTTGTCTCGAAAGTGATCTCTGATGATCTTTCATACAAGCATCAGCTGAAGTCATTTTATCTGAAGATATATTTCGAACTCGGGGAGGTTCAGGCGTTTTATTCACACATAGACAGTTACAGACATTTTGTAAAAAATGACAAACTCATAAGCCCTGAAAGCCGCGGGTATATTACAAACTATATTACTCTTTCCAAAAAACTTTTCGACATGAAAAACTCTCCGGAGAAAAATAAATTTGAGATACAGAATATGAAAAAGGAAATTACTTCTCACAAGTCTCTAATCAACAAACTCTGGCTTTTAAAAAAAGTGAATGAGTTTTGAAACCGGATTATATTCCCCGTCCAATATATTTTCCCTGTACAATAGTAAAGATTTCAAAATGGGCGTCTTTATTGCTGTTCAATGTACATTGTTAAATTAAACTTTATTAATTTTCAATATTCATTGCAATGCTAATTGTTCATCGATCTTCTCAAGCAGCCACTTGCGGGCTCTGACATTTGAATTGATTGTCTCCTGCCTGAGCTCTTCAAGAGAGAGATCCTGTTCGCCAATTTTCTTTCGGAATAGTTTCGAAGAAATATTAAGGAAATTTCTTATTGGAATTATCATATTATTGCTCCAGAGACCGGCGTCTTTAATGAGGTGTTTTATGCTGTCAACTGTATAAAGGAAATGTTCATATTCATTCTTCTCATAATATATAGTCAGGTACATGTTTTTAACAGACCACTTATCATTAAGATGCTGATACGCCGACTTTCAAGATACTTCAGAGCGGCGTCGTAATTTTTCTTATGAATCTCTAAAGTGGCATAAACGTGATTAACCACACTTACTTTTTTCATCACCTGCTACAAAGTCTTTATATTTTCTATGAAATCCTCAGCGTATTTGATTTCTCCCGCATTAAATGCTTTTGAAAAAACACCCCTAAACCAACCGGGGTCTATTGATCCGTTATGAATAAGCAGGTCATTCTCGATCATCTTCATTGCAATCTCAAATTCTTCCCTGCTGAAATCTTTACCGCTGTTCAGTTTCTTAATGTTAAGATAATTAAAAAGATGTATATATAATTGAAAACATTCAGATTTGTCAAAGCTGAACGAATGCATATCTATTATATCTTTTAATCTATTATACATATCGTCACTCTTTTCATTGTTAATTGTATTACTGATTTCATTACTTCCTTCGTATAATTTCAATATCAGATAATATATTTCAATCGTCTTTGAATTCATAAATCCTGATTCTTCGGCTATCTTCATCAGTTCGTCCCTGTATTTCAGGTCATAATCCTTATTATGAAAATATTTTTCATACTCTGCAAATCCGTATAGTCTCAGCATTGAAGATAGCATATACTTCCATTCAATTTCGATCTGTGTGCTGAAGCTCACTTTCTTATAATTAGGATCATACTTCATCATGAATGTTCTGTATAGTTCATCCAGGCAGCTCTGTCTGTGAAAATAATTATGATCCCAATGTTCATTACTTTCAAGCTGTAAACTGGTCCTTTCATACTGCCTGAGAAAAAACTTATCAGCATTCCTGGAAAAAAAATAAACAAGAATGCTCTTTTCATATGCGAACTTATCCATTCTGAAATTCTTATATGCAGCATATTCCTCTCCGAGCTTGAAAAGATTACTCCCAGTCTCCTCATTACATCATCCTTATATTCCGCAGAAGGATAAAGTTCAAAAAATATATTTTTTTTTGAAAAATCCTTATGGTCAAATTCAGGATAGAATTTTTTTAAATTTTCAAAATACAGCATCACATCTTTTCTGTTATTATGAAAAGGAGATCGAATGAACTTTTCAAATTCTTTTTCATCTCTTCGGGAGTAAATATCCTTAGCAACTGTATGATAGTACTTTTATTGAATGCATCTGCTTCATTCTGTTTCATATTGTTTCAGTTTAATTAAAAACTCTTAATCGTTACCTTTCCGGAAATTATGTCACAACCACCGGGACTGAGTTTTGAGAAGAAGTTTTCATTTCAGTTTTTATGGGACTTATCTATTTGTAATTCTATCAAAACTAACTAATAATTCAATAAGAATCCAATGATGATTAATATTTTCATGGGACAAATTGAATAATTTCTCTTTGCACTTATTTATCATTTATGATAATTTGACCTCAGATATTAAAAGCCTTTGTGAGTAAAAAATTTATAATATCATAACCATTATCTCCGGCAAGCTGTATGTTTTCTCTGCTAAAAGAGGGGATTGATGCCTTTTAAGTTACCGATTTAAAGCATTGAGGGCAAAGTCATTTGAATAAAACTAATTTATTAATCTTATCAGGTAAACATGCTAAAGACTATTCTTTACTTTTTTTTCTTTATTTTTTCAACCCTTCACTTTAACGGGTGCGAAAATAGTTCAGATCCTGTGAATTCAAATGATCCCGGACAACCTTCTGCAGGTGCAACGAGATCGTTCACTTCCGCTGATAATGGGAATTTTGATTATGACGGATTCAGCATTGTAATTAAAACTGAAACCGTGCCAAGACTTCAGAACAATTCTCAGGGTACTGTTGCTTTTTCCATGAATACATCATCTTCCATTGAGAGTGGTGTTCCTTCGCTGCCTTCAGGTTATTCAGTGATTGGGAAATATTTAAAAAAAGTCCGGAGGCTTTTATTTTCAATATGCCGGCTCAGGTTTTCTTTCCGGCTTCAGGCGAATCTTCTCCTCAAAATCTGACAGTATTTCGTTATTCAGCGAATACCCAGGAATGGAAAATTATTCCTGCCTCTGCAATTGATACTGCGGGAAAAAGAATAGGTATAGATGTCCTCGAACTTGGATATTTTGTTTGACCAAAGCAACTTCACTGGATAATTCATCCGATTTCAGACAGGGCGGCTGTGTTCTTGAAATGTCGGAATTGTGGACAAATTATATTTTGACTGTTAATACCGCTGCTCTTGAAAAGCCGGAACAGCTTGCAATGTTTGCAAATGGATTTATCGGTGGAACGTACAGCGGTCCCATTTTTCTTGGATGTCCCGGAAGGCAGAACCAAGGCTATAGTTCCTCAGGGAACTATCACTTTCTGGGTTTCTAAAACTGTCTGCCAGGGTTCTGATCAACAGGTATATACTTACACTCTCCCTGCTTCAGTGACAGTTACAGAACCTCTTAACTTTATCGGCTGGTCCACATATGATGCTGTTACTTATGTACCTTTTACTCTGCCTGCCGGCGGTTCATGGGTTTTAGGAAGACCGTCAGGAGGGACAAGCGGCTGGCCGCCCGCTACAGTTCCTTTCGGATCGGGAACATTTCAGGCAACTCTTACCTGGTATAATTCTGCAGAAAATGTTGCCGATATGGATCTGCATTTATATGGTCCCGATAATCTTCATATCTACTGGTCAAACAGAACCTCTGCTAATTTTGAACTTGACAGGGACTGGATCAGTTCACTCGGTAATGCAGTTGAAAATATTTACAGCATTACTTCTGCAATACCTCCGGGTAATTATGAAGTCAAAGTTGTTAACTTTTCAGGTGCAACTAAAAACTTTAATGTCAGAGTCATTCTTAACGGATCATCTGTAAATATTTCCGGAACAGCTGCACAGGGACAGGAAATTTTAGTAAGGAGTTTTACAATTTAAAAATAACAATTTTATTTCTTCAGACGCATCATCACTTTCGGGCAGGATATATTTTATATATAATTTATTAAAGATACCGCAGTTGATATCAGTCGGATGCTGAAGTAAGGATGCAAGAAATTCTAAAAAGTCCTGGCGGCGAAAGCTGTCCGGACTTTTTTATTTTGTATTCATAAAAAAATTATATCATAGCCGCAGGCTTCAGACTGCGGAATAAATAAACCGGTAAATGACCGGCAGAACATGAAAATGCATCACAAAGATAAAATTGATTTTATTGTCCAATAAATTATTTTTAATGAATATTTTTCCGCAACCTAAAGGTTGCGGTTACGAACTCAAAACAATTTATCTAAACCGGATAGTATTGTTCCGACGACTCGAATTTATTTAAAACCTCACGCTTTATTTGTTTGAAGATTAATTTATAGGTAAGTATCTATAAACAAGTATTCTTATGACTCATTTATGCTGTTAAAAATATTTCTTTACCTGTTCATTTTTGCTTTCGTTTTAATTTCGTCTGTTTTTCATTGCATCTAAAATAAGTCCCTGGCCAAATGCGCTTTTGATCAGACATGAGTTTATGAAAGAAGCTGTCCGGGTGAATACTGAACTTAATAAACACGTACCCGAAGGAATTTTATCAGTACTGCATCTGCATTATGATACTTCTGATGAAGATGCATTTCTCGATATTTATTATCCGGGGAATATAGAATGTACTGAGATAACACTGCCGGTAATAGTCTGGACTCATGGCGGCGGCTGGATCTCGGGTAATAAAGAGCAGGTTTCAAATTACTGTAAAATACTTGCGGGTAAAGGATACATAGTTGTGTCTGTTAATTATTCAACCGCTCCCGAAGAAAAATATCCCACTCCGGTCCGGCAGCTTATGAGCGCTCTGGATTTTCTGAAAAGCAATGCGCAGCTTTATCATATTAACATTTCAAATTTCATTCTTGCAGGCGATTCCGGCGGAGCGCACATCTCCGCGCAGGCTGCCAGTATAATTGTATCTCCTTCATATTCAGAATTAATGAGTATCAAACCTGCACTGTCTCCGTCACAGCTTTCGGGATTAATACTTTACTGCGGACCTTATGATATAAGAAATGTAAATACGGAAGGTGAATTCGGAACATTTCTAAATACCGTTTTATGGTCTTACAGCGGTGTTGAGGATTATATGAATGATAAGAATTTTGAATCAGCGTCTGTGATTGAATATGTTACAAAGGATTTCCCGCCTGTTTTTATTTCGGCGGGTAACGGAGATCCTCTTGAGTCACAGTCAAAGAATTTTGCTCAGAAGTTAGAAACTTTAGGAATTAAAACTGATAAGCTCTTTTTCCCGAAAGATCATACTCCGCCTCTGCCGCATGAATATCAGTTCAACCTAGATACAGACGCAGGAAAACTTGCGCTTGAAAGATCATTGAAATTTTTAATTTCCATCAGTCCGCCTGAATTTGCAGAACCGGAAAAGATCAAAAACCTGACATTAAATATTCAGTGAAATATTTAATTAAATTAAAAATGAATAGTTCTCAAATTACATAATATTAAAATATTAAAACTAAACTTTATAATTAAATAAAAATCATTCAAATGAAAACATCTTTAAAGACTGTACTAACGTTTATTTTACTTTTTACATTTGTATTGTCCGGCGATTCGGAATCCTGCACAAGGGTTGTTTATAAGGGACCGAATAATACTATACTCACAGCGCGTTCTATGGATTGGGAAAGCGAGATACCTGCGAATCTTTGGATAATGCCGCGGGGAACCGAGCGAAGCGGAGAGGCCGGACCTAATTCCGTAAAATGGAAATCAAAATACGGCAGCATTGTTACGAGTTCTTTTAATATCGCAAGTTCTGACGGAATGAATGAAAAAGGTCTTGTTGCAAATATGCTGTGGCTCGTTGAATCAAAATATTCTGAATTCGACGGAAGTAAGAAAGGACTTTCCATAGCTTTATGGGCTCAGTATGTGCTTGATAATTTTGCAACTGTGGAAGAAGCTGTAAGTGAAATAAGTAAAAGAGAATTTGCCGTTGTGTCAACAGTTATCCCGGGTACGGATATTTTTACAAGTATTCATCTGTCAATATCAGATGCAAAAGGTGACAATGCAATATTTGAATATATTGACGGACAGTTAACAATACATCACAGTATGGATTATACAGTAATGACAAATTCTCCGGTCTTTGAAAAGCAGCTGGCGCTTGATGACTACTGGAAACAGATCGGAGGAACGGTAATGCTGCCCGGCACGAACCGCGCTGCTGACCGATTTGCAAGAGCTTCATTTTACATCACTGCAGTATTGCAGACAGATGAAATTCAGAAAGCGGTTGCCGCAGTATTCAGCGTGATAAGAAATTGTTCAGTTCCTTACGGGTTTTCCACGCCGAACGAACCGAATATTTCCTCAACAAGATGGAGAACTGTTTCAGATCAGAAGAACCGGGTGTATTATTTTGAGAATGTTCTTACGCCGAATACATTCTGGGTTGATATAACCAAAGCGGATTTTTCGGAAAACGCTCCGGTGAAAATGCTTAAGCTTGAGAATAATGAGATATACACAGGAGATGCATTGAGTTCATTTGTTGTAACAGAGCAGTTCAAATTTGCGGGACTGGAATAATATTTCGGAATGATCATTTTGTATGAATTTATTATATCCGATATGGGTGACATAATTATGTATGCGGAATTCAAAATTAACTTAAAAATCAACTATTAAGTATGTTTACCTTGTATAACTGAGTATACATACTCATATGAATTGTGTAGACATACTTATGCTATTCGTTTTAAAATAATTGTATTTTTATACTGCAAATAGAAAGAATTCTTTCGAACCAGAAATAACTAACTGCAGTATTTACCGATTAAAGACCCCATTTTAAAACAAGCTCTGTAAAGATTACGGAGCTTGTCCTTTTTCAGTAAATAATAAGCTAATACTGTCTGAAAATATTAATAAATATTATAAGTAATTACACCTATTAATTTTCAGTAGCTGCCTTTATTATTATTGCGGTACGTTTAAAGTAATTTTGTATAGTTGATTAATTAAACATTACAGATCACATGACATTTCAAAATTTCTTTTCAGGACCTCACCGCAAAAACCCATTTCACTAAAAGCTCCGGAATAAATTCCGGGGCTGCTTTTCTTTTTTCATATAATTTAACATACTGAAATGTTTATTTATTTTTCCTCAAAAAAAGTTTATTATACGATAATCATACTGCAAATTAAATTTACTGATTAAATGAATTCTGAATTAAATTTAATTCCGACTTATACAACTGTAAAAAACACTTCCCCAATAACTATTATATTTATCATATACAGACCGGATCCGGAAATTTTTTCTTTATTGCAATGTCACACAATGTTTTCAAAAGATTTATAGTTAAGTAAAAATTATTCTGAGAATTAATTTCTCAACTGCTCTCTTTAAAAGAATATATTTTTCAAAATTAAATAAATTAAAAATTATGGTTGACAGGGAAAAATTTTTTAAGAAATATCCGTATAAAGCTTTGAAGCAAACCGGAATTGAAACAATTGAAAATATTATTGAACATTATGAAGATGACAGGGGATACAGAAATCTGCGTGAGCTTGCATACGTTATGGCGACAGCGTATCACGAATCAGCGCATACCTGGAATCCCGCCATCAGGGAATACGGCAGAGGCAAGGGCCGTAAATATGGTATGCCGCATTCAAAGACTGGACAGATCTATTACGGAAGGGGACTGTGTCAGCTGACCTGGTATTACAATTACGAAAGCTTCGCAAGAATACTCGGTGTAGATCTCTTGAAAAATCCTGATCTTGCTCTTGAGCCAAGGAACAGTGTTGACATTCTGATGATCGGAATGCGCGACGGAATTTTTACAAGACATAAGCTGAATATGTATTTTGACAAAGATACAACGGACTGGGTCGGCGCAAGAAAAATTATTAACGGAATGGACAGAGCCAATCTTATCGCTTCTTATGCAAAAGCGTTTTATAAAATACTTGATTATAAAGAAGATGATAAAGCTCTGGAAGAAACTGAAATTGTCAATGTTCAAAATCCAAAAAAAGCTCTTACCGATTCTGAAGCGCTGCTCCCGAATAAAATTGAAATTGCAAGTGTTTTTGTAAAGCCATAATAAAATTATATTTATATATATGAAAAAAATTTTAACAATTGACGGCGGAGGTATCAGAGGAGTTTTGCCTGCGAGAGTATTACATGAAATTGAAAAGCGGACTAAGAAACCCATTGCGGAATTATTTGATCTTATCGCCGGGACCTCTACCGGAGGAATTCTCGCGTTGTGTCTGACAAAGCCGGATGCAAAAGGTAATCCTAGATATAAAGCTCTCGATATTCTTAAACTGTATGAAGAAGAAGGAAAGAAAATTTTCAAGAAATCCCCGTGGAAATCAACAATGTCTGTCGGAAGTCTTATTGATGAAAAATTTTCCATCGCGGGTATTGAAGAAGTTCTGGAAATATATCTCGGCGAAACAAAACTATCCGAAGCGCTTACGGACGTTATTATTCCAAGCTATGAAATTGAACAAAGGATACCTTTCTTTTTTAAATCAAGGAAAGCAAAAGATTCAGCGGACTATGATTTTAAAATGAGAGAAGTTGCGAGAGCTACCAGCGCTGCGCCGACTTATTTTGAAAGCATGAAGCTCAAAGCCTCACCTCCGGTTGATTACTTTGCGCTGATAGACGGCGGTGTTTACGCCAATAATCCTTCGATGTGCGCTTATGCCGAAGCGAAAAAAGTATATGGTGACAAGGAGGACATACTTCTTGTTTCACTCGGCACCGGTGAACTTACCCGCAGGATCTCTTATGACGAGTCCAGGAACTGGGGACTGATCGGATGGGCGAGACCTTTACTTGATGTTGTATTTGACGGCGTGAGCAGGACGGTGGAATATCAGCTGAGTCAGATATTAAATCACGATGAAAGCGACAGAAAATTTTTCCGCTTTCAGACGAAACTGGAAACAGGCAGCGATGATATGGACGACGCTTCCGCTACAAATATCAGAGTATTAAAACTCAAAGCTGAAGAAATGATAAACAAAAGCAGTAAAGATATTGATGAACTTTGCAAACTTCTTTAAGACAGGCAGAAATTATATTAAAATAATTAACAGATCATGCCGCCAATTTTTAATCTGAAAGGATATTACAAACAAGACCCGCTTGACAAGGCGCCCGGTCCGGCAGCTTATATCATTAACATAATAGTGACTTCAGTTTTAAGTGCAGCGCTTGTCTATTTTATTACGGACGTTTTTAATTTACTTGAATTCAAAAGTTCAGGCGTAGAGATCTTTGAAGTTGCAGTATTCGGATTGATCGCAGCTCCGTTAATTGTAATGTTCAGGAAGTCAAGTTCGCTGTTTCTGATGCTGCTGATATTTGTTCCTTTATTTATCTTTGACATTTACCTTCAGGCGAATGTAAGGGACAAAGGCGAGATCGCTTTATGGTCTTATGTGCCAAATACTTTTATAGATGATGTAAAAATACTTCCGCTGAGATTTCTGATGACGCTTTCATTTGATGCATTGCTGATTGGACCGGTCTGCATATGGATCAGCAGGGTAGCCGCTAAAATTATTTACGGCAAACGTAAACCGGTAACCGCCGATTACGAAAGCAGAAAAAAATTATTCAATGATGAATGGACAAAGGAAACAGTTGAAAAACCTAAAAGGGATTTTGGATTTTATGTGCTGAGGATCCTGGGATTTTCATATGTTGCTTATCTATTAATAATCATAATAGGAATGCTTGGTGAAAGTCCGTGGCCTGAACAAATTGGCAATCTGATCTCAATGACTTATTCTAATCCGGCTCTTGCGGTGAATACATTTTCCAAGATCGGGATAATGATACTGTTTACATTTATAGGAGCGTATAACCGCAGAGCGAGATATTACTGCTGCTGGGGTTTGATAATCGGACATGCGGTTTCAACTTTCAGTTCGCTTGGATTTTATTTCTTTGCAGTTAATGAAACTATGATCTCTGAATTTCTCCTGACATCTGCAATTGTCGACGGAGTTATGATCGTTTTGTTTTTTATAATACTATTCAACTGCAGTAAAGAAAGCTATAAGATCAGTGATGAGAAAGACTTTCCGAAAAATTTTTCCGTACCTTCGCAGCTTTTAAAAATATCATTATACATTACTTCCGCAGTTTCATTATTAATGGTGATGTTCGCTTTATACTTCAGACTTTTTGATGAGGGCGGTTCCGGTCTGGGAGCGGTATACGGATATCCTGATCCGTCGCTCGGCAATACTCTTACTTTATATTTTACGATCTCATTCATTGCATTCATACTTGCAAAGAGTCAGGTATTGAGAAGATATTTATACGGAATACTTCTCTTTCCTTTTTTAGTCGGCGCAATATCTGCAGTTTTCATTTTTATTATCAAAGATATTTTAACAGAACTTACGATAATGACCCGATCCGGTCAGCCGGCTGATGCGGACTGGTATTTTATGATATTCATTTTATTCAGCGCCCTGATATTTTTTACACTTACCGCACTGAGGAAATTATCATTCGATGTGGACTTTATGATCTCTTCCCTGAATCCGTCCAGCGCAAAGAATGTCATAGCGCTCGGCGAAGCTTTTTACGGTGAGGATGATAAAAAGAATTCCGGAATACTCCGGGCTATAGATTCATACATCAGCGGTATTCGCGGGCGCAAGAGGGGACTGCTTAATTTCCCTTTCTGGCTGATAGAAAATTTTTTCAACTTAGTTTTTTGCTTCCATCCCGGGCTTTCTGTGATGAGCCGAGCTGAGCAGAGATGGTTCCTGAAAAAGTATATGCTGAGAGATCCGTCGGAATGCGCGAAAGCGTTTGTACCTCTCTTCGCTGACTTTGCATATCAGATCGGACTTGCAGCAAATGCAATGATAATGTTTGCAAACTATTCCGACATTAATGAAAGAAAGAGGATCGGATACATACCTTACTATGCAAGAGATAGAATGCAGGGAGAAATTCCCGGGACAGGCGCGCCGTTTCAGAATGTATTCCCATTGCCAAAAAATCCGGAGGACGCTAATAATTTCAGAACACCTTCTGACTTAACCGGTAAAAAGTTTGTTGCTCCGAGAATTATCACACCGGTATGTGAAAATGAAATTCCTGATGAAGCTGACTATGTAATAATCGGTTCAGGCGCAGGCGGCGCTGTAATGTCATACAGACTTTCGCAGAGTTTCGCCGATCCGACTAAGATACTGCTTTTGGAAAGAGGCAGCAGATTTCAGCCGCTGCAGGACTTCAATGATAATGAAATGGAAATGATGAGAAAGTTTTATAAAGAAGGCGGTCTGCAGCAGACGAAAAAATTTTCCATGTCAGTGCTGCAGGGCGAATGTCTCGGCGGGACTACAGTTATGAATAATGCGATCTGTATTGAGATGGATGAGGAAATTAAAAATATCTGGCAGAATGAATATGATATTGATCTGAGCAAACTGAATTACGAGTATGAAAGAATTGCAAAGGAAATTGACATACAGGAGCTTGATGAGATAGGGATAAATAAAAATTCTTCAGAGAAGTTTAAAAAAAGGCGTAGCGGGTTTTAATGAAAACTCAGCTGATGCGTTAAGAACTATTTATCCGCTGAAAGCAAATTACAGGAATCTCACAGGAGATGAGAACTGGAATCTCGGAAACAAAAGACTTACCAAGAGGACAATGCTCGAGACGTATATTCCGTGGAGCGAAGCCGCCGGCGTAAAAGTATTGTCAAACATGACTGCGCTGAAATTTACATACAGCGGAAGGAAAGCTGACGGTGTCCTGGTCAGAACGGAAAACGGAGAACTGAAAAAAATAAAAGTAAACAAAGCGGTTATAGCAGCAGGCGGGGTGATAGCTAGCAGTCACTTCTTAATGAGAAGCGGCATAAAAGGAAACGCCGGAAAGAGAATGAGCTGTAACTTTGCATTCCCGGTTACATTTCAGTTTGAAGATGTGATAAATGCATTTGACGGAAACCAGATCACGCTCGGCGCGCTTGATATTAAAAACCGCGCAATCTTCGAAACCTATTTTAATCCGCCCGCTTCATTCGCATTGTCTTCCGTACCTTTTTATTTTGATAAAAGAGATTTGCTGATGAATAATTACTGCAGACTGCTGAACATCGGTTCATTGGTCGGCTCTGAGCCGCTCGGTGAAATTCAGACAAAGGCAGACATCATAAACGGACAACCGTTCACGTGGGAGCTTGGAGATAAAGACATCAGCAATATCAGGTATGCGTTCAATGCAATACTTAAGATCGGATATTATGCAGGCGCGAAAAAGGCGATCCTGCCGATGAAACCGGGTATTGAGATCTCGCTTGATCCTGAGATTCTTTATAAATTTGAAAAGTTGTTTAACGAATATCCGCTATCGATCGATGATCTGCTTATCGGCACTGCTCATCCTCAGGGAGGAAATATTATGACCGGAGATAAATCCGTTCATAAAGACAAACGGGTTGCTGATCAGAATTTCCGGCTGTCAGGATTTGACAATGTTTTTATAGCAGATGCATCAGTATTCCCGGAAAGCATGAGACTTAATCCGCAATGGACGATAATGGCATTGAGTTCTATGGCTTCAGAAAAAGTACTGCAAGTTTAAATTTAAAATTGAAGATTATCTGACACAAAACTATGGAAGAAATTAAAAGTGAATTAATAAAAGGGATCAGAAAGATTATATTGACCTTTCAAGAAGCGAAGCTGAAAATCATTATAAGACTGAAGAGAGCAAGGTAGTCAAGAAAAAAGTAATACGTAAGAATGTTGCAGTAAATAAAGTAACAGATTTTTTTGAGACAAATATCTTCAGCTGGGTTTACCATTACATAAAAAGCCGTTTCGGATTAAGGCATAAGTTTCAGACATATGAGCGGACTGATGACAAAGGGATCTATAAGATGGAGAAATCATCAGAAGACGGCAAAGAAGAGATCACGATAGCGCTTGCCTCGGACTGGGCGACTGATACTGTGGAGTCGGATATGATTGGTGATCTGATCGCAAATAAAGATCCTGACTATACTATCCATCTCGGAGATACTTACTTTGTCGGAATGAAAGAAGAGATCAGAGATAATTTTCTGGCAAAAAACTGTTCATGGCATAGAGGAGCATCCGGCAGTTTCGCAATGCTTGGAAATCATGAAATGTATTCAAGAGGAATTTCATATTACAGAGATCTGCTGCCTTCAATGGGAGTCTATTCTAAGGAGAAAAAAAAATACGCGGGACAGAAGGCGAGTTACTTTTGTCTGGAGAATGATCACTGGAGAGTCGTCTCGCTTGATACTGGTTATAACTCAGTCGGTATACCGCTGATCGAGTATATATTAAAACCGAAATGTGATTTCAGAAAAGAGATATTGACATGGCTGAAGGAAGATGTAAAAATAGATCAGGACAAAAGAGGAATTGTGATAATGACGCATCATCAGTACTGCACTGCATTTGAAAATGAAGAGGAATATTTAAAACCGGCGGAACAGCTTGCGGAAATTATCGGAAAGGACAGACCGGTTATCTGGATTTGGGGACATGAGCACCGTCTTACTTTATTCGGCAAATATTCTTCTGAAAAAGGAATTACGGCTTACGGCAGATGCATTGGTAACGGGGGCATGCCGATAGAATTTAAAAATAAGATAATACCTGAAAGGATCAAAGACAGGAATCTAAAATTATATGATGAGAGAGTTTATTCAAAGATCAAAAATATTGAAACAGGTTATAACGGTTTTACAATGCTGAATATAAAGGATAATGAATTAAAGCTTGAATATTTTGATATTAAAGATAATTTAGTCGTAAGTGAAGAATGGACTGCTGATAATCAGAGCGGAGAAATTAAAAATACTGAGCTGAAAGTGGATCTGAATGATCCTGGAATAATTTTAATTAAATAAAATATTACACTTCTTTTCAATACTCACAAAAAAAAAACCGGCCTCTCAGCCGGGGAAAATTATTTGTAATCTGTAATTTGTAATTTGTAATTATTTTATGAGCGTCATCATCTTCACTTCATTAAAATCCGAAGAAGAAAGTCTGTAGTAATAAACTCCGCTCGGCAGGTCTGCGCCGTTAAATTCCACTGAATACCTACCCGCATTTTGCTTTTCATTTACCAGTGATCTCACTTCATTACCGAGTATGTCAAATACTTTTAAAGAAATAAATTCAGCTTTACTCAGTTCGTAATTAATGACAGTAGCTGGATTGAACGGATTAGGATAATTCTGACTGAGAGAAAATTTATCCGGAACAATATTTGATTCACCTGAAATACCGACAGCGCCCTGTGTAAGTTCACGCACGCGTCCGGGAACGGTAAATGCGAGGTCAATTCCAATTGAATTAAGATCCACGCTTACAGACGGGATCACGTCTTTGACCACCCATACATTCTGCGCAATATAAACTGTATCAGGAATACTGATAATTGGAATATATATTATCGGCGGCAGTAGACCGTAACTTATTGCGAATGTTGTAATGAATTTTTTTGAAAGATAGTTACCATTCACTGTCGAAATAGTCTGATCATTGAGACGCCTTCCGGTTGCGGTGATCCTGAGAGGAAATGAAACAGTATCAAATGTTACTGTAGTATCGTGTGAGAATAAAGTATAATTGGTATTTACATTCTGCGAGAATCTGTAATAACTGTACCATCCTTCAAAGGATCTTAGAAAAGCTATGAATGCAACTGAATCAAATAACGGGATAGAAGTAATAAAGCTCAGCGGATTGAGATAATAAAAAGCATTCGATGACTGAAAATTAAAGTATGATGAATCAGTATAAGGAGCGTTCTGATTAATACTGCTGAGTCCGGATTTTGAAAGTACAAGTGAAGACTGCAGACCGTTATATGTGACATTTGCTGCGAATGAATCTATCTGAAAAGTTGATTCGGAACTAACGGGATTGTTTAAAGAATCAAGCGGCGTATTTTTATAAAACCATTTGTAACCGGTGTTTGCAGGAAAATAAGCTGACGCCTGCTGCGAATAAATATTCGAAAAAGAAACTGATATAATAAATAGAAGAAGGATTAACTTTATTGTGTATTTCATCTGATAAATTTTTTGGATCAAGTTAAATACATTATATCTTAAATTAAACTCAATTCTATTTTACATATAAAATTAAAATCATAATCTTTATAATGACAAAAATTAATTCATGCAATGAAGATAGGCGATTATAAATTGTATCCGGTGCAGACCGGATTATTTAAGCTCGACGGCGGCGCGATGTTTGGAGTAGTGCCGAAAAATCTCTGGCAGAAGACCAATCCTTCCGATGAGCAGAACAGAATTGAAATGTGCACGAGAGCTTTACTGCTTGTAAGCGGTGAGAAGAAAATTCTTATTGATACGGGAATTGGTTATAAGCTTTCGGAAAAAGTAAATAAAATTTACGACGTGGATTTTTCTGAATATACCCTGGAAAAAAGTTTATCTGCATCAGGATTTAACAAATCAGATATTACAGATGTGATACTTACTCATCTGCACTTTGATCATGCCGGCGGAAATACTGAATACAATGAGAACAACGAACCCGTTCCTGCTTTCCCGAATGCAGTATATCATGTGCAGAAAAAGCAATACGAATGGGCGCTGAATCCTACAGAAAGAGACCGCGCAAGTTTCTTTCCGGAAAATTATAAACCGCTGGAAAATCATAAAGTATTAAATCTTGTAGATGGTGAACAGAAGTTTGATGAATGTATTTCATTGCTGCCTGTAAACGGTCATACTAATCACATGCAGCTTGTAAAAATTTCCGACGGAGAAAATTCTTTAATATATCTTGCAGACCTGATACCCACTGCCGGACATATTCCCGCGCCGTATATAATGGGCTATGATCTTTTCCCGCTCACGACACTTGAAGAGAAGCATAAATATCTTGCTGAGATAAGTGACAGTGATACTTTGATATTTTTTGAACATGATCCGCACAATCTCTGCGGAAAAACGGGAAAGAATGACAGAGGATATTTCTTAAAGGAAAAAATTGACGCGCTATAATAAACTATTTTTTACTATTAATTATTTAAACAGAATTATTTGGAACATTTCTCTTCTATAGATTACGGTATAGTAGTAGTTTATTTAATAGCCGTTGCGGTTTTCGGAATATTATATTCAGGTAAACAGGCAACTGTAAAGGATTATTTCCTCGGATCAAAGAACATTCCCTGGTGGGCGGCGTGTTTCTCAGTTGTAGCGACTGAAACAAGCACTCTGACATTCATCAGCATACCCGGACTTGCTTACATTTCCAATATGAATTTTCTGCAGCTTGCAATTGGATTTCTTATCGGCAGGATAATAGTAGCAATGATTTTCATTCCGAGATATTATGCAGGCAATATGGATACTGCGTATCAGTTCCTTGGGAAAAGATTCGGCGAGCCGATGAGAAAATACGCTTCAGTAACTTTTATTTTATTAAGAATATTCGCTGACGGTGTAAGACTATTTACTACTGCAATACCAATAAAGTTTATAACAGGTCTCGGATATTTCGAATGTATTTTAATAGTTGGTATAATTACAGTTATATATTCTTACATCGGCGGTATCAGAGCGGTGATCTGGACTGACGTGATACAGATGTTTGTATATACATTCGGCGCAGTTGCTTCAATGATCGTTATTTATAATTTACTTCCAAACGGATGGACAGACGTAACAGCGTTTGCTTCGCAGGGCGATAAGTTTCAGATATTTAATTTTGACAATTTACTTTCATTTACCGGCGGATACAGTATTATCGGCAGTTTGCTTGGCGGTGCTTTTCTTGCAATGGCGTCACACGGAACTGATCAGATGATAGTGCAGAGACTGCTTACATGTAAAGATGTAAAGTCTTCACAGAAAGCTGTTATATTCAGCGGAGTGATTGTGATAATTCAGTTTACAATATTCCTTGTGATCGGAATTATGCTGTATGCTTTGTATGAAGGAATTGATTTCAAAAATATGATTATAGACGGGCATAATCTCACCAAGTCTGACGAGATCTTTCCGATGTTTATTGTACAAAGTCTGCCCATCGGACTTGCGGGATTAGTAGTGGCAGGATTGCTTTCGGCTTCGATGTCTACATTATCTTCGACTTTTAATTCACTCGCATCGACGACAATTCTCGATCTGTTTAAAGATCTGAAAAATTTAAATCCGAAGAAGTTCAATTAAAGTATTCAAAGCGTGCGACTCTATTCTGGGCTGCTGTTATAATGGGAACTGGTCTTCTGTTTCAGAGCGAGACTAATCCTGCTGTTGATTTTGCATTAAAGATCCAGTCGCTGATATACGGCGGACTGCTCGGAGTTTTTCTTCTCGGCATAGTAAGTCAAAAGGCGCAGCTGAAGGATGCAGTCATTTCATACACTTTTGCAATTGTGATACTGTCGCTTTTGTTTGTACTTCCGAAATTTAATATTATTCCTGCATTAAATCTAACATGGTTTACGTTCTTCGGTGTGGTTATAACTTTTATTATTGCAAACATTACAATGCTGTTTGGAAAAAGTAAACTGAATTGAATATGATCTATCGTTTACATTAAAGAATCGTATTAATCGAATATACTTTTATTAAAGATCAAATCATTAAAATTAATTGAGTGAACTGTTTGCAAATGTCGCTTTCAATCTTCCATTAGAAAATCTTTTCACATACATCATCCCGCAGCATTTAATTTCAAAAGCAGCCGCCGGCAAGAGGGTTATCGCCGGTTTTGGAAAAAAGAAGATAACGGGTATGATCGTCAGCATAACGGACAGATCTGAATATAAAAAACTAAAACCTGTTCTGGATATTCTTGATGAGAATGTACTGATGGAAGAGGAGATGTTCGAATTCTGCAGATGGATATCTGAATATTATTCAGCGCCGGTCGGTGAAGTGATATTTTCCGCAATACCGGGAAAGATGAATATTAATTCAGACAGATATTATTTTCTCCGGGAGAATTATCTCAGTGAGCTGGATATGTCGAAACTAAAGGATGAAATTTATTTAAAAATAATTGAAGCTCTGGAGCGAAGCGAATCCGCCACGAAGAAGCAGCTGGAAAGAAAATTAAAATTCAATGATCTTTCCTCCTTCCTTAAAACACTCGAAGAAAAAAATTTAACTTACTCCGAAAGTCATTTCTCAAAACCGGTAAGTGAAAAGAAGATAAAGACTGTTCGTTTGAATTTCAGTCTGCAGGATATTGAAGAAGTGAAATTAAAACAGAGGCTGCGCTCCGATAAGCAGATTGAATTTCTGAAAAGACTCAGCAGCAGCGAGTTTGTAAAACTGAAAGAAGCGGTTGAGATGTCGGGGATAAGTGCTGCTTCGGTAAATTCACTTTTAAATAAAGAGCTGATCGAAATAAAGGAAGAGAGAGAATTCAGACAGTCGGATGATATATTCAGAGAAGCTGCAAAAACGCTGATATTAAATCCTGATCAGGAAAATATTGTAAACGGAATTTCGGAATGCATAGATAAGGAATTATTCAGAGTATTCCTGATATTCGGTGTCACAGGCAGCGGCAAGACCGAAGTATATATTAATCTTATAAGGAAAGTCATTTCACAAAATAAAACGGCAATTGTCCTCGTACCGGAAATATCACTGACGCCGCAGCTCATATACAGATTCAGAACTGCATTCGGGGATATAATAGGAGTAATTCACAGCAGACTTTCCGAAGGTGAGAAGCGTGATACATTTGACAGGATCATCAACGGAGGAATTAAGATCGTGATCGGCGCTAGGTCGGCGGTATTTGCTCCGCTGAAAAATATCGGAGTCATAGTAGTGGATGAAGAGCATGATAATTCATACAAGCAGGAAAATTCGCCGAGATATAACGGCAGGGACTGCGCTGTATTCAGAGGCAGCATAAATAATGCTCCTGTAATTCTCGGATCAGCAACTCCCTCGATGGAAAGTTATTACAATGCAAAGTCAGGAAAATATGGTCTGTATAATCTTCCCCTGCGAGCATCGAACATTAAAATGCCGGAGATAAGAATTGTAGATCTCCTGAAAAAAGCTGATGATGAATTTGATGAAGAGGAATACAACAGAAAAAAAGTAAAGGATTTTTTTGAGACCATAGATAATGTCAGAGTGAAGTTTCTTTCTAAAGATCTGATATTTGAAATAGGGGAGCGGCTGGAAAAAAAAGAAGGCGTGATAATTTTACAGAACAGAAGGGGATATCATTCCTATCTGGAATGTCTTAGCTGCGGTGAAGTGGAAATGTGCATACGCTGTAATATAGCTCTAACTTTTCACAAGGCGATCGATCTGCTGAAATGCCATTACTGCGGATATACAAAACGAAAGGGCAGGGTCTGCATTTCCTGCGGTTCGGATAAGCTTGTTCAGAAAGGCGCGGGTACCGAGAGAGTGGAAGAGGAATTAAAAAAAATATTTCCGCTGGCAGTGATAGTAAGGATAGATTCGGATTCACTTAATTCAGGGAAGAAGTTTCAGAAAATACTTAAGGATTTCTATGACGGAAAGATCGACATACTTGCCGGCACGCAGATTATTTCAAAGGGGCTGGACTTTCCTGACGTGACACTGGTGGGAGTGATAAATGCGGACATAGGACTTCTGAATCCGGACTTCCGCGCAACTGAAAAAACATTTCAGATACTTACGCAGGTGTCAGGCAGAAGCGGCAGAAGCGAAAAAGCGGGAGTGGTGCTGATACAGACAAATCACTCGGAGTTTTATGTATTCGAGAATGTGAAGAATCACGACTATGAAAAATTTTATGAGAAGGAAATAATTGTCAGAAGACAGCTTAACTATCCTCCCTTCAGCAGGTTAGTGATCATCGAATCACGTTCAACTGATAAAAATCTCTGCGAATCAAAAATAAAGGAAATATATAATCTTATCACAGCGCTTGACAGGGAAAAGATCCTTGACACATTCCCGCCGAATCCGCCGCTATTCTCAAAACTGAAAGACAGATACAGATTTCACTTACTGATAAAATCATCAAAAGAAAAAGATCCGAAAGGTTCATTCCTGAGAAAAATTCTGAGAGAAGTAAAAAGTTATGTAAACAGTAACGTGCCGAAGAAGGTGATGATAACTATTGATGTGGATGCGGTAAACCTTTTATAGTTAATAGTTAGTAGTTAATAGTTAACAATTAAGAGCGATTATTTGTTTTCGAAATTTAAATTCCAAATTAACTCAAGTATTTGAAATTTGAAATTTGTAATTTGTAATTGAATTTGTACCCCTGCAAGGACTCGAACCCTGACCAAAGGTTCCGAAGACCTTTGTGCTATCCGTTACACCACAGGGGCTGGTTAAGAGCAATTATCAATTATCAATTACCAATTACCAATTATCAATTTACCAATTACAAATTACCAAATTACAAATTACAAATATACTTTGAGCTAATCCATTTTTAAATAAAAAACAGTTAATTCTTATTGGTAAATAATGGTTTTACCAGGGCGTATTTTCTAACTATTGACGCGATTCTGTCCAAGTCAATCATATCAATGCATTCAAGATTATACGGACAGACTTTATTCCAGCAGGGAGCGCATGCTAGACCTGTCGGGATAAGTTTCTCTCCGCAGTTATACAGTTCGATCTCATTCCAGCAGGAAAGTCCGAACCAGGCAATGACATACTTCTTTAATGCAATTGCAAGATGCATTCCGAAACTGTCACCAGTGATTACAATGTCACAGACATCCATAAAGCAAGCGCCGTTTCTTAAGCCGAGATTAGTAGGAGTATATATAACTTTACTCTGAATATCCTTGTCAAGATTTTCATGGATCTTCAAATTTCTTTCAGTGTCTTCTTTTCCGCCGAGCAAAAGTATTTTAAATTCATTCGTCTGTGCAAGATCGTTTATCAGCTTTACATGCTGCTCCACTGTCATTTTTTTATTAGGAAATAGATTGGAACATCCCGTATTAAATCCGACATAAAGATAATTCCTGTCGTATTTGATCTGCTCTTTATACTTTTCAATGAAATCTTTCTCTTCAGCTGAAAATGAAAATACATACTCGTCCTTTTTATATTCAAGTTCAAATGTCTCGTGAATAATCTGACTTCCTGATTTCAGGTTTTTTCTGAATTTAAGTTCATCATCGACACCCATGTTGTAATTATACAATGCCGCGTCATTGACAGGAATTATTTTCCCGCTGTCATTTAAAATAAATCCGAATTTTTCTGCTGCAGTAACTTTCCCGGCAAACGCGCAAGCATAAAAGGATTTGTCACCATTTAATAAAACATCAAATTTCATTTCAGACAATATTAGTTTATCATCATCTTCCCACACATAGATCTTATCAATGAATTGATTGTTTGATAATATCGGAGCGGCATTTTTCATAGTAAGCCAGTGAATTGTGCTTACAGGATATTTTCTTTTAAGCGCATGCAGTATGGAAGTATTCAGTAAAACATTTCCAAGCGCATCAAGAGAAATTATAAGAATTTTATTACCCTGTCTGTGAGAAGTATCGCCTGATAATTCCATTTTACAGCCGTCCCTAAGGCAGTCATGTCCGGGGAAGCAGGGTTTGTATCCCGTATATAATTTACAGTCAGGTATTTTCAGATTTTTTATTTTATCACTTTCCATAAATTCATTCTATTTAATAACGGAATCATTTATCAACTTTATAATTTTCTGCAGATCTTTTTTCCTGTTGACAAAATCGAGATCATTGGAATCAACCACTATGCATTTGCCCGTATTATACCGGCTGATCCATTCATCATAACTCTCATTGAGATTCTTAAGATAACCGGGATCAATATTCTTTTCAAATTCCCTGCCTCTTAGACTGATCTGCTTCTGAAGTTTGGGAAGATCTGATTTAAGATACAGCAGCAGGTCGGGAGCTTTTAAAAACGACGTCATTTCTTTGAACAGATTCCTGTAATTATCATAATCCCTTTTGCTCATCTTACCCATTTTGTACAGGTTCAGCGCAAATATTTCTACGTCCTCATAAATGCTTCTGTCCTGTATAACGGACTTCTTTGATCTCAGGATCTCAATATGCGTTTTGAATCTGTGAGAAAGAAAAAATACCTGAAGATTGAAAGACCATCTGTTCATATCCGAATAGAAATCTTTAAGATAAGGATTATTGCTGACTTTTTCATAATAGGGTTTCCATCCGAATTCGGTGGAGATAAGTTCAGTCAGCGAAGATTTACCGGATCCGATATTTCCGGCTATAGAGACAAAATGCTTTTTATCTGAATTCATTAAATAAAAAAACCGTCAAAAATTATTGACGGTTAAATTAAAATTACTTTTGTAATAAATTAAAAATTAAGAAACTGCCGCTTCTTCATTTACTTCAACCGTTTCAGCTTTCGGTGTTACGGGAGTTGTGACAGGCAATACATCCTCAATCACTTTAGCAACTCTCTTTTTTCTTTGATCTTGGTTGCAGCTTTACCGGTAAGATTTCTCAAATAATAAAAACTAGCTCTTCTCACGCTGCCGTGTTTGGATATCTCGATCTTAGCAATCCTTGGAGAATTGATAGGAAATATTCTTTCCACACCTACTCCGTTAGAGATCTTTCTGACGCGGAAAGTCTTACTGATACCTCCGCCTTTAATTCCCATTACAATACCTTTGAATATCTGTATTCTTTCTTTATCGCCTTCGAATACGTTTACTGATACTGAGATCGTATCTCCCACGTGAAACTCCGGTATGTCATTCCGTAACTGTCCTGCCGTTACCAGATTTATTTTTTTTTCCATGATAATAATTCTCCTTATCTGTTGCTGTTATTTTTCTTATTTAGTTTATTTATTCTATTGTATTTTGCCTGAGCTTTTTTTTCACGCCATGCATTTATTTTAGCGTGATTGCCCGAGAGCAATATTTCCGGAACTTTCATTTTATTAAAGACTTCCGGTCTCGTATATTGCGGATGATCAAATCCTGTATCTACCTGAAAAGAATCAGTAATTGCGGATTCTCCGTCGCCAAGCACGCCGGAATCAGTCTTGCGACTGCATCAATAAAAACCATTGCTGCAATATCCCCGCATGAAAGTACATAATCTCCGATCGATATCTCTTTTGTCACCAGTTTCTTTATAACCCGCTCATCAGTTCCTTTATAATGACCGCATATTATCATCAGATTATTCTTTAAAGAAAAATCATTCAGCATTTTCTGATCAAGTCTGAGACCCTGAGGAGAGAAGTAAATTATATCATCATAAACTGTTTTACTCTTCAGCATTTCAGCGCATCTGAATATCGGTTCGGGTTTAAGTATCATTCCTGTTCCGCCGCCGTAGGGCAGATCATCGATCTGTTTATATTTACCTTCAGCATAATCACGCAGATTATGAATATTGTAAGATATCAGATCTTTATCTGACGCCCGTGATACCAATCCGTTTTTCAAAGAACTTTCCAGTATTCTGGAATTCGCGCTTAGAATATCAAATCTCATTGTCTCTTTATCACAATTATATCTATTCTAAAAAACCTTCTATTAACTCCAGATCAACTCTCTTATTTTTCACATCAACTTTCTTCACAAACTCTTTTCTAAAAGGTATCATAACAGTTTTACCTCCTATATTTATATTTACAAGATCACCGCTTCCGAAATCAGTAAAAGATTCTATAGTTCCAAGCCGCTTCCCGTTATCAAATACTTCAGATCCTATCAGATCATAAAAATAAAAATTATCTTCAGGTAACTTCACTCTTTCAGTTTCAGGGATCATAATTAACTGTCCGATCAGTTCACTTACAGAATTTTTATCTTCATAGCCTTCAAATTTCAGATTTACATATCCGTTTAACGGTTTACAGTCTGAAATATTAAATTCCAAAGCAGAATAATTTTTTCTGAATTCTTCCTTTCTTTCATCAAAAAGAAAAACTTTTGACAGACTGTTAAATCTATCAGGAAAGTCAGTTAAGTAAATTGCCTTTACATTTCCTTTTACTCCGATAGGTTTCACTATCTTTCCTACCGCTATAAAATCATTTTTATCAGGCAATATCTTAATTTATTCAGTTGATTCTTTTTTGATCTTATCAGGGATTTCCATCGAAGCTCTTTTGCCCTGCTTTGATGCTACAGCTGAAAGCAATGTCCTGATTGCCTTCGCCGTTCTCCCCATTTTTCCGATAACTTTTCCGGTTTCGTTATCCTGAACGTGAAGTATGAATTTGATTTTGTTTTCGCCTTCATCTACTTCTTCAACACGGACAGCGTCAGGATTGTCCACGAGATTTTTAGCTATAAATTCAATAAATTCTTTCATTTGGGGTGCTCCTTTATTTTATTTAAGAATATTGAATGATGTTGAATAATATATTGTTAAAACTTTATTCAGCTAATTTTTTTCTCTTCCGGAATAATTCTGCTGATAAGAACTAAATCTTATTCAGCGGGTTTTTCATTCGTTACTTGAGCAGGTCACTTCAGCCGGTTTCTCAGCAGGAACTTCTGCAGGTTTCTCTGCGGGAACTTCAACCGGTTTTTCAACAGGAACTTCAGCCGGTTTTTCTACTGGAACTTCAGCCGGTTTCTCAGCCGGAACTTCTACCGGTTTTTCAACTGGAACTTCAGCCGGTTTCTCAGCAGGAACTTCAGCCGGTTTCTCTACAGGAGCAGCAGTCTTTTCAGCTACCGGCTCTGCAGGTTTTTCACCTTCAGCTTTCTTGTTTTTCTTACTGGTCTTTCTTCTGATTTTTTTCTCTACAGATCTTTTCAGCTTTGCATCTTTTCCTGATAAAAGCTTTTCAACTTCTGTTTCAATCTCACCTGCTTCTTTACCTTTTTTAGTAAGATGAAATTTAAGCATTACACCTTCATTTCTTAACAGACTTCTAACTGTATCTGTTGGCTGCGCACCGACATTAAGCCAGTATAACACCCGTGATTCATCCAGTGAAACTTCCATCGGTTGAATATTCGGATTATAGAGTCCCACGGATTCAATGAATCTGCCGTCTCTTGGAAAACGGGAATCAGCGGCTACTATCTTATATATCGGATAATGCCTCTTTCCCATTCTTTTTAGTCTTAACTTTACCAATGTTTTTTAACCGCTCCTTAAGTTTATTAAAGTTTATTATTTTTGATTTATTATTTTAGCTGATTCATGAAATTTGCAGGCAGCTTCATTTTTTTCATAATTCCGCGCCCCTTATCTTTGCTGAACTGTTTCATCATTTTCTGCATATCTTCAAACTGCTTTATAACCCTGTTTACCTGTTGTATAGAATTGCCGCTTCCGTCCGCTATCCTTCTTCTTCTTGTACCATTCAGCAAATTCGGATTCTCTCTTTCCTTAATTGTCATTGACTGAATTACGGATTCGATCTTTACAAGGACTTTATCATCTACTTCCTGGCCCTTAAGCATTTTGCCTGCGCCCGGAATCATTGAAAGCAATCCTGATAGTGAACCCATTTTTTTTATCTGAGCTAAGTAAGTTAGAAAATCATTATAATCAAATTTATTTTTTCTAAACTTCTCTTCAAGTTTTCCGCTCTCGGAAATATCAAACTCTGTCTGTGCTTTTTCAACGAAGGACACAATATCACCTTTGCCGAGAATTCTTGAAGCCATTCTGTCGGGATGAAACTCTTCAATAGCATCAAGCTTTTCACCGATACCAGAAAATTTTATAGGAACATTAACTACCGCTTTTATGGATAATGCCGCTCCGCCTCTTGTATCTCCGTCTAATTTTGTAAGAACAACTCCGTCAAAATCAAGTTTGTCATGAAACGCCTTTGCTGTATTCACTGCATCCTGTCCCGTCATAGCATCCACTACAAAAAGTATCTCTTCCGGATTCAGCGACTTTTTTAGAGCAGCCACTTCATTCATCATTTCCTCATCTATTGCAAGCCGTCCTGCAGTATCTACAATTAAAGTATCCCGCGCATTTTCACGGGCATACTGGATAGCTGCACTGGATATCTTTACAGGATCCTTTTCATTATCATCAGTGTAAACAGGAATGCCGATCTGCTTACCAAGTATTCTGAGCTGTTCAATAGCTGCAGGTCTGTACACGTCGCATGCAGCCAGCAGCGGATTTCTTCCTTTTGATTTTAAATATTTTGCAAGCTTAGCGGAAAAGGTCGTCTTACCCGAACCCTGCAGTCCTACCATGAGTATTACGGAAGGGATCCTGTCGGAAAACTTTATACCTGATCTTTCCGCTCCCATCAGCTTTATAAGCTCGTCATTAATTACTTTGACAATAAGCTGACCGGGTGTAATGCTGTTTAAGACATTAAGCCCGATGGATTTTTCCTTTACATCATTTATAAATTTGGTTACGACTTTATAATTTACGTCGGCATCAAACAATACTCTCCTGATCTCCCGAAGAGATTCATCAATATTAGCATCCGTAATTTTTCCCTGACCTCTGATCTTTTTGAGAACAGTTTCAAGTTTATTTGTTAAGTCGTCCAGCATTATACTATAGTTAGAGTATCAGGCAGATATAGTTTTCCAAATTAGAGTGCTAAAAATACCAATATTAATAAATTTTATCAAGGTATATTATTCCATTAGTCTGTTTCTATTTTTGGGATTTTAGGATATTTTAAAGCCGGTTTTTGAATTAATCAAAATTATGTTAATCTGCGGTATAGATGAAGCGGGGAGAGGTCCGCTAGCCGGTCCGGTAGTTGCAGCTTCAGTAATATTTGAAGAAGGATTTACCATAGAAGGCGTAACTGACTCCAAAATGCTCACCCCCTTTCAAAGAGAAAGTCTCTTTCCTTTAATAATCGAAAATTGTCTTGAATATAATATTCAGCATATCTGCAATAATGTAGTCGACGAGATCAACATTCTTAAAGCTACAATGCTCGCCATGTATAAATGCATTTCAGAAGCAGAGACCAAAGCCGATAAATATTATATAGACGGAAATTATTTTAAGCTTCATGAAAATTATCAGGAAAATATAAATTATGAAACAGTGGTAAAAGGGGATTCAAAGATATTTGCAGTATCCTGCGCTTCCATACTTGCAAAAGTTACACGCGATATGCTGATGAGAGAATTTCATTCCTTATACTCCGAATATGATTTCAAATCCAATAAAGGATACGGCACAAAAAAACATATTGAAAAAATAAAAGAGATCGGTGTTTGTGAAATTCACAGGAAGACTTTTTGCAGGAAATTTAATTGTGACTAATGAAAAATCCGGATACATCAGATACGAAGTGCATTTATAAAAACAGATTCGGGAAAAGCGGTGAGATCATTGCCATGAATTATCTGAAAGAATCAGGACTGAAATTCCTTCAAGCAAACTACAGATTTCAGAGAGCGGAAATTGATCTGATATTTGAAGATGTATCCGGTAAAACACTGCTGTTTATTGAAGTGAAGACAAGGAAGAATAAAAATTTCGGCGAACCTGAAGAGTCTGTCACCGCTTACAAAATGGAAAACATCAAAAAAGCAGCAATGGGTTTCATACTGGAGAATGAATTATACTCCTCGCATGATCTCCGCATTGATGTAGTTAGTATACTTTTCACTGACGGCATTCCGGATATCAATCACATTAAAAACGCTTTCTGATCAGAACACAAATGTCATTCCAAATTTAAAAGTCTCATATCTTAAAGGAGCCGAACTCACAAAAGGCCAGTACATCTGATCTTTTTTGAGCTGATAGAATCCGTATTCATAAGCGTTCAGTAAAATAAAATTTACGAATGTTCCTGCGACCGGAGAATTTTTCATGACTGATTTTGTAAAAGCTTCCAGTAAACCAAATCCGGCATATTCAATCACAGTGCTCATTAATTGTTTACCCGCAAGATGTCTCGGAAAAATATCCGCCGTCTCATATTTCGGCTGTATAGAAAATCCTTTTGTGATCTGTAAATTTATTCCTGCTTCAAATGAACTGCCGAATCTGAAAACACCTGCCATGTTATCCAGCTCCGAATAATAATTTTCATCAGCTGCGGCTGAAGTATTATCAGTTTGTTTGTCATACTTGAAATTCGACCAGTTGAAGGTATGCGAACTGTAAGGAAGAATTGCAGCTGACTTACCGAGAGAAACTCCATATCCGCTTTTATTACCAAATCCGAATTTCCATACATTTGAATTAATTCCTGAATTATTTTTCTTTATCGAATTCTCCTGAGCATTAAAACTCAGAAACAGGAATCTGTTTTTATATCTGATAATATCTTTCCGGAAATTAGAAGTTTTACTTGAGGAAAAACCGAGATTCAGTTCTATCAGTCCTGTCGGCGCAAAATCATATCCCGTTCCGCTGAAATTAACATCGGAAACTCCGTATGATATCTCTATGGCCGGTTTACTTTTGAGAAGGCTTTTGATTGAATAATCATGGTCAGTATATTTAATCTGAGCCTGAGAAAGTGCCGTAAAAAATAAAAAAAATACTGAAAGAAGTGTGGATTTTTTCATAGCTGATTGATTTATTTTTTTAATTAATCGTAAAGAGCTTTAACACTTTTTAGACATATTTTGACCGCCTAAGGTTTCATAATAAATCAGAATTTAATGACCGGGAAAAATAAAAATTAAATAATATTGATAAAAAAAAAGACGGTATAAAATACCGTCTTTAATAAATTTATCTGATAAAAAATTATTTTAGAAGTGTCATTTTCTTTATCTTGCTGAAAGAACCCGCTGATAATTTATAGAAATAAATTCCGCTCGGATAACCTGCTGCATTCCATTCTACAGTATAATTTCCGGGATTCTGATTTTCATTTACGAGAACTGAAATTTCGCTGCCAAGAGCGTTATATATAACAAGTTTAACGCTGCTGTTTCCGGGAATAGAATAATTAATTAAAGTAGATGGATTGAACGGATTCGGATAATTTTGAGACAGTTCATACTGAACCGGAGTACCTATGCTGATCTCATTCTCCAGATTGAAATATTCAAAGTTACCGTTGTAATCTATTTGCTTTAATCTGTAATTATATGCGCCTGTATTTAATCCTCTGTCTGTATATGAATAGTTTTGTGTCAGAGTAGTTGTACCGTTTCCGTTAACGTAGCCCGCTTTAATCCAGATTCTGTTTTCAGAAGATCTTTCAATCTCAAACCGGGAATTGTTTGTCTCAGATGAAGTAGTCCAGTTTAAAGTTACCTCATTACCGCTTACAGAAGAAGTGAAAGAAGATAGTTCGACAGGAAGTAAAGCGTCTCCGTATCCTAACCCTCTGATATCATCAGATAAATCTATAGCCGCAACACTGACTGCTCCTGCAGTAGTTATAGTTAAAGCTCTGGAGTTAATATCTGTTGCATAAAATTCACCAGCGCCTTTATAAACAGCACCGAAAATTTCTCCGTGAGCTGCTCCGGATTGAGGTATTAACGTTTCTGTAAGAGTATTCAGATCTATACGACCCATATTCGCTGAAGAGTTTCCTGACCAGTGATAAAGAAAGTTATCATCTGAGTTATAAGCAATTACTTCTCCGTCAAAGCCTAAGGAATACGGACCTCCGAGAAAAGTTGGAACTCCGGTAGTTATGTCAACAGTGTAAAGTCTTTCTGAAAATGCACCGGAACCATTTCCTCCAAATGCATATAAGATCCCCGTTGGAGAAAAAGTAATCGAAGAGAAATTTCCGCCCATACTTCCAATATCCGTGCAGACACCGGTTTCAGGATTTACTGTTACTAATCTTCTCGGACCGCCGGTTACTCTTACTATTGCATAATATAAGCCATTGACCGGATTCCAGGTTACTGAGGTTGCCCCTTCTACAGTAAAAGAAGCCAAGGTTAGCTGCGCACCTGAAAACACAGTCCAGGAAGGATCATTGAATATCCATATTGAATCCTGAAACGAAGATGTACCGACAATGTACGCTTTACTTTGTTTCGGCGATAAAGCTGCAAAAAGGAGAACTGTTAAAACGATGAAGAAGAATTTCACAATTACGGATCTGTAATTATTTTTCATTTTGTTTAAGTTAAGTTAATAAATTAATTCAGATAACACATTAACTAATATTTAATATTAAGCAAAGATAAAAATTATTTAAGAAAGATCACTAAGATTGGGGTATGTCCTCTTAATTGAGTTTTTAAAATATAAATTTAAATCAAAAATAATAATTTTATTTTAAAGTTCAAATTATTTTTTTGAAAAGGCATGAAAGAAATTTGCAAATAAAAAAAGACGGTATTGTAAAATACCGTCTTATGAATTATTTACTGATACTGAAATTTATTTCAGCAGCATCATTTTCTTTATGTCTGTAAAATAGTGTGTCTGGATTTTGTAATAATAAATTCCGCTTGGGAAGTTTGCTGCATTGAGAGTATACTGATATGAACCCGGGGTCAGATTCTGATTTACAAGTTTTGATAATTCCTTACCTAGCATGTCATAGACAATGATCGATGCGAAAGTTGATTTGGCAATATCAAATTTAATTATAGTTGAAGGATTAAACGGATTAGGATAATTCTGATAAAGTGAGAATTTATCCGGTACACTTGAGTTGTAATTTAAAATACCAACGTCAATTGTATCATAAACAGCTTTCTGAACTATTACTGAATTCATATTGAACTGCGCATTAGCATTCGGTCCGGTGTACGAACCTTCTCCCTGTCCTTCCCATCTGTTAAAATAATATGTCTTACCGTTATGACTGACCTGTAATGCAGACAATGTCAGCGATACAGCTGCGGCAGAATCGATATAATTTCCCACGCCTCCTGAAATAGTTACAGGCAGTCCTGCCGGCTCTGTAAGTCCGAGCAGTCTGAACTGAACATCATTGATAACTGCGAATGATGTTTCCGTTGTATTGATATTAATAGTCTGGGACTGCGGTCCTCCGTTTGTCCAGCTGTTATAGATGTATCTGTTGTTTCCGATTGTCTGTGGCGATATTGCTTCAAGTGTGTGTGATGAATTTAAATCCCAGGTGAAAACTCTCGGCGTAGTATAGTTAGCGCCGTCCACTTTATAAGAAAGTCCTTTCCTGTCAGTACCTGTTACAATATAACTTCTGCCTATAAGATAGTTTATGATCGTCTTATGAACTTTACCGCTGGCGCTTGTTCCCGTTAGTAAAATCTGATATTCACCGGCCGGAACAGATCCGTTTGAAGCAACATTTACATTCAGGGAATCCGGGAAACTGCTCATAACATTTCCATTAGGGAATTCAACTGTTATGCCCGGCGTACCTGAAAGAACCTGAGAAGTAAATGTTACAGCAGAATTGAAACCGTCAGCAACTGAAGGGATATGAACTTTGTAACCTGCATTCTGTGACTGTCCCTGATTTACTACTCTGTAAGCCGGAGCTGAGAATAAATTAAAATCAAGTGTCAGAGATCCTGTATTGTGAATCTCAAGTGGAGCTCCCTGTACCATTACTATACTTTCGATTTGCGAAGCATCCCATGAAGGATCGATCTGATAAGTATAGTTTAAAGTTATAACTTTTCCGGGCAGAAGAGTCACGCCTGTACCTATACCATTCGGAAGCATTTTTCTCATAACATCATGAAAATGCGATTCGCCGTTTGTACCGGGCGGGAAAGGATAAGTAACTAATTTTTCTGAAATTACAAAATGAACTGTTGCATTTGGATTTGGAAGCACAGTCTCACAATATATTTTTACTGTAGAGTTAACTGTGTTGCCTGTTCTTGTTTCAGTTAAAATTACAGTAACGGGAGAAAGTATATCAGTCCTCTGATTGAAAATATTTGTAACTGTTGAAGTGCTTCCTCCGGTAATGCTTGTAACTCCGTCAAATACCCAGGTAGGAATTGCATTTATACCGTAATTAGTTCTTCTTGTATTGTTATCTCCGGGATTGATAAGGTACATCGGGTCATTTCCGGGAGCCGGCCAGTTCATGTGGTAGCTGATCGATTTTACTTTTGATGGATCTGCAGTGCTTAAAAATGCTTCAAGATTTGGATTGTTGGAAGCGCATGGTCCGCATGTAGAACTTGTGAATCTTTCGATAATTACTTTTCTGTCACCTGCGTCTGCTGCTTTTATAAAGATCACAAACATAAATGACATGAAAAGAATTGAGTAAATTAATTTTTTCATAATATTTAATTTATTGAATTAGTCTTTGAGGATTTTTTGAAATATAACTTTTTTAATATTTATTTTAAATACAACATTTTTATATTTTGTATGTATTCATCTGACTGAAGTCTTCAGAAATACATTCCGCTTGGATAATCTCCTGCATTAAAATTGAATTCATATGAACCGATCTGAACTGCGCCGCTGTATAATACTTCAGTTTCCTTTCCGTTAATGTCATATACTGACAATTTTATATTTCTGTTTGCATTACTCTCAAATCTGATCTTAGTAGATGGGTTGAATGGATTGGGATAATTCTGTAAAAGTCTGAAAGATGCCGGCAGTTCAGTATTCACTGTCTGAATTGATGACACGGCGTCATTTCTGTAAAAGAACAATCCGCCTTTTATATTGCCGACAAACAAGTCCGCGTCGGTGTCATTATTTATATCGATAAAAAATGGCGCGGCATTCTGATGAACATTTACTCCGCCGTAAGATGTCGTCTGCAATACAAAGGAAGGGCTTTGAGGTGTTCCGTCATTTCTGTAAAAAGATATCTGACCGTTCAGTCTCCCGATAAAGAGATCATAATCTCCGTCATCATCTATATCATAAAATCTCGGTACGCTGTCATCGCCGGCGTCAATGCCTGAGTAAAAATTACTTACAAATGTGAAATTAAAAACAGAAGGCGAACCGGTATTCTCATAATAAATGAGTCTGCCGTTTGTTCCTCCTATAAACAGATCTAAATCATTGTCACCGTCAATGTCTGCAAGAGCCGGTGTGCTGCTTTGTCCCATCGTTGTAAGTCCTATCTGATATCCGCGCGATTCGAGTGCAAAATTAAAATTTTCAGGAGTGCCGGTATTTCTGAAAAACCAGAGTGAATCTCTCAAGTAACTTCCGAGCAGCAGGTCCTTATCACCGTCATTATCCAGATCAGCAAAGCACGGAGCATAATTAAAACTTTCAGAGATCACAGGAAGTGAATCTGTGATAAGAGAAAATGCCGGGGCAGATACAGTCCCTGTATTTTTATAATAGGCAAGTCTTGAATAATCACTTCCTATCACTAAGTCCTTATCCCCGTCATTGTCGAGGTCTTCAAAAAATGGATTGCTGCTGCCCCCGCATCTACGCTTAAAAGAAAATTATCAGTTACCCTGTTGAAAACGGGATTGCCTGCGCTTCCGTCATTTCTGTAAAATGTAAAATTATTATCATTCTGTGAAAGGTACAGAACTGATATGAACATATCCATATCACCGTCATTGTCAATATCTGTAAATCTTGTGGAGTTATATCCGAGTGAAGAATAAGGAGAATTTCTCGGATAGATAGAATCTGCTATTACGACATTTGGTTCTGAAGCAGTGCCGTCATTCCTTATAAAATAAATTCCTTTTGAAAACAGGTCTCCCCAGAAAAGATCATAATCATTGTCATTATCTATATCAACAAACTCCAGCGAATTTGCTCCGTGTCTGTTGTTCAGCGCAGGAGAAATTATCAGAAGATTCTGCCAGATGTCGGATCTGAAAGTTAAAATAAAATTATTTGCCGTACCGGTATTTTCGTAAAAAGTAATTGTGCCTAAAGACTGACCAGTGAAAAAATCCAGATCACCGTCATTGTCAATGTCACAAAATATAGGGACACAGTTCGCTTCGCTGTAGATCACAGTATCTCCTGATGAGCGGAGCTCCTCGATCTCCAGAACATACTGCGGCGAAAATGCATTACCTGTATTTTTAAAATACGATACGGACTGAAGAGGTCCTCCTGTAAAAAGATCCATATCACCGTCATTGTCTATATCTGCAAAATAAAACCAGTTCTCAAATCTCAGATCCTGAAATCTTGTAGTAACGAGTTTATACTGCGGAACCTGTGAGTTACCTGTATTTATATAATAGTATAGAGAAGTGTCTGCGTCATAAGAAAAAAGGTCGAGATCATTGTCACCGTCTATGTCAACGAATTGTATCCGCGCATTATTCTGTCCGCCGTTAAATGGAGCATAGGAATTTCCTGATGGGAGCGCAAAATTAATTCCGTCATACTGCTGTATGTACGGCTGTGAATATATATTCTGACTGAAGATTGATAAAATAAAGATAACTACCGCTGGAAATATCAGCAGTTTAATTTGTGATGCCATGTCCTAATTTAAATTCGGAACTAACAGATACAGGTAATTTCCCTTTGAACTTAATAATTCCATTCATAGCGTTTAAAACGGAATTAATTGAAGTCTCTGCATCCGCATAAGCGCAGATATATGAGCTTACATCAGGAAATCCCTGGATCAGATAAGGATTACCGAAAGAAATAACAATTACTTTTTACCTGCAGATGTAAGTGAATTTATAAGCGAAAGCTGTGAAGACGGAAGTCCAACTGTTCCTGTCATTATTTTTACTTTCGCATAGATCGGAATAATAATAACATCTGCGTTTGCGGCGTCAGTAAGTATTTCACTGCTGTTGCCAATGTCACCCGACAGATCATAAAAATATGATTCTTTGAAATTATTATTGCTCTCAAATTTTTCCGCGAAATAATTTGAATTAGCTGTTTCGTTTCCGTTGTTAAGTGAAACTACTAGGCATGTTTTTTCAGATGCATTTTTAAACGGGAGAATGTCGCCGGTATTTTTTACAAGTGTGATTGATTCATCTGCTATCTGCTGTGATATTTTTTTTGCATTATCTGAATTCACAACTGACTGTACTAGAAAGATCAGTATATTTATTTTCATTAGCTTCAGTTTGCTTTTAGCATCAAGTATTTTCCTGACTGACTCATTAATTCTCTCTTCGGAAATGCTTCCGTTAATAACAGCATTTTCGATCGCATTAATGGTCTTAGTTTCTCCCTGCGGCATAAGTATCAGATCCACTCCGGCGTTAACGCATTTGAGTGCGACTTCTTCAGTGGTAAAATGTTTTACTATTCCGGCCATGTTCAAAGCGTCCGTCACAACAAGTCCTTTGAATCCCATTTCTTTTATAAGAATACCGTCAATTAGTTTAGCGGAAAGTGAAGCCGGTAAAAAATCTTCATCATCTACTGTAGGAAGCGATAGATGCGCGATCATTACTGACATTACTCCAGCGTCTATTGCTTTCTGAAAAGGGATTAATTCAAGATTATCGAGTCTGCTTCTTGTAAAATTTAAAACAGGAAGGTCGCTGTGAGAATCAATATCAGTATCTCCGTGTCCCGGGAAATGTTTTGCGGTCGCTATCACTCCGCCGTCCTGAAGTCCTTTGATAAAACTTACTCCAAGCCTGGAAACAATTTCAGGATCCTCACCATAGGATCTAACATTTATTATCGGATTATCAGGATTATTATTTATGTCAAGCACCGGCGCATAATTCTGATGAATGCCGATCGCCCTGCATTCCTTTGCGATCTGAAGTCCCATTTCATAAGCAAGGTCGGGATTATTTGTAGCGCCAAGAGCCATATTACTGGGGAATAGACTTCCGTCATCAAGACGCATCTTAGTGCCGCGTTCAAAGTCAGCGGACATCAGAAGGGGAGTCTCAGTCAGTCTCTGCAGCTTGTTAATGAGTTCAGCTTCCTGAAGTGAATTTCCTTTAAAAAAAATAAATCCGCCGATCTTTTCATCTGTAATTAAACTGCTCATCCTTTGAAATTCAGCGGAGCTTTCTGATGGAAGATATCCGTCAGAATAAGAGATTATCATCTGTGCAATTTTCTCTCTCAGGTTCATAGACGCTAATTGACTTTCCCTCCATTCTCTGTCAGGTTCAAAAAATGTTTTATCCTTATTATAACCTGAAGTATGAACTGCTGACATAAGATTTGATATTTCCGCGGAGCTAAAAAATATGAGTATCAGTGAAAATGTGAAAATCTTTAACGTCGTGTAATTTCTCATTAATATTTATTCTTTATCTTTTTATTTAGATGGTCTGTCATAGCTGTAAAGTATCGCATTACTTCCATAGGCAGCGGAATGATCATTGTAGAATTTTTTTCCGCGGCGATCTCTGTCATCACCTGCAGGTATCTGAGCTGAAGCGCATTGTGACTGCTTCCGAGGATATCCGAAGCTTCAGCAAGTTTCTGCGCTGACATAAATTCACCTTCTGAATTAATGATCTTCGCGCGTTTGTCTCTTTCAGCTTCCGCCTGACGTGACATTGCTCTTATCATTTCCTGAGGCAGATCAACGTTTTTAAGCTCGACATTTAAAACCTGAATTCCCCACGGCTCGGTTTCCTTATCTATAAGTTCACGCAGCTTGCTGTTTACCATATCCCTGTGAGTAAGCAGATCATCCAGATCTCCCTGACCTGTTACAGTTCTTAGTGTTGTCTGAGAAATTAAAGATGTGGCGTACATAAAATCCTCAACCTGAATAATTGCTTTATTCGGATCCACCACTCTGAAATATACTACGGCATTAACTTTTACAGATACATTATCTTTTGTAATAATATCCTGCGGCGGAACGTCGAGTGCAATTGTCCTGAGACTAAGCTTTACCATTTTATCCATAATAGGAATTAAAATAATAAGTCCCGGTCCTTTTACAGCGGAAAATTTTCCGAGTCTGAAGATCACTCCCCGCTCATACTCATTGAGCACCCTGAATGCGCGGAGAATGATAATGAATAAAATGAATCCTAAAATTCCTGCAAATACAAAAAATACACCGGCTAATGCATCCATAGTTTAGTATTAATTTAATTAATTAAATATTTCTTTGATCTCTGTTTCATTATAATTTTCTCTGAAGTCTGTGATCTTTTCTTTAATGGAATTAAAATCACTGTACTGCATTAGTTCCAGTCTGAATTTACTAATATCTTTAAGATTTCTCAGATATCCGGAATAATGTTTTCTGAACTCCCTGACACCCAGATCTTCACCTTTTAGTTCGCATGCAAGTCTCAGATGTTCGAGGCAGATGTCGGTTTTTTGTTTAACAGTCGGCTCTTCAGGTACATTACCGTTTTTGAGAAAATACTTTGACTGCTCGAATATCCATGGATTCGTAATCGCCGCCTGTCCTATCATAACTGCATCGGCTTCATATTCGACGAGAGCGTTTTTCACATCGAAGTGATCCTTTATATTACCGTTTAGTATTACCGGTATCTGAACTCCCGCGTCTTTTATTTTTTTGATCCAGCTCCAGTCAGCTTCGCCTTTATTTCCCTGATTTCTGAGACGGCAGTGAACTGTGAGCGCCTGTATGCCGATGCTTTCGAGAATCCTTGCAACTTCTACAATTACTATAGAGTCTTCATCCCATCCGAGTCTTGTCTTGAGTGTAACAGGAAGTTTAACATTAGTCAGAACAGATTCCGCAATCTTCGCCATCTTCGGAATATCTTTTAAAAGTCCCGCTCCGGCGCCTCTCATGGCAACATCTTTCACCCAGCAGCCGCAGTTTATATCAATGAAATCCGGTCCGGCTTCTTCGGATATCTTAGCCGCCTGCACGAGCACCTCATCATTGCCTCCGAAGATCTGAACAGCAACAGGTCTTTCCTCTTCATAAAAAAATAATTTTGCACGCGCTTTTCTCGCATCGCGGATCAGTCCTTCTGCGGAAATGAATTCAGTATATACAATATCAGCGCCGAGTCTCCTGCAGATAAGTCTGAAAGGCGGCTCGGTAACATCTTCCATTGGAGCAAGCAGGATCTTACCCGAAAATTGTTTCTGAAATTCATTCATGTTTCAAATTTAGTCATTGCAGTATTAATTAGAAATAAATAAAAATGATTTTATTTGGATTTTCACATTTGAATATAGTGTAGTGATGTTCGGTATTCGTTAATTCCGCTGAGAGCGGGTCGTTAATGACAGGTCAGTATTATCCTGCCTGCCTAATAAAAAAAGCGGGACTTTCATCCCGCTTCATTTTATTACTTTACAAATGACAAAGACCGAAGTCTGTATCAGTATTTTTTATTTGAAGTTGTTTTGTATTCCGGCGAGGCGGCTCCGTATTTTCTTCGGATGTGTCTCTTCGCCCTTGAAGCGCGGTCTTTAAGTCCGTGTCCGCTTTCAAAGTAATGCATTATTCTGCTTCTCTCTCCGGCGAACTTTATCTCTCTCAATGCAGTCTTCTCAAGACTATCAGCTGTTTCGGCTTCAAGCGATTCAAGAGAAGTTACGGAAATGGAACTGTCAGTCGGTTCGTAAAATCCGAACGTCTTTATTGTTCCGATCAGAGATCTGAAATTACCGAGACGCGATTTGTAATCCAGCGCAGATACCGAGCTGAACTGCGGCTGCGGATCTCCTTCTTTCAGATTTTTTATTACTGTGTTTTTCATTCTGCTGTGTTCGGTTACATTCTCTCCGAGTATGACTTTAATGAGAATATTTACACGGTTGTATTCGACCGAACCTTTACCTTTTACCTCAGCGATCTCGGATCTGACATTCCTGCTGACCTTTTCCATTTTTTCAAATGACAGCTTTAATGTATCGTTTGCAGCATTGAGTTCAGCAGCTGCAGATTTGTAACCTGTAATTCCTGCGTCAACAGCGTTTACGAATTCCTCGTAGTTAGCCGGCTTTATATCTTCCGATGACGGGTTATACAGTGTTAAGTTTTTTACTGTGACCACAAGGTCTTTACTGTTTTTTATTCTGGCTTCCAGAGAAGCGCTTTTATTCTTTGACATGATTTATTTATTTAAAATTTTTAAAACTGTTTGTTATAATACAGTCCGTGCATAGTTATCGTTTTCCGTTTTATCATTGACCGGATCATTTTCAAAACTGAAACATATTCATCCTGGTATCTTTTTCACCTGACTGCTCTTCGGGTTATTCAGTCTTCTGAAAATCCGCCTGCCGCTTTGAATGATTACCCGACTTTGGGAATTTCATATAAACGAGCGGCCGGGAAAAACAGGTTTAGCAGAATTCGAAATTTACAATAGTAACCTGCAATCCCTGATCCGAAAGTTGTGATTATTTTATGGAGGAACTCCGCAGTACCGCTCAATGACGCCTTCGAAAGCTGATACTGTTTCGCTGAGAACTGCAAAATAAACTGCAGGTTTATGATTGTGAAGTGTGACGGCTATAATAATTATTAATTTCAATCCGCCGCCTGTGAAGGATTTTATGCTTAATAAATTTACTGCAGGCAGGTCTCTGCCGGCTTCTATCATTATTAAATTTGAATAATGCAGATATGAATCTGCATCAGACACAATTGCATTTATTGCGGGAGACTGTTTTAACAGTCCGGATAATTTTATTCTTTTGGAATGTTTATTCTTTGATCTTTTTGAAACCTGAAACTGTTTAACTATTTTTTCAACTGCATCAAATGCGCTTTTCTTTTGTTTTGAAAAACGTTTGAATTTATTTTCAGTAAATTGAATTTTCGCGTCTGAATTTTTTATTCCTGAATCTGAAAGATACATATCAGCATTTGAAAAATCCATATCTGCATCTGAAAAGTTCATATCTGCATCTGCCGGACCCATATTTGCATCTGAATAGTTCATATTTGCATTTGCCAGGTTCATATTTGCATCTGCCGGATCCATATCTGCATCTGCCGGGTCCATATTTATATCTGCCGGATCCATATTTGCATCTGTAAAGTTCATATCTGCATCTGCTCGATGCAAATCTGCAAAAACGTTTACCGATTCTGAATTTGATTTATCCAAACCGGCTTTTATATCAGGATGATTTTTAAAAATTAAGCTGACTACAGAAAAAACTTTAAGCTGATCTTTAATTCCGGATGGAGTATCAGTTGAAATGTTTACTGGAATTAAAACAGACTGAAAGAAAGATTTCAGATTGCAGTTTTGAATCCTGGGAGTTTTGGAACTGTATTTTAAATTTTTATCTGACCTGTTCATAATAAATTGAACTTCATATTTGTCGGCATATAACTGCCGGTGAAATTCAAAAAGTTCCGCGGGGGATAAAGCGAATAACTTGCTGTTAAATTCTAAACTTTTTCCTGTCATTCCCGCGTGCTCTGTTTTTTGTCATACCCGCGTACTCCGTTTTTTGTCATTCCCGCGTGCTCCCGGCGGGAATCCAATAACAACGAAACTTGATATTAATATTCTGAAATTATTTTTGTGAATCCCGCATGCTCCGTTTTTTGTCATTCCCGAGTGCTCCGTTTTTTGTCATTCCCGCGTGCTCCGTTTTTTGTCATTCCCGCATGCTCCGTTTTTTGTCATTCCCGCGTGCTCCGTTTTTTGTCATTCCCGCGTACTCCGTTTTTTGTCATTCCCGCGTGCTCCCGGCGGGAATCCAATCACAACGAAACTTGATATTAATATTCTGAAATTATTTTTGTGAATCCCGCATGCTCCGTTTATTGTCATTCCCGCGTACTCTGTTTTTTGTCATTCCCGCGTACTCCCGGCGGGAATCCAATCACAACGAAACTTGATATTAATATTCTGAAATTATTTTGTGAATCCCGCATGCTCTGTTTATTGTCATTCCCGCATGCTCCCGGCGGGAATCCAATCATAACGAAACTTGATATTAATATTCTGAAATTATTTTTGTGAATCCCGCATGCTCCGTTTTTTGTGAATCCCGCGTGCTCTGTTTATTGTCATTCCCGCGTGCTCCCGGCGGGAATCCAATCACAACGAAACTTGATATTAATATTCTGAAATTATTTTGTGAATCCCGCATGCTCCGTTTTTTGTCATTCCCGCGTACTCCGTTTTTTGTCATTCCCGCGTGCTCCCGGCGGGAATCCAATCACAACGAAACTTGATATTAATATTCTGAAATTATTTTTGTGAATCCCGCATGCTCTGTTTATTGTCATTCCCGCGTACTCCGTTTTTTGTCATTCCCGCGTGCTCCGTTTTTTGTCATTCCCGCGTGCTCCGTTTTTTGTCATTCCCGCGTGCTCCCGGCGGGAATCCAATCACAACGAAACTTGATATTAATATTCTGAAATTATTTTTGTGAATCCCGCATGCTCCTTTTTCGTTTTTGCTTTTTGTCTCCGTTTTTTGTCATTCCCGCATTCTCCGTTTTTTGTCATTCCCGCGTGCTCCGTTTTTTGTCATTCCCGCGTGCTCCGTTTTTTGTCATTCCCGCGTGCTCCCGGCGGGAATCCAATCACAACGAAACTTGATATTAATATTCTGAAATTATTTTTGTGAATCCCGCATGCTCCGTTTTTTTCCTTCCCGAGTGCTCCGTTTTTTGTCATTCCCGCGTTTTTGTCCGTTTTTTGTCATACCCGCGTATCCGTTTTTTTGTCATTCCCGCGTGCTCCCGGCGGGAATCCAATCACAACGAAACTTGATATTAATATTCTGAAATTATTTTTGTGAATCCCGCATGCTCCGTTTTTTCTCCAGCGTCCCTTTTTGTCATTCCCGCGTACTCCGTTTTTTGTCATTCCCGCGTGCTCCGTTTTTTGTCATACCCGCGTCAACGAAAATTTGTTTAATTCCAAACTTAGTATTACTTGGGAATAAAATTTAACTCTAATTATTTTTTGAAATTTTTATTTAACGGACTCATTTGTGATTCAAGTGACAAGTTTTTAGTCATAAAACAGTTTCATGCTTACGTTAGGTGCTGAATGGATTCCGCCGGGAACCAAAACAACGAAACGATATTAAATCTGAAACATTTTGACTGGGAATGCAAGTTTTGGCGCGTTTTCTGGGGATGCAGTTTTGATACCGGGGAATGCAGTTTTGTCCGGGGGCCGACCCGTTTCGGGCCGTATGGTCGGGCACGCAATTTAATTTAAACTTAGAATTACTTTGGGAATAAAATTGCCTAAAACTCTGAAATCACAACTTTTGAGACATGGTGGATTCATAAACAATTTCTGGTGTACGTTGAGTGCTGAATGGATTCCCGCCAGAAACACGCGGGAATGACAAGTTTTGAGCACGCGGGAATGACAAGTGACAAGTCTAGAGTATGCTGGAATGACAAGTTTTGGTGTGTTATTTGCTGAATGGATTCCCGCCGGGAACACGCGGGAATGACAAGTTTTGAGTATGGTGGAATGGCAAGTTTTGGTGTGTTACTTGATGAATGGATTCCCGCCGGGAGCACGCGGGAATGACAAGTTTTGAGCACGCGGGAATGACAGTCTAGAGTATGCTGGAATGACAAGTTTTGGTGTGTTATTTGCTGAATGGATTCCCGCCAGAAACACGCGGGAATGACAAGTTTTGAGCACGCGGGAATGACAAGTCTAGAGTATGCTGGAATGACAAGTTTAGAGTATGCTGGGATGACAAGTTTTGGTGTGTTATTTGCTGAATGGATTCCCCGCCAGAAACACGCGGGAATGACAAGTTTTGATCACGCGGGAATGACAAGTTTAGAGTATACTGGAATGACAAGTTTAGGTGTGTTACTTGCTGAATGGATTCCCGCCGGAAGACAATTCAACTGAACCGAGGTATTTCCAAGTATTCTTTCTTTGAAAAAATAACTGCGATTTAAAAGTTCTAAAGTGTTTCCGTTTGAGACACAAATTGATTCTTTATTTATTAAAATTACATAAGCGGAAAATTATGCTTAAGCATATCATCACTTCCTCCAATTTCATAAAATAAATCTTTCCATTCGGGATTCATTTTTTCAATTTCTCTGATCTTCCATTTTCTATTCCATTTTTTCACTTGCTTTTCTTTTACAATTGTTGATTTAATATCATGACTCTGTAAAAACCATACTAACTTATCAACTCCATATTTTTCAGTAAAACCTTTGAATTCTTTTCTCTTATGTTCAGCAACTCTTCTCAGTAAATTATTTGTAACTCCGATATAAGTAGTTCCATTTTTTTCGCTTGCCACTATGTAAACATAATAATTATACATGCATGAGTTGTTTGATGATTTAATGACATGTAAGTTGAATCTATTCGGGTTCACGATCTGAAAAAATTCCTTCAGAGTGTGAATAGAAAATAGTAAATAAATGGAAAAAGTAAAATAATAAATACACAATGTAATCTGAAAATAGAATAGCTTGCCCCCCGGCGGAGTTTCGCGCACTTCGGACTCCGCCGTTTAAAAGAAAACCTTCCTCAGAATTAACTTTTTGTCCCCCGGCGGAGTCTCGCGCACTTCGGACTCCGCCGTTTAAAAGAAAACCTTCCTCAGAATTAACTTTTTATACTAAGCTAAATATTAAAAAAATTACTTAAATGAACTGATATTCTCATAAAATCAAACTTTTTGAAAATAAACGCAATACTCTCTGACTAAGAATAAACAAAATTCGATTTTTCATAAATAATCATAAATCATAATTTTGTGCAGTTCAAAAATAAACCATCATCCCGGTCAGAACTTTCCTTCTGCTGTAAATTTCCGGATACATAATATCGGGGCGGGTAGTTTATAAAGCAATTTCCTGTATTAAGGAAACTCCTTTAGATAAAATTATAAAATTTTTATTAATTAAAATGAAAGAAGGTAAAATGAGAATGCAAAATTTTTTAAAAGTATTTTTTATTATTGCTGTATCCCTGATCAGTCTTAACAATTCTGAAGCGCAGATGTTCTGGAATCAGACTGCATCATTTAACGGCACAAGCTCCAGCTATATTGCCGTTCCGAATTCAGCTACAGTAAATATCACCGGCAGCTTTTCATTTGAAGCGTGGATAAACCCTTCATCATTATCCGGATCTTCAAAAGGAATTATAGCAAAAGGCGGAGCGCTGGGCACTACATTACGGTATGGGATAAGACTCGGAGCGAACGGCAGGATTACTGTTTCAACAAACGGCGCTACAAGGTTAATATCGAGAGTTTCAACTCCGATTGAGGCAAATAAGTGGACGCATCTTGCTGTCACTTATAATGCTTCCACAAGTTTTTTCGTAATTTATCTGAACGGATTATCAGATACTACATCTACTGTTGCCGGAGCTAATCCTGCTTCAAATACTGATTCATTGTATTTAGGTATCAGCGGAAGCTCAACGCCGTTCAGCGGACAGATGGATGAAGTCAGACTTTGGAATAAACTGGTATTGGATGATGATATATCTGACCGTTACGCTTCAACACTGTCTGCAAATACCGGTGTATACAACGGACTTGTAATGTCAATGACATTTCAGGATGAAAATTCTTCCGGTGCTGATTTTAATACGCGTGATATGAGCGGAACAGGAAATGACGGCAAGGCAAAAAATATCACAGCAGTTAATCAAAGCAATAATCCATACAGCACCATTCACAATAATGAATCAGTAAAACTTGACGGGACAAACAGCTACCTGGCGGCAAATGATTCTGTTACACTCGACGCTGTTAATGCTATCACGCTGGAATGCTGGGTCTATCCGCTTTCCACCGCCGCTGCTACTTATATATCTAAAGGTTCGGCAGCTCCTGTATATTTTTTAGGCTGGGATGGTTCAAAGATTGTTGCAAAGATAAATAATTCAAGCGTAATAGCATTTATAAACCCGTCAATTCCTTCAGGCAAATGGTCACATCTTGCTTTTGTTTACAACAGCAGCGGTTCATATAATTTATACATAAACGGAGTGCCGCAGTTTGCGGGGAATAATCCTCTTGGAAATATAAATACCAATTCAGATTCTCTTTACATCGGGGGAGGACCGGGCGCGCTCAGTGATTTTAACGGATACATAGATGAAGTAAGAATTACAAAGAATCACTCAAAGTCAGAATATGAAATACTCTCTAATTTAAACAATTCTATTGACTTATCGAATGACCCGTCAGCAGGTCAGGTAAATATATCATATAACTTCGACGGAATGCTAATCGATAATGCTAACAACGGCGGAACGAAATTAAGATTTAACGGCAATGCGAAATTCAGTCATCCTGCTTCCATAGGCAATACTCCGGTATCTCCAATGACAAGAGATGAAAACAACAGATTATCCAAAGGATATTATATAAAAAGAATTGCAAAAAATGTACCGACTTCAGGTTCGTCCGGTGCAACGCTGGATACTTTAACAATAAATGAGAATGTAATTATCAGTGATGTGAATTTATTTGTAGCTATTAATCATCAGAATACTTCGCAGCTGACTATAGTTCTCACTGCTCCAAACGGTGACTCTGTCAGAGTATTAAACGGTATTAGCGTTACTACAATAGATGACGGACTGGTAACTGTCTTTGATGATCAGGCGGACAGCTCGCTTTTCAACGGAAGATATATAACTTTATCTCCGGCATTCAAACCCGCAAATTCACTGAACACTGCTTTCACAGGCGGTGACAGGTCTCAGGGAAAATGGAGATTAAGAATTACCGACAACGCAGGAGGTTCGACAGGCATATTGTATGGATGGGGAATTCAGTTCAATAATCAGACTGAAACAAGATTAAATCTGAATGTCGGAATTCTGATACAGGGATTTTATAATGCAGGTACTGAATTAATGGTAAGGGATACAATGAGAATTTACGCCCGGGATTCTGAAAGTCCTTATACAATAATCGACTCTTCGATTGCATATCTGAGTAATACCGGTTTAGGTTTATTCAGTTTAAAAGCAAGCATGCTTAAATATAAAATTCAGTTACAGCTTAAGCATAGAAATTCAATAGAGACCTGGGCTGGAGAGGAGGGAATATCCTTAAACTTTTTGGATGTCAGTTATGATTTCTTCGGCAATCCCTCCAGAGCATTTGGTGAGAATCTCATTCAGGTTGATCCGTTTCCGCTTTACGCAATATATAATGGAGATGTGAATCAGGACAATACAATAGATATAACTGATATGACATTAATCGATAATGATGTCTTCAGCTTTTCTTCAGGATATTTATCAACTGATGTTACAGGTGATAATTTAATTGACTTAAATGACTATTCTATCACGGATAACAATGCGGCAAATTTTGTGAGCGCGGTGATACCTTAGGATTTTTAAACATGAATGCCTCCTTCCACCTCCTTCCCAAGCCCCAGCTTGGGAAGGAAAGCGGAAAGATTAATAGTACGGAGTAATTTTCAATCCACAATTCCCTCCCTTTAAAAAAAATATAGCTGAGCTGTATTTCTATTCTTCTGCTTTTTTTCTAAATATTCTTCTTCACTTCCCAAGCTGGGGCTTGGGAAGGAGAGAGTGAAATATTTCCATTTGAATTTTAAAAACCTTATCCTTAAATTATAAAAAATTCACGGAGGTTATTTATGGAAAACATAATTAAGATCAAAATATTATTATTGGTTTTTCTTTTATTCTTTTCCTTAAAAGAAAATATATTTTCTCAGTCCGGAAACATTGACACTTCACACATACTGCTCAGCTCTTCTGACTTTGACTACAAAAATCCGCAGTTCGATAAATCAATGGAAACAATAGGTTATTTTGTCAGAGACTGCCTGTTTGCTTATGAAAAATGGAGCAGTCCGGATGTTTCAAAAGTATGTGTCAGATTTATGATTTATAATTCTCTCGGCGCAGAGACTGAATTCGGAGCCGGGAATTCTCTGAATATAAAACCTGCAGTTGCTTATTCTGACGCGGACTGGCCGCATTATTCAAATAATGAAGGTGCGGTTATTTATCAGACAGATCAGAACGGTAACTTTGATTTATTCATATCTTTTTATGACACGGTCAGCTGGAGCGCTCCGGCAGCAGCCGTTTCGGGTCCTGAGGATGAAACAGATCCCGTAATTGTATCTTTCAGCAGAGATAATTTTTTTAATATTGTGATCGCATATAAAAGAGGAAGTGATATTTATTTGAAAAGTTATTACTGCGGTGTCTGGCGTGATGAAATAAATATTACGGCTGGAGACAGTCTGAACTGCTTTTCACCTGCTCTGATAAAATCTTTTGGAAGCGCCGGTCCCTTTTATATCGCTTATCTGAGAGAAAGTGACAGTCTGAGAAATTCAATTTACTACGTACCATTTCAGGTAAATTCAGACGGCAGCATAAATTTAAATTCCTCTGTAATAAATATTTCACAGCCAAACTCTCAGGATAATATCAGGTTCTCAAACGGCCTAAATAACATTATGCTTAATTATGATTATGATACTCTTGGATATAAGCATTTTTATTCGGCTATGATTGGCGGAAGTACATATAAACTATTTAATCAAAGTTTAGGTAATCCGGGAGATAACTACGGAGGAACAGGTTCATCACATGGGGATATAACTTCTGATTTTCCGGGCGGATATAGTATATACACATGGATCTCAAAGGTTGGCGATTCTGTAAATACAATTGTAAGAAGTTATACTCATAGTTATGGCAAGTTTTATACAGGTAACAGTTCAGCGTCAGCATTTGTAAACTCCAGCACAAAATTAATCCATGGTCCGCCGTCTAATTATTTCAGGATAAGAATTCTCTGGGAAAAAGATATTAACGGCAGGACTGCTTTGATGGAAACATTCCGTGATGATTTCCTTTCTTCAATATCCGGAGATAACGGGACTCCTGTGGGTTTTAAGCTTTATCAGAATTATCCGAACCCGTTTAATCCGAATACAATAATAAATTATGAGATCGAAGCTGCGGATTTTATATCAATAAAGATTTACAATATTAAAGGAGAAGAGATTGCTTCGCTTGTAAATGAAAGAAAGAATGCAGGGAGTTATTCAGCGGAGTTTAACGGAAGTGATTTTGCGAGCGGGATCTATTTTTATTCTCTGACATTTGACGGCAAACCGGTTGATACAAAACGGATGATACTTTTGAAATAGAGTCCTGTATATTCAGCTAATGATGTGAAAAGTATCAGCGATGTCAAATTTATTTAAATTTTAAATCCGTTTAGGACGGAATTGAAAAATCACATACTCATCCCAAACTTACTCATTCCCAACTTATTCATTCAGGGGGATGTGAACAAGAGGTTTAAAAGTCCAAAACCAATATTTCCATTTGAAATTTAAAAACACTATCCTTAAATTATTAAAAATTCACGGAGGTTATTTATGGAAAACATAATTAAGATCAAAATATTATTATTGGTTTTTCTTTTATTCTTTTCAGCAAAAGAAAATATATTTTCTCAGTCCGGAAACAATGACACTTCACACATACTGCTCAGTTCTTCTGACTTTGACTACAAAAATCCGCAGTTCGATAAATCAATGGCTTCTCTAAATTATTTTATAAGAGACGGCCTGTTTGCTTATGAAAAATGGAGCAGTCCCGATGCTTCAAAAGTTTGTGTAAGATTTATGAATTATAACTCTCTCGGCGCAGAGACTGAATTCGGAGCAGAGAACTCACTGAATATAAAACCTGCAGTTGCTTATTCTGACGGGCACTGGCCGCATTATACAAATAATGAAGGAGCGGTTATCTATCAATCGGATCAGAACGGAAACTATGATATTTTTATTTCGCTTTACGATACTATAAACTGGAGTGCTCCTTTTGCAGTAGTATCCGGTCCGGAAGACGAAACGGATCCGGCAATTTTATCTTATACCGGGAATAATGTTTTCAATATTGTGATCGCTTATAAAAGAGGTGCTGATATTTATATGAAAAGTTATTACAACGGTGTCTGGAAAGATGAAGTTAATATTACGGCTGATGACAGTCTGAACTGCTTTTCACCTGCTTTGACAAAACCTAATTTTTTAATTGCTTATCAAAGAGAACATGACAGTCTGAGAAATTCAATTTCCTACAGATCATTTCAGATAAATTCAGACGGCAGCATAAATTTAAATCCCGCTTTAATAAATATATCACAGCCAAACTCTCAGGATAATATCAGGTTCTCAAACGGTCTTAATTACAGCATGCTTAATTATGATTATGATACGCTTGGAAATAAGCATTTTTATTCTGCAATGATAATCGGAAGTACATATAAACTTATTAATCAGAGTTCAGATCAGCCGGGAGATAATTACGGAGGTACAGGTTCATCGCATGTAGATATAACTTCTGATTTTCCGGCCGGATATAGTTTATATACATGGACCTCAAAGATTGGTGATTCGGTAAAGACAATTGTAAGAAATTACGGTTTCGAAAGTATTGACAGCTATTATGCAGGTGATAGTTCAGCATCAGCTTTTGTAAACTCCAGCACAAAATTAATCCATGGTATTAATAATTTATACAGGATAAGAATTCTCTGGCATAAAGAAATTAACGGCAGGACTGCTTTTATGGAAACATTCCGTGATGACTATCTTTCATCGATATCCGGAGATAACTGGACGCCTGTTGGTTTTAAGCTTTATCAGAATTATCCGAATCCGTTTAATCCGAATACAATTATAAATTATGAGATCGATGTGCCGGAATTCATATCAATAAAGATTTACAATATTAAAGGAGAAGAAATTGCTTCGCTTGTAAATGAAAGAAAGAATGCAGGAAGTTATTCTGCGGAGTTTGACGGAAGTGATCTCGCGAGCGGGATCTATTTCTATTCTCTGACAATTGACGGCAAACCGGTTGATACAAAACGGATGATTCTTTTGAAATAGGCATACGGAAATTCAACATTTCATTTTTCAATCTTCCCAAGCTGGGGCTTGGGAAGGAGAGAGTGAAAATTTTGGCTTAGGAAGGAGGCTTAAAGCATTTCATCTAACTTTTTAATTTGAACTGTATTAATTAAATTGTTCTCAAAAAAAATTCTATGAGAAAATTACTACTCCTTTTTATATTTACACTCTGCTTTTTTCATACTTTAATATCCATAGCTCAGACTGTCGAAGAGAAGGAATTATTTGATTTAAAATATGAAGGCAATGCTGATATTTATAGTTTCATCTCAGACGAAAAATCCGGAAATTACTGTTACGCTTACAAGGTGCCCGGTCAGGAAAAATTTTTTCTGATATCGCGAGACGGTGAATCTGAGAAGTATGATTATTTTTTCCCGTTTGATGTAAAATTTGATTCGCGCGGAAATTATTTCGCAGTGGCAGTTAACAATGTTCAGGACTACGGAACTGACAATAATTTTCTTGTTGTAAACGGCAAGACAGTAAAGGGGCTTGAATTCATTGAGACTTACAGCAGCTTCATGAATAAATCAGATGAATTCGTTTTTGTATTTAAAACCGGAGATAAGTTTTATTTCGGATATGCTAAAGCTGACGGAAGTTTCAGACAGTCGGAAAGCTATGACAATATAAAGACGATGTATAACTCTGTTCAGGAAAGATATTATGACGGAGAGGACGGAAATACCTCAGCAGATTATTACTACTATAATGATAAAGGAGAAAGAGGATTCATAATTATTAAAGACGGGAACGCAGGGTTAAAATTCGGTGATGATGTTACGATGACGGAATACTCGGACATTAATGAATCCAGCGTTACTTTCAACAAGAATAATGAACTTTCCTTTATTGCAAAGACCGGAGGAAGATTCTATGAAAAAGCGGGAAATGAATTTGCTGTTTCAGGAAGTAAGGTCTATAAAAGTTTTGATTATGTATATCCGCCATTGATGTTCAGCAGTGAAAACATTCCTTTATATTCGGCAGGTGATTCTACAGGTGAATATTCGAAGAGTGTTTTTTTTGTCTCGGGCAGTGATAAGCTTCCAGTGAATATGCTGACCGGGGATGAACCTGTTCAGTTTATGGATCTCTATGATATTAAAGTTCTTCCCGGAGGCGGATACTCTTACTTTGCAATGCAGGAAGTTATTGTGAAAGCAAAGAGTTTTGATCCGGGTCAGTATGATAATTATTTTAACAAGACTTACTACGTAAAGGACGGAAATGCATTCCCGCTTGGGTACAATATTGGAAAGATAGTTTATGACGCGGAAGGTAATTTAATATATTCAGGAATTGCTGATCTTGATAAGAATGAAAACATTCTGATGCAAAGCAACGGTCAGAGCATAATTGTAATTGGTCAGGGTGATTACAATTATATCGCTGATTACGGGATAACAAAAGACGGTGTAATTTATTACTTCGGTCAGAAGATCGCTGAACCTGAAAAAGACATTATTCCTGCTGCGGGTTTTTACTTCGGCAATGAACTTAAAGATAAGTTTCAATATGTAACATATCAGGGCGTAGGTAATGAACTTTCAATGCTGCAGATGAATCCTTTAAACGGCGGATATGCAGTCTGCGCTGAGGAAATTTACAGGGAAAATATATATAAAAGTTATATAGTTACAGACAAAGGAAAACTTGATTTCCCCGCAAACTCTCAGACCGGAAGCGGAAGCTTTTTCAGGATCGGTAATATGTTTTATACTAAAAGCGGAAAGCTGTTTTATACTGGTACAACGGAAGTTGATACTTCGGTTTATTATTATACAGATGAAATATATACTGATGACAGATCTCTCGGTAAACATTATAATTTTATCAAAGACCTGAAGTATGACAGCGCTAAGGATGAAATTACATTTCTTGCAGCTAGAAAAAATAAAATATATGCAGTCAATATAAGGTACTGATACAACAGCTTCAGATAATATTTCCAAAAGTTTATTAATTAAATTTTAAACTGTCATGGAAAATAAAATAAACTGCCAGCGTTTTAATCTTGCTTTAGCATTACTCTTCGTCTATCTGATCTCAGTAACCGGATCAAACTCACTATATTCTCAGCAGGGAGGAAACACTTCTGCGGATACAAATACTGTTCATCAGAGAACGGTAGTATCCGGAAACACCGATCCGTTGATCACGAAAGGCGGGTCGGAGAAAATATTAGTAGAAGAAGTTATAAGCGAGAGCACAGGAATAAACGAAGGTAATCTCGGAGATTATATCACATTAAAGATCAGCAACATTCAGGATCTTCTGGATGAGAGCAAAACAAAAGGGAAGCCGCTGATCCTTTACATTGACGGACTTGAAGTGAAGAATATCAGCGCAAGAGTGATAAGAGATTCTACATCGAAGGGCTGGCTGAAATTTCAGCTTAAGATGAAAGGCGCTGAAGAGTCCTGGCTTGAGTTACTGAGAAGACCTGAGCTTACTTCTAAATCTGCAAATCTTGTTACCATCAGCGCAGGTATTGAAGGAGAAAAGGAAATTGAATCCGGTAAGGATAATTTCTCACTGGTGATATATTCCGAAATGGATTACTTTCAGTTCATTGCTGTCTCGATCCTTTTGCTTCTTATTACTATCTATCTCGCGGTGAAAACGGATATGCTCAGAGAACCTGCAATAGATGTTACATCAAAAGAAAAAAGACCTTACAGTCTTGCGCTTACTCAAATGGCTTTCTGGTCTTATCTTGTGATCTCTTCTTACCTCGCATTATATATCATCACTAAAGAATTTCCGTCCATCACAAATTCAGTACTGGCTTTGATCGGGATAAGCTCAGCTACTGCGCTCGGTTCAGTACTTATAAATTATAAAAAGATTAATGAGTCAAAAGAGAAAATTATTTCACTGAAATCAGAACTGAAAGCAATTGATGACAGGGTGGAAAGTATCCATGAACTGTCGGGAAAGGAAAAAACTCCGATGCGTCTGGAAGAATTCAGGAATGAGCTTGAGCATCTTAATAAGAAACAGTATGAGTTAAATGACACGATCAGAGAAACTAATAAGTATCAGGATTATCACTGCAAAGGATTTGTAAATGATATACTGTCGGATTCATGCGGAGTAAGTCTTTACAGATTTCAGATCGCAGTATGGACTTTGGTGCTCGGATATATTTTTATTTTCACAGTGTGGAACAGTCTGATGATGCCGGAGTTTGATAATACGCTGCTTGCTCTGATGGGGATAAGTTCAGGTACATATCTCGGCTTTAAATTTCCCGAGCAGAGACAATAGTCATTTGATGTTTGAAATATTAATTTCGTATCCGTCTGTTTCAAGAATTACCGCTCCGTCTTTATCTGTTCTGAATATTTCCGAGCCGGTTTTCTTAAGCCGGTTAAGTACAATTTCCGACGGATGACTGAACTTATTAAATTTGCCGCAGGATATAACGGCAGCTTCCGGAGAATTTTTAATTGTAAACGGAATGGTAGTGGATGTAACGCTTCCGTGATGAGCAACCTTTAATACATCCGTCTTCAGAAATTCAGAGTAATGATCTCTGATGAACAATTCGCCTTCTCCTTCTATATCACCAGTGAATAATATATCCGCATCTTTGTATTTCATCTTAAACGTCACTGAGCCGTTATTCAGATTTCCGAATTTCGGATGTGCGCTTGCTTCGGCTCTCTCTTTAGTCGGAAATAAAAAATACATCCTTATGTCCTTTATATCATCGATCATATCACCGCTGCGGACTGTAACTCTGCTGACTTTATTTGCATCTGCAAGACTGTCTGTCTGCGCGGTGAAATATGTTCTGTGACTCTGACCGCTTTCGATAATGCTTTTCACACTGAAATTTCTCAGCAGATAATTTACTCCTCCGATGTGATCCTGATGCATATGCGTTAGTATTATAATATCAATTTTCGAAATTCCTTTTCTTCTTAATAACGGCGCAATGGTTTTCTCTCCGTTGTCAAAAGTCTCCGTTGAATTTCCGCAGTCGACGAGTATATTCTTACCGCAGGGAGTTTCAATGAGAGCGCAGTCTCCCTGACCGACGTCGAGAAATGTAATAATGAGTTTATTCCCGGGATCAGGATAAATTAAAATGATCACTGAACAAATCAGAACTGAGAAGATTAAATTTCTGAAAAGAGCTTTAAAACTTTTGCTGAATAAAATCATCCCGCAGATAATATAGTATGCTCCAACTGCAAGAATATTAAATTGTCTGACATAGAAGAATGAAAATTCCGGACTGGCAGAGTACTTAATGAATGCAAGCTGTATGCTTAGCAAAATGTTATTTGCCTCTGCAACTGCTGAGGAAATGCCTGAAGAAATTATTTCCGACATTATCTGCAGGAATCCCATAGCGAGAGAAATATTTGCAAGCGGAACGGCAGCTAAGTTTGTGATCAGTGAAACGACAGATATCTTGCCGAAGTAAAGAGCGGTGAGCGGAAGCGTTCCGATCTGCGCTGCGAGAGTTGTAAAGAAAAGTACGGCAGCCCATTTCATTACTTTGCTGAATTTAGAAGTATCTGTATAATATGAACTCAGAAATTTCTCTTCGAATCTGCTGTAAATAATTACCATTGAGAGTGTAGCGGAATAAGATAAAATGAATCCCGTGTCAAACAAAATTCTCGCATCAAATAAAATTATGCAGATTGCGGAGACGCTGATGATGTTGTAAAAGAAAATTTTCCTTTCGATAATAAATGACATCAGTACAAGTATACCCATAAGAGTAGCTCTGACAATTGACGCCGGACTTCCGGTGAACATACAGTAGAAGATCAGGAATATGCACGTTATAAAAATTCTCTGTCTTAAAGGAATTCTCATCATCGAAAGTATAATGGAAACGGAAAGAATAACATATGTGACGTTCAGTCCGGAGACCGCTATAAGGTGCATTACTCCGGCATTGATAAACGCCTCCTTAGTTTCTTCAGAAATGTCAGATCTTTCACCGGTTACAAGACCTTTGAGATAGGCGGCGTTGTCTCCGCTGAGATGCGTGTCAATATTATTCAGTGCGAACATCTTAGCAGGAAACATAACTCTCTGTTCTATGAATCCGAGATTATCTGCGGATAATACTTTCACATTCTTAAAACCCGTTGCATAAAATAATTTATAAACGTCGCGGAGTTCCAGGTATTCTCTGTAATTAAAATCTCCGGGATTCCTTCTGCCGGTTGGCTCCGACAGTCTGCCTTTGACGGAAATTTCATCGCCGGGATTTATCACCGGAAGTTCTTCTTCTTTTTTAGAATATATATCCCGGTAAACTGATACAATGACTTTTCCGCCGGTAATAACTTTATCGCCTCTTAACGAAATACTTTTACTTTCTAATGTAAATCTTATTCCGGATCTGTCAATGTCAGGTATTCCGGATACAATTCCGGTGAGTGTAATGTTCGATCCTTTTTTTGTATCGGGAAAAAATCTTATGCCGCTGTCTTTACCGGAATTGAAATCGATCTGCGCTTTCATCACTCCGGTAAAAAATATCAGCAGTATAGTAAGAGAGTCTTTTAGAATAACCGCTTTTCCTGAGTAAGTAAAAATTATTATTATAATAAGGATGAGCAAAATTAGAACAGCAATTGCAGAGAACGGAAGATCTGCGCCTGAAAATCTTTGAAACAATATTCCTGAAATTAAGATCAGAACATATTTCAGAGCAGGCATATTTGAAAATACATTCATGTTTAATCTAATAATCGGTTAAGCAGATTTAACTCCGCTGAAATTTATTGATGTCAGTCTGAATAAGCAAGTTGCAATATTCACGGTTTGTGAAAGTCAGATAATATGGGACTTTAATTATCAAATGTATTTTTCTAACTTGCAAAATGAATCCCGTAGAAATTATTAAGCAAAAACGTAACGGCATACCGCTCGGCAGAGAGCAGATCAAATATTTTATAGAAGGTTATCTGAAAGGTTCGGTGACGGATTATCAGATGTCAGCTTTTCTTATGGCAGTGTATTTCAGAAGTATGAATGAAGACGAGACTTTTTTCCTGACGGAAATAATGCTTGAAAGCGGATTGACGCTTGACCTTAGTCATATTGACAAACCGAAAGTTGACAAACATTCCACCGGAGGGGTGGGAGATAAAACTTCTATAATCTTAGCTCCTCTTGCTGCGTCCTGCGGCATTGCCGTACCGATGATATCAGGCAGGGGACTCGGTCATACGGGCGGGACTCTTGACAAGCTTGAGTCTATTCCCGGATTCAATGTCAATTATCCCGTTAAGGACTTTAAAAGAATTCTTGAAAAAGCCGGACTTGTTATGCTCGGTCAGACTTCTGAGCTCGCTCCGGCTGATAAAAGAATTTACGCGCTGAGAGATGTTACGGCAACTGTCGAATGTATCCCGCTTATCACCTCAAGCATAATGAGCAAAAAACTCGCCGAAGGCGCTGATGCATTTGTATTTGATGTTAAGATCGGCATTGGTTCGAATCTGCCTGACAAGGATGAATCTCTTCAGCTTGCCAAAAAACTTATTTCCGTGTCGAAGAAGTTCGGCAAAAAAGCTGTCGCCGTCCTTACCGATATGGAACAGCCGCTGGGTATGAAGATCGGCAACTGGCTTGAGATAGAGGAGTGCATTGAAGTGATGAACGGAAAAATGGTCCCTGATCTTTTCAAACTGAATAATGTCCTTGCCGGCGCAATGCTGTATCTTGGCGGAGCGGCAGGAAGTATTGAAGAAGGGGAGAAGATCGCTTTACATAAATTGTCTGACAAATCGGCTTATAAGAAATTCCTTGAGATGGTTGAGATCCAGAAGGGTGATGTGAACTATGTAAAGGACTGGGCGAATTTAAAGCGCGCAAAATTTTCCAAAACAAATAACGGCAGAGGAAAGCGGATTTATATCAGAGATGAATGCGTCGGATTTCGGATATGCCGCTATCGAGCTCGGCTGCGGAAGAAAGAAGACTGATGATAAGATTGATTATCTTGCGGGAATTATACTGCATAAAAAAACCGGTAATGAGATTAGGAAAGGTGATGTGATATGTGAAATATTTTCCGGTAAAGAGGAACGTCTCGGTCCGTCAGAAAAAAGACTGAAAGGCGCAGTTAAAATATCAGAAAAGAAACCTGCCGCCATTCCGCTGATAATAGATATACTGTATTAGAATTAGATTAAGAATTAGAATCAGAAATTAAATAAATATTTTATCTGAAATGGAAAAAACCACGCCAAAAAAATTTGACAGTTTCTTAGCAAGATTAGTATTGTTCATTATAATTCTTGCTACAATATTTTCAGTTTACATGACGATCAAGCTTGTATACCGGGGATTTACTTTCAGATGATAATTATAAAAGCTCAGCTTTAAAAGTCTCCAGATATTTTTCTTTAAGCAGGGGAGTGATCCTGTATCTGTCGTCTCCGAATTCATCCGACATTGCGAGCAGTATATTATAGATTAGCGATATCCCGATCTTCTCGCTCCATTCTATCGGACCGTGCGGATAATTCGTGCCGAGTTTCATAGCCGTATCAATATCTTCTTTAGATGCCGTGCCTTCCTGCAGGACGAGATAGGCTTCGTTAATGATCATTGAAATAATTCTCATGCTTATCATTCCGGTTCGGTCTGTCACTTCAGTTACTTCTTTACCGATGGATTCGAAAACTTTCCTGCACTTCTGCAGATGATCCGGTGAAGTGTATTTACTTCCTGCGATCTCAATTCCTTTTGATACGGAAAATGTAGGATAGATACCAGCGCCTGTCAGCCGTTCCGGATATCGTGAATTTACCGCCTGCTCGAGTACAGTTGAAATAAGTGAAGTTGATATTACTGTGGCTTTTGAATTTTTTTCATCAATAAAATTGAGGATCTTGGATTTGAATTCTTTATCAGAACCGGACAGTTCAAAAATAATGTCTGCAGTTTCATCAAGTTCATCTGCGATTTCATAATCAGCTTTAAGCAGTTCTGATAATTCGCCGAGCAGAGATTCGTTGTCACCAATTAAAAAAACTTTTTCCATTTGAGATTTGTATTTAAGTTTGTGCAAGGTATGCAAGATATGAACGATAAGAAATTAAAAAAATATTTAGATTCCCTTTACATAAAATATCATAAAAAACATTCTTCAGATGATCCGGTATGGATACTTCACGGGCTTAAACAGGAAGACATTGAGATCAGCGCGTTTATAACTTCCTGTTACTGTTACGGAAGAGTCGGAGCCATCTGTAATTTTATTTCAAAGTTTATAGATATTACAGGGAATAAAGTGTACGAATTTACTTCTAATTACTCAGAACGTAAAGACAAAAAATATATCGATGAGATGAAATACAGATTTAATTCAGCGGATGACTTCTCGATACTTTTATCCCGTCTCCGGAATATAATAAATGATTACAGTTCGCTTGAAAATTTTTTTCTAAGAGGATATACCGATTCACACAATAACATATTACCTGCGCTTAAAGAATTTACACCGGCGTTTCGCAGCGGCGTAACTGATCCCGTCTCGTTTGGATATCTCGTTCCCGACGTAAACGCCGGCTCCGCCTGTAAGAGACTGAACCTTTTTCTCAGATGGATGATAAGAAAAGATGATATTGATTTTGGATTATGGAAAGGAGCTGATGCATCAAAGCTGATAATGCCAGTGGATACTCATGTATTCAGAGTATCGCGCATGCTGACACTTGCATTGCGAAAATCCTGTGACATGAAATTTGCTGTTGAGCTTACGGAGAAGCTGAAAAAGTTTGATCCCGGTGACCCGGTTAAATATGACTTTGCATTATGTCATATCGGGATTGACGGTGAATATCCCGAATGACGGATCAGTTGCAGTTTACATTCGCATCGAATTTAATAAACTTCGTTACTACAAATACTGTATCCGAGATACTTTCACTGTCAGGTGATTTAGTCGATCTGAAAGATTCAATTTCAATGTAGGCTTTACCCGAAGGCAGCCTGCCGGAAAATTTATTGTATAACTTCTTTAACTCTTCCGTATCTCCTTCCAGCGCAAATGTTTTGTCTGAACCGCATTCGTTAAATTTTGCGGAATCATTTGAAACACTGTACATCCCTCTTTTAAACTCCGCTCCGATCACTTTCCGGCTGAATTCAGTTTCTTTGCGGATCTCAGCTTCGTCTTTTTGAATCGTTTCATCTTTGCCGCAGCCATGCAGCGTAATGATTAACAGGGTTAGCAACAGAACTGATCTCATATATTAGTTTACAATAATTTCACCCCTTTGGGGTAATAAAAAATGTTTGTATTGGTACAAAATTTCTACAAAGATTTCACCCCTACGGGGTTGGCGGTTTTATATTTATAGAAAAATATAGTTAATTAGCATAAAAACTTAGCTATGATATTATCTGATCATACCGTTCAGGTTTTTTAACCGCGTAGCGGTGTCATCTTTGTAGAAAAAATTATAAGTAAATTAACAAACAGCGTAGCTGTGACATTTTCTTTTCATACCGTTCGGGCACCTTAACTTCAGAATTAATCGTTTTATATTTACTTGATTTCCCATAATTATATTCTGGTTGAAATTTATAATCCTTCAGCTATTTTGTAAGCACCATCTTATGCGTAAAAATCTCCCCGCCGGTCTGTAACTGATAAATATAAACACCGGAAGCGAGATCACCTGAATCAAACGGCGTTACATATTTTCCCGGTGAACGGAATTCATTATTGATCAGTGTCTTTAGTTCTTTGCCGAGTGTGTCGTATACTTTTATAGTTACATTTGAACCGGCGCTGATGTTGTAATAAATATTCGTCCTGCCGTTGAATGGATTCGGGTAATTCAATGTAAGCGCGAACTCATCCGGTATGTTAGGTATAAAATCAGGCGATACATTCCAGTCTTCCCTGAATATTCTGTATGAAAAATTTGCCGCATTAAAATTAAATTCATATACTACTTCATTACTGCTGTTCACTTCCGTGTAAGCCGTGCCTGCAAATCCCCATGAGACTGTTGTGTTACCGTTTTTCAGTCTTTCGGTATAACCCATTGCGAATGTATAAATGGAAGGAACATTTCTGTATTCCCAGACTTTTTCCGCAGTCATTGCGGTCTCATCAATTCTGTATTCCACCGAACGCGAAAATTTCGGACTGTGAAAATTTCCGTTGTCAAATAAAGTAAATGTCCCTGCTTCAGTCCTGTGTATGGCGTGCTGATATGAAAATTCTATCGGATCATTTATGAAAGTGAACTGATTGTTCTTTCCGCCGAGTCTCCATATTATCGCTCCGGTCTCGCTGTTTATCTTGGTGATCTCTGACATGTTCCTGCTGGAGATCACATAATGTCCGTCATCGTCCACATCAAAAGCATTCCCGTGACAGTAATCTACATTAGTCAGAGAAAGGTTCACGCTGTCCGCATCCGTGATCTCAAAATGATCCCAGCTTCTCCATTGAAATATCACATTATCGGACTGATCAATTTCCTGAATGATAAGTCCCGTAACATTCGCATCTTTACTTCCGCCCGGAACGATCAGACTCATGTCAATTATCTGAACGTCATAACTCATCAGCAGAATATTCCCGTCGTCTTTTATTAAAATGTCGTGAAGGTCAGTTAAGTAACCGTTTCCCGTAACGAAACTATCCACGACAGTGTATGTCGAATCCATTGCATAGAATTTCTCCGCAATGTTTTGAAAATAAGTGATCATCCCGTTCTTCTGAACTTTGAAGTCATAACAGGTTTCCGGCATTTGTCTGTGAAAAAGCATCTCACCGTTATTTTTCATAATCATTATAAAAGGAGAAGTGACAGTGTCATTGGAGATATTAGCGAAAAAGATAGTGCCGTCTGATGGATTATTATTTTTTGTAATTGTAACCTGCGGCATGATCACACCGCCGTTATTGTATCCGCCGATAGCTTCCGGAATAATCCTGTTCTGATTTAAACTGCTGCCGAATTCTTCATCTCTTATTTCCTTTATGATCAGATCCCTTACCTTCTTATCAACAAACTTTTTCGATGTTCTGAAATTAATGCTTTGCAATACTTTGCCGGTAGAACTTAATTTTAATTCAGCGGTAATATTCTCTCCTGTCCGGAATTTTTCAAACGGATCGAATATGAAAGTTCTTCCGTCGGAAGTTTCAAAAAAATCTCCGTTGATAATTCTGCCGCCTTCTCCTTTCACTGATATTGTCATAACTTCGATGGACAGATCAGAATTTTTATCTGCTTTAAAAATAATATTCTCGGAAATATTCACCAGCTCTGCGCTGTCGCGGGGAGAGGTATAGACTATTTCATCCTTTGAGAAAGCTGAAAACTGAATCGTTAATAAAAATATAAAAGTAATGAAAAAAACTGTTGTGTATTTTGTCAAATGAATATGTTTATATATTTAAAAATATTTATTTATTCTGAATAAAATTACTTAATTTAGAAACCTCTTCTTCTAAAGCTATAGCACCCCAAGCAGGAGCCTGGAATAAAGGAGAAATACAACAAATTGAACATTGATAATTAATAATTGAAAATTGCTTTAAGGCAATATATTTAAAAGAAACTAATAATTAAATAACAGAAAGGTTAAAATGTCAAACACAGTTTACTGGATTCTTGAAACAAACATAAAGGACGGCGAGTCCGAAAATCTTAAAACTCTTATGGAAGAACTGGTCAGCTCGACTAAAGAAAATGAGCCCGGCGCGCTTTTTTATGACTGGTCCATAAGCGAGGACGGAAAAAAATGCAATATACTGGAGATGTATAAAGACTCAGACGCGGTTATGAATCACATCGGCATATTCGGAAAAAATTACGCGGCAAGATTTATGAGTATGCTGGAAGTAAAAAAATGGGTTTGTTACGGAAATCCGGACGACAAAGTAGTAAACGCGCTTTCGAAGCTAAACGTATTTTTCATGAAACCGCTGGGCGGGTTTCAGAGATAAGCGATATTTAATTTAATCTCCCGCTGCAAATTATTTAAATGCAAATATTTTATTGTAAACAAAAAAAAGACCTTCTTTATAAGAAGGTCTTTTTTATTTTTGATATCAATTATTTTCAATGATTCAAATTTAATACAACAAATTGAACATTGATAATTAATAATTGAAAATTGATTAATACATATCACCCATACCGCCGCCCATTCCTCCGGGTGGCATCATTGGCGCTTTTTCTTTTTCAGGTTTCTCTACGATAGTAGCTTCAGTCATAAGCAGAAGTCCTGCTACGGAAGCTGCATTCTCAAGAGCGACTCTTGTTACTTTTGTCGGATCGATAACGCCTGATTTCACAAGGTCTTCGTATTCTTCTGTAGCTGCGTTAAATCCGAAATTACCTTTTCCGTCTTTGACTTTGTTGATAACTACTGAACCTTCAAGTCCTGCATTATTTACAATTTGTCTGATCGGTTCTTCAATCGCTCTTTTGATAATGGAAATACCTGTCATTATGTCGTGGTTATCGTCGGTTAATTTATCAAGTTTATTACCGACTCTTAATAGAGCTACGCCGCCTCCCGGAACAATTCCTTCCTCGACTGCCGCTCTTGTTGCGTGTAAAGCGTCTTCCACTCTTGCTTTCTTTTCTTTCATTTCAATTTCAGTGGATGCGCCAATCTTCAGAACAGCAACACCGCCGGAAAGTTTTGCAAGTCTTTCCTGTAATTTTTCTTTATCGTAATCAGAAGTGGTCTTATCGATCTGTGATTTTATTTCATTCACTCTTTTCTTAATGCCTTCTGCATCTCCGGCTCCTTCTACTATTGTCGTATTGTCTTTGTCGATCACAACTCTCTTAGCTGTACCAAGATAAGAAACTGTTGCGTTCTCCAGTTTGTAACCCTGTTCTTCGGAGATCACGGTACCTTTTGTAAGGGTTGCAATATCTTCAAGCATTGCTTTTCTTCTGTCGCCGAATCCCGGAGCTTTTACTGCGCAGATCTTTAAAGTGCCTCTTAATTTATTGACGACAAGCGTTGCAAGAGCTTCGCCTTCTACATCTTCTGCAATGATAAGCATGCTTCTGCCTGACTGAGCTGTCTTCTCAAGTATCGGAAGAAGATCTTTCATGGTAGAGATTTTTTTATCATGGATCAGAATGTAAGGATCTTCAAGCTCTGTTTCCATTGATTCGGTATCTGTTACAAAGTAAGGAGAAAGATATCCTCTGTCAAACTGCATACCTTCTACTACATCAACAGTTGTCTCTGTTCCTTTTGCTTCTTCGACTGTGATAACACCGTCTTTACCGACTTTATCCATCGCCTGCGCGATAAGATCACCGATGTAAGTATCGTTGTTTGCGGAAATAGAACCGACCTGAGCTATCTCTTTGCTTTCTTTGATCGGCGAGGAAAGATCTTTAAGACCTTTTACAAGTTCCGTAACAGCCTTATCAATTCCTCTTTTCAGATCCATTGGATTTGCTCCGCTTGTAACGTGCTTAACACCTTCTCTGTATATTGCCTGTGCAAGAACGGTTGCTGTAGTAGTACCGTCACCGGCTACATCTGAAGTTTTTGATGCAACTTCTTTCACCATCTGCGCACCCATATTTTCAATCGGATCTTCAAGTTCGATCTCTTTTGCAACTGTAACGCCGTCTTTAGTAACTGTCGGCGCTCCGAATTTTTTATCAATTACAACATTTCTTCCTTTAGGTCCGAGCGTTACTTTCACTGCGTTTGCAAGTGTGTCAACGCCTCTCTTTAATGCGGTTCTTGCTTCCGTATCAAAGGTTATTATTTTTGATGACATATTCTTTTTATTTTGATTAATTAAAAATTGTTAATAATTTCCGAAAAAATTCCGCTGAATGTAATTTAGATAATTGCATATACATCTGATTCTCTCATGATCAGATATTCATCACCTTCGATGGTAATTTCAGTGCCGGAATATTTACCGTAAAGCACTTTGTCTCCGACTTTTAATTCCATTTTAATTTCTTTTCCGTCATCGGTGATCTTTCCTTTTCCAACAGCTACGATCTCGCCTTTCATCGCCTTCTCTTTTGCTGTATCAGGAATGATAAGCCCGGAAGCGGTTTTTTCTTCTGCATCCGCCGGCTTTACGATAATTCTATCGCTTAATGGTTTGATGTTCATTTTTTTTCCTTTCTTAAGTTATTGTTTAGAAAACGCTTTGATTTTTAAGTTTTACTGTTTCGTATTAGCAGTCTGTCTTTAAGAGTGCTAATATAATAATGTTAATCTGAGAATTCAAGTCAGAGATCTGAACATATGTAAAAAAAATTATAAAACGGTAAATTTTTAATGAAAATTTAGAAAGCTGAAATTAAGAATTGCATATCTTTAGTCAAGTTATAGACTAAACGTTAAAAGTCCCGAAACTTTAAAAAATTAAATGCTGCAGACGAAAGTAGACGCTGATCATTAAAGCGGAGACTTTTATCCTTCAAGTAAAGGGAGTAAACTTTCAAAGAAGACTCTAAGAATTAAATCAGAGACTATTATCTCTTGAAAGAAGACTCTTAACAGTAAATCAGAGTCTCTAAACTTTTGAAAGAAGTTACTTAACTTTAGACCGGAGACATTTCAGCTTTCAAGCAAAGACTTTCAGGTTACAAGCGGAGACTTTTTACTTTAAAAAATAAATTCTTAACATATAAAAGTAGACTCTTAGCGTCCAAAAAAAGTCAATTAGCATCAATACAAAGACAGTTGACATCAAAACAAAGACAGCTAACATCCAAACACAGAATTGAATCAGTTGAGCAGAAAAGATCCGCAGTTGGTAGAAATATTGCGGAAGTTGGTCAAAGTTGTGCACGAGTTGATCAGAGTCTGTACCACCTTGATCAAAGATTCGCAACAGTGAATCTAAACCGTGAAGCAGTTGGTCAAAGTCGTGCAACAGTGAGTCGAAACTCTGCAACAGTGAGTCGAAACTCTGCAACAGTTGGTCGAAACCCTGCTTAAGTTGGTCGGAATCCTGATTCAGTGGATCATAACCGGGAATGAATGTATCAATGCCGCGCGTTTTTATATTTAAACAATAAAACCGCAGATTTAAAACGTTTTGCAGCATTATTAATAAATGGAAATAAACAGAATAATAAAGATCAAAAATTCAGAGAGATTTTAAGATCAAACTGTTTCAGAACAATCCTGATCCGTTCAATTCGTTACTTGAGAATTAATTAATCCGTCAGGGATGATTTGGATTCACAAAAAAAAATACAAGTATCGTAGTCGCAGGCTTCAGCCTGCGGGAAATAAAACGGCAGATTATATGAAATTACTATTGAAATATTTTTTGAAAAATTTGCTGATTCGAATAAATAATTAAAAATTTTTTCCGCAACCTGAAGGTTGCGGCTACGTGCACAGTACACCGCAGAGTCAGAAGAATTTTCATACGCTGAGTCCTCACGGGAGATATTTTTTTAAACGGAAGTACATCTGAAGAAATATTTGTCTGCATCTAAAGTGTTTAAATAAGACTGCAACAGTAACTTACAGAATCCCCTCATTCCCCCCTTTTGAAAAAAAGGGGGGAAGCCCGGAGCTTTTTTAAGTGAAGAGGAAATATTTTATTTAAATGCAGTTTTATGATTTAAATCATAGAATGAGTTTAATATTCGCTATATCTTGACACAGGATAAAATGCCAAAAGTAAAAGAAAAAAATATTGCCGAAAAATGTTATCACTGCGGTGAGGATTGTAAGAATTCCGGAATAACATCTGAGGAAAAGAATTTCTGCTGTGAGGGCTGTAAAGCTGTGTATGAAATTCTCAAGGGAAATGATCTTTGCTCCTATTATACTAATAATACTAAGGATAAAAATTCAGGGACGAAGCTTTCCGATGTTAAGTTTGAAAATAAATTTGAATATCTTAAAGACAATGACATTCAGAATAAGCTGCTTGATTTCAGGAATAAGAAAATCTCAAAAGTCACTTTCATTATTCCGTCCATACACTGCAGCTCGTGTATATGGCTTCTTGAAAAACTTTATAAACTCAATCCGGCCATTAAATCTTCCATAGTCGATTTTCCTAAGAAGTCCGTTACTATTGTTTTCGATCATTCTGCTGTTTCTCTGAAAGATGTAGTTGTATTAATTTCTTCGATCGGATATGAACCGCATATCTCTCTTGAAAAAAATGATGATCAGATAAAGAAGGATGAATTTAAAAATAAAGACCTTACACTAAAGATCGGCATTGCAGGTTTTTGTCTTGGTAATATTATGCTGCTTAGTTTCCCCGAATATTTATCAGCCGGAGCAGAGATCGATCCGCAGCTAAAAACTATTTTTAATTATCTTAATATATTACTTTCACTACCTGTATTCTTTTACTCAGCTTCGGATTATTTTATCTCAGCATGGAAAGCGGTTAAGAAAAATTATATCAACATAGATTTTCCAATATCACTTGGTCTTATAGCTTTGTTCGTAAGAAGTCTGTATGAAATTATTCTGTTCAATAATGCAGGATACATCGACTCGCTTGCAGGTCTGATCTTTTTATTATTACTCGGTAAGCTTTTCCAGAGCAAGACTTATCAGACACTGAATTTCGAAAGAGATTACAAATCTTATTTTCCCGTTTCAGTTACGGTTTTAAAAAACGGAAACGAGATAAGTATTCCGGTTGCAAAGCTGGAGACAGGAGAGAGGATCTTAATAAGGAACGGAGAGATTATTCCCGCTGACTCTATTCTTTTCAGCGGCACTGCGAATATAGATTACAGTTTCGTAACGGGAGAATCAATGCCGGAGCAGAAAGTTCTTGGTGAAATCATATACGCCGGAGGAAGACATTTCGGCAGCGCAATCGAACTTGAAGTTATAAAAACTGTTTCGCAGAGCTATCTCACACAGCTCTGGAATAATGATGCGTTTAAGAAAACTCAGATATCAAATCTTCAAAATCTCACTGACAAAGTGAGTATATATTTTACAGTAATTATTCTCGCAATAGCTTTCGGCTCAGGATTATTCTGGCTGCGGGAAGATGTTAATAAAGCCATCGATGCATTTACAACTGTCCTTATAATTGCATGTCCGTGCGCATTCGCTCTGACCACGCCTTTTGCGTTCGGATATACTCTCAGAATTTTCGGCAGAAATAAATTTTATCTTAAGAAGGGAAGCGTTATCGAAGACCTTTCTAATATAAATACTGTCGTATTTGATAAGACAGGCACTATTACCGATTCGGGAAATATATCCGTCAAGTTTTTCGGCAGTAAACTTTCGCACACGGAGCTTTGTCTTGTAAAAACTCTTGTGAGAAATTCTTCCCATCCTCTCAGCAGAAAAATTTTCGAATCAATCTCAGCGGAAGACTGCAGTGATGATCTCGAAGTTACAGATTTTGACGAATCAATAAGCGACGGCATATCAGGAATTGTCAGCGGTATTCCGGTCAAAGTCGGTAATATAAAATATCTTCTGAAAGACCTCGACTGCTCTTATTATGAAAGAAGTCATGAGTTTATAAAAAATCCTTTCTCGACAAACGTATTTATATCGATCAATAATTTTATAAAAGGTTATTATTCATTCAGAAACATTTACCGCACCGGTATAGAAAATGCGGTTGATGATCTTTCAGAAGATTATGATCTTGCCGTGATAACAGGTGACAATAATTCCGAAAGGGATAATCTTCTTAAGATCTTCGGAAGCTCCGCAAAACTTTTATTCAATCAGAAGCCGCAGGATAAACTGAATTTTATAAAAGATATTCAGTCGGATTCTGCAAAGGTACTGATGATAGGGGACGGTCTGAATGACGCAGGAGCATTAAAGCAAAGTGAGGTCGGAATATCAGTCTCGGAAAATATTACAAACTTCCTGCCGTCATGCGATGCGATCATTGACGCAGGTGAGATCTCGAAAATAGGGAAGTTCATCAGATTCTCAAAAACAACAATGAACATAATCCGCGCAAGTTTTGTGATCTCTTTTATTTACAACATTATCGGATTATATCTTGCCGCGCAGGGAACGTTCTCACCGCTGGTCGCAGCTGTACTTATGCCGTTTAATTCTATCTCAATTATTGTGATAATATTTCTGATGACGAATTTCTTCGCGAAAAGGAAAGGTCTGATATGAGCGCTATAATTATTCTGATTTGTGTAAGTCTTACGGTAGCGATAATTTTTCTTATCGCATTTATATGGTCTGTAAGTACCGGACAATATAAAGATAAATACACGCCTTCGGTCAGAATGCTTTTTGAAGATAATGAAATTCCGGAAGACCTGAAAAATGATAATGGTGACAGAAAAAAAATTAAAAAATTATAATTTACGGCATGAAAAAATTTGACCCGAGCGCCGCAATAAATGAATATCTTGTCTTTGGAGAATTTGGAGATGTCAATCCATCCATCACAGATTCATCTACATATACATTTCAGAATCCGGGAAAGATGGATGAACTATTTGATCATGAAATCGAAGGATGTTTTCTTTACTCGCGGCACTGGAATCCTATAAATAAATATTTGTCAAATGCATTGTCAAAGATGGAAGATACTGAATCCGCGCAGGTCACATCTTCCGGAATGGCGGCAATAAGCTCGGCTATTCTTGAGATCTGTTCAACCGGGGATGAGATCATTTCAGGAAGAACAATTTACGGCGGTACATACGCTCTGTTCAAAAATTTTCTGCCGAAGCTCGGGATCACGGTAAAATTTATTGACATACATGATCACAGTCTTATCGAAAAATCGATAACGGATAAAACGAAAATAATTTACGCTGAATCTATAAGCAATCCTTTGCTTGAAGTAACAGACATTCCCGCTATTAGTAAAATTTCGAAAAAGCACGGATTGAAATTTATTATTGATAATACATTCAGTCCGATGATAATATCTCCGGTGCGGCTCGGCGCTGATATCACAGTTCACAGTATGACTAAATTCATAAACGGTACAAGTGACTGCGTAGCGGGATGTATTTGTTCTTCACATGATTTTATTGCAGGTCTTGTCGATATTAATTCAGGCGCAACAATGCTTCTCGGTCCGGTGCTCGACAGTTTCAGAGCAGCGAGCATTTTAAAAAATCTGCACAGTCTGCATATCAGAATTAAAAAGCACGGTGAGAACGCTCTCTTTCTCGCGGAAGAATTTGAAAAGCTGGGACTTAAAGTATTTTATCCCGGATTAAGATCAAACAAACACTTTGAATTATATGACTCGATAAGAAATGAAGGATTCGGTTACGGCGGTATGATCGCAGTTGACGCAGGCAGTTATGAAAATGCATGCGGCCTGATGACGAGGATGCAGGAAGAAAAGGTCGGCTACCTTGCGGTAAGTCTTGGTTACTTTAAGACATTATTCAGTTCGCCCGGTCACAGTACATCTTCCGAGATCCCCGAAGAGGAGCAGTTAAAGATCGGACTTAATAAAGGACTTGTAAGATTTTCAATTGGTCTTGATAATGATATTGTCCCGGCATTTGAAAAGATCAAAAAATGCATGAAAGAATTTAATTTAATATAAAATAAAAACGGAGATTTAAAAAATGGAGATGGAAAAATTCAGGTACGATAACAGGATCGTACGTGATTTTGCAATAGCCACAATTGTCTGGGGAGTCGTAGGAATGCTGGTCGGACTGATCGCTTCGCTGCAGCTCATTAATCCGGTAATGAATCTGGGAACCCAGTACACGACATTCGGAAGGATAAGACCTTTACATACGAATGCCGTGATTTTCGCATTCGTCGGCAACGCTATATTTATGGGAATTTATTATTCCCTGCAGAGACTCTGCAAAGCGAGAATGTTCAGCGATATGCTGAGTAAGATACACTTCTGGGGATGGCAGACCATTATTCTCTCGGCTGCAATAACGCTGCCGCTGGGTATTACTACCAGCAAGGAATACGCAGAGCTCGAATGGCCGATAGATATTCTGATCGCTCTTATCTGGGTTGTCTTTGCCATAAACATGTTCGGTACAATTGTTAAAAGAAGAGAGAAGCACATTTATGTCGCGATATGGTTTTACATTGCAACAGTAGTCACAGTAGCTGTGCTGCATATTGTTAATTCAATAGAACTTCCGGTGTCGTTTTTAAAAAGTTATCCGGTGTATGCAGGAGTTCAGGACGCGCTGGTTCAGTGGTGGTACGGACATAACGCAGTTGCATTCTTTCTTACCACGCCTTTTCTGGGACTAATGTATTACTTTTTACCGAAGGCGGCAAACAGACCGATCTATTCATACAGACTTTCGATACTCCATTTCTGGTCACTGATCTTTATATACATCTGGGCGGGACCGCACCATCTTTTATATACTTCGCTTCCTGACTGGGCTCAGTCGCTCGGAACGGTTTTCTCTATTATGCTTATAGCTCCGTCATGGGGAGGAATGGTAAACGGACTTTTAACTCTCAGAGGCGCATGGGATAAAGTAAGAGACAGCGCTGTGCTGAAATTCATGGTAGTTGCAGTTACAGCTTACGGTATGGCGACTCTTGAAGGACCATTGCTTTCATTAAAAAATGTAAACGCGATAGCTCACTTCACGGACTGGATCGTAGCGCATGTTCACATCGGCGCTCTCGGCTGGAACGGATTTTTAACATTCGGAATATTATACTGGCTTATCCCCAGAATATATAAGACTGATCTCTTTTCACAGAAGCTGGCGAATTTCCATTTCTGGATAGGAACGCTGGGAATAGTTTTTTACGCTGCGCCGCTTTACTGGGCAGGTGTAACGCAGTCGCTTATGTGGAAACAATTTACACCGGAAGGTCTGCTGCAGTATCCGAATTTTCTCGAGACTGTGATCAAGATAATACCGATGTATATCATGAGATCGGTCGGCGGATCGCTTTATCTTATCGGCGTGCTGGTAATGGTTTACAATCTTTTTAAAACAGTAAAGTCAGGTAAACTGATAGCCAATGAAGATGCTGAAGCTCCGGCTTTAATAAAAGATTCACACGAAACATCAAAATACAAACACAGATGGATCGAGACCAGACCGGGAAAATTCGCGCTTCTGTCGACAGTTGTAGTTTTGATCGGCGGAGCTGTGGAGATGATACCGACATTCCTCATTAAATCAAATATACCGACTATAACAAGTGTCAAACCTTATACTCCGCTGGAACTTCAGGGCAGGGATATTTATATCAGGGAAGGATGTAATAATTGTCACTCACAGATGGTAAGACCATTCAGATCAGAGACGGAAAGATACGGTGAATATTCAAAGGCAGGGGAGTTTGTTTATGACCATCCGTTTCTCTGGGGATCAAAGAGAACAGGTCCTGACCTTATGAGAATCGGCGGGAAGTATCCTAATCTCTGGCATTATTATCACATGAATGATCCGAATTCAATTTCACCCGGATCCATAATGCCGCCGTATCCATGGCTGCTGGAGCAGGAGCTTGATATCTCATTGACAGAAGCAAAGATAAATGCAATGAGAAAACTCGGCGTCCCGTACAATCCGGATTATGAAAAAATTTCCAACACCGAACTTATAGATCAGGCGACAAAAATTGCTGACGATCTTAAGAAAAACGGAATCGCAGTTGAAAATACCAAAGAGATCATTGCGCTGATAGCATATCTGCAGAGAATGGGTACTGATATTAAGGTGGATGCATCAACAGGTAAATAAATTTTAAAATTATAAAATTAAATTTTTAATATAAAAATGTTTAAACATTATTTCGAACTGATAGACGGTATTGAGATCTATCCCATTTTTTCTCTGATGGTCTTCGTAATATTCTTTTCCTTGACCTTCGGATTTATTCTTAAAACAGATAAAAAATATATTAAGGAAATGAGTTATCTGCCGCTGGAAGGAGACGATGAAAATGAAAAGTAATTTCATTATAAGACGAATGATGAAATATTTCAGACAATCAATTATCATAACAGCAGCAGGTTTATTTGCTGTTATGATTTTCACAGGACAGGCTATGTCTCAGACTGCGCCTGCTGCCGCGGGCGGCTCTGATATGCAGCTGATAATATTAATTTCTGTAATGATTGTTTTATTACATGCAGTTTTCATACCGCTGCTGTTTCCCGGAAAAACTCCGGAGGAACTGGCTTTGGCTGAAAATGTGAAAAAAGAAAAATCAATTATATCGGTAATAACAGATAAAATTTCAGGACTGAAGCCGTTAGATGAGGAAAAGAACTTCTTATGAGCGATGACTATGACGGAATAAGAGAACTCGACAACAACATTCCGCCTTGGTTCAATATTTTATTTTACAGCACAGTTGTAATCGCGATAATTTACATGCTGAATTATCATGTTTTTAAAACAGGTAAACTCCCGTTTGAAGAATATTCCGATGAGATCTATGCAGCTGAATTAAAAAGAGACGAGCTGATCAGAACCGGCGCATTTATCAATGAAGAATCAGTTGAGTTAGTTTCAGATCCTTCATCACTGGATATGGGGAAGAAAATATTTATGGCAAATTGTCTTCCGTGTCACGGCAGTAATGCAGAAGGAACTGTTGGTCCGAATCTGACTGATCAATACTGGATCCACGGCGGCGGTATAAAAAATATTTTTAAGACAGTTAAATACGGAGTGCCGGTAAAAGGAATGATCGCCTGGCAAAACGTTCTGAATCCAAAGGGAATTCAGCAGGTAGCAAGTTATGTGATATCGCTTAACGGGACAAATCCCCCGAACGGTAAAGGTCCGGAAGGAAATATATATTCAGAGTCATCCGATTCTGCAGCTGTAAAAAATGATTCGCTTAAAAATACAGATTCAGTTAAAGTTTCCGTTAAGGATACTTTAAAAAATTCAGCTTTAAATAAAGATACTTTAAAAAAATAATTTCAGATAAATAACTATTAATGTCAGAAGCAGATACTGATACGAAAACAATAACCGGAAGTAATGACGAATCTTTTAAGGATACTATTTCAATAGTAAATAAAGAAGGCGGACGGAAATGGATCTATCCTAAAAAGCCCGCCGGAAGATTTTATAATGCAAGGACAATACTAAGCGTTTTTCTTCTTGCTTTCATGTTCGGCGCTCCGTGGATAAAGATCGACGGTCATCCTTTTATGCTCTTTAATATAATCGAGAGAAGATTCATTCTGTTTGGAACAGTCTTTACTCCGCAGGATTTTTATCTGTTCGGACTGGTGATGATATTTGCATTCGTAACGCTTTTTCTTGTAACGGCGGTTTACGGAAGAATATTCTGCGGATGGCTTTGTCCCCAGACAGTTTTCCTTGAAATGGTATTCAGAAAAATAGAGTACTTTATTGAAGGAGATTACATTCGTCAGAAAACCCTTAATGCATCTCCGTGGGATCTGAAAAAGATCTTTAAGAAATTCTCAAAGTACGGGATATTTTTTATAATATCGTTTCTGATAGCAAATACTTTTCTCGCATACATTATTGGCACTGATGAACTTCTCAAGATAATAAGCGAGCCCATAAGCGAGCACCTGAGCGGGTTTATATCAATCACTGTATTCACCATATTCTTTTACTGGATATTCGCATGGTTCAGAGAGCAGGCATGCATTCTAGTCTGTCCTTACGGCAGACTTCAGAGCGTGCTTCTTGATAAAAATTCCATCGTCATTGCTTATGATAAAATAAGAGGTGAGCCGAGAGGAAAAGTTAAGGATAAGCAAAAGGAAAATCTCGGGGACTGCATTGACTGCAAACTTTGTGTGAATGTCTGTCCGACCGGCATTGACATAAGAAACGGCACGCAGCTGGAGTGTGTAAACTGCACTGCCTGTATTGACGCATGTGATTCCATTATGGATAAAGTTGAAAGACCGCGGGGACTGATCAGATTTGATTCAATGGAAAGTATTGAGAAGAGAACCGGATTTAAATGGACATCGAGACTGACAGGATATACTTCCGTGCTGTCTGTTTTGCTGATAGTAATTATCTTTTTATTCTCAATCAGAAGTGAGATTGATATAAATATTCTGAGAACTCCGGGAATGCTTTTTCAGAATCAAACTGATGATAAAGTCAGCAACATGTATAACATCAAAATTTCCAATAAGACATATGACGAGAAAAAGATAGATCTGAAAATAAAGGAATCTTACGGAGAGATAAAACTGATAGGAAATGATATTATTCTGAAGCCGCTGGAGATACGCGAAGGAAGTATGCTGATCCTGTTACCGAAGGAAATTATTAAACTCACCAATACTCCTGTGAGTATAGAAGTATTTTCTGACGGGGAGAAAGTTGACGAATTAAAAACAAATTTTCTCGGACCGCAAAATTTAAATAAATGAAAATGAGCTGGGGAATTAAAATCATAATAGTATTCATAATATTTGCAGGGGGACTTACAGCTCTGGTAATTATTTCAATGTCCCGGAATGTAGATCTCGTGCATGAGCAGTATTATGAGGAAGAAATAAATTATCAGAAACAAATAGACATTCTCGAACAGTCGAAATCTTTGAATGCGGATCTAAATGTTTCTGTTGACGGGAATAATATTAAACTGAAACTTAACGGCTCTGAAAAATACAGCAACCTGTCAGGCAGGATCAATTTTTACAGGTCTTCAGACGCATCAAAGGATTTTATTTATGATCTGAATATTAATGATAGAGGTGAGCAGATGTTTCCCGTAAATGAAATGGTCAGCGGTTCATGGAAATTGAAATTCGAACTGAACCGTGACGGTAAAAATTATTTTGTCGAAAAAAATATATTTATAAACTAAAACCATATGGAGCTCTTCAGCGGATTTGTTATCGGACTGTTAGGAAGTTTTCATTGTATCGGTATGTGCGGACCTATTGTACTTAGTCTGCCCGCGGATAAATTTTCTAAATGGTCTTTTATCTCAGGAAGGCTTTTGTATAATTCCGGGCGGATCATTACTTATATGTTTCTCGGCGCAGCGTTCGGATTACTTGGAAACCGGCTGAACTTATTCGGGTTTCAGCAAACGGTTTCAATTGCAGTCGGGATCATAATACTGTTTGGTGTTTTCGGAGGTTTGTATCTTAAAAAATATAATATGCTGAACCCGGTGCAAAGCCGGATAATTTCTTTTATTAAAAGATCTCTGAATATTAATTTCGACAGAAAGTCAAAATCGTCCTATCTTGTGACAGGCATTGTAAACGGGATTCTCCCCTGCGGATTTGTTTATATCGGACTCAGCGGAGCTCTTGCAAGCGGCGAATTTACTACCGGCGCTTTATATATGATGATGTTTGGCTTAGGCACTTTTCCGTTAATGTTCGGGATCTCCATATTCGGTAATTTCATCGGATTGAATTTCAGAAAATTCATACGGAAACTAATACCGGCATTTGCAGTGATACTTGCTGTGCTGTTTATTTTAAGAGGTCTGGAACTTGGTATACCATTTATCAGTCCTTCTATGAAATCTCATTCAAAAATTGAAAACACGGAATTACAATGTAACTGATTCCGCATTTTTTAATATTGTTCTTTATAATATCGAAATTTTCTTTCACGGTTTCAAATTTCGTGAAAAACACTTGTATATTTTTTCTGAAACTTGTCTGTTAATGATTTAAAGGATAGGTTAGAAATGAAAAATTGATTTACTTGTTAATTGTAATTAATATTCAGAGAAAGTAAATTGATGCAATTGAATATTATTTTTAACTCAAATGCGTAAATTTCATTCACCTTCCTGCGATACCTGCAGCGCCAGATTTCAGTCTGTATTCTGCGATATGCCTGAAGATGAAATATCTTTTATATCAGACAGTAAGCATTGTAATTTATATTCTAAGGGTCAGACAATTTTCAATGAAGGTAATTATCCGTCCGGATTGTTCTGTATTAATAAAGGCAGAGTTAAATTATCGCAGACTGGATTTGAAGGCAAAGAGCAGATCATTCGTCTTGCAAAAGACGGTGATGTAATGGGCTACAGGTCGCTGATCAGCGGTGATCCGTATTCCGCTACAGCTACTGTTTTAGAAGATTCAAAGATCTGCGTTATCCCTAAGAATATATTTTTTGAACTTCTCAGGAAAGATGTAAAGCTTACCGGGAAAATAATGAAACTTCTTGCTGACGATCTGAAATTTGCTCAGAACAAAATTACCAATCTTGCTCAGAAGCCGGTTATCGAAAGACTTGCAGAAACACTTCTGATGCTTAAAGAATATTACGGCATCAAAGATGAAGATGCGTATCTGAACATAACCATTACAAGAGAAGAAATTGCAAACATTGTAGGCACCGCTACAGAAACCGCCATCCGGCTGTTATCCGAACTCAGAAAAGAGGGTATTCTCGAAATAGAAGGAAAGAAAATTAAGATATTAAGAAGCGAAGCTTTGCTTAAGCTCGCTAATCTTTATGACTGATAATTTTAATTTACTTTTATGTTTGAGAAATTCTCTGATTCCTTTTTAAAGGATTTTGACCTCAATTTTTTAATTGACAGATTCAATAAAAATAATTTTCATACTTTTCTTAAGGGAGATAAAATAGTATCTCAGGGAAACTCTCCTGCAGATGTGTTTTTTATTCTTACAGGAAATATAGAAGCCGGCACTGAACTTCCCGACGGAAATTTCATAACTAAATATGAACTTTCAGCTGGTGATATTCTCGGTATAGATGATGTTCTCAGGGATGAGAATTACGTTTACACTGCCTTTGCTGCTTCGGATACAAATGTGATGATAATTTCAAAAGAAGAATTTATATCTGTTACCGGAAAAAATGATGAATTTAATATCTGGCTTCTGAAATATCTCAGTAAAAGAATAGGGAAATTTGAATAATCATCTTTAGATTTAATTTTTAAAAAATCATTTTATAAATCTGTTCTGTATTTTCTTCCGTAATGCAATTTCTCCGATCACTGTCTCCGCATGTTTGATGGAATTTTCTATGAAATACCTGTCTGTGTTCATTCCGCCGCAGACTACACCTGCAAGGTATAAACCTTTTACATTTGTTTCAAAAGTTTTTGAATCGAATTCAGGAACGCGGTCTTTGTTTATTCTGATCCCGGCCTTTTTAAAAAATGAAAAATCAGGATGATATCCCGTCATTGAAAATACAAAATCATTTTCTATCTTTAAGATCCTGCCTTTATTCCGGATAAAAATCGACCTGTTGGATATTCTTAAAACTTCAGAATTAAAGTAAGACTTTATGGAACCTTCTTTGATCCTGTTTTCAATATCCGGCTTTACCCAGTATTTTATGGATGGTTTTATTTTGTCTTCCCTGATTATCATTGTTACTTTAGCCCCGACTCTGAATAATTCAAGCGCTACATCGACTGCGGAATTTCCCGCTCCTATTACAGCAACTTTATGACCGCTGTAAGGATGCGGCTCATCAAAGTAATGACGCACTTTAGGCAAAGACTCACCCGGCACTTTCATTAAATTCGGATTATCATAATATCCTGTAGCCATTATAACATTAGATGAATAACAAATTCCCTTATTGGTTTTTACAGAAAAATAATCTCTTACCTTCTTAACTGATTCGACATTTTCATAAGTCCTGACATTCAGATCAAAAGATTCCTTAACTCTGCGGAAATATTCAAGAGCTTCTCTTCTGTTCGGCTTAACGCCGTGCGAAACAAAGGGAACTCCGCTAAGCTCAATCTTCTGCGAAGTGGAAAAGAATGTCATGTTAGTAGGGTAATTGAAAATAGAATTTACGAGGCAGCCTTTTTCAATTATAATAAATGACAAATTATTTTTAACGGCTTCAACACCGCATGCAAGTCCGATAGGTCCGGCTCCGATTATTATTACATCAAGCGGCTTTTTAGTTAGACGTCTTATCATATCTGAGTTACCTGTATCATATTTGCGGAATCTGAATGTGAAAACGGCATGGGAGCAATGATAACAATCCTGTCACCTTTATTCAGTATTTTATTTTCGAGAATTTTTTTAAAGATCATCTCTGTTGTTTCCTCTAAACTTTTGCTTCTTTTAATATAAATTGATTCAACTCCCCAGATCAGTTTACATTTTTTAATAATGCTGACTATGTTTGTAGCGGAAATTATCTGCGCATTCGGACGGTGATTTGACAATAACAGCGGAGACTTGCCTGTGTGAGAAATAGTTATAATTGCTTTAGCATTTACCCTCGTTGAGATCTCCGCAGCGGAATTACAAATTGTATGCAGAGTGTTTTCAGGTGAATCCTCGACAAACATATCCTTAAAGTAAACGGATTTTTTTACCGTTTCAGTTTTCAGAATAATTTTTTTCATTGTATTTACAGCGAGTACAGGATGTTTGCCTGTAGACGTTTCCGCAGAAAGCATTACGCAGTCAGTACCGTCGAGTATGGCGTTTGCAATGTCGGATGCTTCAGCTCTTGTCGGACCGGGATTCTCGATCATAGATTCCAGCATCTGTGTAGCGGTGATCACGGGTTTAATGGATTCATTACATTTTTTTATGATCTTCTTCTGAATGATCGGAACTTCTTCAGTTGAAATTTCAACTCCCATATCTCCCCGAGCAACCATAATCATATCTGATTCCCTGATGATAGAATCAATATTTTCAACTGCTTCAGCTCTTTCGATTTTTGCAATGAGAGGTATTTTACATTTTTTGGAATTCAATAATTCTCTTACATACCTCATATCATCCGCGCTTCTTACAAAACTGACAGCAATGAAATCTACATTATTCCTTATACCGAAATCCAGATCATTTAAATCTTTGTCAGTAAGTAACGGAAGGTTCAGTTTCATATTCGGAAGATTGATTCCCTTTTTCTCCTTTAATATCCCTCCCGAAATTATTTCACATTCGATAATTCTTTTAATCGGTTTTACAGATACAACACGCAGCTTTAATCTTCCGTCATCGAGAAGAATGATCTGATTTTTATTGAGATCATTAATAAGAAAAGGATAATTAGTAGAAAACATTTTAAAGTTTCCAATTAACGGATCAGAAGTTATCTTTATCATCTCTCCTTCAGCAAGAAATATTTCACCGTTTTCAAGATTACCGACTCTGATCTTCGGACCTGAAATATCCTGAATTATTGCAATTATTTTACCTTTGATTTTTCCCGCTTCTCTTATGTTTTTTATATACTTCTTATGAATATCCTGTGTACCGTGTGAAAAATTCAGCCTCGCCGCATCCATGCCCGCATCTATGAGCATGCCTATCTTCTCAACAGTATCAACAGCGGGACCTATCGTGCAAATAATTTTTGTTTTCTTATAAATCATTTATTATGTATTTTTATCATAAATAAATTTTGCCTCTCAAAATATCCATTCATAAACTTTATAAAAAGTTATTTGTAAATGAGCATACTCAAAGGAAAAAATGTACTTATCACAGGAGCAACGAGTGGTATTGGAAAAGCCGCTGCGGTTAAATTTGCCGAAAATAATTCTAATCTGATTTTAATAGGCAGAAGAAAAGACAGGCTTGCAGAATTATCAGATCAGCTTGTAAGTGACTATAAAATAAAAGTCGAATTCATTCAGGCGGATGTCAGAGATTATAAGAGCTTGTCCCGGATCATTGAATCTCAGTCTGAGCTATTTAAAAATACTGACATTCTTATTAATAATGCCGGACTTGCAAGAGGCTTCAGTCATATTTCCGGCGGAGATATCTCGGACTGGGATGAAATGATAGATACAAATATAAAAGGACTTCTATATGTATCAAGATGTATTGTGCCGTTTATGATTAAGAATAATTCCGGACATGTAATTAATATAGGATCAATAGCAGGCAGGGAAGTCTATCCGAACGGTAATGTTTACTGCGCAACAAAACATGCAGTGGATGCAATAACAAAAGGGCTCCGAATGGAACTTGTAAACACGGATATAAAAGTTACAACTATAGATCCCGGGCTTGTGGAAACGGAGTTCAGTCTTGTCCGATACAGAGGCGACGCTGAAAAAGCAGGAGCGGCATATACCGGAATGAAACCGCTGACACCTGAAGACGTTGCTGAAGCAATTATCTTTGCCGCTTCGCGAAATGAAAATTTTGTAGTAGCTGAAATGGTATTACTGCCGAAAGCGCAGGCAAGTGTTATGGTGATTGACAGAAAGAATGTATAATGGAAAATGGAAAATGGAAAATGGGTAATGATGATCTGTTGAGATAATTAAAACTGTCTGCCTTTATTTTCAGTAAAGTAAATACTTACTTCTTAACGCTCTGAAATTATCAAGCTCCTGTTTATAACCGGCTAATATTTCGTCACTTGTATCACCTCTCTGAACTGCAATTCTTAATCTGTCAGTACCGGCCAGCTTATCTATGAATTTATTTTCCTTTATCTCAAATCCCGGAAAAAGTTTATTCAGACTGACAAGTAATGCAATTCCCGTTTTAACAGGTTCAAACATTTTCTTATCCGTCACTTTTATATAAACCCCACTGCATTGCTCTCCCACATATTTCGGAGGATTGGAAGGACTTGTAATTGTAGTGGGTATAAAATCAATTTTCTCAAAACTAACTCCTTTCAGTCCGAGTGAATTCATTTCATCTGCAAGAATATTTCCGTCACAATACGGTGCGCCGACATATTCAAACGGTCTGTCTGTTCCTCTTCCTTCGGAAAAGTTAGTTCCTTCGAAGAGGCAGGTCCCGGGATAAGCCAGAGCTGATGAAAGATAATAAATATTTGGGGAAGGTTTTATCCAGGAAAGATCAAGAGATTCATAATCAGTTTCTCTTGTATAGTTTTGCATACGGCTGACAAACAATCTGCAATCATTATTAAAATATTCTGTATTGATATATCCTGCAAGCTCTCCCGAGGTCATACCATACGCGATCGGTATATCTATCATTCCTACAAATGACTCCTGATTTTCATCAAGCATGTAGCCGTCTGTATAATTCCCGTCAGGCATTAATGGTCTGTCGCATACTATAAAATCTTTTCCGAGTTCTGTAGCTGCCTCCATGCAGTAAAACATCGTATTAATGAAAGTATAGAATCTGGCTCCGACATCCTGAATGTCATAGACCAGTATATCAACATCAGCAAGGTCTGCGGCTTCCGGTTTTTTTGAACTGCCGTAAAGTGAGATCACCGGCAGTCCGGTATTTTCATCTGTAAAGTTTTCGTCCCTGTCATCACCTCTCAGACCGTGTTCAGGTGTAAATATTTTTACGACATTAGCTGACTTTATTAATTCATCAAGAAAAAACTTCCCGTCAGCAGTAACTCCGCTTCTGTTTGTAATGAGAGCTATTCTTTTGCCAGTAAGCTTATCCTTTTCATTAAGCAGAAGATTTTCATTACCTAACAGAAATTTATTTCCATACTTAATATTATGTGCATTAGTATCAGCATAAGGTACTGCTGTAAATAAATACAGTACCGATATTATTATTATTATGTATCCGAATTTCATTCTGAAATATTTTTTATAATATAAACTTCCGTAAAACTAATTAAAATAAAAAATGCAGTTAAAAATTATTAACTGCATTTAATAAAGAATGATCTTGGAGGAAAATTATTTTTTTAGTTTATTGCTTTCATTCATTAAATACTGAGTTACAAGTCTGACGCCCGAACCGGTCGCATTTTTAGGATCGTAATCAGTTTCAGAAGATCTCATTGCAGTTGCGGCGATGTCAAGATGAGCCCATGGATAATCACCGATAAACCTTTTAAGAAACATACCTGCAAGAATTGTGCCTGCCTGTTTTACTACGCCGGAATTTCTGACGTCAGCGATTTCAGAATCTATCATTTTATCATATTCATCCCAAAGAGGAAGCTGCCATACTCTGTCGTATGTCTGATCACCAGCAGTTATAATTTGGTCGATGAGTTTCTGATCATTTCCCATGACTATGGAAGCAACGCTTCCGATAGCGATAACACTAGCGCCCGTAAGTGTTGCAAGATCTATTACTGCGGCAGGTTTATATTTCGAGGCGTAAGATAATGCATCAGCCAGAATGAGTCTTCCTTCAGCGTCAGTATTATCCACTTCTATTGTAAGACCGTTATAAGCTTTGATCACATCACCCGGCTTAAACGCTTTGCCGTCAGGCATATTCTCCACGCAGGGAATAAGTCCAATCACATTCAGCTTCAGATCAAGCTGTGTGATCGCATTAAATATTCCGACCACAGCAGCAGCGCCTCCCATATCCAGTTTCATCATTGCCATTCCTGCAGAAGGCTTGATCGAAATTCCGCCGCTGTCAAACGTAACGCCTTTGCCAACCACTACATAAGGTTTGTCATTCTTCTTTCCGCCTTTGTATTCCATAATTATAAACTTCGGCTCATGCTCACTGCCCTGCGCTACACCGAGTACGCCTCTCATGCCAAGCTTTTCTATCTGTGATTTATTAAGGATCTGAGCGGAAAATTTATTCAGCCTGGCAAGCGCCTGAACTCTTTTAGCAAGCTCTGCAGGAAACATTACATTTGAAGGTTCATTGCCGAGATCTCTCGCCATATTAGTTGATTCTCCGATGACCGTTCCGCTTCTGATGCCTTCCTGAATTTCTTTTGCATATTTTCCAAGTGAATTATATTGTGAGAAAAGAATAATTTCTTTTATGTAATGAATTTCCTGATCATCTTTTTTTGTGTAATATTTATCAAATGAATATAAAGCAAGAAGAGAACTGATAGTCTGAGCTCTTGTAATGTCTTCTATCTCAACTCCTTTTAATGTAAGGTCCTGAAGTATTTCAACGGCAACAGTTTTGATCTTATGAGATTTTACTTTTTTTATCCCGCGGGCGGTGGCTTTTCGAACTTTTTCAAGAGTTAATTTTTCCTTTAATCCAAGTCCTGATAATATGATCCTGTGCTTATCAGTATAAACGAGAACTGTCTGCTTTTCCTTACCTTCAAAATCTTCCAGGCTGATACTTGCGATTTTGCAGTTAAGTAATTCCTCTATGAGCCTTAGTTCTTCACTGAATAATTTCTTATCCTGATAACAAAGAAATATGTATGCCTGCGCCTTTAATTTTTCTATCGATGTTTTTTCAAAAATGATTTTCATTTTTTAACTTTAAGTTTATTATATATAATTATTTAAATCTTTTAAAATTCTTTCTTTCAATTCCGGAATAGTAACATCCTTAACATTAGAACCTGCTGCATTCTTGTGTCCTCCTCCGCCGTATTCCTTAGCCAGTTTACTGACATCGATATCTCCTTTGGATCTGAATGATACTTTTATATTATCTCTTAATTCAACAAGAACGATCCCTATTTTTATTCCTTCTATGTTCATAAGGATGCCTGTGAATCCTTCTATATGCTGTATGTCAAGTCCGAGAGAGCTGAAGTCCTTCTGAGTTACGACGCCGGTTACTACTTTGTTGTCATAATAAAATTCAAAACTTTCTATGAACATTGCCATGAGCTTTAGGTTCTCTTTTGAAGTAGTTGCAAATATATTTTCATACAGTGAAACCGGATCAGCTCCTTTGTCAATAAGGTCAGCGCAGACACGGAATACTTCTGATGTAGTCCTTGGAAATCTGAATGAACCCGTATCTGTCATTATTCCGACATATAGGGATGAAGAAATATTCTGCGTAAGATATTTTTCATCATCATCTTTTATATAATCATAAAGTATAGAGCAGTTCGACGGATACTCTGTATTTGAAATGTACAAGGTAAATTTATCAGGGTCTATACCCGTGTGATGATCAATGCAGAGTTTATTAGCTTTTGAAGATTCTATATATTTCTCGAGAGATTTAGTTCTCTTAAAATCATTTGTATCAAGTATAATTATAAGATCGGCATTTTCCAGAAGAGAAATACATTCTTCCTTATTTTCATAAAAAACTTTTATTGAATTACCGGGATCCATGAATTTAAAATTGAACGGTGTTTCGGAGTGATTAATAATTACAGGATGCTTACCTTTTAAACGGAGATATTCGGAAAATGCCATTACGCTTCCTATTGCATCTCCGTCAGGTACTACATGAGTTGTTAAAATTATCCTGCTGCTTTCATCGATAAGCTTTCTTACTTCCCGGAAGTTATTTTGCAATTTATTTGATATATGTGAAAAACAAACAAAATAATTTATTCAGGTAACTATAACAATTGCAAATTTTCACTTAACCGGACACCGCTGCGGATCTAAATATAACGAGTTCAGTCTAATTTATTCACCGTATCTGCTTTCAGTAAAATTATCATCCGATTGCGAAAGAAATTTTTTAAACCTTATTGCTGAACAATATTTATGATGTGATTCTCTTTACTGTTAAATGTTTATTTATATTTTTTTAATTCATAAAAGTTTAATTTGATTTGTTTAAAAAATTTTTGTGCCGTCGGTAAATTAACAAAGGGCTCACTTTCAATTTGAGTTAGTACGAATTAATTTCGTAGTAATACGATTTTTCGTAGAAAAATGAACTTCTTAACTGAAAGGAACCCTTTATGAAACAAATTACAAAAAATGAAATTTACAAGCACTACATTGCCTTAGACTGGTCCAAATCAAATTTTGCATTAGCATCAATCCGTGATTCCGGAACAAAGTATAAAGTAGTTGAACATCCGCCTGACTTAAAGATATTGAAGCAATGTCTGAAAGAGCTGCCTGGAAAGAAGATTTTGACAATTGAAGAAACAACTACAGCACAGTGGCTTTATGTTGAGCTGAAAGATTATGTGGATAAAATATTGATCTGCGAACCTTTTCAAAACAAGCTTTTAAACAGCGGTGCGAAGAATGATAAGATCGATTCTGTAAAGTTATGTACACTACTGCGAAACGGATCTTTAAAGGAAGTATATCATACGAGAGATGAATTATATAAGCTTAGAAAACTGGTAAGTGTTTATGAAGATTTCGTGAATGCATCAGTTAGATTGAAGAATCAACGCTCCTCAATGTTTCTCTCGGAAGGAAAAGATCATAAAAAGGAAAAGATTCTGACGGGTAATACAATTAACAAGTTCATTACTCAAAAACAAAATCTAAGCATAGATCATTTTGCTTTGATGAGAAAAGAGTTTGAACTGATATTTAAAAAGATAGAAAAAGAAAATCTGACAATTCAGCGTTTGGTCAGGATATCAGGTATAGCTGTCAAACTGGCAGTAATGATCCTTGCAATAGTAATAGATGCAAACCGGTTTGAGAACAAATATAAATACTATGCCTATACCGGATTGGTAAAGCATTTTAAAAAGAGCGGTGACAGAGATTATGGCAAAAGGAATGCCAGACACAGCAGAAGATTGAAGCGGTGTTACAAGATAGCGGCAAATGCGGCAATTATCGGAAAGAATGACATAAGAGAATATTATGAACATTTATTGCAGAGCAACTATAGTTTCGAGGATGCAAGAAATCAAATAGCAAGATATATAGCAAAAGCCACTTATGCTGTAATGAAAAATGAAACAGATTACCGGCCATATCAATGGAGAGAAAACATTAAGTAACATCTCATAGATAAAAAGCCGGTCAGTTTTACAAATTAAGAAATGATCTATAATTCGGAAGATAGGTTCATACACCAACATACTCCTTTATGAGAGTCAACCGTCGGTTAACCGCTTCCGGTTTAAAATTATAATTTACAATAGCCTTCGAGGCTCATATAGACGTTTGATTTAAAAAACCATTAGACCCAGAAGTAAAGAAAGATCAAAACATACTTAAGTAAAAAAGATCAGCTGAAATAATCTATAAAGAGATTGAGTCCATCAAGATTGATAGTGAGCCCCATAAGTCAAGAGGGCAAAAAAATATATTTTTTGTCAGAGGCGAAGTATGAACTTGACTTATTTGTTAATAGATGTTGGTGTTCCAAAAGTTTGTACTACAAAACTTAATATTCTCTGCTATACTAAAACAAACTTTTGGCCAACAACAACAGTGTTGGCTAAGTTCGTAGTCATAAAGATTATTAAACCGAATTTAAATTAATTCCACAGATTTTGTGCCGCATCCCACATCACCATTCGTGAAGTAGCACAGATTACCAATCTGTGGTTGATCGAATCCCAAATCCTCCAATCATACAAATCAAGGTTCAGACAATCTCAAAATTACTTCAGCAGTATCATCCTTTTCGTTTCAGAAAACTCACCAGCATCCAGCTTATAAAAATAAACTCCGCTCGAAAAACTGCTTCCGTCAAATGTCAGAGAATACGTACCTGTTGCCAATCGTTGATTTACAAGTGATTCCAATTGTCTGCCGAGCGCATCAAAGATCGTAAGCTTTACATCAGATGAAGTTCTAATATCAAATTTAATTGTAGTAACCGGATTAAAAGGGTTTGGATAACTCTGAGACAGTGAAAATCTCTCCGGAACTGCAGTTGAAAACGGCTGAATGCCGACCGGTTCGTCGGGAGGGATGAATCCGTATTGGTTAGTGCGGTAGCGGTCGTGACCGTACATAGGCCAATGCAGATTTTTAGGATCATAAATAACACCAGGGAAAGTCCATGTATGAACAATTGAAGTTAATAAAGAATTTGAAGATGCTGTAGTTAATAAAAGAAAATCTAATTGTCCGTCATTATTTAAATCACAAAATGATCCCGCTGACCTGGGAAGTCCTAAAGGTCTTAGGGGAGACCAGGATGGCTGGATACTATTTTCATTATAGAAGTAAATAAATCCTCTCAATGTCATATCAATTGCTGTGATGTAACATACATTAAATATCTGATTGTTCATTTTTACAAGTAACGGCGAATTATAATAATACCCGTTACCGTAAACAGGATAGTTATTAAACAACTGATTATTCTTGTCAAAGAGAAAAACAGGGGTAGGTTCAGAACCAAAAGATTGATACAAAGAATTTATGTTTTCACTTAATGCAATACTGCTTGATTCAGAAACTGCTTGTGTGTAATACTTTGAGATCAGATCTCCGTTTATGGAAAATTTTGAAGTCTTGGTTCTTGCAGTATCATTATTAGAAAAGTAATAAGCTGAGTTAATATAGAGAAATGTTGAGTCAGTTGATTTATCCTTATAGACAGTAGCAGGCTGAGAATAAAAAAAGTAATTTGAATCTGATTTCAATGGCCATCCCGGGAAATAACTTCCGTCATGTCGGAAAACATGTGTATAACTTGAATCACAGATAAGTCCCAATTCGCATTGTGAGGAATTGATTATGATCTCTGCAAATTTATCATTATCCAGGTCTGCAACTGATACAGGCGGTGAAACTATTGATTCGGGAATACCACCCGGTAAACGTCTCGGCCATCCGCTTACAGTATTTCCGTTGTGATCGATTACATTAATGTTATTACCTCCCTTTATAATAATTTCAAGATAACCGTTATTATTAATATCATATAAAGCCAAATCAGATAAACGAGTAGTTTTATAATATACCGGAAAACCGTTCAGAGAATTTCCATGATAATCAAATACATAAAGACTATCATTATTTCTTAACACGACATCAATATGTCCGTCATTATCGACGTCACCGGCTGCAATGGCTGGCCAGCTGAAAGCGGGGAATATAGTAATGGGCCAGCCTTTAAGGTTTGACCCGTCACTTTTTAAAATGTAAATTCTGGTATATTGAGATTTGAATAATGAAAACATTACTTCATTCTGTCCGTCATTGTCAAAATCTGTAATTACCGGAGTAGCAGTGTATAATATAGGATAATATACACTGTCTATAGTTATAGGAAATCCGGGAAGATATTCAGGAGTCTGGCTCTTTAACAGACCAGTGAATAAAACAATAAATATAATTTTAATGATAATAAATATTTTCATCATTTTTCTCCTCGCTATTTTATCGGGCGCAATTTATTTCCGGACTTGAAGGACCAAAATAAACTGTCGTTATCCCTGAACCCGGATGATAAACATTATACATAATTGCAGTACATCCGTATCTTTCAGCTATTAAAGTATATGTTCCGGCAGACAATCCTGTAATTGAACATGCACCACCGGAATGAGTAGGTCCGCAATAACCATAAGGTGTGGTTCCTATATAAGCTGTTACTGTCCAGTCAGTATTTGGTGAATATTGAATAATGTTTTTGATTTCATTCAGATCTGAATTTTTTTCTACACCCTGAATATTAGATAAAGCAATTGCTGAAATTATTACAGCAGCTAAGAATAGAATTGAGCGTTTCATTTTAAATTTCCTTTCTTTTAATTTTAAATAAAATATAACTTTTTAAAAATGTCCAAATTCATATCTATCTCCTTTTTTTTGTTTCTACTTTTATAGCGGTCTTATCATTTTGATTATCCACCTTTTTTTTTAATTTTTCATTCTTCATAAATATCTATCAGGATCAATCCGTCATAAACGTATATATACCAGATTCCATTTACAAAAACCCGCACATATGTGTATTCATTTATATCTTTAAATCTATTATGTTGATTTAAAATAGATTGAGTATCAGTTCTTAAATTTGTTTCTGAAATTGCTGATTGAAAAAATACTGTTAAACAAATTACAACTGCAATTAAAAATAATTTTGTTTTCATGACCGCTCCTTTTCTGAACTTTAATTAGTACAAATTATTAAGAAAAGAATTGTAATCAAAAGAGAATTTAATCCAATTCTCGCTCCAAAATTGTATTGAAAAAATTTGAAATTTAGAAATACTTGAATCTACGGGAGGAAATGAATAATTTAAAAAACATTTGTGCTCTTTATACTCGCTTTTAAATAAAGGAAAGAATAGAATATTTATGATAAAACACAGAATAATAGACATCCTTAAAACTTTTTCAGTAAAAGATATCAAGAACTTTAGAGATTATTTAAATTCTCCTTTTTTCAATAAAAGTAAAAAAATTGTTAAAGTTTATGAAATTTTATTAAAATTTTTTCCCGATTTTAATTCACAATTACTAACCAAAGAATTAATCTATTCAAAATTTGAAAGTAAAAAAAGTTTTAACAAATCCACGTATTATAACATGATGGCAGATCTATTTCATCATGCGGAAAATTATTTGATGTATATTAATTTTCAGAAAAAAGAAATAAAAGCGAAAGATTTTTTACTGGATGAATTGTTTAAAAGAAATCTTGATAATCTTATTGAATCAAATTTAACAAAAGTTAAATCTCTCCTGAGAAGTAATAACCAGATTGATGCAGATTATTATTTTAATACTTTTAAAATAATTACTGATGAATTAAACCATATACATGTTAATAAAGCGAAATCCGGAAAATCAATAATAGATTTATATTCCAATAAATTATCAGACAGAGGAATGTATCTTACTTGTTTATTTGTAACTGAGATGATGAGGGTGTTCGATGATCTTTTAGCGTTAAACAAAACTTTTGATATAGACAAAGAATCAAGTTTCATTTTTGGGATTTTTAACGAAATGGATTTTGAAAAATTATTAAAGTACATGATCTCAAATTCCAAAAATAAAGATTTATCTGTAGTATTTAAAATATATTACAATCTTCACATGGCTTTTTCTGATTTTGAGAATGAAAAATATTATACTAATTACAAAAAGCTGTTATTTATGAATATTAATATTTTCAGTATCGATGAAATAAGATTCCATTTGAGCAGGTTAATCAGATATTGTAAAAATAAATCATCTGATGTGAAGTTATCCCGTAAATATGAAAATGAATTACTGATGCATTACAATTATGTTCTTACAAAAGGATATTACAAATCAAGTATATCAAATTATTTACCGGTCGAATTATTCAGAATCGTTTTACATTTGGGTTTAAATCTAAAGAAGTTTAAATGGACAAATGAATTTATAAACAAATTTATAAATGAAATTCACCCTGACAAAAGAGATAGTATGTATTATTTAAGTTCGGCAGAGTATTATTTCAGTAAAAAAAATTTTCCCAAAGTACTGAAGAACCTTCATGAAATTGATCTTAATCATTTTATGCTGAAGGTTGATTTAAGAAATATTCTTTTAATGACTTATTATGAACTGAATGAATTTGAAAGTGCAACTTCATTAATTGAATCATATAAACATTTTCTGAAATATGATAAAACATTATCAAAACCTGAAAAAAAGAAAGCCTATGATTTTATAGATATCCTTAAAATTCTGATTAAAAAAAAGATCAATTCTAAGAACGACCAAAACAATATCTTAGAATTCGAATTGAATGAAAAATTATTTTATAAAAACTGGGTTGAGGAAAAGATATTGCAACTCAAATGAAATTGTTTACTATATTAATTTGATATCTTGATAATTTGTGCTGTTGTTGTGTTGAGAATTATCAATGATCAACGTTCTATGTTTAATAAAAAATGTAATATTCGTAATTCGTAATTTTGTGCCGTTGTTGGTGTTCCAAAAAGTTTGCACTGCAAATCTTAAATTTATCAGCCCAACTCAAGCAAACTTTTTGGACACCAACAACTCTGCCGGCGAAGTCTGCAGCTAAACCTGATTGAATAATCATATCTCTAAATAATTTTCCAAAAATCCAAATTCATTTTTACCTAAATAATAATATCGTGCAGAGGAGTACTTATAATCCTGAGGCTCTATAGCTAAGTTCCAGTTTGATCTGACCGGATTTGTAATGATATAATTTATTTTTTGCTCAACTACTTTCTTAGAAAATAAAGGTACGGATAATGGATTCCTTTTCCAGAATTGATATTTTCTGTCTGACGCTCCTACATATAATGACTCATAAATTACCGGCTGATCACTTTTTATTTCTCTTAATATTGTCTGTCCTGTATACTTCAATAAGTCTCTTTGAAAATCAGATCTTTCTATATCTTCATTTATTTTCCAAACTGTATGAAAATGATTTGGCATGATCACGAATGCAAAAACCCTTATCCGTAGCTCACTTACCAAAAACTTAAAACTCTCTATTATAATATCCTTATACTTATCATTTTTAAGCAAATGTTTCCATTCAAAATTCGTGGCAGTAAAGAAAAAGTAATTCTTTATCATCATATTCTTCTTCTCGATTATAGATCCGAATTAAATTAATTCCGCAGATTTTTTTGGTTTGTTGTTGGTGATCAAAAAGTTTGCTTAAAATGCGAAGTAATATTAAACTGAACCTCAGGCAAACTTTTTGAAAACACCAACAACGGCGGAAAAAGTTTTATTATTTTTTTATACGAACATTTATTTTTTGTAATTCGTTTTCACACAGCCTCCCCAGCTTGGGAAGATCGATTATATAGTGGACTCTGGTTCAGATTCAAATTGAAATTTGTAATTCGCAATTATATAGCCGCTCTTTATTTGACATTTGACATTTGTAATTCAAAATTACTTTATCAGGATCATCTTCATCGTCTTAAAATAATTTTCACCCTGCAGCTGATAAAAATAAATCCCGCTCGATAGACTGCTGCCTTCAAAACTCACCTGATACGTTCCAATGTTCAGCTTCTCATTGATAAGTGTTGATATTTCCTTTCCAAGCATATCGAATACTACGAGCTTCACATTCCCGCTCATTGCAATGTCAAACTTAATGCTCGTTGTAGGATTGAACGGATTCGGAAAATTTTGATAGATATTGAATGATGATGGTACATTTGAATTCAACGGCTGTATGCCGACTGGTTCGTCGGGAGGTATGAATCCATGCTGAAAAGTTCTGTATCTGTCATGACCATACATCGGCCAGGGGAAATTTTCTGTGTTGTAAGAAACTCCGGGGAATGTCCAGGCATATAAGCCACAGCCATCACCACCATTAATGTATCCATTAGAAGTTAATAGAATATCTGCCTGTCCATCATTATTCAAATCACAAAATGTCGGCGCAGATGCCGGTAGTCCCTTTGGTCTCAAAGGTGACCAGCTGAGTTCCTGTGCATCAGTATTCCAAAAACTAAGATAACCTCTTAGTCCCATCCCACCAACTGTATCTTGATTTCCGGGAAATGATACTAAACAAAATTTATCTGTCAGCTTTCCAATAGAAGTAGATCTATATTGTAATACAGGAGAGAATATTGGAAAACCGGGCATTAAACTCCCGTTATCAGTATATCCAAAAACCTGAAAAAATGAATTCCCGAAGATAAAAAAGTAATCAGAATTGTTATAATTTCCTGCTGTTAGGCTTTCATTGTTATAATAAGCATTTAGATTACTACGTACGTCTATTTCCCCTTCATTATTGTAAATAGTAAATCTTGATTTAAAAGTATTCGGCATTCCGTTTGGAGAATTATTTGATACAATTGCGATTTTCGATTTACCATTATCTTTGTATAATACAGGGTTATCAAAAGATTCAAAAAAATAATTAGAATCAGAATTTATAGGAGAAAAACTTAGATCTTTACCATCCGGGGATAAAATAAATATTTTATTAGAATCTCTGCTTGGAGCTATTGTGCTTGGAAATATCATCTCAGGAATATTATCATTATTCAGATCACCAATCGCGAATTTACTAATAAATGTTCTTTCACCAAAATCTATAATTCTTGGCCATCCATTTCTATATGTTCCGTCATGATTCAAAACATAAATTATATTTTGTTTTACGGTTATAATCTCTAATTTGTCATCGCCATCTAAATCATAAATAGATAAAATATTACCAGGAGTTACAGCTGAATTGGGAACATAGGCAGGGAAACCGGGCAGGTAATTTCCATTGTAATCAAACACATATAGCGAATCAGCTCTTACGACCAGGTCTATGTAGCCATCACCGTTAACATCACCTGCTGCGGTCTCAATATAGCTAACTAAACAATTTACAGTTTTCGGGAAATTTGGAAGAATTTTTCCTTTACTGTCAATTAAAAAGATTTTACCTGTTTGTAAAATTACATTTACGCCAATAAATATTCTTTTTTCTTCTCCACTGCCAAAATTAGCAACAATAGATGAAGATCCCGTATTGTAACAATAATCGACACTATCTAAAACGATTGGAAAACCATCCATTAAAACAGGAGGACTCTGGGAAAATGTATTTTGATTTACACATAGACATAGAATTGTTAATATAATTATTTTTTTCATTTTAGTGGAATTTTATAAAAATGCTTTCCTGAAGCATAAATATTATTATTGATAAATTTAAATCGATTTACGTTTAAATAAGTGAAGTCAGGCTTCCAATTAACTCCGCTATTTGTTGTATTGTAACTTTCACCTGAAACACTTCCATCTTCAAGATTTCTCATTCCACCTATCCAGCCTGTTTTTTCATCAATAAAGATAATACTAAGTGCTTCATATCCGGGTTGTACATTAAAGCTAAACTCTTTCCAGGTTAATCCACCATCTATAGTTTTTAAGTAAGATAATTTATTAGAGTTTTTTACAAAAGATTCAATCGATACATAACCTATCAATGAATCTACAAAATAAATTTTCCAACAAATCTCGCCTGAATTTTGACCAACATAATTCTCTATCCAACTATCTCCACCATTGGTTGTGTAAAGAATTGCAGTTTTTGCCTCATAATAATTTTCTGAACTTTTTCCACCAACAATAATTCCTTTCTGATGGTTGAAGAAATAGCAATCCACTAATAAACTTACTTGGTCAATTTTTTTTGATGTCCAGGTGGTTCCACCATTAGTTGATTTTATAAAGTGAGCTGGAGTAAAATACCTGCCACATCCAAAAATATTTAAACTATCTAAAACATATAAACCACAAATTCCTTTTGGCTTATCTCCATATATTTCATTTTTTTTCTGCCATTTATACCCTCCATTTGTAGTATACATTAAAACATTTGAGTCAAGTGTACCAACAAATCCATTTAAAGAATCTGTAAATCCAATTGACCGAAATACACTTACATCATTTTCAAAAATCGAATTCCAAGTTTCAGCTCCATCAGTAGTTTTATAAATTATTTTTAATGAATCAATTCCCTTTATTACCCAACCTGTATTTTCATTAATAAAATAAAAATCATCTAATTTCAGTTTACTATTTGGGTAATCACTTACAACAATTCTATTCGAATTACATCCAAAACTTGCAAAATATGAAAATATTAAAAAAATCGAAGTTTTTAACATTGTTCTGTACACTATTACTGCTCTAATTTAAAAGAAAGTCCGATTATTAAAATAATCGGACTTAAGTAATAAAAGCTACTCTGGAGTTCCAATATTAACATTTGTTACTGGGTTAGTTGGTACTCCTCCTGAAATGACTACAGTTACCGGAGTTCCTGGACCAAAACCAAATTTTGTAGCGCTAACTTGATATGTCCCATTCGGAAAACTAGATCCTCCATTGGTCAGATAAGTAAATCCATTTCCATTAGTTGTCTGAGGACTGTTAAACTGGTTATTTCCATCCTTCTTTATATAAACTTGAGCATCTGGAACCAGACCAGTGCCAAATTCATAATGAACAGTAACACTCCAGGAAGGTAATGCATTACTTGCACTGCTTTTGGATTGATTACTAAAAATTACGATTAATGCGATTACTGCGAATGACAGTAACATTACAGAAGTGCGTTTAATTTTGCTCCTTTCTATTTAAGGTTAATTAATTTAAAATGCTTTATCGCTTAAGGACGATAAATGTTTGTTGCTAAAAAATATTAAATGATAAAAACTATTAATTAAAAGTTTTTAACAAAAGAGATTATTTTAATAAAATCATCCGCTTCGTTTCAGAAAACTCACCTGCATCCAGTTTATAAAAATAAACTCCGCTTGAAAAACTGCTTCCGTCAAATGTCAGAGAATGCGTACCTGTTGTCAATCGTTCATTTACAAGTGATTCCAATTGTCTGCCGAGTGCATCGAAGATCGTAAACTTTACATTAGATGAAGTTCTTATTTCAAACTTAATTGTCGTAACCGGATTAAACGGATTCGGATAATTCTGCGACAAAGAAAATCTATCCGGCACTTCAGTTGAATAAGGCTGAATGCCGACTGGTTCGTCGGGCGGGATGAAACCATATTGGTTGGATTTATATCTGTCATGACCATTCTGAGGCCAGGGGAATGTTTCATTTGTATAAGGAATTCCCGGTACAGTCCAAATATGAAGATAAGTTTCACTGCCCGTCTTACTTGATATAGCAATTATTTCAACTGAGCCGTCATTATTTAAATCAGCTAAAGAAATAGAATTTACTAAGCCAATCGGTCTTAAAGGTGACCATGGTAAAGGTGAACCGTCTTTATTATAAGCAAATATATTTCCAAATCCTATCGGATCAAATGCATCCCAGTTGTTATCAGCGACTATCAGATCATTTGAAAAAGAAAGTCTACCAATAGTCGGAGTAGCATAATGCTCTCCTACTCCTTCATTTGGCCAGCCGGGAAGTTTTATTAAATTATTAGAATATAAAGTTAAATATGGACTTCCCTGCGCGCTGTTTGTAAATTCCGGTTTTCCGTCACGATCTACATCTCCTATTACTAAAGTGCCAAGTCCGTTAAGTACATTGTTATATCCCTGATCTACTATTTCTCCGAGAATGTTGTATTTTGTAAGACGGTTTCTACTTATTCCGCCGGACCCTAGACGCTTTGATGACATTATAATGTAAGTCGAATCTGAATTATTTCGGTTTAATATTAATGTAGGAGAAGCCCCCCAGTTTGTAAAAGATGAATCATATGTGAAGTTCCAGTTTTGAGAAAAAAGTTCTCCGTTTTGTCTGAATATTCTAAATACAGGTACCGGATCACTTGTATATACTGGAACTACTATTTCTGCCATGCCGTCATTATCAATGTCGCCAATGGCTGCATTTGTTCTGCAAATTCCAGAATAATTCTGCGGCCAGCCATTACGAATCGTTCCATTTGAATTGAAAACCACTGACTCATTATTCTTACAGACAATTATTTCCAGAAGTCCGTCATTATCAAGATCATATATATTTACAGGTTTAAATGGACCTACATCTCCGTCAGAATAATTCACAGGAAATCCGGGAAGATGATTTCCAAAACGATCAATTACATCAACTGTGTTTGTCATTCTCATTACTATATCGAGATATCCATCTCCATTTACATCGCCTGATACCTTATCTAATATTAATTCGTTATATCCCTTTGGAAAATTTGGATAATTAGAGCCATCACTTTTTATTACATATAACATTACACCAGGACTTACGGCTCCATTATAATCAACACAAAAGAATATTATTTCTTTCTGTCCGTCATTTTCCAGATCAGTTATTAACGGACCTCCCGCCTTTTGAAATTGCTTTCTTAAAGTATCAACTATTACAGGAAAGCCCTGGTAATAAACCGGAGTTTGTGATTGTACAGGATTTATCAAACTAAACAAAACAATAAAAATAAAATAATATGTTTTCATAATATAAATAATAATAGCGCAGACTAAAATAATTTTTGTCTGCGCTTTGAATTTTTAATAATTTGGACCCAGTGTAATTGTGATATAATCATCACCGGTATGTACTATATTTAAAGATGATCCTGATTGACCGTCATTTGGACGTGCAGGTTAATATACATACACATCATAAGTTCCTGTTCCAAGATTTTTATAACACCAGCCATTTATATCAGTAGTACCTGTTGTGATTTCTGTACTTCCAATTTTATAAACTACTTCAGCGTCTTTCTGAGGAACTGTTCCACCTACTTGCATTACTCTTACATTAAAGTAAGGTAGTGCCATTGACGCTGAATTATCGTTAGACAAAATTGATTCGTTGACAATAAGAGATGCAAATACAGCAAACAAGATTACTATCGGGATTATTAGCTTTTTCATTTTCAATTTATCATTTATCATTTTAAATTTATCATTTAATTAAATTCATCTTCATAGTATTTATATATTCTCCGCTTTGCAGGCGGCAAAAATAAATCCCGCTCGATAGTCCGCTGCCGTCAAAGCTTACCTGAAATGTACCGGGATTTAAATTTTCATTTATTAAAGTTGATAGTTCTCTTCCAAGTATATCAAATACAGCAAGTCTAACATTACCTTTTTTCACTATATCGAACTTGATGCTAGTGGCCGGATTAAACGGATTAGGGAAATTCTGATAAAGATTGAATGATGCGGGAACATTTGTATTCATAGGCTGAATACCGACCGGCTCATCGGGCGGAATGAAGCCGTATTGATTTGTGCGGTAACGGTCATGACCATACATTGGCCAGTCTAAATTTTTTGGATTATAAACTTCTCCCGGAAATGTCCAGACATTTATTTTAGGACGACTTGTATTACTCGTATCAAGCATAGTCATTAATACAAAATCTAATTGACCGTCTTTATTTAAATCACATAATGCTCCAGAGGAACTTGGTATTCCAAGAGGTCTTAATGGAGACCATGATGGCTGAATACCATTTTCATCATAGAAATAAACAAATCCTCTTAATGTCAAATCAATTGTTCTAATGTAACATACAGTAAATATTCCATTGTTCATTTTTAAAAGTAACTGTGTATTATAATAATAACCGTTTCCGAAAACCGGATAATTATTTAATAACAGATTATTTTCATTAAATAAAAAAACAGGTAATGGCTCAGATCCGAAAGCATGATAGTATGAATCGTTATTTTTAAGAATAGCTATACTACTTGATTCATAAACTGCTTTAGTATAATGCTTTGAGATCAGTTCACCATTGATTTTATACATTGAAGTCTTTGTTCTGGCAGTATCATTATTTGAATAATAATGAGCTGAATTAATAAAAATAAAAGTAGAATCAGTTGATTTATCTTTGTATAATGTAGCGGGCTGAGAGTAATAAACATAGTCCGAATCTGATTTTAGAGGCCATCCCGGGAAATTACTTCCGTCATGATTGAAAACATGCGTGTAACTTGAGTCACAGATTAGTCCCCATTCGCACTGTGAAGAATTTACTATTATTTCTGCAAATTTATCATTATCCAGATCTGCTACAGATAACGGTGGAGAAAGGACCCTGTCCGGAATACCCGGAAGACGTCTTGGCCAGCCGCTAACTGTATTACCGTTGTGATCTATAATGTTTATGTAATTATCTCCTTTTATAACAATTTCAAGAAATCCGTTATTATTAATATCATATAAAACTAAATCAGATAAATGTGTTGTACTATAACCAACCGGAAAACCGGGAAGTAATTTTCCTTTATAATCAAATATATAAAGACTGTCATTATCTCTTAAGACTATATCAATAAAGCCATCTTTATTTACATCACCTGCTGCAATAGCAGGCCATGAAAAGGACGGAAAAATAGTAACGGGCCATCCGTCAAGGTCTGACCCGTCGCTTTTTAATATATAAATCTTATTATGTTGTGGTTTGAATAAAGAAAACATTACTTCATTCTGTCCGTCATTATCGAAGTCTGTAATTATTGGTGTTGCTCCATAGAATATTGGATAATAAATGCTGTCTAATGTTTTGGGAAATCCCGGCAGATATTCAGGATTCTGACCATTTGCAAAGCTGGCAAGTGATAAAATGATTAAAATATTTATAAGTAATATTTTCATGATATTTATTACTCCTCACAATTAATTTCAGGGGATGTAGGACCAAAGTAAACTGTTGTAATTCCAGATCCCGGATGATAAACATTGTATACAATGGCAGTACATCCATATCTGGTTGCAATTAATGTATAAGTCCCGGCGGACAATCCTGTTATTGAACAAGCACCTCCGGAATGAGTAGGACCGCACATACCATATGTTGTCGATCCAATCTTTGCTGTAACTGTCCAATCGGTATGGGGTGAATATTGAATGATACTTTTAATTTCATTCAGGTCTGAATTTTTTTCTACACCCTGAATATTTGATAAAGCTATTGCTGAAATTATTATAGCAGCTAAGAATAGAATTGAGCGTTTCATTTTAAATTTCCTTTCTTTTAATTTTAAACAAAATATAACTTTTTAAAAATGTTCTAATTCATATTTATCTACTTTTGATATAATGTTTTATCATGGCGGTCTAATCATTTTTGATACCCTCCTTTCTATTTATGTTTATTTTTAAATACCTAATAAAGCATTTATTCATTAGGATAAATAACAATCAGATTACCGTCTTCGTCATATACATATATCCACCAAATTCCATCCTTAAAAACCAATTCATAAGTGAAATCAATTTTCGAATTTGATCTCTTCAAGGTTAGTACTTTTTTATATTCTTCTTTGTTACTTGAAGCTACAGCAGAAAACGGTATACTGCCGATAATTAAAAAACAAAGTGCAAAGATAAGGTTTTTCATAGTTCCTCCTTTAATTTAAAATTTAATAACTATACAATATTAAGTGAAAATCCGAAAAGAATGTAGGGACACTTTTTTTGAAGTGGCGGGTAATTTTATGAAAATTTTGAGAATTATTCCTGTATAATCCTTTAAAAAGAGTAAGAAATTAACTAAATTGGAAAATTATTTATTCAAAAGTGGCGGGTAATATCTAATGATTAAGCATAAAATATTTAACATTTTCAGTGGATTTTCAAGAAATGATTTAATAAAGTTTGAGGATTTTATAAATTCTCCTTATCATAATATTAATAAAAAGATAGTTCTTTTATTTAAAGAGATTGTAAAATATTATCCTGACTTTTTAAGTCCATTGCTGAACAGGGATAGATTAAGCTTGTTAATAAATCCGAAAAAGGAACCAAAAAAATCTACAATAAGCCATTTATTTTCAGATTTACAAAAACTGGCGAATGAATTTATGATTTATGAGAAATTTAAGAATAGTAAATTTGAATGGAATGATATTTTACTGAAGTTATATACAGAAAGAAACGATGAGTCACAATTTAGGGATACCATAAATAATTTTAATGAACAGCTAAATGATTACGGCGTAGACGGGAAATATTATTACTACAAAAAAATGATCAATGTATATGAATTTAATTTTAACACATTAAATCACAATACTAAATCTTCTAAAAATATTGAAGAGAGTCGAAAATATTTAATTTCATATATTATTAATCTCGTTAGTTACTTCGTGACAGAAATTATAAATACAGATCTAAATGTAAAAATATTTGATTCTAAATTTAAAATAAAAGTTGATAATAAATTTACTGCAGATTTATTCTCCGTGTTGGATATTACTAAATTAGTAACAGTAGTTGAAAAAGAAGATAAAGATAATTTTATTTTAAAGGTTTATCTTCATCTTTATAAAACTTTTAAAGAAATTGAAAATGAAAGTAATTTTTATAATTATAAAAAATTAGTATTTAAATATTCCGGAAAGATGAGCAGAGATGAATGCTCTTATCATTTTTCCATGTTAATAACATATTGTATATATAAAAATACCGGTACAGGAGTTACTTCAGAATTTAGACATGAATTATTATTGATATATGATTTCTTTCTAAAAAATAAATACTATACTGATATTAAAACACCATATCTTAGCGATGATCTTTTCAGGAATATCTTACTGCTGGCATTAAGATTGAACAAATTTGATTGGACATTAAAATTTATTAAAACATTTTCAGAATATCTTCATCCTGGAAAAAAAGAAAACTTAGTAAACCTGGCATATGCAGAATATTATTCTCATAAATGGAGTTATAAAAAATCTCATGAAGATTTAAAGAATTCATTCATTTATCTAAATAAAATTAAGGAAGACTCCTTTGTTCTAAAATATGATGTTAAGAGCATATTTCTTAAAATATATTTTGAACAAAATTTGAATGATCCTTTAATTAATCAAATTGATAATTATAGAAAATTTTTAAAAAGAAATAAATTGGTTACGGAGGATAGAAAGAAACGTATTTGTAATTTTCTTCACATTCTCAAAAGATTAGTATTTTTAAAAAATGGTGAGCGTAAAATCACGGTAAAGACTATACAAAATGATTTGTTAAAAATAAAAAGTATAGAACACAGGGATTGGCTGTTTAAAAAATTTAATGAGTTAAAAAATAAAAATTGATAGCATCCCAAATTATTAATCTATATAGTAGCACAGATTATCAATCTGTGAAAACACCGCATCCCAGATCACCAATCTCTAATTCAAGAAAAACTCCAATCCCACAAATCAAGGTTCAGACATTCCGAATCGTTTCTTAATATTATTTTAATTCTTAAAAGTTTAATTTGCTTTGTTAAAAAATTTATCTAATCATTTCACAGCTTATCACAGCGATAGAATTTATACATATATCAAAAAAATTTGGCAGCTACTTTGCAAATGATGACATTACATTCAGCATAGAAAAAAACACCGTTCACTGTATCCTCGGTGAGAACGGCGCCGGGAAGTCAACTCTTATGAATATTCTTTTCGGAATTCACAAACCGGATTCCGGATATCTCAAAGTATTCGGCACTGAAGTGAGTTTTAAAAGTCCTCTCGATGCAATTGAAAATAATATAGGAATGGTGCATCAGCACTTTATGCTGATAGATGATTTTACCGTCCTCGAAAATGTCATTCTCGGTGATGAGATCACTAAATCTAAAGGTTTAAGTATTGATTTTAAAAAAGCCGGTATTGTACTGAATGAAATTATTGATAAGTATGATCTCGGTCTTGATGTAAATAGACTCATCTCAGAGATCAGCATCGGGCAGCAGCAAAAAGTCGAGATACTTAAACTGCTATACCGAAGATCCGAGATTCTTATCTTTGATGAACCGACTGCAGTGCTTTCTCCTGTCGAAGTCGAACACTTCTTCAAAATTATCAATTCATTTAAAGCTGACGGTAAAACCATTATTTTCATCACTCATAAGCTCAATGAAGTAAAGCATATTTCAGACAGAGTTTCTGTACTTAGAAAAAGTAAGCTCGTTTATGAATCTGATAATAGTAATGAACTGAATATTTCGGATCTGAGCAAAGCAATAGTAGGAGATATAAATGACATTCAAAATTCTGAGAAAAGAAATGCATCTGTTAAAAATGTTGAAGCACTGAAATTAGATGACATAAGTCTGACTGTAAACGAAGTGAAAATCCTGAACAGTCTGGATCTTACTTTAATGAAAGGGGAGATACACGGTATTTGCGGTGTGGAAGGAAACGGGCAAAGTGAATTGGTTGATGTCATTTACGGACTGCAGAAAAACTTTGAAGGCAATTACAAAAAGCTGATCCCCGGTGGTATCTCACTTGTGCCTGACGACAGAAAACGAAAGGGATTCATAAAGGAATTTAACATCGGCGAGAATATTTCCCTGAAAGGAGCTAATCTTAATTTCCTTCCATCAAAAAAGATAAATAAAATATCCGAAAAAATTATTTCTGATAATGATGTCCGCGTATCTGATTTAGAATCTCCTATGAGCGAACTCTCCGGCGGTAATCAGCAGAAAGTTATTTTTGCGAGGGAAACAGACAGCGGGACAGACAGCGAGACTGATTCTGAAAATAATATTCTGATTTTAGTCCATCCGACGAGGGGAGTTGATATAAATGCAACTGCATTCATTCACAGTAAAATTATTTCACAGCGAAATGAAGGTAAAGCCGTACTTCTAATTTCATCTGATCTTGATGAACTCATATCACTCTCAGACAGATTAAGCGTCCTCTATAAAGGAGAAATCCTTAAAACTTTTAACAGAGATGAATTCTCCCGGTTCATAAAATCCGATAGTGAGATCGAGCCTGAAACAGATCCGGAATTTCTATTGATGCTTGGAAAACTTATGACCGGGATCAATGATAAGTAAGAAAAATCTTATAAATCTCATCTCCGTAACTCTTTCAGTTCTGATCACTGTCTTAATAGTTTTTGTATTCTTATTAATTCTCGGTAAGGATCCTTTTGAAATTTTCGGGATGATATTTTCCGAAGTGTTTGCAGACGGTTACGGTATCGGACAGACTTTATTTAAAGCTACACCTCTGATATTCATCAGCTGCGGTCTTGCCGTATGCTTTCACGCTTCGCTTTTTAATATAGGTGCGGAAGGTCAGCTGAACGCAGGCTCTTTTGTAATTGCTTTGACCGCTTTGAAACTTGATTTCCTTCCTGTTCCAATAGTAATTTTAATCAGTTTAATTTTCGGTTTTATCGTCAGCGGATTTTTCGGAATTATACCTGCCTATATTAAAATTAAAAAAGATGTAAGCGAAGTTATAACAACTATCATGATGAACTTCGTAATTCTGGCTCTTGTAAATTTTTTCCTTCTTGATTTTTTTGCTGTTGAGTCAACCATGAGAACTGAAAAAATTAATGAAGATCTGATGTTTCTGAAAATCTCTGATGTACTTCCTTTCTTCGATGGATCCACTCTGAATTCAAGTTTCATACTTGCAATACTTGCCGCAGTGCTTACATATTTATTTATTTATAAAACAGGATTCGGTTATAAGCTGCGCTCAGTAGGATTCAATGAACTTGCTTCAAAATATCTCGGCATTAGAACCAACGGCGTAATACTAATTTCCTTTTTTATCGGCGCGGGTATCACAGCTTTTGCAGGAATGAATTACATATTCGGATATAAGGGGTTCTACGAATTTGGATTTTCAAACAACATAGGTTTTACAGCAATTGCTGTAACTTTGCTGGCTAAGAATAATCCGATCGGTATTATTTTTTCATCTCTGCTTTTTGCCATACTCGATTACGGAGGTCTTTCAGTAAATCAGTTAATTCCAAAGGAACTGATGCTCGTAGTGCAGGGAATAATTATCCTTTCACTGCTTGCAGTTGATAAAATAGTAAGTAATTATTTTAAGGAAAAACTTATATGAAAAAATTTATAACGGATTATTAATATGGATCTGATAACATCGGTCATTTCGCTTGGATTTGTCGCGCAGGTACTGAGACTGATGACTCCGTTTTATCTCGGAGCAAGCGCTGCTAATTTTTCTGAAAGAGGCGGCGTGATAAATATTTCCGTGGAAGGTTTTATGAATCTTTCGGCATTCAGCTTCGCTGTGATATCAATTCTGACCGGAAATATTACTGCGGGATTTATTCTCGCCGTTTTAATTAATCTCCTGTTCAGTGTTGTCTTCGGATATTTTACCGTCAGTCTGAAGATAAATCAAATCGTAACCGGTGTCGGCTTTAATCTCTTTATAGCCGGTCTGACAAAATTCCTGCTTGTTTATATTTTCAGCAGTTCCAGTAATACGCCAAGATTTGAAGGTCTGCCTGAATTCACTTTATTCAGCAGCATCCCTTTCTTCGGCTTGTTCCTCACGGATTATATTACTTTGTTCTGCTTCCTTCTGATTTTTATTTCAGCATATATTTTGTTTAAAACCAGATTCGGACTGCGACTCAGATCAGCGGGTGAAAATCCCGCAGCCGGAGAAAGTCTTGGAATTAAAATCAGAAATTACAGATACTATGGAATTCTTATCTGCGGATTTTTAAGTTCACTCGCAGGTATCTGGATGGCGTCAAATCAGAATTCATACAGTGACGGAATGATTGCCGGAAGAGGATACATAGCGCTTGCTGCAATGATCATTGGAAAATGGAAACCTGTAAATATCTTTTTTGCCTGCCTTATGTTCTCTGCATTTGAAGCTTTTGAAATATCACTTCAGATAACCGGGTCTGATATTCCTTCTCAGCTTATTCAGATGCTTCCTTACTTTATTACCATTTTAGTTTTGATCGGATTTATCGGAAAAACCAAACCGCCTGCTGCTGACGGTGTTCCTTACTGATCAGCTGTATCTTTTATCCATATTCCAGAAAAGCTTTTTCTTGAGGGTATCAAAGTAAGTTGAAGAATTTTTCTTAATGACTTTAATTGTAAAATCAGCTTTTGTGATGCTTACTTCAGAAGGAGTTTTTGTTCTGTAAAATTTCTGACCGTCAGCAATGATCCTCGCTTTGCCTGTTACAGGAATCTTAATCAGAATTTTTCCGTCATCAGGGATCACGATCGGTCTGACGTTCAATGTGTGAGGGGAGATCGGCGTTATTAAAAATACTTTGCTGTCAGGATTTAATATCGGTCCGTTACAGGACATTGAATATCCCGTTGAACCGGCTGGTGTTGAAACTATCACGCCGTCTGAAATTATGTTAACGACCTTTTCATTATTAAAATAAGTTTCTGTTTCCAGCGTCCTGACTGAATCATCTTTGTCTATAACAATATCATTTAGTCCGTAAAGTATTTTGTTACCGTCTGTTTCTGATTTAAGCAATACCTGCTCTGTGATCCTGAACTTGCCGGCTATGAATTTCGGTATAAAATTCTCAAATTCTTTAGGGGCTATCTCTGAAAAAAAACCAAGTCTGCCGAGATTGATCCCGAGTATCGGAATGTTTTTATCCTTTACGATCCGCGCGCTGTTTAGAAAAGTACCGTCGCCTCCGAGAGAGAAAATAAAATCAGAATTTTTTATTATATCGGATTCGGAACATACAGCTGATTTGTTTTTGAATTTGGAATATACCGCCAGATTTTTTCTATCAGATATTTCAGGTTATATTTGTCCAGTATATCCGTAATGTAATTGAGCAGTTCGGCTACTACAAACTTACTTGTATTCCCAAGGATACCGACTACTGCCGATTCATTTGCTTTTAAAGATCTGCCGCTTGCTGAATTTGAACTCTTAGTTCTTTTCATCATCATTCTTTTCCGGATTATCTTTCGATTCACCTGATTCCGGTTCCTTTTTTGTAGCGCTTTCTGAACTGTCAGCAGGTTCTTTCTCCTCAGATACGTCAGAATCTTTTTCTCCGGAATTCTCAGCTGAAGTTTCATTAACGGAATCCGTTCCTGTAGCAGTGTCAGGTTTTTGCTTTTCCTCCACAAAATTCATTTTAAGTTCGGAAACAACTTTTGTAAGAAAACCTGATTCCTCCGAAGAAATATTATTCTTCGATTTTTCTTTGAGCATATCAATCATATCTATGGAAACCTGCGCTGCGTCCAGGTCCCGGTCGATCTCACCCGTTACCGGATTCTGTAACTTTCCCATCTGTATCATTGCCTGCATCTGAAAACTGTACACAAGAGATAAGAATAATTGTTTGTTTTTATCTTCGTTCATTAGAATGTTTAATGGTTTTAAAATTAGAATCAAATATACTTATAATGGAAGTTTTAATTAATTCATTAAATCATTCATGAGTAAAATTTCTGTAAAATAATTTATACCTGAATTTATGATATACATCATACCTGTAATTTTAAAAATTGAATATATTGCTGTGAAAATTAATTTTAAAAGGAGTAAAATATTATGTTAGATAAAAAAGCAGATCTTGCGGGACCGGGTATCGGTAATTATGAAGAAGTATTTAAAATACTTCCGGAAAATTACGATTCACTCCTGAATAAAAAAGTCAGACAGCAATTTACGAAGTGAAACAATTTATCTCAAAAAATCTTTGCAAAGAGCTTAATCTTATGATGGTGGAAGTTCCGCTGATCGTAGACGGTGAAAGCGGAGTGAATGACATGCTCGACCGGGACGGTTCAAGGACACCGGTGACTTTTCATATCAGTAATGACAGAGATATAAATCCTGTAGAAGCACAGATAGTTCAGGCAGCAACCAAATGGAAAAGAGTTGCGCTGAAACAGTTCGATATGAAACCGGGCGAAGGAATTTGCACCGATATGAGAGCTGTCAGAAAAGATTATTTTCTGGATCATGATCACAGCGCTTATGTAGATCAGTGGGACTGGGAAAAAGTAATTACAAATGAAAACAGAGATCTTAATTATCTTAAAGATACTGTAAAGAAAATTTGGAAGGTACTTAAAGATGCTGAGCTTTTTGCGCAGGAAAGATTCCCTGCCCTGAAAGATCCTAAGTATCCATCTCTTCCTGATGAACTCGTATTCCTTCATGCGGAAGAAATTCTTGAAATGTATCCTGATCTACCAAGGAAGCAAAGGGAAACAGCTATTTTACAAAAATATCCTGCAGTCTTTATTATTGGAATAGGGTGGACTCTTGCAGACGGATATCCTCATGAAATGCGCGCTGCAGATTATGATGACTGGGTAACTGAAACTAAAATGCCTGACGGTAAAACAGGACACGGAATCAACGGAGATATACTTGTATGGAATCCGGTTACAAAAAGAAGACATGAACTTTCATCTATGGGAATAAGAGTTAATGCAGAAACTTTAAAGATGCAGCTTGAAATGACAGATCAGCTTGATCTTTTATCAACTCCTTATCATAGCGGTATAATTAACAATACTTTACCTCTGAGTATTGGGGGAGGAATAGGACAGTCAAGAACTCTGATGCTTATCCTGAAGAAAGCTCATCTCGGTGAAGTAAGCGTAACTGTATGGCCGGATAAACTAAAAGAAATATGTGAAGCAAAAAATATATTTGTACTGGAATAAATCAACTGTGTTAGTCTGATTAAAGACCTTTAAGAATTCTTAAAGGTCTTTTTCATTTTAGTAATAAAATATTTAACAGAATAATTATGAGATTGTATCGTCAGCGGGAAGCGCTTTGATTATAAAAGGTACTGCTATCAGAAAGAAGAACACCGTCATAACCTCATGATCACCAAAGCTCCATTCGAAAATTCCGGATATTTGAAATGATATCATAACTAGTATGCTTCCGAACAAATGCATTTTCCTTATTAAATCTTCTTCCTCTTTGAAATATCTTATCTGTTTTATGAAGATCAGAATAAACATTCCCATCCATGCAATAAATCCGAATATACCGGTAGTCGCCAGTATCATTATAAAATTATTATGCAGATGTACGCCCTCACCGTGCGCTTCCGGCGTTTTGTATGTTTCATAAACTTCCTTAATATGTGAATCCGCAATTCCTGTAAAAGGATGATCTTTAAACATCTCAATTCCGACCTTCCACATATCAATCCGGGATTTATTGCTCGGATGTTCCGGATCAAAAATGCTTTTTGTCCTTTCTGTAAATGAAGAGGGAAGCAGTAACGCTGCAAGTATTACAGCTGCGATGAATCCAATCAAAAATTTCCTGTTTATGAAAATCCCGTAGATCATTAAGCAGAATGCTGTTGCAAGCATTACATTTCTGGACTGAGTAAGCAGCATTGAAACAATAACAGGGATAATTATTAAAATCAGTAAACTTTTCTTAATAATAAATTTATCTCTTATATATTCAGAGAATACAAGAGGTAATAATGAGAGAAGACTGATCATTTTTATCTCTGCTGAAGTAAGCGGATAGTTGAAGAAATCTATCCGTATCTCTGAAAATGGCATCTCTCCCGCCATCCCTATAAATTTAAATGCATACTTCACAATTTCTACTATTGATATGACGGAAACAGCTGAAATATTTATGAGAAGAATATAAATAAGTGCCTTAAAGTTAATAATCTTAGCGATAGACACATAGAAAATTAAGAAAAGCAGTAATCGCTTAATATTACTGAATGCACCTTCAGGATATACTGCAAAAAATCTTGATAAAATTTCAAAGAATGCGTAGGCGAGTATGAAATAGTTTATTAATTTTATTTCTTTGAAAATGTCAGTGTTAATTGCGGATTGTCTGTTAATAAGAAACTGAATCAGCCACAGCGCGATCCATGAGCCGAATGCAATTGAAGAAACGGCAATTGAAATACTGACAGAAGAGATCTGAATGGTCAGAAGTATCAGTATTATTAAGTTCAACTTATCTGAAAATTCCTTTTTCAAACTATTGATCCTTTTGTTTTTTAAATCGCTTAGTTAACGGCTGAATAAAAATCAGTATCTTTCTTATAAAATCCGGTAACTGCTCATTCAGTTTAGCGTCAAAATCCCAGTTACTTTCTGAAATTCTTTCTTTCATAACTTCAGGGTGTGTACCTGTGAATTTTTTTAAATTTCCAAGGTCATCATAATTCCGGAATTCAGATATTTTTTTTTCAGCAATATCGTCAGAGTTATAAAGCCGTTCAAAATCTTTTCTTTTATTTAAAAGTTTTTCAGGCGGTCTTACCCATCCATAGTGATAGATCTCCGCGTCAATATCTTTTGAAATAATTTTACTTCCGTCCCTGTGTCTGAAATCCATTGCATCTCCCCATGAAACTATATTTTCGTTTCTCTTAACAACGCGCACTTCCCTTATATACCAGTTTCTGTAATTGTCCTGAACGTAATCATAACTTCCGTAAAAATGCTGATACCAGAATCTTAATCCTTCCGTCTTGCTGTCATTATAATATTTTTTCATCGCGGCTCTGACGTTGTCATAATACTTTTCATGAAGAACTTCATCACCCTGTATATAAAAACACCAGTCACCGCTGCATTCCATTAATGCTTTGTTCGTCTCCGTCGAGAGAACTTTACCGCCTTTCAGAGTCATATCCCATTCGCTTTCAATGATCTTTATTTTTTTATCTGAAATGGATCTGACTATATCAAGCGAATTATCATCAGACTTACCTACATTCACTATCATCTCATCACAAAGAGGAAGTATTGATAAGATAGCTTCTTTAAAAGGATATGCATAGAGCATCCCGTTTCTGACTATGGTAAATCCCGATACTTTCATAAATTTATTTCCTGATGTCTGAACTGCAGATTATAGAGCTTCCGGTAAATATTTTCATTCTTAATAAGTTCATCGTGAGTGCCTGTTTCCGCGATCATTCCCTTATTCAAGACTACTATCATGTCAGCGTTTCTTACTGTAGAAAGTCTGTGCGCGATCACTACGGAAGTTCTGCCGTGCATAAGTCTTTCTATCGCTTGCTGAACGAGAATTTCAGATTCCGTATCGAGAGAAGATGTCGCTTCATCAAGTATTAATATAGGAGGATTTTTCAGCAGCGCTCTTGCAATAGAAAGTCTTTGTCTCTCTCCGCCGGAAAGTTTCACTCCACGGTCTCCGATAATAGTATTATAACCTGTATCCAGTCTGTCAATGAAGACATGTGCGTTTGCAGCTTTTGCAGCTTCAATGACTTTCTCTTTAGGAATGTCCTTCATACCGTAAGCAATATTATTTCTTATTGTATCATTAAACAGAATAGTCTCCTGCGTAACAATTCCCATTTTATCTCTGATGGATTTTATAGTAAGTCTTTTAATTTCTTTTCCGTCTATCAGAAGACTTCCGGATACAGCGTCATAAAACCTCGGTATCAGATCTACTAAAGTGGATTTCCCCGCGCCGCTCGGTCCGACTATTGCTATTATGTTTCCTTTGTCAATACGAAGATTAATATCTTTAAGTATCATCCCGCTCTTTTCATAATTAAAGGAAACATCTCTGAACTCAATGCTGCTGCGGAATTCATCAAGTCTTTCAGCATCCGGTAAGTCTACAATGTCAGGTTTCGTATCAAGCAGTTTAAAAACTCTTTCGGAAGCTGCTGAACCTTCCTTGTAACTGTTGAACATCTGTCCGAATAATTTCAGCGACGGCATCATCTGAAAAAATACCGCAAGATAAAATATGAATGCACCCGGCGTCATATCGCTGCTGCCGTTAATTATATCCGTGCCGAATATGTAAAGGATAATCACGATTGTAATTACTCCGATGATCTCAGATACAGGAGATGCAAGCGCTCTCTTCCGGAAAATTTTCACAAGCAGTTCGAAATATGACTGATTCTCTCTGTCAAACTTCTGCTTCTCGTATTCTTCCATTCCAAAAGCTTTCACAACTCTTACCGCTCCCAGCGTTTCATCCAGTGTTGCCGTTATATCTGAAATTTTTTCCTGCGACTTCTGACTGCTGCGCTTGAGCGAATTACCGATCTTACTTAGAATGATTGCAGTCACGGGAGCCATCAGAAATATTATCAGAGTCAGCTTCCAGTTGAAAAGAAAAAGTACAATTGAAAAAGTTATTATCGTAGGCGGATCCCTGAAAAGACTGTTCAGTACTGCTATTAAGGAATCTTTAATTATCTGAACGTCATTAATGATCCTTGAAATTAAATTTCCCTTTCTTTCGTCCGTATAAAAACTCAATGGAAGATCGAGATAATGATTATACAGATCTTTTCTTATGTCCTTTAATATTCCCTGTTCGACAGCAGACATAAAATAAGTCTGAAGATAACTGAAAAGATTCTTCAGTAAGAAAGTTATAAAGATAAGCGCGCACAGATATTTTAAAACATCAAGTCTGTCATACTGAGCTACGATCTTTGCAAAGTAAACTACGATAAAATCTTTCAGATCAAAAATTGAAGTAACCTCTTTGTCGGTAACTGTCTGTGTCTTTTCGCTGAAGAGAAGATCCATAAAAGGAAAGATCATCATTACTGAAAGAAGACTGAAAATTACGGTAAGAATAGTAAAAACATTGGCGGTAATGAGCTGCTTCACATACGGCTTTACATATTTAAAAATCCTCTTATAATTATTCATCACCTGATTTATTTTGAATCTCCCTGATCTTCATATATGTCAGGAATTTTGTCATCATATGAAAATATGAGACCATAAGACCGTATATACCGTCTCTGAATCCCTGCTGAAAAATAAACTTCTTTTTGAATTCAAAGAAAGGTTTGATAAATAAATATGACATTGTGATCTTTTTACCGCCTGCTTTTTCCATTGCTGAAAGCGCAGAGTATTTATTTATTTTTTCTGTGTATTCGGAAACAGATCTGACAGCATAATGAATAATGTTGCTTTTCAATTTGCATGTTGCGCCTGTAACTTTAAATCCTTCATGCACAAGACGGTCTCTGATTGAGACGATGCCTTTGTTAAAAAATCTCATCTGATGATCCGGATACCACCCGCAGTGCTTTATCCATTTACCAAGGAAAAAACTTTTTCGAGGAATGAAAAAACCATTTACTGTTATATTGCTTTTTAAAATTGATCTAATTTCTGACTCAAGTTCCGGAGAGCACCTTTCATCTGCGTCAAGTGATAATACCCAGTCATGTTCTGCCTTTCCGATTGCAAATTCTCTCTGCTTCGAAAAGCCATTCCATTCATTCTGAAAAATACTCAAAGGATATTTTTTTAATATCTCCAAAGTCCCGTCAGAACTGAAGCTGTCTACTACGACTATCTCATCGCACCACAGAATGCTCCTGATACATTCTTCAATGTTTTTCTCTTCATTTCCGCATATTATCAAACCGGAGACTTTATTCATATTAGTTTACTTTTTCAAATCCGTTCCTGCAGTAAAATTCTTTTCTCTCTTTCACTTCTTTGAAATACTTCATATTCAATTCCTCTTCCATTGTTTTTGGATGATACATGTGATACTGTATTGCAAGGTTTCTGACTGATTTAAACTTTGCATTAATAAGTCTCAGTCTGAATTCAATATCAGAATCTTCCCCGAGTCCGGGTCCTTCATAATTCTCATCAAAGCCGTTTATCTTTATCAGAAGATTTTTAGGTATTGAAAAGTTACAGCCAAGTATATGTTCATCATCATTAGTCAAAGCTTTTCTTAATGAAGCGTTCTTTATCATAATACCTTCTTCAATATTAAAATTGAGATCTTTTTTATCTCTGTTCAAAGATGAAAAAATTGCATCCGTAATTCTGATCTTTTCATAATCCCTGTTCAGAATATATTCTTTGGTTAATGCTCCGGATATCTTTTTTGTTAAATTAACTCTTCTGCCGCACAGAACTGTATTGTCACTTTTATTTTCAATATGACTTTTTACAAAATCAGAATGGGGGATACAGTCTCCGTCAAAAAAAATAAGATATTCCGTTGATGAATTTCTTACCGCTTCATTCAGAATTTTATTTTTCCTGAATCCAATATCATCCTGAGTCAGATGCTTTACCGGAAATTCAAATCCACCCAGCCGGTTTTCTATCAGATCTTTCATTCCGGCATTTCTTCCGTCTTCCGCAATTATAACTTCAAAATCCCTGAAGCTCTGTATTGAAAGGGCGTAAAATATCAGCTCGAGTTCTCTTGTTTTATTGTAAACGGAAATAATTATCGAAACTTTGCGCATTGATTAGCAAAAATATGCATTAATACTTTTAAGTAATAGTGATTTTTGTTAATGGAATTACTGTAAGCATTGTTCTCATAAAAATTTTCCCTTTTTTTCCCTCCAATCCAAGCCCCAGTTTGGGATGAGTTTAAACCAGGTAAGAAGATTGAATGAAAAATCTTTTAAGTTTCAGTTTGAAAAATGACTTATCAAAAAAAATCTTATTTCATATATTGAAACAAAAAATTCCATGGCGGTAAATTTAAATAAATTCACGATAAAAGCGCAGGAGGCAGTTCAGACTGCGCAGGAAATTGCATCAAATTATTCTAATCAGTTTCTTGAACCAGAGCACCTTCTTGCTGCGCTTATTCAGGACCCGGAAGGTATAGTTACTTCTACAATTCAGAAGCTCGGCGCGAACAAAGAATTTCTGCAGATAAGAGTAGGGGAGCTGCTTGAAAAACTTCCCAAAGTCACAGGCGCTTCGTCCGGTCAGTCGCTTTCACCCGAATTAAACGAAGTGCTTGAAAATGCGGTGAAGGAAGCTTCAAATCTTAAAGATGAATATGTCTCCACTGAACATATACTTCTCGGTCTGTCCGATCTGAAAAAATCTCCTGTGTCTGATCTTTTAAAATCTCTCGACATTACAAAAAATAATATTCTTAAATCACTTAAAGAGGTCAGGGGTTCAAACAGAGTTACGGGACAGAATCCGGAAGATACATATGAAGCGCTGAAAAAATACGGAAAGAATCTGAATGAACTTGCGATGAAAGGAAAGCTTGATCCTGTGATAGGAAGGGATGATGAAATTCGCAGAGTGCTGCAGGTGCTGTCACGCAGGACAAAAAATAATCCCGTGCTTATTGGCGAGCCCGGAGTAGGTAAGACAGCAATTGCCGAAGGACTTGCTCACAGGATAATACAGGGTGACGTCCCCGAAAGTCTCAGATCAAAACAAATAATTGCGCTTGATATGGGTACGCTTGTCGCAGGCGCTCAGTACAGAGGTCAGTTTGAAGAAAGACTGAAAGCGGTTTTAAAAGAAGTTCAGGAATCCGGCGGTGAGATTATTTTATTTATTGATGAACTGCATACTGTCGTCGGAGCAGGAGCAGCTCAGGGTTCAGTCGATGCTTCGAATATGCTTAAGCCGGCGCTTGCAAGAGGAGAACTAAGAACTATAGGCGCGACTACACTTGATGAATACAGAAAGTATATTGAAAAAGATCCTGCGCTTGAGAGAAGATTTCAGCCGGTGTTTGTCGGTGAACCTGATGTAGAAGATACGATCTCAATATTAAGAGGTCTGAAAGAAAAGTATGAAGTTCATCACGGAGTCAGGATCACTGACGGAGCGATAGTCGCTGCAGCTCAGCTTTCAGACAGATATATTTCAGACAGATTCCTTCCGGATAAAGCAATTGATCTTGTAGATGAAGCTGCTTCAAAGTTAAGAATAGAAATAGATTCAATGCCTGAAGAACTTGATAATCTTGAAAGGAAAATTAAACAGCTTGAGATAGAGAAGGAAGCTTTGAAAAGAGAAATCTAATATCGAGTTTCAAGTTACGAATTACGAGTGACGAATTGCAATTTCAAATTACAGATTACAAATTTCAAATAAAGAGTTTTAAATCACATTTAACCAAATAACTTCCGGCCCTCAATCACTACATTATGAAAAAAAATAATATTTTTATTTTTACTGTTCCTTATTTTTGTTTCAGATTCCGTTTCACAGACCGGTTTCAGGATAAGAAAGCTTGCTGAGTTAAATCAGCATAATTCAAACTATTCTGCGCTGTGGGGATATACAGCTCCGAACGGAAGGGAATATGCTATACTCGGATGTTTTGAGGGAACTGCATTCATAGATATAACCGATACAAATAATATTCACGAAGTTGATTTTATTCCCGCGCCGGATCCGGGACTTAACGGAAATTTCTGGCGTGAAATGAAAACCTATTCTCACTATGCTTATATAGTTTCAGAAGCTGATAACAGCAATATTCAGATCGCAGATCTTAGCTATTTACCGGACTCAGTAAGATATGTCGGGAAAATTGAACTGCCCGGTCACTCTGCTACGCATTCAATTTCTCAGTCGGGAGCGTTTCTATATCTTAACGGATCAAGCGGCGGAGTTTCCCAAGGTGTTGTTATTGTCGTTCTAACCAATCCCGAAGTACCCTCTCTCAGAGGAAGCTGGACTGAAATGTATGTTCATGATTCAAGAATAGTTAATGATACTATCTGGGCTTGTAATATTTCGGACGGAAGAGTTACAATTATAAATGCAGTAAATAAAGATAATCCGGTAACTATAAGAAGCTGGGTAAATCTTCCGCAGCCAAACGGACCGCACAATATTGCATTTTCACAGTCCGGAAATTTTGCTTATGTAACCGATGAAAGAACTGCTCCGTCTGCAGGCAAACTGAAAGTATGGGAAGTTTCGGATCTAAATGATATTAATTATATCAGATCTTATAACGCTTATCCTTTTGAAAAATCAGTTGTACATAATGTAGAAACATACGGTAACATAGCAGTGATAGCTTATTATTCCGCAGGCGTTCAGATACTTGATATTACAAATCCTTCTGACCCGACAGGCATTGGCTGGTATGATACACACCCCGATAATAATAATACAAATTTTGAAGGCTGCTGGGGAGTGTATAGGTTCAGTTCAGGAAAAATTATCGCTTCGGACAGATCCAGAGGTTTGTTTGTATTGATGCCTGACTTAACTCCTCCGGTCTCACACTTACCAAAAGCTAAATTCATTCCGTCAAATTTAACTGCGGCTAAATACGATACGCTCAGACTTATTGACGCTTCTATGGGAATTCCGCAAAGCTGGCAGTGGACAGTGACCGGTCCTGAAAATAAAACTTCTTCATTAAAATATCCTGATTTCATTTTCAGTCAGGTCGGTAATTACAATGTAAAGCTCAGAGTATCAAACTCATTCGGTTCTGATTCTATAAGTTTACTAAATGCATTTCATATTTATCCGTCACCGCTGAATTCGTTCACTGTTTTAAATCCCATAGGAAATCCTTATGTAACTATTGTCACTTCGCACGATGATACTTCAAAAGTTTTATTCAACTGGAAAAGAGCTTCTGCTGATCCGAAAACCGTTTATAAAATTAATTTCAGAAAGGTTCAGAACAATACTGAAAAAACTTTCCTTTCCGGCAATAACGGACTTGACACTTTTGCGCTTGTGACAAAGAGTTTTCTTGATAGTATAGTTCAAAGTTTTGGCATGACAGGAGATTCGCTGATTATTTCATACAAAACAAAATCATTCAACGAAACAGATTCTTTGTTTTCTTCAAATTCCGCTTTGCTGATATTCAAAAGAAATACAGTAGGAATTCAGAATATTTCACAGACAGTTCCGGGTGAATATAAACTATATGATAATTATCCGAATCCTTTTAATCCTTCCACTATTATTGAGTTTGATATTCCTGAAAACAGCAGCGTGAGTCTGAATATTTATGATATTTCAGGTAAACTCGTTTCACAGTTATTGAATGATAAATTATCACCCGGCAAATATAAATATACTCTGAACGGTAATAATCTTAACAGCGGTGTGTATTTCATAAAATTCACTTCCGGACAATTTACATCAGTAAAGAAAATTGTACTGATAAAATAATTTAAGAAACCGGGAACAATTTTAGGTATTTATACTTAAAGACTATGAAGTAAGTAATAAGTAGTTTTGAGTAAGTATTTAAAATCATTTGAAATGAAATCAAAATTTTTTTTATCAGGTGTAATTGTAATATTAATGTATCTCTTTGTTCCGGAAAACACATTTCCGCAGTTAATACAGGAAGATCTTAACGGCAGCAGATTCAGGGGAAAGATAGCGGAGGAAACACCGCCGGACGTTGACAGAATGCCGCAGGTATTTGAAGAGATGATCACTTTTCAAAACGGAAAAATCTCAGCTGAGATACTGAATAAATATTCAGTTAATGACTGCAGCTATTCGGCTAATATTGACGAACGAAGAATGGTAGCTGTTAAAGTTGTGAATTTTAATTCAGAATGTCAGGGATCAATTGACGGTGAGAATGTGATCATAACCATTACAGGTGAAATATATGCAGACTTGTGGATGGCGGGAGATATCGTGATCAGAATAAAAGATAAACCTGATTTAATATTCAGGATATCCGCTGAAGCAGAATAATATATAATCTGAGAGTTAAACAAAATAAAACTTTGCTTTATTTTACTTTATTCACGGTGTCTGTATATAAACAAAATTCACTGAATTATTTTCTACAAAAGTCAGATCTGCATTGTCCACAATATTATCTCCGTTAATATCCGTAATGAAATTCCCGATTTGAAAATTCATCAGATCCTCTTCGACCATCTGAAGATCAGGAAGATCAACTGATCCGTCTCTGTTTACATCACCGGTATAAAACGCATACCTGACCGGGGCGTTATTCAGCTGTATCTGATTTTCCCCGTAAGCTTTTCCCTGTGAATCACTAAAGTCATATGTAAATCCATTTGAAGTGTTGTAAGTAATATAACTGCTGCTCCAAGTAATTACCGAATTTTTATGAATAGCTTCAATATAATACTGTCCGTCTGTAATATTTTCAAATATAAATTTACCGGTAAAACTTATTGAGTCCAGAATCCCGATTGACGAATCAAGTTTATGATAGGGCGGATTAGATGATCTTAAAAATATTTTTACAGAATCTTTTTTACTCAGCATATCTGAAGCGGGATTGTATAATCCCTGAGGTATAATTTTCACCAAAGCTTCGGGAACAGTTTCAATAAATGAATGCCATGCCTGATATTTTCCTGTCGAGTTATCGAACCAAAGAGTGTGAACTTTACTGCCGGCGCTTGTTATTCCGAAGTAAGTTCCTATATATGGAGGATTTGCAAAAAATCTGTCCGTTGCTGAGAGCTGAGTCAGTTTGAATTTATGATCTGATATCAGAATATCCTGAAATGTATTTCCGCCGTCTTCCGATCTGGAAATATAAATTTCCGTCGAATCATTTGTAGGAGTATTTCTGTTATCATAATAAGAAATATTCACCCCGCCGTTTTTATCAACACTTATATTTGGAAAGAACTGATGCCGCGTAATTCCCGGAACGCTCTGATGAATAAGGCTTGCATCTGACCACGTCGTTCCGCTGTTTACGGAAGTGTATAATACAACATCATAATCATCAAGAGAAGGGGACAGTGAACTTAGTCCCTGATTGCAGACAATATAAAGTTTTCCGTTATTCACTCCACCGGATTTGTCAATTGCAATAACTGGCAGACCATTTAGTTTCACAAGATTAAAATTAAATCTGAAATCATTCGGAGACGGTACAACCGGAACTGCATAATCATTTGCCGTCCAGGTATTCCCGCCGTCAAGTGATTTTGCGAATCCAATATACTTTACCGAGCCGAAAATGTATGGCCATGTAACAAAAACTTCACCTGCATTTCCCGTAACAATGGAAGCTCCGACTCTGCCGTGATTTTGCGGCGGAGATACTCTTGCGGAGACAGACCAGGTCTCGCCGCTGTTAGTAGTATAGCTCATAAACACTCCGCGTTTCTCGCTGTATACTATATAACTCCTTCCGTAATAGGGACTTGAAGGAACGTCATCAGTTGCGCATAATATTTTATCCGCAGTATCCACTCCCTGCACAAAATAAGTCGGTGTCCAGGATGATCCGCTGTTAGTGGATCTGCTGACTCCGAGTCTGAAATTTTTCTGACCTGATACAAGCGGCGGAGCTATATAAGGAATAATGATCACACCGTTCTTATCAATTGTAACTGAAGCATCTCCGACAGTCGATATGATATTATTCTGCGCTGTCCTGATAGCATTTGTCCCGCTCCATGTCACGCCTCCGTCTGAAGTAATGTATGCGCCTGTTGTGTAACCGCCCTGATATACATCAGTATTTGCAGTACCAGCCATAAAGTCCGGATTTAAAGGATGCGCTGCGATGTAAGTACAAAGCTGAATGTTGCCTGAAGGAAATACTCTGTTATCAGGAGTCTCGGAGAAAATATATGAACTTCCTGAAATTAATAATAAAAAGAATCCCCAAAAATTTCTTTTCATAAGTTTTATCTGACTGTTAAAGAATCAATTTAAAACTTCGCCAAAAATACTATTTGGGGTTAAATATTTTTATTGAAATACCGTAATGTAAATTTGAATTTTAAGTCAGGTCACTTTGGGGGGACAATTGAAAACCGGAAAATCCTTGACCTGTTGGAACATAGATAAAAAAAGATTAAGAATAAACAAATTATTTTTAGCTTGAAAAGATAATTGAGAAAGAAGCACTCAGAAAATCAATTAAAATATTAACTGTTAACTGCTAAATATTAACTATCAAGCGGCAATTTCAATTTTAGCAGACTTTGTTGTAGATGCTGGAATTTTGTAAGCTCTTAGTTTCATATAATCAATTGCAATTCAATTTTTTTCCATAAGTCTGATCAGTTGACTTTCAGTACTAGGTAGCAGTTCCGGCAAATCCGGAACATAAGCGCTCAGATTGGTTTTTCCCTCTTTCGTTAATAATTAAAAATTTTCTTTTCACTATTTATAATTTTATTTGCGCCTGAGTTAATCATTAACATCAAACTGTTTTGGGTGAATTTCTAAATTTGATTTCAACAATTGTAACAGTACTAATTTTGTCAAAATGGTGATATTGCTGATGACTGCCGACTTGTCTAACCTGATACCATCCGTCAATCTTTATGATCTTTATTATCTCCTTAAATTTCATCACATCAAATAAACCGATTCATACTCCCGTGTTAAACTAAGTAATATGAATTCAGATTTCAATAACTATAAATGTATTTTTAGAAAAGATATTTTCAAAAATAAATTTATTAATTCTAAAAATGTAAAATATTTTCCCGGCTTTTGGGAAATTATTTGCAATTTGTAATTTGTAATTTTTTTCATTCATCATTCCAGTCCACCGGCGTTTTTTCTCCCTTTAAATAATCCTCCTTTAATACTGCATATGTGATCGAATCAAATTTATTACCTTCACTATCCGGCCAGCATCTGCGGTGATGCGCTTCCTTTACCCAGCCGCATTCTCTGAATACTTTACGCATGGCGGCGTTATCAGCACGGGTGTGTCCTTCAAGTCTTTCCTTATCTGTCTTTGTAAAGAGATATTCCACAAGCCACTGAACAGCTAATTTTCCTATGCCTTTTCCTCTTAATTCAGACTTTATCCTAATGTCAAAAATCGGAGTGTCATCTGTAAATTCATGCAGAGTAATTAATCCCGCAGGATAATTATTTCCTTCAGCGTAAATCCAAAACGCCCTGTTCTCTTCTCCTTCAAATGTACCTTCGCTGATCCACTTCTTTACTTTTTCCGGTGTAGGTTCAGGGTTTCCGTGATAAGGCCATTTGTCAGATGATATCCACTGCGCAAGCATTTCCGCATTTTCTGATTTGTATCCGGTGAATTCTAGTTTCAATTTATATGGTGTTTTAATTCTGAATTTATTGGAATAAAAACTGAATAATTAAAAAGACGTTTGTGTTCAAATGGGTTATATTGCCTGAGGGTATAAATTTATTTACTCTTATTATAGAACAATCTTATGCCTTTTGAAGCAGATGTTTTTGAAGATAAATTATATTCATAATTGAAAATTGAAAATTGATAATTGACAATTGATAAATTAAGTCTGTATTACGCCTACATTAAATTTTTTTATTTCAGGATTATTATTCGCAAGCTCTATGCAGTAGGAAACTATTTTCCGAGTATCCTTAGGATCGATAATTTCATCAACCCATAGTCTCGAAGCGGCGTAAAGGACATTGGTCTGTTCATCATATCTGTTATGTATCTCTTCAAGAAATTTTTTCTTCTCGTCTTCATTAAGTTCTTTTCCTTCCTTTTTAAGCTGTCCGATCTTAATGTCAAGCAGCACATTGCTCGCCTGCGCGCCGCCCATCACTGCGATCTTTGCTTTTGGATAAGCGAATATAAATCTCGGGTCATAAGCTTTTCCGCACATGGCGTAATTTCCCGCGCCGTAACTGTTGCCTGTTATAATAGTGATCTTCGGAACAGTGGAATTCGCAACTGCATTTACCATCTTCGCTCCGTCCTTAATTATCCCTCCGTGCTCGGATCTTGAGCCGACCATAAATCCCGTTACATCCTGAAGAAAAAGGAGCGGGATCTTCCGCTGATTACAATTCATAATAAATCTCGCGCCTTTATCAGCGCTGTCAGAATATATCACTCCGCCGAACTGCATCTCACCCGATTTGCTTTTCACTACGTTTCTCTGATTTGCAACTATGCCGACAGCCCATCCTTCTATTCTTGCAAAGCCGGTAATAATAGTTTTTCCGTAAGCCGGTTTATATTCATCAAAATCACCGTCATCGATTATCCTGCCGATGAGTTCATATACATCATACTGCATAGAAGTATCTTCAGGCAGTACGCCGTATATTTCCTTTTCCGGATGATTGGGTTTTTTAATTTCAGTCCTGTCAAAACCTGCTTTCGGTTCATCGCCGAATTTACTTACAAGCTCTCTGATCTTTTCAATACACTCTTTATCATCAGCCATTTTTTCATCCGTAATTCCTGAGATCTCGGTAGTTACTGTTGCGCCTCCGAGAGATTCATTATCAATCTTTTCACCGATCGCTGCTTTTACCAGATGCGATCCCGCGAGGAAGATGCTTCCCGTTCCTTCCACTATAAGCGCTTCATCGCTCATGATCGGAAGATAAGCTCCGCCTGCAACACACGGTCCCATGATAGCTGCGATCTGAGGAATACCCATCGAACTCATCACAGCATTATTCCTGAATATCCTTCCGAAATGTTCTTTGTCCGGAAATATCTCATCCTGCATGGGAAGAAAGACTCCTGCGGAATCGACGAGATAAATTATCGGAAGTTTATTCTCAATGGAAATTTCCTGAGCGCGGAGATTTTTTTTACAGGTGATAGGGAACCATGCGCCGGCTTTTACAGTCGCGTCATTTGCAACTATGACACAATTCCTCCCGTGTATTTTCCCGATTCCGAATATTGTACCGGAAGAAGGCGCGCCTCCGTATTCCTTATACATTCCGAAGCCGGTATATAGTCCGAGCTCCATGAAGTATGAATCTTTATCAATTAAAAGATCAACACGTTCACGGCAGTGAAGTTTATTCTTCGAATGAAGTTTTTCAATCGCTTTCTTTCCTCCGCCCAGGTGTATCTCGTTTCTTAAAACGGTGAATTCTTTTAAAAGCTCTTTATAATTTTCTTCTCTCTTATGAAATACAGAATCTTTTTTTATATCTGATTTTAATTTAGGCATCGGAAATTAATATTAGGATTGAACTGAACGGTAATAAAATATGAGAAATTATCTGCAAAGAATTATTGGGATATAACTTAATTTAAATCTGATTTAAAACGGGATAAAAAAATTTAAGCAATGATTTTCCTGTTACCGCTGAGATAGACAGGTTCTTTTTTTTCTGTAATTACTTCTTTCGTAATAATGCAGTTCGATACATTTTCTTTCGAAGGTATCTTATACATAATGTCGAGCATAATATTCTCAAGTATCGATCTCAAAGCTCTTGCGCCTGTTCTTCTTTTTAGCGAAAGGTCAACCACTGCATCAAGCGCATCTTCCGTAAATTCCAGATCGACGCCTTCCATTCTGAATAATTTCTGATACTGCTTTGTAATGGCGTTCTTTGGTTCGGTCAGAATAGACAGCATGGTTTTCTTATCAAGCGAATTCAAAGTCGTGATAACGGGAAGTCTCCCGATAAGCTCCGGTATTAAGCCGTAGTGGATCAGATCATCGGGCTCGACCTGATTAATGATCTTATCCTGATCGTCTTTATTCTTGGAATAAATATCCGAGCCGAATCCGATCGAACTCTTTGAGATTCTCTTTTCGATAATTTTATCAATACCGTCGAATGCTCCGCCGCAGATGAATAAAATATTTTTAGTGCTGATATTTATAAGCGCCTGTTCGGGATGCTTTCTTCCGCCTTTGGGAGGTACGCCTGCAATAGTTCCCTCAAGAAGTTTCAGAAGCGCCTGCTGAACGCCTTCGCCGGAAACGTCTCTTGTAATGGAAGTGCTGTCGCTTTTGCGCGAGATCTTGTCAATTTCATCAAGATAAATTATACCGCGCTCGGCTTTTGAAAGGTCAAAATTTGCATTTTGTAAAAGATGAACTAAAATGGATTCCACATCATCGCCGACATATCCCGCTTCAGTAAGAGTTGTAGCATCAGCTATTGCAAAAGGAACATCGAGAAGTCTTGCGAGAGACTGCGCGAGGAAAGTCTTTCCTGTACCTGTCGGACCTATAAGAAGTATATTACTCTTTTCAATTTCTACATCGTCAATATAATTGAAATCAATTGAGTCAATTCTTTTGTAATGATTGTAAACAGCAACTGCCAAAGATTTTTTCGCTTTGTCCTGACCAATTACATATTCATCGAGAAATTTTTTGATCGCCTGTGGAGTGAGTTCCGATCTGACTTTATTGATCGACTTGGCGGCGCTGCTCATTGTATTTTTTTTGATGATCTGCATGGCGTTACCGACGCAGATCTCACAAATGAAAACTTCCTTTCCGTTATGATCAGACGGTCCCTTTATCATGTTGGTGACTTTGTCGGCGTTTCTGCCGCAGAAGGAACATTTTGCTATGTGAGTCTTGGATCCGGATTTTGAATTCATATTATAAGAATGAATTTTTGTTTAATATGAAATAATGGTGCGTGATGAGGGAGTCGAACCCCCACGGGTTGCCCCGCTAGATCCTAAGTCTAGTGCGTCTGCCAGTTCCGCCAATCACGCATACTTAAAAACAGCAGTTACAAAAATAATTAATAATATTCCTAATTACAATTGACTATTGGTCTTTGGTAAAGTATTACTTTAAGTGAAAATATACATTGACTTTTCAGTCAGATCCTGCCTGCGGCTTTCAAAACATAAAGCGCATCTGCAGTTACCCATTCGTTAAATTTCCTTTTACCTGTTTCACCCCATCCCACGCTGTCAGCGTTCATAATAAATTCATCAGAAACAGTATAATATTTTTTTTCTGCAGCCCAGCCTCCTGTGGGAAGCGCTTTGCTTTCGAGAATGTCCAATGCTTCGCTGCATCTCCTGTCTTTTATAAAACCCGCTTCAGCCATAGCCTTCAGTCCGCCGAGAATATCATAATGCCAGTATAGCGGATAATGCAGCGATAAAAATTCATCCTTCATTACACTGCCGTCAGATACTTTTCGGAATAATTTTCTTTTAAGAAAAATCTCCGCCGCCTTTTTAACTGCTGTATGAATTTTCTTATTGTCTGAATATTTTGAGTAGATAGAAAGACCTCTGAGCGGAAGTAAACTTTCCATGTATGAAGAATTTTTTGCTTCAGGATTTTTATCGCAGTTCCAGCCGCCGTCATCCCACTGCCAATGAAGAAGTCTTTCAGCAAGCGAGTCAAGCCTCTTATCAAAAAGTCCGAGCTTTGTCAAAAAGAACAGAGCGTTTCCCTGCATGGAAGCGCATCTTCTGTGTTTACCGCTAATTACCGGCACACCTGTTTTATTATTAAGATCGCTTTTTTTAATTACTTCAATATCAGTGAAATAATATTCCTTCAGCCAGAAATCAAGCACTTGATCCTTTAATGGAATTAAAGATCTATCCTGCTGCGGATATCCAATATCTGCAAGCGAAGAAAGAACCCAGTGCGAGCCTTTCCATTTATCATAAACATTTCTTCCGCGGGTGATCCTTCCGTCTCTATCTCTGAATGATAATATTTTTTTTACATGGCCGCTGTTCTTAATTTCATTTTGCAGAGCTTTAAATTCCGGAGAATCTATTTCTTCAGACAATACGTTAACTCTCGTCTTAAAGCGAATTGACGGTTCGTCAGAATTTAAAAGCACATTAATTACTTTATCTGTATTCAATTTGAAACAAGTATTTAAAATTTTAATATGAAAAACCCTGAGGCGTGTTTAATTTTTCTCAGGGTTTGAAAATACTTAAATAAATTTTTTCTTGTTAGTAATTATCAAATGTCATTTTACATTTGCACATTATTAATATGTTTTTAATTGATGCAGTTATTTTATCAGAATCATCCTTCTTGTCTCCCTGTATTTACCTGCTGTATAAGTATAGAAATAAATCCCGCTTGCATAACCACGCGCATTGAATTCAGTCCTGTATCTTCCCGCCTGAAGAATTTGACTGACAAGATCTTTCACTTTCCTTCCGAGAAAATCATAGACAGTAATTTCCACATCAGCTGCTTCAGGCAGTTCGAATTCAATTTTTGTCGAGGGATTGAAAGGATTAGGATAATTATTGTGAAGCTTGTACCGAACGGGAATTTCTTCGTTTAAATTTTCAATACCGGTTGTAAGTGTCCGGAAATTCCATATCTCAGACCAGTCTCCTATACCGTTAATGTTGGAAGCGCTTACTCTCCAGTAATATCTTATCCCATTATTTAAAACTGAAACTGGTATCGTGAAATGTGTAACTGAAAACCAGTTTTGATTTATAACTAAATCGCTGAATCCGCTGTCAGCAGCAACCTGCAGATGATAAAACATAGCGGCGTTTACATCTTCCCAGTCAAGCATGGGACTAAGAGAAATGCCTGTTGAATTATTTAATGGAGAATTCAGAACAGGAGCCAATGGCAGATAACTGAAAGTCCTGAAGTTATAAACGACTGACCATGGACCGGAACCGCTAATGTTTTTACCGTTTACTCTCCAGTAATACAAAGTATTCTGACTCAGAATTGTATCAGGAACCCGATATTGAGATACATAGAATATCTCATGATCAATTATGTTATTTGAAAAGTTGAAATTTTCTGATATTTGTAATCTGTAAGAATTAGCGCCTGATACATCTGACCAGTCCATAAGAGGATTATACAATACATTAATAGAATTATTCTGAGGAGAGATGAGGGAAGGAGCGGACGGAACGGGCGGAACAAAGGAAAAAGGAAAAGAATACCGAATACCTATAAGTTCTCCTCTTCCAAAAGGTGCGCCGAGGGCATGGGTTCCGGCGAGAGAATCCGCCAGACAGGTCATTTGAACATTGCACTCACCGCCGACAGCAAAATTAGTCGGCGATATGCTGACAAATCTCCAGTCTCGCAGAGGAGTTGCCGGAGTTAGCTTATCAGGTGATACCCATGAAATTCCTCCGTTACGTGAATAAACGGACCACACAGAATAATAAGCGCTGCTGTCAGATCCGTATTGACCTGAAGTAGCAGTAAAGGCAACAATTAATCCATCTCCGGCAGATGTCCTGCCAATAGCCGGTCTGCAGACAGGAAGGAATCCATCAGCAACAACACCTTTATTTGGAAAGAACGGGACATTGGAAGAATCTGCAATGATTACCGGAACACCGCCGTTAATATTCGGAGACCAGACTCTGATGGACGAAGGCAGTTCAGGAAAAAATCCTGCAGAAGAAATTAATGAAGCATTAAAAGCTACATAAGGCTGATTATTATTTCCGAATGTCATACTTACGCCGTTTAAGCAACCGATTGAATCCGTTGTTAAATTCCAGTCCCATACCAATTGCGGACTGCTCCAGGAAACACCATCATTTGTCGAAAATCTGTAAAAGACATCATTTTCTCCTGAGGTAATACCTCCAATATAAGCATGTCCTATAGTTCCGTCAGGAGCTTTTGCAAGATAATATCCTTCGGCTACATCACCTTCATATCCGGTATATCCGCTGAATGAACTGCCATTATAAGTATTTGTATAAACGCCTTCAGGTGCGTTTACAGAGTTTACAAAAACAATTTTATTTGAATCAACACCAATGAGTTTTGGCCAGATAGCTAATCCTCCGGGGGAATTACCCGGATCCACTTCTGAAAATTCTCCGAATCCAGGTCCTGCATCAGAATATAATTTTGTTCTTACTTCTGTAGAGCCAGCATTATTGTGATTGCCGATCACTGCCGCACCGTTATCAAAACCACTTATTGCCGGAAATCCGCTTCGGTCAGTATCCGGTATATCGCCGAGATATGACCAGGAAAAACCGCCGTCATTACTGAATAAATAAGCGCTGTATCTTACAACAAAGCCCGCTGTCGGTGAATGCATAAAAGTCGCATGAACATTTGAAGGCGTCAAAGGGTCCTGCCAGATCTGCTGCGCAAATTCGTTGCTTTGAAGATCATATACCGTAATCACTCCTGTTTGAAAAAAATATGCAAAACCTGTTGAAGTCTTTACAGGCGGAATATTCATTTTGTATGATGAATTAATTACACTGGTTGAATTTGCTGAAACAATGTATTTTTCATCTCCCGTTATTGGTTTAGGTATTGGTGTCTCTATTCTTTTCTGTGAGTAAACATTTACAGATAAAAATAAGAAAGTTAATAAAGTCAGAAGCAGTAAATTTTTTGCTTTCAATTTTTCTCCTTTATATTAAAATATATTTAAACAAAATATGATTTTGGAAATACAAAGTCAAAGATCCAATCGCTTTCATTTAATCCCCTAATTTTGTTCAGACTAAATTATCAGTTACAATTTAATTACAAAAACTTTTTAAGTCAAAGATATTTTTATTTGAAAAATGTCAGCGCATTTAATCAAATTAAATGTAACCCAGCGATGATGAAAATATAGGTCGTTTACTCATATTAAATGTAACCGTGTTTAAAATATAAAAACGCGGTAAAAATATGAGTAAAAAATCTAAGAATGAATATCTCATAGAAGTCAGAAAGAGATATTTTAAAGTTAATAAAGAAGAGAAACAAAAGATACTTGACGAGTTCTGTAAAGTATGCGGTTACAATCGCAAGTATGCAATACGATTAATCAACAAAAGATCTTTAAATACCAAAGAGAAGAAGAGGCACAAGCCAGGTCCTAAGCCAAGGTACAATAGCCCCGGTATATTGCAATTTCTGAAAGACTTATGGATTTCAACAAATTTAATTTGTTCTCCCCGCATGAAAGCTATAATACCGTATTGGCTGGTATGGTATAAAAGTGAAAAGAACAATTTGACAAAAAAGGATGAGACACTATTGCGGGAAATATCTCCTGCTACAATAGACAGACTATTGTCACCATTCCGTGGCAGATATGAGAAACGAGGTTTGAGCACAACGCGGCCTGGCTCGATGATAAGAGAATTAATACCAATCAAAACAGATCAATGGAATGAAAGCAGACCGGGATTTGTAGAAGTTGATACTGTAGCCCATTGTGGAAACACAGTAGCGGGTGAATATACAAATACCGTTAATATGGTGGATATAGCAACTGGCTGGACAATTCAAAGAGCGGTATGGGGAAAAGGAGAAGCAAATACATTTAAAGCGATTAGTGAAATTGAGCATACGCTGCCATTTAAGCTAAAAGGATTTGATTGTGATAACGGCAAAGAGTTTATGAACTACAGACTCCTTAAGTATTTCAAGAACAGAACTCCTAAAGTCAGTTATACCCGATCGAGAGCATATCACAAAAATGACAATGCTCATATTGAGGAAAAGAACTGGACAATAGTCAGACAGTATATAGGATATGACAGATTAGATAAACCCGGTCAGGTCGAACTTTTAAATGATATTTACAAAAATGAATTGTATTGTCTGCTCAACTTTTTTATTCCATCGACAAAGTTGATATCAAAAAAGCGATATGGTTCAAAAATAAAAAAGGTGCATGATAAACCGAAGACACCTTTTGAAAGGTTATGCAATACAATCTACATTGATGAAGAGAAAAAATCAGAACTCATTAGAATAAGAAATAAACTCAATCCATTTGAACTACAAAGAAGGATCAAAGAAAAACTTAAGCTGGTACACAGATAACTAGAATATAAAATTAAAAATGAAGATATTAACATTACTAACATTGTTAACAAAAGAAAAGAAAAAAGAAGCAAAAAAGAAAAGAAAAGATTACTACTGCTACGGTTACCTTTTAATATGAGTAAACTGGTCAGTTTAACGGATAAACATTACTCATTTAATCACATTAAATAACAACTATCTTAAATTACGAACCGAAATTTAACCTTTTACCCCGGAAGCAAATCGCAGTTTGTGTAAAATTAATTAGTCGTTAAAAATTATTCTAATAAAAAAAAACCGCTGACAGCAGCGGCTTTAATTGTAAATCAAAAAAATTCAGTTCGTAAAAGTATCCCAGATAATTACTTTATAAGAACCATAGATCTTGTATCAGTAAAACCGCCTGCGCTAAATCTGTAAAAATACACTCCGCTTGATAAGTTAAATTCCTGTGAATTAAAAGATAATGAATACTGACCTGCGCTGTATCTCACATTATTAATGACCCTTGAAATTTCCTTCCCTGCGGAATTAAAAATTACAAGCGTAACATCTGATGTCTTTGACAGACTGAAGCTTATCTTTGTCTCCGGATTAAACGGATTCGGATAATTCTGTGAAAGAGTAAATTCTGCAGGAACGTTTCCGGTCTGCGTAACTATAGAAGACGGAATTATGCTGATAACAAAGTTTTCTGAGTAATTCCATTTGTCATTTTCAGAAGTTGTATCATTATTAACTGAATTACCGGCTGCGAATAAAGTATCTGTTATATTTGCATTAGAAGGAGCGATGTATCTGAATATAAAAGTAAGAGTGTCATTGATAAAACTCTGTGGAAATTTATGCGTCAGTTCAAAACCCGCGCCTGTGAAAGGTTCATCACGTCTGAGAGTAGTATCAAGCGGTGAAGTTATTACCTGACCGAGGCTTGCAGCAATATCACATCCGCCTTTTACAGCGGGTCCGCCTGAAATTTTCAGGAAGTAAGTCGCTGTATCATTTGCATTCACAACAGCCGGACCGGAAATGTTGACATGTACAGAGTCATTTGGTTCGAAATTGTGGCAGATACAGCCCACATCTTCGCCGTTCTTTTTCGTAAATCCGACAATTCCGGTTTGAAAGGCAATTAAGTTCTGATATATTGTAAATATAAATCCGGTTACTAACAGCAGAATTAAAACTTTAAAGATTTTCATAGTTTTCTTGGTTAGAATATTAGATTGAATTTTATTTGTTGTGTTTAAGAAAATTAAATTTAATAAAAAGTAATTTCAATTTAGAAATAAGTAATCAAAGGAAATAAGATCAATGAAATGTTGATATGTTCAAAAATTGATAATTGTAAAATTCATTTAAATAAGTAATATTTGATTCTCAAAATTCATATAAAATTATTCTTTCATATAAAATGTATTCATTTTAATGAATAAAGCTCTTGCAATAATCGGCCCTACTGCTTCGGGCAAAACGAAATTAGCTGTTGAGCTCGCGGAAAGATTAAACGGTGAAATAATTTCTGCTGACTCAAGGCAGATATATAAAGGTATACCAATAGCGACTGCTCAGCCGGACGCGGAAGATCTTAAAAGAGTAAAACATTATTTTATTGGTGAGCTTGATCTGAATGAAGAATTCAACGCCGGTGAATTTGGAATAAAGGGAAGGATAATAATTGATGATATATTCAGCAGAGGAAAACTTCCGGTCATTGCCGGAGGCAGCGGACTTTATATAAATTCTCTGATAGACGGATTATTTGAATCAGAAGCAAAGTCTGATGAAGTAAGAGAAAGACTTTACAGTGAACTTGAAAAATTCGGTGAAAATTATTTATATGAACAGCTGGAAATTGCTGATAAGGAAACATTTGATAAAATCCCGAAAGGAAAGATCAGAAGAGTAATACGCGCGCTTGAAGTATTCATAATTACCGGTAAGAAAATTTCTGAACTGCAGAAGAACAATGTAAGAATAAATTTCGAAACAGTTCAGTTCGGACTTTCGCCGGACAGGAAGTTATTATATGACAGGATCAATAACAGGGTTGATGAAATGATCGGACTTGGACTGATAGACGAGGTCAAAACATTACTTAAATCAGGATTTCACTACAGAAAAAATTATTCGCTGGATACAGTTGGTATTAAAGAAGTGATAATGCATCTTGAAGGTGAAATTGATTTTGAAAGGATGAAGGAGCTGATAAAACAAAACAGCAGAAGATATGCAAAGCGTCAAATGACCTGGTTCAGAAGAGACAGCAGGATAAATATTATTGAAACAGACAGCAGGACTATAGAAGAAATAATCATTGAAATATCAGAGAAATTTAAAAATTCTTAATTCAGACTTCTTCAGATTGTAAAGTAGAAATAATATTGAAAATTTTTTACTTTAGTGATTGTTATAAATATTTTTTATATATTGCTTCACCCAAACCCAAGTACATCCCCAATTTTTTAATGCACATTTTGTTTCAATTATATTTAAATATATATAATTGAGATTAATTTAAACTGGTTTTTAAAAAACTAAACATAATTCAAATGAAACTTCTTATTCTTGTTGTAACTTCTCTGATGCTCATCTCTGGACAAACCTATGCACAGCTCGGGAATAATAATATGACGCTATTAGCAAACATTAATAACCACACTTCAACTTATTCCGCTGTCTGGGGATATAAGGATGTAAAAAACGGAAGAGAATATGCTATAATTGGTTCATATGACGGAACTTCATTTGTAGATATTACTGACGAAACAAATATTCATGAAGTGGATTTCGTCCCTTCCACTAATCCGTCGAGTTCAAGTAATACATGGAGAGAAATGAAAACCTATTCACATTATGCATACATAGTATCTGAAGTTGCTAACAGCGGAGTACAGATCGTAGATCTTCAGTATCTTCCGGACTCGGTAAGATATGTTAAGAAATTACTTGTGTCCGGACATTCATCCACACATTCGATCTCACAGGAAGGTCCGTATCTTTATCTTAATGGCGCGAATTCCGGGATAGGACAGGGAGTAACTGTGCTGGATCTTACAGCCGATCCGGAAACACCGATAAAAAGAGGCAGCTACAATTTAGATTATATTCACGATTGCCGCGTTAAAAATGATACTATATATGCAGCTAATATTTATGTAAGTAAGGTAAGCATTATAAGCGCAGTAAATAAAAATTCACTGTCTCTTATTACTTCTTTTATAAATCTTCCGAATTCAGGTCCTCATAATACAGCCATAACTCCTGACAATAAACATATTCTCGTAACTGACGAGATCGGAAACAGTCCGCGTCAGTTAAAAATATGGAACAGGGAAGATCTTGGCAATATTACTTTTGTATCCGGATGGCAGCCAACCGGTATAACTACGGCGATTGTTCATAACGTCGAAACATACGGAAAGTATGCGCTTGTTGCGCATTACAGAGCAGGCGTGAGAATGGTTGACATTTCGAACCCGTCATCTCCGACTGAAGTTGCGTGGTATGATACATATCCCGCGAGTAATTCAGCCAGTTACAGCGGATGCTGGGGAGTATATATGTTCCCGTCCGGAAAAATAATTGCATCCGATATGCAGACAGGACTTTATGTTTTAAAAACCACTTGCAATATTTCACTTGCAATAGAAGGATTTTACAACAGCGCGACAAACAGCCATATTACTGCTGATACTGTTAAAGCGTATCTGAGACAAAGCACTACACCTTATAATATAGTTGATTCATCTTCAGCGGTTTTAAATCAGACTACATTAACCGGTAAATTTAATTTTTATAAAGAGACTTCCGGAAATTATTATCTGGTAATGAATCACAGGAACAGCATTGAAACATGGAGCAGCGCGCCGATCGCATATGATCCGATGAATTTTAATACATACAATTTTACAGATTCTCCTTCAAAGGCGTATGGTAATAATCAGAAACCGGTTGACTCTTCACCGGTCCGATATGCAATATATAACGGTGATGCAAGCAGAGACGGCAGTATTGATCTTGCGGATCTCGGTCAGATAGAAAATGATGCAATCAATTTTGTAACAGGTTATGTACCGACGGATATTAACGGAGACACAGTTATTGATCTTGCTGATATAACTATTACTGAAAATAATTCAGTTAATTTTATTACAGTGATAAAACCATGATATGATTGGAAAATAAAATTTTTTAAAAGTAAGATTTAAAATTATATAAACTTTTCAATTCCGGCAATAAACCGGAATGCAACTTCCGAATTTTCTGAATAAGTATTAAAGTAAATATGCTTTAATACTTATCTCGGAACACCCCACCCCGAAAAAAATAATTTATTAATTAAAAAGGAGATTTAATGAAATGTTTTTACATCTGTGCATTACTATGCATAATAAATACATTTTACATTATTCCTGAAAGCAATGCTCAGGTAAAGCTTTTTGAAGATTTCGAAAGCGGTGTATTTCCGTCTGCCGGGTGGACGACGGTAAACAGTAACGGAGCTGAAGGCGAGTGGAAATTAAACAGCAGAAATACAAAATCAGGAAGAGGCTGCGCAGTTTCCAATTTCTCTGTTACAAGAGCTGAAAATTATCTTATCTCCAAAAGATTTATTCCTTCACAGGGAGATTCGCTTGTATTTTATTTTAAACAGACTTTCTGGAATAATTACAATGACACATTCAAAGTGAAGCTGTCGAATATTGATTCGCTTCCGCAGAGTATGAACACGATCCTGTTCAGCTTTTATGAGAATGTAAACTACCCTGTGTATTCCGGTTACGGCAGATATTCAGTAAGTCTGAATAGTTTTGCAGGTCAGACAGTGTGGATAGCATTTCATCATAGAAATATGAACGGGGATAATATCAGGATAGATGATATTTCTGTCGGTAAGCCCGGACTTTATGATGTGGATATGGTTGAAAATATTTTTCCCAAGGGAAAATTCGGAGCATGTGCGGTTGAAACTCTTATCCCTTCAGCAAAGCTAAGAAATACAGGAAGTGAGAATATATCCGAACCGTTTAATGTTACTTATAAAATTTCCGGTCCTGTTAATTATACCAGTACAAAGGAAATTCTCCTGAACGCAGGCGAAGAAAGGGAAATATTCTTTGACACTTCATTTATATCTCTTCCGGGAATTTATAATGTAAAAGTATTTTCATCTCTTCCGGGAGATCCTGTGCTTACTAATGATACTGTTTATTCTTCCTTCGAAATGGTCAAAGCGGATTACGGAGGCGGTCTGTTTTATAACGGCGGATACTATTTCTCAAATTCAACTTCATGTTCAGAAAATGCTCAGAGCAGTCCGGAGTTCAGCTGGAAAGATACTATAAACAGCGTAAGTATGATCCTTAACGGTGAGATAAATCAGCAGTTACCTTTTACCGGAAATACTAACAACGGATATTTCAGCTTAGGAAATATTTTACCGCAGGGTTACAGTTTCAGATATTTCAATCAGAATTTTGATTCGGTATTTATTTCTACAAACGGCATCGTCGGCTTTAAAAAAAATAACGCATTGCTGTCGCATGATCCTACTAAAATAAACTCACTGTTTTTTATTCAGCTTCCTGCTATTTGCGCATACTGGTCTGATCTTAATTTTGGCAGCAGCAGTCAGAATGAAAACAGACTTAGTTATAAACTTGCCGGAAAATATATTGTGATAACATTTGATAAAGCTCATGTAAATTCCGGTGATGAATCTGAATACATAACTTTTCAGATATGTCTCGAGCTGGTGAACAGCTTAAATGCAAATTCAAGATTCGCTGTGCAGTATAACAAAGAGTCCACAGGTGAAGACTTTTTGTCAAAATATTCCGATAACACATTAAGTCCGCATTTTGTCGGGTTTAAAAACACTACAGGAAGTAACTATCTTAAATACAGATACAGAGATTCCACCGGACTTACAGATTACGGAACATTGTTTAACTCTTCTGTATCCGTGCAGTTTGGTCAGAATGCAGCTCTGCTTAATAACAGATCATCTGATTTAAATCTGACTTTAAAACTTGAAGCCGTTCATCCCGGTAAAGATTCTGTGGAGATCCAGATCAGAGATACTTTTTATCCGTATCCGGTACTTGAGTCAAAAAATATATATCCGGATCTTGGCGGAATATTTAAAGGTAAATTTACCATCCCGGCGGAAAATTACAACTATTATATAGTAGTGAAACACAGAAATTCAATTGAGACATGGAGCAGGGAATTCGGTGAACAGTTTGCAGGATTTAGTCTGAATTATGATATCAGCTCTGACAGTACTTTTGCATACGGCAATAATCTTAAAAATAAAAACGGCAGTTACTACATTTATTCAGGTGATGCTGACCGTGACGGATTGATCGATCTTGCGGATTTTTCCATGATATCAAATGATGCACAAAATTTTATGACAGGTTACAGAGATACTGATCTGAACAATGACGGAGTTGTTGATCTGGCGGATCTGCTGATCTGTGAAAACAATGCTGAGAATTTTATAAGAATCAAAACCCCGCTTAATACTTTAAATAATTCAGTCAGCGGCGCTAACGGTTCATACAAAAAATAATATCGGATCCGAAGAAATAAATTTAAAAAAGCCGGGTAGTACTATCCGGCTTTTTTTATTATAGAAATTGCAGTTATTTATGATTTGAAATGAAATACCAAATAAAGTATTTTTGAAATTATTAATTATAAATTCAGAGATGTATAATATTGAAGAACCTGAGTTAAAGGAAACGAGACAGGGTTTTGCAGATGCTTTAGTAGAGCTCGGAAAAGAATTACCGGAACTTGTAGTGCTGGGTGGTGATGTTACCGGATCCGTGAAAACAAATTTATTCAGAGATGCATATCCGGACAGATTCATTTCTGTCGGAATTGCGGAACAGGATATGATAGGAACAGCGGCAGGACTTGCGCTTGCCGGAAAAATTCCCGTGGCATCCACTTACGGAGAGTTTGCAACAGGAAGACCATTCGATCAGATCAGACAGTCAGTTGCATATGCTAAAATGAATGTTAAGATCTGCGCATCGCACTGCGGAATTACAGTCGGACCTGATGGCGCGACTCATCAGTCCTTTGAAGATGTGGGGATAATGAGAATATTACCGAATATGACAGTGCTTACGCCATGTGATTATAATGAAACTTTTAATGCTGTCCGGACTGCAATTAAATCCAAAGGACCTTTCTATGTAAGATTTTACAGGGAGAAATCGCCGAATTTTACAGACATAAAAAAAGAATTTAAGATCGGAAAAGCTGATACGCTTATTGACGGAAATGATGTTACTTTAATGGCGAGCGGACTTATGGTATGGGAAGCGATCGTTGCTTCAGAAATGCTTAAGAAGGACGGGATCAGCGCGAGAGTTGTTAATGTAAATACGATCAAGCCGATTGACAAAGAAACCATTATAAAATGCGCGGAAGAAACAGACCTTATTATTACATGCGAGGATCATCAGTGGATGTGCGGACTTTTTGGCGCTGTTGCAGAAGTAGTTGCGTTATATCATCCGGTAAAAATGGATTATATTGCTATCGATGATACATTCGGGGAAAGCGGTATATTTTTCTCTGAACTGATGAGCAAATATAAAATCGACAGAACGGCAATTTATAATAAAGTAAAAAGTCACTTAAAAAAATAATTAATACAGAATATATGAACGACAATTTGAGATCAGGTTCTATTGATATTAAAAAAGATATTCATTTCATAAGCAGCGGTATAGCAGGTAAATTAATTTTAGCTGCAGTTGCCGTATTGATCCTCACTGCCGGAGTACTGATCGCAAAATTATTTTTATCCCCGGACAATAATAACACTGTGATCTCTACAGCGCAGAACTCACTTCAGGAAAACAATTCCGGAATTTCACAGTCAAGAGAAACTGCAATTACAAGAGCTGTTCAGAAAGTATCACCTGCCATAGTCGGAATAAATGTAGAAGAGGTAAGGGAAGTGCAGGATCCTTTTTCAATGTTTGATAACGATCCTTTTTTCAGACAGTTCTTTGGAAACAGACAGCCGCAGAAGCGTGTAGTGAGAGGATTAGGATCAGGTTTTATAATTTCGCCTGACGGATACATTCTTACAAATGATCACGTTGCCGGTAATGCTACAAAAATTTCCGTTACCATGACAAACGGCGAAACCATTGATGCAAAGCTGATCGGTTCGGATAAAAACAGCGACGTGGCTTTACTGAAGATCGATAAAAGTAATCTTCCCTATACAACACTTGGAAATTCTGACGATGTAATTATCGGCGAATGGGTAATAGCGCTCGGTAATCCTTTTGGACTTTTTGATATTAATGATAAACCTACAGTAACAGTCGGAGTGGTCAGCGCCACTGACATGAAGATCAGCGCTTCGGATGCAAACAGGGTTTATAAAGATATGATACAGACTGATGCATCTATCAATTCAGGAAATTCCGGCGGTCCGCTTTTAAATGCAGACGGAGAAGTAATTGGAATGAATACAATTATATACACAGGCGGGCAGTACAGCTCTGGAAGCATCGGAGTTGGATTTTCCATTTCCATCAACAGGGTTAAAAAACTAATGGAAGAAATTAAAGCAAACGGAAAGATCGACCGCAGCTTTAATGTCGGTTTCAGGATCCAGGCGATTGATGAAAGAATTGCAAAGTATCTGAGTCTTGATTCTGCAACAGGCGTGGTAGTTACTGATGTGCAGAAAGGCGGACTGGCTGATAATGCAGGACTTTTACCCGAAGACGTGATAGTGGAAGCAAACGGAGAAAAAATTAAAAACGATCAGGATATTCTCTTTATAGTAAATGATCTGAAAAAAGGAGATGATCTTAAATTAAAAATTATCAGGAAAGGTTCGGACAAAGAAATTGAGTTTAAACTGAACTGACCGGTATCTTAAATTATTAAAACGAAAAAAGGCTTTGAGAATACTCAAAGCCTTTTTGATTTATATATTTAAAAACTATCAGTGAAATTTTAATACGGGTTTTTCTTTTTCTTTTGATTCGTCATGGATCTCTACATCCGGATCTTTCATATCAATAATGTTGCTCTTTGGTTTAAGCTCACCCATTTTACTGTTACCGGAAAACTTACTTCCGCTTTCAGCAACAAGAATTTCAATGTTTGTATCGCCTTCGAGTACACCTGTTCTTTTAAGCTCAAGCTTATGCGCTTTAATATTTCCTTTTACAGTGCCGTAAACTGTTACGTCAACAGCGTTAACATTTCCTTCGACTATTCCTTTCTCACCAATAATAATTCCGCTTTCGCCGCGAAGATTTCCGACTACATGTCCGTCAATTTTCGTAGTGGAAGGGGAGGAGAGATTTCCTTCAAATTTACAACCTTCGCTGATTAATGTTAAAACTTTATCCTGCGAAACAGTTGTCCTTGACACAGGTCTTGATTCTTCGACATATGAATTTTCTTTGGGATCCTGTTCCTTTGATTTATTTCCGAACATGTCTTTTAAATTAAAGTTCATAAAATAGGGTTGATTTGAATAGATACAAATTAATGATTTTAATATAAAAACTCAATACTTGAAAACTAACAGCAGGGAAATTTTTCCGGCTGAAAAATATTAATCCGGGATCATGTAATAGTGTAAATAATATTTATGCTGAATAAATTTATAATGGGAAAATTAAATTTTCATTCAGACCAATTTAGTTAAATTGAAACTTCTTTTTAATAACACTATTTTTGAACATGTTTAATAAAGTTGATGCTGAAGTAATAGATTCACTGAAAAATATCTCAGGAAGCGATAATGTATTTTTCGACAATGAAAATCTTGATCTGTATTCAAGGGATTACACAGAAAACCTTTCATATTATCCTGAAGTTATCGTAAAGCCGGCTGATGCCCGGGAGATTTCGGAGATACTTATTCTTGCAAATAAAAAATCGATACCTGTCGTTCCGCGAGGCGGCGGTACGGGACTTTCAGGCGGAGCATTGCCCCTATTCGGCGGGATCTGTCTTTCAATGGAAAGATTCCGGAAAATAATTGAAATAGATGCGGAGAACTGTCAGGCAACTGCAGAGCCCGGAGTGATCACTCAGGTGTTTCAGGAAAAATGCGAAGAGTATGGATTGTATTATCCTCCCGATCCGTCTTCAAAGGGAAGTTCTTTCCTCGGAGGAAATCTCGCTGAATGCGCCGGCGGTCCCAGAGCTGTTAAATACGGCGTAACGAAGGATTATGTACTCGGACTTGAAGCTGTACTGCCGACCGGTGAAATAATTAATACCGGCGCAAAAGTTCTGAAGAATGTTTCGGGTTATAACCTCACGCAGTTACTGATAGGCAGCGAAGGAACGCTCGGAATAATTACTAAGATCTATTTCAAACTTATCTCCCTGCCGAAATTCAGAAAGGTAATTCTTGTTGCCTTTAACAGCATAGAGGATTCCGCTAAAACTGTTTCAAAAATATTTCAGTCGGGAATAACTCCATCCGCGCTTGAGCTGATGGAAAAGTCAGCGATCAAAGCTGCGGAAAATCAGCTTGGCAAAAAATTTCCAAACTCCGAAGCGGAAGCGCAGCTTCTTATAGAGGTGGACGGGAATTATGAAGATACTCTTGACAGGGACATAGAAAGAATTGCAGAAACGGTAACTGAATGCGGAGCTTATGATATTATCTTTGCCGAAGATAATCAGAAGATGAATGAGATCTGGGCGCTGAGAAGATGTATAGGCGAAGCTGTGAAATCCATTTCAGAATATAAAGAAGAAGACACTGTCGTCCCGAGAGCTAAAATTCCTGAACTGATAAACGGCGTTAAAAGCATTTCAAATAAATACGGGATCACTACAATCTGCTATGGTCATGCCGGAGACGGAAATGTGCATGTGAATATTCTTAAAGATAAAATGGAGGAGAAAGAATGGGCGGAAAATCTTGATACAGCTATCAGGGAAATATTTAAACTGACCGTATCGCTTGGAGGCACTATTTCCGGTGAGCACGGGATCGGTTATTCACAAAAAACTTATCTTCCTATTGCTATTGGCGAGACCGAGCTTACTCTGATGAAGAATATTAAGAAAACCATAGACCCGAATAATATTATGAACCCCGGAAAAATTTTCGCCGACTAATCTAAATCTGATAATGATAAAGAGTGTTACTGAATACCGCGTGCTGTATGCGCATACTGATAAAATGGGAGTAGTAAACAATGTCAGATATCTGGAATACTTCGAAGCCGGAAGAAATGACTTTCTCAGAAAACTCGGATTCCCTTATACAGAACTCGAAAAAATCAATACCGGTCTTCCTGTAATTGAAGCGCATTTAAATTTTATTTCCTCCGCAAAATATGATGACGTGATCAGTATTAATACTTTCCTCAATAAATTACCAACTGTGAGATTTACCATAGATTATGAAATTTACTGCGGTGAAATGCTGATCGTAACGGGATATACTGTTCATGCATTTGTCAACCTCGAAAAAATGAAACCGGTAAGACCGCCGGAAATCTTTATGGAAATTTTAAAACAAAGTTTTTAAATAATACATCGTATGAATACTAAAACCGGATTTTACAAAAATTTCAATTTAAAAAAAGCGGTAAATCTGATCAGGCTTTCACTGAAGGAAGATATCGGAAAAGGGGATGCTACATCTGAGCTTTTGATCGGAAAGGATTCCGTTTCAAATGCGGAGATACTTGTAAAGGAAAACGGAATAGCAGCGGGACTGAATATATTCTGCATGGTATTTTATCTGATTGATAAAAATGTAAAAGCGGGATTTACTTTAAAGGAAGGTGAGAAGTTCAAAAAAAATACAGTCATTGGATATGTAAAAGGGAAGACTGCTTCACTGTTAAAATGTGAAAGGGTTGCGCTGAATATTCTTCAGCGGATGTGCGGCATTGCAACAAACGCGGACAGGATGGTGAGACTTCTGGACAATGAAAAAATAAAGATAATTGATACAAGAAAAACCACGCCGAATTTCAGACTGTTTGAAAAACTTGCAGTCAGGATCGGAGGAGCGGAGAATCACAGGACAGGACTTTATGATATGATTCTGATAAAGGATAACCATATTGAAGCCTGCGGTGGTATAGAGAAAACAATAATGAAGATTGAAAAGTCAGATAAATTTAAAGAGCTGAGAAAAGAGATCGAGGTAAAGGATCTGAAGGAATTAGAGACAGTGCTTAATTCAGGAACGAAAAAAATACACAGGATCATGCTGGATAATTTCAGTTTAAAGGATGCAGCGGCAGCCGCTAAAATGAATGACGGCAGATATGAGATTGAAGTATCAGGCGGGATCAATGAAAGTAATATCAGAGATTACAGAAATCTATCGGGAATAAATTATATCTCAATGGGATCGCTGACTCATTCTTCAAAATCGATGGATATCTCGTTTAATTTTATTACTTGAAAATCTACATTGATAATCATAAATTTGGAAAATTTTTTTAACTAAACCAAACTACTATGTCTAATTTTACCAACCGGTTCGGATTTATATTTGCTCTTTTCGTTTCTGCGGTTATATTATTTGCATGCGGAGATAAAAAAGAATCTGAAGTTACAAAGGAAACTACGAAAGAAGAAACCAGCTCGAAAAACACCAAAGAAGAAACCAAAACAACATCCGGATCTAACCAGCTTTATTTTGTAGAGGAATATACCAAAGAAGGTCAGGAAGTTGGTAAAAGCGAGAAATTTTTCATAGGAAACAAAGGCGGTTACATAACTGCAATGCTTAAAACTTCTGCTCCGATCGGAGTAGGAAGCGTTGATGTTCGCCTGGAAAGAGAATCTTTAGACGGTACAGAAATAATTGATACAAAGCCATATGATGTATTTCCGGATAAAAGTTATTTCTTTTTTGACAAAATTACTTTTTATAAGCCCGGAGATTATACAGTAACAGTGTTCAAGAAAGACGGTTCACCGATCGCTACAGGTAAAGTTAGAATCGATTTAAAATAATTATTCATTAAATTAATAAATTAAAAAATGAAACTTCTAAAACCCTTGTTTTTTATTTTTGCTCTGACAGTTTTACTTTCTGTGAAATCAGAAGTTTACGCCCAGCAGTATCCTGTTTTATATTTCTGTGAATCTTACAGTGATAACGGAGAAGTTGGTGTGAGCGACAGGTTTACAACAGGTTATCTTACTGTAATGGTTAAAGCTGACGGTCCGCTCGGCTTAAGAGACTGTTCAATACAAATGGATAAATATGACAGGACCACAGGTACTTTCAGTTATTACAAGAAATTTCCTTATGTCGTAACTCCAGATATGAAATATGTTTATTTTGCAAAAAATGATGAGAGTGATATGAGCTTCGAAGATCCGGGTATTTACCGTGTTTTTCTGTTAGATCATAACGGCAGAACTGTGGCAAGCAGTCTTGTAGAAATTATTTCTAAATATTAATTTAAAGCAGATAATAATATGCTAAAAAGAATTTTTTTTATAGCTGCTTTTCTGATCATTTCTGCAGTTTCCGGAAGTTACAATCCGGCAAGTTCACAGACTCTGTATTTCTGTGAAGATGTCGACAGCGAAGGTTATGCAATATCCGAAAGCTCTGTCTTTAACATTAGTTCAAAGGGAGGATTTCTTAAATTCCTTACGAGACTTCCTTATAATATCGGAACTAATTCAGTCAGTTATGAAATTTTCCTTGTAGATACCGAAGGAAATGAAAAATATGAATCCACTATTTATCAGGATGTGGAAAAAGGCTGGACATGGTTTTGGAAGGAAGTAACTTTCTATAATGCCGGAAGATATAATATTTATGTTTATGACGGAGACAAGAATTTTTTAACGTCTTCTCAGATAAGAATTCAATTTTATTGATTTAAATAAATAATTCTTTAATTAAGGTTATTCCGTTGCGCGGAATAACCTTTCTTATTTTAAATACCGTTTAATGATTGAAAAAATTAAGAGTCTTTCAAAGGATACGCTGATATACGGCGCTAATACTATTGTCGGAAGATTTCTTGGTTTTTTTCTCGTTCCTTTTTACACAAACAAATTCCTTCCTGAAGAATACGGAATAATTACTATTATCTATTCTTACATCGCCATCTTAAATGTTTTTTTCTCCATCGGACTTGAATCAGGATTTATGAAATTTTCCTCAACGCTTGAGGTCGGTTCAAAGAAAGAAAACTTTTCGAATCCGTATTTTATCGTAATAGCAAACTCGTTTTTCCTTTCGCTGCTTATATACATTTTCGCTCCTGAACTCACGGGCGTGTTTCAGGTGAACAGCGAATACGCATACCTGATAAGGTATTCCGCGCTGATATTATTCTTCGACACAATAGTCCTGATCCCGTTCGCATATCTGCGGCTGAAAAACAGAGCTAAGTCCTTTGCGGGAATTAAAATTGTAAACATTACACTGAATGTTGTTTTAAATGTTGTTCTGATCCTGTATTACAATTTTGGGATCGAGGCTGTTTTTATCAGTAATCTTATTTCATCCGCAGTTACTTTCCTGATGCTATTACCTGTATTAAAAGACAACATTACATTTAAATTTAATAAAGACCTGATAAATGAACTGCTCAGGTTTTCAATACCTTATATACCTGCCGGCATAGCGGCAAACATAGTTCAGATCATTGACAGACCGATCCTGAAATATCTTACCAATGATGAGACTGTCGGAATTTATACTGCGAATTACAAACTCGGAATATTTATGATGCTTATAGTATCAATGTTTGAATTCGCATGGAGACCGTTCTTTCTTAATAATGCAAAGGAGCCGGATGCAAAAAGAATTTTCTCAAAAGTGCTTACAATATTTGTTGTTTTTTCATCGATAGTATTTTTGATTTTAACGGTGTTCATTGAAAACATTGTCAAGATGGAACTGCCGTTCGGATCATACTTAATAGGAAAGGCGTACTGGTCAGGACTTGAGATAGTGCCTGTAATACTTTTCGGATATCTGCTTTACGGAATGTATATAAACTTCATGGCGGGAATTTATATAGAAAAAAAGACAAAGTATCTTCCGCTGATCACAGGACTCGGCGCAGCGGTGAATATAATTTCGAATTTCATACTGATACCGGAATATTCATATATGGGAGCGGCAATTTCGACGCTGATAAGTTATTTTGTTATGACAGCGGGTATTTTTATGGTGTCACAGAAATATTACCATATAAATTATGAATATAAAAAGCTAATGACCATTTTTACGATATTACTTCCTCTGACAGGAGCATACTTTTATATAAACGGTGAGTATGATCTGAGCTGGTATTTAAAAATAGTATTCCCGTTTGCGTTTGTTGTAATGATCTACTTTTCGGGGATATTGAATTTGAAAACTCTGAAAGAATAAAACGGGAGTTTCACTGAATAATCAGATGATTCGGGATATTTATTAAAAAGATATTTCACGCAACCTAAAGGTTTCGGTTACGAGTGTTTACAAAGCATGATACTACTTTGCAACAATGCGGAGGTTTTTGTAAATTTATTGCAACTTAAAGTGACCGGCAAACCATTAACCGGTAAGAGATATAACTGGTCTTAAAATTCAACAGGATCATTTATAAACTCTAAATAAAATTAATTAAATAAAATTAAATCAAATCAAAACGAATGAACTGGATCATACTAATCACAGCAGGATTGTTTGAAGTAGCATTTGCTTTTTGTTTAGGAAAAGCGAAAGAAACTACAGGCAGCGAAATGAATTTATGGTACGCGGGATTTTTTGTTACGCTCAGTATCAGTATGGGACTCTTAATGAAGGCGACGCAGACTTTGCCGATCGGAACAGCATACGCTGTATGGACGGGGATCGGAGCAGCAGGAACAGTCCTTGTAGGAATTCTTGTTTTTAAAGAACCTGCCACTTTTCTGCGGATATTTTTTCTTATAACTCTGATTGGTTCAATCATCGGATTAAAATCAGTATCACATTAAATTGGAAAATTCAAACGATAATAATGATAAAAACTCCGACGGAAGTTCCGTACAAGGAGATATGTCAGATGAACAACAATTTGAATATCGAATATTCAAAGACAATATGATGCAGATATACTGGAACGGTAAGGCGGTGATGATGCTTAAAGGTTCAGCAGCCCAGGACCTTATGAAAAAACTTGAAAGAGCAGAAGGAAGGGAAGAGCAGTTAGTTCTGGCGAAGGTCACGGGAAATTTTAAAAGAGGTAATGAAAAGATTATAAAAAAGAAATGATATTTGCTTAAATGATATTTTCATATCTACCCAATCCGGAGCCTGGGGAGGAAGATGAATCCCGTAACTCATAAGTTAATTCCTGCATCATTTTTTATTTAATGCGTCTATAATTGTAAGACAATAAATATTAAATATTTGCGGCGCTTATTTGACCGCAGTCTGCATAATTCACATTAAAACTATTAACTTTCTTACACAGGAATTTTTAAAATGGAAATAAAAAGTATTCACAGTGAGTTTCACAAAATATTGTTCAGCTTCATATCACTCCGCGTAAGAAACCGTGATGACGCTGCCGATATTTTGCAGGAAGTATTTATAAAGATCGCCGCAAAAATAAATACACTGAGTGACAGACAAAAGCTCAAGAGCTGGATATTTGCAATCACACGGAATGCAATTATAGATCACTACCGTAAAACGCGAATAACATACGTACTGACATTACTGATAAAATTATAAATGAAATGAAGGAAGAAACTGATGAGGATTCAACCAAAGGGTTAGACAAATGCCTGAAAGGTTTCATACAAAAACTTCCCGAAGAATACCGTGATATAATTATTGACAGTGAAATAAAAGGTATAAAACAAAAAGACCTTACGGAAAAATACAAACTGGCTTACCCGTCTGTGCGTTCACGCGTGCAGCGGGGGAGAAGCAGATTAAAGGAAATGCTTTTGAACTGCTGCAGGATTGAAGCTGACAGCAGAGGTAATATTATTGAAGCCGAATGTAAAACCAAATGCTGCGATGACTGCACCGACAGCAAATAAAACTGCATCATTTTTTTATCCCTCCGTCTATTAAAGTGAAAACAATTTATTCACTTAAAAAAAAATCAAAATGAAAAACAAGAACACCGAACAATTAGTGAAAAACACCTTCACGAAATCAGAAAACACAAACACAAATTTAAATTCGGGATGCTGCGGCGGAAAACCTGCCGTCAATTCCGAAGCCTGCTGCAAACTGGATGAAGAAAGAAAAGCGGAAGGCGGGTCAGGGTGCGGCTGCAATACGCAGGACAGGAAAGATGCGAATGTATCCTGCTGTTAAAAACATTTTAAAAAACTTTTTTAATTAAAAATTAAAACAAAATTAATAATGATACAGGAAGCAATACTGGAACACAATATGAAAGCAGCCCGCACGTGGGGTTCAGGCGGAATCAACTATGACAGGATCAGTCATTCGATCTCAGACGCAATTGAGCATTGTATAAACAGGCTCAATCCTTTACAGGGAGAAAAAATTCTGGACATAGCAACGGGAACCGGATGGGCGGCGAGACTGCTGGCGAAGCGAGATGCGATAGTAACGGGAGTTGATATAGGCGCTGAGTTAATAGAAGCGGCGGAAAAACTTTCCGGTAATTCAAAACTGATAATTGATTATGAAGTGGGCGATGCAGAAGCGCTGTCTTTTCCTGACAGGAGTTTTGATGCAGTCGTCTCAACATTCGGAGTAATGTTTGTAAATGATCCTGAAGCCGCCGCTGCTGAAATGGCAAGAGTTATTAAGCCCGGAGGAAGAATCGGATTAACAACTTGGTCCCCTGAGGGCAGCATTTACGGGCTCTTTAAATTAATGAAACAATATCAGCCGCCGAACGGAACTCCGCCTCCTTCACCTTTTTTGTGGGGAGCAAAGGAAAGAATACTGGAACTGCTAGATCCGGCATTTGAATTGAAATTCGAAACAGGCGTTACTTACCTGCGAGAACCCGACGGTATGGCAGCGTGGAATTTGTTTGCTGAGAGTTACGGACCGACAAAAATGCTGGCAGCGTCACTTGATGAAAATCGAAGAAACGATCTGATGGAAGATTTTATTTCATTCCATGAAAGTTTTAAATCCGACTTAGGTGTTGCAATGCCGAGGGAGTATCTGGTAACGATCGGGACTCGCAGGGATTAGTGGTATTCAAATCCTGTTAAATCTCAGGATCAATTTATACAAAAAAAAGCCGCAGTGAATTCTCACTGCGGCTTTGTGTTTTTATAAAAGCAAGTTTCTGTATCACACTGGTAAATAAATTCGTGTCTTTTAACTCTCTTCTGATTGGATTCCCGCCGGGAGCACGCGGGAATGACAATCATAAAGCGCGCGCGAATGACAATCAAAAAAATTCACAACTTGAATCTTGTTGCTGATTGGATTCCCGCCAGGAGCACGCGGGAATGACAAACATATAGCGCGCGTGAATGACAAACATAAAGCGCGCGCGAATGACAATCAAAAAAATTCACAACTTGAATCTTGTTGATGATTGGATTCCCGCCGGGAGCACGCGGGAATGACAAACATATAGCGCGCGCGAATGACAAACATAAAGCGCGCGCGAATGACAAACATAAAGCGCGCGCGAATGACAATCAAAAAAATTCACAACTTGAATCTTGTTGCTGATTGGATTCCCGCCAGGAGCACGCGGGAATGACAAACATATAGCGCGCGGGAATGACATAAAGCGCGCGCGAATGACAAACAAAAAATCACAATCACTTGAATCTTGTTGATTGGATTCCCGCCGGGAGCACGCGGGAATGACAAACATATAGCGCGCGAATGACAAACATAAAGCGCGGAATGACAATCAAAAGCGCGCGAATGACAATCAAAAAAATTCACAACTTGAATCTTGTTGATTGGATTCCCGCCGGGAGCACGCGGGAATGACAAACATATAGCACGCGGGAATGACAAACATATAGCGCGCGCGAATGACAAACATATAGCGCGCGCGAATGGCAATCAAAAAAATTCACAACTTGAATCTTGTTGCTGATTGGATTCCCGCCGGGAGCACGCGGGAATGACAAACATATGACAAACATAAAGCGCGCGCGAATGACAAACATAAAGCGCGCGCGAATGACAATCAAAAAAATTAACAACTTGAATCTTGTTGCTGATTGGATTCCCGCCGGGAGCATGCGGGAATGACAAACAAAAAGCGCGCGCGAATGACAATCAAAAAAATTCACAACTTGAATCTTGTTGATGATTGGATTCCCGCCGGGAGCACGCGGGAATGACAAACATATAGCGCGCGTGAATGACAATCAAAAAATATACTAACTACTAACTATTAACTATTAACTACTAACTATTTCACCACTATCATTCTCTTTATATCCTTAAACTCTCCCGATTCGAGTCTGTAGAAGTATGCTCCGCTCGAAAGGTTAGCAGCGCTGAAGTTTATGCTGTAATTTCCTGCCGGCTTCTGTTCGTTTACAAGCGTCATTACTTCTTTTCCGAGAACGTCATAAACTCTCAGAGTTACAATACCCTGTTTTGGAATTGAGAAATTGATCTTCGTCGTCGGGTTAAAAGGATTCGGATAATTTTGTGACAGAGAATATCTGTCAGGAATTGCCGAGAAGGAGCTATTCGGTTCAATTCCCGTAATCAGTCCGTTTACAAAATCGAGAGCGCCTTTTACGAATCTTGAAACAGGTGATCCCGGAGGACTGTCTGCTGCAGGTCTGAGAGATTCAAGATCGATACCCATTATTGCAACGTTGAATGTTGGTGAAATTCTTCCGATGGAGTTTATAGAATCCGGGAAGAGTCTGAATCTGTAAAGATTATAGAGTTCATTCTGCGGAGCGGATAAAGATTTTTTTATAACCTCAGGCCAAACACCGGAGACACTGTCAAATGTGTTGGGGTACAGCGTCATTCCTCTTAAGCCAACTGTTCCGCTTCCCGGTCTGTCAGCCATGAACTGAAATCCGAGAGTGCTTCTTGCGAATGCAGTATCTAAGAATGTCGATCCTGTTCTGTCAAGATTGTATCCTACATCTTCTGCAAAAATTACAAGCTTTGATTTCACTGTAGAAGTACCTGCTGCGAGGTAAGATTTGATAGAATCTTTTACGACGTTTGACATCAGTGAAGTTCCTTCGCCGAGTAGTACAACAGTCTTGTAACCTCTGAGAGAAATTGATGTAGTGCCTGTAGTATTTCCTCTCTTATTATAAAGGTCGTAAGTAGCGCTGAGAGTATTGAGATTATTTATCAGTGAGTCTCTGGAAGTTCTGCAGGCTGTAACCGTGGAATCATACATAATAAGTATATCACCGCGGGATTGTCTTTTTACAGTAAGCGCAAAATTCTGTGAAGCTTTGAGAGAATCGTTTGCATTGTATGCCCATACAGACCATTGACCTACGGCAGAGTCACCGGGATTTAATCCAAGTCCGCCGAGTATTCCGTCGAGAGCAAAGTTTGTAAATGACAAAGCAGAATCGTAGCCGCCTGCATTTGACGGCAGAGTGAGTACAACTGAGCTGATGGTCGGACTTCCGAATTTCCATTTATATGTAGTGCCCTGTCCTGATCTTGACCAGTTGATATTTATAGTCGAAGTATTGAACGGTGAAGTTGTAATTGTTGTACCGCTCGGAGGTGAAGATAAATTAAAAGATGTAAGTTCAGGTACACCTCTTTTAAGCGTGATCGCTCTCGGTCCGTTCGCAGCTTTGAGCGAGTCATTATTCTGATCATTTCTGAAAGCCCATACATCCCACTGACCTACGAGAGAATCTCCCTGCGCAAGTCCGATCCCTGCAAGCGCATTATCGAGCGCGCCCGCGGTAAGCGTCAGAAGATTTGATGTAGAAGGAATAGTAAGTCTTCTCGGATTTGAAGAAGGACTTCCGAATATCCATTTATAAGAAGCAGTTGATGCTGATGTATCCCATGAAATATTTATTGGAGTATTTGAATTCGGGAATGATACAACTCTGGCGCCTGAAGGAGGCGACTGGAGATTGAAAGCGTTTAACGGATAAGTAACAATCTGCATTGCTCCTGTCCATGCATTGTAAAATGAAGATGCGCCTGCTTTATCATCAGCCCATATTGCAACTACTTTACCAACGCTTGCTGCAATGCCAATATAATCGCCCATATAACCGCCGCCAAGACCTGAAGCGGGTTTAGGTCTGAAATGGTGATCAGCGACTTCAACGTCAGTAAAAGTAGAACCGCCGTCAATGGACCTGGAAATATAAACTGAACATGAATCACCAACTGAAGGGAAAGCTCTGTTGTCATAATATACAACGTTCACACCGCCCGCGTCATCTACGCATACAGCGGGGAAGAACTGAACCTTACCGTTATTCAATGCATCCTGATTTACTCTGACACCTGCAGACCAGGTTACGCCGTTGTCGGTTGATTTCCTGAGTATAACGTCAGCATCGCTTCCGGCAGGCGCCAGATTGAGCTGGCTTGTTACAACATAGATCCAGCCTCTTCTTGAGCCGTTAGTTCTATCGATCGCAATTCTCGGGAAACCGTTAGTTCTGATGCCCCATCCGTTGAATGAAGTGGATCTGCTTCCGTTCACATCAAAAGCGTTTTCGGTAGCGGTATAAGAGACGCCGCCGTTCGTAGATTTTGCTACTCCGACATAATCTTCTGTAAAAGGAGATGAAGATACTCCGGCTGTCCATACAACAAAAACATTTCCGTCAGGACCGACTGCAACATCGTGACCCTGCGCATTGTGTCCGGAAGGAGTTGAATTAATTATAACAGCCGGATCCCAGGTAACGCCGCTGTTTGTAGTTCTTGCAGCTCTTCCGTTAGCGGGGCTTGTGCCGAAGCTTGTCCATGCAAAATAACTGTTACCGTAAAAAGGACTCGTAGGGGAGTCATCAGTACCGGCAAGATTTTTATCTGCGTTGGCGTCATTCACAACCTGATAAGTTGCAGACCAGGTCTGTCCGTTATCAGTGGAATAATTTGCGCCCATACCTGTAACACCGCCGAAGTTTGTAGCGCTGGAAAGGTGTGTAAAAATAATCGTATTATTTTTATCTATTGTCGGACCGGGATCGCCTCTCTGATCATTTAAGTTCGGAGCGTTGATAGAATCAGATCCTATCCATGTAAGTCCGCCGTCAGTAGTTCTGTAAGAACCTGAATTGATGAAAGATGACCTTGAAGAATTTGAAGAACCGAAAAGAATATTCGGATTATTCGGATTTCTTACAAGAATGACTTCTGTCTGAACAGTAGCAGTGGACGGCAATACTCTTACATTTGGAAACGTAGTAAGTACGCCGATAGGAGTAATGTTGATCCTGGGTGAAAATGTGAACTGTTTTATATCGGTACCGGTATACGGAAGTGGAGCGTAATCTCCCGACATCATAGCCGGCGTACGGGGATTATTCCATCTCGGATCATCATCCCGGGATTTCTGTCCCATGAAAATTACCGCAGATAAAATAATCACCGAAAGCAGAAAATACTTTTTCATTTAATTTCCTTTCTTTGGTTTGGTTGATTTATAAATAGATTGAACTTTTTAATGAAAATTCTGAAAAGGATTTTTTACTCCGGATATTTCAAAAGGAAAGTAAAGGATCATTTCAGCAGGAGCATTTTTTTTGTATCGATTAAATTTCCGTCAGCTCTCATTACATAAAAATAAACCCCGCTTGGAATTCCCACTGCATTGAAAACAGTCTCATGGTTCCCGGAAGGTTTGACTTCATTTACAAGTGTTAAAATTTGATTGCCTAAAATATCATAAATCTTTAATTCTAAAAATGCTTTTTTTGTTAGATTATATTTTATTACAGTGGAAGGGTTAAACGGATTTGGATAATTCTGATGAAGCGTGTAATTACTCTGAACAGCTGAATTACCTAATACCGTTACGCCGCTTGCAGGATTTAAATACTTTGCGATAATTCCGTTACCTCCCGAGATCCAGCCTTCGTCATTATTCTTAAAATGGATCCCGAATATTCTGTCAACAAAATTATTATCATCTTCTTCTATCCAGCTCGCGCCTGCGTTTGTGGATCTGTAAATGAATCCGTAATCACCGACAGCCCAGTAATTACTTTCGCCGGAAATATGAACATTGTTAAGATATTTACCCGGAGGAATGATCTTCTCATTCCAGTTTACGCCGCCGTCATTTGTAATAAAAATTTTATTGCTGTAAGTAAATGCAATGCCGGAGTTTTCATTATAGAAATCAATACCGCCGACTGTACTGCCGAAGTCACCTGTATGAGGTACGAACCAGTTATTACCGGAATCAGTGGTTTTATAAATTTTCTTTTCCTGTGAAGAATACCATCCGGTATTTGAATTTATAAATTGTATATCAGTGATCTCAAAATTCTGATCAGCGGGAATTACTGCAGTTGAATTAAATCCGTCAGTAGTTTTCACAAGCAGTCCAGAATCACCGCATACCCATCCTTCATTCTCATTAAAAAAATATAATGCATTAAGTGAACGCTGCGTATTGAGATTTACAGTTTCCCAGCCTGATCCGCTGTTAGTAGTCTTGATCAATTTGCCTGAATATCCCGCGCAGTAGCCGGTATTTTCCGAAGGCATAGATATATTGAAAAGAAAATCATTTGTTGCACCCGCCTGAGATCTGATCCAGTCAACACCGCCGTTTGTTGTTTTCACAAAACTTCCCTGACCGCCGCATCCGAATCCAGTATTGTCATTTATGAAATCGACAGAGTAAATGAAATTCCTGAAACCGGAAGTTTTACCTGACCAGTTTAATCCGCTGTTAAGAGATTTCTGTATTGAACCTTTATTACCGACGCTTAAAACATCTTCGGTACCGAATGCCCTGACGGAATACTGAGCTTCTGAAGTAGATGAAGTAAGACCTGTCCAGTTCAGCCCGCCGTTAGTTGTTTTGAAAATACTTCCGTAATCGCTCGATGCAAATCCTGTCAGAGCATCTCCGAATGAGATACAATAAAACCAGTAACCTGTCTGAGTGGAAGATCCTGTCCAGCTGAGACCTGCATTAGTGCTGCGGAGAATAGTACCGTATGCTCCGCTTATATAAGCGTTAAGCGAATCCCGGAACATTATATCAAAGAAATAATTATTGTTTCCCGTATTTATCTGCTGCCACGTCTCTCCGTAATCAGCAGATCTTGCGTAAGCTCCGTTAAGTCCGGCGGCGAGAAAGACATTCCCGTAGACTGCGCAGCTTGTAAGCGACCGTGTAATGTTCGTTTGTTTTCTTTCAAAAGTATTTCCTCCGTCAGTTGTTTTCATTACAATCCCTGTATCCCCGACGATGATGCCGGTATTTGCATTCAGGAATCTGACGCAGAATAAGTTGCCGGTAGTGCCTGAAATTATTTCATCCCAGAATATCCCGCCGTTTGTAGTAGTGAATATCGTTCCGTAAAGTCCGCAGGCCCATCCCGTGTTTTCATCAATAAAGGAAAGCGAACGGATACTCTCTTTAGTTTTAGTCTTATTGACTTTCCAGGTCTCGCCGCCGTCTGTAGTTTTTATGATCGTGCCGCCGTCACCGCAGGCGAATCCCGTGCTGCTGTTTATGAAATGAGAACCGAAAAGAATATTTCCCTGCGGAAGGGGATTCTGCCACTGCCATTGAGTAAAGCCGGTAGAAGTAAGTGTCGTAATTATTAAAAGGAAAATAAATCTAAGATAAAGAGATGTCATTATAAAAAATTATGCTGTGGTTAAAATCGTTACATTTATAGAATAATATAAATTGATTAATTTAAAAGAAACATTCCAAATAAAAATTAATTGAAAAAGAAAATAACCGGAAGAAGCCCTATCGGAGTTTTTGACTCAGGTATAGGCGGACTTACTGTAGCGAGATCGTTATTTGAAATACTTCCCAATGAAAACATAATCTATCTCGGAGACACTGCCCGGCTTCCTTACGGCACAAAATCAAAAGAGACTGTAATAAAATATTCACTTGAGATCACAAAATTCCTTCTGCATAAAAATGTCAAGATGGTGGTAGTCGCCTGCAACACTGCGTCATCAGTGGCTTTGCCATATCTCAGAAAGATCACAAAACTTCCCGTAATCGGAGTGATAAAGCCGGGCAGTAAAGCTGCAGTAGCCGGAACAAATAATTATAAGATCGGTGTCATCGGCACTCTAGGGACAATTCAGAGTTACGCTTACAAAACGCAGATACATCAGATCGAAAGAAACACGGAAGTGTTTTCAAAAGCCTGCAGTCTTTTCGTTCAGCTCGCTGAAGACGGATGGACGGAAAATAAAATTGCAGAGATGACAGCGAAAGAATATCTGACGGAATTTAAGAATATGAATATAGACACGCTTATACTCGGCTGCACTCATTATCCTATTTTAAAAAGTACCATTTCAAAAGTAATGGGAAAAAAAATTAAGTTAATAGACTCGGGAGAAGAGGCGGCAAAGGAAGTCAGGAGAATACTTATACAGAACCATATGCTGAACAGTCAGAAGAAAAACGGAGTGCATAAATTTTATGTAACAGACTTTCAGAAAAAATTCAAGGAGATAAGCGAGAGATTTCTGGGGCAGCCGATACATGATGTGAAGAAGGTAAAGCTCTAATTTCAAATTGCAAATTTCAAATGTCAAAAATAATAATGATATTTGCATTTCATTCTCTTTCCCATTTCTTTTAAAGGGAGAGCCGGGGGGTCAGAACCGGAGACGCATTTGTTAGAAATGAAACAGACAGAAAAATCATTTAAGCCAAAGGAAAGATTTAATCTGAATTTAAAAAAATTGAAATGACAGAAAAAGAAGTAATAGATATTTTCAAAAAAACCGGCGCAATGCTTGAAGGACACTTCGTACTTACTTCAGGATTTCACAGTCCCCATTATTTTCAGTGCGCGAAAGTCCTGCAGTATCCGGAATACAATACGCTGTTCGCGTCAATGATAGCGGCGCATTTTAGCGATACAAAAATAGACGCCGTAATTACGCCGGCAGTAGGCGGGATCGTATTCGGAACGGAAACAGGAAGGCAGATGAATAAGCGAACAATTTTCGCCGAGAGGGAAAACGGAAAGATGACTCTGCGAAGGGGATTTGAAATTAAGCCGGGCGAGAATTATTTAGTATGTGAAGATGTGGTAACGACTGGAGGAAGCGTATTTGAAGTGATAGAGCTGTTAAAGGAATACGGAGCAAATGCAGCCGGAGTGGGATTTATAATTGACAGAAGCAACGGAAAGGCGGACTTCGGTACCAAGCAGTATTCGCTTGCAAAAATGGAAGTGATAAAATATGCGGAAGACGAACTTCCGGAATGGCTGGAAAAGATCCCCGTCACCAAACCCGGCAGCAGGGATCTCAAAAAATAAAATTTACTTATCTGAAACGCGGAATCTTGCCAGCACTACTTTTCCGTTATGTAATATCAGGTCTGTGTTATTTTCGATAGAATATTGTCCGACAAGTCCGAGCGCATCCTTGAAGATCATTTCCATTTCCATCTCAGGACAAGCCATCATAGTTGATATCTCAATATTGATCTTCATAGCATTATCACTATTTCTTTTGAATCTGCCTCCGAGCGTATTACAGAACTTTGCGCTTACTTTTTTATCATCACTGAAATTAATAGTATATGGCGCGCCGTTTGAGCCTGTCCCGACAGATTTTCCTACAAGTTCGTAAAGCTCCCAGTTTGTATTGGTCAGAGATGTTTCTACAGAATTACCTTCGAGTTTTGCAAGCAGCATTTTCCCGCTTTGAAGCATAAGAACATTATCCTTTAAAATTACATTATTCGTCTTTTGAAGAGCTTTAAGGAATGCTGTTTCAGTTTCCATATTTTCACACATCATCCTTGTCGAGGCGGCTGTCATCTTTAATTTATATTTGCCGTCGAAAGTATAAGAGCCGCTTATACTGTTGCAGCTTGCGTTACCGGTGAAACTGCCGTCTTCAGAGAAAATTAAATAAGGGGTTTGCATTTTATCAGATGATTCAGATACAACTCCTTTTTGTAATTCAGTAAGCATCCATTTTTTACCTGTGAGAGATATTTCCTGTGCGGAGAGATCAGTACTGAAAAGCGCTGAAAGGAATAACAGAATTATTAAGTAGTTTAGCATTTGAGTTTTGTTTTTACAAATATATATCAATCGTTAAAATTTAGAAATGGAGAAGTCACAAAAACCAGGAATATAATTTAACCGCAAAGTCACAAAGGCATAAGTAATCTATTTTTAAAACATTCTCCTTAGCGTCTTCGTGACTTCGCGGTGTGGGACAGCAGGTAATGTTTTATCATGATACTAATAATTTAACATTTCAGTAAAAATTTAATATCACTATATTTGCAATTCGAATTTCAAATCAGAATATTAATTATATGGATTTTAATTTATCAGAACAGGAGCTTGCGGTTCAGAAGCTGGCAAGGGATTTTGCCCGGAATGAAATTGCTCCTCATGTTATGAAGTATGACGAATCGCAGGAATTCCCGATGGAGATCGCAAAGAAGCTTGGTGATATTGGTTTTCTCGGGATCATTTTCCCGGAGGAATACGGCGGCTCAGGATTCTCAACTATTGAATACGCGATCATTGTGGAAGAAATTTCAAAAGTAGATCCTTCTATGGGACTGACAATAGCGGCGCACAACGGACTTTGCACGAATCACATATTCAGTTATGCAAATGATGAACTTAAGAAAAAATACCTTCCCGATCTCACTACTGGTAAAAAGCTCGGAGCATGGGGACTTACAGAAAACGTTTCAGGCAGTGATGCGGCGGGCATGGCGACTACAGCTGAAAGAAAGAACGGTCATTACATTATAAACGGAAGCAAACTTTTTATCACGCACGGAAATGTTGGTGAAACAGCTGTTGTCACGGCTGTAACGGATAAATCAAAACATAAAAACGGAATATCGGCGTTCATACTTGAAAAGGGATGGAAAGGATTTAAGACCGGTAAAAAGAAAATAAATTAGGTATGCGTTCATCGGATACTGCAGAACTTTTATTTGAAAATGTGGAAGTGCCTGCTGAAAATCTGATAGGCGAAGAAGGACAGGGATTCAAACAATGCATGCAGATACTTGACGGCGGAAGGATTGCAATTGCAGCGCTGTCACTCGGCATTGCGCAGGGAGCTCTGGACGCGTCGCTAAAATATTCCAAAGAAAGAAAACAGTTCGGAAAATCTTTATCAGAATTTCAGGGAATTCAGTTTAAACTGTCCGACATGGCGACAGAGGCAGATGCTGCAAGATTAATGATCTATAAAGCCGCATGGATGAAAGACAAAGGAATGAATATAAATCTCAGCGCTGCGATGGCGAAATTATATGCGAGTGAGATCGCCACAAAAGCTACCAATGAAGCTATTCAGATTCACGGAGGATACGGGTTTATAAAAGATTTCCCGGTTGAAAAATTATACAGGGACGTAAAACTTATGACTATCGGTGAAGGAACTTCAGAAGTTCAGAAGATGGTGATCGCGAGAAATATACTTAATATGTTCTGATAGCAGATAATATTTTTTTAAAGCCAATCTCACTTTCCGAGCTTGGCTTTTTTTGTTTGAAAGTAATTACATTAATTAAAATTTTATAAAACAGAATTGTCATTTTTAGATAAAATAGGATTCGGGAAATTAAAGGAAGGTCTTAACAAGACAAAGGATAATCTCATCGGAAAAGTCAACCGTCTTGTGAATGCAAGGGGAGTGATAGACGATGACTTCCTTGCAGAGCTCGAGGAGATCTTTATTTCATCGGATCTGGGTATGGATACTACAGAGGTCCTGATAGCGCGGATCAAGGAAAGAGCAATTACTGATAAATATATTGATCAGAAGGAATTGAATGAACTTATCAACGGCGAGATCAGAAAAGTATTTAATGAGACTACATCTGAATTCAAATCATTTGACTTCGAGCTGAAACAGAAACCTTATGTAATAATTGTAGTCGGAGTGAACGGAGTCGGTAAGACAACATCGATCGGTAAACTTGCAAACAATTTTAAGAAAGCGGGAAAGAGCGTACTGATCGGTTCAGCGGATACATTCAGAGCTGCCGCAAATGATCAGCTGGAGATATGGGCGAAAAGAGCGGACGTTGAGATAATTCAGAGCAAGAGCACTTCAGATCCGGCGTCAGTTGCATTTGATACTGTAAATTCAGCTGTATCAAAAGGAACGGATGTAGTCATCATCGATACTGCCGGAAGACTGCACAATAAATCGCATCTGATGGAAGAGCTGAAAAAAATTAAGAGAGTCATTCAGAAAGTAATTCCCGAAGCGCCTCATGAAACGTTTATTGTTATAGATGCAACTACGGGACAAAACGGACTCAATCAGGCGCTGGAATTTTCGAAAGCGCTTGACGGGCTAACGGGAATTATACTTACCAAACTTGACGGCACGGCCAAAGGCGGAATTGTTCTGAAAATTAATAAAGAGATGAAACTGCCAGTCAGATTTATAGGAGTCGGCGAGCAGATAGATGATCTTCAGGTATTCGACAGCAAGACTTTTACAGAGGCTTTGTTTGAAAAATAAATTTATTTATTTTTATAAAGCTGATAAATTTATCAGCAGCAGTTTATTCAGCCGCGCTGATCTCATTTAACCGTAAAATCATTTGACCGAAAATAAAATAAAAATATTACCGCAGTCCCTTTCAAATAAAATTGCAGCAGGTGAAGTTGTAAACAGGCCGGAGTCTGTTGTCAAAGAGCTGATAGAAAATTCTATTGACAGCGGGGCAAAGAATATTACGCTGTTAATAAAGGACGCAGGTAAAAGTCTGATACAGGTAATTGATGACGGATCGGGAATGAGTGAAGAAGATGCGATGATCTGTTTTCAGAGACATTCCACCAGCAAGATCGCTGAAATTGAAGATCTCGAAAATATACTCACGCTCGGATTCAGAGGCGAAGCGCTTGCATCGATAGCTTCGATCTCACACGTAGAATTAAAAACAAAAACTTCCGGTGAAGATGTCGGAATCTGCATAAAGACTGAAGGCGGGGAGATCACTGAGAGATCAAAGACAAGCTGTGAGACAGGCACTTCGATAGCAGTCAGGAATTTATTTTACAATACACCCGGCAGAAGGAATTTTCTGAAATCTGATCAGACGGAATTCAGACATATTTATGAATCATTTGTAAGACTTGCATTATCACATCCCGATACAGCATTTACATTTTTCAATAATGAGAACGAAGTATTCAAATTAAGTTCGTCAGACCTTAAGACCAGGATCAGCGAACTCTTCGGAGATAAAATTCCGGGTTACCTGCTGGAAGTAAAGAACGGTAATGAGATAATTAAGGTAAGCGGATTTATTTCAAAACCAAATTTTACAAAGAAGTCAAAACAGGATCAGTACTTTTATCTTAACGGCAGATTCTTCGTCAGTCGTTCGCTGAACTTTTCTGTCTATTCCGGATTTGATCATTTGATAGAGAAGGGAGACTATCCTTCCTTTTTTCTTTTCATCGATCTTCTACCCGGTAAAGCAGATGTTAACGTTCATCCGTCAAAGATGGAAGTAAAATTTGAAGACGAAAGCGCAGTGTTTGGATTTATAAGAAATTCAGTAAAGGAAGCTTTAAGAAATTCCGATCTGACATTTGATATTGGATTTGACAATTCGATCTCATTTCCCGAGAAGACAGAGAGCTTTCATTATAAAAATGAAAAACAGTCCGGTACGGAAACCAGCCGCAGCAGCGGATTTGGTTACGGGGGCACAGGTCAGAAAATATTTACGGGAAATGAATTCTCAAACAAGTCTGCGAGCATTCACTCGATTTTTGAAGCGTCAAGAAAACCGGAAGATGAAAACATCCCCGATATACCTGCGGATAAAAATGAAGTTCAGAACAGAATATTTGAGCACAGTAAAAAATCAGACTCTGCAAATTTCAACGTCTGGCAGTATCAGCATAAATACATAATGTGTCAGACTGAAACAGGTCTGATGATCATAGATCAGCATGCAGCTCACGAAAGGATCTTGTATGAAAGAGCTTCGATGTGGCTGGATTCACAGTCTTCATTCTCACAGCAGCTTCTAATCCCTGTCAGATTCAAGCTTACGAAAATAGATTATCATATTGCAGAATCGCTTTATGATGAGTTCAGAAATCTCGGATTTAATCTTACCATGATGAAGGATGATACAGTGGAAGTAACCGGTTTGCCGTCGGATGTTAAGATAGGCGATGAAGCAAAAATATTTCAGGATCTCATAGATCAGTTCAAGGAATATGAACTTAAGCTGAATCTGGAAAAGAGAGATAACCTTGCAAAATCATTTGCATGCAGAAGCGCTATAAAATCCGGAGACAGACTATCCTTTCATGAAATGACCTCGCTTATAGATGACCTCTTCGCGGCAAAGATGCCGTATGTATGTCCGCACGGAAGACCGACACTAATCAGAATTACCACTGACGAACTTGATAAAAGATTCAGCAGATCCTGAAACTTAAGAATAAGTTTTAAGTTTTATCTAATTAATTTATATTACAAAAACTTTTAAATTTAATATATGAGTATGGATATTGCATTCGGAATTTTACTCGGCATAGGATTGTCGGCTGCTGCAGGATTCAGAGTCTTCATTCCTTTACTTGTTACTAATATCGCTTCAATGCTCGGATACGTGGAGCTGACCGGAGGTTTTGAATGGATGGGCGGATGGATAGCGTTTGCAGCTTTTTCCGCCGCTACGTTAGTCGAAGTATTCGCTTACTATATTCCATGGCTTGATAATTTACTGGATACTATTTCAGGTCCGCTTGCGATGATAGCGGGGACTGTTCTTACCGCTTCCTTTCTTACTGAAGCAAATCCTTTGCTGCAGTGGGTTCTCGGAATTATAATCGGCGGCGGTACAGCAGGAATTGTAAAAGTCGGCGCGAGCGCTGCGAGACTTACTTCCACCGCGACTACAGGCGGGACAGGCAATGCTGTCGTCGCTACTTCTGAAAATGTAATGTCAGTCGCCACGGCAGTACTTTCATTTGTCATACCATTTGTAACGGCATTCCTTGTACTGCTTATCATAATTTATTTAATAAGAAAATTTTCCGTAATAAAAAAATCATGGAAATTCAGGGAAGAAGAGGATATTGAGACTACAATTAACGAGAAGGATTTCTGATCACCCGCCTGTGATCCTTCTGTGATAATTTATCTGACCGAGATGGTAAGAAAGATGCGAGACAAGTCTTGCGAAGACAAAAGCGTAAGTCGGATATTCACCGAATTTATTATCGGGATAGATCTTAGTAAAATCATCATTGCCTAAATTGTCAAAAACATTTGTGATCATATTCTTAGTATCATCTATAACTTTGTAAAGCGTTTCCCTTCCGATATTTTTATCAGAAAATTCATTATCCCTTTCTCTCACATATCCCGTATTACCAATCAGAGTGCCGATGAAATAATTCAGATTGCCGCAGATATGAAGACACAGATTTCCCGGTGCGTTTTTTATAATACCGGTCAAAACCCAGAGATCTCTCTCATTCTTATATAAAGTAATTTCTTCTTTTAGTGCATCAAGCTGCGACAGATAAAGCGCTTTTATATTTTCCATACAATTATTTTAAAGGAATAGCGGATACTTCTTAGGATCAGATTCATTCATGATCTCATATACAGTTTCAAAAACATCTTCGGAATTTGGTTTAGAAAAATAATCCCCGTCGGTACCGTATGCAGGTCTGTGCTCTTTTGCAGCAAGACATTTCGGATCAGAGTCTAAATACCTGTAACCTCCGTCCCTGTCCAGAACATTCTGCATCATATAAGCCGAAGCTCCTCCGGGTACGTCCTCATCTAAAAATAAAATTCTGTTTGTCTTTTTAAGTGATTCAAGTATGATCTTATTTATATCAAAAGGCAGAAGAGTCTGTACGTCAATAAGTTCACAAGTGATATTAACTTTATTAAGTTTTTCAATCGCGGCTTTTGCAATGTCAACGCATGCGCCGTAAGTAACGATCGTCACATCAGTTCCTGCAATTAAAATTTCAGGTACGCCCAGCGGGACGCAGACCTCACTGAGATTGTCCGGAAGCTGTTCCTTTAATCTGTAGGCGTTCAGTCTTTCAATGATAAGCGCGGGTTCATCCGATTTAAGAATTGTATTATAAAATCCTGCAGCTCTTGTCATATCTCTCGGAACGCAGACGTGCACGCCGCGGAAACTGTTAATGATGGTACCCATCGGTGAACCTGAATGCCAGATCCCTTCAAGTCTGTGACCGCGTGTTCTGATAATAACCGGAGCTTTCTGACCGCCCGCAGTTCTGTACTGAAGACAGGCAAGGTCATCGCTGATGATCTGTAATGCGTAAAGAAGGTAATCGAGATATTGAATTTCAACAATTGGTTTCAATCCTCTTAGCGCGCAGCCGATACCCTGACCGACTATAGTTGCTTCACGGATGCCGGTGTCGGTAAGTCTCAGGTCGCCGTATTTTTCCTGAAGCTTTGCCATTCCCTGATTTACATCACCGAGAAATCCAAGGTCTTCGCCGATAGCAAAAATTCTCGGATCGCCTGCAAATGCAATATCAAAAAAAGCATTAAGCACTTCTCTGCCGTCGAGAACTTTTGAGTCTTCGGAATAAACAGGCTTAACTTCTTTAATATTTAAAGCTGACTCTGCAGATTCGCTGAACAAATGCGAACCGTATCTTTTGCTGTTATCTTTTTTAAATTTATTTTTCCATTCTTTGAGTTTCTCAACGGCATCTGAATTTTCACCTGAAGAGATCATCAGGACTTCATGCACGGCTTCGGAAATAACTTTCCTGTTATTGTCTAAAGATTTTTTAAGTGATTCGCTTACTGCGTTTATCTCATTGGAATGATTTCCCGACTTTGCAATTTCAGCAAATAAATTTCTTGCTTCCTCATTTTCTTTCTTGATCGGATCAATATAATCCTGCCATGCTTCAAGCTGCATTTTTTTAACATAATCCTTCGCATACTTTTCAATCTCATCCAGCTCTTCCTCTGTTGCCATTGCTTCTGCAATGATCCATTTCTTCATCTGAGTTATGCAGCAGAATTCTTTTTCCCATTCCAGTCTTTCTTTAGTTTTATATCTTTCATGAGAGCCGGAAGTGGAATGTCCCTGCGGCTGAGTAACTTCCTGCACATCGAAGATAGCGGGAATATGATCTTCGCGGACAGAGGTGATACCATTTTCATACATTGATACAAGTCCGGGATAATCCCAGCCTTTAGCCGAATGTATTTTAAATCCCTGTCTGAATTTTTCATCATATTCAAATCCGACAAGTACATTGGAAATACTTTCCTTGGCAATCTGATATTTGCTCGGCACGGAAATTCCGAAACCATTATCCCAGATGGAAACAGCCATCGGAATTCTCAGCACTGCAGCGGCATTCATAGCTTCGAAAAACATTCCTTCGGCGCAGCTTGCATTTCCTATCGTTCCGAATGCAACTTCATTTCCATTATCTGAAAAACTTTTCATTCCGTCAAGCGTTCTGTTTTCCCTGTAAAGCTTTGAAGCATATGCAAGTCCTACAAGCCGGATCATCTGACTAGCAGTAGGGGAAATATCAGCGGAAGTGTTTTTCATATCCATAAGATTTTTCCAGTTGCCTTCGTCATCCAGTAATCTGTTTGCAAAATGTCCGTTCATAGATCTTCCGCCTGATGCGGGTTCAAGTCTCACATCGGTATCTGCATAGAGCTGAGCGAAAAATTCCTTTATGGTCGAAATGCCGGTTGCAAATGCAAAGGTCTGATCGCGGTAATATCCCGAACGAAAATCGCCTTTACGGAAAACCTTTGCCATGGCTATCTGCGCAACTTCCTTTCCGTCACCGAAAATTCCGAACTTAGCTTTACCTGTGAGAACCTCTTTCCGCCCGAGAATGCTCGCCTGTCTGCTTTCATTTGCAAGCTTAAAATCTGAAAGGACTTCCTTTTTATAATCTTCGAAAGTGTTTTTACCGTTGACTGATATCTTTGATTGTTTTTTCATTTAAAATTTTATAATAGAAATGATTCTGAATTAAAATAATATTATATCTTGATTTCAGTGATGAATATATCCCTGAAGTACTTTTATAATGTAATTTATGTATGCTGTGTTTCAAAGGTCTCAATTTACCGAATATTGAGGAAAGGAAAAATATTAAATAATATGACATTTGTCATGTTCTAATATGATGCATATTATTGAAAAAAAAGTAATGTTTTCAGATATTAGTTCAAAATCGAACCATTAAACATAACATAATGGATACAGCAAAATCAAAAACAGTCAGAGAGAGAAAGCTTAAAGGTAAAGTGGTCTTTGACATTCAGAAATGTAAGGGATGCGAACTTTGCATAACGGCATGCAAAGAAGGCGGACTTCAGTTATCCGAAAAATTAAACAGCAAGGGTTACAGATACATCATTGCGAACAATGATCTCTGCACCGGCTGTATTAACTGCGCGCTTGTCTGTCCTGATGCTGTTATAACCGTTTACAGAACGGACGGTAAGAAGAAAAAAATTGATGTGAACACCGGTGAGAAAAATACTGAGAAAGACATTATCAGTTCTATTCTCAAAGAGATTGAGTAGTAGACCGGGAGCGGAAATTTTTTATGAACCGCCGGCAAACATTTAATACAAAAGAAAATAAAATTTATAATAATGGAAACGAAATTAATGAAAGGCAATGAAGCTTTAGCAGAAGCCGCGATACAGGCGGGATGCGATGCATACTTCGGATATCCTATCACTCCGCAATCGGAAGTGCTTGAATATCTTGCCAGGGAAATTCCAAAATACAATACAAAGGAACACATAAGAGTAGTGCTGCAGGCGGAAAGCGAGATCGCATCGATCAATATGGTGTACGGCGCTGCAGGTGCGGGATTCCGCGCTATGACAAGTTCTTCTTCGCCGGGCATAAGTCTGATGCAGGAAGGAATATCATATATCGCGGGAGCTGAGCTTCCGTGTCTTATTGTAAATGTAAACCGCGCCGGTCCGGGACTCGGGACTATTCAGCCGGGGCAGGGAGATTATTTCCAGGCGACAAAAGGCGGAGGGCATGGTGATTATAAATTAATAGTACTTGCGCCTTCATCAGTTCAGGAAATGGCGGATTTTGTTTTTCTCGGATTTGATCTTGCTGATAAATACAGAAATCCCGTTATGATACTTTCCGACGGAGCGATCGGACAGATGATGGAAAAAGTTACATTCGGAAATTATACAGTTCATAAAACCGAAAAGCCGTGGGCAACCACCGGTAAGCCGGAATCACGCGGAAGGAATTATATTACCTCACTTCATATTCAGCCCGAAAAACTCGAAGAGCATAATCTGAAACTAATAGAAAAGTATAGAGAGATTGAAAGGAATGAAATCCGTTTTGAAGAAATTATGACCGAAGACGCTGAATATATTTTTGTCGCATACGGACTGAGCGCAAGGATCTGTCATAAGGCGGCAATAATGGCGAGAGAGAAAGGCATTAAAGCCGGTATGTTCAGACCGATCACGCTTTTCCCGTATCCTTCCAAAAGACTTAATGAACTTGCACACAAGGCAAAGTTATTTTTAACAGTCGAGCTGAACTCAGGACAAATGGTGGAAGATGTAAGACTTGCAGTGAACGGAAAGATAAATGTTGAATTTTACGGAAGACTCGGTGGTATGGTACCGAACCCGGAAGAGATTGTAAACAAATTAGAAAATTTAATTTCAAAAGAAAATGTCAGCTGAAGAATTAACAATAACTGAAAAGACTGATAATAATATCAGCGCGGAAAGTGATACTGAAACTGATACTGATAATTCTGCATCAGAAATATCCTGTGATACGGATGAATATTCTGTAGTGTATGAAAGACCTCATACGCTGCTGGATGTCAATATGCATTACTGTCCGGGATGCGCTCACTCTTTAGTACACAAGCTAATTATGGAAGCGGTCGAAGAGCTTGGTATTCAGGAAGATACGATCGGCGTTGCGCCTGTCGGCTGCGCGGTGTTTGCTTATGATTATATGAATGTGGATATGCAGGAAGCGGCGCACGGAAGAGCGACTGCAGTTGCAACCGGAATTAAAAGACTGATGCCCGATAAATATGTATTCACATATCAGGGTGATGGTGATCTGGCGGCGATCGGTATTGCTGAAACGATACACACCATTAACCGCGGTGAAAATATTATGATAGTGTTTATAAACAATGCAGTGTACGGAATGACAAGCGGACAGATGGCTCCGACTACACTTGTCGGAATGAAAACCACTACGAGTCCTTTCGGAAGGGATACTTCCGTTTACGGTTTTCCGATAAAAGTATCTGAACTGATCTCACAACTGCCGGGATCTTTTTATGTGACAAGGCAGTCTGTTAATAAAAATACAGCTGTCAGAAAAACCAAGAAAGCGATTTTGAATGCGCTGAACTATCAGAAACTGAATAAAGGCACGTGCTTTATTGAGATCATCGGCAACTGTCCGTCCAACTGGAAAATGACTCCTGTCGAATCAAATAATTTCATTGATGAACAAATGGTAAAGACATTCCCGCTCGGAGATGTAAAGCTGCCAAGCGCTGAAGACTTAAAACAATTAAATCAGATTGGAGACAAACAGCCATGTTAGAAGAAATCATAATAGCCGGATTCGGAGGACAGGGAGTTCTTTCAATGGGTATGACATTGTCATATGCAGGAATGTTAGAGGACAAAGAAATTTCCTGGATGCCGTCATACGGTCCCGAAATGCGCGGAGGTACTGCGAACTGCATTACAATAATTTCTGATTCAAAGATAAGTTCGCCGATAATATCAAAATTCGATACAGCATTGATATTAAATCAGCCGTCGATGGATAAGTTCGAATCAAAAATAAAAGAAGGCGGACTGCTGATATATGAATCTACAAATATCAGAGAGATAAGCAAAAGAAAAGATATTGAGATAATCGGTATCCCCGCGGCGCAGGAAGCGATCAACATGAAAAACGGAAGGATTTTAAATATGATAATGCTCGGAGCGTTTCTTGAAAAGAGACCGGTGATAAAGATCGAATCCATTATTGAAGCGCTGAAGAAAGTTCTGCCGGAGAGATATCATAACACACTTCCTCTTAACAGGGAAGCTCTGGAAAAAGGAGCTTCGATGGCTGAGCTTGCATCGGGTGTCTTGAGTTAAATTCTATCAGCCGAGACAAGGAAATTGCCGGCGGAGTCTCCTGCTCTTTGGGACTCAGCCGTGGGATGTCAGAGTCCCGGAAAGCAGGAGACTCTGACGGGGACCAACAACGGCGGGGAAAATAAAATGCTTTGTGCCTTCGCTTCTTTGTAACAAAAATCGACACGGTAAGAGCTGAAAAAAAAAGTCTGACAGAAAATTAATTTGTCAGACTTTTTTTTGAAAAATGAAAAAGAACACTTTTTACGGAATGTTAAGTTCCTGACCGGGCTGAATGCTGTCCGGATCTTTCAGTTTATCAGTATTGGCGTTAAAGATATCCATATACTTATTTGCGTCACCATACATTTCTTTAGAGATCTTACTGAGAGTGTCGCCTGATTTTACGACATAAGTTTTTTTACCAAGAGATTCAGTTTCCGGAGTTCCGCCGGATGCTATCTCTGAATTTATCATTCTTATATCTGCAACAAGATCAGTGGGACTTTCTCCGCCGACTTCTTTTATTTTATTCCATACGGTAACTTTTTCTGTAGGCGTTGGAACGGTAGCCGTAATATTCAGCACGCCGTTGTTTTCGCTGACACAGACATCGACACCGCCGTTTTGATTTATAGAATCAAGCACTGCCTGATACTTTTCCTGTAAAGCCATTTTTATTAACTCCTGTTTTATTTAATTAGAAATATATTTTGAATTCATTAATCTTTCACCGCTCTGGCTGCGGATTTACCTTTTATCATCCTGTAAATTAAAAGAAGTACAATCGCACCGAAGAATGCTGCAATAAATCCGGCAGACTCTCCTTCATCATACCATCCGATCATTCTTCCAAGAAAGGTGAATAAAAGAGCACCAACTATACCGATGAGCATTGTTACAAAAATTCCGCCGGGATCTTTACCGGGCATTACAAGTTTTGCAAGTGCGCCGGCGATTAAACCGATTATTGCAGACCAAATTAGTGACAACATAATGAACTCCTTTTATTGATTTTAAAATATTTAAATCAATATAACTAAACTCATTTTTAAATTGAACAAATATTTTGCTACCAATATATAGTCCCTGACGGGACTAAAACACTTGCTCTGATTTTGCTACCAATATAGAGTCCCTGACGGGACTAAAACTTCGGTTTGCTATGTCAAATATTTTAAACCGCTCGGGTAAACTCGTGAAATAATATGCGCTGACTCAAAAGAAAGTGAAGACCTTTTGCTAATTTACCAACGGCGGGATTTACACAAACCGATATTTCTATCCAAAGAAAAACGCTTAGAATTTTAAATAAAAGAGCTTTATCGACAAAATTTATTATTTAAAGAAGTTATTCTGCGCTTACAAACAGCATAAAAAATCTTTGATTTCAAGTATCTGATTAATTATTATTGTACAGGGATAAATCTTTTGAAAAATATTATATAAGGAGTACTGAAATGAAAACATTATTAATAAGTCTCGGCATAAGTCTGATGATACTGACTTTAGCCGGGTTTGACAAATATAACCCTGGGACTGACAGCCGTACATTTAGTTTTAAAACTATAGATGCGAATCAGATAAAAACAGTAATAACAAATACCGGCTATTCAGACAGAAATCCCGGACCGGGTACACCGGCATTCGAGTGGCCGAAAAATTCAGGTAAGTATGCAATTTATTATACAGGTCTATGGATAAGCGGAAAGACCGGTGATTCAATCAGAGGCAGCAGGGCAATTTATGATTCCGAATACAGACCGGGATATTTTGATTACGCTCTGCAGCAGCCAATGGGAGAAAATGATCCTGCTTACAGACTATATAAAGTATCACCCGTTCATCCGAACGGCTTCAATGATTTTGATCCGTGGAGCGACTGGCCGGTTCAGCAAGGCGCGCCGTGGGTTGACAATAACGGTAACGGAATTTACGAGCCACCGGTTGATGCTCCTGTTATGAAAGGAGATCAGAATTTTTCTGTTCATTTACTGACGGATACAGAGACAGCATTCTGAACGACCGCAGCGCTCCGCCTCTCAAAGCGGAAATTAAAATGTATGCCTGGGCAAGAGAGCAGCAGGCTTGCGCGGATGCAATAAATTACGAATGGAAAATTATTAACAAGAATGTTTCTGTATGGAATGAATTCAGTTCTGCAATCTGGTCTGATATGGATATTGGAGCAGGAAATAATGACAGAGGAGGAACAGATTCTGTAAAAAATCTTGCCTTTGGATATAACGGAAATGATAACGATCCTGAATACGGACCGGCGCCTCCTGCAGTCGGGATAATTATAAAAGACGCTTCCCGTCATTCGCAGTATAAATCTGATTTTGGAAATGTATTCAAATGCGGGACAGGCGGATGTCCGACGGATTCGCTTCAGACATTCAGAGTAATGCAGGGATTAAATACTGACGGCAGCAGAATCATAAATCCGGTTACCGGAAGTTATACAAATTACAGATATTCCGGAGACCCCGTAAGCGGAGCAGGATGGAATGATTCGACAAGCGGTGACAGGTATGTAATAATAGGTTCAAAATTCGGAAATGTAAATCCTTTTGACACAATAGAATTCAAAACTATCACATATATAAAAAAAGGAACAAGTAATCTAAATAGTGTGACCGAACTTAAGAACTGCGCAGATCAGGTAATACCTGTCAGCAATATTAATACTGAAACGCCTGCGGGATTTACTTTGTATCAGAACTTTCCGAATCCGTTCAATCCGAATACAATTATTAATTACGAATTACGAAATACGAATGATGTTAAACTAAAAGTGTATGATATTTTAGGAAACGAAGTCACAACACTGGTAAACGAAAAACAGACTCCGGGAAGTTACGAACTAGAGTTTGACGGCAGCGGACTTGCGAGCGGGATATATTTTTACCGGCTTGAAACGGGTGAGTTTATGCAGACGAAGCGGATGGCGCTGGTGAAGTAAAAATTAATTTTTAATAAAAATAAAAGTTTGTAGCCGCAGGCTTCAGCCTGCGGGAGAAATGAATAAAAAGATCTGATTCAAATGTAACCGGATCGGTGATATAAAAGTCATTTTATTGTTTTGGGAATAAAAAGTTAATTTTGTTTTTCCGCAATCTGAAGTGTGCGGATATGAGCTTAAAACAAATTGATAATCCGTGAAGTAAATTGATATATTTTTCCGCAACCTGAAGGTTGCGGCTACGAGCATATAACATAATCCCGTTAAGTTAATTTATATATTTTTTCCGCAACCTGAAGGTTGCGGATATGAGCATATAACATAATCCCGTTAAGTTAATTTATATATTTTTTCCGCAACCTGAAGGTTGCGGATATGAGCATATAAAATAATCCCGTTAAGTTAATTTATATATTTTTTCCGCAACCTGAAGGTTGCGGATACGAGTTTAGAACAAATTGATAATCCGTCGAAGTTAATTGATAAATTTTTTCCGCAACTACGGCGTCAATAAATATAAACACAAGAAAGTAGCCGCAGGCTTTAGACTGCGTGATAAATGAATAAAAAAGATCTGATTCAAATGAACCGGATCGGTAATAATAAAATGATTTTATTTTTTCCGCAACCTGAAGGTTGCGGCTACGATTTTAGACAAATTGATAATCCGCGAAGTTAATTGATAAATTTTTTCCGCAACCACGCGTCAATAAATATAAACACAAGAAAGTAGCCGCAGGCTTTAGACTGCGGGATAAATGAATAAAAAAGATCTGATTCAAATGAACCGGATCGGTAATAATAAAATGATTTTATTTTTTCCGCAACCACGGCGTCAATAAATATAAACACAAGAAAGTAGCCGCAGGCTTTAGACTGCGGGATAAATGAATAAAAAAGATCTGATCCAAATGTAATTGGATCGGTAATAATAAAATGATTTTATTTTTCCGCAACCTGAAGGTTGCGGATACGAGTTTAGAACAAATTGATAATCCGTCGAAGTTAATTGATAAATTTTTTCCGCAACTACGGCGTCAATAAATATAAACACAAGAAAGTAGCCGCAGGCTTTAGACTGCGGGATAAATGAATAAAAATGATCTGATCCAAATGTAACTGGATTGGTGATAATAAAATTATTTTATTGTTCCGGGAATAAAAAGTTAATTTTGTTTTTTACGCAACCTGAAGGTTGCGGCTACGAGGATAGAACAAATGGATAATCCTGCGAAGTTAATTGATATTCTTTACGCGACCACGGCGTCAATAAATATAAACACAAGAAAGTAGCCGCAGGCTTTAGACTGCGGGATAAATGAATAAAAAAGATCTGATTCAAATGAACCGGATCGGTAATAATAAAATGATTTTATTTTTTCCGCAACCTGAAGGTTGCGGCTACGATTTTAGACAAATTGATAATCCGCGAAGTTAATTGATAAATTTTTACGCAACCACGGCGTCAATAAATATAAACACAAGAAAGTAGCCGCAGGCTTTAGACTGCGGGATAAATGGATCTGTAATGAACGGCAGGATATGCAAAAGCATCAGAGAGAACAAAATCATTTTATTATTCAGGAAAATAAATTATTTTATTTTCCGCAACCTGAAGGTTGCGGCTACGAGATAAAACAAATTGAAAATCCGGGGAAGTTAATTGATTCATTTATTCCGCAACCTGAAGGTTGCGGCTACGTGTTTAAAATAAATTGATAATCGGGAGGAAGTAAATTGATATATTTTCCCGAAACCACAGCAACAATAATTAAATAGAAAGATTGGAAAGTAGCCGCAGGCTTTAGCCTGCGGAAGTATTCAAAAAGAATTAAAGGAAAATTAAAGGAGAATAATATGAGAATCATTCGTGAAAAAAAACATCGCTTAGATAAAGAATTTTATACCGGTGAAAAAACTGTTTCATTCACAATGTGTATAAAGAATATGGAGAAGGTATTTATTAACGAGAATATCTTTTTGATATTCCGGGATATTCTGAAAGAGGTAATAGTTAAAGGCGAATGTGAAGCGGTGATATATTTATTTATGCCCGATCATCTTCATTTAATCCTGCAGGGTACTGGCAAAGATTCCGAAGTAATTAAGTCTGCTGATCTCTTCAAACAAAAAACCGGTTATTGGTTCGGTCAGAATATGGGCTGTTCCAAATGGCAAAAGGATTATTATGACCACATTATCAGAAGCAATGAAGATCTCATAACACAAATCTATTATATTTTAAAAAATCCGGTAAGAGCGGGGTTAACGGATGAGTGGAAGAAATATAAGTTTAAGGGTTCGACGGTTTATGATTTTGATGAGTGGGAGTAGTTTGAGTAAATCAAATAGAGCTTGAATTAATTTTACAATGTTACCGCAGGCTGAAGCCTGCGGCTACGTGCGATAAGATCTTTTTATAGTATGATCTCCAAAAAAGTTTTTTTCCGAATTCATTAAGCAAAAACTTCCCACGCAAATCCGAACAACAAAAAAACCAATCTATAAAAAAATATATAATAGCAAGTGGAAATAATTTCACTTCACAAAATCGTCAAAATGTCCGTTGTTTTTAAAAGCAAACTCCCGTTAATTTTGTATAGTTCTTTTAAATACATCTGATCATCACGTCGGATCAGGGATGACGGTTAACTGACGGGGACAAAAATCCGAAAAAAAATTTCACTTCACAAAATCGTCAAAATGTCCGTTGTTTTTAAAAGCAAACTCCCGTTAATTTTGTATAGTTCTTTTAAATATATCTGATCTTCACGTCGGATCAGGGATGACAGTTAACTGACAGGGGACAAAAATCCGGAAAAGAAATTTCACTTCACAAAATCGTCAAAATGTCCGTTGTTTTTAAAAGCAAACTCCCGTTAATTTTGTATAGTTCTTTTACATACATCAGGACTTCACTGCATAACACGGATGACGGTTAACTGAAAAATATTTAAACTTTAATTTTAATAAAATAGAATTTCAATGAGAGGCATAACCAGGTTAATCTAAATAATAATGGAAGCGGTTCTATAAATAAAGCAGGATGAAAATGAGTAAAAACTTTGAATAGTACCGGAGTCTCGAAAGGGGTACAACCTGGAGACAATCTGATTGAGTACCGTTATCGTCTGAGTCCCGGAACAGCACCGGAGACTCAGACGGGGGACAAAAGGAAGATGAATGAAAATTGCAGAATGGCACTGAAATATTCCGGAATGATTTCAAAAGACTAAATTAAGAAGACAGAGTTTCGGAAGAAGAGATACAGATCAGAAATTAAGAAGGTAAGAACTAAAATAAAGAAAAGTGAAAACAAAATAATGAAGACTGAAGGTAAAGAAATGGAGACCGAAGATAATGAAATGAAGACTGAAGGTAAAGAAATGGAGACCGAAGGTAATGAAATGGAGACCGAAGGTAATGAAATGAAGACCGAAGATAATGAAATGAAGACTGAAGGTAATGAAATGGAGACAGAAGGTAAAGAAATGAAGACAAACAACATAAGAATGAGGAGAGAATGTGAAATAATTTTCAACGAAGACAAATAAATGGAGACAGAAGTTAAAGAAATGAAGACGGAAGTTAAAGAAATGATGACTGAAGGTAATGAAATGAAGACAGAAGTTAAAGAAATGGAGACAGAAGGTAAAGAAATGGAGACAGAAGGTAAAGAAATGGAGACTGAGGGTAAAGAAATGATGACCAAAGGTAAAGAAATGGAGACTGAAGGTAATGAAATGAAGACAGAAGGTAATGAAATAGAGACTAAAGGTGAAGAAATAGAGACTAAAGGTAAAGGAATGGAGACCAAAGGTAAAGAAATGGAGACTGAAGATAAAGAAAAATAGAGAAAAAGTAAAATAATTTTAAAAAGTGAAAAAATTTTCACTAAAAAATGAAAAATTAAGAAAAATCAGATAAAATTATAAAAAAGCAGAACTAATTTCAAAAAATGCTGCCGGCAGCATGCAGGTCCGGAAATGAGAACATCATTAAAGATCTGCAATTGAAGTCAAGCTGTAAAAAAAGAAACACATTCATAAACTAAAAAAACGCCCTAAAGGGCATAAGGAAAACTATACAATGATAAAAACTCAAACAAACAAGTACTCCATGTATTCAGGAGTCAGGGCATATCTGGACGATCACAGCGCCGGATATGAAGGCAATGAAGAATTCAAAGAACACATGAATTCATTTAAATCGATCCTTCAGGAAATTGCTGACAAGGAAGACGAGCGCAGCAAGGCAACTTTAGGAAAGGTGAGATATAAAGTAAAAGTGAGAAAATCTGTAATCGATCATGCGCTTGCAGTAGCCGGCGCAATATATTCTTTTGCCAAGAAATCAGGTAATAATGATCTGAGGGAATCCGTAGATTTCAGAAAATCGGATCTTATGAAACTCAGAGATGCCGTGCTTGAGATCGAGCTGAATTCCATAAAGGATAAAGCAGTTCAGAACAGCGCTGAAATAGCGAGGTACGGAATTACATCTGATGATCTGACTGCATTCCTGAATGAGATCGATAGATATAAGAATGCGCTCGGAGCGAAGAATACCGGCAGCGCAACCATGACAGGAGCGATCAAGACAATGGTAACGCTATTCAAGGATGCCGACAGTCTAGTGGATTCCATTGACAGATTAATGGAAAAATACAAGATCGCTGACAAGGATTTCTATGACGGATACAAAGCAGCAAGAGTCGTCAGAGATCTGGGAGTCAGGCACAACAACGGTTCACTGAACTCCGGCGGCGTAAAGATGACCGGAGGTGACAATCAACCGTCTTCAAATTTGCCGGTTTCCGCAGTGACAAATGGAAACGAATCATAATTAAATTGAACTGATAATCTGACCTGACGGCTTTCCGGAAACTCGTCAGGTCAGTATTAAAAAATCAGTTTAGATATTTTTAAAACTTAAAAATAAAATTAATGAAAGACATAAAATTGAAATCTAAAAAGAATCAGCACGTAATTCCGGCAAATGAAAAATGGGCTGTAAAGGGAGAAAGCAATTCCCGCCGGACCAAGATCACAAAGACAAAAAAGGAAGCTGTCAAAAGAGCCAGACAGATCGCAAAAAATAAAAAATCAGAACTTGTGATTCACAACAGGGACGGAAAGATAAGTGATAAGGATAGTTATGGGAATGATCCGTTCCCGGAGAGGGATAAGGTGAAGTGACGGAAATAAATAAGTAGTAATGTCAGAAACCCCGCGGTAAGAAAGCGGGGTTTTTGTTTGGATAAATTGTGTGTGGTTCGCAGAGACGCAATATTTTGCGTCTCTGCGTAATCACCAGGTTTCTTCTTTGTATAAAACAAGTAATAATTTTACGTTTAAAAATATATTGATCATTCATAATTAATCATTGATCATTAATAATTGATAATTGACTTAGTGTCATCTTTGTAGAAAAAAATATTATTAAATTAATAAACAGCGTAGCTGTGACATTTTCTCTTCCAATCGATCAGAGTTTTTAACCTCGTTAGCGTTTTCATATATGCAGAAAATAAATTATGATTAGATGTTGAATAATGTATTGATCATTGATAATTGACCAGCGGTTTTTTATATACTTATTTTCAATTGCTTTGCATAATTTATACACATAAAATTAAAAGCGTCATTTAAATTAATCTAATATGATCAATTATACAAAACATATTACCGTCGAGCCCGGCAAAAGAAGCGGTCAACCATGTATTAGAGGAATGCGGGTTACAGTTTATGACATTTTAAGCTATCTCGCAGGAGGAAATACGATAGATGAATTGCTGGAAAATTTCCCCGGACTTATTAAAGAAGATGTTTACGCTGCGCTTGCTTATGCTGCAGATGCGGAAAAAAGAATTATAAAAATAGCTTCCTGAAGGTATTCCTTGAGCCTATTATTTGATAATAATCTATCTGTCAAACTTGTTCAATTGCTTCATGATCATTTTCCTGGTTCAGTACATGTGATTGATGCTGGGATGCGGGATAAGGATGACATAGAAATTTTGGAATATGCAAAGAAAGAGAATTTAACAATTGTTACGAAGGATAAAGACTTTTACTTCTTAAACTCTACCTATGGCAGTCCGCCTAAATTGATATGGCTTGTTATCGGTAATTGTAAAATAGCAGATACAGTTAATATATTGAAGATAAACAAAAATGAAATTATGGATTTCTTAAACAGCGATAAAGACCTGCTCATTTTGGAAAAGATTACTTAATCAATTTCAAGTTGCGCAGGCAGAAAAATGATTTAACGACGCCGGTTTCTTCCTACATCTTTCATCAGCAATATACATATCTAAAACACAATCCAAAGAGCGGAAAATTATTACTTTCAGAGAACTGACTGAGATGATACAGCGGTCAGTCAGGCATCTCCAAGAGAAGGCAGCGAACTATAAACGTTTCCGAAGAATTAAATCCGGTAAGACCTGAATCTGAAGTAACAATAAAAAAGCTTTAGTGAAGTAACAGAATTAAATAAATCGTAATATCAGAAACCCCGCGGTAAAAGCGGGCTTTTGTTTTCATCCTAAACTCCTTCTTCCTAAGACCCAGTTTGAGAAGGGCTGATATATGTTTCACTCTCCATTCTAAGCCGGACCCAAAATTGGGTTCGCAAAAGATCGGAGATTGCTTCGTCCGAAAAGCGCGGACTCGCAACAAAGCGCGGACTCGTAAAAGGTTTTTTTGCGAGCGAAGCGAAGCAATCTCCGAATTTAATGCCTGACTTGAATTTATGAAGTAATCTTCAGTAGTGAGAGCGGAGATTGCTTCGTCCGAAGAGCGCGGACTCGCAAAAGGGTTTTTTTGCGAGCGAAGCGAAAGCAATCTCCGAATCTAATGCCTGACTTGAATTTATGAAGTATTCTTCAGCAGTTAGAGCGGAGATTGCTTCGTCCGAAAAGCGCGGACTCGCAAAAGATCTTCCACCACTCCTTCTTAAGCCGGACCCACCCAAGCCGGGGCTTGGGTGGGAGAAGGAAAATAATAATCAATTATCAATTATCAATTATCAATTATCAATTATCAATTAACTCTAAACTATAAACTATAAACTATTAACTATAAACTATTAACTATAAACTATTAACTATTATCTACTAACTTATCTTATCAAAGTCATTTTCTTTGTCTCAGAAAACTTACCGGAATTAATTGTATAAAAGTAAACCCCGCTGGGAAAATTATCTGCATTCCAAATATACTCATAAGTTCCGATATCTAAATTTTCATTTATCGCTGACTTTAGTTCTCTTCCTAAAATGTCAAAAATTTTGAGACTAACAAATGATGAAACAGAAATATCAAATTTAATTCTTGTTGACGGATTAAACGGATTAGGGTAGTTATCATAAAGTTTAAAATTTGAAAAAATACTGCTTCCGGGATCATTTATTCCGGAAGTTTGTGAGTATTTAATCAATGAAAAATCAAAACCTGAATTTAAACTTGTTTCGATTCCGGCTACATATACATTTCCAAAATTGTTTACAGCAATTGAATTTGGTCTGTCAGCATAATTTCCGGGACCGTTATATTGTAACGTCCAAACCTGTTCGCCGATTGAATTATATTTAACTGTAACAAAATCAGTTGTAGATCCGACTGAAGTCTCACCAGTTACATAAACATTATTTCCATTGTCTATTGCGATCTCAGCTGCTCTGTCGCTTCTGTTAAAGCTCCCGTTATACCGCGCCTCCCATATTTGATTTCCGTCAGGATCATATTTCAAAGTGAGAAAATCCAGAAATGATGTTAATCCGAGACTTTCTCCCGTCACATATAAAAAATTATTTCTTATCGTCATGGAATTTATTCTGTCAATATTATTAAGCGGACCATTATAAGTCTTTACCCAGATCTGATCTCCGTTGCTGTTGTATTTTACTGTTAAGTAATCTGTAAAAGAAGTATCAGATGTGGTTTCTCCGCATACATAAATATTGTTGAGATCATCAATTTCTATTTTTCGGAAAATATCAACTCTGTCGGTCTGACCCTTAAATTTTTTAATCCATATCTGATTTCCTGCTGAATCATATTTTATAACACATCCGTCAATGCCTGTATTTGTTTCAATTGCTGAACCCGCGATATAAATATTATCTTCATTATCAATAGCCAGATCATAAGATATATCATCACCGTTTGCAGTACCGGAATATCTGTTTTCCCAGATCAGATCACCGGATGAATTAAATTTTAAAGTGATCATATCTTTGTCTGTTCCGGCTCCCTGACTGGAACCTGTTACATAAATATTGTCCTCAGAATCTGTTTCTACCTGATATGTTATGTCATTTTTTAAAAAAGTGCTTCCGTACCGCGATCCCCAGAGCTCATTTCCTAAACTGTCATATTTTATTACTGCTATATCTCTGTTAAAAAAGGTTTGATCAGTAAAACCGGCCACAATAATATTACCGCTAATATCTTTTTTTAATGTAACTGATCCGTCATAAAGTCCGGGGATTCTGTTGTATAAAGATTTCCAGATCAGATCACCGTTTGAATTGTATCTCATTGTTACAGCAGACGAATTATTACCGTAAGTTCCCGTGCCCGTAACAAATACATCTCCGGACGGGTCCAGTATCATTTTATTCAGATAATCAGACTGAGTACCCTGTCCTAAAAATATCCTGTCCCAGCTTTTACTTCCATCCGAATTCATTTTTAAAGTCAATGCATCTGCATTTGTACCTTCATCTGTATAAGTTGAATTGCCTGCAAGATATACATTCGCAGAATCATCAAGGTAAATTGACCTTATAAAAATATCTTTTACTAAAGGGTAATATATTACTGAACTATCCAGAAAATTTCCTGAAGAGGTCAATCTTTTTCTTACTATCATTCCTATGGTATCGGGATCTGTAGAATCAGCAATTGCAAAATTATTTCTCCCTGAGTTTCTGTTAGTGTTTATTACAATAATATTTCCTGAATTATCAAATTCAAATACATTTGAAAACCAGTAATCCTCAACACTTACAACAGGGTTAACAATCATGTTTCCATTTTCATCATATTTAATGACAGAGCAATTGTTAAAAAAATTATTTCTGCTAGTTGCCAGAATATAAAGATAATTCAGGCTGTCAGTTTTCATTTGAATCATACCATCAAAGCTGTCAGAAGATCCTGAATAAATCCTTTCCCATAATAAATCTCCGCCGGGATTATATTTTAATGTTGCAATATCTGAAGTTGTTATACCGTTGTTAAATTCCCCGGAAACCAGTAAGTTTCCGTCATTATCCATAACGATAGATCTTGCCATGTTTTCGTTATTATTATTGCCATTATAAAACCTCCCCCAGAGAATATTTCCGCCGGGTCCATATTTTAAAACTATAAAATCAGATTTTACAGTGTTATAATTCGAATAACCTGCGGTGTAAACATTGCCTGAATCATCTGCAATAACAGAATATCCCTTATCCCACACATTTAAGGATCCGTTATAAGTTCTGCTGAAGATCAGATTTCCATTTGTATCATATTTTAATGTTATTATATCAGTAGCATTGTTAATAAATGTACTTCCTGTTATATATATATTCCCGAATTTATCAACGAACTGATCGTCAGGAGTATTTTGAGTATTCGGCGATTCATTGAATATTTTATGCCATATGACATTTCCGGCTGTATCATATTTAATTGTAATTATTCTATTGTTATTGATATAGGAACTACCGGTAATAATTAGATTCCCGGAATTATCAATATTCATAAATCCGGGGTCTTCAATTGAAGCCGGAGTTTTATTGAAAGTTTTTTCCCAGATTATATTTCCGTTTCTGTCGTATTTTGTTGTAACAATGCCAAATGACCCGGAAATAGTATATATATTCCCAGAATTATCAGCTAAAACTTTATAACAGACTTCTCCAAAATGTCCGGGTCCGTTATAAGTTCTTTTCCATTCCTGAGAAACCTGCTGTCCGTTTAGAATCATCGGAATTAATAAAAATATTATTACCAGTATTTTCATATTAATTTTAAAATTCATTTTATTTTTAAAAATATAGAATGTTCAGATGAAATAGTTTCATTGAATTACTTCAGTAAAATAATTTAACTTAACATTGAAATTATCTTAACAAAACCATTTTTCCGGATTCTCTGATACTTCCGCCGGTTAAAGTATAATAGTACACTCCGCTTGGAAAATTTTCAGCATTCCATTCAACAGAATAACTGCCCGGATCCTGTCTTTCATTAACTAAGTAAGCTACTTCATTTCCAATAGCATCGTAAATTATTAATTTTAAAAAAGCGGAATATCTTAATTTGTAATTTATAATTGTATTTGGATTAAAAGGATTAGGGTAGTTTTGAGATAAGGAAAAATTATTAACTGCTGAAATATTTTCAGTGATACCTACAGGATCTAAATAATAACACTGACGGTAATATTCTTTTGCAGTCATTGAATATTCTCTCAACTTTGTAATGCTGTTAAGATAATCAGAACCTCTGGCAATGATCTGAGCTATGACCAAAACCTGTGTATCTCCCGGAGCGACGTCAACAGGTCCGCTTGAAAGGAAAAATCTAACATCTCCCTGTGCCGCTAAATTCCATCCTGTATTTGTAACAGGATCACCGGTATAATAAAACTTTGTAGGAAATCCACCGACAGGATTTATGACTGATTCTCCCGAACTTGTCAAACCGTTCATTAATCTGTATGACTGACTGTAATTTTGTGAAGTTCCGACACCATTGAAAACAGACATCCCCGCGTCAGTATATCCGGATTTAACTATTCTCAGATCATTGTGACAATAAGAAACAACATCATTTGGATTTCCGGTGTATTTTAATGCGCCTTTTAACAAGAGAGTACCGACAGAAGGCGGGCTGTTAGCGTATATCAGATCATTATTTGTTCCGTTGTATGTGTATCCCAGCTTAAGAGCAGAGTCGCAGCCAATCTTATCATCTGCAGCATCCCCAAGATCATCATCAGACCAGAAACTGAATACAGTATTCTGCCATACATTGTCACTTCTGTTTATTACAATGAATTGTGAAAACAAAATGTAATCCAAAGGATCAAAAGGAAAATTTTCGGCAAAGTTTAACTGCTTTATATCTGCTTTGAGAGGCGCTGTAGAACCGGGTACTGCATTATGAGCGCTTTCATAACTGTCAGTGTATGAATAAAACATAGTTTGTTTTCCAAAATCTACCGGTCTTAATATCCCGCTCAGGGAATCATAAAAAACGGGAGCGCCCTGATCGGAGTTACCAAGTAAAACGCTCGGCCAGTTCGCTCTGTCTTTATCCTGAATACCCCGTGTAAGTTTATAAATTTTGTATTCCGGATCATTATATCCAGCCGGATCTCCATTGTTGTCTGTAAATCCCGGGAGATACTCATATGTATATCCGCAGGAAGTAACTAAAGTATCATCACCGACTATTGCGCCGATCCAAAGCCCTGAGGCGTATCTTGCAGTTTTCGAAGAAGTTCTTGGCCAGACAAAAGCTGCGTTTAAAGTTGAAGGATCACGGTTAAAACTTCCATTGTTTCGAAAGTAAGTCCTGATATCATTAGCATCAAATATTCGTGAATCTGCTACAGCTGAGATATCCCTGTGATAATTTTTTTTGCTGTCCTTTTCAAAATCATCAAATGATAAAACTGATAATGAACAAATGAATAATATTACGAAGTATAAAATTAATTTTTTCATATTTTTTTTACTTTAATTATATCCTTTGCCTGAAAATTAGAATCAATTATAATATTTTTATTCTTGTAATACAAGATATTGTACGGGTATGCAGTTATTCTGTAAGATTCGGTACAAACAGTGACGGAAAGATATGCGATAAGGGCGGTTATGGGAATGATCCGTTTCCGGAGAGGGATAAGGTGAAGTGACGGTTATGCAATACTTCTTTGAAATAATAAATATATTTAATTATCTTAATTTTACCTGTTAATATGAAAAAAGAACGCAAATATGAACGATCTACCCTATGTAATTTCTCAATATAATTATTATTGAAAATATAATTTTTATCAAATGATTCAATAAATCATTTACTTTGTTGCATATTTAAATAAATTTTCATTTTTTAATAAATGAGCGAAAACAAAATCTCAGAAAGTTTTAAACACTTTCTGCCTCTGAATAGAAAAGAACGTTTTTATACTGGTACAGTACTTCCTCAAATCATTTGCTGCAATAATTTTCAAAACTTTAACAGATTCACTAAACTTATTAATGGGTTTCCGAAAGATCTGAATATTTATCCAGATACTAGTTCTAACAATATTATTTTTATGACTGAATACAGTTTAAAGGAATCTTTCAGGAATTGAATGACAGGTTTAAATATAAAAATGTTCCGACAACAAAAGATACTCCCGATCTTGTTGTATTAATTACAGAACCGGAAAGTATACTAATAGTAGTAGAAGCAAAAATGTACAGCTCAGGAAATCTGGCAGATTTTAAAAGGCAGTTTAATGATCAAAAAAAAATAATTGATTGTATTAAACATAATCTGAATATAGATGACAAAAATATATTTCATTTAGCTTTGGTGCCGGAGAAATATTTTAAAAATTCTAAATCAAACGATTTTCAGATACTATTCTGGGAAAATATTTTAGATTCCTACGTTGATATTTTATCAGATAATTATTTTTATAATGTATTAAAAACAGCGTTAGATGATTTTGAAAATTTACGATCTAAAATAAATGCTTTTTCAACTTCCGGTAAAAATATGGATGAAAATTAAAGGTCAGGGAAATACTTTAGATCTTCATAATTCTGGAAAGAGATTTTGGATCGGTAGAAATTATGGATTAAACGGAAAGAATTTTGTAGCAGATATAGACACGGGCGGATGGAAGTTTTTTCCGTATGAGTGAATTATGAATTTAAACCCAGTAACAATAATTGGTTTTCATCGACTCAATTTGTAAACGCTATTAATCGAGACCATAATCAAAATATATTTGAAGATTAATCTGAAGAGTAAATTAGTAAGGCATTTTCTTATTTAGGAAAAGAATTTTTAAGAGAATAGGCTTAAATACACTGAAAAAAAAATCGCATGATGTTGAAATAATCTGGAACTATCAAAAACAGAAAATCAAGGAGCTGATTAATTTTGAAATACAAAGATTACACAGATCGTTATATTATATAACGCCGAAGATTTTACAATATATTATTTTCTAAAAAGTAAAATAAATAAAAACAAAAGCCGGCTGCTGAAATCCACCGGCTTTTTATGAATGTGAAAAAAATAATTTTTCCCTTAGAAATTATTTAAGGAGTAATCTTACCAATAAAGTTGAAAGAATTATTATCTGCTATAGAAGAATCCAAAATATCAACTACTCCATCGCCATTTTATATCGGTTACAAGATATCCGGTACCATAGTAAGATGCGTCAATCAGACTTAAGTCAGTAATATCTACAGCGCCATCCTGATTTACATCTCCGCTGTATATGGCATATCTTAAAGGTGATGAGTTTACCTGTATCTGATTATTTCCAAAAGCTTGTGACGATGATGAAATAAATGAAAAGTTTGTTGTATTACCTGCAATATAATTTATTAATATTGAACTCCAAGTTTCTATTGAATTTCTATGCCTGATTGCTAAATAATAATTTCCACTTGCAGTATTCATTATATTAAATAAACTAAGAAATGAAACAGAATCTATTGTTCCAGTTGATGTCTCCACTATAGCATATGGAATTTGAATTTCTAAGTTGAATTGTAACTGTGTCTTTTAAATTCATTCTACCTGATCCGGCAGGTAAAATCCTTCTACTATAACTGCTAGATTTATGCTTCCGGTATTATTTACTGTTACCACTGCAGAATTGGATAATCCGGAAATATTACCATTAATATCAACAGCTGCAATATTATAAATATAAGTTGAGTCTTCCACTCCGGATGAATCATTAAAATTTGTACTGATAGAAGTTGCAAATTCTACACCGTTCCGGTATATATTGTAATGGTGAAGATCGTTTTCATTATTTTGATTCCATGATAAATTTATATAATTAATTTTTGAATTTGCGGCTAAATTCTGAGGGGACTGAGGCAGATTATCAATACTGTACCCCAGCAAAATATTAGATCTCCATATTACACCTGTGGTATTTGAAACTGCAGTTACCCGAAAGAAAGAAAGTGTTATTGCCTGAAGAACCGGAATCATTTTGGAGTATGGATCTCTGCTGTATAATAATTATTGTATGTTCCTAAAACTGTACCTACAGAAATCCATTGATAACCATTTGCATTTGGCGGCACACTTCTTTCAATTTGATAATTTACACCTCCTGTTTCATTTGAAGGTACATCTAATGAGCTTTTAGCGAATTTTAAATTTAGATAACCACCCTGATCATTCGGAACATCTTTAACGTTTAGAATGATTGGCTTTACGGAAATAGCTGAGCCTGTATAAATATATGCTCTTCCAGTACTTGAATTAAATGTTTCTGCTCCAGCAACAAGATCTGAATAACTATCACCATTTAAATCACCAGCAGAAGAAATTTGATTTATATCTCCGTTATTTGCTGTATCCTCTATAATAGTTATATCTTCAATATTATTCATAGATACTCCACCAAAATAAATTTTTGCACCTGGATAATATCTAATAATAACATCTGAATAACCGTCTCCGTTAATATCTCCTGCATCGGAGACGGATGAACTCCATAAAATATAATGTCTTCAATATTATTCATGTATGATCCTCCTAAATATACATAAGCTCTACCGGAATTTCCACTTGCTCCGACGATAACATCTGAAAAACCATCTTTGTTTACATCACCAGCTTTGGAGACTAAAATTCCATAATTGTCTCCTGTTATTTCTCCTGTCATTGTTAAATCTGCAGTGCTATCCATTGATAATCCTCCAAAATACATATATACTTTACCGGTAAAATTGTTATATCTTTGAGCACCGACTATAACATCTGAATAGCCGTCTCCGTTTACATCTCCGGCTAGTGATACTGATCTTCCAAAAAGTTTAATGTGGTTTCTCCAGTCATAATAACATCTGCAGTACTATCCATTGTTGATCCTCCATAATATAAATAAGCCCTCCGGTTAAAGTATTGTAAGTAAGCCCCGACTACAACATCCGAATAACCATCTCCGTTTACATCTCCGGCACCGGAGACTGGATTTCAAAATTAGTATTTAATATATTATTTGTTAAAATTAAATCTGCAACATTGTTCATTGATATTCCACCATAAAAAATAAAAGCTTTATTTAGAACTGCTGAATTTCCTGAAGCTCCAATAATTACATCAGAATATCCATCATTGTTTACATCACCGGCAGATGATACTGATCTCCCAAAAAAATGATTTGCTGAATCTCCGGTCATTACTACATCTGCGATATTATCAATATATTGACCTCCAAAATATATGTATGCTCTTCCTGAATTTGAATTAAATCCATATGCCCCGACTATAAAATCATCAAATCCATCACCGTTAACGTCACCTGCCTCAGATACGGAATTTCCAAATCGATTTCCAGTTGCTTCACCATCAATATTAAAATCGTAAGTTATATCACCTTTCATATAATAATCATAAACATATGCTCTTCCTGTATAAGAAGAAAATCTATCCGCACCAACAATCACCTCAGAATAACCATCACCGTTTACATCACCAGTATTTGAGACTGAAACTCCGAAACCGCTATTAGTAGATTCACCTGTAATCTTTATATCTACTATAGTATTCATATTCGCACCGCCAAAAAAAACATAAGCCCTTCCGGTATATGAAGAAAAACCATTAGCGCCAATTATTACATCTGAATATACGTCACAATTCATATCTCCTGCTGAGAAAACTGAATTTCCAAATCTTTCATTTGTTTCAATATTTTTAAATGTAACATCCGGTACATTATCATATAGTGAACCTCAAAATACACATATGCCCTGCCGGAAAAAGAAGAATAACCACGTGCACTGATTATAACATCAGTATATCCATCTCCATTTACATCACCGGCTTCGGAAACTGAATTTGCAAATTCTATGCCTGCAGCCTCACCTGTCATCATCACATCTGCAGTATTGTTCATGTTTGAACCGCCGAAAAAAATATACGCCTTTTCTGCAGTTGATGCGCCTATTATTACATCTGAAAATCCATCACCGTTAAAATCCCCTGCAGACGATACTGAATTTCCGAAAGCGTGATTAATTAATTCTCCGTTCATTATCAGATCCGGAATATTATTCATAGTTAATCCTCCATGAAAAATATAAGCTTTTCCTTTTAAAGGCGACAGACCAATTGCACCAATCAAAACATCAGAAAAACCGTCACCATTTACATCACCGGCATTAGAAACTGAAAAGCCAAACTGGTCATTTACAGCTTCTCCGGTCATTATCAAATCAGCAGAATTATTCATAACTGCACCGCCGAAATAGATATAAGACCTACCGGACCAGTTACCGCCTGAATCATTCCGGCTTGCTCCGACAATTACATCCCAATATCCGTCACCGTTCAAATCACCAGCTGTAGAGACTGAGGCTCCGAAATAATCAAATTCTGCTGCACCGGTCAGGGTTACATCAGCTATAGTATTCATGTTTAATCCACCGTAATAAATATATACCCTTCCTGTATAAAATTATATGCAAAAGCTCCTACAATTATGTCATCGTAACCATCGCCATTTACATCTCCAGCAGTCGAAACAGAATTTCCAAAATTTGTATTTGTTCCCTGACCATTAAATATCTTTCTTTGCAACGCATCACCCGGATCTTCAGGTATTTCACGGGATGTGCCATTATCTGACTCCGGGTTTATTCTGTTTCCGTTCTCATCTCGAAGATCATTAAGCCAGTCATCTGTTACACCATTTGGAAGGAATCTTTTTTTTTCTGAAGATTGTGATATTGAATGCTCTGCTGACAAAGGATATTTAATTTCCGGTTTTTGCCAGTTTGCAAGAACAGAATTTGATAAAATAAATATCAATAAATTGACACCTATGTAAGAAAAGTTAGTAAAACTGTATTTAATTTTCATTTTGAAGTGATTTAAATTTTAAAAAATTACAAAAGTATTAAAAAATTATTTCACAATTTAGTGTTGCATATTATTTTTATAAACTTAATTTTTTTATAAACAAATTCATAGTTCACGGTGTAACTTTTCCAATAAAGTTAAAACTATTATTATCTGTATAAACCGCATCAGCTACATCAATGATCTCATCGCCATTCAAATCAGTTGATACATACCCTGAAGCAAAATTAAAAGCATCATTGTCTATCAAACTTCCATCAACAATGTCGATAATTCCGTCCTGATTAACATCTCCACTATATATTCCAAATTTTACGGGCGATTCATCTACTAGGATCATATTATTTCCATAAGCTTTAGTATGTGAAGTAGTAAAATCATAATTAAGTAAAGTGGGAATAAACTGCTGTGGCAACTTACTCCATGTCTCAAGAGAATTTCTATGTTTTATTTGAATGTAATAATTTCTTTCATTTGTTGCATTATGAAATGTTAAATTACTTGTTCCATCTGTACTCAAGAATGCTTTAGATGAATCAATTATGGAATAAGGAAAATATAATTTCTTAAAAATACTTTTAGAGTATCTTGAATTATTAGGTTACTTGATGAATTATAAATTCCCTGAATATATACTTTTAAGTTAAGAATTAAAACTGAGCCGTGATAAACAAATGTCCTGCCTACGTACTTTCCAAAATTAAAAGTCCAAGCTCCAACAATTACATCAGAATAACCATCACCGTTCACATCGCCTGCAGATGAAACACTATGGCCAAAACCTGAATTTTCCTGGTCACTTTCTGCTGTCCAGTTTGCTGAGTACGACAATCCTGCTGCCGAGCCATGATATACAAAAACTCTGCCTTCATCTGTTTCTCCGTTGTCATATAATAAAGCTCCTACTATCACATCAGAATAGCCGTCACCATTCACATCACCAGCTGTGGAAACACTGTATCCGAATGAAGATCCCGACTGATTACTTTCTGCTGTCCAGTTTGTTGAATCAGATAATCCTGCTGCCGAGCCATGATATACAAAAACTCTGCCTTCATCTGACTCTCCGTTGTCATATGATAGAGCTCCTACAATCACATCGGAATATCCGTCACCATTCACATCACCAGCTGGGGAGACACTATTACCGAACCATGCGCCTGCCTGATGGCTTTCAACTGTCCAGTTTACTGAATCAGATAATCCTGCTGCTGAGCCGTGATATACAAAAGCTCTTCCCAAATATGGAGTTCCTATTATCACATCAGAATAACTATCATTGTTAACATCCCCGCTGTGGAAACACTATAACCGAATTGAGCATTCACCAGATTGCTTTCTATTGTCCAATTCACTGTATCTGACAATCCTGATGAAGATCCATTATAGATAAATACTTTTCCTTCATTAGCTTGTCCATTGTTATAAAGCGGCGCACCAATAATCACATCAGAATAACCATCACTGTTCAAATCGCCTGCAGATGAAACACTATGTCCAAAATGTGCACTTGCCTGATTACATTCTGCTGTCCAGTTTGCTGAATCAGATAATCCTTCTGCAGAGCCATGGAAAACAAATACTTTACCTTGTGGTTGCATGAATCCTATATAACTTGCAATAAAATCAGAATATCCATCACCATTTACATCTCCTGCTGTGGATACACTCCAGCCAAATATAGCATCGCTTACGTTACTTTCTGATGTCCAATTTGCAACTAAAGATAACCCATTACCCGATCCAAAATAAACATAAATCCTTCCTTCATTACCTTGCCCGTTACCATAACCTATTGCACCAATAATTACATCAGAATAACCATCACCATTCACATCGCCTGCAGATGAGACACTAAATCAAAAAGTATCATCACTTTCAGCTGTCCAATCAGGACTTATAGAAAGGGTCAATAATAATGGGATATGTAGCTTCATCATCATTTACATTTATATAGAATGATTTTGATTTTTTGATTTTCTTTTAAACATATTTTCTGTTTTCTCAAAGTATGCATAAAGTTCTTTTCCAGTCGCATCCCAAACTTTTAAACCCGAGTACTTCATTTTCTCACTACCATTTTTATCTTTAAACAACAACTCATCTGTTCCGACTATCATATTTAATTTTGTATCAGCAACAATATTCAATCTTAAGTTACCTTCAACTTCCGGTTTTTTCTTTATAATAAAATCCTGACGCATGCCTTTTTTTTCATTTAAATAGTCAATCCGAATTTCGTCGTTTTCTATGTAAGCTTTATTACCGGATGCTTTGAGTTCGCCATCAGTAATTTTGTATTCTTCATTCTGTATTTTAAAATCAATACTCCACTCATCAACTGTTTTGAACTCCTTATCTTTTTCTTCTAACGTATTGTCATTCACATCAAAAAGCGGGATCTTGTTTGATCTTGTCATTGCAGTGAATCCGTCATTATAATAAATAAAACGAATATTGTTTGCTCTGTTAGGTGACTGAAAAGCTCCGAGCTCTTCGCTGTAAGATATATTGTATTCTTCTTTTTCAATATTTTCGATTGCAGACTGATACCAGCCCTGATCAACATTCTCATTGTCGGGTAAATTACTTTTATTATCAGGAACTCCTTTCACTGTTTCAATAAAAGATGGCGGATCCGGACATTCTAGTTTTTGGGAAATTAAATTGTCATTGCTGCTTTGAGTTGTAACGGATTGTTTTTGAAAAGCTAAAGAAAGAATAATTGCTGTGGAGAAAAGGAGTAAAGTTGTTTTCATATTTGTTTGTATTTGGGTTAAAGTTTAGAAAACTATTAAATCATATTGATAGTAAAAATTTTATTTTTTTCAGAGAATTAACTAAATAAAAAAATTAATCATGTCCTGTAAAATTCAATTATAAACTTATACTCATTTGTTCTGAAATGAAAATAACTGAATTTAATTATAATTTAAAATCAAAAGCCGATATATGAAATCTACCGGCTTTCATACATCTAAAATAAAATATATTGTTACAATGGATACAAATTATAATTATGGTGTGATCTTGGTCACAAAATTATATCCATTATTATCTGCAAATACCGCATCCGAAACATCTACGACAATATCTCCATTAATATCCGTGGGCAAGTAATAGCCCGACATGAAGTTTGCAGCATCATTGTCTATTAGACTTCCATCAGGTAGATCAATTGTTCCGTCCTGATTTACATCACCACTAAATAGACAGTATTTATTTCCCCGTAGTGTTAAATTGTTTCCATATGCCATTGATATAGAAGAGGTAAAATCATAATTATAAATTGATCCGTTATTCAAAAGACTTTCTCCTCCTTTTTACTCCAGGTTTCAATTGTATTAAAATGTTTTACTGCAATAAAATATATGCCAGATTTTGCATTATGAAATTTAAATAATCCTTTAAAAGAAATTGAATCAATAACTGATCTGGCAGAATCGACTTTATTGTAAGGCGAAGTAATTTGATAAAGATATGCTGTAACAGTATCTCGTCTTGACATCAGATTAAACAATGGATAATACATCCCTTCGAAAAGTATATTTATATCTAAGTATATCGGAAGAATAGTAGTGAAATTCCAAACCACTGAACTTAACATTCCTCCTAAAGAGTCTTTTGCCCTTACTCTCCAATAATATTTAGAATCATCTTGAAATCCTTTAACTATCTTAGAAGTATCAATTAAAATTGTATCGCTTACAAATATATTATTGAAATTAAGGTCATTTGAAATATCTAATATGTAATAAATTGCAGAATTGATTTTATTCCATTTGAAATTAATAGTATTCGGGTTATTTATAGAATTATTTGCTGGGGTAATTAATTCTGGGGTTGAAGAAATATTCAAGTTTGTTTTTATACAGTAAAATCCTGTCTGTCTGTCAGATGCTGCAATTTTTCCTGAAGGAAACAGATATACTCCCCAGCATCCGTTATATGATTCATTGTTATTGGAAGGATATGTATCATACCAGGCAATTTCCTGCGGTACATCCGGATTAGAAATATTGAGAATCCTGATACCAGCTGAATAGTGCGCTACTATAGCTATGTTTCCGTATGTTTCAACATTATGAACTATTGAAGCTGTGATACCGGTAGGCTGCCATGCAGTAACATAAGTAATATTATTCAGATCTTCTATATTCCATACTTTTAATCTGAAAGGAGCATCTCCAATTTCATCCGTTACAAATAATCTTTTTCTGTCTTCCGATAATGCCGTATTGTGCGGGCCGGATCCGGGAAGATTTGAAAAGTTCTGACTGTTGAAGGAGAATTCTTATTTGTTGCGCTGATTATTGAAACTTCACCGCTATTTATATTTGCTGCATAGATAGTATCATTTACGACTCTGCAGTCATGTACATATTTAGTAGTCCACTGACCGAGCTTAACAGGATTTTCAGGGTCTATTACATCAAGTATTGTAATTCCGCCGTTTGCTGCAGAATTGCCTCCATTCAGATAAAGATAATGTCCGGACTGAGAAATAGAAAGAGTTCGGGAATATCCTGTATAGAACCAAGTCTTCACAAGACTAACAGAATCAGGAAGATACTGCAGGTCTATAATTTGAAGTCTGCTATTATTAGCTTCTGAAACTACATAAGCATAATGAGAATATGTTTTCATTTCTCTCCAGTTATTATTCGGGCCTGTAACAAAATCAACTTCACGGATATTTGCTGAATCAGTAATATCTATAAGCTGTGCCGTTTGGACAGCCAAGTATAACATATTCCCTGCCATTAGGCGCTACATAACCCCATATTGCTGAATATAAGTAATTACTCAGCGTATGCTGGTTAAGATTCTTTAAAAGATAAGTACCTTGGTTTGGTAATTGCGAATATGAATAGTTCGTTAAAATTAAGACGAATTTAATTATAATCAGAACTGTAAATTTTTCATTTATTAAACTGAATTATTTTAAAATTAAAAACATTAATTATTTTTATATTTTCATCTCTAAATATACACATAAGTTTTCCGTTTGGAAATTTTTTGCATTTCAATCTAAATTGTTATTGTAGATGAATAGTCATCTATTTTTTAAAAAATTTATTATTTAATTTATTCACGGCGTAATCTTCGAAACAAAATTGAATGCATTATTCTCAGCTATTATTACATCAGATACATCAGTAAAATAATCTCCGTTTAAATCCGTTGTTACATATCCTGAAGAAAAATTAAATGCATCATTTTCTATAGATGTCTGATCTGATAAATCAATTACACCATCATAATTGATATCGCCACTGTAAAAACAATATTTAGTGCCGACTAATACAGAATTATTACCATAAGTGTTATTTCTTGCATATGTAAAATCATAATTTGAAGTCGCTTCGTTAACAACTAAATGACCACCGGATTTGCTCCAGGACTCCAGTGAATTTCTATGAAAAATCCTGATGTAATAATTTGCTGTTGGAATATTTTGGAAAATACATTGTGCTGTTAAAGTATTGGAATCAATAACTGAAGTTGCAGAATCTACTGTATTATATGGGCTTAATATATTTTTTAAATAAACTTTAATTGTATCAGATAAATTTAACGTTGATCCGTTGTATAATCCTTCAGGACTGGAAATAATATTCAATTGAGTAATAGCTTGTTGAGTTTCAATAACTATATTGTCCAGAAAAAAATTATTCGCATAACCGCTTTTCGCTCTGAATCTAATTTTATTTGTACCGGTAGGTAATGTCCACTGTTTTGTCTGCCATTGATTTGGTGCCGGAATAAATTCATAACCAATTGCCGGAACTGTATTCAATGCATATATACCGGATGCGGATGCATTCCCGTAAAGATTTACTAATACAGAAAAAGTTGAACCGTTGTTTGTTGAAGTTTCAATTGAAATAGAATCTGTACCGGAAGTGTATGGTGCGTATGCATAATCATATATTAATTTACTTTGGGACAACAATGGTGAAAATTCCGGTGATGTTAAGTATTGATATGGAATGTTAGAGTTAGCACTGTAGAAATTATAGTAAGAAGATCCGTTTCCTTTTCCATAACCGGAAACAGTTGAATCCCTTTTCCAATATTGAGTCCCCGGTCCAGTCCTTGTCCAACCATTTGGAGGAAAGATATTTGATGAAAAATCCTGTTCTAATGCAACAGAGAAAGTTCCAAAATTTGGTGTTAGTTTTCCGACTTTGACATTATTCCCAGGATTTGCATCATTTAGAATATAAATAGAATCTTTAACAGTATATGAAACACCTGAATTGAAATTCCATGAATCAAATAAAACTTCAGCATTACTGTACGGTGCTAAATTATTAATAGTCTTTGTACTTGAATAATTTCCGGGTGTAATTTTTCTAGTTACATTAAATGATGCAGCAATAAAAGAGCTGTTATTTCTAACAGTACCGCTTGGAATAATGTTGGAATTTGCATAAAATACAATTCCAGTATCACCTATTGAAAGAGCTTCTATATCAATTTGCTCCGAATTCGGAAAATAAGAGTAATTAATCCTTAATTTCCATAATGAACTACCCTGCATTGAAAGTAGATAACTTCTGTCCGGAATAAGAATACCTCCGCCGTGTCCGCTGAGTCCCTGACTGATATTTGTCCATGTGACTCCGCCGTCAAGACTCATTGTTGCTGCCGCTCCCCAGCTACCTGTAATTATTAAATTGGGATCTTCTTTACAAATATCAGAACCCCAACCGGAAAATCCTGTCTGATGACTAAGGAAAAAAGAATCTCCGTAATTAGTTGATTTGTAGATCCTGCTGCCGCTCCATTCAGTAGCCCATATTACGGATTTATCAAAAATTGAATTTGACATTGAAGGAATTTCACTTGAGTTAGCTGTGTGAACATCTGTCCAGTTCACTCCGCCGTTCACTGATTTAAATATTTTAGCCTGTCCGCTGCCTGTAATTCCGTCCGCGACAAAAATTACATTTGAACTGTCATACATAACGATAATATCACACGGGCTTCTGAAAGGATAATTATTACTTATCTCATTCCATGTAGCACCGTCATCAGTTGATTTCCAGAATCCGCCGTTGTCAGGCGTGAAATAAAATACATGCGGATCATTCTGGTCCATCTCAAGCGGCTGTCCGTAATTGCTGAAAGGCATAGACAATACTTCAGCCCAGGACTGTCCGTAATTTGTAGTTCTGTACACTTTATCCGGTGATGATTCTATTGCCATAAGCCAGATGTTTGTATCAACAGGACTTACAAAAAAAGAATGAGGAGTAAATCCTGAGGGCACCTGATTTCCAATTGAACTCCACGATTCAGCTTTGTTATTGCTTCTGTAAACTTTGTTTCCGAATGCTATAAAAATTGAATTTCTGTCCATCGGATGAAGAGACATATTATTTCCGAGAAAATCTCCGCTGGCGCCGGGTTTTGAAACCCAATTATAAGAGACCGTTGTTCGGAAGGCAATTCCCAGGTCGTACCGCCGTTAGTGGTTCTGATAATGGCATTATTCATACTGCTCACTGCAAAACCCAAACCGGAGAATATCACCATATCCTTAAGATCCGCAAGCGTTGGATTTTTTTCAAAATTCAAAAATTCAGTGTTACCGTTTATATTATTTCTTATAAATCCGCCTCCGCCACAGATACGAATGTCATTAATACTCACACCTGACACAGAATTAATATCAGATCTTGTTCTGGTATTTACGGAAGTCCATGAAGAACTGCCGTTTTTATTTAGTAAAATACCATATTCACCGGTTACTAATATATATGATCCGAAAAATTTAACATCAATTAAGTTTCTGCTTGTGCCTGAAATTTCCTGACTCCAGCTCAAACCTCCGTTTGTTGTTAAAAAAATACTTCCACTACTGCCTACAACTCTGCCGGTATTTAGATCTATAAAATCAATGGCACTAAGATTTACAGTATTTATTCCGGAGTTACTTAACGTCCAGTTTATTCCTCCGTTTAATGTTTTATAAACTTTTCCGGAATTACCACATACAAATCCAACATTAGCATCTATAAAGTCAATTGAATTCAAGTTTTCAGAACTGCCAACTGAATAATTCAAAATCGAAGATAAAAAAGTTTGAGTTTTAAAAACTTTTCCACTGTCTGCAGAAATCCAATAATCATTTCCATAAGTACAAACATCATTAAAATTTATATTGTAATTCGGATAAGATGTCCAATTTGATCCACCGTTAATTGAACGATATAATTTTCCGGAATTACCCACAGCAATTGCACTCAGACCATCGGAAGTGGATACACTGTTGAATCCTTGAGCATAAATTTTATTATTTGAGAAAAAACTTGTGTATGCAAATAAGATTAGAAATAAGAAAGGTAGTATTGTTGATTTCATATTTTCTTTAATTTTGAATAATGAAGAATACCCATTTGATTTACCAAAATGAATGTTAGGCAGCCATTGCCCTTTAGCAGTTCTTTTTAAAGTCAGAAGTAAAAAAAGAAGTAAAGTTTTTCATATTTAATCCACCTTTTATTTTTTAATTAAAACAATTATTTGATTACGTAAAAATAAACTTACAATAAATTATATATTTTAAAATTATTGTGCAATTGAATTGACTTAACTCATATCAAAATTTATAAAAATTAACTTAGGTATTAAGAGAAGCTAACCAACTATTATTTTAGTGCATCATAATATAATCCTGAATCAGACTGCCGTTAACATAGAGAATCTTATCAGCTATCTAAAACGTCTTCACTTTTTATCAAATTCAACTCTCCAAAATAAACAAGCTAAATTCATTATTTGTATGTAATTCACAATTTTATTAATTTGACACATTAATTATTTTCTTTTTGAAGAACATATCCACAGAAATAATTCGTGGAGACAATAAAAGAAAGCAGGTCATATTAATCCACCACCGGAGGTAACAAAAAATAAAGTTTATTGATGAAATTATCTTTACTTCTTCCTAAAAAATCTCTCAGCAAAGCATTTCTTAAGCAGCGTCCGCTACGCAGTGAAATAAATATCTTTAAATCTAATCTTTTAAAACTCATCGGTAAGATTGATGAGATCGAGCGTGAGGAAAATCAGAAAAATCATATACGGGATTTTTTGAGGGATACTTATTATAAGGAGAATTATGAAGTTAATACGAAAGACGACAAAGATCTTGTAATTCATACCGGTAAAACCAAAAATGAATCTGTCGGCGTGATCATTGAAGCGAAGCGTCCCGGTAATAAAAGCGAAATGATCAGCGGCGGTAAGCTGAACTGTAAAGCTTTTCAGGAATTAGTCCTGTATTACATGCATGAAAGAGCTGATGAAAAGAATATTGACGTCAAATACTGTATCGTCACTAATATTTTTGAATGGTATATTTTCGACGCGTCCGTGTTTGAGAAATATTTTTACAGGAATAAGGAGTTTCTAAAAAAGTATGAAGAATGGAGACACGGTCAGAAAGTTACTCGCGATACGGCGCTGTTTTATAATGACATTGTAAAACCTTTCATAGACAGCATTGAAGATGAGATCCAGGCGGTTCATTTTGACATAAGGGATTATGAGGAAATTTTAAAAAGCGTTAATGCTGAAGATGACAAAGAAAAATCTCTCATCTCTTTATATAAATTATTCTCTCCCCATCACCTGCTCAGAGTTTCGTTTGCAGATGACAGTAATAAACTCGATGAAAGTTTTTATAAAGAACTTCTGCACATAATCGGTCTGGAAGAAGTAAAGGAAGGCAGTAAGCACGTCATACGCCGTAATGAAAAAGACAAACGTGATGCGGGTTCGCTGCTTGAGAATGCCATCAGCAAGCTTTCTATCTTAGACTCAGCCGACAGGGTCTCGGATAAGGACAATTACGGCGATACCAAAGATGAAAAGAATTTTAACATTGCGCTTGAGCTTTGCATCACCTGGATCAACCGCATACTGTTTCTGAAACTTCTCGAAGCGCAGCTTGTAAACTATCACAGCGGCTTACCGCATTACAAATTTTTAAAGCCGGAATTTCTTAAAGACTTTGATGAAGTGTTCTCGTTATTTCATCACGTGCTGGCAGTTCCGGAATCCGAAAGAGACAAGGATGTCAGAAAGAAATTTGAGTTTGTCCCTTATCTTAACAGCACTTTATTTGAGGTCAGCCCGCTGGAAAAAGAATCTATTAACATCAGCTCTCTTAACGACTCGCTTTCTCTTGAGATACTAAATAATACAATTCTCAAAAGCGACAGGAAAACAAATAAGAGCTTACCGACTCTGGAATACATTCTGAAGTTTCTTGACGCGTATGATTTTTCAAGTGAAGGCACAGAAGACATTCAGGAAAGCAACAGGACACTGATCAATGCATCCGTTCTCGGAAAAGTATTTGAGAAGATCAACGGTTATAAGGACGGTTCGATATTTACTCCCGGGTTCATAACTATGTATATGTGCAGGGAAGCGATACGTCCTGCAGTTGTGCAGAAGTTCAGGGATAAGTATAACTGGAAAGCGGACAGCTTCGACGATCTGAGAAATTTCATGATGGATAAAAAGAGCGCGGAAGATGTGAGGGAATTTAACGAGACTATCAACTCTCTTAAAATCTGCGACCCGGCTGTTGGCAGCGGTCATTTTCTTGTTTCGTCGCTAAACGAGATCATCGCGGTCAAATCCGAACTTGGAATATTCGCGGATGAATACGGAATGCGGATCCCGGATTATGATATTTCAGTCGAGCAGGATGAACTTATCATAACCGACAGGCAGGGAGATTTTTTTGAATATAAGATCTATCCGTCAGCTTCGGGTGACGGATTCAGAGTGAGAGGGGAGACGCAGCGGCTGCAGAGAACGCTTTTTCACGAAAAGCAAAAGATAATTGAGAATTGTTTATTCGGTGTGGATATAAATCCAAACTCAGTAAAGATCTGCCGGCTCAGACTATGGATAGAGCTTTTGAAAAACGCTTACTACAAACCTCCCTCCGGCGCGCAGCATTCAAGGGATGGCGGGATCTCCGGCGAACTCGAAACACTTCCGAATATAGACATCAATATCAAAACCGGTAACTCACTCATCAGCCGGTTCCCTCTGGATGCGAATCTTAGTAAATTCGGAAAGAGGATAGCGGACACTATTGAAGAATACAAAATAAATGTCAGGGAATATAAGAATGAAAAAGACAGGACAAAAAAGAATAACATAGACCGTATAATAGACACGATGAAAAAGGATATCCGGACGACATTCAGCGAGAATGATCCGAAGCTTGTCCGTATGACGAAACTCAGGGGAGAGCTTGAGAATCTTGAAACACAAACGGGATTATTCGAGCAGTCAAAAAAAGAACAGAAGGAACAGGCGGCAAAAAAGAAAAAGCTTACCGCCGAACTTGCAAAGGTTCGTAAGGAAGCCGATGACATAAGGTCAAACGCGATTTACAGAAATGCATTTGAATGGCGCTTTGAATTTCCGGAAGTGTTGGATGGGGAGGGGGAGTTTGTGGGGTTTGATGTGGTGATTGGGAATCCGCCGTATGTGGATTTAAAAGGATTAGATCCAAATTTGGTTAAATATTTATTCAATAAATTTTCAACAACTGAAAATAGAATTAATTTATATTCGATTTTATTGAATTAGGATTTAATATATTATCATCTAAAGGAATATTTTATTTCATAAATCCGAACTCAATTTTAATGAACTCTTCTTATTTAAAGATTAGATCTCTTTTAATTGATAATTTATCCGATATAATAAAACTTCCTGATAACGTTTTTCATGAATCAAATGTAATTGTAGAAACTATTATTCTTTCTTTCAAAAAAAATATCAAAAGTGAAACGATCAATAACATAAGATATAAACATTCAGAAAAGATTATTGGTATTGATCCTAAATTAAGACAATTGATTCATAAAGACATCTGGAAACTATATGAAGATTTAAAGTTTAACATTTATCTAAATGATTCCATTTCAAATATAGTAAAGAAATCTTTTTATAATTCAGAACCTTTATTCAAATTAGCAGATTTTTCATTAGGAATAACTCCTTATGATAAGTATAAAGGTCATTCTAAAGAAATAATAGAAAATCGAAAATTTCATAGCAAAGTTAAACTAAATGATAATTATAAACCTCTGATTGCAGGCGAAAATATTACAAAGTATTTTATAAGTGAAGATATTTCCGAATATATTAATTATGGTGTATGGCTTGGAGCTCCAAGAGAAGAAAAGTTTTTAAAAACCCCAGAGTTATTGTTAGACAGATTGTTTCGGGTAATCCACTTAGGATTTATGCGGGGTATACAGATAAAGATTTATATTTCACTCAGATTGGATTTGGAATAATTCCTAACAATGACATTGCTCCAAAATATCTTACTGCTATTCTGAATTCGCGATTACTTAATTTCATTCACAAATTCCTATTCCTTGATATAGAAAAAGAATTGTTTCAAAAAATCCTGATTGAGAATTGTAAAAAATTTCCAATTAAAACAGTTTCATTGTTAGATCAACAACCATATGTATCTTTTGTAGATGAAATATTGGAATCTAAGAAACAGGGAAAAGATTCGACAGCGCTTGAAGATCAGATAGACAGGATGGTTTATGAGTTGTATGGATTGACGGAGGAGGAGATAAAAGTAGTGGAGGGAATTGAATAATAAAGAAATGATATTACTTATGAATATTTAGAAGAATATTTTGAATCAATACGTACTAAAAAAATACAATTTTCTCAAACTGTATTATTTGAATTATTAAATAATTGTAGAGAAAAATTTTTTAATTTTAATACTAAAATTGAAAATGTAGAATTAATAAAAAAATATTTTCTTTGATTTATAATGAAATAAGGGTTTTTGCTACACGGCATATTTATGATGGTAATTTTAAATCTGCAACAAACTTATATAAAAAATTTGAAATGACTGTAATTTTTGCAAATCATAACAAATTGATCAAGTTTAACTCATATGTTGAATACTTATATAATTTATCATTTATGTTATTTCATTCAAATGAAGATTTTGAATCTATAAACAGATGTGATTCAATAACTTCACAATATTTTATTAAAGAAATGAGAGTTAGAAACTATAAAAGAATAAAATCAGAAGATGAAAATCATGTAGAGAATAAATCCGATATCGAAAGATATTACGAATATATGATATTGTTTTCTAAGCAGCACAATTAATCTGTTCCAAAGTTGGTATGAATGATATTAGTGGAAAATTTTACTATAGACAGAAATTATTCGAAGAAAAACTTTTGTATAGATATATTGAACTTCCCTATGTTTATCGAATGGTTATAGAAAGATTATATGTTAGTATTGGTGATTCAAATCAGCATGTAGTATTAGATGAAAGGGAAGGAAGTAAAGGGTTTAAAAGATTAAGGATTAATTTTAAAAGGGTTTGTAAGGGACTACGATATACATTATTTAGAAAAATTACAGGATCAGGAGAAAAGCCTTTTAATATTTTAAATACTAGTATAATAATAGTAGTTCTGTGGTCCATGATTTACTCTTTTATCGAAACAACTACAATTTTCAACTTTATGAATTATTTTTACCAAAGTTTTTTCATTTTTACAACCTTTGGTTTATTTGATAATTCTATTTTATTAAACAATACTAATAAAATATGGATATCATTAGAAATTGCTTTGGGAATTATTTTTATCAATGGATTTATAGTTGTTTTGCACAAGAAAACTTTTACGTTAAATTAGATAATTGCAATAAATTAATGGATATTATATTATTCCATTAACGTGTAATCAAAATAGACAGGATGGATTATGAGCTGTAGTGATTGATGGAGGAGGAGTTAGGGATATTAGAGGAAGTTAGTTAATCATGATGTAACTAAATTACCATTACATATTTAGTTTTCCAATGTCATACAAATTAAACTATAAAAGAAGTGAATTTTTTGTTACTGCTATAAAATATTTTTTATATGTACCTTTAACTTAAATACCTAATTATGAATAAAAGAATTTCAGCTATTAAATATGTAGATTTAGGCGATATAGATGGACTTTATGATCCTAATCTATCAAATTATTTTGTCGATGATAATTATTGGAAATCGATTATTGAAGAGGGGAAATATTTTATTATTGGAAGGAAAGGCACTGGTAAATCGGCACTTTATAATTGGATTTATAATCAACAGAGTGAGAAAGGGTGTCTAGTTTCTAATTTATCATTTAAAGATTTCCCATTTGAAAAACTATTAAGTTTAACTGATGATAATTTTTCACATCCAAACCAATATCAAAGTATTTGGAGAAATATAATTCTTTCTGAAATTTCAAAACTAATACTTAAAGATCAAAATAACAATATTGATGATGAATTTATCAATATTAGAAATTATGTTGAACATGTTTTTGGGGCTGATTTATCAGATCTACATAAAAGAGTTACAAAAAATACTTCAAAAACGAGTAATGGATTAAGTTTAAAATTTACAGAAAATATAACAACTAATATAGGAAGTGAAAAAAGCACAGAAAACGAATTAGTTGATAGTTATCATAATATAACTCCAATAAATCAAAAATTAGATCAAACGATAAGACAGTACCTTAAACATAATGGAATGATAAAATATATAATTCAATTTGATCAACTTGATGATAACTATACTTCTTACATTGATAATCAAAAATATTTTCAATGTATAATTAGTTTATTTAAAGCAATTTATGATATTAATCAAACATACAGACTTGAAAATATAGATATTCAAATAATAGCTTACTTAAGATCAGATATATATTATTCAATTGATGCTTTTGATGCAGAAAGTGCGAGATGGGATCAATTTAAATACAATTTGAATTGGGCTATAATCAATAAAACGGATTGGCAAAATCCAAGTTTGTTAAAAATCATAAATAAAAGAATTGGTGTGTCTCTAAAAAGTCTTTTGAACAAAGATGCTTTTAAAGCTTTGTTTGAAGATAATATTTCATTTAAAGCAGAAGCTGGTTATAGAATTTCAATATTCAAGTACATAATTCATCGGTCATTTTCATAGGCCAGGAGATTTAATTCAATTCTGTAAAAAAATACAAGATGAGGTTAGGAAGTCTAACGCATATTATTTTAGAAGCATTAAAAATGCTGAAAAAGAATATTCATTATGGTTATTATCAGAAGTGAAAAATGAAATTGCCCCAAAAGTAAAGGACTTAGAATCTCTATATGAACTTTTAAGATTATTAGGCAGTAATCCTTTTTCTATTAATGATTTTCGAATAAGGTATAGCAAATTTCAATCAGCAATAAAACTGAGCTCAGAAGAATTACTAAAATTAATTTACTCTTTTGGAATTATTAGTAATATTAGTAAACACAAAATTACTTTGAATACTATTCGATTATTAGAAATGATAGATCTGTTTTTAATAGAGATTTGAAGATAATTACACATCCTGGCTTCTATCAAGGTTTGTATTTTTCCAAATTTTTAAAAAATAGTTTTATAATCCTTTATATTTCACTCTAACAAAAGTAGATTAAATTTAGAAAGAGGGTTGAAAGGATGATATCAGAATGGTAAATGAATATTGTAATTTATAAGAATGAATAGGTGAATAAAGTAAATCATTGAGAGAAAACAGTATTATTTATTAATCTGAATTCATCAAATAGTAGTTCAAATTTAAAATTCAAAATTATAACAAAAGTATCTAATGGATTAATGTAATGCTTCATGTGGAACTGGAATTTCTGAATTATTATATTTTTAAA
>JADJYU010000014.1 GCA_016719565.1 Ignavibacteria bacterium
TTTTGAACATTAATAATTTCAGCTTCTTCCAGAAGCTTTATCGTCTTCTTTATAATCAAGTATTTTATGAAGCGCTTTTTTTTTGTAAGAAGCGATAAAGTTGGCTCCATCCATTCCGTTAATAATTTTCTTGCGCCGACGCAGTCCGTTGTATCTTTGTCAAAATACATATTGGGCTTATGTCTTGTAAAAATTTGTTTGAAATGCGCATTCCGATCATCAGAATATCAAACACTGTTCCTTGGCTCAAAGAGCAAGAATCAGGATTTTTCAAAAGATCTACAAGTCGTCTTGCAGCTTTCGTAATTATACAATACCACGTCAGCTGACACAGTCCGCTACGTAATAAGATCTGTGTACGGAGTAAGGCTGCACCATATTTGCAGCCCTTGCCTCTGCCGTATTCCCACAATTGGCGGGATTCAGGGTATACGCTGATTCGACTCACGCTATAGCCATAACGTATGCAAGGTCCCGCAGATTTCTACCTTGCATCTATGTCATCTTCATAATGTTTCTATAATATTTTCAATGGTTTCAATTCGGTTTGCTTCAAGCTTTTATATGGATTATTTCTTGAAATTTTTTTCCTGTCAACCATAAAATTTTAATTTATTTAATTTTTGAAAATATATTCTTTTAAAGAAGCAGTTGAGAGAAATTAATTCTCAGAATAATTTTTGCTAACTATAGTCTTTTGAAAACATTGGCAGCAGCATTGCAATAAAGAAAAATTTCCGGATCCGGTCATATATATGATAAATATAATAATTACTGTTGAGGAAGTGTTTTTACAGTTGTATGAGTCGGAATTAAATTTAATTCAGAATTCGTTTAATCAGTAAATTTAATTTGAATTATGATTATCGTATAATAAACTTTTGAGGGAAAAGCCAAATAAACATTTCAGTATGCCAAATTATGAAAAAGAAAAGCAGCTGATTTATTCCGGAGCTTTTAGTGAAATGGGTTTTTGCAATTGGAAGGTACTGAGTTAAATTTTGAAATGTCATGTGATCGTAATGTTTAATTAATCAACTATAAAATTACTTTAAACGTACCACAATAATAATAAAGGCAGCTATGAAATTAGCGGGATGTAAGTACTTATACTAATATTGTCTGTATTTTCAGGTCTGATAACAGCTTATTATTTACTGAAAAAGGACAAGCTCCGTAATCTTTACAAGAGCTTGTTTTAAAATAGAGGTCTTTAATCAGTAAATACTGCAGTTAGTTATTTCTGGTTCAAAAGAATTCTTTCTATTTGCAGGTATAAAAATACAATTATTTTAAAACGAATAGCATAAGTATGTCTACACAATTCATATGAGTATGTATACTCAGTTATACAAGGTAAACATACTTGTAGTTGATTTTTAAATTAATTTTGAATTTATATACATAATTATCCATCACACATATCGGATATAATAAATTCATACAAAATGATCATTCGAAATGTTATTCCAGTCCATAATTTGAACTGCTCTGTTACAACAAATGAACTCAATGCATCTCCTGTGTATATCTCATTATTCTCAAACTAAGCATTTCACCGGAGCGTTTTCGAAAAATCCGCTTTGGTTATATCAACCCAGAATGTATTCGGCGTCAGCACATTCTCAAAATAATACACTGATTCTTCTGATCTGAAACAGTTTCTCCATCTTGTTGAGAAATATTCGGTTCGTTCGGCGTGGAAAATCCGAGGCACTGAACAGTTTCTTATCACGCTGAATACTGCGGCAACCGCTTTCTGAATTTCATCTGTCTGCAGATGCTGCGGTGATGTAAAATGAAGCTCTTGCAAATCTGTCTGCCGCGCGGTTTGTACCGACGGCATTACAGTTTCCGCCGATCTGTTTCAGTAGTCATCAGGCCAACTGCTTTCAAAGACCATTGGCGTTGTCATACTGTATAATCCATACAACGATGTCATGACCTAACTGTCCGTCAATATATTCAAATATTGCATTGTCACCTTTGCATCTGATATAGACAGATGGATACTTGTAAAATATCCGTACCCGGGACCCAACTGTTGACACGACTGGCAAATTCTCTTTTACTTCTTTCGCTTACGGCTTCTTACACAGTCGCGAAATTATAAAGCACATACTGCGCCCATAAAGCTATGGAAAGTCCTTTCTGCTTCCGTCGAATTCAAAATATTTTGATTCAACGAGCCACAACATATTTTGCAACAAAGACCTTTCATTCATTCCGTCAGAACTTGCGATATTAAAAGAACTCGTAACAATGCTGTATGTTTTGATTTCCATTTACGGAGTGGGGTCCGGCCTCTCCACTTCGCTCAGTTGGCACTTATCCAAGATTCGCAGGTGCCCTCCTTTCCCAATCCATAGAACGCGCTGTGAGTATAGTAGTATTCGGTCCTTATAAACAACCACTTGTACAGGTTCCGAATCGCCGGACAAATACAAATGTAAAAAGTAAAATAAACGTTAAGCTACAGGTCTTTAAAGATGTTTTCATTTGAATGATTTTATTTAATTATAAGTTTAGTTTTTAATATTTTAATATTATGTAATTTGAACTATTCATTTTTAATTTAATTAAATATTTCACCGAATATTTAATGTCCAGGTTTTTTGATCTTTTTCGGTTCTGCAAATTCAGGCGGACTGATGGAAATTAAAATTTTCAATGATCTTTAAGACGCAAATTTTCCTGCGTCTGTATCAGGTTGAGCTGATATTCATGCGGCAGAGGCGGGGAATGATCTTTCGGGAAAAAGAGAGTATCGGTTTTGATTCCAAAAGTTTCTAACTTCCTCGCAAAGTTCTTTGACTGTGACTCAAGAGGATCTCCGTTACCCGCGAAATAATAAAAACAGGCGGGAAATCCTTTTTAACATATTCAATCACAGACGCTGATTCAAAATTCTTATCATTCATATAATCCTCAACACCGCTGTAAGACCATAAAACGGTATTTAGAAATGTTCCGAATTCACCTTCCGTATTTACATTTCTTATATCATAGGTCCATAGTAAAGTATTAATCCCGAAAGCTGTGACGGAGACAGTGCAGGTTTGATACTCATTAATTCTGAATATGAAGGAGATACAATTATACTGGCAGCCTGCGCGGAGATGTGCGCTCCGCCGGAATCGCCTGCAAGAATGAAATTTGAAATGTTAATATGATAAAGCTGCGCATTGCTTTTCAGAAAATCCAGAGCGCTCATAAGCTGCCGGACCGAGTGGGATATTTTTCTTCGGGAGCGGTTGAATAATTAACAGACACAACTATGTATCCTTTACCCGCAAGTATTTTACAGTAATTTGAAACCTGCTCTTTATTACCCGAGATCCAGCCGCCGCCATGAGTCCAGACTATTACCGGCAGTGTTATCTCAGTACATTCTATATTCCCCGGATAATAAATATCGAGAAATGCATCTTCATCAGAAGTATCATAATGCAGATGCAGTACTGATAAAATTCCTTCGGGTACGTGTTTATTAAGTTCAGTATTCACCCGGACAGCTTCTTTCATAAACTCATGTCTGATCAAAAGCGCATTTGGCCAGGGACTTATTTTAGATGCAATGAAAACAGACGAAATTAAAACGAAAGCAAAAATGAACAGGTAAAGAAATATTTTTAACAGCATAAATGAGTCAGAAGAATACTTGTTTAGAATTTACTTACCTATAAATTAATATTCAAACAAATAAAGCGTGAGGTTTTAAATAAATCCGGGTCTTCGGAACAATACTATCCGGTTTAGATAAATTGTTTTGAGTTCGTAACCGCAACCTTTAGGTTGCGGAAAAATATTCATTAAAAATAATTTATTGGACAATAAAATCAATTTTATCTTTGTGATGCATTTTCATGTTCTGCCGGTCATTTACCGGTTTATTTATTCCGCAGTCTGAAGCCTGCGGCTATGATATAATTTTTTTATGAATACAAAATAAAAAAGTCCGGACAGCTTTCGCCGCCAGGACTTTTTAGAATTTCTTTTTGCATCCTTACTTCAGCATCCGACTGATATCAACTGCAGTATCTTTAATAAATTATATATAAAAATATATCCTGCCCGAAAGTGATGATGCGTCTGAAGAAATAAAATTGTTATTTTTAAATTGTAAAACTCCTTACTAAAATTTCCTGTCCCTGTGCAGCTGTTCCGGAAATATTTACAGATGATCCGTTAAGAATGACTCTGACATTAAAGTTTTTTTAGTTGCACCTGAAAAGTTAACAACTTTGACTTCATAATTACCGAGGTATTGCAGAAGTAATGCTGTAAATATTTTCAACTGCATTACCGAGTGAACTGATCAGTCCCTGTCAAGTTCAAAATTAGCAGAGGTTCTGTTTGACCAGTAGATATGAAGATTATCAGGACCATATAAATGCAGATCCATATCGGCAACATTTTCTGCAGAATTATACCAGGTAAGAGTTGCCTGAAATGTTCCCGATCCGAAAGGAACTGTAGCGGGCGGCCAGCCGCTTGTCCCTCCTGACGGTCTTCCTAAAACCCATGAACCGCCGGCAGGCAGAGTAAAAGGTACATAAGTAACAGCATCATATGTGGGCCAGCCGATAAAGTTAAGAGGTTCTGTAACTGTCACTGAAGCAGGGAGAGTGTAAGTATATACCTGTTGATCAGAACCCTGGCAGACAGTTTTAGAAACCCAGAAAGTGATAGTTCCCTGAGGAACTATAGCCTTGGTTCTGCCTTCGGGACATCCAAGAAAAATGGGACCGCTGTACGTTCCACCGATAAATCCATTTGCAAACATTGCAAGCTGTTCCGGCTTTTCAAGAGCAGCGGTATTAACAGTCAAAATATAATTTGTCCACAATTCCGACATTTCAAGAACACAGCCGCCCTGTCTGAAATCGGATGAATTATCCAGTGAAGTTGCTTTGGTCAAAACAAAATATCCAAGTTCGAGGACATCTATACCTATTCTTTTTCCCGCAGTATCAATTGCAGAGGCAGGAATAATTTTCCATTCCTGGGTATTCGCTGAATAACGAAATACTGTCAGATTTTGAGGAGAAGATTCGCCTGAAGCCGGAAAGAAAACCTGAGCCGGCATATTGAAAATAAAAGCCTCCGGACCTGCTTTTAAATATTTCCCAATCACTGAATAACCTGAAGGCAGCGAAGGAACACCACTCTCAATGGAAGATGATGTATTCATGGAAAAAGCAACAGTACCCTGAGAATTGTTCTGAAGTCTTGGCACGGTTTCAGTTTTAATTACAATGCTGAATCCGTCATAATCAAAATTCCCATTATCAGCCGGAAGTGAACGATCTCGTTGCACCTGCAGAAGGTTGTCCGGGATCATTTGAATTCACAGGATCTGAACTATTTTCGCACCCGTTAAAGTGAAGGGTTGAAAAATAAAGAAAAAAAGTAAAGAATAGTCTTTAGCATGTTTACCTGATAAGATTAATAAATTAGTTTTATTCAAATGACTTTGCCCTCAATGCTTTAAATCGGTAACCAAAAGGCATCAATCCCCTCTTTTAGCAGAGAAAACATACAGCTTGCCGGAGATAATGGTTATGATATTATAAATTTTTTTTACTCACAAAGGCTTTTAATATCTGAGGTCAAATTATCATAAATGATAAATAAGTGCAAGAGAAATTATTCAATTTGTCCCATGAAAATATTAATCATCATTGGATTCTTATTGAATTATTAGTTAGTTTTGATAGAATTACAAATAGATAAGTCCCATAAAAACTGAAATGAAAACTTCTTCTCAAAACTCAGTCCCGGTGGTTGTGACATAATTTCCGGAAGGTAACGATTAAGAGTTTTTAATTAAACTGAAACAATATGAAACAGAATGAAGCAGATGCATTCAATAAAAGTACTATCATACAGTTGCTAAGGATATTTACTCCCGAAGAGATGAAAGAATTTGAAAAGTTCATTCGTTCTCCTTTTCATAATAACAGAAAAGATGTGATGCTGTATTTTGAAAATTTAAAAAATTCTATCCTGAATTTGACCATAAGGATTTTTCAAAAAAAAATATATTTTTTGAACTTTATCCTTCTGCGGAATATAAGGATGATGTAATGAGGAGACTGGGGAGTAATCTTTTCAAGCTCGGAGAGGAATATGCTGCATATAAGAATTTCAGAATGGATAAGTTCGCATATGAAAAGAGCATTCTTGTTTATTTTTGTTCCAGTAACGCTGATAAGTTTTTTCTGAGGCAGTATGAAAGGACAGTTTACAGCTTGAAAGTAATGAACATTGGGATCATAATTATTTTCACAGACAGAGCTGCCTGGATGAACTATACAGAACATTCATGATGAAGTATGATCCTAATTATAAGAAAGTGAGCTTCAGCACACAGATCGAAATTGAATGGAAGTATATGCTATCTTCAATGCTGAGACTATACGGATTTGCAGAGTATGAAAAATATTTTCATAATAAGGATTATGACCTGAAATACAGGGACGAACTGATGAAGATAGCCGAAGAATCAGGATTTATGAATTCAAAGACGATTGAAATATATTATCTGATATTGAAATTATACGAAGGAAGTAATGAAATCAGTAATACAATTAACAATGAAAAGAGTGACGATATGTATAATAGATTAAAAGATATAATAGATATGCATTCGTTCAGCTTTGACAAATCTGAATGTTTTCAATTATATATACATCTTTTTTAATTATCTTAACATTAAGAAACTGAACAGCGGTAAAAGATTTCAGCAGGGAAGAATTTGAGATTGCAATGAAGATGATCGAGAATGACCTGCTTATTCATAACGGATCAATAGACCCCGGTTGGTTTAGGGGTGTTTTTTCAAAAGCATTTAATGCGGGAGAAATCAAATACGCTGAGGATTTCATAGAAAAATATAAAGACTTTGTAGCAGGTGATGAAAAAGTAAGTGTGGTTAATCACGTTTATGCCACTTTAGAGATTCATAAGAAAAATTACGACGCCGCTCTGAAGTATCTTGAAAAGTCGGCGTATCAGCATCTTAATGATAAGTGGTCTGTTAAAAACATGTACCTGACTATATATTATGAGAAGAATGAATATGAACATTTCCTTTATACAGTTGACAGCATAAACACCTCATTAAAGACGCCGGTCTCTGGAGCAATAATATGATAATTCCAATAAGAAATTTCCTTAATATTTCTTCGAAACTATTCCGAAAGAAAATTGGCGAACAGGATCTCTCTCTTGAAGAGCTCAGGCAGGAGACAATTAATTCAAATGTCAGAGCCCGCAAGTGGCTGCTTGAGAAGATCGATGAACAATTAGCATTGCAATGAATATTGAAAATTAATAAAGTTTAATTTAACAATGTACATTGAACAGCAATAAAGACGCCCATTTTGAAATCTTTACTATTGTACAGGGAAAATATATTGGACGGGGAATATAATCCGGTTTCAAAACTCATTCACTTTTTTTAAAAGCCAGAGTTTGTTGATTAGAGACTTGTGAGAAGTAATTTCCTTTTTCATATTCTGTATCTCAAATTTATTTTTCTCCGGAGAGTTTTTCATGTCGAAAAGTTTTTGAAAGAGTAATGTAATTGGTGATATACTCCCGGCTTTCAGGGCTTATGAGTTTGTCATTTTTTACAAAATGTCTGTAACTGTCTATGTGTGAATAAAACGCCTGAACCTCCCCGAGTTCGAAATATATCTTCAGATAAAATGACTTCAGCTGATGCTTGTATGAAAGATCATCAGAGATCACTTTCGAGACAAACTCCATAGCCGTGTCACAATTTTTTTCCTTAAATGAATAAGCGCAAAGGAAAAATTGAACATATTAACTTTATGTTCAGGCTTTAACGCATTATAATATCCGCGGATAAAATCCTCCGTCCATTCGGTTTCTCCGGCGTCCAGCCCGCAGGTTACGACGTTCATAAAAGTATATGCGAGAGGAAATCACGGTCTCCCTTTATAGATACCGTTTTTCTATATTAGGGCTTTATAAAGTATGAACTGCTCGCCGGCGAATTTGACCTCCCGTTATTTATTCTGTAGTAACAGTAATTTGTAAGCGTTGTGAAAATATTTTTCTGTCAGGAAGACTCAGCAGGTGCAGATCATTTTTTATGATATCTCTGAGCTCATAAAAAAATTTATCTTCGCTTGTCATGAATAATTTTATGATGCAGTAATAATACTTCATATAAATATTTTCAGTAAGCAGCTCAGGGTTTTTACTCAGATAACTTTCGGCTTCTTCAAGAAGTATGAAGTTAACATTTTCCCCGAAGAAATTTTTATTCGAATTTATTATTGATGCGTTTATCTTCAGTATATTTGTAAGTATGGAATTTATAAGAAATTTATATGAGTCCGCAACTTCCTTATCAGTAAACACCATAAAATTTTTGTGACCTTCTGAAACTCTTTATTAAGGTCTTCCAGAAGATACTTCCTGCTGAAATAATCCTCATTCCTGTAAAGGTCAGTATCGAGCGAAAGCTCCGCTGCGGTTTTATGCTTTATGAATAGGGCTTCCTGCTTTCTTGATTTTAGTTCTTCCAGAAGAAATAATTTATTCTGAAAACCGCTCCCGTAAAACCGCTCCGCAGACAGAAATTTCTCCGCAAGCTTCAGAAGCTTTGAAAATGTATTCCTTAATACAGCGTCATTGTATTCTTTATCTTTGAAAAGTAAGCTGTAAACATTTTCCTTAGTGAAGTCAACTGAAGTAAATCCGGGATGATACTTTTTAAGAATGTTATATAATTCCATCAGAACTTTCTCCCTGTTAAAGTAAGGAGAATTCACAAAATCACCGAAACTTCTGAATTCATCTTTTGAAAATGAGTTAAGAAGAGATATTAATTTACTTTTTACCAATATTTACCTCCGGAAAAAAAGTTATTCATAAACATATTGCGAAGTATAATAAATTAAATGTCAGAGAATCTCCGATTATCTTCTTTATTTATATTAAAATATCCCTTTCAAACGGCAATGTTCATTGTGCAAAGTATTATCTATATTTCTAAATAAATATCTATTTTTCAGCCCTATGTATGTTTTCATAAAAAATACATTCTATTCTCATTGTGCATTTTTAAGAATCTTTCTTTGTCTGACAGCTTTAATTGATATAATTTTGTATCAGTTCTTTAAAATTAAAAAATTAAATCAATTTATAAACTAAAACCATAAGGAGAAATCACAATGAACATTCTTAAAATCTGCGCCATTTTAATTTTCGCTGTAACAACACAATCTTTTTCACAGGTAAGTGAGGTCTGGAGAAAAAGCTATACACAGGAGATCGAGTCACGGCTGATCGGGTTCAAAATTGACAATGCCGGGAATATGATTGCCGGTTCCAGTATCAGCAGATCAGGTATTGGCGAATTTGCAAATTTTGTCATCATTAAATTCAATTCTTCCGGCGATACTCTCTGGAGAAGAGAATATCACAGCGCCGGGAATAAACACGATCACTTATTTGATATTTACATTGACGCTGCGGGAAATATTTACGCAACGGGATTAAGCACAGGTTATCAGGTTAGTGAAGTGCCAACTACAAGAACTATAAAGTATTCACCTTCCGGCGTTTTGCTCTGGGAAGCTGTTGACAGTTCTAATTCGGTGATGGAAGTAAACGGAATTACAAAAGAAGGATATATTCAGGAAGGACCAAACGGAGATATTTTTGTCTGCACAAATAATACGGGAAAGCTTTATATGATAAGATATACATCTTCGGGTAATTTAGTTTCGCATGAACATATAGACATGCCTGCTGATTTCAACAGAGCGTTTCCGAGAAAATTTGAGATAAGAGGATCTGATATGTATATATTCTGCACAGCAGTGAATACTTCATTCAATTACGATGTACTTGGTTTTAAATGCAATATTCTCGGAGATACTTTATGGACCTGGAAAAACCTATTTAATAATACTCTTCACGAAGCTGCCCGCGGAATGACCTTTGATGCGCAGGGTAATATTTATTTTTTATCGGAGATACTGAATTCATTTACCACATCGTCGATGGCTGTTACTAAATTACAGACTTCATCAGCCGTGATCTGGGAAAAAATTTACGGAACGGGTAACGAGAAAATAAATCCAGGCAGATATAAAAACTGACAACAGCAATAACGTAATCGTAATTTGCGGTCGGCAGAATTCTGCAAACAATAATAAATTCGATGCAGTAACTTTAAAATATAATTCAGCCGGAGATACAGTATGGACAAAACGTCTGAAAGGATTTGGTAATAATGATGTAAAACCTTTCGGTCTTAATCTGGATAATGACCAGTTCATATATATAACCGGTCAGTATCCGCTTCAAAGCTCAGGTACACAATATTTTCAAAAGTATTCCCCTCAGGGAGATTCGGTCTGGAATTTTAATGTTCAGGGAGTGAATTACTGGTCAACCGGAAATATGCGAACGCAACTTCTGTAAAGCAGATCAGCTCTGAAGTTCCGTCGGGATTCAGTCTGTCGCAGAAATTACCCGAATCCGTTCAATCCGGAAACAGTCATTAATTATAAAATAAGATCAACCGGTTTTGTTACACTTAAAATTTATTCTATGGACGGAAAAGAAGCAGCGACTTTGGTAAGCGGTATGCAGACTGCGGGAAGCTACTCAGCTGAATGGAACGCCGGCAATTTCAGCAGCGGAACATATTTTTACAGACTTTCTGCGGGCGAATATTCTGAGACAAAGAAAATGATCCTGGTCAGGTAAATTTTAAATTATAAATAATTAATGTTAAATATAACAGAAGCGGGATGCATGTTCCGCTTTTTATTATTTTCCTCAAAAGAATCTTTTCCCCGGCATAATTCAAAAAACGAGACCTGTCCCTGATAATTAATCATTGATAATTGATCATTGATAATTGATCATTGATCATTGATAATTGATCATTGGTAATTGAATTTTTACAGCAGCTTCTGCATATAATATCTTTTATGACCTTCCGGAAAATTGTCTAATGTCCCGAATACTTCATAGCCGTTTTTCAGATAAAATTCTTTTGCCTGAAAATCAAAGTATCAGAAAAGATTTTACAGCTCCTTTAGCTTTTGCATTTTTTCCGTCTCCAGCAACAGTCTTTTACCCTAAGCCCAAATTTCTCCATTCTTCCGATACCCATAAAATTTTTACTTCAAGCCCGCACCAATAACCCAGCTCAGAAAGAATCCCGGCTATCACTTCCTGCCTGTCATTTTTTCTTAACGTATTCAAGTTTAATCCACCATCCCGGTAATGTTGCAGGTACTTGTTTCAAATTATATTCGTTAAGTCCTCTAAGGACGATATTTCTTTCTTCCGGTGTACAATCGTATAATTCCGGTAAAGTCATATTCATCATTTTTTTATTTTAAATTACTTCTCCTTCCCAAGCCCCGGCTGTGAAAGGAAAATTTTTATTTTAATAAAACCATTTTCTTTGTCTCAATATAATCATCTGCCAGCATCTAAGGCCCGAAGGCTCTAAGAATATTGCTTTTAAAATTTTAACTTTGAGCCTTAGAGCCTTTGAGGTAATTACCTCCCCGGAACCGGACGAAATTCCCTGCGGAGTCCAAAAGCTTGAGACTCCGCCCTTGCAAAATAAAAAAACATGTGAAGCCGAAACTTCACATGTTTTAAATTATAATTGAAAAGAACTAAATCTATTTTAAACTATCTCTTTATTTGATCAGCAGCATTTTCCTTGTTGCTGTAAATTCCGATGTCTGAATTTTATAAAAATAAATTCCTGATGACAGACCGTTTCCGTTAAAAGTGATTTCATACGCACCTGCATTTTTAAAACCGTCTACAAGCGAACTCACTTCTTTTCCGAGTTCATTATATATCTTCAGTGAAACATTATCTGATTTCGGAAGTGTAATTAATTTTAGTGGAAGGATTAAATGGATTCGGATAATTCTGTGAAAGACTGAAATCAACAGGAACAGATGAAATAATATTTTCACTGACTTCCGTGATCACATCATACACCACATTTAGTTTATATACATTTGAACCCTGATGACAAACTATGTAACCTCTGTCCGGAATAAGAATACCGCCTCCGTGTCCGCTTAGTCCCTGACTGATATTTGTCCAGGTAACACCGCCGTCAAGACTCATTGTTGCAGCCGCTCCCCAGCTTCCTGTAATTATTAAGTTGGGATCTTCTTTACAAATATCAGATCCCCAACCGGAAAATCCGGTCTGATGATTAATTGCAAAAGATTCTCCGTAATTAGTTGATTTATAAACTCTGCTGCCGCTCCATTCAGTAGCCCATACTACGGATTTATCAAAAATTGAATTTGACATCGAAGGAATTTCACTTGAGTTAGCTGTGTGAACATTTGTCCAGTTCACTCCGCCGTTCACTGATTTAAATATTATCGCCTGTCCGCTTCCTGTAATTCCGTCTGCGACAAAATTACATTTGAACTGTCATACATAACGATAATATCACACGGGCTTCTGAAAGGATAATTATTACTGATCTCATTCCAGGTTGCTCCTTCATCAGTTGATTTCCAGAATCCGCCGTTGTCAGGCGTGAAATAACATACATGCGGATCATTCTGGTCCATCTCAAGCGGCTGTCCGTAATTGCTGAACGCCCTTGACATTACTTCTGTCCATGACTGTCCGTAATTTGTCGTTCTGTAAATTTTATCCGGTGATGATTCTAAAGCCATCAGCCAGATGTTTGTATCGACCGGACTTACAAAAAAAGAATGCGGCGTATTTCCTGAAGGCACCTGATTTCCAACTGCGCTCCAGGATTGGCTTTATTATTGCTTCTGTAAACTCTGTTTCCGAAAGCTATAAAAATTGTGTTCCTGTCTGTCGGATGAAGAGCCATATTATTTCCGAGAAAATCTCCGCTGGCTCCGGGTTTTGAAACCCAGCTACAAGATACAGTTGCCGGAAGGCAGTTCCCATGACGTTCCGCCGTTGGTAGTTCTTATGACTGCATTATTCTTACTGCTAACTGCAAAACCCAGTCCGGAAAATCTTACCATATCCGTGAGATCCGCAAGCATTGGATTTTTTTCAAAATTTAAAAATTCAGTATTACCGTTTATATTATTTCTGATAAAACCGCCGCCGCCGCATACATGAATGTCATTAAAAGAGTCACCGTCTATTCCGGTAATGTCAGAATTTATTCTCATATCAGGCATTTCCCAGGTCGAACCGGAAGGTTTAAATAAAACAACTCCCCACTCCCCTGCTACTCCGATCCCATCCGGAAAATATTTTGCGCTGAGAAGATCCCTTGTAGTATTTACAGTTTCCGCTGTCCATAATGCTCCGCCGTTTGCAGTTACAAAGACCTTTCCGTTATCACCAACCGTTACACCGTTCATTGCATCCTTAAAAGAAATTGAATTTAAATTCACTGTTGAAATTCGGTAGCAGAAGACGTCCACGTAATTCCTCGTCTGATTTCATGACCACGCCGTTATCTCCGCATAAAAATCCGTTTAATGCGCTGGTAAAATGAATTGAATTTACTGAAGTGTTAACCCCTGTGGTTCTTTCAGTAATATCATTTATCGCAGTAGTGGAAGTATAAACTTTACCTGCTGATGATGTATACCATACAGCTGTTCCGAGTGTGAATACACTTTTGAAATTCACCGTGCCGGAAGTGGTTTTATTCCAGGTGCTTCCGCTGGAATTTGAAAATAAAATATTTCCCTGGCTGCCGGCTGCTACGACAAAGATCCCGTTTGAAGTGTGAACGCTGTTTAGTCCGTCAGCTGCAGCATAGAAATTTACAGCTAACATAAAAATAGCAGTAAAACCGTAAATGATTTTTTCATTATTAGAAGTTATGTTTTTAATTATAATGAAACTTAAATAAATTAAAATCCACTATCAATTTACAAATCGGCTTTGGAGGTATACAAATCTCTCCGCTTTATTTCGCTGATAAATTTATAAAGGAACATTTTACACCTTTTCCTTATTCTCATAACAAATTCTAAAGTCATCCGCATAAATTTTCTTATTTAATAAATTCATTCAATTGATTAAGTTTATACAAATATTTTTATATGAATAAAACAGTTACAGGCCTTACGGTTCTGATCATATCAGCGCTTTTTATTTTTCAGGATATATACTCACAGACTTTCAATTATCCTATCGTATTTGTTTCAAGAAATCATTACATAAACGGAAATCTTTATTATCAGGACGCTGGACTGCTTCCCGGAATGGGACCTTACTCGAGATTTAAAGTAGTCGGAGGAAAGCTGATGGTGAGGATGGACGGGGAATGTTAGCAACTTTACTTGACAGCACAATTGAGGTTGAACTGAGGTGAGACTGATTGATTTTTTCAGCAGCCGTGTCTTTACTGGAGCGGAAATAAAATTGTTTTTGCCGGAATTGAAGACCGTGACAGCAGCTGGAGAATTTATGAGATATTAAGCGACGGATCAAGATTAAGGAAGATAACATTTACAAACAGAAATATAGATCTTTCGCAGTTCGGCCCGGCCGGACACAGATTCAGGACATACGAAGATATTGACCCGGTATATCTTCCTGACGGAAAAATAATTTTTGCTTCTACAAGATATCCTGCCTTAGCGCAGCCAGCTGCATATAATACTACTAATTTATTTATTGTCGACTCTCTCGGAAACAATATGCACAGAATTACTACTGAAAGGAACGGAGGCGAAAAGCCAACTATAGATCCTGTTTCAGGAAGGATCCTTTATTCAAGATGGTGGCTGAATATTGATCTGCTGAGTAATGTAACCGACTGAGTTACAAGGATTGATTCGCTTGCTGTCAGTAATGACAAAAGCTGGATTTCTGGCAGATAAGTCTTGTAAACCCTGACGGCGACGCTCTGAAAATTTTTGCATCAGATCCGAGGATAGAAAGAGTATGTCTTCTTACAGACCTCGCGCACTGCCTGACGGAAAATTATTAACTGTATTTATACGAGTCTACCGATGATCTATACAAGCGGAAGTCCGGGGATCAGATATTATGAACAGGGTTTTCTGAAGCGCGCGGACGATCATCGAACAGACAGCACTACTCCTTTATATGTACAAAATCCTCCTTCATTCAGGACAATGCAACCGCCTTATGCAACTGATCCGCTCGGGCTGCCCTGACGAAGGTTTTCCTTTTCTTATGCTACGACTGTCGAAAGCAGGATTACGGAATTTATACAGTAAACATGAACGGGGACGGTCTTACTCAGATCATTGATCTGCCGGGTACGCTTGAACTCAATGCGGAATTACTATTGCCGAGGAATGTTCCATATAGGTATTTATCTTAATGATTGTAATTACAAATGCTGTGCCTCCTACATCCGATCAGTACTTTTTTATCGGGCCGGACTTTTCAGATTTGACTGCCTTAATGTTTATTCAAATGCACCTGTGGATGCGCCCGTGGTGATGCCCCTCTTATTCAAAAAATGCAAGTTCAGATTCTTCCTGAATTTTCAGAGGCAAAATGAATTCGGCGAGGATCATCCTATTTTATTCCAGAGATCGATCTTGACCGTGACGGGAAAAGGTAAGAGAGGTGATATCCCCTAATGTTTCTATGTTTGAACAGGTAGTGGACAGCACCGGAAAGATTCTTGTAAATAAAACCCAAATTTGCTCACGTAACGGGTACGAGTTTCGGTAACAACGGTTCCGGGCACAAAATGCGTCGGCTGTCATGCAGGTCATACGTTAATTGAAGTACCGATAAATCTGACTGAAGGAACATTTACTAATCTTTCCACTTCCACGCAAATGTCGAAAGCAGTTTTAAAACTAACGGAAACATTTCTTATAAAGGACAGAAAGTAGTTGACAGAAAAGCCCGAAAAACAGATCAAACTGTCAACTGGATCTCAAACGGCAGCACAAATGAGTATGTAGTTTTAAAATGGGAGATACCGATTGACATAAGAAGAATAAAACTTTATGACATTATTCCAAATCCCAATAATAATACTGATATTCATGTAACTGACTGTGAAATATTTTTTTATTATCAGAATAATGTTGTGAATCATATTCCGTCCACCGGACCCATCAAGACAAACGGATTATCAGTAAATGTTCAGCCCATCACTACTATTGACAGCGCAAAGTTATAGTGAAAAGTTTACCGGCGGCGTGTAATGTTTCAGCTGCGGGACTTGCTGAAGTGGAAGTGAACTATAAGTAAGTTCTGTGGATCACTTGTAAATATTTCAAAACAGCAATATTACACTTCTCGATTACAAACTTGAACAGAATTATCTAATGCGTTCAATCCGTCAACTGTGATCAATTTCACTTTGCCGAAAGCGCAAGAATGTACAGATGGATGTGTTTGATATAACGGAAGAATATTTGCAGTTTTTAATAAGCGGAAAAAGTCGAAGCGGGTAAGAATTCCATTACTTTTAATGCAGAGGAATTTACTTCCGGAATTTATTTTCTACAAGTGCAGGCGGGCAGTAATTTTGTTGAAGCAAAAGAATGATACTTTAAAATAACCAGGAATATGTTTTTAAAATAATAATAATTCTATGACAGATGATTCCGGAAATTATATCAGTGATGAGAAAATGAAGTCAATTATGACTGAAGGGGACGGTTACTTTTATCAGCGCCGTTTCTTGACGATATTTTCAAAAAGGTCAGTAATTCTCATAACGGAAAATAATAGGAAGGCTCAGTAGGATTTATTATTTTAAATGAGAAACAGATTTTAAACTTCACGAGATAATAGAAGATTTTCCGAATTGTTCAAGTATTTATC
>JADJYU010000015.1 GCA_016719565.1 Ignavibacteria bacterium
GATTCAATTGATGCAGAATATAAAGAAGGAATGCTTAATATTACACTTCCAAAGTAGAAAGCAAAACCTGTTGTAAGAAGAAATTAGCATTAAGTAATATCAGAATATTTAATTCAAATAAAGGGTGAGAGAAACTCACCCTTTATTTTTACAACATTATGTAAAGTTACTTGCTTTTGCATTTAAATTCTAGAAAGGGTAAAAAATAATATGGGAAAAATTATTGGCGTAGATTTGGGGCGATTAATTCCTGCACGTTGCAGTAATGGAAATGCTTGATCCTGTTGTGATCCCAGTACGGAAGCAGCGCGGACGGCTGCATCTGCAGTAGCTTTTACTAAAACAGGTGACAGATTAGTCGGAGAGCCGGCTAAAAGGCAGACCGGTAACAAACCCTCAAAACACCATCTTTTCAATCGAGAGATTTGGAGAAGAATTTGATGAGGTTACCGAAGAGATAGAAAGTTCATATAAAGTTATTAAAAATTGAAAATGATGTGGCGAAGTCGAGATTGATGATAAAAATTCAGGACAAAAAGATTTATTCTGCCGGAAATTTCCTCGATAATCCTTGAAAATGAAAAGACCGCAGAAGATTATCTCAGTAGTTAGTAACGGAAGCAGTCATAACTGTTTCCCGCTTATTTTAATGACGCTCAGAGACAAGCCACCAAAGGTAGGCAAAATTGCAGGTCTCGATGTAAAAGGGTATTAATGAGCCCTACAGCAGCTCTGGCATACAGTCTCGATAAAGAAAACCAATGAAAAAAGTAGTTGTATATGATTTGGGAGGCGGTACTTTTGACGTGTCAATTCTGGAATTATTGAATGGCGTGTTTGAAGTAAAATCAACACATGGAGATGCTCACTTAGGAGGAAGTGATTTTGATCAGGTTATAAGTGACTATCTTGCCGAAAGAGTTTAGAGAGTGAGGCGCGGTCTGAAAATGATCCGATGGCATTAGGAATTAAAAGCTGCGAAAATGCTAAGCGCTTTCTTCAAATTTTCAGACAGAAGTAAATCTCCGTACATTACAGCGATGACTGAAGAACTAAATTTTGCATGAAACCATTACGAGAGCCTAAATTTGAATCACTCTGTCAAACAGTCTGGTTGAAAAAACACAATAAATTAGAGTAGCCAAAAGAAGCAGTTTGAAGACTCCGGTCTGAGCCTTAATGAAATTGACGAAGTTATTCTTGTCGGGGGGGTTCCACAAGCCTCCAACGTTGGAAACAGTCAAAGAGGTATTTGGTGAAGCCCCGAACAAAAGCGTAAATCCGGATGGTAGTTGCAATTGGCGCTGCTATTCAGGGTGGTGTGCTTTCAAGAGATGTACAAGAATTGTTGCTTCTTGACGTAACTCCACTTTCACTTGGTATTGAAACACTCGGCGGCGTTAGCAATGAAGCTGATCAACCGAATCAGATTCAACTATTCCTACGAAGAAGTCTCAGATAGACAGCAGCTGTTGATAATCGGCCTTGCGAAATTATTGTGCTACAGGTGAAAGAGCTAATGGCGATAACAGAACACGGAAGATTCCATCTGGGAGGTATACCTAGGGCTCAAGAGGGACTCGCAGATTGAAGTTACTTTTGATATTGATGCTCGCGGTATTTTGAATGTGGCTGCCACCGATAAGAAAGCGGCAAACAACAACAAATAAAATTACGCATTCATCAAGTCTTTCTGATTCAAAATTGAAAAGATGAAAACTGACCCGAAAGAACATCCCGAGGTAAAGACCTTAAGAAAAAGAATTGATCAGAGATGAAAAATCGGGCAGACGCTATGGTATTTCAGGGTGAAAACAGCTAAAGGAATTTGAGGAAAAACTTAATCCTGAAACGAGATCAAAAATTCAAATGGCGCTGGACAGATTAAGATGCTGTAAGTGACCGTCTCAGCTTACGCTGACTGCTGCAATAGAGAATATAACAACGTATGGAATGAGGCTTCGTCACAGATGTATTCTGAAGACTACTGGCGCAGACGGAAAGCTTGAACCAGGACAAACAGATTCACAGCCAGGAAGAAAACACCTTCATGAAGGTAATGTTGAGAATATTTGATTTCGAAGTTGTGGAATAGTGATAAAATAAGATGGTATAAAAAGAAATAAATAACCCACTTCCTCCCAAAAGAAGCGGGTTTTATCTCTGATTAAAATTTTCATTACATCATTCAAAGTATGATCTTCCCCTATCTCAAATACGCTGTTCCTGTCTTTATTCAATGCCAGCCAGTTTGAGATTACTTTTATTTCGTCAAGTTCAGCCGGATTAAATTTATGCTACCAAAATTTACTTAGAGAAAAAAACAGATGATCCGCTGAGTCTGTTAACTCTCAATTTCATTCTGATCAACCTCATTTTTTCTTCGGAAAGGAATATGTCTTTGCAAAGCTTCCATTATGAATGAAAAAAATTCTTTTGCGGAATTATTCACACATTTTATAATTATCTTTTTCCGTTTTATTGCAGATGTTATTACTTTCTGATAACTCATAACTTTTTATATCCTTAAGCCTGTCCCGTATAAATGCAGCGCTTTCATAGTCATATTTTCTGAATATTCCTGCATCTTCACTTCATACAGTTTTTGCAGAATATTTTTCTGACTCATTAATAAATTCATAGAACTCCTGAATACTTCTTTCATACTCGTATTTACTCTGACTAAAATTACACGGCGCATTACGTTTACCGATCTCATTATACATACAAACAGAGTGATCAATTGACTACAATATTTTCTCACCCTTTCTAAGTTGAAATTCATCATCAATATCTTTTAATAATTTATTCACAGTCATTCCGCTTCTGAACGGACGTAATAATTGCTCCGTCATTTTCAATTTCATAAACTTTACCGACTCTCCAGATCACTGTTCTGCACATCGATTTTTTAAGAAAGGGTGATACCTGTATCTTTTAAGTGCGGAATTAAATCTTGGCTTATGCTGCTTTATCATTTTTGATTCAAGTATCAGTGCGGAAGTTCAGAAAGTTACTTCATATTCAAGTGTAGCAATATTACTCAGAAGCTTTCTTATTTTAATCGAAATTCAGAGTTATGTCTGAAATAACCCGAAACTCTTTCTCTTATATCTTTGCCTTTCCAATATATAATATTTCACCGTCTTTGCTTTTCATAAAATACACACCAGGTTTCCGTGGTAGTTCTTTAAGGGATAATCCGATTCGTTTTAATGCGGGATAAATTCTCACTTCCGTAAATTTTCGAATTCTGAAATCTTATAACATCCTTTGACATCTTCATATTCAAATTTTTCTGAAAGTATTCCGAGAAAATGTCTGAATACTTTTGCTGTGGCAAGCGCATCATCATAAGCTCTGTGCTGATTTTTATTTTGATTCCTAAATGGGAAGTTACATTGCCTAAAGATTTACTCTTTAGTCTTTTTAAAAGTCTGTTGGCAAGTTTACACGTGCAAAGTGATTTCATCTCAAACTTAATTCCTTCTCTTTCGAATGAATGAAAAAGAAATTTATAGTCAAAGCCCGCATTATGTCCTACAAAAAAAACTCCGGCATCTGCATCAGATTTGAGATCAATTAATTTGGAATCTGTTTCAGACTTTAGAAAATCAAAAACATCATTTTGCGATCATTCGAATGACGGTTTCCCAAAAACATCTGCATTACTGATACCTGTTAACTTTGTAATAAAGTAAGGAATATGCTGACCGGGATTAACGAGACTTCTATATTCTCCGGTGATCTCGCCATGCTGAATCCTGATCATTGCTATCTCCGTGATCCTGTTGTTATACGGAGACATGCCTGTAGTCTCAACATCACAAACGATATAGGTGGGACTGTATATACTTTCCAAGATAACTTAAGATTTATAGATCAAATATAAAAATATGAAAAGAATGTTACCATTGAAAATTAAATTAAAATCTAACAGAACCCATGATTTATTATAGTTATTTTTTCTGATAACATAAATTCTACTATATTAATAAGTACTATATTTCCAAGATAAGTGAAAATAAATTTTATTATTAATTATAAGAGAAATTTACTAAGTTATATTATATAATTTATTACTCAATCAGTTTAAAAATTATTCTTGAAAAAATTCTGGAGATATTTAGTAATAAAATCCATTCGGAGAAAAAATCAAAGCGGGAAGACATTCTCCGCTTATCAGTTAGCCCGCGGCTTCAGAAATCTGAGAATAACAATTGTAACTTTTTTTAAAAATCTGATAATGACAACGATAGGTATCACCTGCGCAGCATTTGGTCTCAAAAGTTTTTTACTTCCGAATAAATTTTTCGACGGCGGAGCAACAGGCATTGCAATTTTAATATCGCAGTTAACAAACTTGTCGCTTTCTATTCTGATTCTTCTGGTTAATATTCCTTTCATTATACTTGGATACAGTGTACTTGGTAAAGCTTTACGATAAAAACCGCTGTTGTGATAACCGGACTTTCCATTGTACTGGCAGTTTCTGAATTTCCGCAAATCACAAGCGATAAATTATTAGTCGCGGTTTTCGGAGGTTTTTTAGGTGCCGGCATAGGGTTAACAGTCAGAAGCGGCGCAGTGCTGGACGGAACTGAATACTTGCCATATTTATGAGCAGAAAATACGGCACTACAATCGGCGATATTCTTTTGGAATAAACATATTAGTGTTTTCCTCAGCCGCATATTTCTTTTTCGATAGAATCAGCGCTCTACTCCATCATAACTTATCTTTCCGCTTCCAAAACGGTTGATTTTATAATAGAAGGAATTGAAGAATACACGGGGATTACTATTGTTTCCAGACGCAGTGAAGAGATCCGGGAAATGATAATAAATGAAATGGGCAGAGGGGTAACAATATATACCGGTAAAAAAGGATATGGTAAAACCGGAGAGTTCGCTGATATGGATGTAATTTATTCCGTAATAACCCGACTTGAAGTAAGCAAGATGTATTCTGAAATTCAAAAACTTGATCCAAATGCATTTATAGTAAACAGCAGTGTAAGGGATACTAAAGGAGGTATAATAAAAAAACGTCCTCTTAAGCATCAGTAAAATTAGTGTTTTTAAAATGGGAAATAAAATACTAATATGAATTTTTCAATTGCAGATAAAAAACTCCTGTAAAAGTATTTTCACAGGAGTTCATTTTACTAAATTAATTACGCTTATTTTCTTTTATACAAAATTTCCATTGCCTTAAATTCAGAACCGTTTTTTGTAAAATACATTTCCATTTTATGATTATCGTTATCTATCATGGTAAATACTTTCTGACATCTAATAATTGTTTTGTTTCAGGGTCGACCATCTGTCCGGTAAGTGTAGCTGATTTTGAAGCTTCGTCCCATTTTCCTTTAAGAAACATTATACCTGTGCTCATATTATCAAACCAAACGGAATGAAATTCATTCAAAGCATTATCATATCCGAGCAGACTCATTCCTTCAAACGGCATACCCATCATATCACCGGTGTGCTTTCCCTGCTGATATCTTCCACCCATCATCATGGAAAAAACAGCCTCGCTTTTGGAATTCATCGGCGGAGCGCCCGGTGCCATCCAAAATGTGTTATCACCTGTCCATGTACCGTCGCTTTTTGCAAGCATTTCATGCACAGCTCCTGGTGTCATATAATCCATCCAGGCTTTCATTTCCTCCTGAGTCTGAGCAAATACATTTGAGAACGAAATGCTAAAAATTAAAGCAAAGAATAATTGTGTTAGTTTTTTCATTTTAAATCCTTTCGTTTTTTAAATGCAAAAATAAATTTTTCAGAAATAAAATAAAATGAATTATTGATTTTTTTAATTCCAGTTTTGTATACAATGCTTATGACTGTTTTAAGTGTTCCGGTCTTCTTTAAATATTTATTTGAAGATTATTTACGGCTATTATGAGAAGCCAATTAAGATTTTCAGAAATTTCTGAAAATCCGGACATACTACATTAATATTTTTGTCAACCTCTCTATAAAAAATAATGTATCAAACTCTAAGTTAAAAAATCCTATTTATATAAATCATAAATCCAATAACTTAATTATACATTAAATATTTTATTTTATGTTTACACAATTTCAATCTCAGTTACAGTCAGAATTAGATACAATAAAAGAGCAGGGGCTTTTTAAACGGGAGAGGATCATCGAAACACCGCAGGGATCGGAGATCACTGTAAACGGAAAGCAGGTACTGAACTTCTGCGCAAACAACTATCTAGGGCTTTCATCACATCCGGATGTTATAAAAGCCGCTCACGAAACGCTTGACAGTTACGGATATGGAATGTCTTCCGTCAGATTTATATGCGGAACGCAGACAATTCATAAAACACTGGAGAGAAAATTGAGCGAGTTTCTAGGTACTGAAGACACAATATTATATGCAGCATGCTTTGATGCTAACGGAGGAGTATTCGAACCGCTTCTCGGTGAAGCTGATGCTATTATTTCCGATGAACTGAATCACGCAAGTATAATTGACGGAGTGCGTCTGTGTAAAGCTATGAGATTAAGATACAAGAATAATGACATGGCTGATCTCGAAGCAAAGATTAAAGAAGCAAAAGAAAAAGGAGCTAAACAAATTCTCATTTGTACTGACGGAGCTTTTTCTATGGATGGAGTGATCGCGAATCTGAAAGGTATATGTGATCTCGCCGATAATTATGAAGCTATGGTCATGACTGATGAATGTCACTGCACCGGATTTCTGGGAAAGACCGGAAGAGGTTCAATAGAAGTGAATGATGTAATAGGAAGAGTTGATATAATTACGGGAACGCTTGGCAAAGCGTTAGGCGGAGCAATGGGCGGTTTCACAAGCGGAAGAAAAGAGATCATTGAAATGCTCAGGCAAAGAAGCAGACCGTATCTCTTTTCAAATTCACTTGCGCCGGCAATTGCGGGGGCTTCTGTGAAAGTACTGGATCTGCTGAGCGAGACTACGGAATTAAGAGATAAACTTGAAGAGAATACAAAATACTTCCGTGAAAAAATGACTGAAGCCGGATTTGACATCAAGCCGGGAATTCATCCGATCGTTCCAATAATGCTTTATGATGCAAAGCTTTCACAGGACATGGCATCAAGACTTCTGGAAGAGGGAATTTATGTGATTGGATTTTTCTATCCTGTGGTAGCAAAAGGACTGGCGAGGATCAGGGTTCAGCTCTCGGCAGCGCATTCAAGGGAAGATCTTGATAAATGTATTTCAGCTTTTATAAAAGTCGGTAAAGAGCTTGATGTATTGAAATAAAATATTAGATAGAATATAATCACCAAATATAATAGATATAATTTGAACGTCAGACCTAAATATTCACCGATCGAATTTGAAAGAAATGAATCTTAAGGAAAGAGTGATACCGGGTTTTATTTAACATGAAGTAACTTCCGTTAAGATGTTTGAAGCATATTCAATAGATGCCGAAAATAATATTTGAGATCAATGTATGTGTTTATAATTTATGCTTTCAAAAAATTTTTAAAGTCCATAATATTTATTTTGAATTATTTGATTTATGTCAATAGACTCTGAAAAAATAGACCGAAGCATAACCGGATTCATGAACCGTCATGGAGTTCAGGCGCTGCAGATTTCTCTTGCAGTTATATTCATATGGTTTGGACTGCTTAAGACTTTCGGAATATCTCCGGCAGCTGCGCTGGTAAAATCGACCGTTAACTGGATGCCGGTTTTTAATACGGATGAATGGGTTTCAATAATAGGCTGGTGGGAAGTAATTATTGGAGTATGCTTTCTTTTTAAAAAAACTATCAGGATTGCAATCGCGCTGCTCGCAATGCAGATGGCCGGGACATTCATGCCGCTTATACTTCTTCCTGAAATTGCTTTTCAGCAGGGTAAAATTCCATATGCGCCTACTATCGAAGGTCAGTATATTATAAAAAATTTGCTGATAATTTCAGCAGCTCTTGTAATCGGCGGAACTGTAAGAAACAAAGAAAGTAAATTATTATAAATGAAATTGAATCTCAGAAAAGCCCGGATCGAAGATGCTGAGAAACTTGAGGAGCTTCAGCAGACACTTGTAAAATATGAAAGAAAATATGACAGCGGAATTCCTTCAAAAGGAAATGTATATTATTATGATATTAATAAATTAATACGGGACAAAAAGACACACTTTATTGTTGCTGAAAATGATAATAAAATTATCGGATGTGGTTTTGGTCAGGAAAGAAAAAATTTTGACTGGGTTAAGGATACGAAAATGGGATACATTGGTCTGATGGTGATCAAAGAAAAGTACAGAAGAAATAATACCGGCAGACTAATAATTGAAAACCTGACTGCATGGTTCAAAGAGAAAAAAATTTCACATATTATACTTGAAACATACTGCAAAAATATTAATGCTGTCAGCGCATTCAGAAAATACGGATTTCAGGATTTTGTATTACAGATGAAGTTTGAATCGGATTGAATTTTTTAAAAAGATATTTTGGTAAGTTATGAATATAATAGACAGATACATTTTAAAGAAGCATATAGGACCTTTCTTCTTTGGACTCGGGACAGTGATCTTTATTTTTCTGTTTCAGTTTTTCATAAAATCACTGGATCAGTTTCTAGGTAAAGGTCTCAGCATCTGGCTGATCACTCAGCTGATAACACTGAACCTTGCATGGATGCTTACGCTTGCAGTGCCCATGGCAATGCTGGTTGCTTCTCTTATGGCGTTTGGTTCAATGTCGTCTGACAACGAGATAACAATTATGAAAGCATCCGGGATTAGTCTTCAGAGATTAATGCTTCCTATTATAGCTGTATCATTTATCATGTTTTATCTGATGATAAAATTTAATAACGACATTCTTCCGGAAGCTAATCATAAGGCGAGAATACTCTTGTATGACATTTCAAAAACCAAACCGACATTTCTCCTGGAATCCGGAAAATTTTCCGATGATCTTCAGGGAGTTCAGATAATGGTAAAGAAAACATTTCCTAACAGCAACAATATTGAGGGGGTATATATTTATGATTATTCAGATCCCAAGTATAAGAATCTTCTTACTGCAAAGGCAGGGGATATAGGGTTTACCAGTGATTTTAAAAAAATAGTTATGAATCTGACTGACGGAGAGATACATCAGCTAAGTCAGAAGGATCCGGAAAATGATTACAGAAAAATTAAATTTGAAAAGCACAGGCTGATGTTTAATGCTGAAGGTTTTGGGTTTCAGAATTCAAATGAAAATACTTTTACGCGCGGTGACCGTGAATTATCAGCATCGGCAATGAGTAATGTAGTTGACAGTTTAAAAAAATTCAGAGGAAGTTTAGACGAGACATTTATAAACAATTTATCGAAGGATATACAGCTTCTGGCAACGCTTGAATACAAAGATACTATTCTAAAGAGAACGCCGGTGATTCAGAAAACAGAGCCGGATCTTTCTGTAAAATCTGTACCACCGCCTATCGTTTTGTCCCGTTATGACAGTCTGAATAATCTGAAAAGATTAATTGCAGCGAAGGGAAATGAGTATAAGAACATAATTATACTATCCGGACAGATAGACAGGCAGATAGATTCATATGAAGTGGAAATTTATAAGAAGTATTCAATTCCGTTTGCTTGCGTGGTGTTTATTTTAGTCGGAGCTCCGCTCGGCTACAGAGTAAGGCGTGGAGGATTCGGGATTGCAGCCGGATTTTCACTGCTGTTTTTTCTGCTTTACTGGGCCTGTCTTATTGGTGGAGAAAAACTTGCTGACAGGGCACTTATCTCGCCCTTTATGGGAATGTGGATCGCAAATATTATTATAGGATGCTTCGGTTTGTATTTAATGTTTAAATCATCTTAAGTATATTACAAATCAATTTTATTGTCAAGCCCCGAACAATATAAAATTACCCAACTCCGCCAGGTTCGGAAGAAAGCAACGGTAAGTATCCTTTATATGTGATTTGGGTGTCTTGACAATTTTTTTTATAATTCATGAGTAAAATAAAAATCGGAATAGTTGGTCTCGGAGGAATTTCACAGATCATTCATCTTCCCATTTTATCAAAAATGGACGATGTAGAAATTCGGGCTGTTTGTGACAGTGATATTTCCAAATGTAAAAGCATTTCATCAAAATATAATGTAAAAAATATTATACTGATGTAAATAATATGCTTGAGGAGAGCGATGATATTTCTGCTGTGATCATTGCAACTCAGACAAGTGTTCACAAGGATATTGCAAAAAAATGCCTTGAGGCGGGAAAGGATATTCTGATAGAAAAGCCGATAGCCCGAAATTATAAAGAAGCGAAAGTGATAGTTGATACCGCCGCAAGAATGAAAAAGAAAATTATGGTGGGTATGAATAACAGATTCAGAAATGACATGATGCTGCAAAGGACTTTCACAAAAGCAGGTGAGATCGGAGAGATATTTTATGTTAAAGCCGGATGGATAAAACCCAAGAGTTCCGATCAGAGATGGATGCTTCAAAAAGTAATGTCAGGAGGAGGTGTGTTTCTGGATAATGGAATTGCAATGCTCGATCTCGGTATGTGGATACTTGGCTTTCCGGAGATAAAAAGAGTCTCAGCGACAAATTATTATCACAATACAAAATCCGTTGAAGATTCAAGTATAGTAATGATTAATTTTAAAAACAAAACTACGCTGACAGTGGAAGTGAGCTGGGGTATTCAAAGAGAAGGTGAATTGTTTTACTGTAATGCATTTGGTAAGACAGGAAGTACTTCTATCAACCCGTTTGTAATTTATAAGAAAATGGAAGATAACCTTTACAACATTACGCCTAAAAAAGTTAACATTCCTGCTAACCCGTTTAAGAAAAGTTACGAATACGAATTACAGAATTTTATCGGTGCGGTAAAGGGCAATAATGATCTGATCTCCAGCGGAAAGGAAGCTTTGAAGGTAATGCAGATAGCCGATGCAGTCTATAAATCAGCCAGGTCCGGAAAAGAAATAATATTTAAATGATTTCTTTAAGATTTGGTAACATAATTTGGTTAGATTGATGAAAAATAAAAATATGAAATTGAAGATATTAGTTGTGGACGATGAGAAAGATATCGTTGATATCCTGAAATATAATCTTGAAAGAGAAAATGAATTTGAAGTAATTACTGCATGCAACGGAAAAGATGCAATTGAACTTGCAAATGATTCGCCGGATCTGATAATTCTTGATATCATGATGCCGGAGCTTAACGGATATGAAGTCTGTAAGAAACTTAAACACAATCCCGAAACTTCCGGAATACCTGTAATCTTTCTCACTGCAAAAGAAAACGAAATTGATGAAATACTCGGTCTGGAAATAGGGGCTGATGATTATATTTCAAAACCGGTTTCCCCAAGAAAGGTTATTGCAAGGATAAAGTCCGTAATCAGAAGGTCTTCAACTGAGCCTGAAAAACATTTAAGATCGAGCAAAGAATTAAATTCAACAATTTAGAAATCGACAGTCAGAGCCACAGCGTTAAGATTGATCAGAAAGACATATTTTTTCCTAAAAAAGAATTTCAGCTGCTTCATTTTCTTATCTCGAACAGAGGGAAGGTTTATTCCAGAGAAATATTACTAAACCAGCTTTGGGGAGAAAATGTATATGTCGTTGACAGAACAGTAGATGTTCACGTCGCAAAAGTAAGGGAAAAGCTTGGAGAATATTCAGATTATATTGAAACTATTAAAGGACTCGGATACAGATTCAGGGAGAATTGATTCTCACATTTTGAATTTTAAATGAAAAAAGTAAACCTTCTTACCAAATATATCTTAATATATTTCTCTTCCCTAATTATTTTATTAACAGCATTATCAAATCTGTTTCACTATAACACAGAAACAGTACTTATATCCGGCATTCTGGGACTTTTTTTATTTCTGGTCAGTCTGGTATTTTTTTATATTGAAATTTCAAAGCCGCTGAAAAAGATCCTGTCTATTACAGAAAAACTCAAATCCGGAAAAGAGTCAGGTAACTTTAATAATTTTGATTTCAAGATCTCAGAGATAACCGGAATACTCGAAAATATAAAAGAGATTAAAAGTGAATTTTCCGGCAGCAGAGAAATTAATGAACTGATAACCGAAGTTAATTTTATTGCCGAAAGAATTCTGAAAGAGCTTGAGCTGACAAAAGTATTTAAAGTAAACAGAAATGAGTTTATGGGTAACGTTGCTCATGAATTAAGAACACCTATATTTGCTATTCAGCTTTCACTTGAAACACTTCTTGACGGAGCTGTAAATGATGAAAGAGTAAATATGGATTTCCTTAACAGGGCGTTAAACCAGACAAAGAGACTTAAGGAGCTTGTAGAAGATCTGATCAGCATTGCAAAATTTGAGACAGGTCTGAAAATGAGCAAAAGATATTTCGGGATCACAAACGTAATTACGAAAACATTAGAAGAGCTGAGAGCTATTGCTGAAAGCAAAAAAATTTCTTTACTGTTTGATCCTGCATCCGTAAACGGTATTCAGGTATTCGGAGATGAAGTAAGACTGAAACAGGTTCTTGTTAATCTTATAGATAATGCAATCAAGTATACTCCGGAAAAAGGAACAATTAATATTTCACTTGATGTACTTGAAAAGGAAGTCATAGTAAGAATTGAGGACAGCGGTATTGGAATTCCGGCGAAAGACATTCCGAGAATTTTTGAAAGATTTTACAGAGTCGACAAAACAAGATCCAGAGATATCGGAGGAAGCGGACTTGGATTGTCAATAGTAAAACATATACTTGAAGCACATTCGAGCAGGATCAATGTAGAAAGCGAAGAGAATATAGGAACAAAAATTGAATTTAATCTGAAGAGGTAAAGAATTATTCGTGAAACTATTCTGAAATATTATTCCATATTTCTAAAAGTCCGGATTCATCAAATTTCTTTCCCATAATCTGAATACCAAAAGGAAGTCCGTTTCTGTCATTGCCGCAAGGTATTGAAATAGCCGGTATGCCGGCAAGATTAACTGATGCTGTATAAATGTCATTCAGATACATTGACAGAGGATCTTCAATTTTCTCACCGAGCCGGAAAGCTGTACTGGGAGTAGTGGGGGAAATAATAAAATCTACTTTACCGAATGCGTTTTCAAAATCATTCATAATAAGTCTTCTAACTTTCTGCGCCTTTCTGTAATAGGCGTCATAGTATCCTGCTGAAAGTACGTACGTTCCAAGCATTATCCGTCTTTTGACTTCATCACCGAAACCTTCTGACCTGGAGTTGACATACATTTCTTCCATAGTTTCAGAATGCTCTGATCTGTACCCGTATCTTACACCGTCAAACCTGGAAAGATTACTTGAAGCTTCTGCGGATGTCAGGATATAATAAGACTGTATAACATACTTTGTATGCGGAAGTGAAATTTCTTCAACTTGAAATCCCCTGCTTTTAAGAGAATCAATTTTTTCCAAAACACCTTCTTTAATATCCGGATCAAGTCCTTCTTCAAAATATTCCGAAGCAAATCCTATTTTAATTTCTTCCGGTTTAAATTTTTGTTCAGACAATTCAATATAATCCGGAACAGAAATGCCTGAAGATGTGCTGTCATTTTTATCACGTCCTGAAATTACTTTCAGCAGAGCGGCAATATCATAATTATGTTTTCCGAAAATACCGATGGAATCAAATGATGAGGCAAAAGCAACAAGACCAAACCTTGAAATTCTTCCGTAAGTTGCTTTAAGTCCTGTAATACCGCAAAATGATGCAGGCTGTCTTATAGAGCCGCCTGTTTCAGAACCAAGAGAAAGCAGACACATATTCGCTGCAACTGAAGCTGCGCTTCCTCCCGATGAACCTCCGGGGACTCTTGAATTATCTACAGGATTTTTAACCGGTCCGAAAAATGAATTCTCGTTTGAAGATCCCATTGCGAATTCATCACAATTTACTTTACCAATAATGATTGCATCTTCCAAAAGAAGTCTTTCGATCACAGTTGCATTGTACAGTGTTTCAAACTCGCTCAGAATTTTTGAACCGCATGTAAGTTTTTTATCTTTAACGGAAATAACATCCTTAACGGAAATTACTGCTCCAGCGAGTTTTCCGGTATTCCCTGAATTTAATTTATCATCAATCTCCGCCGCTCTCAAAAGCGCATCGCTTTCAAATACAGAAATAAATACATTCAGATCTTTCTGTTCATTAATATTATCAAGATAATTTTTTACAAGATCAACGCAGGTAATATTTTTTTCAGTGAGATCTTTTTGAATCTCCTTTAAACTCAGTGGATTTTTTTTCATAATATTTAAATATACCGGAAGAGATTATTTATGATGAATAATTATTTATGCATCACATGATAAAAATTCCGAATCTCAGAAATTATTTTACGAAGCTGTCAGTTGGAGTTTTTTTTGTCATTTTCATCTGCAGAGGTAATATCTTTTTCTATATCAGACGAAGCTTTTTTGAATTCCTTGATTCCTTTGCCGAGACCCTGCATCAGATCCGGGATCTTTTTTGCTCCGAACAAAACCAAAATAACAATCGCTATCAATATGATTTCAGGTGTTCCTAAACCAAACATTTTTATTTCTCCTTTTCCGCGAAGCGGATAATTATAAAAATTACAATAAACTTTCTGTGACACTCTTAAAGAACCTGTATCCGTCGGTATTTCCCAGCAGCTGTTCCGAAGCTCTTTCCGGATGAGGCATCAGACCGAGAACATTTCTTTTTACACTCTGAATCCCTGCAATATTGGCTATAGAGCCGTTAGGATTATCTTTATAGGTAAATATGATCTGATTATTACTTATAAGATCCGTTAATGTATTTTCATCACAAAAATAATTTCCCTCTCCGTGCGCAACAGGAATTCTGATCTCTTCCTTAATATCATATTCGCCGGTAAAAATACTTTTATTATTTTCCACTTTCAATGTAACAGTTTTACAGACAAATTTCAGATTGACATTTCTTAACAAAGCTCCGGGTAATAACCCGGTTTCACATAGCACCTGAAAACCATTGCATATACCGATTACAACCCCGCCATTACCGGCAAATTTAATCACTTCATTCATGAGAGGAGAAAACTTTGCTATTGCGCCGCAGCGCAGATAATCTCCGTAGGAGAATCCGCCGGGCAGAATAACAATATTCCGGTCGCCGATGCTTGTATCTTTATGCCAGAGAAATTTAGTATCCGCTTTAAGAGTATTCTTAAAAACATTGTAAACATCATGATCGCAGTTCGATCCGGGAAAGACTACAATACCTGCTTTTACATGATCCATTTATTTGCCTTCTCCGTCTTTAGAAACTACGAATTCATAATCTTCCATTACGGGATTTGCGAGAAGTTTTCTGCAGGTCTCTTCAGTAATTTTTTTTGCATCTTCTTCAGAAAGCGTATCTATTTTCAGCTCAATATATTTTCCTATTCTCGTATCGGTTACGGAATTAAATCCGAGTGACTTTAGCGAATGCTCGACTGCTTTTCCCTGAGGATCAAGTATAGTGTCCCTGATCTTAATGTTTATTTTTGAAGTGTACAAAATCTTATATATTAAATTTTAAAATATCTGATTTTATCTGACAAGCTTATTCCGTAGATTTTCAAGTCCTGTCTTATCAATTTTATCAAGCTTCATATGCATAATTCTCTCGACGTTATCATCGGGTGAAATTGATTCAGATCTGTTATCTGTTCCGGATTCAACGGATTTATTTGATTTGCCATATTCAGTTAAAGGCATTTCATTATCTGAACCATTATCCTTAGCAACAGGCTCATTAACGCTTTCATTCTCTTCAACGGTTTTTTTACTGTCGATATCCTTATTGTCAGCGGAAGTTACAATACGTTTTTGAGTTTCGACTAAAGCAAGATCCGGTTTGCTTTGATCAGTTTTCTTTTCATTATTTAAATCACTTCCGTTTAAATTTCCCTGATCGGTGTAATATTGATTTTTTAAATTTTCTGAATTCTCTTTAGGCAGATTATCTATTGAATTTTTTAAATCCGTTTTCTTCTTAAGGCTTCTTCTTCTACTATTTTTAAATGAAGATTGTTTGTAAAATTACTGCTGGCCTTAACAGTTTCAAGACTTTTCAGCTTTTCACGGATATCTAAATATTTTTCTTCGTCTGACAAAATTAATATATAATTTCTATTACTTTTTTGTTTTTGATTTATGTAAACTTTCGAGCATTTCCTTCAGACACTCTCTTCCCCTGTTTATTCTTGATTTTACAGTTCCGAGAGGTAAAGAAGTGATTTTAGAAATTTCTTCATAATCAAGATCCTGAATATCTCTAAGAATGATCACTTCACGAAATTTCGCATTAAGAGAACTAATAGCTTTTTGAATTATTTCGCCTTCAGTTGCAGCATTAGCGCTGTCGTCGGGAAGAATATATCCGGAAGTAAGTTCATAATCTTTTTCATCATCGTCATAATAATTACTGATAGAAGTGGTTTTCATCTTATTCTTTTTGTTCATGTAAGTTCTGGTCAGATTAAGAGCTATGGTATAAAACCATGTTGAAAATTTTGCAATTTCAACATACAGATGTTTTGATTTATACAGTCTTAAGAAAGTATCCTGAGCCAAATCTTCTGACTCTTCTTTATTTCCTGTATATCTGAAAATAAAATTAACAAGTCTGTCTTTATATCTGTTAACTAGTTCATTAAATGCCCTGACATCCTCTTTTTGAAAAAGGAGTATCAACTCTTCGTCCGTTAATGTCTTATAATCAGTTTCGGTTTTTCCGGGCATTTAAGCTATTTAATAAACTTATATTAAAACTAATTGTTCCGGGTAAATGAATTAATATGGAAATTTTCATTGACCGCAGATATTATTAATAAGTGAGAACATTTTTGTGAATTTGTTTCCGCCTGTAGACTTAAGCGATAAATCAGCGGAATATATATTTTCGAATATTGATTTAATTTTATCCGGAGAAGTCGCTGCAGCTATTTTCCTGTAAACAGGAAGAAGTTCGAACTGCTCCTTAGACCAGATCTTTAACTCTCTTTTAAGACTAAAATCATTCAGACCTGAAGATGAGGGATCTTTTAATTTGTATATGGCTGTGAAAGCTGAATTGAGAAGAAAGACCAGATATACTTCCACATCTTTTTTCAGTGAAATTTTTCTGTAGATCTTAACCGCAAGATCAATATCTCTTTGAAGAATTGCTTTAATAAAGTCTGATTCGATAAAATCCTTTTCTATACCATTGCATAGATTAACAGAATCCACAGTAACTTCTCCCGATGAAAAACAAAAAGTTTTGAGCTTTTCAATTTCGGAGTTCAGCTCTTCAGGGGAAAAGTTAGAAAAATTCAATAGATGTCTCGCAGTTTCTTCAGAAATTTTCATTCCGTCAAACTTTTTTATAACCCAGTCGAGAAGCTCATCTTCGCTGAACACATCCGGCTTGAGAATATTTATCTTATCAGTGAAAGATTTTATACCGTCCGGATCACTTTTTGAAAGGAATGAATCTGCAGCAAATATTTTATCAGCATCGGTTTCATCATCATTAGATATGAGGATCAGAAAAGTATCGGGATTCGGTCTTTTAATATATTCTGCAACGGCAATTTTTTCATTCTTCAAAACCTCTTAACATTTCTGATCACGACGACTTTTTTATCTGAAAAACGTCCGGTATTGCTGCACTCATTAAGTATGTTTTCAATGACTTTATCATCAGCGTTAAAATGTATCAGATTGTTTTTTTTGTTGGGATCATTATTAGTGAATGCGTTATATAGTGAGTCAATAATTTCATCAGAAAGTATTTTGTCCTTTGCAAATAACAAAAGACTATTCTTATCAATGAATTTTACAGCGTTGCGGCTTAATTCATTGAAAGATATTTTTTTAGGAGTAATAATATTTGCTGCTGATTTTGCCATATGAATGAAAATAGTCATTATCAATAAATTATTGTATAATAAAATTCGTATGAAAAGGGGGAAGAAAGTGCTGCGACAGATGGAATTCACAGATTGAGTCAATATCTACAGAAGTTGCCTCACTTTCCCAATCTCCTGAATGGAATGTGAGGTAACTAATCAGAAGATTCGTAATGAGGGAAATCAGGAGATTAGTAACGAAAAGAAAAAATCTATAACTTTTTTATTTATTCTAAATTGTTTTAGACAGAATGGATAGCTTACAATATAACTGAGTATAATTATTTCAGTCAATTTAAGTGACTCCGAAAAGGAGAGAACTATTTTTATTTGAGATTAAAAAATCTTAGCAAATATTTACAGTTATTTTACAAGGACAAGTTTTTTGTTTCAGAAAATTTACCTGCTGTAATATTATAAAAATATATTCCGCTTGGTAAATTTTCCGCATTCCAGATAAAGCTGTGAGTTCCGGCGGTTTGAAATTCATTTTTAAGTGTTTTTATCATTCTGCCTGAAATGTCATAGATTTTGATATTAACATCTGTATTAACCGGAAGCATATATGATATTTTAGTAGTTGAGTTAAAAGGATTTGGATAATTCTGTAACAGTAAATAGTCAGGGTTTATAAGATAATTGTAAATCGATGAGGAAGTAATGACTCCGCCATTTGTAGTTTTTAAAATACTTCCTGACATTCCTACACCCCAGCCCGTATCCGGTGAAATAAAGCAGAAATCATTTATCGGCGAATAAGTAGGATATACATTCCAGCTTACACCGCCGTTTACAGTTTTAAATATTTCGTTGTCAGCACCTTTCACATATCCGTTCATATTATCTACGAACTGAATTTTTGAAAGCAGGTAAGAATTTACAAAACTTAAATTCCAGTTTAACCCGCCGTTCGTAGTCTTTAATATTTGCCCCGAATATCCGCAAATCCATCCGGTGTTTTCAGAAATAAAACTTATATCTGAAAGTGTATTGGAAGCTGTATATTGAATTGTCCAGTTATCACCACCGTCAGTTGTATGAATAATTTTGTTTCCAATAGCCCAACCTTTATATTTATCAGCGAAATATATTTCCTGAACATCAATCGAATCATAGATCAATATCCAGTTGAATCCACCGTTTGTAGTTTTATAGATCGGTCCGTTGCACAGCCAGCCGTTCATTTCATCGTCAAAAGAAACATTACCTCTCATAGAAGAAACAAGATTCCAGGATACTCCGGAATTATTTGTTTTGAATAAATAATCTGATCCTCTTGCCCAGCCTACATTTTTCGAAACAAATTGTATAGAATTGAACCGGTCACTGACCTGGATATCGGATTGAATGGTCCAGTTAATTCCGGCATTAGTTGTATGAGCTATAGTTTTATTTGCTCCGCCGCACCATCCCGTTTGAGAATTAATAAAGTAAACACAATCCAGATAATTTGATGTTACATTTTGAAAAATCTTATCCCAGGTTAATCCGTCCGTAGTTTTAATTAATGCTCCTCCCAATCCGGCAACGTAACCATTTTCAGGTGAAACAAACGAGCTTACTTCTAATGATCTGTCGGTTAATTTAGGATAATTTGTCCAGTTTACTCCGCCGTTGGTTGTTCTTTTTATTAAACCGTAAGAACCAAAAGCCCATCCTGAATCAGGTGATGAAAAAAACAATGAACCGTATCCGGCAGAATTATTACTGTCAGCAATAAGCTGCCAGTTGTTTCCTCCGTTAGTTGTTTTATAAATATTATACCAGCTGCCTGCAACATATCCCGTCATTTCAGATGGAAAATACATTGCATAAAAATAAATTGTCGATGTACCAGCGTTTTGAACTTGCCAGTTTATTCCGCCGTTAGTTGTATGGCGAATTACACCATAAGCACCGGAAATCCATCCGATATCGGGAGATACAAACTGTATCGAGTGAAGTACGTTATTTGACTGACTTATCTGAGCATTCCAGTTATCCCCGGAATTTGTTGTCTTAAGAATTACTCCATCCTGACCAATAGACCAGCCGGTATTTGTATCAATAAAATATGCTTTCCATAAATGAGAATTTGTATTGCTTGTCTGTGAAGTCCAGTTGTATCCGCCGTCAGTTGTTTTCATAATTAAGCCCTGAAGACCAACAGCCCACCCTGTCATTTGTGAAATGAAACATATTGAATATAATATATAGGGATCACTTGTATAGACTGTGTCCCAGCTATCTCCGCCGTTTGTAGTTTTAAAAATATAAATATCTGATAAAGTGTAACCGGTATTTGCATTTACAAATGAAATTGATCTGTAACTTCTGCCTGTCGGAACGGGGTTCTGCCATTGCCAGCTGCTTTGAGAATAAGCTGTTGCAGATAAAAGGAAAATGGAAATGTATAAAAGAAATCTCATTATAATAAATCCTTAATTACTTAAACTTAAACTAATTCATTTTAACATTCAATAAAAATTCTTGTTACAAAAAATAAAAGTTTTTTATCAGTAAAATATTTCAGTTGATTTTTCCGATTCTATTTACAAAGTTTAGATGAAAACAAAATTTTGTTACAAAACAAATGAACAATTAAATGAAAAAGTCATTTGTAATATTTTTATTTTTTATAATTTTTGGAAAGATAACTTATTCACAATATTCCCTTACCGAAAATATTTCCATAGGTAACGGATCTCAGCTAAACTGGGAATGGGAAAATCCTTATCCGCAGGGCAATGATCTTTTTTCAGTTAAATTTATCGGAAGTAACGGTTGGTCTGTCGGTGACTTTGGTACAATAATAAGGACTAGTAACAATGGACAGAACTGGACAAATCAAAAGAGCAGCACAAATCAAAAACTTAATTCGATATTCTGCATAGACGAATTCGATGTCTGGGCTGTCGGAAATAACGGTACAATTCTAAATACGTCAAATAGCGGAATCAACTGGAATCAAACAAACTTTATATCCAATGAAGATCTGTATTCAGTATATTTTGTAAATTCACATACGGGATGGACTGTCGGAAGCTCTAATACAATTCTTAAAACTTCAGACGGCGGACTCAACTGGATCAGTCAGCAAACAGGAATTAACAGTAGTATTTTATATTCTGTATTGTTCATAAATGCTGATACGGGCTGGATTACCGGCGCTTACAATTCTATATTAAATACTACAAACGGCGGTGATACCTGGACTACTCAGCAAATATCCGTTAAGGAATATCCTCTTTATTCAGTTAAATTTAATAACGGAACTCTTTATGCTGGCGGAGTTGGATTTTATAAAAGTACTGACTTCGGAAATACATGGATCAATTTTCCTTTGAATAATTGGGCTCCGTTAATGTCTTTTGACTTTGTAAATTCTGATACTGCATACGGAATTGGCAGTCTCAATAGTGTTATCCGTACAACCAATGCCGGATTAAACTGGAATTATTATCCCATTCAAACAAATGGATTAAGAAACTCAATTTGTTTTCAGGGTGACTTAGGACATCTTGTAGGAGAGAATGGTATTATTTATTCATCTACAAATGGAGGCAGTAATTGGTTCAGTCAAAGCGGTAATTTATTTTATATTTTTTACTCGGTCTGTTTTCCAAATTCAAATACAGGATGGGCAGTTGGGAGTTTATATCCGGCAACCAATAACGGAGCTATGATGAAAACAACTGACGGAGGAAATAGTTGGATTGATAAGTCAGACACTACGAGTACAACTTTTTATGATATATTTTTTATTGATGAAAATACAGGATGGACATGCGGATATAAGGAAAGGATTTTAAAAACAACAGATGGCGGTGACAACTGGTACCTGCAGTATCTTTCCATTGACAGCAGATTAACTGCAATATATTTTTATGATCATAATACCGGATGGGCAGCAGGGACAGGAAAAGTTCTGCGTTCAACTGACGGCGGAAACAACTGGGTCAGACATACCGGATTTTCTGAAATGTATTCGATGACTTTTACAAATCAAAATACCGGGTGGGTCGTTGGATATGGCGGGAGAGCTCAAAAGACCACTAACAGCGGTTTGAACTGGGTTATAAAACCGGTTGGTACGACAGCATCACTGAATTCAGTATTTTTTATATCTCAATCTACCGGTTGGATTGCCGGAAGTAATCTTACTTTGTTAAAAACAACTGACGGAGGAGAAAACTGGATCAACCAGTCATTCGGATTACCGTTCTGTAATATAATGAGTATTAGTTTTGCAAATGAAAATGAAGGATATGCTGTTGGTTTTGAAAATAATTCCGGAGTAGTTTTTCATACTACAAACGGCGGAATGATCTGGAAATATTCTGATAACGGACCTTCCACAAGTCTTTTTAGTGTTCACTATAATTTATCATCCGGATTATTTTATACTGTTGGTGAATTCGGATCAATACTAAGAAGTGAGGATTCTGTTATTACTGATTTTCAGGAAAACAATTTTTGTCAGTTCCTGAGGGATTTTATCTCAGTCAGAATTATCCAAACCCGTTCAACCCAAAAACAATTATCAATTATCAATTATCAATGTTCAATTTTGTATAAAATTGAAAGTATATGATGTGCTTGGGAATGAAGTATTGACTTCGCTTGTAAAGGAAGCAAAAAGAAGGATTTTATTCTGTTGAATTTGACGGCAGTAATTTTGCAAGCGGAGTTTATTTTTATAAGCTGGAGGCGGGGAATTTTCGGAAACAAAACGTATGGTTCTATTAAAGTAATTTTTCATTTACAATTTATAATTTAAAATTTCAAATTCTAAATTGCACAATGAACATTGTTTATCTGTTTCAGAAATTTTTCGTGCTGATTAGATTCCCGCCAGAGACAGACTGTCCGAAAACACAGATTATTTCAGAGCAATTTGAAATAATCTGTGTTCAAAGTATCGAAATTTCAGTCTGAGAAAAATTTTGAGACGATAAATTATTTAAATATGAAAATGACACTAATAATCTACTTAATGATTCATTAATATCGTCAATAGTGTCGTGATACTAAAAATATTCATCACTCTTTTCATGGAACACAAAATTGTGATGAAGGAATTCAGTTATCAGGTGGAACTGGAATATTTAAAGGTAGAAGGGTATATTCTGAAATAAGTGAAACTCAAAGTGATGGAGCCACAGTATCAATAAAAGGTTCCACAACAAAAGGATTTGTTAAGTGTAATGAGATTATTTGTTCTGGAAGGGCTGGAATAATTTTAAATGATTTTACAAACTCTATAATAATTTGTTCGAATTATATTGAAGGTTACAAAGATGTTGGAGTTGTCTTTACAACTGGTAATGCAAATTTCATAATTAAGAATGTAAAAATCAAAATACTTATATTGGATCTGGAGTTACTCCAGTTGGAATCTTCATTTATGAAGGAAATCAAAGTATAAACTTACATAATATAAAAGTAATAAGTGGAAATATTACAAATGGAAAAACAATTTATTTTGTTGGCGGTACTGGAACATTTTACATTAAGAACTATGGATTATTTGTAAATAATGAAATAGACTCAAATGTAGATTTATTGATTGGAATTAAAAATGAAATGGATCCTGATTATAATTATTTATATATAGAAGATTCTGATTTGTAAAAATTAATTTTCACTTAATTAAATGAATCTCTTTTGTGAAAAACAATATCTTATTTATTTTAATAATTGTTCTAATCGTAAATACCGGCTATGGACAATTAGCACCGGAAGGTTGGTTTCAATTATCCAGTCCGGTAAATACTAATTTAAATTCAGTATATTTCATAAATTCTCAAACCGGCTGGACAGTAGGAGATAGCGGTTTTATTTTAAAAACTAATAACGGCGGTGTGAACTGGAAACAACAGAAAAGCGGCACAAATAATATATTGTCAAAAGTAAAATTCACTTCTATTAATACAGGATATTCTATAGGTTCTGGAGGTTTAATTCTCAAATCCACTAATTCCGGAACAAACTGGTTTCAGCAAAACAGTATCACAACTGATTCTTTAATCTCAATTTCATTTTTAAATGATGAAGTTGGTTTTATTGCCGGATTAAACAATACTTTATTAAAAACAACGAACGGTGGTAATGACTGGAATAATTTAGTTCTTCCTGACTCGGTAAATCTTTATTCTGTTTTTTTCTTAAATGAACAGACAGGGTGGATAAGCACAGCAAAGATTGATGGGAATTCTCAAGACACCAATTATTTAAAGATATTGAAGACTACTGACGGCGGAGTAGTTTGGTTTACACAATTGAACAGTAAAAGACAAACTTCTCCTTATTATTCAATTCAGTTTGTTGATTCGATGTATGGTTGGGTTGCTTTATACATAATCCCTATTGATATAATTAAGATTTACAGAACTACAAATGGAGGTCAAAACTGGATAGAATACACTCTTGGTTTTTGGGGATTTACTTTTTATCATTTTATTGATTCTGTTAAAGGATGGTCATGCGGTGTTAGTAATAGTATAAGTAGATCTACTAATGGCGGAGTTTCATGGATTACATCATCTCATCTACCTACCTCAACTAAATATTTCTCAATCTACTTCACAGATTCTTTAAACGGCTGGACAGTTGGTGAAAATGGAATAATCTTAAAAACCACCACCGGCGGAGTCCTCACTAATTTTTCAAATATATCATCAGAGATACCGGAGAAGTTTTCTCTTTCGCAGAACTATCCGAATCCGTTTAACCCAAGAACAGTGATCAGTTACGAGTTACGAGTTACGAGTTTTGCAAAGTTGATTGTGTATGATGTGCTGGGGAATGAAGTTGCAACACTAGTTAATGATAAGCAAAGTGCGGGAACGTATTCTGTAGAGTTTGACGGAAGTGGTTTTGCGAGCGGGGTATATTTTTATAAGCTGGAGGCGGGGGAATTTTCGGAAACAAAACGTATGGTTATATTAAAGTAATTTTTCATTTACAATTTATAATTTAAAATTTCAAATTCTAAATTGCACAATGAACATTGTTAATCTGTTTCAGAAATTTTTCGTGCTGATTAGATTCCCGCCGGGAGCAGACTGTCCGAAAACACAAATTATTTCAGAGCAATTTGAAATAATCTGTGTTCAAAGTATCGAATTTGCTCTTCATTGAAGTATCCTTTGTCAGCTGTAAGATCAAAGGTTTCAACCTCAAGTATTTTCTTAGATCGTTCTGCCATCGGAGCAAGTTGGTTTAGATCATTAGCATCGCTGGTTACATCATGAGCAATTATTAGTTTATGTTGCTCTGATAAATATATTTAGCTTTTGATCTTTCAGAATTATCTGAATTCAAATCAAAATTCTGCGAAGGAAACAACATGTCTTCGTTATTGTCTTGTTCGTTTAAACTCATATAAAATTGAAAATTAATTTATACAATTTAACTATACTGTCATTATATCTCAATTACGTTTTCGGACAGTCTGGAGCACGCGGGAATGTCTGAATTTTTTTTGTTATCCTGATGAGCTGTGACATTTTTTTTTATTAACGTTCGCGTTACTTAACCGCGTATATGATTTCATCTATTTTTAGAAAATAAATTATGATTTGACGTTTGAAAAATATATTGATCTAGAAAATAAATTATGATTTGACGTTTGAAAAATATATTGATCATTCATAATTAATCATTGATCATTAATAATTGATAATTGACTAAGCCGCGTATGTGGTTTCATCTCTGTAGAAAATAAATTATGATTTGATGTTAAAAATATATTGATCATTCATAATTAATCATTGATCATTAATAATTGATAATTGACTAAGCCGCGTATGTGGTTTCATCTCTGTAGAAAATAGATTGTGATGTGATGTTAAAAGTATGTTGATCATTCATAATTAATCATTGATCATTAATAATTGATAATTGACTAAGCCGCGTATGTTATTTCATCTCTGTAGAAAATAAATTATGATTTGACGTTTGAAAAATATATTGATCATTCATAATTAACTGAAGTTACGCAAAGATGAAAACTATAGCAAAATAAAGCGGTTATATAGTTGTTATGAACAAACTAATTTTCAAAACCGCCTTATTTGCTTATATAAATTTATTTGTTTTAGAAATTTTAGTCCAACATGTGTTAAAATTTCTAAAATCTATAACAACAATATAGTTGTTGATTCCAAATGCTCTGTATCTCACACGATAAGCTGCAACGATTATTGCAGATGGAGCAGAAATGGAATTTATTTTTAAAACAAAAATATGGTCATCTGATCAGCAAGAAATTTGATTTAAACTACAATAAATCAAAAGAAAAAAACGTTCTTAATCATTGACGATACAATATTCGTTTAGTAAAGAACTTGAATTATTAACTTGGGTTTATTCACCCAGCGACAAAAAATCTTTGCTTGGTCTAAATGCTGTATTTGTTATCTGGACTGACGGTAACACCTGTTTCCCAATTGGCTTTCGCCTAATGAACATTGATGACAAAAATCCCGCATTGATCTGGCTATGGATATTTTGAAAGATGCTAAAAATTTTTACAAAGTAAATCCAGATTATGTTTTAATGGATTCTTTTATCCGGCTGCAAAAATTATTAAAACTGATTCGTAAATTCAGATGGCATTGGATCGCAAAATAAAATCTAACCGCCTGATAAATGATGTTCAAGTTAAAGATTTTTTAGTTACAGATACGGAAATAAATCTGTCAAATGTATCAGAAAAAGTTAGAGTTAAAGTAAAGTTACAAAACAAATGATAATTACTGGGCAACCAGTGATATTAAATTAGAGTCTTCTATAATTCGAAAGCTATATAGAAAACGACAAATAATTGAAGAATTCTTTAAAATTCTAAAATCAGAGCTTATGATTGAAGGTTGTCCATCTAACTAAAACAGCCCAGGTAAATCACATCTATTTTGTATTAATTGCTTTTGTCAGCTTGAAGAATTTAGAATCAAAAAAACATTACAACAATTTACAAAATAAGATTAGTACTTCTTGATTGCATTATACAAAAAAACTTAAAATGGAATTTAAAATCAAACATATTTTAGCTTTGCGTAACTTCAGTAATTAATCATTGATCATTAATAATTGATAATTGATAATTGATAATTGATTAAACCGCGAAGCGGTGTAATCTTTGTAGAAAAATTTATGATTAAATTAATATGAAAATAAAAACCCCGCATCATATTTGCGGGATTTGAGTTTTTTCGATTTATCTATTCCGCCCATCCTGGGCGGATACGATTTTCTGTTACTTACCTGTTTATCTTTCCGGGAACGCTTCATTTCCTGATGCACTTACCTTATAGAAATCAGTATCTCAGATTATTCAGAATATTGTCAGCGGATTTCCGATTCCGGAATCCTCATTTTGAAAATGTCCGGCTTGTTTATGTTTATTACTGTTTACCTGTAAAATATTTCAATTTATGGCAATTTTTTCAGTTGATCTTATCTTTTCTCATTTTTAAATGCCTCTGAAAAATTTTTTGTGAAAAATTTTTCACTTTTTGAAATTTTTTTCCGTTTTCTGAAAATTTCTTTACCTTCAGTCTTCATTTCTTTACCTTCTGTCTTCATTTCTTTACCTTCTGTCTTCATTTCTTTACCTTCAGTCTCCATTTCTTTACCTTCTGTCTTCATTTCTTTACCTTCTGTCTTCATTTCTTTACCTTCTGTCTCCATTTCTTACCTTCTGTCTCCATTTCTTTACCTTCTGTCTCCATTTCTTTACCTTCTGTCTTCATTTCTTTACCTTCTGTCTCCATTTTTTTACCTTCAGTCTCCATTTTTTACCTTCAGTCTCCATTTCTTTACCTTCACCCTCCATTATTTTGTCTTCAGTGAAAATTATTTCACAATCTCTCCTCATTATTATGTTGTTAATCTTCATTTCTTTACCTTCTGTCTCCATTTCTTTACCTTCTGTCTCCATTTCTTTACCTTCTGTCTCCATTATTTTGTTTTCACTCTTCATTATTTTGTCTTCTCTCTTCATTCTTAGACTTTCACTCTTCATTTTTTGACTTTCACTCCTCATTCTTTGACTTTCACCTTTCTTAAATTCATTTTCACTATTCATTTTATTACTTCTCCCCTTCTTTTTTCAGTTATCAGAACCCTTAATTCAGTTTCTCCGCCGATTTATTCAGAATTTACAGTCCTTTGTTCAATTTCTCCGACTCTTCGCTTCACATTCATCATTCTTCATTTGATTTCACGCTTTCTTTTCACTGTATATTTGAAGGCTCAAAGAATACTGTTTTAAAAATTTTAACTTTGAGCCTTCGAGCTCTCGAGGTAAATTCATTGTTTTCGGACATGCTGGAGCGTACGGGAATGACATTTTGGGTGCGGACTGGAATGACAAAAAAGTGGGAAATGGAAAAAGGTGAAAATAAATAATTGAGAATCTTGTGGGAATTGAAATCTTGGAAGCATTATGGTTATGATCCGACAGAGTCCGAAAAGCATGTGACTCTGTCAGTACGGTAATAAAAAGTTTTTCCTTCGAGTCTTCGAGGCAAAGCTCTCCGCTTTTGTGGTAAAAAAAAAGCCGTCTCATTTTAAAATGAAACGGCTCTTTTTAAAACTTATTTAATTTTAATAAATTACTTAGAAGACAATGTAACCTTTGTCATTTTTACGTCAGTTACAGGTTTGTCATTAGGTCCGGTTTTAACTTTACCGATTTTGTCTACTACATCCATGCCGTCCACTACTTCACCGAATATAGCATGTTTTCCGTCAAGCCAGTCTGTCAGAGCTAATGTAATAAAGAACTGTGACGAACCTGTGTTCGGTCCCTCTGTTTGCCATCGAAAGAATTCCTTTTTGCTGTGCTTTAAATCCCACGCCGAATTCATCTTTGATCGCTCGGATCCACCTGATCCCGTTCCCGTAGGATCTCCGCCCTGTATCATGAATCCGTCTATGACTCTGTGGAATAGTATTCCGTCATAATATTTTTGATTGATAGTTTTTTGAAATTTGCCGTTGTCAAAGGCGCTTCTTTGGTATAAAGTTTTATCTTAATCTTTCCCATTGATGTTTCCATTATAACAAAATCACCGTCTGCAGATTTTTCTTCTTACCAGCCGTTTCTGTTTTCTCTGTTGTTGAGTCCATTTTTCTGTTGTTTTAGTTTCTGAATTCGTGTTTGTGGTTGCGCTGTCTGATTTTTCAACAGTTTTTGTTTCTGTGGTTGTGTTTGTTACTTTTTTTTTAATTTCTGTCTTAGTTTCTGTTTTGGATGTTTCGTCTTTTCTCCGCATGATATTAGAATCACTGTTAAGAATATTACAGAAAAATACATCGCTAATTTGCTTTTTAACATTTATTTCTCCTGGTTTAAATATATAAATAATGTTTATTAAAATTGTTTTAAAAATCTGATATCGTTTTCATAAAATAATCTGATATCAGGAACGCAGTGTTTATCATAAGTGTTCTCTATTCCCATCCCAAATGCATATCCGCTGAAAATTTCCGGATCATAACCTACCGTTTCAAAACATTAGATCCACCATCCGTAGCCAAGTATCTCAGCCAGCCTGTATATTTACAGACTCTGCAGCCTTTGCTTTTGCAGAGAAAACATTCGACATCCATCTCTGCCGACGGTTCTGTAAAAGGAAAAAAAGAAGGCCGGAGTCTTGTCTTAAGAGAATCACCGAAATATTCCCGGGCAAAGTAATTGAGCGTCCCTTTGAGTTCACTGAATGTAACATTTCTGTCTACATAAAGACCTTCTACCTGATGAAAAAAAGTCTGCGTCCTTAATAAATATTTTCTGTCCTTTCCTTTACTGTCAATATAAAAGTA
>JADJYU010000016.1 GCA_016719565.1 Ignavibacteria bacterium
GCGTCGGTGACCTCGGAGCGGGTAGCAATTCCTGATTTATTCAGAGAGTCCAGAACCTGCGTTGCCCAGATCACGGGAATGTGCGCAGCTTCGCATATCCATAATATTTCCTCCTGTATCTCACTCATTCTTTCAAATCCGATCTCAACAGCAAGATCACCTCTTGCAATCATTACTCCGAAATATTTGTCTTTCATTCCCTGAATCAATAATGACGGGAGATTATTAACCGCTTCAGTGGTCTCGATCTTGAGTATTATGCGGGCTGAGCTGTTGTATAATTTGATCTTTGCTGCAAAAGTTCTGCATCTGCACGGTCACGTACAAAAGAATATCCGATCATATCAGAATAACTACAGATAAAAGGTAAGATTGAAATATCGTAAGAGGTAAGTGCTGGAATGAAAAGTCTTGAATCGGGAAAATTGATACCTTTCTCTGATTTAAGTTTTGACTTCTTTGCAGAAATTCTAAGAATTTTTAAAACTGCAATTCCTTCACTGCATTTAGTTATGACTGATTCAATCAACCCGTCATCAAACAAAATCCTTTCACCCGGATTCAGATCATTAATTATTCCTTTCTCATCACATCCTATGACTTTTGAAAGCGGGTCAAAATCAGAATCCTGTTCGGCAAATAAAATTTCTTCACCTTCATTGACCGGTATAAATCCATGCTTTTTTCCTTTTCCTAATATAGAAGTTCTCAGCTTAGGGCCGGCAAGATCCATATATATTCTGCACGGAATGCCGGTTTCTTCGCTTGCCAGGTTGACGTTTTTTATCATTCTGATCCAGGTTGATTCATCATCATGTGCGCAGTTGATACGGGCAACATTCATTCCCGATAGTAAGAGCTTTCTGACAAGGTTATAATTATCGGCAAAATCCGTATCGAATGTCACCATTAAAAAAGGTATACCGGATGTTTTTTTTGAACCAAATAATTCTCTCGATCTTTCCGAGATGATCTTCTTTCCGGTAATATAATCGAGATCGGAAAGTCCGGAATCAGGTATATCGTTTCCGAGTCTTCTGAGAATCATCTGAAGCTGCCGCATTACATGACCTTCTGAACTTGCAAGTGATGAAAGTCCCTGATTATGGAGTCTGTCCTGTAATGATCTCATATCTTCGTTCCTCAAAATCAGATAATGCATAAGATTTTCTGCACTCCTTCTGTTTGAAGGATTTAGGGATGAGAGTATAACATCATTTTCTTTCACAAAAGAGTTCATTCTATTCAAAAGCTCTTTCAGATTTTTATCAATAAATTCAAGTTCGTGCATTTTTTAAATTAGATTGCTACAAAGTTAATAAATTTAAAATAAATTCTTTGTTAATTAAAGATTAACAAAATCGATGATAAGTTACGAATGACACATCCCGCCAAACTGACATTATTTGTCTCTTTGATTATTTATATTTGATTAAAAGGAATTGAATCTAAAATCAAAATAAACAAATCATGAACAGAAATACTAATATTGAGCCGTTATTGTTTCCGGTGGAACTTAAGCCGGTTTACATTAAGGAAAGAAGTTACAATAAACTCAGCAATTTTTCAGCGGTTACAGGAAATGTGGACGGAATAGAAAAAATTTATTCAGTTGTAAGCGGGGGTTATACGCTTGTAATGAACAAAGAAGCTCTGGCATTTGGTAAAGATGTATTCCGGAAAATGTTTCCGAGATCAAGTGATGAAGATTTCAATGTTTTCAATGTCAAATATCCGTTATCAAAAATCATACTGTCAAATTGATATGATAAACAGGAATTATACTTTGAATATATGGGAAAAAGAAGTTTACGTTCCGTTTATCAGGATCACAAACAGTTACAATAAATCAAAGAAGCTCAGATTCGAACTTGGATTCTGCAGGAAGGTTTGTGATAACGGTGTAATATTTGAAAGAGAATTTGTCAGGTTAAATTTTAGTCATTATAAGAATGAAATAGATAACAGCAGGAAGTTAAAAATAAAGGATCTGAATTATGATAAATTAAAATCAGCTGAACAAAGTTTTATTAATTACATGAAGAAACTAGATAATATAAAAATTGAAGGTAAGTATTTTATTCCGGTGACAGCGGAAATATTAGGATTAAAATTTAGTAAAGAAAATATTTCAGAACGATACATTAAAATCATTGATAAACAAAAAGAAGAGTTCCTGAATATAATGGAAAGACTCAAAGCGAAATATACTGCAGAACTTGGTGAAACAGCATACAGTCTTTTAATACTGTCACAGCCTTAGCCAATGAAAAGGATTTTGTAAAAGATGTTAAGAATAATGACTATCAGGTAAAAGCAGGGCAGTGGGTTAAGAAAATTGTCAGACTGAATGGTGAAAAACTGATCACGGGATATCTTGATGATTGTGTGAAAAATTTAAATTAATTATTTATTAGTATCCCAAATACAAGTTTAATAAATATAAATTATTTTTTATATTGTATAAATAATTTTATAATTATGAAGTACATTTATTTATTAATCTTTTTATTAAAAGCTTTTTCATTATTCAGTCAGGAAAACAACGACAGCTTTTACAAAGTTGCTATTAATACAGGTGAAAGGCCTGAATGTATTGCCTGCGCGTCTTTATACAATAATACTCTTAATAATTTTCTAAGAATTGATGCAACCGGCGCGACGGATGTAGTGATCAAAATAATTAATTCAAATACGCACGAATGCATCCGCACCGTATTCATCAGCAGCGGCAGTGTTTATGAGATAAAAACATACCGGAAGGGATCTACTATTTAAAAATTGCTTACGGATATGAATGGAGTAAAAAAGTTGAAGGAAGTTATTGTCATTCAAAGTTCATGAGAGATGTAATTTATCAGGAAGGAAATGACCATCTGGATTACTATAAAATTGATTTACAAAACGGATATCAGCTGCCAAGTTATGAATTAGTTTTAAAAGTAATTTCAAGTAACAGGAATAATGAATTTGACGCTGATAATATAAGTGAGGAGGAGTTTTACAGGTAAGTATTTTTTGAGCGTTAATTTAATTTCTGATTCAATGTTAAGAAATTTTAATTATCATGCTTCAAATTGTTAAAACTTATAAATTCTAAAAATAATCCATAATGAAAAAGCAAAATAAAATTCAGGAAGCTTTTATTTATCCGGATTTTGGAACTTTTTATTCTGAAACATTTGGAAGTGAAACTGTTTACAATTCGTATTCGCATAGATTGCACAATATTGCAAAGGTAGATGATTCTCTTTTTTCATCAATCTCCATAGTTGATTTCGAAGGACAAAAATTTCTGATGTCACTTGACTTCGGGTTAAAGTTATATGAGCAGTTAATAAAAAAATTGGATGATAAAGAATTAAAGAAAAGAATTAAAAAAGAATTATCGGATAAAAATAATTCACCGGCTTATGTTAATTTTATTGACAAACCGATAGAGCTGATACTTGAAGCTAAGTCAGGCAAGCCTGAATTTAATCAGAATGAAAGTTACATACCGTTTGTTGCTTTATCCTTTTCATCCATTTCATCCATAAAAGATTCAATTGAGAATGAGTGTTTAAAAACAATTATCCCGCCTCAAATAACTCATGTATTAATGACAAATAATACTCCGATAGCTTTTGCAGTTCAGCGCGGAAAGCAGAAAAAAATGATCCTAACATTATCAATGTTTATGTATGTTATCCCGATATGCCGGGATTCTGTGACCATGATCCTGTATATACTTTTAAAAATTTGAAAGAAGCAAAAAATTCATTTGCATGGAAATTACTTGGAGGGATGGATTACGCTATTCCGGTTAATGATCTTGGAAGTGAAAATTATGCATATGCAGAGCTGATGTGGCAGGATAATGAAGATAAATTAAGAGCGGGTTTTGGAAGTAAGGGTATTAAAGTTTAATACTTCTCACGGCACAAATCAGCTTAAGAATTATTATAAATGTTTAGCTACTTATTAGTAATTTTGTGTCGGAAAAAGTATAGGTGTGATTATATATGTTATGAAAAGACTTAGAACACTATTCTTTTTTAAAAGCCGGATACGCTTCCAGTATCCTGTAATATATTCTAAGACTCTTAAAAAGCTGAACATCCTGACGAAGAAATCAACGCTGAAGAATTTTATGAAAATGAATATCCTTGTGATAAAAGAAACCAGTTTCATCAGGAATGAAAAGGATTTGATAAACCTAAGGTATTTCCTGTAATACCATTTGAAACCAAAGAAGCTGACGGAGCTACTTTTGCTTAATTCCATAGTTTTTCGTTAAGTTGATAAATGATTTTTGAGAATCAGGAGAAACCCTGAGTAATTAATTTATCATAATTCGTTAAAAGTTCAAGTCAGAGATTAGGTGTTTTTAAAATTCAGTTTAATTAAATTTGTAAAAAGATTTTATCAGTAAATATTTAAAATATAATTATCAGAGAATAATTTTTATATTTTAAATCATAAATTCATTTTGAAAAAAATAATCCTAATTTTAATTTCCTTCTTTCCAGGCATACTATTCTCCCAATGGATCACACAGTCAAGCGGAACCAGTGAGAATCTCAGGACTGTCTTTTTTGTAAATTCGCAGACTGGATTTGCAGCAGGGGAGAACGGTAAAATGCTCAGAACTTCCAGCGGCGGAATTAACTGGAGTAATGTCAGTACAGGCATTAATCAGAATATAAATTCAATCTATTTTTTTAATGCTGACTCGGGAGTTGTGTGCGCTGGTGGAGGCGTGATAGTTTGTAGGGAAGATTCTGGAGCAAGCTGGAACACTGCAGCGATCGGCGTGACGGATAATCTCCGGGCTGTTTCATTTGTTAACTCACGGGGCGTTTGTTCGGGATCGGGAGGAACGCTTTTATATTCGACAAATTCGGGACGTGATTGGACTGTTGCAGAGAACGGTTTTCTGGTTACTTACTATGGCGCAGATATGTATTCGGAAACAACCGCCTACACTGTTGGCGTGAATACGATCTTTCAGCCATTCGTTGCAAAGTCAACAGACGGCGGAATGAACTGGAGCTTTTCCAATTTTTATCTTAACGGCAACGAAGGCAATTTATCCGATATTGAATTTATAACTGAAAGCACCGGATTCGCAAGTTCAAGAGTATTTGACGGGCAGGGCGGAATTTCAAAGACAACAGACGGAGGAGAGAACTGGACGACACAGCTATTTCCGCAGCAGCTGCACAGCATTGATTTTGCAGGATCAAATACCGGATTCTGTGCGGGAGAAAACGGATTGATCTTAAAGACGACTGACGCCGGATTGACCTGGGCAAATCAAAACGGCGGCGCTTCAACATTAAGGAGTGTATTTTTAACAGATAGTATAACAGGTTATGCAGCCGGTGACAATGGGACAATATTAAAGACAACAAACGGAGGTCTTTCAGCTATTGGTAATCCGGAGGAAATTGTTCCGGTGAAATTTTCATTATACCAGAATTATCCAAATCCTTTTAATCCGGTTACAAAAATTGAATTCTATCTGGCAGGGGCTGAATACATTTCTTTGGATGTTTATAATTCAGCAGGTAAAAAAGTCGCTGAACTGGTGAACGGTAAAATGAATTCCGGATATCACAGCGTTACTTTTGACGGGAGTGATTTATCGAGCGGGATTTATTTTTACAGACTTACTTCGGAGCGGTTTAGTCAAAACAGAAAGATGATTTTATTAAGGTGAATTATACTGTTTAAATTAGGTTTATAAAGCTTTCCATAATACTTTTAAGCAACATATAGAATAGTATTGATTCAAAAGCAAAGAACAATTATTCTTTTGCGGAAATAATAAGTTAAGCTTTTGCCAGCAAAAAGACTCTTCTTTTAAGCCGTGAAAAAGAAGATAATTTTACGGATGAATCCAGATTTACTATCAGAAGCATTTTATAATTTCCCAGCCGTCCTCTAAAAAGTAGTTTGAACTTTAAGATCATAATGCCTATATTAACCATTCAATTTTACAAATATCCAAATATATATTATATCGTTCTTTAATATATTCAATGAGATTAAGTTAGATTTTGAGCTGACCTAACAGCTCTAAGAGTGTGCTACACAAACTCATTCATAAACTAAATAGGAGATACACATTGAATGTTAAAATTGCTGCGAAATTAATATTCGCATTAGTTTTAATTAACTTAATCAGTTGGACGCATGATTCTGATATCATTGCAAAGACAAGAGACATTGACCCCGGCTTTATCCAGGAAGGTGAGGCTTCGTGGTACGGCCCAGGATTTCAGGGAAGAAAGACCGCTAATGGAGAGCGGTTTGACACTCATGAAATGACGGCAGCTCACAAAACCTTACCCTTTAACACATTAGTGAAAGTAGTAAATCTTTCAAATGATATGTCTGTCGTTGTGAGAATCAATGACAGGGGACCCTTTATCAGAGGCAGAATAATTGACCTCTCTAAAGCGGCAAAAATGGAAATAGGCATGGACGGACTCGCACCGGTCAGGATTGAAATCTTCAATCCCGAAGAAGAAGAGGAGACCGAAAGTGAACTTAACAATTCACAAGTCAATCTCTTTGAAGATGAATTCCCCGTTAACTCGAAAATATTCGTACAGTTTCCGGAAAATTCAGGACAAAGCTCAGATTATACTTTAACCAGGAACGAATTAAACTTAATGTTCAATTCTTCCAAATTAAAAATAAAAGTATTAACATCTGATGTCGAATTTGTCGATACAAAGATCTATCAGGAAGTAGCAGACAACAGCGCCTATAATTACCTTGATGTAACTAAAAAGATCAGGTTCATCAAAGGTTTTACAATACAGGTTGCAAGGTTAGTCGACGCTGCAAGTGCAGACCAATTGGTTTCAAAACTTGAATCAGAAAATTTCAACACTATCTTTCTTGAAGAAGTAGTAGGAAAAGAAAATACATATTTTAAAGTGTATGTCGGAAACTACGAAACTATGGAAAGCACAAACGAAGATATTAAAAAGTTATTCGCTATCGATGAAGATCTAAAGATGAAGATACTTAAGATAGGTTCATAAAAAGTTAAAGCCGCAGGAATCATTTTCCCGCGGCTTTTTTTTATCTGTAATTTGTAAACTGAAGAGCGAATTCGAGTTCTTTTGCCTTGAGTAAATTCATAACCGCCTGAAGATCATCCTTATCTTTTCCCGTTACTCTGACCTGCTCATCCTGAATGGTCGCCTGAACTTTTAACTTACTTTCCTTTATCAGTTTCACAATGTATTTCGCATCTTCTTTTTCAATGCCCTGCTGCAGCTTGATCTCCTGCCTCACTGTATTGCTTGCAGCCGGTTCCACTTTCCCGTATTTCAGCGCTTTAATAGAGATACCGCGCTTGATCATTTTATTCTGAAGAATGTCTATCACCGATTTCATTTTATATTCATCATCGGAGATCACGTTAAGCGCTTTGTCTTTTTTGTTGAAAGTGATCTCGCTTTTGCTCGCTTTAAAATCATACCTCTGTAAAATTTCTTTTAACGCCTGATTGATAGCGTTGTCAAGTTCCTGAAGATCTACTTCCGATACTATATCAAATGAAAACTGATTTGCCATGATTTTTTATTTTTTATGAAATTAATAAAATACTTTTCTAAATTGAATTGATAAAAAATAAAATATATACTCGCTTTTCTTATTCGTTTGATTTCAAAAAGAAAGATAAGCTGCTCTTTACTTTCTTACTTTGAGAGAACCACTACAGGAGCAGACTGTCAGAAACAAACTCTTTATGCCTACCTCTAAGACTCGAAGGCACAACGAATACAGTTTTTAAAAATTTTAACTTTGAGTCTTCGAGCCTTGGAGGTAATTACAATATTTTGGGATGTTGTACTAATTGGATCGTTCTTTCAATTCTAATACACTCCCGCGAATCTGATACTGAAGTCATTAGATAAAATGATGGAGAATATAATATATCCACTCAAAATTTGAAAGCTAGATTAAAAATTCTGACTGAAAAATATATTATGTTTAAAAATTAATTTCATTACTTTATTAAAACATCAGTTATGATTAAAATATTAAGATTAATTTTTCTGTGCGTAATTGTGTATCTGTCTGCAGGAGCGGGGATACAGCAATTTGGGAATATAGCACGGCTTACTGATATACTTATTATTGCAAATGACAATGAGACTTCATCTGACAGGATAAAAACCGATCTGCAGCAGTCCAATTATAATATTGATATAATATCGCCTGATCTTGTAACTCCTGACATATTGAATGATCACAGACTTATCATATTATCCACCGGTTCGAATTTATTTCCATGCGGTAATAATTATATGCGATTTATACTGCAGAATTATATTAAGGCGGGCGGGAAGGTAGTGGTCGAAGGCGGTCAAACCGGATATGTTGCTGATATACTGCCGGAGTATCCGTCGTTTAAAAGCAAGGTCCTGAAAATTGACAGCTGGCATGGTGATAACGGCGGTGAATTGAGAATAACCGATGATAATGTAAATTCATCACTGGCGCTGTTCCCGAATATTCTGAATCATAATATGGAAATTGATTATTCCGGTCCCGCTGATATGGACATCTGCCTAAAGAGTGAGTTTGCTGTATTGTTTTATAAATTTGTTCTGCATCCTGACAAAGGAGGCGTAATAGTCTTTCCAAATATGGAATTGCCGCAGGTTATAAATTTATTTTTTTCCTATTCAAACATAAGAAACAAAAGCGATGCTAAGAATCTTATTACTAATATTGTATATAACCTGATAGGTCTTCCGGTAGGAATTTCGCAGAACGGCGAAGAGATTCCGTCTGAGTTCAGACTTCGTCAGAATTTTCCAAATCCTTTTAATCCTTCCACAGAAATTAATTTCGATCTGCGTGAAAGAGGTGATGTAAGCATAATCATCAGGAACGTCCTCGGACAAAATGTTTATTCGGAATTTCACAAAGATATGGATGCAGGTTTTTATTCTTTTCAGTGGAAACCACAGGATCTTTCTTCAGGAATGTATTTTCTTACTCTTGATCAAAACGGAACTGCAGACGTGATCAGAATGCATTTCGTAAAGTAACTTCAATTTTCATTTCATTTCAGAATTCATATTATTAATTTAACGCATGCTTAAAAAATTATTAATATTTACAGTGATCTTAATAGGATTTTTCCTGCTGATCAATTATGTGCTGATGCCGCTCTATGTAAAGCATTCTGATACCGTAATTACTCCGAAAGTCATTGGCAGCAATTATATTGAGGCGAAAAAAATAATAGAAGACGCCGGACTTGAAATCATACAGGGAGATATCAAATACGATGAAAGTATTCAGATAGGAATGATACTGGATCAGAATCCGCCGCCTGATGCAACCGTAAAATACGGAAGAAGAATTTACGTAACTATCAGCGGAGGTGAGCAGCTGTCTGAAGTTCCTAATCTGAAGGGAAAATCTCTCAGAGACGCTAAGTTCACACTGGAGCAGAGAGGTCTGAGACTCGGCGAGACTGTAAGAAAGCCGACACAGGAATTTCCGGAGGACTATGTAATTTCACAGATCGTTCAGCCGGGAAGCAAAGTAAAAAAGAATTCGAAGTTAGATCTGATATTAAGCGACGGTCCGCAGATAGGAGATCTTAAAGTACCGAGTTTAGTAGGGAAATCTCTTGAGGAAGCAAAGAAAATTATCACTGACAGTAAAATGAAGATCGGTAAGATCACATATCAGACCAACAATAATGTACCTGCCGGCCAGATCGTAGATCAGTATCCTAAACAGGAAAAATCTGCAAATGAAAATACAGCGGTAGATATTTTTGTCGCAAGAAAAAAAGTCATTGAACAAACAGAAGTTTTAGAGGATGATCCTGACGGCACCGGACCCGTTAAAGATACAGAAGAAGGGAATACCGGAACTGATCCTGACGTTAAGAAGGAAAAACCTCTGATCAAAAAGGATGAAGGCGCGGATAAAAGTGACAAGCCGACTGTAAAACCTGAGAAGGAAAAAGACGATAAGGTTAAAAAGGAAAATCCTAAAACAGATAATCCCGGAACAAAAAAGGATAACAAAGCGGATGATGATCATTTTCCGAAATAATATTTAAATATCCGGTATGAAAAAAATTCTTCCGTCAATACTTGCAGCGGATTTTTCCAGACTCGGTGAAGAGATCAAAAATGCAGAGTCATGCGGGGCTGATATAATTCACTGTGATATAATGGACGGCAGATTCGTTCCGAATATAAGCTTTGGTCCGAAGGTAATTTCCGATGTAAATAAAATTACAGACCTGCCTCTTGATGTGCACCTCATGATAGAAAATCCTGAAAATTTTATAGATGAATTTTATGAAGCGGGAGCGGATATGATCTCCGTTCACTATGAGAATAATTATCATCTCGACAGAGTATTGCAGCAGATAAGATCTCACGGGATAAAAGCCGGCGCTGTACTGAATCCCGCGACTCCTGTGTCATCTTTAGAAAATGTTTTATATAATGCCGATTACGTATTGCTGATGAGCGTGAATCCCGGATTCGGCGGACAGAAATTTATCGATAATACTTTAAGGAAGATTAGTGAGTTAAAAGAAATGATCGTCAGGAACGGATACAAAATAGAAATCGAAGTGGATGGGGGAGTTGATCTTTCAAATATAAAATCAATTTCAGATGCAGGAGCTGATATGTTTGTTTGCGGATCATCAATATTTAATTCGGAAGACAGATGCGGAGTGATAAGTAAAATGAAGTCACTTATTGGAGAATTCATCGCTTTGAGGGGGGGAAAATGGAAATTACCATAAATTAATACAATCATAATGAATAAATGAAGAATGTATTTTTTAATAGCGAGATATCTTGTGTTGAAAAGATAATAATTCCTTCACTCAAAGTTCCTTCTCTAATACTGATGGAAAATGCCGGCAGGAGTTTCACAGAAATATTACTGCAGGAGTTTCCGGATATTCAGGAACATCAGATAATTATATTTACAGGAAAAGGTAACAACGCCGGTGACGGATTTGTGATAGCCAGGCATTTATGTAATTTGAAATTGAATGTTAGGCTTGTTATGATCAGCAGCAGAAAAGATCTTTCAGGTGAGGCGGGAATTAATTTTGATATATTAAAGAATTCTGAAATAATCTCAAAACACCTTTCCATAATAAATTATAAAAACATTTCAGATCTGAAGGATAAGATCAGTTTCGATAACAGCATAATTATTGATGCAATTTTTGGAGTTGGATTTAAGGGTGAACCGGATAAGAAAACCGCTGAGCTGATAAATTTCATAAACGGCATTGAAAATAAAAAAGTCATTGCAGTCGACGTACCGTCAGGATTGAGTAATTATGATCAGAAATCTAAAGCAGTAAAAGCTGATATTACGGTTTCGATGAGTGTAAAAAAATTTGATACTTTATTTTACAGCGGCAGGGAATTCAGCGGAAAGATCTTAACGGCTGATATTGGAATTTCCGGAAATGAATTTACATATTATAACATAAACAGAATTTTTGAAACTGAAGAAAGTGATGTAAGAAAATACATACCCGTCAGAAAAATTAATTCCAATAAATATACCAACGGTAAAACACTGGTGATAGCAGGTTCAAAAGGTCTTACAGGCGCAGCTTATCTTTCATCAGTAGCGGCAATGAGAGCGGGTTCAGGCGCAGTGATAACGGCGGTTCCTGAATCTGTCAATGATATTCTTGAAATAAAAATGACAGAAGTTATGACGCTTCCGCAGAACGAAACGGATGAATGCACTTTGAATATGAATGCGTATGAGAAGATCAGTAAAAAAATTAAATGGGCTGACTGCGTTCTGATCGGTCCGGGATTGTCAAAGAATGAAGAGACAATGGAATTAGTCAGACACATTGTAAAAAATAATCAGACAAATTATGTGATCGATGCCGACGCGCTGAATGCTTTTAAAGATAATCTGAATATTTTAAAGAATAAAAATATAATACTTACTCCGCATTTCGGAGAGTTTGCAAGTCTTACAGGAATGGATCTGACAGAACTTAAAAGCAATTTTTATAATACAGGAAAAGATTTTGCTAAGAGATATAATGTTACTTTAATCCTGAAAAATTCTCCTACAGTAATTACAGACGGTAAAGATTTTATAATTAATCCGACCGGAAAGGAAAATCTCGCCACTGCAGGAAGCGGTGATGTGCTTTCGGGAATAACAGCCGGACTTTATTCAGTTACAGGAAATGCAATGGAGAGTTCGGTTGCCGCAGTATACATACACGGTATGTGCGGAGACAGACTTTATGAAAAGTCAGGAAGCTCTTCGACATTAGCAGGAGATTTAATATGCGAGATCGGTTTTGTAAAAAATAAATTCTCTGCTTCGTGAAAATAAAAGCAATATATTTTCATTTAGCGCTGATAGCTTTTTGTCTGCTTATATTTATTCAGTCATCCATCCCGGGAGATGAACTGCCGAAAGTTGAATTTCAGTTAAATGATAAGTTTATACATGCGGCAATATACTTCATCCTTTATATTTTATTTTTTTATTCCTTAAAATATCAAACTAAAAGTATTAAATTACAGCGTTTTTCTTTTGAATTTGCATTACTGTTTACTGTGCTGTACGGAATATCCGATGAGTTTCATCAGTATTTTGTGCCGAACAGAAGCAGTGAATTAAATGATGTCTTTGCGGATATTGCAGGAGCTCTTATCGGAATGGCGGCAGTGAAATATTTTTTATTGAACAGGATTACCGCTTCAGTTATTTTGATATCATTCCTGATCAGCGGCTGCGCCTCTTCGAAAAAGGTCAGCGAAAGTTCTGTGATCAATGATAAAGTATATATAACGGAAGCTGATGCATGGATAGACAAAATGCCCGGGATCGGAAGCAGTGACATTAAATTTGGATTTCTGATAAGTGTAAATATAGAATCGGATAAATTACCGGAAGATTACAGCATTAAAAACTTTACAATATTTTTTAATAATGATACTGTGAAGACGGATAAAGTTTTAACCGAGGCATTTAAAATTACGGATGATGCAGTGAAGTTAAACGTAATTCATGATCTGACAAAAATTTATACTGACCGTGAGAAAAGCGAACCTGTCACTTCACAGTTTAAATTTGATGTGTATTATAAGAGTAAAAAACTAAGCAGCATAAAAACAGAAAAATTAAAAATATTAACTGTCCAATAAAAATAATAAATGATACAATTACACGAGATCTATGAAGTTATACCTTTAGTACTGATCGCATTTGCAGCCTGCGCTATCCTCGTCATTGAATCTTTTTCAAAAAAAGGCGCAAGCGCAGTATACGGATTTAGTATCATAACAGTGATAGGAGCGATTGCAGCTTCATTCCTGTCACTTAATAAAGAACTTATAATCTTTAATCAGTTTTTAAGGATTTCAAACGCATCGGTAATGTTCAGCGTAATAATACTCGCCGGAATACTGATCACAATAATTGCATCAAAAAATTATATTGATAAGGAGAATATTAATTTCGGGGAATATTATTCGCTGATATTATTTTCCGTGCTCGGGATGATGCTGATGGTGTTTGCGAATGACTTACTTATAATATTTATCGGATTGGAACTGATGTCAGTATGTTTTTATGTGCTGGCGGGATTTCTCAGATTGAGACAGAAGTCAAATGAGAGCGCATTAAAATATTTCCTACTCGGCGCATTTATAACGGGATTTATTTTATACGGCATAGCGCTGATATACGGTATCAGCGGAACAACAAATCTCGCTGAGATCTATAATCAGAAAAAGCTTTTTACAAATTACGTTTTCATTATCGGGTTTGCTCTGTTTCTGATCGGCTTTTTATTCAAGATAGGGGTATTTCCATTTCATATGTGGATACCTGATGTGTATGACGGCTCGCCGACTACTATATCAGGTATGTTTTCTACAGCCGGTAAGATAGCAGCGGTCGGCACGATACTGCCGATAATACTTGCTCTTAATATTACGAATTTCAAACTGATATTTTCAATAGCGGCAGTTGCAACGATGATGTACGGAAATGTCATTGCTCTTGCGCAAAGCAATATGAAACGACTTCTTGCATATTCATCCATTGCCAGCGCCGGATATATTTTTGTCGGCGTAGCTGCTATGAATGAGTTCGCGCTGAAAGGAATCGCGTATTATCTGATAGCATATACATTTATGCAGCTCGGAGCTTTTATTATAGTATCAATCCTTGAGAAAAAAGATGACGGCTCGAGAGATTATAAGAATGTTGATCTTGATTTTTATAAAGGACTCGGTAAAAGAAATCCTCTTATGGCGACTTTCATGACAATATTTCTTTTTTCCCTTGCAGGTATTCCTCCCTTTGCGGGATTCTGGGGAAAGTATTATTTATTTTATGCTGCAATACAGGCGAACCTGATATGGCTTTCCGTGATCGGCATAATGCTGAGTCTGATAGGAGTATACTACTATCTGAAGATAACTGTGTATATGTGGTTCTATGAATCAACTGATCTTATAACAGCAGGTTATGTAAAAGAACCGGTCAGCAGTTCAGGAATTTTTGCAACTTCGCTTGCAGTGATCGGAACTGTAGTGTTAGGAATGTATCCGAACTGGTTTTTCAAAATATTTAAAATGATAGCTGAGTAAAATATAAAATGAATATACTTTATTCAAAATGGCGGCCTGACTCAATGACTGACGAGAAGAGACTTGAAAATCTTATTTCGATCTTCAGTTATCTTTTGATTCAGACAAACGGGGACATAGACGAAGCGCTGGAATGGATGGAGCAGCTGAATGAAAATTATAAAATGTTTGACAAGGATATGTCTTTCGGTGATTTTGTAGATGAGCTGAAGAAACAGGGATTTATTGCTGAGAAGGATGGCATGAAAATAATTACGGCTAAAGGTTCTCACAGGATCAGAACAGAATCGATGAGGAAAATTTTCTCAGGTCTGAAACCCGGTTCAACAGGATTTCATGAATCCAGTAAATCCGGAAAAGGAGTTGAAAGACTTAACGAGCTTAAGAAATTTGAATTCGGAGATCAGGTAACTAATATCGATCTCACTTCTACTATAAAAAATGCATTCATAAATTCCGGTATAAATAATTTCCGGCTGAGTGAAGATGATATCGATGTTTATGAAACTGAACATATGACAAGCTGCGCAACTGTTTTAATGATAGACATATCTCACAGCATGGTGCTTTACGGCGAAGACAGGATCACACCGGCAAAGGAAGTCGCGCTGGGACTTTCAGAACTGATACTTTCAAAGTATCCGAAAGACAAACTTAACATAGTGGTCTTCGGTGATGACGCGAAAGAAATATCAGTCCGTGATCTTACTTTTTTATCTGTCGGACCTTTTCATACAAACACACAGGCGGGACTAAGACTTTCGAGACAGATATTAAAGAAGAAAGGGAATGTGAACAAACAAATCATAATGATCACGGATGGTAAACCTTCTGCGCTGTTTACGGATGACGGCAGGATCTACAAGAATTCATTCGGACTGGATCCGAAGATTGTCAATAAGACACTGGACGAAGCGGTGGCATGCAGAAGAGACAAAATAAAGATCACTACATTTATGATCGCGCAGGATCATTATCTTATCAAATTCATTCAGGACTTTACAAAAGCAAATAACGGCAAAGCTTATTATTCCGATCTGGATAATTTAGGGCAGCACATTTTCGTAGATTACCTCCGCAACAGAAAAAGATTCGACTAAGCGCTTTGAAGAATTATTTCACACTTCTTTCCTTAATTACAATATTTTTTTTAACAGGTATTAATTATGCATACAGTGACAGTCTGTATTTTTTTAATTCCGACAGAATATTCGTACCGACTGAAGCAAGTGTTATCGAAGCAAGAGTCGGAGTTACAAAGTATACTGACAGTAAATTCCTTGAACTGGATATAGGCGCGACTATTGATGTGATAGGACTTAAAAAAAAGAAGACGGATTATTCATTCGGAGTGGATTTTTTTACATATTCAAATTTAAGGAGCGAGGATAATTTTAAATTTCCTGTTGATGCGATCGATTATTTATTCGGGGTGAATTTTAATATGAAGAAAAGAATTAAGAGCGGTTATGAAATATCAGGACGGTTCAGAATTTCACATATATCTTCGCATTTGCAGGACGGACATATTTATGAAAGGACGGATACTATTTTTACGCCGTTTGTATTCAGTAAAGAGTTTCTCGATCTTTCAGTTGTGAATACATTAAGACCTTCATTAAATACAGAATTGAAAAGTATGCTTTCGGTTAATTATATTTTTCATGCAATACCTGAGGAGATAACAAAATTCTCCGGCCAGATAGGACTTGAAGGGAGTTATTATTTTACGAAATTGCTCGGAGTATATTTATCAAATGACATTAACATTGCAACGGTAAAAGGTAAAACCAATTTAAATGAAAATCTGGAAAGCGGAATTATATTCGGTAATATGGATTCAAAAAAGATCAGACTTTATTTCAGATATTATGACGGGCAGGATTACAGGGGACAGTACTACGGAAATTATTTTAATTATAAAGGCATCGGCCTTAAATTCAGTTTATAAAAATTTATTATGATAATAATATTATTTTTTAATTTTCTTTTCGGAATGTCTTTTGGAGCTTCAGCCGGAGCAACCGACAGTCTGTTAATTAAAGAGAATGAGATAAAAGGATTTACAAACGCAGTCTCAATGACAATTGATGCAAAAGAAAATCTATATGTACTCGATGCTGACAGGAATGAGATCCTTAAATTCAATACGGATTTTAACCTGGTAAAAAGAAATGGTAAGCAGGGCTGGGATAAAGGACAGTTTGATTCGCCTACATATATAGACGGATCCTCCGGGCTTGATATATTTGTATCGGATGGTAAGAATAAAAGAATACAGAGATTTGATCTTGAGCTGAATTACATTTCCGGTCTTAATACTGCGCAGGAAGATTTCCCGACACAGTTTCAGTTCAATACTCCTTTCTCTACATTAGTAATAAACACAAATCAGCTTTACGTTGTGGACAGCGACAACAACAGGATCATTGCATATGACGGCAATCTGCCTGTTCAGATATTCGGTGATTATAAATCAGGCAAAGGTGAACTAAGAAGACCTGTGAAAATTTTAAAGGACGACAGAAATTTTATTTACGTGTTTGATAAGGAATCAAGTTCTATACTTTCGTTTGATAACCTGGGAAATTATCTAAGTCAGTATCAGATAACAGGACTGGAAACATTTACGATCAGGGATAACATGCTCTATCTATATGACGGAAAAGGAATTACTAAATATGATTTGAATACACGAAGCATTGTAAATAAATTATTCCTTCCGAAAAGCAAAAAAAAATATACATTTACTGATATAATGGTTTTAAGCAATGAAAGGTATTTACTATTAGGAAAAAAAAGTTTAAGTTTGTGGAGGCATAAACTAAACTAAGGAGGATATTTGCTATGCGAGGCCTAAACAAAGTAACACTCATCGGAAACGTTCAGCCGAACGACCCGGAACTTAAGTACATTCCAAACGGAACTGCGGTTTGCAGATTCAAATTAGTCACTTCCGAGACCTACAAAGACAAAGACGGTAATCAAATTGAAAACGCTGAATGGCACAGGATCGTCGCGTGGGGTAAACTCGCAGAGACATGTAACACTTATCTGAAAAAGGAAGCAGGATCTTTATGGAAGGTAAGATCAGAACACCGGACACCTATGAAAAAGAGGGAAAAACTGTTTACCCACATCCGGAAATAGTAATGGAATCTTTGCTGATGCTTGACACAAGGCCGGCCGGCGAATCAAACGGAAAAAGCGAGGTCAGTGAATCTGCCGGAGTAGTTTCGGATAAATCCTCTGACAGCGGTGATGCTCCGTTTTAATTCAATAAAGCATTAGCTTCATACAGAAAACGCTTCCACCGGATTTAATAAACTCAGCGGTTTCAGTCTCTATAAGATTGAAGCCGCTTTTTTTTATGTCTTCTTTAAACTTTACGCTGCCGCTCTGAACAATTACATTCTTACCGTCAGGGCAGTGACAGTTGCACACAAAGTATTTCAGATTTTCCTGAGTATCTGCTATAATGATATTTTGAAAATAGGATTTTAAAGTTGCCAGGGACTGAGTATCAAATGCATCCTCAGCTATTACAGCAGTATCTTTATTCAAAACAGAAAGACAGGTATCAAGGTGATAGAGAAAAGGATTTATAAGTTTAAGCTTAACTATATTAAAGTTAGTATATTCAGCGATATAATCGTAAGTAATTTCGTCGGTTCTGAAACCGTGTCCGCCGAAAAGAATATTCCTATCAAAATCAATTACGCAGTCTCCCATTGATTCAAAGTATTTGACATTGTCAGGAAGCTCATGAATTTTGTAACCGAGATTGCCATAGAATTCCCTGAAAAATTTTACTTCGCTCTGTCTCTGTTCATTTTTCATTTTACTTAATATCACGTTTTTACTGCCGTGTTCATCAAGAAAGGGGAGAGACTGATTTGCGGTAAAGACCATGTCTACTAAACCTTCTGCCGGAGGAATGAGCGCAACTTCATATCCGAGAGATCCATAAATTTCTTTAAGCCCGGTCCATTGCTTCATAGATTCAGCTTTATCAACTTTCCCGATATTATCTTTCATGAATTCATTTCCATAATAAGTTACGTCGAAGTATTCGGGTTTACACATTAAAATTTTCTGAGGAAGCATTTGAACTGAATTTAAATTTTTGATTGTTAATATTAATACAAACTTAATTTAAATAAGATATTAATTAAATGTACATATTAGAGAAAAGCATACTTATTAAATGCGCTGTAAAAGATGCGTTTGATTTTCATTCAGACACGAACAACCTTTCTAAAATCTCTCCCGGGAATATAAATGTAAGTATAATTAAATTAGAGCTGCCTTTAAAGAAAGGCAGCAGCATTGAATTAAAAATAAAGCAGTCTGGATTAATCACTTCCGTATGGAAACTCCGGATCAAGAATTTCGATCCGTTCAGAATAATTACTGATGAACTGATCAGCGGACCATTTAAATCCTGGGAGCATGATCACATCTTTACGGAAAAGGAAGGAAAGACACTCATGACGGATAAGGTCCGGTATGAACTTCCGTTGGGAGTATTTGGAAAAATGGCGCATTCGGTATTTGTGAAAAGGATGATAGAGAGTCAGTTTGAAAGCAGACAGCTAAAGACGCGTGATTTGCTTGAGAAGAAATAATATTTAAAAAGTCAGTTAATTTTACAATTAATATCGTTAAATTTTGATATAATATAAAAACATGTACAATACAATATTATTCGAAAAGAAAGAGGCTGTACTTTATATAACACTTAACAGACCTGAAGTATTTAATGCATTTAACGAGGATATGCTCATTGAGCTTAATGACGCATTTGAAAAAGCTGCAGGAAATAAAGAAATCAGATGCATAGTCTTAACAGGTGCGGGAAAAGCATTCTGCTCAGGGCAGGATCTTAAAGATTTTAATGAGAAAAAATCTACATTCAAAGAAGCTCTTGATAAGCGTTACAATCCGCTGATAAAAAAAATCACGGAAATAAATGCGCCCGTTATCTGCGCATTAAACGGAGTAGCAGCGGGAGCCGGAATGTCTCTTGCGCTTGCATGCGATTACAGGATCGGAGCTGAGAATTCTTCTATGACAGAAGTATTTATAAACGTAGGACTTGTGCCAGACAGCGGCTCAGGTTTTTTTCTGCCGAGGATAGTCGGATATGCTAAAGCATTTGAACTCTGCATTACAGGTGAAAAAATTACAGCTAATGAAGCTTTAAAACTCGGACTGCTTAATAAAGTTGTTTCAAATAACGCATTATTAAAAAAATATACTGATATAACTGCAAAGCAGTTTGCATCAAGACCTACTTATGCGATCGGACTTATAAAGCAGCTGCTGAGAAACTCATTTGAATCTGATCTTCAATCAATACTGGAAAAAGAAAGTGAGTTTCAGCAGAGAGCAGGTGAAACAAATGATTTTCAGGAAGGCATTAATTCCTTTCTTGAAAAAAGAAAACCTGCATTTAAGGGAAATTAAATACAGGAACTTATAAATATTAACACAGTTGAACTGAAATACCATGAAAAATAATTTAAAGAAATTTACAAATACTTACAGTAACGGATTTATCCCTCTCTTATTAATTTCATTTTTAATAATACTGTCCGGAGTTTACAGCTGCAGCTCTAATATGTATTCAGTTCAGGATGATGTTACGCTTGGACAGGAAATAGAACAGCAGATCAAAAGCGATCAGAAGCAATTCCCGGTTTTACAGGGGCATAAGGAAGTAAAGGATTATATAAGCGGACTTGGGAATTATGTACTTAACAACTCGCCGTATATAAAATACAAAAGCGTTTTTCCATACAAGTTTGAAGTTATACATGATGACAGCACTGTAAATGCTTTCTGCATACCCGGCGGATATATTTATGTTTATACCGGCCTGATGAAATTTCTGGATAATGAGGCGGCATTGATCGGAGTTATTGGTCATGAAATAGCGCATGCGGAGAGGAGGCATATGACTCAGCGTCTTACATCTTATTACGGAGTTAGCTTAATACTCGGACTTGTACTTGGAAATAATCCTAATATACTCGGTCAGATAGCTGCAAATTTATTTGTCGGACTGGGATTCCTTGCTAACAGCAGAGCTGATGAAGAGGATGCAGATAATTTTGCAATCAATTATTTAAAGGACACAAAATATTATCCCGGAGGAATACTAAACTTTTTTTCAAAGATAAAAGAGGAGCAAAGAATAAAAGGACAGACACCCGGAGATCTTGAGAGACTTCTGGCGACGCACCCGCTTCCTGTAGACAGAATTGAAAATGTAAATAACAAATTAAAAAAATTAAGCCCTAAACCGGATTCAACAAAAGGATTATTTCAAAGTGAATATCAGACATTTATACAGAAATTACCTAAATAAAAAATTTATCAAATTAAAATGAAAATGAAAACATTATCAATAATAGCTTTAATATTATTTCTATTTTCCGCTAATGGTTTTTCACAGAATAAAATAAATATTAATAACGAGAATTATAAACTTAAATTTTCGCTGCCGGAAGGATGGACAGAAAGAAAGGTTGAAGAGACAAATAAGAAAGACGCAATCTCATATACCTTTGACAGGGAAGACGGTAAGATAGCTATAATGATGCTTGCATTTAAAGTGAATGAAGTAAAGAATCTTAACGATTTTGTATATACACTTGAAAAGGATCTTACCTTAAACGTGCCAAAGAAAGACAGTGATTACAAAGATTTTGATTCCGGAAATTATGACGGCAAAAGCGCATTGTATAAAGATTCTGAATTTACTGAAATTTTATATTATTACAGAACAAAAATAAACGAAGGAAACAATTACACATATCTGTTAAGATTTATAGTTCCTTCCAGCAGATATCATTCAGAAATAGATGCAGAGATCAGAAAGCTTGCAGAAAATTTTTCACCGGATGTGTAACGGAGGTTTACTTCAGAAACGGATTGTATTTTTTTTCATCTTTTACATTAGTGTCTTCCATATGCCCGGGGAATAATCTGTAATCATCTCCGCAGGTTTTAAAAAGTTTATTCAGTACAGATTTTTTAAGAGTATTAAGATCTCCTCCCTGAAGGTCTGTTCTGCCTACTGAGTTTTTGAATATAAGATCACCGCAAAAAACATTTTTGTTATTTTTGTCAATAATACAGACACTTCCGGGCGAGTGTCCCGGAGTATTAATAAAAATTAATTCCGTACCGTTTAAATTCAGCACCGTGTTTTCATCAATGAATATGTCCGTCGGCGGAGGTTCGGGAAAATCCAGACCGAAAAATCTGGCCTGCGCTTTAGATTCTTTAATCATAAACTCATCATCCTTATGCATATAAATCGGAACTTTGAAATAATTTTTGGCAAAATTGTTTCCAAGGATATGATCAATATGTCCGTGTGTGTTTATGATATATTTAACATTAAGTTTATTTGATTCTGTAAAATCAGTTATAAGCTTTTGTTCAGCTTCTGTAAATGCAGCCGGATCAATTATCACAGCATCCTTACTAAGGTCGTCATAATAGATGTAGCAGTTCATACTGAAAGGATTTAACTCAAAATGTTTTATGTTCATCATAATGTTAATTGATTTTACTTTTTTTAAAATTTAATTTGCATAAACTTGACTCAGGAAACCGGTAAAATTAAGATAATTGTAACAAACCGTAAAGCTAATTTTGAATACGAGATTGTTTCACGTTTTGAAGCCGGTTTGGTGCTTATGGGAACGGAGGTGAAATCCCTGAGAGCCGGCAAGGCAAATCTTCAGGAAGCCTACGGCAGGATAAAAAATGATGAAGTGTGGCTTATAAATTCACATATCAATGAATACAATTTCGGAAATATAAATAATCACGAACCAACCAGAAGCAGAAGCTTTTATTAAATAAAAAAGAGATAAGAAAAATCAAACAGTTACTTCAGGAGAAAGGTCTCACACTTATTCCGCTGAAATTGTATTTCAAAGACTCGCTTGTCAAAGCTGAAATTGGAATTGCAAGAGGTAAAAAACTTTATGATAAGAGAGAATCAATTAAAAAAAGAGAGACAGAAAGAAAGTTGAGCAGAATATAAATGTTTCCAACAGTAAAAGAACAGATTGATGTCATTAAAAAAGGTACGGTTGAGATCATTCCGGAAGAAGAGCTGGTAAAAAAGTTTGAACGGTCGATAAATGAAAAAACGCCGTTAAACATTAAGCTAGGCTGCGACCCTTCGAGACCTGACCTTCATATAGGACATTCGGTAGTATTAAATAAACTCAGACAATTTCAGGATCTCGGACATAATGCAATACTGATAGTAGGGGATTACACTGCAATGATCGGCGATCCGTCAGGAAAGAAAAAAACCAGACCGCAGCTTAGCTTTGAAGAGACAAGAGAAAACGGAAAGTCATACTTTGATCAAGCCGGAAGAATACTTGATATTAAGAAGACAAAAATCTGTTACAATTCGGAATGGCTGAGCAAACTTGATCTCAAAGAGCTTATAAATATTTTAAGTAAATTTACAGTACAGAGAATTCTCGAAAGAGACGACTTCACAAACAGATTAAAGGAGCAGACGGAAATATCTTTTCATGAAATGTTATATCCGGTAATGCAGGGATATGATTCTTATGCAATCAGCGCTGATGTAGAGCTCGGCGGTACGGATCAGAAATTCAATAACCTTGTGGGAAGAGATATTCAGAAGAGATTTGGTAAAGAGCAGCAGGTAGTGATCACAATGCCGCTCCTGGAGGGTACTGACGGCTATGAAAAAATGAGCAAGTCGCTTGATAATGCTATCGGTATTACGGAAGAGCCCAAAAATATTTTCGGAAAGACAATGAGCATTCCTGATACACTTATATATAAATATTTTGAGCTGTGTACAAATCTAAGTGCCGGTGAATTAAAGGAAATTAAAGAAACTCTTGAGGATAAAAATAACAATCCCCGCGATCTGAAAAGAAGACTGGGTATGGAGCTTGTGAAGCTTTATTATGATGAAGAGACTGCGGAAAAGACTATAGAAGAATTTGATACGATATTCATAAAGAAAGAAATACCGGATGAGATCCCGGAGATGAGTTTTGAAAAAGACAGAATGAAATTAATAGAAATAATGACAACAGGAAATCTTGCTGATTCAAATTCGAATGCAAGAAGGCTGATTGAACAAGGGGCAGTAAAGATCGACGGAAAGAAAATCACTGATGTAAATTTAGAAATTGAAATTATAAATGGAATGATATTCAAGGTTGGTAAAAAGAATTTTTTAAAATTAATAAAAGAGAAGTAAAATAAACAGGAGAGAAAATTGTTCAAACCCACTAAATTATTTATTACAAAAGGCGTTGGAAGACATAAAGATTATCTTCAGTCTTTTGAACTAGCTCTGAGACAGGCAGGAATTGAGAAATGTAATATTGTAACTGTATCAAGTATATTTCCGGGAGGATGCAAAAGATTAACAAAGGAGCAGGGTATTCCTCTTCTTGAACCCGGCGAAATTACATTTTGTGTTATGGCCAGGAATTTTACAAATGAACCGAACAGACTTATAGCTTCATCGATCGGGATTGCACTTCCTTCGGATGAAAGTCATTACGGATATATTTCGGAGCATCATCCTTACGGCGAGCCGGAAAAAATTGCAGGTGAATACGCGGAAGATCTTGCAGCAACAATGCTTGCTACAACTCTTGGAATAGAGTTTGACTCTGAGACTGCCTGGAACGAAAGAGAGAATGTGTATAAGCAAAGCGGTAAAATTATAAAGACTTTTAATGTAACTCAGTCAGCGGAAGGTGATAAGAACGGTTTGTGGACAACGGTAATTGCATGTGTCGTATTTTTAAAATAAAAATTAAATAATACTGAATTGTCAAAAAAAATTATTTTAGGTCTGGTATCCGGATTAGCTGCAGGTGTTGCTATAACTCTTATCTTAAAACACCGCAGCGAAATTAAATATTCAGATGATGGAATTTATGATCCGGATCAGGAATTAGACAGTGCAAGTAAATATCTTTCTACAGCAAAGAAGAAAGCTGAAGATCTCGTTTCATCGGCAAGAGAAAGGTCAGGTGTTCTTCTGGATGAAGCGAATGAAATTCTGAAAAATGCAAAGGAAAGAGTTAAATCTTTTGACGAAGATAAAATCTCAGGAAAGATAGAGAAATTAAATTCGATCAAAGATAAAATCGATGAGAAGATCGAAAAAAAAATCGAAAAGCTGAATGAAAAATTATCCGGAGATAAAAATCCGGAATAATATTTTCATATTATTTCAGAAGCATTAACTTTTTCGAAACAGATAATCTGCTGTTACTTAATCTGTATATGTAAACTCCGGAAGGCAGATCAGCAGCATTAAACCTCACGGAATAATTACCCGCGCTTAGCCTGTTATTCAACAGCTCTGACACAAGCCTGCCGTTAATATCGAAAATTTTCAAAGTATAAATATCAGAAACATTTTTAAAATCAGATATGGTGAACTTAATTATTGCAGCCGGATTAAAAGGATTCGGATATGCATTAAAAAGTTCAAAACCATCTATACCGCCTGCATTATTATTCTCAAACACAGAAGTAATTATTCTTAACGGAAGATAGTCGACAAATCCAAGAGCTGCGCTGTCAGCCGCATGAAATATATGTGCTTCGACAGTATCAATGTTGTCAGTTCCCCAGTAATTATTTTCGGCTTTTATAGAGTCCGGTGTGTTGTTAAACAGATCAAATATCTTACCGGAGTTACCGTTATTATAAATTTCATTCATGCCAATGTCAGCTGTATCCGCATTTGAAAGATTCCCGAGATTCGGCTTAGCAGTCGCCTGAATTGTAATTCCCCAGAGATTACCGCGGATCTTATTTCTTGTAACAACAGTATTTTGCGTTGAGCTTCCGTTAAAATTAATACCGCTGCCGCCAAGCGATGGATTTCCCTGTATATTATTGCTGTCTATGATGTTATTATTTATATATAAATTTATATTACCACCCTGGACTGCAATGCCGTAGCGGTTTTTTGTGATAATATTATTTTCTATAACTGCATCAGGAATTGAACCAACGGGTAAAAAAGAAATTCCGCCGCAGTTATTAAAAAGTCCTGTGATCACATTACCTCTTATGACCATTTGTTCCGGACCGGTTGCGCCAAAGTTGATTTGCGGGACGTTGGCATTTTCGGTGTTGTTTTCATAAATGTGATTATTCAGAATCTTCGGCGATGAAGCAATGTTAGCGCCTGAAGTAATTGCAGATCTGCGGTTCCTGAATATTTTACAGTTTGAGATCACTGAATTGGATCTGAAAAGAGAAATCGCTCCGCTTGCAAATGAGCTGTTGAGAGTATTATATCTGATGATACAGCTGTCAATTAGTATATTGCAGTCGAGCATTCTGATAGAGTTGCCGTATTCAAATATTAATTTTTTCAATACTGAACCGTCGCTCAGATCTTCAAATTTCAGTCCGAGAAATTTTGTGACAGTATCCTGAGCTGTAATTTTTACAGAGTCCGGCGGATTTACAATAAGCACTCCGAAAATATCAATAAATACTGAAGTCCCGAATTTTAAAACTGAATTATTAAAAATCTTAACGGTGTCTCCCGCCGAAATATTAATTGTATCATTTACAAGATAAGCGCCTCCAGAAAAAGTAACATCACCGGATGAATTGCTGACCAGACTGTCCATAGTCCAGGTAACTCCGCTGCCGGGAGTGGAATAGTTTGAATAACTTACTGATGCGGAAAATAATATAATGAGTAAAATGATTTTCATCTGAGGAGATTAAAGTTTTAGTTTCGATAAAATTAATAAATTTCTTATTAGTATATTAATGATTAATTTTTCTTAAAAAAATATTAATGCCGGTACAATTTACTTCCATCCCTTCATTCGGGGACTTATATTTAAACTACATTTATGATTTTAACAGTCTCTCAAAGTTTTACAGATTTGATTACAGAAGCGACGAAGCTTTCAGAGAATGTATTGAATTAAAAAAAGAATCATATTTAAATAATAAAAATTTTTTCAGAAATGATCTTACGGAAATACTAAAGGAACAGAATAAAAATTTCGGATGCGGTGATGAAACTTTAGAAAATATACAGATACTTAATGACAAAGATACATTTGCAGTCGTAACGGGTCAGCAGCTTGGTTTTCTGTCCGGTCCTTATTATACAATCCTGAAAGCGCTGAATACTGTTCAGCTATGTGAAAAGCTCAGAGAAAAATTTCCTGAATATAAATTTGCGCCTGTCTTCTGGCTTGAAGCTGATGATCATGATTTTATTGAAATTAATAATGTAAGCGTTATTAGTAAAGAGAATGAGCTTAAGAAAATATCTTATTTTGAAAACGGTATGGAGAAAGAAAGATATCTGACTCCTGCAGGAAAAATAAAACTTGACGGATTTATAAATAAATTTATTGAAGATGCTGAAAGTTCAATGAATACAACTGATTTCAGCGCAGACCTTTTCGATGGAATAAGAAAGATTTATCATGAAGGCGCTGATCTTAAAACCGCTTTTGCAAAATTCATGAATTATCTTACAGGGGATAAGGGAATTGTATTTATTGACGCGACAGATGACAGAATAAAAAGAATGCTGCAGCCGGTATTTGAAAAAGAGCTTGGTACATTTCCCGGCGTTTGTGAAAGAGTAATTGAAACTTCTGTGGAACTTGAGGAAAATTACGACGTGCAGGTAAAGCCAAAAGCAATAAATCTTTTTTATATTCATGAAGGAAACAGATATCTGCTGGAACCGAGAGACGGTGAAATATTTGCATTAAAAAATTCGAGGACAAAATTTACAAAGGAAGAGTTATTTGAAAATCTGAAAAACAATCCTGAGAGATTCAGCTGGAACGTTGTTACAAGACCAATATGCCAGGATTATTTACTTCCCACTGTGGCATATGTCGGGGGACCGTCAGAGATCTCGTATTTCGGACAATTCGGAGAAGTATATAAGTTCTTTAATATACCAATGCCGGTGATCTATCCCAGGACCTCCGTTACTATTCTTGAAAAAAAGGTAATAGTATTTCTGGAAAAGTACGGTTTGAAATTCGAAGATCTTTTAAATGAAAGCGAATTAAAAAGTAAACTTATCGCGAATACTCAGGAACAGAATTCAGGGGAGATATTTTCCGAACTTAAAGATGAGCTGAGAGCGCTGTTTTATACTTATGAAAAATCGCTTGAGAAAATTGATATAAATCAGACAAAATCTTTTTCCAAAAGGAATGAGCAGTTTCTTGAATCTCTAAATGTTGCTAAAGACAGATTCGCAGAAGCGCAGTCTAAGGGCAGCGAAGTAATATCAAACCAGCTTCGTAAGATACTTATAAATGTCTATCCGGAGAATACTCTGCAGGAAAGAGTTTTAAACATAACTTACTTCATAAACAAATACGGACCAGGCATAGTCGGGCACATTTATCAGCATACGGACATATCGGATTTTTCGCATCAGCTTCTAGATGTAAATATCAATCAGAAATAATACCGGTTAATATTGCATGAAATTAAAAAAATACTGGTAATCAGACTCTCTTCTCTCGGTGATATAATACTTTCATACCCGCTTCTTAAAATTCTCAGAAAAAAATTTCCGGAAGCCGAAATTCATTTCCTTACAGGTAAAAATTATTCAGAAGTATTGAGACTTAATGAAAACACGGACAGGATAATAGAAGCAAAAAAAGACCGGGAAGTTACAAGGAAGGAAATTCAGGATGAGAAATATGATATCATACTCGACATTCACAAGAATTTGAAAAGCATATATTTCTCAAAAAATAATGCGCCGGATGTCAGAAGGATAGTAAAAAACAATTTTAAGAAATTCTTACTGGTAAAGTTTAAAATAAATCTTTTTAAAGAAATAATTCCTGTTTATAAAAAATATCTGCTTACAATTGCGGATTATCTGAATAAAGATGATTATAAATTCAGCGTAAGCGATCTGAAAGTACCTTCAATAGAAGGATTTGATTTTAAATATTCAGTGATTGCTCCTTCATCAAGGCATTTTACTAAAACCTATCCGGCGGAGAAGTTTATTGAATTTATTAATACTAAAAGCAACGAGACCTTTATACTTACAGGCAGCAGTGATAATAGAGATATGGAAATATGTGATAAGATAAATTCAGCTTGCGTCAATACAAGAAACTTGTGCGGAAAGCTTTCAATACCGGAACTTGCAGCAGTGATAAAAAAAAGTGGTTATGTAATAAGCAATGACAGCGCTATATTACATCTCAGTGAAGCGCTCGGTAAAAAGACAACGGGAATTTTCGGATCTACAGTGAAGGAGTTCGGATTTTTTCCGCAGCTGGAAACTTCCGGAGTGATTGAAATAAAGGATCTGAAATGCAGACCATGTACGCATATAGGACTTCCTGCATGTCCTGAAAAGCATTTCAAATGTATGATGGATATTGATGTTACAAAATTAAATATAGAAATTAAAAATTAAGAATTATTATGAAGATCATTTTAAAGAATAATGAAGAGAAAAGGATACTCAGCGGTCATCAGTGGATATTCAGCAATGAAATTGATAAGACTGAAGACTTTTCTGAGAACGGTCAGGTAGCAGAGCTTTATACTTCATTCGGAAAGTTTATAGGGAAAGGATTTTATAATAAAAATTCACTGATAGCATACAGACATCTGACTGATAAGCAGGATGAAGTGATTGACGGCAATTTTATTTTTAAAAGACTTAGCATGGCTAATTCGCTCAGAAGAAAAAAGCTGAACACTGGAGAGATATACAGACTTGCAAACAGCGAGAGTGATTTTTTACCAGGTCTGATAATTGATAAGTTTGAGAATAAATATTCCATTCAGATTTTTTCCGCAGGGATGGAGCTTTTCAAAAAGGAAATAATTGAAGTGCTTAAGAATAATTTTAAAGCAGACTTCATTATGGAAAAAAATGATAATGAGATCAGAACACTGGAAGGTCTTGAGAAAAAGGAAGAGATACTGTTCGACAAAACCGGGTCATCACAGAATGAATTTGAAACAGAACTGGACGGAATAAAAATTTATTTTGATCTTTTAAACGGGCAAAAGACCGGGTATTATCTGGATCAGCAGGAGAACAGGATACTTCTCAGAAAATATATTAAGGCAGGGGATAATGTACTGGATCTTTTTTGTAATGAAGGTGGATTTTCACTCAATGCAGCGTATGCCGGTGCTGAGAAAGTGACTGGAGCGGATTCGTCGGAACACAGTATTGCGATGGGAGAAAGGAATTCCCGGTTAAACGGATTCGGTAACATTGAATTTATAAAAGCGGATGTGTTTGAATATCTGAATGAAGGATTTCAAAAGACAGAGAGATATGATTTTATAATTTTAGATCCGCCTTCGTTTACAAAATCCAAGAAGAATGTATTTACTGCTTTAAAGGGATATACTGAACTCAATTACAAAGCAATGAAATTATTAAAACCAAATTCATTTCTGTTTACATTTTCATGTTCACATCATATCAGTGAAAAGGCATTTGAGGAAATGCTGATACAAAGCGCGGAGAAAGCCGGACGGAGTATTCAGATAATTGAATTCAGGAACTCTTCATTTGACCATCCTGTATTACCGCAGATGTCTGAGACAAAGTATCTTAAAGGATATCTGCTTAGAGTAACAGTATAGAAATTATTTCAAATTAAAATTTCAATTAATAAAATTTATACGCTAATAAGTTACTTCAAAACAGCAGAAGTAAACCGATGTAAGTAAAAAGTTTGATTTCTTATTTGAACTTAGTCTTAATAAGCATTATATTTGCACTAAATATTTTTAATTAAATTTATAAAAGTAACAGATGAGTACAGAAGATAAAAAATTTGTAGCTATAAACTACATAGATTGTAAAGATCATTATAAGGAAAGATTTGAAGAACTTTTCGGATCGCGGGCAAAAGCCATTGACAGGATGCCCGGTTTCCATAATATGGAAGTTCTAAAGCCAATGGACGGAAGCAATATATATTTAATAGTCAGTCACTGGGATTCGGAAGAAGCATTTAAAGGATGGACAAAGTCACCTGAATTTCTGGAAGGTCATAAGAGGGGATTTGAAGATCTAAAAATTGCAAAAGAAAAGGGAGAAGAAATGCCGATGACTTCAGACTTCAAAACATATGAAGTTATTGCTAAGTAATTTCAAAGAAAATCCTGCTACATCAACATCTTGTTAGAAGAAATGCGTTTTAACCGGAAATTATATTCAGCCACTAAAGTCCGGTCGAAATTCAGTATTAAAATTTCGGGCTTATTAAGGACGTATAATATACAGGTATGTAAAAAGTATAAAATTATTAAATCATAATTGAACAAAAAAACATTACATGATAAAAATCATATTTGTTTTAGAATTTCATAAGTAAATTGAACAGGAAATCAGAAAGTAACAAATATTTAAAAACTAAAAAAACATAAATTGAAAAAATTAATAATGAATCCTTTAATATCTTCAGTAGTTGCAGTATTACTGATGATATCAGTTTACAGCTGTTCAGAAGACACAGCAACAAATCCGGGACCTGTAGGACCTGCGGAAAAAACAATCAACGGAACAGTAACATTCGTTGATACGAATTTTGTACCGGCAGGCGGAACATATCTTATATCTGCATATCCGTCAACCGGATGGCCTCCAATGGCAGGACCTGCAGCTTTTGATACAATTAAAATAACGAGAACTAATAATGTACCAAATTTGTCTTACAATTATACACTAAAAGATCTGAATCCCGGCAGTTATGTCGTGTCAGTTGGTTACAGAAAAACTTCAGGAGGTCAAAGTCCTATAATGTCTGTTTACGGATGTGATACAGCAAGATTCTTAAACGGCGCAGGCTCATCATGTTTTCTGAGTCCTCCTAAAAATGCAACAATAGGTACTGAAAATCAGGGTACTGAAGGAATCAACATGCTTTCCTGGTCAGATACTACAAAGAAAGTATTCTAAGCAATGTTGTTTAAAAGCAAAAATATTATAATTCCAATTAATTTAAAAATATCTTTTATGAGGAATAGTATATTGAAGTTAAATATACTATTCCTTTTCTTTTTGTTTTTTACAGATAATAATATAATCGCATCTGAAAATATCTCTTCGCTTTCCGGAAAAGTAATAGATAAGGAAATGAATTCTGTATTAATGCAGGTCAATGTAAGTTTGACCAATACAAAGACAGGTGAGAAATATTTGTCCAGCTCAGATATTTCAGGAGTTTATAAATTTTCAAAGCTGAGAAAAGGCAATTACATTTTAAAAGCTTCGCATATAGGATATTCTGAATATGAAGAGGAAATTGAGATAAATTTTGCTGATGTCATGGAAAAGAATATATATCTAAAGTCCGCAGATATTGAGATTGAAAAGATAAATGTTACTTCATCAAAGACAGAGGTTACTCTTCAGCAAACTCCTTCATCAATTTCTTCGATTGGCTCGAAAGAAATTTTCAATAAGAATATTCTGACATTCGACAATGTACTGGAAGAAATACAGGGTGTAACAGTGAACAGAAGCAGCGGAATAAACGTAAGTTCGCTTTCTATACGAGGTTCATCGGATGTAGCAGGCGGGGGAATTGGAAACAGAGTGCTTCTACTGCTTGACGGCAGACCTTCCCTGACAGGGGATTCCAAAGGCGCGTTATGGTCACTGATCCCGGTTTCAATAATTGAAAGAACGGAAGTAGTAAAGGGGGCTTTCTCATCATTGTACGGCTCCAGCGCTATCGGAGGTGTTGTAAATGTAATTACGAAGAAACCGACTTATAAAGCATTTACATCTTTGAATATGAATTACGGTTTTTATGAAAAGCTTCCGGACAGTCTCAGTTTCAGTGAAAGTCTTCAGTCATTCACCGGCGCAGATCTTATTCACAGTAATACGATAAAGAAATTTTCTTATCTGGCAAACATAAATTATAAAAAGAACGAAGGTTATTCACAGCAGTCGGGATATGATTTTTACAGCTTCACGGGAAAATTTACATATGATGTGCTGAGCAACAGGGATCTTGAAGCTACAATTCAATACACGAACTCTGACAGTGACTTCCCGAGATACTGGAGAAAAGACGCAGGGCAGGTTGCAGATCCGTACAAAGTAGCGGAGCATTATATTGGTGATTACATAAAAAAGAAATCACAGAGTTATGATCTATATTACAGAGCTATTCCAAACAGTAATTCAAAATATACTACTAGATTTTATTATTATTATCTGAACAGTAATTCATTTTACAATCCGAATAATCCTGTTTCACTGCTCTTTGCAGATTCGGGAAAAGGTCTAAATACTTTTATAGATTCATATAATATAGGAAATATTTCACAGGTTGATTTTCAGTTAGGCAAATCAAATTATCTGATCTCCGGAGTTGATATTCAGATGAATATAGTTAAATCAGATCCGGATGAGATCCTTTACGGCAATCAGCAGATGAATAATTTCGGATTATTCATACAGGATCAGACAAAATTAATAATGGATAAAAACGGAAATGATATACTGACTTCCACAGCCGGAATAAGAGCTGATTATATTAAAGTAATTTCCGGTATCAATTCATTTCAGCTGAGTCCGAAAATATCTTTTGTGTACAGCCCTGTAATTGACAATACTCTTTTCTCCAATACATCATTCAGACTTCTTGCCGGAAGGGCTTTCAGAGCGCCATCGATAGCTGAAATTTATTTCAAGAAGGAATTATTCGGAGGTTTTGATTTTATATATAATCCGAATTTAAAACCGGAAGAAATGATCTCAGTCGAAGCCGGTTTAAGAAAACAGTATGAAAGCAGATTTACTCTCGATCTGTCAGTATTTTATAATTATTATGAAAATCTGATTCAGTATATTAATGTAGGTAATTCTATTTACGGACCATTTCAGGTTCAAAATATTGCTCAGTCGCAGATTTCCGGATTTGAATTTTACATTGATTACAATTCAGAAATAAAATTATTCGACAGTCCGCTGGATTATTATTTTAATGTAGGATACACTTATTTAAAAGCAATAGACCTTTCACCCGACAGGAAAAACGATTTCCTCCCGTACAAGCCGCAGCATAATTTCAACTTCACAACTAATTTTAATTATTATGATTTTAATCTGAATGTAAACGGAAGATATTTAAGCAAGATCGATGAAGTCCTTTTTTACAATTTCGAAGAACCCGAAGCTTACTTTCTTCTGAATTTAAAACTCAGTAAAAAAATTACTTCAAAACTTTCATTTTTCGTGTCAGTTGATAATCTATTAAACGAATCATATCAGGAGCTGGAAAGAATTCAATCACCTAACAGAAATTTCAATTCGGGAATATTTTTTGAATTCTGATTATAATTAACCGTTTAAGTTTTTCTCCGGATCTCCGTGCTTAAATTAGTTTAAAAACAGTCTGATCAAATCTTCTTACAGCAGGGAATTTTTTTAAATACAGCATATTTGCTTTTCCCGATCACTTCTTTCATAACCTGTGTAAATCCAAAATACAATAAAAAATACAGAATTAATTTTAATTCCGGTAAATCAAATTTATAATATAAAGAATTATCTTATAACGATGACTGGAATTCAGGGAATTAAGTTTATAATTGATACTTACAAGAGCATTGTGATATTAAAATCAGAAGATTTACCGGACGTTGCTTGTAAGTTTTGCAGGAAAATATTAGATTATATAAAATCTATTACATAATAAAATCATAAGTCAAAAATGCAATTGTTCAAATCAATAAAATTGCTTAGACAGTAAAAAATATTAATCAGAATATTATTATGAAAACATTTATCAAAGTAATTATCATTTTAATTTGCTTCACTTTTTCTTCAGATATTTTTTCGCAGCAGTGGAAACATCGTCTAAACGGCAGGAGCGTCTGGTCTCTGGGTGTGAATCCGGAAGGTCACGTCTTTGCGGGAGGTCTGACAGGAAATAATTCAAGGATCTGGAAGTCAAACAACTCAGGTTTTAACTGGGATACAATATACACAGGCGGCGGTCAGACAATGTGGGACTTTGCTTTTGACGTTTCAGGAAATATGTATGTCGCAAATTTTTCAGCCGGGTTATTAAAGTCAACAAACGGAGGACAGAATTTTACGATCATACAGTCCACTCCGTATTTCAACGGTAAAAATTTGCAGGGTGTAAAGTGCGGAAGCGGCGGTCATGTGTTTGTAACTACATCAATGGGTTTTTTCAGAAGTACGGATCACGGAGCTACATTCAATGAAACCGCATTGACGGGATTAAACTGCCTTCCTGTTCTTGTTGATAAAGACAGTTCAAATATTGTATATGTCGGAGTATCTTCCGCAGGCGGCTCCGGAATCGGAGTTTACAGATCGACAGATAACGGATTGACATTCAGCAGTAATCTCCTTCCGAATGCAAACGGATACAGCCTGATGCAGACAGATAACGGAGATCTGTACCGTTTAACTACAACAAGTCCGTATACACTTGCAAAGTCAGATGATAAAGGTTTAAGCTGGATCCCGCTTGCTGATCTTCCCGGCGCGATGAGAGGAATTACACATTATTCAGAATTTAATCAATTCACAATATATGTTGCAGGAAACGGAGGAGTGTTCAAATCAACAGACGGAGGTCTTACATTTGCAAACGACAATTTTACTCTAACTGCAACTCCGGTATTAAATGTAAAAAATCCAAATGAGCATTTCACTTTAGCCGGAGTTTCCGGCGCTGCAAACGGAGGTGTGTGGGTATTTTACAATGCTCTAATTCAGAGCTTATCTAATCCAGGAACTGAAGTTACAGGTTATCATCTTTCCCAAAATTATCCAAATCCATTTAACCCTGAAACAAATATCCGGTTTGGAATTATGAAGCAGGGTTTGGTAAGTTTGAAAGTTTTTGACATTATGGGTAAGGAAGTAGTAACACTTTTGAATGAAAATATAAACCCGGGAAATTATGAATATAAATTTGATGCAGCAGGTCTGCCGGGCGGAATTTATTTTTATCGTTTGGAAACAGAGGATTTTAGACAAGTAAAAAAATTAATGATAGTTAAATAATAAGTAAGTTATTTTTTAAAGTTATTACTTTATGAAATGTCTTTAAATTGTCTAATCTGATAATAGATAATTAATTATAGCCGCTCTTAATATACCGGATGCCTGTTAGAAATAAACTAATGGTCCTTCTATTTTAACTCAGAAACACAATTCACTTCAGTTTTTACTTTAAGTAAACTAACTATTTAGTATAAAAATATATTGGAAATTTAAATTTATTTTTGTTAGTTTGTTAGAGTCAAAAAATTAAAAGCACACATTTTCAAAAAGAGATCAATATATAATATTTCCGTCTTTCTGTATTACCCCCAAATCCCAATTAAAGTAAATACCAGTTTTATAAAATCAATTTTAAGGTCAGAACATTTGGTTCATTAATAAATATTGTTTAAAAAAATTTTAATTAACTAAACATATATAAAATGAAAAAAATATTTACTGTTTTACTTTTCGGATTTATTCTTTTTAATTCTTCATCCATTGCTCAGATCAATACTTTTCCTTATGTCGAGACAGGGGATAATCCCGTAGGCTGGAATGCCGTACAGGGAATTCCAATCTGGAGTCTCGGCACATCTACAGTGAGTCCCACAGGTAATTTAAATGATGCAGCACTTATCTGTAATTTTTTTGCATATGCGCCGGGACCGGACGGATTAATTATTTCACCTGTGTTTGATTTTACAAATTTGTCTCATCCTGTATTTCATTTTTATGTTGCATACGCTTCATACAACAATAATAATGATTCGCTGCAGGTACTTGTGTCCACTGATTTTGGAAATACATTTGTGGATCTTCCTACACCTTACAGAAAGTCTCATAATCAGACACCTTCATATGCTACAGTTCCGTCACAGGTAACAGCCTTCAGTCCGTCTTCTGTAAGTCACTGGAGACATGAAACAATTGACCTGGGTTCATTTGCCGGTCAGAATAATTTATTATTTGCTTTCAGAGGAGTCTGCGCTTACGGAAATAATCTTTTTATTGACAATTTCGTTGCGGAAAACGCTGATACTTACGCTCAACAGAATATTACTACACCCGGGCCATATACATTAAATGATCTGACGCTTAATTTTAACACAGTAGGTCTTCCCCCTGTTTCAGGAAAAATTGAAAATGATAATCCGGGCGGCGGAGTTGTAAAAGTGGTTGAGCATCTGAATCAGAATCCTGTGCCGTCTCTTGCAAACCCTGTAATAAACTCAAACAGTACTGCTACAACACATGATGGTTCGATCTTTACACCAAATATAATTGCTCCGGATAAATGGTATTCGGTTTCATATTCAGGAAATGACTGGACAGGCACTGCTGTCTATGACATTAAAATTGATCTGTCATTATTCATATCAGTACTTGATATTACAAAGCTGTATATAGTGAAAAGAGCTGATTATACTGATTCCTGGGAATGTCTTAATACTATAGTGACAGGAAGCAGTATACAGGCATCAGGTCTGACATCGTTCTCTGATTTCGCTGTTGCGGGAGATTCATCAGTAAATCCTTTGCCTGTTGAACTTTCATCATTTGTTTCTTCAATAAACGGAAATGATGTTACGCTTTCATGGACCACTTCCTCTGAATTGAATAATTCTGGATTTGAAGTTGAAAGAAAGTCAATAGACTCCGAATGGAAAACACTTGAATTCATTAACGGTTACGGTACGTCAGGCGCTACACATAATTATTTATACACGGATAAAAATCTTACATCCGGAATATTTTCATACAGATTAAAGCAAATTGATTTCAATGGTAATTTTGAATTTTATAATTTGTCAAATGAAATAAATATAGGTGTACCGTTGAAATTCACTTTATCTCAGAATTATCCAAACCCATTCAATCCTTCGACATCAATTAATTTTGACATACCTGAAGATGGTAAAGTCAGCATCAAGCTTTTTGATATTTCCGGTAAAGAAGTTGCTGTGCTTCTGAATGAATTTAAATCAGCGGGATATAATAATGTAAAATTCAATGCATCCGGAATTTCCAGCGGAGTATATTTCTACAGACTTGAGTCGGGAAATTTTGTATCGACAAAAAAAATGATCCTTTCAAAATAAGATCTTTTCAATTTTTTATAAAAACCGTTGTTGAAATTCAGCAACGGTTTTTTTTTTGAAAGCATTCAAATCAGCGGAAATTAATGTAAAATTTATTAAAAAAAATGTAAAAGAATTATTGTTAATTTAAACGCATTTAATCAAATTAAATGTAACCCAGCGATGATGAAAATATAGGTCGTTTACTCATATTAAATGTAACCGTGTTTAAAATATAAAAACGCGGTAAAAATATGAGTAAAAAATCTAAGAATGAATATCTCAAAGAAGTCAGAAAGAGATATTTTAAAGTTAATAAAGAAGAGAAACAAAAGATACTTGACGAGTTCTGTAAAGTATGCGGTTACAATCGCAAGTATGCAATACGATTAATCAACAAAAGATCTTTAAATACCAAAGAGAAGAAGAGGCACAAGCCAGGTCCTAAGCCAAGGTACAATAGCCCCGGTATATTACAATTTCTGAAAGACTTATGGATTTCAACAAATTTAATTTGTTCTCCCCGCATGAAAGCTATAATACCGTATTGGCTGGTATGGTATAAAAGTGAAAAGAACAATTTGACAAAAAAGGATGAGACACTATTGCGGGAAATATCTCCTGCTACAATTGACAGACTATTGTCACCATTCCGTGGCAGATATGAGAAACGAGGTTTGAGCACAACGCGGCCTGGCTCGATGATAAGAGAATTAATACCAATCAAAACAGATCAATGGAATGAAAGCAGACCGGGATTTGTAGAAGTTGATACTGTAGCCCATTGTGGAAACACAGTAGCGGGTGAATATACAAAAACCGTTAACATAGTGGATATAGCGACTGGCTGGACAATTCAAAGAGCAGTATGGGGAAAAGGAGAAACAAATACATTTAAAGCGATTAGTGAAATTGAGCTTACGCTGCCATTTAAGCTAAAAGGATTTGATTGTGATAACGGCAAAGAGTTTATGAACTACAGACTCCTTAAGTATTTCAAGAACAGAACTCCTAAAGTCAGTTATACACGATCAAGAGCATATCACAAAAATGACAATGCTCATATTGAGGAAAAGAACTGGACAATAGTCAGACAGTATATAGGATATGACAGATTAGATAAACCCGGTCAGGTCGAACTTTTAAATGATATTTACAAAAATGAATTGTATTGTCTGCTCAACTTTTTTATTCCATCGACAAAGTTGATATCAAAAAAGCGATATGGTTCAAAAATAAAAAGGTGCATGATAAACCGAAGACACCTTTTGAAAGGTTATGCAATACAATCTACATTGATGAAGAGAAAAAATCAGAACTCATTAGAATAAGAAATAAACTCAATCCATTTGAACTACAAAGAAGGATCAAAGAAAAACTTAAGTTGTTACACAGATAACTAGAATATAAAATTAATAATGAAGATATTAACATTACTAACATTGTTAACAAAAGAAAAGAAAAAAGTAGCAAAAAAGAAAAGAAAAGATTACTACTGCTACGGTTACCTTTTAATATGAGTAAACTGGTAAATTAAAATAATTAAGTTAATGAAAGATTAAAACAATCGAATTTTTAAAATAATTTTCTGAAATCAGAAGTAAATTTCTATTTTGAAAATTCAGGTATCAATCAAGATTTGTTAGATTGAATGTAAAAAAGTTAAACTTATATTTTAATCTAATTAAATAATTAAGCAAAAGTCACTCATCTTGAAAGGGGGTAAGTGTGACTGGTAAAAACATTACTCTTTAAATCGTAATGTAAAAATTCAAAAATTTTTTTAAACTAAACATCTAACTAAAATGAAAAAATTCATTTTCACTTTTGCAATTCTTTTACTCACTTATTTTTTTACTGGTAATTCATTTTCTCAGAGTTATAAATTAGAGAAAATAAATCGAACTGACATTTCAAAAATTTTAAATCCGTTTGATGCTGTCTCTGTGAATCCGATTCAGCTTGACGGTCCAAATCCACCAAGCACTCAGTCAGCAATCATAACTCCGATAGGCAGCGGCGGAGGGTCAACATTCGGAAGAGCTCCACAGGCTGCAACGAGATATCAAAGATGTTATTATTTCATCTCAGCTGCAGAAATGCAAAATTCGGGTTATCCTGTAGGTCAAAATATTACGTCTTTAGGATTTAATTATTCAGTACAAACTAACGGAGCTACAGCAGATACTTTTAAAGTATATTTTGAGAACGGAGCTGCAAACTTTGTAGATAAAGGTACTAACTGGACAACAGCAATTTCAACTATTTCTCAGGTACATCAGGGAGTAATGACAATTCCTTCTTCAGCCGGAACTGTAGATTATACATTAAGTAATCCGGGGGCATTTACATATACCGGAAGCGGATTATGGATAGCTTTTGAATACCAAAATATTACCGGTGTACTTGGTGTTACAAATACAGCTATATGTAATACTGCTTTAGGTTCAGTTCTGAGAAACATGTCTTCCGGAAGTAATGTTGCATTATCAAATACTATGTCAAATTTTTCATCTTTCAGACCTGAAACCAGATTAGGAACTTCACTTGATGATATTATTAGTGTAGGAAATGTCTATGCTATGGGTGAAAAATTAAGCGGATGTATTGATACAAATTACTTTGCAAATTATTTTGAACATTTAAGAGCAGGAATGGATTCAATTTATTTTAAATATGTCATTAAAAATGTCGCTGATAATACAATTAAAGATTCAATTACAGTTTTAGTTGTTCTCAATGATATAGATACAGTAACCGGATATATTCTCACATTACCGTTTTTAAAATCTAATGAGATCAAAGCAGATTCAATCATTGTTACTGCTACTACAACAGCAAATGAAGGTCTTACAGGTAATAACATTGGAAAGACACGAACTGCAGCCACACTAAACACTATTAATCAGGCGGTAACTGCTGCAAACAATACTGGTGGCGCCGGATTTAATGGAAATGCAGGATTGGAACTTGCAATTGCTCATACTTCAGGTGATTGTCCGATTTATCTCAACAGTTTAAATTATATATTCGGAACTACAGGTCAAACTTATCAGATCAGCGTATATGGTGACGGAGACACTATACCCGGTGCATTATTATATAACTCCGGAAATCTGGTCAATACAACCGGAGCTAATTCACATACGCTAACAAGTCCTCTATTCATACCGGCCGGAAAGTTCTTTGTAGCTTTCAAGCAGATCGGCACAGCTAATTTTTCACTTCAGTTCCAGCAGGAAATTCCAATCAGACCTGATGTTTATTTCACAGGAAATCCCGGAACCTGGAGTCCTTCATTTGGCGGATTTAAGTATAATGTACAACTGGTAACCACTACAAATCTTAACCTTACATTATTGATGGAAGGATTTTTTAACGGAACATCGATGGTTGGGGATACAGTGGATGTTAATTTAAGATTACAAACGCCTCCTTATAATATCGTTGATAATGCAACCGCTTATGTCAATTCAGCCGGTAACGGTGTGTTCAAATTTGATAATGCTTCAGCAAATACATGTTACTATTATGAAGTCATTCACAGAAATCATATCAGAACTTTCAGTCATTCAACATGCGAAGAGTTGAATGCAAATACGACATCTTATGATTTTTCTTCAGCAAGTTCACAGGCATTAGGAAATAATTTAGTATTTGTATCTGCTGACAATACAGGTGTAGGAGGATGGTCTACATATACGTCTGATGTCAATCAGGACGATGTTGTTGATCTTACGGACTGTTCGAATATCGACAATGACGCATTTAATTTCTTAAGCGGTTATGTAGTTACAGATGTGAACGGAGACGAAGTAGTTGATCTCACAGACCTTTCATTCTGTGATAATAATGCTGGTAATTTTGTATCGGCAATTACTCCATAATATTTCTAAGTTGATTTTAAACTGGGGTATTCAGAAATATAATTAAAAAAAGCGGGGTTAAGTAATTAACCCCGCTTTAATTTTAGTGTTATAAATTATTATATCTCTCTTCGAGTTTATTAAGTTCATCAGATAATTCCGGAGGTAATTTATCACCGAACTTCTTAAAATACTCTCTTAGCTCTGTTACTTCAGCGAGACCTTCTTCTTTGGAGATCACAAAAAGTTTTTGCAGATCTTCATCCGATATATTAAGACCATTTGTATCCAATGCGCCTTTGGAAGGAATTCTTCCGTAAGGTTTGTCTTCAAAATTATCTGATCCGTCAAGTCTTTCAAAAACCCATTTCAGTACTCTAATATTGTCACCGTATCCGGGCCAGATGAATTTACCGTTCTCATCTTTTCTGAACCAGTTGACATAGAAAATTTTCGGAAGATTTGCTGCATCGCTTTTCTTTCCCATCTTAAGCCAGTGTGCGAAATACTCTCCCATATGATAACCGCAGAAGGGGAGCATTGCAAAGGGATCATGTCTGAGCTGTCCGAGTCCGCCGGCTGCGGCAGCTGTCATTTCTGATGAAACGGATGCTCCGAGGAATGTGCCGTACTGCCAGTCGAAAGCCTCATTTACCAGAGGAACAACTGAAGCTCTTCTTCCGCCGAAAAGGATTGCAGAGATCGGGACTCCTTTTGGATTTTCCCAGTCTTTGTCAATTACGGGACACTGTGAAGCGGGAGCAGTGAATCTTGAATTAGGATGTGAAGAAGGATCTTTCGATTCCGGAGTCCAGTCATTACCGTGCCAGTCTATCAGATGAGCCGGTTTTTCATTTGTCATTCCTTCCCACCAGACATCACCGTCATCAGTAAGTGCAACATTTGTAAATAATGAATTCTTTTCCATAGATTTCATAGCATTCCCGTTTGTGTCATATGAAGTTCCGGGAGCGACACCGAAGAAACCGTATTCAGGATTGATCGCATAAAGTCTTCCGTCTTCTCCAAATTTCATCCATGCAATATCGTCACCTACTGTCTCCACTTTCCAGCCGGGAATAGTAGGAGTGAGCATTGCAAGATTTGTCTTACCGCAGGCGCTTGGGAAAGCAGCTGCGACATATTTTTTCACGCCTTCGGGCGAGGTGATACCGACTATCAGCATATGTTCTGCCATCCAACCTTCATCCCTTGCCATTGCAGAAGCGATACGCAGCGCAAAACATTTCTTCCCTAGTAATGCATTTCCGCCGTAGCCGCTTCCATAAGACCAGATGCTTCTCTCTTCGGGAAACTGAACTATATACTTCTCTTTATTGCACGGCCAGCTTACATCTTTCTCACCATCTGCAAGCGGATGTCCTACGGAATGCAGGCAGGGAACAAAATTTCCCTCGCCGAGCACTTCAAGAACTTCTGATCCAATGCGCGTCATAATTTTCATATTCATCACTACATAAGGAGAGTCTGTGATCTCAACACCGATGTGAGCAATATCAGAGCCGAGCGGTCCCATACTGAATGGAATTACATACATTGTTCTGCCTTTCATACATCCGTCAAAAATTCCGTTAAGGATCTTTTTCATTTCAGCCGGATCTTTCCAGTTATTAGTAGGACCGGCGTCTTCTTCTTTCTGCGAACATATGAAAGTCCTGTCTTCTACTCTTGCTACATCTGTCGGATCGGATATTGCGTAAAAACTGTTCGGTCTTTTGGATTCATTAAGTTTTTTTACTGAGCCTTTTTCAATCAGCATATTTGCAAGGGATTGAAATTCTTCTTCGGATCCGTCACACCAGTGTATTTTATCGGGTTTGCAAAGATCTGCACATTCGTCAACCCATTTCTGTAATTTGTTACTGATAGTCATTTTATCTCCTTATTAAATTTTTATTTTTAAATTTTTATTTGGTTTTTTTCAGGGTTATTACTCATTAAAATTGCAATGTATCTTGTAGAAGGAATATTCATTAAAATAATTTTAAGCATACTCATAATTGGTACAGATAAAACCATGCCTATAATTCCCCAGACATATCCCCAGAATATGAGAGAAAAGAAAAGAAGGAACGGGCTGAGATCCAGCCGGGCGCCGAGTATTTTAGGTTCCAGGAAATTACCTTTAAGATTTTGTATTAATATCAGGACCGCAAGAATTATAACCGGAAAAAGAATACTTTCAAACTGGATCACCATAAACAGAGATAATAAAATAGATGCAACCATAGAACCAATATTAGGAATAAAGTCCGTTATAAAAAAAAGGAAAGCCCAGATCACGAAAAACTCAACGCCGCTGGCCCAGAGTATAATTCCAATCAGGACAGACTGCGCAAGACTCATGACAGTCTTTCCTGAAATATATTTTCTCAGACCTTCAGTTATGTGTCCTAATGTATTTCTTAATGAAGCGTTTTTTTCTTCAGAAAAAGCGATTGAAAATCTTTTACCAATACTGTCAGATTCAGTCATTAAAAAAATAATATAAAACATTATCAGGACAAAACTTCCGAGAAGGGAAGTAATGCTGGTAAGAATTCCGGTAATAGCATTTGTCAGATTTCCACCCATCAATAAATTCTTTATATTAAAGAATTCTTCAATTTTGGAAATTTCATCAGGATTTAAATTTAGGGCAGGTAACATTGAGTAATAGAAATGCAGGAACTTGGCTTCATACTTCGGAAACTCCTGTGAGAATGAATTTATGCTGGTAATTATAAAGAAGCTTACTGAATTTACGAGAATTAATAATATCAGAATTATTAAAATTAAAGATACTGCAGCGGGTACCTTTTTTTTGATCAGAAAATTATATAAAGGTAAAAAAGCGAATGTAATTAAAACGGCAACAAACAGCGGAAGGAGTATTGACTGTAATTCTTTTAAAATAAAAACTGAAAGCACGATCAGTATTACAACGGCTAAAAAGTTCAGTAATCCGAGCGGATTTTCTTTTGGTTTTTCAGATATTTCTTTTTTATTCAAATCAGTTATACGAAATTATTTTTTTATAATTAACCGGATCTTCAACACCGGCTGACTGAAAACCTCTTAACCGCAAAGCGCAGCTGTCACATTCACCGCATGCAATTTCATTATTCTTATAGCACGACCAGGTAAGGTGTAGAGGAGAACCGGTTTTCACTGACTTTATCACTATCTCTTTTTTAGAAAGATTAATTATCGGCGTAACAATTCTAATCCCTGATCCGTCTTTACTTCCCTTTCGGATCATATTGTTAAATGCTTTAAAAAAATCTTTACGGCAGTCCGGATATCCGCTGGAATCCTCTTCTACAGCGCCTATAAAAATCTTTCCTGCATTTAAAATTTCAGCCCAGCTTACTGCAATTGAAAGTATATTTGCATTCCTGAAAGGAACGTAGCTTGTCGGAATGTTTTTATTTTTGAGATCAGCTTTTGAAATTTTAAGTTTACTGTCAGTAAGAGAAGAACCACCGATCTTTCCAAGGTAACTTATATCGGCAATAAGCCTGTTCTTTACGTGATAGTAATCCGAAATATCATTGAATGCCCTGAGTTCTCTCATTTCCGTTTTCTGTCCGTAATTGACATGTAAAAAATTCAGATTATATTTTTTGTCTGCAATAGCCGCTGTAAGTGCGCTGTCCATTCCTCCGCTTACAAGTACTACAGCCTCAGGTTTTTTAAATTTCATTTTACGAAATTACCAATTTGACAAAGAATATTGAAGTCATAGTTAAAATATTATTAGTAATATCAAATCAGACGGTATTGATTGTATCCGCTTTAATAAAAAGAATGTTCATAATAATAATGTTCAGTAAAAATAACAGATCCTGCAAATACAAAATCCGGTGATGGTTAAGATTTTACTGATCAAATTATATGTAGTAGTAGAATCAGATAACCATATAGAAAATTATTTCCTGAGAAAATTTACTTCATAAGCATATTTTTCAAGCTCTTCCCTGAAATCAGGATGTGCAATATTTATAAGACTTCTTACTCTCTCACGAATTGATTTTCCATAAAGATCTGCTATTCCAAATTCAGTAATAATATAGTGAACATCAGCCCGTGTGGTAGTGACACCTGCACCCTGTTTAAGAAACGGAGCAATTCTTGAAAGTTTACCGCCTTTAGCAGTAGATGTAAAAGCTATTATCGGTTTTCCGTCCTCACTTCTCGATGCGCCTCTGATAAAATCCAGCTGTCCTCCGAATCCGGAATAATTTTTTGGTCCGATAGAATCAGCGCAAACTTGTCCGGTGACATCCACTTCAAGCGCAGAATTAATTGATACCATTCTGTCATTTCTTGCAATAATAAAAGGATCATTTACGAAGATAGTGGGTCTGAATTCGAATACAGGATTATCATCCATATAATCGAAAACTTTTTTAGATCCTAAAATAAATGAAGATACAACTTTTCCCGGCAGCAGAGTTTTTCTTTCACCGTTAATAACACCTGAGTCGATAAGGTCAATTAGATTATCCGAGAACATTTCGGTATGGACTCCGAGATCTTTTTTGTCAGTAAGATACTGAAGCACCATATCGGGAATAATACCGATACCCATTTGAAGAGTTGAACCGTTTTCGATCAGAGTTGCAATATTCTGTCCGATCTTTTCGTAAGCTGCGAGTTCTTCGCCCGCAATATTTTTCTGATTTACGAACTCCGGTACAGGTTCATTTATTTCCACTGCATAATCAATTTTGTCGATGTGAATGAAGTTATCACCGAGTACTCTGGGCATATTAGGATTAATCTGCGCAATAATTAATTTGGAATGTTCTGCAGCGGTTTTGGAACATTCATTGCTGATACCATACGAGCAGAATCCGTGATCATCCGGCGGGGAGAGATGAAGCAGACAGACATCTATCGGGAGTTTTCCGTTTTCAATAAGCAGAGGAATTTCAGAAAGAAAGACAGGAATAAAATCAGCTCGTCCTTCATTTACAGCTTTTCTGACATTTGCTCCGGTAAAGAGAGAAATGAGATGGAAGTGACCTTCCATTTCAGGTCTTACATAAGGCGCATCAAGGAAAGTCATAAGCTGTAAAATATTTACATCGGTTAGTTCTTTATATCTTTTACAAAGACTATCGATAAGTACAAAAGGAAAAGAGCAGTTTGCCTGCACATAAACATTATCACCTGATCTGATTGATTTTACGGCTTCATCTGCTGATACAAACTTAGTTTTTGATTTAATGGATTTAGGCATATTAAATATAATTTTTAGATTCGAATTAATTTACTTTCATTAATTATAATTTTAAAGACAATATCATGTAATATGACAAATATCATCTTTATGGAATAAGTTATTTTTACCGGAATAAAATAAATATAGAACGTTGAAATTTATTGCATATACAGGGATTACAATTCCATGCTGCCGGCTTATGCACGGAATACAATTCCTATCCACCGCCTTATAATAAAAAATCTTTCCGCATTAATCTGTTTCTAAAAAATTTCATTAAATTTATATTGAGTAAAATTTACAGCTGCATTAATTGGATATAAAAGAAAACGTTAATCTTTCTGATCACACTTCCATAGGTTTAGGTGGAACCGCCTCATATTTTATCTCATGTAAAAGTGTGGATGAAATAACCGAAGCGCTGAAATTTTCTTCCGGTAAAAATCTTCCGGTTCAGATAATGTCAGGCGGTAGCAATATTGTGTTTCCGGATTCCGGATTTCCGGGCGTTGTTATTTCGGTTGATATAAAGGGAATAATATTTAAAAAAATCGGTAATGATATTATTGCTATAGCCGGTGCCGGAGAAAGTCTCGACGGACTGATAAGTGAATGTATAAAAAACGGTTATGCCGGAATTGAATGTCTGTCCGGAATACCCGGTTCTGCCGGCGCAGCTCCAGTGCAGAATGCAGGAGCTTACGGACAGGAAATTGCAGATGTACTCGAATATGTTTCTGTCATTGACAGAAGTGATCTTTCTTTTAAAAAATTTACAAACCCGGAATGCGGGTTCAGCTACAGACAAAGCAGATTTAAAAAAGAGGATGCAGATAAATTTATAATAACTGAGATCTGTATCAGACTCTCGATAAATAATATATCGGAAATAAAATTCAGCGGATTAAAAGAGAGATTCAGTAAAATTCAGGATTTTGAAAAAACAAAAGATATAAAGAAAAAACTAAATACAATAAGAAATACTGTTCTTGAGATCAGGAAAGAGAAATCAATGGTGATTGATAAATCAGATGCAAATTCCAGATCCTGCGGATCATTTTTTATGAATCCTGTTTTAAATGAAAATGAGTTCAATGAATTTAAAAACATGATCAGTAAACAATATCCTGAATTCCCTTTTTACAAAAGCGGGAATGAATTCAAAATACCTGCTGCATGGCTTGTCGAAAGATCCGGATTTGAAAAGGGATTTGTTAAAAATGGTGTCGGAATTTCATCAAACCACTCCTTAGCATTGATCAATATCAGCGGAACATCAGCAGGGCTGATACAGCTTTCAGAGGTTATTCAAAATGCAGTTAAGATCAGGTTCGGCATAAGTCTTATTCCGGAACCTGTGATTATTTTATCTTCGCAATATTAATTCCAAACATCAGATTATACTTCAAAAGTACCTTCACATTCGCCCGCTTCGTCAAAATGCTTAGTTAAAACATGAAAGAATATTTTCTTCAGGGAGATGATTTTTCAAATTGTAATTTCTAAGTCATATAATTATCTTTCGCCTGTCACGCTCAGGTGGCGGAACTGGTAGACGCGCTGCATTCAGGGTGCAGTCTTTGTATTAAGGTGGGGGTTCGAGTCCCCCCCTGAGCACATTAAATAAAAATAATGAAAATTGAAAAAAAATTGGAAATTAAAAACTCTGACCAAGTGGGGAAACACTGCGTCTGAAAACAGTATTTCAGATGATTCAAATATTGAGGATTTCATAGTACAGTTCAAAGGATTAAAAAGTAACATCAAAATGCCGGAAAGTCTGATTCGTCTTTTATATATGAGAGGCATTACGGACTATCAGAAAGTACTGAAATTTTTCAAACCTACCATCGACAGGCTTTATGATCCATCATTAATGAAAGATGCTGATAAAGCTGCAGACCGTATAATACAGGCTATAGAAAACAAAGAAGAGATCATGATCCTGGGTGATTATGATGTGGACGGAACCTGCGGTGTATCAATGTTTTACCTGTTCCTTAAAAAATTCGAACTGGAAGCGGAATGCTATATCCCTGACAGAATAGAAGAGGGATACGGTATTTCCATAAAATCCATCAATTACGCAAAGGAAAAAAAGATCTCACTTATTATTTCAATTGACTGCGGTATAACTGCATTTGATAAAGTGGAGTATGCCAAATCTCTCGGCATTGATTTTATTATCTGCGATCATCATCAGCCGCCCGAACACATTCCGGATGCATTTGCAGTTATGGATCCTCTCCGCACGGACGATGATTATCCTTTCAAATATTTATGCGGTACCGGTGTTGCTTTCAAACTTGCGCAGCTAATTGCCAATAAACTTAACAAGCCGGAATCCACCCATTCGCTTCTTGATCTTGTAGCTATCGCAACGGCTTCGGATATCGTTCCTCTTTCTGATGAGAACAGAATACTTGTCAGCGAAGGATTCAAATTAATTAATAAAAATCCCAGACCGTCGCTTAAAATTCTTATAGAGTCCAGCGGTCTCAAACCCGGCAACCTGAATACAGGAAATGTTGTATTTACTGTCGCTCCGAGAATTAATGCAGTAGGAAGACTGGGCGATGCAAAAAGAGCGGTAGAGCTTCTCATATGCGAAGATGATGAGAAGATCAAAGAATTCACTTTTGTACTCAATGATGAAAATAATAACAGGAGAGATATAGATAAGACAATAACGTTTGATGCTTTCAGGCAATTTGAGGAAAACAATAATATTGATACGCTGAAATCGATCGTCATACATAATGAAACATGGCATTCGGGTGTGATCGGAATCGTTGCCGCAAGACTTGTAGAAAAATATAACCTCCCCTCGATCGTACTTACAACAGTAAACGGCGTTGCGAAAGGGAGCGCAAGAAGCATAAGTACATTTAACATTTACGATGCGCTGAAGCAATGTGAAGATAAGCTGATTCAGTTCGGAGGTCATTTTCATGCAGCCGGACTGGAAGTTGAGCTTGACAAGCTAGAAGAATTCAAGAAATCATTTAACGCAATTGCCACAAAAAAAATAACTGATGAAGAGCTGATACCTGAAATTGAAGTTGACGCTGAAATTAAATTCAGCGAACTGTCGGATAAATTTATAAGGATACTGGAATTTTTCGAACCATACGGACCTGATAACATGACGCCGGTATTTATAACTAAGGATGTTCAGATAATCGGCGATGTAAGATTTGCAAAATCGGATACACACATTTTTAAAGTAAAGGAAATTGATTCAGAAAAAATATTTGAGGCTGTGTTTTTTAATTCAGGTCAGTTCAGATTTGATGAAAAGAAAGATGCAGATACTTCAGGTAAAATTGTAAAAGGGAATGTTTGTGATATTTGTTATTCAATAGAGAAAAATGTATGGAACAGCCGTGAGACTACTAAGCTCAGAATTCGCGATATTAAATTTTAAAACTGAAATCTTAATAAAAATATTAATAAATTTTAAAACAATATACGGAGCATACATAAATGTCAGGTCATTCAAAATGGGCGACTATAAAAAAAAAAAAAAGCCGCTACTGATTCAGCAAGAGGTAAAGTATTTACAAAAATAATTAAAGAGATAACGATCTCATCACGTGACGGCGGCGGTGACCCGGACGCTAATCCAAGATTACGTCTGGCCATTCAGACTGCAAAGTCAAGTAACATGCCGCAGGATAATATTACAAGAGCAATAAAAAAAGGAACGGGAGAACTTGAAGGCGTAAAGTATGAGGAGATTACTTATGAAGCTTATGCTCCAAACGGTATTGCAGTGATCATAGAAAGCGTGACGGATAATAAGAACAGGACAGTTGCAGAGCTCAGACACGGAATCTCAAAAGCGGGTGGTAACCTCGGTGAGTCAGGTTCTGTAGCATGGATGTTTGAGAGAAAAGGAGTGATCACAGTGGAAAAGGGAAATATAAATGAGGATGATATTATGGAAGTAATTCTCGAAGCCGGTGCAGATGATCTGAAAACCGACGGAGAATATTTTGAAATTATAACTCCTATTGATAGTTTTGATCCCGTCAGAAAAGCAATTGAGGATAAAGCCTATAAAATTGACAGCGCATCTCTTCAGTATATTGCAAAAGATCTTATAGTGACGGAAGGAAAGAAAGCGGAAGAAGTGATGAGATTTATAGAAGCGATTGAAGACAATGATGATGTGCAGAATGTTTATACTAATGCTGATTTTATTGATGAGTAAGTTAAATTGTTATTACGTAATTGAAATTACTTTCCGTCTATATTTTAGATAATGAGAATAATCGGAATAGATCCCGGGACATCCGTTACGGGAATAGGAGTGATTGAAATTCTGAACGGCTCCGTTAAGCTGATCCATTTTGGAAATGTTACTCTGAATTCGAAGGATCACATGACGGTAAGACTTAAAAGGATCTATGACGAATGTCTTGAATGTATAAAAAAATACAAACCACAGGAACTTGCGATTGAAACGGCATTTTACAGCAAGAACATACAATCAACACTCAAACTCGGACAGGCAAGGGGAGTCGCTATTATAGCCGGATTAAATTCTGAGATAAACATTTCAGAATATTCCCCGAGAGAAATAAAAAAATCCGTAACCGGAAACGGCGCTTCTTCCAAGGATCAGGTAATGTATATGGTAAGCTCAATTCTTAATTTAAAGAAACAGAAAATTCCGGTGGATTCATCCGATGCCCTAGCAATTGCGATTTGTCATTCATTTAATCTGCAGTCGGTTATTGTTCCGTCTTCAAAAAGTTCAGTCAAAAACAGCTGGAAATCATTCCTTGAAAAAAATCCGCAAAGGATATTAACTTAGAAATAAAATGATATCATCTCTCAGGGGTAAATTACTTTCTAAAAAAAATCAGGAAATAATTCTTGAAGCCGGCGGCGTAGGTTATCAGGTTTTTATTTCCAAAAAACTTTCCGAGAGTATGACCGGTCTTCAGTCGGAATACATGATATTTACTTATCTTGATGTAAAAGAAAATTCAATGCAGCTGTACGGTTTTTCAGATGAGAAGGAAAAGGAAATATTTAAAATGCTGCTGTCGGTAAGCGGGATCGGTCCGAAAATGGCTCACAATATTCTTGCTAATCTTTCTTTTGATGAGATCCTGTCACTGATATCTGACAGTGCATATTCAAAAAATATAAGAATACCCGGTATAGGTGCAAAGAAACTGGAGTTAATTTCCATGACTTTAAAAGATAAAATATTTAAGATCGATAAAGAGACAGGAAGGGGAGCTTTTGACATACCGGGCGAACTTTCCGGGGAAAGTATTCGATTTGAAGCCCTGAACGCGCTGATCAACCTCGGGTATCCGAGAGCGGACGGAGAAAAACTAATCCGTGAAGTATTAAAAAAGACTGATCTGAAAATTACAACAACAGAAGAGCTTATAAGAAGAGCTCTTGATTTGGTTTCTTAAAAAATAATAATATGTCAGAAAAAAGTTTAGACGAGATCTGGAGTAAGATAAGATTACTTTTAAAATCCCATCCCTGGCACGGTGTGCCTATCGGAAATAATATTCCGCAAACAGTTACAACTTATATTGAAATCGTTCCGACTGATACTGTGAAATATGAGATCGAAAAAAACAGCGGATATCTGAAAGTTGACAGACCGCAAAAGTATTCGAATATCTGTCCTACGCCTTACGGATTTATTCCGCAGACTTTATGCGCTGATAAAGTAGGGGAGTACTGTATGAAAATGACCGGAAGGGATAATATAAAAGGTGATAATGATCCTCTGGATATTTGCGTGATAACTGAGAAGTCATTAAATCACAGCAATATACTTCTGCAGGCCATTCCGATCGGCGGATTAAGAATGATAGATAATAATGAAGCCGACGACAAGATAATCGCAGTGATGAAAGATGATGCAATATTCAGTGAGTGGAAAGATATCACAGACTGTTCTGAATCATTCATAGAAAGATTAAAGCATTATTTCCTGACATATAAAGATGCGCCGGGATCGGAAGGAAAGAGATGTGAGATTCACAGCGTGTACGGTAAAGAAGAAGCTTATGAAATTATTAACGCAAGTCACCGTGATTATCTGGAGAAACACGGGGACCTTAATTCCTTGCTGAACAGAAAAGATATATAACAGATTATTCAGTACCGTACCGGAGAATTTTAATTTTTTCCTCGGTGATGAGCGCGCTGCCGAGCATATCAGTTTTACTGAATACTTCTTTAAGTTCTTCAATTTTATTAACTGTATCTACTACTTCTATTACAATGGGAAGATCAGATGAAATTTCAAGCAGGTCTGAAGACTTGATCTTGCTGGCTTTCCCGAATCCTGTAATTCCTCTGAGAACTGTCACTCCGGCGAAATGATTTTTCCTTAAATATTCTACAAGATACTTGTAAAGATTTTTTCCTTCGTATTTATCACTTTCGCCTATAAAAATTCTGAGTAAAAGAGATTCCGATTCTTTCAGCATAGTTTACTTATTTAAAATTAGATACAATTCTTTACCGGCGAAAACCGCCAGCAGCGATAAAAATACATTGAGAAATAAATTAAGTCCGAAAAAAAGAAACTGCGACAATTCATAAAGTCTGAAAGATTCATAGGCAAGTGCGGACATTGTAGTAAATGCTCCGATAAACCCGATCAGCAGCATATCACGAATCTCCGGTGAGATTTGTTTACCGCCCATTACATTATACATAATAAACCCGATTATAAAACTGCCGAGTATATTAACAAAAAGCGTACCGAAAGGGAATGACGGAAACAGATTGTTAAAAAATCTGGCAGCTATAAATCTGAATACTGCTCCGAAAAATCCGCCGATACCGATATAAAGTATGTGGATCATATGAAATGATTATTTTATTTATAAAATAAATTGTAAATAAACGAATGTAAAGTAAAGAATTGAAGTTTATATTGAAGTGTAAAACTGAATTATTTGTTCTTCAGCTTTGTATCATAAAAATATTTAAAACTGCTTTTAATATCATCGCGGACCTCACGATATTCATTAAGTACTTTTTCTTTCGAGCCTTTTGCATCAGCCGGATCAGGAAAGCCGAGATGCAGATTATGCTTAACTTTACCTGTGAATACAGGACATGCCTCTTTTGCATTATCACAGACTGTGATCACATAATCGAATGAATCTTTAATATAATCCGAAACATCATTGGGCTTATGAGAGGAAATATCTATGCCGATCTCTTTCATAACAATTATTGAATTAGGGTTAACTTCATCTGCAGGGAATGTGCCTGCGGAATAAACTTCAAGGGAATTATCGAACGACCTGAGAAAACCCTCAGCCATCTGACTGCGGCATGAATTACCTGTACAAAGAATGAGTATTTTTTTATTCAATAGGGAAGTTTTTTAATTTAAAATACTTTGCAATATAATAAAATTAATAATTTATTAGGTTTATCTTATTATTAAATTTAAAGAGTATCAAAGAACTGAATGTCTCTGTGATATTTAAATTAGAATTGTAATAGAGAGCGTTCGTTTTTATATTGTCAACTTAAATTTAAAAATGAGATTAACAAAGTTTTTTCTGCCGACTCTTAAGGATGATCCGGCGGATGCTATTACGGTTTCGCATAAACTGATGATAAGAGCGGGAATGATAAAGCAGCTTACATCCGGTGTATATTCTTCCTTACCTTTCGGATTAATTGCATTCAGAAATGCGGAAAATATTATCAGAGAGGAAATGAATGCGATTGGCGGAAATGAGTTTCTGCTTCCTGCATTATCGCCCCATGATATATGGTCGGAGACGGGTAGAATGGAAGATTACGGCGATCTTATGTTCAGAATAAAAAACCGCGAACTGGTACTGTGCCCCACGCATGAAGAAGTATTTACATCAATTGCAAAGCCTAATTTAATTTCCTATAAAGATTTTCCGCAGGTATGGTATCAGATCCAGTCTAAATTCAGAAATGAAGAACGCCCGAGAGCGGGAGTGCTGAGAGCCAGACAATTCACAATGAAAGACGCATATTCACTGGACGCTACCTGGGAAGGACTAGACAGATCCTATGCAGACATGGAACGGGCTTACAGAAATATTTTTACAAGATGCGGACTGGATTTCGTAGTGGTATCAGCTCACAGCGGTGCGATGGGCGGAAGCGCATCGGAAGAATTCATGGTGCCGTCGTCTGCCGGTGAAGATAACATTGTGATCAGCGAAGACGGAAGTTATACTTCGAATATTGAAGTGGCTGTTTCTTTTGTTGAAAAAAATGTCAGAAAAAATACTGATCTGCCTTCTGAAGAATTTCATACTCCGGATATTAAAAGTATAGAAGAGCTGGCAGGATTTCTGAATATTACTGATAAGTCATATCTTGCAAAATCACGCGTGTTTGTAAAACCTTTTAAAGAAGGTGATGAATTTATACTTGCGCTTGTAAGAGGTAATGATGAAGTGAATGAAATGAAACTGCAGAATTATTTCGGAATAAATATCAGACCGGCTCATAATGAAGAGCTTCTGGAAATTACCGGAGCGGATGCAGGTTCTATCGGTCCTTTGGGATTAAAGAATAAGAAAATTAAGATCATTGCCGATCTTCTTCTGGAAGACAGTGATGAACTTATCAGCGGAGCCAACAGGAATGATTACCATATCAGGAATATCGATTTAAAAAGAGACGTACCCGGCATTGAATACAAAGATCTCAGGACTGTAAAGGAAGGAGAGCTTTCTAAAAATTCAAAAAGTAAACTCAGAATTACAAAAGCTATCGAAGTCGGTCATATATTCAAACTCGGCACAATGTATTCAGAAGCGCTCGGAGCAAAGTTCCTCGATACTGACGGAAAAGAAAATCCTATTATAATGGGAAGCTACGGCATCGGCGTTGAGAGAACGGTTGCTTCATTCATTGAACAAAGTAATGATGATAAGGGAATAATCTGGAAAGGCGAGATTGCTCCGTTTAAGATCATCTTAATTTGTCTTCACGGCAAAACGTCTGATGTAAAGGAATTATCCGATGAATTTTATAAACTACTGACGTCAGAAATGAATATTGAAACATTGTATGATGACAGAGAGAATGTAAGACCCGGCGTAAAATTTAATGATGCTGACCTTATTGGAATTCCTTTACAGATTGTAATAGGGGATAAAAATCTGAAAGACGGAAATGTAGAGATCAAGATAAGACAGACAGGTGAGAAGCTGATCCTGAAAAAAGAAGATGCTCTTAATAAAGCAGCCGAACTATTGAAATTATAATTTTGCCGATACTTAAATCAATTCTCAATAAACGATATATACTTGCTTCGGCTTCACCGAGGAGAGCCGGTCTTTTAAGACAGCTGGGTTTTAAATTTGTTTCAATAGAAAGTAAAGCCGTTGAGATGGAAATACCGGATAATGATCCGGTTCACTCTGTAAAACATAATTCAGTTATAAAATCCCGGACAGTTGCAGCGCTTTTTAAAAAAGAAATTGTGATCGGAGCAGATACTGTAGTTGTACATGGCAATAAGATCATAAATAAACCTAAGAACCTTAAGGATGCTGAAAATATTCTTGAAAGACTCAGCGGAAAAGTACATAATGTTTATACAGGAGTAAATGTGATCAACACATCAAACGGAAAGGAAATATTCTCATATGAAAAGACGAGTGTATACTTCAGAAAACTGGACAGGGATGAAATATCATATTATGTTAAAAAGCACAGGCCTTTAGATAAAGCCGGAGCTTACGGAATACAGGATGATTTCGGATGTTTGTTCATTAAGAAAATAGAAGGTGATTATTATAATATAGTCGGACTTCCTCTGGTAAAACTTTACGAATGCATTAAAAAAATTATCTGATGTTCAGGAAGTATAAGAAAAGAATTCTTTTTTCGATTGCATTGGGAGCTGCTGTATTTCTCGGATTCAGTATCTATGCTGATTTCGACAAGTTAATGAAAACCTTCAGTGAGTTTAACTGGTATTACCTTCCTTTAATACTTGCTCTCACGTATTTAAATTTCATTATACGGTATTACAAATGGGAATATTATCTCGGATTGCTGAAGATAAAAATAAAGAAGAAAGCGAGTTTTCTTATATTCATGTCAACATTTGTAATGAGCGTTACACCGGGGAAAATGGGAGAACTTTTGAAATCCTACCTGCTGAGAGAAGAGAACGGAACACCCGTCAGTATATCAGCGCCGATCATTCTTGCAGAAAGACTTACAGATTTTATTTCAGTTGTAATTCTCTGCATTGCAGGAGCTTTCGTATTTAATTTCGGTCAGAATGTTATAATCGGGGTCGGATTATTTTTTATTTTATTAGTAATATTGATCAGCTCAAGAAGAATTTCTCTCCGGATAATCTCACATCTGGAAAGAATAAAATTTTTAAATAAGATTGCACATAAATTCAAAGATTCGTATGAAAGCATTTACACTCTTGTAAGGATCAAACCGCTTCTGATTGCAACATCTATGAGTGTAGTCGCCTGGTTTTGCGAATGTCTCGGATTATATATAATTCTTAAAGTATATTCTTCTTTTACTGATATTGATGTAAGTATTTTAGCGGCGGTATTTATTTACGGGTTTTCAACTATTGTCGGTTCTATAGCAATGCTGCCGGGCGGTCTGGGCGTAACGGAAGCTTCAATGACCGGATTGCTGGTGCTGTTAAATATCCCAAAAGATGTTTCAGTAGCCTCTACATTTATTATCAGGGTTTCAACTTTATGGTTTGCAGTATTAGTCGGAGTTATATCAGTATATTTTTATCAGAAATATTCAAACAAGAATTTAGAGAACATTGAAGTAAGTCAGGTGGAAACTTAAAAATCACTTGAAGAAATATTGTATTTGGGTTAACTTACATTTTAAAATATATTAAATACTTAATTGGATAACAAGATCCGTGTACTTATAGGGAAAGTCGGACTTGACGGTCATGACAGAGGAGCGAAAGTTATTGCTGCAGCATTCAGGGATGCGGGTATAGAAGTTATTTATACAGGTCTTAGACAGACACCTGAAACAATCGTAGAAGCTGCTTTACAGGAGGATGTGAATGCAATAGGGATCAGTATATTAAGCGGTGCGCATATGACAATTTTCCCAAAGGTCAAAAAACTGATGGATGACAAAGGGCTGAATGATGTGCTGCTCTTTGGAGGCGGAATTATTCCGGATCAGGATATAGAAGAATTGAAAAAACTCGGGGTCGGAGAACTCTTTACCCCCGGGACACCTACCTATGAAACCATAGACTATGTAAAAAACTGGGTCAGAAAAACTAATGAAGGGAAATCTTTATAAACAGATTTTTACATTATTTTTTAAAATCATTAAACAAAATTTTTTAGATGAGCAACCAAACAGAGCCGGTCAAATTCGGTACTGACGGCTGGAGAGCAATTATAGGTGATACTTATACTTTTGACAATGTGAAAAGAGCCGCGCTTGCAACAGCAATTGTTTTCAAAGATCATAAAAAAATCAGTAACGGAATTATAATCGGATATGATACAAGATTTCTGTCTAAGGAATTTGCACATGCAGCTGCAACGGTATTCGGCAATTCAGGCATTAAAACATTTATCACGGACAGTTTTGTCACGACGCCGACAGTATCTCTGCTCGCGAGGGATTTGAACTGCGCTCTGGGAGTAATGATCACTGCTTCTCATAATCCTTTTCAGTATAACGGATATAAGCTCAAAGACGAATTCGGCGGTTCTATGGATCCGGACGAGATCGCAAAAATAGAAGGTGAACTTAAGAATATTGTATCGGCGGATACTCCAAAAAGTTTTGATGAATTATTGAATGAAGGTGTAATAGAATATTTCAAAGGAAATGATTTCTATATTAATTATCTGAAGAAGAAAATTGATACGGAAAAAATTAATAATGCCGGTCTGAAAGTAATTTATGACGCGATGTACGGTGCCGGTCAGAATTTATTCAGTAATTTTGTAAAAGTTAAACAGCTGCATGGTGAAGTGAATCCTTCATTCGGAAACAGCGCTCCGGAGCCCGTTCAGAATAATCTCGGAGAGATCTGCGCTGAAATGAAATCAGACAATTATAATATTGGAATTGTAACTGACGGGGATGCAGACAGGATTGCGATCATTGACGAGCACGGAGAATTTCTCGATGCTCAGAAGACATTTGCTTTACTTATAAAATATTTATTCGAGAAAAAGAAATTTACCGGAAAAGTAGTAAGAGGATTTTCTACAAGCGATCTTGTGAGAAAGTATTGTGAAAAAAATAATATCGAGCTTGTTACTGTTCCGATCGGATTCAAGCATATTTCAAAAATAATGATCAATGATGACGTAATGATCGGCGCAGAAGAAAGCGGCGGCATTGGTATTAAAGGTCATTTGCCGGAACGGGATGGGATATTTAACGGACTGCTTTATATGGAAATGCTGTCTGAATACAGTAAGAGCATTTCTGAACTTAAGAAAGAGTTTGATGATGAATTCGGATTATATTTCTATCAGAGAAATGATGTAAAGACTACGGAAGAGAAAAAGAATGCCGCATTAAGTATAAGTAAAGGATTAAAAGCAGGAGATGAAATCGGCGGTAAGAAAATCATGGAAACTGACGATCTTGACGGAAATAAATTTTATTTCGAAGACGGCTGGCTATTAGTCAGAGCTTCGGGAACAGAACCGTTGATCAGAATATATTGTGAAACGTATGGTGAGGATCAGACATCAGGAATATTGACACAAACTAAAAATTTTTTAGGATTATGAATAAACAATTTAGTATTGCATTAATTTTTATTGTTCTGTTCAGCGCATTTAATAATGATGAAATTTTTTCTCAGTTTAAAAGCAAGACACAGGATTCTGAAGATGATCCGTTAGGTAAAATAATGAACAGATCCGGAACAAACGGCAAAGTCGGAATAAACGCTGATGCTCCGGACATCTTTGATCAGCTGAATAGTCAGAATACATACACAACCAGGTCAATGCCTATTGAAGGAGCAATCGATCCTGATGTATATATAGTCGGACCTAATGATCTGTTTACACTCGGACTTTACGGATATATAAATCAGCAAATGCCTTTAGTAGTATCTCCGGAAGGATCAGTAATTATTCCAACTGTTGGGGAAGTGGAGGTTTCAGGATTAACATTAACTGCAGCAAAAAATAGTGTGATAAGAGCAGTTAAGAGAAGATATTATTCAAGTGATGCGAGCTTCACACTAAACACTCCCAGAACATTTCTCATAAAAGTTTCAGGTCTTACACAGGGTAATTTTGAAGTTTCGCCTGTTACTAGAGTTTCAGAAATACTTAAAGTTTTAATATTTGATACACTCAATACTTCAAGAGTTTTTTATGAAAAAACAAATGAAAGAGAATTTTTTAACAATCAGATTTCATTAAGAAATATTGAGTTAATAAGAAAAAACGGGACTGTAAAGAAAGTTGATATTTATAAATATTTTCTGACCAATAAAGATGAATTCAATCCGTTCTTTCTCGAAGGGGATCTGTTGAAAATACCTTATCTACAGCTAGATAATAATTTTATAAACATAGGCGGTGCGGTTCAGCTTGGAGGATCATATGAATATTCCGAAGGGGATGATCTTGAAACTATAATCGGAATAGCCAGAGGATTTGATGTAAGCGCTGAGCCGGACAGTATAATACTTTACAGAGCGGATGAAAAATCCAGTGATTTCAGAATGATCGATTTGTCATATGAAAAGGACAAGGAGTTTGAGATAGAAAGCTTTGACAGAATATTCGTAAAATCAAAAATAACATATCAGAAAAATCTATCAGTCCTTATAATGGGAGAGGTGCTTCGTCCCGGATATTATCCTATATCTTTTAAGAAGACACGACTTAAAGACATCATAGAGTTGGCCGGCGGGCTGAAAGAAAAAGCATATTTACCTCTGAGTATTTTATTCAGAAATTACGATGCTGAATATATGGCAAAGGACACTGCTGAAGTGCTTTTAAATCTCAGAGCAAATGACCTTATAGTATCTGAAATTGATAAGGAAAATTTAGTTACGGATATAAAATCAAGAAGGAACAGAGTGATAGTTGATTTTGAAAAACTATTGAAGGAAAGCGATGAATCACAGAATGTATTACTTGAAGGAAAAGATATTATATATATAAATGATAACAAAAATATCGTGTATGTATTCGGACAGGTAGGTCAAGAAGGGTATGTACCGTTCAAAGAAGGAGCTGATGCGGAATATTATATTGAGAAAGCGGGCGGTTATTCTAATGCAGCGGAAGAAGATGATACAAGAATAATTAAATTCAATTCAAGAGGCTGGTATCAGCCGGACCAGACAAAAATAGAATCGGGAGATTACGTATATGTTCCGAAAGAAGTGAGACAGACATTCGGTCAGACAATCTCAGTAATAGCTCAGATAGCAGGAGTGATACTTGGTGTATTGACGACATATATATTAATTAAGCAGAATCAGTAATAGTCAATCAGTCTTTAAATTTAAAGTTGCGATAGTATTTTTGATATCAGAAATGATATTTAGGGTATTTTGCTACAAATTTTCTAATTAGTCATGAAAAAATGTTTTTAAAAATTAGATCCTAAAAATGGCAGATGAAAACGAAAAATTAAATTCTACTTTAAATAAAAAAACGAAAGAATTTATCTTAAAAGATTATATTCAGTTAGTTTTAAAGTATAAAAAATTACTGATTACCAGTACTTTAATTGTAGGATTAATTGTAACAATTTTGATGTTTTTTGTGGTTGATCCTATTTATTTATCTAGTGCAAAAGTAAAAAGTGCAGGAGGTTCCGGACTAAGCAGCTTTTTAGGTGTATCAGGTTTACCCGACTTAGGCGGACTTGAAGCTTTAGGCGGCGGATCCGGGTCAAAAGAACTTGCATTATATGAAGAGATCCTGTTAAGCAGAAGATGCATTGAAGAAACAATAATAAAATTCAATTTAATGGAGGTTTATGACATTAAATACATGGAAGATGCTATAAAAGCATTCAGGCTTGATATCATGTTGTTAACAGCAAATAAAAAAGCAAATACATTGTCAATAGATGTTTTTGACAAAGATAAACAAAGAGCAAAAGAGATAGCAGAATATTTAATATTTCAGCTAAATAAAATTTATTCTGAAATGAGTGCTTTAAATGCTAAAAATAACAAGGAATTTATTGAACAAAGATATGATTCAGCTAAAATCGAATTAAAAATTGCTGAAGATAGTTTACAAGGATATCAGGATATTTACGGGTTATCACCTGAAATTCAAGCTGAAGTTGCTTCAAAGACGTCATTACAGTTAGAAGCTACAATAAAATCTGAAGAAATAAAACTAGAACTTATGAGAAAAATTTTAACTGATAACCAACCGGAGATCAAAGAACAGGAAGAAAAATTAGTTTTATTAAATAATCAATTAAACGAAATAAAATATTCGGAGGATGGAAACAGTTCATTGCAGCTTAAAGGATTACCAACAGTTATAATTAATTTTCTGAGATTAAAAAGAGATTTAGAAATTAAAAACCGAATTCTTACTACAATTATTCCAATCTATGAACAAGCTAAATTTGAACAAAAAAGAGAAACACCAACTGTTATAATTTTGGATTATCCATATTTACCTGAGAAAAAAACCAAACCAAAAAGATTAATTACAATATTATTCAGCATGGTGGCGTTCTTGTTTTTTATTACAACTACACTGACTCTATATGAATTGTATTATAAAAAATTAATTTCACTTTTTAGAAATGTCTAGCATTTACAATATATGATATTGGATAAATACAACAATATAATTTTCATTTCTTTTTTCCTCATCATTTTTTTTTTAATTGTATATTTATTTAGTATTGGAAAAACTCTTATTCCAATAGTTTTACTGACAGTACCTCTTATATTTATTCTAATTGAAAATGCCGCAAAATATTATTTATTTTATTTAACCTCTGCACTATTTATCGAACAATATTTTTATGTTCCCTTAAAAATTCAGGTAGTAAATGTAGTAGCTTTCGGTGTTTTTATTTTATTTTTAACTAATAAAAATACACAGATATTCAATTCTTTTAGATTACCAAATGTAGTGAAATATACAGCTGTATTTTTCGTTTTATCAATATTCTTATCAGCAGTAAATACAGTTCATATTTCTTTCGCTAGTTTGTATTTCTTTTTTTTATTTTTCACTTATATTACCACAGGATACTTAGTGTTCCGAAGTGTGAAGAATGAATTTACAATTGAAAAGTTCTTTACTTTTTATTTCTATGGCATGGCTGTAGCTTGCTTTGTAATAATTATTCAAACTATAATTACTTCAAGGCTTAGATCAAAAGGTTTTATTGGGTTTCCTGTGATGGATTTCTCTGCAATTACTTTTTCTTTTTTGATACTAAAATATTTCATAAAGGGAAAATTAAATTTAAAAATATTAATAATATCTTCATTCATATTTACAGTCTTAATAATTTCTCTTTCCCGTTTTGCCTGGATTGGATTTATTTTTAGTCTTACTTATGGATTAATAATCTCATATAAATTTGACCAAAAATGGAGGAACTATTTTAAAGAAAAATTCAAACTGATTATGGTTACAGCATTTATTTTAATTGGTGTATTAATAGGTCTTGGGGTAAAAAATGTAATCGCTACAAGATTTTCAGACCTTACATTTGAATTTTTTGAACAAAAAGATGATGGGGAATATATACAAAATTCAATGGAGACCAGAGCATTAATATGGTTTACTGCTTATAATGCATTTGAAACAAGTCCATATACCGGAATTGGTCATCAGATGTTTAACTTTGTATCCGAAGAATATAATGTTCTGCCTGATTACTTTTTCGAATTATATGTAGAAGGTTTAGATCCTCATAATACTATGCTGGCATTTCTATCTGAAACTGGTTTAATTGGATTATCTTCATATTTGATTTTTATTTTTACAATGTATTTCCTTAGTTTGAAGTCAATTAAAATGTCAGAAAATGAAAATGAAAAAACAAACAGCATTTTATTAAATGTAGCAGTTTTTTTTATGATTATTAACAGTATATATTCGGGGCAATATACAATGACCCAGCAGGCATTCTTTATGTATATATTTTTAGGATTGAATACTGGTAATTATATCTATCTGAAAAATAAATTAGCGGATAAGGGATTATCTGCAAAATAATTACAGAAGAAAAAATTTTATTTAAGTTTAATTAACTGATTGTTAACATCGCAAGATAAAAAAAATTCTTTATGGAATACATTGTCATTTGTGATTTCTTCATTATTGAATTTTCTGAATTATTCACTTATTTATAAAACGTTTGACTTAAATATATTCGGATTTTTTATACTTATCAGTTCTATATTTGGAATTGGAGCCAGTTTGGATTTTGGGTTTGGAATTTCTACCATAAAAAATATTGCTGAAGCAAAAAAAAAAATGATCTGAAATTTATTGATAAATATTTTACAACATTTTTTTTAGTTTTTTTAATTACCGGTTTAATCATAGTCATTATTCTTTTTGTTTATTGCATTTTTGTTTTGAAAAACTCGGAATTGCTGGAAAAAGAAAATGTGAAAAATCTGAACTTTAATCTTATTACATTTTTAATGATCATTACTTTTATATTTAATTATAATAATGGTTATTTAAAGTGTACACTTGAAGGATTTTCTGAATATGTTAAATTAGGCCAAATAAATATTTTAAGTGTAATTTTTAATACTATTTTATTTACTATGATTTTAATATTCAATTTGGATATATATTATTTAGTATCATTTATTACAATTGTAAGTATTTTTTCTTTTCTAATTACATTTTATTATATATTCTTCTATAGAAAGTTAATTAACTTTAAATGGAGTTTATATGATTTTTCATTAGTAAAAAAGTTTTCGCAATACGGAATCAATATACAAATAGCATCTTTTTTAAATAGCATGATAGATGTTGTTATAAAATATTTAATAGGATTAAATTTGTCTTTTACCTGGGTATCATATTTTGAATCCGGAAAAAAAATTATTAATTTTTCGAGTGGAATTATATTTTCTACACAAAGAGGATTACTGGTAAAATTAAGTGAAGAAAATATAGTTGGAAATTTAAAGATGTATTTAACTAAAAACCTATATTATTTTTCCAAAATGTCTAATTATTATTCTATAATTATTTATGGAATAATGAACCCATTGATTTGTTTTTTTATTTTGTTTTGGTTTAATAGTTATGAGTCTATGCTGATTTACCTAATATTTTCCTTATCTTATTCTTTTATTAATTTTGGAGGTTGTTTGTATGCTGTACTTATGATTGAGGGAAAAGGATTGAAACTGCTGATAATTCAAACAAGCAATTTAATTCTTACTTATGTTATGCTTGGAATTTCACTGAGCTTATTCAATAATGTGTTTGGATTATTTGGTTACTACTTATCTATCTTAATCAGTATAATAATAATTTTTCATTATTTATATAAATCATATGGCTTTGATTTTAAGTCATATTTAAAAATGTCGGAATTATATAGAATTGTAATTCTAAACTTTTTAATATTTATTCAAATAATGACAATAGTATATTATCAGGAAGAATTGAATTACATTTTGGTTTTATCGTTCATAATATTTTCATTGATATATATAAAACAATTTGTATTTATTTTGAAGTTGCTATACCAAAATATTCAAAATAAATTTTCTTATTAGTCATAGTATTATTTTGAGAAAAATATTTAATTTGGAAATAAAGAATATTTTATGAAAGTAAAATCTATTATACATTTACAGATTTATTAATACTTTAATTATTCTATAATTCTATTTCTAATAAATGACTACATATAAAACAATTGTTAGAAATCTTTTTGAAATATTAATTTCACCGTTTATTTTATGCAGCTCTTTTTTGTTATTAAAAATAAGGCAAAGGGGAGTAAACAATTTTATTCTACAAAAAGGATTTTATTTAAAATCGGAGTATTCCCAATTATTGATCACTATTATGAACCAATGTTTAAAACCGGAAATCTCAAAAAATCATTGAAATCAGATAGAATTTTGCCAGGTATTGATTTGAATGTTGAGGAACAAATCTCAATTTTAAATGGATTTGATTTCAATGATGAATTACTAATTCTTGAAAACACTAGTTCTTTTAAATTTGACAACACTTCGTTCAAATCCGGAGATGCTGAATATTATTATAGTATAATCAGAAAATTCAAACCCCGTAAAATAATTGAAATTGGCAGTGGAAATTCAACACTTATTGCTTTGGAAGCGATTAAAAAAAATAAATATGAAGATGTAAATTATGAATGTACTATGAAATGTATTGAACCATATGAAATGGATTGGCTTGAGTTATTAGAAGTAGAAGTAATCAGAAATCAGGTAGAAGAAATTGATATAGAAGTATTTAAAGAATTAAAAGATAATGATATATTATTTATTGATTCATCTCATATTATCAGACCCCAGGAGATGTATTATATGAATATTTAGAAATACTTCCGGTACTAAATTCAAATGTGTTAATTCATATTCATGATATTTTTACTCCAAAAGATTATCTCGAAGAATGGGTAATTGAAAAAAATTATTTTGGAACGAACAATATTTACTTGAAGCATTTTTATCTTTTAACAATAATTTTAAAATCATAGGTGCCTTAAATTATCTGTCTCACCATTACCCGGATCTATTTCGCAAAATATCTCCAATATTCAGCAGGGAATTACAAAGAGAACCCGGCTCATTTTGGATTAAAAAAAATTAAGTTATGTTACAAAAATTTTCAATTGTAACTCCTACTTTAAATCAAGCACATTTTATCAAAGATACTATTGAATCTGTTCTTAATCAAAACTACAAGAATTTCGAACATATTATTGTAGACGGAGGATCTACTGATAATACACTGGAAATATTAAAAGATGTCCCTCATTTAAAATGGATTTCTGAAAAAGACAGTGGACCTGCTAACGCTATAAACAAGGGGTTTCAAATGGCAACCGGTGATATATTTGCCTGGATAAATTCAGATGATTATTATGTACCAAATATTTTTGAATTCATAAACTCAGAGTTTCTAAAGAATTTAGATAAAAAATTACTATTCGGTCATTTAATTTTTATAGATAAAAACAAAAAAAAATTATTCGATGATTGGAAAGCTATATATGACCGGGATTTTCTTATTAGAAGAAAACCGGATATCAGACAACCATCAACTTTTTTTTTGAAAAGTTTATACCAAGAAGTTGGGGAGCTGGATGAGGAATTGAAAATTGTTTTTGACTATGATCTTTTTTTAAGAATGCTTTCATTTACAGATGCAATTTATACTGAAAAAAAACTCTCATATTTCAGGGTATACAATGAAACATTAACCAACAGGAATTTTCGGAAACAGGCGCTTGAAATATTTAAGGTTTCCAGAAGAAACGGCGGTAAAATATTTGATAAAATAAATTTGTCAAATCTAATAAAACTTATTTATCCCGGCTATTTTAAACTTAAAGAATAACTTTCCCTAAGTAATTCTATTAATTAATTTAAAAATAAGTATGATGTGTTCTCTCATAAATTTAGAGAGTAAAATTTTCAATTATATTGAAGCAGTAATATCAATTATTTAGTAATTTCAATTATAAAGAGTGAATGATTTAATTTCCGTAATAATTCTTACATACAACAGGTTTTCATTATTGTCTAAAACACTTCATTCTGTTTTGAAGCAAACTCATAATGATTTTGAAATTATTATAATAAATGACGGATCTACGGATGAAACTGGTGATTTACTTGATGTTTTCAAAGATGAAAGAATAAGACTTTATAATCTCAAGAAACAAAATAATCTTGCAAAACTTAGAAATTACGGTGTACAGATGTCTAAAGGAGAATTCATTTCTTTTTGTGATGATGATGATCTGTGGGAGACTGATAAACTTGAGATTCAGATGACATATCTTCAGAATCACGATTTTATTTGTACAAATGTAAAACTGATAGATATAAACGATATTATTCTCGATACGCATTATATCAAATTTAAAAATCATTTATACTGAAAACTCAGGATCTTCTTAAAGAAAACTTAGTTATTCCATCTTCTGTTATTTTCAGAAAAAAAATTTTAAAAAATGATAAACCTTTTGACGAGACAAGGTATATAAATTTATGTGAGGATTATAATCTATGGATAAAGCTATCCTTAGAAAACGATCTCTTTTTTCTAAATGAATCTTTGGCTTTACACAGAACGCATGACAGCTGGGCCAGGAATTATAAACACTCAAGAGAAATTTTTGCGAATCATATTAATCTTAGTAAACCATTTTTAAGAAGTGACAATAAGGATCTTAAGGATACAGCTTATCTGAGTATTTTGAATAACAGGTATTACTCTTTAAAATATATTTTAAAAAAAAAGAAATATATAACTTTTTTATCTGATCTCGCTGTTTTCATTTTTATGTTTAAGAATCCTATGTATATAAAGGCGTTAATCAAAAAATTTAAAAATTATTTTTCCAAAAATGATATAGATTGATTAAAATATTAATATGAATATCTTAAAAAATTTAATTTCTGAAAATATTTAAACTAAATTATATGGAAATATTTTATTCGTATAAAAATATTATTTATTTTACTTTAATTTTATTTTTTACATTGGTTTCTAATATTTCAGGATTTGATAAAAGATATCCTGCTAAACCGGTTACTAATGAAAAAAATTTTCGCAACTTTATAGATTATGATGAAAACAGAAAGATTTGTCTTTTAAGCTATGTAACTGCAAATAATAAATTAACTTATAAAATAGATCTGAATAATGGCGGAAATTTTGGCAGTATTAGTGCTAAAATTAATGATTTTGAATTTTATCCTTGTAAAGAAGGAGTTTTTAGTATTGTAGATGAAAATAACAAAGAATTTCAAAATAAGTCAAATAACGTAAGTTATATTTTACAAAAAGCAGAAGTCAGGCATCAAAAATTTTATACCCAATGGGTCATGAAAATTGGTGACTATTATGTAAAATACAGTATGGATATTTCGATTTCAGGTAAAACATTAATTATAAAAGCCACTGATATCGGAGAAGATAATTGTAATAATGAATTTGGTAAACGTGCAAAAATTTCCGCTGTATTATTAGGAAGATCCGAGAATTGTATTGATCCGTCTCCAATCAGAATCCCGTATCTTACAAATCAGAATATATTATATACCAATGGTGTTTTTGTATCCACCTTTTCGACTGGACAAAAACAAATTGTTCCAAAATATTAAGATATAACGAGAAATATTCTGAAAGCTCCATTTATTTTTCACAATATTGCCTTTATCTACCATTATCAAACGGAAAAATAAATAAATTAAATGAGACAATTTATATAACTGTATCCGAAAATATAGATGAAACATTTCCTTCAATTCCAAATCCGGTTTCAAAATACAAAAGTGAATCAGTTTCCAGAATAATTTTTGATTCCTGGAAACCATTTAATCAAACATCTGAAATTCTTGATAGTTTAATTTATGACAATTATAAAAATATTTGGTTGATTGTTCACAACTGGCATAATAAAGGTTATGACAGTGAATATCCTGATATTTTCCCGCCAAATCCAAGATATGGAGGGATTGATAAGTTAAGTGAGATTAGTAATTTATGTAAATCCAATAATTTTTTATTTTCAGTACATGAAATGTACTCTTTAATTGGTTCTGACAATCCAAATTTTGAAAATTATAAACAGTATCTGACAATTGGATTTGACGGAAATTTTGTCATTGGCTGGAATAATCCTATAATGTACAAAGTAAAACCTTCGAAAATGGAAAAAATATTTAATGATAAAAACCGCGGAATTCTAATTAATAAAAAACTTAATACTACTGCCGGATATTTGGATGTCCACTCTGCGTCTGATCCATCAGAATATATTGATTATGATTATAAAGAAACCGGTGCCGGAAAATTTAAATACGCATTAAGAAAAAATCAGGAGATAGCAGATGTTTCAAGGAAGATTCACAATGGACCGGTCAGCGGTGAAGGATCTTCACATTTTTATTATTCAGGATATTATGATGATGTAGAACCTCAAATAGTAACAGCCTCCGATTTCTTTAGCGGAGATCACATAATCGGAGGATATTATCAGCCTGTATTAGTGGATTTTGATCTTTTAAAAATTAAACCTTTAATGTTTGCACATGGGATGGGCTACTATGAAAGATTTTTTCATAAAGACAGATACTGGAAACATATGGGCCGAAGTCTGGATTCTGCATTGATATATTCAGCTACAGAATTAGCTTATGGTCACGGAGCATTTTTTTCCGATCTTTCATATGATATTTATGAACAGTCAAAACTTGAATATGAATATGTTTACCCTGTCCAATTACTTTATGGTAACTCAAGTGTTAAAAGTATTTTATATAATGATAATGGAAATTTAATTACTCTTTCGGATTATCTGAGAAAATATCCAAAAACTTATGATAAATTTAATAATCAGGACTTTATTTCTCAGGTTTTTATAGAATATGAAAATGGAGTCAAAATATTTGTAAACCGTCATCCTGAAAAGACATGGGATATTGAATTAACGGATTTACCCGGATGGTCTAATTATCATGGCATTATTAATGGATCAGATAAATTATATACCGGAAGTCAAAATCCGGGAAGGATAATCTTAAATAAAGAATCCGGATGGATTTGTTATTCTCCGGTTTTTCCAATAATTGATAATTAAGTCTATTGCAGAATAAAGAAAATACACAACTTGTATCTGTAATAATTGTTAATTTTAATACTCATAAGAATTTAAAAAATTGTCTTGATTCAATCTATTTATATAAAAAAAATGTTAACTTAGAGATTATTGTGACAGATAATAATTCTACGGACAGGGAAATTGAGAAATTTGTTAATTATTTTCCTGAGGTTAGCTTTAATTTCAGAAATGTAAATGATGGCTTCGCAAGTGGCTGTAATTATGCAGCGGAAAGGGCAAATGGAAAATATCTTTTGTTTATGAATCCGGATGTGGAAATTAAAAACAGTTCTCTGGAATTGCTGATCGATTATCTTGAGAAAAATGAAAATACGGGAATTGTGTCCGGGGTTATGCATGATGATAAGGATAATATTCTCTATTTTTATAATGATTTTCCTTCAGAATCATGGGAATTATCGTTGCTGATGTCCGGTATCGTTCAAAAAAAAATATATAATTTAAATGCCAGAACGGAAATTAAAAAACAATTAAATTTTGAAGTAGATTGGTTTCACGGTGCATTTATATTTATAAGAAAAACCGATTTTGAAAAAGCAGGAAAGTTCAATGAAGAATATTTTATGTATTATGAAGATGTAGAATTATGTTTTAAAGTAAAAAATAATTTAAGAAAAAAAAATGTTTGTATCCCGGATTTCACATACTATCATTCTACTAAATCTTCACTTGCAAAAGAAGTTTCAGATGATATTTATATTTTCCATTTAAACAGAAGTAAGTTACTTTTCATAAGAAATTATAATTTTTTCAAAAGAAACATTCTATATCTAATATCATTAACTAATGTCATTTCCAGAATATTATTGTTGCCATTTTGGAAAAAGTACAATGGCATTAAAAGAGAAAAATTTTTTCAGTTAATGAAAATATTAAAGCTTTATTTTAGTAATTCGTATCTTTTATCCAGCAAATTTGAATTTATAAAAAAATAAATTGAAAAAAGTATTGCTTACATTAAATAACAATGTGATTAGCGGTATAGAAATGTTCTCAATTTTATTGGCTGAAAAATCAGATAAAAGTAAATATGATTTTACTATTGCTATACCTGAAAAAGGAGACATATGTGAAGTACTTGATGAAAAAGGTATAAAATACATTACATTTCATAATGGCACTACCGGCAAATATTCTTTAAGTGGAATATTTAATTTGTTCAAAATAATATTTACTTCAAAATATGATATAATTCATGCGCAGGCAGGTATAGCGCCTTGTATAATAGGAAAGCTCGTGAACAACGCTTTGCTGATAGAACACAAACATGGATTGGATTTTACGATTGAAGAAATTGAAAATATGAATTATATAAAAAAGAAATATGAAAGTATAAAGAAATATTTTACTGATTTTACTATGACCGGATGCAAAGCTGATAAGATTATTCTTGTTGAAAAATTCGGATACAATGAAAATAAAGTAAAAGTAATTTATAATGGATTAGAAGACAGCAAACTGCCTGAAATAAATAAAAGTAAAAAAGAAAAATTTATCATAGGCACAATTGGAAGATTGACATATCAAAAGGCACAGGAATATTTGATTGATGCTGCCGAATTATTTATAAGAGAGAATGATAATTTTGAATTTCATATTTACGGCTCCGGCGAATTATATGATAAATACAAGAATATGATAATTGAGAAGCGATTGGAAAATAAAGTGTTTTTAAAAGGTTATTCATCAGATACACTTAAAACTATTTTAGAATTTGATATTTTTGTTTTAACCTCAAGATATGAAGGAATACCTTATGTTGTAATTGAATCCATGAAAGCAGGAATCCCTGTAATAAGTACAGATGTGGGCGGTATAAATGAAGTAATTGCGAATAATGAAAACGGATTACTTATTAAAAAAGAAGACCCTTTAGATTTAATGAATAAGATATTAATTATATATAATTCTGAAGAAATGAGAATTAGATTATCTCAAAAAGCTACTGAGGATTTTAAAAATTATTATACTTTAGATAAGACAATATCAGTAATAGACAGTGTATACTCTTTAGTTAATCAGAATTAGTATTATTTATGAATTTCCTATATAAAGCTAAATTACAAATGTTATTATCGGCAATGCCCAAAGGTGAAAACATAAATTATTTCTTTCAAAAGTATATATCTAAATCTTTGCCGATTCCGGATGATGAATTAGCTACTAAAATTAATACTGTCAAAATGCATCTTGATAAATATTTATTGTATTCGGAAAATAAAGATCTTAGTAAAGTAAGTTATTATGAGTTTGGCAGCGGTTATGATCTGGTAATTCCGCTTACAATGCGTCAAATGGGAATTTCAAATTTAACATGTATTGATATCAGAGAACTTGTTTTCCCGGATTTAATAAATGATACAATTATCAGATTACGAAAACATTATTCTGAGTCAGACAGTGAAAATATATTCGATAAGGATATACCAGAAATAACACAAAAAAACTACAAGGACATATTATATAAATATTTTAATATCAAATATTTTGCTCCACTGGATGCGCGAAAAACCGGATTGGAAACTGATTCAATTGATTTCATTTTATCTAACGCTACGTTTGAACATATACCTGTAAACAGTATCTCAGATATACTAAAGGAATGTTACAGAATTCTCAAAAAAGGCGGTATTATGTCAAATGCTATTGACTACAGAGATCACTGGTCATTTTTTGATAACTCGATCAGCGTATATAATTATTTGCAGTATTCAGAAAATGAATGGAAAAAAGTTAATCCTTCTTTAATGTATCAAAACAGGTTAAGACATAGAGATTATATTGAATTTATAAAATCGGCCGGTTTTGAAATAATGTATGAAAAAAAAGATCTTCCTGAAAATAATGATTTAGAATCATTTAAACTTCAGAATATTAATGAATTATATAAAGAAAAATACACGATAGATGAATTGACAGTAAAATCCTCTCTTCTGGTTTTGAAAAAAAATTAGTAATTATTTATTTAGTAAAAAATTATGAATTAATTTCAATAATAAATAAATGTTTTGTATGCGCAATGATTAATTTATCAACTACGGTAAAGATTTAGGCAAGATGAATTATCTCTATACTCGAATCATGTATGCGTTAATAACAGCCTGCAAAGTTACGATCTCATACCTTCAATAAAAAATCTCTATGAATATTACAACAGGGAATTAAAGTTAAGCTGTCCGTATATTTGCAATTCAAGTTACTTTGCCGCGAAGACATTAAGAAACAGAATATTTCCGATTTTGACAAAGTAGGACCAATGGAGCATTTTTTGTGATTTGTATTTAATAAATTCAGGGAATAATGAAAAGTCAAGATTTTGAATAATATTTATAATAAATGATTTTTTTATACGAGCCAACATGAATTGCCATACTGACAGATCAATAAATGATCAATATCAATATAGTTCGAATTATGAATAAAATTAAATTGGTACATATAATCTCAAATTTAAGTCTCGGCGGCGCTCAGATTTTACTTCTTGATATACTTAAGAATCTGAACAGAGATGGACAAATGGAAATCAAAGTAATATGTCTGGATTCGGGAGAGTTTGTTAAGAATTTTATTGACAACGGAATTGATGTGATAGATCTGAAAGAAAAAGGGCTGCTGAATTTTAAAATATTATTCAAGCTGAAAAAAATATTAAAGAATACAAATCCGGACATTGTACACACGCATTTGAATAAAGCTGATTTTTACGGAAGAGTTGCTGCAAAACAGTCAGGCGTAAAACATATTTTCTCAACATGCCATAATTACTCTTCGCATCATGAAGGTGCGGATATCAACAGCATTTCCTTATTTGACAGGATAGATAATGCAGTTATTAAATATAGTGATTCTTATATTGTAGCAATATCGGAAATTGTTAAACAATTTATAATTAACAGAGACAGTAATTTCAAAAACAGAACCGAAGTAATTTACAACGGTATTGATGTTTCTAAAGAAGTTTTTGTGACCAGTGATGAATCACGAAGAACATTGAGAAAAAGTCTTAATATAAACGAAGATGATTTTGTGATATTAATATCCGGAAGACTCGAAAAACAAAAGGGACATTTATTTTTCATTAAGTCGATGCAGAATATTTTAAAAAGCAAAAAGAATATTAAACTTTTAATAATCGGCGACGGAAATCTGAAAGAGGAAATTATAGATCTAATATCGGAATTTGATCTGAATGAATTTATAATATTAACCGGATTTTTAAAGAATACGGAAGTGTATATTGAGATATGCGATATGGTTGCTGTCCCTTCACTTTGGGAAGGTTTTGGTTTGGTAATTCTCGAGGGTATGATAAAGCGAAAACCTGTTCTTGCTTCCAATGTCGGCGGAATTCCGGAAATTATTGAAGACGGTATCAACGGATATTTATTTGAATCCGAAAATGAAAAAAGTCTGCAGGAAAAATTTTTGAATTTGTATGTCGCTATATCGGAGTATAAGAATGAAATTGATTTCATTAAGAAAAATGCGATGATTACTTTGAAAGATAAATTTGATATAAGCAAAAATTCAGAATTATACAGACAACTGTATTACAGAAAATTAAAATTAAATCTATAAAAAAATTTTTATCAAACCACTTAATAAAAATTATGAAGTTTTAAAGCTTGTTAGAATTATTTTTCATTGTAAAAATTATCATTTCATCCTGCGGATCTACATGTTCGGATGAGATAAATAACATATGGAAGCTAACCTTCGGGGATGATTTTAATACACTGGATACAAATATCTGGAGAGGACATTATATTATGAGAAACAGGACAATCTGGTCAAGAAATGAAGCTCAATGGAATAAAGATGAAAATGTAACTGTTGAAAATGGAATACTGAAAATAACTACAAAAAAGATTCGGTCTAACGTTTGAATGGTATGGTTATTTAAATGTTTCTCCGACAGAATGCTCTGGAAACTAGACGGTAAAACTGTATATGAATCAATCGAAGGAATTCCTATAGCTCCAATGTATATTATTGCAAATGTAGCTATGAAAGACTGGACAGGAAAATTATTTAAAGAGGATAACACAATAGCCCCGTATGTTATGGAAATTAATTACATCAGAGCTTATAAAATGGTGCCGGTCAATTAATCCAAAAGGCGACTGAATAATTGGTAAGACAATTTTACTATTAGAGTAATATATTGAAATGAGATATTTGTATTTAATAATATTGGTGATTTTTTTTTCAATATTTAATTCAACTGGTAATTTAAATTCTGAAAGTTTAAGTTATTCTGAAAATTCTGATTTTGAGTGGCAGATAACTTTTGAAGATGACTTTGATATTTTTGATAACGGAAAATGGTTAACAACTTATGAATCAGGAGGAAGAACTAACTGGGCAAACAAAGAGCTACAGTGGTACAAAGATGAAAACGTTAAAGCTGAAAACGGAATTCTGAAAATTACTGCAAAGAAAGAATCAGTTTATGGAAATGATCTTCATGGTGAGAAACAGTTTGAATATACCTCAGGAATAATCTGCAGTTCGGATAAATTCACACAGGCATACGGCAAGTGGGAGATCAAAGTAAAGTTTCCGTTCAGAAAAGGTTTCTGGCCAGCATTCTGGCTTGTTGCTAATCAGAAGCCCGGACTTCCCGAGATAGATATTTTTGAATACTTTGGCAAGAAGGAAAACTCAATTGCAAGCGTGCATCACTGGGGACTTGATTATCCACATTATTCAGGAAATGTATATGAAGGAAAAGGCGAGCCGTTTTATTATGTATCAGGAAAAGAAACCGAAGGAAAATTTGCGGATGAATGGATGATCTGGACTTTTGAATGTTATCCGGACAGGTTAGTCTGGAAGCTGAACGGAAACACAGTATTTGAAGCAACAGACGGAATACCTACATCAAAAATGTATATGATCGCTAATGTGGCAGTAAAAGACTGGGAAGAAAATAACTTCGAAGTTGACAATTCTGAAATTCCGTATGTGATGGAAGTGGATTATATAAGAGTATATAAAATGACTCCGATAGGCAATTAGTTAGAAATAATCCAATTATTCATTACTAACCCCGTAATATAAATCTTTCCGAAAAAATTAAATCTCCTAATTTCTAACTTTAAAATCTTAAATTATATAGATAGTTTCCCAATCAATGAATTTACAGGATAACAGCAATCCTATAGTCAGCATTATTATACCCACTTACAACAGAGTCAGTATGCTTGAAAGAGCTATAGACAGTGTATTTGATCAGAGTTTTACTGACTGGGAACTTATAATAATAGATGACGCGTCAACTGATGATACACAGGTCAGAATGACCGAACTGGATTCGAAAGAAGACAGGATAAGATACATGAGAATTCCGAGAATTTCGGGTAAGGGGATTTCAGAATATCTGAACATCGGACTTAGAAATGCGAAGGGAAAATACATTGCGAGAATCGATGATGACGATTACTGGTGTCACAAGGATAAGCTTAAGATGCAGGTTGAATTTCTCGATAAAAATTCCGATTACGTTGTAGTCGGCGGCGGGGTGATTTTAGTTGACGAAAACGGTGATGAGCTTTTCAAATATCTTAAGAAAGAAACTGACAGTGAAATAAAAAAATACGCTCTGTTTTCTAATCCTTTTACGCATGCAACTGTAATGTTCAGAAGAGATCTTGCGCTGGAGCTGGGGGGTTATAAGAACCTCGAACACGTGGAAGATATGGAGTTCTGGCTGAGAATGGGAAAGGTCGGAAAGCTTTATAACTTCAAAGAATATTTCATTACATATATGACAGCGGGACAGAATAAATCATTTCTCCAGCAGAGGGAAAATTCAAGAACAGTAGTAAATGTTGTGAAGATGTACAGAAACGATTATCCGAATTTTTATAAAGCGTATATGCTGAATTACACTCAGTACATGTATTCTTTTTTACCTGTATTTATTAAGAAGAGACTGCAGTCATTCATGTATTATTTCAAAAGAAAAAATTTCTAAATTGACTAAATATTTTATAGCAGGCGGCGCCGGGTTTATAGGAAGTCATCTTTGCAGAAGTATTCTGAAAGACGAACCGAATGCCGGAATAACAGTGTATGATAATTTCAGTTCCGGTCAGATGTGGCACTTGGATGACATTAAAGATAAGCTGAATATTGTCAAAGCTGATATTAAAGATAAAGACGCCTTATTAAATACTATGAAAGGAAACGACGTTGTTTATCACTTCGCATCAAATCCGGATATTGCAAAAGCAATGACTCAGCCGGACATTGATTTCTGGGAAGGCACTTTTCTGACGAATAACATTATTGAAGCAATGAGGATCGGCGGAGTAAAGAATCTGCTGTATGCCTCAGGGAGCGGTGTATACGGAGATACAGGTTTTACTGAAGCTTCAGAAGATCATTCCCCGCAGCTCCCGATCTCTACATACGGCTCAAGCAAACTTGCTTGTGAGGCAATGCTGTGTTCTTACTGTTATATGTTTGATATGAATGCAGCGGCATTCAGATTTGCAAATGTAGTAGGTCCGAATCAGACACACGGTGTCGGATATGATTTTACAAAAAACTTCTTGATGATAGTTCAAAGCTGACAATATTAGGTGACGGTACTCAGAGCAAGTCATATATATATGTAACTGATATAATTAATGCTATCAGAAATGTTCAGCTGAATTTTCTGAAAGGGTTTTCTTATTATAATGTATCTACTCTGGATTATATCAGTGTTAAAGAAATTGCTGATATAACTTCTGAAGTACTGAATTTAAAGAATGTAAAATACGATTTCACAGGCGGTAACAGGGGATGGAAAGGTGATGTCCCTGTGGTCAGAATTAATTCCGATAAGATAAGAAAGACAGGCTGGACAAATGAATTAACATCCGCTGAAGCAATCAGAAAATCTGTTGAATCCATTTATGAAGACGCATTAAAGAATAAATTCGGATGGAAGGGAGAAATTGTATGATACTTTCCAGAGCACCGGTAAGAATTTCCATGGGCGGCGGAGGAACAGACCTTCCTTCATATTATGAGAAGCACGGCGGATTCCTTCTTGCGGCGAGCATAAATAAATATGTTCATATTATGCTTAACAAAAGATTTGAAGATTCCATAAGGCTTTCATATTCCAAAACAGAGATTGTAAATAATGTAAAAGATATAGAACACAGAATATTCAGAGAATCTTTAAAATTTACTGATGTCAGAAAACAGATTGAAATAGTTTCCATCGCTGACGTTCCTTCGAACTGCGGACTCGGGACTTCTTCTGCTTTTACTGTCGCATTGCTCAGCGCATTATTTTCTTATAACAGGGATCATAAGACGCTGAGGGAAATTGCTGAATGCGCGTGTAACATCGAGATTAATATTCTGAAAGAGCCGATAGGAAAGCAGGATCAGTATGCGGCTACATACGGAGGATTCAATTCTTATACTTTTAATAAGGACGGATCAGTCGATGTAGAGCGGGTGAAGATATCAGAAGAAGCATTGATGGAAATGCAGAGCAACATTTTTTATTTTATCTGAATAAAAACAGATCGGCAAGCGACATACTTAAACATCAGAATAAAAAAACTAAGCAGAAGAATGAGGCTGTGCTTGACAGACTGCACAAAATAAAAGAGATCGGACATTACACTAGAAAAATACTTGAGAAAAATAAGATCGATGAATTCGGTGATCTGCTTCACGAACACTGGTTAGTAAAGAAAGGATTATCCAGCAAGATTTCAGATCCGTTTACTGATGAAGTCTATGAAACCGCCCGAAAAAACGGCGCAATAGGCGGTAAAGTGATCGGCGCAGGCGGGGGAGGATTTTTAATGTTTTATTGTCCGAAAGAAAAAACCAAACTTGTTTCAGCCATGAAAAAAATGGGACTGAAAGCGACATGGTTTTCTTTTGAGCATGAAGGTGTTAAGAATGGATTTTATAATTAGTTTTTTATGGAGATAAATAATCTGGCTCTGCTGGCAGGAGGGCTTGCAACGAGATTAAAACCGCTGACGGAAACAATTCCCAAGTCTCTGGTGGATATTAACGGCAATCCTTTTATTTATCATCAGCTTAAATTATTAAAGGAAAACGGTATTAAGAAAGTTGTTATATGCGCAGGCGCAATGGGGGATCAGCTGGAAAACTATACGAAGACTCTTATACCGGAAGACATTGAAATTGTTTATTCGCATGACGGAGAAAAGCTTCTGGGCACGGGGGGAGCGCTTATGAATGCAATTGGTTATCTTGATGAGAAATTCTTTGTGATGTACGGTGATTCTTATTTAGATACTGATTTTAATAATATAAATAAATACTTTTTGAATCAAAATAAAAGCGGACTCATGACTGTGTTCAGAAATGAAGGCAAATGGGACAGCAGTAATATTGAATATGATAATGGAATACTGATCAGTTATGATAAGAAAAATAAAACTGAAAGAATGAAGTATATAGATTACGGACTCGGCATTTTATCTAAAAGCGTTTTTGAAGAATTTAAAGATAAAAAAGTTTTTGATCTGGAAGAAGTTTATAAATCTTTATTAAATAAAAATGAACTTTCAGGATATGAAGTGAAAGAAAGGTTTTATGAGATTGGTTCCTTTAACGGACTGGATGAAACACGGGAATATTTACAGGAAAATTAAAAAATGGATTACATAAAAAAATATTTAGAAGAAGTTACATCGATTGCTAACAGTCTGGATAAGGATCAGATCGCTGAGATGGCAAAGATCATTTCAGAATTAAAGAAAAACGGCGGCAGATTGTTTTTTCTCGGAGTCGGCGGGGGAGCGGGAAATGCTTCCCATGCAGTAAATGATTTCAGAAAAATTGCAGGCATTGAAAGTTATTCGCCTTCAGACAATGTATCTGAACTTACCGCAAGAATCAATGATGACGGCTGGGATACATCATATGTAAACTGGCTGAAAGGAAGCCGTCTGAAAAAAGAGGACTGTATATTTGTATTCTCTGTCGGCGGCGGAAATGAAGAAAAAAATATAAGCGTTAACTTGGTCAATGCTTTGAAGTTTGCAAAAGAAACCGGATCTAAAATTATAGGGATAGTCGGAAAGGACGGGGGATACACTGCAAAAGCTGCAGATGCCGTTGTTATTATACCGACGATTAATCCGGAAACTATAACTCCGCATACTGAATCTTTTCAGGGGACGGTCTGGCATTTGCTTGTGACTCATCCTTTGGTGAAAGAATATGAAATGAAATGGGAATCAGCCGTAAAGTGAATAAGGCGGTTTTCCTTGACAGAGACGGTGTCATTAACGAACTGATATATAATGAAGCCGGCGGGGAGTTTGAGCCGCCGCACAGGACTGAAGATATAAAAATAATTAGCGGTGTCCCGGAAGCGCTTGATAAGTTAACTCAAAACGGGTTTGAATTATTTATTATCTCAAATCAGCCTGATCATGCAAAGGGGAAAACTTCGCTGGAAAGTTTAATGCTGGTGCGGAATAAGTTTATGGAAATTCTGAATATAGACAGGGAAATAATTAAAGAAGACTATTATTGTTTTCATCATCCCGAAGGCGTCACCGAAGGATTTTCATTTAACTGCGAATGCAGAAAACCTAACACGCTGTCAGTGGATACGGCAGTAAGTAAATACGGGATAGACAGAAATTCTTCCTGGATGATAGGTGACAGAGAGACTGATATTGAGTGCGGGATAAATTCCCGGCTGAAAACAATTTTAATAAAAAATAAATATAACACTTATCCCGGAAGAGTAAAACCGGATCATAAAGCTTCGGATCTAACTTCCGCAGCAGAAATAATTTTGAATAAAAAACATTAATATGAACAGTTCAAAAGATCTCAAAATAAAAATATTTTCAGATGGCGCTAACGTGAACGAGATGAAGAGAGTCTACGGCGAAGGCATTGTTTCGGGCTTCACAACTAATCCAACGCTGATGAAGAAAGACGGGGTAAAAGATTATGTGGCGTTTGCCAAGGATGTATTGTCGGAGATAAAGGACATGCCGATCTCGTTTGAAGTGTTCACGGATGATTTCGAATCAATGGAAAGACAGGCGAATGTGATAGCGTCATGGGGAGATAATGTTTATATAAAAATTCCGGTAACCAATACAAAAGACGAAACTTCTTATGAGCTTATAAATAAATTGTCATCAAAAGGTTTTAAGCTGAATGTAACGGCAATACTTACTACCGCTCAGGTGAAAAGTGTATACGACAGTCTTGCTAAAAGTACGCCTTCAATAATTTCAGTGTTTGCAGGGAGGATCGCAGATACAGGCAGAGACCCGATACCTTATTTGAAAGAAAGTTATGAGATCGTAAAAAACTCCGAGAGTGTAGAGCTGTTATGGGCAAGCTCCAGAGAATTGCTGAATATTGTGCAGGCGCAAGAGTGCGGATGTCACATCGTAACGGTTACCAATGACCTGCTGAAAAAACTGAAAATGATTGGCATGGATCTGAAAGAACTCTCTCTTGACACAGTGAAAATGTTTTACAATGATGCATCGTCAGCAGGATACGAATTTTAAATTTAAGAAACTAAACACGGTATAATTGTCCAAGAGGAAGGAAAAAATATTTTTATTTCTGTTCGATCTTATATTTATTGCATTAGCCTGGACTGTATATTATTACATCAGAGTGGAATCCGGCTGGATCATATACGCCAATCCTCCCGCTTTCATTGCTCCGCTAATTGCAATTTATATTTACTGGTTAGTTATATTTTCATTTGCAGGATTATATCAGCATTGGTTTGTAAGATCAAGGTTTGATGAATTTTCATCTGTGTTTAAAACTGTTTCTGTAGGCTGTTTCATTTTGTTCTTTCTGATATTTCTTGATGACATGATGAATGACGCTCCCATTATATCAAGATTTCTGATCCTGATTTACTGGCTGCTGACAGTTATCTGTGTAAGCACCGGAAGAATAATAATCAGAAGCGTTCAGAGGAATTTACTTGAGAAAGGAATTGGTCTGAGAAATACCCTGATAGCGGGAAGCGGTGAAAAAGCAATCGAACTCGAAGCTATGATCAAAAAATATCCCCAGCTAGGATATAAATTTATAGGGTTTGTCAAAATAAACCATAATGAGTCAGCAGTGAACAGGAATTCTCTCGGAAGCATTACAGAAATAAAAAAAATTATTAAGGAAAAAGAAATTTCAGAGATACTTATCGCGCTTGAGTTAAATGAAAAGGAAAAGCTGATTGAAATTATCAGATACTGCAGTGAAGAAAAAGTGAACATGAAAATACTGCCTGATATGTATGAGATAGTAAGCGGAATGGCGAGGACAAATCAGATATACGGAGTACCGCTGATAGAAGTGATGCCTGATATAATGTCCCCTGCGGGATTACTGACAAAAAGAATTATTGATGTAACAATTTCTTTTTTAACTTTGATAATACTTTTTCCGTTACTTGTTTTAGTTTCAGTGCTGATAAAGTTAAACTCAAAAGGTCCTGTGTTTTACAAACAGGAGAGAGTCGGGAAGAAGAATGTTATTTTTACCATGTATAAATTCCGATCAATGATCGTGAATTCCGAAGAGTACGGACCCGAGTGGTCGGGCAGCAATGATCCGAGAATAACTAAAATAGGTAAGATCCTGAGAAGATTATACATTGATGAAATACCTCAGATGATAAATGTTTTAAAAAATGAAATGAGCCTGATCGGTCCGAGACCGGAAAGACCATTTTTTGTAGAGCAGTTAAAAAAGGAAATACCGTATTATTATAAAAGATTATCTGTGAAGCCGGGTATTACAGGCTGGGCGCAGATAAAACATAAATACGATACGTCTGTTGATGACGTAAAATCCAAACTCCAGTTTGATTTTTATTATATAGAAAATATGAGTCTGAAATTAGATTTTAAAATTATGATCAATACAATTATCGTGATAATTTTAATGAAAGGTCACTGATCTTGAAAAGAATATTAGTGATCATACCGACATATAATGAAGCTGATAACATTCTAAAGATAATTCCGCTTATACTTGAAAACAGTGATGCGGACAATGAATATAATGTTCTGGTGGTGGATGACAATTCTCCGGACGGTACAGCGAAACTTGTCGAAGATTATAACAGCCCCCGGGTTAACATTCTCAAAAGAGAAAAAAAATCCGGACTGGGGACAGCGTATGTCGCCGGTTTTAAATATGCATTTAAAGAAAACTACGACTGCGTTTTTGAAATGGACGCTGACTTTTCACATGATCCGAAGTATCTGAAAGAATTCATTAAGAAGATTGATGAAGGTTATGATCTTGTGATAGGCTCAAGATACATTGACGGAATATCAGTATTGAACTGGCCTTTGAGAAGACTGATACTCAGCTATCTCGCATCGGTTTATACCAGAGCTGTTACGGGACTGAAAGTAATGGACACTACAGCCGGATTTATGTGCTATAAAGTGAATTCTCTGAAGCAGATAAATCTTGACGAAGTGAGATCAAACGGATATTCATTCCAGATCGAAATGAAATTCAAAATGTATAAAAAAGGATTTAAAATAGTCGAAGTTCCGATCTTATTTATAGACAGAAGAGAAGGGGAATCAAAGATGTCACGAAAAGTTGTTTATGAAGCGTATTTTATGGTATGGAAATTAAAATTCAAATCTATTTTTGGAAAATTGTAGTTCCATTCAGTTCTCATATGAAATGTTAATTTATATAAGGCATTTCAATAAGCACCCAATAAATTTTCAATGAGCGATATCAGCATTGACATTTCGGTTGTAATAGTTAATTACAATGTCAGAGATCTTGCAGACAATTGCATCTCCTCCATATACACCGCAAACAATAACGAATATAAAATAGAGATTTATTTCGTTGACAATAATTCCATTGACGGAAGTTCTGATCATATCGAAAAAAAATACCCTGAAGTTAAAGTAATCCGCAACTCCAGGAATATCGGATTTTCAAAAGCCAATAATATTGCTTTAAGACAATGCAAAGGAAAGTATGTATTAATTCTCAACCCTGATACTCTTCTTGAGGAAAATACTTTCAGTAAACTCATTAAATTTTGTGAAAGTCATAAACATACAGGAGCCGTTACTTCCCGGCTGATACTCGGTAACGGAAAGCTTGACTCGGCGTGTAAAAGAAGTTTCCCTGTTCCGTCAGTTGCAATACCGCGGATACTTGGTCTTTCGTCTCTGTTTCCCAAAAGCAAACTGTTCGGAAAGTATAATCTTACATATCTCGATGAAAATAAAACATGGGAAGTAGATGCTATCTGCGGAGCCTTCATGTTCATTCCAAAAGCCGTCCTTGATGATGCCGGATTATTTGATGAAGATTACTTTATGTACGGTGAAGATATTGATCTTTGCTACAGGATAAAAAAACACGGATACAAGATCTTTTATTTTCCGGAAGTTACAACAATTCATTTTAAAGGAGAAAGTACGCGGAAGACTAATCTGTCTTATGTTAATAATTTTTACGGCGCTATGATTATTTTTGTGAGGAAAAATTTCACAGGATTTTCAAGACTCCTTTCACCTGTACTTCAGTTCGGAATTTTCTGGAGATCCTTGTTCTCATATATGCAGAGGATACTGAGAATATTTATTTTTCCGATCTCTGATATCATACTTTTATATTTATCTCTCATACTGTCAGTAAGATTCCGTTTTGGTATTTTTCCGAATACAGATTACATGTTTATTATTTCTGTGTATGTCCTGATCTGGATCCTGACACTTGCAGTATTTGGTTCATATTCTAAAAAGCATTTCCTTTCGCTCCGGAATACATTTAACGCACTCATAGTAGGATTTTTTATCAATTCCTCCATTACTTATTTTTTTAAGGAGTATGCATTCTCAAGAGGTGTAATACTTGCTTCGACAGTCCTATCAATATTTTTTCTGCTTCTTTTCAGAGGCGGATACAAGATGTATTTATTTATAATTTCAAAGAATATTCTTCTTAATAAAGTAAATCTTCTGCAGGTAGGAAGCGAAAGACTCAGTCAGAATGTGGAAGATAAGTTAAATTCGAAATATAATATTATTCATTATTCAGATATTTCACAGAAGAATGAAATTTCAGAGCTTGAAGAAATTATTACTATAAATAAGATTGATGAAGTAGTATTTGCGGGAAATCAGTTTTCTAATCAGGATATGCTGAATCTGATGTGGGATATGAGAGACAGGAATGTAAGATTCAGAATATTCCCTTCAGGAAAAGAGCTGATGCTTTCAAAGCTGAATACAAGCAGTATTGATGAGATTAACCTAATTGAAATTGAATATAATATTAATAATAAATTAAATATATTTTTAAAAAGAACTTTTGATATAATTTTTTCACTGATACTGCTTTTAACGGTCTATCCCGTATTGATTATATTGATGAAAGCGTTTGAGTACAAACCCGGAAAACACCTGTCCAAATTACTTCGGCTGCCCGATGTTTTTAAAGGTAATACAAGCTTTGTAGGATATCCCGTCTGGCTTGAAACAAATCAGAAACAGTATATCGGAAAAAAAGGTCTTACAGGTCTTGTTCAGCTGAACAGTTACGAGGGAATTTCAGAAGAAGAGATAATCAATATGAATTTATTCTATGCAAAGAATCAGTCTCTTATACTCGACATGGAGATCTTGTTAAAAACATTTTTCTTAACATTCAAAAAATAAAATGGCTGTTCAAAATTATCTTGAAATAGAGAAACCGATAATTACTCTTGAAAATAAAATTAAGGAAATGCGGAAGATGTCTGATCAGCTTGACATTTCCCATGAGATAAGCAAGCTTGAAGAGCGGATCAATGAACTGAGAAAAGAAATTTTCAGCAATCTTACTCCGTGGCAGATTGTTCAGCTTGCCCGTCATCCGGAGAGGCCATGTGCGCTTGATTATATTTATCTGATGACGGAAAACTTTGTAGAGCTTCACGGGGACAGACATTTCGGAGATGATAAGGCGATAGTCGGGGGATTTGCAAATCTAGACGGCAGGACTGTGATGATAATCGGTCAGCAAAAAGGAAGAGACACCAAATCAAACATATACAGGAATTTCGGAATGCCGAATCCCGAAGGTTACAGAAAAGCGCTGAGACTTATGAAGCTTGCGGAAAAATTTAATAAACCGGTAATTACACTTGTAGATACTCCCGGAGCTTTTCCCGGAATAGAAGCTGAAGAAAGAGGACAGGCGGAAGCAATCGCAAAAAATCTGTATGAAATGTCATCTCTGCAGGTACCGATAATTGTTGCTATAATCGGTGAAGGCGCTTCAGGCGGCGCGCTTGGTATCGGAGTCGGAGACAGGATCCTTATGCTGAAATACTGCTGGTATTCTGTAATATCCCCGGAATCATGTTCATCAATATTATGGAGAAGCTGGGACTATAAAGAGCAGGCGGCTGAGTCGCTGAAGCTTACTGCAAAAGACATGCTTGAACTTAAAATAATAGACAGGATAATAGAAGAGCCGGAAGGCGGCGCGCACAGGGATCATGAAGAAGCTGCAAAGCTGCTGAAAAAAGCTCTGACAGAAGAACTTGACGCAGTGAGTAAAATTAAAAAAGATAAATTCCTTGATAACAGAATTAAGAAATTCGGGGAAATGGGTTTTTTCAAAGACTGATATATAAATAAATAAGAGATAACTTATTACATCTCAAAAATTTCAAATAATAAATTGTCTTCAGACAAAACAAAATTTCTCATTAAAGGCGGTAACCCGCTTTTCGGTAAAGTAAAAGTAAGCGGTGCAAAAAATTCCGCAACAAAATTATTAGTCGCCTCACTTCTGACTTCAGAAGAATGTATCCTTTACAATTCACCTAATAAGATCAGCGACCTTTCCATCACTACAGATCTGTGCAGATCCCTCGGCAGTAAAATTGATTGTAATGAAGATGTTCTTAAAGCCAAAACAGAAACAGTAATTTCATCACACATTCCTGAAGATATCGGCAATAAAAACAGGATAGCCATCCTTCTGGCCGGACCGCTTCTTTCAAGGACAGGGAAAGCTGAGATCCCGATACCGGGCGGATGTAAGATTGGTTCGCGTCCTGTGAATTTTCACATTGACTCACTTGAAAAATTAGGCTGCAATGTTTCAGTAAAAAATAATTATTTTATTCTTCAGTCTGACGGTCTCCGCGGTTGTAATATAAGACTGGATTATCCGAGTGTCGGCGCAACTGAAAATATACTGATAGCCGCATCGATTGCAAAAGGACGGACTGTACTTACAAACGCCGCAGTAGAACCTGAGATTATTGATCTGATAAAGTTTCTCCAGAAAATGGGAGCGATAATTGAAATTAATACAGACAGGAAAATAACTGTCGAAGGTGTGGATAAGTTATACGGAGCTGAGCATTCGGTGATACCTGACAGGAATCAATCCGCTTCATTTGCCTGCGCGGGACTTGCATCAAAGGGAGATATTTTTGTTGAGAATGCCGTTCAGGAAAATCTGATCACATTTCTGAATACAGTAAGAAGAGTCGGCGGTAAATTTGAAGTAAAAGAGAACGGGATAAGATTTTATTATGACGGAGAGTTTAAATCCATTCCGATAGAAACAAATGTGCATCCGGGATTTATGACAGACTGGCAGCAGCCGTTTGTAATACTTATGACACAGGCGAAAGGAATTTCAATAGTTCACGAAACTGTATATGAAGAAAGATTTGGATATGTGAGTGAGCTTATTAAAATGGGAGCGGAAATAGAATTATATGATACCTGTCTCGGCGGACTGCAGTGCAGATTTGCCAATACTCATTATTTTCACAGCGCAGTTATAAAAGGTCCGACCGCTCTTCATTCAGCTGAAATAAACGTCCCTGACCTCAGAGCGGGTTTTTCATATTTAATAGCCGGAGTTATTGCAAAAGGCGAATCAACAGTAAACGGCGCTGTTTACATCGACAGAGGATATGAAGAAATTGATAAAAAGCTCCGGGATCTCGGAGCGGAAATTAAAAGAATAGAAAATTAGCGTTATAAATAAATTCAATATTAGTTAATCAATATACTTTAAATGTTTAAAATATTATGAAAGATAAATTACAGGAATTAAAAGAAAAGAAAGCCGAAGCCTTGGCAGGCGGAGGTCAGAAGAGAGTTGATTCACAGCATAAAAAAGGAAAACTGACAGCAAGAGAGAGAATTGAATTACTGCTGGATGAAGGAAGCTTTGAGGAAACAGATATTTTTGTACGACATCAGTCTTATGATTTTGATCTTGCAAATCAGAGATTTTATACAGACGGTGTAATAACCGGAACAGGTAAAATAGACGGCAGAACTGTCTGTGTATTCTCACAGGACTTTACTATTCACGGCGGATCGCTTGCAGAATACCACGCAAAAAAAATATGTAAAATAATGGATCTTGCGATGAAGATCGGAGTGCCGGTAATCGGTATTAATGACAGCGGCGGCGCAAGAATTCAGGAAGGTGTTGTTTCTCTTGGCGGATACGCTGATATCTTTTTAAGAAATACTTTATCCAGCGGAGTAGTGCCGCAGATATCTGCAATTGTAGGACCATGCGCAGGCGGAGCAGTGTATTCACCGGCAATAACTGATTTTATTTTTATGGTTGATAAAGTATCGTATATGTTTGTTACCGGTCCTAATGTAGTAAAAACAGTTACTCATGAAGAAGTCACATTCGATGATCTCGGCGGTGCGAGAACCCACGCTGTTAAAAGCGGAGTCAGTCATTTTACTTCTGAAAACGAAGTGGAATGTTTTCAGAGCATCAGAAAACTTGTATCATATATTCCGCTGAATAATATGGATGCAGCTCCTTTTACTGAATATACAGGAGGTGAAAAAGATCTTGAGTTCCTGAATACTTTTATTCCGGACATTTCAAATAAACCATACGATGTAAAAGATGTCATAAACGCTTTGATAGATGATGATACATTCTTTGAAGTTCATGCAGAATATGCTGAAAATATTGTTGTTGGATTCGGAAGAATTAACGGAAGATCAGTTGGTATAGTAGCAAACCAGCCTCTGGTATTAGCCGGAGTGCTCGACCTTAATTCTTCTATTAAAGGAGCGAGGTTTGTAAGATTCTGTGATGCATTTAATATTCCTCTTCTTATACTTGAAGATGTCCCGGGATTTTTACCCGGTACGGATCAGGAATGGCGAGGAGTTATCAGACACGGCGCTAAACTGCTTTATGCTTTTTGTGAAGCAACTGTTCCTAAAGTTACAGTTATACTCAGAAAAGCATACGGCGGTGCTTACGATGTTATGAGTTCAAAACATATCAGAGGTGATTTTAATCTTGCTTGGCCAACAGCTGAGATTGCAGTTATGGGAGCGCAGGGAGCGGCTGAAGTTATTTTCAGAAAAGAAATTGAAGCTTCAGATGATAAAGTTGCAGCGCTGAAGGAAAAAGTGGATGAGTTTACGGAAAAATTCGCAAATCCGTATCTGGCGGCTGAGAGGGGATTTATAGATGATGTGATCGAACCGAAAGAAACCAGAAAAAAATTAATTTATTACTTCGAGATCCTTGAGAATAAAGTAGATTCAAATCCAAAGAAAAAGCACGGTAATATTCCTTTATAAAATGATCTTAAATTATCTGCAGCCGGGTTCTTAATTTATCCGGCTGCAGATAATATCTTAAAGTTTATTCAGCATGTTTAAACTTCGCAGTAAAATGCCTTAGAAACTCAGACTCCTCAGTAATTACAAATCCTTTTACATCTCTTTTATTTTCAATAAGCAATTTGAAGACTTCTATTACATATTCAATGTGACTTTGAGTATATACTCTTCTCGGTATTGCAAGTCTGACCAGCTCATTCGGCGCAGGAATTAATTTTCCTTTCTTATCATATTTACCAAACATCACAGAACCAATTTCAACGGAACGGATCCCGCCTTTAAGATACAGTTCGCAGACAAGCGCCTGTCCGGGATATTTATCCACGGGAATGTGCGTATAAAAAGATTTAGCATCAATATAAACTGCATGTCCTCCGATCGGCCATATCAATGGAACACCCATTTTATAAAGCATCTCGCCGAGATATTCCGTGCTGCGGATCCGGTACTTCAGATAATCTTCATCAAATACTTCACGAAGACCGAGCGCGATGGCTTCCATGTCGCGTCCTGACAGTCCGCCGTAAGTTACAAATCCTTCAGTAATGATGAGTAAATTTGTGCATGCATCGGCAAGCTCCTTGTCTTTTAAAGCAAGGAATCCTCCCATATTAACAAGTCCGTCTTTCTTAGCGCTCATTACACAACCGTCACAAAGCGAAAACATTTCTTTAGCAATATTTCTGTAGGAAAGATTAACGTATCCGGGTTCTCTTGTCTTTATAAAATAAGAATTCTCAGCTATCCTGCAGCAGTCGAGGAAAAATTTTACTTTAAATTTTTACACAAGTTACTCACTTCTATTGCATTCTTCATGCTTACCGGCTGACCTCCGCCGCTGTTGTTTGTTACTGTCAGAATAACCGCGCCTATTTTTTTACTTCCGTGTTTTTTTAACAGCTCCTTTAATTTATCCGTATCCATGTTACCTTTAAACGGGTGAGAAAGCATCGGTTCAGCTGATTCAGCAATCGGTATATCAATAGCTTCCGCTCCGGAAAATTCTATGTTTGCGCGCGTTGTGTCAAAATGCGTATTACTGATAAATATTTTTCCTTTGCCGCCAAGATAACCGTAAAGTATTCTTTCGCCTGCTCTGCCCTGGTGTGTCGGAAGTATGTATTCAAATCCTGTGAGATCTTTTACTTCCTCTTCCATCTTCAGCCAGCTCTTCGATCCGGCATACGCTTCATCACCGTCCATTATTGCTGACCATTGTTTTGAACTCATTGCGGAAGTTCCGCTGTCTGTAAGAAAATCTATTAATACATCTTTTGAATGAAGCTGAAATGGATTATAGTTCGCCTCTTCCAGAGATAAAGTTCTTTCCTCTTCCGTCGACATTGATATCGGTTCCACGGATTTTATTTTGAACGGCTCAAATATTGTCTTAAATTTCATTTATAAATCTCCTCTGTTAATTTTATAAAAATAGATCTATTCGAATTTTAATTAATGTAAATATACTGATGAATTTATATTATGATATTTATCATATTTATCATTTGTTTATGATCTGAGAATTTTTACTGAAAGAACCGGATAATTTAATAGAATTTCCTTCAATGGTTTATTTTAGCGGTCTTTGTCTGCCATTGAATTTCCCACTTAAATTAAGATTGTAATTTCGTAAATTGCACTCATGATTTCACTGAATAATATTTCAATGCGTTACGGTTCGAAAGAGCTGTTTGATAAAGTATCTCTGCGTGTAGCAGGAAAAGACAGGCTTTCCCTGGTCGGCTCAAACGGCGCCGGCAAATCCACTCTGCTTAAAGTAATTGCCGGATTGATCTCATCTGACGAAGGTGAAGTAGCTATTTCCAGACATACAACAGTCGGCTACCTTCCGCAGGAGGGGATCCGTTTCATGGGAAAAACTCTTTATGATGAAGTTTACAGCTCGGCGGGCGATATAAATAAGATACAGGAAGAAATGCGTCAGATCGAGAATGAGATGAGCGAATTTGAAGATACTTCTACAGATGAATTTATGGATCTTGTATATGAATACGGCGAACTTCAGGAGAGATTCCAGCTGCTTGACGGATTCAGATTAAAATCCAAGATAGAAAAAATCCTGATAGGACTTGGCTTTTTTGAAAAGGATTTTGAAAGAATGACAAATGAGTTCAGCGGCGGATGGCAGATGAGGATCGCGCTTGCAAAACTTCTGTTAACCAATCCATCGATACTTCTTCTTGATGAACCAACAAATCACCTGGATATTGAATCACTTATCTGGGTCGAAAATTATCTCATGAATTATCAGGGAGCTATTGTGCTTGTTTCGCATGACAGAAGTTTCCTGGATAATATTACTCAGAGAACAGTAGAAATTTCTCTGGGTAATGTAACCGAGTATTCGGGAAATTATTCATTTTATAAAACGGAAAAAGAGATCAGAAAGGAGCTTCAGGAAAATCAGTTTAATAATCAGCAGAACTATCTCCGTCAGCAGGAAAAATTCATAGAAAGATTCAGATACAAAGCGTCTAAGGCAAAAGCTGTACAAAGCCGGATAAAGCTGCTTGATAAAGTAGACTGGATAGAAATAGAAGATGAAGAGTCCACTGTAAGTTTCACTTTTCCTCCCGCTACACATTCGGGAAAAACATCGATAGAGCTTACCGGAGTTACAAAAAGTTATGACAATGTAAATAACGTACTTGAAGATATTGACCTTATAATAGCAAGAGGCGAGAAGATAGTATTATTCGGAGTTAACGGCGCCGGAAAATCAACACTGGTAAGGATCATCGCCGGTCATGAAAGAATTAACAAGGGAGAGGTCAAGCCCGGTCATCTCGCGGGAATTAAATTTTACGCGCAGAATCAGGCGGAAGAATTAAATCCGGAACTTACTGTTCTCGAAACTATGGAACAGGCGGCAACAGGAGACATTCAGAAAAATCTCAGATCGATACTCGGCAGTTTTTTATTCAGAGGAGATGACGTATTTAAAAAAGTTAAAGTTCTTTCCGGAGGTGAAAAATCCAGACTTGCGCTTGCAAAAATGCTGATAGAACCGTCCAATTTTTTAATACTTGACGAGCCTACAAATCATCTGGATATGAGATCCAAGGAAGTGCTCATGAACGCTTTAAAAAAATACGCCGGCACCGTGCTGATAGTATCGCATGACAGGGAATTTATCGACGGTATAGTGGATAAAGTAATTGAAGTAAAGAATAAGAAGATCAAAACCTTCATCGGAAACGCTACTGATTATCTTAAAGAAAAAGAAAATGAATTCCTGAAAGGTGAAATTACGCGTGACAAAACCGTTAAGCCCAAAACTAAATCAGAGATAAAACCTAAACCGGATAAATCTTCCGAAAGAGAAATAAAAGATGCAAGAAAAGAGCTTAACAAAAAAATTGAACCTGTAAAAAGAGATCTGAAAAATCTGGAAACGGAGATATCAAAACTGGAAAAGGAAATTGCAGAGATTGAAAAACATATGGCAAGCGAGGAATTTTATAAAGGCGGTTCAAACATTCTGAACATTACGAACAAATATAACAATTTAAAGGAAAATTTAAAAAACGTATATTCTCAATGGGAAATTAAAACCGTTTTACTTAATGACCTTGAAAAACAACTAACTAACTTTAAACTAACTACATGAAAACTATCAAAACTTTAACAGTAATAATTGTCTCTTTTTTTCTTTTAAATTTTCAGTCTGCATCGGCAGAATTCAAATATGAGCCGAAGCTAAAACTTAATAATTCCCAGGACAGATCTTCTGAAATAAAAACAGGGACCTCGAGAAAGCTAAAAAATATCATCAGAAGAGAACCGGAGAATTTTTCGGCGCATCTGTAGATTTTCAGATCGGGTATGGTTCGACCTCACCTTCAGTGACCGAAAGAGATAATCAAAGAGACATCAGAACGGAAAGTAAAGGCGGAATTACTTTCGGAGCTCTTGTAAATCTCAATTTATTTGGTCTTTTAAATCTGACATCAGGAATTGATCTCATAAACAAAACGTATGACTACGGAGTCCCATATGTTAATGATCCTCTTAATACTCTTGACTCTACTGTCAACTCTGTGAAAAATCAATATCTCAATATTCCGTTAAATCTGAACTACAGCGGAATGGTTTCGGAAAAAGTAGGAGTCAGCTTTAGCGGCGGTCCGTATTTTGGGATCCTTCTGAATCCGGATAATGCAGTTAACGGATTTAAGGATTTTGATCTTGGACTTAACGCTATCATTACAGGAAATTATATGCTGAATCCTTTCATGAGTGTCATACTTGGTACAAAGCTTCAGTACGGCGGACTTAACAATTTACTTAGTACAGGAACAATTGAAAAAGTGACATTAACAAACTATGATGTATTTACAGGTTTGAGATTCGGATTCTGATCCTTATTACAGCATAAAATATTAAAGGGAGTTATACTCCCTTTTTTTTTATAAATTGAAATTATTTGTTTAGTCAATATGAAAATATTATTTATAATTTTACCTTTTTTATTACTGATCAGCGCCTGCAGCAGTAAAGACAAAGAGCAGAATAAAATTTCTGAAGCCGGACAGAGTAATAAAATATCCGGAAATGAAAAAGCCGCTCAGACTACAGGTGAAAACTCAGTTTCCGACGGCCCGGTTGTATCTGATATTCAGTTTGGAATTAACCATGTCCCTGAGTCACTGCATAATGAAAATAAAATTATTGAAGCTGTGAAATGGAAAGACAGTCTGGGTGTGAATTTAATTGTTATTACTTTATCGGAAGAGAAAACAGTATATGAGGACAACCGGATAAAAGAATTATTTGTCCATCATTATCTTCTCAGCGAAAATAATAAAGTGTTGTGGAAGACATATGACTTTGTAAAGGACTGTCCTTTTGATATTACACTTGAATATATTGACAGATCACTTTCAGTAACCGATCTGGACAGTAACGGACTCGCTGAGACTTCTTTCGCTTACAGACTTTCATGTAAAAGCGATGTAAGTCCCGATGATATGAAGCTGTTAATGTATGAAGGTCATAAGAAATATGCGGTCAGGGGCGTGATGATACTTAAGATCAACAATGAAGATGCTGTCGGGGAGAAATGAACATTGATGCCTCTTTCAATAAAGCTCCGCAGGTGTTTAAAGCATATGCAGTAGAAAGATGGAATGAATTCAATAAAGATTTTGCCGGCGAGATGTATGATAAATAAATTCTGCGGATACGGATTTCTGATTTTAAAAGTGCTTGTTGCTGCATTTCTGATCTCAGGATGCTCTTCTTCAAAAGACAGTGAAGAAGATGAAGAATACGCTGAAAAGAAGTAAAAGAAGAGGGGAGTAAGAAAGATACAAAAAGCGAATATGAATCGACCGGAATGGGAATAATAAAAGTGGCTGAATACGAACAGAATAATGAAATGTATAAAGTGGAAGTGGATTCGACTTATCTTTACTGGCTTGATGATCAGCTGCTTATTCTGAACGGGTCTACAAAATGCAACATCTATGCTTTGAATGTTTTGAAAAAAGCGGGATTCAATACTCCGGAAGTAAATGCGCTCACGCGGGATCTTTTTGACACGCTGAATTTTTCTGACATACTTCCTGTGATAGGTATTAATGATGTATCGGATGCAATACCCGGAGATCTTATTATATGGAACGGACATGTTATTATTTTTGAATCAGAAACAGAAGTGAACGGCGAACAGTACGCTAAGGCATATTGGGCGGGGACACGAAACCCTGATAACGGAAAGAATATAAAAAATAATGTATGTTACGGAAAGTATAAGCTGAACGGAAATTACATAGTAAGAAGACCTACTAAATTATCATACCCGGAATAGGCAGTCAGATCAAAATTACAGAGCTTTCAGAATTTTACTTAGGAAATCAACTTGTATTTTAAGGTCTTTAAGAGATTTATTATTAATGATCACAAAATCTGACTGTTCCATTTTTTTCTTTTCATCGATCTGAAATTTCATTAACTCTTTAATTGATTTTGTAGAAGCTTCATCCCGTAACTTTAATCTGTCAACTCTTTCTTTTTTATTTGAAAATACTGTAATGACATAATCCATTAATTTACTTAATCCGCTTTCAAAGACCAGCGCTGATTCAACAATTACAATATCGTAATTATTATTCTTAACAAATTTCTCTATCTCGTTTATTACAACAGGATGAACAATCCTGTTAATTGCAGAATAACACTTTCTGCTTGAAAATATTTTTTCCCGGAGTTTCGGCAGATTGATCTTGCCTTTGTAATTAACAATATCTTTTCCGAAAACCTTTATAATTTCATTAACAAGTTTCTTATCAGTCAGATATAGATTTTTTGCAATTTTATCAGAGTGAAGTACTTTAAATCCTCTTTTGGAAAGCAGCTTGCAGACCTCTGTCTTACCGGAACCTATTCCGCCTGTTACTCCTATAAGTAATTTCTTATTATTTTTCATTTATCAAAGTAAACAATTTATTTCGCATATGAAATAGACCTTCTCTCTCTGATCACATTTACTTTGATCTGTCCGGGATATTCCATTTCTTCCTGGATCCTGTGTGCAATGTCTGATGCAAGCTGATCCTGTAATGTATCGTCTATCTTGTCCTGTTCAACAATAACCCTTACTTCTCTTCCCGCCTGTATTGCATATGTCTTTACTACTCCTTCAAAAGATTTCGCGATAGTCTCGAGTTTTTCAAGTCTCTTGGAATACGCTTCAATGGATTCTCTTCTTGCGCCGGGTCTTGCGCCGCTGATGGAATCCGCAGCCTGTACCAGTATTGATATCGGATGTTCCATCGGCATTTCATCGTGATGGGCTCCGATTGCATTGCAGATTATCGCATGTTCCTTACATCTTTTTGCAACTTCATATCCGAGTATTGCATGCGGACCTTCGATGTTTCTGTCAATTGTCTTTCCCATGTCATGAAGCAGTCCGGCTCTCTTAGCCATTTGCGCGTCAAGTCCCAGCTCTGCAGCCATTATACTTGCAAGATGACCTACTTCAATGGAATGATGCAGTACATTTTGTCCGTAACTTGATCTGTATTTCATTCTGCCGATGAGTGTGATTATATCTCTGTGAATGCCCTGTATTCCCATCTCTATCAATGTATTCTCACCGACTCTGATCAGCTCTTCTGTAAGTTCCTTCTGAACTTTCTCGACTATCTCCTCTATTCTTGCCGGGTGGATACGGCCGTCAGCTATCAGTCTTTCCATTGATACTCTTGCAACTTCTCTTCTGAACGGATCAAATCCCGAAATAATAATCGCTTCAGGAGTATCATCAACAATTATATCAACTCCTGTCACTGCTTCAAACGCTCTGATATTTCTTCCTTCTTTTCCTATGATCCTGCCTTTTAGTTCATCAGAATTTATCTGAAGTACGCTGACCGTTGTTTCAACTGAATGATCAGATGCAGTTCTCTGAATGGACTGAATAATAATATTCTTGGAAATTCTGTTTGATTCAAGTTTAGTTTCCTCTCTGATCTCCTGGATCTTCTGAGCTGATTCGAGCTTTGCGTCATTGATCAGAGTTTCAAACAAAAGCTTTTTGGCTTCTTCTTCTGATAAACCTGAAATTCTCTGAAGTTTGTTTCTCTGTTCTTCGAGGATCTCTTCATTTGCCCTGATAAGTTTTTCTGATTCGGTTATTTTAAATTCAGCTTCCTTGGTTTTAGATTCGTTTATTTCAATTGCTTTCTGAAGTTTACTTTCTGTTTTTATTAGTTCGCTCTTGGCAGTTTCGAATTTATCGAGTTCAAGTTTTAATTTCTTTTCATCTGCAACTACTTCCTTTTCCCTTATCTTAACTTCTTCTTCATGCTGCTGCTTTTTCTTGAGGAATTCATCTTTAACCTCCAGAAGTTTTTCCTTCTTTAAATTTAAAGTTGCTTTTTCCGCATCTGATAATATTTCTTTCGATCTTTTTTCTGCGCTTTCTATTTTATCTTTAGCTTTTGATTCGGCATCGGATAAAATTTTCTTTGCCACGTTATCAGCGCCTTCGATTTTTATTTTATTTGACCGTGAGTTTATATACCATCCCAGGAAAAATGTTATAAGGCAAAGCGCTACAAGCACCGGCAGTAATATGTATAATTCCAGATCCATAATTTATTTATAATCCTCCGTTACAAAGTTTGTGTTATTAGAAATACTGTCTGTTATTTTAATTTAATTTAATGTCAGATTCAAATTTTATTCTATTTGGAAAATATCCTGACAGAATAAAAAAAACCGCTTCAGACGGGTACATAGCGCAAAGGTATAAAGAAACCTTTCCTATCATACGGTGGGTGGTGCCAGAATGTCTTTTGCTTCCACTGATCGCTATTGATACTTATTCAGCATCAGCGATTCCGCGTTAAGCGGATGAGGCCTGTAATTGACATTGTCCGAGCTTACCTCCCATATAGTTAAACCTGTTGGTTTTTTATAATGTTTGACTATTGAGTCTGAGCGGTTTTAATAACCTTATAATTATGTAAAGAACGTAGTTTCTGATTTCACAAATTATCTTCGATCGCTTCGCTGATTGAATTGGCTTTTGAGATTAATTCATCAAGCAGATCTGTATAATCCTTTTCAAGGTTTGTTTTTATATCCTTCTCCTTGAAATACTCCTCTGCTATATTCAATGCTGAAACAACCGCAATAGTTTCCTCAGATTGATTTGGCGATTCGCTGTTAAGCCGGTTCATGATACCGTCAACGTAATCCGATATCCTTTCCACTTTTTCAGCGCTGTCTCCCTGCAGATTATATTCATTATTGAATATTTTAACTCTTATTTCCTTTTGGCTCATCTTTCCAATCAATAATGATTAATGCAATTTGTGAAATTAAAAACTGTTGTGTCAAACATTTTACGCATCTCTGAATTCCTCTCCGTTATCGTATTGATCTAAATGTGTATCTATTCGTGTAATTAAATCCTTTATTCTCGATTTTGCAAGATCTTTGTCCTTTAAAGATATTTTGTTATCACCTGAATTTAAAATCAGGTTTTTTAATTCAGAATTTTCTTTATCCTTATTTATCAGCTCTGTGTTAAGTTTAGTCTGCTGTAACTTCAGATCGGAAATTTTTAAATTTAAATTCTTTACGTTTTCCTTAAGTAAGTTATTTTCATTTTTCAGGTCCTTATATTTGGAGATCATTAATTTGATCCTTGAAAAAAGGTCATCAAGAGAAATTCTCAGTGTATTTTTCTGATCCTTAAAATATTCCTTGATGTTGTCCTGATTGTTCAAATTTATGAATTTTTATTGTGATCTTATCTCAGCGTTAAGTTTGTTTTTAAGATCCTGAATTACTTTATCCATCGCTGCTGAAATTTCCCTGTCCGTTAAAGTCTTTTCATCTGACGAAAATTCCATACTGAAAGCAAGGCTTTTCTTGCCTTCTTCAATCTTATCTCCTGTATAAATGTCAAACAGCTCCAGTCTGCTGAGCAGTCCTTTTCCGCTTTTTAAGATCTGGTCATTTACATCTTTAAATGGTAAATCCCTGTCAATTAATACGGCAAGATCTCTTTTTACCTTAGGAAATTTTGATATCTCTTTATATAAAATTTTCCTGAAAGAATGCTTTAAAATTTTATTCAGACAAAATTCAGCAATAAAAACGTCAGAATCAATCTCAAATTCTTTCTTACGTTTGTTATCTGCTTTATATATAGCGGTGATGTTATCTTTATTTAAACTTATATCTATTCTGACACCGTCTATACTCTTGTTATAATGATAATTTAATTCAGACTTGCCAATATTTAAATTTAACAGCAGCATTTCAGCTTCTCCTTTAATATCAAAAAAATTAAACTCATCATCATTGCCATATATGGCGGGTATATCTCTTTTGCCCGAAAGCGCCATTATCAGTTTTGTCTCTTCAGTAAATTCACCTCCGGTGTCACGGTAAACTTTTCCTGCTTCAAAAAATTTCAGCGATATGTCTTTACCGCTGTTGTTAAAGTTGCTTTTTATCACACCCAGCATTCCCGGTAAAAGCCCGGTTCTCAATGTATTCATTTCCGCAGAAACAGTATTCTCAATTTTCACTCCGGCTGAATTACCGGTGATATCCTGATTTACAGAATTACCGTCTGTCATCGGAGAGGTAAGTATCTGATTAAATCCGCGCCCGGTAAGATAATCATTAACTGATCTCATTAGTCTGTGATCACTGTCGTCTATCAGCGATGAGTTTTCTGTATTCACATTGAAATTGTATTTTGCCGGAATATTATCATATCCGTAAAGTCTTGCAATCTCTTCTATCAGATCCGGTTCCCTGAAAATATCCTGTCTCCTGAATTCGGGAATTTGAAAATATAACATTTCACCGTCTTCACGTAAAAAATTAATTTCGATCTTTCCCAGTAATTCAATAATTTGCTCCTTTGTAAGTGTAATTCCTAAAAGTGCACATGTTTTGGAAACTCTCACGCCTGCTTCAAGAGCCGGAAATTTTTCCGGGTAAACATCATACAGACCGGCTGAGATCTTTCCTTCTGCGATCTCTGAAATTAATGTTGAGGCTCTGTCGCTTGCATATTTTACAATATCAATATCTACGCCTCTTTCAAATCTCTGTGAAGCATCAGTCTGCAGCCCGAGCCGCTTGGAATTTTTCCTTATACTGACAGGATCAAAATACGCCGACTCCAGAAATACATTTTTTGTCTCGTTTGTTATTTCAGAATATTCCCCTCCCATCACTCCCGCTATTCCCGAATATCCTTCACCGTCACAGATCATAAGTGAAGCTGAGTTAAGTTTTCTTTCTTTGGAATCCAGTGTTGTAAAACTGTCGCCTTCATTTGCAGTTCTTACAATAATTTTATTCCCGCAGATCTTGTCATAATCGAATGCATGCAGCGGCTGACCGGTTTCCATCATTACGTAATTTGTTATATCGACAATGTTATTCCTCGGTCTGAGTCCGATAGCTGTAAGTCTGTTCTTTAGCCAGTCAGGTGATTCCTTGATATTAACATTTTTTATAACTCTGCCTGTAAACCTTTTGCAAAGATCATTATTCTCAATTTCAATTGAGATAAGCTCATCAGTCTTTTCAGCGCTTTCTTTAAGATCCGTTCCGGGAAATTTTATTTTTTTACCATAGATAGCTGCAATTTCGCGTGCAATACCAAAGTGAGAAAACAGATCGCCGCGGTTTGGAGTAATGCCGATATCAAATACTACATCGTTCATGCCGGAGATCTCAGCAAAAGGAGTTCCGTTTTTAGCGTCGGTCTGCAATACCATAATGCCGTCATGATCGTCAGAAATGTTCAGCTCTTTTGCCGAACAGATCATTCCTTCGGAGAGCTCTCCGCGTATTTTTGATCTTTTAATTTCAAATCCTCCGTCCGGAATTACAGCGCCTGTCTTTGCGACACAGACTTTCTGACCTTTCTCCACGTTCGGAGCACCGCACACAATGTTCAGTATCTCTTCACCGGAGTCTACCTTACAAACTGAAAGTTTATCGGCATTCGGATGCTTTTCTTTTCCAGAACTTCTCCGATGACAAATTTATTAAATTTAACGCTCTCATCCTGAACTGATTCTATATCAAGACCGGTTGCGGTCATTTTGTCAGTAAGAGATTCTAAAGATTCGTATTGAAATCCGGGGATATATTCCTTTATCCAGTTTAAACTAATTTTCATAGTCAGCAATATACTTATTCATAAAGGGAGTTTAAATATAGTTCTCCGGTATTTTGCTGATTCCGGAAATATTTTTTTTAAAATATTAATAAACTGCTTACCTTACTTAAGATTAATTAAATTTTAAACACAAAAAAAGCCCGGATCATTAATGACCCGGGCTTCTTATTCTATATTAGATTTTTTATTCGCCGTCTTTTTTCGGCTCTTTTCTGAAATTTTCTACAGGTTTATCTTCACTTCTTTTGTATTCTCTCGATCCGTCGCTTCCTGAATCATATGTTTTCGGCGGAGTGTAAGTACCTGTATTGTATGTTCTGGAAGAATTACTGCTTCTCTTTTTCTTTTTAGAGCTGTATTTCTTTCCTTTTTTCTTTTTAGATCCTTTCTTCTTTGAAGTTTTCTTTTTAGAAGATTTCTTTTTGTTTGATTTTTTCTTTGTAGATTTCTTCTTTCCTGAAGAAGTTTTCTTTTTCTTGGAGCTCTTCTTCTTGGGACCTTTCTTTTTTGTGTTTTTTTTCTTTTTACTTTGATTCAGATCTTCAATTTTACTCTGCGATTTTGCATTTAATTCAGAGATCGTACCAATTGTACCGAAAAAAGTAAAAACAAATAAAAAAGATAATATGAATAATGATCTTTTTGACATGCTTTTCTCCTTTTTTAATTTATGTCAGGTCAAAACTAATTCATTCAAGTCTAAAGTTCAATTCATTTTTTAACTTTTTTAAATAAACTTCAATTCATATTTTACTTTAACTATTTATGACAATAAGCAATAATAAAAAGACAGTTGTAATTGCAATGAGCGGGGGAGTTGATTCGTCCGTCGCCGCTGCATTACTTAAAAATGAAGGTTATAATCTCATCGGAATTACAATGAAGACCTGGGGATATGATGACTTTCCGGAAAAGGATTCCGGCTGCTGTTCACTCGAGACTATATACAGCGCGAGAAATGTCGCGCAGAATCTGGGTTTCAGTCATTATACTCTGGACTTTACAGAGAAATTTAATGATATCGTAATAAACAATTTCATTTCTGAATATCTTAAAGGAAATACTCCAAATCCGTGTGTGCTTTGTAACAAATCCATTAAATGGGGAGCGCTTCTGGAAAAAGCTGAATCGCTCGGAGCCGACTATCTGGCAACCGGTCATTATGCAAAAATAAAATTTGACAAAACCAATAACAGGTATAATGTCTCCGAAGCTGCAGATAAAAAAAAGGATCAGTCATACGCTTTATGGCGTGTCTCGCAGTATGCGCTAAGCAAGACGATCTTTCCGCTCGGGGGATATACAAAATCTGAGATCAGAAAACTCGCTCATGAAATGGATCTCAAGCCGGCCGATACTCCGGATTCGCAGGAAATTTGTTTCGTACCGAATAATAATTACAGGGATCTTATACAGATCCGGCTTCCCGGTCTGAATGAAAGTATCTCAGGCGGGGATCTGATCTACAATAATGAAAAAGTCGGAACACATAAAGGTTATCCTTATTATACAATCGGTCAGAGAAGAGGTCTGAACTTCGCTTTCGGAAAAAGACTGTATGTCTCAAAAATCGATGCGGAAAAAAATCAGGTCCATATCGACGATGAGGAAAGTCTTTACAGTTCGGAATTTACAGTAAAGGATATAAATCTTATGACCACGGATAAACTCATTTCACCAATTAAGGCGGATGTAAAGATAAGATACAACGGCGTTGGATACAGCGCTTTACTTGAACAATTATCAGATGATGAAATACTCGTCCGGTTCGACAATCCCCAGAAAGCCGTAACCCCGGGACAGTCGGCGGTGTTTTATTCGGGAGAGGATGTGATAGGAGGAGGAATAATAAAATAAATGTCAAATGTCAAATTTCAAATAAAGAGCATTTTACAATTATCAATTATCAATTTACAATTTACAATTAATTATTAACTACTAACTACTAACTATTAACTATTAACTATTAACTACTAACTATTAACTATTTATTTAAGCTTCTGTTAGACCGTAGCCGGCAAAAAAAGAAAACAATAATTTTTCCGGAGTCGGGCGATGAAAGGGTTTTAAAAGCTGTTAGGAAAATTCTGAAAGAGAATGCTGCGAAAGTTATTTTAATTGATAACGGAAGCAGTGAACTGAAAAAATTATCTGACCATAAAGATCTGCTGATAATTGACAGTGTATTCAGCTCTCAGTTTTTAAAAGACTATCATAACATCCGGTCTGCGAAAAAAAAGGAACATAAATTCATTCAGTCGGAAATTGAAATTAGTGATCCGCTTACATTCGGCTGTATGCTGCTTAAAAAAAATTACGCTGACGGACTGATCGCGGGAAGTGTTTACAGTACTTCGTCGGTTTTAAGAAATGCTATTTCTGTTATCGGTACGGCGCGGAACTGCAGTTCAGTCTCCTCGTTTTTTTTATTTACATTTCCTGAAAGGCATGTACACCGTAAAAAGATCATTGCATATGCAGACTGCGGGGTAATCCCTGATCCTGATGCAAATCAGCTTTCAGACATTGCAATATCCACTTCGGAAAATTTCAGAAAGCTGACGGGTATCATACCCCGAGTTGCATTTCTATCATTTTCCACAAAAGGCAGCGCAAAGAGTGATTCGCTGAATAAAATTACCGAAGCTGTTAAATTAACAAAAAAGAGGAAGCCGAAATTGATAGCAGACGGTGAACTGCAGTTTGACGCTGCATTTAATAAAGATGTAGCCGGAAGAAAAGACCCTGACGGTATAATAAAAGGAGAAGCAAATGTTTTTATATTTCCTGATCTGAATTCCGGGAACATAGCTTATAAAATAACTGAAAGGATTGGCGGAGCTTCTGCAACCGGTCCCGTATTACAGGGACTTTCCAAACCTGTAATGGATCTCTCAAGGGGATGCAGCGCGGAAGATATTTTTAATATGAGCTTAATTATTTCAAACATATAAAATATAAAATTAATATGAAGAAAACTTTTCATGAACTGTGTGACGATGTAAAAAAGAATATTAAAGAATGTACAGTCCGGGATGTAATGGAAATGAAAAAAAATAATGAAGAATTTATTTTAGTTGATATCAGGGAAGATAATGAGTTTGAAAAGGGAAGGATCAAAGACGCCATTCATGTCGGAAAGGGAATTATCGAAAGAGATATACATCTTCATGTCGATGAACATGACAGAAAAATAATTTTATACTGCGGAGGCGGATACCGTTCAGCGATTGCAGCGGAGTCATTACAGAAAATGGGTTATACAAATGTCATTTCAATGGACGGCGGATGGAAAGGATGGAATAAAGAAGAGGGTGAGATTGAATTGTAATTTTAACTGATCAATATTAAACTGATTTAATTAAATTCTTTTATCAGTCCTGTTAAGAAAATCCCTGATGAGCTGATCTTTTGTTTCCGTGAGTTCCTTTGGAGTGCCGAGAAAATATATCTGCCCTTCATGCATCATCGCCACCATATCAGCGACATCATAGACGCTGAATATGTCATGAGTTACAACAATAGAAGTTACCTTTAATTTATCACCAAGTTCTTTTATTAGATCATCTATCTGATCACTCATAACAGGGTCGAGACCTGTGGTCGGTTCGTCGTATAAAATATACTCGGGATCAGTAGCGAGTGATCTTGCAAGCGATACTCTTTTCTTCATTCCGCCTGAGAGGTCAGAGGGTTTCATATTCTGAATATCCGGAAGACCTACCATCTCCAGCTTTTCAGCTACTATACCCGCTATTTCCGCCTTCTTCATTTCTGTATTTTCTGTCAGCGCAAGACCGATATTTTCTTCCACATCCATTGAATCAAAAAGCGCAGCTCCCTGGAACAGAAATCCGAATCGTTTTCTTAATTCATAAATTTCCTTCTTGCTCATCTTTGTAATATCTTTTCCTTCAATTAGCACTTCGCCTTCATCAGGCGTAAGTAGTCCGATAATATGTTTGAGTAATACAGATTTACCGCATCCGCTCCTTCTTATGATCACAAGCGTGATCCCGTCTTCAATAGTACGATTCACGCCACGCAGAACTTCATTATTCCCGAAACTCTTTCTAAGATTTTTTATCTCTATCATTTTAAAATAAAATTGGAGTAAATTAACACTATTAATATATATATGAAACTTACTTATCATGAAAACTGAAGCCCGAGTTTTGCAGATATGAAAAGGTGAAATCTTTAAAAGCCTCGTATCGTTAAATTAATTTGCAGGAATATTTTAATGAAGATATTATGCATCTTTCTGAAGATAATTTATATCCGATTGAAGGAAAATAATTATACTATAAAGAAAAATTAATTCAGTGCGAAGTCTATAAAAATTTATAACCGGGACATTTAATTTTTGAGAGAAGAAATTAAACTTTTTTAAGAAATACTCAAAACTTCCGAAAGAAGATACTTGTCTCACGGGAAAAGACATAAAGTTTTAAAGTGAAGACACAAAACATCCGGGAAAAGACATTTGGCTTTAAATCAGAGATATTCGGCTTTCAAAAAAAGACATGCGGTTTTGAAATAAAGACATGCGGCTTTCAAAAAGAGACTTTCAGTTTTCAATCGGAGACTTTTGGATTTCAATAAGAGTTACGCTGCTTTCAACAAGAGACATGCGGCTTTCAATCAGAGACTTTTGGCTTTCGTCAGGAGCTTTTTGGTTTTCGTCAGGAGACTTTTGGCATTCAAAAAGAGACTTTTGGATTTCGTCAAGAGATTTTTGGTTTTCGTCAAGAGACTTTTGGCTATAAAAAATAGACATGCGGCATCCAAAAATAGACACGCGGCATTCAATCAGAGACTTTCAGCAGTCGTCAGAAGACACGAAGCAGCCTGAAAATGAGTTTCGGAAGTGACGAAACAAATAATTTCAATTGAGAAATAATTATTGTTAGTGAAGAAAACATTGTCTTTAAGTTGAGAAAACGTTGCGTAAGTGGAGTATGAGTCTGCAAACAGTTCATAAATAGTGTACATCAGTGCCAAAACAAGCTGCAGTGGTTCCTAAACAGTCTGCGGTGGTTGAGAGGATGTTCGCCCCGGTTCCTAAACAGGTTGCGGTGACTGAGAACGACACTGCTACAGTACCTAAACACGGTGCTGCGGTTGATCAACACAGTGCTGCGGTCGATAAACAGGTCGTTGCGGTCAATAAACAATTCGCTGCGGTCGATAAATGCGGTGAAATTTTTTACTTTAAAACTTAAAACTGCAAATATGGATTGTTTTTCGATATTTCGGAAAATTAATTCCGCAGAAGGTGAAGTCAATTATCAATTATTAATTTATCAATGATTAATTTTTAATGGACTATATTAATTTAAACAACACATATACACGTGCTCCGGACGGTCCGAAAACAAACTCTTTCTGCTAACCTCTTGGACTCAAAGGCTCAAATAATAGTGTGTTTTAAAAATTTTAACTTTGAGCTTTGGAAGTAATTTCAATGAGAATGAGAGTTAAAAAAATATTTACAATTAACATTTACCGGCTTTGATGACCGGACTTAAAACTCTTATGACCGTAAAAAAACCTGCCCGTTTAACAGAAATACTTTTCTAAAGGAATAACAATTCTCAAAAACATTATTTAAACAACTGAACGAAATAGTTGTTCTTCTGAAGCTGTTCTGCATCCCCGTATTTATATAATAAAAATTATATCAATAACATGACATAAGTCCTTGCACAGAAATATAAATAATTTTAGTATTGTAACGCGCCCGGAAATGAGTTTCAATTGCAGGATAAAAATTGATTTTAAAAATCATCTTCCTTAAATTGAAATAAAAACTCATACAGATATGGAAAAAAATAAGTTTATAAATAAGATATCTTCACTTCTCTTCTACATCAGCATACTCTCTTTCATCATTGCATTTAACTTCGCGCATAATCCTCCGGGCGCATGGTATCAGCAGTCTCTGCCGAATATAGGTAATAGGAATATTGTTGATATAACTTTTTTAGATAGCTTAAATGGTTATGCTATTTCTTCCATAGCTAGTGATACATCATTAATTCTTAAAACAACTAACGGAGGAAATAATTGGTGGATTGCGAACCGACAAAATAGTTTTATTATGACCTCAATAGAATTTATAGATGGGAGCACAGGTTTTGTAGGAGGAACAAACTTAATTAGAACGACTGATTCAGGAATAAGCTGGAATTCAATATATCCATTTATTTTCTCAAATGATTTAAGCTTTATTAATCAGGATACCGGATGGTACGTAGACTCCGAAGGTTTGCTAGGCGGTGTTTTCCGCACAACGAACAGCGGTATAAATTGGACCCATCAGGTCAATTTAGGTGGAAACAACCCTACACACATTTATATGTATAATAAAGACACCGGATATGTAGCGGGGACTACATTGTATAAGACTACTAACAGCGGAATTGACTGGCTGCAAATTCCGGGCGGTGGATTCGGTGACATGTATTTTATTAATGCAACAACGGGATGGAAGTGTTATGGTCCTATGCAAAAGACAACTGACGGAGGATTGAGCTGGCAAAATATTCCTTTACCACCTAAAAGCGACACATTGCCATTGTCCAGAGTGATAAGTTTTTCAAATATAAATGCTGACACGATATGGGCGGTGGGTTCAGTTGGTGTTATTGGATCTTCGGCGAGAGGTGTAATATATCTAACAACAAATGGAGGAACGACATGGAGCTATCAATTACCGGACATATCAATCAATATATTTCGATATTTATATATTCAATTTGTTAATAAAAATATTGGTTGGTCATATGGGGTTGCAACAGGCGTTCATACTGTAACCGGAGGTGACACAACAATTACAAACATAATAAATCCAATCAATGAAACACCTGAAAACTTTAAACTATTTCAAAATTATCCGAATCCCTTTAATCCGAAAACAATAATCAGCTTTCAATTGTCTGTTACCGGTTTTATTATAATAAAAGTTTATAATGCTTTAGGAACTGAAATAGAAACATTGGTTAATCAAAAACACAGTGCAGGAAGTTATAACGTTCGGTTTGATGGAAATAATGTCCCGAGCGGTGTATATTTTTATAGTTTATTTATTGAAGGAGTTAAGACGGATACAAAAAAGATGCTGCTGATCCGGTGAGAAAAGATTTTTATTTAATAAAATAATTTAAGAGTAAATTTTGAAAATCAGAATAATAAAAATTTAACAAAAAATAATATCGTCATGAAAGTTAAAATATTAATTGCAGTCTTTCTCTGTCTGGGTTCTTTTGCTTTTATATATAAGGATGAATTCAAAAATAAGAAAGCTGAAAACATTCCGGTAAATACAGTTGAAAGAAAACTCACGCCGCAGGAGCAGCAGAATTATCTGGAATATCTACTCGGCGCAAAATCATATAAACTTGAATGTGAGACAGATTACAGAAATATCGAAACAGGTCAGGTCTTTGAGGATAATTCAGAATACGGCAGCGGAGCAAAGGTCATACACTTCAGTGCAGGCAGAGATGATCCGGGATATATACGGGGAGCGAAGATCCCGAAGGATCCGGGATATATAAAAACTCAATGGTCAAATGATACTCTCCATTCATTTTATTTCAAACCGAGAATGAGAATACAACGGGAGCTGATATATCCGATAAAGGAAAAATATAATGATCAGAATCTGCATACACAGATCTGCCGTTTTGAAATAGTAAATACAGAAGGCAAAGTAATTCGTGAGGTGGAATATCTGGCTATGAATTTTATTGAAAGACATCCGGACGATGAAGGCAGATTATATTACAGCGGAAATTATCATGAAGGATTCGAAGGATATTTGGGACTGGATTCTCTGATAATAGCAGACGGAAAAGAGATCAATCCAAAAGGCAGATCACCGGACATTGAAACTAAGTATGATCTCAGAATTTACTGGTACGGATATGCCGATGTGTGGCTGGACTTTATAGAAGTAAAAAATAATACTGCAAGAGAACTGCTGAACGGAAATTATGATACGTGGCTGAAAGCAATGGACAATGTCAGCGCGGAAAAAATTGAACAGTTCAAAACAGCGCCATATCAGCAAACCTGTTATGAATATATCATCAAGAAACTTAATAAAAATGAATTTTCATTAAGGTAAGTGAAAAATGGGAAGTAAGTTTATAAATATAATATCTACACTTCTTTTCTACATCAGCATACTCACATTCATCATCGCATTTAACTTCGCGCATAATCCTCCGGGCGGGTGGTATCAGCAGTTTCTTCCCAGTCTTCCAAACTTTCAAGTATCAGATATGTATTTTCTAGATAGCTTAAACGGTTGGATAGTATCAGGTAATAGTATGCCAAATGATACTTCAGGTTATATTTTAAAAACAACTAATGGTGGAGACAATTGGCAATTAAAATATACAGACTTCAGGGATTTTAGCAGAATAAAATTTCTTAACTTCAGCACTGGTTTTGTAAGCGGAGGATATGGAAATGGGGCACGAATTTATAAATCGACAAACGGAGGAGAGAATTGGTTTGCAATAGGAATTCCCGGAGGCGGTCAAATCTATTTTGATGATATGAGTGTATTGAATGAAGATACAATTAGAGTTGTAGCGAGGAATGGTTTTGTCGGTGGTGTTTTCCGCACAACAAATGGCGGAGTAAACTGGACAAATCAGGCAAGTTCAGGAGATTTTCCAGATAAGATATATATGTACAATTCCCGAATAGGATTTATAGGATTCAATGCCGGTACCCCTACAATAAAAAAAACAACAGACGGAGGATTCAACTGGTTTACTGTTTCAAATGAAGGTTTTACTGATATAGAATTTATTGACAGCTTGACCGGATGGAAGTGCTGGAATGAAGTAGATTCTATAAAGAAAACAACAGATGGAGGTATTTCATGGGAAAAACAATTAATTCCCCCAACAGGAGGTTTCTTTGCATTCTCTTCGATTGTTGATTTAGCGGTCATAAATGCAATCACAATATGGGGTGTCGGTTCAATAGCAACTACATCTTTAGGATTTCGTGGATTAATTTATAAATCCACAAATGGAGGTGATAACTGGGGATATCAATTACCCGATACTAGCATAATAGTTATATCCCGCTACTTCAATATTGATTTTATAAATGAATTAAACGGATGGGCATATAGTAATATAGGTAGAGGTGTACATACAGTATTGGGAGGAGATACTACATATTATCCTACTTCCGTAACCCAAATATCCGGCACAACTCCGTCTGATTATAAACTCTTTCAAAACTATCCAAACCCATTCAACCCATTAACTAAAATAAAATACGAACTGAAAACTCCCGGCTTTATTAAACTGAATGTTTATAACATAAACGGAAAAGAAGTCAAAACAATTGTAAATGAAAAACAAAACACAGGAGTATATGAAGCAGATTTCTCAGCGACGGAATACGGCTCGAGCCTGTCTTCGGGGGTTTATTTTTACAGTTTGTTTGCCGGTGAAGAATTGGTTGATACAAAGAAAATGATTGTCTTAAAATAGTATCAATTGATACTAACTAAAAATAAATTGATTCAGGAATATGTAATAACTAAGTTTAACAAAATGATTTAATTATGAAGAACTTCAAAAAAATATTAAATCCCGACAAACTCTCAACTCTCCTTTTCTACATTTGTATACTTGCCTTCATCCTCGCATTCAACTTCGCGCATAATCCTCCGGGCGGATGGTATCAGCAGTTTATGCCGAATATTGGCGGGAGACAAATCTCTGATGTTTTCTTTTTAGATAGCTTAGCTGGATGGGCTGTAACGCCATATATTGATTTAGATGATACTGCTTATATTTTGAAAACCAGTAATGGAGGCAATAATTGGAATATAGTTCATACAAGAGCAGGAAGTGTTGGTTTTTCAAGAATCAAGTTTATCAATTCTGAAACAGGCTTTGTTTGTGGAGCTAATAGTATGTTTAGCTATCCGGGTTTAAGCAAATCCACAGATGGAGGACTAAATTGGATTTTATTAAATGTTCCAGAGCCATTTGCACAGTTTAATGATATGAGTGTATTGAATGAAGATACAATCTGGTTATCAAGTGCCAGTTCCGGAGGAGGAGTTTTCCGCACGACAAATGGCGCAACCAACTGGACTCTGCAGTATAATGGAAATAACCCGGATAAGATCTATATGTTCAATTCCAGAATGGGATTCATAACTAACAGTACAGGAAGTTATTTAAGGAGGACAACAAACTCAGGTGAGAGCTGGGAAGTAATAACAGGTCAGAATGGTTTCACTGACATAAAGTTCATAGACAGCAATACGGGCTGGAAGTCCTTTGATAGTGTTAAAAAAACTACAGATGGTGGAACAAGCTGGATAACTCAAAAGCTTCCAGCAGGAGGAAATATAATTTTGTCTCAGATAAGAGAGTTTTCAATTGTAAATAAAGATACAATTTGGGGAGTTGGAGGTCATGTATTTTATCCTGGAAATGGAAACAGAGGTATGATATACAGAACTTCAAACGGTGGCAATAACTGGCTGTATCAGGTCCCGGATACGAGTATTAATATCAACACATATTTTTTTTGTGATTTCATAGATAGTAAAATTGGTTGGGTATATCATCCTTTAAAAGGTATTCATACAACCGTCGGAGGTGATAGTGTTTTTTATCCGATCACGAACATAAATTCGACAGGATTAGTAATTCCTGCAGATTTTAAATTACACCAAAATTATCCAAATCCGTTTAATCCATCAACCAGTATCAGTTATGAATTAAGTATTAGAGGCGAAGTCAGGTTAATCGTACATGATATAACTGGTAAAGAGATTCAAAATCTAGTAGATGAATTACAAACGGCAGGAGATTATGATTATACTTTTAAAGCAAACTCACTTCCGAGCGGAGTTTACTTTTATAGTTTATTTGTTGACGGGAAACATATGGATTCAAAAAAAATGATGCTTGTTAGATAATTTGTATTTAGCTTTACTTAGATGAGATATTTTTCCACTCCTTCCCAAGCCCCAGAGGCTGTGTGAAAACGCGTGTTTTAGAAAAATAAGTTTGAGTTCTATTTAAAAACTCAAATAAAAATTTCCAAAATTTGTCTTTTCACACAATCTCTGGGGCTTGGGAAGGAGAGTTAAGTCAGGAAGATCGCGTTCCCAATTGCGAGATTTGGAATGAAGAATTTGAAAACTTAATTTAAAAAACTTTTTACTTCACCAGCGACAGCTTTTTTGTCTGGTTAAAATTATCCGCCGAGAGCTTATAAAAATAAATTCCGCTTGCAAGTCCGTTGCCGTCAAATACGGCTTTATAATATCCGGCTTCCTTGTATTCATTTACAAGCGTCTTTACTTCTCTGCCCGAATTATCAAACACTTTTAAAGTAACAAATCCGCTTTCCGAAAGTCTGTAGGAAATATTAGTAACGGGATTGAATGGATTCGGATAGTTCTGCTGAAGTTCCGTTGATGAGGGAATGCCGATCACTGCTTCGCCTGTCAGCATGAAATATTCATAACCGCCGTTGAAGTCGATCTGCTTCAGACGGTATTTGTATTTTCCTGATGAAAGATTTTTATCTTCGTATGTATAATTATTCTGCGAACTTGAATTTCCCGCGCCGTTTACAAAGCCGGCTTTCTTCCACGCTTCCTGACCGGCGTCGTCATTATCCGATCTTTGAATTTCAAATCCGGAATTATTTTGTTCAAGTGAAGTAGACCAGTTCAGTTTTACGGAGTTTAAATTTACGCTCGAAGTAAATGACGAAAGCTCTACCGGCAAAGGACTGTCGCCGTTGAGGAGAATTGCGGTTTTGTCATTCTCTACTTTCATTACCATATCAATATCACCATCACCATCAAAATCTCCTGAAGCCGATCCGAATGATAAGCTATAATTATAATTTTCTACAGAAAGAGTAAATTCACCAATACCATTATTTTGATAACGTTCTAAATTTCCGATAAAAATTGCACATATATCAATAAACCCATCTCCATTAAAATCAAAATCCAAAGAATTTATAAATGGATTAAAGGTACCGGTATCAGAAAAGGAACCGCTGCCTGCATTAATGAGCTGTAATAATGGTGAACATATATCAACTTTCCCATCTCCATTAAAGTCAAAAGATTTAGAATCACCCATGGAAAAAATTATAGGACCATGTCTACTGCTAAAATGAAAATAAGCATCCTGAACCGTAAAATTTCCATAACCGTCATTTGATAAGTTATTAAAATTTCTACATGCATCATAAAATGTAATACTGTTTCCACTTATCCAACCGCTTATTGACATTACATCCATACTACCGTCATTATTAAAATCTTCAATTAAAAGATTATCATAATAATCCCCTGTATTTACACATAGTCCTAAGAGACTATAAGATTGTGCAGGATTAAATATCCCGTTTGTATTCATAAGCATCTTTACTTCTCCGTTATTTACAAAATAGGCAATATCAATATATCCGTTCCCTGTAAGATCGCCAAAAGCCCAGACACTTCCGGAAAATGTTGAGATATAAGTAAAATTACCCAAGCCGTCATTTAAATAAAAATAAATTGTACCGTTATTACTTAAAAAAATGTCAAGATCACCGTCATTATCTGCATCAAAGAGATCCGGTCTTCCATAATGATTTAGTGTAGTTGATAACGTAAACACTGCACTGCCGTTGTTTTTATAAAACGAATTATTAATGACTATATCAATGTCACCGTCTCCGTCTAAATCACCTGATCTTATATAACCGCCTGAAGTATTACTTATCTCTGAAGTTTTAGTAAAACTTCCAGTCCCTCCAATTGCTTTTGCTCTGAACTTATACACGAATGGCGTTATGCTCTCGTTTGAAATAGTCTTTAATCCTGAAGTAAGAGTAACGCTTATTTTCTCACCGTTCTTAAATTCATTTACAGGATTTATTGTCAGCGTATTTGAAACTGAATTATAATCTAATGATGCCGTCATAAGTCCAGTTTGATAACCGAAGACTTTAATATTTTCGGCATTCATTAAAGAGCCGTTCATAAGCTGAGCGAAAGTAATGACAATGTCCGATGACTTTACAACGCTGTTGGCATTCATGGGTGGAGATACGTTATTGATAAATTGATTTATAGGATTTGATTTGAGAGAAAGTGAACAAGTGAAAGTAAGAACAAAGAATAAAATTAATTTGTTTGGGTTTTTCATAAATACTCCGTTATTTATTTGAGTGAAATTTATTTTTGAATTTACATGATCTTGTTTATAGGATTAACAATCTATGATGATTATAGGCAGTAAATTGTTTCTTCATAACTTCTTCTTTTATTATTTACTGAAACTTATTGAAAAGCAATTTTGATAACAAGACATAATTGACAGCGGGAAGTAACTTACAGAACCCCCCTCATTCCACCCTTTGAAAAAAAAGGGGGAGGCCTGGAGCTTTTTAATAAAGACTTCCGCATCAACTTACAGAACCCCCTCATTCCCAAACAAGAGGGGAGGCCTGGAGCTTTTTAATAAAGACTTCTACAGCAACTTACAGAATCCCCCTCATTCCCCCTTTGAAAAACAAGGGGGGAGGCCTGGAGCTCTTTATAAATTTTCATAAATAAAGTCATTGTATTTAAAGTCTATATTTTTTTTATTTATATAAATTAAAATAAATCGGGGGATTTAATTATGAAACAAATTTACGCAATATTTTTCGCTGTACTTTTATCTTTTTCTTTCAATATTGAAAGAGCAAATTCACAAAACAATGTTTTGCTTGAATACTGCACCGGAACATGGTGTCAGTGGTGTCCCTGCGGTCACGATATAATTAATGAGATTCTTATTAACTTTCCTAATACAGTAGTATTAGGTTATCACGGAGCTGGAAGTGATCCATGGCAGACTTATTCAAGCGGTATCAGAGGATTAATGGGATTCAGTGCTTATCCGACAGGTGTAATTGGAAGATTTTCCGGAGTAATAAGCAGAACCGGCTGGAATAATGAAGTTGTAATACAGTCTTCTCTAATACAGCCCGGAGTAAGTATTGCGGTATCTAATAAATCTTATGACGCAAATTCCAGAACCTTAAATGCAACAGTTAAGATCACAGCGTTATCAGATCTTACCGAGAGTATTTTGTCAATTATGTACTGACTGAAAATAATCTGATCTATTCTCAGACAGGAAACTCATCCTGCGCAGGAAATCCGACTTATGTTCACAAACATGTCGTAAAAGCATGATGAACGGAGACGTTGGCGAGTTAATAAATTCAGGTACCTGGACGACAGGACAGGAAGTAACCAGAACAATAAATTATGTAGTACCGGTATCTCCACAGGTTGACAATCCTGAAAACTGCGACCTGAATATTTTTGTATATAAAGGGGGATCAAGTTATTCAGTAACAAATAATGTTAAGCAGGCATATAAGACGCCTCTGACCGGAACTGTTGGTATAAGTAATCAGAATATAACTCCTTCAGAATATAAACTTACTCAAAATTATCCAAACCCATTTAATCCGAATACGAATTTTAGTTTCTCCATTCCCAGAAATGAAAAAGTAAGTGTTAAGATTTATGATATGCTCGGTAATGAAGTTGAAACCTATGTCGACGGTGAATTAAACGCAGGTACTTACTCTATAGTAGTTGACGGGACAAATCTTTCCAGCGGCGTTTATTTTTACACGATGACAGCCGGAAGTTTTACAGAGACAAAAAGAATGGTTCTAATGAAGTAATTTTTTTATAAACATATTCACTACTTGCAGAGCGGGTCTTAGATCCGCTCTTTTTTTGTTCAGTATTAATTATTTTTTCAATCAAATGTATTTAACACTGTTTTATTATAGAATATTTTTTTAAATTAACAAAAATCATACACACAATTTTATTTTAAAAATAAAAAAAAAGGAGCTATAAAATGAAAAGTTATAAACTATTTTTATCTTTTCTCTTAGCAATTGTTTTACTTTCGGGCATCAGGTCCGAAGTTTATTCACAATGGACCCTTGCAGGTCTTGTTTCAAATCCGGGTACATCACCGAGCATCTCTGTTGTAGATCAGAATACGATCTGGGTAGCAGGCGGTCTCTACAGGAACACCTGTTGTTGCAAGATCAACCAACGGCGGTACAAACTGGACAGCAATTCCGACTACAGGCGTACTTCTGGAAGTATACTGCGTATGGGCTGTAGACGCTAATACAGCTTATGTCGGAGACGGCGGAGCTGCAGGCGGCGCAGGCGGAAACGCCAGAGTTTATAAAACAACAAATGCAGGCGTAAACTGGACTGTTGCTGTATCAACAGGCGGTTCCGGAGGATTTTTTAACGGTATAGTTTTTTCTAAGACAACACCGAATTTCGGTATTGCGCAAAGTGATCCTCCTACGGGAGCAGGTCAGCCATATTATGTTGCAGTAACTACTGACGGCGGTACTACATGGACAGCTACAGCGCCTCCCGGGTTTGCAGGAACAGCTTCCGCTCAAAATTCAATTGTAGTAATAGATAATTTATTCTATGGTTTCGGAAGTAACACAACTCCTCCGGCATTTATTTATACTTCAAACGGCGGTACAAACTGGAGTAAAAGTAACTCTTCTGTTGCAGGAAATTTTACATCCGGTGTAGCATTCAGTGATGATAAATTACGCGGACTTGTAACATCAAGCACTTCACTGCCTAATATATCCAGAACAACCAACGGCGGAGCAAACTTCACAACAGTTACCGGTGCAGCCGGTCTGACAGGTTACAGCACTATAAAGTGGATCGAAGGAACAAACACAGCATATATTTCATCAGCAATCGGACCAGCCGGCGTTATTCAGAAGAGCACCAACGGCGGTTTAAACTGGACTGTGATGTCAACTTCAAGTCTTACAGGTGTAACTCACATGGAATTTAAAAGAGTCGGCACAACAGTTTACGGATTTGCAGTTACAGCAAACGGCGCAGTTTTAAAATTAACGGAAACAATTACAACTGTTAACAGCATCAGCAGCTCGGTTCCGGCTGATTTTAAACTTGATCAGAATTTCCCGAATCCGTTCAATCCGGCGACGACTATTAATTTCTCTATACCGAATTCTTCAAAAGTAAATTTAAAGATCTATAATTCATTAGGAAAAGAAGTAACAACTCTTGTTGATGAATTCTTAAATGCAGGAAGTTATTCCACTGAATTTAAAGCATCTTCAGATCTTACTTCAGGTATTTACTTCTATACCATTACAGCAGGTAATTTTACAGATACAAAGAAATTAATGCTTCTGAAATAATAATTTAGTCTATCAGAGACACGCTCCAAGAACAGGCGTGTCTCTGATGTTTTAACCTCCAACATTTCAGCTAATTACAAATAATCTTAATTTAAAATGAAAGGGGTTCTTTATGAAAAATTATTTGTAATTTTTTTCACATTTGTATTTAGCAATGCATCTCTCTCAGTGGACGGTAATCAGTACTGTTCCCACTGCACCTTTAATAAATTCAATTTCTGTTGTAAACCAGAATCTTATCTGGATCGCCTGTGACGGCGGTAAAAGTATACAGGGAGCATTGACGGCGGTCTTAACTGGAGTCTGCGCAATACCGGACTTCCGGCAGGGAATGTCTACGGAATTTCTGCGCTTGACGTCAAACTGCTGGGTAGGAAATGTAAGCGGTTCTATTTACAGAACAAGTAACGGCGGAGCATCCTGGGTGCAGCAGCTTGCTGTTGCGAACAGCTTCTCAGACGGTATTCATATGTTCCAATAGGAATTACGGAATTTATTTCAGTGATCCTGCACCTTCAAGGCGGTCGGACTTTCCAGTACAGATATACAACAAACGGAGAACGAACTGGATACTTTCACCCACGCTCTACGGTCACAAATGGGAATATGGAATTGTAAACGCCTGGGACTGGCTTGACTCGCTGAACATATGGATCGGGTAGCTACAGTTGCATCAGGCACTACTTCTTCAAAAGTGTATAAGACAAACGGAGGTTTTATAAGCGGAACGTTCACATTCCAGACAGTTCAGCGGATCAGGAACACCTGACGGATTATACTCTCAGGGAATCGGATTCACGAATGCAACGTGGTGTGCTTGGAACAAATAATACCGGTATAAGAAAGACTACAAACGGCGGCTCGACATGGTCGCCGTTACTAATCCCGCCGGATTGACTTCCTTCGCTGTGAATGAAGTTCACTCATTCAAAGACGGATCAAATCTGATTCGCTGCGATGAGCTCCACGTCATTAAACAGCTGGTTATATAAGACGACTGACCTCGGGTAACCTGGATCCAGGAAACTTTACCAACACAGACACAAACCAATCCGATACAGCATATGGAATTTGTAAATCAGACTCTCAGATATGTGCAGGCTGCGCAGCGGTTTTATTTCTCAGATATAGCAGATGCTTCAGGAATAACAAATTAAACGGGCTTTACCCGATGATTTTAAGAAAGCCCAGGCAAAATTATCGAATCCGTTTAATCCGTCAACTAAAATAAATTTTCAATTCCGTCTTCCGGTAAAGTCAAAACTTGTGATCCATAATACTTTGGGAGAAAAGTTAAGCGTGTTACTTAATGAATTTAAAAATGCCGGTAATTATTCAGCGGAATTTTCCTGCAGGCACAAATTTAAATTCAGGCGTATATTTCTATACTCTGTATGCAGGTGATTTCGTTTCCACAAAGAAATTTATTCTGGTAAAATAAAAGTCTGTATTAACTTTTACAAAGCCCTTCCGGAACTTATCCTGAAGGGCTTTGTGTATACAATATAAATTATCTCCGGAATGTGAATCTTTATATAATACTCTAATTAAATCTTGACATTAAAGATTAGAAAAATTAGTTTTACAAAATAATTTTAATGAATTATCTGTTAAATAAATTTCTTAGTCTGTCTGTTATAAGCAAATTTGTATGGTGCTTACAGAATTTTTTAACAATGGAATTTTACAGAAAGATCTGTAATAACTGTTACTGGAGCAGCGTTTATTCCGGCAAAAAAAATATTTTAAAGCAGTCATTACTTCTTTTGGTTTCAATAATCCCGCTTTTATTTTTTGCTCTCTCTTATTCACCTGCTGATCCCGCAAATTTAAACCGCTCATCATTTTATACAAAACTGATAAGTTTATTTACCGGTCTGAAGATCCAGCGCAAAACATCTCATAAATATTATTTCGAACGAAATAATACTTCTGTCCGCGTCGCTTGTAAATACGGAACGAATAAAATTCAAATCACCTGACATTATTACCTTAGATTCATCTTATCTTATTATACCTTCCTTTATTCCCTTATCTTTTCAGCAGTCAATATCTAATTCCGGTTAAGTAAAAAATTTCACAATGCAAAAAGATTTAGAATCTGCTTATGATTTCTGCAGATCAACAGCTAAAAATCACTATGAGAATTTTCCGGTAGGATCAGTACTGATTCCAAAAGATGAGAGAAAATATATTTACAGTATTTATGCTTTTGCAAGATACGCCGATGATATAGCAGATTCGAAGAATATGATGAAGAAACAAAGTTACAATTGTGACATGGAGTCCGAAGACATTACAGGAAAGAAAATGAACTCAAAACCGATACTGATAAGATTTTCCTTGCGCTTTCAGATACGATCCGTAATCTGAAAATTCCGGTGACAAGAGTTTAAAAAACTTCAGGCGCATTTAAGCAGGATTCAGTATACAGGGAATATAAAAGTTTTGATGAATTACTTGACTATTCCGACAGATCAGCAAATCCGGTCGGTCACCTTGTTCTTAACGTTTTCGGATACAGTAAAGATGATAATGAAAAACTCTTTTCACTTTCAGATAAGATATGCACAGCGCTTCAGCTGGCAAATTTCTGGCAAGGATGTTTCCAGTTGATCTGAAGATGAAGAGAATTTACATCCCGGCTGATATTATGAATGAATTCGGATATGATATTGAGAAGTTAAGAAATAAAACCGAACTGGAAGTTTCAGAGAAATCATAAAAAGAAACTAACTGATAAAACAGAAAATTTATTTGACGAAGAGAATGAAATTGCTGATATAAAAGGAAGACTGATTTTTGAAATTAAAGCAACGATAAGCGGCGGCAGAAAGATCTTAAAAGTAAGATCAGGGGAATTAATTATAATGTTTTGAATACTCGTGTCACGTTAAGCAGTTCGGATAAGGTAAAAATAA
>JADJYU010000017.1 GCA_016719565.1 Ignavibacteria bacterium
ATTCCGGGAGATAAACGAATACGATGAGGAAATGATAGCGGGTGAGGATTTCGATCTATATAAAGATTGAGAAAGACTGGAAAGATCGAGTTTATAGAAAATAGTTATATATGAATCGCCCAGGCGATACAGAAAATTCGGTTATACAAAGTATTCAAGAACTGGACAATAAATTCAATTTCAGTTTTTATTGGGAAAAGTGTTTCCAAAAGCTGGGATCCTGTCAAGGATGAAAATTATGAATTATGAGTGCGAATTATGAATTAAGTTATGATAAAAGTAATAATCAGATTCAGGAATACAAGGCAGGATGAAAAAGATTTTTAAAGTTCTTTCAAATAGCGCAGAAGACGGAGTCAAAGCAAGACTCAGTGAGAGTGATACAGAAAGTTCGCAGATAGAAACTCCTGTATTCATGCCCGTCGGTACGCTTGGAAATGTTAAGGCATTGGAGCAAAGAGAGCTGATTTAGATTTGATTCGAGAATAATGCGTGCCAATACTTATCATTTATTCCTGCGGCCCGGAATGGAAGTAATAAAATGCAGGTGAATGTTCGCAAGTTTATGAACTGGGACAGAAGTCTGCTTACAGACAGCGGAAGTTTTCAGGTATTCAGTCTTGCAAAGCTGAGAAAAATTTCCGAAGAAGGTTGAGTTCTCTTCACATCTGAATGGTGATAAATGTTTTTCACGCCGGAGAAAGTTATTTGATATTCAGAGATCGATCGGATCAGATGGTATGATGCCGCTTGACGAATGTCTTCCTTATCCGTGTGAACATGCAAGAGTAAAGAAATCCATCGGACTTACTTACAGATGGGAGAAGCGATGTTTTGAGCATATGAAATACGGAAAGTAAATACGGCGGGAAGCAGTTTTTATTTTCCATTAATCAGGAAGCGCATTCAAGGATCTTAGAAAGGAAAGCATAGAAATGCCTTCTGAAATTGATATGACGGAAATGCGATCGGAGGACTTGCAGTAGGTGAAGGGAGAATGAGATCATGTGATGTGCAATCCCTGCACGGATCATATGAGTAAAGATAAGCCCAGATATTTAATGGGAGGTAGGCACCAATTGATCTTAGCGAAAGCGTGCAGAGAGGAGTGGATATGTTTGACTGCGTTATGCCGACAAGAAATGCAAGACACGGCAGACTGTTTACGACATATGGTGAGATAAATCTTTGGAGCTCTTTACATAAGTTCAATAGCGATTCGCCTGATCCGGAATACCAGGATCTATACATCGGAAAATTATTCACTGGCGTCTATCTGGGAACATTTATTCATCTCAAATGAGATACTCGGATTCCAACTTGCGACAATTCATAACATTGGATTTATCTGAACCTTATGAAAAACATCGACACAGGCAATTGAAAACAGGAACAGATTTTTAAGTTTTAAAAAGGAATTTTAGAAAGTATTTAAGTAACATTAAAAAAGATATTAATTAAGTAAAATTAAATTAACAAAATAAAAAATGGAATTATCAAATTTAATATTTTTACAGCAGGCGCCGGGCAGGATAGAATCAATTTTAAGTTCAATTGTACCGTTTCTTCTTATCATATTTGACATTTTCTATTTTCTGATATTAAGACTTCAGCAGAGAAAAGACAGAAGGAAGAGCCAAGCTGCTTGAGTCAATTAGAAAAGGTGATAAAATAATTACAGCCGGCGGAATTCACGGTTTGGTCGAAGGACTTGATAGAAAGTTCAATGCTCGTAAAGATCTCCAGATAACGTGAAAGTGAAAATGGAAGAGATCGTGTTACAACAATAATAGAATTAACGGATGTTGAACCTGAAAAAATCTTTATTAGGTTAATCATATTTGAAGAAGGAAAGAAATACAGTTTAAGCACCATTGATTCCACTTTATCTGATTTCAGAAAAGTTAGGATCATTATAGTGGTGGATGATAAGGGACAAGCAGGGAAAATGAAGGCGATACGTGATCTTCTCAACTTGGAGAAGACTACTCCCGAACTTATAAGACCTCTGGCGAAGCATGCAAGGGGACTGATCTTGCATTGCCGATGGAGAGATGAGAGACTGAAGGGCTTGATCTGAATCTGATGACTTTCATTAATACTTCCTTCCATGAGACGGCGTTACGAATCAGTAGAATTATTTGCATGGAACGACTGCAGGCATTTCCCGCATCAGACAGGTGTATGAACTATATTATCTCTTATTGACGGTAAGACAAAGCCGTCGTCTTGGAAGACAAGGACATATATTTCCATTAAGATCAGCGCCGGGCGGAGTGCTGCGCAGAGCAGGACATACTGAAGCGACTGTAAGATCTTGCAAGATTGTCAGGACATTATCCTGAGGAGTTTTATGTGAGGTAATGAAGAGAACGGTGAAATGGCAAGACTTCCCGATTTGTTTGTTATAGCCGAGAAATTTCGGAATTAAAATTATTTCCATAAAAGATCTGATAGAGTACAAGACTGCAGAGAGGGAAATTCTTGTAAGTCAGCTTGTAGAGACAAATCTTCCGAGTGAATTCGGAGGTTTAAAGTCATTTTATATACCCGTGAGTTGACAACAAAGAGCATATAGCAATTATAAAGGTAAGATAAATCCAAGATGCCGGTGCTGGTTTAGAGTTCACTCAGAATGTCTGACGGGTGAGTATATTGATTCCTTTGGATACGGCTACGGAAGATCAACTTCATCAGTCATTAAGAATGATCAGAGAGAACAGTTCAGGAGTTGTTAGCTGCCGCCGTCAGGAGGGCAGGGAATCGGACTTCACAATAAGCTGAAGGCATACAACATTCAGGAAAAAGGTAAGGATACGGTCAAAGCGAATCTTGCGATGGTTTCCTTCGGATCTTAGAAATTACGGAATTGGGGCGCAGATACTAAGAGATCTCGGGTAAGAAAAATGAGACATTTGACAAACAATCAAAGAAGATAGTCGGATTGAATGCATACGGACTGGAAATAACTGAAAGGGTACCGATTGAAATTAAGAAGCAAACAATACAAACAGATATTATCTTGAAACAAAAAAACAAGCTGGGACATTTACCTTTTGATAAACTCAAAAGATCTGCATAAAAATAACACTAAAAAACTAAAAGTAAAAAACTAAACTAAGAAAAAATGGATTATCGTATATCTCACAAGGTCAAAGATTAGTAGAAATTGAAAATGAGTTAATGAGACAGAAGACCACTGGAAGGAAACTTGTAAATGAAAAAGATCATAGAAGCCCGTTCACACGGTGACCTGAGCGAGAACGCAGAGTATGATGCAGCTAAGGAAGCTGAAGTCATCTTGAATTTAAAATAGGCAAGCTCGAGACAATGCTTTCGAGTAAAATTATTTCACCTGATGATATGCCGAATGATGAAGTTTATATATTGTCTGTAGTAAAAGTTCTTGACACTAAACTGAAAGAAGGAATTTACATACACTCTTGTATCACCGAGAAGCTGACTTTGGGCATGACTAAGAATTTCAGTAACATCTCAATTTTTAACGTGCGCTGCTCGGTAAGAAAAAAATGAAACAATGATTGAAATAAGCGTTCCGAACTGGAGTAACTAAATACAAAATGGTGGATATATCTAAATTAGACTAATAATGCAGAAAGTAAATCATCAGAGTTTAAAGTAGGTTTGTTTGTATTTGCAACGGCTTTTATAGTTATTCTTTTTCAATATTCTGGGCAAAAGGATTTCAGTCGGACTGGCTATTTTTGAAGGAGTATGTGGTTTTATTTTCCCAAAGTCAGCGGACTGAATGAAGGTGATCAGGTAAGTCTGAACGGTGTGAGAAAGGTAAAATAGATAAGATAGAACTTCAGGGAGATTCGGTGAAAATATCATTCAGTATGAATAAGAAGCTAATGTATAAAAGAAGATTACTATATTTATGTAGCGGCGGCAGAGCTTACAGGCGGTAAGTATTATACATTGAACCCGGAAAAGTACAACTGTTGTTCCACCAGGCACACCGTTACTCCGGTACTCCCGGAGCTGATTTTCCCACGCTTATGGCGTTCATTCGCGATCTGACTACCGATGTGAGTACTGATCAGGGGAGTTTAAAGTCAACTGAAAATCTTAATGTGGTAATTGCAAATGTAAATGATATTGTCGGCGATGAGGGTTTGAAGAATTCTATCAGGCGACTGTGACTATTTCTGTCTGTTACATCTCAGAATCTGAATCAGCTTATCAATGAAAGCAGAAGCGGGATAAACGGACTTACTACACAGGCGGGAAATACACTGGAGTCAATAGATCTCAAGTGGGGACAACGGAAAAGAATCAAAAAATACTTTACTGGGAGATTCAGACGCTGACAAGACAATCGATACGCTTGCCGTTAATCTGAATATAGTTAAATGATATTAATAATAAAGAGAAAGGTACGGTAAGTTTCTTACTGACGATGAATTTTTCAACAATATCAATACTACTCTGTCGGAAATTGAGAAGCTATCAAAGAATATAAGAAAGAACGGCGTTAAGCTGAATATATTACAGACTAGAATTTAAAATAAAAAAGCCGGATAATAAATTATTTTCCGGCTTTTTTATGTATATGAAATATTATTTCAATAAAAATCCAACATCAATCTTATGCGTTGCGCCGACATTACCCATAGAATTAAAAGCGTAATCGAAAGAATAATTGTCAAGAAATTTCACACCTATACCGGTAGAGAATCCGGCTATTCCCAGTGAGCTTCCTGTTTTCAGATCCTGTCTCTGAGCATTATCATAACCGATCCTGAAATCAATATTATCACTCAGGTCAAATTCACCGCCTACAGAAAGGTTCTTAAATTTATCAAGAAAGTCTTCTGTGGTCTGAGTCAGATCACTGAATTCGAAATGAACTCTTAAAGGCAAATGTTCAAGTTTTTTACTGACGCCGACTCTCATATCAAGCGGAAGATCTTCTTTGTATCATTATATTTGCTGATCTGGGTGCCGAGATTAAGCAGACTGAAACCGAAATTCCAGTTACTTGGAGGATTACATAAAGCAGACCGAGGTCAACTGCAACAGCTGATGAATTAAAATCATCGATCTGAGAATAAATATATTTAAGATTTGCTCCGTAGTAAAAGTTCGGTCTGAAATTATTTGAATAACTTACGGAAACTGCGAGATCATTTGCGGAAAAAGTGCCGAGACTGTTTGACTGTTCGTCGAATTTCTCAAAACTGCCGTAGTTGAAATACTTCACGGAAGCGCCAATATATCCAATGTCTTTATACCTTTGCCCGTAAGAAATATTCCCTGAATTTATGTCCAGTAAATATTTATAAAACCGACATAGCCTGTGTATTCTGAATTGTCGACAGCGCAGCAGGATTATAAAAGAGAGCGTTCACATCTCCGGTATTAGTTACAAAACTTCCGCCAAGCGAAGAAGCTCTTGCTCCGACGTCAAGTCTTAGGAAATTGTAACTGTCATTTTGTGAGTAACTGTTAACGGAAAAAAGGGAAAGAAATATTAAAGAAATTATTAGTGATCTGATTTTCAGCATTTTTCTTAATTTGTTAAAGAATGAGTAACAATTGTCTTGTCATAAATTCATTTTTAGTTTAACAATAATATTAGTTTCGATATTTATTGTCAATTGCAAATTTGAAGTGAATATAGAGTTATTTGAATTTGTAGAGGACGTTTAAATTATATAGAACACATAAAGATTAATCAATAACGAATTAATAAAATCCTGACTGGATGATAATAATTTATTCTAATATTATGACACCCCTACCAAAATGTCACCCCTACCAAAATGTCACCCATATCAATATGTCACCCTACGGGGTTTGTTGTTTCGTAGAATTGCAGCTACCAATATGTCCCTACGGGTTTGTTGTTTCGTAGAATTGTAGCTACTAATATGCTCGCCTACGGGGTTTGTGTTCGTAGAATTGTAGCTACCATATGTCACCCCTAAGGGTTGTTGTTGCGTGAATTATAGCTACCATATGTCACCTACGGGGTTGTTGTTGCGTAGAATTATAGCACCAATATGTCACCCCTATAGAGTTGTTTTTTTATATATTAACATTTATAAATAACAATACCAATTATGGTGTTTGTGGTAATTTGGAGAAACACAATTTAATCAAACCCCGTAGGGTAACATTTTTGCAAAAAAACAAAATAATATAACCCCGTAGGAGTGACATCTTGGTAGAAAGATTAACAATAAATATAAAACCCCGTAGGGGTGACATCTTGGTAGAAAAAAATAATAAAATAATAAAACCCCGTAGGGGTGACATCTTGGTAGAATGATTAACAATAATTATAAAACCCCGTAGAGGTGACATCTTTGTAGAAAAAATACCAAAATATTATAACCCCGTAGGGGTGACATCTTGGTAGAAAGATTAACAATAATATCATAACCCCGTAGAGGTGACATCTTGGTAGAAAAAATAATAAATAATAAACCCCGTAAGGTGACATCTTGGTAGAAAGATTAACAATAAATATAAAACCCCGTAGAGGTGACATCTTTGTAGAAAAATCCAAAATAATAAAACCCTTAGGTGACATCTTGGTAGAATTAACAATAAATATCAAACCCCGTAGGGGTGACATATTTATAGAAATTATTTTGGTGAGGAATTAACAATTCAAAATTTGAAGTATCATTTAATTTTAAAGTCAGTTTCATCCGGTTGCAGCGGGATATCTTCGAAAATAACGGATTTTACATATGATCCGGAAGGGACCCTTTCTTTAGATCACTTAGAAAATCATTCACCAGACCTGAATCACCCTGCGCTTCAGATTCCACATCACCGTTAAATAAATTTTTAACATAACCTGTTAAACCGTATTCCTTTGCTTTTTTGTAAGCGAAGTAGCGGAACCCAACTCCCTGAACAAATCCTTTAACCGTTATTTTAATTCTTTTTTCCAAAATAATTTTCTAAGGTTTGTAATACCTGTGAATTCAGAGATCAGCAGACCGCAGACCATTATAACGGCTCCGGTGATCTGATTTGAATTCATAATTTCATTTAATATAATGTAAGCAAACAGCAAAGCAAAGAGCGGTTCCATATTATAAATTATACCTGCCCGGAGCGGAGTCGTAAGATGCTGATATTTTGTCATTAGTACGATGCTTATAAGAGTGGAAAAGATTGTTGTATAAATAAGAGTGATTATCAGGACAGGTTCAGAAGTAAATTTTATTTCATCCATGATGAGATATTCATAGAAGAATGTGAAAAACAGACCCAGCGCAGCGGAGGTTACGAACTGACCTAAAATAAGAATATTGAGATCAGCGGATTCGGAAAATTTATTCAGAAGAACAATATGTATGGCAAAAAAGAAGGCGCAGAAGAGAGTCAGAATATCTCCGGTATTCGGAATTATCTCAAATGATTCCGATAAAATATATAGTCCGGCGAGCACAACCATAGCTCCCAGAAGACTGGTGAGTTTAGGCTTTGATCTTAATACAAAATACTGAATAACAGGTATAAATATAAGATTCGATGCAGTGATAAAAGCGGACTTGGTAGCGGTTGTAAACTGTAAGCCGATCGTCTGAAATATAAAACCCAGCACCATAAAAAGTCCGAGCAGCAGACCGGGTTTCAATTCACGGAAACTAACATTCTTCAGCTTACTTTTAAACAGAATTAAAAATAATAACAGAGTCAGTGTAAATCTGATAAAATTAAAAAGCACCGGTGAAACTGTATCCAGTGAAAGTTTTATAAGCGGAAAGGAAAGGCCCCAGAGAAATGTTACAAAGAGAAGAATCAGCTCAGCTTTATACAGAACTAAAATATTATTTTCGGAATAATTTTTATTTCCGGTTTGATTCAAATTTAATGTTGATCAGCAGATTACTAATTATAAAATTTTTCCTTATAGATAATCAGCGCACAGGAAATCAGCCAGAAAATAGAGTTTATAATGATCGGAATATCCCTGGTAACGATCTGAGTCGGACTCTCGCCGAGATTTTTTTTATGCAGCAGATATAAATATCTGAATATCCCGTAAATAACAAAAGGAGTAGTGTAGATCAGAAGTTCAGAATGAAACGCCTGAACAGCTTTTTCTGAAACGGTATACAGAGCGTAAGAAATGATCGTCCCGGTGGCTGCAATTGTATTCATCTGATCGACGAATACTACGTCATAATCACTTAAAACTTTTCTCTGCTTTTCAAGATTATCCTGATTCGGACCGGAGAGTTCAGCGCGTCTCTTTGAGATGCCCAGGAATAAAGAAATAAAAATTGTAGTAATGATCATCCAGCTCGAAACGCTTACACTGATAGCGAAAGCGCCGGCTACTACTCTCAGCATGAATCCTGCTGAAATAGAGAACACATCAAGCAGTACCACATTTTTAAATTTAAAAGTATATAGAAGATTGTTGATCAGATATAAGGAAATAGCAAATATAAATAAGAGCGGCAGTTTCAGGGAAAGCAAAGCAGTTATAATCAGAAGAACTATAAATAAAACCTTTGCCTGTGTAATGGTAACATCACCGGCAGCGATCGGACGGAATCTCTTTTTCTTGTGAACCCTGTCTGACTCAACGTCAACAATATCATTCAGGACATACACGCTGCTTGAGATCCCGCAGAATGCAAGGAATGCAACTATGTTCGTCAGAAGCATCGGAATATCCATCAGCTTGCCGGCAAAAAGTATCGGAGCAAAGACAAACAAATTTTTTATCCATTGCTTAGGTCTTATAAGTTCAATGAGTTTAAAGAATTTCAAATTTATTTCCTGTTAAAATTAGTTTTATAGACTTTCATTTCAATGCCTCCACAAATTGTATTTTCTTCAAGTATAGCGCTTGTGATAAACGTAAGTTCGCTGCCGTATTTATCCAGATACTCTTTAAACCAGTGATCATATATGATAATATAGGTAACATCATTTTTTTTTAATAGATAATTTAAAGAATCCAGATTATCAGCCCAGGTATAAGTCCTGTAGCGCAGGATCTCAGGCGTAATTAATCCAGCCATATCTATTACTCTGTTATTACTGAGAAAAGTAATGGCGCCGATATCATTTACAGCAATGGTCTCATTCCTTCTGACATTCAGCTGAACCCATTCTGCGAGCTTAACCTGCTGAGAATTTATGTTATCAACATTTTTTCCAAGAGCAACTGCATACACGAAGTAATATATAAATGAGATCAGGATTATAATAACCGGTGTTATCCTTTTCGGACGTAAATAGTCCGTGAGTTTATGGAAATATTGTTTCTGGAATACAACAACCAGTGTGTAAACTGCAATTATATTTACAAACGGAATAAGGGGCATAGAATATCTGACATGATGACGCCAGTTCGGAATAAGAACAGATGAGATCAGAGGCAGAAAAATAGCCCAGAGAGCTATAAGATTGAGATATTTGAATTCACTGAAATATCTTTTGTAGTTACTGAAGAAATAAAAAATAAATCCAAAGTATAACAAACCTGTGACTAGATTGTCTCTCAGAAAGAAAAAGCCAACAATTCTTAGGTAATTGAAATTCGGGATCAGACTGAATCCTCCGCCCTGTCCGCGGAAAGTATTCGGAAAGAAGTGACCGCTGACATTATAAGAGAATATCAAGTAGGGAAGAGCAATCATCAGAAAAATTAATATATACAATGCAAATTTAGAGAGATTCTCTTTAAGTGTCTTATCTTTAACAAAGTTAAGCGTTATGCCGAATGCATAGATTGAATATATAAGCATACCCTCCGGTCTGAGTACAGCTGAAAGCGCGAACATCAGAGACGGTAAAACAGAAAATGAATCAGATCGAAGGTCTTTTAAATAAAAGTAAACTCCTGCCAGGGTAAAGAAAGTAAATAAAGTAGTTTCCATACCTGACATTGCCGCCCAGGCAAATCTGCCTGCAAAAACTGTTAAAAGTGAAATTATAAGAGACAGTTTTTGCGGTGTCAAATATGAAGGTATCTTATCATTGAATTTAAAATTACTGCTTTGGAAGATCAGAAGTGAGATCTTATAAACAATGATACAGGAGAAAATATAAAATAAGCAGGAAAGAAAGACAGAGTTGATAATAAAATTCGGAATGATCAGACTTGTAATACCGAGGATCACGACATACAGCGGAGAAGTGGTCCCGGCTGTCGGTTCGCCGGGATTATACTGGAAAAAATATCCTTTAATAAAGTTATCAGCGAACCGGAAATGAATCCATGTGTCATCAAGCGGTACGCCCATTTCACCGTCTGTAAAAATAAATTCAAACAGAAGATAAATTGTAATTGACAGAAGACAGGCGGTAACAATGTAAATGTAATTTTTATCCTGAGAAAACTTTAACATTAAACTGGAAAACTTTCGAAATAAGATCATTAATAAAATGAGCGAGAATAATCTCGCTCAATATTGGATGTAACCGGATAAAGAAATTTAAAATTTTAAATCTGAAATTTAAAATTTATCAGAAAACTGCCTGCTCTTCATACACACCGAAAACTTCTTTAAGCTCTGCGCACATCTCTCCAAGAGTAACATACTTCCTCGCGCAGTCAAGAACCGCCGGCATAAGATTAGTACCGTTTGCTGCAGTTTCCTTTAAATGCTTCAATGCATTTTTCACATCTTCCTGATTACGTGACGCCTTTAATTCTTTTAATCTTTTGACCTGTTTCGCTTCAACATCTTTCGATATCTGTAAAATCGGAATATCTATTTTCTCATTCTCTTCTACAAAGTCATTTATACCAACTACTATTTTCTCTTTTTTATCAAGTTCAAGCTGATACTTATATGCTGCATCGGAGATCTCTCTCTGGAAAAAACCGTTCTCAATACAGGCGATCACGCCGCCCTGTGAATCAATAAGATCGAAATATTTTTCAGCTTCAGCTTCGATATCATCTGTAAGTTTTTCCACATAGTAACTTCCGCCGAGCGGATCTGCAACGTTTATGACTCCGTGTTCATAAGCAATGATCTGCTGAGTTCTCAAAGCGATCTTAACAGCTTTATCCGAAGGCAGCGCAAGAGTTTCATCCATTGAATTAGTATGAAGACTCTGCGTACCGCCGAGTACACCGGCTAAAGCTTCGATAGCTGTTCTGACAATGTTATTTTCCGGCTGCTGCGCGGTCAGTGAGCATCCCGCAGTCTGTGTATGAAATCTCAGTGTCCATGACTTCGGATTCTTAGCGCCGTATTTATTTTTCATTCTCTTGGCGTAGATCCTCCGGGCAGCTCTGAACTTTGCGATCTCTTCAAAGAAATCAAGATGTGAATTAAAGAAATGAGAAATTCTCGGTGCGAATGAATCCACATCCATTCCTCTTTCAATGCAGGCTTCTATATATGCGAAACCGTCAGCGAGCGTAAATGCAAGTTCCTGCACAGCGGTAGAACCGGCTTCTCTGATGTGATATCCGCTGACACTGACAGGATTGAACTGCGGAACTTCTGTCGTGGAATACTCGATCATGTCGGTAATAATTCTCATTGATTCTTTCGGAGGATAGATATATTCTTTCTGAGCAATATATTCTTTCAGTATATCATTCTGCAGAGTGCCTCTTAGTTTTGAAAAAGGAACGCCCTGCTTTTCAGCGACAGCCAGATAGAATGCATAAACCATAATGGCAGGGGAGTTGATCGTCATTGAAGTCGATACTTTATCAAGAGGAATTCCGTCGAAGAATATTTCCATATCCTGAAGTGAAGAGATCGCAACTCCGCATATCCCGACTTCACCTTCTGAAATTGGAGCGTCAGCATCCCAGCCCATTAATGTAGGCATATCGAAAGCTGTAGAAAGACCTGTCTGACCATGCGATAATAAATATTTAAATCTCTGATTAGTATCTTCAGGAGTACCGAATCCGGCAAACTGTCTCATAGTCCATATTTTACCTCTGTACATATTGTGATGAATGCCGCGCGTGTAAGGATACTCTCCCGGATAGCCGACCTCATTATAATAGTCAGTTTCCTTTACATCTTCAGGAGTGTAGCAGATATCGAGTTCTCTTCCGCTGAGAGAAGTAAACTTCATTCCGCTTTCAGGAATCTTCGAAGCGGTTTCTTTCCATTCGGATTTAGATATACTTTTTTTAGGCTCAGTATTATTTTTCATAATTATAGATTATTATAGATATGGATTAACGAATATTAGCTGCAAATATATATTTTTTATGGTGGAATTGTAATTCAGAAATAAACTTAAGTAATTCATATTGTTAACAATTAGGAATGCCAGTGAAAAAGATAATTTAATTTATTGTTGATTAAAAAATGTTTAACTATAAAAAACCATTTAAATTCTACTGACTGAAAATTAAAAAAGCTGAAATCCGTTTTAGGAATTTCAGCTTAGTTATTATATATAGATTTTAATTACTTATTGCCCAGCAATCCGCCGAGTATATCCATTAAACCTCCGCCCGAACCCTGACTGGACTGTTGATTGTTCTGCTGCTTATTTGTAAAAAATCCTGCGACATCATCGATGATACTTCCGTCTCCGTTCTGATCAAGGAAAGATGCAAATCCTGCTGAACCTTCACCGCTTGTATCTCTGCTTTTTGTTAAGTAACCGAGAATAAGCGGAGCAAGCATTGGTATTAACTTTGCTGCTGTGCTTCCGTCTAAATTGAAATTTTTTGTAAGCACATCCGTGACCTGTGTGCCTGAATTGCCGAGCAGACCTCCGAGATTTGCATCAAAGCTTTCCTGTTTTGATTTTTCTTCTACGAAAGAGTCAACATTATCAAGCACTCCCGGATCACCGTATTTATTCAGAATATGATCAACTCTTTCCTGTCCTCCCATTGTTTCGCTTTGTTTTTTCAGACCGCCGAGTATCATTGGCGCAAGTACAGGGATCGCCTGTTTAATAATATTCGGATCAATGTTTAACGCTGAGCCGATTTTTTCCGGTGTATCACCGCCTGTTAAATTTCCAAGCAGACCATTGAGTATATCTGTCATTTTTATCTCCTGTGTTTAGTTTATAAAATATAAAAATTAATATTAGATTCTTTAATAAAGTTTTGTCTATTCTTTAGAAATCAAAATCCTGTCTTAACGGCTTATAACCGTCAAAAAATTTTCTCAAAAGCTGATCATAAAACCAAGATAGATGTCCGATGTGCCGTCCCGGCGGACTCATGAATGCTTCTGTCTGCACAACATAATCTTCGATATCAAGAGGACTTACGATTTCAATTGTTTGATTTCTTATTTTTATAAATTCATCGAAGAGTGTACCTGTTTGTTCAATGGTTTTAATATCTTTTATGTGAGAATCAATAATAGTATAATCCATGAAAATAAAATTTACTTTTTTTGTATTTGAATTTTATTCATTTTAATAAATAAATGAAACTCATAAAAACGAATGTTTCCCATTGAATTTCAAAATGTATCTAAATCAATAAAAGAAATTTCCATTCTACGAAATGTCAGTTTAGGATTTAAAGAAAATCATATAACTGCTGTCATTGGTAAAAGCGGCAGCGGAAAATCCACAATACTCAAAAGTATTAACGGTCTTGTAAAACCTACCAAAGGCGAAATAAAATTGTTCGGTAAAGATCTGGATTATAATAATTTAATTCCCACGAGACTTCAGATCGGCTATTCAGTGCAGGGGGACCGGACTGTTTCCGCATCTGAATATTTTTGAAAACATTTCATTGTTGGCAAAACTCAATAACAGGACAAAGGAAGAAATAGAATTAAGAACTAAGAAGCTGATGGAAATGACGGATCTGTCACAGGAGCATGGATTGAAATTTCCATATCAGCTTTCCGGCGGTGAGCAGCAGAGAGCAGGACTTTGCAGAGCCATGATGCTGGATCCAAAAATCTTTATACTTGATGAAGCATTCGGCGCACTGGATGTGACTACTAAATATGAAATACATTCCGAATTTTTAAACATACAAAAAACCGAACCCAGAACTATAGTACTGGTAACTCATGATCTTAACGAAGCATTTAAGCTTGCTGATGAAATTGTCATTATTGAAAAAGGGGAAATTCAGCAAAAAGGGAATAAAGAAGATATATTGAATTCTCCGGCAAATGATTTTGTGAAATATTTTACAGCATCGCAGTTGATATGAAAAATATATTACTCATTATATTGGTTTTATTTTCTTTTGCGAAATTGAATTCCCAAACTATAAAAGTCGGTGCTAAGCATTTTAATGAAGGATATATTTTAAGTGAGATTCTTAGTCAGCTGTTGGAAAGGAATGGATACGAAGTCGAAAGAAAGTTCAATCTCGGCGGGACGTTGATCTGCTACGAAGCTTTGATAAACGGTGACATAGATCTTTATCCCGAATACACCGGCACGATCTCGGAAGCTATTCTGAAGATGAAGGATAAAGTAGATTATAATCAACTAAAGATAGCATTGAATAAAGACGAGTTGGATATTTCCGGAGAGTATGGTTTTAATAATACATATGCATTTGCTGTAAAAAATAAAACCGCTGAATCATTATCACTGAATAATATTTCAGATCTGAAAAAACATCCCGAGCTGAAGATCGGTCTGAGTTATGAATTCCTCGAAAGGGAAGACGGCTGGAAAAATCTGTCAAAAGTTTATGGATTAAATCAAAAACCTTTCGGACTTGAACACGGGCTTGCTTATAAAGCTCTTGACGACGGACAAATAATGCTGACTGATGTTTATTCTACTGATGGTGAAATACCCAGATACGATCTGAAAATTCTTAATGACGATAAAAACTTTTCCCAAAATATTCTGCAGTAACATTTTATAAAACTGATATTAATGACAGAATAAAAAGTATATTGAATTCTCTCACGGGAAATATCACCGAAGAGGAAATGCAAAAGATGAATTCTAAAGTGCTGTTTGAAAATAGATCTTTTGCTGAAGTGGCAGAAGAGTTTATCAAAAACAAAAAACTTTATACTGGCATTGATGAACAGAATATTCCAAAAAATGAAAGTATCATAAGTGAGATCTTTCCCAAGCTCCTGCAGCATTTGAAATTAACTTTCATAGCATTGTTAATTTCAATATTGATCGCATTGCCTTCGGGTATTTTTATTTACATGCATCCTTCATTTTCAAAACCGGTTTTATATCTGACGGGACTTCTTCAGACAATTCCGTCTATTGCATTACTGGCATTTATGATACCTTTGTTTGGAATAGGATTTTTACCGGCAGTGATTGCTCTGTTTCTATACGGATTATTGCCGATACTGAGAAATACGGCTATTGCTTTATTCTCTGTTGATCCATTATTAAAAGAAGGCTGAAGGAATGGGACTGACGAGATCACAGAAACTATTTAACATTGAGTTACCCTTGTCCATGCCGACTATATTAGCAGGGATCAGAACTGCTGCAGTAATAAATATCGGGACAGCAACACTTGCTGCATTTATAGGAGCAGGAGGTCTTGGAGAATTTATAGTAACCGGACTTGCTTTGAATAATACCGGATTAATTTTGATGGGAGCTGTACCTGCGGCATTGCTTATGATAGTTACGGAAATATTATTTGAAGTTCTTGAAAAGTATGTTACTCCGGAATATTTGAAGAGGGATAAAACTATTTCGGAACATTAACAACTTTCATCTCCGCACTTCGCAGATCATTTATAAAATCTTCCGGCATTGGATATCCTTCATCTGAAATAAGAAACTGAATATGAAGATGAGTCTTTCCTTCTTTTAAAATTGTTTTCCTTCCTGTCCTTCCGACTTCACCGATCTTATCTCCCGGCGCTAAGATATCTCCCGGCTTTACTGATACGACAGACAAATGTGAATAATAAAACAATCCCATATTGGTCACGTCAAATATTTTCACATACATCCCGCCGCGCAGTACTGAGCCGACTTTCCATGTAGTGTCGACTGCAACGACAACACCGCCTGACATGCTGACGACATCCACAGGTTTCAGTGTCGAGTCATCCAACAGATCTTTATTTTCATCCAGTATCATAATATCATGAGCCGGGTGCCCTTTGGAATTACTTCCCTGGAAATAATCGTAAGTGCTTAGTCTGAAATCTTTTCCGCCTTCTCTGTAATATATCGATGTGAAATTTTTAAGAGGGAATACCCATTCATTTCTTTTATAAATTCCGCCGTTATTATTTTTATAATACTTTATTACTTCCGGTTCATAGCTAACAAGCATTTCCACTGCATCGTCGTATTCTATTTTACCTGTCTTAATTTTTTTTCATCCAGCGCATTCCATTTCTCACAAATGTTTAAACCGGATTTACTCTGAGAAAAAGAAATTCCTGTAAAAGTAATGAGGAATAAAAATGTAAATGTAAATTTTAATTTCATGAATAAATGGAAAATATAAAAAATATTTTACTCAGATAATGAATTATCAATACCTTTTGAAATTTGTTAAAGACAAAAAAGAATAAAAATCAGAATCAGAATTTTATCATCAGAATTTTAATTTCCTGACATCATATTCAGAGCGCTGCCGTGCAGAAACCATTTTATCTGCTGTTCATTCATAGTATGCATAAGCATAATGGTCTCAGTAGTACCGTCCGAATGATTTAGCGTCATTTTAACAGATTCACCCGGTTTAATTTCATTTACATCCAGATCAATTCTGTCATCTTCTCTGATCTTATCATAATCTTCAGTATTTGAAAAAGTCAGAGGAAGCATTCCCGTTTTCTTCAGATTTGTTTCGTGAATTCTTGCAAATGATTTTACGATGATGGCTTTTCCTCCGAGAAATCTCGGTTCCATTGCAGCATGTTCTCTTGATGAACCTTCGCCGTAATTTTCTTCACCGATCACAACCCATCCTATATTCTTTCCTTTATAATGCGGGCAACTCTCGGCACTTTCTTCATAATTTCCTGTGATCTGATTTTTACGGCATTCATTTTATCGTTAAAAGAATTTATTGCACCAATAAACATATTGTTGGAAATATTATCAAGATGCCTCTGTATTTCAGCCACGGACCCTGCCATTGAGATATGATCAGTAGTACATTTTC
>JADJYU010000018.1 GCA_016719565.1 Ignavibacteria bacterium
AAAATTTATAAGTTTGTTTTGGTTTATAGAAAATAAAGGTCCAGCAAATTATTCGCTGACCTATTTGTCTAAAAATTTAATTGGACAAATGCCCTTATTTAGAAGAACCATTCGCTTAGTTTGTACAAAATTGTTGCTTAGTCAATGATAAACTCCATGCAGAGATTTACACCATTAAATTCAATTGTCTATCTGCCAACAGTTTTAATTCTTATTTACTAATTTCTTATTTCGCGACCAAGCATGTCTTCCAGATAACTAAGCGTTCGCTTTGCCATCTGCGGTAAATCAAAATTAATTTTGGTGGAGGGATTAAAAGGATTAGGATAATTTGTGACAAACTATATTCGAAGGGTAATAAGTTGCTCCCCTTGAGAGTTATCTCTTATTAGACTTGTACTTCTATAGCATAATTGGGATATCCTCTAATCTTCTCTTTGCTTTTTCATCACTGTTCAGACTTCTAGACAATAATAAATTACTTTTAGCCCTTTCTTCTTTCAATTTATCAAACTCTTTTAATTGTCGAAAAGATTCATTTAATTGAGGATTATTTACTGATTCTTTAATTTGCTTATCAAATACTTCCAGTTTTTTCTTTTGCTCATTATCAAATACTTTTTTAACTTTGCTCATTAATGGATCATCATTAATTATTTTCTCAATTCTTTCTATTAACTTATACTCATTGACTTCAATATTTTGATTTCCTCCACCGCTTCCACTATTAATAAGATCTTGGATTTCTTCATAATTCCAAGATGCAAGAAGACATATGTTTGGATCTGGATGATATAGTGCTAATAATTCATAGGTATTTGATGTATAAGTATATTCTTCAATATTTGCATAACACTGTGCAAATAATTACCATAGCCATATCAACATCCCCGCAATCTTCTAATTCAATTTTATTTTCAAGATAATCTATTAAATCAGTGTATAAATCAATTGTATAGCTTTCATCTGCGCTTGTATCAAGCGATACGCAACAATCATATAATATGAATCCGAGACACTAAAGTTATTATTTCCCCAATCTGTTAAAATTTTTCCCGCCGATGACAGTTGTACATTATCACCTTCATCTGAATCCAAACTATTTTTTCCTCCTGTCCAAATCATATTTCCTTCAAATATATACGGATAACTGATTTGGATTGTATAAAACCTACTTAGATGTAATGCAAACATCTTTGGAATTCACAATATTGTTGTATAAATCCGGATGACTCTTAACAAGATGAATTCCTAAAGGCACGTTACTCGAAGTAAAACTATTATTTTTAATTTTTTCCGCTTATTTGAATCCCAATAAAATTTACAGAAGCAGTATTGTTAAATACATTCCTTAGTTACACTGTAAGGCAAGACATTAGACAAGTAATCTTGCAAGAATTATCGAGGCGCATCCATTTGTAAAAGTATTATTAATTATATTCAAACTATATGGACTCTGTTCGGATCGGTTCTCCAGCTGCACCACCAGTACTATTGTTTTTAAATAAAGTCCAATATACTTAAGGGGAATCGGAGGAACAGATGCAGTGTTAAATTCCGGCATATTAAAAACATTGTCTTGTATTAATAATCGATAATTGTTTTCTCCATAAATGCCATTATATTCACCTCCCGAAGGAACATTAAATGTATTTCCTTTTATTACTCTGTTAAAAAGTGGAAAAAATTAACTCCATTTGTTATAGTAATTGCAGTCTTAGCATCACTAAACATACAATTAATAATAGAATCATTTCCGGAATTTGAAAGAATAATACCATCCCATTTATTTGAAGTGTCACTGGAGCAAAATATCGCGCCGTTTGCAATTAAAGTGGCTGAGCTATCAAATATTATTTTAGAATTCTCACCAAAGATTATTTTAGAATTTGGATTTAATTTCAAAGAAGTAGTCTTACCAGAAAAATGTAAAGTGTAATCATCTGGAATTTTCAATATTGCACTATCCGGCAGAATAATCTTGGTACTATCTTTTACAAAAAATTCAGAAAATTCATCATGAGCAAATAACGTATCATTTTCAAAAGTTATTGTTTTTGAACCTGAATAATCTGCAACAGTTGCAAATTTAATTCGATTATTTTTTGTTAAAATAGTGAACATCCAACCAGAAACATTGTTGGCAGAAGATGCAGGAAATGTTCCTAAATATATGTTACCTAAATAATGATGATATATATCATAAATATAAGTTCTTAAAGTAACACTATTAGATGTGCATGAAACTATCTCACAAAAATTAGTCGGTGTGTAGAACTTATCATGGGGTTGGTTTTCACTAAAATCATTCGCCCAACCGGTTATAGTCCTAGCTGAATTTTCATAAACAATTTTTGGCCAAACATCCACTAAAGAGTGGTGAATAGGAACCGAAAAACTTATAGTTTTTTGGATTTCTTTTCTAAAAGTCTGTAATATCCATCTTGTACTATGCCTAATGCGCCAATTACTCTTACCAAACCCATATCAACTGTAGCACCTATTTGAGTACCGCCAGATATTGCACTCGTAGTACCATAAGAATTTAGAACATAGGGGCTCGTAAATACTGAATGGCTCTATCCCCGTTAAGTTTTCCATATCCAGTAAACTCATCCCAACCTGGAGCACCTATGTTGTCACAAGAAGCTTTTACCAATCCTTCCATATCTGACTTTTCTAAGTTTCTATAATTAAGCAATACGGATATTAATCCAGTTACCATTGCACCAGCTTGCGATGTTCCGTTACCAAATTTTGTTCCACCACCAATTGATGTTGAAATTATCCTATCTATAGATTGAACATTTCCTGAGATCCCACCCGGTGCTACAAGATCTATAGCATTTCCATAATTTGAATATGATTCTCTTTCTCCATTATTACTAACTGCCCCAACAGTTAGTACCTGATTAAATGATCCGGGATATTTAGGCACATTCGTATTACTATTTCCAGTAATAGAAACGACAATTCTCCGTTTGATATCTGTAGCATATTTGATTGCGAATCTCACTAAATGATACCAAGTTGGAGACTCGAAACTTAAGTTCATTATACCATCATTTCGAGCCGATGCTTCTATTTGGTTAGTAAAAGTAACATCGGACATCGACACTCCGTTTTTGTAAACCCTGTAAGAATTTATAGGAGAGATCCAATTAATTCCTTTGATGTTATAGGCGTTATTAGTAATAGCTCCAATAATTCCTGCCATTTGTGTTCCATGATTAGTAGTAATATTTTCTGCTGGGTTTCCATTCACATCCCAAAATATGAATCCCCAGAAACTCTACTTGCTAAATCTGGATGATCTAGTGTACACCAGCGTCAATCAAACCGATTGTTATTGGACCTCCAGTGGCAATTCTCCACACAGATTCAATTTTAATATCTTCCCCTTTAGTTCCACTTCCTTGACCTGTATTTCTTAAGTACCATTGTTTATCAAATTCTGGATCGCTTCCTGTAGTAACTGATACAATATTTCTCTCAGCGAAAATCACTTCATCATATAATTGATATAATCTATCAATTAAGACTTCTATACTATCGGAGGAGCTCAGTAGGATTGTGTAAACTCGAGAAAATAAAGATATATTAAATTCTCTACCAAATGAATCAGTTAATATAGTGTCTACTTTTGTATATGATGGGAAAGTTCTTGAAATATTAACAATTCCTGATGTATCAATAAATTATATAAATTTGAAGAACTAATTCCAGAGCTTGATAATAAAAACCATTATCAGTGCTATCAGGAAAATCAATAAACTCTGGAGAAATATACACTATGATCTCTCTTCAGGATCTGAAAATGCAAACGAAAAATCATAAAAAAGAAGTGAAAAGAAAAGATACGAATAAATGAGAATAATTCGTTTAGTTATTGTTTTCATATGAAACAAATTAAGGTTATAAAATATTACAATCTTCTCTTTAAAGATCCATCTTTACTCATTATCCATATAAATCTCGGAGATTCTAAAGAAAATGTAATCCAATTTCCATCAGGGGACCAATCCGGATTAATACTGTTGCCATCGGATAATCTTGTAAGTTCTGAACCGTCAGTTTTGATTCTGAATATTTGACCATATTTTAATGATTTTTCAAATACGATATTTAGACCATCCATGGAAACAGAAGGATTTACATCATCTATTCCATCGTTTGTTAATTGAGCTATTAAATTTCCTGAAGTATCAATTATTGCAATTTCGCGAGGACCTTCTAAATTCATTGCGACAGCCAATCTGATCCCGTCAGAAACCAATCAGGCATTCGAACCTCACCTAGTTCAGGGGTGTAAATAATTCTCTTTTTTTCTGATCCATCGGTTCGCATTTTCCAAACAAAACGAGATCCGGATGGACTATCAATATTTGAATCATATGCAATCCAATCACCATCCTTGCTCCATGAAGGGAAGAAATTGCTAGCGCCGGAAGTAAGTTGTACCTCAGACGAATCATTGTCTACTCTCCTTTTATATATGTTTCCATTTTTTGAATAAACAATCCACCTTCCGTCAGGTGACCAATCCGGAGTAGATGCAAATTCAGGTACAGCAATTTTTCTTGGATCTTCATTCGCAGCGACATCAATATCGTAGACTCCATATTCTTTATCTGATATACCTCCAATATAAGCTATCCTGTTTCCGTCCGGAGACCAAGAAGGGTATTTCCCATTTTCTGTTTTTCCAGTATTGCTTGAAGATTCAGTTGATTTATCATTACATGAATTTAACAGCAAAGTGGTTATAAATAATGCGAACTTTAAGTAGTTTATGTAATAATTAATATTGAATAAATTTGAATTTATAACCATTTTTAAATTAATTTTATTTTGTATTCCTAAACTAAATTGAACCTATGATCTTATAAAATAGAATTTGATTTTAAAAATATAAATTGCAAGCGAGTAAATTCTATTCGATTTTAAACGCATTTAATCAAATTAAATGTAACCCAGCGATGATAAAAATATAGGTCGTTTACTCATTTTAAATGTAACCGTGTGTAATGCTTTAAGTAGAAATGGAATTTCTGAATTATTATATCTGTAAATTAAACAGAAAGGAAATTCCACAATGTCAGAAAAAAAACGCTACACATCAGAGCAAAAAATTATTATTCTCAGAGATCTTCTTGAAAAGAATATGCCCATCAGCCAGATTTCTGAAAAACACAATGTTCATGTAAATGATATCTACAATCATAAAAAGATCGAAGATCTCGAAGAGTTTCTACTTCCAGTTATGCTGCTTCAGTTTTTGAATCAAAACCCACAGCAAATAAATCATCTCTGATCAATCTTGATGATGCCGGAAAGCAGATCGATGAGTATGTTGAATTTTATAATACAAAAAGATTAAACAGTTCATTATATTATTTAACGCCGAAAAATTTTATGGACGGGACTTTCAAAGAAAACTTGAAGTAAGAGAAAATAAATTATGACAGGCAAGAGAAAACAGAATTCAAACCAGAGAAGCAGTATGATCTGCCAAAATCAAATTTAGAAAATTCCATTTTCCGGCGAACCAATACAAAATTAAGCAATCGTTAAGGAAAGTATTAAAAAAGTTCACCTAATACCTCATTTCTTTATCTTTACTTTTAGTGATAAATATCTTAATTTAAGACTAATTTTCACACTAATTATTATAAAAATTCATGTCCCAAAGAATACTCGCTTTGTTTTTTTTTTCCGTTAATAAATTGAGATCCCGCAGCTCCGAAATACTTTTTCTGCTCGTATTAACCTTTATATTTTCTTCTTATTATTATCCAATGAACGCTGAAGGATATTACCCGGGTGATATACAGGATGATGTAAATAATAAATTTACAAACGTCGGTAATATTGCAATGACAATTACCAACTACGGCACTATCGGTAACGGATTTGCAAACTTCCCGAATCAGCCGTCCTGTCAGTATCCGATCAATTCCGGAATAGAAAATATTTTTGTCGGAGGCATCTGGGTGGGCGGATCGAAGTCAGGACAGATAAGAGTTACTACTGGCGCGATCGATGTATCAAGCGCAAACCGCGGAGAAGGATTTGAATTTTCAAATGCACCCGGACAGGGAATTCTCGAAAGATCTTCTCTGCAAAATTCTCCCAACTTCAGACCTGAAGCAGTTTCTCATCAGGATTTTGTCTGTGAATTTTTTGATACCAATACGGTAATTAACGGAACTCCGATCGTCAATCACGTTCCTCTCGGCATAAAAGTTCTGCTTGAATCTTACTGCTATGATTTTAACTTTGCAAACAACTGGGTAATACTGAATTATAAGATAGTCAACATCGGATACAACGGTGACACCTCCCCTATCGACAGTATTTATGTAGGTCTGTGGGCGGACGGCGTGATAAGAAATACCAACATCACTCCTCCCGGCGGAACGTCATTTTACAATAAAGGCGCTGACGGATATGACAGTACTCTGAGAATGTGGTATGAATATGATTACAACGGGGATCCCGGATTTACAGACTCCTATGTCGCATTCAAACTTCTCGGACTTGACCCGAAACCTGCGCAGGAAAATATTAACAGCAGAACGAAGTATTCCATTTGGCAGTTTAGAAATGCAACAGGAATTCTTTATTTATCTCCGACTCTTGATCAGAGTTCACAGAACGGCGGCGGAAAGTTTGAAAAACTAAACGGCTATCTCAGCGTCTCTCCGCTTGATTCGTTAAGTAATCCATTTGTCCCTTCAAGAAATGACGAACTCAGACATACACCGAATAACAGATCCACACTGATCTCATACGGTCCTTTTTATCAGGATAACGGCGAGAAGCTTTCTTTAAGATATTTACAGGACACAATAAATATTGTATATGCAGTCGTCTGCGCAAAGAAGACCGGTACTGATCCGACGACATGGGATTCAAGTTATCAGAGACAGAATTTAAATATTTCAGCCGGCTGGGCGCAAAGCGCATATGACAACAACTACAAACTTCCTTCTCCGCCCGATATTCCGACTGTTAAAACTGTACTGGAGGACAAAAGCGTTACTCTTTACTGGGCGGCAAATGCTGAAAGATCCATTGACCCGATATCAAATATACAGGACTTTGAAGGATACAGAATTTACAGAACCAATCCCGGTGCGGATCTTGAACTTACTGCTGATCTTACGGAACAGCTCAAACTCGTTGGCGAATTTGACAGCGCATACAATAACATCAGCAATAATACCGGATTTAATTTTATAAAACTTGCTTCGCCGAAATATTTTGACGGAGATACAACTCCGTATTATTATAAATTTGATTTCCCTAATCAGCTGAACGGGTTTCAGTATGTGTACTCTGTCACAGCATTTGACAAAGGAGACATCACTCAGAATCTTGGTTCTCTCGAAAGCAGCATACTCGGTAACTCAAAAAGAGTAATCGTAGGTACTCCCGCTAACAATGAAGCGTCTGCGGAAGTAGGTGTCTATCCTAATCCGTATTACGGAAGCGCAGTATGGGACGGCTCCGGGAACAGGAAAGAACTTTTGCGGAAAATTTATTTTTATAATCTGCCGTCGAACTGTGAGATCTCCGTCTGGACTATTGCCGGCGATTTAGTGGATAAATTTACACACGATGCAGCGACTTATAACGGAAGCGAAATAGAATGGTTCACAACATACTCTGACGGTACGCAGAAATTCGCAGGAGGTGAACATGCATGGGATCTTATTACAACAAATGAACAGGCGATAGCATCAGGTTTATATTTATTTACTGTTAAGGATACAAACTCAGGTGAAGTAAAAAAAGGAAAGTTTGTAATTGTAAAATAAAAGATCTTTAATCACAACATTGTTTACAGGTAACATTTAAAATTCTAAAAAACTACTAATAAACTAAAATTAATAACTATAAAAAACATCATGAAAAGAATTAAACACTTACCGGTTATATTTATAACCGCATTCATTATATACTCGCTTGGATTTAATATAATGGGAGGCGATTTTATAAATGTCACCCTGCAGCAGATACAGACAAAGTCTGCAGATTCACTTGCGCTCGGAAGAGATAAGTCGGAACTCGAAGGAGATTCGGTACAGTTCGTCGCAAGAGTAGTTGCTCCGCCGAGAGTCTCTCCTGCCAATAATGATTTCAGAACTATGATGAGAGGCACTTCAAGCTGGACTTGTTATGCTCAGGATACTGCGAATGGTACATTCGGAGGAATCGTAATAAGACAGGGCAGCAGAGGACCGCAGACTGCGCTTGATCTTATAGATTCAGGTACAATAATCAGAGTCAAAGGAGTGGTTCAGGAATTCGGCTCTACTTCAAGTTCAAATTTTGCAAATACTTTAACACAGCTGGCATTAGATACAGCTACAGGTTATACAATTGACATTTTACAATCAGGAGCTTCCACAAAAAGACCTGCTCCGATCCCGGTTACAATTTCCAACTTCGCAAACGGAGATTATCCGAACGGCGGATCGATCAATTATGTGGACGGAGAAAAGTACGAAGGTATGTATATTGAAATAAGAAACGTAACTGTTGCAGGCGGTATCGGTAACAGACAGCCATGGAGTATAGTTGATGAAAACGGTAACAGAATGTATATAAGAGATTTCTCCAACTTCTTTTCCACATCCCCGTCCGGCGATACTTTAAGGACATGGGCTCATCCGACTATCGGAACATTTGTAGAATATGTAAGAGGAGTTATTATAAACGCTAACAATGAAGGAGCATTCGGAAGTCAGCTTCCATATGTTATCATTCCGATCTATCCGAATGATCTTAGTCTTGGTAACGCTCCCCCGCAGCTTTCCAGTCCGACAAGAAGTCCGGGAGTGCCTACTCCTCCTGACAGTGTGACAGTAAGCGTTACTGCTACGGATCCTTCTTTAAGCACTGCTACAATTACCGACATGAAAGTTTTTTACAGATTCAATAACGGAGCATTCCAGAGTAAGAATATGCCGCTGATCACAGGAAATATTTATTCAACAAAAATGCCTCCGGCTAATATCGGTACATTGGTAGAATATTTCTTCAGAGCGCAGGATAATTCAGGCGGTGTAAAATTACTGCCGACAGATACTAACAGATCGACTCTATTTTATGAAGTAAGAGCAAACGACTCAATGGGAATTCGTGATGTACAGTTCTGCCCCAACAACGGCGGAAGATCTGCATTCGAAGGATTTGATGTAAGAGGAGTGGAAGGAATTGTTACCGCGGATACATCGGACATTCCCGGAATTAATTTTTCAAGCGCAGGCGGAAATCAGACCGCTCCGAGAAGGGTTTATATTCAGGACGGCACAGGACCAAACAGCGGTATCTGGATATCAGGTAATCCGACAGACGTTTTGAGAAGAGGTGACAGAGTCAGAGTTGCAGGAACAGTAGAAGAGAATTTCAGCGTAACAAGAATAAACATTGCCTCAGGTTCAGGAATAAATCTTATATCACAGGGAAATCCTCTGCCTGCAGCTGTAAATATTACTTCCAGTCAGATAAATAACGCAACACAGGATGGTGATATGGATGTTGAGATCTGGGAAAGCGTGCTGCTCAGACTTAACGATCCGGTTACAATAAACTGCGTGAACGCAGCAACTGGTGTCGCATGCACTACTGTAGATCCCCTTCCTGATACAACTTTCAGACGTAACTTCGGAGAGATACTCGTATCGGATGCATCCAATGTAAACGCAAGAATAGAACTTCAGGACGGTAACACTACATTCACAAACAACTGGGACGGTCTGCAAAATCCGCCTCAGCCGGGATATACGCTTCTTACAAAGAATGACATAATTACTTATGTAGAAGGCGTATTGTTTTATTCATTCAGTAATTATAAACTGACTCCGAGAAAGAATCCGGATTTCGGAACAGTTACACCGGTCGGAATTGTAAGCAACGTTGAGAATGTGAACAGTTATTATCTGTCACAGAACTATCCGAACCCGTTCAATCCATCTACAAAAATCACATTTAACATTCCTGTTTCAGGAAATATTTCTCTGAAGATATACGACATGCTCGGTAGAGAAGTGAAGTCGCTTGTAAATGATTTCAGGAACGCAGGAACATATAATGTAGATTTCAACGGAGCGGATCTTTCAAGCGGAGTTTATTTCTATAAGCTCGATGCGGTCGGAAGAGACGGAAATAATTTTGTAATGACGAAGAGAATGGTGTTAATAAAATAATTTCAAATTACAAAAGTCAGATTACAAATAATATCTGACAAAATTTTCAATATAAAAAGCCGTCGTGTTTATTCATGACGGCTTTTTTTATAGCTGTATTAATTCTCATCAGTACAAAACGCTGAAATAAAAAAATGTCAGTTCAATTTAAGTAAGCCTGCCTTATGTATATTTTTATTTAACAAAAATTAAAATTCAGCTAACAGATCAGGAAATACATTCTCCCGCCCTTAATTTTAAAAATTCACATATACCGATCAGTCCCGCAACAATTGTTAATAGCCCGGGAGTACTCAATTAAAGTAAATCATCCGCCGCACGTAGACTATTAAATTAAAAGCGAAGAGACTTATCCATAAATCGATAACATTAAACTTTCAAAAACAGACTCTTAACTTTAAAGCGAAGACAATATGCTTTCAAAAGCAAACTCATAACAATAAAACGAAGACCCGTAACATCCGCTCGGAAAGAAATAACATCTGCGCGAAGAGAAATAACATAACATCCGCGGGGAGACAAATGACATTCCCGCGGAAACACGTGACATCCCCGCGGAGACATATGACATCCGGCCGGAGGCATATGACATCCGGCCGGAGGCACGTGACAAACTGCCGGAGACACGTGACATCTATGGGGAGACAATTAACATCAAAGCGGAGGCAATTAATATCAAAGCGAAGACACGTGACCGCCTGGCGAAGTATTTCGGCTTTGACGCGGAGAAAAATTAAAGGTGGTTAATGACTTTTTACATTGAATCTAAGAAGAATAACAGTATCCCGAAGAAGATTAACAGTGTCCCGAAGAAGATTAACAGTGACCCGAAGAAGATTAACAGTGTCCCGAAGAGATGAACAGTGTCCGGAAGAAGATTAACAGTGTGCCGGAGAAGATTAACAGTGTCCCGATGAAGATTAACAGTGTGCCGATGAAGATTAACAGTGTCCCGAAGACCATTAGCAGTGTAGAAATGCCGTGTGTTTTTAAATTTTAGAACAAAAACAGCAAATATGAACTGTTTTTAGATAAATCAGAAATTATATAAAATAAAACATGTAATTCCCCATCCTTGCAAAGGAAGGAATTAGGGGGAGGTTGGAGATTTTCAATTGACCAGAGCTTAATCAAAGAAGAAAAGATATAATTAATAATCCGACAAGACAGTAACTATACTATGGACTGAGTAATAAATGAAAGAAATTAAACGGATATAATTTTGCAAGACAGTATGTAGTTGAATTAAGTAACAGATTTTATTGAATGAAGAAAAAAAAATGATTTTTGAAACTGAAGGTGAAGTACAATACATTAGTGCAGGCATTGCATATGATTGACAACCTCCCCCCTAACCCCTCCTTTGCAAGGAGGGAGAGATCATTCAGAAAGAATTTCCCTTGCAAAATCTCCGGAATCATAGGCTGTCTCAAAACTAAATTTATTATTTTACCACTATGTCACCAAGGAACAAAGCATTCTATTTTTAAAATATTTTCCTTTGTGCCTTCGCGTCTTGTATGTTGAAAGTGAAAATTTTTATTCTTTAATATTTTAAAAATTTTTATTCCTTTACGGAGGAGAAGGTTTGCGTCATGGGTCCAGAACCCGGCACTAAGTTTTTTCCTTCCGTTCAGGTTAAAATCGGGGAATAACTTGGCATACGAAGCCGCATTCGACAAGACTGATGTTACCTGACATTTTTTTTAAAAACAATCTATTATTATCATGGAAAACAAATTTTATTTAGGGATTGATGTCAGTAAAGGTTATGCTGATTTCACTATTCTCAATGGCAATAAAGATGTTGTTGAGAATAATTTTCAGCTGGATGATACCTTTGAAGGACATAATCAGCTTTTCAAAATTCTAAGCGGTTTCTTTGCCGCTAATGCCGATGCACATTTATACGCTGCTGTCGAGTCCACCGGCGGTTATGAAAACAACTGGTTTAATTGTCTGAGTAAATTTCAAGCCCAGTTCAATATTTCAGTTGCCAGGTTGAATCCTTTTGGTGTAAACTATAACAGCAAAGCCACTCTGGAGCGCATCATAACCGATAAGCAGAGTGCTAAGAACATTGCCGGGTATATGATCAGCCATCCTAAAAAAGTAAACTATCAAAAAGAAGATTACTTTGCCGCTGAAAGAAGGCAATTTACTTTCATCAAAATGCTTACTAAACAAAGGGTACAGTTGTTAAATCAGCTCGAGTCTTTTCTTTACATTGCCAATACAGAAATATTATCTTACTGTAAAGATGGTGTAAGACTTTGGGTTCTTAAACTTCTTAAACAATATCCGACTGCCAGACATCTTGCAAAAGCCGGTGTTACAACTGTAAGTAAGATTCCTTACGTAACCAAAGAACGTGCTGAAGATTTAGTTGCAAATGCCAAACGTTCCGTTGCTTCTGCTCTTGATGATACAACTGCAGAGGTCATCAGATCTTTAACAATTCAGATCATCTCTTTGAGTAAGTTGATTGCTTTACAAACAAAGCAATTAGAAAAGAATTGTAATTTGCCTGAGGTCGAGCTGTTAAAGACTTTCCCCGGAATCGGCACTTATTCAGCTATTGGACTGATGATAGAAATTGTTTCTGCATCAAGATTTTCAAATGTAAAGAAACTTGCTTCATTCTTTGGAATTCATCCCGTCTTTAAAGAAAGCGGAGATGGAATCTCGGGTTTTAAAATGAGCAAACGAGGAAGAAAGCAGCCCAGGCAGATATTGTTTAATGTTGCCCGTATGTCATTAATTCACAATCCGCTGATCAAAGAAATTTATGCTTCCCATTTAAAAAAGGGAATGAGTAAAATGTCTGCTATTGGAGCTCTGATGCATAAGATACTAAGGATAATTTACGGTATGCTTAAGAATAACTCTGCATTTGATCCTAAGATTGACAAAAAAAACTCAAATAAGATTGTGAATGCAAAACCAAACGGTAAGCAAAACAAAGAAAGAAGATATCTTAAGTTTAATAAAAATGCTCCAATTTCTAGAAGACAAAGTAAAAAAAGAAAAGAGCAGAACTCATCCCAAGATGAAATTTCATCTAATACGGGCTCAAGTTCAGACTCTTTTCAGATTACATCTTTGTAAATAAATTTACAAAATCTGAAATTATATGTCAAAGAACTTTTTTCATGCTAACTCAACGGAAGATTTGACATAACATCTGTCAAATCTTCTTCGTTGACTTTTAACGGAATAACTTTGAGGTAAAATAAGAGAAAAAATGACTTTAAAAGTAATAAAATATAACTCATTTTCTCTTAAAATTTTTACATCATTTTTAAAAATCGGAATTAATATTAAAAGTTAATTTACATATATATATATGAGAAGATTTACCGCTTACTTTTTTGTTTTTATCTCCTGCATTATTGCGAATTCCTGCAGCGATCCTATCACCGGAAACATTGAAAATCAGCCGCCCAATACTTATCTGTCGCTCCGTCCTGACAGTGTAATTGCGCCCGGCTCTACAATAAAAAGAATTAACTGGTGGGGTGATGATCCGGACGGATTTATTTCCGGTTACAGAATTTCTTTTGACTCTATCAACTGGGGATTCACAAATAAAAATGACAGTACTTTCATTCTGTCCATCACAGGCAGCGACAGCACATTCAGATTTTTTGTAGCTGCTGTTGATAATAAAGGACTTATTGATCCGACACCTGCAACCAATCTTTATCCCGTAGTCAATACACCGCCAGTCGTAAATTTCGACGCCGGTACGGAAATTCCGGATACGACTTTCCCGCTCGCTACTTTTAAATGGACAGGATCAGATGCAGACGGAGATGAGAACCTGGCTTATTATCACTGGTCGCTGAATGACACGAATAACTTCAGAAGAGTTCCTTCGACAGTGAATCTTCTTACGCTTACACAGGACAGCGGACTTGTTCTGAACGCAGACAACATTCTTTACCTTCGCGTGGAAGATGACGCAGGCGCATTCAGTCCGATAGTACAGATGCCGGACACAGGAAGGATCTGGCATGTGAAAGCGCAGACAGCGAGGATACTTCTCATAAAAGATATGCCGCTCATTGAATTTGTCCAGGCGGAAAATTATTTTGTCAATGCAATGGATACTCTTTCCTATGATGTGCTTGACATAAAATCCAACGGAGGAAATCTGATACCGAAGATCGTTAATCCGATGTTCATAGAAACTCTCAGACTTTTTGACATTGTAATATGGAGCGCCAACAGAGGAAATTTAGCATCTGACAATGCAAACTTCGATCTGGCTCAGAACTCACTCCCCTTCTATCTGCAGTCGGGAGGGAAATTATTTTTCACAACAGGACTTCCGAATGCCGAAGTGCAGGGACAGGGTGATCTGATAAACTTTGCGCCGATAGACAGTTTGTCAACCTGCACTATTGCGCTGATACCAAGCGGGACTTCACTGATAAACGAAGATACAGGATATCCCGTGCTTACATCAAGCAGTCTTCTTCAGAGGATCCGCGGCATAAATATTACGCCGCCTGCGCAGATCGTTTACAGACTGCCGATCAGCACGGCGTGTCAGACCAATACTGTCATAGCGATCAAAGACGCAGCAAATTCACCAAGAAATATCCTGATGACAATGCCGGTCTATCAGCTTAACGGAAATCCAAACGCTTCAAAAGAACTGTTCAGAAAAATTATTTTAAATGAATTCAACTACAGGTAAAAATCAATTATCAATTATCAATTATCAATTTTCAATTATCCATGTTTATTTATTTTAATGAATTAAAATTCTCATAACTGGCAACTGGTAATGTCGAAACTCGTAATTCGTTAAATTCTTTAAACTCGTAATTATAAAAATTCTGTTATTTCTATAATTCTGAAAATTCTGATTAAAATTAGTATATGAAAAAAAAATTACTACTCATCTTTATTCTGCTTTGCGCCGGTTACGGATATTCGCAGGAGCAGAACGGATCTATCAAGGGTACTGTCAAGGACAGTTCAGGAATTCCGCTTGACGGAGTTACCATAAAACTGAAAGGCACATATCTCGGCGCAGTTTCCGACTATGACGGGACATACACAATACTGGAAGTATCTCCCGGAAGTTATACAATGCAGGTTTCAGCTGAAGGTTTTAAGACAGTTGAATATACAGATGTGCAGGTGACTTCAGGCGCGGAAAAGGAATTTATTATTGTGCTGAAGTCAACTTCATATACCGTAGATCAGGAAATCGAAGTGGTCGGTGACAGACCTCTGATGGATATTGAGCAGACCAGCAGCAGTCATATTATTTCAAGCGATGACATATCGAAATCTATAGTATCTGACATTTCCGATGTTATCACGCAGCAGGCGGGCGTTGTAAAAGAAGACAACGAGATACATATACGCGGAGGAAGAAGTTATGAGAACTCATATATCATCGACGGTGTGTCTGTGCAGGATCCCCTTTCCGGAACGGGTTACGGACTGCAGCTTTCAGCTAATTCTCTTGAAGAAGTGGAAGTCATTACCGGAGGATATAATGCCGAATACGGTCAGGCGACGAGCGGCGTTGTGAATGTACGGACAAAAGAAGGAAGATATGATGAAGTTAATTTTTATCTTTCATATAAGAGAGATAACTTCGGTGTAAATAAAAATTCCGGATTCAGTTTTAATACGGACGTACTTGAAATGAATCTCAGCGGTCCCGAGCCGATCACAAAATATCTATTCCAGGCGTTAAACATCAAGCCGCCGGGAGAGATCACTTTGTTCGGAAGTTTTTATATGGGACTCTCTGACGGATTCTTTGTCAACAACGGCGGAAAGAAATCCAGCTACGTAAGCTCTTCCACTTTCGGCGGAACAAAATTCTCCCCGCGTCAGGATAACAGCTGGTACTGGCTGGGAAAAGCTACCTGGAGAATGACAGAGACGATGAAATTAAATTACTCCTTCAATCAGTCAGTTTCCATAAATCAGAATTCAAGTTCGCTGCAGACCAATCTCGAATATGTCGAACCTTCACCGGGATATCAGTATGATTTTCAGGATATACTTGATCTGGCGAATACATATACACAGAACAGTTACTTTCATACTGTAAGCTGGACGCACACTACAAGTCCGAAATCATTTTATGAAATAAAGCTTAATAACTTTTTCACAAACTTAAGAGTGGATGCAAACGGCAGGAACTGGGATCAGTATGATGAACCTTTTGATCTGATCAAAGCGCCGTTTGAATATTACTTTATCGACAGTCTGCGGACCGGTATCATTCCGGGTAACGGATTTTATGATATCGGAAATCCTTTCACCTGGCATGATCATTTTGTGAATGAATATTCAGCTAAAATAGATTACATACATAACTTCACAACAAAGAGTAAACTCAAAGCCGGTATCGAAACGAGTTTTCAGGAAATGCAGCTTGTGGACATTTATCAGCCGTGGATAAAACCTTTTGGTCTGAATAATGACGTTTATCAGGTTTTTCCTTCGTTCGGAGATATTTACGGACAGCACAGCATTACATTCAAAGGAATGATACTTAATTACGGACTCAGACTTGATTACTGGATGCCGGGAAAATATGTGGATGATGCAGTGAAGGATACAAATGTTTCCACCATCACGTCCGAGACCAGACAGGCGTATGAAGATGATTCATTTACAATATTCGGAAGGAATGTAAAGTTAAGGATCGCTCCGAGACTCGGAATATCTCATCCTATTACAAATAATCAGACGCTGTTCTTTTCTTACGGACATTTTTCAAAAAGACCTAAGCCGCAGTTTGTTTATGCAAAGATAAATCCGCAGGCAGCCCAGTCCACTTTTCAGAAATACGGAAATCCGAATCTGAATCCCGAGACTACAGTCGCTTATGAACTCGGTATCAGAAATCAGTTCACCAGTGATGACGTGCTGACAGTAACCGCTTATTATAAAAATATCTATGACTATGTTGCGACCAGAAGCATCCGTATCAACAGCGGAAGACTTATCGGACAGTCATTCATAACATATTTCAATCAGGATTACGCAAGATCCAGAGGTATAGAGGTAGAATATAAAAAGCGTCTCGGCGCATGGTTCAGCGGAAAATTTAATTTCACTTATTCAGTGGCAACCGGAAAGAGTTCATCATCTGATCAGGGATTTGTAGTAGCGACCACAGGCGCAGCCGAGACAATTTCCGAAACATTTCTTTCATGGGACAAGCCGATTCAGGCAAGCGCTAATTTATATTTTAATATTCCAAAAGGAAAGGGTATGTTTGGATTTGCAAAAAATATACTGGATGACATTACATTTAAATCAAGAATATTTTTCCAGTCGGGAAAAAGATATACGGAGCAGCTTTACATCGGTGATCTTGAAAGCGGAAGACCGGAATATCAGTCGGACATTAACAACATAAACGGTAAAGTCGGCGAGAACTGGTTTTGGGTGGATCTGGATATAGATAAATACATACCGCTCTATTCAATGGATCTTGTGATCGGAATTTCAATCAAGAATCTTTTCAATTCAAAAAATTCAACGATCCTGAATCCCGTAACAGGAGAAGCTTATGAATTCGGACAGCCGACTCCTAATTTTTATAATGATCCGCTTTATCCCGATCTTCAGGCGCCGCTGGAACCTTATCCTTATAATCCCGCGAGATACCTGACACCGAGGAATATAATGTTTAATGTGTCGCTAAAGCTTTGAGGAATAATTTGAGAAATAAATTTTACGGGTATTGCTCTGTTAAAAATTTAATTACAATCGAAGACTTTTCAAAGTATATTCTCAGAATATATTTAAATCTAATAGAATATTTCACAGATTGCTTATACAAAAAGAATTCATGTTTTATATAAAGTATGAAGAATAAGATTTTAAAATATTATTTACTTTTTTCAATATTTTTAATTACAAGTAATGATTGTTTATCTCAATCAGTTATATGGAGCAATATTTTCGGAAACCCCGGGAATCAATTTGTTGACATAGGTTATAATTGTATCCAATCAAGAGACGGAAGTTTCCTTGCAACCGGGAGAATGGAAATATTACCAAATGGAGGATCCCAGGTGATAGCAAAATCATTCGTTGCAAGAATAGACACAAGCGGTAATTTAGTTTGGGTAAAACTTATTGGTGATTCTTCAATTTCAAATCTATCCTTTACGCTGGAAGAAGATCCTTTAGGTAACATATTTGTGCCACATTATAATGGTATCAACGCAAGTTTATCCAAACTGGATGCAAAAGGAAATATACTCTGGAATGTTGATTATTCTGCTTATAATATAATTCTTTTTAATGGGATATCTTTTCAGGATGAATATAGAAATATAGTTCTTTTAGGGTTCAGCAGACACCCCGGTTTAATCCTAACAACTTCAGTAACAAAAGTTGACAGCAGCGGAAGATTTATTTGGTCAAGATCAATTTACGATTCAGTTCCGGTTGTTTCAGGATATTCGTCAGATCGTAACTCCTTTTGTTTCTCAAGTCCGGGATATTATGTGTGCGGCGCAAAAGGAGCAAACCCATTTATTGTGAAACTCGATACAAGCGGAAATATAATTTGGAATAACCAATATTTAAATAGCCGCGGTATATGGTCAATTGCAAAAATAACTGATAATTCGCTTATTGCATCCTGTCAGTTAACTATCGGTACAAGGCTATTGAAAATTGATAGCAGCGGTAACCAATACTGGACAAAAGATTATTCAACTGATTCATTAGCAGGATCTATTGGTTCGAAAAAAATTATTAGAGTTTCAAATAATAAGTTCGCACTCGGTACTTCAAGAGGTCAATACTTCGCGCGGCATATGACAGTTGATTCATCAGGTAATATATTAACAAGTAAGTTCTTCAATTTTTCAACAACTTTTTCAGTATATCAGGAAAACATTAACTATTGTATTGATTCCGGGTTTATATTTGCGGGGTATATAAGAAATTGGGATACGTCAGGCGGTAATACATTATCAAATATACATGAGAATATATTTACATTAAACGGAGATAAAGACATTGAAATATTGATTTTCAAAACGGATAAAACCGGCAAGACAACTTCTATAATTAATAATTTTAATTCGCTTAATGATTTTAATTTAGTTGAAACTTACCCAAATCCGTTCAATAGTCATTTTCAAGTAAGAATTCAATCTCAAGTTACAACACAAGCAAGCATTAGACTTTATGATGTTTCCGGAAAGACAGTTAGAATTATCAACAATAAATTACTGAACCAGGGAGTTAATAAAATATCAATTAATGCAGATAATCTTGGATCAGGCGTTTACTTCCTGAAAGTTAAGTTCGGGGAGAAAAATTACGTAAATAGAATTTTATTAGTCAAATAGTCAACTATCATGAAAATATTTTTTGCAATTCCGCCGTTGTTGGTCTTAGAGAGCGGAGCGAGCGTGACCAACAACAAACGGATACGTGACTTTGGCAGCAGTATGGTTGTTGGTGACCAAATAGTTTGCGGAGACAGAACAGAGATAAAAAGTTTATAAATGCAAACTTTTTGGAACACCAACAACGGCACGAAGACAGATGGGCGATTGTGAATTATATCAGAGCACTGCAGATAGCGAAAGATGCGGGTGAAGATGATCTTGAGAAAGCGATGTAGATTTTTTAGCGATGCATTAAGAGAGATAATCGCTTCAAAGTTTTAGATTTGGTAAGTAAAAAGATCAACAGAAGAATTTCAGATAAATCATGAAACTAACCTTAAAAATATTTTTCTTAATTTGTTTAAGTTTTAAAACTAATCCTAATTTACAGAGTCAGAATTTAAATTGGGAAAAAGTATTGTCATATACAGATGTATGTGTATTTAACAAAGCTTTACAAACAACTGATAGTGGTTACATTTGCGTAGGGCAGAATAGAATAGGTAGCAATGTGAAAATGTATTTTTTAAAATTAAATAGTTTTGGCGATACTATTTGGTCAAGACATTTTGATTTGAATGTAAATTCTGTTTACAGGTGTAAATGGGTACAAAATACTTCAGATAATGGTTTTATAATGTGCGGATCAGGAGCTGGTATTAATAGTGATGCGTATCTAATAAAAGTAGATTCTTTAGGCAATATAATATGGTATAAAACATTTGGAGGTAATGGGATTGATGTTGCTCAATGTGTAAAGCAATTAAGTGATGGAGGGTATATTATATTAGTTAGTACTACATCTTTTACAGATTATGGAATGTTAGCAATACGGACAGATTCTTTGGGAAATTCTATATGGTCAAAATTTTATTTGGGCGGAGCAGGTGAAATTGAAATTGTAAAAAATTCCGGTTTCATCATATCCGGTGTTTTGAATGACAAAGCTTATTTATTGCGAATGGATAATAATGGAGACAGCTTATGGTCAAAAAATTATGGTGAATATTTAGGTTCAGTTGGATTTTCAATTGATAATACCGAAGATAATGGATTTATAGTAGGAGGAATATGTGATACCTCTATTAGTAACAACAAAAAATCTTATGTTATAAAAACCGATTCGACCGGTAATATACAATGGTCAAATAGATACAGTACAAGTTACAATGAATGGTGCTACTCTATTCGATCTGTTAACAACTCTAAATATGTTATGTGCGGAATGTCGGATTCTCTACCGGTAAGTTTTGAAAGAGCATTTATAAGATTGATTGATAAAAATGGAAGCATTTTAAGTGAAAAATTTTATAGAGGAGCAGGCGGTAAAATTTCAAACTCATTTTATTCGGTTGAAAATACAAATGATAAAGGATTTATTCTTTGTGGATTTACAAATATTGGCAGTGGGAGGGGATATGTTGTAAAAACCGATTCTATGTTAAATATCAAACCTGTTGGAATAAAAAATGAAGATTTAATTTTAAAAGATTTTAATCTTTTTCAAAATTATCCAAATCCATTTAATCCGAAAACAATTATAAATTATGAATTAAAAGCTACAGGTGATTATTTAGTTATTTTGAAAGTCTTTGATATATTAGGAAATGAAATTGCAAATCTGGTAAATGAAAAGCAAGAAGCGGGCAGTTACTCTTTTACATTTGATGGAAGTAATTTTCCGAGCGGCGTTTATTTTTATAGATTGGAGGCAGGAGGTTTTGTTGAGACAAGGAAAATGTTGATTGTTAAATAAAATTTTTCCGCCGTTGTTGGTCTTAGTGAGCGGAGCGAGCATGACCAACAACAAACGGAAACGTGACTTTGGTAGCAATATGGTTGTTGGTGACCAAAAAGTTTGCGGAGACAGATCAGAGATAAAAAAGTTTATAAAGTGCAAACTTTTTGGAACACCAACAACGGCACAAAAACGGAAACGTGACTTTTTCCGCCGTTGTTGGTCTTAGTGAGCGGAGTGAGCGTGACCAACAACAAACGGAAACGTGACTTTGGCAGCAGTATGGTTGTTGGTGACCAAAAAGTTTGCGGAGACAGAACAGAGATAAAAGTTTATAAATGCAAACTTTTTGGAACACCAACAACGGCACAAAAACGGAAACGTGACTTTTTCCGCCGTTGTTGGTCTTAGTGAGCGGAGCGAGCGTGACCAACAACAAACGGAAACGTGACTTTGGCAGCAGTATGGTTGTTGGTGACCAAAAAGTTTGCGGAGACAGGACAGAGCTAAAAGTTTACAAAGTGCAAACTTTTTGGAACACCAACAACGACACAAAAGATATTCAGTAACTTTTGACGGAAGCGATTTTCCGAGCGGGGTATATTTTTACAGAATGGATTTAGGTAACAGCGGAAATGAAATAGGCAGTAATTTTGAAATAAAAAAAATGATATTAATTAAATAAATGAAAACAAAAATACTATTAACACTTCTGCTGATCAGTCTGATGCCGGCGATTGCCGCAGCTCAGCTGTTTCCAAATCTCGGCGGGCAGAGGACCGGAACTACTTCACTGCAGTTCCTCAAAATCGGCACAAGCGCAAGAGCTACAGGAATGGGAGAAAGTTTTGTCGCTGTCTCTGATGACATTACTTCCCTGCATTACAATCCTTCGGGACTCGTCGCTTTTGAAAATAACGGAATCACCGCAAGCTACACTCAGTGGTTCGTAGATACGAAGCTTGCGAATTTCGGCGCAGTCTATCACTTCGGCGGAAGTAACGCAGTCGGACTGAATATAACTTCCCTGCAGACGGAAGATATGAAAGTTACCACTGAATATCAGCCGGGAGGCACAGGAGAATTCTTCAGATTCTCAGATCTGAATATCGGACTGTCTTATGCGCGGCAGATGACAGACCAGTTCTCATTCGGCGCGACGAGAAAGTATGTGCGGGAAGATCTCGGCGAACTCAAAATAGACGGCATACTCGGAGATATTGCAACGTCATACCGGACAGGTCTCGGCACTTCAAGATTCGGGATCATGATCTCGAATTTCGGAGGACAGCTAAGTCCTTCCGGAAGCGTAACGCTTGTCAGCGGCAGTACCGTGAATTCATTTCAGAAATTTCCGCCGCCGACTTTGTTTCAGCTTGGGTTTGCAATAGAGCCGATACTTAATAAGGAGAACAGACTTACTACTTCCGTTCAGCTCAATAGTCCTACTGACAACGCAGAGAATCTTAACTTCGGATTTGAATATGCATTCAAGGAGTTTCTCTTTTTCAGAGGCGGGTATAAGCTGAATGTCGATTCAGAAAATTTCTCAGCCGGTGTAGGAGCCAAGACGGTTATCTCATTTGCTCATGCAAACTTTGATTACTCGCTTGCAAATTACAAGGAGCTCGGCATTTCACACAGATTTACATTAAATATTTTATTCCCGAATTTTAAATGATCTTAAATAAAATGAAATACTTATATCTATTATTCACATTATCTGTCGTATGGCTTTCATCATGCGCTGATAAAACTGATCTGTCACAGTTCCCGATCACAACAGGCGGCGGATCGGTGGTTACAGAGACGACATACGTTCAGCAGTCGCCGGTTTGGACACAGTTCAACAGACCGGAAGATGTACTGCTCGGCAGAGAGCCGCTGATCTATGTTTGCGACACAAAAAACAACAGAGTGGTTCAGATGGATCTGTCAGGCGGAGAGATAGGTTCGATACCGGTTTTCAATCCGCGTGCAATAGCACAGGATTACAATTTTGATTTGCTTGTGATCGCCGATACGACTTCATTGATTTTCCCGGATACGTTAAGCATTCTTTACAGGATCAAGCTCGTACCGGTTGGCGGAGTTATTTCCAACGCAACGCTGCTGCCGCTTATGAGATCGGATTACGCTACTCCCCTTTCGAGCAGAAGCAGAAAATTCACGGACGTCGGAGTTTATTCGGATAACTCTTATATAATAACAAGAAGAGGTCCGGATAATACAAGTTCGCTGGATCCTGACAACGCCCTTCTGGATGTGACAGGCATTAATTCCGTTAGTTCAGTAACCGTACTCGGAGGATTTCAGCCGACAGGAAACGGGATATATTCCATTGATAAAATGTCAGCTATTACTACATTCGATAACGGACCGACGGATTTTATAATCACCAGAAATACAGTTGAATTTGGTTTTAAAGTAGAATGGTTTGTTTATGATGATCTGAAAGGAACTTATGATCCGAGATTTCTTCCCGGCGATAATGTCGACCTGCTGAATTTTCAGCTCGGGACGCCTGAGGGAATTACGCTTGACCCTTCCAATAATATATTTGTAGTGGATAACACAAGAGATTCACTTTATAAATTTACAAGTCTCGGAGTTTATAAAAGGGAATCATTCGGCGGAACTGGTGACGGCGTGAATCAGCTCAGAAATCCGATGGGAGTTTCTTTCTTTAATAAAGTACTTTACATAGCCGATACCGGGAATAACCGAATAGTCAGATATAAACTTTCAACTGATCTGCAGTAAATTGGCAAAATCACAAAACAGGAAACAAAATAAGAAATCGGGTAATATTCAGACTCAGACATCTGCAAAGCAGCCGTTTATAAAGGATAACCCGCTTTATAATTACGGACTGATAATTCTTTTCACTGTATTTATAATTTTATTTACAACCTTTAAGATCACCGGCGATGATGATGTCTTCTGGCATCTTGCAACCGGGAAATATATTACTGAGACGCATCACGTTCCGTCAGAGGATATATTCGGATTTGTAACTGAAGGACAGGAATGGATGCCGTTCGAATGGGGCTGGGATCTTATTACTTACGGACTTTACAACATTGGCGGTTATACTGCGATATCAATATTCCGCACGTTAGTTTTCCTGCTGATCTTTTTTATATTTTTCCGGGTGATGCGAAAGTTCAATGTAAGTTATACACTGATATTTCTGACTTTACTTCTGACAGCATTCGGAATGATAGACCGACTCACTCCCCGTCCGCATATAATGTCGCTGTTGTTTTTCGCAGTGATGATTTATCTCATCACTGATTTTAAATATTTCAACAGGAAAAATATAAAGACTCTTTATTTCTTTCCGGTTCTTTTTCTTCTCTGGGCGAATATTCACATGGGAGTGCTTGCAGGCGCATTACTTCTGTTTGTCTTTCTTTTAAGCGAAGTGATCATTTATCTGAAGCCTGGAAAATTTTCTACAAAGGAAATACCTGCACTTACACAGCGCGAACTGAAGATACTCGGTCTGATGTTTATTCTGTCTGTATTAGTAATGCTCATAAATCCAAACGGCATCGCGACTTATTTTTATGCATACGATCATACAAAGATGAAACTGCTCGAGACCATTAACGAATGGAGATCGCCGTTTGATGAAATGTTCGGGTCCGGATTTGTAACCAATATATATAAGGTGTTCCTCTTCGGAGGTTTGCTTATACTTTATTATTCATTTAAAAGGAAAGATCTTTTTACCGGAATGCTCTTTATAGTATTCGCTATATACTCTGTCAGGGCTGTCAGGTTTACGGTTGATTATATTTTAATCATAACGGTATTTTTCGGAGTTGCATTATTTTTTATAATTTCAAATCTCAAAGGCGAAGGGCTCAGAAATTTCTTTAATGTCAGTCCTGTCCCAAAAGTCATTCTTGAAGCATTTCTTTTGTTTCTGATATTCAATATTCCGAATGACAAACTATACATGGATCATTTGAAATATTACAGAGTCTCGGGATTCGGAGTCAATTCTGATTTTATGCCGGTTCAGATGTTTGAATTTATGAAGGAGAATAATATACCGCAGACCGGTCAGAGACCGCTGAATCATTTCGGCAGCGGTGGGTTTCTTGTGTGGAATTTTCCCGAAAGTAAAAACTTCATAGACAGCAGAAATCTGAACGATGAGATCTTTAATGAATATAATACTCTTATGGGTAAAGGTCCGGGATTTGAAAAGAAACTTAATGAATATGATTTTGACTACTCTATTTATCTCGCTCCTGATCTGGTGAGAGTCCCGAATGAAATGGAATCTTCTATCATTTCTTATTTCAGTAAAAAGCCGGATGAATGGAAGCTTGTATTCTGGGATGACAAGTCTTTTTTGTATCTTAAGAACGAGCCGAAGTTTAAAGATGTGATTGACAGGTTTGAATACAAATATGTAACTCCTTACAATTTTATGTATAATAAAAAAGTATTGGAAAACGCCGTTACAGCAGATCCTGAAAGATTGAGATCGGAGATCGGCAGGAAAATAAAAGAGGAGCAAAATGGATTGATAATTAACGCTATAAATAACACTTTTTCAAAGAATTTAAACTAAAATAAATTATAATTAAATAAATATATATAAATGAAAACAATATTATTACTGCTGGCTTTTACAATGAGTTTTGCAATTGCCAATGCTCAGATAGTTCCAATAGTATCCATCAAGCCAAACGATGCAAACGGCTTACCACTTCTGAATAATCAATTCAAAACAATAACAGGAGTAGTAACTGTAGCTAATGAATTCGGCGGTCCGGCTTACATACAGGACATGACTCATGGAATAGCTGTTTTTTATAATGAATTAACAGCCGCTATAAGTATCGGAGACAGCGTGATCGTGACTGCTAAGGTAGGTCAGTTTAACGGTCTGTCGGAGCTGGTTTATTCCACAGACGGCGGCACACCTTCTTTTACAGTTGTCAGCAACAACAATCCTGTTTATCAGCCGGTAGTGGTGACATTAAGTCAGTTCAACACTCAGACATTTAACGGTACGGAAGAGTATGAAGGTAAGCTTATTCGTATAAACGGATTGACTATCACAGGTTCGGGTACATTCCAGGCGAACACAAATTATACTGTAACAGATGCAACAGGCACAGGTCAGATGAGAATAGATAACAATTCAAATCTTGTTGGGACGGTGATCCCGACAGGAACATTTGACTGTATAGCAGCGGCTTCTCAGTTTGATTCATCGCCGCCATACAGTTCGGGTTATCAGTTCCTGCCGAGATTTACATCTGATATAATTCAGTCAGGCGGACCGATAATTCTTACAATTCCGGCCGAATCGAATATAACATCAAACAGCGTTACATTGACATGGACCACACAGGATCCGGGCGACAGTAAAATAAAATTTTTCCGATCGGATTCATTGTTTCAGCCTGTAGTATTTACTGATTCATTATACAGCGCAGCTCTGACAACTAATCATAGTTTCAATCTGACAAATCTTGCAGCAGGAAAAATTTATTATGCAGTTGCTTATTCTACAAACGCAAGCGGTACAAGCGTCAGCTCAGTAAAATATTTTTCAACTTCTTCCAATCCGGCATCTACAGGAAAGTATGAAATTTATTTTAATAAGGAAGTAGATAACTCATTAGCTATGCCTAATAATAATGCAGTCGGTAACGTTGATCTGAAAGTAAGACTCGGACAGAGAATTGATTCCGCTGCTTATTCAATAGATTTCGCGATGTATTCATTTAATGAAGTAACTCAGATCAAAGATAAGCTGATTAATGCTTTGATAAGAGGCGTTAAGATCAGAATGGTTTATGATCACCGTGACGGAAATACTCAGGCGCTTGTTCAGGATCTGATAAATTCAGGTATCAGAGTTTCACAGAGACCGCAGGGTTCGAATATTATGCACAACAAATTTTTTATCTTTGACGCCAGGAATGACAATTCATATTCAGATGACTGGCTCTGGACAGGATCGGCAAACATAACCAATGCACAGTTTTATGATGATGCTGAGAACGTAATATTCATACAGGATCAGGCGCTTTGCAATACATATACACGCGAGTTTGAGGAAATGTGGGGATCACATAATGAGATCAACAATCCTTCGCTTGCAAAATTCGGCGCTTCAAAAGCTGACAACACGCCGCATCTTTTTTATATTAACGGAAAAAAAGTCGAGTGTTATTTTTCTCCGTCAGATCCGACTGCATCCGTACTTGAGAATATGATCGGTAATAATACACAGAAATCAATTTTCTTCTGCGCATTTGCATTTACAAGATTTCAGATAGCAAACAAAATGAAGACTCAGTTCAACCCGCCGGATAAAATGGTAAGAGGTGTTTTTGATGACGGTAACGGAACTGATCCTTCAAGCGTCTATCCTGAGATGAAAGGTACCGGAGGAAATTTCCCATGGAATCCTCCCGCACCGGTATATCTCGATAATCAGCCGGGACTTATGCACAGTAAATATATTCTGATAGATGCAGATATGCCTTCAAGTGATCCGATCGTTCAGACCGGTTCTTATAATTATTCGACAGCAGCTACTACCGGTAATGATGAAAATTTACTTTTGATATATGATTCACTTGCCGCTAATCAGTATCTTCAGGATTTTGCGAAGAGGTATTCACTTGCAGGAGGTACAATAAGCGTCGAACAGATCTCTTCCGTATTGCCCGAAGGATATAAATTAAATCAGAATTATCCGAATCCTTTTAATCCTAAAACCGTTATTGAATATTCAATACCATCAGCGGAATTAGTGAAGCTCAGAATATACAATATACTCGGACATGAAATAAAAATGCTTGTTAATGAGAACCAGTCACCGGGTACATATAAGGTAACATTTGACGGAAGCAGTCTTCCGAGCGGAGTTTATTATTACAGACTTGAAACTAAAAACAACCTGACTTCGAAGAGTATGTTGCTTATTAAGTAATGAAAAATTATATTTTTCAATAAAACAATGTGAAACTATTTAAATTTGAGAGTGTTCTGAGAAATACAAATCAAATTTAATTAAATCCAGATCAACATGAAAAAAATTAAAATTCCGGCAGGCGCTTTGGTTGTTTTGAGTTTGATATTTTTCTCATCTGTAAACTCATATGCCCAGTCAAATGCAGTTTTCGGACAAAACAAAGTGCAGTACGAGACTTTTAAGTGGAGCTATTTGCAGACAAAACATTTTGATATATATTTCAGCGAAGGCGGATACAAACTTGCGGAGTTTACTGCTCATACAATTGAGGAAGCCCTGAGAAATATGTCAGAAAATATAGATTATAACATTTCTAACAGAATACCTGTCATAGTTTTTAATTCCCACATAGAGTTTCAGCAAAATAATGTAATAGATCAGTTTCTATCCGAAGGTATCGGAGGAGTTACTGAGCTTTTTAAAAACAGAATCCTTATTCCTTTTGAAGGAGATTATGAAAAATTCAGACACGTAATACATCACGAACTGCTGCATGGGTTTATGAACGACATGTATTACGGCGGTTCGATACAGAATATAATTTCCAAGAATATCTCTCTTGCCTTCCCTCTCTGGTTCAGTGAAGGAATGGCTGAAGTACAGAGCCGATACGGTCTGGATAAACAGACCGACATGTTCATGCGTGATGCGACAATACATAACTACGTACCGCCGCTTGAATACATGGGCGGCTATTTTGCATACAGGGGCGGTCAGAGCTTTTTCTCATTTCTTGCAGAGACTTATGGCGAGGATAAATTAGGAATACTTATGAATAATATCAAAGCTTACGGTGATGTTGACAGAGGTTTTATGAAAACCTATCAGATGTCAATGGCAAAGCTTGATGAAAAATGGCAGTCATATCTGAAGAAAACTTACTGGACAGAACTGAAGACCAGAGAAGATGTTAAGGATTTTGCAAAGCAGCTGACAAGTCATGAAGAAGACGGCGGATCTTACAATATCTCACCTGTTATTTCTCCCAATGGAGATAAATTCGCATTCATTTCAAATCAGGATGATCTTTTCGATGTTTATATTGCAAGTACAAAAAACGGTAAGATCCTGAAGAAAATAATCGAAGGAAATAATTCAACGGACTTTGAAGAGCTTCATATTCTTACTCCGGGACTTGCATGGTCTCCTGACGGAAGGAAAATTGCAATAAGCGTTAAATCAGGGGGAGCAGATGTCATTTATATAATTGATATAATCACGGAAGATATGCAGGAATTCAATTTGCATTTTGACGGGATCAACTATATCGGCTGGTCACCTGCGGGAGATAAATTTGCATTCATCGGAACCAGGAAAGAAAAACCGGATCTTTATGTATATAATATAAAAGGTAAGAAACTAGAGAATCTTACAGATGATGTTTTTACAGACGCAAACCCAACATGGGCTGCTGACGGAAAGTCGATATTCTTTACATCTGACAGAGGAAGCTTTACAGTCCCTTCTATGATCCCTGAAGATTTTAAAATGTGGGAATATGATTATTCAAGAAATGACTACTACAGAATTGATGTTGCGACTAAAGAAATCACAAGGTTAAGTCATTCCAAGGACGCCAAGGAAAGTTATGTACAGGTAAATTCAGACGGAAGTAAAATACTTTATATCTCAGATAAGAACGGGATCAGTAATATTTATCTCAGAGAAAAAGATTCTACAGGAAAAATAATTGACAGACCTATTACAAATTCATTGAATCCCATTGATCAGTTAAGTTTGTCCAAAGACGGAAAGAAAGTATTATTCGTATCCCTTAATAAAGGAGGCTATGATATTTTTTCAATTGACAACCCGTTTGATATAGATCTCGGTATGGAAGAACTTGAACTTACCGACTATGCAAAAAAGATGAAGGATTTTGATAACAAATTCGGCAGAAGGAAAGATTTTAAATTTGTAGACAGTGCGGATTATGCCGTGAATGAGGAATTAGGTGATGCGGACTCACTTTTTGTTGCAGTAGATTCATTGAAAACCGGAATGGATTCGCTTTCATTATCTGAAGCGCTTGATTCATTAAACAGTTATCAGGAAACAGATTCATTAAATATTGGAGAGCAGGATACTGTTTCTGAATTAGTCAAAAGTGAAATAAAAAAAGAAACTAATGATAGTGTAAAGACATATGGTGATGATGTTAGTATTAGTTTCGAAACCCCTAGAAATATGTCATCGAGCATGAAAGATTCAGCTTATTTCGGCAATTCAAATTTTAAAGTAGGAAACAATTTCAATGATGACGGGTCTTATAAAATAAAAGATTATAAGATTAAATTTTCACCGGATCTTGTATACGGCAATGCAGATTACACTACATTTTACGGACTTCGCGGAGTGGCTCAGGTTGCATTGAGTGATATTATGGGTAATCACAGAATATATATTCAGACATCACTTATTATAGATATTAAGAACAGCGATTATGCAGTTGCATATTATTACCTGCCGCAGAGAATTGATTACGGATTTCAATTGTATCATACAGCCAGATTTCTGACATACGGAACTACTGTTAATAATTTCCTTTACCGTTACAGAACTTTAGGAGGATTTGTATCTGCTTCCCTTCCGATTTCGAGATTTAAAAGGTTAGAAGGCAGCGTAGGAGTACAGCATATAACCAGAGAAAATCTTGACATTTCCATAGAACCGGTGGAGACTAAAACTTTCCTGAATCCTTATTTCAGTCTCATACATGACAACACTACATTTGGATATACAGCACCTGTTTCAGGTACGAGATACAACCTTACTTTTTCAGGATCACCTAAATTCGGAGAAAACGGAATTGGTTTTGCAAGTTCCCTATTAGACTTCAGACATTACATGAAGATCAGCGATGATTATACATTTGTCGCCCGGCTATCCGGCGGCGCCAGTTACGGTCCAAATCCGCAAAGATTTTTTATCGGCGGAACAGATAACTGGATAGATCCAACTTATGAAAATAATTACTTACCTATTTCAGATATAGAAGATTTTGCATTCTCAGCTCCGGGATTACCTTTAAGAGGATTTAACTATGACAGAATGTCAGGTTCAAAATATTCTATTCTAAATCTTGAAATGAGATTTCCTCTTTTTAAATATTTGATATTCGGCGCTTTACCGCTGGGATTTGCTAATATTGAAGGTGTAGCGTTTCTGGATGCAGGAACAGCATGGTCTAATAACGACGCATTAAAATTAGTACATAAGGTTAACGGACACACTGAAACAAATGATCTTCTGATGGGAACAGGATTCGGCACAAGGGCAAATTTGCTTGGTTTCCCGTTTAAGTTTGATATAGCGTGGAATTATAATCTGAATAAATTCTCAAGTCCTAAATACTATATTTCTCTTGGATATAATTTCTAAGAAAGTTTGTTATACAAATAAAAAACCCGGTTTAAGCCGGGTTTTTTGTTGGAAAATTGTATTACTCTATTTTAATAATCTAAACTTTAATTGCTTTTTGATTCTGAAGTATCATCAGTAGCAGGAACTTCAGTATTTGCCTCTTTAGTATTTGTATCTTCGGTATTTTCTTCTTCAGTATTTGCTTCTCCGGTATTCGCTTCTTCAGTATTTGCTTCTTCAGTATTTGCTTCTTCAGTATTTGCTTCTTCAGTATTTAAAGATTCAGATTTTATTTCAGCATCGTCAGATTCTTTGGTAACATTAACTTTGATCTTTGCTATTACAGACTGCTGTAATTTAATTTCAACTTCATGTTCACCAATAGATTTAATTGGTTCTTTTAAAAGGATCTTCTTTTTTTCGATTGTTGTGAATCCTTTATTTTCAAGTAATTCATGTATCATCTGAGAAGTAACCGAACCGAACATTTTATTTTCTTCTCCTGTTTTTACTTTAAAATCAAATGAGTAAGAACTTAAAACACCGGCAAGCTGATTTGCATCAGTCAGCAGTTTATCAGTTTTTCTGCTTCGTTGCCTTTTAATTTCCTCGTGACTTATTAAATTTGATTTATTAGCTGCTATCGCTATACCATTAGGAATAAGGAAGTTTCTTGCGTATCCGTTTTTAACTTCTACTATCTGACCTTCATCACCAAGAAGCTCATTGTCTTTTTTTAGTATTACTTTCATTCTATTTATTGATTGAAAAAATTTAGGGTGGCTAAAATAACTTCCACCCTGATTGAATTTTGTTTAAAATCTTTATTTATCTTTCAGCAGATCCGAATCTTCCGGAGAAAGGAGTGAATCAAAAGAATCATCTGTAAATGAAGCCATATCTTCTTCTTTCTCAGTTACGACATCCTCCAGATCAGAACCTGATCCTTTTTTATTTAAAAACTGAATCCTTCTTGCCTTTATTTCGACGATAGTTCTGTTTGCTCCGTCTTCAGTTTTAAAAGTTCTGCTTTGTAATTCACCATCCACTAAAACAGCATTACCTTTTCTTAATCTGTCCTTACAGCTCTCTGCAAGTCTGTTCCAGGCAACTATACCGACATAACATACATCTTCTTTCCATTCATCATTCTTATCCTTAAATCTTCTGTTGCTTGCTATTGAGAAATTTACAACCGGAGTTCCGGTATTTGTCTGTCTGAAAATAGGATCCTTTGTTAAATTTCCTGCAATTACTACTGCATTGAGTTCCGGCATCTTATAATCGGCCATAATTTTCCTCCACTGTTAGAGTTTTATTTACTTATTTAGTTAGTTTTTTTCTAAGACTTTTTCTTTATTCGGCTCAGCATCTTTCTTTTCAAGTGCTGCAGCTTTTTCAAGCTCCGCAGCTTTTTCAAGCTCTTCCTTCAGTTCTTTAGCTTTAGTATCTTCAAATTTTGCCTGCATAATAGCTTTATGCTTAAAGTGTTCTTCTTTTTCAACTTTTGTTTTATCTGAGACAAAAATGGTCAGATATCTCAAAATACTTTCATCAAGAATATAAGCGCGCTCCAGTTTCGTTATCAGATCCGGAGGTGAATTTATTTCAAAGCAAATATAAAATCCATTAACTTTTCTGTTAATTTCATACGCTAATCTTTTTCTTCCGATTCTGACGATGTTTACAACATCAATTTCATTTTTGGAAAATAATGATTCATATTTTTTGATCAGATCCTCAATTGCAGAATCATCTAAATTACCGTCAAAGATAACATAGGATTCATAAAACTTTTTTGACAAAATTCCCTAAGTATTAATTTATAAAGCTACAAATATATCACGATTATAGCTAATAATCAAGATAGTTATAATAACTGACGGGCAAAAATATTAACTGAAACACCTTAAATATTAGTGCGGGAGGCGGGACTTGAACCCGCATGCCTTGTGAGCGCCACCCCCTCAAGATGGTGCGTCTGCCAGTTTCGCCACTCCCGCTGCAAGTTGCAAAATTAAGTGATGAGAAGTTAACATTAAATACTAATATAAAACTTTTTAAAACTTTTTTACTATATTTGATTTCAGCGCTTAATTAATTATGAATCTTCTTAATATTTTTTTGAAGTAAATGTTAAAAATTATTTTTATACAGTCATCTGTTCTCTTATACAAAAGTTTTTAATTTTCTCATTAAAATTCCTTTTCAATATAGACTCAATCCGGATTCAGAATTTTTCTCTTAATCTTGATTTTGCATTTTTTAATATCTTCAGTAATATTACAATCAAAATTGAAATAAACATAAATGTTCCAATCTGATAAAAAATAGCTGCAAAAGAGATAAGTACAGAAAGTAAAAGCTCAGAGCCGGCAATAATTTGATTTCCCATACCGGAAGTAAAAACCGAAGAAACAGACCGGGCTTTCACTGTTAGAAACTGTATGTTTACCGCGACTCCGCCGCCGAATATCAAAGCCAGTATTAATTTTAAAGAAAATTCATTTTCATTAATAACAGCCAGACAAAGTACTGTTCCTGACACAATTGCCGCAGGTGTTGAAATTGTATCAAGCATGTTATCCATCCATGGATTAAAATATCCTGCTGTTTCTATTATTGATGCTGCCAGAAAGGAAATCATTGCGGGAAATCCCGATAGCCATGAAAAGTTTTCATTTACTTCAACCCAGCCGGATGAGACTGCAATGCTCAGGATCAGAAAAGGGATAAATATTCTGAACCCGCTGGCAGCACTTAGTCCGATTCCAAGTATAATACTTAAAACGATTTCCACTTTTAATTTGTATTGTATAGTTGATGTCAATATTAGAATTTTGAACTTAACATTCAGGTAAGAAAAATTTATCAAAACTCATAATCACATTATGTTTTATGCTAAGAAGTATTTTATTTCATTTTTAAAGCTTCAATCCTTTTATACAATATTAAGTCTCTTTTCATCTGATCAAATAACCTTTCTTTGAATTTATTTTTAACTATTTTCGATAAAACCCTATAGTTTCCTTTACTTTTATGAATAAAACAAAACTTGTAAAACTCCTGAAGACTTTTTCAAAAACTGAAGTAATTAAATTCAGGGAGTTTGTGAATTCTCCTTTCTATAATAAAAATCAAAAAGTTATAAAGCTTTGTGATGCAGTTCTTAACTATTATCCGGAATTTGATTCCGTATTATTTAATGAAGAGAATTTATTTAAAGTTATATATGAAAACGAAAGTTATAATTATTTTAAAATTAAAAATGTCTTATCTGATATATACCAGTTGTCTCTCGCTTACCTGAAAATTATCGCAGGGAATAAGAATAATGTCAGGAATGATCTGAATCTGCTCTCCGAGCTTCATGAGCGCAAGTTAGATTCAATTTATGATCAGACTCAAAAGCAAATAAAGACTTATCTGGAAAACTTAAAAGTAAAAGATGATTCTGATTATTACAATGTTCACAGACTGGCAGCTATAAATACATCACATTTCAAATTTGAAAAATCAAACTATACATTCGATCTTATTCAAAAGGAATTTGATACTTTTCTGGAGCATTCTCTAAGCGGACTCCTGAAGTATTATTCAAAAATGCTTACAAACATTAATCATGGAAACATACAGTTCGATCTGAAAATGTTTGATCCTATCTGGCAATATGTAAGGGATAAAGATTTTCCGGACAATACAACATGCCTTGTTTACAAACATATAATTGAGCTGGAGTTGTCAAAAAGTGAAATCAATTACAGAAAGTTGTCTGAGATCCTTAGTGAAAACTCAGAAAAGCTCTCTTCCGAATCGATTTATTTCATTCTTCTGGTTTTGAACTCCTATGCAGCTTTTAAACTGAAGCAGGGTGATGAGACTTTTTATCCGGAAAGATTTAAAATTACAAATGAATTTGTTGAGAGAAAATATTATCAGCCTGATTATATATTATTTATGAATTTCATTTCATCCTATACATCCGCTTGTATGGCAGATCAGTATGAATGGGCTGAAAAATTTGCAGCTGAATTTCGCAACGGGATTTCTCCTGCAGACGAAAAGGAAAATACAATTAATTACTGCACAGGCTTCTTACATTACAGAAAGAAAAACTTTGATAAAGCTCTTGAATATTTTTCAAAGATAAATTTCAAACTATTCCTTGCAAAAATTATGGTCAGAAGTTATACAATAAGAGCATTGTATGAAAGTAATCTGCATGAACAGACACTATCTGCAATTGACGGATTCAGGCATTATCTTAAAAATGAAAATCTGATTGATGAACAACAGAAAAAATCATATTTTGATTTTCTAAAATATTTAACAGAACTAACAAAACTCAAATCGGAAAATCTTAAAGACAGGAAGGATAAGAGGCTGATCATTCTGAAAAATGAGATTAATAATTTAGAATCAAACTCCTTGGTATTAAAAACTGGCTCATTGATAAAGCGGGAAATTTCTTTTAATTCCAAACCCAGTTCATTTAACGTATTTCACGGAAAGATTCGTATAAGATTAAATTTATTTTCATATTCTAATGATTAAGTTGCATTCATTTTGAATTGTTTAAATCAGAAGATTGATTTAATTTGCAAATCATTTGCTTTAATATGTCAAAAACAATTAAACATAAGCTTTCCCTTAAGCTGGATATGATTGGCTTTATTGCTTCATCTGCCTGCGCAGTGCACTGCATTCTAATGCCGTTTATAATAATTACTCTTACTTATTACGGAATGTCCTTTTTCAGTAACCCTTTAGTTGAGATTGGTTTCATTTCCGTAAGTTTGTTAATCGGTATTTTTACTTTTAAGCATGGCTATCTGAATCATCACAGAAGTTTTATTCCCGGAATTATTTTTCTAACGGGATTAACAATCATAATAATCAGTCATATTCTGTATCATGAACATCATGAAACAAGTCATGATCTTGATAATATTTTTTTATTTTTAGTCACCCCGATCGGAGCTTTTCTAATAGCAATAAGCCACTTTGTAAACAGAAAGTTGTCCAAACAAAAGCACATTCCCGATTGTAACTGCTGATTTAATTTTTAAGATAAAAAAAAGTAACCTGCTGTACAGCAGATTACTTTTTGTAAACTTATTATATACTAATTACTATTTTTTGTATGATATTTTTTTAGGCACCGAAAACTGTCTCACACCTTCTACAGATCCGAGATATCCGAATCCGCTCTGCTTAATGCCAACCCATGGTGTACCTGAAACTCCTCCGATTCCCTGATTTACTCCGATCATACCCGAGTCGATTTGTTCAGCAATTTTTCTCCCCTTTTCAGAATTCTTTGTCCAGACTGTCGCACCTAATCCGAAGCAGGAATCATTTGCCTTCTCAACTGCTTCTTCCGCATTCCTTACTTTTTGCAAGCAGATCACTGGACCAAAGGTTTCTGTAATCATTATGTCATGCTTATGATTCAGGTTACTTATAACGGTTGGTTCTATGAAAAATCCTTTTCGTTCTATTGCATTACCACCGAATAAAACTTTTGCGCCTTTTCTTTTAGCATCTTCAATCTGTGTTAACACATGATTTCTCTGAGATTCGCTGACCATAGGTCCCATGTCAACATCATCAAATCCGTCTCCAACCCTGTAGGATTTCACTTTGTCAAGAACCATTTTTTCGAACTTACTGAAAATACTCTGATCTACATAAATTCTTTCAACAGAAACACATACCTGACCGGAATTCCTTAAAGATCCATTCACAGCATAACTGACCGCTTTGTCAAGCTCGGCATCTTTGAGAACGATCATCGGATCTTTTCCGCCAAGCTCTAGAACTAATCTGTTAAGTTTTTTAGAACATGCCTCCATTATTTTTTTTCCTACTGCCTGTGAGCCGACAAATGAAACCATATCAATATCTGAAGTCAGCAGAGCTTCACCAACTTCTTCAGCTCCCTGAAGTAAATTGATCACACCTTTTGGAAGGTATCTGTTGAATATATCGTATATCGCTTTTCCTGTTAAAGGAGTATTTTCAGATGGTTTGAATACAACAGTATTTCCCATAAGAATTGCCGGTGATAATAATGATTCAGGCATTCCGACTGGAAAATTCCAAGGAGTAATAACTGCTACCACACCAACCGGTATGCGATGAACTTCAGTCACGAGATTTCCGTCTTTGAATATTTCTATTTCAGATGCTTTCTCCGCCAGTTTAATATTTTCTTCAATTGCATATGCCGTACCTTCACATTCTCCGACAGCTGATCTGTATACCTTACCCATTTCTTTTGTAACTAATCTGCCGATACTCTTCTTTTCATTGTTCAGATCTTTAGCTATTTTTTTAAAAAGAGCGATACGTTTTTTTAGAGGTACTTTACTCCAGACTTTGAAAGCCTTTCGCGCCAGTTTCACGCCTGAAGCAATTTCACCGGGTGAAGAACATTTTATTTTTTCGATTAATTCTTCATTTGAAGGATTAATGTCAAGTATAAATTTTCTCATTAGATAGATTCTTAGTTATAATTATAAAAACTTTTTAAAAAATGATAACACTCCCTGCTTCCAGGCAATCCTGTGCGTAACTCCTGTCCCCTGCTGAATGGTATGCTTATTATCAAGATACCACTGATAAGATCTGATAAGCGCTTCTGAATTGGAATATTTGGGCTCCCATCCAAGCTGTGTCCTGGCTTTATCAATTGAAACAAATGAATCAGTATCTGCAGTACCGTAAATCCATTTATATAGTGGCGAGACATTAAGGATTTCAAAGAATCTAAGCAAAGGTTTTATCAGACTGGACGGCGTTGTCATTACCCTCGAGCCTGTTCCTGCATATTCACACATTGCGCCAACATCTTCATTGACGGTCCTGAATTCTTTTGCGCCGACATTAAATGTATCGTTAATTTTATCCAGCGGAAGCGTGGAAGCAAGAAGAATTGCATCTACAAGATCTTCAACTTCAAAAAGCTGATATCTGTTTTTCCCGTTTCCAATGATCGGAATTTTAACGCCGGATTCCACCCAGTCATACAATATCTGAAATACACCGAGTCTTGCAGTCCCGATAAAACTTTTTGGCCGCAGAATGCAGATCGGTAAACCTTTTTTTCTGTATTCCTCGCATACTTCCTCAGCCATAACTTTGCTTGTACCGTAAGGTCCTACGCCCTCACGCTGATGATCTTCAAATAAAGGATGAACATCAGGTACTCCGTAAACTGCAGTTGATGAAATATGAATTACTCTGTTTACTTTATTTTTCAAAGAACTATCCATCACGTTCCTTGTTCCGTCAACATTAGTTTCATATATGTCTTTCTTTTTCCAAAGCGGTAAAGCAGCGGCGCAGTGTATAACAACATCAACACCTTTCATCATTTCATCCATTTGCGCTTTATCCCTTACATCTCCGTAAATACATTTTATATCTTTATTGTATTCATCCTTTTCAAAATCAGCAATATCAAAGAATGTAGAATTCTTAAACTCTGTTATTCTGTTAATTTTTTGTGAGATATGGAAGCCAAGAAATCCTGCTCCGCCTGTTACAACAATTTTCATTTATTTAAAATAATTTTTTTAGTTAAATTGAATTATATAGTTTTAATTCAGCGCTTCTCAATGATTTGAATTTATCTGAGATCAGATCTGAAACTATTTCAGCAATATCATGAGTTTTTGTCCAATTTTTTATTTCATCATCTGAACCCCACTCCCTGTTTGAAGAAGTATCAATAATCCCGGGAATAATTGTATTGCAGCGGATATTGTTATTTTTATTTTCTTCACTTAATACATTCATAAGTTCAGTAACGCCTCGTTTCGAATATGAATAAGCGAATCTGTTTTGTGTGATTTCAGTTGAAGATTTACTTCCGAATGAAATTATCCTTCCGAAATTATTTTTTATCATATATTTCATAACTTCTCTGGAGAAATAAAATGCTGACATAAAATTTAAATTCAGCATATTCATAAAAGATCCTGTTGTCAGTTCCGCAGTTTTAACAGGTTTGTCAATACCGCCTGCAGCGTTAATCAGATAATCAATTCTGCCGTTTTCAAGAGCTCCAATATTACTTACAAATTCAAATACAGAATTTTCATCTGTAATATCACAATTAAACGAAAAAATCATTTTAAGGTTAAACTCCGCTGCATCAGCATTTTGAGATCTGTCATACACTTTGTTGAATTTTTCAATGTCCCGGGTAGGTATATAAATTTTTATACCGTCCTCTGATAATTTATCTGTGATAGCTCTCCCTAATGCTCCTGTTCCGCCGGTTACTATTGCTACTTTTTGATTCATCTAATAATATTAAGCAAAGCTCATTTTACCAAGATATACATTTTTTTCAGCGCCTGTTACAGATCTGATATTTGCTTTATTTCCGCTGACCAGTTCATTTGCCAATACTGCAAATAAAACCGCTTCTTTATTGGAAGAATTGATCCCGTTAAAATCCAGATATTCAACTGCAATGTTATCGAATAAACTAATAATATGATTTACTAAATTTAAATTATAGGATCCGCCGCCGCTGATAATAATAGTATCTATCTTAAGATCCTTAATATTTAAAAACACGGAATATGCTGTATAAAAATTAAAAGTAGCCATAATATCAGCCGGATCAAACTTTCTGCCTGCGATGACCTTTTTGAAAAATTCGGGATTATAATACTCTCTTCCTGTAGATTTTGGCGGTTTAGAATATATGAATTTATCAAATGAAAGCAATTTGCTGATCAGTTCCGGTAATATATTTCCTTTTGATGCAATATTTCCGTTTTTATCGAATTTTTTGTTAAAATATTTTTGAGAGATAAAGTCTAAAAGAATATTACCCGGACCGGTGTCAAAGGCAATTACATCTTTAAGTTCAGAATTCTTTTTAATATAGGTTATATTAGATATTCCTCCGATATTAAGAAAAACACAATTCAATTCTCTTTTCCTGCTAATAATAAAATCAAGGTAAGGTACAAGAGGCGCACCCTGTCCGTTCACGGCGACATCGGCTGTTCTGAAATCGCCTATGGTATTGATTCCCGTATCATTTGCAATCACGGAAATATCGCCGATCTGTAAAGTAGAATTCGAATTAAATCCGGATTGATTTTTATTAAAAGGGTAATGGTAAATTGTCTGACCGTGGGAACCTATCAAATCTATTTCGTGGGATGTAATTTTATTTTTTCTTAAAAATTTATTAATAGTTAAACTGAACAGCCTTCCGATTATAAAATTTAATTTACAAATATCTGCTGCAGTACCATATTTATCAGATGAGAATTTTAAAATTAAATTTTTTAGTTCTGGTTTAATCGGAAAAGAATAAAAATCTAAAACTTTAATGCAGGAATTTACCCCTGATCCGGTAATTTCTGTCAGAACTAAATCCACAGCATCGATAGACGTACCCGATAAGATCCCGATAATTTTTCTGCGGGACTTAATTCCCTTTCCCCTTAAAATCTTCATTAATGCAACAAAGATAAACTAAATACGAATTATAATCTATGATATTTGGTATACAAATTACAAATCCGTTATATTTTTTTAAAAACAGACATAGAAATATTTTATTGCATAATGAATCAATCGTTTCATTTCATTTCATTAGTTACTTTCTCTTCGGAAAAAAATATAAATCTAATTTTAAATTTAAATAATACCATTTATTTTTATGTTAATTTTATTGATTTTGGCACAAATTAAAAAATAAATATACAATGGAAGAGTTTTCAATAAAAACCAAGCAGAAAGATAATATTTCAATTTTAGATATTGAAGGTTATCTGGATGCGCACACTTCCGTAGAACTGGAGAAGTGTTTTGAGAAAATAATTTCGGAAAATAAATTCAAAATCATTGTAAATTTTGAAAAACTGTCCTATATCAGCAGTGCGGGATTAGGTGTATTTATGGCATTTATTGAAACTGCGAGAAGTAATGCAGGAGATATAAAACTTTGTGCAATGAGTGACAAAATCTATAATATTTTTGATATGCTGGGATTTCCGATTTTGTTTGAAATTTATAAAGAAGAAAATGCTGCAATTGAAAAATTCAATTGATAGATAACAGATGGACAAAACAAATAAAATATTGTTCAAAAGTTCTACAAAGAATTTATATTTACTTAGAAAGTTTATTGAGGATAAGGCAAAAACTTTCGGGTTTGATGAAAGTTCTGTCAATCAGATCATATTATCTGTAGATGAAGCATGTACAAATATAATCAAGCATGCGCATATGTATAATGAAAAGGAGATAATTGAAGTGGAATTAGATACCAATGAAAATCAATTCATCATCAAACTGAATTACAAAGGAAAGGCATTTGATCCGAATAACATCAGCAATCCTGATATGAAAGAATATTTTAATAAATTCAAAATCGGCGGCCTCGGAGTTCCGATAATGAAAAAATTTATGAATAAGATTGAGTTTTTACATTTAAATCCTGATAAAAACAGTCTTACTTTGATTAAAAATCTATAGCATTCAGTTTCATCATCACTATCAAACCTCAGATATAAAATGGAAATTAATGATCCTGCCAGAAAACAACTTGAACTCAATTCTTTAATTGAATTCTCTCAGCTTATCAGCAGTAAACTAGATCTGAATTACATTCTCAACAATATCTTACTTAGCGTAATGGGCAAAATGCTCATTTCAAAGGCAGTTGTTTTGCTGAAATCAAATAATGCCGATCTTAAATATACAATTAAAGCAGCTAAGGGCATTGATCTTAAATTACTTAATACATCCATTGAAGCTGAATTTCCAAAATTATCTGTTTTCAATTTTAATGAAATAACGGATAAAAGCGAATTTATTAATGAACACAGGTTTGAATATTATTTTAAAATGTATTTTCAGAATAAGTATCTCGGCATATTATGTCTCGGGAAAAAGCTGAACAATACTGAGCTTTTTAATAATGAAATAATTTTCATTGAGACTATGCTGAATATATCCTCATCCGCTGTTGAAAATACTATTAAGTTTGAGCAGGTTACAGAATTGAACAGCACATTAAATAATAAAGTAAGACAGTTAAATTCTTTGTTTGAATTAGGTAAAGAATTTAATTCAAGTTTCATTGACAAGGAGAAAATAATTAAGCTTCTGAATTATACATTGCTTGGTAATTTCGGTATAAAAGATTATGTGATCTTATCCAGAGACGGTAACAAAAGGTTTAATATTGTAAGGGACAGCAAAAATCTTGAATTGGATAAATTTAGTCCGGATATTCTCTTTTCGGGAAATGATATTAATCCGGAATTTAAGAGATCAATAATTATAAAGGAAGGTTCATCAATTCCGATCATAGATTATTTGTATTCAAAAGGATTTGAGTTGTTTATTCCGACTATCATAAATAATGAGATAGATAGTATAATTTGTCTTGGGAAAAAGCTTAACAAAAGTCCGTTTACCGGAGATGATATTGAATTTCTGGAATCTATCATGAACATGTCCCTGATCTCTCTTCATAATTACTTTTTATTTCAGGAATATTTAAGCAAACAAAAGATAGAAAGTGAATTAATAGTTGCAAGGGAAATTCAGATAGCGCTCCTCCCGAATAAAATTCCTGAAACGAAAGATTACAAAATTGCAGGTCTGAATATGCCTGCATTACAGATCGGCGGTGACTATTTTGACGTCATCAAACTTACTGAGGATAAATTAGTTCTTGTAATTGCTGATGTTTCAGGAAAAGGAACTCCGGCATCACTTTTGATGGCGAGCATTCAGTCAGCAGTTCATTCATATCTTAAGCTTTATAAAGAAGGTGAATTTGATCTGGCAAAAGTCACTGAAAAGATCAACGAGCTGATATACGAAAATACATCATCTGAAAAATTCATAACTTTTTTCTGGGGAATACTGGATAACAAAGAGAATACATTTGAATACATTAACGCAGGTCACAATCCCCCATTGATGTTAAAAAGCACTGGTTTCAGTGAACTTACTGAAGGCGGATTTATAATAGGTATACTGGATATTGAAATGAATTACGAGATCGGGAAGGTACATTTGGAGAAAGATGATTTAATTGTACTATACACAGACGGTGTGACTGAAGCTCTTAACATAAATAATGAAGAATACGGTGACAGGAAATTGCAGAATGTTATAAATTCTGAAAAAACGAAAAACCCAAAAGAAATAATAGATTCTATAAAAGATTCATTGCTTGAATTCAGTAAAGATGTACCTCAATATGATGATATTACTTTAATTGTTTTAAAGAAAATTTCCTGATCATTCGATCCAGATCTGATCGGGGGTTTTCAATTCAATCTGATATTTTCCTTTATAAACTCCAAGAGTTCCTTTAATATAAGTGTAATATTCCTTTTTAGAATCTATATCCATTTCCGTCAACAGATCAGCATTATCCTCAAAAACAACCAGTTCAAAAGTTTCTTCTTTAGTGCGGGGGATTCTCAGCAGATACGGGAATTTTTTTGTAAGTATGTCCGAGATATTACCGAAGACAATAATTTCTTTACCTACATTTTCTGAAAGTCTTTTGAAATCACTTTCGTCTGACAGGTTAAAATAGATTTCATTCTCAGCATATTTTTTTTCAAATGCTTCAAGTTGCTCGGCTCTTTTATTCCACCATTCAATTCTTTCCTCATAATCCGGATAGTGCTTTTTAGCAGGATCCCAAATTCCGAGTTTGTTTTCCCTTGCGTAATTTTGCGCTTCAAGAAATTCACTATGATACTTTTTGCTGTTCCCGTATTTGTTAAAATATGGACTGTAACCTTGTCTGACACTTTCGACATTGTAATTTATCTCTTTTCCGTCCTTTTGAATAAACATATACACAAGATGCCTTCCGAATATATCCAGCGATCTGTTTTCATCCTCTAATTCAAGTCTCGCATTTTCCACATCCTTAAGATATTCCTGAGCCCATATCATTGCCTCATAGCCGAGAGGTGAATTGGTTTTTACAGGCATTTTATTATCACCTTTTTCAAACTTATAATACTCATCCCAGTTTGCGGAGATCTCTTCAGTCTTTTTTGCTGCATCATCAGTTTTAAAAGTCTCTTCCGTATCTATACCAAGCAGTCTTGAAGATCCGTCAAGATTTTCAAATTTAAATGTATCCCCGTCTACTACTTTTGTAATTTTAAATGTCCCTAATACTAAAGGATCATTTTCAGTTACCTGTGAGCAGGCAGAACCCGAATAAAGGAATAAATTCAGGACAGCCATGTAAATTATTATTCTTTTCATCATAAATAAAAAACTCTCACGCCTGAGCGGGAGAGTTATAAAATTTTTATAAAATTAAATGATCTGTTTAATATCTTGTGCCTTCACTTACAAAAGGAATAATCGCGAGATGTCTTGCTCTCTTGATTGCAGTATTAAGCCTTCTTTGCATTTTAGATGTAGCTCCCGTGATTCTGGCGGGAAGTAATTTACCCTGTTCATTAAGAAATCTTGTAAGAAGTCTTGCATCGAATATATCTATATAATCTTTAACACCTCGCTCTTTAAAGGGGTCTCTTTTCTTAGGCTGATTCTTTTTAGCGGTTATCTGCTGTGTTAATTTGTAATTGGATTTTTTTAAGTTACTTCTTTTCATTTAAATTTATTTATTAAAATAGTTTTTAATTTATCTAATTTATAAAATAATTACAATTCTAATTTTCTTAGCAGACAAATAAATTTTTACTTTATCTAAGAAGTATTATTAAGCATTGCATAATTAACTCTTTAATTTAACCTGTATATAATAAGTACATTTAAAAAGCATTTAGAATTATAAATATCCATTTTGAACTTTAAAAAGAATATTTAATTTACCATTTTTGAAACTAACTCATGGAAAATTCCAATAAAAAATCTACCGAATACAATATCAGTCAGAATTCCATTTTAAGATGGATTTTGCTGCTATCCGGGATTATTCTTACTTCCATCGGCATACTGGGAATATTTGTCCCTCTGCTGCCCACTACTATATTCTTTCTTCTTGCTGCCTGGTGTTTTGCCAGAAGCTCAGAAAAATTTCACAAATGGCTTCATAATAATAAGTATTTCGGAAAATATCTGAATGACTATTCTTCAGGTAAAGGAATGACAGTTAAATCAAAGATATTCTCGATCTCTATGCTTTGGATCGGCATCCTTGCATCCGCTTTCTTACTTACAGATCTCTTATATATCAGGATTCTTTTGTTAGTTATTGCAATTGGAGTATCCTGGCATTTACTCGCAATTAAAACAGCTGAAAAATAATTCAGTATCTCAAAGTCATAAAATATTAATAGCTTTCGCTTTAAAACTTCCTGTTACATTTAAAATTTTTCTCAACATTTAAAATCTATGTATATTTTCATTTAATTTATCATTCATTAAAGTTACTTTGTGTGTTAATAAAATTATAATTTGAAATCCAAAGAAGTCAGACAATCATTTCTAAATTTTTTCGAAAGTAAAGGACATACAATTGTTCCTTCTTCACCTGTAGTACCTTTGAATGATCCCACATTACTTTTTACAAATGCAGGTATGAATCAGTTTAAGGATGTTTTTCTGGGATCCGGGCAGAGAAATTATTCAAGAGCCGCTGATACACAGAAGTGTATACGGGCAGGCGGAAAACATAATGATCTGGAAGAAGTCGGAATGGACGGATATCATCATACTTTCTTTGAAATGCTTGGTAACTGGTCGTTTGGGGACTATTATAAAAAAGAAGCTATAATCTGGGCATGGGAATTACTTACAGAAGTATGGAAACTTGATAAAAAAAGATTATGGGTCTCTGTTTTTGAAACTGATGATGAAGCGTACGAGATCTGGAAAAATGAAACTGACATAAATAAGACTCACATTTTAAGATTCGGGGAGAAGGATAATTTCTGGGAAATGGGAGAGACAGGTCCATGCGGTCCATGCTCGGAGATACATTATGACAGCACTGAAAACGGCTGCAAAGCTGAAGATGTAAATGCAGGTAATGAAGATGTCGTGGAAATATGGAATCTGGTTTTCATTCAGTACAACAGAAAGAAAGACAAAGAGCTGGAATTGCTGCCAATGAAACATGTCGATACCGGTATGGGTTTTGAAAGAATAGTAAGAGTACTGCAGAATAAAAAATCGAATTATGAGACAGATATTTTCCAGCCGGTCATAAATAAGATCAGAGAAATTTCAAATAAAGATTACGAATCAGAAAATATTCCTGCTATGAATGTCATCGCAGATCATATCCGAACCCTGACATTTGCGATAACTGACGGAGCTATACCTTCTAATGAAGGAAGAGGATATGTATTGAGGAGAGTATTGCGAAGGGCTGCCCGGTACGGCAGGAATCTCGAAATGCATCAGCCATTCATATACAAATTAAAAAAAGACTTTATAAAAGAAGTCATAAAAGCCGAAGAAGAAAGTTTTAATATAACTCTCGACAGAGGAATAAAACTTTTCAATGAAGTAGCCGGATCTTTAAAAAATACCAAAATATTTCCCGGAAGCGAAGCGTTTAAACTTTATGACACATTTGGTTTCCCTCTTGACTTAACTGAGATGATGGCAAGGGAAAGCGGTTTGAAAGTTGACATTCTGAAGTTTGAAGAAGAAATGGAGAAACAAAAAGAGAGGGGAAAAATTTCAAGGAAACAAGTCAGCTTTGAATTTGAATCAGGACCTGCCGACAGCTCAGAAAATTCTGATGTAATTTATGATCCATATACAGTTAACGATGAAGAAGTAATAACTGAAATGAGAATTCCTGATACAGAGAAGAATATAATAATATTAAAGACAAATCCATTCTTCTCGGAATCGGGCGGTCAGATAAGCGATACCGGATATATTGAAACAGGAACAGGTGAGAAAATTAACATAATAGATTCAAAGAAAAATTTTCTGATAACAGATAAGAATTTCATTAGTGACATCAACGTCAGTAATGTTAAGGCATATATTAACAAAGAAAGAAGGAGTTCTATTGAAAGAAATCATTCAGCTACACATCTTTTGCATGAAGCGCTCAGAAGAATTTTCGGTGATCATATTAAACAGCATGGTTCACTGGTATCAGACGAATATTTAAGATTTGACTTCCCTCACTTTCATAAAGTAACTGATGATCAGATCAGAGAAATTGAAGAACTAGTTAATTTAAAAATACAGGAAAGTATACAGGTAAATACTGAAGTTGATATTTCTATAGAGGAAGCAAATAAAATACCCAACGTAAAAAAATTATTCGGTGAGAAATACGGCGATAAGGTAAGAGTAGTATTTATTGACGACAAGTTCAGCGTTGAGTTTTGCGGGGGGACACATGTAAAAAACACGGATGAAATTGGTTTGTTTAAAATTACAAAAGAAGAAAGCATTGCCTCAGGTACTAGGAGAATTTTCGCCAGAACAGGAACCGGCATTACGCATTATCTCAAAGATAAAATTTCTGAAATTGAATTACTAACTTCAGAACTGCCTGATATATATTCAGGCGACTTCAGGAAAGCAATTGATAAAATGAGCAATGAACTTAAGACCACCGATTTCCGAAATACAGCCCTTATGAAATCTCTGCTTAATTATCAGAGCGAATCTTTAAGTTCATTGATAGATATTAAAGAAAAACTTGCAGAGGAAAAGAAACTTGCAGAAAAAGATTTGCTGAAAAATAATGTTCAAATCCTGTTTCAAAAAATAGATAAAATAATAGTTAACGCAAAAGATACAGACGGATTTACACTTATTGCAGCTGTTACAGATACAAATAATACAGATGAGTTTAAAGAGGCAGGAGAATATTTACGGAAGAAAGTTACAAACGGTATAGCAGTTGTTGTTTCAGTTATTGATAATAAGATCAATTTAGTATGTTCCGTCAGTGATAATCTGATAAAGGAAAACGGTTATAATGCAGGCAAAATAATTTCACGCATTGCTAAAGAACTCGACGGAGGCGGAGGCGGCAAACCTCATCTTGCAACAGCCGGAGCGAAAAATGTCAGTAAACTTAAAGATGTAATTGCAAATATCAGATTGTATATTAGCGGCTAAAGAAATTTTTATTCAGTACTGCCCTGATATATATACCATTAAATTATAAAATAGAATTTTAATTTATTTATGAAAGTCATTATACCTGTTGCCGGGTTTGGAACAAGATTAAGACCGCATACACTGACAAAGCCGAAAGTACTATTGAATGTCGGCGGTAAACCAATGATATATTATATTATTGATCAGCTTATAAAAGATAAGATCGCTTCCTCGATCATACTTGTCACCGGTTTTCTTGGAGATAAGATTAAAGAATATCTGGACGGCGCATTTGATTTTAAATTTGATTATATAGTACAGGATGAAGCTAAAGGACTTGGCCATGCCGTTCATTGCGCAAAACCTGTTTTTAAGAATAAAAACGAAGACTGTCTTATAATATTAGGCGACACTTTATTTGATGTCGATCTTAAAAAAATGATCAAAAGTAATGACTCTGTGATCGGAGTAAAAAAAGTTGAGGATCCGCGAAGATTCGGAGTTGTTGAAAAAGACGGGACAGGATATATAAAAAGGTTTGTTGAAAAACCGGCATCAAAAGATATCTCCCCGTCAAACGAAGCAATAGTTGGTTTATATTATCTTAAAAATTCAAATGTAATGTTTAATTCACTTGAATACATTATGAAAAACAAGATCACTGTTAAAGGTGAATTCCAGCTGACTGATGCTCTTGAAAATATGATAAGTAAAAAGGAAAACATGAAAACTTTCAATGTTAACGGGTGGCTTGACTGCGGTAAACCGGAAACTCTTCTTGAGACCAACAGGTATATACTTCAGAAAAGAAATAAAACAATCAAAACCGAATACCCAAATTCGAAGATCATTTACCCGGTTCATATCGGTAAAAATGTTCAAATAACTGACAGCATTATCGGACCTTTTACAACTATAAACAATAACTGCACAATAAGTAAAAGCATTATATCAAACAGCATTCTTGATAATGATGTATCTATCGAGAATGCAAATATTGACGAGTCAATAATCGGCGAAGGAGCTGTTATCAAAAGGGAAGTTATTAAAGTAAGTCTTGGAAATAATTCAGAAATTAAAATATAAAATGAAATGAATGCATCTGAAGATTTTAAATCATTAGTTAAAGAATATACCGGTAAATATTTAGAACTGAATCCTGCGCACGGAACAGAACTTGGTCTGCATCAATATGACGGAAAGATCGGTGATGAATCAGAAGCCGGTTATATGAATGTGAATGAATTCATGAAAAGTTTTTTAAAAAAGTTTAAAGCTGTTGACAGAAATGAATTATCAAAAGCTGACAGATATGAACTTGACGCAGCTATCTGGTCAGCTGAAATGACAATATTCAGTCTTGAGGAAATTCAGTCACACAAGAAAAATCCGATGCACTATGCGTTTGTCTTCAGCGGTCTTCATAATTATATCAGCCGGGAGTATGCGTCTTTTGAAGAAAGACTCGCATCAGTAGTCAGCATTATGAAAAAAATTCCTGAAGTACTTAAGATTGCAGAGAATAATCTTAACAAAACGCTGCCGAGAGTTTTGTGCAGATACGCCAGGCATTTTTCTCAGGGCTATGAGGATTTCTTTAAAATTGAATTAATGAATGTGATCAATGACCGGAGTAAAAATGAAGATCTTAAGATTGAATATAAAAAAGCAAGCGACGCCGCGGTTGAAGCTTTTAATCAGTATATAAGTTTTCTCGATAAGGCAAGTTCAACGGAGGATAAATCAAATATACTGCGGAAGGAGCAATTCATGAATATGCTGAATGTTAATGAGCATATTGAGTTAAGCTTTGAGGAGCTGAAGGCAAACGGTGAAAAGGAATTAGCCAGACTCCAGAGTGAATTAAAAAAGATACTTGATGAAAATGACTTTCACGATAAACTTGATTCACTTGAACACGATCATCCGTCAGAAGATTCTCTTGTAACAGATACTGAAAATACTCTTAATGAACTGATAGAATTTATCAGAAAGAATAACATAGTTAATTTACCGGAAGACTTAAACTGCATAGTAACTGAAATGCCGAGATACATGAATTTTGGTTTTGCTGCAATGAATACCGCCGGTCCTTATGAAAAATCAAATGAATCATTCTATTATGTTAATCTTCCGGAAAAAAGCTGGGATGAAAAGAAGAGAGAAGAATGGATGACACAGTTTAATTTCCCCATCCTGAAACTTATCTCAATACACGAAGCTTATCCCGGACACTACACACATTTTCTAAATGCAAACTTATACGCATCTGATATTTCCAAACTTTTTATGAGCTATTCATATGTGGAAGGCTGGGCGCATTATACTGAGGAAATGATGATCGATCTGGGATATTCCAAAGATGATTTTAAGTCAAAGATCGGAATGCTTCTCGAAGCTCTGATAAGATGCTGCAGATATAATGTAGCGATCGGAATTCACTGCGAAGGTATGCCGGAGAAGGAAGCGCAGGAATATTTTATTAAGAATGCTTATATGACGGAAACTACAGCATTACAGGAAGCGGAGAGAGGCGCATTTGATCCGGGTTATATAAATTATACACTCGGCAAAATTTATCTGAGAAAATTTAAAGAAGATTATTTCAAAAAATTCGGCGACAGTAAATCACTAAAAGATTTCCATGATATGATCGTATCTCTCGGATGTCCGACTTACAGAATTGCGCGGGAATTTATCCTTAATTAACCTGTGAACAAATTTATTCCTCAAGCTTTTTAGAATAGATTATTTCAAGCGCAAGAAATAAAAGAGCAGCCAGCAGAAAATATTTCCATAAAGAAGCGCCGGTTCTTTTTTCATTTATGTCCGCTGATATGTCATTTATATCTTTTATAAGAACAGCACTCTTTAGTCCAAAATTATCAATAACATTTTCTATTTCCTCTTCGCTTAATATACCCGTTATACTTTCTGACGGATCGCTGTTCAGAGAAAATCCAAATTTATTACCCGCACTGTCATTAAGAAAGTAAAGACCTTTAGATGCAGTATTTACACTGTAAGGCATAATAAGAAATTTTTCCGAAGGTCCCGATATTCCGTAATTAATATCAGAGGAAATCCCGTCAGGAGAATTCATTCCCGCAATATTTTGCAGACCTTTGACTGGAATTATGTTTGACCTGCCTATTAAATTTTCATTTGTAAATCCGAAATCACTGTTGAGATAAAAGACACTTCTGATCATTAGCGGCGGGAAAATATTATTCAAAGGAAAATCAGAAAATCCGGTTTCGGCTGAAACAGCGCTCATCAGAAATTTACCTTTTGGCAATTCAGTCTCTGAAATAAATGGTCTGTTGTCAGACAGTGAGATCACAGGAAAGCTGTTCTCATTCAAGATCAGTTCAAAATACTTTCTGATTTCCGGTGAGTCAATAAAAGATTCAGATGTAATATTCAGCTGCCTGTTCCGGAATATTTCAGCCATGAGCGGATTTTCAAAATCTATCTTACCGAATTTGAGATTTAAATTTTGCACCTCATCTGAATTCAGAGTTTCTATAACAGGTATATTCAGAACAGAAGAAACTGCAGAATTAAAATTTGCAATGTCAGTTCTTTCATTGAGAAAAACAAATATCCCTTTTCCGGCTGCAAGGAAATCTGATAGAAGTTTACTGTCATTGACGCTGTATGACTGATCCGGTGATATTATAAGTACATCCTGATCAAATATTTCGTCAGTAACATTATTCAGATATTTTGTATCAAATATTTTTTCGGAATTATCATCTGCTGTGAGATTCTGCGCGGAATTAAGAGCTGCATTTACAAATCTGAACTCTCCCGGATTTCCGACTAGACATACCCTTATTTTCCCGGGAATAAAAATATCAAAATAAATTCTGTTATCCTGTGTAAGTTCATCTTCCTGTATGTTATCTGATGCCAGCTCAATATAGCCGTGAATATCCCCTGTTCTGTCAGCTGTAAATGAGAATTCTTTTTTGGCAATGCTGTTTGCATTAACGTCGGTTACACTTTCTTCCGTAAGCTTTCCGTCAATAAATAATTTAAGAGACTTATTCAGAACAGGACTTTCAGAATGGTTTGTCAGGTTTACCGACATTCTGATGTTACCGAATTTTGCAGGTATTTTTGAAATGACGTTCAGACTGTCGAGCGAAAGATTGGAAACAGTTCTGCTCCCTGTTTTTATGAAAAAGTAATTTACGTCAGCTGCATCTTTGTTTTTAAATATTTCCGATCTCTCATCCACATTGACAGTTTGAAAATCAGAAATAACAAAAACATCTTTATTCGGATTTAAAGAATTTTTCAGGATCTGTTCTGACATAATGAAAGCGTCACTGAGTTTAAACGGTTTGTATGAAATATTCAGAAATTCAAGTGAGTCGGTAATTTCAGTGATACCGCCGGTAATTCCTGCAGAACTTTTATAACCTGTATATGAAGAAGGTATCAGAATTATCTCGTCCGATTCGGAATAACTTTCGAGTATTCCTGTAACTGATCTTTTCGCCTGATCAAAATACTTACCGTTTCCATCCTGTGCATCCATACTGAAAGAATCATCAAGAAAAATCAGGACAGTTGACTTACCTTTCGTATCAGCTCCGAAAGAATAATTTTCCAGTACAGGCTTGGAAAATGCCAGCACTAAAAATGTAATAACAAATATTCTTAATGCAAGGAGTAACAGCTGCTTAAGTTTTATTCTTCTCATTTTTGACTTCTGAATTTCCTTAAGGAACATAAGTGTGCTGAAGTCAACTTTCTTAAGCTTTCTGAGATTAAGTAAATGAATTAGTATCGGAATGGAAACTGCAAAAAGTCCTATCAGTACGGATGGATTCAGAAAATTCATAAAGTATTTAAATAGAGCTTACAAGATAATTTTAAAATTGATTTAACTAAATGCATTTTAAAGAGTTAATTAATAAACATACTTCGGGAGAACTACTAAATTACATCAAAAATATTATTAGAAATATTTTTAATAACAATCATAAATACAGGAATAATTAACAGTTTCTAAAAATTTTATCTATAATTTAAAGAATTTTATTCCAATATTAGCGAAGTCTGAAAATTTTATGAATAACCTTATTTTCCTTAACGGAAATATACCAATACATGTTTACAATAAATTATTCAGAGGTGAAAAAAATTTCATTATCGCAGCTGACGGCGGAGCAAATCATTTAAAAGAGAATGGAATTAAAGCCGATTTCATAGCCGGTGATCTTGATTCAATTAAAAAAGATGTATTGAAATATTATAAAAGTCTCAATACTGTTATAAAAAAGATCCCGGAACAGGAAACGACCGATTTTGAAAAAGTTTTAAATTATTGCTTAAAAAATAAATCAAATAATCTGAAAATATTTGGAGCTGTAAGTGAGAGAACTGATCATACTCTTAATAATTTCAGCGTATTAAAACGATACTTCAGGAAGCTTAATATAACCCTGTATTCAGATGAATTTGAAATTTATTTTGTAAAAGGAATTTCGGAATTTGCTTACAAAAAAGGAAATACTGTTTCATTGCTTCCTTTCCCAAAAGCTTATTCTGTAAAAACGAAAGGTCTTAAATACAGTCTGAGCAACGAAAATCTTGAATTGGGAAAAAGGGAAGGATCTTTAAATATTTCTGTATCAGATAAAGTCAGCGTCGGACTTGAAAAAGGTTTCCTCCTTTTATTTAAAAAACATTTTATCAATAAACCCAAAAATTGAAAGTACTGCTTTCTACAAATGATTATCTTATAATCATTGCATATTTTGTAATAATACTTGTCATTGGATTCAGAACAAAGGCATCTGATAGTTCTGTAAAAGATTATATCGTAGGCGGCAGACTGCTTACCTTACCTGCTTTTGTAGCGACACTTGTTTCTTCATTTTACGGAGGAGTATTAGGTATTGGTGAATTTACTTTCAGCTACGGTATTTCAGGATGGTTACTTTATGCATTCCCCTTTTATGTCTTTATTACATTCTTTGCATTTTTCCTGGCAGATAAAATAAGGAAGTCACATTTATATACTATACCTGATAAGCTATTCAGAGTTTACGGAAAAAAGGTCAGCATTATTGGAGGGATACTGATATTTTTTCTTGCAACTCCTGCTCCGTTTTTATTTATGCTTGGAATATTGATAAGGATCGTGTTCGGATTTAATCTGATATATGCTATGATATTTGCGCTTATAATGTCTATCGCGTATTTATTCAAAGGCGGATTCAATGCTGATGTCAGAGTTAATATTTTCGAATTCATACTGATGTTTGTAGGTTTCGGAATAATACTTCCATTCTGCTTCAATTTACTCGGCGGATTTGACTATTTAAGTTCAAGGCTACCGGAACAATTTCTCACGCTCACAGGCGGGATAAATATACAGTTATTTTTTGTATGGTTTTTTATCGGTTCATGGGTCTTGATAGATCCGGTATTTCATCAGAGATGTTACGCTGTTAGAAATAAAAAGACTCCAAAGCGCGGAATATTAATTTCACTGGTGTTCTGGATGATTTTTGATTTTCTGACGACAACTGCCGGACTGTATGCAAAAGCATTTGTTGATATTAACAGCATACCGGGAGCTCTTTATTCATACCCTGCGCTTGCAGACAAAATACTGCCTCCGATCGCTAAAGGTGTATTTTTTGTCGGGATGATAGCAACTATTATGTCATCATTACATTCATATATGTTTGTGTCAGCAACAACATTCAGCAAAGACATTATTTCCAGGATCAAAGATAAAACTGATGAGATCAGTTCTTATAACAGGCTGGGTATGATTGTAAGCGCTTTGTTTTCATTACTTCTCGCATATCTTATTCCATCCGTCGTTGAGATCTGGTACACTATCGGGACAATGATTATACCTGCACTGCTTATAAGCGTCTTAAGCGCTTACTTTGAAAAATTTCAGGTACACTCAAAATATATTCTGATGGCGATGATAAGTTCATTCAGTGTTTCACTCATTTCTTTTATAATCGGTAACATTAATTCCACAAATGGAACGGCAGTGTATCCGTTTAATCTTGAACCGATGTATCCGGGTCTGCTGGTCGGGCTGGTAATATATTTTATCGGTTACAAAAACAGAAAATACCTAAAGACTGTTTCAGACTGATAAGGAATTGATTCGGCTATATTAAAAATTAATATGTTAAAGATATCTATAATATTATCATATTTTATAATTATTTTATTGAGCGGAGTAATTTACGCTAAAGAAATAAATTTATATAATTCCTCGTCAGACTCCGCTGATTTTCAAAATACAAATTCCGATACAATCAGACTTTCATACAGAAGTAATTCAAATGTAGATACAAATTCTTTCAATATTATGCCGAGGAGTACGCGTTATAAAAAAGTCGGACTTGTATTAAGCGGCGGCGGAGCGAGAGGTTTTGCGCAGCTAGGTGTATTAAAAGCGCTGGAAGAAAGTGATATTGATATTGATCTGATAGTAGGGACAAGTATCGGTACAGTTATCGGTGGTTTTTATTCTTCCGGATATACGGTAAAAGAAATTGAAGAAATAATAAATGATTTTGACTGGGAAAGAGCGCTTAGTCTGACAAATAAATACCAGAGGACTTCACTCTTTCTTGAGCAGAAAAAAATTCAGGACAGAAGTCTTCTTACAATTCCTCTGGACGGAATAAAACCGGAAATACTGCCTACTTCATTTTCAAACGGACAATATCTTAGTGAAAAGATTAATACACTTATCTTAAATTCCAGGTATAATACAAAACAGAATTTCAGTGATCTGAAATATCCATTTATTTCAGTCGCAACTGATCTGAATACAGGAGATAAAGTTTTATTAAAAAAAGGAAATTTGTCTGAATCGATCAAAGCTTCGCTTACTTTCCCTTTACTTTACACACCTATTAATATAGACGGGAGAAAACTTGTAGACGGAGGATTGTCAGCAAATATTCCTACGTTAACTGCAAAAGATGAAGGCGCGGATTTTACTGTTATTGTTAATTCTACCAGCCCTTTAAGAACAGACAAAGATCTCGATGATCCCATTAATACCGCTGATCAGATCTTATCAATAACTATGATGCAGCTCAGTAACCTTCAGCTCAAGGACGCAAATATAATTATCACTCCTGATATAAAAGATTTTTCATCATATTCATACAACAGCTTTAGCTATCTGATTGATAAAGGTTATGAATCTGCAATGCAGAATATGTCAGGTATAATAAGCGGAATTGATTCAATGGAATTATCCGCTTCGAAATATCAGAATAATTTTGTTATAAATCCTGCGGTAAATATTTCAATACCTTTCGAATTAAAAGATATCGCCGATTCGGTTATACAAACAAGCGATTCTCAGTTTGTAAAATACACTTCTATTGAAAAGAATCTTAAAGATGTTTTCAGGACAGGATATTTTAAGGATGCATATGCTGTAATTTCAAGAGAAGGTAACAGCATATCCGTAAACTATAATTTTATTCCATATGATACATTGAAATTGATAACTGTAAAAAATTCAATCCCGGACGCTGATGATAAAGTAAGATCATTTTTAAGAGAATACAAAGGATCGGTCTTTAATGTAAAGAAGGCGGATATGCTGAGGAATGAACTTCTCGGTATTCTCAGGAAGAACGGTTACTCAGTAAAAGGAATTGTAAAATATTATTTTGATCATTCCGGTAATAATCTTGAAATAGAATTTGATGACGGGAAGATTGATATGTATAAGCTTAAAGGTAACATTATAACAAATGATAATGTGATCCTGAGAGAATTGAAAACTGATATAAGCAAACCTATAAGTGTTAATAAAGTTAATGAAAGCATTAAGAATGTAATGAGCACAAATCTTTTTCAGCAGGTAAAGTTTTGACTATAAATTTCAAAATAACAGTACACGTCCGGGACTGCTTATAAGAGTAATTGAAAAGAATTCACAGGCGCTCAGATTTTCAATCAGGTCAGATAATGAAAAAAACCTTCAGCTGCTGTTTGATCTTAGAGATGAAAATATTTTCGGTACTGCAATTGAAACCGGGTTCCTTGCAGCGGGAGGACTTAGAAACAGGATCTACGAACTTGAGATCAAATCCAATCAGTTCTTTTCTTTGCCGCTGACTTTTAATCTGAATGGATATTATAAATTCAATGATGTAAATACTTATATTCAGCTTATTGATACTATAAAAAATGAATATTCAGTATTAAAGACAGGTGAATACAGAAATTTAAGAATAGGATCAGAATTTTTATTCGGTACACAGCTTGAAAGATACGGCACATTTTATATTCAGGGAATAGCTGAAAATGTCGAGTTACTTAATAAATCAAATAATGAAGACAAAGCTTCAGAAGCAAATGTGCTAAAGCTTTTATTCGGCGGGATCATTGATACAGAAGACAGGATCCCGTTTCCGGAGAAAGGAGTGCTTATTAATTTTTTTTATGAGACAGCAAAAAATCTGAATGACGGTAATAAAAGTTATACTAAACTTTATTTAAAATATGATCAGTATATTCCAATTTCATTGTCCAGTATTATTAAGCCCAGTTTTCAATTTGGATTCGGAGACAAGACTACTCCCCTTACTGAACAGTTTTCACTTGGAGGGGAAAAAAGTTTTTTTGGTATGTCAGAGGACGAACTTATCGGAAGGCAGGTATTAATTACATCAGCGGAATTCCGGTATCAGTTTCCCTATAAATTATTTTTCGACACTTATCTCAGCGTCAGGTATGATCTCGGTAATGCCTGGGAAAATGCAGTTGATATAAGGTTTAAAGATCTGAAACACGGCATAGGTGTCTCTGCAGCTTTTGACACTCCGCTCGGAGAGGCGAGTTTTTCGGTCGGAAGAAGTTTTCAGATTAAAAAAGGTTTTCAAAAAGATTCATTTATATTCGGTCCGTATAACTTTTATTATTCTGTCGGCTTTGATATTTAATACATTTTTATAAGTAACTATGTCTGTTCTATTTGCGTATTTTCTTTCATTCTCTTTCACTTTTTTAAATTTTTATTACTTTGAAATTCATAAGCAGGTTCAGTGACGGTACTTTAAGATTCCTATTTACCTTCATTGCAATTTATTGTCTTGCGTATTCTACCATTGTTTTTGTAAACACAATGTTTACAGACAGAATGACTACTGATGACTGTTTATGGGTGAATGAAAATGAAACTCCCGAACTGAAAGAAGGACTTCGTATAGTTCAGGTAATGGAAGGCGGAGTCACTGATGAAGCAGGAATCCGGGACGGTGATGTGCTGACAGAACTTGACGGATTAAAATTCAAAAACAGTAAGGAAGCGCAGGATATACTTAACAGTTACGACTCTAATCAGATAGTAGAATATACGATCGACCGCAACGGGGAAATTTTCAAAACAAATGTCAGAGTATATAAGGTTTTTAATTTTCTCTTTCTTATATTTTCATTACTCGGACTGGGATTCATTCTCATAGGATTCATGGTCGGATATTCCAAACCAAAAGAATTAACCTCACAGCTATTTTTCTTCCTCGGCTGCAGCGCTTCATTAGGATTTAATGTGATCGGCATTAATAATTATTCTATTTACAGCAACAGTATTTTTCTGAATTCATTGATCGGGATGTCTCTCTTTTATCCACTTCTTGTGCATTTCTTCCTGACATATCCTATTAAGTACGAATTTAAAAGAAGAAAACTTCTTATTAGTTTATTATACATTATTGTTTTACTGATCTCATTAACAAATACCTTTCTTCCAAATCTGAGAAGAGACTTTGAAGTTTTAGTTTATCTGAATTATTTCATAATCGGCGGATATTTTATCGCAGGCATAACGTTATTTTTTGTTTCTTACTACAGACTTGAAAAAGATAAACAGAGAAAACCGCTAAAGGTAATATTCTACGGTTTTCTGATCGGACTTGCAGGATTTATTTACACATCTTTAATTCCGGTGTTTGTAAAAAAACCTAATTTTCTGATTGATACATGGATGTATATCCCGACAATATTGATACTTGCAATACCTCTGTCGTTTGGATTTTCAATAATCAAATACAGAATACTTGATACTGAATTTATAATTAAGAAGGGTCTTGTATTCGGCATCATCACTGCATTTATAGTCGGTATATATCTTTTACTTGTATTATTTCTCGATACTCTTTTAAGTCAGTTTTTACCTGAGAATAAACAGCTGCTGACGATCGCTCTGATCATCATAGTTACATTCAGTTTTGATTTTGTGAATAAGAAAGCAAAGGAGCTTGTGGATAAACAGTTTTACAGGGAAAGGTATAATTACAGAAAATCACTTTTACTTTTTTCAGAAGAACTTCCGTATCTTAATAATATCAGACAGATCATCGAAAAGATCGCTTACTCCGTCAGAGAGACCATGGGCATTGACAATCTGCATGTCTGGTTTCTTGATGATGATTATTACAAGACGCTTGAAACAGAGATCAATGCTGTAAACGGCAGTGAAAAAATTTTCAGAAACGATTCCATATATGACGATGCTTTCTCTTCACTTTATAAATTAAATAAAGAACCTAAATTTCTCAGTGAAGTATATCTTCATGAGCTAAGTATACCTGAAGAGTACAGAAAAATTATCCTGAAAGAAAATTTTATTTTATCCGTTCCCATTTACATTAAAAACAAACTTATCGGCGCTATCAATTTCGGAGAAAAGCCCTCCGGTAAAGCGTATTCTGAAGAGGATATAGATCTTTTGAAGACGCTTGCTTCACAGGCGGCAATTGCTTTTGAGAATTCCAGACTGCAGGAGGAAAAAATTTCCAAGCAGGTAATCGAAGAAGAGCTTCATATTGCAAGAAAAATTCAGATGGGACTTCTGCCGCAAAAGATAAACAGTGTAAACGGAATAGAAATATCCGGCTTTTATAATCCTGCAAAAATAATAGGCGGTGACTTTTATGATGTGATAAAGATCAGCGAGACTAAAATACTTGTAGTGGTTGCTGATGTTTCGGGAAAAGGAATTCCTGCAGCTTTATATATGTCGAAGGTCCAGGCAATGATACAGTTTGCTGCCACTATATTTGCATCACCGAAAGAAATGCTCATAGAAGTCAATAAGCAAATTCATCATAAGATCGATAAAAAATCTTTTATAACATCTGTTATTGCAATGTTTGATCTTGAAAAAATGACGGTAAATATCTGCCGCGCAGGGCATAATCCTGTGATATACTCTGTAAACGGTAAATTTGAATTGCTTAAAAACAAAGGAATGGGTCTGGGTCTGGAAAGTGAAATATTATTTAATAAAAATCTCGAAGAGGTAGAGATAAAGATCGCTCCTGATAACATGTTTGTATTCTATTCCGACGGACTTACAGAGGCGATGAATTTAAGTAAAGAAGAATTCGGTACGGATAAAATTCTTGACATCATAAAGTTTAACCGTGAAAGCAAATGCAGCATAATCCAGGACAGAATAATTGCTTCAGTGGATTCCTTCAGAAACGGCGCGGAGCAGAATGATGACATCACTCTTGTAATAACCAAGATCGTTAACAAATAATTATTTCTGCAATCTTTACTCTAAAACAAATTTTGTATTTCTGTTTAATTCAAACTAATTCTTAATAATGATTCAAAGATATTCAAGAAAAGAAATGGCTGATATCTGGTCTGACGATAACAAGTTCAGGATATGGCTTGAGATCGAAATACTTGCAACTGAAGCGCAGTCTATGCTGGGGAAAGTTCCGGTAAAATCTCTTATGCATATTAAGAAGCATGCAAAATTTAACACATCAAAGATTCTCAAAATTGAAGAGAAAGTTAAGCATGACGTTATTGCTTTCCTGACAAATGTAGCAGAATATACCGGACTGGATTCGAGATTTATACATATGGGTATGACAAGCTCTGATGTTATTGATACCGCCTTATCGGTTCAAATGAAACAGGCCGGTGAAATGATTCTCAGCGGATTAATTTCAGTAAACAAGTCGCTTTCATCTATTGCTAAAAAATATAAGTATCTGACTATGATCGGAAGGACGCACGGAGTTCATGCTGAACCGATCACTCTCGGACTTAAGTTTGCGCTGTGGTATGATGAAATGAACAGGAACATTGAGAGATGGAAAAGAGCTGTTGAAGTAATTTCGGTAGGTCAGATATCCGGTGCAGTAGGAACTTATGAGCATATTTCTCCGAAAGTGGAGCAGTTTGTCTGCAAAAAACTCGGGTTGAAAACAACTAAGATCTCAACGCAGATACTTCAGAGAGACAGGCATGCCGAATATATGTCAACGCTTGCCATCATTGCATCATCTATTGAAAAATTCACAACAGAAATAAGACATCTGCAAAAGACGGAAACTCTTGAGCTGGAGGAGTATTTTTCTTCAGGACAGAAGGGCTCTTCCGCAATGCCGCACAAGAAAAATCCGATCACCTGCGAACGCTTATCCGGAATGGCTAGGATATTCCGCGGTAATGCCGTTGCTGCTTTCGAGAATATCCCTTTATGGCATGAACGAGATATCAGTCACTCATCTGTAGAGAGAGTTATTATACCTGACTCAACGATATTAATGGATTATATGCTGCATCAGTTTAAAAAAATAATTGATACACTGGTAGTCAATAAGGAAAATATAAACAGGAATCTTGAACTGACTAACGGACTGGTTTTCTCTCAGACAGTTTTACTCAGACTTATTGATAAAAAAATGAAACGAGAACAGGCTTATAAAATAGTTCAGACTGCAGCGATGAAATGCTGGAAAGAGAAAAAGAATTTTTTGAATTTACTTAAAGAGGATAAGGAAGTAACAAAATATCTGAACACAAAAGAGCTTGAGGAATTGTTTGATTACCGGAAATCGCACAAAAGCGTTGATTATATTTTTAAAAGAACCGGATTGTAGATCTTAGATCACACTGTATTCCCTTCTCAGCTCAATCACTTTTCCGATTATCTTAAAAGGTTTATTTATAATGGATTTATATCGTGAGTTGGATGCTTCAAGATAAGCTTTTATCCTTCTGTTTCTTAAAGTCTTTACTGTCGCTTCATCTTCGAGTAATGCAATGACAATCTCACCATCTTCAGCAGTATCCTGCTTTCTTACTATCACAATATCCCCGTCATATATTCCGGAGTCAATCATACTGTCACCTTTCACTTTCAGAGCAAAATGGATTTTATGACCTTTGCCGTTTTTCTCCATAGTCACATATCCCTGTACGTTATCATCTGCAAATATCGGCTCACCTGCAGCGACGTTTCCGTATAACGGAATAATATTTAACCCGGATCTCAGTCTGTCGATATTATTCTCTTCTTCTGATTTAATTAATTTGAATCCGCGGGCTATATCCTTTCTTCTTTCGAGATATCCCTTGCTCTGAAGAGCTTTGATGTGATCCTGAATTGTGCCGATTGTGACGTTAAACTTCTCCCCTATCTCTTTTAATGTGGGCGGGTATGAAAATTCATCACCGTGCTTCTCTATGAACTCAAGGATCTTTTTCTGTTTTACAGTTAATTTATGCATAGATTAATATGGCATAAATAATTAATAGTGTCAATATAATTTTCAGGTAATACCGAAAGTTTATTCATTGCTGTTAAAACTTATACCATCTCTGCATTTTCAATATTGCATTTAAATAAATTAGTCACCCGCCCGGGATTTTGGAATTTTTCAATATTAATTTCTTTCCGGATCATTGATCTTTAATTTTTAACAACTACTAATTATTTATACAATACCTCAATACGGTTTACATGTGCCATTTTGTGGTTTCAGCTTAAAAACACACGGCATTAATATACTTGCATGCGTCTTCGGCACACTGCTCTATGTTTTCGGCATAATGTTCTTTGTCTCCGGCACACTGTTCTTTGTCTCCGGCACACTGTTCTTTGTCTTCGGCAAACTGTCATCTGTCTCCGGCAAACTGTCATCTGTCTCCGGCACACTGTCATATGTCTCCGGCACACTGTCATATTTCTCCGGCTCACTGTCATATGTCTCCGGCACACTGTCATATGTCTCCGGCACACTGTCATATTTCTCCGGCGCACTGCTATATGTCTTCGCCTGGCGGTTAGATGGATTCGACTGGTGGTTAGATGGATTCGACTGGTGGTTAGATAGCTTCGCCCGGTGGTTAGATAGCTTCGCCCGGTGGTTAGATAGCTTCGCCTGGCGGTTAGATGGCTTCGACTGGCGGTTAGATGGCTTCGCCTGGTGGTTAGATGGCTCCGCCCGGTGGTTAGATAGCTTCGCCCGGTGGTTAGATGGCTCCGCTTGAATGTTAAAAGTCTACTTTTTGATGCTTACAGTCTTCTTTTTGAAGTTGACAGTCTTCTTTTTGAAGTTGACACTCTTTACTCAAAAGTTCAGTATCTCTGCTTTTATGATATTAGTCTTCGCTTTAAAATTATTAGACTTCGTTTTAAAGCTATTATTCTTCGCTTTGAAGTTAATTGTCTCCGCTTTAAAGTTATTAGTCTGTGCTTTAATTTTACCACTCTTAGCTTCGTTGTTAATAGTCTCTGCTCTAAAGTTAATAGTCTCTGCTCTAAAGTTAATAGTCTCCGCGGCGAAGTTATTTATCTTCACACGTAAAATATATTGCATTTATTATGTGCTTTAGGTCTTGTAAAGAGTGCAGCGGGACTTATTTTGAGTGCAGCTTTTAAAAAATTGCCGGCAATATTAATACCAGTTACAAAGTATAATCAATTTATTAGAATGGACACATTTTAATTTAAAAGTTATGGAAGGATGTGAGGTGATCTGGATGTCCGGACATAATTAACTCAATTTAGATTTGCTTAATATGTTCGTATAAGAAAGTATCTCAGAATTTAATACGGATAAAATAATTCTCATAAGGTATTCAGATACACTGCTGAATTATCCGTTAAAGATCTCTATAATGTTAATGCGATAAATATTTTAATATCTGTAACCTCTGTATCCGCCGTGGTAAATTCCGACATTTACATTTGGATATCTGTAACTGCCGTACCCGTATGGTCCGGAATTTATACCGTATCCGACTCCCCCGCTGACTGTTACTCCGGCGCATGAAGTGAAGGTATATAAGATCAATGAGAAAATAAAATATATTAAAAGGTTTTTCATTTTTATTATTATAAAATTTTAAATTATTCTATCGGCCATTTCTGGATTGCAAAGGGAGCTCCCGTAGGATCTGTAAATACTGCAACAGTGCCTTTTCTTATCGCAGTATCAGAAGCGATCAGAGTATGACCTCCGGCATTTTTTACTTTGTCTTCTATGAGTTTAACATCTGTTACTTTAATATACTGCACCCAGTTGGTTCTTACATTCTCAACAGGATTTTTTATTATGCCCGAACTGGGCTTACCGTTATTTTTCAGCACAGTATATGCTCTGCTGTCATCAGTTCTGCTTTCCACCTGAGAATTTAAAACTTTCTGATAAAAATCCGAAGACTTTTCCATATCATTTGACCATAGTTCATTCCACATAAATGCATTATCAGTATACCCCGTTTCTTCCGGATCACCGTTCGCCGATTTTATAAAAGCAAAATAAGCATTTTGCGGATCTGTCATAAGCGCAACCATACCTCTTCCGGGAATGTCAGTCGGCTTTATTATAACACTTCCACCGGCTGATTTCGATTTTTTTACTGCGTCTTCGAGTGAAGGTACGGAATAATACTGAAGCCATTCACCGCCTGCATTCTTTTTTGCATCTTTCATAAAATACATTCCTGCGACGGGTTTTCCGTTACTCTTAAACATCCAGTATTCTTCATCACCTGTGCCGTATTTAACCGAAGTCCAGCCGAATACATTTTTATAAAACTCAGCTGCTTTCTTCGGATCGGGGGTGAACAGATCTCTCCAGACTATCTGACCGAAATCATGACTTTTTGAGGCTGTGTAATTAATAGACGGATATTCCATCTGACTGCCGCAGCCGGTCATACTTACTGCTATCCCAAAGATCAGGCAAATGAAAAATGAATTTTTACTCTTCATAAATAAAGTATTGAATTTTTTTGAGTTAAGATAACATAAATATAATATTTATTAATTAACAAAATTTTTGCTGTACGTTCAGAATGTTCTTTATTCTAATGTTTGTGTTTATAAAAGTTCTGCCTTTTACAAATTTTGCGAAATACAAACCTCTGTTACAAAATTAGTATAAAAAGTCTTTATCAATAGTAAGACATATATGTCACACTTTTACTGACATAAACTTAGCTAATGTTTATTAAGTAATGGTTTAAAGTATGAAAACACACCGATTTAAGGATATTTACAGATTAATAAAAATGGCACACTTTATGAAGAAGTATTGATAGGAATTGAATAATTAAATCACAAATTCATTACATATGAAAAAGAAAACAGACAACAAAACAATTGAGCAAATTGATTATGAATTAAAGGCGAAGAAGAAATTTCCTCCGGATGAAAGTTATCCAGAAGGAGAACAGACAAAACAAAAAGATAGTAAAAGTAAGCGGGCTGTCATTGCTGATATAGACAAGAAAAAAAAGAAGAAATAGGAAGGAGAAAAAGTTTGCAGAGACCTGAAAATACCATTTAGTTCATTTAGCTTTTTTAAGTATTTTCATCAATACTTTCTCTTCAGATGAAAGACCTGTTCTCTCACCGTTTATATCAGAAGGTTTAAGTTTACTGATATATTTTTCCAGTTGTTTTTTTCATAAAGTTCTGTAATGAAAGGATGAATATAATATTTTTTACAGACTGCTTTTGTATTTCCCAGTTTCCCTGCAACAGCTTCATACATCATAGGTATCTTTTTTTTCATATCTGTTATTGTTTCAAATCCTCCCAGTTCTTTCAATGAAATAATTGCCTCTACGCTGCCTGACCATGTCCTGAAATCTTTTGCAGTAAAATCACCACCCGTAATCGTTTGTATAAATCCGTTCACCGTTCCGGAATCAATATCAACAACCTCACCTTCATCATTAATATACTCAAACAATTCTTTCCCGGGTATATCTTTGCATGCTCTGATTATTGCCGCCAGCCTTTTACTCTTAAAAGTAACGCTGTGCTTTATTCCTCTTTTTCCTTTGAAAGATAATTTTATATTTGCGCCTTTGATATCTGCATGGCGATTTTTAAGTGTCGTAAGTCCGAACGAACCGTAAAGTTTTTCATATAAACTGCTGCCGACCCTGATATTAGTTATATCCATTACACTAAGTAAAGCTGACAGTACTTTTTCTTTGTTGTAACCCTGGAGTTTAAGATTTTTATTAATTTCCTTTCTTATCGCGGGAAGCTTAATGCCGAATTCATATAACCTGCTATATTTTGTCCGGTTACGGATCAGGCTCCAGTCTGCATGATACTTATATTGTTTCCTTCCAAGTTTATCAATGCCGGTAGCCTGAAGATGTCCGTTAGGAATTTTACATATCCACACATTTTCCCAGGCCGGCGGTAAAACTAATTTTTTGATCCGGTCTAATTCAGCTTTATTATTTATTCTTTTACTGACATCCTGATAAATAAATGATTTTCCTTTTCTGACCCTGGCATAACCGGCTTTGTTATTGCTGACGTAAATCAGATTCCCTGCTTTCGCACACTGAGCCGGATCTGTTAACCCGTTTTTAAATTTCTTATCAGTTATTTTTACTTCAGCATTTTTGATCATATTCAATTTTTTACAACATTAACTTATTCAATTATAACAACCATATTACTCCCGTTTTTCATCAGAGACCTTTCCTTCAGTCGCTACTGATTCTTTGATCAGATCTGATACTTTTGTTATTTTTATACCGTCAGTATCCGGTTTCAGTTCGGTCGATGCGAATCTGTTCCTGTATACCTGTGTAAATTCCGCGCCAAAGAATAAAATTATACCCGAGTAATAGATCCAGATAAACATTATCACGAGCGATGCCGCCGCGCCGTAGGTCGAGCTGTAAGCGCTGTTCCCCAGATATAATCCGATGAAATATTTTCCAACGGCAAAAAGTAGAGACGTAATTATTGCTCCAAACCAGACATACTTCCAGGAGATTATAACATCAGGAAGATATTTAAATATCATAGCAAAGAGTAATGTGATTATAACAAATGATGTAATTATATTTATTGCTTCAGATGCCGGGAGTATATGATCCAGATATTCATTTAAAAAATTATACAGTAAATATATGATCGCGTTTATTAATAATGAAACCATCATTAAAAATCCTGTAGCAATAACCATTGAAAATGATACAAGACGGTTTTTGATAAAACCCCAGACGCCTCTTCCGGGTTTTAACTCTACTCCCCAGATAATATTTAGTGATTCCTGCAGTTCAAGGAAGACTCCGATCGAACCCAGGACTAAAATAATTATGCTTACAATTCCTGCAATTATTCCAGTGGTTTTATTTGACGCGCCTTTGATAATTGACTCAATCATTTCCGCGCTGTCGGGTCCTACAAGATAAGTGATCTGTCTTGATATTTCTCCCCTGGCAGCCTCTTCACCAAAAAAAATCCCTGCTATCGAAATTACTATCATCAGTAACGGACCTAAAGAAAATGCAGCATAATATGACAATGCCGCTGCCATTTTAAAACCTTTGTCATCAATGAACTGATTATAAGTTTCAACCAATAACTTCCATAACAGTTTTAAACTTAATTTCTCTTTTTTTATGGACATAAATTTTTCTTATCACTGTTTAATTCGTTATTTATACAATTACAATGACTATGCCATCACTTTATGCTTTATAAAGCAGGAGAATGCGTATTTTTACTTTGACCGGGACAAATAATTGACATAAATGTCACATATAACTGTCAGATAGCACACCATATTATACAATTATACTTCATATTATAACATTAAGTATATTATATATATGGCATAAAATTTGTAATTATAATAGTTAATGAATAAGATCTTCAAAAAAATTCTCAAAATATTTCTCTGGGTCACAGGCATCATTTTAATTCTGCTGATTGGAGTCTTCCTATTTGTCCAGACGAATACTTTTAATAATATTGCGCTGGATTATGCGACTGAAAATCTAAATGAAGGATTACAAAGAAATGACGGTAAGATCCAAGTGACTTCTCTGAAAGGAAATATTTTCTATGGTCTTCAATTAGAAAGAGGTAATATTACGCTAGGCAGTGATACGCTTATCAAATTTAATAATATTGATCTTAAGTATGATATCTGGGGTTTACTCGATAAAAGGATTTCATTAGACCATATCATTATAAATACTCCGGAAGTTAACTTCAATAAAATAAAAGACTCTACGGAAAACATGTTATGGAATTTCTCAAAACTTTTCAGTTCGTCAGATGATCTTGATACATCCGCTTCAGCTTTTGACTGGGATATCTCAGTTAATAAACTAAAAATTGAAAACGGTTTTTTTCATACAACTGATGAACTCAGTGACTCAATTCTTTTCGAAAAAGCTCAAAACAATTCGCAGACAGAATTTGATTTCAATAATCTTACTGTTACCGGCCTTAACTTAGAGCTTAACGCTGAATATTTCACTGATAACAAAAGCATTGAAATGAAAAGTTTTTCTTTAAATACAAATGCTGACTTTAATGTTCACAGTTTTGTTTTTAAAGCGGAGATAGATGAAGATGATACAGTCACTGAAGTAACTTCGTTTGACATTTTAACAGACCATTCTCAGATAAAATTTAACAGACTTCTTTTAAATAATTTCAATCCATTTGACACAACTTCATTTAATAGTTTTAAAGATAAGGAATTTGAAGCTGACATAAATATTGAGAAATTAAATTTCAGCGATCTGCGGTTCTTTGTTCCCGATGCAGATATGCTTGACAGCGCTGTCAGTCTGGTACTTCAGGCAAAAGGGAAATACGGGGATTTTAATGTTTCAGATCTTACGCTCAGGCTTCCTGATTCTTACATAAACATTAAAGGGAATGTAAAACATCTCCATGAACCTGACAGTTTGTATTTGAATGTTGCTGCAGAAGATATGGATATACTTACAAAAGATATTAAGACAGTTTACAATGATGCTTCAATGCCTGAACTGTCTTATCTGGGAAGAGTGAAAGCTGACCTGCAGTTTGACGGGACTTTTGAAAAGTTTTATTCCAAATTCGATATTGCATCTGATGCAGGTTCTGCAGACGGGATTGTAAATATGGATCTGACAAATGAAAATTATAACGGCAAGATCAGCACATCAAATTTAGATCTCGGGAAAATTCTTAACGACAGAAGTCTGAGCAGCAGGCTGAATCTGTATTCAGAATTTTCAGGCCGCGGATTTGCTCCCGGATCCATGGTGACTTCAGTAAAATATCACCTAAGCAATTCTTACATCGCCGGATTTGATATCAGAATCTCCGAAGGTTCAGTAAATTTATCCGGAAATAATGTGAATCTCAACATAAGACATATTTCTTCATTCGGCAGCGTAACTGCAAAAGGAAAAGTCAATATTGCCAATATGGACAATCCTGTTTACGCTCTCTCAGGAAAAGTAAAAAATCTTAACATTGCAAAGTTCACTAAAAGCAGTGAAGATAAAAGCAGTCTGAATTTTTCCTATAATGTAAAAGGCAGAGGCATTAGTCCGGAGAATATAAACGGAAGTTATAATTTTAGAATAGATGATTCGTATTACGCAGATAATCAGATCCCGCAGACAGCATTGGATATTGAAGTGAGAACTTCGGGAGCTGACGACGCTGTAATCGTCTCAACTGACTTTTTTGATTTAAATGCTGAGGGTAATTTTGATATCAGTTCACTGGGAAATGTATTGAGTTACAATATCGGACTGATCTCCGAAAAATTTCAGAATAAACTTAACCCGGATACTGCAGCTTATAATGTTGACTACACCGGTTCGTATATTACTTACGATAATAATGTAAGTTCAGAATTCAATCCGGATCAGAATTCCAATTTCAATTTAAACTATGGGTTAGTTTTAAAGGACACTGTTATGACCAACAGGTTATTACAGCCATTCGGGATATTGTTTAACGGAGATTTAAATGGAAATATTTCAAATGATCAAAGCAAATTTTCATTTGATGCAATGATCAATGCGAAAGATTTTGTGTATCAGGATACTGCAGTTATCTTAGAGAATTTTGTATCGGATATTTCCATATCGAATAATTATTCAATGATGACGAATGATAATTCAATCTCTTCAATTGATATGGATATGAAAACAACCGGTGACAGGATCTCTTTCGGAAGCACGATATTCGACTCTGTAAAAATTGACATCGATCTGGAAAATTCATTAGCTGACTTTTATATAAAGGCGGAGCAGGATTCCGGAATGTATGCGGCGGCGCGCGGTAAAGCTGACTTAACAAGCGATAACATTAAGGCGACATTTGACAGCGCTTTGATCGTACAAAATAATATCAGGATTACGAATGCAAATGACTGGATTGTAAATTACACACCAGGTCAGAAAGTAAACTTCGAAAAGTTTGCTGTAAAGAGTCTGGAAACAGTTTTAAATGTTAACGGTGATTTTGTATTTAACGGAATGAGTGATCTGAAAATTGAAGGAAAGGAACTGGAAATTTCAGACATCTACTCAATAATAAATTCACAGGATACAGGAATAGTTATAAGAGTAAAGGAAAGTCCTGTAACGGGAAACATCAGTAATTTACTGATAAGTTATAAAGGTGATATGGAAAATCCTGAATTAAATATAAAACTTAATACTGATATTTTAAAATACAAAGATCCCGAAGAAGAGTTAAATATTGGAGATTTTAAAGCTGATATAAATTACAAAGATCACACAGCGGTTACTGACATTGTATTTAATAATGCCGAGGGCAAAGGTAATTTGAAAATCACGGGAGATATTCCATACAGAAATCCGTTAACTGAAAATGATACGCTCACAGATGCGAATATTACAGGCAAGCCGGTTAATTTAAAATTAGCTTCGGAGAATTTTGTACTGGATTATTTTCTAAAGCTGGCGCCTTCCCTTCCTGAGATCGGCGGTACGATGAACGGAGAAATTACCGCTACAGGTAATGCATCTTCACCTGATCTTAAAGGCGCAATTACAATTAATGACGGAAAGTATTACCTGGCACTTACAGGAATGAATTATAAATTCAAACTCAAAACTTCCACCGAAAACTCAAATCTTGTCATAGACAATCTTTCGCTGTCAAACATGAATGATGAAGCGAGGAATTTTAATATTTTCGGTAACATTGATTTCAGCGGAATGAAGATAAATGATATTGATCTCAGTACCTCCGGTGACATGGTTTTTCTGGATGAAGATGTAGAGCAGAATGAGCTGGGTGTTTACGGATATTTCAGAGCAGGCAGCGGATCACCGGCTATTTCTATAAAAGGCGATCTTGATAAATTAAGCATTACGGGTCAGCTCTTAATTACTGATGCGACAATTTCATCCGTTCCTTTAGGAGGCAGCGGTTATGATAATAAGCTTGATAACTTTACTTATATTACTGTCTCGGATTCCGCAAATAATCATATAAAAGATACACTTGTGATAACAGAGTCAAATGATTTCTATAAAATTAATCCTTTCGCAAGATATAAATTTACTTTTGCTGAAGAAGAAACATCAGCTGCAGATTTTCTGGAATTAGATATTAATGTAAAGACTCAAAGGAATATTTACGCATCCATTGATTTCGATAATTTAACAAAGGACCGTCTCTTCGGAGAGCTCACTGCTGATCTGAATTTAAAAACCGAGAATAAGGAATTCCGTGCTGTCGGCGAGGTCAATATCGTAGATAATTCTTATTACAGGTTTTACAAAGACTTCGAACTTAATAACAGTAAAATATCATTTAACGGACCAATATCAAATCCGGTCCTTGATATACAGGCAGTTCATCAAGGCGTAAAAAATACACAGCAATACGGTACAACGGCAAGCATTCCTGTTCAGGTAATGCTTACCATAAAAGGTGAACTCGAAGATCCGAAAATTACTCTTAGTTTAATTGAAGACGGGACTTCTGTGAGCGGGACAGATGCGCAGGGAGACGCGATAACTTTTCTTTTATTCGGTAAATATAAAAATGAACTTTCCACAACTGAGAGAACTGCAGTAGCATCGAGTCTCGGGACAAGCATTGGCTCTTTATATATTTCATCAATTGTATCTCAGACTGTCAGGGATATTCTTCCTTTCATAATAGATGCGCAGTTCAATTATTCTGAAGGAAATGTTGCTGATACAGATGTGGAATTTACATCAGAATTAGGTGACGCTACAATAAAGGTCGGCGGGAAACTGCTGAAAGAGATTCGTAACTTTGAATTTGTGATCGACTATCCGCTGAATAATTTCCTGGGACTTGATCTGCCGGAAACACTAATGCTGGAGTTTTACCGTGAAGAAGAGAGTAACACTATATTCGGGAGCTCAGAAACAGCAACTAACACAGGAATAAAAGTTATATACCGCATAAAATATTAGAACGCTTCCCCTATTCCGAAATGTACTACAAACCTGTCTTTAAAGATATTTGCAAAATCACTGAAGAGCCATTTGTTTCCGGCAGTGCCCGGATCATACAGTTTAAATCCAAAATCAACTCTTACAGGACCCACGAATAAATTATATCTTACTCCAAATCCAACTGCCAGTGCGATCTGATCCGGTCTGAAATCATTGTCAGCGGCCCACACATTTCCGTAATCAAAAAATACAGCGCCGCTTATATTCTTGGTGAAATTATCAGCTTCGGGAAATATTTTTTTACGCAGCTCTAAACTTCCTTCCAGTAAAAAATCACCACCGTCGTTTGTATTAGCAAGTATACCATTGTCTCTCGCTCCCCAGCCTCTCACGCTGCTGCCGCCGCCGCTGAAGAATTTATAAAATGAAGGCAGCGGAATTAGTCTGTCACCGCTTCCATACTGAATAATATCACCTACCAGAAACTTTGTTGCAAATACTGTATTACCCGGTTTCTTTGACAGATTTAAATAAAAATTATTGCTTGTAAAAAGTTTAACATACTGTGAATAGTATACATCCGGTTCAAGAGTGTTTATAATTAACTTTGGTAAGAGTCCTCCGCTTCCTATTGTGACCGAATGGAAAAAACCTCCGGAAGGTGAAAAGACATCATTGGTATTATCATGAACAAAAGTTGTACTGAGAAGTGAATTTAATGTTGTAAAAGTTGGCACCGTCGCAGTATCATATGTGAACCTTAATAAATCAACTGAAAGATCAACTGATGCATTATTATAGAATGTAAAATTTCTGAAAGACTGTAAATACGAAGTCAGATTGCCGATGTAATAATTTTTAGAATCTTCAATATTATAAAGTCCAAGTGTTAACTTATCCGTCAGATAGGAACTGGTGTTAAAAACATGCGGCTGCGTAATAGCAGCTGAAAATTCTATACGGTTTATATCAAGCGAATTGATCAGCCCGTCAAAAGAAAGAGTCAGGATCTTTCCGCTTTTGTCAAAATATTTATTAGTATATGACACACCGCCGCCCATATAAAAAATATTATCTATTACAACTGATGATGCAAACGGACCGATCTCGGTTTTATTATTAAGATTTACTTCAGCGGTGAAATCAACTTTACCGTTACTCACTTCATAGGGACTAATGCGGGCGCTTTGTACTATGGGAAATTTTGCTATGTTTGATTCACTCAAAAGTTTTTTTTCCTTACTGTATATATCTCCTTCATTGTAAGCGATCTCTTTTTTTAATAATCCGCTTTCAACTCCGTACTTATTATTGGTAATGGTAATATTTGTTTTTCCGAAATAAAATATAGAATCCGCTCCTTCAAAATTTATTGTTACTGAAACAGATGGGTCAGATAAATCCTCATATTTTCTGATCACAGTGCCTGAATCCTTCTTTAACCTTGCATTCATATAGCCGCTGTTCTGAAGCAGATCAATAATTTCATTTGTCTGCTGCATTATCAGGATCTTATCATAATAATCTTTCGATTTTATCCTTTTGATCTTTCTCATAAGTCTTCCTGTATTGCCTTCCACTTTGTCCAGACCTGTGAAGATAAGAGAATCAATTCTGTAGTGTCTGTTCTCAGTGACAATTATTTTAATAAACGTTTCTTCTTCCAAAAGATCATATCTCACATTTGTATCAATCTTCGCATCAAAAAAGCCATTATCAAAATAGAATTTTTGTAACTTATAAATATTCTCTCCCAGAACCTGCGGTTTATAAACATCAGATTCATTCAGCCCCAGAGCGGAGATCAGAATATCCTCTTCAAATGATTTTCTATCAGTGTGAGTAACTTTAATTTCTTCAATTATCAGCAGCTGAGAATATGAAACATCAGCAATGATAAAAGCATAAAACAGCATGCAGACAAACAGCAAATATTTAAAGTACATTTTCATTGAATCAAATCTTTCTAATTTAATTTTTCTTCATGTCTGAAATGGCCGGTCCGTTCAGAACTTTTCCAAGGCAGTCAAATCTAGAGCCGTGACACGGACAGTCCCAGCTTGATTCTGTCGGATTCCAGTGCAGAATGCATTTAAGGTGAGGACACAGCGCTGAGAATTTGTGAATATTTCCGTCAGAATCCTTGTATACAGCAAACTTATCAAACCCTTCTCTTATTACCGCACCTTCTCCATCTTTGATCTCATCAGTGTTTTTAACATCTCCGGGAGTAACATGATCCAGATACTGAGAAATGACATTAGCTCCTTCCTTAATAAATTCACCTGCAGATTTCAGTGTTAACCTTTTTGGATCATACAGCTCAGACCATTTATTTTCCTTTCCGGATATCAGATCACAAATTATCATTCCGCCGAAAGTTGCGTGTGTCATCCCCATTCCTGAATCTCCGGTTACAATATAAACATGCTCAGAATTTACAGGATCCTTTCCAATATAGCTCAGCCCGTCGACCGGTTCCATCACCTGACCTGACCATCTGTATTCAGACGCATTCAGATCATCAAAATGTTTCTCGGACCACTCCTCAAGTTTTTGAAATCTCTCATCTGGTTTTTCTTCCTGTCCGGTCTTATGATCTTCACCTCCGATGATTAAAAAATCATTCTCCTCTTCTTCATGCACTCTAACATAATGGTATGGCTCTTCTGTATCCCAGTATAAAGCAACGGGGACGGAGTTCTTTTGAATTTTATATCCGGTGACATAGGTCCTGTATGCGGACTGCTTTGTATGAATGGCAAGATAATCGCTGATCGGACTGTTTGTAGCTATGACTGCATCATGTGTATTTACAGTAAATCCGCTGCGGGTTTTTATGATAACATTTTCTTTATTATCATCAATACTGTTTACAAAAGTCCCGGTAAATATTTTCCCGTTCATCCGTACTATTGCATCTGCAAGTGCGGAAATATATTTCAGCACATGGAACTGCGCCTGTCCCGAAAATTTTAATGTATTATGATCCCTGAATGATTTTAAAGGTGAATTTGAAATTTCCACTTCCATTCCGACGCGCATCGCAGCTTCATGTTCACCAATAAAGAGCGGATCGTCCGCTCCAAAAAATAAATACCCGTCAACTTTTTTAAAATCACATTGTATGTTTTCTTTCTTAATTATTTTTTCTATTTCAAATACAGCGGCGCGCTGACTCTGTGAAGCAATTTGCGCTCCTTCTTTGCCGTGAATTTTTTCCATTCTGCTGAACCTGTCATCGATCACTGAAGTTATGTGAGCCGTAGTATTTCCCGTCTCACCGCCGCCGATAACACCGTCATCCAGCACAATTACTTTCTTACCGGCGGCTGCAAGTAAATAGGCGCAGGTAATTCCTGAAATACCGGCGCCTACAATACAAACATCCGCTTCCATATTTTCTTTCAGTGAATCAAATTCAGAGACTTTAAAAGTATCGGTCCATACTGAAAGAGTTTTTGCACAATCTATTTCCATATTAATTTGTCTCCTTCCCTTACTCTTAAATTTTTCGCTAAGAGTTTATAGTAACATTCTTTTAATTTTACAGATAACGGAATTTCACCTGCAAGTATCTGTAAAAGAGTTATTTCATTTTTTAATATTCATCACACATGTCTGTTCCAGAATCTGTGCTTTGCAACAGCGCTCATGAACTCTTCAGGATTTTTATTTATTAAAATTCCTTCTTCAGCTAATTTTGCATTATCATGTTCATCATTCGGTTTTTGACAGACATCAGAAGCTTTATATAATTCTATAGCTTCACTGTCTATACATATTGGTTTGTAATGTTTGTACGCCTGATTTAAAAATTCCAGAGACTGCGGCGCTTTTAAAAAAGCATCAATACTTTCTTTCCCTCCTGCCACATATACTGCATCGAACAAAACAGAAGAAGTAGTTAATAAACTTTCATCGACTTTAATGTTACTGCCTTTGCTGCTGACAATAGTTCCCAGATGAGTCGCAACAACTGCCGGCGCTGCTCCTGCACTCAGCACCGCGCTGCGGATTGAATTAAATGTTTTATCAGTCACTCCGTCTGTTGCCAGTATTGCAATTTTTCTCGTATTGGATTTCTTAACTGTGTTTTTCATACTCAACGCTTCCGACTTTTCTACCGGAGGTTCTGCAAACACCGGCTGAAAGTTTTTAGGATTACCGTCTGCAGGAATACTATGATTTATCGGCTGTGCAGGTTTTGGTACCGGGATTCCTAATCCTGCTGCGACCTTTTTAGCTAAGCCGTTATCTACAAATGTCAATCTGCCGAGCATTCTGCTTCTGATCTCATCCGATTTAAGCTTTCCCAGTTCAAATGTCAGCGCTTCTATTATATGATCCTTTTCCGGTTGTGACTGGCTGTTGAAAAAAAGTTTTGCCTGACTGAAGTGGTCGAAGAAACTATCGCTTCTTGCCCGGATTTTTTTTGCGTCTATTCTTTCCGCATAAGAAGTGAATCCGCCGTCAGCAGCTTTTGCCTGGAAAGGACATCCGCCTCCCATAGTATTTGGATCGTAACTTGTTTTATCAATGTTTATGGTCTGACGCATATGTCCGTCTCTCTGATTATTATGAACCGGTGATATGGATCTGTTTATCGGGATCTCATGAAAATTAGGACTTCCAAGTCTTGAAAGCTGTGTATCGGTATATGAGAATAACCTTCCCTGTAACAACGGATCATTTGAAAAATCAATACCGGGAACAATATGACCGGGATGGAATGCAACCTGCTCTGTTTCAGCGAAGAAGTTGTAAGGGTTTTTGTTTAGTGTAAGCTTGCCAATTCTTTTGACAGGGACCAGCTCTTCAGGAATTAATTTTGTAGGATCAAGCAGATCGAAATTAAATTTATGTTCATCTTTCTCTTCCACTATCTGCACGCCTAATTCCCATTCGGGGAAATTACCGCTTTCTATATTATCCCAGAGATCGCGTCTGTGAAAATCCGGATCTTTTCCTGAAATCATCTGCGCTTCATCCCAGACAACCGAATGAACTCCGAGCAGCGGTTTCCAGTGAAACTTTACAAACACCGAATTATTTTTCTCATTAATAAATCTGAAAGTATGGACTCCAAATCCTTCCATCATTCTGTAACTCCTTGGTATTGCTCTGTCTGACATTATCCACATTATCATATGCATAGATTCCGGCATCAGAGAAATGAAATCCCAGAAGGTGTCATGTGCTGAAGCTGCCTGAGGTATTTCATTATCCGGCTCCGGTTTTACTGCATGAACAAGATCAGGAAATTTTATCGCATCCTGTATAAAAAATACCGGCATGTTATTTCCAACCAGATCATTTCCGGATTTTGTAAAAAGTTCGCTTTGGTATAACGTTTCATCGGCTCATATACCTGAAAAAATCCGTGAGCGCCGGATCCTCTTGCATGTACAATTCTTTCCGGAATTCTTTCGTGATCAAAATGAGTAATTTTTTCTCTGAGTATAAAATCTTCAAGTAATGTAGCGCCTCTTTCACCGGCTTTCAGAGAATTTTGATTATCATTTATTCTCAATCCCTGATTAGTCGTCAGGAACTTTCCATCACCTGATTCAGCATTTTTATTCAGATCTTCGACTTTAATACTTTTGCCGGGAGAAGTCTTTTTAGTTTTTTTCATTCCAGACTGTTTTAAATTGATAAATATTAAATTATGATTTAAAGCGTTATAGCTTTTCAAGTTTTTTCAGGGCTTTCATTAGATAGACGCCGGTTCCGAGTACGCCTTTCCATAAGTCACCGGTTTTATCCAGCCTTTTTTTAATGTTATGTATTGTAAAATCCTGCGGAGTAAGATTATTTTTTAATTCACTCCACTTTAACGGTGTTGATACTGTTGCAAGTGGTCTTGGTCTTACACTGTAAGGAGCCGCTATCGTCTGTCCTTTGCTGTTCTGTAAAAAATCTACGTAGATCTTTTTTTTTCTCTTGCTGACAGATCGTTCAATGCTTGTAGTATCAGGTAAACGGTCATGAATTACTGAGGCAAGTATATTTGCAAAAGTTCTGACCTGATCATAATCGTACTTTGCTTTTAAAGGAAGGTAAACGTGAAGACCGGTCGCTCCTGAAGTTTTGCAGTAACATTTTACTCCGATCTCATCACATACTTCCTTCGTTACCAGCGCCGTCTTTATAACTTCCTTAAAGCTTATATCTCCAGGGTCCAGATCCAGTATCATGTAATCCGGATTGTCGGGACGCATGTATACGGAATTCCAGGGATTAATTTCTATACAGCCCAGATTTGCCATGTATATCAAAGTTGCAGCATCATTGCAGATCAGATAGTCAATATATTTCTTATTGGAGGTTGAATATATCTTTTCAGTTTTTACCCATTCAGGGATCTGTTTTACATCCATATCTTTTTGGTAAAAGCCGGGGGCGTCGATCCCGTTCGGATGTCTGTTGAGAGATTCAGGTCTGTTCTTTAAGTAAGGTAATATATATTTACTAACATCCGCATAATATTTTATCAGTTCGCCTTTTGAAATTTTTTCTTTCTTCCAGTAAAGTTTGTCAGTGTTTGTAACCTTTACTTTTTTACCGTTTAATTTTAAAAAATTTTCTTCAGGCATTTTCGTTGCAGCATTATTTTCTAAATTTGATTTGCTTTCAGATTCCCTTGTTACTTTTTCAGAAGACTTATCTTCTCTTAGTCCGTTAAAAACCGGATGCCGCATATGTCCGTCGTTAGTCCATTCGGAAAATTTAACATCACACAATAATTCCGGCTTTACCCAAACCGGCTTACCTTTAACTCCCGTCATTTTCGGTTTAGGATCAAACGGACTTTCGGCAGTAACAAGGGGATCCAGTGCTTTGAATAATTCCTTAATGGAGGAATCCGAAAAGCCGGTTCCGCAATTTCCAATGTATTTTAAATTTTCATTTTCATATAAGCCGAGTTTAAGCGAGCCGAAATGCTTTCTGCTGCCTTTTGGCAGAGTGAATCCGCATATTATCGCTTCCTGCTGTGACCCGGTTTTGATCTTAAGCCAGCTGTCGGATCTTTTACCCGGCCGGTAAATTCCGTTTTTGTCTTTAGCTATTATTCCCTCGTAACCTTTTTTTGAAACTTTGTCAAAAAGCGAAGTTCCTTTCTCTTCGATAAATCCGGATAAATAAATATTTACCGGTTTATATTTTTTGAAAAGCTCTTCCAGTAATTCTTTTCTGTTATGCATCGGAAGTCCCGTCAGATCATGACCGTTTAAAAACAGAATATCAAAAATAAAATATTTCAGTGTTCCCTTTTTAGCAGCTGTATAATTCTGCAGCATTTGAAAATCCGGGATCCCTTTTTTATTTTCTATGACTACTTCCCCGTCAAGTATTACTTCATCTTTAATTTTTTCAAGCTCTTTGACAAGCGGCTTATACATTTCATTAAAGCTGTGTCCGTTTCGGGAGACCATTTCGGCTTTACCGTTTTCAATCTTTGTGATTGAGCGGTAACCATCATATTTGATCTCATAAATCCATTCCTTGTCATCAAACACTTTATCAGTAAGTTTAGCCAGCATTGGCTTCTGCAGCGTCTTCCAGTTTTCAATACTTTGCTTTTTGTTATTTCTGCCGGTACTTTTATTATCAGGCTTTATTTCTTTGTCTTCTTTTCCTTTATAAATTTTTACCGGATTTAAATCTTCAATATTGAAATCATCTTCAGCAAAATCATCCTTCTTTTTGATCAGAAGCCAGTTATTTCCTTTACCGTCCTTCATCCTCACGAGAGCAAACGCTCCATTCAGATAATGTCCGTTGAGATTAATTTTAAGATCGCCTTTCTTTAACTGAGCAAGTAACAGCTTTTCATCATTAACTTTTTTTGGATTTTCCATTGGTTTGTAGGTCCCTTTATCCCAGATTTCCACCACTCCCGCTCCGTAATTCCCTTTAGGAATTACTCCAAAAAAATTACCGTAATCAAGCGGATGATCTTCGACCATGATAGCAAGCCTCTTATCAGCCGGGTTCATTGAGGGTCCTTTGGGAACTGCCCAGCTTTTTAAAACTCCTTCCATCTCAAGCCGGAAATCATAGTGAAGATGAGTTGCGTCATGTTTTTGAACTACAAATTTATGCCTGCCCGAACTTCCGGACGATGAGTCCGCCGGTTCCGGAGTTTCTTTGAAGTTTCGTTTCTTTTTATACAATGAAAGACACATTTCAATTTACAATTATCAATTTTCTATTATCAATTATCAATTATTAATTATCAATTATTTATTAACTATTAACTATTAACTATTAACTATTAACTATTAACTATTAACTATTAACTATTAACTATTAACTATTAACTATTAACTATTAACTATTAACTATTATATTTTTTGGTCCTATATGATTTACTGTGGAAATAATTTTGAATACCAATTCTGCCGCAAAGGTTTGAGACTGTTTTAAAATAACAAAACAAATGGTTGTCATTCCCGCGTGCTCCTGGCGGGAATCCAGTCATAAAACGTTCTCATTTTAACAAATTCGGATCAAGCAGATCTTCCGTTCATCCGATTTCAAAAAAAAAATTATTCTATTGAGGATTTTCCTTTCAATCAAAGTATTCATATGGTCATTATTTAAAATTTCTGATTGGATTCCCGCCAGAGCACGCGGGAATGACAAATGAATTTTTTTATTTGTGAAAATATATTTCAAAATAATAAAAGAGACCCACTGCAATTCATATTGAACCAATTTTTTTAATTGTAAATTGATAATTAATAATTGAAAATTGCTCTTCATGATGCTTTTTTAAGGCTTGCTTTCAGCTGTTCCATCAGGTCCTTTGTGCCGGAAGAAGTGACTTCTGATTTCTTCTGTGTGAATTTCTTGCCTTTAGATTTGGCTTTGATCACTTTCAAAAGTGATGCGGAGTATTCATCTTTAAATTTCTCTATATTAAATTTTCCGCTGTATTGGTTTATCAATGAAACGGCCATCTTAAGTTCGGCTGCCTTTACGCCGGTTTTAGGAGGCAATGAAAATCCTTCCGGTTCTCTTACCTCTTCTGCAAATCTTATTTTACTCAAAACTAAAACATTATCATACGGTTTCAATACCGCAAGCATTTCTGAAGTTCGTAAAACAAACTGCGCTACGCCGACCATTCCTGTCTTAGTTAAAGCTTCTCTTAATAAAGCATAAGTTTTAACGCCGGACTTTTCGGGTTCTGCATAATACGAATTCTCATAATATATTGTATTTATTTCGGACTCTTTTACGAAATGATTTACTTCAATGATCTTGCTTTTTTCAGGCGAGGCGTTTTCAAAATCTTCATCATCGAGTAAAATATATTTATCCTTTAACTTAAACGCTTTTCCAATGTCTTCCCATTTTACTTCCTTTCCGGTTTCCTCATTTACTTTCCTGTAATGGATCTTTCCCATGCTTTTCTTTTCAACCATATCGAGATCAAGATTGCTCTGCTGAGTAGCGCTGTATAATTTTACAGGAATATTAACGAGACCAAAACCGATAGAGCCTTTCCATATTGCTTTCATAATATTGTTTTTCTGTTATGTCCGGACAATAACTTACAGCTGATTTCAATTTAGTAAATCCGGTGTTACATGTTCACATTGCTGATTACAAAAAAGAAAGCGGAAGCCTTCTACTTCCGCATTCTAATTATATCAAAAGGTTCCTAATTATCCTGAATCCCGTTTTTATCGTTGTCTTTGAATGCTTTGAAATTGTTGTTCACATTATCTTTTATATTATTATCTATGTCATTTGAATTTGCAGGAATTCTCGGATCAAGATACAAATTATTTTCAATGAACCAGATATACGGCTTCACTACCATTGTTATGTTAGACAATCGTGCGTCTGAAGTTGCAATTGTATCCGGTAACGTCAGGATCTGATGAGCTGATTTGGAAGATTTATACACAAAATAGTTTCCAAGATAACGGACTTTTACAACCACGGAATACTGTCCGTTTGAATCTGCAAATTCAGGATCAGGAACCGGTTCGTTATTATTTAATTTATGAACTTCAAATTTGATCTTATTATATGATCCCACAGGTATTATCTCAGAACTTATCTCATTCACAGATGAAGACAGATTCAGGAACAGCACAAATGGACCAACTTTAAAATTTGTAGAATCCTGATTGTTGTTCGCTACATTAAGCTTTATGTCTTTGACCAGGATCTTTACTGTATCCAGTACGAGAGTACCCTGTGCATCACCCAAGGAATCCGCTGAACTCATTACACTAAGACTAAGATTGTTAGCAGGTGGTGTTGTAATATTTGAATCATCATCACATCCATAAAATCCTGAAACCAATAATACAATTGTCAGGATCAGCATACTGATCTTTAAATTTACAAATCTTTTACTTTTATTAATAATTTTCATATTATTATTTTTTCTAATTTCAATTATCATTTTAAATTTTGGTTTTTATCATTTCTATTTTATTACTATCATCATTTCCTTTTCATGGTTTATCTGACATTGCATTAAAATTTTACATTGTAATTAATTCCGGTAAACTCTGTGTTACGGTATTATATTCATCTTTTCGAAAACAGTCTGAAGATAAATGCTATTACAGCTATCACCGCAATAACAACAATTATCCCTACCCATATACCTGCCTGAAAAATATTTCCGATCATTTCACAGCCGGAATTTGTAAAAGACATGATTGCCATGATCAAAATTGCAAATAGTTTTTTCATGATTGCTTTAATTTTAATTTAGAATTTTTAAATGTTCTGATTAGATCAGCTTTAAATTTATCTTATCCGTTTACAATTTCCCCGCCGTTTGGATGAAGCACCTGTCCTGTCATATATGATGAATCTTCAGATGCCAGAAATACAAAACACGGGGCAATTTCTTCAGGCTGTCCGGCTCTTCCAAGCGGGACGTCTGATCCGAAAGTAGAAACTTTTTTGCATCAAAACTCGCCGGTATTAAAGGAGTCCATACAGGTCCCGGTGCAACAGCGTTAACTCTTATTCCCTTTTTTGTCAGTGAAGCAGAAAGTGATCTGGTAAATGTTACTATAGCGCCTTTTGTTGATGAATAATCAATCAGTTCAGGACTGCCTCTGTATGCTGTTACTGAAGTAGTATTTATAATGGCAGCTCCTTTTTTTAAGAATTTCATTGCAGCTTTAATTATATAAAAGTATGAAAATATGTTTGTTTCAAATGTTTTATATAACTGCTGCTTTGTAATTTTGGTAATGTCTTCCTGCGGGAACTGCACAGCTGCATTATTTACAATAATATCCAGTCTTCCGAAATGCTTTTGAATTTTACCCACTGCGCTTTTGCAAAATTTTTCATCCCTTACATCACCGGCTAATAACAGGCATCTTCTTCCTTCGCTTTCAATCTCAGATTTGGTTTTGTTCGCATCTTTGTGTTCGTTTAAATAAATAATCCCCACGTCACATCCTTCCTTTGAAAATGCCAGAGCCACTGCTCTTCCTATTCCGCTGTCACCGCCTGTTATTATTGCCGCTTTATTATATAATTTATTCTTTACTTTACTTCTCAAATTCCGGTTTAGGGTCCATTTCGAACTCTAAACCGGGCTGAGTTTTCTGAGTTTTCATCGGCTGTAACTTCCTTTTATCTTTTCCTTTTTGCATGATCTTCAGGTTTAATTTAAGCTGGTTAAGCTATTGAGTTTCTTCCCTGTACACCCTGACGATTACACTTCTCCTTATTTTAAATTATTTATGAAAAATTACTTTTTGATCTTCGTGAAAAGAACTGGCACTAAGTTTATTCTTAAAAGACCTGAATCCGTTTGAAAGCGCCGATATAAAATTGCGGCTGTTTTCTAAAAGATTCCTGCTGTATGAGTGCAATGATTCTAAAGTATTAACTACAGCATGACCTTTTGTTATAACGCTGTCTGAAACATCTTCTATCTTGTTGTATTGAAATTTAGCTCTGTCGGCAATTTCTCTAATATCATCTGTTACAATTTTCATATCAGAAATGACAGGTGTAATTTGCTCTGTCATCTCTATGACTTTATTCTCTATAGTTGATATTGAAGAAGAAAACTTTTTCAAAGAGATGATCAGGTATACAGCAAGTACAGTCATTGTTAAAAAGAATAATATTTCTGCTATTCCTATGATTGTATTTAAATCAGATTCGATCATAATTTTATATTACTTTTATTTTTGTTATCATTTGAAGAATAACTGTGATCTTTTGATTTATCTTTCTGTTTATTCCTTTCATCATTATAAGAATCGACTCCTGATTTTACTGCTTCTTTTACACCTGCTACCTCATTACCGGCAACTTCTTTTCCATGAGTAAGATAATCTCCGGCTTCTTTTACAAGAGATCCAACTTTTTCCTTGCCATCATCATAAATACTTCCTGCTTTTTTGATACTTCTGATAACATCTCTGAAGTTTTATCTTTTGCATTTACCATAAGATGACTTGCATCATCATAAAGCTCGCTGCTCTTAGCTGAAATATCCTTTCTAAATTCCTTACCGCTTTTAGGAGCGAACAGCAAAGCTGCTATTCCGCCTACTACACTACCGGTTAATAATCCGGTCACAAAACTTCCTGAATTTCTTTTTCATTTAACATTTTCTTTTCTCCTTAAGATTTAGTTTTAAATTCAATTATATATTTTTTTATTTTGAACTTACTATATAGTTATGCATTTTTAGTGCCATAGATATATAGATATTTTAAGCGTGTTACTGCATTTAATTTCAAATTTCTGTTCCGATTTATGTTCTGATTCTGTCACTTATGTCAATAAATGTCAGAGATAGTTAGCAGTTAATAGTTAGCAGTTAATAGTTAGTAGTTAATAGTTAGTAGATTACAGTTTGTAGTTAGTAGTTAACAGTTAGTAGATTACTCTTAGTCTGTAGATTACAGTTAGTAGTTAAATTAAATACCTAATGAGTTTCTAAATTTTATTTGCGCGTTGCCTAGGCAGGATGAGCCTATGAAGGATAAATTTCTTATGAACACGTATTTCAGTAACTATTAACTTTTAACTATTAACTACTAACTACTAACTCTTAACTACTAACTATTCTTGAATTTATTTCTTTCATCATTAAAAGAATCAACTCCGGATTTAAAAGCATCTTTAACTACAGATACTTCATTTCCGGCAATCTCTTTTCCATGATTTAAAAAATTTCCGGCTTCCTTTACATAGGATTCAACCTTCTCTTTGCCTTCTTCAAGCATATTTTCCGCCCTTTTTAATGGTTCGGCTATAATAGATGAAGATATTTCCTGTGCTTTATTAAAAGATGATTTGCATCATCATATAATTCTGTGCCTTTAACCGAAATATCCTTTCTCAATTCTTTGCCGCTTTTTGGTGCGAACAGTAAAGCAGCAACTCCGCCAATTAAACTACCGGTCACTAAACCGGTTATAAAACTTCCTGTGATTTTTTCTTCTCTGTACATTTTTCTATTTCTCCTTATGATTTAGTTATTAAAATATATATATAGAAGAGCAGAAGAATTACTTCTGCTCTTCTGTTATTTTGATTAAAACCGAATATCTATTCCCAGAACAGGTTCTATAAAACTGGATGAACCGTCAGGAGTAAGAATGTTGTGATACTTTGCTTTAAAAAGAAGATCCACATCTCTTCCAAGATTAAGAACTCCACCTACTCCGGCATTGACTCCGAAATTTGTCGTCTGATATTCCGCAACCGGTACTGCATTCACTGTATATGCAGGCTGCATGAATGAATAACCTCCGATCCCCGCTTCAAGAAACAGCGATGACTTCAGATTTTTAGATGTAAAGTAGTATCTTGGACCTGCAGTGTATTGAAGGTATTTACCATCCGGGGCTCCGCCTACTGCTTTATTCGGGAAAAGCGAATAGCCAAACTTTCCGTAAAATCCAACTTCCTTGTTTACTTTATAACTCAGGTCAATACCGAATGTGGGACCTGATTTGTATTTTTCACCAAAATTTCCAACCGGAAATGATACACCACCCAAGCCAGTTAGAGACCACTGCGGGAATGTTGATTTCTTAGTTGTATATTTCGTCTGTGAATTTACATTACCGGTGGAAAGTAAAATCATTAAAGCTAAAACTACGAGTGATATTAAATTTTTTATTTTCATTTCTTGATCCTTTTTTTAAGTTAGTAAATATTTATTTTAAATAAGTTAAAGAGTAAATTAATTTGGGTTCTTTAAACGTGGTTTAATTTATTGCACTCAAAAATGACTTGTGCAATTTCGGTGCCATGATAAAAAAATGATTTATCTGCGTTTACAATAAATTATTTTGGATTTAAATAAAGGTAATGTCAAAAAAGTCAGAAATTGTCAGACAGCTATATAGTTAATAGTTATAGTTAGTAGTTAATAGTTAATAGTTAATAGTTAATAGTTAATAGTTAATAGTTAATAGTTAAATGTTAAATGTTAAATGTTAAATGTTAAATGTTAAATGTTAAATGTTAAATGTTAAATGTTAAATGTTAAATGTTAAATGTTAAATGTTAAATGTTAAATGTTAAATGTTAAATGTTAAATGTTAATGTGATACTCACTTTAAAAAAATAAAGCCGGAGATTTAAGATAAGATTAATTGAATTATATTACTTACAAAATATATATATACTATTGAAAATAGTCGAGTATTATTTGGGAAGGAATGAAAATTCAATATCTTCATGTGAAAAATCTAAAGCCAGCTTAAAATGTCAGCACTAACAATAGATGAACATAACTATTCTCACACAACTGACCGCCCTGATTATTTTTTGTTATTGTTGTAAAATAAATCGAATACTCTGATCTAAACCTTCTGCTTAATTGCACAGAAGAAAGTTGATACTATAAAGAATATATTCTCTCACAGAATCTCATTAACAAATATCTTTTAAATATCAATTATTAACTGTTAACTATAAACTACTAACTACTAACTATTAACTACTAACTATTAACTGCTAACTATATTGTGTTTGACAGTTAAAAAATTAAAGTGTATTTTTTGTCATAATCAGAGCCTAATTTTTTCTTAGTTACACATTGGAATTTCCAATTCATTTTTATGAAATATAACATTACAAAAAAATTATCCAACAGCTATCAGAAGCTTGAAAATAAACTGCCTCTGGAAAAGTTTATACCTTCAGCTTTAATGATATTTCTTTTGTCTGTTATTATTTTAAGCATATTTACTTTCACCAATATTGAAAGATACAAGAGTGATATGGATTGGGTTAGCCATACGAATGAAATAATTAAAAAGCTGGATGCAGTTTATACTCATAACATGCAGCTCACATTAATCAACAGAGGGTATGCATTACTCAAAGACAAGAATATGCATTCAAGATTTGATTCTGTCAGGCAGTTATTAAAAACTGAAATAACCGATTTAAGAATTCTTGAAAAGATTGATACTAAATATATCAGTCAGGTTAAATCTCTGGATTCTTTAAGCTCTGTAAATATGCAGATCAATGAACTTCAGGATTTAAACGAAACTAAGCAGATAGAAATTACCGAGACGGGACGTATAAATTTCAGAGAAATTGACAGGATCATTCAGATGATTAAAAATGATATGATTTCATTACTGTCAGACCAAAAAGAATCAGCAGAATCTGCTAACGATTCTATTCAATTATTCATAATTATTTCGGGACTGTTTACTTTTTTTGTAGTCGGAAGTTCATTATATATATCAGACCGGCTAATAAAAAACAAAAGCAAAGCTGAGAATCTGCTTTATAAATCTTATGAAGAACTGGAAGACCGGGTTAATGAACGGACACTTGAGCTTCAGGAATCAAATGAAAAATTGAATGAAGAAATTCTAATAAGGAAAAGGACTGAAGCGATAGTGCGTGAAAGCGAACAGAGATTTAAGATGATGGCGGATTCCGCTCCTGTGCTTATCTGGATCTCAGATAAAGAAATGCTGCGAACATATTTTAATAAAGTATGGCTTGAATTTACGGGCAGAAAACCGGAACAGGAAATTGGGAACGGATGGGCGGAAGGAGTTCATAAAGCCGATCTGAAAAAATGTTTAGACACTTATTTTAATGCGTTTACTAACCGTGAAGAATTTGAAATGGAGTACCGGCTGAAAAGTAATAACGGGGATTATCTCTGGATCCTTGAAAAAGGAATTCCAAGGTATGAAGGAGACGACTTTACGGGATACATCGGCAGCTGTATTGACATTAATGAGAGGAAAAAAAATGAGAACTTTTTAAAGATACAGTATGAAGTCTCAAAGACATTAACCGAATCCGCGACAATAGAAGAAGCGTCCGTAAATCTCCTGAAGAATGTCTGTACGGGAATTAACTGGAATTTCGGAATACTATGGATGGCTGACGATAAAAATGAGATTTTAAAGGCGGAATCTTACTGGAGCGAGGATGCTAATGATATAAAAATATATTCGGAATTAGAAAATCCATATAAATTATTTAATAAAGGTATCGGCTTTCCCGGAAATGTATTTCAGAGCGGGAAATCAAAATGGACGGGAGACATTGGTAATGACAGGAATTTTCTGCGAAAAGACGCATCATTAAAAATGGGCTGGAAATCTAATATGAGCATACCTGTCTCTAACGGTAAAGAAGTGATTGCTGTGGTAGAATGTTTTAATAAAAAAAGCATTGAGGAAAAACAGGAATTGTTCGATGTTCTGGAATCTGCAGCAAGACAAATAGGAAATTTCATTGAAAGAAAAAAGGCGGAAGAAAAGCTTAGGATATCAAATCTTGAGCTCGAAGAAAAAGTGAGGGACAGAACTTCTGAACTGGCGTCAGCACTTGAAAAACTAATTAAAGAAAGTGAAGCGAAGGAGTTAATACAAAATAGGATCAAACTATTTGCACATGCAATAAGAAGTATAAAAGACTGTGTATATATTACTGATCTTGAAAACAATACTTTATTTGTAAATCAGGCTTTTCAAAATACATATGGTTATGATGAGGAAGAACTATTGGACAAAGAAATTCCGATACTGAATAAAAACAGGATCACCCCGGCACTGAAAAACGATATAGATAATAAAACTCTTAAGGACGGCTGGAGAGGCGAACTTATGACTGAAAAAAAAGACGGCTCAGCATTTAATACTTACTTATCCACTTCCTCAATACGAAATGACGAAGGCAAAGCTCAGGCCCTTGTAGGTATATGCCAGGATATTACTGATCTTAAAAATACTGAAGAATTAATTAAAAAAAGAAATAACCTGCTGAATGTCCTGAATGATGTTATAAGGTTTACAAACAGAACATTTGATTTCAGAAATGCAATTCATTATTCTATTAATAAAGTATGTGAGTATACTCACTGGGAAATAGGTCATTGCCTCCTTGTAGAAAATAATATATTGCGTTCATCACATATCTGGAATGAAGACATAGCTGTTGAATATCTGCCTTTTAAAGAAATTGCGGAGAACATAACATTTGATAATCTGGAAGGTTACCCAGGCAGAACTTTTACTGAAGGAATAGCATCATGGATGAGCATTAAGGATCTGACAGACCGTAAAGTGTTCAAACGTCAGGAAGTCGCGGATAAGCTGGAATTGAAAACCGGAATATGGGTTCCCGTTGTTATGGAAAATGAAGTTATAGGCGTTCTCGAATTTTTCAAGAAAGGTGTAGAAGCAATTGACCATGAGATCCTGGACTGTATAATAAACATAGGAATTGAGCTGGGAAGTCTGAGTGAAAAATTAGAAACAATCAGCAAAATTAAGCAGAATGAAAAAATTCTAAACGATGCGCAGCATATTGCTAAGCTTGGAAGCTGGGAATGGGATGTTGAAAAAAATATTGTAATATGGTCAGACGAAATGTATAATATTTATGAATTAGATAAAGAGGAATTTGATCCGACTTTTGAGGGATTCCTGGAGAGGGTTCATACTGATGACGCAGAAATGACAAAGAATATTATCCGGAATGCATTTGAAAGCAAAACACCTTTTAATTTTTATCACAGGATCATAACTCCTTCCGGAAAGGTCAAAAGTTTAAAAGCGCAAGGTCAGATCTATTTGGATGAAAATGATAAAGTCATCAGAATGTTCGGAACCGGACATGATGTAACGGAGATCCGGGAAGCTGAGGAAGAACTGAAAAGAACCAATGAAAAACTGATTCAGGCTCAAAAAGAACTTATATATACTGAAAAGTTTGCTGCTCTGGGAAGATTTTCTTCCGGAATAGCGCATGAGATCAGGAATCCTCTTGCAAACATAAATAGTCTGGCGCAGCTTGTAGTAAAAACTCAAATGGATGAAAAGAATAAAAGACGTTTAAATTATATTATAACAAATGTTGACATAGCCAATAAAATCATTAAGAATCTGCTTAGTTACGCTTCTCCTGAAGATCTTGATTTCAGAGCTGTTAACTTAATAGAAATATTTAAAAGTATTCTGGAAAGTGTCGAGGCAAGATGTAAAAAATAACAACATAAAGGTCATAAGAAATTTTCCGAATGAACTTCCTGTATTGTATTTTGACAAACTTAAACTCGAAAGCGCTTTCATGAATTTTATTTCCAATTCAATTGATGCCATGATCGACGGAGGAACACTTACAGTTAATATTTCAGAAGACAGAGCATATAATGAAATTGTAATAAATATAATTGATACAGGCATAGGAATTCCGCCTGAGAACATTGATAAAATTCTGGAACCTTTCTTTACCACAAAGGACGACGGAGTTGGATTAGGAATGGGCTTAGCGCATCAGACGATACGGCTTCATAAAGGAACTTTCAGCATTCAAAGTGATTTGGGAGAAGGAACTCAAATAGAAATTAAATTACCTGTAAATAAAAATAAAATACAATAATGGAAAAAATATTAATCGTTGATGACAATGAAGTTTTAAGATATACATTAACAGAGCTTCTGGAAGAATCAGGTTATGAATGCACGGCATTTGAAGAAGGAACGGCGGCGCTGAAAGAGATCAAAGAACGTCATTACGGAGTTGTAATACTTGATATGCGTCTGCCTGGAATGAGCGGACTTGAAATTTTAAAAAAGATAAAGGAATCGGATCCTTCTCTGCCTGTCATTATACTGACTGCGTTTGGTGATATTAAAACTGCTGTAGAATGTATGAAACAGGGAGCTCAGGACTTTATTGCAAAACCTTTTGATAATGATGCAATGATCATGACAACTAAGAATACGCTTGAGCTGAAATATTTAAAGCAGGAAGTTAATATACTCCGCAAAAAATTAGATGAAAATTACAGAGAAGGTGAAGTTATCGGAAATTCTGAAGTCATGAAAAAGTTTTGAGCAGGTTTCCATAGTCGCCCCTACAAATCTAAGCGTATTGATAGAAGGAGAAAGCGGAACCGGTAAGGAAGTAATTTCATGTTTGATCCATTCTTCAAGTGACAGAAGAGACAAACCATTTATTGCAGTTGACTGCGGAGCGATCCCGGAAAGTCTTATAGAGAGCGAACTGTTTGGTCATGAAAAAGGCGCATTCACGGATGCAAAAATGCAAAGGAAGGAAAATTCGAACTTGCGAATGAGGGAACGATATTTCTTGATGAGATAACAAATCTCTCGGATTCAAATCAGATAAAACTGCTGAGGGTCTTACAGGAAAGGAGGGTAACTAGACTCGGAGCCAAGAAATCGGTTAAGCTTGATATCCGTATAATAGCTGCAACCAATCTTAAACTTGCTGAAGCTGTAAACAATCAGAGATTCAGGCAGGATCTGTATTACAGGTTAAATGAGTTTCATATTGAACTTCCTCCGCTCAGGGAAAGAAAAGAAGACATAAGTTTATTTGTTGAACACTTTATAAATGATGCAAATAAGGAACTGAACCGCAACGTAAAGCAAATGTCAGATAAAATTATGGAAAAACTCGTTAATCATACCTGGCAGGGAAATGTAAGGGAACTGCGCAATATAATTCGACGCGCTGTTTTATTATCAAAAGGAGAAACAATTACATCGCTTGAAATTCCTGATGATATTAATTATCAGACTTCTTCTCCTGTGCAGTCCACCGCCTCAATTTCCGGCATTACAAAGGAGATAGAAAAAGATATGATCATTAAAGCTATACAGGAAGCGAACGGAAACAAATCAAAAGCCGCTATGATCTTAAATATGAATGAAAGAACATTTTACAGAAAAATAAAAAATCTCGGTATTAATTAACTCAAGTCTTTTAATCTCTCACCTGTAATCAGGCTCATAAAAATTAATTCCTGACACATTTTGTATTTTATGTCAACTTTGTCAGGAATTGCTTCGAATTTCCATTCCAAAATGTGATATTTTAATCATAAAGCGGACAATGAATACTGGCACATATATTGCTTTATATTATTTTATATAATCGTAGCATATAATATATCAAATCTTTTAGTAATAGACCGGGATTTAAATATATTTATGTAAATACTTTTAAACTATTAGTTAACTTAAATTTAAATAAAATCATGGCTAAGATTAAAAATTTGGAAGACACTTTAATTAAAGAATCAGATCTTATTAGTTCAGGAAAACAACACAGTAAAACCCTGATCAAAAAGGATATTCTGAATGAAGTGTTACAAATCAGCATATTGGAAGAAAACAATTCTAATCTTCCTGATAATTCGGATGATATGCAAAATATATTTTCTCAATGATATCCAGTTATTTACCGGTCTGTATTTACTGATAAATTATTAACTCAAAATTTAAAAATCATGATTAATGCAAAAAATCTGGAAGACTCTTTGATTGAGGAACTGGATCTTAAGAGTTCAGAAAAGCAACTCACATTAGCTTTACCTAAAAAGGACATTCAGGATGAAGATTCTGAAATTAGCTTAATGGAAGAAAATAATGTCTATTTTCCTAACAAGTCCAATGATCTGGATAAATTATTTTCTGCCTAGTATCCAAAAAATATATGTTTGTCACACAACATATAAATTATTTATTAACATAAACTTAAAATAATCATGCCTAAAGTAAAAAATTTGCAAGACTTTCTAATTGAAGAACTGAAAGATATTTACAGCGCTGAAAAGCAGATCACGAAAGCTTTACCTAAAATGATAAAAGCAGCAACATCAGATGAACTGAAAGAAGCTTTCCAGAATCATCTTGATGAAACAACAGAACAGATAAACAGATTAGAAAAAATCTCAGAGATAGTGGGAAAAAATTTAACCGGTAAAAAATGCAAGGCAATGGAAGGACTTGTAGGAGAAGGAAGGGAAATAATTGAAGAAGAAATGGACAGCGATGTCAGAGATGTCGCCTTAATTGCAGCCGGTCAAAAAGTTGAACATTATGAAATAGCGTCATATGGATGCGCAAGAACTTATGCAAGACTTCTCGGACATAGCGAAGTAGAAGAGCTCCTTCAGGAGACTCTAGATGAAGAAGGAAATGCGAATAAGCTGCTTACCGAAATTTCTGAGAGTTTAAATCTGGTGGCAATGGACGAATCAGAAAAGTAAATTGATTTTATTGTGTTTATTCCCGGAACCCAATACCGGGATATCGAATCCTGTCCTTATTACTTAGTATAATAAGGGCAGGATTTTTTATGTGTATAGAAATGCTGTATTAATTAAGCAGCCTGAGTGTATTAATAACTTTAATTTTTTGGGTTATTAATTTTCCAGGAACATACTTTTATAAATTATTCCCAGCGGATACTTCTGATAGTTTTGTAATTTTATATCCGGATTGATGAAAACTCCGGGCGAGGTATGCTGTAAGTATAACTGATTGAAATTACCGCATTCAAAACTATTTATTTACCTTCTCCAAACCTGAGATCACAAGCTCATTAAATTTATCATAAGGTTTCAGCTGATAAAAAATCCTTCTCATTTCTCTGGTTTCTTCACTTAAATCAGAAGATTGAAAAACGGGAAACTCCCTTATTATTCTGTTATCTGAAATATAGATCGAATCAAATCCCATATATCCATGAAACTTGCCATTCTTATCATTTACATCTTCAGCATTGATCTGCTCAATTTTTATTTCATTGAATGAACTATCCGGATTTGATGCAATTGCAAACATGTCAACGAAAGTTTGTGAACCGGCGGATTTTGTTATAATGTATAATTCTTCAAAGCCGTTTTTATCAAGATCCGCAAGCAATGTAGCTGACATTGGATTCTTTAACGGAAATTTCAATGTATCAGCGGAGTTTTTAAAACCTTTTCCGGCGATCATATAATTACTGACACTGGTCGATGGCTTTGATTCAATAATAATGAACTGATTACCATTTTCGGTAGTAATTTCTTTTCTTACTGTAACTGCAGTGTCATTTTTTATTGTCATTTTCTCTACAGAGTCGTTCTTAATTACTGTTTCCTGCTGTTTATCACTGCATGAAATAAAACCGACAATTATAACTACAATTGAAATTAATATGATTTTCATTTTGAATGTTTTAATTATTTAAAGAAGCCACACATATCATTAATTTTAATGAATAATTTTAAAATCCTTATTAAAACTAATTCATGTGTGGCTGATTCCCCATTAATATTTGTATGGTGATATAGCTATTGATTCCTGTTAATTAAACTCCCAGCCGCGAAGTACTACGACTCTGCTATCCAAATGCTTAACTCCTTTATACTCTCTGTCTCCGTCCTTGTACTCTCTGTTACTATTATCATCCCTGTCTCTTTTGTACTCTCTAAATTGTTTGTACTCTCTGCCACCTATGTAAGGATCATCAGAGTCCCTGGAATCAGTGAGCCATTTATTATTATTGTCACTAAAAGAGTTAAGCGAATTCAGTTCATAAACTGTCTTATTGGGTATTCCGTACTGCTGGATTGCTTCCGTTAATGATGCTGTAAGTTTACTGAACCATTGCCGCTGCCCTTCCAGTGTTTTCGATTTCTCAATGACTTTTCTGTATTGCATAAAATTGTCACCAAGGATTTTCAAGTTCTTATCAGTTTTGTTGTTGAGGTCATCTGATGATTTTATCACGACATCAAGCAGTTTATTAGCATGTTTTCTGGAATCAACGGAATCGTTCTCCGCCAGTTCATCTTTTATCGTTAAGTAATGATCGAATATATCACCCAGTTTATCATGCAGATTTTTAGATACTTTATCTGATACTGATATTTCAGTCATTACAACGTTTTTGAAGAGCGTGTCTTCTGAAATAATTTCCTTTACTGTTATAGATACGTTATTCTTAATAGTATCAATTTCCTGATTCACACTTTGCTTATCCCAAGAACAGGAAAAAGATATCATGATTATTAATGTTAACGGCATTAAATTTTTGAAAGACATTTCTAAATTACCTAAAGTTATTCATTAAATACACCATCACAACAAACGGCAGATCTGTGGGGTCGTTAATTTTACAGATGTTATTTCATTTTCTGTGCCAGGATGTTTTCTGAATTTAATTCTCTGTTTAATGTTAATTACTGATTTAATGAACACCTATTTTACTTTAGTATTCTTTTTAAAACTTATATTTGCAAAATCTCAGTTAAACTTTTGTTTAAATGCACCTGATTTACTGACATGTCTGACATTTTTGACATACTTCCGATATTAGCTTTAAATAAATTTTGAAAATCTATTTAATTTCATACGAATCCTGACTGGCACGCTTTATGCATTAGTTTTACTAAAACTAAACCCAATGGAGGATTTAAAAATGAACTACTCAGAAATGAACAATGATAGAAACAAAGAAATGATCGACAAAGTAATGATCAACAAAAATATGTATAATCAGGATATGAATGTTGAAGAGAACAACAACGGAGTGAACAACGGTGATGTTAACAACAGTTAACAACAGTGATGTGAACAGAAGTGAATTGAACAACTTTGTAGTGAACAACAGTGATGTGAACAACTTTGAAGAATTCGGTGTAGATGATATCCTGGACATATACATTCCGGAATCATCTGACAATATTGAGTCACCTGATATAGATAATAATAATGATAAGGATAATATGGAATCGAAGTTGAATAATGTTGTATTTTATAAGCAGGATTCGGATGAGATTATTATTATCCGGAATGATTTGAAAAATAAATGGAATAATAGAAATTCTCTGCCTTATTAAAAAATTGATAGCGGATGGAATCATATATCCGCATCAGGCAGAAAAAAAAGTGAGTTAAAAATTTCGTGAACAGGAAATAAGTCTATTGTTATTATGAATGAAATGTTGATCACACTATTAAAATGTACCGCAATTTATTTTCTTGTGTTAATTTGCCTGAGATTGCTGGGGAAAAGGAGTTTAGCGGAGATATCGCCAATAGATTTGGCTTTTTTAATACTTATCGGCTCTACATTTGGTCAGCAGTTTCCTGAAGATAATAAATTTCTATCCGCTTTGTTTAGTATTGTTACACTTACAATTGTAAACTATACATTGACAAAAGGAATTAACAAATTTAAAAACATTAGAAAAATTGTTGAAGGCGAGCCTGTGATTCTGGTTCGAAACGGAAAAGTATATTTGAAAAGATTAGATAAAGAGAACATTTCAATGGATCATCTGAAAGAGGCTTTTCGGGACAAGGGAATAAATAAAATCGAAGATGTTAATCTGGCTATTCTTGAAACGAACGGGAAGATAAGCGTAATCAAGTAATTTCCCCTCCTGATGTTGATAGGAATAAATTTTCATTTGGAAAGAATAGATTTATTAGAATTTATTTTCTGTATCATACAATGCTGACATATTCCGACTTAACCTCTGCAAGATTAATACACACTCTAAGATCTTCACACTATTAGATTCAATTAAGTTAATACTTTTCAATATAGAATTGAAAACCAAAATTCAAAAAGTTAATTTGCTCTGCGACCTTAGCTCAGCTGGCAGAGCAAATGACTCTTAATCATTAGGTCGGGGGTTCGAGCCCCCCAGGTCGCACGTAACATAAACCCTTATAGGTAAATAACTTATAAGGGTTTTTCATATTTTAAAATAAATACATTGAAATCATCGGAACGATTTGGGAACGATTCTATTTCAAAATTTATTTAATTATTACATTGATAGTTAATCAATATCATTAAAAACAAACTTTCCATTCCTAAAACTAAATTCAAAAATTAATGGAGAATTAACTTTTCCTTGTTTTCCTATTTTTACAATAATGCTTTGGACTCGTTTAATTTTATTTCTATTTTTCTCAAGATGATACCAAATATTTCTAATATCATTCTCAGTTATTTGAGAATTCTTGCCCACTCTTTTAATTGGTTTCATAAACTCACCTAATTTTTTTTTCGAAAATAAGAAAATTATTATCAACGACATTAACTTTATTTAAAATACCTGTTTCTCTTGCTCCTTTATATATTTCGAGTACCTCTTCTCTAGAAGAATGAAGATTATTATTTTCTAATAAAAGACGTCCCGAAATCTTATCAAATTTGGATGTTTCTTTTGTAGCTTCTTGCAAAATAATATTTTTTATTTCTGGGTATAGATTGATAATCTTGGATATTTCGAATAATGCAACTACCTTTTCTTCAGGTATATTGATATATACAGATGGAATGCCAAGTCTATTTGGTATACATGCAAAGCGTGCAATCAAGGGATTTTGCTCTATTTTATCTTCAATACTTTTTTTTTAAAGAGCTAATTTCTCCTGTTTCCAAAATTTCAACAGCTGCAGTTGGTAATTCAACTGCTTGTAATAGATTAATTTTTCTAATCTTTAAAGGAATAGCCCCATCATTATACTCATCTATCAAGTTCTGATTCTCCAAGTATAGTTGATTATCAATATTATGCAGTTTTCTGATAATTCTTTATTTTGTTTAAGAAGTACATTCTAATGGAATCTTTATACCCTTCTTTCATATTGATATTTTCAATTTCATCATAGCTAAACCATCTTTGTTCTAAGTATTCTTCATTAGAAAAAACTTTTTGATTATCTAATATCTCACATTGATATATAATCACAATGTATTGTTTACTTATATCAATTGATTCCACAATAAACGTCCAAACGTTAACTAAATTAATAATTCGTACTTTTGTAAACCCAAGCTCTTCATACAATTCACGAACTAACGCATCTTCTGGTTTTTCTCCAAATTCAAGTTTACCTCCTGGCAGTTCCCATGCTCCTTTTAAATCCATTAAACACAGAATTTTTAAACCCCGTGTTATAATTGCTTTAGTTGTAATTTTCTGAATTTGTTTAGACACATTATTATATCATAGATTTAAATTTTTTGCGATAGGATTTGAGTGTTATTATGGGCGAAAGTCTATAATCCGTTATAATAATATCATTAGGTTTTGGCGTTTCTTTCACCATTTCAAATTGGCGTAAAATATTAGCAGGGGTTTTACGAATATTAACTATACCAAATTCTTCAGCAATGAGCAAGAGGGTTTTTAAAATTGCAGCCCCCATTTGTCCCAAAGAGTTAACACTCTGAAGAGGATGGATTCTTTTGCCTAAATTAACTTGAGCAATCTCATTAACGTTTAAAGTGTATAGAGCCTGCAGTAAAATTGTTACTTCAACGCTATATCCGGAATAAAAGTATATCTTCTCTAAAAATTTTCGATATCCTCCATATTCCCCGGAAAGCGGCTGGATAATGTTTTTTGTTTTTGGAAAAAAGAAATTAAGGAATGGGCGAACTAAAATTTCTGTTACACGGGAATCTCCCTTCGGTCTTTTATAGAAACCCTTTATAAACTTGATTGAATCATCAACTAATAAGGGTCCGTAATCCAATAACAAATTTTTTACTAAAATTTTTCGTATCAGAATCAATCCAAATAATAATATCTGTATTCAAGTAGTAAAGAGATGTCCAAAGATTCCAACCTTTTCCACGTCTTAACTTAACTCCCAATTCTTTTGCAGAAAGAATATCTTTTATGACCGAAATACCCTCACTTTCTCCCTCAGCAATACTCCCATCATTTGAACCGCTATCAACAATAATAATCTCGTCAATGAGATTACAACAATTCTTTATTATCTTTACCACCTTTTTTATAGTTTGTACTTCATTTAAAACAGGAAGACAAACCCCAATAGATACTCCTTTTGATTTTTTTAACTTTTGCAATTTCTGAAGTGTAAAGTCAGAGTAATTAAAATATTTCATATATTATTTTGCCATTAGTGAGTGGCGGTAGATTAAAATTAAAGGCGATAGTTTGTCCTATATCTGAAAAAGTATTTCTTACTCCGATGTTAACAGAGTTGGTAGTTTTTTTGTTATAAATTAACAGAGGTACATATTCTCGGCAGTGCCCACGTAAGTTAACAGTTGGATCACATCCATGGTCCGCTGTAATTATTAATAAATCATTATCCTTAAGCATTTCTACATATTTCTGAAGCCAATTATCTATTCCAATTAGGGAATTAGCGAACCCTTCTAAATTTTTCTTATGCCCAAAATTATCTGTATCTGGAATCACATAGAATTGCATGTCAAATCCATTTTGAGTATCAGAAGAAATTAAAGAAAATAATTCTTTATTGTTGTTATATTGATCCTGTAATATATTAGCTCCTTTTGGATAATTAAGGATTCTATTTAAATGCTTTGTCAATCTCACCGAAACGCCTTGATCAATTAAATCACCAATTAAACTTGAAGGGGGGATATTTACCAGCAAGAAGTCTTTACGTTCTGATTCATTGCGAATAAAATTACCAGGTTCTCCTGTGAATGGTCGAGTAATAATTCTAACAAAACCAGAATTGAAAAGAGACTTAGATATCTTTTCTGCTATTTTATTCAATTCACCGGTCGAAATTATATTTTCATGGGCGGCTAATAAAATTACTCCGTCGTCTGAAAGGTAAAAATCGGTAATTTTGTTCTTTGATGTTCTTGAAAATATTTATCCAAAGCTATATAGCCAGAAATATATAGGTTACATATAACGGAAGTTTCACATTCTTCTTTTATTTTATTAATTAAGGTTGCATCTAAACTTTGCATGTTGCTCACAAATCGGGTGTAAAAAATAATTCCTAACATCTCCCAAACCCCTGCAAAAGTATCGTTTCCCAAAGTTTGTTGCTTCATTTTGCCATACCATGAATAAATATGATTACTAGTTTCACTTGGAAGATTCAACAACTGACCTAATCCCATTGATTCAAGAAATGGCAATCTAAATTTAGGATTTTTTTTATAGATATTACCAACTGTATTTGTTTGAATATTTTGAAATTTTAAATAGTCATCTTGTTCTCCAATCCCACATCCATCAAGTATAAGTAGTATTATTTTTTTGTATTTCATAATTCGATGAGCTGCAATGGATTTTCATAGATAAGCTGAATGATTTCATTTGTATTTATTGCTGCATTAAGTTGTTTTTTATAAAAATTGCTATTCTTTTTTTCAAGATCTTCAAGAAATTTATTAAACATCAAATCAAGTGCTTTTAAATCAGATATTATATTTAAAGGGTCATTTTTAATATTGCGTTCAAGTCCTTTAGTTAAACAATAGTTTGTTTTTATTTTTTTTGACCAAGAATTGTTTTTATCTATTTCTATAGTGTAAAGTTCAGTAAATCGATTATCCTCTATGTAATGGATATCATGGACATTTGTATATATAGTAATTTTATTTTCTTTTCCAACAGCTGATAACCAACTTGAATTAATTAGAAAATTAAAATTATCATAGAATAAAATTAATTGTGATTGTTTTTCTATTTTATTCTCAAAGTTAGTGAGTGATGAGAAAAGTTTTCTTGGTAAACCGAAATTAAATATGGCTAAATTAATGAAGTGTGAACAATTATCAAGTAATGTTCCGCCACCTGAAATATCGATATTTTTTTTCCAGCTAGTAGGTTTAAGAAGTACTCTCTGAGACGCTTCTATTGAATAAATGTTATTATCATAAGATAATTCTATCATTTTGTTAATATACTTATCGTATAAAAGTTGATAAGCAATATAAATTTTAGAGGAATAAGTTTTGATAATTGACAATTCTTTTAAGTTAGAGGCAAGGGGCTTTTCGCAAATTGCCGGAATATTATAATTATTACAAATATCTAAATAATTAATGTGTGATGCTGGAGGACTTGCAATAATGACAATATCAGGTTTAATCTTCTTTATCATTTTTTCAGGATCATTATATCTGTTATAGTTAAATGTAGTCTGGTTGTTTTCATTAATATCATATATACCTTCTATGGATACATCATCTCTTTTAGAGATTGTTCCAATAATTGATTTACCCCTTCTACCATAACCAATCAAACATATACTCTTCATACTTCATCTATTTAGTTAATAATAATCGATTATCCATTACTTTTTCCACGGCTGAAACTAAATCATTCAGTTCAAATTTATCTTCTAACAAAAATGGATGCCAAATGGCTATACCTTCATTTTCTGCTTTATTTGCAATTGGAAAGTCTCTTGGTCTTAAAGGATTTTTTTGATAGTATTTCCATGCTTCTGGAGAGTCATATTCATTCAAATTAAAAAGTGAATCCTTATATAAAGGGGAAAACATTTTTTTGTTTGTATTCCTTCAGCTTCAAGAGCTAAAGTAAACAAATCCTTACTTATTCCTAAGATTTCAGGTTGAATCTTAAATATATAATAATAACAACCCTGTTTTGTTGTACCTTCTAATCTTTCATTAATTTTTATACCGTGAATCTTTTTAAGTTCTTTATTGAGATATAAAGAATTACTTTCGCGTTTATCAGTTCTCTCTTTCAAGACCTCTAGTTGACCTAATAGGATTGCAGCTTGAAAATTTGTCATTCGATAATTTCCACCTATCACTCGCCTAGTAATAATGTCACCTTCTCGAATTCTTCCACAGTTAATATATGAATTTATCAATTCAGATAATTCACGATCATTTGTAAGAATAATTCCTCCTTCCCCGGATGTCATTGATTTCGCTTCTTGAAAACTAAATGATCCACATATCCCATAAGTACCAACACCTTTATCTTTATAAAAAGAGCCAGGAACCTGAGCTGCGTCTTCTATTAAAAACAATCTATGATTTTTTGATATTTCAACAAGTTCGTCAAGTTCACATAAAGAGTTATATAAGTGAACTGCAATGATTGCTTTAGTATGTTCTGTGATTTTTTCCACAATTTTTTTTGTATCTATGCAATAATCATTTTCGTTAATGTCTACGAAAATAGGGATCGCCCCAATGTTTAGAATACCTGTAATTGTTGATATACATGTAAAAATTGTAGTAATAACTTCGTCTCCTTTCTGGATCCCCAATGCTTGTAATTGGATTTGCAATGCAATCGTAGCGTTTGCGCATGGAATACCATAACTCGCACCATGGTATTCTGCAAACTCATTTCCAAATTGAAAAACGGTGTTTGCTCTAAATATACCCCAACCATTAGAGTTAACTACTTTATTTAAATAAGCTTTTTCTAGATCAGTTGCTCGTGGCCAAATAGGGAACGCTTTTGTTCTTATTGGCTTTCCACCTAATAATGCTAACTTGTTCATAAAAACTATATTTTTAAAATTACAAATATACAAAATAATTATTAATAAGATTATGTATTTGAATTTATAGTAAATTATATACAGTTAATTTCATTCTATAAAATGTTTTTTAAATTTATAAATCATTTGAGCTCAATAAAATAAGGCAAATAATAATATAGTGTGGCTATTACGTCCCTCGAAAAAACTAAAGTTTTCCGAAGGACAGCAAACCCCTTTTAACCGCCTCACAATAAATATTCTCGGACGATATAAAATGGGTTTGCTGTCCTTCGGGAGAATAGCCACATAATAAAATAGTTTTAATAATTAATATCGAAAAGCTATAGTGTAATAAAATAAAGTTCTGGAAATTAATGAGGGGCTACTTAGTTAACTAAGTAGTCCCTCTGTTTTTATAATATAAAATAATAGTATGATGAATAGTTTATAAATTTAATGTATGACAACTCGCAAACTGTTACTTAATAATTTACTCGATATCGGGGGGGTCGCAACATTGAATAATTTATATTCACCGACTGCTAAAAGTTATAAAGGATCGTTGTTGTTCACTCGAAAACTTTTTAAAGAATACCTGACGGAACAATTAATAGAAAAGATTGAACCGATCGGAAAGCCAATGAATAAAAGCCGAGAGGTGTTTTATTGCCTCACTAAAAAAGGTGCGAAATATATTGGAAGAACTGATGAATACAAATATAAAAAATATCAGAGGTCCCCCAACAATGTTATGCATGAAAGCATGAAGTTCGATGTTGCGTTATCGTTTTTAAAATTGTTTCCACATCATAAATTTATGTTTCGTTATGATAGTAGCTTTTACGGAGTACTTCCGGATATTCTCATCAGAATTGAAAGTACTAATCGAAAAGAATTAACTCGATTTTTATTGGTTGAGATTGAACGAAAGAAAACCGTTGATCGGGTATTTAATGAAAAGATAAAGCGGTACGAGGAAATGTTTAAAAGTATTGAAAAAAATAAATCTCATAACATACATCAGTTCACAGTTTTATTTGTCTATACCGATATCTGGTTTGATCCTTTCTTACGACCTCAGCAATATAGTGATCCGAATATTACAGCTCATATTGGGCAGGTTAATTCGCTCGTTAAGAATCTTGTTAATCACTACTGCAAACACCTTCCTGAAGCTCGTTACTGTTTTACTGGTTTTCATAATTTCCACCGCTTGCATGAAACCATTTGGCATAAACCTAATGGAAACCTGGTTAAATTATTAAATTGAATATGCTGATAATCTTTGACAACCATTCTGACTTTGGAGAAATAGCACATGCTAAATATGAAGAACGTAAGCGAATTCTCGCTTTAGCTTATTCAATAATTTCAAAGTTTCCTGAACAATTCTCTTCCCGAAGAAAAAATAAAATAGCAACCGAAGTTTGTAATAGTCTTTATAAAGAAATTGAAGACAAATTTAGTTTGCTTTGATCTCTATCCATTCAATATGTTTATTCGAAATCTAAAAGCCTATCAATTCCAATAAAACCACAAATACGAATTTATCCACGTTTATTCATACCCTGTGAATGTCGATACATCCAAAAGGAAGTGAATCCAATTACAGATTTTAAAATTCAGCAGATAGCACCTTAACAAGTTAATATCTCTAACGCTATCCAGTCTTTTAATTATAGCGTCAGCCCTTCCTCTTTCAAGGTAGTATGCTTTGCATCTCCACCTTGACAGAGGCGGGCTCCCTGACGCTGTTTTTTCACTGCCGGATAGCGTTAAGACGGACGCCGCCGGTATTTAATATCCGTCATATAAGGAAAAAATATATGTTACCAAAAGTTAAAGAAGTACTAAATACTTTATTAGTCGAATTCCAGGAAGGAAATATTCCTGAGAAAATTGCCTATACGATATTTCCGATAAAAAACATTCCGAGTTCCAAGTGGAGCTTACTAAATCATCTTGTGATGTTTATTCACGAGACTGAAGATGCACGAGGTTTTAGACAATGGCAGGAAGTAACTCGATATGTAAAAAAAGGAGCTAAGTCATTTCATATTTTAGTCCCATGCTTTAAAAAGGAAAAAGATGAAAAGACAAAAGAGGAAGTCTCACGTTTATCAGGCTTTACCACAGCTAATGTCTTTAGAGTAGAAGATACTGTAGGACGAGGTCTTGATTATGAAAAGATCAAGTTACCTAACCTTCCTCTACTTGAGAAAGCCAGCGAATGGGGAATAGAAGTTAAAGCAGTGCCGGGCAACTATAAGCATTATGGATATTATTCACCTGATAAGAAAATGATTGCCTTGGCTACACCGGAGGAATCAACATTCTTTCACGAATTATGTCACGTTGCTCATGAAAAAGTTATTGGTACATTAAAGAGAGGACAAGATCCTTTTCAGGAAATTGTAGCAGAACTGTCTGCACAAGCATTATGCAGAATTGTAGGCAAAGATGGAAACAAGCATCTCGGAAAGTCCTACCGATATATTGAAAGCTATTCCAAAGAACTAAAGCTATCACCTCACTCAGCTGTCTTACACGTGCTGTCAGATGTTGAAAAGGTCTTACACTTAATCTTAAATGAAGCGAATAGAAAGGAGGAAATATCATGACCATTAAAGTATGCGACTTACCCCTAACTGACAGACCGCAGTATCGGCTCGCTCAACTGGGAGGAAATTACTTGTCTAACGTGGAGTTACTGGCACTTATCATAGGGACAGACCAAAGTATTGCCATTGCTCAACGATTATTTGCCAAGTTTAAAACACTTAACAATATCAAGACGGCAACATTGCAAGAGTTGGAGACCATTAAGGGTATTGGAAAATTCCAAGCCGGAAAAATTGTCGCCTGTCTTGAAATCTCTAAACGGATTCAGGAAAATCACACTCCAACAAGAAAACTTGATGCGATTACATCACCGGACATTCTCTATGAACAAATCAAACACAAAATACTCAATTACTATAAAGAACATTTTTTTGTGTGTAGTCTGGACACGAGAAACAATTTAATCTCAGTTGATGAAATTAGCGTTGGGACACTCACCGCTTCACTGGTTCATCCACGAGAAGCCTTTGAAATGGCAATAAAACGACACGCCGCCCATATCATTATTGCTCATAACCATCCATCAGGAGAAACCGACCCGAGTGAAGACGACTTAAAAATTACTAAGAGATTGGTTGATGCCGGAAAGGTTATGGGTATAGAAGTATTAGATCACCTCATTATTACTAAACAATCTTATTTATCCTTTAAGGAAAAATATTTAATCTGAAAGGAGTACCATATGGAAAACAAAATAGTTCTTTCTAAAGAAGAGGAGGAATTCTTAGACTCAATGTTTAAAGAATCCGAGTTTGTATGCGTCAATTGTCTTTCATCTGCTGACGTGGATGAAGATCAAACGTATACCTATTGTGAAAAATGTGAAGCCTTTACCGAAGTTAAAATGAAAGGCACAGCATAAGCATTATGTTAGGTTTAAAATAACAAATCATACAACCTCGTTATGTACATTTCATAAAAATCCAAAAGTTCATTTCTCAAAGCTGTAAAACACAGCAAGCCATTCTAGTAGAGTGGCTTTTTATTCGATAAGATAATTATTTAATATTATAAAAAATCTTTTCTATCAAGAAAGATTTCACCAGTGGTTTTTCTATCTCTACCTGAATAGTATGAAGCATTAAAAGTCCCCTTTGTTTTATCAAAAGTATGTTCGCAAGTTCCGTAGTGCATATGCATTGTTGAGGTTGCAGAGGTAATGTTAGGATCGTTTTGATATGAATAAATCAATACAGGATCACATTTTTTATGAATTAAAATTGAAGCGATTATACTACACGATTTGGAAGTTTCTGTGTTTTGTGTAATTAATATTTGTGTCCAACTTTGTTTTACTGAAAGAGTCATATTAATTTTTGTCTTATACTCATCATAAGAGCTTTTCAAAAATCCTGCATAACTCCCGTTCAAATTTGGCGTTTTAATAAAATTTATTTTTACAAATATTTGCCAAAGGTAATTATTAAAAAGCCAAAACAAAAATGTAAAGATTAAAAACGGTGAGGGTGCTTCTAAATACCATGGAAATTCATTAACCCTAGGTGAATAAGATACATTAATCCAATACTAGCTAATGCAATAAAAATAGTATTGTTACTCGCTCATTAGAATCAATAGAATAGTTATGCATTGTTATAATTATTACAGAAATTTATAAAATCTGAATTGAATTTTCGAGCACTTTGAATATCCCATTGTTCCTGAGATTCTCCAAATAATTTGAACTGTTCATGCTGGCAAAGAAAATTTTTTTAGGTTTTCGTCAGAAATCGTTCTAATATACTCCAAGATGTTAAAAACACAACTCCAATAAGTATTTGTAAACAATGAATCCGGAATATTGTAAATTAAACATTGAATATAGTAGAGGTCCTTTCGCATTTGCTTGTCTTCTTAAATTCTTGAAGATGCGAACTACAGGTTTAAACATTCCATTAGTAGTTTTACTTTTCTGACAACCGTTATCATATACTTAGTGGGAAATTTATAATTTTCCTATTATCAGCATCATTTGTGAAGAAATAAACTCCTTCAACGTATGAATTATTTTCTAAAGCATAATATTCTCTATATTGGCAAGTAATAATTACATCAGCTGGAAGCCTATTTTCATTTTCCTTTATTTTAACACACTTAGATTCTACAGTGACATTCCTTTCATCAAAATAATTCGTCAAAGCAGTGTAAACATCTTCTCGATATTTATTATACAGATAATCCGCAGGTGTCAGACCTAGCATTTTTTTTTGATCGGGTGTCAAATTATTGAAGAACGTTTTATTTAACTGGATAATCACATCAACATCGCTTTCGCCCCTAATATTTGTATCATTTTTATATGAACCTTGAAGATAAACTGTATAATCTGAGGTAGGAAAATGTTCATAATTATTGAGGGCATTTTTTACTGAATCCGCGGTCACTTTTGATTTTACTATTGCACCCTGATGTGACCAAACCTCTAATTGTTGTTTTAGAACAGGCATATGTGTTTTTCATTGAAAATATTAGCTTTAAATTAAATAAACAATTTAGAAAATATTTTCAATAAAGTTTTAATTTTGTTTAGAATCTTATAGTATAATATTTTAGAATACTTTTATAAATGGTATTGGAGGATTAAACCTGTTACCCGCCTTTTTTATTTTAGCAACAGCCCTTCCTCAGTCAAGGTGTATTTGCTTCTGCAAATCTCCACCTATGACTTCGGCGGGCTCCCGTTGCTTTTTTTGTTGTCAAAGGCGAGTTGGCAGATTGCTTTTTGTTTTTTTATTACTGCCGAATTATTTACAAGTATGTTAATTGAACGAAATGAGATAAAAAAATTTGAGGAAGAAGTTTGTACATGGTTACAAACAGAAGGAGTTAAGTTAGATAATATCAATATTGAAAGTCTTCGCTCGATGAATGGATACATAGTATGTTGGAAAAGTTCAAGTGTAGAGTATGTTCTTATAAATAAAGAAGTATGGGATGACTAAAGGAGCGATAGAAATGATTTTAGCCGGAAAATTGATTTGATGTTGTTACGGTAAAAGTAAAGAGTAGAAATGAAGTGTAAGAGATAATTAATTAAATTCAAATATATGGAATATGTTTTTGAAGAATATATTGAAAGAATAGATTTTAAGAACGGAGGAAGTATGTTAGCGAGAATTAAGATAAATGGAAAATGGTGTTTTGTTGATATGAGATTGAAAGAGTTCAGGAATGTAGATGATTATAGTGATTCAATGAGATTTGAAGAAATGTAAGATTAGAAGTTATTAATTGTTAAAAGGTTTAAGTAGTATTGAAAATTAGGAAGAGAGAACCCCAGACCCACCCTAAAAGCCTTTTTTAGTTTTGCACTAGGCAGTATTTGGTCAGTAGTAAGACGAAGATGGATTAGAGGAAGAGAATGTGAAGAAAGAGAAGAAAAGAGAGATATTACGAAAGTAATGTGAGACCGTAAATCCTTTCAATCCAGCCTATATTCTAAATAACTGAACTAAAATCGTAAATGGAAATTACGATTTTTCTATTTATATTTACGGAAATTTTACGGTAAAATGTATTACACTTCACCCATATTAGAGGTTGCAATGAAAAAGGTAAATCCTATATTACAGACCAGTGCAAAAAAACGGGTCATATAAACTAGTGTGGGATTTATTCTACAAGACTAGACTTCTTAAATACGTTCACCACGAACAATACCCCACAATCCGAAAAACATTTAATAAAGTTTCTGCCGAAAAGAAATTAAAACATCTCTGTAACAAGGGATATTTAGAGGAATGTGAAAATGGTAAAGTCTTTGTTGCGACTGACGAGGTACTACCCATCCTTCAAGAACTCAAAGAATACAACACAAATTTATTACCGAAAGATAAGCCAGTCGGGAAAGGCGATATAAATGAAATACTAAATACTGAAGCTTTTATCCAAGCGGTCAAACTTCCAGATTTTTACACGTTATTATATCCGACAGAATTTAGAGATTCTCATGATTTGATACCTGATGCTTTACTGGTATTGAAATCCAAGGAAGAAAGAAAATATAAACTTATATTTCTAGAAGTTGAGGCTAAGAAACCTAAATGGGTTGAAAAGTTAGCCGGCAAGAGAGAGAATTATGTATTGCTTTCCAAAGATTATAGATTCTATGATTACTGGAAGACGACATCTGAAAAGATTGGATTAGCTATTCCTGATGTTTCAAATTTAAAATTTTCAGTAAATTTCATTTGCTCAATAAAAGAAAATTTCGGCAATGGATTTCACTTTACTCAGTCGCTTACGAACTAGACGTTACCAGTATAGGATTTTAGCATTTGCCTTCGCCTGTATTGCTTTTGGTATTACTTCAATATTTTTTTGGCAATTTCAATCAAGACATGTTCAATATGTTTGGAATTTTAAAATGTTGGAAGTTTCTGGAATGAGAAAGTTGATCTTGATTCCAATGTTACTTATAGAATAACTTGGGAAGAACCAACTTCGATTCCATATTTAATGACAATTAATGACACAGATGTTTCTGTCCCCAATATTAAATTTTGGTGTAGTAGTTGTTATAACTATAGTAAGTATGTAATTTTTCAGAATTTAACTTCTCCTTTTTATTTAAAGCTATCAAATCCAACTATACTGGGATTAAATTTTAAAAAGTAAAACCTCCGGATCATTCAAAACCTTTTGGTGAGTTTATGGAAGATTGGTTTGAATCTTGGTTTGATGGAGTTGCTCCGCATAAGTGAAAGTAGAAAGAATACAAAATAATGATAAACCTTATTTACTTTTTGATAAGTCTATTCCTATAATAAGAAATAAAAATGTTAGGTAAAATAATTACTGTCTTCGTTTTTTTGATTGTAATATATGGCATCATAGGTACATTTGATTCTGTTTTTCTATCATTTAAAGAATTTTTATTTAACTCAATTTGGGGAGTAATTGCTGTTATACTGGGAGTTTTTTCAATCTTGTTTTTTTATGCTTCTGCGAAAACGGCAACAAATTCAAAGTCCGAAAATAGTTTAATACCATCAGGTAATTCTTTATCAGAATCACAAAAATATTTATCCGAAAAAAAACAAGTTATGTAAGCGATTCAAATTCGTATTCATCTTATTTAAAAATAAATCAAGAAGCGGAGGTTCAATGTCTTCAAATTTAGTTGTGCAAAACAGGGAAATTGATGTGTCAGTTTGTCAGATGGATGCATTTTCATATAAGTTAGCAAATTTAATGACAAAGCCTGAGCCTGTTTTTTTTAAACGTTGGCGTAACAGACGATTAAAGCTTGATATTGAACACATGTATTTAATAAAAGATTATGTTGATGCAATGCGAGATGCCGGTGAATCATTTGTAAAATTTAAAGTTGATCAAATATTTAGTTATGAGAAAATTCAAGGATTGGTTCAACTAAATAGGAATGATCTATTACGGCAATTACGGGAGTCAGAATTACAAATTGATTTATTGGAAAACGAGCATAGGGGGAAAATTGCTAAATTACATCTGTACATTAAAGAATTAGAATTAAATATTTTTGAAAAACTTACTCAAGTAGAAGAGTTACAAGCTAATATAGCTAAGATACAAAGCGATATTGAAAATACTCGCAATGATGCAATTTCAAGAATTAGAATTACTGAGCAGGAATCAATTGCAAATATTCAGGCACGAGAAAAGGAATTGGAAATTAAAGAACAAGAAGCCATGGCAAACATTGAAATTAATAAAGCAAAAGCTGATGCAGAAATTTATGTAATGAAATTAAAAGCAGAAGATAAATCTAAATTAGAGCAGCAACGATCCGCTGTACTCGATAAAATCATAAAAGAGATGAATTTGGATTCTATTAGGCCGTTGGATGTTTATTTATTAATTAAATTACTGATACAATAAACACTGATGATTTTATGGACTTTGATAAAAAGGTACAGCTTATGGATGAAGAGTTAAATAGAATGAAAGCAGAAAATAGATATAAAACTGCTGAAGCTGTAGAAAAAGAAGCTGAAGCGAAAGAACGCGCTGCTCAATCTAAAGCAAATATCAAAGACATTAACAATCCTTATGCTTAAAATTGGAATCGGATTAGATGGTAAAGAAGGTTCAGCTTGGGTGAAGCCAGGAGATAGATACAAACATTTACTGTGTCTTGGCTCTACAGGTATGGGTAAGACTACGTTTCTCTCATACCTCATCAGAAAAGAATTGGACAATGCTTGTATTGTTTTAGATCCTAATGGAAATCTTATTGAACAAATTGCTCCATTCATTCCAAGTGAAAGATTATTATATATTGATAAACACAATCCCGTCTCACTCAACCCACTTTCACGAGGGTATCTTAACTGGTCGGAAAATGCCAAAGAATTAATTCAACTTATTAATTCAGCTGTTAGAGAAATTAATGCTAAACAAGTTGAGATGACAGTGTTAATGACAAGAATTGTTAAGAACGCACTTAGAGTATTTAAGGATAATGAATTGAATATTAAACACTTAATGGAATTTTTAGATGACGAAAAAAAACGTGCTGAGCTTTCGTATGATTCATATTGGAGCAACTTTGATAAAACAAACAGGGAAGCGAAAGAAAGTTGTAAAAGAATAACAGCCAGACTATCGGTGTATTGCGATGATTTAGACTTACAACCATTTCTTTCCGGACAAAATAAGTTTAACTTAACAGAAATTATTAACAACAAAAAAGTTGTATTAGTAAATTGCGATGGGCTGGATGATGAAGCTACTGCTTTCTTAGGTTGTCTGGTCACTAATCAAATAAAGTCGTATTATCTTCACAAAGCAAAAGTAGGAGGCAATCCCTTATTCTTTTATTGCGATGAATTTCATTTATTTATACAGGAACACTTTGGAAGATTTTTAGCTGAAGGCAGAAAATTTAATTTTAGCTTTAACTTTGCCGGACATTCCTTTGCATTACTGGACACTCTGTTTAGAGCGATGGTGCTTCGGAGTTATGTCAAAGTTATATTAGGGAATGACGGTGATGATGCACAAATATTATCTAAGTCACTGCAAATCAAAGCAACCGATATAATAAATCTTAAACCCTTTAATGCAATAACAAGAATTGGAAATAAAAATTTTAAGATTCAATTGTTTCGACCACCGATTGCAACCCCACTTCAATTTAATAAACCTCAAAGATCTATTGAGACAGAGCTTTGTTTTTTAGGTGATGAATGGATTTTATTTTAGTACTAGAATTACATCCTGTTTTTAATTTTTACTTCATATTTCAATAATTATTTACACATAATCTTTTTATTTTCTATGCGTTTTTAGAATCAGATTAAATGCGAATAAGTTAATTATACTTAATTAGACTTTATAATTTTAATCTTTTAAACTATGTTCTTTTCACAACAAATTTTTTAAAATTTAATTAAATATTATGAAATCATTTAATTTTTATCTAATTGTGTTTACGATTTATTTTCTATCAATTTCGAATACCGGTATATCGGCTACTTATTATGTAAGCCCTGATGGAGATGATTCTAATAATGGAACGTCTATTTCAACTCCATGGTAAACGATTAAGAAAGTTACTTTATTTGGACTTAACAGTGGCTTTAGTGCAGGAAGTTTTATAAAATTTGAAGGGGGAAAGATCTTTGAATCAGATACATCATTTTTTGGCGCTGCTCTTTGGATTGTTAATAGCGGAACCATTAACTCTCCAATTATTTTTACAAGTTATGGTGAAGGAAGGGCGACAATTAAATTTGAAGAAACTGGCATATTATGTGTAAATAGAAAGTTTATAGAAATTAGAAGTTTAAATTTTAGAAGTAACTTTAATCCGTTTAATCAAAGTGGAACTTCCTTTAATAATAATATCGGTATCTTGTATTATAATTCTACTAATTCACAACTTGAGAGAATATTTATAGACAGCTGTAATTTTCCCGAATTTTAAATACTGAGTTAATTTCGGTTCTTCGTTAGACTCATTAGGCGGGTATAAAAATATTAAAATTTCTAATTGTAAATTTGATTCAATAGGCCATATTGGTTTTTCAATTACAAATGGAAGAATGTTTTCATTTTCAAATTATCCTAATAAAGATATAACAATAAAAAATTGTGAATTTTCCAGAGTTAAAGGTTACAATAATGCAACAAACCCCGGTACTTTTACCGGTATAGGAATTTTCCTGGTAGCTGTCGATTCTGCCATGGTTGAAAGAAATTTAGTATATAGTTGCGGAGGATTAGGTTATGAAGGTGAAGGATCCGGACCGGATGGGATTGAAGCAGCCAGATGCAATAAAATTGTTTACCAATACAATGAAGTTTATGATCAAAAATCATCATCCGAAACAGATGGTTCAGGTTTACATTTTGGGGATGGTGTGCAAAATAGTATTATACAATATAATTACTCACATGATAATGACGGCGCAGGAATAAATTGTTATTCTTATGATGGTAATTATCCTCTTTCAGACAGTAATAATATTACAAGATATAATATCTGCGCTAAAAATGGCCGTGGTGACGGAGATGGACACGGTGAAATTGAAGTTGGCGGAAGTTCACCGAAAACAACATATAGTATTCAAATTTATAATAATACTTTATATGCTACTGATCAGAATGGAAATGACAGGTCTGTATTTATGCTATATAGAAATGTTAATGGCATAACATTCAGGAACAATATTGTTTATAGCGCGGATACAAGTGTGGCGCTATTTTCACATTATCCGACAGGCGGCACGTATTCAAATATTTTTATTCAAAATAATGTATACTGGTCTGATCAGCAAATATTTAAATTTAGAGAAGGATTTTCTTTCTACTATGATTATTTATCCTGGCAAACTGTAACAGGGTTTGAAAAAATTAACGGAGTAAATGTTGGTTATACTGAAGATCCGATGTTAGTAAATCCTAATGATGCTGGAAATGTTAATAATTATAAAACAAATCCGGGTTCTGTCACAGTTGAGAACGGTTTAAATTTAAATTCAATGTTTGGAACCACCCCCGGCAGTAATGATTTTTATGGAAGTTCCATTCCAAGAGCAAATGAATTTGACATAGGGGCTTACGAAGATACTTCGGTATTTGTAATAGTTGATTTAACTATATTAATTGAGGGATTTTATAATTCAATTTCTGACACTCAAATAGGAGATACTGTGAGATTGTATCTTGCAGAATCCGAGTCACCTTATAATGTAGTCGATGTTTCGAAATCTTATATAAACACCAAAGGAAAAGGGTATTTTATATTTAACGCTGATATTTTAGTGGAGTCAGGTATAGATCACTATTTGGTCGCAACTCACAGAAATAGCATTGAGACTTGGAGCAGCTCCCCCGTGAATCTGCACATATCCGGATCAAGAGTTTATTATAACTTTACAACTGATGACTCACAGGCATATGGAGATAATATAGTTCAAAAAGGATCCAAATGGTGTATTTATGGAGGTGATGTAAATCAGGATGGAGTAATTGATTTAATCGGAGATGGAGATCTGGTTGAGAATGCTGTAAATAATATTGAAACTGGTTATGTTTCAACAGATTTAAATGGAGATCAAGTTGTAGATATAGCAGATCTGACTATCGTGGAGAGTAATTCAACTAACTTTATTATAATTGTTAAGCCATAAATTTGTAATTTTAAAATATTAAATTACATTTTTAAATTAAAGTTTTATAAAATTTGAATAAGAATTTAACTTTAGTAATAAATTGTTTGCTGTTACTGATTTTTATTCCATTTTTAATTTTATTTTTTTTTAATCACCCAACCCCCTAAGATTTTTTTTGGGGAGTGACAATTATCGACAATGGCTATATAGCAGCTCAAAAACTTTTTTATTCTACATGGAGCGGCAGATATTTTTCATATTCCATATTAAGCGTAAATCCATTATTATTTAAATCCATTATCGGATATAAAATATTTTTACTTGGGTTTTTTATTTTATTTTTTGCCACAATCTTCTTCTTTATAACAACTTTCACAAAAAACATTTTAACTTTTAAAGAAAAGATATTGCTATTATTTTCTTTTATGTTCTTATATTTTTATTCTATGCAGTCTGTATCGGAAGGATTTTACTGGCTCACTGCTGTAATGATTTATCCATTAGGAATAATGATGATTTTGCTTTTTCTGATCTTTTATAAAAAACTATCAGAAACAGATAATAAAAATTTGAAAATATTGTACTTTTCGCTTGCATTATTTTCAATTATAACGGCTGTAGGAACAAGTGAAATTAATTCTTTTCTTATTGTATGTTTAAATATATTTATTTTATTGAAGAATATTAGATTAAAGAACAGTTTTATTAAATTTTCAATTATATTCACATTAACAGCATTATTTTTTTATTATACTTTCCTACTTATCACCCGGAAATTTTCTCAGAGCAACAGCGTTTGAAAAATCTCATAACTTCATGCAGTCATTTGAGATGTCAGTTATTCTGACTTTCAGAAATTTTTTCAACTGGATAGTGTTTTCCCCCTTATTAATTATCACATTATTATTGTCTCCGGTTTTTTTAAAAATATTAAACGGATATTATGAGAATAAGGAAATTAAAATTACAAATAGTTTATACTTAAGTGTTTTCATAAAATATTTATCTTTGTATTTAATAGTTTTTGTTATCATTTTCTTTACAATCTGGAATACAGGAGAAATGCCGTATGGAAGAACTCTTAATACAGCTTTTATAGTTTTTTTGAGCGGATGGTTTTATATCTGTATTTATATTTTATATCAGTTTAAAAGCAGAATTAATTTCAATTTTTTTAGAAAAACGCAAAAGTATGTTTATGTAATATTTATTTTAATTTTGTCAGTTTTAATGTTTAAGAAAAATAATATACGGACTGCATATTCAGACGTGCTCAGGGAACAGCTTACAATTATAATCAGCAATTAAACCAAAGATATCAGAACATTCTGGAAGATAAATCTGAAAACAGTCAGGTTGACAGTATATTAATCATTCCTAAATCTTTTTTTCTCTATGATATCACTAATGATCCGGATAATTATTATAACAAATGGTATTCACAATATTTTAATAAAAAAACTATAATGCTGAAATAATTTTATCTAATTGTAATTTGTTTTTTATTGTTTTCCCCGTAATATGGATATTTCAATATAGGAATTGTATTCAACAGGTCGCTGGTTCAAGTTTCTTTTTCAACTCGATTTATAAAACAATATAAGTGTAATTCACCTGGTAGTTTTTAATACATTTAGGTAAATAAAATATCCTTGGTCGAGTTTCATACGATACTTATTAAAAAATAAATTTTTTATTTTTTCACTTTATATAAAATCGTAACTGGCTCCGAAGTAGATGTAATTACTTCCAGTTCAATTGGCGGAGATTCTATGGAAAGTAAGTTTTTCCTTAAATCTTCATTTGAAGAAATCAAACCTTCCTTTTCGCTGACAAAGACATAATCAGCATTACTATTTTTTACAATTTGAATAAATTCCAAATAATTTTCTGCATATGGCATAACAACATAATTCATGTTTAAGTAATAAGCTATATGAGGTTTTCTTGCCATGACTGATTTTCCGGCAATACTTTCCTCATTAAGTTTTTCAACATTGTCTTTAACGGCCAATATTTCGACCGGAACATTATTGATGTCTTTTTTTGCTATATTATAAGAAGTGTAAAAGCTTAAAAATACTAATGCGAATAAAATTATGGTGAATAGTTTTAAGTTTCGGATCTTCAAATTAAATCGTTGTAAAAATTTCTGAGCGAACAGCTGAACTATTAAAAAACAGTAAAACGGCAATAAGGGCAATGAAAATCTTTCCGAATAAAAAATCAGTAATATCTGAAAATAGAAAATAAGACTCGCCACGAAAAAATATTTTTCAGCCGCACTATGGAATTTAAATCTTAACAGAAATATAATTAAACCAAGACCTGCCAGAACGCCAATATACTTTGGGAAAAATCTGAATATGTCTTTAGTAAAGTATGTCACAAAATTCTTTGATATGCGTTTTGCGAATGCTCCAAAATCCCGAAAAACCACATCGGACATAGAGTCAAAAGTATTTTGATGTTTTGAAGTCCATTCATCCTTAGACATTGTATCAGGTTTATACACAGTATAAGCAGTGTTTTGATAATTGTAATTATAAAAAAAATATCCGGTAGACTGATAACTAATAAAACCCCAGGCTGAAAGGATGAGAAACACAGGAATGATATAAGATAATATTGGCTTGAGAAATTTATTCCTTTGGTTAATATTTTCATTGCTTATATTTCGCTTCATTTTATAAAAATGGAATGCAAATATTATAATCGTAAGCAGTATTAATGATATTCCGGTATATCTGGTGAGGTATGCCAGTCCCGTAAGAATGCCGGCAATAAGTAAATTCCGTGGGTTTAAATCTTTACTGCTTAAAAGAAAATACAGCGCGGAAGTATAAAATACCAGAAAAAGCATATCTGTCCCGGGTTCATAAGTATAACGCCAGAAAATTTGATTGACAGCTACAAGTAAAACTACAAACAATGCGCCGTTTCGATTGAAAATAGAATTTATAATTTTAGAAATGAATAAAAGCGATATGCTTGCGCATAAGACATTTAGAAATTTTCCTGCCGAATAATAATCAGATTTAAAAAAAATTCCAGCAACAGCTAAAAAGATTTGATAAACAGGACCCCTGTATTGATCAATTATCAAATTTCCTTTTAAGAGTTCTTTTGCCTGTGTGACGTAAGCAACATAGAAATCGGTTTCAACTCCGTAATCTCCAATTAATCGATTGCTCATTGTAATAAACATCATTATTATAAAATATAATGAAGGTACTATATAAAAGAAATAGTTTGAGTTGAGAAATTTATGGGAGAAATTGACGGAATTATTGGTCATCTAAAATTTCATAAAAAAGTTTTATAATATAATAATATACCTTATTAAAAAATATTTTTAAATTAACAAAAAAGAACTTTTATCTTCTCTGAGATTATAAAATTTTCCACTTTCTTTAGAAATAAAATGTCTTGATTTTTCATAAAAAAAATATAACCTTATTATAATTCATTAGTATTCGGGTGTGATTATCTTGGTTTTACATTATGTTTACTTTAATTTTAATTATTTTTTCAATCCTTAATAGAATTCATAACGCCTAATTAGTTCTTTCATTAGACTTTTTTTAACATTTTTAAAATTATTAATTTGGGGAAAATTAAATATCTTTTAATCGCATTATTCCTATTAGGGGTAATGAACTCTCAGTTTTCTTTCGCAACTACTTATTATGTTAGTCTAACTGGAAATGACGCAAATGATGGAACATCAATGTCAACTCCTTGGCAGACCCTTAGACATGTCAGCACAAGAGGATTTGTAGTTGGTGATGTAATAAAATTTTTAAGGGAGGAGAGATATTTGAATCTAATAATTCTATTGCAGGAGCTGATTTATGGGTGACTAGCTCCAGGTACTCTTGATTCTCCAATTGTGTATACAAGTTATGGGGGTTCTAAAGCGATTATAAGGACAGATTCAATAGGAATATATATTGTAAATCGTCAGTATATTGAAATAAGAAGTATAGAAATAAGAGGACTGTTTGATCCTTATAATCAAGGCCCAAGTGATACACTCCAAAATAAACAAGGAATATATGTTTTAAATACTAGTAGTTCTCAATTAAAAGGGATCAAAATTGATAGTTGCAGAATTGTGAGACATTTAAATAGTGCGATTCTTTTTGGTACTTAGTTATGTACCTGCTTATGAAGATGTAAAAATAACAAATTGCAGGATTGATTCTATTGGACATCAAGGAATTTATGTTGTATCGGGAGGTTCTTATTCATTTTCAAATTATCCATTTAAGGATTTTACAATTAAAAATTGTGAAATTACTAGAGTTAGAGGATTAGTTCAAGAGCTATTTAGTGGAGATGGTATTATTCTTATTAATGTAGACTCTGCATTAGTAGATCATAATTTAGTTTACGATTGTGGAGGTGTGCAAGATGGTAAATCAGGCCCATCCGGTATTGAAGCTGCACAGTGTCGTAAAGTAATTTTTCAATATAATGAAGTATATAATCAGAAATCAAATACTGGATCTGATGGTGGAGGTTTCCATTTCGGTGATGGTGTCCAGAATAGTATAATGCAGTACAATTATTCACATGATAACGATGGACCTGGTTTTAACTGTTATACATACAATAGTGGTTATCCCTTAAGAGATAGTAATAATATCATAAGATATAATATAAGTTCTAAAAATTTGAGAAATGCTGACTTTCAAACCGGTGAGATATGTGTTGGTGCAGGAAACGGAACTACTATATATGATATTGATATATATAATAATACAATATATGCTAAGAAATTTAATGGTAGTGCTGGAGACGGTGCCGGAATTTTAATAGCAAGAAATGCAAATAACATTGCTTTTAGAAATAATATTACAGTAAGTGCTGATACTAGTATTTTTTTATGGTATCATTTTCCTTTAGAATCTTCAACTAACATAATACTAGAAGGTAATAATTACTGGTCCACTATGCAAAATTTTAAATTTCAAGAAGGCACAACTATTTACAGATCATACAACTCATGGCAATCTAACACAGGAAAAGAAAAAATTAACGGCGTAAATGTTGGTGATACAGAAGATCCGCTTTTAGTAAATCCGGATGATGCTGGAAATGTTAATAATTATAAAACAAATCCGGGTTCAGTCACAGTTGAGAATGGTTTAAATTTAAATTCATTGTTTGGAACCAACCCCGGTATTAATGATTTTTATGGTAGCTCAATTCCCAGGGGGAATCATTTTGATATTGGGGCTTACGAAGATACGTCTGTATTTGTAATAGTTGATTTAACTATATTAATTGAGGGATTTTATAATTCAAATTCTGACACTCAAATAGGAGATACTGTGAGATTGTATCTTGCAGAATCCGAGTCACCATATACTATAGTCGATGTTTCGAAATCTTATATAAACACCAAAGGAAAAGGAGTTTTTATATTTAATGCAGATATTTTAGTGGAGTCAGGTCTTGATCACTATCTGGTCGCAACTCACAGAAATAGCATTGAGACCTGGAGCAGCTCCCCCGTGAATCTTCACATATCAGGATCGAGAGTTTATTATAACTTTACTTCTGATGACTCACAGGCATATGGAGATAATATGGTTCAAAAAGGATCCAAATGGTGTATTTATGGAGGTGATGTAAATCAGGATGGAGTAATTGAATTAAACGATGAAGTATTAGTGGATAATGATGTTTATAATTTTGAAACCGGTTATGTTTCAACAGATTTAAACGGTGATCAAGTTGTAGATTCTCAAGATCAGGATATTGTGGGAAGAAATTCCATTAACACTATCATAATTGTTAAGCCATAAATTTGTAATTTTAAAATAAAAGACTATAATGAAAAAAATAATAATAAAAATAGGTCTTACATTTAACTGAGATGACCTTTAAGCTTATTTCCATTCAAATCTCAAAAATATAAATTATTGTTCAAAGTTGTAAAATATCAACATTACCAAAATGAAACTGACCTTTTTATTTGCGTTTGAAAAATGATCCTGTACAAATTTAAATTTCAATTGGCTTATTACTTCCTACATGTATTATTAATCTTGGCTTGCAAAAGCTAGCACAACATTCAAAAAATTCATCCTTAGTAATTCGTAATATTTCGTTGTATTCAACTCCTACTGAGAATTGAGCATACCAACTTGTACTAATGTCTCTTCCAATATTTTGGAACTTCACCCAATTGTTATTTTCTAAACAATCATATATTTTCTTTCTTTGATTAGCTGTTACCCCCGGGAAATCTGCAGATACAAGTGCGTGCATAATTTTTTATTCAATTTAAAGTTTTAGAAAATTTTTTCTAATTTCTACTTGAAACAATTCTTGCAATGTTTCTAGATGTAATTTAAGCCGATTTTTACTCTTTATCAAAGAAACTTTTTATCAAAGGTTGCTTATCTAACTAAATGAATAGGATTTTGTATTTGTATAAGAATGTATTTTCTTATGAGGCTTTTGACATGGAGCCTTTAGGTATGTTTGCACTTGAGACTGGCCTAATTAGTTCTTCATATTTTGAGGTTACCCATTCTTTGAAAGGAAAATCCCTTTTCATAAGAAGCTCTAAGTTAATTGTAGATAATTTTTTGGAAGAAGTGAAGTGAAGTATTAAAGTCTGCACAATTTTTATGAAATTTTTATAAAATTTTTTCTTGGCATCGGAAAGAGTTTCGTCATTAGATAAAAAATGATAATAACTGTCAATCAACGAGAGAGCTTGTTCGAAATTTTTCAATTCAAAGTATGTCATTAACATATGATTCTTCATATCAACTTTGAAAATGAATTCTGAAAATTCTATTTTGTGAAAATTTTCCAAAGCATTTTTGTAAATTTTGCGAGTAAAGTAATACATTGCTAAGCTATAATAATAAATATTCATTCTTTTCTCGGGACTTAGTTCCATATTAAAGTTTTTAATAAATTTAATCACCCATGTAAATTTTCTCAAACGAAGACCCAAAATCAAAACGTTTCTATAAAGTTCTACATGCATATGCTTGGATAATGAAGATTTGTATGCCTTAGTATTGAGCATGTATTCATACAACTTGAAAAGCTCAATCTCATATTTTTTTCAGATCCAACTTGATTTTTTCGCATTACGCAATTCCTAATGAGACGGCTAAAATGGAATCTCATTTCATCTGGTGTTAAGATATTCATATTTGATATAAATATTTTCTTGTAATTAAAGTACGCTTTTTCATTCTCTGGATAAATAATTGTATCAAGTAGTAACTTATACATTTCAAAAATTTTCGAATTGTCATTATTGCTATCAATCAAAATCAACATATCCAGTATTTCCTGAAGATTAATTTTCTTACAAAATTCAAAAATTAAATTGTTTTTCTTGACGGTATTAAAAGTCCCCGATATCGTAACCAAGTTTTCATATTCCCGGATAATTTCTGTAATAAAAAAGTAAATCAAATACCTGCCACGTTCGGTAACATTATCAATATCTTGAGAAAGCAACTTTCTATTTGATTTTGAAGTGTTAATGTGAAAAAGATTTACTTTATCATTAGCTAGTTTAAAACTATTTAGACAATAGTCAGCGCTCAAACCATGTTCTTTTTTAGTAGATCGTCAATAATTTGCATATTGCAATTTAGTTCTTTAAATAATTTCCTTTTAAACAACTCTTCTCTCAAGAAATCTGATGATTCAATCTCTTTACTTAAAAAATTTGATACTTTCAAATATTCCAGAGACTTTTTATATAAGTTTGAAAACAATGCCTTCATCGTTGATTTATTAAATTCAATTTGAGGGCTAATCATCCTGCTCAAATCATTGTCTGTTATACTTGTCATTTGAAATTGCGGATGATATTTAATCAATAATTCCAGGAGTTTAGATAGCTTTTTACTGTCATTAAAAAAAGGAGAGGCTAAAAAATCTTTAAAATCTATTATTTCATTTTTTGAGAAGGTTTTTAAGATTTCAAATACTTTATGTTTCATATATGCACTTTAATTTTTTGAATTTAATCTTCGAGAAATATGAATTGAACAACCTTTGTGAAATAACTCATTTTAAAATTTATGCAATTAATCACAAGGAATCAATTTATTATTTAAAAAATAAAATTATTATGCCCAATAATTAAGCAACCATAGAGAAAAAGTTTCTTTGGTTCTGAATGGATCTATTTTTAGGTTGAGAAAAATTTTTTAACCTAAATCTAAATCATCATGACAAAAAGAATTATTTTTCTCACAATCTTTCTTCTACAACTATTTTCATTTAGCGCTCAACAAATCTTTCCGTCAGTAATAGCTGCATCTACAGAAACACTAAGTGATAAAGAATACACCTACGTTCCGGTTTTTGAAGATGGGCAGTGGTGGATCTATGTCTATGATGGAACGGTGATGATTGAAAGATACTTGTATGATGATTAAATTATAGACGAATTGAGTAGTTTAATAAATGATTAAAAAACAAAATGATTGAAATTCATTTCAATATGTCTAAAGAGGTTTTTACAAATTCATTTTTCTATAATTGAGAATTTAATTTTCAAAGTATATATAAAACTAATTTGTGATCTCATATAGTTTATTAACTGATTATTGCTATTGTTCTGTTTTATTTTTCCATTTTGTAAAAAAGAATAAAAATATATTTTGCTCAAAGTTTAATATCTAAAATTTAATTTCAATTTTAGAACCTGTAAGGATAAAGGCACTATGGAAGCGATATAGAAAAATGAATATTCAAATTATTTTTGACCCTCTCAAAATTATTCTTAACTGATTATGAATTACCTTAAACTAATAGTAATTTTTTTTACTTTCCTTTTACTTAATGAGATCAGTTTCTCACAGCCCCAGAGAGAATGGGTAAGTCAGTTCAATTCCGGCGGTAGTGAGAATGAAATTGTCAGTGATTTGAAAACCGATAAGGAAGGTAACATTTACCTTTGCGGTTCAGTCCAGTATACTTCATCTCTGAAAGATGCGCTGCTTTTAAAATACAATAGTTCGGGTGTGCTTTTATGGAGCAGGACGTGGAGGGGGACAGGAGTAAACGTAAATGAAAGCGTCGGTAAAAAAATATTATTTGACAGTGAAGGATTCATTTATGTAATGGGAACGGCCAGTATTACGACGAATTTATTAGACTTTTTACTTATTAAATATGCTCCCAATGGTGATACAGTCTGGGCAAGAACATTCGATGGAATGAATAATAACTCGGATGAGGCGACTGATATTACAATAGATCAAAATGATAATATCTATATAACGGGAATACTTTACAAATTTTCAAATACAGATATAGGGGTCGTGAAATATGATAAATACGGATCGCTAAAATGGTACCGCATCTTTTTGGGAATAAATGATAATTATGCGGGTTCCGGTCAAATTTTAAATGACTCACACTATATTTTTGTAGTTGGGGGTTCATTTAAAGATTCTATTAATTTTTTTGATATTACTATACTAAAGTATGATACAATGGGTGTTCCTCTTGATACCTTCTATTATGGTTCCAAGATAAGGGAAGGGGCAGGACTTTTAGCTTTTGATACCAAAAAAAACTTAATAATTGGTGGAGGAGAAAACCCAGGTTTACCTACTCGGAACAACATCGTGACAATGAAAATTAATCAATCAGGTGAAGAAATCTGGTATGAAATTTTTAATAATAATTTTGATAATTTCAAGGAGATCCTTTATGATATGAAAACAGACAATGAAGGTAATCCTATAGTAGCAGCCAGAAGTCGAAATACACAAACTAACAGAGGAGAAATTGCGCTGATAAAGTACGACAATATCAGCGGTGACTCGATATGGTCAAGAAAGTTTAATTTAGTTCCTTTCAGTACCGATGAGCCTTCTAAATTTTCAGTAGATAAAGACAATAATATTTACGTCATAGGATCCACAGATTCAAATTTCATTTTCAACAGAATTTTAATTCTAAAATACAACCCTTCAGGACAACTGCAATGGCATCTTGTTTATCACCCATCTGTATTTTCAGTTTCAAATGGGGCGGTAATTTTAACCGATACACTTGGAAATATTTATGCATGCGGAACCGCAACAACAAAGCAGACAGGTGATGATATAGTATTAATAAAATATTCCACGATGACAGAAGTTTATCAGGTAAATACCAATATTCCGGAAGTTTACTGCCTTTATCAAAATTATCCAAATCCGTTTAATTCACAGACTGAAATTAAATTTGATTTGATAAAGAGTGGTCACTACAAAATTGAAGTTTTTGATATGCTTGGGAGAAGTGTTGCTATACTTTTTAACGAGTTTAAAAACGCAGGAAGTTATATAATAAAATTTAATGCATCTGATCTGTCGTCAGGTGTTTACTTTTATAAATTAAGTTCGCCGGAAGTTAATATTATTAAGAAATTTACTTTAGTTAAATAGAGGGTAGATATAATGATAAGGGCACCATAAACCTTAAATTTATTTAAGAGTCATTAATATAAAAAGAGGGAAAGACTCCTTCTTGAACTTTACCTTGGCAGGAAAAAAACAAGATAATTTTACAAATTATTGTAAAATAGGTCTTCCCTCTAATTTTTTAACAAAATAATTAAATAATAAGGAGATTAAAAATGAAAAATTTATCAAGAAAAATATTCGTATGTTGCTTTATTTTATTTTCTTTTATTGTTGTTAGTAAAAAATTAAATGCGCAATTAGCAGATAATATTATTTGCGATGAATCAACTGTTTCATCCGGAACCGTACCTGTATTCACACCAACCACAGGTCAATTTTTTCGCGTATTAATTATATATATTACTTTTCCTGACGATGCAACAGAAGGTCCGGAGGAAAATATTTGGCCGAGACCTTTAGTACCGAATGATCCACCTGCACAAGCTACAAAACCGGAAAATCCATATCATACAGATGGGCGAATGATTGATACTTCCGAACATTCTTCATCAGTTAATTTTATGTCAAGATATAGTGAATACACTTATTCAGACTATTTTTGTCAAATGTCACAGGGAAATTTTGATTTTATTGGAGATGAAGTAAAGGTATTGCTTCCAAATCCCGCAACTTATTATGATGGTCAAAATACAACATATGGAACTCTTAACTCTATTGCAATTCAACGAGCAGATTCACAGGGAGTAAACTTTAACAGATATGATAATTGGAATAATGCTAACGGTTCTTATGGATCAGATGGAGTTGTCGATTTTGTAATTTATCATTACAGATATGTTCCGGGGAATGATTATAATTGGTTTTACGGAAATCCAATGGTAGGAGGCAGCACCAATCCTGGTGTCTCAGTAACATTGGATGGAAAATCAATTAACAAAGGTGCGTGGGGAATCGGAAACCTATATAATACAACCAGAACACAACTTGTCATTTTACACGAGTTTGCTCATTTTATACAGGACTTCTCTCATCCCAATATAAATGGTGGACATGTAATTTTAGGAATGCTGACACCAGGACATGGAAATTCAACTTACTGCATGACCCCGATGGAAAGATCTGCTCCTTGGTTAAATTGGGATACAGCAACTTACGTAGACGAAAATAATTTATCATCAAGTTACACTCTTGGAGATTTCCATATCCACAGGAGATGAATTAAAAGTAAAAATCCCAAATACAAATCCGGCTGAATACTTTTGGATAAGTAATCATCAAAAAGTTTCTAAGTATGATGGAGTTTCACGAGGGAGTAATGAATGTTGGGAAATTAATCAATATCAGCAAGATCCTTATTGTGATGAAGGAAAAGGACTTTTTATTTTCCATGAATCTGCTGCAAATTGCTCCAATAGTATAAATGGTGGGGTACCCTATCCTTTTGATCTAATTAATTCCGAGGGAAGATATAAATGGGATTCTCTAAGGAGGGTAAACGATGCAAACTTAGGCAGCATTAAATTAATGACAGAAATTACCGGAAGCAGGGATTCAGGAGTTTCGGAATTTAACAAATACCAACTTACACCTTCCAGTTGGTCAGCACAATTAATCACTGACGACTTTTGCTCATCAGCTTCAAATGACTATTTCATAACGGGGGATTTTCATGGGGATGGATTAGATGGATTTAATATTGGATATGATGAAATATTCAGTCCTTATAGTAATCCTACGACACGGTCCTGTCAAGATCTTTCTAATAATGGCTTAACAATAGTTCTTCAAAGTCAGGATTCATACGGAGCAATTACATTAAAAATTTATTACGATGACGAAGATGCACTCTTCGATCTTCCTCCTTCAAAACCAAAAAATTTAAAAGTTGGTAAGCAATATTTTGGAGAGCCGGAAAGCTATAAATTTTATCCTGTTGTAACATGGGATTCAAATATTGAAGCTGACTTTTATGATGCTCCCACTGTTTCACCATTGCTGATTACGCCCGTTTATGAGATTTACAGAGCTGACACAACAGTATGTGATATTGAACCTGTGTATTCTCTTATTACTACCGTAAGTTCAACGACTACGCAGTATGTTGATTATAATGTTACATTATATGATAATATGCAGGATGTTCCGGAATATTGTGAATATCCTTTATTAACCTACTCTTATAAGATACTTGCAAAAGACAATCGCGGTAACAGGTCGTTAAAATCAGAACGCGGATTGGTAACGGGTTACTATCTGGATTGCGGTGAAGAGTCAGAAGACATAATTGTAACAGAAAATAATATTTTACCTGATAAGTTTTCAATAACAAATTACCCAAACCCGTTTAATCCTGTTACAAACATAAAATTCGATCTGCCGAAAGATGTTCAGGTTTCTATAAAAATATATGACATGCTCGGAAGAGAATTAAAGACTCTTGTAAACGAATACAGGACAGCCGGAAGGTATTCCGTAGCTTTCAGCGGTTCTGACTATGCAAGCGGAGTATATTATTACAGTATAAAAGCAGGAGAATTTGAACAGGTGAGGAAGATGATTCTTCTGAAATAACATATTTGTAATATGGATTTAAATTTTATAAAGCCACACAATTATCTGGCAGTATTGTGTGGCTTTTAGATTTCAATTAATTATATTCTCAAAAATTTTTCTGATAAATTCATAGAAATTTTAATGTTATAAAATTTTGATATACTAATAAGGTATACTGCTACCATGATTTCGGGCATAAGTCCAATGGTATAAGTCAGCTGTTATTTATATGCCGTGCAATCTCGAAAGAGGTGAAGCGCTAAAGCGTAGTAAGCGGCATATAGAGACGACCTCGGTTGACTTAGGCATTATATAGGAGTTAGGTCGTAAAACAAACTTCTATATATGCTTGCGGTTACAAGTTGCACTAAAGGTCAGCACAATTACGTGCTGACCTTTTTGCGATTATATGGTATGATTAAATGTAAATAAAACTGAAAGGAGGTTAGTACTTTGTCAAAAAAAGAATTTCTAAACTTTGCTGAGATAAGTAAAGCTATTTCATTTAATGATGTTCTGGATTGGCTTAATATTCTCTATCAAAAGAAGAATGGTGAAATCCGCGGGGAAGGATTTATTGTTTCAATTGAAAAGAATTTATTCTTCACTCCAAATGACGACAGCAAAAAAGGTTCGGTAATTAACTTTGTATCTCATCATAAACAAATAGATATAAGGGAAGCCGCTCTGTTACTCAAGACTCAATTTCTATCAAAGACTAAAGAAAGTAAGCCAGATCGTGTGTTACCGAATCTAACACTTGAGTATCACTCATATTTAACTAAATGTTCTATATCACCGGACATTGCCAAAGAATATGAAGTTGGACTCGTAAAACAACGAAGCATCGTATCCGGCCGGATTGCATTAAAAGTATATGATTCACAAGCAAATCATATTGGATATATCGGGTATAAGCAGGAGGATAACAGTTGGTTTTATCCAAAAGGTTTTAAAAGACCTCTCTATAATATCCACAGAATAACCGATAAGAAAGTGGTTATTGTTACTGCTGATCCTTTTGATGCATTAAGAATTATATCATTGAAAATTCCTCAGGTCGTTTCTTTGCTTGCCCAGTCAATGACTGCTGAACAAGAAGGTGAACTTAAAAAATTTAAGTATATCCTTTTGCTTCATATCGAGCCGGAAAATATTGTAAACCGATTGTATAGCACAAGCTTTATCAAAGCGCCTGTTCTTTCTAAACCATTACAAGAAATGTCTACACAAGAATTACTTAATATAATAAAGCCCCCTTCATAGGAGGCTTTTTTTTAAAACTTAGTTCACCATGTCTTTTATCAAATAATTCGCAATCCTTATAGACTAATTAAATTTGAATCATCTTTGGGTTACATTATTTATGTTTCAAAGTGTATTTAAAATATTCTTTTCTTTTCTCTTGATATTAATTAAAAAGAAAATTAAGTTTTTACGAATATGAAATTTTATGAACGATCATGATAATCCTTTCGAAACAATTAATTCAAAATTATTTACTTTTTTTATAATTACTTTATTATAAGGCAAAATATTTATTGAAGATACCTGTCCTTTTATTTTAAAATATTTATTAATCTTATTATTCCTTTAAATTAGATGAAGAATTTAATTTTTGTAATTTCTATTTGTGTTTTCGTTTCATTTAGTCTTGCTTTCTCAAACTATTATACATCAGAAAGTTATTATGCTGCTACTGATTTATTAACAAAAAATTTCTCATCTGAAGAAAAAATATTAAATTTTTCAAGTCCTCCGGACTCTGCAGAACCGGATGACTCCACTGAAAACGATGTTGTAAATGGTGTCACTGATATTGCAAATATGCTGAATGAACGTGGATTTTATAAATCAAACGGATTCAGTTATGATGAGCAGGAAATTATAAATGATTTTAATGGGAACCTGATTTTTAATATACCTTTATATAATTACCCTCTTGCCGGAAATTTAAATTTTAATGTTTTAATGAAATATAACGGATCCGTCGGTCATCAGTTTTTTCCGGGAGATTTAGATATATATAGTGGTAATCCTCAAAGATATAATATGAACATTCCGGAATGGATAGTAGACTTTAACGGTATAGCAGTTCAGGTTTTGAATTTCGAGACAAATTTTTTTACGACAGAAAATGGAACTAACAATATTATTTCTGATGATAATGTAAGACTCTTAATCCCGGGATACCATTTCAGTAATTCTTTAGAAGCTGCATCTGTAGAAAAGTTAGATAAAATTAACATTCTTGCCGGAGACGGGTCAGTAATTTCGCTTGTCAGAGTTGCTACAACTGAAACAAATGTTGATAGTCTTTATGTCGGAAATTATGTTTATGAAGGAAAGGAGATGTATTATAAAGCCAAAGTTACATATCTTGAAACTACCGGATCAGCAGGCGATAAGTCACGAAAGGTAGAACTTATGAAAGGTGACGGAACAGTTATGATTTTTAAAGAATATAAAAGGAATTACAGTGATTTTCCTGCAAATGCAGTTGTGAACGTCAGAACTAAACCCAGAGTTTTACTTTTGGAAACTATAAGAGATAGATTTGGCCATGAAATTAATCTTTCATATTCATTTGGACTTCAGCAATTTGGCAGACCTCTTTTATCTAAAATTGAAACGTTGGGTTATTCTCAAAAAGATGTATTTGTCATAATGGAATATAGTATTATAGAAGGATTATTTAGTAATATGAGCGGTGTCCATTTCCTGCATTCCAGCGAAGTAAATGGAAATTATCATATGATATATGAATCTCCTGTGGCGCATTTTCCGGTCGGGCAAAATGATGTAACAAATCACAGAGCTAAAATTAAATCTATAAAAATATATTAGGTAAATTTATTAATATAAAATATGAAAATTATATCAGGTCTTTTACTAATATGACTTATCATACTACTGCCGGATATACTTATTCACTAAGCAACTTAAAAAGAATAAATAATTTTAAGAGTTTTTTAAGTAAAAAAACCGGATATGTTTATAGCGGTACGAATAGTATATCAGTTTCAGAATCAGGTTCGGATAAACTAAAAAGCGGGGAATTTGAAGGATATGGCAGAGATAAATTTTATACAAATATGCTGGAATCAAAATCTGATACAAATGTTAACATTCCGGTTTCAATTACAGAATTCAGTTATGATTATGAAAACGCTTCAGGCGAAATAGGTGACGTTGATTCAAATGACATATATACAACTGCTAAAGCAATAACAAATTCTAATGCTGTTACTTTAAATGAGACTCCTGAATACGTTAAGACAATTAGAAATTATACAGTATATCCGCTTCATAATACTAACACTTTTTATCTGGAACAACCGGATCTTCAGGGAATTACCAAACTAATGTCAGATTCTACATTTACGGACAGTTTGAGTATGCAGGTAAACAAATATTATTATCATTTAGGTGAGTATTTAACTTCGTTCTGCCGGATATAATGGATCATTTCTCATACTCAATAAAATTAATTCCAACGATGGAAAAACCAAACTGTGGAATTATGAATATACTTATAATAATAATAATTTTGATCTGCCTGTAAATTCTCAGAAAGAAACAGATCCTTTAAATAACAGTACTCAGACTTTGTTTAAAAATTTATATTTCGAAAATTTTTATTACAAAAAGGCAACAAATATATTAAGTGATGTCTCTTACGGTTATATGAACTTATATTTGATTGGTCTGGATTCTTTTATTATTAAAAAAGATTATCTAAACAATGTTACTGCTTTAGCTTCGAAAGAATATATTGAAGATACTAATTCCGTTTCAGGGTATTTAGGACAGATTAAAAATGAAAAATTAATAAGTACGTCTGATACCGGAACTTTTATTAAAACGGAATTTGAGTATTATAAAAATGATACAACTGGAAAATTTATTTACGGGATTGAGTTTTATCCAAATAAAAATGGAAATATTAAGTTGGTTAAAAAACCAAATAATCAGATAGAAAAATATTTTTATCACTTGGTTACCACATCTGAAATGTGGCCTGATGATATCGACAACATAAGTCAATCTGATCAACCCTTACGGCATAAGTTTAAAATAAAATACAATAATGGCACTGTTAATGTATTGGTTCACCGGAAAATGGAATTTTTAAAATTTGATTTAGGTAGATCATACTGCTTCTCTGGTTTTAATTCTGTTTTCTCTTGCCTGTCTTAATTTGTTTTCTCTTACTTCAAGTTTTTCTTTGAATGTCCCGTCTAGAAAATCTTTCGGTGTTAAATAATATAACGAACTGTGTAATCTTTTTGTATTATAAAATTCAACGTACTCATCGATCTGCTTTCTGGCATCTTCAAGATTGATCATCGATGTTTTTTTCAGATGCTCTTCCTCTATAGTCCTGTGATAGCGTTCGATCTTTCCATTTCCCTGAGGATAAGCAATGGAAGTTTTAATGTGCTGCAGTCCTGCAAACTTCAGAAATATTGCAAAGTCTTTACTTATGAATTGAGATCCGTTATCAGAGATTATTCTCGGGTTATTGCCGGAAATTTTTCTAATGCTTTCTGTATTGTCAGCTCAACATCAAACTCCTGCATGTTCTGTCTTAACTCCTGATGAACGATATATCTTGAGTAACCGTCAATTACAGAAATCAAAAATAAAAATGTTCCTTTGAAGTTAACGTATTTTATATCTACGTGCCAATGTTCGTGCGGTGCCTGTGCTGTTCAAATCCTTTTCCTTTAGAAGACTTCTTTGTCTGATTCCATTTATTAAGTAAACCGGCTCGTTTCAGGATCCTGTAGACAGATGAAGGACTCAGAGCAACGATATTTTCATCGATCATCATATATGTTAATCTGCGATAACCTTCACCCGGGGTGGGCTAATGCATAGAAATGACAGCTTGCCGTTCCCAGTCAAGAGTCCAGTTAATTTTAGGAATTATGCCGTTGTGATTGTTCGGCAATCCCTGCCTCGAATTCCATGAATAATAATTACTTGTGCTAATGTTAATCATTTTTAATAATGTTTTTTTTGTAAAGTCGGTTTTGCTTTTAATTACGGAAATAAAATGTATGACATCATCCCGCACATCAGGCTCAACCCAAACCTCCTTCAGATCTCGCCATCGATGTTTTTTTTTAATTCAATGTTCTCAGATACGAGCCAATTAATAGCATCTGCATTCTTCTTAAGTTTTGCTTCAAGAGCTTCGATCTTTTTTTGATGTACAGAATTATTTGCTGAGGGTTTTGATTCAAAAACAGAAGCAGCATTCTCGAAGAGTTTCTTCTTCCAGTTGTAAATATCATTTACATGAACATTGTGTTTTTCAGCAACCTGGCTGATTGGCATATTCTTCTCAAGAAGATCTCTGAGAATAATAATTTTTGCTCTGATGTGTAGCGTTTTTTTCTGACATTGTGGAATTTCCTTTCGATTTAATTTACAAATATAATAATTCAGAAATTCATTTCACTGGAAGTATTGCAAGAAGACTGCAATTGTTAATTTTAAATGATATTTTTTTGTTAATTTTTATTAGTATGATTATAATATATTATTCTCTAAATTTTTTAATGAACAATTTATAACGATCCAGCAGCACCTTTTGTGTCTATTCTTTTTTGTAAATAAACAAATTGTAGAAGTATACTCTGTATTGAATATCAGCTGCAATAAAACCCTCCTTTGTAGTTACTCCCGTTTTGGTTTTCATTAACATTATCTTTCCTTTCCTATTATAAATTTTTTAATTGATTTTTTCTTTGATTTTGATATATAGTAATTGATTTTTTGGTTATAGGTTGAATGGGTTTGAAGTTTCTTGATACAAAAAAATTATTTAAAATATTAAATAATTGTTTTTTATTTTTTGTATAAAATATTGTCACCAACAACTTGTGTGGTTCCGTTTTCATTATTGGTATGACTGTATATTTTTATTATTTTATCAATGTAACCAATATGAAATACAAAGTATCTGGTACTTGAATCAACCAATCTTTTCCACTATTTGTACTTTTAAATAAAATCTCTATTTCTTGTACCTATATTTCAAATATCCGGCTCCCCAAATTGTATCATTGTTAATATTTGTAAAAATCCTATAGTTCCACTTAAAATCCACCATAAATAAATCCACTTCCTGGTACATTGGCGTTAAGCCAATTCAAACCTCCATCAGTAGTCTTTACAAGGTGTATCATTTCCAATTGCAGCATTTCTTTTCCAACCTTTTAAAGTATCAGAAAAATAAATATCAACAAAAGCTCTTTCCCCGGAATGGTTGCCCAATTTACCCCAAAATTACCAGTTCTCAATAAATTATATCCCAGTTAAAAACCTAAACTATTTTTTAAAGTAAATATTTTCAATTGTTGTTACTGTTGTTGTATACTTTTAACTCCCAACTTAGACCTCCATTAGTAGAATTGTAAACATTACTTGAAAATGATTTATCTGTTATCCACAAACTATCTTCATTAATTACACTCCATATCGTTTATTCTCAAGGCTCCCGGAGTATTAATTTGATTCCATGGTTCCACCGTCTGAAGATTTTATTAGATAACTTCCCAATGCATTAAATCCACCGCTTACATAACCTGTTAAACTATTAATAAAATAACTCTGCTCAAATCTCTATAAACTGCAGAATAATATCCCAATTCTCACCGCCATCAGAAGTTTTAATAATATAATTTGTATCTCCTACTGTTCCGTCACCGGTAATTCCATATCCAGTAAGACTGTCAATGAAAGTCATATCATTTAAAGGTCTGCTCGTTCATAAACGGCAGAAACTGCTTGTGTCCACCCGCCCGGCAGATTATGCGCGAAGCTGAATGCAATTATAAAGATTAATAGGGAGAGGTAAAAAACTAAGGAAGTAACTTATTTTAAAAACTTATTATCCATAGCGGTAAAAGTTTTTATTTTAATTTAAGAAAGATGTTTTGCAAAATCAATTTTTATCCTTTATTAAACTCATTTCCGGCCGCATAATTATACAAAAAACTATAATTACAAAACATAATATATATCATGTTCAGATATTAATTTTGCATTCTCTTTACTAATTCTGAATTATTTTCCTTTTAAAAATAAATCTCATTCGAAGTGTCTTATTTTAAAAATTCAGTTTTTGAAAATTTGATTTATTGTATTCACTTGATTGCAATATCCCGGATCCCGCCCGCTGCGTCTGATATTTTTAGAATTCATATAGAGGAGGCTAAGACAGTGTTTATTCGGTTTCCCCGCTCCCTCCTTTTTATTATTGACTCAGGGAGGGTTCAGGGAAACCTCGCGTCTTACAGTTTTGTTACTTTCCATGGGAAGTGTTTCCATAATTTTGCTTCCTCTCCGTTCACACCGGTCCTGATCAGTAACAGCCCCTGCGTATCCGGTTTGTGTCTGATACCAAGGTCCTTTATATTGCGGGCTGACTTGTATCCCACATAGAACTGCCTTTCCGTACCGTAGAACTCCTCCATCTGTTTATCCAGTGATCTCAGTATCTGACTCGCTTCCTGAAATAAGACAGCTAAGGTTTTTCCCGGCGCTGGATTTTATAGCTTCAGATGTCAGCTTACTTTCAAGTGAAGACTTGTATATTGACAGATTCGCCGCATAGTCCCGGGTTTTTCTTCGTTTATTCCGTAAGCTGAAAGTCCTTCAACGTAAACTCGGAATTTTCTTTTATAAATTCCAGTGTGCAAGCAATTCCAGATCTCTTTGTTTGTCAAGTTCTGATCTTGTGAAAGTCAGACTGGGAGCTCAGCTCTATGTTATTCATTTCTTTACCAAGATCAAAGAGCTTTGCCGCAAAGAAAGTCCGCCGGTGATCCAGCAGTTCACGGTAAGTTGCTTTTGCTTCTCTTTTTCCCTTTGAGTACGTTTAATCTTTGAATTTCCCTGTTTTGAATCTCAGTTATCTTCAGATGAAGCTTTTCTCTTACATTTATCATACCCGGATTCGACGGGTATATGTTTTCATGTTCTGACAGATAAGCGTGAACGCCACCCAGCATTGTCAGTTTGTTGCTTAGTCTCTTGTTCATTTTTTACTCCTTTTTTTTAGTTAATGATTTATTTGTTTTTGTTATTCAGACCGGCCGGGTCTTTTTTAAATTTTTGTTTTTGTCCCCCGTCAGAGTCTCCGGTGATTTCCGTGACTCTGACGAAAGTAGAGCTGGTCATCGGCGGAGTCCCAAAGAGCAGGAGACTCCGCCTGTTGGAAATCTTTTACAATCTTGCTGAATTAAACTATATTTGCGGTTTTATGGTTTTTATTTAAAACACACGGCTTAGATACACTGTTCATAGTCTTCGGCACATTGTCATACGACTCCGGCTCACTGTCATACATCTCCGGCATTGTCATTCGTCTCCGGCATACTGTCAGACATCTCCGGCATTGTCATTCATCTCCCGCATACTGTCATACATCTCCGGCACACTGTCAAACCTCTCCGGGACACCGTCATACAGCTTCGGCACACTGTAATTCCTTTTCCGGATACTGCTAAAAGTCCCGGATCAACTTAAAATTTTCTCCGCGCGGCTGTTAAATAAAATTCCAGGGATGTTACGTGGCTTCGCTTGGATGTCAGATTGCTTCGCCTGGATGTCATATGACTTCTTATCATGTTAATTTCTTCCGTATCATGTTAGGAGCGCTTCCGTATCATATTAGGTGTCTTCCTTTATGTCAAATGGCTTCGCTTTGATGTCAGATGGCTTCACTTTGCTATTTGGTGTCTATACTTAAAAGTCAGATGTCTATTTTTTAAAGTTATGTGTCTCCCGCTTTGAAGTTTTAGTCTTCTCTTTAAACTTTTAAGTCTTCGCTTTAAAGTTTTAAGTCTTCTATTTAAAGTTATGAGACTCAATTTTTTAAGTCTTCACTTTAAAGTTGTGAGACTCCCAATTAAAGTTTAAAGTCTTCCTTAAAAGTTTTTAGTCTCCGGCTTAAGTTTAATCTCTCCAGGGTAAAGTTATTGTCTTCCGGAGTCTGCATCTTGAATTTAATTTAGACTCCTGCGCTTTTAACAATCCTCGCGAGAATCAACTGATTAACTCAATTCTTAATTTCACCGCTTTAGAATTTCTGCTCAACTCTGATATCAGCTGAAGTGATGATCAATTCTATTTAAAAGAACTATACAAAGTTAACACCTGATTTATAGAAAAACAACGGACATTTTGACGATTTTGTAGAGTGAAATTTTTTCTACTTGATAGTGAATGATTTTTAGAATATGAGCTTTAAGGCATTCCTGCGATTTCTACGTGATTTAACTGACAAACTCCAATTCAATATTTACCAAGTTAATTTGATTTTACATATCGCTGTTCTCTTCTTAGTAATGATCAAATCTATTTAAAGAACTATACAAAATTAACCTGAGATTGATCAAAAAACTACGGACATTTTGACGATTTTGTGAAGTGAATTTTTTTTCAATTGTGATTTAATGGTTATTTTTAGATGGGTATTTTTATAATTTCCGGAATAGAAAGAGGGTTTTTGATTTATGCTTTTTATTTGAAGAGTGGTCTCAACTCTTAACATGAGACTCACTGTTGATTGGATTCCCGCCGAGCACGCGGGAATGACATTTTAAATAATTCGTAATATAAAAAGTCTTTACATTCTAAACTAAAATGTATATGTTTAGCATATACAAGATTGAGATAAAAGACATAGAAGGATTTGAATGGGATACGAAATAATCAGAAGAATTTCCTGAAACACAGTGTCAGTGACAGAGAAGCGGAAGAAGTTTTTAACAGTCAGCCATTCATTGTATTAAGGACAGCTTATCTGAATGAAGAGAGATTTCAGATGTTCGGCGAGTCAAAGCAAAGACTTCTAACGATAATATTCACGATCAGAAAGAACAAAATCAGAACAATCTTCAAAGAGATATGGGTAAAAAGAAAGGATTTTTTGAACACAAACTTAAAGAAGAAGTTAAAGCCAATCCCGGTCTTTAAGACTGAAGACGAAGAAAGACAGTTCTGGGATAAGGCTGACACTTCACAATATTTTCGACTGGAGCACGGCGCAGAGAGTTGTATTCCCGGGATTAAGTATTCTACAGAATCTATTTCCATCAGAATGCCTTCTTCCATATTAGACAGAATAAAGGCAATGGCGAATGAACGCGATGTCCCCTTATCAGTCTTTGATTAAGATGATTCTGGCGGACAGAGTGGAAGAAGAGATGAAGAAATATAAAGCGAAAAGAAGTGAGTTAGAAGCTCAAGAGCGCGTTCCTAATCGGAGATTGGTAACGAGGAAGCTCGTTCCTTAGATTTGCGGTTTGGATGGAGCACCAACCGCGGGCGAAAAACTTATTAAAATATTTCCGACACAGGCAAATCCCATTTCCTATTTCTTTACTTTATCTTAAACAACAACCGCCACCACGGGAAATGTATATATCAGACTTTACTTTTTCCATTTACCTCTTGTAAAAGCCAGAGTGTAAATAATCCGACTGATGTTTCTGAAATGAATACTCCCGGAATACTCCCCGAATACTGCCAGCCGAGATATACTGCGAGGAAATATGGAAGCGGAATTTGTATCAGCCAGAAGAATACGAGATTAATTATTGTCGGCGTCCTGGTATCCCCTGCTCCGTTGAATGCCTGCACAGACACCATCCACCAGCCGTATACAAAAAAAGAATATGACAGTATTTGCAGCCACTCCGCACCGATCTCAATTACTTTTTTATCATCAGTAAAAATTCTCATTAATGATTCATTGAAGAAAAAGTAAATGACTGAAATTATAATTAAGAAGAGCATATTAAAAAATCCTGTCTTCCATACTGCGGCTTCAGCTCTGTCGGGAAAACCTGCCCCGAGATTCTGACCTACCAGTGTAGCGGCTGCATTCGATAATCCCCATGCAGGCATAATTGAAAACAGCATTATTCTCACTGTGATAGTAGCGCCTGCAATTGCTTCGCTGCTGATGTCAGCCATTATTCTCTGAGAAGATCCATGAAGCCATTCCGACGAACATCTGACCTATACCGCCGATTGAAGTTCGGAGTAAGTTGAAGCATTACTTTAACGTTCAGTCGGATCTGATAAGCTCGCCTTTATATGTTTACCGCCTTTGAACAATACATATAACTGTATCCTTAACTCCCGCGCCTCTTCCGATGTTAGTAGCGATAGCGGCTCCTTCAATTCCGTAAGCGGGAATGAATCCCCAGCCGAAAATAAGCAGGGGTCTAAAAAATATTTATGATATTCGAGATCCACAATACTCTCATTGCAATTGCAGCGTCCTGCTCCGCGGAATACTGCGTTAATTATATAGAGAGCATTATCACAGCATTTCCGCCAAGCATCCACTGCGTGTATTTGTAACCGTGATCGATAGTCCACTGATCAGCTCCCATCAGACCCAGCAGTTCCTTTGAAAAATATTCCTGCAACAGAAAAAGGTATGGACGCTGCGATGCCAATGATTATTGACTGTATAGCTCAGAGCCGGCTTCTTCATATTTTTTCTCACCGATCCTTCTTGATACTATTGCCGTTACCGCCGTTGCAAATCCCACTTGATATCGAATACAGAAGAAACATAAAAGTCTCTGTAAGTCCGACAGTGCTATGGCTGAAGCGCCGATCTTTCCAACGAAATAAATATCCACAACTGCAAGGTGGATTCCATTACAAGCTCAAGTATCATCGGTACAGCCAGAAGAAATACAGCTCTGTTGATATTTATTTTTGTATAATCAGCATCCGTTCCTTTGACTGCATTCTTCAGATCATTCCAGAAATGATTTTTGTGGTGAACAGCCTTTTCTGAATTTGAAGTCATGTGATCGTTATCGGACATATATTTTTATTTTTAACCTCCTCGTTCCCAATCTCCCGATTGGGAACGCGCTCTTCACGTCTTTTTTTTTATACCTCCTCGTTCCCAATCCCCCTGATTAACCACCTCGTTCCCAATCTCCCGATTGGGAACGCGCTCTCCTCGTTCCCAATCTCCTGATTGGGAACGCGCTCTTCAAACAAGCCTGACATTTAACCTCCGCGTTCCCAATCTCCCGATTGGGAACGCTCTCCAAACAAGCCGGCCATTTAACCTCCTCGTTCCCAATCTCGGATTGGGAACGCGCCTCTCAAACACTGCCATTTAACCTCCTCGTTCCCAATCTCCTGATTGGGAACGCGCTCTTCAAACAAGCCTGACATTTAACCTCCGCGTTCCCAATCTCCTGATTGGGAACGCGCCCTCAAACAAGCCTGACATTTTAACCTCCTCGTTTCCCAATCTCCGATTGGGAACGCGCTCTCCAAACAAGCCTGACATTTAACCTCCGCGTTCCCAATCTCCCGATTGGGAACGCGCTCTTCAAACAAGCCTGACATTTAACCTCCGCGTTCCCAATCTCCCGATTGGGAACGCGCTCTTCAAACAAGCCTGACATTTAACCTCCTCGTTCCCAATCTCCCGATTGGGAACGCGCTCTTCAAACAAACCTGACATTTAACCTCCTCGTTCCCAATCTCCCGATTGGGAACGCGCTCTAGTCAATCCTGACAATGTCCAACGGACCTTTTCTATCTGTATAATAATCTGCCGCTGAACTATACTTCCAATCAGACGGATTCAATACAAAATTTTTTCTGACAGGATTAACCTCCTCGTTCCCAATCTCCCGATTGGGAACGCGCTCTTAGACAATCCTGACAATGTCCAACGGACCTTTTCTATCTGTATAATAATCTGCCGCTGAACTATACTTCCAATCAGACGGATTCAATACAAAATTTTTTCTGACAGGATTATAATGTATATATTCTATCTTTTGCTTCAGCATCTCATATGAAATTATTTCCTGCGGATGAAAACTCTCCTGCCAAACCTGATGAGTGCTTGTGTTTTTGTATCCCGGTTTTAATTCCCGGAATTCTTTCAATATCTTTTCATTCAGGTCAGCCTTAAGATTTTTTACAATTTCTTTTGCTGAATATTTTTTTGCGGATTGCATTATCTTTGAAACATCCTCATTAGAAATTATCATGTGGAAGTGGTTGTCCAAAAAAACGTAAGCGTAAATTATCAGATTATTATTTTTCTGATAGTGTCTCATTGTATTTAATATTATATCATAATATTTTTCGTTAATGAAAACAGGAATCCAGTTGACTATAGTTGAAGTAACGAAATAGATCCCGTCTTTATTATGAATCTTATATCTGCTTTTCATTTAATTTTTTTTAAGTTTAGTAGTGGCCGTTCCCAATCGGGAGATTGGGAACGAGGAGTTAAAAATATGAATCTTTTTTTTGCTTTTCAAGAGCAACGTTCCCAATCAGGAGATTGGGAACGAGGGGTGTTGAATAGTTACCGTCTTTATTATGAATCTTATATCTGCTTTTCATTTAATTTTTTTAAGTTTAGTAGTGGCCGTTCCCAATCCGGGAGATGGGAACGAGGAGTTAAAATATGAATCTTTTTTGCTTTTCAGAGCAACGTTCCCAATCAGGAGATTGGGAACGAGGAGTGTTGAATAGTTCCGTCTTTATTATGAATCTTATATCTGCTTTTAAGAGCAACGTTCCCAATCAGGAGATTGGGAACGAGGAGTTAAAAATATGAATCTTTTTTTTGCTTTTCAAGAGCAACGTTCCCAATCAGGAGATTGGGAACGAGGGAGTGTTGAATAGATCCACTCTTTATTATGAATCTTATATCTGCTTTTCATTTAATTTTTTTTAAGTTTAGTAGTGGCCGTTCCCAATCGGGAGATTGGGAACGAGGCAGGGAGAAATTGGGGAGCGAGGGGGTTTATATCTGGTGATTGGGACTCTTCTAGAGCACGTTCCCAATCGGGAGATTGGGAACGAGGGGGTTTTGATAATGTAAAACAAAAAACCCTTCCCAAACTTAAGTCTGAGAAGGGTCTAATTGCGGTTAAAATAGTTTTGCCTGTTGATTCAAAACTAACCGGATATCAAAGTCCAATAACGCTTTTACTGTTTCGCCATCGCAACTTTAAATCTTTCTTCGGGTGAGATCAGGTGATCGTGATCATCTCCTTCGAGGTCTATCTGTACCCAGTTTACTTTGCCTGAAAATTTGTTGCCGGTTGGTCCGTAATCAGGTGATACAGGCGCTCTTCTGAGCGACATCACATGTCTCGTCAGCGGAAAAGCCATTGGCACAGTTTTCTCTATGCGTCCTTCTCCGAATTTTACCGTCTAAGTATAGCGAACATCACCGCCTTTTGCCAGTCCGCCTCGTCATATTTGAATTCCATTCTTACCTGATGTTTGCCTGAAGGGATATCTTTACCTGACTCAGCGTAATAATATTCAACTCCAAAAAAGTTATAACAATATTTTAAGCTACCGTTCTAATGCATATAAGCTCAGCCGTTTATATTTCCGCCCTGTGCAATGATAACACCGTTTGCACGGATTCAGGAACTTCTAACTCCGCAGTTATTGAAATAGATTTATTCTTGTATTTATTACAGAATTTTCACTCAGTCTTCCCATTCCGCCGAAAAGCATGAGTTTTCCCTTTTATTAACTGAGGTCTGCCGGCAAGATCAGGATTGAATCTCTCAAACGATCTGTCGTCTAAAGGAAGTACATTATATTTTGTGGCTTCAATTAAAAATAAACGCTGCATTTCATGAAGCTTCTCCGGCATTTCTTTCGAGAGATCTTTTGACTGAGTCCAGTCGGTATTGGTATCATACAACTCCCATACATCATCATCAAATGCATTTTTATTCGCGCCTAACCACGGTGTACCGTGACGCGTACCGCAGTCCAGCCCTTATGATATATTCCGCGGTTGCACATTTCAAAATACTGCGTCTCATGTGTATCCGCCGCTTTGGCGTCATTAAATGAATAGATCATGTTGAATCCTTCCAAAGGAGACTGATGAATACTATTCACTATCGTAAGGTGAGAATTCCGCTGCTTCGAGAATGGTCGGCGCAATATCAATAACATGATGGAACTGAGAACGGATCTCGCCTTTGATTTAATACCTTTGGCCAGTGAATAATAGTTCCGTTACGCGTATCGCGTAAGTGATGCCACCTGCTTTGTCCATTGGTAAGGAGTATCCATTGCCCATGCCCAGCCGACAGCATAATGGTTATATAATCTCAGTTCCTCCCGAACTCATCAATTTTCGACATAAGAAATTCAGGAGTTTTCTATACCGGCCATGCCGTTTAATGTCGCCATTTCATTAAAACATCCGTTCAGCGTGCCTTCTGCCGATGCTCAGTTGTTCCGACAATATAATAGATAAGAGTATCATCAAAGATCTCAAGATTTTAAGACTGTCAAACAAACGGCCGACATGATGATCAGTGTGATCCATGATCCGGCACTCGCATTCCATTTCGCGTTCAAGTATCGGTATCAGCTCTTTAGGCATTTCATCCCATGCGGGAATTTCTTTAGGTCTTTCCGTAAGAACAGCATCTTTCGGAATTACTCCAAGTTTTTTCTGATTTGCAAAAATTTCTTCTCTTATCTTATCCCATCCCATACTAAATTTACCTTTGTATTTATCTATATATTCTTTAGGCGCCTGATGAGAGGCGTGAGTTGCGCCGGAGCACATAATAAACGGTTTGTCCGGCATTAATGCCTTTTTGCTGCGCATCCAGCTGATCGCTTTGTTGGTCATATCATCTGTAAAGTGATAACCTTCTTCAAGTGTTTTTCGGTTCGACAGGTGTGGTTCCTTCATATATTGCAGGATACCACTGATTTGTTCTCCTCCTATAAATCCGTAAAAAATATTCAAACCCGCCGCCGGTAAATCACTGATCATAAGGTCCCATCGGACTTGTCTGCCAGACCGGAACTTCATGGCACTTTCCAGTGCGCAGTTGAGTAACCGTTTAACTTTAAGGTCAATGCAAGCGGAGCTTTATCTTTTGGAATGACTGAGTTATATCCCGGAGCTGAAGTTGCAATTTCAGTTACGCGCCCATTCCGACTGAGTGGTGATTCCTTCCGGTCAGTATTGCTGCGCGTGTAGGTGAGCATAATGCTGTTGTATGAAATCTGCTGTATCTCAGTCCATTTTTGCAAGCTCATCCGCAGCGGTGTATTGATCACACCGCCGAACGGACCTGAAGCCGCAAAGCCCGCGCGTCATCAATTAATACAACAAGAATATTCGGCGCCTTTAGGCGGACGGATCTCTGTGATCGGCGAAAATTTTGTGTCGGGGTCTTTAGCATCATAAGTCGTCAGTCCTACGTGCTTTCTTTCAGGAATAGGAAGTGTCTCTTCCGTTTTCATTGTTTGCCTATGATGTTTTTATTTATATGATTAGAAAAATTTACTCAGTTGGAATTTAAAATTCAGCTGTTTAATTCGAATGCTTTACTTTTGATTTTTTATATACGTTAACTCCGGAATTGTTTTATAAAAAAAAGAAATGATTTTAATATATATTATAACTATTCCTGTTATGATAGACCTGAAAAATATACGTGTATTGATGTTAAAGAATTAGTTTTCGTTAGCGGGTTGTATAAAAGTAAAATAAACCATTTATAAATCAATAACAAGATTGCTGTTTATCAATTATCAATTTTCAATTATTTCAATTATCAATTATCAATTTTCAATTAACTAAAGCCGTCCGGGCGCGGTTGGTGGATGGAGCAACACGAACCGCGGCGGAATTATTAACTAATAACTATTAACTATTAACTATTAAATATTAACCATTAACTATTAACTATTAACTATTAACTGAAGTTGCGCAAGATGAAAACTATAAGCAAAATAAAGCGGTTATATAGTTGATTTATGAACAAACTAATTTCAAAACCGCCTTATTTGTTATATAAATTCTATTTGTTTTAGAAAATTTTAGTCCAACATGTGTTAAAATTTCTAAAATCTATAACAACAATATAGTTGTTGATTCCAAATGCTCTTGTATCTCACACGATAAGCTGCAATTGATTATGCAGATGGAGAAATAAATTTATTTTAAAACAAATATGGCCATCTGATCAGAAAAATTTGATTTAAACTACAATAAATCAAAAGAAAAAAACGTCTTAATCATTGACGATACAATACTCCTTCTAAGCCGTTTAGGTAAAGAACTTGAATTATTAACTTGGGTTTATTCCTAGCGACAAAAATCTTTGCTTAGTCTAAATGCTGTATTTGTTATCTTGGACTGACGGTAACACCCGTTTCCAATTGGCTTTCGCCTAATGAACATTGATGACAAAAAAGTCCCGCATTGATCTGGCTGTGGATATTTTGAAAGATGCTAAAATTTTTACAAAGTAAATCCAGATTATGTTTTAATGGGATTCTTTTTATCCGGCTGCAAAATTATTAACAACTGATTCCGCTTAAATTCAGATGGCATTGGATCGCAAAAATAAAATCCTAACCGCCTGATAAATGATGTTCAAGTTAAAGAGATTTCTTTAATGGCAGATACGGAAATAAACCCAATAAATGCTTATCAGAAAAAAAAAGTTAGAGTTAAAGTAAAGGTTAAAAACAAAATGATAATTACTGGGCAACCAGTGATATTAAATTAGAGTCTTCTATAATTCGAAAACTATATAGAAAACGACAAATAATTGAAGAATTCTTTAAAATTCTAAAATCAGAGCTTATGATTGAAGGTTGTCCACTGAACTAAACAGCCCAGGTAAATCACATCTATTTTG
>JADJYU010000019.1 GCA_016719565.1 Ignavibacteria bacterium
AATCCATTCACAAGAGGGACAATTATCATTTTTTTGTTATTTCATAAAGATTAAATTTGATTTAATTTTAAACTAAAAAAAATAATATTATGACAACATTATTCTCGAAAAAGCCGTTGATCAGATCTCTAAGCTCCCTGAAAATGAGCAGGATGAAATTGCTAAATTCATTCTTGATGAATTGAAGACGAAAAGTATGGTATAACAAATTCAGGAATTCTCAAGCGGATTATCGATTTTAGCTGATCAGGCGATAAAATCAATGATCGATTAAAATGATCAATGATTAGTATTGAAACGTTTATTAATAATTCATAAGTTAATTATAAGTTTACATCACTAAGGAGAGTATCCTTAGCCCGACCCATTAACAGCAATGTTAATGGGTCTATTTATTATAGCAGACAAAGTTCATCAATTATCATGATCAATTATCAATGATCAATATATTTTTCAACGTCAAATCATAATTTGTTTCTACAGAAAAGAAAGAGGTGCATAAGGTAGAGATGCAATATTTGCGTCTCTTGCCAGCCTCCCAAGCTGGGGCTTAGGGAGGAGGAGTGGAAAAACAAAAAACCCGCTTTTTTGCAGCGGGGTTTCTGATATTACGATTTATTTATTTTTGTTACTTCACCTTATCTCTCCGGAACGGATCATTCCCGTAACTGTCCTTGTCGCTTATAGTACCGTCCCTGTTATGAATCACAAGTTCGGACTTTTATTTCTTGCGATCTTCCTTGCACGAGTGACAGCTTCAGATTTTAACCTCCTCTCCCGCCCAAGCCCCAGCTTGGGCGGATCGGCTTAGGAAGTAGAGTGAAACCTATAACAGCTCTTCCCAAGCTGGGGCTTGGGAAGGAAGGAGGGGTGGAAATATCAATTATCAATGATCAATTATCAATGATCAATATATTTTTCAACGTCAAATCATAATTTGTTTCTACAAAGAAGAAACCGGTGCATAAGGTAGAGATGCAATATTTTGCGTCTCTGCCAGCCCTCCCCAAGCTGGGGCTTGGGGAGGAGGAGGGAAATAAAACCCGCTTTCTTACAGCGGGGTTTCTGATATTACGATTTATTTATTTCTCTTACTTCACCTTATCTCTCTCCGGAAAAGGATCATTCCCATAACTGTCCTTATCGCTTATCTTTCCGTCTTTGTTGTGAATCACAAGTTCGGACTTTTTATTTCTTGCGATTTTTCTTGCACGATTGACAGCTTCGGATTTTGTTCTGGTGATTTTGGTCCGGCGGAATTTTTCTCCCCTTTAACCGCCCATCCTTCCTTTACCGGTATTACGTGCTGATTCTTTTTATTTTTCATTTTACTTTTTTACTTTTAATTTTTTTGTTAATGTTTACTTAATATTGCTTCAGATCCGGGTCTTACCTCATTTGTTTCTTCGGACACGTTATAGTTCGCTGCCTTGTCCAGGCGATGTCTCAATGACCTGACTGCCCTGACTGATTCGGAATTCTGAGATTCATTTCCTGCTGCTTCCCTCACCGGAAGTATTACCATTCCTCGCGAACCCTCCTGTATGTCTGAATCCCAGGTCCTTTATCACTCTGGCGGATTTTATATCCCGCGTAGAAATCAGGATCAACAATTCTGAATTCATTCATAAGTCTGTCTATTGAATCTAAAATACTGTCAGCTTCCTTAAACATGGTCTGCATTGTCTTCCTGGCACCGGATTTAGTAGCTGTGCCGGTATTCTTTGCGCCCAGAGCATCGGCATATTGTGCGATCTTCGCTTCAAACTCTGCGAATTTAGCCGCAGTGATCCCGTATTTCGACAGGTCTTCAGGGAATCTTGCTGCCGTATCTCTTATCGAGGTCAACTCTATTACAAGTCCGGCATCTCTGAATTTAATAAAATCCGAAATTTTAAGATTTACAGATTCCATCAGTTGTATATCGCCTTTTTTCTTTGCGTAAGAATATATTGCTCCGGCAACTGCAAGCCCGTAGTCCGTCGCCGTTTTTCTCATTTCCGCTTTATTTCTCACCTTTCCGGTTGTCGCCTTGCTTCTCTCGTTTTCAGTCGCTTCAATGTTATGAAGAATTGATTTGAATGTGTTCACATGATTCGAGAATTCTTCATTGTCCGTGTATCCCGCGCTGTGATCATCAAGATACGCGCGTACTCCTGTAAACATGGAGTATTTGTTTTTTTGATATTTAATCATTTTACTAATTTTCCTTTCGCCGTATTTACGGCATTTTTTAGTTTATGGTTTATTGTTAATTCGCCGTTCCATCTCCGGTAGAGACGCCCAATTTGGGCGTCTCTACCTCTTTGCTGATGAGCAGATTCCGGAATCTTCGATTTGAAAATGTCCGGCTTTTTCTTTTGTTACTGGTTATTTCAATTTATTGCATTTTATTTCAGTTGATCTTATTACTTTTTATTTTTTATTGCCTCTGTTCATTTTTTTTTGTGAAAATTTTTCACTTTTAAAATTTTTCACTTTTTTGAAAAATAATTTGACATTCACCTCACATAATTTGACTCTCACTCTTCATAATTTGACATTCACTCTTCATAATTTGACTTTCACCTCGCATAATTTGACATTCACTTCACATAATTTGACATTCACTCGTAATAATTTGACATTCACTCGTAATAATTTGACTTTCACCTCGCATAATTTGACATTCACCTCATAATTTGCATTCACTTCTAATAATTTGACATTCACTTCTAATAATTTGACATTCACTTCTAATAATTTGACATTCACTTCTAATAATTTGACTTTCACTTCTCATAATTTAACATTCACTGAATATAATTTGACATTCACTGAAAATAATTTCACTTATACCACTCTTAATTTGACATTTACATCTCTTAATTTGACGTTCACATCTCTTAATTTGACGTTCACATATCTTCGCTTTGCATTCCCCTTTCTTTTTTTCATTTTCAGTTTTCATTTTATAACTTCTCCTTTTCTTTTTTCAGTTATCAGAACTCTTTATAAAGTATCCCCGTCTCTTTATTCAGAATTTGCAGTCCTTTGTCTATATTATTCGCCTCTTCGCATCACATTCATCATTCTTCATTTGAATTCACGCTTTCTTTTTACTGTGTAACTGTTTCATTTTATCAGACTCTGCATTCTCTGTTTTATTTTCAGGTTTCTTCTTTTCTGATCTGCACTTATTAATTTTAATTCTCCTTCTTATGTGAGAATCTTAGAATTTCATTTTTCTTTGGTTACCACCTTCATTGAAATTATATTTACTTAAAATTACAGTTTAATTATTTTTCATTTGACCGTGATCAGATTTGCGCTGTTAAGATCAGATGTATGTAAAAGAACTATACAAAATTAACGGGAGTTTGCTCTAAAAAACTACGGACATTTTGACGATTTTGTGAAGTGGCAATTTATCACCTTGACATTAGGTAGTTTTTTTTAGATAAGATTATAAAGAGTCGTTTTAAAGATAAAGGATTTTTTTCGTATTATATTTTAACTATTAATCATAACAAAATTATGCTCTCAGATATAAATTCTTTAACATACACTGAACTGAAGAGTTTTGAGACTTTCATACATTCACCTTACTTCAATGGGTATGATACAATTAAAAAATTATTTCATTATTTAAAAAAAATATATCCGAACATACCGCAGAAAGCTGGTTTAGAAAAAATTATTTCCACTGCGGTATACGGTAATGAAAAGGTAAGCAGTATAACAATCCGCAAGCTTGTATCAGACTTTGACAAACTGTTAGATAAATTTCTTATTCACGAAAGAACGGAAAGGGATAAACTGGAAAACGAGGTGAAACTGCTTAATGAATTCGGGAAAAAACTTTTATGGAGATCATATGAGAGAAAGATCACTGAAATGCAAAGCTATAGTGACAGTGAATTTGGGATAGATGAAAATTATTATTTCAATAAGCTCAATTATTATTCAGAGTTCTTTATACATTCGCACACAACCAGCAGTAAGGATACATCTAAAATTTCCCTGAAGAAAATTGAATATCTTAATCTGTATTTTGTATATCAGACTTTGGTATTTAATATTAATTATTATTCCGACAGGTATACCCATAAAGCCGTAAAGCGGCGTCCCCCGGGTATGATCCAGAATGTTTACGGTTTCATTAATGAGCACATAAAATATTTCTCTAAGTCTTATCCTGACATAATGACACTGTATTACAAAAGTCTGATGACAGAGACGGGTGATGTTAAATACTTTGACGCGCTGCAGAATTATTACAGACGCAATAAAACAAATTTGATACCAATCTGATGACGATGTTTTATATGTCTTCGGAAGGATTTCTAAAAACGAGATCACTGCGTGAGCCGGACAGAAAGAATATTGCAAAATTATTCATCTTCCGTAAAAGTCCATTGAAGGAAAATATTTTGAGAATTTTTTCAGGGAAGGCAAAAACATCCCGCCGTTCCTCTTCTTCAGCATGGTAAACGACGCCGTAAAACTGAATCAGACTGAATGGGCGGAAGAGTTCGTAAAGGTCCATAAGACATATCTTCTTCCGCAGTTCAGCAAGGACACTCTGAATATAACCCGGATCATCCTGGATTTTTTTAAGGGAGATCATTCCGACATTATCAAGAATATCAGCAAAATAAAAAAATCCAACACGTCGCAGTTCATCTATTCGCGGCTGATAAAGATGATGATGTACTTTGAGACAGGCGAATTCCCCGCCCTCCGCCGCGAAGCCGAATCCATGCGCAAATATCTTGACCGCAAAACCAAAGAGCAGACGCGTTTCGACGAACTGATCCGCTCTTCCTATAACTTTCTTAACAGTATTTACTACTTGGAAAAAATTAAAAACGACGAAGTGAATAAAAGCAGTAAGAAGTTTTTGCAGTTTCGGCAGGATCTTACGTCTGGTCCAAGGATGCCGGAGTATTGGAATTGGTTTGAGGGGGCAGTTAATAATAAATTATAAATTTTAAATATTAAATTTTAGAGCAGTAACATAAATTTTTCCTGCTTTACAGTTTTTAAAAATGCTTCTCTTATTAATGAAACGCTTTACAGAATTCTCTCAAAGAAATTTTATAAGACTCCCGAGACTCCCCTTCCTTTTAAAACTATTGTTTTATTTACTTACGATACGTAGTCGCAGGCTTTAGCCTGCGGAATATAGAAATTTAAACATAATCCCGGCTTTCCCGTTGCCCTGCGGATTATTTAAAAATATTCGTAAACCTGTATTTCCTTTTGGAATTTTTTTAATTAATTGCAAATGGTGGCTTCTCAACGGATTTTTACATTTTTCGCAACCTAAAAGTTGCGGCTACAAACCTTCAATTTATTTGAGAATTTGGAAGGTCTTCCTGTAAAATTATTTGTCTGAAGTATTTTCATCATCAATAGCTCTCATCATTGAGCCTTTTGGGAAATTTGATATGATATAAATATTCAGCATCTTAAAAATATTCGTAGCCGGAGGCTTTAGCCTGCGGAAAATTAAAATACAATCCCGGTTTTCTCATTGATTTAAAGTTTAGAATTTATAATTTGAAATTTATAATTTATAATTTAATAAAAGGTCTCCCCCCTTTAACAATGTATGGTCAAAGGGGGGTTCTGTAAGTTGCGGTCTCAGAACTTATTAAAATATTTCAGATGTAGGTAAATACTTTTTCTATTTTCTTTTACTTCTATCTTCATCAACAACCGCCAGAAGCAAACCCCCCTGTGTCCCCCCTTTGAAAAAAAAGGGGGAAGTGGTTTTGTTAAATTAGAACTTTACTTTTCTTGTCTCCATAAGGAAACACTTAAAGCTAGTTTCAACTCCTACATGATATAAATCATTTTTATTTAAAGCATATTTGTTTAATTTATCCGCAAATAATTAAGCAAAAGAGAAAAATATGAAAAAATTTGTATACCTCCTTTTATTTTTATTAATTTCGGAAGTTACTTTTGCACAAGCAACGACAAACATTCCTCAGTACACATTTGAAGTAAAAAATTTTAGTTTTGTTACACCAAACAAATTAGTGTTTGATCTTGTATTCACTCACACTGACGCTATTCCTCTTCAGTTAGCCGGATGGCAGTTCTTCTTCAGAGCTCCTCAGACACTTGGAACATTTCCGGCAGGAACCGGTTCTGGATCTTCATTCAATCTTGATTCAAATGCAGGTGTCCCTGCTTCAGATCTTCCTGAAGATTTCAGACCAAGAAACGGAAATACAGTAGTTGCAGGAAACAGTCCCGGAAATTATGAATTCAGACTTGCATCAAATTCTGTGCCCGGAGCCGGAAATGGTTTAATGATACCCCAGGGTATTCCCATTCTTATTGGGAGATTTTATATGAAATCAACTACACCGATAGATTTTACGGTATTATTCAGTAATCCTTTTATAATCAGGGACAGCTGCGAAACACCTTTATCGGTTACAAGGACAAAACTGAACTTCCATAATGAAAACAGTTTTGGTCAGGAATTCACAAGATGCGCAAGTCACAGTGTTACTATAAATTTTGGAAATCAGCCGCCGGTTCCGAATTTCACTTCGGACAGGCAGACTATTTTTTCAGGTGAAGGTGTGAATTTTACAGACGCATCATACAATAATCCAAATTCCTGGTTATGGACATTCCCGGGCGGCACTCCTTCAAGTTCTAATTTGCAGAACCCTCCAATTATTATATATAATACTCCCGGCATCTATGTTGTAACTCTTCAGGTATCGAATCCATTTGGAACTAACTCTATTACAGTACCTAATTACATAACTGTTAATTCCACTATTAATTGTCCTATCTCCTGGCAGTCATCTATCAAAGCTACCGACGTAGGAAATATAAAAGACAGTTTAAAATTCGGAATGTCTCCACAGGAACTGATCTGTTAGACACGTGTCTCGGAGAGTCTATCATTCCTCCTGCGCCGCCTGCGGGTGTTTTCGATTACAGGTTTGTGCTTTCAAACAATGACGGAGTAAAAACTGATTTCAGAAATGACACCGCTCTTTCGAAAACATGGAAGATGAATTTTCAGCCTTCCGCTTCAGGTTATCCAATTACTTTTACATGGAATAATGCTAACTTCCCTGCTGACGGTTCTTTTTATCTGAAAGATATTACGGGTGTGATTGTCAATGTTAATATGAGAAATCAAAACAGTTACACACTGACTAATTCCGCAATAGGAAGTTTAAACATTGTATATACTTATAATACATCACGAAATATTTCTGTTTTAAGCGGATGGAATATTATCAGCGTCCCTTTGAATGTTCCTGATATGTCAGTTGCCGGTATATTCCCGGGAGCAGCATCTCCGGCTTATTCTTATAATAATGGTTATATAAATTCTACAACTTTAACGAACGGAAAAGGTTACTGGCTGAAATTTAACTCGGCGGGAAATTATTCCGTAACTGGACTTCCTCTCATTCCGGAGAATATTAATGTAACAGCTTATGGAATCTTATCGGTCCTTTTGACAAAAACATTCCGGTAAATAATATTATATCTGTTCCTTCAGGATTAATATCATCACAGTTCTTCGGTTATAATGAGGGGTATATTATTTCGGATACACTGAAAGCCGGAAAGGGTTACTGGATAAGATCTAACGGAAGCGGATATCTTAAGAACGGATCATCTGATAATATAACCTTAAACGAAAGTACGAATTATGATGATCTGATAACTTTCAGTTTCTCTGATGCAGCGGGAAAAAGGGCTCACCTATATCTGAGTAAAGTAAATATTCAGAATGCAGACCTGCCGCCTGTACCGCCTGCCGGTATATTTGATGTAAGATATTCTACTGATAAATTTATTGAAACATCCGGACAAAATCAGATTGTTAAAATAAATTCTTCCGGAGAAAGCTTTAAATTAAAAGTTTCAAATCTTAACGGCGGTAAATTCAGGATTAAAGATAATCTGAACGGGAGTCTGCTTAATAAGGAAATAATAGAAAATGAAGAAATAATTATAAACTCTGCTTTAGATAATTTCACAATAATAAATGAATCGCTTCTCCCTGACACCTATGAGCTTAGTCAGAATTTTCCTAATCCGTTTAATCCTTCTACAACGATTAAGTATCAGATACCAAAGGAAGGAAATGTAAAAATAATTATTTACAGTGTGCTCGGAAAAGAAATTATGACACTTGTAAATAATATTCAGCAGGCGGGAAAGTATGAAATTAATTTTAACGCTGTAAATCTTTCCTCGGTATTTATTTCTACAGACTTGAATCAGGAGATTTCACTGATCTTAAACGAATGATTTTAATTAAATAAATTACTAACTTATGATAAAATTTATATACCTCATTGTATTTTTATTAATTTCGGAAATTACATTTGGACAGGCAACGACAAACATTCCTCAATATACTCTTGAAGTAAAAAATTTTAGTTTTATAACACCGGAAAAATTAGTGTTTGATCTTGTATTCACTCACACTGACGCTATTCCGCTTCAGTTAGCCGGATGGCAGTTCTTCTTCAGAGCTCCTCAGACACTCGGAACATTCCCGGCAGGAACAGGTGCAGGTTCTTCTTTTAATCTTGATTCAAATGCAGGTGTCCCTGCTTCAGATCTTCCTGAAGCATTCAGACCAAGAAACGGAAATACAGTAGTCGCAGGTAACAGTCCCGGAAATTATGAATTCAGACTTGCAGCAAACTCACTGCCCGGAGCCGGTAACGGATTAATGATCGCACAGGGAGTTCCAACACTAATCGGAAGATTTTATTTGAAATCAACTACTCCAATAGATATATCAGCTTTATACAGTAACTCATTTATAATCAGAGACAGTTGCGAATCACCTTTATCAGTTACAAGAACCAAATTAAACTTTTATAACGAGAATAGTTTCAATCAGGAATTCACAAGATGCGCAAGTCACAGCGTTAATATAAATTTTGGTAATCAGTCTTCCGGTTCCGAATTTCACTTCGGACAGACAGCTTATTTTTTCAGGTGAAAGTATAAATTTTACAGATGCATCTTATAATAATCCGACATCCTGGTTATGGACTTTTCCGGGCGGTACTCCTTCAAGTTCGACTTTAAGAAACCCTGCAAACATTAGATATAATATTCCCGGAATATATAGTGTAACATTACAGGCATCGAATCCATTCGGAACTAACTCATTTACAAAAGAAAATCACATCAATGTTATATCACTTATATCCTGCCCTTTCACCTGGCACACTTCTATCAAAGCAACTGACGCCGGTAATGTAAAGGACAGTTTAAAATTCGGTATGTCTCCTCAGGGAACTGATATTCTAGACACTTGTCTCGGAGAGTCTATAATACCTCCCTGTTCCTCCTGCTGGTGTTTTCGATTACAGATTTGTACTTTCAAATAACGATGGAGTAAAAATTGATTTCCGTAACGATACCGCTCTTTCGAAAACATGGAAAATGAATTTTCAGCCTTCCGCTTCAGGTTATCCATTTACTTTTACATGGAATAATTCTCTCTTCCCTGCTGACGGTTCTTTTTATCTGAAAGATATTACAGGAGTTATTGTAAACGTAAATATGAGGAATCAAAACAGTTACGTTTTGACTAATTCTGCAATCGGAAGTCTTAATATTGTTTATACTTATAATACTACAAAAAACATATCTGTACTCAGCGGATGGAATATTATCAGCGTCCCTTTGAATGTCCCTGATATGTCAGTTGCAGGTATATTCCCGGGAGCAGCTTCACCGGCTTATTCATATAATAATGGTTACATAAATTCTACAACTTTAACTAACGGAAAAGGATACTGGCTGAAATTTAATTCGGCGGGAAATTATACTGTTACAGGTCTTCCCGTTAATCCTGAAAATATAAATGTTTCAAATTTATGGAATCTAATAGGTCCGTTTGATAAAGACATTCCGGTAAGTAATATAATATCTGTTCCATCAGGATTAATATCATCATATTTCTTTGGTTTCAATGACGGATATATAATTTCTGATACACTGAAAGCGGGAAGAGGATACTGGATAAGATCAAACGGAAGCGGATATCTTAAAAAAGGTTCTGCTGATAATATTGCGCTGAAAGAGAACACCGGTTATGAAAACATGATATCTTTCAGTTTCTATGATGCTTCAGGAAAAAGCGCACAGCTGTATCTGAGTAACGGCACCGGTAATATTCAGAATGCAGATCTGCCGCCTGTTCCGCCTGCGGGTATATTTGATGTAAGATATTCCTCTGATAAATTCATAGAGTCTTCCGGACAAAATCAAATTGTTAAATTAAATTCTTCCGGAGAAAGCTTTTAAGTTAAAAGTTACAAATCTTAACGGAGGTAAATTCAGAATTAAGGATAATCTTAACGGAAGTCTGCTTAATAAGGAAATATCAGAAAATGAAGAAATAATAATAAACTCAGCTTTAGATAATTTCACAATAATAAATGAATCGCTTCTCCCTGATACCTATGAGCTTAGTCAGAATTTTCCAAATCCGTTTTAATCCTTCTACTACAATAAAGTATCAGATACCAAAAGAAGGAAATGTAAAAATAATTATTTACAGTGTACTCGGAAAAGAAATTTTGACACTTGTAAATAACATTCAGCAGGCGGGAAAATACGAAATTAATTTTAACGCTGTAAATCTCTCTTCGGGAATTTATTTCTACAAACTTGAATCGGGAGATTTCTCTGATCTTAAACGAATGATCTTAATTAAATAAATTTTAATTTTATAAAAAAAAGTTTATGAAAAAATATATATACCTAATTGTAATATTATTAATTTCTGAAATTACATTTGCGCAGGCGACAACGAACATTCCTCAGTACACGCTTCAGGTAAAGAATGCTACTCTGGTCAACCCGAATAAAATAGTTTTTGATCTTGTATTCACGCACACTGATGCAATTCCTCTTCAGTTAGCGGGATGGCAGTTCTTCTTCAGAGCTCCGCAGACACTCGGAACTTTCCCGGCGGAACAGGAGCAGGTTCTTCATTCAATCTTGATTCAGCGGGAGGGGCTCCGGTTTCTGATCTTCCTGAAGCCTTTCGACCAAGGAACGGTAATACAGTAGTTGCAGGTAACAGCCCCGGAAATTATGAATTCAGACTTGCAGCAAATTCATTGCCGGGCGCAGGAAACGGATTAATGATCGCTCAGGGTGTTCCAATTCTTATCGGAAGATTTTTATGAAATCAACTACTCCGATAGATTTATCTGTTCTGAACGGTAACCCGTTTATAATCAGAGACAGCTGTGAATCACCATTATCGGTTACAAGAAGCAAACTGAATTATTATAATGAAAACAGTTTCAATCAGGAATTCACAAGATGCGCAAGTCACAGCGTAGATTTTACATTTGCGAATTATCCTTACGCGAATTTTACTTCAAACAGACAGAATATTTTTGCAGGCGAAGCAATTAATTTTACAGACGCTACTACAAATAATCCTACATCCTGGACCTGGACTTTTCCGGGCGGAAGTCCTTCAAGTTCTAATTTGCGAAACCCGGCGAATATCAGATACAATACTCCGGGTGTCTATAATGTAACTCTGCAGGTATCAAACAGTTTTGGTTCAACCTCGATTACAAAACCAAATTATATAACGGTCACTGAAAATTCCAACTGCCCTGTCACCTGGCAGTCGAATATTATTGCGACTGATGCAGCAGGTAAAAAAGATTCTGTAAAAATCGGAATGTCCCCTAACGCCACATTTGGAATTGATACATGTCTCGGAGAATATCTGCTTCCGCCTGCGCCTCCTGCAGGTATATTTGATTTCAGGATGATCTTTGCTCCAACTTATCTACTGGATGCATCCAAAATTGATATGAGACAGGATATCTTAAACAACTCTATTTTCTGGATGAACTTTCAGCCGTCTGTTTCAGGACCGATTACATTTACCTGGGATCCCTCAATGTTTCCTACGACCGGCACATTTTATTTAAGAGAAGATATTCTTGGAACAAATATTAACATGAAGCTGCAGAATAGTTTTTCCTTAAATAACGCGGGAATCAGGCATCTCAGAATTGATTATGAATTCAGAGCAACTTATCCAATTGCTGTAACCGGCGGCTGGAATCTGACTTCAATACCGCTGCAGTCGTTTGATATGTCAGTGGCTTCACTTTTTGAATTTGATGTAACAAGTGCATTTGGATATAATAACGGATATTCAAATGTTACAACACTTTCAAACGGAGCCGGATACTGGCTTAATTTTCCTGTCGCTAAGAATTATGAAATAGTAGGTATTTTCAATCCTGTTAAAGATATAAATGTAGTTAACGGATGGAATATAATAGGACCTTTTGAAGAAATTATTCCGGTAAATGAAATTGTAACTTTCCCTCCCGGATTATTTGCATCGAGTTTTTTCGAATATAAAAACGGCTATTTCTCTGAAGATACATTAAAGCCCGGGAAAGGATACTGGATAAAAACAAACAGCGCCGGTAAGTTTATGAAAGATACTAATGACAGTTTTCTCCCTCTTATATCCGGTAATCAAGATGTTAATGCAGATAACAGATTAAGAATAGAAATCAGAGATAATACGGGAAACACTTCCAGCTTATATCTTACTAACAGCAGTCAGATCACTTCGGAATATGAATTACCTCCTGTACCTCCGTCAGGAATATTTGATATCAGATTTTCATCAGATAAATATGTTGAAGCTTTAGGTAATAATCATAATATTAAAATTAATTCTCCGGAAAGACCTTTATTCATTAAAGTTTATAATTTGAACGGTCACAGATTAAGACTTAAAGATAATTTTGACGGATCTTTTTTGAATACTCTGCTTAAAGAAAATGAAGAGGTTGTAATAAACAGTTCTATAGATAATTTACTGCTGACTGAAGAATCTAATTTACCTCTGACATATGAACTTGCGCAGAATTACCCGAATCCTTTTAATCCTGCTACAACAATAAAATATCAGATACCGAAAGACGGTATTGTGAAGCTTTCAATATATAATATGCTGGGACAGGAAGTGAAGATGCTTGTAAATGGTTTTCAGACAGGCGGATATTATACTGTTAATTTTAATGCATCAGATTTTTCATCCGGAGTATATTATTATAAAATTGAATCCGGAAGTTTCAAAGAAATTAAATCAATGATTTTAATTAAATAAAATTTAACTTTTACAAATGATTAAATTATTTATTTCTTTGCTTTTTGTTTTTTCCTTCAGCAGTATCTGTACTTCTCAGTATGTCAATATACCTTTGATAGTTTCGGACGGATCCGCCGAAGGAATTGATACTCTTTATTTCGGGATTGATCCCGCTGCAACGAATGGAATTGATATGCAATTAGGTGAGCAGGAACTTCCACCGACTCCGCCGACAGGAGTGTTTGATGTAAGATTCATAGACACTCAGCTCAGAGACAGCATTCAGTTTGGACAGGGAATAATACAGGGTCTTGATAAGGATTTCAGACAGGGAAGTAATTTAACTGTAACTCCGAGGACTCATGAAGTGCAGTTTAAAAAAAGGCTCCGGTAATAATATTCAGTTCACTTTTCCAAATTTTCCCATTGGTGTCTCTCTGAAATTTTTAGATCTCTTCGGCGGATTTTTTCTTGATACAATATTTACTTCACCCGGAACTCTTACAAACAACTATTTTAATTTATCTGATAAAGTATTTATTTACGCAATATATCAGACTCCTCAGCCGGTTGAACTGATTTCTTTTACCCATACTGTAAACAGAAACAATGTTTTGCTTAACTGGGTCACTTCACAGGAAGTAAACAATTCCGGTTTTGAAGTTCAGAGAAAAAATAATTCAACTGATATCTGGAAACCTATTGGATTTATAAAAGGTAATAACAACTCAGCTCAGACAAATGAATATTCATATTCCGATAACAACTTATTATCCGGATCATATTCTTACAGACTTAAGCAAATAGATTTCAACGGCAATTTTGAATATTTGAATTTATACGAAACTGTTTTGATCGGCTCCCCTGTCAGCTTTGAATTATTCCAGAATTTTCCTAATCCGTTTAATCCGTCTACAACCATTTCATTTCAGCTTCCGTCCGGAGGATTCACACGGCTATCGGTCCATGACTCAAAAGGAACGTTGCTGGAAAATATTTTAAATGAAAATCTAAGCGAAGGTTATTACAATATAAATTACAACGCAGGTAATATTTCAAGCGGAGTTTATTTTTACAGGCTTAGTATAAACGGTAATTCGGTCAGCAGGAAAATGATCGTGACAAATAATTAGGATAAAAAAACCTTTTTTTTTTTTCTCTTTTATAAACAAATTCCCTTTTTTCCCCCCTTTCCCAAAGGGGAATAAAGGATTTTGTGTCAGCTATTAAAAATTCACGAAAGCACAAAGCATTTATTTTTAAAATCTTGGTGCCTTTGTGACTCAGCGGTAAATAAGTTTGATATCATTTCAACAAAAGCATTCGTTTTGTCTGAGAGAATTTCCCTGACTCAATCCTGTAAAAAAAATACCGCTTGAGAGATGAGTTCCGTCAAATCTGATCTCATGATAACCCGTTTTTTTCAGTCCGGAGAATGAATAAATTTCTTTACCAAGTATATCAAATATTTTCATTGAAACCATTCCTTCATTCGGCAGATAATATCCGATTGTAGTCACGGGTTAAAAGGGTTTGGATAATTCTGAAACAGAGAATAACTATTTGCAACAAAGTTACTTTCATTAAAAATATTTACAAAATTTCCTCCCCCGTTGGTAGTTTTCAAAATACTTCCAAAATTACCGGCTAAAAATCCTGTATTTGAATTTAAAAAATAAAAGGCGTTTAAGTGTTTCGAAGCGGTAAACAATTTGCTCCAGTTGTTACCTCCGTTATCAGTACCGTAAACTTCATTATTCTTTGTAACAAATCCGTTTTCACTGTCATTAAAATATAATTTTCCGGAAAATCCATTCAGACCGGGGTATGTGTTCCAGCTTGCTCCTCCGTCTGTTGTTTTTTAATTCCCGGTGTACCTGAAAGAAATCCTGTCTGACTGTCAGTAAAATATATTGAGTTGATATATCCGCTGCCATAGGCATGAGTGAATCTTGTAAGGAGAGTCCAGTCTGCACCGTTATTCTCAGTTTTATAAATATCATTAAAGTTAAGATAACTTGGATATATCGTGTAATATGAGGTAAAGTAAAAACCTGTATCCTTGTTTTCAAGGAAATAGAATTTTTGAGAAGCAAATTCCACTTTGCTTGATGTCCAGTTGTTTCCCCGTTAAAAGTTTTAAACAGGATATCGTTCTTCATATAATATCCTGTATCGATATTGTAAAATATAATATCATCTAAACCATTCAAATTAGCAATATTGTCCCAGCTTATACCGGAGTTTGTTGTTTTATATAAAGTTGTTCCCGCTAAATATCCATTTTCATTATCAAAAAATTTAACATAAATATAATTACTGTTGATCGGGCAATTCATTTTTCGCCACTCATCTCCACCGTTTGTTGTTTTAAGCAACAGGCTTTTCGATCCTACAGCAAATCCTGTATCAGCAGAAATAAAATCAATACTGACCAGATTTGCATTCATACAACCGGATATTTTAGAGATCCAGGTTTCTCCGGCATTGGTGGTTTTAAAAATATTGCCGCCTTCACAGGTAACAAAGCCCGTAAGCTTATCAATAAAATTTATTTTATATATGAAAATATTTAAGTCGGATAATAATGACCACTTATCTCCTCCGTTTATTGTCCTGAATATTTTTCCTTCTGAACCGGATAATGTAGATACTGAGAATCCCGTATCCTGTGAAATAAAACAAATACTTTTCAGATTATTAGGTGTAAATCTATTAAGATATGTCCAGCTGATTCCGCTGTTTGTTGTTTTAATGATGACTCCATACTCACCCGTTAAAAATCCCGTATTGTGATCAATAAAACTAATGTCATACAGCGGAAAACCCCAACTTAAATATCTTACGTTCCAGGTGTTTCCGCGGTCAGTAGTTCTGAACACAGTCTGTCTTTTTTCCCACAGCAAAACCGGTATCAGCTGACACAAATACTATTTTATTCAGATCAGCAGTTGTGTCTGCCGCTGAGTATTGAAGAGACCAGTTTATTCCTCCATCTGTTGTACTGAATATTTTACCCTTATCACAGGCAGCATAGCCCGTAAACTGATCTGTAAAATAAAGAGATCTGACAATTACACCTAAAGAGGTAATGTAAGTCCAGTTCAACCCTCCGTCAGTCGATTTGAAAATTGCATTGCTCCCCGCAAATCCCGTCAATGAGTTTATAAAAAAAACAGCTCTGAAAGCTCCGCTGACGCCCGAAGGTAAATCACTTTTTGTATGAATCAGATCCCATTTTTCTCCGGTATCAGTAGTTTTCAGAATAGAGAAATTATCACTTATTGTATAACCCGTGTAAGAATCAGTAAATTGAAAATCGTACCAGTCATTTCCGGAAAGCATAGGGTTTTTCCATAACCAGCTTGACTGAGAAAAGACAGCAGAGGTTGAAATTATATATGTAAGGCAGATAAAAAGTGTTTTCATTTTGAACTTGTCCAATAATAAGTAAATTTTATTCCTGTTAATATAAAACTAAAGCCTGAAAAGTCTAATATAATTGATATTATATAATAATTATATGAACTTCCAATAATAGAAAGGAGCCTCAAATAGAATTAAGAATTAAGAATTTAGAATTTAGGATTTTGGAATGTAGAATTTAGGATTTGAAATTTAGAATTTAATATTTGAATAAATTTCTTTCAATTCGATCTCAGCTTTAATTGAATTTAATTTAATCTTACTAACAAAATCATTGATCTCTTCCAGTATCCATCTGCCGTCACTTTGTTTATGATAATGTTCGACTGAAACAGAATCCTGCGACACTAAGACATAATCCTCCAGGGTTGCAATTTCTCTGCAAAGTTTAAACTTCCCTCCTCTGTCGTAATCCTGCGTTGCCTTTGAAAGAACTTCAATAATTACTTTTGGAAAAAGAGCGGTGTCCTGTTCATCGTCCTGCAGTTTTATTTCCCGCAAAAACAGATAAGTCAGGATAAGATATAATCCATTTTCGGAAACATAAACACGCATATCGCTTCCGAATGGAATACATTCTGAATTTTTTAATTTGTTACCGAGATCAATTAATAAATTTGCAGTTATAATATTATGCTTCAGACTCGCTCCTGACATCGCAAATATTTCCCCGTTAAAATACTCATGCTTTATCTCAGATGCTCTTTCAATCTTAAGATATTCTTCCGGAGAGATGTAATTTTTATCTTTTGTGGTCATGTATAAAACTAATTATACTGTATTCTAAATTCAATACATGCAGTTGATTTGTGTTAATCCCAAAATTTAATTTCGTTTCCAATCTCCTGATTGGGAAACGTGTTCTTCCGATTAGAGCGCGTCACGAATCATGAGATTCGAACATAAATAAACTTTTTTTTTCCGTCGGAATTTAAGAGATGGGTACGAGGGGTTTGAATTTAAATTCTCATGGGCGGGGGGGGGGAGGAGGGGTTTAAGTGGTTTTGTTAAATGAGTATTTTTCTTATCCGAATTCAAAATTAAATATTTTCACTTTAAAATTTATTTAATTGTACTTAGTTTGACCCCCCCTTGTCAATTCTGTAGAAAACCTTATTAAAATATTCCAGACGTAGCAAATACTTTCCTATTTCCAAACTTTTCTTGATCAAAAACTTTATTATCATAATCCCCGTCCTTTGAAAAGGGGGAAGAGGTTGATAAATTTCAAGATTTAACTTTTCCTCAAATAAACACTATTCACAACCCCAATAAAATTATTCACACTCTTCTCAAGCGTAAATCCATTCTTATTGCAGACACCGGTAAACTCCTGAACTGTCAGAAAATTCTGAACTGAGTCGGATAAGTAATTGTATGCGGTCTTACTTTTAGATAATTTGTTTCCGAGGAAAGGCATGATCTTGCTGAAGTAAAAGTTGAATATCCTTGAACTGATTTTCTCCGCTTTGAACATTTCAATGATGATTAGATAGCCGCCGGGTTTGAGAACTCTGTGTATCTCAGTCAGAGATTCATTCAGGTTCTCGAAATTTCTCACGCCGAAACCGATTGTGACAAGATCAATGCTTTCATCTTCAAAAGGCATGGATGCCGCTTCCGCCTGTATCAGCTCAAGTCTTTCGTCACTGATCTTTATTCTTTGCAGCTCAAGCATTTTTTTTGAAATGTCTACTGCAAAGATCTTTACAGGATCGAGTTTGAGAAGTTCGAGTGTGAGGTCGCCTGTGCCGGATGCGAGATCGACTATATTTGGAAAATTTAATTTCCTTCTTCTGAAGTTCGCTGACAATTTTTCTTCTCCATATGATATCACTGCGCGCAGTGAATAGATGATTCAGTCTGTCATATGACGGAGCGATCTCATCAAACATCGCCTCAATTTTTTTCCGTGATTTATCGGGCTGCATTATTAACTGAATCTGATTGATTTGACAGGATCGAGTTTCGATGCGAGGAAGGAAGGTATAAGCGTTGCTGTAATGGTCAGTATAAATGTTATGACCGTTATGAAAATTATATAATCGGGATTAAGAAGTATCGGTACGCTCTTCATATAATATATTTCCGGCAGCGCGAAGAAGTTATATTTCATCTCCAGGAAACAAATTCCGAGTCCCAGAATATTGCCTAAAATTATTCCGATGATGCCGATGAGCAGTCCGTCATAGAGGAAGATCTTTACAATTCCTGACTTGCTTACTCCCAGTGTTTTTAAAACTCCTATCGACTGCGTCTTCTCAAGCACGAGCATCAGCAGGGTTCCGACTATGTTAAAGGTAGCGACAAGAATGATCAGACCAAGTACGATAGGTATCGGAGCTTTCTGCAGTTCCACCCAGGTGAAGAGCGGCTTGTATAACTGGAAAAGAGACTTAGGATAATAAGGATAGCCGATCTCAGTTTTAATTTTATTAACAACAGCTCCGGCATTATCAATGTCATACAGCTCGATCTCATGCCGCTGACATTTTCTCCGTATTCAAATAACTTCTGAGTGGTCCTGATGTCAGTATAAATAATTATATCATCAAGTTCCTTAAGTCCCGTCTCATAAATTCCGCTTACTATGAACTGTTTCAGCTTCGGCTGATTGAACGGTCCCGGTATCCCGTTTAATCCGAAGACTATTACTTTATTACCGGCTTCTATACCCAGCTTCTTCGCAAGTTTATCGCCGATAAGTAATTTTGAAAAATTAGAATCGACAGGCGAAATATCAGAACTTCCGCTGATGATCTTGTTTTTACTTTTGGAAAGATCCGTCTCGGGTACGATTCCCTTCAGTATAATTCCTTCCACACCGGTTTTGAATCTTATGACGGCTTCCTTCTGAACTATCGGCGAAATGCCCTTTAATTTCTTGAAATCATTTTTCATCATAGTAATCACTTCTTTATGATCCGACAGACCTTCGGAGAGAAATGAAGTGATCTGAATATGCGATACGAGACCTGCCACTTTATCACGGATCTCTTTTTCAAATCCGTTCAGCACGGACACGGCGATGATAAGCGCCGCCACGCCGAGCGTAACTCCGATGATGGAAATGTAGGTTATGAATGAAATGAATTTTGATTCGCCTTTGGAAAATAAAAATCTTCCGGCTATGAAAAGTTTATAGTTCATTAAGCCGTTAATCTAATAAAAACGCTTTTATGAATCCCTCTATCTCTCCGTTCATAACGCCCTGAGTATCACTTGTCTCAAAATCAGTTCTGTGATCTTTCACCATATTATAGGGATGGAAGACGTAACTTCTTATCTGACTCCCCCACTCAATTTTTTTCTTAGTGTTTTCAATTGTCTGAAGTCTCGCCAATTCTTTTTCCTTTGCGATCATGTAGAGCTTTGACTTGAGCATCTTCATCGCATTCATTTTATTCTGATTCTGTGATCTTTCATTCTGACACTGCACGACAATGCCTGAAGGAGCGTGAGTGATCCGTATTGCAGTCTCGACCTTATTCACATTCTGTCCGCCTGCGCCGCCTGCGCGGAATGTATCGACTTTTATGTCAGCGGGATTTATCTCAATTTCAATTTCGTCATCGATGACAGGACTTACATAGACTGCCGCAAAAGAAGTGTGTCGTTTTTTATTAGAATCAAAAGGAGAGATCCTGACGAGTCTGTGAACGCCGTTCTCAGCTTTGAGATAACCGTAAGCGTAATCGCCTTTCACTTCGACAGTAGCGCTTTTAATTCCCGCGCCGTCTCCGTCAAGCCGGTCGACCAAAGAAGTTTTGAAATTATTATTCTCGCAGTATCTGAGATACATTCTCAAAAGCATTTCAGCCCAGTCCTGCGACTCGGTTCCTCCTGCGCCGGAATTGATTGTAATGATCGCATCCCTGATATCGTCTTTGTCAGAGAGCATGTTTTTGAATTCCACTTCAGTCAGCTCTTTCTCAAATGCATCAATGTCCCTGTCGATCTCTGCTGACATTGACTCATCGCCTTCTGCTTCTGCGAATTCTATTAAACCGTTAATGTCGATGAATTTTGTTTCGACTCCGTTAAATTCCTCAACCCATTTTTTCAGATTGGAAATTTCCTGAAGTATTTTTTGCGCGGCTTTGTTGTCTTCCCAGAAATTCTCACGGTTTGTGAATCCAGTTCTTTTATTTTGAGATCTTGTTATCGATTTCAAAGAAACCTCCGTAATGAATCTATTTTATCTTTCGAATCTTTTAATCTGTACTTCTGCTGTTCAAACATTTTATGTGGGTTTTAAATTATATGATTATTTTTCAATTTCCATTTTCAATAGCGCTGACGCAAGAGTCTTTCCCTGCGCATCCAGCATCAACGAGACCGTTCCGCCGCCGCCGAGGAGTGTTGTTCAAAAGAAAATTCAGCGCGTTGATATTCGGCAGTTCATATCTTATGACCTCTCCCTTGCAGATGCCTTCAAAAAATGTCTTAACCTTTTCCGCCGTGACTTCTCTTTTAATTAATTCATAGTCTTCCTTATTATAAGCGATCAGTCCGATGTTTGCAGCATCACCCTTATCCCCGCTTCTTCCGTGACAGATATCTCTTAATTTTATTTTCATATTTCAGATCTGTTAATTGATTAAAATTTTATTTTCCTTTTATTCTGACATACAGCATCACAGCATTCAGTATGGAAAAAATAACTGCGTGTAATATAAATCAAATATCATCGGGATGGTAAATATCTCGCAGATTACAATTATATAATTCGGATGTTTGAAATATTTATAAAGTCCTCCGCTGACAAGACTTGTCCCGTGAATTCTGTAAATCTTTGTATTCCAGTATTTACCGAGTGTCAGCAGTACTGAAATTCTCGCTGTCTGCAGAAGTATGAAAAATACCAAAAACAAATAATTAATAATATTGTATTTATACTCCCCTGCCGTCAAATAATATTCAAAGATCATTGAAAGAAAAAAAGCTGTATGTAAGAGGACGATGTATTTATAGTGACTTCCGCCGTATTCCACTGCGCCGTTTGCCAGAAGCCATTTCTCATTTCTCTTTGAGATTAACAGTTCGGTAAACCGCTGAAGTATTACGAATTGAAATTATTATAACGAAAAGTGACATCAGGTTATCTTCAGTTTGATTGAATATTCAGAAGTACCATCTCGCTTGAAAACCCGGGACCGAGTGAGGTCATTAATCCGAAGCCGTCTTTAAAACCGCTGCTGATAAAATGCTCAAGCACATAGATCACGGTAGCCGACGACATGTTCCCGTATTTTCTCAAAAGGCTTTTTGTATTATCAAGAAACGACGGATCAATATCCAGTGACTTTATGTATGCCTCGATTACTTTTATACCTCCCGGATGCGTAACGTAGTTTTTTATATCATCAGTCTTCAGAGCATTTCTTTTTAAAAATATCTCTATGTCAGGTCTCAGTTTATCTTCGACTATCAAAGGTATGTCTCTTGAAAAAATTACTTTAAGTCCTGCATCCGTAACCTCCCAGCCCATAACGTCAATTGAATCATAGCATATTCTGCTCATCGCGTCTTTTATTTCAATCTTAGAATTTATTCCTTTAGAGAATTCAGACCGTCACCTTTAATAAGCACTGCAGCGACTCCGTCTGAGAATAAACTTGTCGCTACTAAATTACTTTTCGAGTAATCATCATTAAGAAAGGTTAAAGAACATAATTCAGATGTAACTAAAATGACAAGCGCATTTGGGTTTGACTCTGTGATCACTTTAGCTTTTGCAATTCCCGCGACTCCTCCCGCGCAGCCGAGTCCCCACAGCGGATATCTGTTTATGTTTTTATTCAGCTTAAGTTCATTGATAATAAAAGCGTCAGGGCTTGGCGTCGATATGCCTGTGGATGAGATAAAAATAATATCCGTTATATCATCGGAACTGAATCTGATTTAGAAAGACAATCTTTTATCGCGCTGACAGAAAACTCAACTGTAAATTTCAGATAATCAGAATTTCTTTCAGCGAATGATTTCCTTTTTTTTAAAATATTCTAAGGGAACGCATAAATTTCTTTCGTCAATTTCAGAGTTCTCAAATACTGACATAAGTCTTTCCGCATCGGGTACTTTTCCGTTAAATATTCCTTCTGCGAATTTTTTTCATTTCACTCTGGGCAAACTTGTAAGGCATATCCGTTCCTGGATACTGAGATAATTTCCGGCAATGTTAAATATTAATTTATATTCAATCTAATGTTCTGAATTCTCAAATTGAAGTAAGTTTTTTAATCATTGTTAGGCAAAGACAATTCCCAAAATCCGAAAACAAATGATATTACCTCAAAGGCTCAAAGTCTCAAGTTAAAATTTTTAAAAACAGTATTCTTGTGAGCCTTCGAGCCTTTGAGGCAGGCAATTAGAATAATGGTTTGAGTTTTTAAATTTACTTCAATTAAGTATTTTGAACACAATTAAATTTTTTCAAACATACAACAAGAAGAGAATTTCTGAAGCAGTCTTCTGTTATTGGGTAAATGGGACACTTCTTGCTCCTAAAGTTTTTCAATGAATCTGATCTCAAAGCCATCAGTCATCAGCCGGCGCAGGTCTGACAGACCGTCACATTTATGAAATTAAAAGATACCCACAGAAGTAACAATTTTCGAAGCCAGAAACCGATCGGCGGAAGAGTGGCGGCATAAAATCACTGATGAACCTGTTCCTGAAGATAATCTCGTCATCGAGCTCTATGCGGAGTGGATCGGCGGATCACACGAAAGGATCATCGCTCTATGTGATCAGTTCGGTCTTGTAACTGGAGAATAACAGATTCAAAGAAGAGACTTATATATAAAGGAGAGTTCAAGCCAGTGAGAGGGATTATTCACCGGAATGGAAAGTAAAGTTTGAAAAGATATTATCAGATTACAAATATCTGACTGACGC
>JADJYU010000020.1 GCA_016719565.1 Ignavibacteria bacterium
CAATCTCAAATTTCATCTGAAAGGTCTTTCCATTCTTTATTAAATGAATTCACCAGATTTATTTTTTTAATCTTGATCCCGCTTTGATTTGATGCTCACGGCTTCTGGCAGAATATGAATTTTCAGTGAATTCAAAATAAACTAATTTCGAAGCATTGTATTTATTTGTAAACCATTTACAGCTTTACTTTTATGTTCAAATACTTTTCTCCTAAATCTCCTGTGTAACCGGTATACAATACGTTATTGTATTTGTTCGTCATAATGTAAACGCAAAATAATTTTGTCCATAATAAATTAATTTTTAGTTTATTAAATCCCGTTACAATATAGTAGAAACGGTTTTTTTTTTGTAATTGTAAATTCTTTTGTTTGTCGAAGAATTTTTGATACTATAAATTTAATAAATCAAGCATCCCCGCTCTTCATAGCTCTTTTGCGAGTCCGCGCTTTCGGACGAAGCAATTCCGCTCCGATGAGCATTGCTTTGCCGCAAAGTCCGCGCTTTTCGGACGAAGCAATCTCCGCTCTCACTTCTTAAGAATATTTATAAATTCAAGTACGGTATAAAATTTTGAGATTGCTTCGCTTCGCCCGCAAAAAGTTTCTTTGCGAGTCCGCGCTTTTCGGACGAAGCAACCCCCCCCCCCCCCCCCCCCCCCCCCCCCTCTCCTCTCTCACTGCTAAGAATTTAAAATTTATAAGATTCAAGTTGCGCCTCACGGTATTAGATTTAGAGATTGCTTCGCTTCGCCCGCAAAAAGTTTCTTTGCGAGTCCGCGCTTTCCGGACGAAGCCGCAAAGCGGTATACCAATCTCCTCTTTAGAACCGGAAGTATTTTTTTAAAAAAAAAATTTGTTGAATATTATTATCATTTGTTCTATATTGTATACGGTTTAAAGATTCAATTTAATGTGTTAATGATTTATTTACTTAAAATTATTGCTATATAAGTAAAAAAAGAATTGACATTAAAAATTGAAAGTTATATTTTGTATTAAATTAAAAGATATCTGAAACATTAATCTAAAGCTTTTAAAAAAGTTTTGAAAAAACCTTATTTATTAACCAAACAAAAAAAAACACAATGAAAAAAACAGTTAAACTTTTTGCTACATTGTTTGCTTTAGTTGTATTTTCCAATATTTCTTTTGGACAGGCAACAACAAACATTCCTCAGTACACGTTAGAAGCAAAAAATGGAGGTAAATCCTAACAAATTACTTTTGATCTTGTCTTCACACACAGACGCTATTCCGCTTCAGTTAGCAGGATGGCAGTTCTTTTTCAGAGCTCCCCAGACATTCGGAACATTATTGCCAGGATTCGGCGCAGCTTCTTCTTTTCAGCTTGATTCAAATGCAGGTGTCCCGGCTTCTGATCTTCCTGAATCTTTCAGACCAAGAAACGGTAACACAGTAGTTGCATCAAACAGTCCGGGAAATTATGAACTCAGACTTGCAGCAAACTCATTACCCGGTGCAGGTAACGGTTTAATGATCGCACAGGGCGTTCCTACACTTATCGGAAGATTTAAAATTAAATCTACAACTCCTTTAAATTTAGTTATGTTAAACGTATGATAATCAGAGACAGTTGCGAAACACCATTATCAGTTACAAGAACCAAACTGAACTTTTATAATGAAAACTGTTTCAATCAGGAATTCACAAGATGCGCAAGTCACAGTGTAGATACTCTCTCAATATTACCTGTTGAGCTTGCAAGTTTCACATCAAGCATCAGCAGAAACAATGTTACACTTAACTGGGCAACATCAAGCGAAACCAACAACAGCGGTTTTGATATCGAAAGATCATTAGTCGGAACTACAGAGTGGACAAAAGCCGGAAGCGTAACAGGTAACGGTACCACAACAGAAGCAAAAAACTATTCTTTCACAGAAAGAGTTAACACAGGAAAATACAGCTACAGACTGAAACAAATAGATTTCAACGGTAATTTTGAATATTTCAATCTTTCAAGCGAGATCACAGTAGGTGTACCTGATGCTTACAAACTTTCACAAAACTATCCAAATCCTTTCAATCCATCAACAAAGATTGATTACGATCTTCCTTACGACGGAAAAGTCAGTATCTTACTTTATGACATCTCCGGTAGAGAAGTTGCTAACTTAGTAAACGAAGTGAAAACAGCTGGTTACTACACAGCTACATTCAACGGCGCTAACTTAGCAAGTGGAATGTACTTCTACAGAATCAATGCAACAGGAACCGGTAACAACAATTTCATCTCAACAAAGAAAATGGTTCTTATTAAATAATAAGGTTTATTCAAAACACAAAGAAGGGCTGGCATTTGTCAGCCCTTTTTTTTGTGTCTGAACCGAACTTTAATAAAAGTAAAATATTCATAAAGTATTTTAAAATACTGATACAGTGTTATTCAAAAGCGGTTAAAGGAAAAAACTGAAAGATATATTTAGTTATTTTATAAATTTTATTTTAAAACATACTAACTAATATAAAGAAAGGTGATCAAATGAATTCTAAATTCAACTTTTCAGCTTTATTCATTATTACAATTTTTATCTTCTTCTCAGCGCCAGATAAATCACAGGCAAGTTTATACTGGAATCAGGCTGCTTCCTTTGAAGGAACGACAGGAAGTTATATAACAGGCAGGCATGACATTGATCTGGATATAACCGGAAGTTTTACTTTAGAAGCATGGGTAAATCCGGCTAATTCTATAAGTCCTTCTTTTCAGATAATTTTTCAGAAGAGACTGAATACTTCATCCGGGTATACATTATATTTAAATCAGGGAAGGGTAGCAGTCAGGACATTAGGAACCACGAGGCTTGTGGGTAATACTGTTATTCCGAGTAATCAATGGACGCATATTGCCGGCAGGTATAATATATCGACAGGTACTTTTACAGTATATGTTAACGGAGTATCCGATTCATCAGTTACTATAGCCGGAGCCGCGCCTACTTCAAATACTGATTCTTTATTAATAGGAAAAGGTTCGAATGATCCGTTTGAAGGAATGATGGATGAGATAAGGATATGGAACAGAGACCTTACCGGTTCGGAAATCAGGACTTATTTCAGAACAAGTCTTGCAGTGAACAGCGGAATTTATGAAGATCTGGTATATTCTCTGACATTTCAGGATGATGATAATGACGGAGCCCCTTTTGTGATGAGGGATTTTTCGTTTAAGAATTCTGCTGCAATAAATAACGGAGTTTCCGGTGTGGATCTCGGATCGAGACCTTCAAATACTATAAATACAAATGACTGCCTTGATCTGAGCGGATCGTCAAACACATATCTGGCGGCTTCCGATCATGCGCAGTTCAGTCCTACTACTCAGCTTACACTCAGCGCATGGATATATCCCCGCGCAAATACAAATAGTGTTATAATCCATAAAGGTCTGCCGGCAGGAGGAGCCGGAACTAACTACAGGCTTGCATTAATTAACGGCAGTTTATATGCAGGCATTAACGGAAACTTTTCATATTCAGGCGGACTTACGCAAATCCCTTTAAACCGGTGGTCACATGTAGCGTTCACATATTATGGAGGCGCTGTTGGGAACGGTCAGTATTATTTTTATCTGAACGGAAACTCGATTGCAGGCGGAGCAATAGATGTGGGAGCAATTACCGACGGAACTGATTCGCTTTATGTAGGAGGTACTCCGAATTTAACTAAATTCAACGGATACATTGATGAATTAGTAATTTTATCTGATGTAAAGTATCCGGAATATATAAATGATAATATGTACAGGGCGAGAAACCGCGGAAATAATCCCTCAGGTGAGACTGTTTACAATTTTGACGGATATCTTTCGGGTAACTGCGGATTCGCCACAGCAACAGGACAGGTGATGTATTTCAGAAACGAGGCTAAATTCGCACACATCGGAGGAGTCACTAATACGCTTCAGTCACCTCTTATTGGAAGTCCTTCAAGTGATAATTTTCAGGAAGGCTTTTTAATAAAAAGTTCAGACAGGAGAATACCCGCCACAGGTACTTCAGGGTTAATGATCAGTGACACACTTGAGATACTTCAGACAGGCAGCTTAACTGATATAAAGTTATTTATAGCATTAAATCATACATTTGAACATGATCTGCGGATCAGTCTTACAAATCCCGCGGGAAACACACATATAATTTTTGAAGATATTTATTTTTTAGGCAGAAATGAAAATATTGTAACAGTATTTGATGATCAGGCTGACAGTTCTCTTTTAAGCGACAGATATGTATGCCTTTCTCCCCGGATAAAAGCTCTGACACCTATGATATCAACTTTCGGACTCTCGGCAATAAAAGGAAAATGGATACTGAATATAAGCGATCTGGCAGCACAGGATACAGGAAGATTATATGCATGGGGTATGCAGTTTAATAATCTTTCTCAAAAGCCGCATAAGATGAATCTGTCTGCATTCGTTCAGGGATTTTATAATACTTTTACCAATTCAATGGTGAGGGATACAATGGATATTTATTTAAGGAATACCGCATCACCGTATAATAAGGTCGATTCGGCAAAAATATATATGAGTCAGTCCGGAATCAACGATGTAAACTTCAGCAATGTATCGGCAGGCTCGCCGTATTTTTTATCTGTTGAGCACAGAAATATGATCGAGACATGGAGCAGCGGAACTGTGAACTTTGATCCGCTTACTTATCAGCTCAATCACAGTTTTACTCAGGATGTTACTTCCGCATATGGAAGCAATCTGATCAGTGTAGATAACATACCGCCGACATTCGCTTGCTATAACGGGGATGTAGATCAGGACGGACTGATTGACATTGCGGATCTTTCGCTTATTGATAATGATGTTTTCAATTTCAATTCAGGGTATATTCCGACGGATGCAAACGGAGATAATTTAACTGACATTGCTGATTATGCATTAACTGATAATAACGCAGCGAACTTTGTCGGAGTGATCACACCTCCCGCACCGCCGCCGCCGGATGGTGATACTGAACCGAATGAATCAATAAACTTTTTCACCGGAGATCCTTCAATGAGTAATTCATCACAATACTATGAGCAGATCCAAACTGAAAGCAAAAATGAAAAAGAAGATACGCGAAAGATGAATAGTAATTATATAAAAGGCGGTAAGATATCGCAGGAAGATATAGACAGAGCAGATGGAAAATAAATTTTAAATTATAAATTTTAAATTTTAAATGAATAAAGCCGGAAATTATTTGTTTCCGGCTTTTTGTATTTTAGGAAGGTAATTTGCAGTTCTTCCCAAGCTGGGGAGCCTGTGTGAAAACGTTTGATATACCTCGAAGTCTCGGAGACTCTAAGATAATAATATGCAATAAAAGTAATCTTTGAGCCTTAGAGTCTTTGAGGTGACATACTCTATTTGTTTTCACACAGCCTCTGGGGCTTGGGAAGGAGGGGAGCCAAATATCAATTATCAATTTTCAATTATCAATTTTCAATTTGTTAAATGATTAAAGTCGGAAAATTATTCTTTTCCGGCTTTTTGTTTTAGGAAGGTAAGTAGTTCTTCCCAAGCTGGGGAGCCTGTGTGAAAACGTTTGATATACCTCGAAGTCTCGGAGACTCTAAGATAATAATATGCAATAAAAGTAATCTTTGAGCCTTAGAGTCTTTGAGGTGACATACTCTATTTGTTTTCACACAGCCTCTGGGACTTGGGAAGGAGGGGAGTCAAGCTGGGGCTTGGGAAGGAGGGGAGTCAAGCTGGGCTTGTGAAAATTTAAAATTTAAAATTTAAAAAATGAGAATTTACTTAACAATTATTTATTGAATAACTTATTGCAAAAATAAATTAAGTTAATTAATTTGACAAACCCCAAAACATATATTTCCCAGGTATAAAATTTTTTACTAACTTAAATTAATTTTTTATGAAAAAATTAAAAAATCCCCTGTTCGTTTTACATGTAATGTTAGCTCTGATTTTATTTACCGGAGTTTCAAACGCTACGTTATATAATATCAACGTTCCGATGAGCGGTACGCAGGAAGTTCCTCCAAACATATCTCCGGGAACAGGTACGCTGACAGGAACATACAATGATGTTACAAACACGCTTGTGTTCACGGTTACATTTTCCGGTCTGACCGGTAATACAACTGCATCACATTTCCACGGACCGGCTGCAGTAGGAGTTAACGCCGGAGTTCGGATTGGATTAACAGGATTTCCAACCGGGGTAACGTCAGGAACTTATTCCAACACCTTTGTACTGACAGCGGCGAATGAAACCGAACTTCTTGGAGATATCTGGTATCTGAATATTCATTCATCTGCATTCCCGGGAGGTGAGATCAGGGGACAGGTATATGCCAATCCGGTAACAAATCTGGATCTTACATATTTTATAGAAGGTTTTTATGATGATACGGATGATTCGCAGATAAGCGATACGATCACTGTTCAGCTGAGAAATTCCACTACACCGTTTGCAGTCGCATATGAGAAAAAAGGGATATTATCATTTGACGGAACCATTCAGCTTCAGTATATAGATATTGCAAACGGGATCTATTACATCGCTGTATCACACAGAAACAGTATTGAAACATGGAGCTCTTCTGCAATATCAGTTACATCCGGAAGTCCCGAAAACTATAATTTTTCAACCGCTTCATCTCAGGCATTTGGCAATAATGAGATACAGGTTGACGCAGCTCCGGTTAGATTTGCAGCGTACAGCGGAGATGTGAATCAGGACGGAACAATAGACCTTACAGACGGAGGTCTGATTGATAATGATTCATTCAACTTTATCGGAGGATATGTATCTACGGATGTGAATGGTGATAATTTAGTTGATGTTGCTGATGCGGTATTTGCTGATAATAATGGGTTTAATTTTATTGTGAAGCAAACACCGTGATCAATTATCAATTATCAATTGTCAATTATCAATTTGCAATTATAAAGTTTAAATTATAATTTTATTCATATGAATTAAGCCGGAAATTTTTCGTTTCCGGCTTTTTTGTTTTAAATGAATGAATATTTGCTTTAAGTTTTGTAAAAAATACAGTTGAGGCATCCGGTAATGATAATTCCCGGCTTTATTGGTCAAAACTTCCTTCTGATCAACCTGCAAATCAATGTTAAACCAATGGACACTAATCTATTTATCAAATGTAAGTAATTAAGTAACACGTCTGACTCATTTAATAAAGAGAAGTTACATGCATCATATGAGCGTCAACATTAATTAATTTATCTAAACTTATTATATTATTATTATTTAATAAAAATTGTATATTATCTCATCCCCAATAACTTTTGGAAAGCAAATTTTTCAACTCCGGTTGAAAAAAATGCAATTTAAAAATTAATTTATTAATTAAATTATTTATTATGAAATTAAAGTTATTGTTTTTAATTCTGTCATCTTCCTTCACCCTCTCCGAAGCAGTTTTATCCTCAGATTTTTATTATTACAAAGGCAACAAAATTCAGCTAACACAAAGAACAGATAAAGTCGCAGTAGTATTTAAGGGCGCTGTTTCCGGAACAGAAGCGGAGAACCTTTTAAATCCAATAATGCGGCAGGGGGATTCCTTAAGGAAATCCATGGATGATCTGTATCTTATAAAGTTCAGCGGAAGCAAAAGTGAAGGTGAGATAAGTTTGTTAAAAAATAATCTCGCACAGAATACATCTGTGAAATTTATTACAAATACTTATTACGGATCTTCAAGATCGGTAACTCAGATCCCTTATGACAGAATAATTGTAGAGTTAAGAAATTCATCAGACAGAGAGAAGCTCGATATTCTGAATTTGAAATACGGATGTTTTATAACAGGTGAGTTTAAAACAGGTACCGGTTTTATTTTAAAATCATTTCCTGACAATCCTAAAAATGCGCTTGAGCTAACTGATGAATATTATACATCGGGATTATTTGAATACTGCGAACCTGATTTTATTTATCCGGAAGGATGTCTTTTATTGTCAGTTCCGAATGATCAGTATTATACTCAGCAGTGGAATCTGAACAATACAGGACAGACGATACAGACCGGCAGTTCATTTCTTTTTTACGGAGACAGACCGACTGTTAACGGAATCCCCGGAGCGGATATGCATGTAGAGGAAGCATGGGATTTTACCACAGGTTCACCTTTAGTAAAGATCGGAGTAATAGATTCCGGAATAGATTCCGCGCATGTAGATTTTCAGGCGCCGGGACATTTGCTTCCGGGATATGATGCTTTTAATAATATAAACAGTTCGGCAGTTGACGTATTCAATCACGGCACATCAACAGCGGGAATTATCGGAGCTGTAAGAAATAACAGCATAGGTATTGCAGGGATAGCAGCCGGATGTCAGCTTATGTCAATCAATATTTATGATATAAACGGAAATTCTTCTTCGAGTATAATTGCAAGAGCTTTTGACACTGCAAGAGTAAGAGGTATAGATGTACTCAGCAACAGCTGGGGAGGAGGCACTCCGAATTCGATAGTAACTGACGCAATTAATGATGCTGCGCTCAGCGGCAGAAACGGAAAGGGATGTGTAATATTATTTGCTTCGGGAAATGACGGAAACAGTTCTCCGCTGTATCCTTCAGCATTGCCTAATGTATTAAGCATTGGCGGCTCTACTACTCATGATCAGATGAAAGCTCCCGGAAACGGAAATCAGTTTTTCTGGGGAGCAAACTACGGTGAGAATGAAACCGGAGATATTGATATGGTAGCTCCGACCAACTGTTACGCTCTCAAGATCGGCGGATATGAACCGAACTTCTGGGGAACATCAGCTACTTGTCCCAATGCGGCAGGAGTTGCCGCTCTTGTACTTTCAGTAAATACAAATCAGACAAGACTGCAGGTTTATGAAAATCTCGCCAGAGGATGTGATAAGCCCGACAATGTTGCATATGATACTGTTAAAACTTACGGTAAATGGAATCATCATTACGGATACGGCAGAGTGAACGCTTTAAATTCTGTCAGACTTGCTGCGGGTGTTGATGTTACACCGCCTTCTATAGATCATAAAAATGTTCCGTCAAAGAACAGCACTTATCCGACGGTTATCAATGCTGACATTACAGATCATAACGGATCAGCGGTTCCTGTCTCAGGCATAAACAGACCGGTTCTTTTTTACAGAATTAAAAAGAACGGCGGCGCATGGTCATCATATGATTCTTTATATCACTATTCAATTTCCGGAAATCAGTTTTCATTTTTAATTCCGTCACAGGGATGGGAAACACAGGTGAATTATTATATCAGGGCAAGGGATAATTCAGGTAATCAGTCCACATTTCCATTGCATGCTCCGAATGAATTCTGGCTTTGCTATTACAGCGTCTGCAATATTTTACATGAGAAGAAAAAGATAACACAGTTTATTGGAATGGATTACGGCGCTTCAGTATCGCCGTCAGTTAATTTCGGAACATTCAATGTGCTTGAAGCAAAAGTAAAAATTTACATGAGACATACATATCTTGATGATGAAAATATATCATTATTCTCTCCTTTGCTGAATGAGAACAACAGCAGAAAATGTCTCTTTTCATCAAACGGCGGAGATATGGATAATATAACAGGAGCATCAGTGTTTGACAATGCTCAGAATAAATGGACAAATGCAGAACCGCCTTATATGAACGGAAGTTATAAACCCGATTATACAATGATCGGATTAAACGGAATTAACGCAGCAGGTAACTGGAGAATACTGCACTTTGACAGAGCACTCAGTGATCAGGCATTCTTTGACAGTGTATTTGTAACATTATATAAAAATTCAGGAACTGTAAGTTCATGCGTAAGTTTAGACAGTCCTTCGGATTCTGTAATTTCTTACGGGTCAGTGAGTTTCCCGAATATTTATGATAAAAATTTTTATATTAGAAATTCCGGAACAGCAAATCTGACATTGACATCACCGTCATTCACAGGCACTTTCGCCGGTCTGTTTTCAATTGTTGGTTCAGTACCGGGAACAGTACTGCCGGCAGACAGCGCGATGATAACCGTAAGATTAAATACGTCAGGGTTAAGTTCACTGCAGCCGGGTGATGCATTTGAAGATGCAGTTCTGAATATCGCTACAAATGATCCTTCAAAATCCGTTTACAAAATATCACTTCAGACGGAAAATGAACTGATGACAGGAATGAAGAGTCTGAACCTTACAGCATTGATAGAGGGATTTTATAATCCCGGAAACAATCTAATGACCTCAGATACAGTGAGTGTTGAGATAAGAAATAACGCTTCTCCTTATAATGTAATAGAGATGAGGAAAGCTGTATTAAATGATTCGGGAAAGGGTAATTTCACATATTCACTGGTCACAGACAACACTCCATATTACATAGCGGTGAAGCACCGAAACACTATTGAGACCTGGAGCTCAGCCGGAGTAAGTTTTGTATCATCTGTCGCCCAGTACAATTTCACTGATGCATCTTCCAGATCTTACGGTAATAACGCAGTGCAGATAAATTCAAGATTTGCATTTTACAGCGGTGATGTGGATCAGGATGATATAGTAGATCTTTCAGATCTTACAATAATTGATAATGACGCGTCAAATTTTCAAACCGGATATATAAGCTCGGATGTAAACGGTGACTCGCTTGCTGATCTTGCTGACATGTCTATCTCGGATAATAATGCATTCAATGTAATAACGATCATCAGACCTTAAAATATCATTTTCATTTTATAAACAGGAGCAGAGAACCGGCTGCTCCTGTTTTTTTTATATTCATTACAATTGATATATGGAATTCATTAGGTTATCTTTGTATACAAACTAATTAAATTTCCGGAACTATTCATTTCAGCCTTCTGCCGGTTAAACTTATCATCATATTAAATTGAGATATATTTATATAAAGATATTCATTCTTTTTTTTGTCGTATGCTTATCAGGTGATCTTTATTCACAGCCCGGCGCGTATTATAATACTGTATTAACTTCAAACGCATCATTTATACCGGATCTTCAGTCAAGGATAAGAAGTCCTTACAACAGAGTTTCTTACGATAGTTACATTTCCACCAATATCAATAATTTTGCATCTATAGATAATGGTAACGGAACGAAGTCAGTATTCTGCATATACTCAGGTTATGAATACATTTACAGCGGCGCGTTTTCATTCGGGACTATGAGCCGCGAGCACGTATTTGCATTCAGCTGGATGCCGAGCAATCCTTCGACATCAAACGATCAGTATTCAGATCAGCATCATTTGTTTCCGTCACATCAGAATAACGCTAACGGGAGAAGAAGCAATCATCCTTTAGGTGTTGTCGTAAATGTTACGTATCAGTTTCTCGAAGGAAAGGTCGGAACAAATTCTCTGGGACAAATTGTATATGAGCCGATGGACAGCAGGAAAGGGGACGCAGCGAGAGCAATGCTTTACATGTCAATTCGTTATGACGGGCTTTCGGGACTGGACTGGGATTTTAACTGGCTGAACGGAACGCGGCTGCCTTCGCTGAGCGAAGCTCCGCAGAGTCTTGATGTGTTGCTGGACTGGAACAGACAGGATCCGCCTGATAAATGGGAAGTGGACAGAAATAATTATATTCAGTCAATTCAGAATAACCGAAATCCTTTTTCCGATCATCCTGAATATCCCGCTTTTATAAATTTCAATGATTACACAAAACTTAATCCGGTTTATGCAGCGGAGCCGGCGAATTATCCTTTGTCATTTTCATCAGCTCCCGCCGGTAATTCAATTACTCTTAACTGGAGTGATGCATCCGGAGGTCAGTTGCCGTCAGGATATCTGATCATAGCTTATGATTTGGATAATTATTTTATCCCCGTCGACGGTTCAGAATATACGAATGATACAGTATTGTCAGACGGAGCAGCTATTATGAATATACCGTTCAGCGGTCCTGATACATATACAGTTAACAATCTGCTGCCGGCTGAGACTTATTATTTTACTTTATATTCATATAACGGAACCGGTTCGCAGATCAATTATAAAATAAACGGGACTGTTCCTCAGACTAATGCTTCAGTGGGTAACCCGCTTGCTGCCGAGCCGACAAATTACATAACTAATTTCACCGCTGATACAATTTCTATATCAGGCATTGGATTGAACTGGACAGACGCATTACCCGGAGCGCAGGCGCCGTCAGGTTATTTACTGATTGCAAATAATTCTAATTCATTTACAGATCCCGTAGACGGGATTGTATATACTGATGACAATATATTATCAGACGGAAACGCAGCTGTCAATATAACTTATGCAGGCGCGAATAATTATAATTTTATAAATCTCTCTTCCGGTGTCACATACTATTTCCGAATGTATTCCTACAACGGAACCGGAGCTCAGAGAAATTACAAAACTACAGCAACAATACCCGGGATAAGCGCTGCAACACTTCCGGGTTCGCAAAATTTTTCTTCTGTTTTACTTGATGATTTCAGCAGGGCGAATAATTCAGTACTTGGAAATACGCTTTCACCGGTTTCAGTTACATGGCAGGAAACGGAAACAGTTAGTCCCGGTTCTATGATATTGAATTACGGAAAGATTAAATCAGCCAGTACAACGGCAGGAAGAGAATTTTCCTATGTGGATCTGACATCCGTCAGCGGTTATCCCGGTGTTTACAATAATGCCGGAAGCATTCTCGAATGGTCGCTGAATATGAAACAGACACGTCTTGATCCGTCGGGATTTGATAATAACAATTACGGAATGGCATTCATACTCGGCAAGTCTACTTCAGATTTAGCTACGGGAAGCGGATATGCGGTTGTGCTGGGACAAAGCGGCAGCGCCGACGCAATAAGACTTGCAAAATTCACAAACGGCATTAACGCAAATTCCAGATTCACTAATGTGATATCATCGGGAGATTATGCCAGTCAGTATTTAAGCATCAGAGTTACATTTGATCCTTCGAATAATGTCTGGTCTTTATACACTGATAACTCGGCGGTAAATTTCCCACAGACGGATCCGAGAAACGCCTCAACGCTTATGGGCTCGGCTCCTGACAGCGCTTATACAGGACTGGATCTTTCTTATACCGGGACTTTATGGAATCATGCGACAGGAGCAAATGACTCGTGTATATTTGATGATATATATATTCCGTATAATCAGAATACTTCTCTTGAGCTTACTGTTATGACTGAAGGAATGTATAATGAATTTACAAACAGACTGAATAAGAGTGATACCATGACTGTATATATAAGAAATTCCGTTTCTCCTTTTGCTAAAGTAGATTCTGCAAAAGCTGTCATTGATTCGCTTACATTTAAGGGAACTTTTGAATTTATGAATTTGCCGTCGGGAAATTATTACATTGCGGTAACACACAGAAATTCCATTGAAACATGGAGCAAGCTGACTCAGAGTTTCACTACGGGAAATATAACTTTATATGATATGACAAATTCCGCATCAAAAGCTTACGGAGATAATCTGATCCTTAAATCAGGCAAGTATTGTATTTACAGCGGTGACGTGAATCAGGACGGTACGGTAGATCTCAGCGACCTGAGTCTGATCGATAATGATGCAAATAATTTTGTGTCAGGATATGTAAGTACTGATGTTAACGGAGATGATATCGTTGACCTGACTGACGCAGCAATGACTGACAATAATGCACTGAACTTCATAAGTAAAGCGACTCCGTAATTTCTATTCAGCAAATAATTTTTTAAATAAGTTGTTTTGACAGTAAAACAGTTTGTAATTTTTTTATCAGCATTTTTCATTCTCATATCATTTTCTTCTACTACATATTCGCAGAATCAGATCAGGATAATGACTTACAATCTTCTGAATTATCCAAACACTGATACGAATATCAGAAACCCGCACTTCAGAACTGTACTGAGCAATACAGATCCGGATATTCTTGTGGTAAATGAGATTAACACGCAGACCGGTGTAAATGATTTTTTGAAAAATGTTTTGAATTACAGCAGCGTAAGTTATTCAGCAGGTACATATATAAACGGACCAGATTCTGATAATGCAATATTTTACAAAACAGCAAAAGTGAATTTCATAAGCAATGTCAGGATTGCGACTTTGCTCAGAGATATAAATGAATTTAAGATAACAGATAAAATATACAATGATACGCTTCGGATCTATGCAGTTCATCTCAGAGCAGGAGATACAAGCGTTGTCAGGCGCGGTGCAGAGATTGACAGTTTGCGTAAAAGGACAAACGCATTACCGGCGGGAACGGATTTTATTGTACTAGGTGACTTTAATATTTATTCGGCAAATGAACCGGCATACATAAAACTTTTATTCAATGATCCGGTCAACGACGGAAATTTTTATGATAATCTGAATCTGACCGGAACGTGGAACAACTTTGCTTACAGATTCTATCATACACAATCGACAAGGACACGTTCATTCGGAGACGGCGCTACAGGAGGACTTGATGACAGATTTGATATGATACTTTATTCCGGCGCTGTGAAAAATCCGGGCGGGATAAAATTTATTCCCGGCAGTTATGTAAATTACGGAAATGACGGAAATCATTTTAATGATTCAATAAATAAAACTCCCAACAGCGCAGTCGGACAGACGATTGCCAATGCACTGCATTACGCTTCCGATCATTTACCGGTGTATGCGGCTTTTGAATTCGGCAGTGAAACTGTTTTGAATATGAAAGTAATACCTGAAGGACTTTATAAAATTTCCGATAACATGCTGAATCTTAAAGATACAGTTAAAATATTTTTAAGAAATTCGGCATTACCTTATCAGAGAATTGATTCGGCAGTTTCAGTTATTGATTCAGTTTCATTTATCTCAGCATTAAAATTCAGAAACGCATCAGACGGAAATTATTATTTGGAAACTGTCCACAGAAATACTATTAACACATGGAGCTCCGGCGGGGGGATACAATATAAGACAGACAGTCTGAAGTCTTATGACTTTACTGATAATGTTTCAAAGGCATTTGGAAATAATATGATACAGCTCGGAACAAATTTTTGTATTTACAGCGGAGATGTAAATAAGGATAATGTAATTGATCTGGCGGATATGGGAATTGGAGAAAACAGCGCTGCCATATTTCTGGAAGGATATGCAGTTACTGATGTAAACGGAGATCTGATCACTGATCTGAATGATCTGTCAATAATTGAGAACAACGCAGTTAATATAATATCAGTGATCTCGCCTTAAAAATACGGAAGTACATTTTAATTTTTTAAAATAAATTTAGATTTACTTATAAAATTATAATTATTAATATAACAAAACAAAATAAACCATCATGAAAAAAATCATCTGCATAATTGCATTATGCATCACTACATTTTATTCCCACCAATCCCATGCGCAATACAAACTAAATATCGCCTTCCCGAATTTACAGACTTTTGATAACCCTATAGAACTTGTTCATGCATATGACGGCACAAACAGGATGTTTGTAGTACAGCAGAGAGGTCTTATATATGTTTTTAATAATGATCCTTCAGTCAGCACTGCAAAATTATTTATAAATTTATCCGGTAAAGTATCACAGTCAGGAAATGAGAAGGGTCTTCTCGGACTTGCGTTTCATCCGGATTATGAAAACAACAGACAATTTTTTGTTAATTATACATTTGACAGCGTATTACAGACATGGTCAAGAATTTCAAGATTTACATCCAGCCTGTCAAATCCTGATACTGCAGTAACTTCAACAGAAGAAATACTGCTTACGTTATTTCAGCCGTTTACAAATCACAACGGCGGCAAAGTAGCTTTCGGACCGGACGGATATTTTTACATATCATTTGGTGACGGAGGAAGCGGAGGCGATCCGAATGGTAACGGTCAAAGCAGAAATACACTGCTTGGAAAGATACTAAGAATAAATGTGGATTCTGCAGGCGGAGGCAAAGCTTATTCAATTCCTGCAACAAATCCTTATCACGGAAACATGAGCGGATACAGAGAAGAAATTTTTGCCTATGGTCTAAGGAATGTCTGGAAATTTTCATTTGACGATCTGACAGGACAGATATGGGCAGGGGATGTAGGTCAGAGTGCATTTGAAGAAGTGGATATTATAGAAAGCGGTAAAAATTACGGATGGAATAAAATGGAAGGATTTGCTTGTTACGGGACATGTGATACTACAGGTAAGGGATTTACAAGACCTGTATGGGATTATCCGAGATCAGTAGGCACATCAATAACCGGAGGTTATGTATACAGAGGATCAAAGCAACCTGACCTTTACGGTAAATATATTTATGCAGATTATCCCTCAGGGAAAGTATTCTCGATTGCTTATAACGGAGTTACTGCAACTAATACACTGTTATTTGATACAACTTATTTAATCTCTTCTTTAGGAACTGATCAAAATAATGAAATGTATTTTTTACGGCTTTCATCAACTGCTAGAATTTATAAACTTTATAAACCTACCGTAATTAATCTTAAGATCACAGCGGCTATACAGGGCTTTTTAGACGTGAATACAAATACAATGAGTATGAGCGATACTGTGAAAGTATATCTCCATCAGATCTCATCGCCTTATGCTGCTGTTGATTCTTTTGTTACGGTACTGAATTCGTCAACTCTCAGCGGTTATTGTAATTTTTCAAATGCACCGAACGGCAATTATTATGTTAATGTAGAGCACCGGAACGGACTGGAAACCTGGAGTAAACTGGGAGGAATGACTTTATCAAGAGGCAGTGATTTTCAGTATGATTTCACTTCTGCATCATCACAGGCATACGGCAATAATGAGATCCTTGTGGGAAGTAAATACACCATATACAGCGGAGACGTAAACAGGGACGGTTCGGTTGATATTTCAGATAACGGGATCATTGAAAATGACGCGGCAATATTTTTAACAGGTTATATAGTTACTGATCTGAACGGCGACGGACTTACTGATCTATCAGATCAGACATTAGCAGATAATAACTCATTTAACTTTGTAACCAAATCAACCCCATAATATTATAAGGTAAATTAAATTTTCAAAATACTAAAAAAATTATGTGGAATAAAAAATATTTATAAGTTAGATTGCATAAACTATTTTATAAAAAAATTAATTCAAACTAAATTAAAAAATGAAAAATCTTTTTAGAATTCTACTGCCGTGCATTGTGTTTTTTGCATCATTAAATTTTGCAAAAGCCGGCGGAGACAGTACTTTCACTCTACCGACTTACCAGCTTAGAGTCACAAACTACACTTACACTCCGGAGGCATTCGAATTTGATATTTATATAAAACATACAAATCCTCAGGCAACAAATTTTGAATTAGCAGGACATCAGTATTTTTTCAGAATAAATTCAGCTCTTCTTCCGCAGGGTTCTACATTTACTTACAGATATGTAACAAATGCTAATGGTGATACATTAAGCGATCTTCCATTTGCATTCAGACCAAGAAACCCGTCAACAGCTGGAAACTTATTAAGACTTGCAACCAATTCACTTCCGGGAGCCGGAAACGGTTTTACTATTGACACTGCCGGACTTGGAATGAGAGTAATTAGAATGAAAGTAGGTTTATCAGCCGGAAGTTTTGTACCCAATGTTCCTTATTATTTTGAATTGCTGGACACTTTATCTCAGGGATCTGCATTTTTCACAAAGATCAATGCTTATACAGGATTAAATAATACTGTGAACACACAGATCAGTTACAGAATGTTTAATGTAATTGATTCAAGTCTTACAGGGATCAATAACGGATCTCCTGTCAGCAGCATAATTCCAAGAGATTTTGAATTAAATCAAAACTATCCTAATCCGTTCAATCCTGTAACAAAGATCCAGTATGCATTACCTGTTTCAGGAAATGTTCAGCTGAAAATATTTGACATGACAGGAAGAGAAATTGCTAATCTTGTAAATGAAGTAAAACCTGCAGGTACGTATTCTGTTAACTTTAACGGAGCGGATTTTGCCAGCGGAGTATATTTCTACAGAATTGACGTGTCAGGTGAGAAAGAATTTAAATCTGTAAAACGAATGGTCCTGATCAAGTAAGAATTTCTTATATATATTTTTAATGCTGTTCCTTGTAATAAGGGACAGCATTTTTTTTATCTACTGAAATTTTAAAAACGGAAAGGATACGAAAATATTTTATTTACTTCCGCTGATGATCTGATTTATTACTATGCCAGCAGATACAGCAACATTTAAGGATTCACAATCTGAATAACCTTTTATCTTAACTTTCTTAAAAGACGGTTCGGCCAGCACATCTTCAGAAATACCGTTTGATTCATTCCCAAATACAAGTATATTTTTTTCAGCGGAAACAAATTCCGGATCTGAAATATAACCTTCTGCTTTCACATCAAGCAGTATTATATTAAAACCTTTTGATTCAAATTCCCTGAGGAAAGTTTTAAATTCATTAACTATAATAATATCGGTATAAAAGACAGCTCCCTGAGATGAACGCAGTACTTTTGGATTTTGAAATTCACCCGAGGTATTGTTCAGTATCACGGTTTTTATTCCAAACCAGTAACAGGTTCTGATGATCGTACCGAGATTACCCGGATCGCTTACATTCTCCAGAGCGACAATAGTATTCTCATTAATTATATCCCCGGTATCTTTAACGCCGGCATTACATATGCAGGCGATTATGCCCTGTGAATTTACAGTGTCGGAAAGTTTATTAAAAACATTTTCTTCAAGCTCTTCCGCTCTCAGATCGGGATTTGCAGCTTCCGCTTTCTGGATAAGCTGATCATTATTATAACCTTTTCTGAAAAACAGAGCTTCGACGGATCCGGCATACTTTTCGGAAGATAAACATTCTGACAATAGATTTTCGCCTTCGATAAGAAATTTATTCTCAAGCCGTCTGTACTTTTTCTGTTTAAGTTTCTCGTAATATTTGAATGAAAATTTATGCATTATTCTCCGCGGTATTCGACAAAATTCTTTTCTGTTTCATATATTCTTACAGAATACAATTTCACATTATCTTCACTGATCTTTTCTGACAGTATCTTCCAGAATACTAATGCCATATTTTCAGTAGTCGGGATAATGTCCCTGAACATTCCAAGTTCATTAAGAAATTTGTGATCCACCTCATTTAATATTTCATTTGTTATTATCTCTTTAAGTTTTTTAAGATCCATAACATAGCTGCTGTCCGGATGAGGTGTTCCGGCAAGAGTTACTTCTAAGTAATAATTATGCCCGTGAAAGTTATTACACTTCCCAAAGAGTTCTATATTCTTTTCTTTAGAGAGATGAATATTCTCTAAGATATGAGAAGCGGAAAAATGCTCGCGTCTGGTAATATATATCATTGTGTGTTTTCCCGGCTTTGCGCTGATTTAAGTTAGAATTTATTGAGGTAGTTTATTACGATAAAATTACCTTTATAAAATAATTAATGAAACTGATTTATTGAAGTATTCTATGTTAATTTAATCAGTATAAGAACTGATCTTTGAATTAGCCGGCTGTACGGTAGAAAATAAATTAAAAAATATTGAAACCTTATTAATGTAATGAAGTCATAACAATATAATTACAGCATTTTTATATATTAAGTAGTTATGAAACTTATTATTTTGCCATACGTTATTTTTTAAAGCTTTTCATTCCCGAACATAATTTAACAAATGAGAAAATTCACTTTCCCTGTTGTCTTATTAATATTTTTAATAATAAGCGGAAACGTATATTCGCAGGAAGTCCTTGATCTTAATGAAGCAGTCCGGATCGCTTTACGAAACAGCTCAACGGTTTCGAATCTGGAGGATAATCTGGAAATTCAAAAGTTATCTACAAGCACTGCCGTCGGACAGCTTTTCCCTGATCTGAATCTTACTGCCAACTGGAACAGAAACAATACTTTTTCTGATGGAACAGTCAGATTTGAAAACGGTGTGCCTATCATTATTCCAAAGCAGGATACCTGGATAAACAATTTCGGTGTCGGCTTCCGATCCAATGTTACTCTCTTTAACGGTTTTTCAAATTACACTCAGATAGAACTTCAGAGGGAGTATGAAAACTCCGTTCGGATCAATCTTGATAAAGAAAGATACGATATAGCATTCAGAGTAAACAGCGCATATTTTAATGTTCTTAAAAGAGAAAAAATTATTGTAATAAACGAAGAGAACCTGTCCGATTCCAGAGCTCAGCTGGAAAGCATAAGGGAATTTATGAATGTCGGAAGGAGAACGATTGCTGATGTTTACAGGCAAGACGTACAGGTAGCTCAGAACGAATTACTGCTCGAGAGATCAATTAATGATTTTGAAAAAAGCAAAATAGATCTGCAGCTGGCAATGAATACGGATTTTTCGATGACATATCAGGTTTCAGATCCTAATATAAGAGATGATATATCTGATATTGAATTACAGAATATTATGAACAGATACGCTAACGTCAGCACTGTAACAAACAGATCATTCGCAAACAGATATGATTATAAAGCTACTCTTCAGGAAATAAAGATCAGCAAAACACAATTTTCCATAGATAACAAAAGTCTTTACTTTCCTACAGTAAACGGTAACATATCTTACTTGCTCAATTCAGCAAACTTCAACGATATTCTTGATTCCAGATCATTCAGTTTCGGTTTGTCCATAAGTTACCCGATATTTCAGGGGAATAGTCTTAGAAACAGATCACAGACTTCAGAAATTGCCATTAAACAAAAAGAAGAAAATCTGAGACTTTTAGAAAAGCGGATCCAGGGAGAAATAAGAAAAGCATACATTGATCTTGAAACGCAGTATAAGCAGATCGAAATTTTAAAGAGAAACATAGCTTCCGCTGAGCAGGATAAACTTCTTTCTGAGGAGAGCTACAGAGTCGGAACAGGAATTCTGCTTGACGTACAGACTGCAAATGTAAAACTCAATACTCTTAGGATAGATATAATAAATTCATATTATGATTTTCTGCTGGCTGAAAAGAATTTACAGTATTATTTAGGTGAGTTAAGATATTAAAAAGCAAAATTAATTTAAATAAAATAAATTAAAGATATGTCAGAAACTACAACCCCGGTAATAAATCCGCCTCTTCCGGTCAGAAAGAAGAAAAAGAAATCGCGAAAGAAATTATTCTGGATCCTTTCTATAGTATTGTTAATTATTATAGTAACTGCAGTGATATTATCCGGTAAGAAGGAAGAAGTGATAACCGTACAGACGGAAAAAATTTCTAAAAGAAATATAACGCAGATAGTAACTGCAACCGGTAAAATACAGTCTGAGACAGAAGTAAATATCAGCGCAGAGGTCAGCGGTGAAATAATTTCTCTTCCGTTTAAGGAAGGCGAACAGGTCAAGAAGGGAGCTCTGATCGTAAAGATAAAACAGGATGCATTTGCTCCGCAGCTTCAGCAGCAAAATGCAGCTATTAATGTGGCTGAAAGTAATCTGAAAGTTCAGGAAGTAACACTTAGAAGATACGAGCAGGATCTTGCGAGAATAAAAGAACTAAGCGCAAAAGGACTCGCTACAGAAAGTGATCTGGACAATGCTCAGAATAATGTGGATCAGACTCTTGCTCAGATCAATGCAAACGTTTCGCAGATCAATCAGCAGAGGACGGGATTATCCACGATCAAGTATGATATCTCTAAAACAACAATTTATTCTCCGATAGACGGCACCGTAACACAGCTGAATAACGAGACAGGTGAGAAAGTGCTTGGTACAATTTCAAATCAGGGTTCCAATATAATGACAATTTCGGATCTTGCAAAAATGGAATGTCAGGTAGAAGTAGGGGAGACTGATGTTTCTCTTATAAACATAGGTGACACTGCGCGAATAGAAATTGACGCATTTCCAAACAGGATATTCACGGGTTATGTTTATGAAATTGCAAACACAGCGCAGTCTACAGGAATGGGGACGCAGGATGAAGTTGTAAATTTTATTGTAAAGGTAAGAATAGTAAATAATGATGTGGAACTGAGACCGGGAATGAGCTGTACTGTGGACATTGAAGTCGAAAAGAAAAATGATGTACTGTCCGTTCCGATACAGTCTGTTACAGTAAGGGAAGAAATGAAAGAGACCGGGATCGGCGAAGAATCAGAAATGGAAAATCTTTCAAGAGAATCCGAGAATAAACTGAACAAAAAAATCAAACCGGATGAGATAATATTTTTTGTAGATGCCGGAACAGCAAAAACTGAAAAAGTGAAAACAGGAATAAGTGATGATTCATATATTGAAATACTGGAAGGCGTTACCGAAGGACAGGAAGTGATAAAGGGCAGTTTTAAAGCTATCAGCAAAGAGCTTGAGGACGGTAAGAAAGTCCTTGTGGATAACGAGATAAAGAAGAAGAATTTCGGAGATTCCGAAGAGGATTAAAAAAATATCAGAATGGAAAATAATTTAATTGATCTGAAGGGAATTGAGAAAGTTTATATCATGGGTACGGAGGTTCTGTATGCTCTGAAAGGCGTGGATCTAAAAATAAACAAGAATGAATACATTGCGATAATGGGACCTTCCGGTTCGGGTAAATCAACTCTGATGAATATAATAGGATGTCTTGACACTCCTACCAGCGGTGAGTATTTCCTGAACGGAAAGAATGTAAGCGAGATGGATGATGATGAGCTTGCAGAGATCAGGAATCTTGAGATCGGTTTTGTATTTCAGACATTCAATCTTCTTGCCAGAAGCAACGCGCTGCACAATGTTGAACTTCCGCTTATTTACAAAGGTCTTCCGAAAGCCGAAAGAATTGAAAAAGCGGAAGAAGCTTTATACAATGTCGGGCTTGAAGACAGAATGACACATAAGCCGAATGAACTTTCCGGAGGACAGAGACAGAGAGTAGCAATTGCCAGAGCTCTTGTAAATGATCCGTCGATAATTCTTGCAGACGAACCGACCGGAAACCTTGATACAAAAACCGGTCAGGAGATAATGCAGCTTCTCGAAGAGCTAAATCAAAAAGGGAATACAATAATTATAGTTACACACGAAGAAGAGATAGCAATGCACGCTCACAGAGTAGTAAAAATACGTGATGGAAAAATCGAGAGTGATGTAAAAAGTGAAAAAGGCAGGGCAATGTCAGAAAGAAAAGAAATTCTAATCTGAGCCGGAAAATTACTATATGAATATATTTAATGAAATAAAAGAAAACTTTATAATCTCTTACAAAGCCATTACGGCAAACAAGCTGAGATCATTTCTTGCAACGCTTGGGATCGTGATCGGAATTACTTCCGTAACTTTAATGCAGACAGTAATAGAAGGCATTAACAGGGCTTTTGAGAAAAGCATTTCCGCTGTAGGAGCGGATGTGCTTTATGTACAGAAGTTTGAATGGTTCGGAAAGGAAGACTGGTCGTTTTACAGAAACAGAAAGGACATTACAATGAATCAGTATGACTATCTTGAGAGAAATATTCAGACAGCCGCTTCGGTCTGTCCTTCAGCCGGAACAAACAAAACTTTAAAATACCGGGATTTTGTACTGGAAAATGTATTCGTACTGGGCACTACTGCTGCTTATCAGGAAACTTTCGCCGCAAATATGGAGGAAGGCAGATTCTTTACACAGAAAGAATCGGACGGCGGTTATCCTGTATGTATAATTGGAATGGATATCAGGAAAGCTTTTTTTGAAAATGCAGATCCAATCGGTAAGACAATAAAAATCGGAACATATTCTTTCAGAATAATCGGAGTTGTAGAAAAGCAGGGAAGTCTGCTTGGGCTGGTCAGTCTTGATAACAGAGTAATAGTCCCGATAGACAGATTCTTCAATTTGTTTGGAAATAAAAGAAGCCTGTCAATAAACATAAAAGCCGCAGACATAAATGACCTTGGTGAAACTAAGGAAGAAGTAATTTCTATAATGCGTAAAGCGAGAAAAGTGGAATTCGGAGAGAGGGATGACTTTGGCGTAAATCAACAGGAAGCATTTAAGTCCACATATGAAAGTCTTACTTCACTTATAAAGATCATTGGCTCTTTAATTACTTCGCTTTCGCTGATCGTCGGTTCCGTGGGTATTGCTAACATAATGTTTGTATCAGTAAAAGAGAGGACTAAAGAGATTGGAATAAGAAAAGCGATCGGCGCAAAGAAAAGGACGATACTTCTGCAGTTTTTAATTGAGTCTGTTTCGATATGTCTGCTCGGCGGATTGATAGGATTAATGATCTCAGTGCCAATCAGTCTTATTATAAATGCATTTGTACTTCCAACTGCTATGCCGCTTTGGGTGATTATACTGGGACTTATAGTCTCCGTAATATTCGGAGTGCTTGCCGGATTTTTTCCGGCATACAACGCTGCAAAAATGAATGCAGTGGATTCATTAAGATATGAATAAAAAAAATATATGCCGGTTACAGAATTAATCAGTATCGCATTCAACACTTTAAGAAATAATAAAATCAGGGCAATGCTGACATTATCCGGTATTGTGATTGGAGTTTTCTCTATAATTGCCATTATGACTTTGCTGAATGCTCTGCAGGCAGGAATAGAAGGCGGATTGAATTCACTCGGCAGTAATACATTTCAGGTACAGAAATTTCCGGCCATGCAGTTTGGCGACGCGCATTCGAGAAACAAATTCAGAAACAGAGAAGATATTACATATGATCAGGGAAAGAGGTTAAAAGAAAAAGCCACTTTATACAAATATATGTCCATAGAGGACTATGTTTATCAGAAAGCATTTAAGACCAATAAAGCTAAAACCAATCCGAATTTTTATGTAGGCGGTGTTGAACCAGAGTATTTGGAATGCAATAATAAAACTATTCAATTCGGCAGATTCATTACACAAAATGACTTAATAAGAAATTCCAAAGTTGCAGTGATCGGTATGGATGTTGTGGAAAAACTTTTTCCAAATGTAGACCCTATCGGAGAAGATATTATAATTGATAACAGTCAGTATAAAGTGATCGGCGTATTTCAGAAAGAAGGGGAAGGATTCGGACAAAGTAATGATAATTTTGCGCTGCTGCCCATAACTACTATGCAGCAGGTGTACGGTAAAAATAACAGATCCATGAACATAGCGATTCAGGCTCCCGGAAAAGAGGAGTTCAATGAATCAGTTGAGAATGTTGTAACAGTTTTACGATCGATACGCGGTGATAAGCCGGGAGAGGCGGATAGTTTTGAAATTTTTTCGAATGAATCACTTATAGGTCAGGTAAATAATTTTACGAAATACTTCAAATATGGCGCCGGATTTATTTCTTTTATAGCGCTTCTGGCTGCAGGGATCGGAATTATGAATATTATGCTTGTATCTGTAACTGAAAGAACTAAAGAGATCGGTATCAGGAAAGCTATCGGAGCAAAAAGCCAAAGTGTCCTGATACAGTTTCTAATAGAAGCGGTGATCTTATGCGAACTCGGCGGTATAATAGGAATTGTACTTGGTATAGTAACGGGTAATTTACTCGGCATGTATCTTAACAGTCCTGTTGTGATTCCTTATGATTGGGTAGTGATCGGTCTTGTAGTCTGCTCTGCGGTAGGTATTGTCTTCGGAGTATATCCGGCTTATAAAGCTGCTAAACTTAATCCTATTGACGCTCTCAGATATGAATAGATGAAAATATTATTTAACCTGTAAGATAATCTATAAATTTCAGCATTACGGGATCGGAAGTTTTTGTTCTCAAACTTCTTATATTCGATATAGCTTTTGGAATTTTTTTTAATACAGATTCATCCTTTTTTTTCTCATAAGTATATCCATAACTTCCCAGTACCTGAATTAATCTCATCATTACAAAATAATAAAATTCAAATATGAATTTTCCTTTATCAGCGCCTGTTCTGTTATTTACTGCATCAATATAGTAATTCAGTAAAAAACTCCTCTCATCTTCAGAAAGATCAATGCTTCCGGAATATAAAAAAGAAGCCGCATCATAATGAAGCGGTCCTCTTCTGCCGGACTGATAATCAATATAATACAGCTCACCGTTATTTATCATTATGTTCCTTGTCTGAAAATCCCTGTAGAGAAAAAAATTATTGTCAGTGTTTGAATTTATACTGCATAGTATTTTATTTACATCATTAAAAAGTGTTTCATCAGTTTCTGATTTTTTTATTTTAGTAATGTAAAATTCCTGGAATTTTTGGAAGTCAGAATATATAAGTTCATTCGAAAAACTTTCTGTCTGATAACAATAATTCAGATCAACTACGTTAATTCCGTGTAACTGAAAATTCAGCAGGTCAGACAATGCTTTCATATAATAACTCATACATTCATCACGTGCGGCAGTCTTCGAGAAATTGAAAAGAGTTGTATCGCCCAGATCTTCTTCAATGTATATTTTACCATCTTCAGAAACTGAATAAACTTCAGGAACTTTCAGACCGGCTTTTATAAAAGCTTCTGAAAAATTTATAAAAGCCAGATTTTCTTTTATGTGTTTATTCTTTACTCCGATGACCGATCTGTTATCAGTAAAAATTCTGAACAATTTTCTGTCAGAAGCATCAGCATTCAGTTTGTCTATCCGGGTAATATGTTCACCAAACACACTGAATACCATTGACTGAAATTCATTTAAAACAAATTCACTGTGGTAAGTCATGCCTTTGAAAGTATATTTTGCAATGCATCTTTAAGATACGGAAATTCAAATGAAAAGCCGTTTTCCAAAGCTTTACTTGGAAATGCTTTCTGTCCGTGGAGTAAATTATCGGCAAATTCTCCCACGATTGTTTTTAATACAAATGACGGTACGGGTAAGTATGAAGGTTTTCCGAGGACTTCTCCAAGTACTATTGAGAATTTTTTGTTTGTTACAGGTTCAGGTGTAGATACATTCAATGCTCCGGTAATATTTTTATTGAATACAGCAAAACAAATAAGTGATGTAATATCCTTTATGTGAATCCAGGAGATCCATTGTTTTCCGGATCCCTGATATCCGCCGGCAAAATATTTAAACGGAGTCATAAGTTTATTCAATGCGCCTTCATTCTTATCCAGAACAATTCCGGTCCTTAGGGTTACAACTCTGACATCATACTGAACGGATTTCAAAGCTTCTGATTCCCAGTCAACGCAAAGTCTTGCAAGAAAATCTTTACCGGTACTTGAATCTTCTGTCAGAATTTCTTCTCCGCGGAATCCATATATACCTACTCCCGAAGCGTTTATAAGACTTTCCGGTTTGTTTTTGGAAAACCTGATCGATTCCGATATTAACTGTGTCATATTGATCCTGCTGCTGTATATCTTTTCTTTAAATTTTTTATTCCATCTTTTCCCTGATATATTTTCTCCGGCAAGATTTATAATACAGTCTGTTTCATTAATAAGTCCTGAAAGCGAAAACGGATCTTCAAATTTCTTCCAGTCATATATCTGAATAGTATAATGTTTTTTGAAAATTTCTTTTGCTTTGTCTTTATTGTATGTGAGAATTTTTAAAAATGAACCTTTTGAGCAAAGTTCATTCACAACGTTTTTTCCTATCAGTCCTGTAGCTCCCGTAACTAAAATTCTTTTCTCCATATGGGTTTGTATAAATTAAATTAAAGCATTTAAAATAATATTATAGTGTCAGTAATACTCAATTTATAAAAATGTCCTCCGTAATATTTAAAAATTAAAATATTGAGATATTAATAGGTAACAGGTATTGTCCGGGATTCAATAAATTTGAATAAATCAAAAAACAATTTTATAAATAGTTATTTTCCGGAATAAAAAATTAAAATCGTGAATTACATTTGAACTCTAAGCCGGGTTTCTTAGAATATACCTTATCTCAATAAAAAACTTTCTCAAGAAAAAGTCCTGACGGCGGAGCTGTAAATATTGCAGGGTCTTTGGAATAGGACTTAAGATATTTCTGAATTTCTTTAGCTCCGATGTTCCCCCTTCCCGCTTCGACAAGTGTGCCGACAATCCGCCTAACCATTTTCCACAAAAAATGAGACGCCTTTATACGAATATAAATTTTATCTTCAGTATCCGTTAATTCAATAAATTCAAGATCAACCAGTGTGGATTTATTATTCGGATCGGGTTCGGAAAATGACCTGAAATCCCTGAAACCTTTTAAAAGTTCTGCCAGTGTTTTCATGGCAGTTACATCAAGTGTGTCTTTGATCCACCAGACATATTTTTTTTCAAAAGCATTTCTTCTTTTTGATATAACGTAAAGATATTGCCTAGCTACTGCTGAGTGGCGGGCATGAAAATTATTAGATACTCTTTCTACATTCAGTATATTAATATCTGATGGAAGAATATCATTCATTTTCATTTTTTGAATATGCGGAGCAAGCATTGTCTCACATTCAAGATGCGCCGTCTGAGCTAATGCATGGACTCCTTTATCTGTCCTGCCTGAACCATAAAAATCTCCGTAACCGCTTTTCCCCTTTGTTTCATCAAGCATTGTCCTGATGCATTTTACCATTGTACCCTGAACTGTCTTCGAGTTTTTTTGGATCTGCCATCCGGAATATTTAGTTCCGTCAAATTCCAGCGTATATTTAAATCTCATATTTATCGGATTATTTTAAAGGGTAATGTTTACTGATAAAAATACAGCAGACACTTTACGTGATATTAAATTAGTATTTAAAAGGTAAGAAAAAATGATTTATAATTATAATATAGACAACAGAAACTCATCAAGAACTTTGTTAAACTCTTCAGGCTTTTCCATATTACTTATATGTCCAGCATTTTTTATTAAATGATATTTGGAATTCTTTAAATTCTCTTTTAAATAAAATGAATTTATTACCGGAGTTAGATCGTCCTCTTTTCCAACAATTACAAGTGACGGAATAACAATATTTTTTATCCGGTATATTAAATTTGTTCTGGTTGCAATTGCAATTAATACCGAGCACATTCCGTTAACATCCATCCATCCCATCATTTCCTTAATACTATTTCTGAGTTCCTGATTTTCATATCCCCCGCTGCTGATAAGTTTGGCGAGCATAGCGTCATTAAATTCATCTTTCATACCTGACCGGATCTTTTTTATGCCTGCAGATCTGTTCAGTAATGCATCATGATCATCACTTTCCGCTTTTGTATCTGCAAGTATCAATGAAGTAAATCTTTCAGGCATCCGTTCAGCAGATCTTAATAATATATATCCACCTACGGAAAGCCCGCATGCATTCACTTTGTCAAGATTCATATGATCGAGAATATTTTCAAGATCATCCACAAGATCTTCCATTGTGAAGAGATATGAATCAAGCTCATTGCTGTAACCGAGTCCTCTGATATCATATGTGATAACTCTGAATTTGTCTTTGAAAAAAGCGACCTGTTTATCCCACATCCTGCTGCATAATGGATAAGCATGAATGAATATCAGCGGTTCTCCGGTTCCTCCGTGATCATTCACGCTTATTCCGTTTACTTTAAATGTATTCATAAATATTGTATCATTTAGGTTATAATTATCATTAATTTATTACGGCGGTGTGAAGAAATTTTGTAAAATCAAAAGTGGTCTTTATATCATCCGTAATTATGTCAGTAATTTTTTCATTTAAAATTACATCCGGTTTATAAGTCCTGTATACATAAAACTGTTTTTTCTTTAATGTCTCTTCAAGATTTTTATCCTTTGAATCCGTAATTTCCTTATCAAAACCTTTCGGAAGATTTACTAATGATTCACCCTGCACTTTACCGAAATATTTTAAAAGAGATTTACCGCCTGTGATCTTTTTATATTCAGTAAAATTATTAAATATATAAGATCTTATCTTCTTTAAATAAACAGGATCCATGCTGTATTGTCCGGCAGCAAATAAAAATTCTTCCGGACTGAAATGAAAATAAAACTGAGGTACTTCGGATGATTTTACTTTACCGAAAGCAAATGCCGCTGAGTACTGGGTTTTGTAGGGAGTCTTATTTTTTGAAAATCTGATGTCCCTGTTAATTCTGAATATTGATTTGTAATTTACGACAATTTCCGGATCGATTTTATTTATTTCCACTGCCAGTGCATCTATGAGTTCTTTCATCGGAATCTTTAGATAATTTTCATAAGCGTCTCTGTTTATATCAAACCAATCTTTATTATTGTTCTTTTCGTCCTTCAGAGATCTGAGAAACCGGAGAGCCTTTTTATCAAATCCGAAAAACGGTTCGCTGATTATTTTATCCAACATAATGCAAAAAAAAATGCCGGGAACTTTCCCGGAGAAAGTAAATATAAGAGCAGTACTTAAATAAGATGTTTCAATCTACTTATTAATTTTTACTTTTAAAATTTAAAAATCTATTTATATCCTGAGTTATTTCCTGAAATTAAATATTACTATCATGACAACCTTTGATTTCTTTAAAGCATTTACAGGCGTTTTATTAATGGCGTACCTGATCTCACCTGCAGCCGGTCATTCTCAAAATAGCCAGATAGATTTTTCCATCAGTACTAAGAATATTTATTCTCCCGGAGATGAGATCTCACTGAATTTGTATTCTTATGGTAATAATGATAATAAAAAAAAAGTAACACAGTTTGACATAGAGGTTTTAAAGATCAATGACATTGAGAAATTTTATTCAGGTCAGTCCTCGAGATATAATCTTGACGTACTTGGAAAAGATAATAAAAATCTGCTTTTCTATACCACGAGTGTTTATTCCTTTAAAAAGAATCTGAAAAGTAAGAATGAATATGACTACAATTATTATAATGATGACATTCCGCTGAACATAAAGGAAAGAGGAGCTTATTTGGTTAAAGTCACTTCAGGTAAAAAAGTAGCTTACTGCGGTTTCATAATTTCAGAGCTCGGGCTTGTATCAAAAGCAGGAAATAATTCTATGCTTGGTTATGCAGTGAACAGAAAGAGCGGAGAGCCTGTTAACAACGCTGAGCTTAATTTTTATATCGGATCAAAGAAGATCGGTCAGGGAAAAACTTCAGAAGGAGTATCTTTTCAAACTGTAAATCCGGATGTGAAAATGGAATCTGATGAAAATAATATTCCTGTTATTATAGGAAATTATGGCGATGATATTCTTATTTCAGATCCGTATTTATTTTTTGGCTATTCAGGAAATAAATATTTCGCTTACATTTATACAGAGCAGCCGGTGTACAGGACAGGGCTTGATGTTAATTTTAAAGGTACGCTCAGACTTAATGAGTCAAACACTTTGTCACCTGTTAAAAATAAAGATGTTACTTTAATTATTAAGGATTCTAAAAATGCTGAAGTATATAAACAGGTACTGAAGACAAATGAAATGGGAAGCTTTAACGGAACATATAAGCTGAATGACGAAGCAGCTCTCGGGACATACACTATCTATGCAAATATTGACGAGAATAATTCTTACACCGGAAATTTTACTGTAGAGCAGTATAAAAAACCTGAATATAAAGTAACGGTAAACCCGGAGAAGATCCAGTATTACGGAAAGGATAACCTGACGGCAGTAGCGGAAGCAAAATATTTTTTCGGAAGTCCTGTATCTGAAGCTGAAATAGAATACAATATATACAGAATAAGATATTATAAACCCTGGTGGAAATATTCCGAGTATGCCTGGTGGTATGAGGATTATTATGAAAACGCTGATGAAAATCAGATGTACCGGGGTGCGGAATTACTATTCTCAGGTTCAGGTGTCCTTGACAGCGAAGGGAAGTTTAACATAGGTTACAATATAAATGAAGATTTTAAAAATGATGATCAAAACTACTACGGATACAGACCTTACTACTCGCAATCGGATTATAAATATATCATACAGGCAAAAGTAACAGATAAGTCAAGAAGAGAAATTTCCGGAACATCATCTGTATTTGTCACGCGCGGAGGATTTACTCTGTCTGCAAAATCCGACAGATATATTTATAAACCTGAAGAGAATGTAAAGATCACTGTCTTTGCAGAAGATTTTTCCGGTAATCCCGTCAGTACAAATTTTGAAGCGGCGATCTATAAATCTACATGGTCTAAAGATTATAAAGAGAATAAAGAATACATAAAGTCATTGTCAGGAAAGACATTGTCTGATGGTCAGGGTTCAGTATCATTTGACATAAGTAATTTAAATCCCGAAGGTTACTATAATGTTGAAATTAAATCCAGAGATGACAGAGCAAATGAAATATTAACGGGAACGGGATTTTATGTAAGCAAAGGCGATATGTGGTGGTATTACAATCAGTCAGGCAGCGTGCAGATAATTCCGGAAAAAGACAGTTACAGGCAGGGTGAGATCTGCAGAGCGCTTGTGCTTGTAAATCATCCCGGTGCAAATGTGCTTGTAACTTCAAACACAGATGACATACTTTATTTCAAAACGGAAAAAATTGCCGGTACATCTAAAATAATTGAAATACCTGTTACGGATAAATATTTGTCAAATTTCGAAATTAATGTTAACTATGTTTATGATGGTGTGTTTTATAATTCCGGTAAATCCATACTAGTAATCCCTGAAGAAAAATTTCTCACTGTTACAATTGATCCGTCTAAACTTATTTATAAACCAAAGGAAACCGGAGAAGTAAAAGTCCGTGTCACAGACAGCTACGGTAATCCTGTGAGGAATGCTGAAGTATCAATTGGAGTAGTGGATGAGAGTATTTATTCCATCAAAGAGGATAATACAAAAGACATCAGGAAGTTTTTTTACGGAAACAGATACACATCCGTATCGACATCATTTACTAATGTGCTGAACAGTAACGGCAGTTCGAGACTGATCTCAATCTATGAGAAATTTAATCTCAGAAGCACTTCAGATAAAGATCTTGGAACAGTGAAAGGGAGATTTTTAAACAGAAGCGGAAACCCTGTAAAAGGAGCTGTGATAATTATAGATGAGGATTATTATGCGGCGGTTACGGGACTTAACGGAGATTTTGAATTTAAACTTCCGGAAGGTAAATATTCAATCAGCGCGTATTACAGCAACATAGAAAAAAATGATCTGAAGGAAATAATTATTGTTAAAGGGCAGACAAAAAATATTATACTTTACAGTGACAGGGATTTAAATGAGAACGCAACAAGTGATGTTCAATTGTCAGGTATGGAGGGTTTTAATATTAGAGGCGGCAGAACAGATTTAGAAATGGATAGCGCTCCTGAAAGTAAAAAAGAAAAAAGTTCAGATGCTCCTTCGGGATTAGATGATGGAGATTTAGTATCTCCAGATGTCAGATCAGATTTCCGTGATGCAATATTCTGGTCGCCGTATTCTGAAACTGATACAGACGGATATGCAAATGTTAATTTCCTGTTTCCTGATAACCTTACTGAATGGAGAATCACGTCAAGAGTAATAACTGAAGATACAAAGGTCGGACAGTCTGTTACTACAGTGATCACAAGAAAGGATCTAATAGTCAGAATGGAAACACCAAGATTTTTTCAGGAGAATGATGATGTAACGGTTTCAACGATCATACATAATTATCTGAAGACAGAAAAAAGAACTAAGATAAAATTTACTGCTGAAAATCTGAATCTTGCTTCCGGTGAAAATGAAAAAAGCGTAAGCATACCTCCGGATTCCGAGATCAGATTAGACTGGAAAGTAAAGGTAACGGAACCTGTCGGCGAAGCTAAATTATATGCCGAAGCTTTAACGGATGAAGAGTCAGATGCAGTGGAAATTAAAGTGCCTCTTCAGCCTGCAGGTCTGGAAATTATAAAAAACAACGTTGCTGATATTTCTGATGAGAATAAAATTGAAGTGAAGACTTTTGAAATACCTTCGGGTACCGATATGAAAAGCGCGGGAATGAAAATTAATATAGACGCTTCACTTGCGTCAGTAATTCTTACATCTCTTGACGAACTCGCGGGTTATCCTTACGGCTGTGTGGAACAGACGATGAGCAGATTCCTTCCGACTGTAATTGTTGCAAAAGCATTCCGTGAGATCAATGCTCCTATAAGCGAGGCGACTAAGAAAGATCTTCCGCTGATGGTGGATAAAGGACTGCAGAGATTATACGGCTTTCAACATTCTGACGGAGGCTGGGGCTGGTGGGAGAATGATAATTCAAATCCATTCATGACGGCGTATGTGGTTTACGGACTTGCAATTGCTGTGGAGTCAGGATATGAAGTCAGAGACGGCGTGTTAAATAACGGGAAGTCTGCGATAAAAAATCACCTGAACAATAATGAAAAAGATCTGACTACAAGAGCATATATGCTTTATTCACTGGCTACTGCAGGTAAGGAAAATAATGATTACATAGAAAAAATTCTTGTGAATATGAACATGTCTGATTTGAATGATTATGCAAAAAGTCTTGCAGCGATGACTTGGAAATTAATTGGTAACGAAAGAAAAGCAAAAGAAGAACTGATAAGTCTTGAAAAAAATGTAAGGACAAGCGGTGAAGGCGCAGCATACTGGGAGGGTAAGGAATTTCATTACAGATGGCAGGATGATAAAGTTCAGACTACTGCAATGGCTTTAAAGGCAATTGTTAATATCAATGAAAAGTCAGATCTGAAAGAGAAAGTCGTAAGATGGCTGATGATGCAGAGACGCGGTAATGCATGGAGAAGCACACAGGAAACCGCGATGATAATCTATGCAATGGTTGACTATCTGAAAAATTCACAGGAGCTCGATCCTGATTACAATGTGAAAATATTTGTTAACAATAATATGGTGTCCGACTTAAATATGAATAAGTCAAATGTATTTTCCAAAAGCGAACCTGTGGTAATTGACAGTAAGAATCTGAGAACCGGTCAGAATGAGATCAGGATTGAGAAGTCAGGCAGGGGAAAAGTATATTTTTCTTCAGGCGCATCATATTATGACAACAGCGCAGGCAGCAAATCTTCTGAAAACGGATTCAGGATTGAAAGAGAATATTTTAAGCTGGAGAAATATGAATCATATTCTGAAGATAATATTGTTTACAGGAAAAAATATTTTGACGGCAGTTTAAAATCAGGTGATGAATTTTTAGTAAAAGTGAGAGTGTCTTCAAAAGAGAATGAAAATAATTATTTCATGCTGGAAGATTTTATTCCTTCCGGAGCTGAAGTCATTAAAGACGACTGGGCATACAGAATAGAGGATGAAAATGATTATCAGGGATACAGTAATTATTACTGGAGATGGTGGTATGCAGATAAAGAGGTAAGAGATAACAGGGTTGTATTTTTTGCCAGCTACATGGGAAAAGGGGATTATCAGTTTTCATATATAATGAGAGCCCAGATCCCGGGCGAGTATTCTGTAAATCCAACTAGAGGCATGCTGATGTATTATCCGGAAGTTTACGGTAACTCCGATGAAATGAAAATTACGATCTCTGATTAAGATTTATCCGAATAAAATATAATATATTAAGGCAGGTGAATACTGCCTTTTTACATTCTGTCAGGAGCGCTGATGCCGATTATATCAAAGCCGTTTTTAAGTATCTGTTTTACGGCTAAGCATATATGAATTCGGGATAAAGAAAGTTCTTTATTCTCAGCATCTATTACTCTGTTATTATGATAAAACCTGTGGAAATTTTCAGCAACAGAATTTAGATAAGTAATGATCTTATGAGGTTCAAAAGTTTTTGCAGAGCTGATCACTTCGTCAGGAAAATCAGATAATACTTTCAGCAGTTTCATTTCCTCGGGAGAATTTATAACATCAGTATTCAATTCCGTTACATTGGTCTCATTATATGAAGGAAATACTTCATCAGCATTTCTCAGTATTCCGCATATTCTTGCATGAGCATACTGAAGGTAATACACCGGGTTTTTTTCAGACTTATCCTTAGCCAGTGAAATATCAAAATCCAGATGAGTGTTAGCTCCTCTCATCACATAAAAGAACTGCATTGCATCAGCTCCTATGTCATTAATCAGTTCATCCAGATAATATACATTATCACTTCGCTTACTCATTTTTACTGATTCATTTCCCATTTTAAAAGTAACCATCTGATGTATGATCACCTTAATTTTATCTGAATCATATCCAAGCGCATTTACACCGTAAAGAACTTCTTTATAAGTATCTCCGTGATCTGAACCAAAGATATCAATTATCAGATCGTAGCCTCTTTTTATTTTATCAATATGATAAGCTATATCCGGAAGTCTGTAAGTAGGTTCACCTGAAGATTTCACAAGGACTTTGTCTTTATCAAAACCTTTCTCTTCATCCATTTTTAGCCATACTGCGCCGTCATTTTCATATGAAAGACCTTTGCTCTTAAATGCTTCAAGAGTCTGTTCTATTTCAGAATTATTATAAAGCGAAGACTCATTAAAGAAAATGTCATGATGTATACCGAGACTGATAAGAGTTTTTTTAATTATATCAAAAGTGTATTTCTCACCTTCTTTTTTAAAAAAATCCAGGTCAGCGGAATCTTTCATCGTATCATTATAAGCCGCGAAAATATTTTCCGCAATAATTTTTACATAATCACCAACATAACCTTCTTGCGGGAAAGGAAAGTCTTTATCAAAGATCTGCATATATCTTGCTCTGACAGACAGCGCCAGATTATTCATCTGATTTCCGGCGTCATTGTAATAATATTCCCGTGTAACTTTGTAACCGGTCCATTCAAGTAAATTGGCAATTGCTTTACCGAGACAAAGCTGCCTGCCGTGTCCTGTATGAAGCGGACCTGTAGGATTAGCGCTGACCCACTCGAGATTAGCGGACTGACCGGAATGAATTGAAGATCTTCCGTAATTAATTCCTTCTGATAAAACATTTTTAAGTTCATCCTTATAACATTTATCCGAAACAAAAATATTTATAAACCCTGCTCCGGCGATCTCTGTTTTTGTAATTAAATTATTTCCGGTTTCAATCCTTGATATTATTTCTTCAGCAATTTTACGCGGAGGTAATTTTAATTCTTTGGCAAGTGTCATTGCAGCATTGGATGACAGGTCACCGAATTTATCTTCTTTTGGTTTATCCAGAAAAATTTCTTTAACCGGATAACCTGTATCCGAAACAGCTTTAATTATAATTTCCGCAATTTGATCTTTTAGTTTAGACATAAAATTTATTTTACCCAGCCCACTTTCTTATACCAGTCAATTGTTTCCTTAAAGCTTTCCTTCAGATCAGATTTCGTTTCAAATCCAAGTTCAGTCTTTGCTTTCTGATTTGAACAAACCCATCTTAGCTGTGTTATATCCTTACATTTTTCTATATTAAGCGTAACCGCTTTTTTGGAAAAGTAAGAAAAAATTTCTGATAAATATCCGACTGTATATAATACAGAGTGGGGGAGTCTGATCTTAAATGCTTTTTTGCCCAAAATGCCCGAAGTAACTGCTCCGATCTCCTGCCAGTTATATGCATCATCAAAGCAAAGAAAATATTTCTGCCCGTTGGCCACCGGATTTTCCGCGGCAAGTATGATCCCGTCAGCAAGATCCTCCACATATACTAAGCTTAAATATTTGTTATCAAATCCGATAACGCTGTTAAGACCTTTTTGAAATGTCTGACAATAAATAAGTATCTCCGTATCGCGAGGACCGAATACTGCAGGCGGAGCGATAATAGTTACAGGAATTTTATCTTTATATGCAAATACTTCCTGTTCAGCTTTAAGCTTAGACAAACCATAAGTTGTGATAGGGGAAGGCGCGGTATTTTCATCAACAAATTCTCTTCCGATCGCCGGACCGGTCGCAGCAAGAGATGAGACAAATACAAATTTTTTAATACCCGGGTTTACCCTGCAGGTGATCTCAAGAAGATTCTTTGTAGCTTCATAATTACTTTTGTAAAATCCTTCTTTAGTTCTTGATTTCACAACTCCCGCTACATGAAATACATAATCCATTTCCCGGATGACTTTTTCGAGAACATCATTTGAAAAAAGATCTCCGTTTACATATTTAACATTTTTACCTTCGAGCCATTGTGTGGACGAGGTGTCTCTTTTTAGGCAGTAAACCTCGTAATTCTTTGCGATCAGCTTATCGGCTAAATGACTTCCGACAAAGCCGGTTGCTCCAGTTATAAGTGCTTTCAATAATGTATTTAGTTTATCAATAGAAGTTATAAATTATAATTCGTATTTTCTATGTTCAAAAATTCGAATAACAAAAATATTCAGGAGTATTAATGGATCTGTTTGATAAATGTAAAAAATTTACCCGCGCTGACGAAGTAAAAGCGGCGGGATTTTATCCATATTTCAGGGCAATTGAAGCGAATGAAGGACCGGTTGTAAAAATTGAAGGACGTGACATTATTATGGCAGGTTCAAATAATTATCTCGGTCTCACAGCTCATCCCAAGGTTAAAGAAGCTGCGATAAAAGCAATTGAGGATTATGGTACGGGATGTTCCGGCTCAAGGTATCTTACAGGTACGCTTGATCTGCACATTAAACTCGAGGAAAAGCTCGCAGACTTTCTCGGAAAGGAATCCGTTCTGCTTTTTTCCACAGGATATCAGACCGCACAGGGAATCATACCTACATTAGTTACGAAAGGCGAGTATATTATTTCAGATAAAGACAATCACGCTTGTATAGTAGCTGCGAATATGATGGCTAAAGGCGCATTTGCTGAATTCAAAAGATACAAGCATAATGAGATGTCTGATCTTGAAAAAGTTTTGAAATCAATTCCTGCAGACGCACCAAAACTGGTTGCATCTGACGGAGTGTTTTCAACTACGGGTGAGATTGTAAATCTTCCTGAGCTTGTAAGATTGTGTAAGCAATACAATGCAAGGATTCTAATAGACGATGCTCATTCCACCGGAGTTATTGGCGTCGGAGGCAGGGGAACAGCTTCTGAATTTGGTCTTGTAAATGAAGTGGACATGGTAATGGGTACTTTTTCCAAGACATTCGCTTCACTCGGTGGATTTGTCGGCGGTGATAGGGCTGTAATAAATTATCTGAAACATCATTCACCTGCTTTGATCTTTTCCGCATCTCCTACACCTGCTTCCGTTGCGGCGGCAGATGCAGCACTTGAAATTTTAAAATCCGAACCGGAGAGAATTGTAAATCTGATTGCAAATGCTTCTAAAATGAGAAATGCATTTAAAAAAATGGGATTCAACGTAATAGACAGCAGAACTGCTATAGTGCCGGTTGTCCTTGGAGATGATCTTCTTGTATTTAAATTCTGGAGAAAGCTTTTCGATGCGGGAATTTTTGTTAATGCTTTTATTTCACCCGGTGTCCCTGCAAACATGGCAATGCTCAGAACATCTTTTATGGCAACTCATGAAGATAAGCATCTTGACAGGATACTAGAAGTTTTCGGTGATATTGGAAAAGAGATGGGGATAATTAATTAAATTACAAATTGCAAATTACAAATAATAATGAGTAAATTGAGAATTAGTATTAAGATATTGATATTATTTGTATTGTTTTCAGCGGCGTCCTGTAATGATACTAGTAAGGAAAATTCAGAAACGGGAAATGATGATACAGAAGAAACGGGCGGTGATTCAGAAGATACAACAATGACACCAGCAGAAATTTTCAGCAGCGCTCTTGTGCAGGATATACTGGGCGATGAAGAGGATGCTGATCTGCAGTTTTATCTTGAGGAGGAAATTTATCCGCTCTTATCCGGAGCCGGTAAAGTAACAATCGACAGAATTTCATCTTCACTTTATCTTATCTCGTTTCAGGAAAACGGTACCCAGAAAAATTTTTTAATAAAGAAATATTTTGATCCGCAGAACCCGGAAATCAAATTTGAAAGAACTGAAACGCAGTCCGGTCCCGAGAGTCAGTTTTTAAAATAAATTTGTTACTTCGGATATATTTATATATTTTTGTATAGTTCTTAATTAATAATTGTTACGGCTCTTTCCATAATACGGAAAGAATAATAGGGAATCCGGTGTGAATCCGGGACTGTCCCCGCAACTGTAATAAAGAAGACCTTATCAAGAATCCACTGCTCATAATTTGTGTGGGAAGGATATAAGGAAATTGCTTTTAAGTCAGGAGACCTGCCATAACAATTTTTCAAAAATCTTCGTGGGAAAAGATTAATGAATGCGCGAGAGACTCCTTAATTCTTTTCAAATTCATTTAACTATTCCCCTTTTTAAATGAATTTAGAGTATCAAGGAGTTTTTTTTGTTTAGATGTAATTTTTGGTGTATGATCTTATTAACGGTCTTAATTAATTGTAATGAGATCCGGACTCAGACGGTAACTTCACCGAAGGATACCTCACAGTTCATTACCGAAGAAATAAAAGTCATGAGTAATAAGATCATTAGCGATGAATTCAAAACATTTTCAAAAATTCAGCTGATAAGTAAATCTCAGATAGAAAATTCAAACGGAGAAAGATTATCAAATATACTTAATTCTTCAAACGGTGTTTTTATAAAATCTTACGGTGGCAATTCTTCCCTGAGTACAATTTCAATCAGCGGGTCCGGTTCAGAACACACTCTTATACTACTTAACGGATTTAAATTAAATTCCGATCAAAACAATCAAATAGATCTTAGTACCATCTCAAAAGATAATATCCATAAAATTGAAATTCTAAATTCAGGCGCAGGTTCAATATATGGTTCACAGGCAATGGCAGGCGTCATTAATATCATAACAGAGCAAATTGCTACCGATAAGCTGGGAGTTGTTTTAACCGGTCAGACAGGCTCATTTGGTCTGAAAAAGTTATTCACGGGGATCTCTAAAAATATTTACGGATTCGAAACAGGATTCGGTTATACTTCCGAAACATCTGAAAATAACTTTGACTATTATTTTTATAACGGACTTGGAAATGATTTAAAGCAAAGAGATAATTCCGGGTACGATTTTAAAAATTATTCAATTTCCTTAAACTACAGTCAGTTTAAAAATACTACTGTAAATATTTATTCCAATCTGTCACTTAACAGCAGAAGCATTCCCGGTATTGAAACCGGCTCCGATCCGTCCAATGCTGAACAGACAGATAAAAACTGGAATAACATAATTTCAGTAAAGTCAGAATTATCAGATAATATTGATTTAAAAGCGCAGTTAAATTTTCAGAATAATCTTTCAAACTATTCTGATTTTATTCTGACAGACAGTTATTATAAAAATATTTCACTCTCCGGTTCTGTACTTGGAGAGTATTCTGCAAACCGGCTTAAGGTCACAGGAGGATATGACTACAGTTATTCAAAATTAATAAGCAATGAAGTTTCAGAAGATGCTGTAAGAAATCAATACGGAGTTTACCTTCTTTCGGAAATTGAAATCAGCAGTAAGCTTAGTATATTTCCATCTGTAAGAGCGGATTTTATATCAGATCCTTCAAACACTGCAGTTACCGGAAAGTTAGGCATGAATATTAAGCCATTTTCAAATCAGGAATTTTACATTAAGGCAGCTTCTGGAAATAACTTTTCATCGCCGGCATTTAATTCGCTATACTGGAAAGATCTCGGTAACAGAAATCTGAAACCGGAAAGATCTGTCAATATTGATGCCGGGTTTATTTACGGATTCAATTTATTTTCTGAAAACAAATTGGAGCTGACATATAATTTCATCAATTATAATAATAAAATAATCTGGACACCGGGAAACAACGGTCTCTGGACACCGGTAAATAATGCCGCTTCTGTTTCAAATGTTTTCCTTGCGGAAATGTCCATGCGGAAGGAATTAAACCGGACACTAATTTTAGATCTGAATATTAATTATTCGTACACGAGTGCAATAAACATATCAAATGATAATCCGGAATATTTTGAAAAGCAGCTGATCTATATCCCGGTAAACATGCTTAAAAGCAGCTTAACCGTAAATTATAAAAAAACAGGTTTAAATGTTTTTTACAGTTTTACAGATAAAAGATTTACTGACAGTTACAATAATAATTCTCTTCCGGGTTATGAAGTGATAGACGGAAATATATTTTTTACAATAAATTTAATCGGAGTGAAGTCAACATTGAGAATGGATGTCAATAATATTTTCAATGAAAATTATCAGACAGTTTCAGGATATCCTATGCCTTTAAGAAATTTTAAATTTTCAGTTAATATTGAATATTAATAATGGTTAAAATAGAAGAAGCGAAAAAAGCAGGCGGTAATAAATATAAGAAAAAGATAAAAGAAACAATTGAATCTTATAAAAATCTTTCGGATGAAGATAAAAAATGCTTTCATATTTATTACGGATACGGAAAAGGGAAGACAACATGCGTGATGGGTCTGATAATGAGAGCGCTCGGAGCAGGACTCAGCGTGAGACTTGTTCAGTTTGATAAAGGTTATGAAGGAATGAATGAACATTATTCCGAACTTGATACATTAAGAAAACTTAACAGCATAGGTTATGACATTGAATTTTTTTCAACAGGTTGTGAGAGAATGAATGAAGACGGGACATTCAGATTTAAAAATTCAGATGAGGATTTTAAGGAAGCTAAAAGAGGTCTCGGGATTGCACGCGATTTGATTGTTAACGGTAAACAGGATCTGCTCATTCTCGATGAATCAATTGCTGCAGTAGTTTACCATTTGATTGATAAAAAAGAAATTGAAGATCTCATCGATCTATGGAATAAGAATAAAAAATTTGAGCTTGTTATGACCGGTCATAAATTATGGGAAGGGCTTGAAGATAAAGCTGACCTGATCACTGAGATGAGAAAAGTGAAACACTATTTTGATAAGGGAATACCAATAAGGAAAGGAATCGATTTCTGATATATGGAAATTCAGACCGATAAATATCCGGTAAAAAAATGCGTGTGTTTTAATGTTTCTTTTTATGAAATGAAAATGATCATGAAAGAAAAAGGGATTACAACTTTGAATGAACTTAAAGAAGCAAAACAATTAGCCGGTAATTGTAAATTTTGTGTACCATATATAGAACAAATGATTGAAACCGGAAAAACTGAATTTGAAATATTAAATCAATATAATTTTAAGGAAAAATGATTAAACAGCTGTATCTTGTCAGCCTGATTATTCTGACAATATCAATGAGTTCATGCACAAGGGATGAGATCAACGCCCCGCCAGTGATTGTTACGATCAATTCAAAAGGAACATATATTTTAACAGAAGGTGGTTTCAATCCCGGTACAAGTAAGCTATCCTACTACAATAAGACGGCAGACAGCTTTCATGTAAGTATTTTTAATCCCGGTAGTTTAGGTTTGTATCCGAACGGATTATTATATGACAACGGAAATTTATTTATCAGTGAACAGGGGAATTTCGGAGCGGCAGGTAAAATTTATAAAACAGATACAAACGGAACAGTTGTTATGTCCGGCAGCGCAGGCGTGAATCCGTATTCTATGACAATTACCAATAATAAAATTTATCTTACAAACGGTCCTAACAACAGCGTTACAGTTTTAGATAAAAATACTTTGAGTCAAATCACAACAATTGGCGTTGGAATTTATCCGCAGGAAATTTTATCAATCGGGAACAAAGTATTCGTTTGTAATACAAACGTCTTTAACGGCGGAACTGATTCTACAGTGAGCGTCATAGATGCTGTCACAGATAATTTAGTTGCAACTATACCTGTTTCCAGAAACCCATCTTCGCTCGCAGTTTCAGAAGACGCTCATTTGCTGGTCGGATGTCCGGGGGATTCGCTTGGCGCAGTAATTTATAAGATTGATCCTGTAGCTTTAATAATAACAACTGCTTACAGAAATCATAAATTTGGACTTTCAAAAGATATAGTTAGTATAGGAAACAATGAGATCATTTATATCGGCGGTAATATTTATTCGGAACAGAACATTGTAAAATACTCTCTGACAACAAGAACAGGTCAGTCTATAATCCCAAAACCGGCAGCGGGATTAAATTACGGTTTAAGTTATGATAATGAGAACAGCAGAATATATGTATGCGTAGCTGCAGCTGACTTTACATCAAGCGGCAGATTCAGGATTTACGGAAACACAGGTTCACTGATTAATGAATTTATCATCACCGGCGGCATTACTCCGAGAAGAATTGCTCTGAAAAAAATAATACAATATTAATATTTATAATTTTTCATACATTGCTTATATTGTAGAATACCAATTAAGTGTATGAATATTGATATCGAGGATTCCTCCGGGAATTTTGTATTAAAGAACTGCGAATTTCCGGAAAATCATTACTTTTTAGGGAGCGGCGATCCTGATTCTGAATTCAGAATATTCATAAAACAGGAAGCTCTGAAAAGGATTGAAGACCATTTATTAAGTGATGTCAATAATGAACTTGGCGGGGTGATGGTTGGTGAGATCTGCATCAACAGTAATAATAAGAAATTTATTCTTATAAATGATCTTATCATTGCAATGCACAGCAACTCTTCATTGTCAAGACTTACCTTTACTCATGAGACATGGGATTATATTAATGAAGTAATGGAAAGAGATTTTCCGGAAAGCAAAATACTGGGATGGTATCACTCACACCCCGGGCATACGGTTTTTCTTTCAAATTACGACCTCTTCATACATGAAAATTTTTTTAATCTCGAATACATGGTGGCTTATGTATTTGATCCGACTATAAAGGAAAGAGGGTTTTTTGTCTGGGAGAATGACAAAGTGGAAAAATCAAATGGGTTTTTTGTATTTGATTATAATGAAGCGGAGTTTAATGAACTTATAAAACTAAATCCTTCTGACGATCTTATTAATCCTGTCGAAGTTAATACCGAACTCGAAAAAAGTAAATATAAAATTGAATTGAACAATAAAGCTCTTGTCATATTAAATGTATTGATATTATTGATCCTTCTTCTGATGATTTATAATTTCTATGAAATAAACAAATTATCTGAAATCAAAGAAGATTATCAGAGAGATTTATCATATATTAAAGAGGATACTAAAAAGCTTAATGAGAGGCTTAACAGTTATATTCTGGAGACAGAGCTTAGGACTAAGGCTCCATTAAAAAATGAAATTCCGAAATCCGAACCTGTGAAGGAAAAGATCTCAGAAAGTGATGATAAAAGTGAACAAAGTTCTACCGGTAAATCTGACAGTGATAAAAAAACAGACAGTACCGTAAAAGATGTTTCAACAGAGAACACAAAAAAATATACGGTTAAAAGCGGTGATACTTTAGAGAAAATCTCAATGACACAGTATAAAAGCAGAGCCGGAATAGATTATATTATGAAAATTAATAATCTTAAAAGCAAATCTGATATAAAGATCGGGCAGGTTCTGAATATACCTGAGAAGATCGAATAAAAATAATTTGACAATAACATTAACCTTTTCATGAGTCCAAGACAAAGAAGACTGGTTTCAGATTTCAGAAAAATGAAAGAGGAATTTTCGAATCATCCTTTTATTAGTTTTGAATTCGATCCGGAATCACTTCCACCGGACAGGTATGTTGTAAAATTCAGTAATGTAAAAGGTTTGAAGTTAACGGATAATTCCGCTGACCGGAAAGAACTTGAAATTATTTCTGACCATATTATTGAAATATATCTTCATGCTGATTATCCAAGGTTAAAGCCTCAGAGCTACATTTTGTCGAAGATATTTCATCCAAATTTCAGAATGGCTTCTCCAAATGATATCTGTATAGGAGATTACTGGGCATCCGGTGAAACACTCGTAGATATTATTTATCAGATCGGTGAAATGATAACATATAAAACTTACAACGTTACCAGTCCATTAAACGGTATAGCAGCTAAATGGGCGAAAGAAAATACAGAAGTTTTTCCGATTGATAAAGTGAATCTGCGGCAGGGAGAAGTTGAAATTCATTTTCCTGATAAAGAAAATAATCACGATCAATTTTAACGAAGACGAATATTTTAAACAATAATATCTGACAATAAATTTTGATCATTCCTCTTGAAAAATTTACCCCTGAGATAGAAGATAGTGTTTTCATAGCTTATAATGCAACAGTTATAGGCGAAGTAATATTAAGGAAAAATGTAAGCATATGGTTTAATTGTGTGCTGAGAGGGGATGTAAGCAGAATATTTATTGATGAGAGGACAAACATTCAGGACGGAAGTATAATACACACATCAGGCGGCAGATCAGAGGTTATGATAGGTAAAGATGTTACGGTCGGACATAATGCAATTGTGCATGGATGTCTTATAAAAGATAATGTTTTGGTGGGAATGGGTTCAGTGATCCTTGATGACGCTGTAGTAAATTCAAATTCAATAGTCGCTGCAGGCTCAGTAGTAAAGGAAGGATTTGAAATTCCCGAAGGAGTACTGTCGGCAGGTGTTCCTGCAAAGATAATCCGGGATATTTCCGATGAAGAGATAATGAAGATAACACAAAGCGCTCTGCACTATACTGAAAATGCAATAAAGTATAAAAACTCACAGAGAATGTGAAAATTGATTTTAATAGATTGACAAAAAATAGTGATGAGATATTATCAATTGACAAAGTTATATTATATCTATATTTTTATATGCAAATTTTAAGTTCTTAATTTGTATACAATGATATTTAATTCCTGATCCGGTAAATATCTCTAAAAAGTAATTTAAATTAATTCTTAGATAATTGAAAAGTAATCAGCTGAGCGAAGAGATAATCAGTAAAATAGAAGGTTTGTTTTCTGAAAAACTCATTAAATCCGAAAATTCTTACACCTTAAATATATCACATAAGAATATAAATTCGAATATTTGTCTTGATATATATCCTGAAGACGGGAATTTATATCTTGTATCGGTTTATACAAACAATACACATCTTCAGCTCCAGTCATGCAGTAATATGATCATCAGCGATATGCTTGAAGAAATAATATTTATTTCCGAAAATGATGTTCAGATCTCAGGATTAATAATTTCCAAGTCAGGTGACTGCTCCTTATATTCAAATATTGACCGGAAAACACTGAAGACTGATTTTTCCGAACTGAATTCCGAAAAACTCCTGGCTGCAATAGCCTTGTCAGTATCAGAAACTTTGATCTGAATATTGAGTTAAATTTATTCCAGAACTTGAAGATTAATTTCATTTACAACACAGAAAAAATTTCCTTAACAGACAGAAGAAAAATTAATAAAGGTTTAAAAGAAATAACGGCATTGGTTTCAAAAGAGGAAAAGTTTGATCCGGAATATATAAATTTTATTTTCTGTGATGATAAATTTATCAGAAAGATCAACAGGAAATATTTAGGTCATGATTATGAAACTGATATTCTGACATTTTTTGATGAGGATGATTCCGGAATAACCGAAGGAGAGCTGCTGATCTCACTGGATACAGTGAAAAGAAATTCAGAGTTCTATAAAACTGATTTTAGAAATGAACTAAACAGAGTTGCAGTTCACGGTTTACTGCACTTGTGCGGATATAATGATACAAAGCTTTCAGAACAAAAAGTTATCAGAAAAAAAGAAGATTATTATTTAAAAAAAAACAGTTAATGCAGGAAAAAATATTCGAACTTATTGTAAACATTCTCAATGAAATGCAGGAGAAAAAAGAATTCAAAGAGATTGATATAAATAAGTACACCAGCGAAGGATACACGAGAGCGGAAATTAACACTGCTTTTGCTTGGATATTCTCTAAAATCGAAAGCAGTGAACTGATCTATAACGAAAAAGGAAAAAAGACTAAATCTTTAAAGACTCCGAGAGCTCCGAGGTCTCACAGAGTTTATCACAAATTCGAGAAAAATTTATTTACAAAGGAAGCTCTGGGATATCTTATACAGCTTAAGGAACTCGGCATTATTTCGGACCTGGATGAGGAATCGATCATTGACAAACTGATCTCAGCAGGGTACAAGGATATCGGCATTGATGAAATCAAAATGATTGCCTCAACAATGGTTTTCCTTTCAGATGATCCGGATAATAAAATTAACAGGCTCATACTACAGAACAATGACACCATAAATTGATTTCATAATAACAGAATTTAATTGATAACTAATTGAAAAAAAAATCTTTAGTAATAGTAGAATCACCTTCCAAAGCAAAAACAATAAATAAATATCTTGGCAAAGATTTTATAGTGGAAGCGACCGTCGGTCACATAAAAGACCTTCCCAAAAGTAAAATGAATGTAGATCTTGAGAATGATTTCACGGCAACATTCGGAGTCATTCCGGGCAAGGAAAATGTTATAAGGAATTTAAAAAAATTAGCTTCCTCATCAGATAAAGTATATATCGCAACAGATCCGGATCGTGAAGGAGAGGCAATTGCATCTGATATTGCAGATGAAATAGTTACCAAAAAGGATAAGATACAGAGAGTTCTTTTTAATGAAATTACCAAGTCCGGTATAGAAAAAGCAATGAGCAGCGGAAGAAAGATCGATGAGAATCTTGTATCAGCTCAGGTTGCAAGAAGAGTAATGGACAGAATCCTCGGTTATAAAGTAAGTCCTTTTTTGTGGAAAACTTTTTATTTCGGACTGTCAGCGGGCAGAGTTCAGTCAGTAGCTCTCAGAATTATTTGTGAAAGAGAAGAAGAGATAGATAAATTCAAACCGAAGGAATACTGGTCTATAGAAGGATTGTTTGCAAAGCCATCCGGAAATTCGAAGCCTTTCAGAGCGAAATTATTTAAGATAAATGATGACACGCTGAAGTTTGACGGAGAAAAACCATGCATTGAAAATATAGATCAGGCATATAAAATAATGCAGGAGCTTCGGGAAAATAAATATAAGATCACTGATATTCAGGTAAAGGAAGTAAAAAGAAATGCTCCCGCGCCGTTTACTACCAGCGTACTGCAGCAGACTGCATCTTCAAGACTTGGATTCTCGCCGAAAAAAACAATGATGCTTGCGCAGAAACTCTATGAAGGTATTGAAGGAAATAAGGAAGAAGGTCTTGTAGGTCTGATCACTTATATGAGAACGGATTCTACCAGAGTAAGCGGTGAAGCCGTAGATTCCGCAAGAGGTTTTATTGGTGAAAACTACGGGAAAGAATATCTGCCGGATCAGCCGAAAGAATTCAAAACAAAAAAGAAGAATACTCAGGACGCGCATGAAGCTATAAGACCGACAGATGTTAACCGAAAACCGGAGGATATGAAGAAACTTGGAAAAGATCTTTATTCACTGTATGATCTTATATGGAAAAGATTTGTAGCTTCTCAAATGTCGCAGGCAGTACTTGATCAGAAGACTGTAATAATCACAGCAATGTCTCCGAGAGGCAGTAAGAATGTTTATCTGTTTAAGGCAACAGGAAGTGTGCTGAAGTTCAGCGGATTTCTTAAAGTAAATGAAGATAATTCCGAGGATAACACCGACAAACCGGACAATGCTGAAAGCGAGGACGACATTACTTTGATTCCATCCGACCTGAACCTGAATGATATGGTGAAAGCTGTCAGCATGAATCAGGAACAGCATTATACGAACCCTCCTCCGAGATATACTGAAAGCAGTCTTATAAAGCAGCTTGATAAACTGGGTATCGGCAGACCGAGTACCTTTGCCGCTATAGTCTCAACTGTAATAAACAGAATGTATGTAGAGCTGAAAGAGAAAAAATTATACGCCACTAATTTAGGTAAAGCAGTAAATAAGATCCTGTCTGAACATTTCAAGGATGTTATAAGCGCAAACTTCACTGCGCAAATGGAAACGGAGCTTGATACTATTGCAAGCGGGAAGAGCACTTATCTGAAAGTGATGGAAGATTTTTATAATCCTTTTAATTCTGATCTGACTGAAGCTGATTCCATTGCAGCTCAGATCAAGAAAGGACTTGTCGAAAAGACAGATACGGAATGTCCCGAATGCGGAAAGGAAACAGGAGCCAAACTGGAAAAGAAATGGAGCCGTAACGGACAGTTCCTTTCCTGTGAAAGATTTCCGAAATGTAAAGGAGCATTACCGCTTGAGATGCCGACTGAAAAAGATCTGGAAATGGCGAAAGACATTATTTGTGATATTTGCAGCAGTCCGATGACAATTAAAGTCGGTAAGTACGGGAAATTTTACGGATGTACAAACTATCCAAAGTGTAAAGGGATCAAACCAGTTACATTAGGTATAGAATGTCCCAAATGCGGAAAAGGTGAGATCCTTCAGCGTAAATCAAAAGGCGGGAGATTCTTTTACGGATGTACAAAATATCCGGACTGTGATTTTATCGCCAATACTTTACCTGTGATTCAGACCTGTACAAACTGCGGAAATAAATATCTTCTTAAGAAGTCTTCAAAAAAAGACGGAGACTATCTGGAATGTCCGGAATGTAAAAACAGAACTGAAGATCAGACTGTAAACGAAAATGAACTTTCTGAAAAAGATTAAATTCATTTAACTTAATATAATTTATTTTGAATAAATCTTCTGATGAACATATAGAAGAATTTCTTAACTATTTAAAATTCAACAGAAACTATTCGGATAATACCGTTATTTCGTATGAGAATGATCTCAGACAGCTTTTTCAGTATGCGCGAAAATCAGGTGCAGTAAATACCAATGAAGATATAGCTCATGACAAACTTGATCTGATCTTTCTGAAAACATTTATTGCGGAGCTGTCGGATCCGTTTAAAAAGGAAGGCAAATATTCGAAGAAGACTATTTCAAGAAAGATCTCCGTTGTGAAGTCATTTTATAAATTTCTTTATAAAAATAAATATATCTCCAAAAATTTTTCTTCATCTCTCATTTTTCCAAAACTTAATAAAAAACTGCCTTCAATACTCAGTGAAAGTGAACTGAATAAACTGCTCGGTGAAAAATATTTAACTGAACTCAGCATACTTGACAAAACTATCATTGAATTATTTTACAGCACCGGGATCCGGCTTTCTGAACTGATCGATCTGAAAATACATAATGTCGATCTTGCCGGCAGAACCATAAAAGTAAAAGGTAAAGGTTCAAAGGAAAGGATTGTTCCTTTTGGAGGTGAAGCTGAGAAATCTCTCAGAAATTATTTACAGATCAGGGTTATTTGTAATGTAAACGGAATTGACAATTTATTTATGGATAATGCCGGAAAGAAACTATATCCTATGAAAGTAAGGAGAATGATAAAAAAGAATTTGTCCCTTGTTACACAAAGCAGTAAAAGATCTCCTCACGTACTGCGACATTCATTTGCAACGCATCTTCTTGACAACGGAGCTGACATCAGAGCCGTAAAGGATCTGCTGGGTCATGAAAGTCTTTCCACTACACAGGTTTATACTCACGTCACACCTGAACGTCTCAAAAAAGTTTACAAACAGGCTCATCCGAGATCCTTAATCATTAATCAATTAATATCAAATTACTTTAAAACATTCTTTTAGAAGGTAGTAAGTAATTATTATTGCGGAAGTAATTAAAAATGCCTGAAGAGAACGTCTCTCGGATCTTAATCCGTTTTTAACATTTAGCTCAAGACCTGATTTAATATGATCAGGTAATTGGGTGAACTTAGGAATAAACCTGCCCACCGTCTTTTTGTAATCCGAATATACTTTTGTGAATTTGTTTTGAAGGAATTCTTCTTCGGCAAGTACAATGCAATGATACTGAAAGAAAAAAAATATGAAAGCAAATATCTGCAGATAAGGAGACAATGCATTGCTCATTATCCCTATACCGATATAAATGAGAATGTTGCCTGCATACAGCGGATTTCTGATAACGGAATATGGACCCTGTGTAACCAGATATGTTCCTCCTACACCTGAAGTAGTTCTTGTTTCACTTCCTGCAAAGCTGACTGACCAGATACGTATAAGTTCTCCGGATAAAGCAATTGTAAAACCAATAACAATAGAAGTCAGAGTCGGCTCCATAAATATCAGCATAAGAAAAACAAACGGCAGAGGTATGTAGCTTCTGTATTTAAAAAATATACTTCCTAATTCTTTCATGTGATGTTTGATTAAATAAATTCAGATGAACTTTTTACGGATTTATCCTCCAAGAAATAAATCCTTCCGTCTTACACGGGCTTCATTCTTTTGTTTAAAATACTTTCTGTTTTCAGGTTTGCTGATTTTATGAATTATATCTTCAAAATCATTAAACTCAAAATAAGTAATATTATTTTTCCAGCAGTATGACGCAAGCTTTCCCTTTGCAAATACTATGTCAGCAAATCCGCTTACACAACTGTCAGAAATGCTGTCTCCAATCAGTACAGATATTTCATTTTCAAGATCATTAATATGAGAAACCAGAATATTTCTTTTACAGGTATTGCATAGTCTGCAGTATTCATCCGTGTATGGGTAAAATATTTCAGACTTCCCTGAAACGGGATCCATTTTTAAAATGCCGGTATAACTTTTTAATGACAGATTATCTTTCTTAAAAACCGGATCTGTGAAACTGTCAATACAGTCGCTGAAAATTATAATCTCAAAATCATTATCTGAACAGTATTTCACAAACTTAATGAAAGAACTGCAAAACTCAGGAGTTTCTTCTGCATTATTAAATTTACTCTGAAAAAAATTTCCTGTAAAATCATACAATGCAGCATAAAAATCTCTTGTACTAAGTGATCCGTATTCATACTCCTTAAATCTTTCACTGAACAATTCTTTTTTATCTGTAAATTGCAGCAAATAATTTAAATAAGAGTCGCTTTCATTCAGGGCGGTACTAAATTCGCAGAAAATCTTAAGCCTGAAGTTTCTCATCAGACTTGAATTTAGTCTCTACTATTGTAGTGATCCCGGCTTCCTGCATAGTTACTCCGTAAAGTCTGTCAACGGATTCCATTGTCCTTTCATTGTGAGTAATAAGTATAAACTGAGTGTTGTCTGAAAATTTCCTGATCATATTATTGAATCTTCCGAGGTTGGCAACATCAAGCGGAGCGTCGACTTCATCAAGAACGCAGAACGGCGACGGCTTAACAAGATAAATTGCAAAGAGAAGCGCTATAGCGGTCAGCGTCTTCTCGCCGCCGGATAAGAGCTCAATAGAAGTCGGGCGTTTACCGCGCGGCTTTGCAATTATCTCGATCTTAGCTTCCAGCGGATCTTCCTCAGTTTTTCCGTCTTCATTTACTTCATGCACTATTCTCAGATTCGCTTCATCACCTTCTGAGAAAAGCTGTTTGAATATGTTAATAAAATTCTCACGTATATTTTCAAAAGTAGCCATGAATCTTTCACGGGCTTCTTTATTTATTCTGTCAATAGTCTTCCGTATATCCTTTTCAGATTCCAGAAGATCATTTTTCTGCTCAATAAGTTTCTCAAGCTCCGCCTTTTCATTTTCATAATCCTCAAATAGAAACTGCTGATATCCGCCGCCAAGTCTTTTAAGTCTTTCATTCAGTGTATCTATTTCACTTTTGGATGCCGGCAGATCAAAGTCAGCAAAATATTCCGCAATGTTCTCTTCACCTTCACTGTATGAAATATCCTTCTCATACTTTCGTAAAATATAATCCATTACCTGCGCGGACTTTATTTCATTCTCCTTTATCTTTACCTGAGCGTTAATAAGTTTTTGAGAGACGGTATCAAAGTCAAGCCTGTTCTGCCTTTGCAGCAGATCGATTTTATACTGTTCAGCTTTCTTTTCTGAATACAATTTTCTTTCTTCTTCAAGTTTTCCGCTTATAACTTTTAATTCATCCTCGATCTTTAAGAGAATGTTCTTATTTTCTTCTGACTTTGATGCCAGCTCTTTAAGCTTCTCATTATTCTCGCCTATATTTGAAGTGTTTGATCTGATCTGCTTTTCATTGTAAGAGATTGTATTTGAAATACGTATGCTGTTCTGTTCTTCGTTTTTATGTTCGTTCTTTAATTTTATTACTTCCAGATTAAAACTGTTATAATCAGCTGACTCCTGTGAAAAATTCTTTTCAATCTCATTGAATTCATCAGTAAGGAAAAGCAGTTCCTTGTCAAAGTTGAACTGTTCATTCTCAAATTTACTTAACTCTTTGATCTGTTCGTTAATTATCCTGTTGAGTTCTTTATTTGCTGCGGAAATATCATCATACATTACTTCATTGCCTGAATATGTTTTATTTAACTGCTCCTTTTTGAATTCAAGCTTCGAAATTTCATTCTGTAATCTGTTTATATCGAACTTCAGATCTGCGCATATTTTTTTTCTTGCTTCATCGGGTACAGCTTCGAATTCAGTTATAAGTTTTTCTCTCTCTGTCTTTAATTCACTCAATCGCTTCCTGTTTTCTGTCAGAGAATTTTCTATGCCGTTTATAACTTTCTGTCTGCCGAGTCTGACTGATTCTTCATTTACTTTCCCGCCTGACCGGATAAAACCGTTAGTTACTATATCTCCTTCGAGTGTAATGAACTTATAATAATTATCTTCCGACAATTTTTTTGCAGTATTGAAATTATCCACTATGATATACTCATCAAGAATATACTTCATAAGTCTTAAGTGTCTGTCATCACTGCATTTTACAAATTCATCTGCAAATCCAAATACACCTTTATCCTTTATGAAAACAGGTTCCTCATCTATAAATTCGAAATACTCAAATGTTTTGAAATTGAGCAGGTCGTTAAGTATAAAAGTAACTTTACCTTTTTGATTATCCGATAGCTTGTCAATAAGTAAATCAAGTTTCCCGGAATCGTCAAGTATTATGTAGTTCGATATTTCACCGAGCGCTGTTTCTATGGCAATCTTAAATCTGTCCTCCACTTCTATCACATCGAGAATAGTAGAAACATTCTTCTCCTTCTCTTCATCAATAAGAAATTTTATTCCTTCGGCATAATCATTAAAATTATCAGAAAGCTCTTTAAGATGATCGGCTTTATTGTTCAGTTTATGGATCTCAATATCAAGCTCTGAAATTTCCTTTTCTTTTTCAGCCAGTTTTTTTCCTAAGGAAGATTTCTCCGATTCAGTGTCTTTCAGAATTTTTTCGGAGATCTTTAATTCGTCTGTAACTGATTTTATTTTTCCTTCAAATTCACCAACAGCTTTATCAGTCTCTTCCAGCTGAGTTAATAATTCAGAGTTTGCAGCAGATAACTTTTCTAGCTGATTAAGATTATTGTCAAAGTTGATCTTATTTTTCTGATATTGTTCCTTTTTTTCATTAACAATCCCGGCGGATGCTTTTGCTCTTTGTGCAAGCTCAAGCATTTCATTCTTTTTTTCGTTAATGATCTTAATGCTTGCTTCTACCTTTGATTTCTTTTCCGCGAGTGAACTTTCGGACATGTAAATTGTATTTGCAAGAACTTTTACTTTCTGTCCTGTATCTTCAGCTTTCTCCCTGCTTTTCTCTATATTTTCTTTGAGTGATCCATTCTCACCTGAAAGCCTGTTATTGTTTGAAGTTAAGTTGCTGATTTTTTCATCAAGAACAAGATTCTCTCTTTCAGTCTGATTAGCATTATCCTTAATAGTGTTATATTCAGATGTCAGTGCAGAAAGAGTTTCGTCAAGAGAGGAGAGTTCAGTCCTGAATTTATCAAGCTGCATGTCATTTACTCTTATCTCTTCAGAAAGCGATTCCTTTAATTTTATATTATCATCTTCCTTGTCTTTTATATCATTAATTTCTCTGATGAGCGATTCGTATTCAAATTTTCCTGTCTTAAGCTCCAGAGATTTTAATTCTTCAGAAACTATTTTCGCTTCCTCATTTCTTTTCGCCTGCCGTTCGAGCGCGTTAACATTTCGCTGCTTTTCCCTGATAATATCATTTACTCTCAGGAGCGATTCATGAACTGCATCAAGTCTGTTGAAAGTCAGATCACGGTTATGCTTATAGGAAACAACGCCTGCCGCTTCTTCAAATAGTTTTCTTCTTTCGTGCTTTACGTCGGAAAGTATGGTCTCAACCATTTTTAATTCGATAACGGAGTAAGCATCCGGACCAATACCTGTATCAATAAATAATTCCTTAATGTCTTTCAGCCGCACCTTTGTGCCGTTCAGAAAATATTCCGTCTCGCCGCTTCTGTAAAATCTTCTGGCGATCTGAACTTCATTATATTCCGTCGGCAGGATATTTTTATTATTCTGAATTGTTACCACAACTTCAGCTACGCTTAGCGGTTTTCTGAATTTTGTTCCGTTGAAAACAACATCTTCACGTTTACCGCTTCTTAATACTTTATCACCCTGCTCTCCGAGTACCCATCTCAGCGCATCAACTATATTGGATTTTCCGGAACCATTTGGACCTACTATGGCGGATACGCCGCTGTCAAACTCAATAGTAGTCTTGTCTGCAAATGATTTAAATCCGAATATTTCTATTTTGGAAAGATACAATTATAAATTATGATTGATTCAGTTTAGAAATGAGTTCATAGGTTTCAGTAGCTCCTGTAAAAAAGTAAAAATAACTGTAGACCAAAGCAATAAAAATGGAAATTATTATTAGTCCGTAAAAATATACTTTGCCTGTTCTGATGTCAAAGATTGATTTTGCCCCGATTAAAATTCTGTTTAAACTTAATATTGCCAGTATTATAAATAGCCAGAGTGACAAATAAATATATGCGGGGTTTGATTCAGTTAATTTGTAAAGCACTGTTCCTATCGGTAAAAATATCAGCATTGGAAGAATTGACCAAAGACAGATCGTATAGATGATCTTAAAATAGGATTTTCCCTTTGTGTAGAACGAAACAAAATAAAGAAAAAATGATGCCAAAAAAATTGTTACAATAATGGAAAGTGATATTGTCGAGATCAGGTAAAATTTATTATTCACAATCTCGCTGAATAAAATTTTAGTACTGTCATTAGTTAAAATCTTTGACAACAGCATGTCAAAAGAATTATTGTCTTTTAAAAAATAAAGGACTGAAGAGAAAAATAATCCGAGACCGATGGAGATGCCTAATGTCAGCAGGATATTATATCCTCTCGAAATTATCATCTGATCTTTTACAAGCGCAAAAAAATATGTCGGCTTATAAAGGCATCTCGCAAGTCCTGACCGGAATTTTCTGTCTTTATTTATAAAGAATGCAAAAATGATCATTATAACCATTCCCGCAATTATAAAAACATATGGAAATTCATGTATATGATTTCCTTCCTGTATCCTTGGCAGATCCTCACGGTACAGTAGTCTCTTTATAAAGTTTGTTGATAGCTTTTGCTCTCTGTTAAATGTATTTATGCCGTTTGTCTGAAGATAAGGATTAGGATCAAGCGGATAATTCAAAGGTTTTTCCGAATTCCAGTCTGCGTAAGATGACATAAAATTTCCTGAAAAAGACTGGGAAGCTACCGGGTAGATTTCCTTGTAAAATTTCATCTGTGATTCCTGAGATCTGATATCACTGAATCCATTGTTGTTTCCGTTTTGAATTTTAATGCCGTATGAGGAAATAAAATAAGAAGTATTTTTTCTGTTGGTAATCGGCTTGGATTTGTTTGTTAAGTTTGTCAGCTCATCTTTTATTGAATTATAATTACTCCCGTAAATATTTATTCCAATAAAGTCTACAAGCTCCGAGCAGATATCTTCATTAAAAGCATGTGATGTATAATATTTAAGTCTTTTGTTAATGGAATCGACAGCTAAAGCAGCTGATTTTAAATAATTATAAGTATGCTCTGACGAAACATCCAGATCATTTCCGAGACCCCATGCAAGTATACTGGGTTCATTCCTGTCTCTTTTTATAATTTCTGTAAGATAGTCTACTGCCGGAGTTATGAATCTTTCCTCTTCAAAATAATGAGAAGATAATTCATTCATAGGAAATTCCTGCATTAGAAATAATCCTGTTCTGTTGCATACATTTACAATATAAGGATGAGCTGATCTGCCCGGAACTCTGACAGCATTAAAGCCCAGCGCTTTAATATTCATCAGATCTTTTTCAACCTCTTCATATCTTAAAGCCGAAGCAAAGCCCGGCATATCTTCATAGTAATTTATACCGTTCAGAGCGATCTGCCTGCCGCTTTGAAAGATCTGATTACCGCTTTTTGAAATATCGTTAAATCCTGTCTCAGAATAGCTTTCATCTATTACATTTCCTGACTTATCCGTTATGATAATTCTGAGAATATAAAGCTCGGGAGTTTCCGGAGACCAGAGTATGGGATTACTGACGGAAATATAACTTTCCGTCTTAACTGTATTGTTATCCACCATTTCAAATGGAACGAGATCTGATTCGGAAAAAACATCTCCCGTGGATTTTCTGGTAAGAGATGATCTGATAAAAAAATCATTATTTGGTAATGAGTCTTTTTGGTTATTTATGAATGTTGACTTTATCTCGATCTGATTTGTCAGTTTTAGAGAAAGCAGGTTGTCAATTTCATAATTAATAAAATTACTGAATACAAATACTTTCGGAACAGCTATAAGGTAAATGTCTTTGTTGATACCGCCGTAAACTTTTGAATAATTTATCTGATCTGAGAGGGGATTCGTATTCCTGAAATTTAATTCACTGTTAATATTAATTACTATCTCATTTTGTGAAGAAATTATACCGTCCGAAAGGGGTACAATAACGGGACTGCCTCCGCCAATATGACTCGATATAAAGTTATTATTGATCTTAATTTCAGATTCATAGCTGATGCCTTCAGCTACAAGAATAAAACTCTTATTTGCAAGTATTTCTTCGTCTATTTTAAAGTTTTTTTGAAAACTGATCTTCCGGAGAAATCATAAGCGAGCGGAACAGTAAAGGTCTGATAGCTTTTTCCTTCATTAAATGAAGCTTCCCATTGTCCGTTAAGACTGATCTTAAGCCGCGTCTCACTTTCAAAAAACAATCCGATATCTGACAGATTAGTCTCTGACGGTCTTTCAAATACTTTTATCTGAGCGGATATATAAGCAGAATTAAGTAAAATCAGAAAAAGTAATAATATTATCTTTGAACTTTTTACTAAAGTATTAGAAATATTCATCAATTGTTTAAAAGATACGCAAATATAACAATTAAGAGCAGGAATTTAAAGTATTGAATTAAACGGTTTGTATTTTAATTTTAAATTATAATAAAGCTTTAAATACTATCAAAAAAAAATCCGGCGTTCCATTTAAGGAACTGCCGGATTCAGCGGAAAGCAAGCAAGTTTACTTTAGTATGGTCATCCTTCTCGTTGTTACTATTCCTCCTGCATCGAGTCTGTAAAAATAAGCACCCGAAGATAAGTTTTCCGCATTGAATGTTACATTGTGTTCTCCATTTGTTCTGTACTCATTTACCAGTTTCCTTACTTCTTTTCCTGTAATGTCAAATACTCTTAAACTGACGAATCCTTCTTTGGGAATAAAGAAGTTAATTCTCGTAGTAGGGTTGAATGGATTAGGGTAATTACTCAAATTAAATTCATCTGTTCTTTCAAAAAGAGTTTTTCCGTTTAATTCCCTAATATGGGCGAAAATGTTGTTGAAGTGTTTATATACAATCACAAGTTTGTCGTCTTGAATTGTAATAGAAGTATATTCCCCTTCGTCTATGCTGCTAAGAATCTCAACCGTATTATTGCACAGGTCGGATTCGTCAGTTAAGTCTAATTTAGAAATGAATAATCTGTTATTATCTGTATTCATCCAGCTTACAAACAGATCACCATTGTTTACTATCATTGAGTTTTTAATTCTGATGTCAGGTAATATTCTCTCAGAATTACCTTTCGTGATTTCACAGGAGATCAATAAACTATTTCCTGAAAATTTATCATTCAGATCCTTATCGAATGCAGTTCCCAGTATCAAATTTGAATTATTGGAGTAATCTTTCCAGACCAGATACATCCCGGAGTTTCCGTCGGAGATAATTCTCGGATCACCGGCATTCAGATTTCCAGTAAGAGATTTTGCAGAAATGATCTGCATATCTTTATTCACCTTTAAGACTTTAATGTAATTACCGCTTGTATCAAATATCTCAGCAGCGATCATAAATGAATTATTGTCAGATAGGATCAGATTGTGATTGTAAAATAATTCTTTCCTCAGATTATGAACGCCCGAACTGCCTAATGGTGAAGTAAAATTATTTCTCAGGATCAGGCTGCCTTTATGACCATTCTGATACGGCGTGCCGTCATGGTCAAGTCTGGAAGCGAAGACATCAAGACTGTAATTTAAACTGTTTTCAAAAGAGTTCCTGTTGTCAAGCCACGCTATAAAAACTCCGCCCTGCCCGTCAGATGTCAAAGTTGGTTTTCTCTGGTCATTGTCATACAAGCATACTTTCGCGGGCTGTGCATCATTCCATAATTTATTCAAGTTGTAATCAATCGCCTGTGCATATATATCAAAATGACCGTCGTAAAAATGTTCCCATGTTACGACTATAAAACCATGTTCAGTGACAGCTGTGGCAGGGCTGTAGTTACTTCCCGGCAGACCTGCGGAAAGCGAAACCGTTCTGTTTTCTATGTTACCGTAAGAATCTAATTTGACTGCAAAAATTTCATCAGTGTATATTGAGTTTCTGTGGAAGATAATTACCGCTCCTCCGGTATTATCAGGATGTACAATCGGGAAGTCAGACATATATCCAAAGTTACTCATTAAAATTTTTCCTGAATTTCCCCACTCAATACTACCGTCGGAATTCATTTTCTGAGCAAACAAAGTTCCGTTATTTGATTCATCATACCAGATGAAGAGATTTTGCTCTGTGTTTCCGTCAGAATTTAATACGACGCTGACCGGAAAATGTTTATCGCTTTTTCCTTTTGAAAGCTCAACTGTTTTGCTTAAGGAGACTGAAGCTGAAATAACCAGCATCATAATTGTAACAACGAGTGAAACCGAGAATGACCATTTTTTCATATTTGGTTTTGTTAAGGTTTTAAAAAAATCCTTTTAATTTTTTTATTTGAAATTTTAAAAAATTCCTTTCGTTTCAATTTCAGGATTTATAAATTGCCGGAGTAAATGTGAAAGTTCTTTTAAAGTCATCCGGCAATTTAATTATCCGATTTCAATTTTTTGTTTCTTCCTTTAGATTACCTCTTCAACAATGAAGCTGGACAAAACTATATATTTTTATCCGTCAGGTCAACTTGCAAAAAACACGATTTGTGAAAATATTTTTTTTGACATGCTTCAAACTATTGAAAACAAAGGGTTTGCAGAGATCAGTGCAAAATCATTTTTATGAAAAAGCGACTGAAAATTAAAAAAACAAATTCATTATGATTGAATATTTTAACATGCTGAAGAAGGAAGAGGTCGGAAGATTCGAAAAATATTTGAATTCCCCCTTCTTCAATTCGAACAAAAGTATCCTGATCCTGTTCGAATATCTCAAACCTCTTTATCCCGAAATTAAAAAAGAAAATATTTCCAAGTCTGTTATCTCAAGCGTTGTCTATGGCGAAAAAAAGATGAACGATGTTAAGATAAGAAAACTGCTTTCTGACTTCGGAATACTTATGGAAAGTTTTCTGATCCGGAGCGCTGAAGATGAAAGTTCACCGGGAAGCAGAGTACTGCTCCTGAATGCATTAAGGGAAAGAGGAATGGTGAAAAGATTTGAAAAGGAATACAGGGATCTGAGCAAAAGTCAGAAAAGCTCTTTTTCCAAGGATGAATCTTTTTACAACGATCAGGTGAACATGCTGAGCGAATATTATAATTTCAATCTTGTTAATTTCAAAAATTCGGAAGCCGAATGTCTTCAGATGAAATCCGATCTGCTGGATATGAAATTTCTATTTTCCAAGCTGCATACGTTTTATGAGATGCTCGATAATGAAGGTTCGAGGAACAGAGGTCAGTATTTTAACAGAACGTTTTACGATGAGCTGATGGAATTTACGGAAAATAATCTTGCTCATATTAAGGATAGTCATCCGAATGTTTTTATTATATATCATGTACTCAGGATGAATGAGACTCTTAAAGACGATTATCTTAATACAATACTGACATATCTAAAGAGCAAGCATAGAAAATTCAGTAAAAAAAGTCTAAGCCATTTTTATAACTATATTACTTCGTATTACACAACAAAAATTAACGCCGGGCATATAAGATACAGGCAGGATCTGATCAGTGTGTACATGAAGATGATGAAGGAAGAACTGTTTCTTATTGATAATATAATCACGGATGCGGAATTTAACAGCGTAGTCAATACAGCATTAGCAGAAGGGGAATACAGATGGGTGAACCGTTTTATAGAACATTACAGAGAGTATCTCGGAAAAAGTTTTGCTGATGACATATATAATCTAGCCAAGGCAAAATATTATTTTCACATGAGTAATTATGAGAAAATATTTGCGCATCTCAATCAGGTGGATATAAAGGATCCCACCTATTATATTAATTCTAAATTTCTGCTTGGAAGAGTCTATTATGAAAGAGGGGAGACGGAAAGAGTACATTATATTCTTGACAATTTAATTCAGTATAAAAGAAATAAAAAAATACTCTCCGCAGAGCAGCAGAAAAGTATTGTGCTCTATATAAGATTTATGACAGAACTGATTAAACTTTCCGATATTCCGGGAATTGAAAAGGATACGAAAAAACTTATTAAAACTCAGTTGAGAAAAGAGATGTCAAACTCTGACGGATTAATACCGGGACTGAACTGGTTCCGTTCAAAGCTTTCGACCGCATAATTTTTTTACCGGAAGAAAATTACTTTTTAGGAAATAAAGGCCTGATCTCAACTTCATTCATCAAAGCTCTCTGAGGGAGTTTTACGCTCAGCAGGCAGACTTCAGCTACATCCTCCGGCGACAGAATAGTATCTCTTGCGGAATTAAGTTCAGCGCTCGGATGATCAAAGAAATTTGTATCTACGGAACCCGGACATATTGTAACTACTCTTATATTATCTTTCCTAACTTCAGCCATCAGCGACGAAGACAAACCAATGACAGCATGTTTGGTGGCGGAATAAACCGAAGCGGTTGCAATTCCGTTCTTACCTCCAATTGATGAAATATTAATTATCGTGCCGCCTTTGGTTTCAAGCATTGACTTAACCGCATACTTATTACAGAGATAAACTCCCTTTACATTCACAGCAAACATTTTATCAAAATCAGAAGTTTTTGAATCCGCGAGATTTGCAAAAATCCCGAAGCCGGCGTTGCAGATCACAGCGTCTATCTTTCCGTGAGCTTTGGCAGCTTTTGTGAAAAGATCCTTTACATCTTTTTCTGAGGATACATTTGTTTTGATAAAACTGTAATGTTTATTCTTAACGGGATTAGAGTCAGTGCGGGAAGCATTGATCACATTAAAATTATTTTTGAGAAATAACTTTACGCAGGCAAGTCCGATTCCTTTGGAGCCGCCTGTAATTATAATTGATTTTTTCATAATGAAGTCTAAATTAGGTTTATAAAAGCGAAAAGCGGCCAAAACCGCTTTCACCATTTTCGTACGCCCGACTGGAATCGAACCAGTAACCTACAGCTTAGAAGGCTGTTGCTCTATCCGATTGAGCTACGGGCGCGTATGTAACATTCAAAATAATAAATTTAAAGAATAGTTAGTAGTTAATAGTTAGTAGAGAACAGTTAATAGTTAGCAGAGAGCAGTTAGCAGAGAGCAGATATCAGTTAGTAGTTAGTAGTTAGTAGTTAGTATCTATTTTAACGGTTAAATATTAACTACTAATTTTATTAACTATTAACTATTAACTATTAACTATTAACTATCTCTTCAAAAACCTTCTCCGGTGTCAGATAATCAATACAATTATATTCTTTATTAGTGCAGACCGGCTGAAAATAGCATTTGCATTCCTTTTCCGGTTCTACTATTACGCCGTTACCGTAGAGTTCGAATTCATTTTTGTTGAAAATATTATTCATCAGCACCAGCTTCTTACCCAGCGCAATTGCCAGATGCATACTCATAGTTACCTGTGTAACTATAATGTCACATTTATTCATCAGATTAATATATTCATCCAGTTCGAAATAACCGAAATAATCAGCGCCGGTATTGCCGCTCAGAAATTTATTCTTTTCATCTTCCTGTTTACCGCCGAGAAGAATTACCTGATAACCTTCCGAAAGTAATTTATTTATCAGCTCTGTCCAGTATTCATCTTTCCATAATCTTGAAACCCATCTCGCCCCGCAGCCGGTATTCAGTCCGATCTTTATTTTGCCGTTATTAAGACCATACTTTTCATTTTGGAAAATGTCAGCTTCACTCTTAATGTCTATTAAGTATTTTTCTTTATTGAATTCATATCCGCATATCTCAAAAATTTCTTCAGGATAACTTTTCTTATTCATCTTTGAAACCGAATCAAAAAGTCCCGTTATAAATTTCTCTTCCGCTTTTTCATTTACGGGATAACAGTTACCGTCCTTTAAAGTAAATCCGTCTTTTCTGTCCGCAGAAATTTTATCCATCAGACTGATCGCTTCAATGTCCTTGTCAAGATTGATCACATAATCAAATTTAAGAGAGGAAAGATAACTGATGCTCTGCAGATCATATGCGAATGCCCTGTCAGCGGAAGGGGAAGTACGGAGCGGTACAAGCGTGGGATAATAAGTAAGCCAGAAGATCTTGGCGGACGGATAATCTTTTTTCAGAGGATAAAGTAAAGGAGTAGTCCTTACCACATCTCCCGCCGCGCCTAATTTAATAATTAAAATTTTCCCATCCGTCTTTTCATAATACCCGCATTCATTACAAACCGCCCCAAACTTTTTATTCGGTCCGCAGGGAACTTGCGAAATAAAATGTCTGCAGTCGCTCTTAACCTCCGATAGCTTTATCAAATTAAAATCTTAAATTAAAATAAATTTCTTCGTACTTATGAATGTATAGTAAAATAATAATTTATATTTGTAAAAAGTATGACACGGACTGAGAATTCATTTAATAAAATCTCAACTGTCCATTTACTAATGTAAGTTTTATTCAATAGAGAGTATAACTATATTGAATTTACAAATAAAAAATAAATTATGAAAAATAGATTATTGTCTGCATTATTATTTCTATTGTCAGCTTTTTCCGGTCCTGTCATAGCGCAGCAAAGCAATGACTTTATAAATGTTTCCCCGATGTAAAATATCAATACATCGGAACTTATGACGTTGCGCACTTAAATAGTATTCTTACTACTGAAGCATCCGGTTTTTCAGACTTTAATGTAACTTATACTCCCGCGAATTATCCAGTTAAGCTCTACCGTGTTGTATATAATTCTGTAATTCCTGAATTAAATGACAAGCCAACCGTTGCTTCCGGATTGATTGCAATACCGGAAACAGTAACGAAAAAAATTCCGGTAGTCTCTTATCAGCACGGTACAGTCTTTACAAAAACTGAAGCGCCTTCTTCTCCGGAAGAAACAATGGAAACAAGATTAATGATTGCGCAGTTTGCCTCCCAGGGATATATTTTAATTGCTGCTGATTATTTTGGCAAAGGTTTATCTGAAGAACCTGACTCTTATCAGGTAAAAGAAAGCACACAGCAGGCATGCCTTGATATGATGTCAGCTTCTTATGAAATTTTCAAAGCGATGAAAATTGAACCCGGTCAGTTGTTTCTCAGCGGCTGGTCTATGGGAAGCTGGTCTACATTGCTTTTCTTAGAGATGCTTGAAAGTCTTGGGATCAAGGTTGCAGCAGCAGCAATGGCTTGTACGCCCACGGATATTTATGCGCTATTCAGCCGATGGATGCATGCGCCGAAGGAAACAGATGCTGTATGGCTTCCGGGTATATTAGCATTACAACTAAACTCTAATTCAATTTATTATCAGTTACCAGGACTCATGGAGTCAGCTGTAAAGCAGGAGTATCAGCAGGCGACTTTGGATTTTTATCAGAATAAAATAACGTATGAAGAGTTCTATTCAAAGACTCCAAACAAGGTTGTTGAATATCTAAAGCCGGAGTTTATCGAATCAAGTTCGATAGGTAAAGAAAGATACTGGCAGATCCTTCAGAATAATAACTCATACCGGTGGAGAAGTAAGACGCCGTTGAATCTATACTATGGCGATTCAGACGAAGCTGTTCCCGAGTATATTGCAACATTACCTGTGGGATATCAGCAGTTGATCGGAGGAGCTCAGACTATATCAACACCTGCGGGCAAACTTGCTGACCATCGCGGAACATTTAAATTTTCAGTAGCTCATCAGAAGAATTGGTTTGACGGGATGAAGGAGTAAATTTTAAACTTCCGGACATTATACGGAAAGAATTTATTTTTATGTCAATTGTAATTATTAAAAATCTGATCCGGGTCCCTTGATAAAACCGTCAATGAAAGTAATGTTTTAAAGTGACTGTAATTTTGAAAAAGCAGAGGTAATGAGTATAAATACTGATTGCGTCACCGGGTTATGCTTTCTCTAATAAAGGTATTATGTTTTTTATAATACCAGAAAAAAAATGATTACTTCACTTCCTTTTCCGTCACCTCAAGTTTCTTCACCCGCAAAGTATCCACTTCCAGTACGCCAATTTGCAAATAATCTATCCGCGACTTTCTGATTTTCATCTTACCGATTGCAAGACGACCGATGGCTAAAGCCCCTATAGCCAGTGCACCAAAGGCTAATGCGCCAACTGCTAAAGCGCCTACAGACCCGGCTCCTGCCCTGAATTTAATAATCTGTTTTTCGCCTCTTCTTTTCTTTAGCAAATTTCTTCGTTTCAATTTTATTCTTTATTATTTTTACAAATATATAACAATGAAGATTTTTATTTTTTCTCTATAAATTGTTGTCAACACAATTCATCACTTTAAACATTTCTGATCAATTGATTAATAATATGAACTTTCACGATTTTAACCTTTTGATATTATAAATTCAAGTCTACCATATGTCTGGATAGTATTTTAAATTTAAAATCTTAAATTATCAATTTTGGAATTGAGATTAGATGTTGATTGGATTCCTGCCAGAAGCACGCAGGAATGACAAAAATGGGAGGATGCAGGAATTCTTTATATTTTGAGCACTCAGGAATATTAGAATGAACTGATAGTAAATACAATTTTAGAAAATCCATATTTAATATTAACTGCTAACTATTAACTGCTAACTATTAACTACTAACTATTAACTACTAACTATTAACTTCAAACAGAGTCCTACGAATAAAGACTAAATGTTCTTGATACAAGCATTCATTATCATTAATTTGAATCATATCATTTAAGAAACATTTATCATCTCTTGACTTCACTTTTTAGTTCTAATCATCAAATAAATTTACTGAATGTCAGATAATACCGGCGGAGCAGATCAGCACAGGAAAATGGAATTTACTCTGAAAGATTTTATCGGCATTTATAAAGAAAAGCGGAAGAAAATTCTGACTGTTAGTCTGATCTTAGGTCTGCTTGCGGCTGTAATGGTTTATTTCGTTATGGATCCGATCTTCCTTTCTTACGGCACCATTAAAACATCAGGTAAAGTGCTGGGGCTGAATCTTGGTTTAGGCGGCTCTGAAATAGGTGAATTCGGAGAAGTGCTGACCGGAACTTCATATACAAAAGAACTTGCTCTGTATCAGAATATTCTGCTGAGCAGAAGATGTCTGGAGGAGACTATTATTAAGTTCGATCTGATGGAACGCTATAAGTATAAGAATATGCAGAAAGCGATCAAGGATATGAGAGAAAATATTGTCTATATTGTGAAGGACATTGTCTCCGGTACAATGGATGTCGGCGTTTATGAAAAGATCCCGTGAAATCAAAAGAGATAACTGAATTTCTTATAAGGCAGCTTGATATCATTAACATTGAAATGAACAGACAGAATGCAAAAAACCAAAGGGATTTTATTCAGGAAAGATATGAAGCTTCAATAACAGATCTTACTCACGCGGAAGACAGTCTAAAGCAGTTTCAGGATGTGTACGGTATTTCTCCCGAGCTACAGGTAATAGAAGTATCGGAACCGGAGATCAAGCTCGAAGCTGAGATAGAATCTGAAAAGATCAGGGCTTGAATTGCTGGAAAAATATTGACCGGTAATCAGGATGAAGTAGCTTATCAGAGGGAAAAATTATTTTACTTGAGCAGAGACTTTTTAAGCTTCAGAATTCAACTGATAATACATCCAAGCTGCAGCTCAAAGGTTCGCCTGATGTGGTGCTGAATTTTATCAGACTGAAAAGGAATGTAGAGATACAGAATAAAATCCTTTCCGTGCTGCTGCCTTTATATGAGCAGGCGAAGATCGAGGAGAAAAAAGAAATGCCCACCATACTTGTGCTTGATCAGCCGTTCGTCCCTGATGAAAAGACCAAGCCGAAAAGAATTATTACAATACTTGCCTTTATGATCATAGGATTTATATTAAGTTACGGATTCTTCTTTGTAAAAAAACAGCTGAAGAGAATTGAAGGCACAACCGGCTGACATAATAAGACAGGAAGATATAAAGCTCACTCCTGAACTCATCATCATATTTACACCGCTTACTTTCATAGCAGGTAACTGGTACTTATCCGCGCTGTTTATATTATCAGCATTCGCTTTTTTATTCCTCAGATATTTTTCCTTTAAAGATCACGAGATAAGTTTCAGTCAGATGATACCGTGGGGCTTATGCTGCTGTGGGGACTGTATGTATGTTACATCACTCCTGATCCTGAAAAGGCGGTGAAATATTATACAGGCACGATGCTGCTGCCGTTCTTTATATTCATACTATTTAAAAATATTAGATTAGTTAAAAAGCAGACATTCTGATAAAATATATTTTTACCTGTTTACAATTACATTTATACTTCTCGGAATTTATCTTACCAAGACAAGGGGAGTATGGCTAGCGATGATAATATCAATCGCGGTTTTTTTTATAAGGAAGCCAAAGATAATTATTCCCGTATTTCTTTCTTCGGGGTAATATCTCTTTATTTTTTTTAATATAATAGAAGAAAGATTTTTATCAGTTGTGAACTTTGATCAGGATAAATCATCTCTCGGAAGGTTACAGGCGTGGTATTCGACAGTTTTGATAATTTTTAAAAATCCTTTTTTCGGTTACGGGTTTGATACATATTACCTGCATAAGTATGATGTATTTCCATACTACATAGTAGATGTGCCTCATCCTCACAATACTTATCTCAGAGCCATACAGGAATTAGGTCTGATCGGCGCTGTAATATATTTCTTTCTCTTCTTTAAGGCGACAGTATTATCTTTTACATCCGGCAGGTCGCACTGTGATCCTGTTTATCTAAAATATTTTGACGGACTTCAGCTTTCTTTCATCGGTCTTATTATTGCATTTAATTTCGAACCTTATCTCAGTCTCTTCGGAGTAACTACAATTGTTGTCTGGATACTTGTTTCACTGACTTTCAGATTAAAGGATATGCCTGCTGCGGAAAAAATTAAAAACTAAAAAGTAAATAAAATAAGTAATTTTATGAACAGTACTTCACGCGTATTTTCGAGACTGTTTATAATTGTAATTTTTATAAAGATATTTGACGTATTTAAAAATCTTGTGATCGCTTCCGTGCTCGGCGTTTCATCTTCGGCGGATATTTATACTGCTTTGATTTCAATCCCCGACAGCTTAATAGTTCTTATCGGACTTGATACTATTAAAGGAGTTGTCAACAGCGAATATGCATCTCTTCAGAAGGAAGATGAGAAAAACCTTATCTGGAATTCATTCAATAATCTGTTCAATATTTTATTCTATGCAGGTGTAATTGTAGTTTCCGTCATTTTAATTTTTAACAGCGCGGTAATTAAAATTCTTCTTCCCGGATTTGAAGGCGATAAATTTCTCAAAGCGATAGAGATCTCTTACATAATTTTCCCGATACTTTTCAAAGATATTCACAGGTTATTTTCATTCGGTTTACAACGCCTTAAAGAAGTTTTACCTTCCTGTTATCGCACCTGTAATTACAGGGATTGCGCTGTTAATTGCCGTGCTGATCCCATATTATAAGGATGAAGTAGTTTTCAATCTTTCCTATGCAAATCTCGCCGGTAATTTTTTACTCGCCGGCATAATGACTTACGGACTGATGCGGCTCGGAGGGGAATTCAGACTTCGGAGTTTTTCAAAGATAAAATTAGATGAAGTTACAAAGAAAGTTCTCCGTGGATCAGTATCAATTTTACTACTTGTATTCTGTAATCAAATATACATTCTTTCAAGAAATTACTTTGCTTCATATTTCGGCGAAGGCGCTGTCTCTTCACTGCATTATTCGGGTACGCTTACAAGCGTAATATTTTCTCTGATATTTGCTGTATTCTTTACCGTGCTGATCTCGGATCTCTCTACTTTGTTTTCCACGGTGAAAAAAAAGAAAAAGCAAGAGATCTTTTCTAAATACTTTGTCAGCGCTGCTGTTTCTTCTTATACCTGTTACTGTAGTGTTTCTTGCATTCGGGAGGGAAGTACTTTCGCTTGTTTATCTGCGGGAAATTTTGATCAGGCGGGTATTGAAATGACAGTGAAACCTTTTTCTGGGATGCGCTGTCACTGCTGACTTTTGTTCTTTATATAATACCGACAGCTCTCTTCCTTGCAAAGAAAGAGTATAAGCTAATGACAAAGATCGGAAGCGTAACATATCTTTCCGGAATTCTTGTAAATTATTTACTCAGCAGCTGGTTCGGATTTTACGCGATATCAATGGCGACATTTATTACTACCGGTGTGTATGGAATATTACTCCTTATATATTCAGAGAAAATTATCGGAAGTTACAATGCGCAAGTGAAAAAAATTATACTGATGTTTATTTGCGGTGCAGCAACCTTTTTTATAATCAGTTTTTTAAAGGAAAAATTTATTTTATCATTAACATACGGATTAACAGATCTCTTAATTATAGTATCATTAAGCTCAGCGTTCACACTTTTGATCTATGTTACTCTCACATCACTGCTCAAAGTAAATTATTCTAATCAGATCATCAAAACTTTTTGAAAAGATAAAGTTGTACTTATTACCGATCTAAGTAATATTTTATAAAAAATATATCTTGAAACCTAATAATAGTCATATTTTGATTTTGGGATACATTTTATTTTTATCTAACTTTGTTCAGAATTTAAATCAACAATGACAATTAATTTTATTTTACCGTTTGCAGGAAATAAGCCGATCGGCGGATTCAAAATAGTTTATGAATACGCAAACCGTCTCACTGAAAAAGGACATAAAGTGAATGTCATACATCCTTCATATACATTTAAAGAATCGTCTTTCAATAATTTAAAATATCTGCTGAGATATCATCAGAGAAGTCTTGATAAAAGCTATCTGCCTCATGAATGGTTTTCACTGAATGAAAATGTAAACGCTCTCTGGGTGAGAAATATCAGCAATGAAAATATTCCTGATGCAGACATTTTAATTACTACTGCATGGAGAACTGCTGTTTGCGCTGAAGACCTGAATAAAACCAAAGGAGAGAAATATTATTTCATACAGCATTATGAAACCTGGAACGGTCCGGAAGATGAAGTGAATGCCACGTGGAAAATGCCTTATAAAAAAATCGTGATCGCAAAATGGCTTAATGACATTGCATTAAAAATGGGAGAGGAAGCCGAGTATGTTCCTAATGCTTTTGACTTCTCGGAATTCGGAATGGATATACTTCCTGAAGACAGACCGTCTTTAAAGATCATGATGCTTTATAACGAACTTGAATTCAAGGGAAGTAAATACGGTATTGAAGGATTTAATATTTTAAAGAAAGAATTTCCGGATCTTGAGTTAACTTTATTCGGAGTGCCGGATAAGCCGGAAGGTCTGTCGGATGGCATTTCATATTTTCAGTCGCCTGACAGAAAGACTCTCAGAAAGTTATACAATGAAACATCAGTATTCATAAGCCCGAGTCTTGCGGAAGGATTTCCCTTGCCGCCTGCCGAAGCAATGATATGCGGCGCCGCTCTTGCATGCACAGATATTGGCGGTCACAGGGAATATGCAGAAGACAATGAAACTGCAGTTCTCTTCAAACCGGAAAGCGGAACGGCTGCAGCGGAGGCGATCAGAAAATTAATTACAGATGATAAATTCAGGATCCGTATCGCTTACACCGGAAATGAATTTATCAAAAAGTTTACCTGGGAAAATTCAGTAAATAAATTTGAGAGAGTATTAACAACGTCTTAATGAAAAGCATTTTAAAGAAAATTATTTCAATAACGGGTAACGCTTTATTCTTTTTCAGAAAGAAAAATGTAGTAAAGTCGAAGTTAAGAAGATACTGGTAATTTCACTTTACTTCAGAGGCGACGCGCTGATGAATACTCCGGCATTAAGAATATTAAGTAAAATATTTCCTCAAGCGCAGACTGATATATGGATCAAATCCCGCTCCGAAGGAATTCTCGATAACAATCCTCACATAAACAAAACAATAGTCTTCGATCATTTCAAAACCGCTGATTACAATGACAGCAGCAAGCCATTCATAAAAGAAAAAATAAATTTCATTAAGTCTGTAAGGAAAGAAAATTATGACCTTTGCATTGACCTGACAGGAAAATATTCGACAGCTTGTTTGCGCTGCTCGGTGGATTTAAATATTCCATGTGACTGAATTATAACGGATTCGGATTTTGCTATAACAAATTTGTAAATACGGATACACAGCATACGGCAGGTCATTTAGCGGGTAAGTATGCAGAAGTGATCAGACAGGGACTTGATTTAACTAAAGAAGAGTTTGACGCAGCATCAGAAAGCGGTAATATCAGAAATGAAATTTACATAAGTGAGAATTCAGGATGCCATACGAAAAAATTCTTTCAGAGAATGGAATAAGTTATGATGATAATATTATTTCAATTCAGCCTTCAGCCGGATGGAAAGCAAAAGGAATGGAGCGGAGAAAAATATTTACAGCTAATATCTCAATTACCTTCAGGTTATAAAATTGTATTAATTGGTTCGGAGCATGATGCTGAAAATAATAAATCAATTATTGAAAATTCAAATGTCCCGGAAAATGTGTAACGCTTTCGCTTCCGATGAAACTGAGCGCAGCGCTGATTTCCGTTTCAGATATATTTATTGGAAGTGATTCCGTCGGACTTCAGATCGCGGGAGCAGCAGGCGTTCCTTCAGTTGCTTTATTCGGACCGACCAATCCGGGTTTTTCAAATCCGCCAGGAGAGATACATAAAATAGTTTATTATAACCTCTTCTGCTCTTCACCTGATAATGAACAGTACTGCACAAGAGACGCGGGAAAGACCTGTCCTGATTTTCATTGCATGAAAAGCATACAGGTAAGTGATGTGATAAAACAGGTTAACTCTTTGACGAATAGCTTTACAAATAAAAAATATCAGATTGCCGAATAAAAAAATTAAAATACTGCATATAGCTCCTGACGGAAAACTTTACGGAACAGAAAGGCACATACTTGCTTTGGTCAGACATTCTGACACGGATAAGTTTGATCATTATGTTGCAACGCCTGAGAAAGGGAATTTCAATACTGAACTTGATAAGATCGGTGTAAAATATTTTATTGCGGGCAGAAAGCACGGATATAAAAATAAATTTGAAGGAGTTACGGAAGACGGTTCACTTGAGCTTTATAAAATATTAAGAAAAGAAAAATTTGATATTGTACATTCGCATCTGAATTCATTCGGAGGAATTGTCGGTAAATTAGCAGGCGCGCCGGCAGTCGTACATACAAGACACGGAGTATTCTGGAGTGAAGAAGAACTTGAGAATATTTCAGTAAAGGATAAATATTTTCAGAAACTAAAATCAGGAATCTTTGACGCTTCAGTTGCAATCGGTGAGTATGAGAAAAATACTATGGTCAGTAAGCTGAAATATAATCCGGACAAAATTACTGTTACTGTTAATGGTGTGGACATTGATAAACTTCAGGCAAAGCTGAATAAAAATCTTACAAAGAAAGATCTGTTCGGAACGGATGACTTTATTATCGGATCCGCGGGAAGACTTGAGAGACAGAAAGGTTTCAGCTATTTCATCGAAGCCGCATCAATGCTGAAAGATCTTCCGGAGAAAATTAAATTTGTTATTATAGGCGAAGGTACATGCAAAGATGAGCTTATAAAAATGAGAGAAGAGTATGGATTAAACGACAGATTAATTTTTATGGATTATAAGGAAAACATACAGGATTATATAAATAATTTTGACATATATATTTCTACTTCACTTTGGGAAGGAATGTCTTATTCAGTGCAGGAGGCGATGGCTCTTGGAAAGCCCGTGATCGCAATGACTTCGGGAAACGTATCGGGACTGAAGGAATTAATAATCAACGGAGTATCAGGAATACTGATAGAAGAAAATTACAGCGCATCGGTTGCTGAAAATATCAGAAGTCTTGTCAATGATGAGGCATACAGAAAAAGTTAGAGCCAATGCAATGGAAAGAGAGAGAGATCATTTTCAGGAATGGAGAACAGCGGAAGATATGGATAAGATGTATTTGAAATTATATGAATCTAAAAACAGGATGAATTAAAATGAAGATACTATTTATATCATATGACTTTCCGTTCCCTCCCACAGGCGGATCTATAAGCCGGGATTACAATCTGATAAAGCAGATGTCGAAGGAAAACGAGCTTCACTGGATCAACAGAACAGTCCGGGGAAAAATCAGTCAGGACCGCATTGATGAAATGGGGAAATATTTCAGCGGGATGGAAATCATTGAATGGGATTATGATCACAGCATTACAGGTCTGATCAAAAGTCTGTTTGCGGATGTTCCCTATATAATCAGGAGATTTGCTTCGGACAAAATGAAAGAAACCGTCAGCAAAAGTATAAGAGAAAATAATTATGACCTTATTCTATGCGATCACATTTATCTTGCGCAGTATCTGCCTGATGACATAGCCGGTAAGATCCCCGTCATTCCGAATAACGAAGACTGCGGATATACATTTTATAAAAGGATGTCCGAGCAGTCAGGTTTTATAAGAAGATCATATGCAAAGTCACAGTGGAAGAAATTGCTTAAATACGAGATAGACATTTTGAAAAAGTATAAAGTGTATATCACTACTTCTGAAAAAGAGAAAGAACTTCTTTCGGCATATTATGATAAAGCTGAAATTAAAGTTATCGAGAACGGAGTGGATACGGATTATTTTTATAAAAGGGAGAGGACACCGGAAGATCCTGCGCTTATTTTTACTGCATGGTTCGGATATTATCCGAATGAAGAGGCCGCTGTTTATTTTGCAAAAAAAATACTGCCTTTAGTCAGACAGGAAATTAAAGATGTAAAATTTATCATCGCGGGTAAAGAACCTTCGAGGAGAATTCTTGAACTTGCTTCCGAAGAAGGAGTGATTGTAACTGGTTATGTGGACGATATCAGAATTTATTTGAATAACGCAGCGGCAGCGGTGATCCCTCTTAAAGTCGGCGGCGGCACGAGACTTAAGATACTTGAAGCTTTTTCAATGGGAGTGCCTGTCATTTCAACAGAGATCGGCGCGGAAGGAATTAACGCTGAAAATAATAAAGACTTACTGATCGGAACAGATGATAAAGATTTCGCAGATAAAATAATAAAGGTTTTAAAAAATAAAAAGCTTGCCGAAATGCTTTCGGAAAACGGAAGAGCGGTCGCTGAAAGTAAATACGACTGGAACATCATCGGCAAGGAGCTGAATCAGTATTTAAATGAATTTGTAAATAATTTTAACAAAGAAAATGTACGATCTGCAGATACAAATAATAAATTACAATACGAAGAAATATCTTGAGGATTGTCTTTCCGGTCTCTTTAATGATCTGAAAGGATCGGGACTGAAATACAAAGCGCTTGTGCTTGACAATAATTCCGAAGATGATCTCAGAGACACTGAAGAAAAATTTTCAGGAGAAGACATTTCTTTTTATTATTCAAAAAAGAATCTCGGCTTCGGCGGGGGACATAATTTCCTTTCTAAAAAAGCGGAGAGCAGAAATATACTGATATTAAATTCTGATTTAAAATTTATACAGCCGGATACGGTAAAGTCGATGTATAACAGATTAAATAAAGGCGGTGAGTTCAGCGTCATCGGACCTATGCTTGTAGTGGGAGATCTGAGCAGGCAGGAATTTGATCACGGCGAACTGACAGGAATTTATTCATGGGTTAAGAATAATTACGGCTCATCATACTGGAAGCCGAGAGATACTGAAGCTGAAGCAGCATGGGTTTCGGGTGCTGTATTCATGTGTGATAAAAGTGTCTTTGAAAAGACAGGCGGATTTGATGAAAATTTTTTCCTTTATAAAGAAGAAGAGGATCTCTGCAAAAGAATAAGGGAGAGCGGATTTAAAATACTTTATTATCCCGAAGTCCGCATAATGCATATCGGACACGTGGTGGCGAGAAGAAGCGCTCATTTTTCCGAATCAATGGACTATTATCTTGCAAAGCACTTTGAAAAAAATATGAGTTACAAAATTCTGAATACAATAAAAAAAATAAAGGATATTTCGCTTTACGGAAAAGTTCAGAGCAGAAGCTGAGTATTAAATTAATGAAAATAAAAATTAAAATATAAACATGAAGATATTATTTCTTGCAAACAGGTTTCCATACCCTCCGTACAGAGGCGATAAGCTGAAGATATTTAATCTGGCAAAACAGTTATCAGTTAGACATGAGCTTTATCTTGTTACTTTTATAGACAACAAAGCTGATTATTCCTACGTGAGTGAACTTGAAAAATACTTCACAAAAATTAAGCTCGTGTATATGCCGCATTATATGTCAGCTTTTAATTCAATTATAAATGTATTTTCCGAAACTCCTTTTCAGATAAATTATTTTAAGTCGGAAAGGTTAGCCAGGACGCTACGGGAATTTGTCGCTGAAAATGATGTAGATGTAATTCACACGCAGCATTTAAGAATGGCTCAGTATACAGCGGGATTAAATAACAGCAGTACAGTACTGGATCTTCCGGACGCATATTCGCTTTACTGGAAAAGAAGATCCGTCCAGAAAAAAAATCCGGTTAAGAATTTTATAGAAAATTCGGAATATAAGAAAATGCTGAACTATGAAAAGATAATAAGTGAGTTTGATCTTTCTCTTGTCTGCTCGGAAGAAGATAAGTCTTATTTAATGGATGAACATGATCTCGATAATATAGAGCTTCTGCAGAATGGAGTGGATACAGAATTATACAGTAACTCAGGTCATAATTACGATCTTGATGATCAGATAATCTTCTCGGGCAACATGACTTATTACCCTAATATTGATGCAGCAGTTTATTTTGCAACTGAAATTTTTCCTGAGGTATTGAAAAAATATCCTAAAGTTAAATTTAAGATAACAGGTCAGAATCCTCCGGATAAAATACTTAAATTAGCATCTGACAATATTATAGTAACGGGATTTGTGGAGTCGCTTGCTGATGAATACAGCAAAAGTTCAATAGCGGTATCTCCTGTAAGAGTCGGAGCCGGCTCAATGAATAAAGTGCTTGAGCCGATGTCAATGGGATTGCCGGTAGTATCTTCAAGCATTGGTTTTGCAGGTCTGGGCGCAGTGGCAGGCAGGGATATAATTCTCGCTGATAATAAAACGGATTTTATTAATTCAGTATGCAATCTTCTTTCAGATGTAAATTACAGAAAATATATCGGGGAGTCGGGTAAAGAAATTATTCATAATAATCTAAGCTGGGAAAAGATTGCGATCAAACTTGAAAATTATTTTTACTCGGTAGCGGATAATAAAAAAGCGGAATTCAAAATTCCGCTTAGCAGTGTAGTTTAAGTATTTAAAAAATATTTAAACAGTTTTACAATTAATATTTTATCAGATATCAAATCCGAACAGAACTCCGAAATAGTAATTAAATTCTCTTCCGTAAGTTACCGGCGTATTCTGATATGTGTTAGTGAATTTATCAAAGCCGTAAGCAACGTCAAAGAATATACTTGTAGGGAACACATAAAATGAAAACGCCTGAAGTCTGAGCTGAGCGCCGATGTCGGATTTGAAATCCTTTAACTTTGTATTGCTTCCGTTCCATGCGTTTCCGTAATCACCGTAAAGTGAGAAATAAAGTTTATCAAGATAAAGAGGGGATATTCTTGTATCAATTTTAGAGAATACAGGCAGCCTGTATGTGACATTCAGAGATACTGATCTTCCTCCGCCGATCGAATAGAAAGGATAACCTCTCATACCGGGCAGACCGGATGCATAGTAGTTGTAAAAATCTTCAACAGGCGGACCGAATATAGTACCGCCGGCAAGTCTTAAGGACAATGAATGTGTATTTCTAAAAAATCCGAATGTTTCCGTCCATGTACCGTAAAACTTATTTAGATTTCTGTCTTCATAATTTGTAGAAATAGTACCGTTGTCATTCACCACTATTGACGGATTGATCTTACTCATTTCAAAATCGTATCTCAGTTCGAGTTTCCTTCCGACAGGATTTATATCAGAATTCTTTCCCGGTTCAATATTCTCATAATTATAAGTAAGAGAAAAGTCGTTTGCCTTAAAGTAAGTTTCTCTCGATGACCTCACGGATATTCCGCTTTGGGGAATTGCAAATGCATCTATATCATACGCATAATTTGAAAGCGTGTATCCCAGTTTCATTTCATGATCATGATTGAATACATGAAACGCCATTCCGAAATCAAAAGAAAGCAGATCATATGTGATACCGACATTTATAGTGTCAATACCGGCTACCAGATCGCCGTCTGATTTTCTTGTAGTGTTATAACCTTCGAGAGTGATCTTTGGGAGGAAGCCGACTTTCTTTGTGAAAAAATCCTTGAAGAAAGGAAATCCGTTATTATACTCAAACTGCAGGAATAAATCCCTTTCTCCTTTTATATTCATTGCAGCGCCGCCGAATACGGCGAATCTGTTCAGCATCTCACTTGAGAAAAAATACAGACCGGGCTTTATCGATTCAAGAAAATTAAATTTATTTTTTCTCTGATATGTATCAAACCTGATAACAGGTACAAATGAAAGTGAAGTGAACAGACTTTTATAGGGTTTCTTTTCAAGCTGAGGCACTTCCTTATCATTAAAATTTTTCAGCTTGCTCCAGTTATAATTACTTCCTGCAGCAAGTGAATCTTCGCTTGTATATTTTGTAATGAGAATATCCGGCTGATCATATTTTCCCAGGGCTTCGGGATCATGTTCAGCATAATTTTTAAGATATGCTATCTTATATCCTGTAGGTTTATAGGAAGAATATGCGAGATTACCGTTGTCATCAACTGACGGCATAAATGCTCCGCCGATCGCATTAGTGAGCTGCATCACATTCCCGGAATCCATATCCATTGAATAAATATTAAAGATCCCGGTCGGGTTTGACGCAAAAAACATTTTCTTTCCGTCCTTTGAGAAAAAGGGACTTCTGAAATCAATTCCCTTTTCATCAAGTATGAAATCCATTTTTCCTGATTCAATATCTATCTCAGTAATTTTCCTTGCTTCCTCAAATGAATAATCGAAAACAATTTTTTTCCCGTCCCTTGTAAATTTCGGATTATAGATCTGCTCTCCGTTTTTGAAAAAAGTAAGCGGCTTATAACCTTTTCCGTCAGCATTGGCTATCTGAAGATTAAGAGTCCCGTCTCCGTTAATTACAAAACAGATCTTATCTCCTTCAGGCGAGTATGAAGGGGATAACGCTCTCAGCTTTGTAGTGAGTTTTTTTTCTTTCTTGGTCTTAGTGTCAAATTCATAAAGATCAAACACCGTTGAATTTAAAATTGTCCTTGGCGTATTTCTCTTTGAGTAAATTATTTTTTTAGAATCGGGAGACCAGGAAAAATTTGAAGACACAGGCGCATCTATAATATCCAGTTTCTTTGAAGCAATTTCATAGACATAAAGACCTGTAGATCCGTAATCATATTCCTGATTGGAAAGATAAGCAACTTTTTTACCGTCGGGCGAGAGCTGCGGATAATAATTTGCAAAACCTTTATTCTCAATTACTACTCCTTCTATTTCATCTTTCTTTACATTTTCTAAACGTTTTTTATAATCTTTTTCGAGATATGCTTTCCACTGTTCATAAACTATTTTACCGTCCACTCCGAGAGCTTCTTTCATCGCCCTGTCCATACTGAAGTTTGTAAAATCACCTAGATGCTCAGTGATCTTGCGGAGTTTATCCTCGCCATACTGCTCTGAGATAAACCTTGTAAGTGCGTAACCAAGATTGTAAATTGATTCGGCTTTGAGACTTGTTATAGAAGAGAACTGACCCATCTCGCCCCATGTCAGAAGATTACCGCCTTCAATGTAACTTCTGAGGATCATATCTCTGTGAGAATCCCAGTATTCATAATTAAGCTGCTGTCTCTGATACTGTGATGTTCCTTCAGCAAACCAGGCGGGAACTCCGACACCGGATAGCGGGTAAGAGACTATAGCATTAGGATAACCGTAAAGTACATCAGGACGGACCTCGTTTTCATAACCGAGCCACTGAAGATAAAATGTCGGAAGCTTTCTTCCGTATTTAAGTGACGCCTGAACCTGGACAGCGTGAACGAATTCGTGAGTGATCACATTTCTGAGCCAGTTATGAGTACCTCTGAGATCATAGTCAAGAGCAGTAGAATATATCTCTATCCGGTTTCCGAAATAATCTGTTGCGCCGTTTGCAATATCAGATACATCGTTTACAACAAAATTTACTTTTTCATCCGGTTCATATTTATATAAAGAAGTAACCGGCCCGTATATATCTTCAGCGATCTTTGCAATTGTGTTAGCAGTTCTTTCAGTACCTTCATGATAGTGAATAATAAAATGCTTGGTCTCGATGGTATGCCATTCAAGTTCGGGATGAGGATCAAACTGTGAATAAAGTTTATTTGAAAATGAAAAAAAAATTAAAGCGGTAACAATTAGACAAAAATTCAGGACTTTAATATTAAACATTGAATATTAATTTGTTAATAATTATAATTGATAAAAATAAAATAGAATTTGGAGCTTTTAAGTAAGTTAAAACCGGTAAGAAATTGTCAAATAAACAGTGTATTTTTTAAAAGATTAAAATAAGGCTTATAGAAGAATTTTACAATTTTGTAATTCTTAACTCGAAGTTGAATTTTAATTTAATATCGAAATCACATTCACTTATCCAGCCAAAAAAATTATTTTTAATAATAATAATTCTATTTGGTATATGCAATGTTACTTTTTCGCAAGGCAGACGTGACAGGATAAGCGGAAATGTAAACTATAACAGAGTCGGGCAGACTGATACCTCATCTGTTATTTCCGCTGAGGATTCCCTTAAGCTTATTGAAGCAAGAGAGCCGGTGGATTCTACAGCGCGGCTTAAGTATTTTACATATGAACCCGAATATTTTTTCGGCACAAAAGTAAAAGGCAGGACATCTCCGTTGCTTCTCGGCAATTCGGCGGTACTGAAACCTGAAGTATCTTTTGATACTTCCGGCAATGTTATACTTACTGAAAATTTTAACGGCGAGCCGATCAGAGCGCCGCTGGTAATTCCCCTTGATACATATCTTCAGCAGCTATCAACTAAAAACAGAGAAAATATTTTTTCCGATATTGTAAACGAATATTTCAGAGGAGGGACGCAGGACGATCTCGGTAAGCTGTTTGAAAAATTTACTGACATAACAATCCCGCTGCCTTTTAAGTCAGAAAGTATTTTCGGTCCGCCTACATTTAATTTAAAACTTAACGGAGCGGTAGACATTACTGCATCATATCAGAGCGCAAAAAGCGATCAGACAATTATAACAGGTCTGAGTAATGTTAACAACAGTATTAATTTCAAACAGGAAGTACAGCTTACTGCAAAAGGAAAGGTCGGTGATAAATTAAGTATTGACGCTGACTATAATACGCAGAGACTTTTTGATTTTGAAAATCAGCTTAGACTGAAATATGAAGGATATGCCGATGAAGTTATAAAAAAGATCGAAGGGGGTAACGTTTCTCTCGAAACCAGATCAGGTCTTATAGGTTCGTCGCAGTCATTATTCGGAGTCAAGGGAGATTTCCAGCTTGGCGCATTATCACTTTCAGCAGTCGTATCTCAGAAGAAAAGTAAAACCGAAACAAAAGATTACAGCGGCGGAGCGCAGGAGCAGAGGTTTGATATCAAAGTATGGGACTATTCCGATAATCATTATTTTCTCGATACAGCATACAAATCAAGTTTTGTAGATTTTTACACAACAGGCTCTTCAATCAGTCAGAGGACAGACAGTCTGTCTGTGGATGAACAGTCATTTGAAGTATGGGTTCAGACGGATCTTCAGACTACCGGTTACAGGAGAGCTGCAATGTATATTGATCTTCCGAATGTTCCTCAGGGCGGAAGATATGCTGATACTTTGAAAACAGTTAATTTTAATTTGCAGGGAACCAATGCGTCGGGTATTGTCAGAAAACTTGAAACCAGTGAATACAATCTCAACAGAATTGCCGGATATGTTTCCCTCAATGTCAGTCTTCCTGAAAATTATTTTATCGGCGTTGCATATAAAAGGACTAAGACGCAGGAGCAGTTCGGAACTATAAGTACGGATTCCGGAAACGCGCAGGATACGCTGATACTTAAAATGATCAAACCTGAAAATCTTGTTCCGGCAAACACACTTGCATGGGAGCATAAGCTTAAAAACATTTACAGACTTCCTGTCTCAAGGATCGTGCAGGAAGGATTTGAGTTTGAAGTAAAATATCTTGACAACGGAAATTACATTCCGACATTACCGCCTTCTCAGAATATTTCACGAAATCTGATCTTCATACTCGGACTTGACCGTTACACAAACGGAAGGTCAGGCGAACCGGATAATAAATTTGATTTTATTCCCGGTACAACAATAGATGTGGCAAACGGTTATGTTATTTTCCCGACGCTTAAACCATTTCTTTCCAATCTGTCCGAATATACGGAAAACGGCGTCGGAATAGATTCAAGCTTCTGGTATCCGCAGATCTACACACTTTCTAAAAATGATTCAAGACTTCAGCCGAATTCAAATAATTATTCCATAATGGGTAAAGCAAGAGGCGAAGCGGGCATCAGTAATACGATCAGTCTTGGATTTAATCTTGTGCAGGGCAGTGTAGTGATAAAAGTCGGTGAACTCGTACTTACGCCGAATATTGATTACACAGTCGATTACTCTACCGGAACTGTCGTAATCAGAAATACATCAGCGCTGCTTTCAAAAGATCTTAAAGTATCCTATGAAACTAATGACCTTTTTACACTGGCTTCGAAAACATTTCTCGGATTAAGAGGTGATTATAAAATTTCGGAGAAAAGTTCAATAGGATTTACTTTTGTAAATCTTAAACAGGAAACTCTTAATGACAAAGTAAGAATTGGAGAAGAGCCGACGAATAATTCTATGTTCGGTCTTGATTTTCAAACAGAGATACCTGTGAAAATGCTTACAAATCTTGTAAATCTTCTTCCCGGCTTTAATACAAAAGAAGCTTCTTCAATAACAGTCAGAGGAGAGATCGCTTCAATACTTCCTGATCCCAATACAAAGAAAAGTCTTATACCCGGAGATAACAATGAAGCAGTAGCTTATATAGATGATATGGAAGGCGCGAAAAAAATTATTTCACTCGGTACGACTTATAATTCATGGACAATAGGTTCCGTTCCTCTTGATGAAACCATCGGATTCAGAGACAGTCTGCAGTTCAAGCAGCGCAAAAGGGGGAAAATGAAATGGTACAATCTGCCGAACAGCGAACTGCTCACAAATATTTATCCGCTGAAAAGCGTACAGGCAAATCAAAATACGATCACTCCTTTTTATATGAGTTATATTCCGACAAAGCGGGGAACATATAATTATAACGGTGATTATGAAACCATTACAAATCTGGATTCGACCTGGAACGGAGTTATGAAATTTCTGAATACTACAAGCAATGATCTCATTAACGAAAATATCAATTTCATTGAGTTCAGCATGCGTGTAGAAAATCTTAATCCGAATACTATAGGCGGTAAACTTATTATTGATCTCGGTAATATCAGTCAGGATGCAATTCCTAACGGAGATCTGAATACGGAGGATACGCTTGGTAACGGAGAGTTACGATCCGAAGCTGACGATAAAGGACTTGATTTCAAAAATGACGCCGAAGAATTAATCGAGTACAATAACAGGAACGGCACTAACTTTACTTTGCAGCAGCTTCCTGATCCTGCGGGGGACAATAATAATACCAATCCTGTATTTGATGAAAATCTTATAAACGGAACGCAGGGAAATTTAGATTTTGATAACGGACGGAGACCTGATACGGAGGATCTGAATAAAACCGTCCGGGTAAATAACGGGAATGATTATTTTCAGTTTGAAATATCTCTCGATACTTCAGTCACTAATCCTTATATAGTAGGAACAGGTTTGAACGGATGGCATCAGTATAAAATACCGCTATCACAGTTTACCAAAGCTTACGGAAACGCTTCTTTTAATAACATTCAGTTCACAAGAATGTGGCTTACAGGGCTGAAAGATTCCGTCAGACTGAATATGTATGAAATAAATCTTACAGGAAATCAGTGGGTGAAGCCGGTTAAAACTGATACAACATATAATATTTCCGTAGTCAGCATTGAAGAAAATCCGAATTACTATCAGAGTCCGGTGCCGGGTGACGTGTTGAGGCAGACTGTAAGAGGGCAGAACAGTCAGGACACAAAATCCAACGAACAGTCGCTCTCACTGGAGATCACAAATCTTACAAGCGGAGTCAGAAAAGTTGCAAGAAAAGATTTCAGCACTCTTCCTCTTGATCTTTTTAATTACCGGTCGATGAAAATGTTTGTAAACGGCGATCCTTCATTTAACTATACCAATGATCAGGTATATGATGCAATAATGGTTATAAGATTCGGAAATGATTCTAATAACTATTATGAATACAGAGCTCCCGTTCATCCCGATAACAGAAATCTTAACAGACCTGAGCAGCCATGGGATTCTCTGAACAATGTTACTATAAATTTCAATGAGCTTACAAAATTAAAACTTGCGCGGGACAGCTCGAATGTGCCTGTATCTGCGCCGGTCGCGAATGTACCCGGAGGTGAATACCGCATATTCGGTAATCCTGACCTTAAGTCAATAAGGGAGATCATTATGGGAATTGAAAAAAACAGGAGCGGACTTAATTCTTCTATTTCGGGAAGCGTATGGTTCAACGAACTGCGGCTTGTAAATGTAATAGATGACGACGGTGTTGCATTTAACGTAAATGCAAATGTAAAGCTTGCAGATCTTATGGATTTTAATTTTGCAATTTCAAAGACCGATCCGTTTTTCCATTCTCTTGACACAAGAGTTGGCACAAGAAATACCGGCCTCTCATGGGATTTCAGTACGACTATCAATGTACATAAATTCATTAACAATGCGCTCGCTTCTGTCATATCGGAAAACTGGAAAGATTTTATTACACTGCCTCTGACATTCAGACATTCGGAGACAATGAATAATCCCAGATATTTCCCGGGAACGGATATTGAAATAGACAGGGCGGCGGATCAGAGATATCAGAGAGTGCTTTTGGAAACAGGAAATCCTGATCAGGCGCAGATCGCAAAGGATAATGTATATGAAGAAGCCCAGAGTCTTGTCATAAGAAATAATCTGACTATCAGCAGTATGTATTTTACTCTGCCGGGAAGTAACTTTTTTGTTAAGAATATTTTTAATCAGCTCAGATTTAATTTTAATGCGGATTTCGGAAATTCAAGAGATATAACCTATGAAAGAAAGGATGACTTCAGATATAACGGAGGCGTAAGTTTCTCCACTGATTTCGGACTGTCGGAAAAACTGAATCTTGACATAGGTAAACTTATTCCGCTGGGTGAGCAATACAGTAATGCAAAGTTATATTTCTTCTTACCGTTTATTCCAATGATCCCGCTTTTCAGTAATAATATTTCCGCATCATCTGATTTTAACAGATCCAGGTTTGAATCGAAGCAGAGACAGTTTGTAAATGATGATCTTACATCAAGAGACTTCAGAGCAAACAGAGGGTTCAGACTTGACTGGAAATTTATTGAGAACTGGATCGTCGATCTTACCGGTAATTATGATTTCCGCGCTGGCAGCGATCTCACTCCGTATGAAATTTCAGATACTGCCGGCACTCAAAGACCTGATAGTGAAATTTTTAATGATATATTCTTTAACGGAGGTGTGGTCAATTTCGGAAAAGATCTTGATTATGTGCAGACAGTTACCATTAATCCAAAGGTCAGTCTTCCTTACATAGATAAATTTTTTACAGTAACAGGCGGATATAATGTCAGATACGGATGGATAAATCCGAATCAGATAATTAATGTCGGATATAATACAGGTTTCTCAAATACATTTAATGCAACAGGGAATATTAAGCTGAATGAATTATTCTCTATTTTCAGCAGCTCTGAAAACGGAAACTTAAGAGCAAACGGGAAAGGCAGAGGAAACGGCAGAGATACAATCAATAAGAGTTCACAAAGTCTGGCTGATATATTGAATATATTTAAAACTCTTGTACCGAAAGATATCAATGTTACTTACTCACAGAATAATACAGTATCAAATGCCGGCGTTACCGGAAATCCGGGATTCGGGAATTTCTGGTTCTATCCGACTACTCAGGAGAAATACGGACCGTCAAGATTATATCAGCTTGGATTCAGTCAGTATCCCGGTACGAGAGCTCCTAACCTCAGTCAGCTGACGGATACATATCTTCATGGAAATGAACTTTCGTTCTCTACTTCCATTAATCCTCTGCTTCCTGAAAATATTACCATGTCGCTTAATTTCAAAACTAACTGGGGCTTTACAAATAATCTTGTGTACGCTTCGGATGCAATCGGAAATATAGGTTCGCCTACAAGTAAAACAAGTTCATTGTTATCCGGAAATTCAATTTTCTTTTCAGGCGATATGGAAAGTTTTGAATTTCAGGGTGATGCAAATAATACAGTGCAGTCAAGATCTCAGCTTACATCCGCTTTTGAGGATCAGATCTCTTCATTCCCTTTTCCAAACTGGACACTCAGTATTTCAGGTCTCGAAAAATTCCCGTTATTTTCTGAATTTGCATCCCAGGTTTCAATTGAAAATAATTTCATTTCCGAATACAGGGAAAGCAGGTTAATTGATATTAACAGTATTGACATTCCGAATTCACAGGCAGTTACTCAGGCTTTCAGTCCGCTGTTAGGACTTAATGTGGTGTTCAAGGAATTGCTCGGCGGGAATATGACAACTAATTTCAGAATTAATTCAAGTATTTCAAATATTCTCAATCCGATCGGAGCAAGTGTTCAGTCTATCGGAACAAGCGAATGGAGTGTGAATGCAAACTTCACAAAAAGCGGATTCAGTATTCCGCTGTTCGGATTGTCACTTCAAAACGACATAGCATTCGCTCTGACATTTTCCAATTCTAAAAATGAACCGATAAATTATGAATTTGGATCGGGAGTGAAAGTGCCGGTTACGGGGAACGGATCTTCGGTGACAACAATTAATCCGTCCGTTCAGTATTCTCTCAGTTCTAAAGTCTCAATGCAGCTCTTTTACAAATACATTTCTACAAAGCCGACTGGTACATCAGTTACTACGGTTCCGAGATCTTCGAATGAAGGCGGATTAAATATAAGGATCACTATTCAGTAAATTTTATTTTAGTACTATTTTAATTTCACCGCCGGAAAGTTTTTTCTTAGCTTCTTCTGTTTTTAAAATGATCTCATCGCTGATCAGTGATTTATTATTATCATCATATACATAGCTCACTCCGTTATCCTGAAGTCCGAAGGTTTTAATTCCTCCGGTGAATTTATTTTCCGTGAAATCCTTTACGGTGTTGAACACAGCTCTATCAACGAGCTTTACCATACTTGTCATGACAAATCCGGGAGCTTCTTTCTGCTGATCCATATCCACTCCGATCGCGAATTTATTTTTCTCACGCGCCGCTTCAAAAAGTCCGAGTCCGGATAATCCTGATGCATGATATATAATATCAGCGCCGCTGTTATACTGACTCAAAGCAATTTCCTTTGCTTTGCCCGGATTCTTAAATCCTTCCGGAGAAACGCTTACATATCCGGAAAGCACCTGACAGTCAGGATCCGCATATTGTACACCCTGTTTAAATCCTTCTTCAAATTTTCTTATAAGATTAGATTCCATGCCGCCGATGAATCCGACTTTCTTTGTCTTTGAGTTAAGCGCGGCTATTACGCCTACCAGAAAAGAACCTTCTTCTTCTTTAAATTCAATAGCTTCTACATTCGCCGGTATTTGCTTAGCAGGATCGATGGAATAATCCACGCATGCAAATTTCTTATCCGGAAATTCCTTTGCAATATTATTTATATCATCAGTAAAAATAAATCCTACGCCGAATACAAGTCCGATATCTTTTTTACTCGCAAGTTTTCTTAAAGCGGATTCCCTGTCTGAGCCGTCACCCGGATCTATGACTTCAAAATCTATACCGAGTTTTTGCTTCGCCTCTTCAAGTCCTTTGTATGCGGCGTCATTAAATGATTTATCTCCTCTTCCGCCTATGTCAAATACAAGTCCGACTTTTTTCGAAGCGGAAGAAGTTTCAGTTTCCTTACCGGTTTCTTTACCTGTTTCTTGTCCCGCTTCTTTTTTACCGCAGGCATTTAATCCAAAGCATAATAATGCAGCCACTAACACTGTGTAAAATTTTTTCATAAAATTGTTTTATTGTTTAATTCGAAAGTTCAGATAGCTTCTTTTTTAGAATCAATATTGATCATATGATGAAGGCGGCATCTGGCTTCGTAATGATTTTTTGCGCCAACTAGGATCTGCTCATCGCTGTCGGTCACTCTCTGTGTCCGGTTAGCCTGCGCTCCGCAGACAACGCAGACAGCCAGCGTCTTTGTAATATATTCCGCAATGGCAAGAAGCTGAGGCATTGGTTCAAACGGCATCGCTCTGTAGTCCTGATCCAGACCTGCTACAATTACCCGCTTGCCGGAATCCGCAAGATTCTGACAGATCTGTACAAGTTCATTCTCGAAGAACTGCGCTTCGTCAATTCCGATCACATCCACATCAAAACATTTATCAATTATTTCCTCCGCGTTGTTTACCACTTCAGACGGATACGACTGCTCATTATGAGATACGATCTCAAATTCGCTGTAACGGTTCTCTATTTTAGGTTTGAATGCTTTCGCTTTCTGTCTTGCTATTTCAGCTCTTCGGATCCTTCGGACAAGCTCTTCCGTCTTTCCGGAAAACATACTTCCGCATATCACTTCTATATGACCTGACTTTTTATAAGTTCTGATCTGTAAATTCTCGTTCATTTTTTTAAATTCAGTAAATATTTTTTATCGAAAACACCCGGTATTAATTCAGCTAATTTAAATGTCCTGACCAGGTTTTTAGTTTTTATAATTAGAATTTCCGTATCCGTTCCGAATTCTGACATAAACTGTCTGCACGCTCCGCAGGGAAAAGTATAATCCTTTGCGCTGGATGAAATTGCAACTGCTGTGAATTTTTTATATCCTTCTGAGACCGCTTTGGAATAAGCAACTCTCTCAGCGCAAATACAGAGTGAATATGAAGCGCATTCTATGTTTGCGCCTGTAAAGATCTTATTATCTTTAGTCAGCACAGCTGCGCCTACAGAAAATTTTGAATAGGGGGAATATGAAAACTTTCTCGCTTTAATTGAATATTCTATCAGCTTGTTATAATCCGGTTGCAATGTAATGGTTTTCTTATTTATTGATAATATATCCATTTCTGAGTATATTATCAAATAAATTCATTTTTCAGATACTATACTTTTGAAACGAAGAGCCATATTCAGGATTTTCGATAAATACTTAGGCATACCTTTAATAATACTGTTAGCGTTATTAACTAAAAGGAAGAGACGCATACCTATTGAAAATATCAGAAAGATACTGGTAATAAAACTCGCAGCCATAGGTGATTCGATACTTCTTATTCCCACGCTCAGAGTTTTGAAAAAAAATTTTCCCGGTGCAGAGATAACTTTTATCTGCTCACAGATCAATTATTCTGTTATAAAAAAAATACCATATGTCGACAGGATCATAGACTGTAATGTTCATTCTTTTTTAAGAAAGCCGTTTGAATTTTTCAGATTCATAAGCAATTTGCGAAAGGATAAATATGATGTAATAATAGATGTCGGACAATGGGAGAGAATTAACGCTATAATGGCGATGCTTGCAAAGTCGGATTACACTATAGGTTTTAAAACAGACGGACAGCACAAACATTTCGGCTATGACAGTGTTGTGCCGCACTCACGGACAAAACATGAACTTGAAAATTTTCTTGATCTTGCAGTACCGCTCGGAATAAATATAACCGATGAGGATAAAAAATTAGAATATTTTTTAAATTCTAAAGACTTTAAATTTGCAGAAGAGTTTTGGAACCGGCACGAATTAAATGACAGAACAGTAATTGGTCTTCATCCCGGATGCGGTGAGAACGGAAAGCCGCGGGAATGGGATGTCCGGAATTATATTGATCTCGGAAGAAGATTAGTAGATTATGATGATAATATCAGGGTTTTGATAACCGGAGCTTCACATGAAGAGGAAAGATGCAGAGATATTGCAGCAGGAATTGGTAAGAATGTAATTAATACAGCAGGTATGTATCCGCTTGATAATGTAGTGGCGATGGTTAAAAAAGAGAAAGTAATAGTATGCAGTAATACAGGAATGCTTCACATTGCTTCCTGCGTCGGCACCAAGACAATGGGTCTTCACGGTCCTACCAATCCGCTGAAATGGGGTTCATATACAAAAAACGCTGTGCTGATACAAAGTGACAAATTCTGCAGTCCGTGTCTTTATCTCGGACATGATTACGGATGTCAGGTCCCGCAGTGCATGGCTCATATAAAAGTAGATGATGTTTTCATAAATATAAGAAAAGCTTTAAATCCTGAACTCTTTAAGAGTAAACAGGAATTATTAAACTAACCTGAATTCAAAATATTAAAATAAATACTATGTCAGAGAATAAATTTTCCGCATTTGAGTTAATAGAATCCTTCGGTCATGAACAAGTTGTATTTTGCTCGAACAAAGAGTTAGGTTTAAAAGCAATTATAGGAATTCACAACACTACATTAGGACCTGCGCTCGGGGGAACGAGAATGTGGAATTACGCTTCGGATGAAGAAGCATTGATAGACGTACTCAGATTATCAAGAGGTATGACTTACAAAGCTGCAGTTGCAGGACTTAATCTCGGCGGCGGTAAAGCTGTTATCATCGGAGATTCGAGAACTCAGAAAACGGAAGGTCTATTCAGGGCGTTCGGCAGATATGTGGAAGGTTTGTCAGGAAGATATATCACGGCTGAAGATGTCGGAACAAGCATTAAAGATATGGAATACATTATGATGGAAACCCGTCACGTTACAGGAATCCCGATCGAAGTAGGCGGCAGCGGAGATCCATCGCCTGTTACTGCTTACGGAACTTATGTCGGTATCAAAGCCTGTGTTAATGATGTTTACGGAAATGATTCGCTCGAAGGTAAAAAAGTCATTATACAGGGAGCCGGCGGTAATGTCGGAAAGCATCTTTGTAAATATCTTTATGATGACGGCGCGGTTTTATTTGTGAATGATATATATGAAGATAAGCTTAAAAAACTTGTGACTGATTTTAATGCTAAAGTATTAAATGATGAGGAAGTATATACCACTGAAGCCGATGTGTTCTCACCGGCAGCTCTCGGAGGAATAATTAATGATGATACAATACCTAAACTTAAAGTTAAGATAGTAGCAGGCGCTGCAAATAATCAGCTCGGGGATGAAGAGAAACACGGTAAGATGCTTAAGGAAAAAGGAATTCTTTACGCTCCGGATTATGTAATTAACGCAGGCGGACTTATTAATGTATATAATGAACTGGAAGGATATAACAGGGAAAGAGCGCTTAAGCAGGCGTCAGGAATTTATGACATTCTGAAAAGTATCATCAATATTTCCAAAAAAGATAACGTACCTACGGAAGTAGCTTCGAGAAAAATAGCCGAGAACAGAATGAACTCCGTTTCACAGGCAAAGAGGATAAGGATATACAGGGATCAGAGATTATTCAATCAGAGAAATATGTAATTTAAATTTAATGTGTTTTATAAAGGACTGATTTGGAAGCTGCCATATGGGTTATAGGAATAATTGCTGCGGTTTTAATTTTAGCTATTTATATAATTTCATCAGTAAATAAATACAGCAATTCTTTTGTGGGAAAGTATTTTGATGAAGAGAAGAA
>JADJYU010000021.1 GCA_016719565.1 Ignavibacteria bacterium
ATACAATACTCCCGATAAAATGAGTATTTCCGGGTTTACTTCCGACTTCCATTATATCATGAAACAACTGCCGGCAATGCTCTTCAGTCCAGTCATAATTCCGCTGATATACGGGAATAATAAACTGTGTCTTGGTCTGGGATAAAAAACTGTTAAGTGGGGTTTCGGTTGCTTTCATTATCTGAATTAGTTGAATTAGTTAACAAGTTTAAATTTTTCTATTAGTATTGTGAAATAGTAAAAAATTAAAATTTATTTAATATTATGACAAATTTTTTTTTGCTCTAGCTCTCAAAATATTAACTCTCAAATTGTTTTCAATTTTTTCAAGTACTCGAACAACTTTTTTTGCGGTTTGCTTTTTTTTAGATGAATTAGTTTCGAGACAATCACACTTGAACATCAAAGTATTTGCAAGATCAATTTTATCTGAGATATTTTTCAAACTACAATTTTCTAACAATTTAATAGATTTTGTCATTATATTGTTTGAATTTTTTAAATTATTCAATTGAAAATAAAAAACACTCAAATTGTTATAAACGGAATTTAGACATCTATTGAATCTTACGGCACTAATTTTATACAATTGTTCGGCATATTTTAAAGCATTAAAATAATTTTCCCTCTGCTTTTTGATAGTTTTTTCTAATAAAAAAATATCAGCATATCCTAGGTTTGCTATTGTAATAATTTCCAAAACCTTAAATGTATTATTCTGAGTTTATATTATTTAATAATTTAATGGATTCGACAATGTACTTCTTGGCTTTTAAATTGAAATTAAAACTATTTATATAACAGTTTCTAATATTTATACATAATATTGCTCGATCTAAAGAATTTGATTTTTTTTTTCAATATATTATACGCATATAAAAATGAATCTAAGGCTCCTTTGACATCATTTGCTTCCTTATAAGTATTTCCAATATTATTATATAGTTGAATCAGTTCATCTGAATAAATCTTATCGTATTTTATGGAAATTTGAAAATATAAGTTTAAGCAATCTTCAAAAAGCTTTTAATGATTTCTTCAAATCACCAATAGTTTTATATGAAATTCCTAATATATTCAACTGTCTTGCTTTATCCAGTTTAAATTCCATCGAATCTTTTTGTGTAAGAGATTCAAGTATTTTTAAACCTTTCAATGAACACTTTACAGCTAATTCAATTCTGTCAATATCTCTATATAAAACTCCTAAACATCCATAAACATAAAGCTTTTGTACTTAAATCTATTTCGTTCGATAATGCTTTTTTGCAAATTCTAATTTGTTCTTTGTAATTATAGTTTTTGTTCAGAAAATGTAAGTATGGATGAAAAAAATTCATAACACGAATTAATTTCAAAAGCTTTTCTATAATTATCTAATGCTTTATCATAATTATTTTGAATATTATACATATTTGCTTTAATCAATCTTAATTGAGCAATGTTTTCTTCTTTCTTTAACAATAATTGTTCGTCAATTAAATCTAATGCAATATTTAAATTTCCATTCTTAAATTCCTCAAGTACTTTATCAAATAATAGGTGATTATTTTCTACGTCTGTATTTAATAAATTAAGTATAATTTCATTAGCAACTTTTATTTTTTTCATTCTTTTCAGTTTCTATATTATAAAGTTTATCCTTTAATATATTTAATTCTTGTGAATATAATCTTTCAGATATTTTTATACTTTTTTCTTTTTCTTTAATTAATTTATTTAGTAACAATATTTCATCTTCATATTTTTTAATAATAGGAATATGATTTATGTCAAAAATTCCATTAAATACTTCTAATTCATGATCTTGTTTAATTTTTATTAAATAATTAACTGTGTATAAACTTTCGTCTGAATCTATCTTTTTGTGACATGTTGGACAAAGCCAAATCGCATTTGAAAAATTCTTTCTTTCCTGAATACTCATTGAATTGTCAAAGCGATTATTCTTACCGTATCTATTTCCTTTAATGTGCGCAGCTTCACCTATATTTATAAATCCTTCTTTCCCTAGTTTAGGCTTTGAAGTTGTTATTTTACAAATACTACATTTTTCACCCGCCCTTTTAGCTAACTCTAATTTTGTACGGGATGTAAAATCATTTTTCATTTTTAACATTAAATTGTAAATCTTAAATAATTTAGAACCATTTGAACTTTACATTTTTTAATTATCCAGTTTTTCTATCCATAGGAAGTTGTGCTTTAACCAAGATTTTGTAGAAGTAACTCTATAGGGTTTACTAATTTTTGTTCTTTCATTTAGTAGGTTGTAAAATATTGCAACTCCAACCGAAGCTCAAATATTAAAATTTATATTGAATTAGATGAATGGAGCAACATCAAGCTAAAATTTAATAAAATATTTAGTTTAAATTAATTCAAATTCTTCAGTTTTTGGTCCAACTATCATTACAGTACCAATTTTTGAATATTTTACTATTATAATATCATCTAATTGTGTTCCCAAAATTATGCCTTCTCCATTCTTTTCATGTTTTATCTTTAATCCCTTTTAAAAATTCTCCATCTATCTCGGATTAGTTTCCATTTTTTCCATACAAATGAGTAATATCTCCCTTATCTATAAGTTTTTTGTACAAGAAATAATAAATTTTTCCCAAGATCAGTAATTTCAAAATATCCTTTTTCTATGGTAATTTTATTTAAATATCCATCGTACTCTTTATTATTTTCAATGAATTCAATTTCTGATTTATAGAAAGTCTCAAGTTCAAAATAGAGTTCATCTAGTGTCTTGTGTGATAAATCATCTGAATAAATTAAACCCATACTTTTTAAATTATCATAATAAAGATTTATGTTCTGAGGATTTAAAAGATCTATCCTCTTTTCAATTCCAGTTTGGTGTTTTTTTAAATTTAAATATCCAGTATTCCCAACTTTTTCAATTGAAAGTTGATATAAGGAATGTATTCCATGCCTTTTAAATAATTTAGAATTCTTGCTTCGTCAATTGATAATCTATCAATTAATTGAACAAAACTTGGATGTGACAAAGAAAAAGTATCCGTATCTGAAGCTGTTGAAAGTAGATTTATAAATAGATCGCTTAATTCTTCATCAGAAATATATGTTAATCTTTCAATTATAGGTAGACCCAATTGGGGAGGGACTTGATTAATTCTTTCATTAGGTATCTCCTCCATTTTTTTCTAAACTTATTCATATTTGCTTTGAATATTTCGTTAGACTTTTCATTAATTAATCTTAGGGGTAGCAGTAGTGTATTGCTTAATCCTAAAACAGATTCAAGTGCAATTCCAACTTGCTTAACTCCGGGCTGTGCTAAATCTTCATATATTTGAGAAACCAGTTTTGATGTATCTTTGATTAAACTCATTGCCTTAGAAATGTCCATATATTTAATTCTAATTATAAATTTTAGTAAATTAAATTAATGATATGTATATCAAAAAGATAAATTATATTTGAATAAATTAACTATTAACTAATAGAATATGATAAATATTAATAATTGGTTTTGTATTGGTTCACCGGAAAATGGAATTTTTTAAAATTTGATTTAGGTAGATCATACTGCTTTTCTGGTTTGAATTCTGTATTCTCTTGCCTGTCTTAATTTGTTTTCTCTTACTTCAAGTTTTACTTTCAATGTCCGGTCCGAAAATCTTTCGGTGTTAAATAATATAACGAACTGTGTAATCTTTTTGTATTATAAAATTCAACATAATCATCGATCTGCTTTCTGGCATCTTCAAGATTGATCATCGATGTTTTTCTAAGATGCTCTTCCTCTATAATTCTGTGATAGCGTTCGATCTTTCCGTTTCCCTGTGGATGAGCAATTGAAGTTTTAATGTGCTGCAGTCCTGCAAACTTCAGAAATATTGCAAAGTCTTTACTTATGAACTGTGATCCGTTATCAGAGATTTTCCTAGTTTTGTTACCCGGAAATTTTTCTAATGCCTTTTGAATCGTAAGCTCAACATCAAACTCCTGCATGTTCTGTCTTAACTCCTGATGAACGATATATCTTGAGTAACCGTCAATTACAGAAATTTAGAATAAAAATGTTCCTTTGAAGTTAACGTATTTTATATCTACGTGCCAATGCTCGTGCGGTGCCTGTTGTTGTTCAAAGCCTTTTCCTTTAGAAGACTTCTTTGTCTGATTCCATTTATTAAGTAAACCGGCGCGTTTCAGGATCCTGTAAACAGCTGAAGGACTCAGAGCAACGATATTTTCATCGAGCATCATATAAGTTAATCTGCGATAACCTTCACCCCGGTGGGCTAATGCATAGGAAATGACAGCCTGCTGTTCCCAGTCAAGAGTCCAGTTACTTTAGGAATGATTCCGTTATGGTTATTAGGTAATCCCAGCCTCGAGCACCAATGGTAATATTTACTTGAACTAAGTGGTATCATTTTTAAGCGATTTAATTTAATTTATAATCAGTTTGGTTTTTGCAATCGAAATAAATTCAATGATATTATCTCTGATGTCAGGTTCAACCCAATCATTGTTTAAATTTCCCCATCGATGTTTTTTTTTAATTCAATGTTCTCAGATACGAGCCATTTAATAGCATCTGCATTCTTCTTAAGCTTAGCTTCAAGAACTTCTATCTTCTTTTGATGTACAGAATTGACTTACTCCGGGCTTTGATTTAAAAAAAGAAGCAGCATTCTCGAAGAGTTTCTTCTTCCAGTTGTAGATATCATTTTACATGAACATTGTGTTTTTCAGCAACCTGACTGATTGGCATATTCTTCCCAAGAAGATCTCTGAGAACAATGATTTTTTGCTCTGATGTATATCGTTTTTTTTCCTGCATTTTGGAATTTCCTTTCGTTAAATTTAAAAATATAAGAATTTAGAAATTCCATTTCCACTTTAAGCATTACAAAAATTTATATAAATAAGATAGAAAATTAAGATAGAAAATTAAGATAGAAAATTAAGATAGAAAATTATGATTGAAAGGAAAATAAAATGAGTACAATTATAAAAGAAGAAAATCTTCAATATGTTAGTGGTACATTATTTGGATGGGGTGAAAGAGGGACTCTAAGACTTACAGAAGAGAATTTAGTATGGATAGAGATAAAAGTAAATTTGAATTTAAGTTAACCAATATTTCAAATGTAGGGGTAGGTAAATGGGGAGCGAATAATGTATTACAAATAGCATATAAAAATAATATTTACAAATTTTGAATAAAGATTGGACTGTTGTATTTTTGGGGTGGAACCGATAGAAAGTATATAAACATTGCTGATTGGATAAATAAAATTGATGATGCTAGGTTAAATAAAAACAAAAAACCAGATAATGATGAAATTCCTTTAAACACTTTAAAAAATAGATTGGCAAAAGGTGAAATTTCTATTGAAGAATATGAGATACTTAAAAAACTTATAGAATAGAATATAAAGAATTAGTTTTCAATTTATTATAGAATAGATCTTGACTCATTGCTTCCGACCTCAATCAAATCAAGCTAAATTCATTATTTGTATGTAATTCTCAATTTTATTAATTTGACACGTTAATTATTTTCTTTTGAAGATCATATCCACAGAAATAATTCGTGGAGACTTTAAAAGAAACGGATCCAGATTAATTCACCACCGGAGGTAACAAAAAATTAATTTTATTGATGAAATTATCTTTACTTCTTCCTAAAAAATCTCTCAGCAAAGCATTTCTTAAGCAGCGGCCGCTACGCAGTGAAATAAATATCTTTAAATCTAATCTTTTAAAACTCATAGGTAAGATTGATGAGATCGAACGTGAGGAAAATCAGAAAAATCATATACGGGATTTTCTGAGGGATACTTATTATAAGGAGAACTATGAAGTTAATACCAAAGACGATAAAGACCTTGTAATTCATACCGGTAAAACCAAAAATGAATCTGTCGGCGTGATCATTGAAGCGAAACGTCCCGGGAATAAAAGCGAAATGATCAGCGGCGGCAGGCTGAACTGCAAAGCGTTTCAGGAACTGGTCCTGTATTACATGCATGAAAGAGCTGATGAAAAGAATATTGATGTCAAATACGGTGTCGTTACTAATATTTTTGAATGGTATATTTTAGACGCGTATGTATTTGAGAAATATTTTTACAGGAATAAGGAATTTCTCAAAAAGTATGAAGAGTGGAGGCACGGTCAGAAAGTCACCAGGGATACAGCGCTGTTTTATAATGACATTGCAAAACCTTTCATAGACAGCATTGATGATGAGATCCAGGCGGTTCATTTTGACATCAGGGATTATGAGGAAATTTTAAAAGCGTTAATGCTGAAGAAGACAAAGAAAAACTCTCATCTCTTTATATAAATTATTCTCTCCCCATCACCTGCTTAGAGTTTCATTTGCAGATGACAGCAATAAACTCGATGAAAGTTTTTATAAAGAACTTCTGCACATAATCGGTCTGGAAGAAGTAAAGGAAGGCAGCAAGCAGCGTTATACGCCGTAAGGAAAAAGACAAACGTGATGAGGGTTCGCTGCTTGAAAACGCCATCAGCAAGCTTTCTATATTAGACTCTGCCGATAGGGTCTCGGAAAAGGACAATTACGGCGATACCAAGGATGAAAAGAATTTTAACATTGCGCTTGAACTCTGCATCACGTGGATCAACCGCATACTGTTCCTGAAACTTCTCGAAGCGCAGCTTGTGAATTATCACAGCGGCTTGCCGCATTACAAATTTCTGAAGCCGGAATTTCTTTAAAGACTTTGATGAAGTGTTCTCATTATTTCATCACGTACTGGCAGTTCCTGAATCCGAAAGAGACAAAGATGTCAGAAAGAAATTTGAGTTTGTCCCTTATCTTAACAGCACTTTATTTGAAGTCAGCCCGCTGGAAAAAGAATCCATTAATATCAGCTCTCTTAACGACTCGCTTTCTCTTGAGATACTTAATAATACAATTCTCAAAGGCGATAAGAAAACAAACAAAAAGCTTACCGACTCTTGAATACATACTGAAATTTCTTGACGCTTATGATTTTTCAAGCGAAGGAACTGAAGACATTCAGGAAAGCAACAGGACACTGATCAATGCATCCGTTCTCGGAAAAGTATTTGAGAAGATCAACGGCTATAAAGACGGTTCGATATTTACTCCCGGGTTTATTACAATGTATATGTGCAGGGAAGCGATACGTCCTGCTGTTGCACAGAAGTTCAAAGATAAGTATAACTGGAAAGCGGACAGCTTCGACGATCTGAGAAATTTTATGATGGATAAAAAGAGCGCGGAAGATGTGAGGGGAATTCAACGAGACGATCAACCTCTTAAAATCTGCGACCCGGCTGTTGGCAGCGGACATTTTCTTGTATCGTCGCTTAATGAGATCATCGCGATCAAATCCGAGCTTGGAATATTCGCGGATGAATACGGGAATGCGGATCCCGGACTGCCGATATTTCAGTCGAGCAGGATGAACTTATCACAACCGACAGGCAGGGAGATTTTTTGAATATAAGATCTATCCGTCAGCTTCGGGTGACGGATTCAGAGGAGAGGGAGACGCAGCGGCTTCAGAGAACGCTATTTCACGAAAAGCAAAAGATTATTGAGAATTGTTTATTCGGTGTGGATATAAATCCAAACTCAGTAAAGATCTGCCGGCTCAGACTGTGGATAGAGCTTCTGAAAAACGCTTACTACAAACCCCCCGCCGGCGCACACCATTCCAGGGAAGGCGGGATCTCGGGCGACCTCGAAACACTTCCGAATATAGACATCAATGATTATTCGAGCAGTCAAAAAAAGAACAGAAGGAGCAGGCGGCAAAAAAGAAAAAGCTTACCGCCGAACTTGCAAAGGTTCGGAAGGAAGTTGATGACATAAGATCAAACACGATTTACAGAAATGCATTTGAATGGAGATTTGAATTTCCGGAAGTGCTGGATGGGGAGGGGGAGTTTGTGGGGTTTGATGTGGTGATTGGGAATCCGCCGTATGTTTACAGATTGCATGAGTATAAAGGGGCAAAAGGTTAATTTTATTTCAAAGTTTGAATCTACTGAAGGTAACTTCGATTTATATAATTTTTATTGAGAAATCAATCCTGATTACAAAAGAATTTGGATATTCATCGTTAATTATACCGAATACATTCTTAACAGCAAAGTCTTATAATTTATTAAGAAAATTCATTGTAAAAAATTCTTCAATTCTTGAAATCTTTGATTTAGGAGAAAATGTGTTTGATGATATTACAGTAGAAAATGATTTGCTTCTTTTACAAAAGAAAATCAGCAAAATTATTATACTAATATAAAAATTCAAAGAGATCGTTCCATAAGTTTTGAACAACTTGATGCCAATTATCGAATGGATTTATCTAAAATATATGAAGTTGAGAATTCCTTTAACATTTATCTTAATCCTGAAACTAATTCATTTATTCAAAAAATTAGAGAGAGCACAATCAATTTAAGGGAAATTGCCTATTGCATTGTTGGAATAAATACTTTGGATATATCAAACTAATTTAACTCAAAGAAAAACTTGATGATACATATCACAAAATGTGGTGGTCGTGATATTGGCATTAATTCAGTTAGTTGGAAAGGTGATTGGATAAAATATGACAAGATTTTTAACGATAGTTTTGGAGATAGAAGTCGAACATTACCTCCGGAATATATATTCACAAATGATAAAATACTTGTTCAAAGAACCAGGAGAGGCTTAAACCGAAAAATTATTTGTTACTACGATTCAGAAAAATACTACAACCTAAATAGAATTTCAAACATTGTCTCTACAAGTGAAGATTTTTCATTAAAATATATTCACGCATTACTAAATAGCAAACTTTATGGATTATTATAATTCAACTTAAATTAATCATGAAGTAAAACCGATTCACTTGCAAAATTACCGATAAAAAGTTATCTATAGAGAATCAACAACCTTTCATAAAATTAGTTGATGAAATTTAGAATCCAAGAAACAGGGAATGGATACGAAAGTGCTTGAAGATCAGATAGACAGGATGGTGTATGGAGTTGTATGGATTGACGGCGGAGGAAATAAGGGATAGTGGAGGGTTGTAATGAATAGTGATAATGCTCCATTTTATTACAATAAAAACTCGTGTCAATTTTATATCATCTAATCTATCAAATTTAAAAATATAGAACTGAATGTAGATACAGAATAGATAACCCTGACCAATCAAAGATTTTTAAAATCGAAAAAAGATAGATTCGAAGAACTTAAAAATTTTGTTAAACAACATAAGATTTTTAAGTTAGAGTCAATTACGAAAAGTAATAAGGTTTATTGTTCTGATGATGTAAAAATTTGTAAATATAGAGATTCTAATGTTAATAATTTTATTGTATATTCGATTGAAATGTATAACTTTCATTCGAAAGTAAATTACGAAGGAAAAAATCAAAATAGCGTTTTGATTATAATGACAGAACACTTAAGCTATTTGAGGAAAAAAGATATTTAGAATTTCAAATGCTTGGACCCACAAACATTTGGGAGAGAGCATTTATTCATGAAATTATGAAAACAAACTTAAGTTATATCGATGAGACAAATCAAAAGAATAAGTTTGTAATTGAAATTTTACAATGTTCTTACTTTGTAAAAGATATTCTGTTTAAAACAAATTCCGGAAATGAATATTGTGAGATTAGCAAGAAAAGAGTATTTTTTAGAATTGAAGAAATTGTGGATAGAAATATTAATGATGATGAATTTGTAAAGAAGGTTTTGATTTTTTTGAAAAATTACTTTTGCTTATTTCGTTTGCCAGTTCAAGTAATATTGATTGGCTGATTTATAATTTTAATGGTAAAAAGAATCGATGTTTGGTATTTAAAGTCAATTTTGAACTCGGAAAAATTTTTTAAAGATGAACCAAGATTGAATATAGAAACATATTATCTAAATAAATTTTTAATTAATTCTTATAATAATCTAATCGATCTTGAAAAATATATTAATATTATAAAACCAATAAGGGAATATCTATCAAATGAATATGCAATTTATTTAGATCAAAAATTTATAATAGTTTATATTGCATTTGAAAAATTAACAAATGATATATCCAATTGGAAATTTCAAAATGAATTAACAATAGATAAAAAAAATTTGATAAAATAAGAGATGAGTTAAAGATATTAATTAAGAATAATTTTAAGAACACTTTGGATGAAAACAGCTGGAAAGCATAAATGAAAAACTCATCGAATTAAATAAAACAAGTTTAAAAAGAAAATTGGAAATGATATTTAAAGACTTTGAAATATCCTATAATAAGAGCATTGATGAGAATGGGAATTTTAGATTTCTAACAATACGAAATAAGTATATGCATTCTACAAAAAATTATGAAGATAATGATTTGCTGTATGAATATTTAAGATTAACTAAATATTTTGAATTGATAGTCCTGAAATTGCTTGATAAAGATAGTTTGTCACATTTACATCCTGATTTTAAATATAACTGGGAACAAGCTTTGCAATAAAATATTTTATGCAAGATAAAATTTTGATAAGGATGGCTCTGATATTAATTGATTAAAAAATATATACGAAGTGAATTTGATATATTTAAGGATGGTAAAACTTTATACTATTAAAATGACCGCCCTGACTACTCTTTCGAGAGAGCCCCATGGGCTCTTGTCATCAGGGCGGAACCTTTAAACTCTTTGAATTTACTATTGACAAAATAAGAATTCATAGGTGAATGTTCAATGTTTTTTTTTCAATGAGATGTGATAATTCATTATGTGGCTAATGTGGCGATAATGTGGCGATTACTAATTGGGTTTGATAATTGCAATTTAGGTTTCAAAATAAAGCAGAATTCAATTGAAGTTTGATAGGAACTCAATTATACTACTAAATATTATTGGAATGATTAATAATGAGATTTTAAGTATAGTAAAAATTCAGATATAAGAACCTCTTCAAATATCCCCCTTCACAGGTCTCAAGATAACATCTTCTGTTTGAACCATGATTAAAGGATTGCAAGATTACATGATTTCACTTGCTGAGTCATCCTGTTAGATATTTATTTAGATTAAAGTGCAATTTGGGGGTGACTCAGCGGAAACAAATCAGGAAATCAAGTGAATCATTTAATCATAGTTGTAAAGAAAAAATATTAACCCACGGCGGAGTCTCCCCGTTCTTTGGGGACTCCGCCGCTGAGTGCTCATCCGTTAGAGTCCCGGGAGATCACCGGAGACTGTGATGAGGGTAAATTATTTGTTCTCTGTATAGTGGAGATCAAGTTTGAAACAGAGTTTCAGCAGCAATTGCGTTACCAAACGGAGTTTGGTAATGAGCGCAGAGTTTGAAACAGAGTTTCAGTAGCAATTGACTGCTCATCCGTCAGAGTTTCGGGAGATCATCGGAGACTGTGACGAGGGTAAATTATTTGTTCTCTGTATAGTGAGATCAAGTTTGAAACAGAGTTTCAGTAGCAATTGCGTTACCAACGGAGTTTGGTAACGAGCGCAAAACGGCAGATTTTAACCCACGGCGGAGTCTCCCCGTTCTTTGGGGACTCCGCCGCTGACTGCTTATCCGTAAGAGTCCCGGGAGATCACCGGAGACTGTGACGGTGGCAAAAGTTTGAAACAGAGCTTCAGTAGCAATTGCGTTACCAACCGGAGTTTGGTAACGAGCGCAAACTTTTGTGAGGCTTGCTATTTTAAACATAAGGTCTGACGGGGGTAATTTATTTGTTCTCTGTATAGTGAGATCAAGTTTGAAATAGAGTTTCAGCAGCAATTGCGTTACCAAACGGAGTTTGGTAACGAGCGCAAAACAGAGTCCTTGAAATAGCCCGGAAAGTTTTTTGGATTGGGGGGAAGGACTTCAACTGAGAGGTTTTGTTGAAGTTTAAAATACTCATATTAAAAGATCATTGTAGTAGGAAAATATCTTAACCTTCCTGTTCGCTATGGAAAAATTGAAGCTCACAAAGAAGGACGAAATTGGTTAACATCATTGGATGCAATAAAGAGATATCAAAGTGAAAGGCAAAGAAATCGTGGTTAGGGTTTTGAAACAGATTGTCAAAAATATCCCTGATGAGAATAAAAGAGTATTAAAACTAAAATAAAGCAATTATTAAACTGTCAACCCATACATTAGTTAGCTGTCCGGTGAGCGACAGAATTCGATTTATTGCTTTTACTTAATTTTAGTTCGTTCAGTTTTCGCAGAAACCATGTTCTGTATTCAATTTGATCTGAAATAATTTTCTTTTCAAAAACCACAATGTATTTAAGATCGGAAGATAATTTTAGTTTAAACAATTCTTTTATTGAGCTTAGAAACTTTTTTGTTTTATTATATTGCAGATCCGTTATAGATTTTTTCTCCTTATAATTATAATTCACAAAATGCAGATGAGAATCATAATTAAATTCAAATATATCAGCATCGTTCATTTCGTATGAAAGCATCAGCATGAATTTTTTCAGTGTATTTTTTAGGCTCGGGTATTTGAAATTTATTTTTGAAATAATCTCAAGTGAAGTTTTGTAGTCAGCGTTCATCATTCGCATGACTGCATCTGCAAACTTTAAAATATTTTCTTTATCTTCGTCTTCATCAATGACAAATTTATAATATTGATCTACAAATATCTTCATATCTGATATCTTATTCTCATGGAAAAAGAAATACAGCCACATCCAAAATCCCATTGCATTTAATCTGTTGTTAATCTCCAATACCATATTATTCTGATATCGAAATTTCATTATATCTGAAAATTCTTTCATCCTGTCAAGTTTAGGATCTTCACAATCAGCGCTGACGTTATCAACTATTTCTTCTATATCTCTTGCTACAGAATCAGGCAATGATTTTACATTGTCAAAAAGAAATTGTTTTAAATTAAAATAATGATTTATGTTATTGTGATTTGAAAATGCTATGTATGCGAGATAATATGATTTTAACAGAATATATTTCGTTTCTGAATTTTTGCGGATATTATTTATAATTTTTTCAAAATTACCTTTTACAAGGATATCCAGCAACTCTTTTGAGTTATTACTAATTACTGTTTTATCAGGTAGCTTCTGGAATAAACCAATTGAATTATAATAAACGATAAAGCTATGTATGAAAATGTTGCAGACTAAAGAATCGTCAAAGTGATTTTGATCTTTGATACTACTTTTCAATTTATAGCTTTGCTGATTGAAAAAAAAATCGTGCCACAATTTTATGTCATATATGTAATGGAAATGATTTAAATATTCCCGAATATGTATATCAATATTTTTAAAGGATTCATCATTAAATTTTTTTTCAATAATAAAAGCCTTATTGTCCAAAATGCTTTTCAATTTGCGGGAAGCCAATGCTTCATAAGTATATGTAAACTGTCTGAGTTCATTTAACTTCAGGTTCTTATACATAACAAATTCTTCTGCTAATTTCGTTAAATCAAAAATCAGGTTTTTCATTACGCCCGAACTATACTTTTTACCAGGATAAAGTTTTTCCCATAGTTTCTCTTTTTCGAGTTCATCTTTTTTAAAATCAGGATAATGTTTCTTTATTTCCGCATATAGTTTTATAACGCCTGACTTCTTATTATGAAAAGGCGATTTAAGAAAATCTAAAAACTCAGAAACTTCATCCTCTGTGAAAGAATCTATAATTTTTATGATGGAAGAGTTTTTCATATATGGTTAGGTTATATGGCTATAGGAATTTTTTTCAATTCATTAGCTTTTCTTAAGAACCATTTTTTTAAATCTATGTCAGAATTCAGTATATTTTTTTCGAAAACTGATAATCCGTAATAATCTTTTGTGAGCCGTATCTTAAAGATTGCCGATAAATTGATCATATCAAATCTATCCCGTATTTTTTCAACTTTGTTCTAAATAGAATATGATTTAGGCAGTATTTCTCTTTCCTATAACTGGGATTTCTGAAATCGTTTTATCTATCTGCCGGAGAAATGATTTTTTTAAATTTACATCCTTCTCTTCTATTTCATTTCTTAATGCAATAAGACCTGCGATATCGGAATTAAGTTTTAGTTTAAACAACCGGTTCAGATCATTTACAAATTTATTTAATAATTCCATCTGCCATTTTTTATACTTGCTTGATGCAATATTTACGACATCCTTAGAATTATACTTTAAAAAATGTTTAACAGAATCCAGGTTTAAAATAAACGAATCGTAATCATTCAATTCAAAGTAAGCCATCATGACAAATTTTCTAACAAAGCATTCATGGTGAAAGTCATCAAACTTCAAAGTTGAAAGCATTTGAAGAGTTTTTTGATAATGTCCCTTTTTGAAATTTAAGATTGCATTGGAAAAATCTATCATATCCTCCTTATCCGATCCAAAGAGATAGTGTTTATATTTTAGTATAAAGTTTTCAATCTCATCAGCCTCTCCTTCTTCAAACAATATTGAAATGTATCCAATAAAATTTGAAGAGGTCAGAAAATCTTCATTAAGAAATGTGTTTGTTGATTCTCTGAATAAATAGATATCATAAAGTTCTTTGGGTTTATCAAAGGTTTTAGGGTGCGCAAGGAAAATTATGTTTGTTGCCAATATCTGAAGATCTGCTATAGTTTCAATGGACATACAATAAGTACTTTCTTCAAAAAACTCCATAAACTGTTTATAGTGGTTCACAACATTAATGTCTGACAATAATTTATAGGCAAGGAAATAACACATTAAAATATTGTATTTAACTTCAGATCTTGGTTTAATTTCTTTAATCGCTTTTTCGATGAAATCTTCAGGAATGCATTCAATCATCATAACGATATCGGTTTTTTTGCTGATCTTATTAGATGTGAAGGAATAAAAGAAATTACTGATAAAAAGTTGAACCATGTTTGTATATAAATTCAGAAAGTTCTGATCTGAAGATAACTGCATTTCTTCATGAAAATCGTATCCATACCGGTATATATGTTTAAAGTCAATATTCCTCATGGAGTTATTATACAGAATATTAAAATATTCCGTTACGTGTCCTGAATAGTTCGCCGCCCGGAGTCACTGAATTTTTTTGTCAGAATATTATTCTTACTTTCCAGAACCGAATTTAGTTTCCTCATTCTTAAAGATTCTGAAAGTTCCGAAAACATTTTTAATTCATTTTGCCTGAAGTTATTTAACGCGATGTAATTCTCCGCCAATCCGGTCAATTCAAATATCAGATTCTTCATCACACCGTAACTGTACATCTTTCCGGGATATAATTTACTCCAAAGCTTTTCCTTATCAAGATTCTCATCTTTAAAATCCGGATAGTATTTTTTTATTTCATTGTAAAGCTTAACAACTCCTGACTTCTTATTATGGTATGGAGATTTGAGAAAATCATTGAACTCTGATATTTCTTCTTTGGAAAATGACTGGATGATCTTTAGGGCAGAACTTTTTAGCATTTTTATGAAAGTGTAATTTTATTAAACAGAAACAGTGATTTATGTTTAAAAAAGAAACATTATGTGATGTTTAAGGAATTTTCATCAGGTGTAATCTTTCAATATTTCTCTTTGCCTTCAATAATAAAATCCTATATTTTTGTATCAGTTCTTTTATAAGATATACAAATATAAAAACTATTTCAATTTTTATTTATTAACCCTTAAAGAAAGACAAAAAATGAAAACAGCAAAACAAATTCTTCTCTTAGTTCTCTTACTTACTTTTGCAAATAACATTTATGCTCAATGGACAATTACTCTGGGTCCCGGAACTGCTAATGGAAACACTCTTTACAGAGTTGGTGAAACTATTTATGCCGGCACAGATGCAGGTGCTTACAAATCTACAAATAATGGCGATAATTGGATTTTGATAAATAATGGTTTTATAGGTTCTTCACACGGTGTGAGAGACTTTGCGTATACCAATCAAAAATTATGGTGTGCAGCTTTTGGAAGCGGATTATATTTCTCCACTGATAATGGAAATAATTGGAATAGAGAATATGGGAATTTAACTAATGGAACATCTGTAAAGGTAACTGCATCAAATAGTCAATATGTATATCGAAATGATAATTCAGGCTGGATTCATTGGACAACGAATAATGGATCAAATTGGACTATAATGTCTCAAGGGAATTATCCTTATGGTCCCAACTCACTGATAATAAATGATAATCTGCTTTATGCAGGAGATTATGATGGATTTCATTGGTCTATTTTAGGTGGAACATCCTGGACACGGGTAAACGGTAATCTAACCGGTGATGCAATTAGGATTAACAAGCTAAAATATGCCAACAACAAAATTTACATTGCAACTCGAGCAGGGATCTGGTCTTCAACAAATACAGGTATTAATTGGACAAATTTAAATTTAGCCTTGTCAACTGTTGCGATAAACACTCTTTCAGTTCTTGACCAAAACATTTTCATCGGAACTTCTGATAATCTATATTTATCAATTAATGATGGTAACAACTGGAACAGTATTTATCTGGGATTACCTACGTCAACAACAATTACATCTATAGCTTATAACAGCAATTATTTATTTGTCATGCTTCAAACAGGAATAGTTTATCGAAGACCTTTGAGCGATTTCGGGATAATAGGTATTCAGTCAATAAGCAGTGAAGTTCCAGATAATTATCATCTCTCACAAAACTATCCAAACCCATTCAATCCCACAACCAACATTAACTTCAACGTACCGAAATCCGGCTTTGTGAAAATTACAGTCTATGACATTAACGGCAGAGAGATCTCTATGCCTGTAAATCAGGAGATGACTCCCGGAAGTTATAAGGTTGATTTTGACGGAAGCAGTCTGTCGAGCGGGATATATTATTATACAATGACCGGCGGGGATTTTGCTGAGACCAAGAAGATGATGCTGGTTAAGTAATGTCAATTTTTTTAATTTATTAACTAAAAAACTCAAATAGTATGAAATCAATTATTACCGCATTCAGTTTCGCCATTATTTTGTTAACTGTTAACTCTCTTTTATCACAAATTACTCAACAGTGGGCTGTAAGATATAATTTTCCGGGAAATGAATATCAAACTATTTCAACCTCTGTTCAGGTTGATCCCCAAGGGAATGTTTATATTACAGGATACAGTAGTTATGAAGATAGTTTATTAAATTCTTATTATGACTGGATTACAATTAAATATAACTCCAGTGGTGTTCAGCAATGGATGCAAACTTATCATTATGGAATTCCAAATGATATGGTAGTGGATAATTTTGGTAATGTATATGTTGCAGGAGTGGGATTTGATTCCCTTACTAACAGACCTGCTCCTATAACAATAAAATATAACACTTCCGGAGTTAAACAGTGGGAAAGAAGTTATAAAGCAACAGATACAACTTACGGAGAAATTCGTTCAATAAAAGTTGATAATCTTGGAAATGTTTATTCGGCGGGATATAACGGTAACATTGACAATTATAATTTCTTAGCGATAAAATATAATTCTTCAGGAGTTCAACAGTGGGCATCTGAGTATGATGGTGCAGGGCATAATAATGATTATGTGAATGATATGGCGGTGGATGATTCAGGAAATGTTTATTTGACCGGTAAAACAATATTGGGAGTACTTTATTCAGATTATGCAACAGTAAAATTTAATAATGCCGGAGTTCAACAGTGGGTTCAGACGCATAATGGCTCCTTGAATCGTGATGACGAAGCAACTTGTATTGCTCTGGACAGCTCTGGAAATATTTGTGTTTCCGGACTTACTCAAGAAATTTCAAACGGCGGTGATTATACTACAATTAAGTATAACCCGTCTGGTGTTCATCAATGGACGCAAAGATATAATGGACCTAATAATGGAGGTGATCGAGCTGAGTGTATTGCAGTTGATAACTTAGGAAATATTTATTTGTCGGGTAGGAGCAGAGGAACAGGAACCTCGGATGATTTTGCAACTCTCAAGTATAACAGTGCAGGGATTCAACAATGGATTATGAGATATAACGGGGCTGCCAGCAGTAATGATGGTGTAGTTGCAATGGTATTGGATGATTCAAATAATGTTTATGTTACAGGATATACAGGTTCATTTGCAACATTTACAGATATTACATCAATTAAATATTCACCCACTGGTGTTCAAAAGTGGATGCATATATATAACGGACCATTAAATGGTCAGGATCGTCCAACTGATATCGCAGTCGACAAGACAGGTGGGATATATGTTACAGGTTATGAAACAAACAAGGCTGGCTTTGATTATAGTTTTGTAACGATTAAGTATTCATGGCCTGTTGGTATTCAGAATATATCAAGTGAATTTCCCGATAGATTTTTTCTTTCACAAAGCTATCCAAACCCATTCAATCCCACAACCAACATTAACTTCACCGTCCCGAAATCCGGCTTTGTGAAAATGATAGTCTATGACATCAACGGAAGAGAGATCTCTACTCTTGTAAATCAGGAAATGCGACCGGGAAGTTATAAAGTTGATTTTGACGGAAGCAATCTTTCGAGCGGGATATATTATTATACAATGACCGGCGGGGATTTTGCTGAGACCAAGAAGATGATGCTGGTGAAGTAAGGAGTAACAATAATTTAGTGAATGTTTTTTAAAGAAATAAACTTAATAAAAAATGAAAAAGAAAATTAAAATTCTAATAGCTGTCTTTTTGATTTCATCAATTTCATCAGTTATTTTTTCAGCGGAGCTTTATGCTCAAGGAGCAAAATCAAAACAGCAGAATTCAAGATATCAGATTGAGGAAAATGGAGGCAGCGAGGATGGGACTTCAGAAAAAAATTTAGAAGGACAATTTATCAGGGAAGCAGGAAAATTGAAAACAAAGAACCACACTTCGGCAAAGTCCCAAATATATGCTACAATTATGATGCTTATTCCTGATGACACTGAACCAAAGAGTTCAATTGAATGGTCAAAAAAAGACAATATTAATGATGTTGTTTGGAACACAAACAATAATTATGAAAATGAATGGGGAATTGAATTGGAAGGAGATCCAAGTAGCCATGAATTAAATAATTTTGGTTTTTCATTACATTTTTATAGTCATGGAATAGGTGGGGGTGATATAACTATCGGCGAGGCATTAGAATTATCATTTTTCCTGCCGGACGAAATTTACGAATCTAATATACTGAAAGAAAGAGTACTTGGCGGTACTGACGGATATGTTATGCATGAATTAAAATTTCCCGGGAAACAAACTATCTGGTCAGTTGTCTGGTACTCTTCCGGGTCACGGCAGGGTGATACAGGGATCACATTTTATATCGATAAGGAAGAAGCAAATAAAAATATATCAGTGTTTTGAATGACTTTTGGAGCCATTAAAGCAAAAATTACTTGTAAACCAAAATTGAAAATCAAGAATAGTTGCTAGAATTAAGAGCAAACTTTTTGGAGCACCAACAACAGCGAGTAAATGACCGGATTATCCTGAGTGCAGAACATTTTTGCATAGTCCCTGAAGTGTGTTTTTATTTATTGAAAACCTTATTTATACGCTAAATAAAACATTTATCTGGAATTTTGTCATGATAGTAGATTTAGAAAAAGGCAGGCTTTTAACAAACAACGATTTAAACCTTGACGATGTAAATATTAGCGAATACAACAAGACAGTTTTCATGTATTTCCTCAATCAGGATATGTTTATGGACAATAGTTATGTTGATCCTTTGGAATATTATAGAAAAGAAGATGAAATGAATTTTATTTCGGTTGTTAAAACCCATGAAGAGTTTAATAAAATAAATTTTGGAATAAAGAATAATAGACTTTGTGTTGTTGAGTTTGCAAGCCCCGGGGCAAGAGTATATGAGACTGTCTATGTCATTCCAATAAACGAAACTTATTAACATTAAAAAAGAAAATGAAAACTTTAACAGCGATTTTTATTATTTCAATGTTTTGTGCAAATACAATTATATCTCAAACCCAAATTGATTCTGCAAAAATAATTTTTGAAGCAACGAATGGTGAATTTAAAAATACATCAGGATTGTATAATCCGGATTGCGGCGGAGATTATACTGCTCAGTTGCTTGATCTGAATAAAGATGGTCAGCCGGAAGTGCTGGTTCAGGTTGGTCAGGGATGTTTAACAGGAATTGCGGGTAATCATATGGAACTTTATATAAAAGATAAAAATGAAAAGTGGAATACTCAGTTTGGTTTTGACGGCTTTCCAAATATACTTGAAACAACAAACCTTGGGTATCCTGATATTGAAATCGCTGGACCTGGTTTCTGCTTCCCTGTTTGGAGATGGAACGGAGAAAAGTATGATCTATTTAAGAAATGTCCTGAAAAATTTTAAGTTCAAATTATTCAATCACCGGCAAGTTCTCTCAGCTTTCTTTCAAACCATGACTTAAGATCTAAATTATCAAGTCCGGTTCTGAAAGATTTTATTTCAGAAAAATTTTTGTTTTCTCTGATCTTAAAAAGTTTATTAATATTCATACAAAAGCTATGAGATCTTTCAATAAAAATTTTTTGTTCAGGCATGTTAATTTTAAAATAGCTCAAAAAATGTTTGTAGGCATCGAGAGAGGTAAAAAACAATTCAAAATCATTTTTTTCATAACACACAATCATCTGCATTTTTTTTAATGTATTCTTGAGCATAAGATTGTTAAATTTAGTCTCCGAAATAACAGCAATTGATTCGTCAAATCTTGATTTTAATAAAAGATGAACGGCATTAGCAAGTTTTATAGCTGAGACTTTTTCCTCATCATCTACAAATTTACCGTATGTATAAATAAATTCCTCGAGATCATTACTGTCGTTTTTTGAAAAGAAATATGTAACCCAGGTTAAAAACAAACCCGCGTTTATAAGCCCGTTTCTGTCGAGAATAAGATTGTTCATTAACTTAAAATCAAAAGCTTCAAGCATTTCATCCTGCCGGTTTAGCGAAGGATCGGTATTTAGTGAGATTGAATTAATTCTAAAGGAATCCATATCTATTATTGAAGTCGCCGGAAGAAACTTGAAATTTTCATTCAAAAACTTCTTAAATTTTCTAAAATGTGATGCATCTTCACTGTTAACAGATGCTTTATAAGCGAGATAGTAACAGCAAAGGAGTGAATACCTTGACTGAGATTCTTTTTTCAGTTTTTCAAGAATTTCATGTATTATCTTTTCAGGAATAATTTTAAAAACTTTGCAATGAGATTCCGATCCCCGGCATTACTTTTATCGTTAAATGAAAGTAAATATATGAAATAGCTATTCGAAATCAGTTGGATAAAAAAATTTGTGAAGAAATTGAGCTGAAATTTTTCAATTTCACTATCCAAAGATCTGTGCTGATCATTGAAAGCTCTGTTCCAGAGACTTGTAAAATACATGCCTGAAAGAGATGACAAATATTCTGTTGCTGACGAATAAGGTAAATCGACTATTCTTTCATTATGATCATACGACTTCTTCATTTGTTCAAATTTATTTTCTACAAGGGAGTTCAGATTTCTCTCGTTATAAAATTTCATTACATTCAAAGAATTCTGGAGGCCGTTTTTTTCATAAACATGCTGTGAAATAAACTGTTCAGACAGCCTCGTCAATTCAAATATCAGATTCTTCATCACTCCGTAACCGTACTTTTTCCCGGGATATATTTTAGCCCACAACTTTTCTTTATCAAGATTATCATCCGTAAAATCCGGATAATATTTTTTTACTTCATTATAAAGTTTAATAACACCTGACTTCTTATTGTGATAAGGAGACATCAGGAAATCATTAAATTCTGCTAGTTCTTTTTTTTAAAATGACTGAATGATCTTGAGGACTGAACTTTTTAACATTTGTTTGAAAGTGTAAGTTTATTAGTAGAAAACAGTAATTTATACTTAAAAAGAATATATTTTGTAATACTCAGGGATATGTTTGCAGGTGTAATCTTTCATTATTTCTCTTTGCCTTTAATAAGTAATGTCAATATTTTTGTGTCAGTTGATTCAAAATTAATTAAATCCAAAAATATTTACAACTATTTATTTTAACCTTAAAAAAAACAAATTATGAAAACAACAAAACAAATTCTTCTTGCAGTAATCATTATCATCTTTGGAGCCGAACTAAAAGCTGACTGGACATTGACGCCTGGGGTAGGAACACGATATGGAAGAACACTTTATACCATCGGCGAAACAATATTCGCAGGAACAGACTCAGGTGCTTATAGATCTACAAATAACGGATTAAATTGGACATTAATAAATAACGGATTTCAAACTACAAATCATATAGTTTATGATTTTGCTTTTAAAAATGGAAAACTATGGTGTGCTACTTCAGGCACCGGACCTTATTATTCAACCAACAATGGTGACCTGTGGATTAGAGAATATTCTTACACTATATATCCTTCATATTCAATTGAAACTAATGATCAATATGTTTATGCAAGTGATGGCTCAAGTATGAAGTATACAACAAATCTAGGACAAAACTGGACTAATACTGGATCAACGAATGGTCTCGGGGGTTTAGTAATTAGCAACAATAATGTTTTGCTGCTACCTTTGGCGGAGACATTTACAAATCCGTTTTGGGAAGTACAAGTTGGGTAAGCATACGTGGTAATCTCCCAACTAATCTTGTTGTTTACGACTTAAGATTAAAAAACAATATTCTTTACATTGCAACTAATGGAGGGGTTTGGAATTCAACAAATGAAGGTACAAATTGGTCTAATATAAATATATTTAATTTCTCCACTCATTTCACAACCATTGAAGTATTGAATACACATATTATTGCTTCAACTCAAAACAAAGTTTATATAACCGCCGATAATGGATCTAATTGGGCTGATATAACAGGAGCATTACCGGTTACCATCAACAATCAAATCCGTGAGATAGCTTACAACAGTAATTACATTTTTGTAATTTTAGAAAACACCGGCTTCGTATATCATCGTCCTTTATCTGAGATAATAATAAGTATTACTCCCATCTCTACTAATGTACCGGATAGATATTCATTATCTCAAAACTATCCAAACCCGTTTAATCCAACTACAAATATTAACTTCACCGTCCCGAAATCCGGCTTTGTGAAAATGAATGTGTATGATATTAACGGAAGAGAAGTTTCTACACTTGTAAATCAGGAAATGACTCCCGGAACTTACAAAGTTGATTTTGACGCTAGCAATCTGTCGAGCGGGATATATTATTATTCTATGACAAGCGGAGATATTGTTGAGACGAAGAGGATGACGCTCGTGAAGTGAAGAACTTAGTATAATAAATTAAAAAAATATAATAACAATTATGATAACCGAAACAATTAATGGTCTTACTTCTGATTTTTACAGTTTCAAAGGAAAAGTTCTTGGAAGCAGTAAGTATTCCAGTACACACGTGTATGGCGGAGGCGGAAATCAATACGGCAGTTATCCCGTGAGATCTTATGAAACGGTTCATGATATTATTTTTATTGAGGATGCAGGCGGCAAAGAGCACGAAATCCATATGAAGAATTGGGATATTGGTGTAAGGGAAGGTCACGAATTATTGTTAGTTTGGGCAGTACAAAAGGCCGCCAAACAGGACCTTATCTTTATGCGAAAAATCTCAACACAGGAATGACTTACACTGCAAATAATACTATAAAAAATATGTCAAGATATAATTTTCTATTCTTAAATCTCAATATAACAGTTCCACTTACTGCACCTTTTGTAATGTTTTAGCTTTATTATATTTTTTCTCTTTCGCAGAAAAATGCATGGTGGCGAAAAGATAGCAACTCAATTGCCTTTTGTTGTTTTGCAGTAATTTTAATAATTTTTGTAATTGGAATTGGCATATCAAACAGTGTTCATAAAAATTTTCATAAGAATAGTGTGTATACTGAGGTTATTGGTATTATAAATAAAATCAGCTCTAAAGTTTAAAAACAAAATATAAAAAAATTTTAAAAAGATAATCAATTAATTCTGTTAAATAAACAATATGATGAAGACTGGAGAACCGTCAAAAAACATAGGATTAATTAAATTTGCGGCAGCTCTGCTGACTTTGTTAATTTTCGGCTGCAATAAAAATGATATTTCTGATCTGAATAATAAGCAATCAGAAGCCAAAAGAGAACCTCAATGGCATCCCTCAATCAGCTTGTCTGATGATAAAAATGGATCTCCCGAAACTTTAGGTAAAAGTATTGCATCAAGCGGAGATACGATCCATGTTTTATATTCAGATTTTTCTTATGAAAACAGAGGAGATCTATTCTATAAAAGATCAACCGACGGAGGGACTAACTGGCAGCCCATGAAAAAAATAAATAACTCTAAGGGAGGATTCGGTTCACCTTCGATCTATTGTTCAGGGAAGAATCTTGGTATAATCTGGATCGAAGGAAATGACAATGACTGGTACAAGTCTCAGGTTTTTTTAAAGCGATCTACTGATGGAGGCACTACTTGGGAAAAGGATGTGTCATTGACAGATAAAAATAAGAGAGCATCATTTCCGGTTATTGCAATTCAGAATGATAATTTTTATCTGGTTTGGTCAGATGATAAGATCATTGATTTCTGGAAGGGTAACATTCATCGCAGACCAAAGCTGAAAATTTCGAGAGACGCAGGACAAAACTGGAACAATGAAGTTAGTATAATAAATAGCGTGAAAAGTAGTTCATACAATATTGCAACATCCGGAGATAATGTGTATCTGACCTGGCTTGACAATGACACCAAGGAATTGAAGTTTAAGTCCTCGAATAATAAAGGTGATATCTGGGGAGAAGAAAAGTTTTTATTGGGAACTAAGGATTTTTTTCATGTCCCTGATATATCAGCATCTGGCAGTAATGTATTCATATTGAGCAACAGCTATATTCGATCTTCTGATTACGGATCGACCTGGTCTGCCGGTACTAAGTTGTTTGATGGTGATTCCTATTTTTTTCACTGCATATCTTCATCTGAAAATTATGTAAATGTTCTCTGGCGGGACATAGGTAAATACGGCGAGAATTTAACAATAAATCACAGACGTTCAACTGATTACGGACTTACCTGGAGCGATACATTTCCGTTGCCTGAAATTGAAGGAACTTCAGACGCACCCAATATTACCAGTTCCGGCAATGAGATCCATACTATCTGGATCGACCAGCATCTTAAATATAGTGAGATTCTTTACAGGAGATTTTCATCCCGGGAAATTGTAAAAAAAGCGATGAAAAATTTCCGGATACAGTTAAGTTTGCTAATGATGCAGAAAAATTATTCATGATGCAACTAACGGTGAATTTAATTCTGTCTCCGAACATTCATGAATACAGATTGCAATGAAAAAGTTGAATATGGATTCTTACTGATTGACCTTAACGATGATGGGAACCCGGAAGTATTTCAGACTGTCTCGGGAACTCAGATGTGCTATGGTAAATACGGTTGTGAAACAACAGCATTTTTTAAGAATGAGAAAGGCGAATGGAATATTAGTAATTCATGGATTGGATGTTTTGAAATAAAGATATTGCCTTCAGTGAATAATAGTTATCATGACATCCAGCTTTCAAGCGGCTGGGATGATAACTTACCGGTATGGAGATGGAATGGTAAACTGTATGAACTGTTTGCAAAGGAAAACTACGATCGAACAGATGACCATTCTAACAAGGGAGAAGAAAATGAAGGAAATGATCAAATCTCCGGAAATTCAATCGAAGCAACCAATCAGGTCAGAAGCTGGATCGAATCTCTCGGTAAAAGGGATTTCCAAGCCGCATATAATCTTATGACTCCTTCATTGAGTAAGAGTTATGCGATATTCACATCAACAAATCGCTATGGCGGAATTGTAAAAACCAATATTCACAGCGTGGAAACTGTCAGTTCCTCAGGATGTAACTACGTCGTTGTCGCAAGCTATGATTCATACGATCCATCCAACAGAGACGGCAAATTCACAGAAAGATTCAGTGTGAATAACTGCAGCGGCGACTGGCAGATAACAAACATTAAAAATATAAGTGTTGAATATTATCGTTAACTAAATTTAAACAAATACTAAAATGAGTAAATATATTTTATCAATTGTTATTCCTTTGCTTCTGATACTGCTGATGCAGAACGATGTATTGGCGCAGGGAGCGAAAAGCAAAAAGCCGGGAAGCACAGATAAGAACGGCAATGAAAGGGTTAATACTGAAGAAAGTGTCGAGAGTGAGAATAAAACTGAGAGTTCAACGGAAAATTATGAAGTTGATCAGACAGAAGTAATTACAAAGGATTATGTAAAAGGAGAACCGATTGAGCTGAATGATTCAGTTGCGATCGTAATTGAAGCCACAAATGGAGAGTTCAAGTCAATGACAGGTGATATTGTTGTTGAAGGTTGTGAGTTTGAAAGTGCATCTTATGAATCCACACTCATAGATCTGAATAATGACGGAAATCCAGAAGTAATTATTTTTCTCAACAGTGGTTGCATGGGCGGAAACACTGGTAGATATTCATATTTGTATGTAAAGAATAAAAAAGGAGTTTGGGAAATGATCCTCGAAGATATAGGAACTCCTATAACATTAGAGGAAAAAAATCACAGCTGGCCTGAAATTTATTTTGCTAAAGCCGGACATCATTATAATCTTTATAAATGGAATGGAAAGAAATATGTGTTTGATAGGATGCATAGTCCTTATGATTAATAGATCCCGAAAAATATAGTGTTAAAATCACCGAAGTTATCTAATATCATAATTTTTTAAAAATTTAGAAAATTAAAACCATGAATCCAATAAACCTTTTACTACTTGTATGTTTCCTTTCCTATTCAAAGCAGGGTGTAAGTTCAGAACAAAATGCTGAAAAGGTTCAAAGTACTTTTAATATTTCTACAGAATATGTAAAGCCAGTTTCATACAGCAATACAGAGCAATCTGTAAGGATCAAAGAACACAAAGCAGATGATCCGATTGAGCTGTATGATCTGATTTATATGCTTTTACCGGGTGAGGGGGAGACTGAGGCTTATGTAAGCTGGGAAAGAGCAGAAGAGGTAAAGATAGTAAAATGGAAAATGAAAACATTTGATGAGGTTGTCAATTTATACAACAAGGAAGGTGAAGTAAATGTTAAAGTGAACGATGATATTTCATTCAACAATTTTTATTTAATGGGTAAGGAAAATGGGTATTTTATATTTGGGACAGGGCATGACATTCTTGGAGAAGGAGATATCCGCCCTAATATTATAGTAAAAATTGAAGAACTATTTCATGGCAAAGAGTACACCTTTAAAGAAATATCAATAACCGAATCAGGAACTTTAAATAATCTATATGAAGTAAAATTTCCGAATAAAAAACAAGTTTGGATGAAAATACATTTGGAAGCCGGTAAGGATTATGAATATTATTCTTTAAATTTTTATCTCAACAAAAATGACATTAACAAATATGATTAAAGTAAAACAAACCATGAAACCAATAATCTTTTTAATCCTTGTAACTCTTCTTGCTTGCTCAAAGCAAGGAGAAAATTCAGAACAAAATACTGAAGATATTAAAAGTAATACTTCAATTGAAAATGTAATGTCCGTATCGGACCTCCATAATGAGCAACCTGTAAAGACCAATAAATATAAAGTCGGCGAGCCAATTGAGTTGTATGATTTGATTTATACGCTGCTTCCGGAAAATAATGCTAATGAAATTAGCTGGGATAAATTAAATAACATGGAGGGTATTATTTGGCAGAAAATTTACAATGATGCTACGCAAAAGAACTCTAGGTATGGAGAAGTAAACATTAAAATAAATGGGGTTAAATTTGAAGGAGCTTGGGATTTAATTCTTGATGATGTTAAACAAGGATATGCATTTGTAAGTTTAAGCACTACAGTAAATACTGGAGGTCTGGATGAATATTCAGATATGATTTCATTGGAGTACTGGTTCAAGGACAAGCAATATTCGGCAACAACCCTTAAAGAAGATTCATATGGAAATGGCGGACATGCGTTATATGAAGTAAAATTTCCTAATAAAAAATTATTCTGGATTGCAGTTGGAGGAGATGCCGGTACACACATGGAGAGTTTTGGCGTGGTCGTTTATTTAAATAAAAATGAAGTCAAAGGGTATTTTGAATGATAAAAAATTTTTAAACTTAAATGCATACAAACCATGAAACCAATAATCTTTTTACTACTTGCAGATTCTCTCGCCTGCTCAAAGCAGGGTGTAAGTTCAGACAAAATGTTGAAAAGGTGCAGAATATGAAATTATATTTCCTGGCAAAAAAATTTTGGCTGAGTGCATCGACAAGCGGCGGTTCTCATGGTAATACTTTATCAATTGATTGCTTTACAATAAAAATGATTTGGATAAATATTAGTTACAAGATTCCAAAATTTTCTTTCAAACATAATAAATATTTTTAAACAATTAAATTTATACATTCATGAAAACAATTTTAATCCTTGCCATTTTTATAATTTCTCTTTTCTTTTCTTCATTTAAACTAAGTGATCATCAGGAAGAAATACAGCACGAGAATGTAAACACCTGGAAAGATATACTAATTGACGGTAAAGACATAGCCGGAGTGAGATCTGACGGAACTGCCTGGGTTTGGAAATCAGGAAAAATAGAACAAGTCGGGACTGATAAAGACTGGGAAAAATTCTTTTTGTGCACTCCTTATATTTGCCAAAAAGAAGACGGTACTATCTGGTCATGGAATGATGAAGTCCATCCTAATCTTGGGTATAAAGTTAAAGGTAATTCATTTCTTACTCCTCATAAGATAGGTTCGGATATTTGGATAGATGTAGGAGGAGGAAGAACAGTTTTTGGTATTAAATCTGACGGATCAATGTATATCTGGGGAATACTTACTGAATACTTTACTAACGAAGTTTATATAAAGCAATATGAACCACTGAGAATTTGGAATTATGACAACTGGCAATCAATAACTTCAAAAATTAATGAAGAATTCATTCTCGGAATTCAAAGTGATGGATCGCTATGGGCTTGCGGTCAAAACAAATGGGGTGAGTTTGGAAATGGAACCAAAGTCTCAGGCAACGTTCCGGTAAGAGTCGGATCTGATAACGACTGGGAGAAAGTTTCAACTGAAGGAATAAATGGCGCTTTTGCAATAAAGAAAGATGGGACTTTATGGGCTTGGGGACATTCGACTTACACATCCAGAAAACCGCTGGGACTTGAAATTCCAATAGGAAGCGAAAAGGATTCAGCTGCAACTGTTCCAATGCAGCTCGGAACTGACTCGGATTGGGCAGACATTGCAGTTGGTGATTTTCATAGACTTGCACTTAAAAAAGACGGTACACTATGGAGCTGGGGAAAAAGTTTAGGACTTAGTCAGGATAGAAGGAAAGTTAGTATGGTTCAGGTAGGAACTGATAATGACTGGGTAAAGATAGATGCAGGATTGTATGTGTCCGTTGCGATTAAAAAAGACGGAACTGCGTGGCTTTGGGGTGAAAATAAAAATAATCAGTTGGGCTTGAATACACCTCTTGAAATTGTTTCCGAACCAACGCAATTGGAATTAAAAAAATAAATGATTTAAGTTAAAAAAGAAATTTTTTATCAACCAATAACTGAAACAAATATGAAAGTTAATCTTCTACTATCTGTATTTTTACTTTTTATTTCAGATTTTGCATTTTCACAGGACTCACGGACATTATCCGGACACAGCGGTAATATTAACTCGATCGCATTTACCCCGATGCAAAACATTTTGCAACCGGAGATGAAGACGGAAAAATAATGATCTGGGACGCCTCTTCCTGTTACAGAACGGAAACAATTAATTTAGGGGCAAATGTAACATGTGTTAAATATTCGCCTGACAAAAAATTTCTCGGTGCATCAACTATCGAAGCCGGCTCATTTCTTTTAAATCCCGACAATGGCAGTGAGATTGCAAGATTCACTAACGGTCACAGACATTATTCTATTGCCTTCAGCACTAACCGTAAATTTATTGCAGTAAATTATTTCTATATAACAGATCATAGCAATTACAAAAACGGAAAGGAAGTGAAATACAAAAAATTTCATTATGAAGTCGCATTGTGTGATATGAATCTCAAACTGTTAAGAACAATCAAGGTACAGGAAAACGACATTATTTTCAGTCTGTTCTTATTTGATCAGAATTTAACCGAAACATACAGGGCAAATTTTTTCAATTCCGTTTTTACTCCAGATTCAAAAAATCTAATTATATCAGATCCAAACGGAGCAGTTGTCGTTTACGACCTTGATAAAAGTGCCGTACTTTCGAAAATCAATGCCCATAGCGATAAAGTGTATAACGTTTCTCTTTCACCTGATGGCGAATTGCTTTCAACGGCCAGCAAGGATGGAAAAATAAAATTGTGGAAGACGGACAAATATAAAAGGACAAACACATTTTCAAAACATCAAAGCGATGTTAATACTGCTGACTTCTCTCCAGATGGCAAATATATTATAAGTACAAGTGATGATAAAAACATTATGGTGTGGGATATTACTACTGGAAAAATGATCTCAAAGCTGAAAGGTTTCAAAGATGATGTTTTGTGTGCGGAATTTTCACCTGACGGAAAGTATATAATTGGCGGAAGCAAAAATGGAAAGATGTTAGTTTGGAATACAGAGAAGATTATTCCTGAAATGAAAATTTTCACTGAAAATTTTGATGCGGAAGAAATTTCAGGCGAGTATTTATCCGAAAAAGAAAGACTGAACTCAAATGTAAATAGTCCTTATTCTGAACTGAGACCCATAATTTCTCCCGACGGAAAACAACTATATTTTATAAGACAAGGTCATCCTGGAAATTTTGGAAAATCTGATCCCAAAGATCAGGATATCTGGGTTTCAGATCAGACATTAAATCAGGATTGGGGAGATGGGTATAACATAGGAGAGCCCCTGAATACAAAAACTTCAAATCATATTGGCAGCGTAACACCTGATGGCAATACTCTTGTTATTGGTGGAGTTTATCAATACAATGGTGATATTATTCATGGAATCTCAATAACGCACAGAACAATAAATGGCTGGGCATTTCCTGAAAAGCTTGATATAAAAAATTTTTATAATGACAATGAATATATTGAATATTATTTATCAAATAACGGCAAAGCCCTTTTAATGACAATTGAAAGAAAAGACAGCTATGGAGATCGGGATATTTATGTTTCATTTTTACAAAATGATAACAGTTGGTCTGAGCCAATGAATCTTGGACCTACTGTAAATTCAATTTCTACGGAGATGTCTCCTTTTCTTGCTGCTGATGAAAAAACACTTTACTACTCAAGCAGAGGAAAAGGTGGTTACGGAGATGCTGATTTATTTATAACAAAACGACTTGATGACAGTTGGAAAAATTGGACTGAACCTGAAAATATGGGTGATTTAATAAACTCTGATAAATGGGATGCTTATTATTTCTTTCCCGCATCTGGAGAATATGCATATTTTGTTTCAGGAGAATACGCAGGCGATGAAGATATATACAGAATAAAAATTCCTAAACGTGTAAGATCCGAACCTGTATTTCTAATTAATGGCAAAGTCACAGACACAAAAACAAATTTACCAGTTGATGCAAAAATTTATTATGAAACCTTACCTGACGGATTTCAAGCAGGGGTTGCAAGAACAAATCCCGCAACCGGTGAATACAAAATTACTCTTCCGAAAGGTAAGAAGTACGGATTCCGGGCGGAAGCAGACGGATACCTTTCACAGAATGATAACATAGACGCTACAGATCTTGGAAAGTATAAAGAAGTAGAAAGAAATTTAAATCTCGTTCCGATAGAAATCGGTGAGACAGTAGTCCTGAATAATATTTTTTTTAATTCCGGTAAGTATGATTTGAAAGAAGAATCATTTCCGGAGCTAAAAAGAGTTGTTATATTTCTGAAAGAAAATCCTTCAATAAAAATCCAGATATCAGGACATACAGATGATATTAATTCCGACAGCTACAATCTTACACTTTCAGAAAACCGAGCCAAATCTGTATATAGTTTTCTTACACAAAACGGTATTTCATCTGACAGAATTACCTTCAAAGGTTATGGTGAAAGTAAACCTGTTGCAACAAATGATACTGATGAAGGAAGACAGCTTAACCGGAGAGTTGAATTTACAATTACCGGAAAATAAAGTAGGGTTGAGATGGCAAAGATTGCAACAATAAGATTATGAGACTAATAGTTAAGAGCAAATAAAATTATATTAATTCAAATTATAGTAAAATGAAAAAACTTATTTTACTTTTACAATCATCGTTTTACCAATCTTTTGCATTGCTCAGGACGGAGCAAATGCTAAAAAGCCTTCAGTTGACGGATCTAAGAATGAAGATAAAACTGGAAATTCAACAGAGAATATTAAGTTGATCAGACCGAAGTAATTACAAAGGATTATGCTAATGGCGAGCCGATTGAATTGTATGATCTGATTTATATGCTCTTACCGGATGAGAGTGAGGGTTCAAAGACAAAAAATTGGGAATCCGTCAATAACATTTTTTCAGTCAATTGGGAAAATAAGTTTTATGGTGACGCTGGAAAAGTTTTTAATAAAAATGGGAAAGCATTTATAACTATTAATGGAGAAAAAGTTCTGCCGGGAGTCGAACTTTTTTTAGAAGGTGGTGATGAAGGATATTCATCTATCTGGATAATTTTGGATAATGCTATGGAGATTTTGAATATTGATAAATATCTCGAGCAGATGAAACCTGTACCAGTTGATCTTCTATTTCCCGAAAAACATTTTACATCAAAATTTATAAAAGAGAACACTGAAAGTTCTACATTATTGGAAGGTTTGTATGAAGTTAAATTTCCTACGAAAAATAATTTTTGGGTTGAAACAATTTATAGTCGAGGTACCAGAATTGAAGGATTTACGGTGACAGTCTACATCGATAATAAAAGTATGAGAAACTATTAATTAAATGTTAAATAAAAATATTTTTTTCCCCTCCTTCCCAAGTCTCAGTTTGGATAGGTACTGGTTGAGGTTACTGAAATTATATATTGCTTTATGAAACATCAAATTAGGAATTATCCTACTCTTTCTAAAGCTGGGGATTTTTAGAATAAAATGATGATTAGGGATATTAAATAAAAAATATTTCCCGCAACCTGAAGGTGGAGGCAACGATCATGTTATCCGGTGACTTATTAGGTTAAAGAGGATTAGAAAAATGCGGATGTTTGAACCATGATTAAAGGATTGCAAGATTACATGATTTCACTTGCTGACTCATAAAACTGGAATATCGTTTATTCAAATATCCCCCTTCACAGGTCTCACAATAACATCTTCTATCAGAACTTTTTTTTGGCTGGGTGGGATGTTTGAACCATGATTAAAGGATTGCAAGATTACATGATTAGAATATTTATAATCAGGAAATCAAAACAATCAATTAACCAAGGATCAGAAAAGGTCATTCGGCGCTTATTCCTCCCGGTAGATTTGTTTTTATTCGGAAATTTAAATTAAAAATATTTTCCGCAACCTGAAGGTTGCGGCTACGATCATGTTATCCGGTGACTTAATAGGTTTAAGAGGATCAGAAAAATGCGGATGTTTGAACCATTATTAAAGGTTTGCAGGATTACATGATTTCAATTGCTTAGGCATCCCGATAGATATTTATAAATTAAAGTGCAATTGCGGAAATGATTCTCCGGAAAACAAAGTAAATTTTGTTTGTGTCCGGGGCACAGCGAAGGTCACTAACAATGAGAGTATTGTTCAGCTGCGATCAGCTATACACGGAAGTCTTCCGGATTTCTTCTTGCATCCCAAATGAGTTGTATTTCCACAACATTTTCTTTTACTTCGTAGAAAACTCCATAATGGTTTTTGAACACAACCCTTGTAAATTCTTCGTCGGTAGCTTTCCCAATAAAATTATTATCACGGATATAGGAGACTGACAATTTTATTTGATTTAGGAGTTTGATACTGTAGGACTTATTGCCATTTCTTTCAATATGAAAGTCAGGAATTTCCTCTAAACTTTCTTTTGCTTCCTTTGACCATGTTATTTTTCTTTTAACCATTTTTCAATTTCATCGAATACCTTTTCATTTGAAATACTCATACCTTCCTTAAATTGTTGTTTGCTTTTCCTGATTTTCTTTCTTTGAATGTGATTTAGATAATAGATATCGTTGTTATTTGTTTTCGATTCAAGAATGGAATTTATTTCCTTTAATACTTCAATATCATCAAGCTCTGATATTTTTTTTGCAATGATATTTCTTAATTTAACTGCTGTCATAATCGTTAGATTAACTTTCTGTTTTCTTTTGATAAAATACACTTAATGGAAAAATAAATCAATAAAAATCAATATGAAGAAAATTCTATAAATATTACCGGCTATTTTGATTAACCTGCTTACAGATTTTTCCAAGACAGAAGACGGTAAGGGCAGGGAAACAGCGAAAGTTTTTGAAACGCTTACTGCTGTGCGCCTGCATAGTTATAAAATAAAATAGAAAGTATAAAGAAATATTTGTCTGTATCAAAAGTTTTTAAAAAGACAGCAACAGTAACTTACAGAACCCCCCTCATTCCCCCCTTTGAAAAAAAAGGGGGGAGGACTGGAGCTTTTCAATAAAGACTGAAACAGTAACTGACAAAATCAGGAAATCACGGGAATCATTTAATCAGGGTTCAGAAAATGACGGTTGTATTTGAAGAGAGCAGTTGTAAAGGAAAATAGAAAAGATGAAGAAATTTTTGTCTGCTTCTAAAGTTTTTTAATAATACCGGTTATTTCGTTTATTCAAATATCGCCCTTCACAGGCCTCACGATAACATCTTCTATCAGAACTTTTTTTGGCTGGGCGAAGACATTCAGAACAATTTTGCCGATGTCTTCGGGCTGCATCATGCGGTGTTTGTAGCGCTGGCGGGCTTTGTTTTCCCACATTGCGGTCTCGACGGCGCCGGGAAGTATGTTGCTGATCTTTATGTTGAATCTGCGGACTTCTTCGCGGAGTGAATTTGACATTGCAAGCAGTCCTGCTTTTGAAGCGGCGTACACGGCGCTGTTCTCGAAAGCGGTGTTCGCAGCGACTGATAATATATTAATGATGTGTCCGCGTTTGTTTTTGATCATCATCGGCAGAACGGATTTTATACAAAGGAATGAACCGCGGAGATTTGTGTCTATGACATTGTCATAATCAAAACTTTTTGTATCGGTGAATGATTTGAAAACAGTGGCTCCTGCATTATTGACTAAGCAGTCAATGCGTCCGTACTTTTCTTTTATCCTTTTTGCAGTGGACATTACGCTGCGTTCGGATGTGACATTGCAGACGAAGGCAGAGGCTTCTCTTTCGGCGAAATTGATCTCGCTTACTATTCTGACTAACCGCGATTTTCTGCGGGCGGTTACGACTACGATGTTACCGGCTTTGGAGAAGGCCATAGCGGTTTCTTTGCCAATGCCTGTCGATGCGCCGGTGATCCATATTACTTTTTGTTCCATTATTAAATTTTACAAATATATATATTTTATAACTAATAATTTCAAATCATTTGAGATTGAAATTTACAAACAACATTTATAATTACCTCTAAGGCTCGAAGACTCAAAGTAAAATTTAAAAAAAGTATTCTTTGAGCCTTCGAGACTTTGAGGTTAAACCGCTTTATATTCTCCCCACACTTCACGCAATGCATTTGAGATCTCACCGACTGTGGCGTAACTTTCGACGGCGGCGAGGATGAAGGGGAGGAGGTTTTCGGATTTTGAAGATTTTTCCTTGATGACTGTCAGTAATTCATTTACTTTTTTGTTGTCTCTTTTTTCTTTGAGTCTGTTAAGCTTTAACATCTGACGGACCCTTACGCTGTCGTCGACTTTAAAAATAATATGGTCTTCATTTAAATCTGTCATAAATTCGTTAACGCCGACCTCGATAATTTTTTTACTTTCGAGATCTTTCTGCAGGTGGTAGGAGTTATTCTCTATCTCGCTTTTCTGAAAATTAAATTCTATTGCTTTCGAAGCGCCGCCCATATCATCGATCTTATTGATATATTCCCACGCCTTCGCTTCTATCTGATCGGTAAAATATTCTATCATATAGGAACCTCCTAACGGATCCACTGAATCCGCGACTCCGCTTTCGTAAGCGATGATCTGCTGAGTCCTGAGAGCGGTCTGAACTGACTGTTCGGTCGGCAGCGCGATCGCCTCATCTTTTCCATTGGTGTGCAGGGACTGACATCCGCCCATTACAGCTGCAAGCGCCTGTATAGTAACGCGGACAATATTATTATCGATCTGTTTATCGGACAGAGTGGAGCCGCCTGTCTGCGCGTGAAATCTCAACTTCATACTGGCTTCGTCTTTTGCATTGAAGCGTTCCTTCATGATCTTCGCCCAGATCCTGCGCGCCGCTCGGAACTTAGCGACTTCCTCAATAAAATTATTATGTGAATTAAAAAAGAATGAGAGACGCTTTGCAAATTCATCGACATCGAGTCCGGATTCGATCGCAGACTTGACGTATTCAATTCCGTCCGAAAGCGTAAAGGCGACTTCCTGCACTGCGCTGGAACCCGCTTCGCGGATATGATAGCCGCTGATGGAGATGGTATTCCATGAAGGAAGATTGACGCTGCACCATTTAAAAATATCCGTGATGAGCCGCATCGAATGCGAAGGGGGATAGATATAAGTGCCGCGCGCGATGTATTCTTTTAAAAGATCATTCTGTATAGTGCCGGATAGTTTTGTAAGGTCTGCATTCTGTTTTTTTGCGATCGCCACATACATCATAAGAAGGATCGCTGCGGTGGAATTTATGGTCATTGACGTTGTGATATCAGCGAGAGTGATCCCATCGAAAAGCGTTTCCATGTCTTCAAGAGAATCTATTGCAACACCGGCTTTGCCGACTTCGCCTTCGCTCATCGGATCATCACTGTCATATCCTATCTGAGTCGGAAGATCGAATGCAACGGAAAGTCCAGTAGTACCTGACTGGATCAGGAATTTATATCTTTCGTTTGATTCCTCCGCGGTTGCAAATCCTGCATACTGACGCATCGTCCAGAATCTGGATCTGTACATTGATTTATGCACTCCTCTTAAGAAAGGGAACTCACCGGGGTCTTCGAGTTTCACGGGTTCATTAAGATAAGAGGGTATCTCTATTCCGGAGTCGGTCTTATATTCTTCTTTTCTTGATTTAAATTTCTTTTCCAATTATGTTCAGCTTAAAATTAGTATTATAAAAATAATTTACTTTTGAAACTCGGGAGCTTTTTTTACAATGAGACTGTCGGAATATAAAAGATAGTAATTGCCGGATTCTTTTGATTTGAATCCTTTACCGTCAGTAACGACAATTTCCCAGGAATCCTTTTCCCAGAAATTCGGCTTTTCTTTCAGAGTCAGAAGGAATGTCGAATCGTCGACTTTCTTTTTAGTGAAAGTGGTTTTATGGAAGCGCGGCATTCTTTCGTCTTTCATTATGTAGAAAAGAGTGTCTTTGTCAAAGCCGGCTGTGAATTCGTAGACGCTGTCTTTGTAGAGGAAGACTTTGCCGTTTAGGTTGTCGAAGTTGTTTTTGCAGCCGGAAGAGAAGGCAAGTATTAGTATTAATATTGGTAAAAATTTTGCGAAGGATGGTACGTTTTGTAATTTTGGTTTCATGTTATTTTATTAAAATTAAAAATGTGTTTCGTTGTTGATTGGATTCCCGCCGGGATCAGCATGTCCGAAAAAATTGAAATTACCTCAAAGGCTCGAAGGCTCAAAGATAAAAATTTTAAAAAAAAAGTATTCTTGAGTATGATGACAATTAAAAAAAGTATTAACTGCTAAATGTTTCTGATGATTGGATTCCCGCCAGAAGCACGCGGGAATGACAAAATTTAAAAATGAAATTACATTACAATACCGCCATCTACGCATAGTGTTTGTCCTGTTATGTAATTCGAATCATCTCCCGCTAAGAATTTAACTGCTTTGGCGATGTCGGTGCCGCTGCCGAATTTTTTTAGGGGGATCATGTTCATGTAGCTTTGTTTTACTTCGTCAGTGAGTTTGCCTGTCATTTCAGTTTCTATGAATCCCGGAGCGACGGCGTTTACGTTTATGTTTCTTGACGCGAGTTCCTTTGCGATGGATTTGGTGAATCCGATCACACCGGCTTTTGACGCTGCGTAATTCGCCTGACCTGCATTACCTGTAATGCCGACAATGGAAGTAATGTTAATAATTTTTCCGTAACGTTTGCTCATCATATTTCTTGTAACGGCTTTTGTCATATTGAATACGCCTTTGAGATTTGTGTCAATTACAGCATCCCAGTCCTCTTCACTCATCCGCATAAGGAGTCCGTCTTTTGTAATGCCGGCGTTATTTATAAGCACGTCAATCTTTTCGAATTCTTTTATAATATTCTCTGTCATTTCCTGAACTGACTTAAGATCTGACACATCACATTTGAAATGTTTAATTCCCTTTGAATTAAAATATTCCTCATCGATCGCATTTCTGTAAGTCACAATTACTTTAGCGCCTTCTTCGGCAAAGGATTCCGCAATAAATTTTCCGATACCTCTTGAACCGCCTGTGATAAGAATTACTCTGTCTTTAAAATCCGCCATTAATATATTTATAAAAATTTATTTAAGAATTTCGATCTGAATTTTCTTTTTGTAATTAGTATTGAAATGTTCGTAAAGAAATTTATATCCGTCTTCACCCATTATGAATTTAATTTCCTCAGTCATCGCTTCGAATACAGTCTGAGTAAAATTTTCCTCGTGGGCTCTTCCGCAGTAGTCAAGCCGGTCCGAATGATCGGAATCATAAGTCAGCACATTATCGACGATCGTAAGGGGATACATAATGCAGTACTTCGGCTTTATCTCCCACTTATGCATTCCGTTATTTACGGCTGTCACCTGAAGCGAGCAGTAACCGCGTTTATCTTTGAAGACGCACTGAGTAACTCCAAGACTGCTGATGTAGAGTTCGCTGCCAATGGCATAACCAGAAGGAAAGTCTTCATCAGGTTCGAGTTCTTTCTCAAACCAAACGGAAGAGTCTCTCGGCTGAAACTCATCCATCTCATCTTTAATCTGTGTCTCATAATTCATAATAACTTTTTCGAAATCCCTGTCCATATAAACTCCCCAGTTGCAGCACTGTCCTCCGCAGATCCTCATATCACATCCGGGAACGAAACCCTGTGTAAAGATAACGGGGTCGATCTTTAAATCTTTGTACTCGAGGTAATTGATTTTTTCTTCCATTTATTGAATTAATTTTTTAATGTCTTCTGCCGAGCTGATATTGAATAGTTCAACATCAGGGTTAATTCTTTTAATAAGACCAGTCAGTACTTTGCCTGAACCGATCTCATAAAACTTACTTACATTATGATCATTGACCATATTACCGATCAGTCCGTGCCATTTGACTGAAGCCATGAGCTGTCTGTAAAGAGCGTTTCTTATCAGCTCAACGTTTGAAACGGGAGAAGCTTCAATATTGGTAAATATGGGAATAACAGAGTCATTCATATGGGTCTGTTCGAGCGCGACTTTTAATTCTTCAGAAGAAGACTGCATGAGATCGGAATGAAAAGCTCCGCTTACCTGAAGCTCCTTTGCAAGTTTGCATTTGTAAGGTTCTTCTTTTGCAATTCTGATTGCGCGGCGGACTGCATCGACATCACCTGAGATCACTATCTGTCCCGGCGCGTTAAAATTCGCCGGCTCAACTATCTGATCTTCTTTGGCTTTTTCACAGATCTCATTTACCTGTTCGTCGGTGAGACCAATAAGCGCCGCCATTGTACCGGGTCTTTTAAGACCGGAGACTTTCATAAGTTCGCCTCTCTTCTTTACAAGTCTGAGACCATTCTCAAAAGAAAAAGATCTCGCGTAAACGTGCGCAGTATATTCGCCGAGCGAATGTCCCGCTGCAGCATCAGCAATGATACTTTCTCCGATAAGTTTTAATAAAATATAAGAATGTACAAATAGCGCGGGCTGAGTAATGTGAGTCTGCGTGAGAATTTCAGACGGACCTTCAAATGAGATCCTGCTTAAAGGCATTTCCATGATCTCATCGGCATCGGCATAAATTTGTTTGGCAATATCAAAAGTATCATGCAGATCCTTACCCATACCGACTGCCTGCGATCCCTGTCCGGGAAAAACGAATGCGGTTTTACTCATTCAGAAAATTAAGTGGTGGAATAAATTATTTTATTAAATTAATTATTTTAATGTGTTAAATCAATTTTTAAAGGATTCAATTAGGATTAAAGGATTTAAGGATTATAGGACTTGAATTAGGATTAAAGGATTATAGGATTTATTTTTGAACCATGATTAAGGGATTGCAAGATTAGCATGATTCGATTTATTTATCTTGAAGTATAGAATTGTATTATTCAGATAAATCATGAAAACCGGAATATATTTACTTAGAACAGAAGGAATCAGGATAATCCAGTCATCCTTTAATCATGGTTCAAAAATTAAACAATCCTAAAATCCTATAATCCTCTAATCCTAATATAATTTTAATTATAAATCTATTTCACTAATTTACCTCAAATTAAAAAACTTTAATATGTCCGAGAAAAAGAAGAAGGAACAGAACATTACTTCTCTTTCAAGAGAAAACAGACTGTTTAAACCCGGTAAAAGTTTTTCTTCGAAAGCTTTTATAAAATCTTTTCAGCAGTATAAAAGAGCTTATGAAAAATCAATAAAGGATCCGGAGAAATTCTGGGCTAAGATAGCGGAGGAGCTGCACTGGTTTAAGCCGTGGAAGAAAGTTCTTAAATGGAAAGCGCCGCATGCACAGTGGTTCACGGGCGGGAAAATTAATTTAAGTTATAACTGTCTCGACAGACATCTTAATTCTCACAGAAAAAATAAAGTGGCTTTATTTTTTGAAGGTGAGCACGGTGATACTCAGACTCTTACTTACAATCAGCTCGCGGCGGAAGTAAGAAAATTTTCCAATGTATTAAAAAATCTCGGAATCAAGAAAGGCGACAGGATCTGCATTTATATGCCGATGATACCGGAAGCGGTGGTTGCAATGCTTGCATGCGCCAGGATCGGGGCGGTGCATTCTGTTATATTCGGAGGTTTCTCGGCTCATGCGCTTGTGGACAGGATCACGGATGCTGAAGCTTCTCTTGTGATCACTGCTGACGGCGCGTTCAGAAGAGGGCAGATCGTTCATCTTAAAAATAATGTTGATGAAGCGCTGCCTGATTGTCCTTCAGTTAAAAATGTGATCGTTGTGAAAAGAGCGAACTGTGAAATTAAATGGAATGATTATTTTGATAAGTGGTATCATGATGAAATGGCGGATGCGAGCGATGTTTGTTCACCGGAGAAATTGGATTCGGAACATCCTTTGTTTATACTTTATACAAGCGGAACAACAGGTAAGCCGAAAGGCATTCTGCACACTACGGGCGGGTATTCTGTACAGACATATATTACCACTAAATATGTATTTGACATAAAAGACGATGACATATTCTGGTGTACTGCTGATATCGGCTGGGTGACAGGACACAGTTACGTAGTCTATGGTCCGCTTCAAAACGGAGCAACTATTTTCCTTTATGAAGGCGCGCCGAATTTCCCGCATCCCGACAGGTTCTGGCAAATGATCGATAAATATAAAGTGTCAATATTCTATACTGCGCCAACGGCTATAAGGGCTTTTATAAAATGGGGAAATCACTGGGTGGATAAGTACAGTCTGAAGTCTCTCAGACTTCTCGGTACAGTAGGTGAGCCGATCAATCCCGAAGCATGGATGTGGTATAATAAGATGATCGGAAAAAATAAATGCCCGATCGTTGATACATGGTGGCAGACTGAAACAGGAGCGATAATGATCACGCCTCTTCCCGGAGCAACTCCGACAAAGCCGGGTTCAGGAACGCTGCCGTTCTTTGGTATTGAACCTGAAGTAGTTGATAAGAAAGGAAACAAGGTAGGTAAGGGAGAAGGAGGACTTCTTATAATTAAAAAGCCCTGGCCTTCAATGCTCAGAACGATTTATAAAGATGATGACAGATATAAGAAGCAGTACTGGAGTGAATTCCCGGGAATATATTTTACCGGTGACGGTGCGCGAAGGGACAAGGACGGATATTACTGGGTGATGGGAAGAGTGGATGATGTGCTGAAGGTCAGCGGTCACAGACTTGGTACTGCGGAAGTTGAGTCAGCTCTTGTCGCTCACTTAAAAGTAGCTGAAGCTGCTGTCGTAGGTAAACCTGATGAAGTAAAGGGTAATGCCATCTGCGCTTTTGTAACTCTTGAAGGAAGTCAGATCCCGTCAGATGAATTAAAGACTGAACTTAAGGAATGGGTAGTAAAGGAAATCGGAGCGCTTGCGAGACCTGATGAGATCAGATTCACGGATACTCTTCCAAAGACAAGAAGCGGGAAGATCATGAGAAGACTGCTGCGTGAACTTGCACACAGCGGGGAAGTGAAGGGGGATGTTACTACTCTTGAGGATTATTCGGTGCTGGAGAAATTAAGAGCGGAAGAAGAGGAATAATTATCAATGATCAATTTTCAATGATCAATGAACAATTATAAATGAAAAATGAAAAATGATAAATGTTAAATGAGAAATGTTAAATGAAAAATGAATTTATACCTCTGTATATTAAATTCTAATAAATAGTTGGATAAACGTGAGCTGAAATATTTTGAGATGAGGAAAGGGCATTTTGGTTTGGTTAAGGAATTTTGGGAACGGACTGATGGGATTAAGCTGACGGTCGGGGATACTGAGGATGAATTTGGGAGTTATCTGAAAAGAAATAAAGGAATGAGTTTTATTTGTAAAGAGGGGAGAATGATCATCGGGACAATACTTTGCGGGCATGACGGGAGAAGGGGATTCATATATCATCTGGCGGTTGATAAAAATTACAGGAATATGTCAATTGCTAAAACGTTGATTGGCAAGAGTATAAAAGTACTAAGATCACAAGGAATAAAAAGATGTATGCTGATGGCTGATAATATTAATGAGAGCGCTAAATCTTTCTGGACAAATATGAAGTGGAGAAAAAGAGATGACCTGCAGATGTTTTCAATTGATCTGTGATGTGTGATTTAAAATAAACTTTGATTATTGATCACTTAATTTTGATGATCACATAACTCCATAAATTCTAAATATTGTAACTCCATACATTCTGTTAATTCCTTAATTCCTTAATTCTGTAAATTCTGTTCATTGTTTAAATTGCACTTCTTTCCATTCTTTAAAAAGATCTTTAACTTTATTTCGCTGATATTTCCCTGTGGAAGTTACAGGTATGAAATCTGAAAATACAACTACTTTAGGAGATTTAAAAAACGGCAGATGTTCACGGCATTTCAGAATAATTTCTTCCTTAAGTTTTTCTTTATCTGTATCTGAAGTATCGTTATGATTTCCTTTAAGCATTATCAAAGCACCGACTTCCTCGCCGTACCAGTCATTGTCAAAGCCGACTGCAATTCCGGAATTCACACATTCTATTCCTGAAAGGACCTCATCTATTTCAAGCGGGGAAATATTAACTGCGCCTCTGATGATCAGTTCTTTTATTCTTCCGGTTATGAAAAAATACTTTCTTCCGTTTCTGTCTAATTTAAAAAAACCTTCATCGCCGCTTCTGAACCAACCGAATTCAAAAGTCTTATTATTCACTTCATCATTATTAAAATAATATTTCATGACATTATGTCCGCGTATAACGATCTCGCCTTTTTCATTTTCCGGAAGAGGTTCACCTTTGTCATTCTGTATATCCATTTCATTGCAGTTTATCTGAATGCCGATCGAGGGAAACCCGAATTCATTCTGCCATTTGATATGTTCGTCTGAGTGAAGATTTACCGGAATAAAACATGAGTAACAGGTAGTCTCCGAAAGTCCGTAGCCGTGAACAATTTTCAGTCCGAATCTTTTTTCAAAATTAGATGCGATCTCACAGGTCAGGGGACCTGCACCGCAGATCAAATGTGAGAAGTGTTTCAGGTCGTAATCCTTACTCTGATTTTCGGAATGGATCAGGAACTGCAGAAGTGTCGGAACCACACTTACTACTTTTACTTTTTCATCCTGAAGTAATTTCAGGAACAGATCCGTATTGAATTTCTGATTCAGTATCATCTTTCCGCCGTAAAACATTGTTGTCATAATAGTAACGACAGTACCGTTCACATGATGGATCGGAAGTACGCACATCATTACATCGTCATTGTGAAGTCCGTGCCATTCGGAAATTGCATAAGCATCAGCCATCAGATTATACTGTGTAAGGACAACTCCTTTGGGATTGCCGGTTGTGCCCGATGTATAAACTATAAGACATTCAGCTTCTTTATCAAAATCAGAAAATTCATTTTCAAAAGTTTTTGAATACAGGTCATAATTAAAATTGTCAAATGCAGTTAATGTAATTTGTTTTGCTGTTTCTGATTTGGAAAGTTTTTCGAGATACTGTTCACGCGTGAAAACTATTTTCGATTCGGAATCCTTCAGTATAAAATCCACCCTGTCAGATTCTTCACTTACATTAACCGGTACAATGATTACGCCGATAGTCCAGGCTGCAAAATATAATATTACTGTGTCATAATGATTGTGTGAAAAGGTTGCGGCTCTGTCTCCTTTTTTGACTCCGCTCTTCAGAAGGAAATCGGCGAGCTGATATGTCTTTCGGATAAATTCCCTGTAAGTCAGACTCACCTTATACCCGCTGTCATCATAGTAAGTTATGTAAGTCATATCAGGTTTAAGAGAAAGTCTTTCCCGGATTATTTCCGCGATGTTCCTGTATTTTACCAGATAGTCCGTTGCAGAAAATTTATCAAAGTAATGAGCTTTGAGAATATTGTCGTGTGTGATTTTATCCATCAGAAGTTTGAATGTTTATTAAAGTTTTATCTTACAATATTTTTTAAAACTTAAATTAATTATTTTACAACATTACAAAATACAAATTATCTTTAAATGAAAAAATTTCCACTGACTTTATTACAGACTTTGTTACTGGTGTTAACTTTAAATATTTATTCATGTTCGGATAAGAAAGAAACTGACAGCAAAGTATTCACCATTAATGTCAGTCAGAATATTGAGACACTTGAACCTGTAATGTCAAACTCCAATCAGACCATCTGGGGACTTTCAGTTATGATGGAAGGTCTTGTGGAATTTGACAAGGAAAATAATATCAAGCCGTCGATAGCGCGGAACTGGGAAATAACAGATGATGCGCTTACATATACTTTTCATTTAAGAGATGATGTTTATTATCATGACAATGAATGTTTTAAAGAAACTAACGGCAAAGGAAGAAAGGTTACAGCGCAGGATTTTAAATACTGTTTTGAAAGAGTAAATAACCCGAAGACAAAGACGCGCGGACAGTGGGTTTACCGTGACAGGATAAAGGGAGCGCAGGAGTATATTGATTTCATGTCGGGAAAATCGACTGAAGAAGTGAATGGCATATCTGGTCTGCAGGCGCCTGATGATTCGACTTTGGTCATTGAACTTACAAAACCATTTGCGCCGTTTCTAAGTGTGCTTACAATGTCATACGGTTATGTTTATCCCAGGGAAGCTGTGGAATTTTACGGAGACAGGTTCGGTCAGAATCCTGTCGGCACAGGTCCGTTCAGATTTGTAAAGTGGGATCTGGATAAGGAGCTCGTCTTTGAAAAAAATAAAAATTACAGAGAGAAAGATAAGGACGGTAATGCAATTCCTTATCTTGACGGAGTAAGATTTACATTTACACAGTCATCGGAGACAGAGTTCATGGATTTTCAAAACGGCAGATATGATTATCACGATCCTTCATCAGAGACCTATGATCAGATCACAGATGATAACGGAAATTTAATTGATTCTCAGAAAGATCTTTACACGCTCAACAGACAGCCGTGGCTGCAGACAGTTTTTTTCGGAATGATGCAGTCGCCGGAATTACCGGGCGGAAAGGCGGGACCATTTGTAAATAATTTAAAACTGAGACAGGCGCTGAATTATGCAGTGGACAGGGACAGGATATTGAAATTTGTTTTGAAGAACAGGGGAAGTTCCGCAGAGAACGGACCTTTACCGAAAGGCATGCCGGGATTCAATCCGGAAATAAAAGGATACAAGTATGATAAGGATAAAGCGATGCAGCTTTTGAAGGAAGCGGGATATCCCAACGGCGAAGGACTTGATCTTACTTTGGTTACGGGAAATGAGGAGATACAAAAGACGCTTGCAATAGCTGTGCAGCAGCAGCTTAAAGACATTGGAATTGATCTGAAGCTCGATCAGATGATACAGGCGACACTGATCTCAAAACAGGAAGAGGGAGTATTCCCATTCTGGCGCGCGAGCTGGGGCGCGGATTATTATGATCCGGAAAATTTCATGGCGCTGTTTTACAGTAAGAATATTACGCCAAACGGTCCGAACAGGGTAGGGTATTCCAATCCTGATGTAGACAGACTTTATGAAGAGGCGTTGAAAATTACGGACTTTGAGGAAAGAAAAAAAATATATGATCAGATGCAGAAGATCGTAATTGAAGATGCGGCGTGGCTGTTCCTTTATTATAATCAGAAAGTATATCTGCTTAAAAAAAATGTAGAGGGATTTTATGTGGACGGATTGAATATTATTAATTTAAAATATGCAAAGAAAAATTAATCCGAAAATATTTTTGATATAAATTGAAAACGGAATACAGAATAATAAAAACAGATGAAGATATTGAGGAGCTTTCTCTGTTAGCGCGGAAGACATGGAATGTTCATTATCCGCCGATCATCGGACAGGAGCAGGTGAACTATATGCTTGAGATGATGTACTCTGCTGATAGTCTGAGGAAGCAGATATTTGAAGATAATAATATTTTCACGGGAGCGTATATTAATGGTAAAATGGCAGGATTTATTTCGGTCTGCAGGACAGGAGGGAAAGATTACTTCCTTCACAAATTATATGTAGATCCGGATCTGTTTAGAAAAGGAATTGGTAAAGGATTGTTTGATCATGTCTTTTCGGGAATTGATTTTGAAACGATAAGACTGACTGTAAACAGACAGAATTACAAAGCGGTAAATTTTTATTTTAAGATAGGATATAAAATCGAAAAGATAATTGATATAGATATCGGCGGCGGTTTCGTGATGAATGATTTTGTAATGCTCTTAAAGAAATAATATCTACTTAAGCTTAATTGTTCTTCCGAATTTTACAATACCGAAGTCATATTTTTTTCTGATAGTATCGAGTTTATTCAGAAGATTCTCCTTCTTATCAATATCATCAAAGATGCTTTCCTGAACAGCTTCATCACCTGAAATGAATTCAGAAAACTTTACTCCGAGAAGTCTGATCTTCTTTTTATTTAACAGCATTTTGTCAAGGAGCAGTGTTGCATCCTCATAAAAATCAGTGTCGAGATTAGAATATTTAGCTGCCGTATATGATCTCTGATTAACTTTGAAATCAAAATATTTAACTTTAACTGTAATGCTTCTTCCTTTCAGTTTTACTTTCCTTAATTTCTGACAGCATTTTTCCATGAGATAGTACAGTTCAGAAAGAAGAAACTCTCTGTCAGAAACATCTTCATAAAATGTATTTTCCTTTGAAAGGGATTTTCTCACTTCGTCATTTTCCTTTACGTTGTCACTACCTTTGCCGTTTGCAACATTAAGCAGAAAAGATGTATGGAATTTTATTTCCTTATCATAAAAACTCTGATCGAATTTTAAAATATCGCCGATAAGTTCGATGCCGTATTTTCTTAATTTTAACTGCGCGGCATTACCCACACCCGGAATTTTATCAATGGTCATATTGCTCAGAAATTCTCTTTCCATTCCGAAAGGAACAACTGTAACTCCGTCAGGTTTATTAATTTTAGAAGCGATCTTTGCGCAGATCTTGTTTACTGCAATCCCAACAGAACAGGTGATCTTCAAAGTATCCCTGATCTCATTCCTTAATCTGTCAGCAAGTAATTTGTAATCGTTATTGTGCAGATGCAGGACACCTGTAACATCTAAATAAGCTTCATCCACGCTGACCGGCTGAACGATCGGAGTATATTTGTAAAAGATATCCCGGACTCTTTTGGAATAATCAGAATAGAGACCGCGCGTACTTCTGATAAAATTACCGTCAGGAACAAGCAGCAGCGCGCGTGTAAGCGGCATTGCAGTTCTGACGCCTTTTGCGCGGGCAAGATAATTCGGACAGCATACAATTCCTCTTTTGTCTTCTCGGGTTCCGCCTACGACAAGCGGTTTTAATTTCAGCGCAGGATTTAAGGCTTCTTCGCATGATGCAAAGAAGGCATCCATATCCACGTGGAAAATTATTTTGTGATTTTTTGCTGTCATTTATTCAAACTTAATTTAAATGAAAGATTAATTCAATATTCTTATCAGAAGTAAAGTGCTTTTTATTAAAATTAGTTTAACCGCAGCTACCTGTATTATTAGGTACTTAAATTAGAGATAAGCTGCTCTTTACTTTCTTTCTTTTGAGAGAACCCCGAGGGAAACATTCGGGGCAGGCAACGAAAGAAACAAAGAAAATTCTCCGCTGTTGAAAAATTGCCGGAATTCGGGACGTCTTCGGCTCACAATTGCTATAAAATTTCCAACTCAAAATTTGCTTCGCATCCCGAGTACTCGGGACAGACAAGGAAATTTTATAAACGCAATTGCTCATGAATTCTTTCGGCAATTTTTCAAAGGCGGTTATGCTAGATAGTTTGGTTGAAGATTAAGTAAATATACAATATTTGGAGCTCTGAGCTGTGTTGGAATTTGTATAAACATTGTTCATTAATGTTTTAAAATATTAATACTATCTTGATGTAAACTATTTTATTTTAAATTGAATGTAAAGCGGTTCAGCAGGCGAAGTGATTTTACGGCTTGGATTTTACTTATCGTACTCTCTTTGATCTGGGGAAGTTCTTATATATTGATAAAACGCGGACTGGATGTTTACACACCGGATCAGGTAGGTACGATGAGACTGACTTTTGCTTTTCTTGTTTTACTACCGGTTGCATTGAGAAATGTTTTCAGGTTACCGGGTAAAAAATTATTTGTATTATTTATGGTAGGGCTTGTAGGAAATTTAATTCCTGCCCTTCTTTTTTCATATGCGCAGACTGTGCTTGCGAGTTCAGTAACCGGAATACTGAATGCGCTTACTCCGATCTTCGCAATGCTGATTGCTGTTTTTATATTTAAGTATAAAGTAAGAGGCATGCAGATCGCCGGAATGCTGCTTGGATTTTCCGGAATACTTCTTTTAAGTTTTATAGATGAAACAGGAATACTCGGAAGTATAAATATATATGTGTGGTTAGTGATCATAGCTACTTTATGTTATGCAATAAGTCTGAATCTTATAAAGGCATATTTTTCCGAAATACGGTCCGTTATTGTAACTTCTGTTTCAATGCTGTCAGTCGGTCCGGTTTGCATGGCTTATTTATTCACTACTGATATAGTTCACAGATTTAACACTGTTCCGGGAAGCGGCGCATCAATGTTTTACGTTGCAATACTTGGTATAGTCGGAACTGCTTTTGCTTTAGTTCTCTATACCAAATTGATCCAGATGACTGATGCAATTTTTGCAACGACTGTAACTTATATGCTTCCGGTGGTTTCGATTATCTGGGGACTATTAGATGGAGAGACACTTTATCCCGTGCACTACGCGGGAATGTTAATTATACTTTCCGGAGTATATTTAATTAATAAGAATTTTTATTTAAATAAATCTAAGACATAAATGGATCTGTTTGGAAATGTAAATGATAAGGAAGCTGATTATAATATACCTCTTGCTGAAAGAATGCGTCCTGCCGATCCGGACAGTTTTGCGGGACAGGATCATCTGATAGCTCCCGGGAAACCTGTAAGGACAATGATAGAAAAGAACGAACCTGTCTCGATGATATTCTGGGGACCGCCCGGAGTAGGGAAGACTACACTTGCGCTGCTGATAGCGCGGCTTGTGAATACAGAGTTTGTCCAGCTTTCTGCAGTCTCATCCGGAGTAAAAGATGTAAGAGCTGCAATTGAAAAGGCGGAATATAATCTGAAACAGAAAAAAAGAAAGACAATTTTATTTATAGATGAAATACACAGGTTCAGCAAATCACAGCAGGACTCGCTGCTGCAGAGTTCGGAGAAGGGGACGGTGATACTCATCGGAGCAACCACAGAGAATCCGTCGTTTGAAGTGATCTCTCCTTTACTTTCCCGAAGCAGAGTGTTCGTGCTTGAAGAATTATCAAAGAAAAATTTCGAAAAAATTATTGACAATGCGCTTTCAAAGGATATATTACTTAAAGAAAAGAAAATTGAAATTGAAGACAGGGATTTTCTGATCGGACTGGCTTCAGGCGATGCAAGGAAGTTACTGAACGGACTTGAGCTGGCGGTTAAGCTGACATCCGAAGATGAGAATGGAATTATAAGACTGACCAATGAAATATTCAAAGAAGCGTTTCAGGCAAATTATATTAAGTATGATAAGAATCAGGAAGAGCATTACAATATAATTTCCGCGTTCATAAAGAGCGTGAGGGGAAGGATCCGGATGCAGCATTGTACTGGATGGCGAGAATGCTCAAAGGAGGTGAAGATCCAAAATTCATAGCTCGGAGAATGATAGTGCTTGCTTCCGAAGATATTGGAAATGCAGACCCGCTTGCTCTGACAATGGCGGTTAGCGCTTTTACTGCGATCGATTACATCGGAATGCCGGAGGCGACTTTAGTATTATCACAGGCGGCTGTGTATCTTGCTTCCGCACCCAAGAGTAACGCTTCTTATCTTGCGGTAAATAAGGCTAAAGAAGATGTTGAGAGTAATCCGGCTTTTGGAGTACCGATGCATTTGAGGAATGCTCCGACAAAACTGATGAAAGATCTTAATTACGGCAGCGGATATAAGTACCCTCATGATTTTGAAAATAATTTTACGGAGCAGGAGTATCTGCCGGAAGAGTTAAAGGACAGAATTTATTATGAGCCTTCTGATAACGGAGCTGAGGCGGAGATGAGGAAGAGGCTTAAAAAGTTTTGGAGTAAGAGGAAGTGAGATAATAGATTTTATTTATGAAGTCTGACATTGGGGGGGAGTGCTGCTGCGGGGAACGAAACCTGACAGGTTTTATTTAATTTGAGATACGGATTTGAATTCAGGAAAAACCTGTCAGGTTTTGTTCTGGCTGCTAAAACGCGAATTCACTGCTTTAACTTTTTAAAATCACTTCACCTTCTTTAATACGATCTCATTATTCGGATCAAAAGATATCTTTTCAGGTTTCTTATCAAACTCAAAATTGTAGGTCTGGAAGTTATAACTGTTCCTTTCCTTTATTACTTCTGTGCTTCCGTCTGTGAATGTCACCCTGAGCTCGACCGGCATTTGATAAAATATTTTATTCGTCTGAACCTGATTAATAGTGTAATCAGTTTTCCATTTGCCGTTACTAATCTTTTCTGTTTTATAATTTATTTCATACTCCGGATATCCGGGATTAAGCAACCACTGACTGAAAAACCAGTCCAGATCCTGTCCGCTGATCTGTTCGCATAAATTTGCAAATGAACTTGTGGAAGCATTTCCAAATCTGAACTCAGGATGAGAAGCGTAAGCCTGCATACAGTCAAAAAATACTGAATCTCCCAAAACATATCTAAGCATATAAATTATAGACGCATTTTTAGAATAAGTAACGGCGGAATTAAATAAAACGACGTCATTAGGTTTCGGGTCAGCCCAGTCTTTTGAATAAGACGCCCAGCCCGGATCACTGCTCATATATTTTCTGGCTTCATTTTGAATATTTTTTCTGTAAGCTATATTTCCCTTTTTATATTCAGCCCATATTGCTTCGTTGTAAGTTGCAAAACCTTCGTTAAGCCAGATATCAGCCCATGTATTTGGCGATATCATATTCCCAAACCAGTGATGAATTAACTCGTGAACTATCAGATCCTCATACCAGCAGTCAGGACACAATGTAACCAGAGTCTGATTTTCCATTCCTCCCCAAGGGAAATATTTGTCTGTAGTTACAAATGCTATTTTTTCAAACGGATAATCTCCGTACAACTTTGAAAACAATTCCAGCATTTCCGGCAGCTGTTCTTTTATATTGTTGTAATTAAACATTGTCTCGCCCGGCTGTGAGTACAATCTGATCTCAACGCTTTCATTAATTTCAGACAGTTTATTCCACCGGAAAACTTCCAGTCTGTATTTACTGCTTCCTGCCATTGCAATAAGATATGTTGATACCGGAATATTTGTCTCCCATGTATAATATAGTGAATTATCTTTGTAAACCGAGTCAATCAATAATCCGTTTGACACAAAAAGCACATCATCCGGCACGCGCGCTTTTAGCTTAAGCATTGACTTGTCATTTGGAATGTCTTTGCAGGGGAACCATCTGCGCGCTCCGGCTGTCTCGGAGTCCGTATATATAAGTCCGTCAAATGCAAAATAAGCCGTATCAAAAATGTTTCTGTGCCTGAAGTAGATCTTTACATCAAGCATTTCACCGCTGTTGTAAAATCTGTCAAGATTAATTTTCAGCAGATCGTTATCATGATGAAATGACTGAGCAGAGCCGGATACTGAATCAATTGTAAGTGAATTTTTCTCTGCATCAAGTGTGATCTGTCCGGCTGATGTATTTACAATGAGGCTGATATTATTTGATGCGCTGTATGTCATTGGATATGGTTTGGTAAATGAATCATACAGATCGAACTCCAGATCATATTTTATTATATTGATATTCGTATCGGTTTGAGCTGAAGATGTTATACTGATAAAAATCAAAATTAACGTCAGGTATTTTTTAATTAGCATTCGGGTTTGTGTGTATTATTATTAAAATTATAAAATTGAATTTTACTGATTGATGATGAACATTTTGTATGCTGATATTTAATGTATTTTAAAAGAAAGAAATTAAAGTAAAAATACAACTGAAATTTTTTGCTATCATTTTGAATGACCTTGAAATATTTTTTCACGAAAATAATTTTTTATATTTGATTTAATAATTAAATTCAAAATATTGTATACTAATTTTCCCCGAACATTTGAAATTCATTACAGATTCCGAAAAATTCAACTATTCCGGCAATACAGATCCGGGTTCATTTGAAATGTGGTACTTCGAAGCTCTGGATAATGACGAAGAGTATTACTTTACAGCAAGAATATTTACCCGAAATCCATTCTCTCCGGCGGAGAAAAAATCCGGTTCAGATATTTCTCAGGACTTATCCTGCGGCATCCGATTTTATTTATATTTTCAAAACCGTTTAATTTACGATGCTGTCTTTGATTACAAAAAAGATGATCTTAAAACAGACTATACTGATAATGTTGTCAGAATGCTGCTTGAAAAAAACAGTTTCTATTATGACAGACTGAAGAATAAATATCATCTGAACATAAATTATTCATCTCAGGAATTTGAAAATAAATTTAAAGCTGAATTTGAATTTACCCCGGTTTCTGATAAGCTTACTTTCCATGAAAATATAAATCCGGATACTAATTCCGAATTGTTCTGGCTTCCGGTCTCACCGTTAAATCAGGTCCTGGCAAAAATCAAATTCTATAAGAATTACAAAAGAGTTAAGTCCATTTTCGAAGGTAAAGGATATATTGAAAAGTCATTTGGAGACGTTTCTCCAGATTCAAAACATCAGACTACGTATCTTGGTAAGTTTATCAGCGATAATTACTCCTTTGTTTTTTTTGTTACTGAGATGAAAGAAGTAAAAAAGTTCATGAAAATTCTTGTTTATAAGAATAATTTGCTGATGCTTGAAAAAGAGGAATTTGATTACACCGTAAAAAAAACTTTATTCTCCTCCAAAGTCAAATCTCTTGAAATTAAAAGTTCGGATTTAAAGATCAATCTGAAGAATGATATTAATATTGAATCAAGTGAGTTTGGCGAAAAATATATTTCAATAATTGATGTCACATATAATGATGTAAATATATTGAAAAATGTCTACGGGTTTTTTGAAAACGGAGCCCGTTGACCGGATTAGTTTATTTCAGATCTGTTTAGTTCGTGTGATCTCTCTCTCGTTTACAGATTTCTTTCCTTTAAGTATTATCTCAAAATCCTTCAGATCATTTTTAGCAAAACTTTCAGAAAAAATTTCCGACTGATCGTTAAATATATTTTCCAAATCCATGGTAAATTCTTTTCTCGATTTCCTATTAATATCTTCTTTTTCAAATGATTTAAAAAAATCAATATATATCTCAGGTCTTTGATGAAGGGTAAATTTGTATTCAAAGTAAACACACAAAATATGAAGTCTGTCTATATCTTCTGATATGAAGGATACTCCGTTATAAAATTTAAAAGGCTTTGTTTCGTTCGGGATCAGTTCTCCCTGCGGAAAGATCCATAAAAATCTGTTTTTATTTTCAAGGAGTTTAGAGCAGTATTTTAAAGTGCGGTAAGAGTTAAATTTATTTTTTCTTTCCAGCGGTAATGCGCCGATCTTATTGAAATAGCTGTGTCTGTTCAGATCTGTCGTATCCATCAGACAGTATGATTCTTTCCCGATCAGATAATGCGATACCCAGTTTAAAAGAACTCCGTCCCACCAGTTGGAATGATTCACGCATATTATGACCGGGGAGTTTTGCTCTTGAGAAATGCTTTTGATCTTTTCAAGCAATTCCTTTCCTCTGATATTAATACTGAAAAAATTTCTTTTGAGTGAATTCCTGAAGTATATCTTAAAGAATATATCAAATATTTTATTCTTTTTATCTGTCAGCTCTGTCAATTGACTCCTCTGATTTAAAATCCGATTGCGCTGCCGTAACCTCTTCTGTCTGAATGTCCTTCCATAGTTCCGTCTTCATTAATAAGTATTGCATTCACTCTTCCGAAATCACTTATACCTTTTAAGTAGTAACCAAGTACTGTCAGTTTCTCATCATCTTCCTTACTCACTAATCTTTTCTCAATCTGTATCTCATCAGGCAGCCATTGATGATGAAACCGCGGAGCGTCAATTGATTCCTTCAAAGTCATATTATGATCAATGAGATTTACAATATTTTGAAGGACAGTAGTAATTATCCTTCCACCTCCCGGCGAACCTGTAACAAGAAAAGGTTTTCCGTTTTTAAAAACCAGCGTCGGTGTCATTGAGCTGAGCATTCTCTTTTCCGGCTGTATAGCGTTTGCTTCATTTCCCACAAGTCCGTAAATATTCGGAACTCCCGGCTTTGATACGAAATCATCCATCTCATTATTCAGAAAAAATCCTGCTCCGTCTACTACCTGCTTATTTCCGAATACATCATTAATAGTTGTAGTAACAGAAACCAGATTTCCTTTCCCGTCGGCTATGCTGTAATGCGTGGTTTCTTCACTTTCATTTGCAAAAGGATTTCCCGGATTGATCTCGCTGCTGTTACCTGCTTTATCAATTTTAAAATCCTTAATCCGGCTAAGCGCATATTTTTTTGAAGTAAGCTTATCAATTGGTACATTTACAAAATCAGCGTCTCCCATAAATTCGCTTCTGTCTGCATATACTCTTCTCATTGCCTCTGTCATGATCTGAATGTTTTCAGAACTGTTATATCCGCTTTTAGAAATGTCATAGTTTTCAAGAATGTTCAAAAGATAAATTAAGCTGATCCCGCCGCTGCTTGGCGGACCCATTGAAATTATATCATATCCTCTGTATGTACCTTTGATAACATCCCTTTCCACCGGCTGATATCTTTCAAGATCCTCATAGGAAATAATTCCGTCAGTATTCTTCATCAGCTGCACGATCTTATCGGCAGTTTCTCCTCTGTAAAACCCGTCCCTTCCTTTTTCACTGATCCGTCTGAGTGTATTTGCAAGTTCTTTCTGTACAAGTCTGTCACCGGTTTTAAATTTTCCTCCGAATGTATTCATTGTACCGGGGAATTGCATGAATTCAGACTGATAACTGTTAAGCGCATCGGCAAGACCTTCTTCTATAAAAAATCCTGTGTCTGCAATGTTAACAGAGTATTCAAGAATTTCTTTTCTGTTCATGGTGCCGTATTTTTCCAATGCATACAACATTCCGGCTACTGAACCCGGAACGCCGGCAGCGAGACTTCCCGTTGTGCTGAGCTCGTCTATTACATTACCGCTGTCATCAAGATACATATCCTTAAAAGATGACAGGGGCGCTTTCTCCCTGTAATCAATTGAAGTATTCAATTTTAAGTCAGGATTGTTCAGATGAATTATCATAAATCCGCCTCCGCCGATATTACCGGCCTGCGGATAAACCACTGCAAGCGCAAATCCGACTCCGACTGCAGCATCCACTGCGTTACCGCCTTTTTTTATGATATCAATTCCTACTCTGGTAGCAAGGTCATTTGCAGAACTTACCATACCGCCTCTGTCATAGTGTGAATAAGAATTACAGGAAAAAAATAAAATGGAAAGTAACAGTATAAGTTTTCTTTTATTCATTTTTACTTATAATGATTTAAGTGTTCCAGTCTCTGTTATATCTGAAGTCTATATTAACAGTTCTGTTTGATACTTTAGCGATCAGCGGCGTTAATCTTTTAAACTGACTCCTTATAATCATTGAATTTACTCTGCTCATAAATTTTTCCGAATAGCCGGATTTGATCAAATAAGCTTCAGATCTTCTTTCATCCACTTTTTCATATAAATACTTGTCAACTTCGTCATATGTAAATCCAAGTTCATCTTCATCCGTCTGACTTTTCCACAGATCAGCCGATGGTTTTTTTGAAATAATATTTTCAGGAATGTTAAGATGTTTTGCCAATCCTCTGATCTGCGTTTTATAAAGATCTCCGATCGGATTTATAGCTGAAGCGGAGTCTCCGAAAATAGTTGAATATCCGAGCAAAATTTCAGACTTATTACTTGTTCCAATTACCAAGGCATTATTCTTTGCGGATTCATCATACAGCATTATCATTCTCACCCTCGCCATAATATTCCCTTTTCTTACATTCGGGAGTTCCTTCTCATCTAATGAATCCGAGATCGAATCTACTGCATCGCTTATATCTATGATCCTGGAATTTGTTTTGAGAATTTCTGAAATTTGCAAAGCATCCGTAATGCTGCTTTTACTGCTGGTTTTATATGGCATCAGAAGGAAATTAACATTTTTATTCCCAAGAGCTTTAACAGCTAAGTATGCAGAGAGGGCTGAATCAATTCCGCCGGATAAACCAATTACAGCTTTTTTTATTCCGATTCTGTGTGTTTCATTTTTGATAAAATCCGTAAGGATCTTTTCAGTGTGATCGTAATTTAAATTCATAATATAAAAATTTCAAAAAAAAAGCCGACCCTTTTTAAAAGGTCGGCTGTTATGACAAAAGTTGAACTTATTTTGAAACCTGGTATACAATTTTTCTGATTGTATCGAATTGTAAATATGGGAATAATTCCTGAATTTTATCTATTGCTTCGCCCGCGCTCATTTCTCTTCTCATTTCTTTGTACATCTGTCTGATCTTGTAATCTCTTATAGCTTTTTCATCAAGGAGTTTATACTTCTTCAGAGTATTGTATACATTATCATCTATAAGCTCACTTAAAGGGTTGTCGCTTTTTGATTTTACTGCTGGTTTCAAATTGTAATTCTCCTTATTTAAGTTTAATTTTATATAATTATCTGAATTTAGTTCGTTTTTAAGGATTAATCGAACATTTCAGAGTTTTAACCTATACAAATATACAGCAAAAACAGTAGTAAAGTCAACATTGCATTTAAAAAATATTAAAAACCTCAAATTTTAATATCTTGTTTTTATTTTTTATTGTATATTGTTAAGTTTCCCATTTAAATTTTAATCATTCAAAATAAGTTCCATTCTCTGATGCTATTAAAAAAAGTTTTAACCATTTCATACCTGCTTACTGTAATTTTTTTCAGCAATTTTTCATTCTCTCAAAAATCTGAATATCTCAGTTTTGATGTTTTAAATGAAAGAGAATTTTATTCTGAAAATGATACAATTAAAATCGCATTAAGTATTTCTATAATCAAGCCTTACCATATAAATTCCTACATAGTTGAAGACCCGACACTTATTACTACTTCAGTATCAATAAGCGATAGTAATTTTAAAATTATAAATTCATTTTTCCCGGAATCAAAGAGGCTGAAGTTTGAGTTTTCTGATAATGAGATCGATGTCTATGAAGGGGATATTGCGGTCGGATTAAATTTAATCGCAGGTGATGATGTAAAAACAGGAAGTTATAAAATTCCTGTCGTACTGAGTTTTCAGGCATGTGATGATAAATTGTGCTATCAGCCCGCATCACTTACCGATACAATAATTATCAATATTGACAGTGAGAAAAAATCTACTGCACTTTTAAACTCTGCTGTTTTTGCGAAAATTGACTTCACAAAACCGACAAATGCAGATATTATTTCCGAGAGTAAATCAAGTCTGACGGAAAATGTCCGTACTGATTCTCCTGATGCAGGTGAAGATCAGGTTGCAAACTGGATAGAAGAGAAAGGGCTTTTTGTAACGCTTCTGTTAATTTTTATAGGCGGACTTGCCCTTAATCTCACTCCTTGTGTATATCCTCTGATTCCAATTACGGTCAGTTTCTTTGGCGCGCAGTCCAGCGGCACTAAATCACAGAGTTTTCTGATGGGGCTTTTTTACGTTCTCGGAATGTCAATAACTTATTCTGCGCTGGGAGTATTTGCCGCTTTGACAGGAAGTCTGCTCGGGACAGCATTGCAGAATCCGCTTGTAATAATTTTCATTGCTCTTATAATGCTGACCCTTGGACTGAGTATGTTCGGTTTATTTGAAATCAGAGTTCCGCAGAGTCTTGCGATGATGGGAAATAAAAACCGGTCCGGATATCTCGGGTCAGTTTTCATGGGATTAACGGTTGGATTTATCGCCGCACCTTGTATTGGTCCTTTTGTTTTAAGTCTGTTAGTTTATGTCGGAAAGATCGGAAATGCATTTACCGGATTTTTATTTTTCTTTGTTCTTTCTTTAGGTCTTGGATTTCCTTATATATTTCTTGCCGCTTCTTCAAGCTCAATTGGTAAACTCCCCAGATCAGGGGAATGGATGGAAGGCGTAAAAGTGATTTTCGGATTCATACTTTTCGGTATGGCTTTTTTTACTCTCGAACCCCTCATTCCAAAAGAAATTTTTAAAACAGCATTCCCGTTATACATAATCCTTGCAGGAGCCTATCTGATTTTGATTGACAAAAAAGGAAAGTCAGCTGCAATTTATTCCAACATTAAATATATTATTGCTATACTTGCTGTGATCTACGGTACGTGGAATCTGAAACCTGAAGGAGCAGTTGAAGAAGTTCAGTGGGAGATCCACTCTTCACTTGAATCCATTGACAACGGCATTAAATCCGGAAACAAACCTGTTATGATAGATTTTTACGCTGACTGGTGCGCTCAATGCAAAGAGCTTGATGAATATACTTACACGGATCCTGAGATCGCAGAACTTTCCAGATCATTAACAAATATTAAAGTAGATCTTACTAAAGAAAATACGGAGATATCCAACCGGTTCAATATTAAAGGACTGCCTGTTGTCATCTTTATGAATGCGGACGGAACGGAAGTAAAGGAGCTGAGAGTTACGGGATTTGAAAATCCTGAAGAGTTTAAGAAAAAAATAAATTCAATTTTAAATTAAATTAAAGAATGTTAAAAAAACTTTTTTATCTGCTGATGATTTTCAGCTTTTGCGTGTCAGAATCTTATTCGCAGGAAAATGATTTTAATAAAAAATTCAATATTGACCTTAAGTCAGAAAATTTCAGTACCATAGGACTTAAAGACAAAATACTCTCCGCCGATACCGAAAATACCATCACTGAGATAAATCAAAATACAGCTAAATCTAAAAAATCACCCGGACTCGCATTGCTCTTTTCTCTTGTCTTACCGGGCGCAGGTCATTTCTATTTAGACAGAATGGATGTCGGTAAGTATTTCCTCGGAGCTGACGCCGCCGGATGGCTTGGACTTGTTTCTATGAATATTTACGGTGATGCGATTCAGGATGACTCCAGATCATACTCTTCAACTCATGCAGCCATAAATGATCCCGGTAACAAAAATGACGACTTCTATAAAAATATAGGAAGCTTTAACAATGTTTATGAATATAATAATGATAAACTGACGAGAGGGGAGTATAGTCTTTTATATAATCCGCAGCAAAACTTCTGGAACTGGGATAATACAGACAACAGAAATTTCTACGAATCTCAAAGAAAGAAAAGCGAAAGAGTTTATAACAACAGAATTATTTTTTCCAGTATACTTATTGCAAACAGAATTGTAAGCGGTATCAGCGCATTCTTTATTGCAAACAATGCGGGTAAAAGTTCTTCAGCTTTAAATATAAGTCCCGAACTTTTATATAAGGAAGACCTTTCTTTCGACGGTGTTAAATTAAATTTCAACAGGAATTTTTAGGAAGATTTGTTTAACTATAAGCTGATCATTGAATATGACGGAAGAAATTTCTACGGCTGGCAAAGACAAAAGCAGACAAAGGAAACAGTTCAGGAATATCTCGAATCAGCTCTTGAAAAAATTGTACGTGAAAGCATAACACTTTACGGAGCCGGAAGGACAGACGCCGGCGTCAGCGCTTTTAATCAGACAGCTAATTTCAAATCCGGGAAAGTAATTCAGCCTGAAAAATTTTTATATTCGCTCAACTCAGTTTTACCGGGAAGCATTACAGTTAAAAACATTAAGAAAGTCTCTCCGGATTTTCATTCAAGATATTCAGCAAAAAAAAGGGAATACTTATATTATATATCACGGGAGAAAAGATCGATCGGCGGAGAGTTTTTTTATTACATAAATTTTCAGCCGGACTTTGATAAACTGAATGAGTATTTCGAATTTATTAAGTCACTTAAATATTTCAGGACCTTTTGTAAGAACCGTGAGGACAAACATAATTTCGGATGTGAAATATTTGATTTTGATCTTAAAAGGAAAAGAAGCGGAAAGGAAATTGTTTTCAGAATTTCCGCTAACAGGTTTCTTCACTCAATGGTAAGATCCGTTATCGGATGCGCGCTTGAAATCAGTTCTTCTAAAAAAAATATTATCGAAACTAAAAAAGCTGTTTTAAAAGGAGAAAAAATCAGAATTTATTATTTACCCTCTAATGCATTATTTTTAAACAAAATATTTTATTAAATCATATATGAATAAAATAAAAGAGATCAGTTTGGTTATATTTCTATTTGCATTTTCCGGGTTGGGTTTTTCTCAAAGCGAAAGTAATTTTACGAGATCGGATCTGAAAGAAAAGATCATTAATCAGGAATCCGGATTACAGTCAAACAGTAACCTTTTTAAAAAGAATCTCAGCAGCATAAATAAGGAAGATCCAAGGGAAAAATCTCCTGTCCTCGGCGCAGTGTTATCCGGTGTAATTCCGGGTACAGGTGAATTTTACGGAAAAAATTATCTGAAAGCGGCTATATTTTTTGCGCTCGAAGTTGGTCTGTGGACAGCATATGCAGTTTATGAAAACAAAGGTGATGATCAGACAGATTACTACAGAGGATTCGCTGATAAGAACTGGAGCATAAATAAATATGCGCAGTGGCTCGTCGATCAGCAGTTTACGGGCTTTGGATCAATTACAGATCCGCAGACATCAGATCATAACAGATTAAGAAGAGAAGTGAATATCGTGGAAGCTCAGAACTTTTCACATCAGCTGCCTCCTTACGGGGATCAGCAGTATTATGAACTGATAGGGAAGTATCAGAATTTTGTTGTCGGATGGACAGATGCAGATCCTACCATCAGTAAAAACTCCGCTAGTCCTAATTATTACGGTACTTACTCGACCACTATGTTTAAAAACTATGCAGTGGACAGGCAAACTGCAAATGATTACTATAACAAAGCGAACGCTTCAATTGCCGTTGTAATACTGAATCACCTTGTCAGTGCGGCAGACGCAGCATGGACTGTATCAATGTTTAATAAAGATCTGAAAGTAAAGACGGGTATGAATTTCAGGGATGTTTACGGATTTTACGGTGAGAAAAAATTAATTCCTTTTGCAAATGTTAACGTAACATTCTGACCTTATCCTGAATTAGAGATAAAAGTCAGATATTTTTTTTTATGAAATTCTTCAAGGCACTTTAATAAAGTGCCTTTTGTATTTGGATCAAATAATCCGTAAACCGTAGCGCCGCTTCCGCTCATTGAAGAAAAAACAGATCCGTTATCAAGCATATAATTTTTAATCTCATTAAGCAAAGGGTATTTCTCAAATACGATCTTTTCAAAATCATTTACAAATTCAGATATTTTATCCGTATTAAATTCTGAAATTTTATCAAGAGTTTTTTCTTTATGAAATTCTTTGGGCAGGTTCAGATTTTCAAACGCCCATTTTGTAGATACATGAAGATGCGGATTAACCACAAGTATGTTGTAGTTAATTTTAAAATTTTTCAGCGGTTTGAGTTTCTCTCCTCTTCCTTCAGCATAACACGGTTTCATTATCAGAAAGAACGGAACATCACTGCCTATAGATAATGCAAGATCCAGGATCTTACTTCTGCTGCTTTCGATGTCGATTTTAAAATATTTAATTAGAAATTTCAAAACTGCTGCTGCATTGGAACTGCCGCCGCCGAGACCGCCTCCGACGGGAATGTTCTTAAACAGATCGATCTCAATTTTGTATGTGTCTTTTATCCTGAAAGTTTTGAAAAAATTCAGAACAGCTTTATAGCATAGATTTTCAGCGTTTAAAGGAATGTATGACTTGTTTGATTTTAATATGACGGAATTGAATTCCGACCCTGAAGACGTTATTGTGAATCCCAGTTCGTCAAATATTTTTACAGGATAAAAGATAGTTTCAATATCATGATAACCGTCTGCGCGTTTTCCCAGGATCCTTAATCCTATATTTATTTTCGAATATGATTTTAATATTTCCTGTTTCATCTGAATTATTTAATCTCTCTTTTCTGCTTTAGTTTAACATCCGCTAAAAAAAAATCCCCGACATATAAATCAGCCGGGGATAGCTTTTAAATATTTTATTTTTCTTTATTTCTTTAAAATGCCCATTTTACAAGTATTGATCCCCATGTATATCCGGCTCCAAAACTGGATAAAATTAAATAATCACCTTTCTTTACTTTGCCTTCCTGCCAGTATTCAGAAATACAGATCGGTATAGTGCCTGAAGTTGTGTTTCCGTATTTATGAATATTCAGCATTACTTTATCCATCGATATTCCCATTCTCTCTGCGCATGCAGTAATGATCCTCATATTTGCCTGATGAGGAACCAGATACGATACCTGATCTGACGTGATATTATTCTTAGTCATTATTTCATATGAAACATCAGCCATGCTTTTTACAGCTTCTTTAAATACCGTCTTGCCGTCCTGATATACATAATGCATCTTCTTTTCAATGGTCTCCAAAGACGGCGGGTTCAAGCTTCCTCCGCCTAACATATGAAGATACTTTTCACCTTCTCCGTCCACCCTTAATATCGAATCAAGTATTCCGTATTCCTTGTCTTCAGTAGGTTCCAGCAACACAGCGCCTGCTCCGTCTCCGAAGAGTATACATGTGTTTCTGTCCTCCATATTTGAAATTGAAGACATTTTATCCGCGCCTACAACAATTACTTTTTTATGTGATCCGCTATGTACAAACTGTACAGCAGTAGCAAGCGAAAATATAAATCCTGAACAGGCTGCAAGCAGATCGAATCCCCAGGCGTTAACAGCTTTTAATTCCCTCTGTAAAATACAGGCAGTAGATGGAAATATCATATCAGGAGTTACAGTCCCTACTATTATCAGATCAATTTCATCTATTCCGATCCCTCTGTTCTTAATTAAATTTTCAATCGCTTTTATTGCCATAAAAGAAGTCGGAGTATCAGCATCAAGCTTTCTTCTTTCTGTAATTCCTGTCCGTGACTTTATCCATTCATCAGAGGTATCTAAATATTCCTCATAGTACTTGTTGTCAATTACCCTGTCAGGAACGTAATGCCCGACAGCGGTTATCATTGCATTGAACGGAGCTTTATTAATCATATTTATTCTTCAGCATTATCTTTATTTTCTTCCGTAACATCAACCGAATGCTTCTCGGACAGAGGTTCCTTTTTGTCATCGGTAAAAGTAAGTTCCTCGTTGCCTTTTTTGAATTTGACTTTTATTTTACCGGCGTCTTTCAGGTTACCTTTTAAAATTTCTTCACTGATCGGGTCTTCAAGATATTTCTGAATTGCTCTTCTTAAAGGTCTGGCTCCGAAGTTCTGATCAAATCCTTTTTCACTGAGAAATTCCATCGCGGATTTTGAAACTTCCACTTTAACTCCCTGAAGCTGAATCCTTTTTAGTAGTTTCTCAATTCCGATTTCAACGATCTTCAGAATATCGTTCTTCTCAAGCTGTTTGAATATTATCATATCATCAATTCTGTTCAGAAACTCCGGAGAGAAAACTCTTTTCACAGAATCTTCAATCGTTGTTCTGATCTTTTCATAATTGGTTTTTGAAGTGCCTTCACCGAATCCAAATACCTTATCAAGCTTCAGATCTCTTGTTCCGATATTTGAAGTCATGATTATTATAGTATTTTTGAAGTCTACTTTTCTGCCGAGACCGTCTGTTAATACGCCGTCATCTAAAACCTGAAGAAGTATATTGAATGTATCGGGATGCGCTTTTTCTATTTCATCAAGTAAAACGACTGAATAAGGTTTGCGTCTTACTTTCTCCGTCAGCTGTCCGCCTTCTTCATATCCTACATATCCGGGAGGAGCTCCGACTAATCTTGATACATTAAATTTTTCCATGTACTCGCTCATATCAATTCTGATAAGCGAATCTTCCGAATTGAAAAGGAATTTAGCAAGCTGTTTTGCAAGTTCAGTCTTACCGACACCTGTCGGTCCGAGAAATACAAATGAACCTATTGGTCTGTTCGGATCTTTCAGTCCCGCTCTCGCTCTTCTGATTGCGCGTGAAATATTTTTTACAGCTTCATCCTGACCGATCACTTCGCCTTTCAGAGTTTCTTCCATTTTTACAAGTTTCTCTGATTCAGCTTCAGCTATTTGATTAACAGGGATGCCCGTCATCATTGCAACTACATCTGCAACGCTTTGCTCAGAGACCTCATATACCATGCTCTGTGATTTTATTTCCCAGTCAAGTTTAAGCTGCTCAAGATCGGCAAGAACTTTCTTTTCATTGTCACGAAGCTTGGCAGCTTCTTCGTAATTTTGATTTTTAACCACCTGGTTTTTGAACTGTCTTATGTTTTCAATTTCAGCTTCAAGGTCAACTATCTCTTTCGGGACGACAATGTTTGACAGGTGAACACGCGAACCCGCTTCATCCATTACGTCAATCGCTTTGTCCGGAAGAAATCTGTCTGTTATATATCTGTCGCTTAATTTTACCGCTTCATCGATAGCTTTATCAGAATAGCTTACATTGTGATGCTCTTCATATTTACTTTTGATATTATTCAGTATCTGAATGGTCTCGTCTACTGTTGTCGGCTCCACCATAATTTTCTGAAATCTTCTGTCTAGCGCTCCGTCTTTTTCAATGTACTGTCTGTATTCATTTAATGTCGTTGCGCCGATGCACTGCAGGTCACCTCTTGCAAGAGCCGGTTTGAAAATGTTTGATGCATCAAGAGAACCGCTTGCGCCGCCCGCTCCGACTATTGTGTGAAGTTCATCAATAAATAGAATTACATCCTTGGCTTTCTCGAGTTCATTCATAACCGCTTTCATTCTTTCCTCAAACTGTCCCCTGTATTTTGTACCGGCGACCAGCGCGGCAAGATCAAGCGTTACGACTCTTTTATTGTGCAAAACTCTTGAAACGTTTTTGTTAATGATCCTTAAAGCAAGTCCTTCAGCGATAGCAGTTTTTCCTACACCGGGCTCACCGATAAGAACAGGATTGTTCTTTTTTCTTCTGCTTAATACCTGCGCAACTCTTTCAATTTCTTTTTCCCTGCCGACTATCGGATCCAGTTTATTTTCAATTGCCATTTTTGTAAGATCCCTGCCGAAGTTATCAAGAACAGGAGTCTTGCTTCTTTCCTGTTTTTTGTCCGCTGCAGATTTTGCTCCGGGCTGATTACCGGAAGGTTTTCCGCTGAGAATATTCATCAGCTCTGATTTAACCGCCTCGTAATTTATATTGAACTGATGCAGTATCTGCGCGGCAAGATTATCGTCTTCCCTTAATATCGAAAGAAGTAAATGCTCCGTTCCGATAATGTCGGATTTGAAAATCTTTGCTTCGAGGTATGTTATTTTTAAAACTTTCTCCGCCTGCTTCGTGAGAGGAATATTCCCGACTGTTAATGTTCCGCCTGATTGTCTGACGGTATCTTCAATTGTCTTCTTTATTTTGAAAGCATCTACTCCGAGGTTTTTAAAGATCTTAATTGCAATCCCTTCGCCTTCTCTTATTATTCCCAGTAACAGGTGCTCTGTTCCAATGTAATCATGACCAAGCCGGATAGCTTCTTCTCTGCTTAATCTGATAACATCCTGAACTCTGCTTGAAAAATTACTGTCCATTTTATTCTGATTTATTTATTTTTTATTTGGGGAATAATTAACACGGATCTTATAATCAGCATTAATTGTGTTCCATTTTATTCCTGAATAATTAGTCAAATATATTAAAAAACTTATAAAGAATTAATGTATTAAACTATTGTATTATTAACTAACTGACCGCTCAAATAAACCGGTCAAAAAAAAACCGGAGCAGTATCTCCGGTCTGTAATAAATATTTAATTTACCGGAGATCAGGCATTCTCAGCTTCTTCCTTTTTACAATACTTGTTGAATATCCCGGCTACTAAATTTGCAACTGTATTCGCATCGTTGTTTTCAATGTCCATTCTGTTGATCATATGAACCAGTTCGCCGTTTTTAAGTAATGCCATCTGAGGGGATGAAGGCGGAATTCCTGTGAAGTAATTTCTCGCTTCATTGACAGCATCCTTTTCCATTCCGGCAAATACGGTTACCAGATTGTCAGGCATTGCATTATTGTTTTTTGCCCATTCTACAGCCAGTGACAATCCCGGTCTTGCTTTTCCCGCTGCGCAGCCGCATACGGAATTTACAAATACGAATGTTGTACCGTCTTTGCTTAATTCATTTTTGACTTCATCCGGCGTGAATAATTCTCTGAATCCTATTTCTGTCGCTTCTTCACGCATTGGCTGAACCATTATTGGATCGTACATTTTATATTTTTCCTTTCTGTATTATTTATGTATGGTTTTTAACAATCTGTTTAAAGTATAAAGTTCACTATTTTAAAAATCTATTGAACCAGTTCTTTCTTAGCTCAGTAACTTTTTCTCTGTGCTTTTTGAGATAATGATCGCCTCCTTCTATAAGTTCCAGTCTGCATTCATTTCCGTTTTTACTTAAGCGTTCAGACATTTCCTCTGAATCAATATGAGAAACTTCAGAGTCCTCAGTTCCGTGTATCAGGAGCAGTGCTGTTTCCTTATCTATGTTTTTATAAAAATGAACCGCTGATCTTTCTTCAAGTCTTTTTTTAAATTCAGCGCTGTCGTCTGTTCCGAATAACTTATCATACACTTTTGACAATTCGCTTTTATGTTCAATGCTTCTGCTCAGATCAGCAAGTCCGGAAATAATAACCGCACATTTGATCCTGTCTGTAAGCGTAAGAGCTTTATAAGTCATCATTCCGCCTCTGCTCCATCCTTCCATTCCAATATTTGAAACGTCGCATTCCGGGATTTCGTCAGCAAGCTTAATTAAGTTTAACACATCATTTACATCCCTGCCTCCGAATTCATCTTCTTCCCTGTACATTGACGCAAACACTATGTAACCCCATGATGCGATCTCTCCGAACATTCCTCTTGCGAGAAATTCATCAATCCTTCCGGCGTTCTTACTTCCGCCGCGGTTCCATATAATTAACGGAAGCTTTCCTTTAATAGATGCAGGTTTTGCAATATAACCTTTTACTTTGTATCCGTCCGAATCATAAACAATGCTTTCAACTAATGTATCTTCAGCTGCTTTTTTTCCCCATCCGCTTTTTATAAGCTTGAGCTGATCATCTTTCAGTTCAATTGCATTTCGGGAAAGGATCATTCAGAATCCGAATTCTCAAATAATTTATAGTAACCGAGTTTGAGATCAAATTCCTGTCCGGCTTTATACATTTTTTCATTGGGTGAAGGCAAAACATTTTCAATTTTTACCTTTGCCCAGCATCCGCCCTGATAGTCGAGTATCTTTGCTTCATAGAGTTCATTGCCTTCATATTCGACAGTATAGATCTTGTTTACTTCCGGTGCGTTTTTAAGAATGTGTGTATGCTTCATTGTAATTTTTAGTTTGCAATTTAATGATTTGAATTATATTTAATAAGGTAAATAAATAAATATAATCGTGGGGCGCATTTAATCAAATTAAATGTAACCCAGCGATGATGAAAAATTTAGGTCGTTTACTCATATTAAATGTAACCGTGTTTAAAATATAAAAACGCGGTAAAAATATGAGTAAAAAATCTAAGAGTGAATATCTCCTAGAAGTCAGAAAGAGATATTTTTCGCCGCGGTTGGTATTGCTCCCTCCGCCAACCGCTCTAAAGAATTTAAGAACAATTCAACCTTTTCGCCGCGGTTGGTGTTGCTCCATCCACCAACCGCTCTATAGAACTTAAGAACAGATCCAACCGGAATAATAAATTCACGAGTGATCTGAAATATTTTGCTCAAAAGAATTTAAGAACAAATTCAACCTTTTCGCCGCGGTTGGTGTTGCTCCATCCACCAACCGCTCTATAGAACTTAAGAACAGTTCCAACCGGAAAAATAAAAATGTTGATCTGAAATATTTGAAAAGAATTGCCGCGGTTGGTGCCACCACCGCTCTATAGAACTTAAGAACAGTTCCAACCGGAATAAAAACACGAGTGATTTTGCTGAAAAAATTTAAAAAGAATTCAACTTCCGCGGTTGGTGTTGCTCCATCCACCAACCGCTCTATAGAACTTAAGAACAGTTCCAACCGGAAAAATAAATCACGCACAAGATTTGCTGAAATGAATTTGAACAAATTAATTCTGCCGCGGGTGGTGTTGCTCCTCCACACCTCATAAACTTAACAAGATAAGACCTCCACCAACCGCTATTAATTACTTAAGACAGATTCAACCTTTTCGCCGCGGTTGGTGTTGCTCCACTCCATCAACCGCCCTAAGAACAGATTCAACCTTTTCGCCGCGGTTGGTGTTGCTCCATCCACCAACCGCTCTATAGAACTTAAGAACAGTTCCAACCGGAATAATAAATTCACGAGTGATCTGAAATATTTTGCTCAAAAGAATTTAAGAACAAATTCAACTTTTTCACCGCGGTTGGTGTTGCTCCATCCACCAACCGCCCTAAAGAACTTAATAACAGATTCATCCGGAAAAATAACTCCGGTAGTGACTTGAAATATATTCTTGTTAGTATAACCCCCTCACCTTACTCTCAAACCAATTCCAGTACTCCGGCATCCTCGGACCCGAGATCAGATCCTTTTTAAACTGCAAAAACTTTTTACTGCTTTTATTAACTTCGTTATTTTTTATTTTTTCCAAATAGTAAATACTGTTCAGAAAGTTATAGGAAGATCTGATCAGCGGATCATAGCGCGTCTGCTCTTTGGTTTTGCGGTCAAGATATTTGCGCATGGATTCGGCTTCGCGGCGGAGGGCGGGGAATTCGCCTGTCTCGAAATACATCATCATTTTGATCAGCCGCGAATAGATGAAATATGATGTATCGGATTTTTTTACTTTACTGATATTCTTATTAATGTCGGAATAATCTCCTTTAAAAAAATCCAGTATGATCCCGGTTATGTTCAGAATGTCTTTGCTGTACTGGGGAAGGAGATAAGTTTTATGGACTTTTACAAACTCTTCCGCCCATTCGGTCTGATTCAGTTTTACGGCGTCGTTGACCATGCTGAAGAAAAGGAACGGCGGAATGTTTTTGCCTTCCCTGAAAAAATTCTCAAAATATTTTCCTTCAATGGACTTTTTACGGAAGATGAATAACTTTGCAATATTCTTCCTGTCCGGCTCACGCAGTGATCTCGTTTTTAGAAAACCTTCCGAAGACATATAAAACATCGTCATCAGATTGGAATCAAATTTATTTTTATTGCGTCTGTAATAATTCTGCAGCTCGTCAAAGTATTTAACATCACCAGTCTCCGTCATCAGACTTGTGTAATGCAGCATCATTATGTCCGGATAAGACTTTGAGAAATATTTTATGTGCTCATTAATGAAACCATAAACAATCTGAACCATACCCGGCGGGCGCCGCTTAACTACTTTATGTGTATACCTGTCAGAATAATAATTCACATTAAATACTAAAGTCTGATAAACAAAATACAGATTAAGATACTCAATTTTCTTCAGGGAAATTTTCGATGTATCCTTACTGCTGGTTGTGTGCGAATGTATAAAGAACTCTGAATAATAATTGAGCTTATTGAAATAATATTTTTCATCTATCCCGAAATCGCTGTCACTGTATTTCTGTATTTCAGTGATCTTTTTATTGTAAGATCTCCATAAAAGTTTTTTCCCGAATTCATTAAGCAGTTTCACCTCGCTTTCAAGTTTATCCTTTTCCGCTCTTTCGTGAAGGAGAAACTTTTCAAAGAGTTTGTTAAAATCGGATACTAGCTTTCGTATGGTATGACTGTTTACTTTTACTTTTCCGTACACCGCTGCGGAAATATTTTTTCATAAACATCTTTCGGAGTTACATTCGGATGAAAACTTTTTAAATAATGAAATAATTTTTTAATAGTGTGGTACCCGTTGAAGTAAGGCGAGTGTATAAAGTTCTCAAAACTTTCAGCTCTTCGATTGTCAGTGAATTTATATCTGTCAGCATAATTTTATTTTTTAAAAAGAAAAATCTTAAAATGAAAAAACCTTAACCGCTAAAATTAAAAAATCACTTCATAAAAAAATCTTTCAATTTCCGAAAAAAAATTTCACTTTACAAAATCGTCAAAATGTCCGTTGTTTTTAAAAGCCAACTCCTGTTAAATTTGTATAGTTCTTTTACATACATCTGATCTTCACTGCATAACACGGATGACGGTTAACTGAAAAATAATTAAACTTTAATTTTAATTAAATAGAATTTCAATGAGAAGCATAACCGGTTAATCTTAATAATAATGGGAAGCGGATCTTTAAATAAGGCAGGATGAAAATGAGTAAAAACTTTGAATAGTACCGGAGTCTCGAAAGGGGTACAACCTGGAGACAATCTGATTGAGTACCGTTATCGTCTGAGTCCCGGAATAGCACCGGAGACTCAGACGGGGACAAAAGGAAGATGAAATGAAAATTGCAGAACGGCACTGAAATATTCCGGAATGAATTCAAAAGACTAGATTAAGATGACAGGGTTTATGAAGAAGAGAAACAGATCTGAAATTCAGAAGGTAAGAACTGAAAAAATAAAGTGTGAACTTAAAATTAGAAAGAGCAGAAGTAATATATTAAAGACTAAAAATAAAATAATGAAGATTAACAAAAAAATAATGAAGGTTGAAAACAAAATAATGGAGACAAACAACAAAATATTAGAGACAAACAACATTATAATGAAGACAAACAACATTATAATGAAGACAAACAACAAAATAATGAGGAGAGAGTGTGAAATAATTTTCACTGAAGACAAAATATTGGAGACTAAAGGTAAAATAATGGAGACTGAAGGTAAAATAAATGAGACTGAAGGTAAAATAAATGAGACTGAAGGTAAAATAATGGAGACTGAAGGTAAAATAATGGAGACTGAAGGTAAAATATTGGTGGGTGAAGGTAAAATATTGGTGGGTGAAGGTAAAATATTGGAGACTGAAGGTAAAATAATGGAGACTGAAGGTAAAATAAAATTGCGAAAAAGTAAAATAATTTTCAAAAGTGAAAAAATTTTCACTAAAAAATGAAAAATTAAGAAAAATCAGATAAAATTATAAAAAAGCAGAACTAATTTCAAAAAATGCTGCCGGCAGCATGCAGGTCCGGAAATGATATCATCATTAAAGATCTGCAATTGAAGTCAAGCTGTAAAAAAAAGAAACACATTCATAAACTAAAAAAACGCGCAAAAGGGCATAAGGAAAACTATACAATGATAAAAACACAAAAAACAAGTACTCCATGTATTCAGGAGTCAGGGCATATCTGGACGATCACAGCGCCGGATATGAAGGCAATGAAGAATTCAAAGAACACATGAATTCATTTAAATCGATCCTTC
>JADJYU010000022.1 GCA_016719565.1 Ignavibacteria bacterium
TTATCATAATGATTCTTTCGATTTTATCCTTTTGATCTTTCTCATAAGTCTTCCGGTATTGCCTTCCCACTTTATCCAGACCTGTGAAGATAAGAGAATCAATTCTGTAGTGTTTGTTCTCTGTGACAATCATTTTAATAAAGCTTCTTCTTCCAAAAGATGCATATCTACATTTGCATCAATCTCGCATCAAAAAAGCCCATTATCAAAATAGAATTTTTTTGGCAACTTATAAATATTCTCCGAGAACCTGCAGGTTTATAAACATCAGATTCATTCAGCCCCAGAGCGGGAGATCAGATATATCCTCTCATCAAATGATTTTCTTCAGTGTGAGTAACTTTAATTTCTTCAATTATCAGCAGTTGAGAATATGAAACTTCCGGAATGATTAAAGCATAAAACAATGCAGGCGAACAGCAAATATTTAAGTACACATTTTCATTGATAAAATCTTTCTAATTTAATTTTTCTTCATGTCTGAAATGGTCGGTCCGTTCAGGAACTTCCCGGGAGCAGAGGTCACCTTGAGCCGTGACAGGGACAGTCCCAGCTTGATCTTCTCATGTCGGATTCCAGTGCAGAATGACATTTAAGGTGAGGACACAGCGCTGAGAATTTGTGAATATTTCCGTCAGCAACCTTGCATAAGCAAACTTTATCAAAACCTTCTCTTATTATCGCACTCCTTCTCCTTCTTTTTGATCTCATCCGTGTTTTTAACATCTCCGGGAGCTAATGAGCTAAGGACTGAGAAATATACCAAGCCCTTCTTTAATAAATTCACCCGCTGATCTCCAGCGTTAACCTTTGGATCATACGCTCAGACCATTTATTTTCCTTTCCGATATCAGATCACAAATTATCATTCCGCCGAAAGTTGCTGCGTGTGTCATCCCCATTCCTGAATCTCCGGTTTATAATAAACATGTACTCTGAATTTACAGGATCTTTCCATATAGCTCAGCCCGTCGACAGGTTCCATCACCTGACCTGACCATCTGTATTCAGACGCAGTCAGATCATCAAAATGTTTTTCCGGACCTTCTTCAGTTTTTTTTTTAAAAATCTCTCATTCGGGTTTTTTCTTCCTGTCCGGTCTTATGATCTTCACCTCCGATGATTAAAAAATCATTCTCCTCTTCTTCATGCACTCTTACATAATGGTAAAGGCTCTTCTGTATCCCAGTATAAAGCAACGGGGACAGAGTTCTTTTGAATTTTATATCCGGTGACATAGGTCCTGTATGCGGACTGCTTTGTGAATGGCAAGATAATCGCTGACCGGACTGTTAGTAGCTATAACTGCATCATGTGTATTTACACAAAATCCGCTGCGGGTTTTTATGATAACATTTTCTTTATTGTCGTCTATACTGTTTACAAAAGTCCCGGTAAATATTTTTCCGTTCATCCGTACTATTGCATCCGCAAGTGCGGAAATATATTTCAGCACATGAAACTGCGCCTGTCCCGAAAATTTTAATGTATTATGATCCCTGAATGATTTTAAAGGTGAATTTGAAATTTCCACTTCCATTCCGACCCGCATTGCAGCTTCATGTTCATCAATGAAGAGTGTATCGTCCGCTCCAAAAAATAAATACCCGTCAACTTTTTTAAAGTCACAAAGTATGTTTTCCTTCTTTATTATTTTTTCAATTTCATATACAGCAGCGCGCTGGCTCTGTGAAGCAATTTGGGCTCCTTCCTTGCCGTGAATTTTTTCCATTCTGCTGAACCTGTCATCGATCACCGAAGTTATGTGAGCCGTGGTATTTCCCGTTTCACCGCCGCCGATAATTCCGTCATCCAGTACAATTACTTTCTTACCGGCGGCTGCAAGTAAATAGGCGCAGGTAATTCCTGAAATACCGGCGCCTACAATACAAACATCCGCTTCCATATTTTCTTTCAATGAATCAAATTCAGAGACTTTAAATGTATCTGTCCATACTGAAAGAGTTTTTGCACAATCTATTTCCATACTAATATGTCTCCTCCTTCCTTACTCTTAAATTTTTCGCTAAGAGTTTATAGTAACATTCTTTTAATTTTACAGATAACGGAATTTCACCTACAAGTATCTGTAAAAGAGTTATTTCATTTTTTAATATTCATCACACCTGTCTGTTCCAGAATCTGTGCTTTGCAACAGCGCTCATGAACTCTTCAGGATTTTTATTTATTAAAATGCCTACTTCAGCTAATTTTGCATTATCAGGTTCATCATTCGGTTTCTGGCAGGCATCAGAGCTTTATACAATTCTATAGCTTCACTGTCTATACATATTGGTTTGAAATGTTTGTACGACTGATTTAAAAATTCCAGAGACTGCGGCGCTTTTAAAAAAGCATCAATACTTTCTTTTCCTCCGGCTACATATACTGCATCAAATAAAACCGATGACGTAGTTAATAAACTTTCATCGACTTTAATCTTACTGCCTTTGCTGCTGACAATAGTGCCCAGATGAGTCGCAACTACTGCGGGCGCTGCTCCTGCACTCAGCACCGCGCTGCGGATTGAATTAAACGTTTTATCAGTCACTCCGTCGGTGGCAAGTATTGCAACTTTTCTCGTTTCAGATTTCTTAATTGTGTTTTCCATACTCAGCGCTTTCGACTTCTCAACTGGCGGATCAGCAATCACAGGCTGAAAGTTTTTTGGATTTCCGTCTGCGGGAATACTGTGATTTATCGGTTGTTCGGGTTTGGGTACCGGGATTCCTAATCCTGCTGCGACTACTTTGGCTAAGCCGGTATCTACAAAAGTTAATCTGCCGAGCATTCTGCTTCTTATATCATCCGATTTTAGCTTGCCCAGTTCAAATGTCAGCGCTTCTGTTATATGATCCTTTTCCGGTTGTGACTGGCTGTTGAAAAAAAGTTTTGCCTGACTGAAGTGGTCGAAGAAACTATCGCTTCTTGCCCGGATTTTTTTGCGTCTATTCTTTCCGCATAAGAAGTGAATCCGCCGTCAGCAGCTTTTGCCTGGAAAGGACATCCGCCTCCCATAGTATTTGGATCGTAACTTGTTTTATCAATGTTAATGGTCTGACGCATGTGTCCGTCTCTCTGATTATTATGAACCGGTGATAAGGATCTGTTTATCGGGATCTCATGAAAATTAGGGCTTCCAAGTCTTGAAAGCTGAGTATCTGTGTATGAGAATAACCTTCCTGTAATAATGGATCATTTGAGAAATCAATACCGGGAACAATATGACCGGGATGGAATGCAAACCTGCTCTGTTTCAGCGAAGAAGTTGTAAGGGTTTTTGTTAAGTGTAAGCTTACCAATTCTTTTGACAGGAACTAACTCTTCAGGAATTAACTTTGTAGGATCAAGCAAATCGAAATTAAATTTATGTTCATCTTTCTCTTCCACTATCTGCACGCCTAATTCCCATTCAGGAAAAGCTCCGAGCGATGGTTTCAGTGAAACTTTACAAACACCGAATTATTTTTCTCATTAATAAATCTGAATGTATGTACTCCAAATCCTTCCATCATTCTAAAGCTTCTTGGTATTGCTCTGTCTGACATTATCCACATTATCATATGCATAGATTCCGGCATCAGAGAAATGAAATCCCAGAAAGTATCATGTGCCGATGCAGCCTGTGGTATTTCATTATCCGGCTCGGGTTTTACTGCATGAACAAGATCAGGAAATTTTATTGCATCCTGTATAAAAAATACAGGCATATTATTTCCAACCAGATCATATACACCTTCATTCGTATAGAACTTGACTGAAAAACCTCTTACGTCTCTTGCCAGATCCGTAGATCCTCTTGAACCTGCAACAGTAGAAAATCTTACAAACACAGGAGTCTTCTCCTCCGGATTTTGTAAAAAAGTTTGCTTTAGTATAACGTTTCATCGGCTCATATACCTGAAAATATCCATGAGCACCGGATCCTCTTGCATGTACAATTCTTTCCGGAATTCTTTCGTGATCAAAATGAGTAATTTTTTCTCTGAGTATAAAATCTTCAAGTAAAGTAGCACCTCTTTCACCGGCTTTCAGAGAATTCTGATTATCATTTATTCTCAATCCCTGATTAGTCGTCAGAAACCTTCCATCACCTGATTCAGCATTTTTATTCAGATCTTCGACTTTGATATTTTTGCCGGGAGAAGTTTTTTTAGTTTTTTTCATTACAGTCTGTTTTAAATTGTTAAATATTAAATTTTGATTTAAAGCATTATAACTTTTCAAGTTTTTTCAGGGCTTTCAAAATTGGGACACCGGTTCCGAGTACACCTTTCCATAAGTCTCCTGCCTTATCCAGTCTTTTTAAAATATTATGAATTGTAAAATCCTGCGGAGTAAGATAATCTTTTAATTCACTCCACTTCAACGGTGTTGATACAGTTGCGAGTGGTCTCGGTCTCACACTGTAGGGAGCTGCTATCGTCTGACCTTTGCTGTTTTGTAAAAAATCAACATAGATCTTTTTTTTTCTTTTACTGACAGATCGTTCAATACTTGTAATATCAGGTAAGCGGTCATGAATTACTGAGGCAAGTATATTTGCAAAAGTTCTGACCTGATCATAATCGTACTTTGCTTTTAAGGGAAGATAAACGTGAAGACCGGTCGCTCCTGAAGTTTTGCAGTAACATTTTACTCCGATCTCATCACATATTTCCTTCGTTACCAATGCAGTCTTTATAACTTCCTTAAAAGCTTTATCTCCAGGGTCCAGATCCAGTATCATGTAATCCGGATTGTCGGGACGCATGTATACGGAATTCCAGGGATTAATTTCTATACAGCCCAGATTTGCCATGTATATCAAAGTTGCAGCATCATTGCAGATCAGATAATCAATATATTTCTTATTGGAGGCTGAATATATCTTTTCAGTTTTTACCCCTTCAGGGATCTGTTTTACATCCATATCTTTTTGGTAAAAGCCGGGGGCGTCGATCCCGTTCGGATGTCTGTTAAAGAGATTCAGGTCTGTTCTTTAAGTAAGGTAAAATATACTTACTTACCTCTGCATAATATTTTATCAGATCGCCTTTTGTAATTTTTTCTTTCTTCCAGTAAAGCTTACCTGTATTTGTAACCTTTACCTTTTTCCCGTTTATTGTTAATATATTTTCTCCGGACATATCCCGCTGTAGTATAATTTTGTAAAATTACTTTGCTTTCAGATTCTCTTGATACATTACCGGGAGACTTATCTTCTCTTAATCCGTTAAAAACCGGGTGCCGCATATGTCCGTCATTAGTCCACTCGGAAAATTTAACATCACATAGTAATACAGGCTTTACCCAAACCGGCTTACCTTTTATTCCCGTCATTTTCGGCTTAGGATCAAACGGACTTTCATCAGAAATAAGAGGATCCAATAATTTGAATAATTCTTTTATAGAAGAATCAGAGAAACCCGTACCGCAATTTCCTATGTATTTTAAATTTTCATTTTCGTATAAGCCCAGTATAAGTGAGCCGAAATGATTCCTGCTGCCCTTTGGCAGTGTAAACCCGCATATGATTGCTTCCTGCTGTGATCCCGTTTTGATCTTAAGCCAGCTGTCGGTTCTTTTACCCGGCCGGTAAATTCCATTCCTGTCTTTTGCAATAATACCTTCATATCCCTTTTTAGAAATTTTTTCAAACAGCGAAGCCCCTTTCTCTTCGATATAATCTGATAAATAAATATTTCCGGGCTGATATTTTAAAAAGTTCTTCTAATAATTCTTTTCTGCTGATCAGCGGAAATCCCGTGAGATCATGACCGTTTAAAAAAGAATATCAAAAATAAAATATTTAAGTGTTCCCTTTTTAGTAGCTGTATAATTCTGCAACATTTTGAAAATACGGGATCCCTTTTATATTTTCAATGACTACTTCACCGTCAAGTATTACTTCAGCTTTTATTTTTTCAAGTTCTTTGACAAGTGGTTTATACATTTCATTAAAACTGTGTCCGTTTCTCGATACCATTTCGGCTTTACCGTTTTCAATTTTTGTGATTGAGCGGTAACCATCATACTTGATCTCATATATCCAGTCCTTATCATCAAACACTTTGTCTGTAAGCTTTGCCAGCATTGGTTTCTGCAGCGTCTTCCAGTTTTTATCAATACTTTGCTTTTTGTTATTTCTGCCGGTACTTTTATTATCAGGCTTTGTTTCTTTGTCTTCTTTTCCTTTATAAATTTTAACGGGATTTAAATCTTCAATATTAAAATCATCTTCAGCAAACTCATCTTTCTTTTTGATCAGCAGCCAGTTATTCCCTTTACCGTCCTTCATCCTTACCAGTGCAAATGCCCCGTTAAGATAATGTCCGCTTAGATTAATTTTAAGATCGCCTTTTTTTAACTGCGCCAGTAACAGATTTTCATCTTTAACTTTCTTTGAATTTTCCACAGGCTTGAAAGTACCCTTATCCCAGATCTCAACCACACCTGCTCCGTAATTTCCTTCAGGTATAACTCCAAAAAAATTTCCGTAATCAAGGGGATGATCTTCGACCATTATAGCAAGCCGCTTGTCAGCCGGATTCATTGACGGTCCTTTGGGAACCGCCCAGCTTTTTCAAACACCATCCATCTCAAGCCGGAAATCATAATGCAGATGAGACGCATCATGTTTCTGAACTACAAATTTACGCCTGCCGGAACTTCCGGACGGAGAATCTGCCGGCTCCGGAGTTTCTTTGAAGTTTCGTTTTTTTTATACAATGAAAGACACATTTCAATTTACAATTATCAATTATTAATTATCAATTATCAATTATCAATTATCAATTATCAATTATCAATTTACAATTTACAATTTGCAAATTACTATTAACTATTAACTATTAACTATTAACTATTAACTATTAACTATTAACTATTAACTATTAACTATAACTATTAACTTCTATTAACTATTAACTATTAACTTTACATTAACTATTATATTTGCTAATTGACAATTGATAATTGATAATTGCTCTTATGTTGCTTTTTGAGGCTTGCTTTCAGCTGTTCCATCAGGTCCTTTGTGTCCGAAGATGTGACTTCTGATTTCTTCTGTGTGAATTTCTTCCCTTTAGCTTTGGCTTTGATCACTTTCAAAAGTGATGCGGAGTATTCATCTGTGAATTTCTCTATATTAAATTTTCCGCTGTATTGGTTTATCAGTGAAACGGCCATCTTAAGTTCGGCTGCCTTCACGCCGGTTTTAGGAGGCAAAGAAAATCCTTCCGGATCTCTTATCTCTTCTGCAAATATTATTTTACTCAAAACTAAAACATTATCATACGGTTTTAATACCGCAAGCATTTCAGCAGTTCGTAATACAAACTGCGCTACTCCGACCATTCCTGTCTTAGTTAAAGCTTCTCTTAATAAGGCATAAGCCTTAACGCCGGATTTTTCCGGTTCAGCATAATAAGAATTTTCATAATAAATGGTGTTTATTTCAGACTCTTTTACGAAATGATTTACTTCAATGATCTTACTTTTCTCCGGCGAGGCGTTTTCAAAATCTGCATCATCGAGTAAAATATATTTATCATTTAATTTATATGCTTTCCCGATGTCTTCCCATTTTACTTCCTTTCCGGTTTCCTCATTTACTTTCCTGTAATGGATCTTTCCCATGCTTTTCTTTTCAACCATATCAAGATCCAGATTACTCTGCTGCGTAGCGCTGTATAATTTACCGGAATATTAACGAGACCAAAACCGATAGAGCCTTTCCATATTGCTTTCATAATATTGTTTTCTGTTTTGCCTGAACAATAACTAATAGCTGATTTGGTTTTAGTAAATCAGATGATATATGTTTATTTATTTTTATCAAAAAGAAAGCGGAAGAAAGGGTCTGGCTGAACCGGATATCTACTTTACTTCTTCTTCCGCGTTCTAATTTTATAAGACAAAGTGCTTAATTATCCTGAATCCCGTTTTTATCGTTATCTTTGAATGCTTTAAAATTGTTGTTCACATTATCTTTTATATTATTATCTATATCATTTGAGTTGGCAGGGATTCTCGGATCAAGATACAAATTATTTTCAATGAACCAGATATACGGTTTCACCACCATAGTGATATTAGACAATCGTGCATCTGAAATTGCAATTGTATCCGGTAACGTCAGGATCTGATGAGCTGATTTGGAAGATTTATATACAAAATGACTTCCAAGATAACGGCCTTTTACTATAACCGAATATCGTCCGTTTGAATCTGCAAATTCAGGATCGGGAACCGGTTCGTTATTATTTAATTTATGAACTTCGAATTTGATCTTATTATATGATCCCACAGGTATTATCTCAGAACTTATCTCGTTCACAGATGAAGACAGATTCAGGAACAGCACAAACGGGCCAACTTTAAAATTTGTAGAATCCTGATTGTTGTTCGCTACATTTAGCTTTATATCCTGGATCAAAATTTTTACCGTATCCAGTATAAGTATTCCCTGCGCATCTCCGACTGAATCGGCAGAACTCATTACGCTGAAACTAAGATTGTTTGCCTGTGGTGTTGTAACATTTGAATCATCATTACATCCATAAAATCCTGAAGCTGAAATTACAAGTGCAAGTATGAAAATACTGATCTTTCCTTTTAATAAATTTTTACTTTTACTAACAATACTCTCGGTATTATTTTTTTCCTTTACCATCATCATTGTTTTTATTTTTGTTTTCATTATTGTTATTTTTATTTTTGTTACCATTATCATTGCCTTTATTATTGTTTTTGTTGTCATTGCCTTTATTTTCATTTATCTTATCGTCATCACTTTTTTTATTTCCGTTATTATTGTTCCTGATATCTTTTTTTATTTCCTTTTCATCTTTTTGTATATCCTTCATTTTTTCTTTCTCTTGCTTCTTTAATTCTTTTTCTTCTCTTTTCAAATCCTTTTCCTCCGATTTCAATACTTTCCATTCTTCATATTTTTTATAAGATTTTGGTTCTTTAACTGTAAATCTTTTGTTCCCTTTATTTTTATATTTTTTGAAAACGGGCTTGTAAACAATATATTCTCTGTCTGTATATTTGGCTTCTGCAATATTTTTAACTGTTACAATCTTAACCGGGTTTATGACTTTGCCAATTAAAGCTTCGAAAATATTTACTGCCGGTCCTTTATTTATTATCGTATTATTGACAATAACTATATTTTCAATCCGCGTCATCTCTCTGACGGGAGATAAGCTGCTGTTTATAGTTGTGTATTTATATACCTGAGGTTCAAGAAAATATTTTTTTTCAACTATAAAATAATTTCTTTCCTCAATAACAGGAACATTCACTGTATTATTTACAACGTACACTGATGGAGGTAAAGGCGCCCAGGCTAAATACTTCTCATCCTGTTTCCAGTCAACCCAAGCGGGAGACCAGACTCTTCCGGGTACCCATAGCCATCCTGCTGAAGGTGTATTAACCCATCTTCCGTAATGTGAAACAGTTTCTTCCGCCGGTGTAGGCGCTTTAAAAATACCATCCTGCATCAGTATAAATCCATTGACCGTTTGTATATGGTTTGAACTCCGGTGTTTCTTCCTTAACCAATGTTACGCCTATTGCAGGTGAAGGCTTCCATACAAATATCATCTCCGCATCTTCAGCTCCTGCATATACTTTTTAACTCCGATAATATCTGAAAGAGACAGTAATTCTGAATGAGAATATTCAGAACCGGCAGTATTAAGCTGCAGACCTACCTCATCAGGTCTTACTTCCAGCCATTCTCCAAATGGAGATAACTGATCATAAAAATTTTTGTAATCCACTGTCGTTAAGTCTTCGCTGGATTCTGACAGATCCTTTTCATCAATTATTATTGCTTCCGTACTGTTTCCGGATGTATCACCTTTCTGATTTCTGGTCAGATTGATATCATCTGTTTTTGAACAGGAAGAAAATGTAAACATCACTGTAAGGAGGAAAGCATTCCCGATATTGAAATTTGTTTGATATTCATGGTGAACCTCTTGGTTTAAATTTAAGATTATTTCTGTTATGTTTATATTGCCTGTACCTGATCTGCAGTAAAATTTATTTATAAATTCTGTTATTGTTATTTTCTTTTGATCAAGTCAACAAATATTTATAACTTAAAATCCACGCCTAACTCAAGCGGATAAAAATCATTGTTACCTAACCCGACTCTGAATGTACCTGCGACTTTACTGCTGAAGAAATATCTTGCTCCGAGCTGTCCCCAGACCCATACACCGCTGTTGTAACTGTCATTATCTATATCATTATTGTTTCTGCTGACATAAGTGTGGGATACATTATTGTAACCAACTGTAAGTCCAACGTACGGAACAAATTCACCTGTAGCGATATTCGTAAAATTATAATTTACCTAGGCCCAGTGACGAGAAATTATAGTCCCTTGAATTACCGTTATTATAAACTTCATTATATCCGTGATATCTGAATAGTCCGCCAATTCCTACTGACCCTGTTTGTGACCCTGTGATCATTGATTCAAAACTTGCACCTAACACAGGTGAGTTGCCTTTAGTACCCAGACCTATTGATCCGCCGAGAAAATTGTCACCTTGTCTTACCTGAGCTTTTAAAGACAGCGCCGGTATTATAAGCAGCATTATGATTAATATCTTTTTCATTTTAATTTCCTCCTGTCTCTTATTTATTTTGTAAATAGTCTGAAGATAAATGCTATCACAGCTATCACAGCTATTACAACAATAATTCCTACCCATATACCTGCCTGAAAAATATCTCCGATCATTTCACAGCCGGAATTTGTAAAAGACATGATTGCCATGATCAAAATTGCAAATAGTTTTTTCATGATTGCTTTTTTAATTTTTTAATTTATTTATAATTTAAATCAGCTTCTGCTGTTTAAATAATTTCTTCTTTAATTCTTATCTCAAATTCCGGTTTAGGGTCCCTTTTGAACTCTAAACCGGATTGAGTCTTCTGAATTTTCATCGGCTGCAGTTCTTTCTTTTTCCTTTTGCATAATTGTCTCAGTTTTTATTAATTCAGTTTAACTTAAGCTATAGATCTGCCCTGTATCAGCCTGATGATCACGACCACTACTGCTATTACTAACAGAACGTGAATAAATCCACCCATTGTGTAGGATGTTACCATTCCCAGTAACCATAAAACCAGCAGTATTGCAAATATTGTCCACAACATTTTGATTTCTCCTTATTATTTATTTTAGTTTATGAATAGTTAATTTAAATTCTGTTTCCATGATATGTATTGTCTGTTAATTTACTCTTAAAAGTCCTGTAACCGTTAGAAACAGCCGATATAAAATTAAGACCGTTATTTAAAAGATTCCTGCTGTAATACTGTATCGAATCCAGAGCAGTAACTACTTCCTGACCTTTTGTAATTACACTGTCAGAAACATCCTCTATCCTATAGTACTGGTACTTTGCTCTGTTAGAAATTTCTCTTATGTCATCAGTTACAAATTTCATATCAGTCAGTACAGGCGCCAGACGATCCGTGATCTCTATGACTTCTTTTTCTATTTTCGATATCGAAGTCAGGAATTTTTTCAATGAGATTATCAGATATACAGCAAGTACAGTCATTGAGACAAAGAAGATAATTTCTGCAATTCCTATGATTATATTTAAATCTGATTCATTCATATCTTAATAACTATTTTTGCTTTTGTTACTGCCGGAAGTATTGCTGTGCTCTTTTGATTTATCTTTTTGTTTATTTCTTTCATCATTAAAAGAATCAACTCCTGATTTTACTGCTTCTTTTACAACTGACACTTCATTCCCGGCAATTTCTTTTCCATGAGTGAAGTAATCTCCGGCTTCTTTTACAAAGGATCCAACCTTCTCTTTTCCGTCATGGATCAAACTTCCGCTTTATCTGATGCGTCAGATAACATCATTGAAGTTTTGTCTTTTGCTTTAACTATGAGATGATTTGCATCGTCATAAAGTTCAGTACTTTTATTCGAAATATCCTGTCGGAATTCCTTTCCGCTTTTAGGTGCGAACAGTAACGCAGTTATTCCGCCCAATACACTTCCGGTCAATAGCCCGGTTATAAAACTTCCTGTGTTTTTTTCTTCTCTGAACATTTTTCTATTTCTCCTTTTTATTTAGTTGTTAAAAAAAAAATTTAATATATTTTATTAATTGAAGAGCAGAAGTATTTTCTTCTGCTCTTCAAAATTTTAAAGATCAGAATCTAATGTCTATTCCCAATACCGGTTCAATAAAACTGGATGAACCGTCCGGAGTCAGAATGTTGTGATACTTTGCTTTGAAAAGCATGTCAACATCTCTTCCAAGATTAAGGACTCCTCCTATACCTGCATTGAGTCCGAAATTTGTGGTCTGATATTCTGCAACCGCAACTTCATTCACAGTATAAGCAGGCTGCATGAAAGAATAACCTCCGACTCCCGCCTCAAGAAAGAGTGATGATTTCAGATTTTTCGATGTAAAATAGTATCTCGGTCCAACGGTGTATTCAAGATATTTACCATCAGGCGCTCCGCCAATGATTTTATTCGGGAAAATTGAATAGCCAAACTTACCGAAAAATCCAACTTCTCTGTTTACTTTATAACTCAGATCAATTCCGAATGTAGGACCGGATTTGTATTTTTCACCGAAATTGCCGACCGGAAATGATACACCTCCCAAACCACTTACAGACCATTGTGGAAAAGTTGTTTTTTTAGTTGTATAAATCGTCTGTGAATTTACATTTCCTGTGGAAATTAAAATCATTAAAACTAAAACTGAGAGTAATGTTAATTTTTGGGTTTTCATTTCTTGCTCCTTTTTAAGTTATTAATTAATTTTTAAATAAGTCAAAGATTATATTAATTTGGGTTTAACTGAGTTTTAATTTATTGCATACTCAACATTAGACTAATGCATTTTCGGTGCCACGGATATTTATTATGTTAAACGGCTTTTATTGTAAATTTTTATTAAATTGATTTCTGGTATTGTCAAAAATGTCAGAAAATGTCAGGTAATAGTTAGTAGTTAGTAGTTAGTAAATTTTTTTTCTCTTATTAGAAGCGGAAGAATTAACAATGCAGGCAGGAGTTTAAGATCAGATTAATTGAATTATATTCCATACAAAATATTCATATACTTCAGATAACTGATTACTGATAAAGTAATAATTTGGGAAGGAATGGAAAATGCAGCAGTATAATATGAAAAATCTGAAGACGTGCAGAAAAGCTGTCAACATTAGACTAACCATTGAATCAATCAATAATTCTCAAATCAATGTACGCTCAGAATCTTTTTTGTTATTTTTATAAAATAATCGAATACACCTGTCTTCACCATTCTGTTTGATTTTTTAAAAGAAGGATCAAACTTATACTGTATAATTTTCCAAGAACACGAAGTTCATCAACTATCAACTATTAACTATTAACTACTAACTATTAACTATTATCTACTAACTGCTAACTAAAAAATGTATTTTTTGTTATTATCAAAAAGCCATATGTGTCTTTCTAATCTGACCTTTATCATTTCTAAAGCATTCTTATGAGATCTAATATTACAAATAAATTATCACGCAGCTACCTCAAGCTGGAAAATAAATTACCTCTGGAAAAGTTTATCCCTTCAGTTTTCATGATCTTTCTTCTGTCAGTTTTTATATTAAGTATATTAACTTTCACAAACATTGAGAGATCCAAAAAAGATATGGATTGGATAAGTCTTACAAATGAAATTATCAAAAAGCTGGATGCAGTTTATACTCATAACATGCAGCTAAGATTAATCAACAGAGGGTATTCAATACTCAAAGACAAAAATATGCATTCAAGATTTGATTCTGTCAGTCAGGTATTAAAAACTGAAATAACTGAATTAAGAATTCTTGAAAAGATTGATCCTAAATATATCAGTCAAGTTAAATCGCTGGATTCTTTAAGCTCTGTAAATATGCAGATCAGTGAACCTCAGGATTTAAACGAAACTGAGCAGATAGAAATTACCGGGACGGGACGTATAAATTTCATAGAAATTGACAGGATCATTCAGATGATTAAAAATGACATGAGTTCATTACTGTCAGACCGAAAAGAATCAGCAGAATCTGCGAACGATACTATTCAGTTATTCATAATTATTACGGGACTGTTTTCCTTTTTTGTAGTCGGAAGTTCATTATATGTATCAGACAGATTAATTAAAAATAAGAGCAAGGCTGAAGAACTGCTTTATAAGTCTTATGAAGAACTGGAAGACAGAGTAGATGAGCGGACGCTTGAGCTTCAGGATTCGAATGAAAAACTCAATGAAGAAATTTCAATAAGGGAAAAGACTGAAGCGACTCTCCGCGAAAGCGAACAGAGATTTAAAATGATGGCGGATTCAGCTCCGGTGCTTATCTGGATATCAGGTACTGATATGCTGCGAACTTATTTCAATAAAGTATGGCTTGAATTTACGGGCAGAACTCCGGCAAAAGAAATTGGAAACGGATGGGCGGATGGAGTTCATAAAGACGATCTCTGAAAAAATGTTTAGACACTTATTATAATGCATTTACTAACCGCGAAGTATTTGAAATGGAGTACCGGCTGAGAAGTGAAAACGGTGATTACCGCTGGGTTCTTGAAAAAGGAATTCCAAGGTATGAAGGAGATTATTTCGCGGGATATATAGGGAGCTGTCTTGATATAAATGAGAGGAAAAGAAATGAGAATTTTTTAAAGATACAATATGAAGTCTCAAAGACATTATCCGAATCCGGAACTATAGAAGAAGCGTCGAGGAATCTTCTGAAGAATGTCTGTATGGGAATTAACTGGAATTTCGGAATACTATGGTTGGCTGACGAGAAGAATGAAATTTTAAATGCGGAATCTTACTGGAGTGAGGATGATAATGAAGTAAAAATATATTCGGAATTAGAAAATCCTTACAAAATATTCAACAAAGGAATTGGCTATCCGGGAATTGTTTTTAAGGATGGAAAATCAAAATGGTCAAGAGATATAGGCAGTGACATGAGTTTTCTCAGAAAAGATGCTGCTTCAAAAATGGGCTGGAATTCGGCAATGAGCATTCCTGTCTCAAACGGTAAAGAAATAATTGCAGTGATTGAATGTTTTAATAAAATTGGTATTGAAGAAAAACAGGAACTGATTGATGTTCTGGAATCTGCAGCAAGACAGATAGGAAATTTCATCGAAAGAAAAAAAGCGGAAGAAAAAACTCAGGATTTCAAATCTTGAGCTCGAAGAGAAAGTCAGGAACAGAACTTCTGAACTTGCCTCAGCGCTTGCGAAATTAATTAAAGAAAGCGAAGAGAAGGAGCAAATACAAAACAGGATCAAACTTTTTGCGCATGCAATAAAAAGTATAAAAGATTGTGTGTATATTACTGATCTAAAAAATAATACAATGTTTGTGAATCAGGCCTTTCAGAATACTTATGGTTATGAAGAGGAAGAATTATTGGACAGGGAAATTCCGATACTGAGTATAAACCGGATCACCCCGGCATTAAAAACCGAAATTGAAAATAAAACTCTTAAGGACGGATGGAGAGGCGAGCTTATGACTGAAAAAAAAGACGGCTCCGCATTTAATACTTACTTATCCACTTCTTCAATCAGAAATGACGAAGGTAAAGCTCAGGCTTTAGTAGGTATCTGTCAGGATATTACTGATCTGAAAAATACCGAGGAATTAATTAAAAAAAGAAATAACCTTCTGAATGTCCTGAATGATGTGATCAGATATACAAACCGGACTTTTGATTTCAGAAATGCAATTCTTTATTCATTAAATAAAGTATGCGAATATACTCACTGGGAAATTGGTCATTGTCTTCTTGTAAAAAATAATAAGTTATGTTCATCTCATATCTGGAATGAAAATATTTCTGACGAATATTTACCCTTTAAAGAATCTGCGGAGAGCATAACATTTGATAATCTGGAAGGTTATCCCGGAAGAACATATTATGAGGGATTAGCTTCATGGATGAGCATTAAGGATCTGACAGACCGTAAAGTGTTTAAACGTCAGGAAGTCGCTGAGAAGTTTGAATTGAAAACCGGTATTTGGGTTCCTATAGTAATGGAAAAAGAGGTCATTGGCGTTCTTGAATTTTTTAAGAAAGGGGAAGAAACAATAGACCATGAGATCCTTGACTGTATAATTAACATTGGAATTGAACTTGGAAGTCTTTGTGAAAAATTAGATACAATCAGCAAAATTAAGCAGAATGAAAAAATTCTAAACGACGCGCAGCATATTGCAAAGCTCGGCAGCTGGGACTGGGATGTAGAAAAAATATTGTTGTGTGGTCTGATGAAATGTATAATATTTATGAATTAACTAAAGAAGAATTTAATCCGACTTTTGAAGGATTCCTGGAACGGGTTCATAATGAAGATGCAGAAATGACAGAGGATATTATACGGAATGCATTTGAAAGTAAAACGCCTTTTAATTTTTATCACAGGATAATGACACCTTCCGGAAAGATCAAAAGCTTAAAAGCTCAGGGTCAGGTTTATCTTGATGAAAATGGTAATGCAGTCAGGATGTTCGGAACAGGACATGATGTTACGGAAATCCGTGAAGCAGAGCAAGAGCTTAAAAAAACAAATGAAAAATTGATTCAGACTCAAAAGGAACTTATATATACTGAAAAATTTGCTGCTCTGGGAAGATTTTCTTCAGGAATAGCGCATGAGATCAGAAACCCTCTTGCAAACATAAACAGTCTGGCGCAGCTGATAGTAAAGACTGAAATGGGTGAAAAGAATAAAAGACGTTTAAATTATATTATTACCAATGTAGATATAGCTAATAAAATAATTAAAAATCTGCTTAGCTACGCTTCTCCGGAAGAACTTGATTTCAGGAATGTTAACTTAATAGAAATGTTTAACAGTATTCTGGATAGTGTCGAGGCAAGATGTAAAAGTAATAACATACAGGTCAAAAGAAATTTTCCGGAAGAACTTCCTGAACTTTATTTTGACAAACTTAAACTCGAGAGCGCATTTATGAATTTTATTTCGAATTCAATTGACGCGATGATCGATGGCGGGACTCTTACAGTTAATATTTCAGAAGACAGGGCTTACAATGAAATATTAATTAATATAATTGATACAGGAATAGGAATTCCTCCTGAGAACTTGGATAAAGTTCTGGAACCTTTCTTTACTACAAAAGACGACGGAGTTGGATTGGGAATGGGCTTAGCGCATCAGACGATCCGGCTTCATAAGGGAACTTTCAGCATTCAAAGTGATTTGGGGGAAGGAACACAAATAGAAATCAAATTACCTATCAATAAAAATAAAACGCAATAATGGAAAAAATATTAATCGTAGATGACAATGAAATATTAAGATTTACACTAACAGAACTTCTGGAAGAATCCGGATTTGAATGCACGGCATTTGAAGATGGACCGTCGGCGCTGAAAGAATTCATCATACTGACTGCGTTCGGTGACATTAAAACTGCCGTCGAATGTATGAAGCAAGGCGCTCAGGATTTTATTACAAAGCCTTTTGATAATGATGCAATGATAATGACAATTAAAAAAACGCTTGAGCTTAAATATTTAAAACAGGAAGTAAACATACTCCGCAAGAAATTAGATGAAAATTACAGGGGGGAGAAGTCATTGGTAATTCGAAGTCATGAAAAAGTCTTTGAGCAGGTTTCCATTGTCGCCCCAACAAAACTAAGCATACTGATAGAAGGAGAAAGCGGAACCGGTAAAAGTAATTTCATGTATGATCCACTCTTCAAGTGACAGAAGAGACAAACCTTTTATTGCAGTTGACTGCGGTGCAATACCGGAAAGTCTTATTGAAAGCGAATTATTCGGACACGAGAAAGGCGCTTTTACTGATGCAAAAAATGCAAAGGAAGGAAAATTTGAACTGGCTAATGAAGGGACGATATTTCTTGATGAGATCACAAATCTGTCAGATTCAAATCAGATAAAACTCCTGAGGGTATTACAGGAAAGAAGAGTAACAAGACTCGGCGCGAAGAAAGCTATAAAGCTCGATATCCGGATAATTGCAGCAACCAATATTAAACTGGCTGAAGCTGTAAACAATCAGAGATTCAGGCAGGATCTGTATTACAGGTTAAATGAGTTTCATATTGAACTTCCTCCGCTCAGGGAAAGAAAAGAAGACATAAGTTTATT
>JADJYU010000023.1 GCA_016719565.1 Ignavibacteria bacterium
CAAATCCTTCCTGCACGATCCCTTGAGACAGGAAGTCTGTAAATGTTTTTAAAAACTATGCTCCCATAAAGTGTGTTTGCCGGAACAAGATTTTCAAGGTTTGGTCATTTTTAAATATCTAAGCTTATCCCGCATTTCCAGAATCCGTACTTATAGTTCCCGAACTGCTCCTGCCGTCTTAGTCCTTTTATATACACCGCATGGTAAAATAATTTTCAGGAAGACAGCCATTGAGGAAACATATTCGGCAATTCTACTGAGATTGTATTCACTAGATTCAAGTTTTCTGACAATGCCAGATTTCATTGGTTCCTACAAATTAAAATTTGCTGATTTCAAAGTATCACTTTCTTATCTTCCGCCCTGAGGAACATTCGGAGAATCAATATACATTACAAACTCTCCTGTAACCGGTAGTCTGAAAGATCCGTCAGACGCCCATACAACAAAAGATTATTCATCCACAAGACAGACTGTCTGATCGTCTGGCTGATTGAAGAGCCTGTTGTGCGTAAAAATCTACCCAAAGAGCTTTGATTTGCAACATGCTGTATCGAGAAAGCGATTATCAGAATGATCCGCCGCGCAGGATATCAAACCTCTGTCCTGCGCTCCGCCGCTGCTAATCTTTGTTTCGGTTTTGCTTTTCTTCTGAGATACGACTGCTGTTTTTGATAATCCGCCAAGCTGGAAATCTGCGACTCCGAATAATGACTGCGGCGAACTATAGACCTGATCTGGTTTCGAGAGAAGCATTACCCCCTTCGATCTTTTACCGCTTCGTAACGTTTATCGCTGTATGACAGTCTCAACTGAGTTTCGAAATTTAAAAGAATACGCGTATTATAGTCCGCGTCAATACTTAGATCTTGACCTTTCCTTTTGCGGTAAGCACCGCGCTTCCTGTTTGAAAGGAGTGCCGTACTGTTAACATTACTCAGACCTGTTACCAATTGTCTGATCGCCTTTTTGCGCGCTCTGATATGATGCGGCGTATACTGCACTCCGTTAGAAGTTTTTAAATTAACAAATCTTCAAACCGGACCCGTACTTTCTGACTTAAAAGGCGGGATTATTATATCGTGATTTTCAAACAGCTTACCGGGACCGATCACCGTCCTCTCTACGAAATATTCATTTACCGTTATTATCGGAAAAAATATTTTCTCTGTTTTTAGTTGAAAGCTGCTGAAGATAGACATCAAGGGAATTACCGGCGGCGCTCTGATCGAGCTCATAGTTAAAATTTTCTGATAAGTATAACGACGCAAAGATATCAAAAGATGCTTCAGGTTTAATGACCATATAGGTGAAGAAGCTGCTTAGGAGATGTCCTGCCTTTTACTTTTGTGCTGAAAAATATTCCAAGACAATATGTAAAATATGGCCGCATAACTAGAGATCTACCAGCTCTCTTGCTTCCAATAAAACTAAGGAATCCTCAGCGAAATATGCCAGATGAGGTATCTATCTTGCTGACTTTTGTTATAGTTACATTTCCGCTTAATATAATACGTCTGCCTTGAAAAGTAACATTGCATATACACCAAATAAATTATTATTATTAAAAATAATTTTTTGGCTGGATAAATGAATGTAAGTTTCGATGACAAAGTCTAAAATTCAACTTCAAGTTAAAATTTTAAGAAATTTTACATATTCTTCTATAAGCCTTATTTTAATCTTTTGTACACTGTTTATTTGACTGTTTTTGCAGTTTTTATTTTACTTAAGCTCAAATCTATTTTATTTTTATGTAATTATAATTGTTAACTTCAAATTAATATTCAATGTTTAATATTAAAGTCCTGGTTTCTCTTATTGTTACCTTTAATTTTATTTTCATTTTCAAATAATGAAACTTTTTTTTTATTCTGGTTTACAGTCTCATCCTGAACTTGAATGGCATACCATCAGAGACCAAGCATTTTATAATTCACCTATCGAAGAATTTACTGAAAGAACTGCTAACACAATTACGCTAAAAGATCATAAGAAGATATTACGGTCCCACGTACTTCTTTATATAAATATGAACCGGATGAAAAAGTAAATTTTGTTGTAAACGATGTATCGGATATTGCAAACATGGCGCAACGAATTATTTCGGAAACCGGATAGAGATATATTCTACTGCTTTCTTGACTTTGATCTCAGAGGTACTCATAACTGGCTCAGAAATGTGATCACTCACGAAGATTCGTTCACGCTGTCCAGGTTCAGGCGTCGCTTAAATACGGAAGAAAACTCCGACATTTTATCTTCAGTGGCTCAGTTGTAAAAGCAGCGGTCAATCCTGTTGTACTTTGGTTATCCTAATGCGCTATAGTCTCTTACCCACTTTATCCGGTGCTTCAGTTTCCCGCCACGGATTTTACTGAAGGAACATCACAGTATCAGAGACAGCAGCTTAATTATGAATACTGGGATTCTCTACAGAGATATAACCCTCCGAAGTTACATTGAAGAAAGTAATCTTCTGACATGGGGCGAATGGGTCCAGTTCTCTTCTATAACAAGTCTCAAAGCCGAATCAATTTACAATCTTGGTTACGCACTTACAAGGTTTATCTCAGAGCAGTATGGCGAGGGATAAACTCCCGCAAGGAATCTACTGAGCATCTGGTGATTTTACAAACGCTTCAGTATGGATAGGGCGATGAAAGAAGCTCTCAGGTGGACGGTAAAATAGTTTGAACAGTGGAAAGCATGTCTGAAAAAGATTATAAAAACGTTTAGAAAATGTAAAGAAAGATGAAATAGAAGGAGTAGTAATTGAGAATAAGGTTTTGCAAATTATTATCCGCAGCTCTCGCCCGACAGTAAAAGTTGCCTTCTTTCCAATCGGAATATGATTACCAGGATCTACAGGTCTTTATGTCTATGAAATTGCTTCAAAGAAGCAGGATATGCTAGATGCGCCTGTGTCTTCCAATTTTTCCTGGTCTCCCGATCTAAAGAAATAAATTTTACTCAAAGAGAAATACATGAGGACAATTTTAAATTCAACACGTGTTTGATCTTTATGAATTTGACACTAAGACCAAGAAAGAAAAAAACTCTACAAAGCTGAGAGCGTTATCCCCTTCATACTCGCCTGAAGGAGATAAGATCTGTTTGTAATTAACGGAGACGGGACTCTTAATCTTCAGATAGCCAATGCTGACGGAAAGGTTATAAGTCACTTACCTTTCAAAAACGGAGGCAGATCCACAATGCCGAAATTTACAAAGGGACAGGAAAAAAATTGTTTTCGATTATTCATTTGAGGGAAGCAAGGAAAATTACTGAGATAGATATTGAATCAGGAAAATGGATTTCATACTTGATAAGGAGTTGATTTCAGAATTCCCTTTTCTCAAAAGGACGGAAGAAAATGTTTTCGCGTCAAACCCGACCGGGATCTTTAATATTTATTCAATGGATATGGATTTAAGGAATGTTGATGCAACTCACTAATGCGATCCGGCCGGAGCATTGCCGTCGGTTGGTGACAACGGTAATCTCGCATATTCTTCCTATAAACCTACAGGATATAAGATAGCATATCTTAAAAATTATACTGAACATGATCCCGAAGCCCTGGGAAAATGTGATCAGCCGGACTATTCTCATTACAAAATATACAAGCGAAGATTCACTTGCTGCGGGAAGTAATTATAACTGGAGCAAGCTGAAAATTTTAATGATAAGTGCCTCAGCTTGAAAAACCCTATAAGGAAGTCTGTTCACTTCACTTTCGTTTGTACCTGTTATCAGGTTTGATACATATCAGAGAAAAAATAAATTTAATTTTCTTGGGAATCGAAAGCCCGGTCTGTATTTTCTCCCAAGAGTGAGATGCCGAACAGATTCGCCGTATTCGGCGGCGCTGCAATGAATATAAAAGGAGAAAGGATTTATTCCTGGAGTTTGAGTATAATAATAGTTCCTTTCTTCAAGGATTTTCACAAAGAAAGTCGGCTTCCTCCCAAAGATCACTCTCGGAGTTTATAACACTTTTCTACAAGAAAATCAGACGGCGATCTGGTAGCCGGTATTGACACTATATAAATGTGGGTATCACATAGTCCTTTCTTTTGATTTCGGAATGGCGTTTCATGTCTTCAATCATGATCATGAAATGAAACTGGGATACGCTTTCAAACTATGCATATGACATTGACGCATTTGCAATTCCCCAATGCGGAATATCCGTGAGGTCATCGAGAGAAACTTACTTTAAGGCAAACGACTCTTCACTTACTTAGGCGTGCCAGAATATTGAACCGGGGAAAGAATTCCGATATAAATCCTGTCGGAAGGAAACTCGAACGGATACGATTTTGAAATGAGTAAGATCAATCCGTCAATGGTAGTGAATGACAACGGTACTATTTCTACAAATTATGAAGACAGAAATCTAAATAAGTTTTACGGTACCTGGACGGAAACATTCGGATTTTTAGAAATACACATTCATTGTCCTTAAGACTTGCCGGCGGTACTATATTCAGTCCGCCTGTTGAAGATTTTTACAACTACTATGCATCGGTCTGCCCGGTATGAGAGGTTATCCTTTCTATTCGATCGGCGGAGGAAGATCAGTATCTCTGAATGTCACATACAGGCTGCCTGTATTCTCGAAAATTGATACAAGAATACCCTCTTTATCTTGATAAACTTTATTTCTCACTTTGCGGTGATTACGGAAACGCATGGAACGGAAGCAATACAAAGTTAAAGGATTTCAAATCCGACATCGGCGCTCAGCTCAGACTTCAGGCGTTTTCATTTTATGTTCCCAGCAAGTATATTCTTTGACGTTGCTTACGGCTTTGATAAATTCACTAACACATATCAGAATACGCCGGTAACTACGGAAGAGAATTTAATTACTATTTCGGAGTTCTGTTCGGATTTGATATCTGATAAAATATTAATTGTAAAACTGTTTTAAATATTTTTAAATACTTAAACTACACTGCTAAGCGGAATTTTGAATTCCTTTTTTATTATCCGCTACCGAGTAAAAATAATTTTCAAGTTTGATCGCAATCTTTTCCCAGCTTAGATTATTATGAATAATTTCTTTACCCGACTCCCCGATATATTTTCTGTAATTTGCATCTGAAAGAAGATTGCATACTGAATTAATAAAATCCGTTTTATTATCAGCGAGAATTATATCCCTGCCTGCCACTGCGCCCAGACCTGCAAAACCAATGCTTGAAGATACTACCGGCAATCCCATTGACATCGGCTCAAGCACTTTATTCATTGAGCCGGCTCCGACTCTTACAGGAGATACCGCTATTGAACTTTTGCTGTATTCATCAGCAAGCGACTCCACAAATCCCGTTACTATAATATTGTCAGATGCTAATTTAAGTATTTTATCCGGAGGATTCTGACCTGTTATCTTAAATTTAACTTTAGGATATTTTTTCAATACCTCAGGAAAAATTTCAGTTGCAAAATAAACTGCTGCATCAATATTAGGGTAATAAGTCATATTCCCGAAGATTATCTGATCATCAAGATCGTAATTATGACCTGAGTTACTGTATAATTCTGTATCCACCCATTCTGCGAAGCTCTATATTATCGAGATCATGTTCATCCATTAAATAAGACTTATCTTCTTCCGAGCAGACAAGAGAAAGATCAAACTCACTTATTATCTTTTCATAGTTCAGCATTTTCTTATATTCCGAATTTTCTATAAAATTCTTAACCGGATTTTTTTCTGGACGGATCTTCTTTTCCAGTAAAGCGAATATGCGTCCGGAAGATCGAGTACTGTACTGCTGTTATTTAATCCCGCTGTATACTGAGCCATTCTTAAATGCTGCGTGTGAATTACATCTACATCATTTTCAGCTACAAATTCCCGTAGCGTCCTGGCTACCTTTCCGACTTGAAATAATTTATCTGAAAAGGAGTTTCGGAAAAACATTTATCAGAGAATTAAATGCTGACATATAATGCGGCATATACACGAGCTTAATTTTAGTGAAATATTTTTCAAGCTCACTCACGTAGGAATAATCAACTTTGTTGTCAATAGAAAGTAACAAGATACAATTCATGTCTGACTGATAACTGTTTTGCCAGATTAAATATCTTCAGCTTATCGCCTCTGTACGGAGGGTATGGAAACCTGTTTGCAAGAAATAATATCTTCATGTGTATATTTTAATTTTTTATTTTCATTAATTTAATACTCAGCTTCTGCTCTGAACTTTTCCGTAAAGCGAAATATCCTTTATTTTTATTGTATTCAGAATTTTGTAACTCATATTTTTTTCAAAGTGCTTTGCAAGATAATAGTCCATTGATTCGGAAAAATGAGCGCTTCTTCTCGCCACCACGTGTCCGATATGCATTATGCGGGCTTCGGGATAATAAAGTATTTTAAATCCGCTCTCCCTTATTCTTTTGCAGAGATCCTCTTCTTCTTTATAAAGGAAAAAATTTTCATCAAATCCGCCTGTCTTTTCAAAGACGCTTTTATCACATGAATACAGCACGAAACCCATGCTGCTTCAGCTTCAGTATCTCTCGGCTTCCAGTATGATGAGCCGTAATTATTCTTAACCCATGAATAAATTCCTGTCGGTTCGCCGTGATCAAATTCCTGCCTGCTCAGATCTCCCACTACAAGCATAGGTCAGATGACGCTGAACTCCCGCCTTTATTTAATCTGTTATACATCGACTTTACCGTATCCGGCTGTATAAATTTTTAAATCAGAATTTAATATCAGTATATTTCTGCTCTCCGCTTTTTAGAAGGAAATTATGTCCCCGCCGAAGCCGAGATTCTTTTTGAATAATAAAAGAAATGTCTTCTCCTGAAAATTTTTTCTTCAGTGTCTCTGAGATCATCTTCGGAATTATTGTCAAGCACAAGCGCTTTGTATTTCAGTCCCGATCCTTTCAGATCATTAAAGAGACCGGAAAGACAATCCTCAAGATATTTCTTCGTATTGTAATTTATTATTTGTATCTGCAGATCGTACATTTTCTTTGTTAAAATTATTTACAAATTCATTTAAATACTGATTCAGCTCCTTGCCGATGATGTTTCAGTCATATTTACTTTCAGCGACCGCTCTTCCGTTTTCCGAAAGCATTTCGGCAGCTTTTATTTTTTAAAACCTTTATTATTTTATCTGCGAAATCTTTATCATCTGTTCCGATCAGTAAGTCTTTATTATTTTCAGCGTTAATTCCTTCCGCGCCGATCTCTGTTGAAATGACAGGCACTCCCATTGAAAAAAGCTCAAGTATCTTAAGTCTCGTACCGCCGCCGACTTTAAGAGGGATCACCGCTGCCGCTGCGTTATTCAAATAAATTCTGATATCGTCCACATAACCAGTTACAATCACTCCTTCTTCGGAAGCAAGTTCAAGAATTCTCCTCGAAGGTTCTTTTCCCGCGATAATGAATTTTACATCTTTAATTTTCTGTCTGATTAAAGGCAGTATTTTTTTTGCAAAATAAACAGCGGCCTCTTCATTCGGATAATATCCGAACCATGCAGTAAAAATAAGCGCAGGATCTTCCGGTGTCCTCTCTATTTATAAAAATAATCCGTATCCTCCGTTCTCTATCACTTTAATTTCAGCTTTATCATAATATGCCGAAAGAAGTTCTTTCTCTTTTTCAGAAGTAGTGATATATACTTTATACTTTTTTAAAATGTCTATTTCGTATTTAAGCAGTTTCTTCCACTGTGACTTTGCATATGATCTTCTTATAAAACCTGACTGCTCGGACATTCTTTTGTAAAATGTATATCCGCAGTCTTCGTTATTCGGAATGACAGGGATCTTACCGGCAATGTCATCGGGCAGATACTGCGCAAGATAAATGTGATCGCATAGTATCAGATCATAATTATTTTCTCTAATGCTTTTACTGACGGTTTCTTTCATTTTGTCCGAAGCAAATCTTCTGATTATATAAGGTACATCAGTAAACAGACTTTTGATCAGACCTGTAATGCTGTGATCATAATCCCATTCAATGATTTCCATCCCGCTGAAATATTTCCCCATTTCATCAATGCGGTCCTGACTGATTTTTCCCCGGACTGTTCTGTTGATCCAGTGAAGCTCGTTTTCCTTCGACATCTGCTTTATCAGATTATAATCCCTGCTTATCGAACCGCCTGTCGGTGGGAAGGGAAAGTCATATGATATAAATAGTATCTTCATTTTAATTCATCCTGTTTTTAGATTCATATAATTTCAAATACATCTTATCCATATCTTCCGCTGTTCTCCATTCCTGAAAATGATCTCTCTCTCTTTCCATTGCATTAGCTCCTAACTTTTTTCTGTATGCCTCATCATTGACAAGACTTCTGATATTTTCAGCAACCGATGCGCTGTAATTTTCTTCGATCAGTATTCCTGATACTCCGTTGATTATTAATTCCTTCAGTCCCGATACGTTTCCCGAAGTCATTGCGATCACGGGCTTTCCAAGAGCCATCGCCTCCTGCACTGAATAAGACATTCCTTCCCAAAGTGAAGTAGAAATATATATGTCAAAATTATTTATATAATCCTGTATGTTTTCCTTATAATCCATAAAAATTAATCTGTCGTTTAATCCATACTCTTCTCTCATTTTATAAGCTCATCTTTGCATGTACCTTCGCCTATAATAACAAATTTAATTTTCTCCGGAAGATCTTTCAGCATTGATGCGGCTTCGATGAAATAGCTGAAACCTTTCTGTCTCTCAAGTCTTCCCGCGGATCCGATAATAAAGTCATCCGTTCCGAAGAGATCCTTCTTTGTAAGATTCTTATTCAGCTTCGCATGAAGTTTATCAATATCCACACCATTAACAGTAACAGTAATTTTGTCGGATTATATTTCAGCTTACTGACCATAGTATTTTTCTCATACTCACCGATTGCAACTGAAGCGTCAAAGATTCCTGATTTTAGTTTCTGAAAATATTTATCCTTTACTGAAATATTCTCAAGTTCTTCTTCACTCCAGAATACTCCGTGTCTTGTATGTACGACTGCCGGCGCGCCTGCTAATTTACCGACAATTCCTCCGAATGAATTCAGATGCGAATGTACAATATCAAATTTTTCTTTTCTTAATATTTTATAAAGCTCAAGTGAACCGTCTTCCGTAACTCCTTCAAATTTATTTTATATCCGTGCTTTCTGCCCGCAATAAAATATTTTACACCGATCTTATCAAGTTCAGTATTGAAATTCCCTTTCTCAGGCGTTGCAACATAATGATCAAACTTATCCGTGTCAGAATGTCTGACCAAAGCAAGTATGTGCCTTTCTGTTCCGTAAAGTTTTCCGTCAGGAGCTATATGCAGTATTTTAATTTTTTATTCGGCAATCTGATATTTTTTATTTGTAAAGCTATTCGTCAAAGAGTTAACCTGTTTTATCACATCACTTACCTGTATGCTTTTCATGCAATGAAAATCAGGACAGGTCTTTCCCGCGTCTCTTGTGCAGTACTGTTCATTATCAGGTGAAGAGCAGAAGAGTTTATAATAAACTATTTTATGTATCTCTCCCGGCGGATTTGAAAAACCCGGATTGGTCGGTCCGAATAAAGCAACTGAAGGAACGCCTGCTGCTCCCGCGATCTGAAGTCCGACGGAATCACTTCCAATAAATATATCTGAAACGGAAATCAGCGCTGCGCTCAGTTTCATCGGAAGCGAAAGCGTTACACATTTTTCCGGGACATTTGAATTTTCAATAATTGATTTATTATTTTCAGCATCATGCTCCGAACCAATTAATACAATTTTATAACCTGAAGGTAATTGAGATATTAGCTGTGAATATTTTTCTCCGCTCCATTCCTTTGCTTTCCATCCGGCTGAAGGCTGAATTGAAATAATATTATCATCATAACTTATTCCATTCTCTGAAAGAATTTTTCGTATGGCATCCCCTGAATTCTCACTTATGTAAATTTCATTTCTGATATTACCGCTTTCTGATGCTGCGTCAAACTCTTCTTTAGTTAAATCAAGTCCCTGTCTGATCACTTCTGCATACTTACCCGCTAAATGACCTGCCGTATGCTGTGTATCCGTATTTACAAATTTGTTATAGCAAAATCCGAATCCGTTATAATTCAGTCCCATGGAATATTTAAATCCACCGAGCAGCGCAAACAAAGCTGTCGAATATTTTCCTGTCAGGTCAATGCAAAGGTCATAATTTTCTTTCCTTACAGACTTAATGAAATTTATTTTTCTTTTATGAATGGCTTGCTGCTGTCATTGTAATCAGCGCTTTTGAAATGATCGAAGACTATTGTTTTGTTTATGTGAGGATTGTTATCGAGAATTCCTTCCGAGCGGGATTTGATCCATATATCAGTCTGCGCTTGAGGAAATATTTTACTTAATATTCTTAATGCCGGAGTATTCATCAGCGCGTCGCCTCTGAAGTAAAGTGAAATTACCAGTATCTTCTTAACTTCTGACTTTACTACATTTTTCTTTCTGAAAAAGAATAAAGCGTTACCCGTTATTGAAATAATTTTCTTTAAAATGCTTTTCATTAAGACGTTGTTAATACTCTCTCAAATTTATTTACTGAATTTTCCCATGTAAACTTTTTGATAAATTCATTTCCGGTGTAAGCGATACGGATCCTGAATTTATCATCTGTAATTAATTTTCTGATCGCCTCCGCTGCAGCCGTTCCGCTTTCCGGTTTGAAGAGAACTGCAGTTTCATTGTCTTCTGCATATTCCCTGTGACCGCCAATATCTGTGCATGCAAGAGCGGCGCCGCATATCATTGCTTCGGCAGGCGGCAAGGAAATCCTTCCGCAAGACTCGGGCTTATGAATACTGATGTTTCATTGTATAACTTTCTGAGAGTCTTTCTGTCAGGCGACTGAAAATATGAAATGCCATCCGACAGACCTTCCGGCTTATCCGGCACTCCGAATAAAGTTAACTCAAGTTCCGGAAATTCTTTCTTTAAAATATTAAATCCTTCAATACCGTATTTACTTCCTTGAATTCAAGTTCGTTATAAAGCATCATGATCTTTAAAGACGGTCTGTCTTCAGGAAGTATATCCATTCCGAATTCCGAGAAGTCAAAAGCATTAGGAACATACTCGGCTTCCTCTCCCATTTTTAATGCAATGTCATTAAGCCATTTTGCGATCACGATTTTTTATAAGGCATTTTCCACGTGGCATTCACTTCATCTTCGGACCGTTCCAGGTTTCATAATGCTGTATGAAATAATATTTCTCTCCTTTGGTTTTATTCAGGTCTTCAGCGCAAACAGCAGTTCTCCATGCAGTAGTAATTAAAATGTCTGCATCAGGAATATTTTCATTGCTGATATTTCTCACCCAGAGCGTTTACATTTTCATTCAGTGAAAACCATTCATGAGGCAGATAGCTTTTATCAAGACTTCTCTGATGATATCTCAGCAGATATTTTAAATTATTGAAAGACGATTCTTTAAATGTATATGAAGGATGTATGACATTCACTTTATGTCCTTTTTCAGTGAGACGGTTTGCGTATTCATAAACTATTTTGAATCCGCCGATCGGCTTATTTCCTGCAAACGGTAAAATAAAATTAATTGTCATTGTTGATTTAAATTCTGAACAAAGTTAGATAAAAATAAAATGTATCCCAAAATCAAAATATGACTATTATTAGGTTTCAAGATATATTTTTTATAAAATATTACTTAGATCGGTAATAAGTACAACTTTATCTTTTCAAAAAAGTTTTGATGATCTGATTAGAATAATTTACTTTGAGCAGTGATGTGAGAGTAACATAGATCAAAAGTGTGAACGCTGAGCTTAATGATACTATAATTAAGAGATCTGTTAATCCGTATGTTAATGATAAAATAAATTTTTCCTTTAAAAAACTGATTATAAAAAAGGTTGCTGCACCGCAAATAAACATCAGTATAATTTTTTTCACTTGCGCATTGTAACTTCCGATAATTTTCTCTGAATATATAAGGAGTAATATTCCATACACACCGGTAGTAATAAATGTCGCCATTGATATCGCGTAAAATCCGAACCAGCTGCTGAGTAAATAATTTACAAGAATTCCGGAAAGATATGTTACGCTTCCGATCTTTGTCATTAGCTTATACTCTTTCTTTGCAAGGAAGAGAGCTGTCGGTATTATATAAAGAACAAAAGTCAGCAGTGACAGCGCATCCCAGAAAAAGGGTTTCACTGTCATTCCAATACCCGCCTGATCAAAATTTCCCCGCAGATAAACAAGCGAAAGTACTTCCCTCCCGAATGCAAGAAACACTACAGTAACAGGTATAAGAAGAAACAGCAGCGCTGACAAAGTATTTAGAAAAAGATCTCTTGCTTTTTCTTTTTCACCGGTGGAAAACAAAGTAGAGAGATCCGAGATCAGCACGGTAAAGAATACAGCAAATATCAGAGAGAAGATCACGCTTGTAAGCGTACCCGAATAATGCAGTGAAGAGACAGCGCCTTCGCCGAAATATGATGCAAAGTAATTTCTTGAAAGAATGTATATTTGATTACAGAAAACAAGTAGTAAAATTGATACTGAGCCACGGAGAACCTTCTTTGCAACTTCATCTAATTTTATCTTTGAAAAACTCCGAAGTCTGAATTCCCCTCCGAGCCGCATCAGTCCGTAAGTCATTATGCCGGCGAGTAAAAAATTACCGGCGAGATTTGCATAGGAAAGATTGAAAACTACTTCATCCTTATAATATGGGATCAGCACGGCAATTAACAGCGCAATCCCTGTAATTACAGGTGCGATAACAGGAAGGTAAAACTTCTTTAAGGCGTTGTAAACCGAATGAAAATAACCTGTGAATATCTTTAGAAAAAGTATCGGGAAAATTATGTAAGAGATCTCTATCGCTTTGAGAAATTTATCGCCTTCAAATCCGGGAAGAAGAATTTTAATTACCGCGCTGTTAAAAATTAAAATGACGGAAACTACAATTATACCCGCATAGAATAAAATATTGAACAGATTATTGAATGAATTCCAGATAAGGTTTTTCTCATCTTCCTTCTGAAGAGATGCATATTCGCTGTTGACAACTCCTTTAATAGTATCAAGTCCGATAAGAACTATTAAGCTGTCGGGGATTGAAATCAAAGCAGTATAAATATCCGCCGAAGATGAAACGCCGAGCACGGAAGCGATCACAAGATTTTTAAATACGTCAAATATCTTTATAAAAATTACAATTATAAACAGTCTCGAAAATACGCGTGAAGTACTGTTCATAAAATTACTTATTTTATTTACTTTTTAGTTTTAATTTTTTCCGCAGCAGGCATATCCTTTAATCTGAAAGTAAGTGAAACAAGTATCCAGACAACAATTGTAGTTACTCCGAAGAGACTGAGATAAGGTTCGAAGTTAAATGCAATAATAAGACCGATGAAAGAAAGCTGAAGTCCGTCAAAATATTTTAGATAAACAGGATCACAGTGCGACCTGCCGGATGTAAAAGATAATACTGTCGCCTTAAAGAAGAGAAAGAAATATATTACAGCGCCAGATCAGACCTAATTCCTGTATGGCTCTGAGATAAGTATTGTGAGGATGAGGCACATCTACTATGTAGTATGGAAATACATCATACTTATGCAGGTAATATGTATCAAACCCGTAACCGAAAAAAGGATTTTTAAAATTATCAAAACTGTCGAATACCACGCCTGTAACCTTCCGAGAGATGATTTATCCTGATCAAAGTTCACAACTGATAAAAATCTTTCTTCTATTATATTAAAAAATAAAAGAGATATTACTCCGAAGAAAAGAAATACGGGAATAATTATCTTCGGCTTCCTTATAAAAAAAACTGCGATTGATATTATCATCGCAAGCCATACTCCCCTTGTCTTGGTAAGATAAATTCCGAGAAGTATAAATGTAATTGTAAACAGGTAAAAATATATTTTATCAGAATGTCTGCTTTTTAAAAGAAAGGAAAGATTGAACATAAAAAGTATCATCAGATACATCGATACCATATTAAAGTCATTCCAGAAAGAAGGCACCCGCATATCGCTTCTCATATTATAGGAAATGAAAATATATACCGAATACATACCTATCACAGCTCCCGAGATAAGCATTGAATCAAAAAATCTCGTCAGAGTTTTCTCATCTAATCTAATATTTTTAAATAGTATGAATATAAAGAACGGCAGCAGCATCGTGCCTGTATAATATTTCACCGCCTTTTCAGGATCAGGAGTGATGTAACATACATACAGTCCCCACAGCAGCATAAGCCCCCACGGTATCATCTGACTGAAACTTATCTCGTGATCTTTAAAGGAAAAATATCTGAGGAATAAAAAGCGAATGCTGATAATATAAACAGCGCGGATAAGTACCAGTTACCTGCTATGAATGTAAGCGGTGTAAATATGATGATGAGTTCAGAGTGAGCTTTATATCTTCCTGTCTTATTATGTCAGCCGGTTGTGCCTTCAATTCTTTTCAGCTGTTTTTTTACAAAGAAGAATCCGTAACTTAAAATAAATCCGATGATCATAAAGGCAAGTATTGTAATTATTCTTTTTGGCTTGGTCTTTTCATCCGGGACGAACGGCTGATCAAGCACAAGTATGGTGGGCATTTCTTTTTTCTCCTCGATCTTCGCCTGCTCATATAAAGGCAGCAGCACGGAAAGGATTTTATTCTGTATCTCTACATTCCTTTTCAGTCTGATAAAATTCAGCACCACATCAGGCGAACCTTTGAGCTGCAGCTTGGATGTATTATCAGTTGAATTCTGAAGCTTAAAAAGTCTCTGCTCAAGTAAAATAATTTTTTCCCTCTGATAAGCTACTTCATCCTGATTACCGGTCAATATTTTTTCCAGCAGTTCAAGCTTGATCTTTTCAGATTCTATCTCAGCTTCGAGCTTGATCTCAAGTTCCGATACTTCTATTACCTGTAGCTCGGGAGAAATACCGTACACATCCTGAAACTGCTTTAGACTGTCTTCCGCGTGAGTAAGATCTGTTATTGAAGATTCATATCTTTCCTGAATAAAATCCCTTTGGTTTTTTGCATTCTGTCTGTTCATTTCAATGTTAATGATATCAAGCTGCCTTATAAGAAATTCAGTTATCTCTTTTGATTTCACGGGATCTTTTTCATAAACGCCGACATCCATTGTACCGGAGACAATGTCCTTCACAATATAGACAATATTTTCTCTCATATCCTTGATCGCTTTCTGCATATTCTTATACTTATAGCGTTCCATCAGATCGAACTTAATAATAGTCTCCTCCAGACATCTTCTGCTCCAGCAGAATATTCTGATACAGCGCAAGTTCTTTAGTATAGGAAGTTCCGGTCAGCACTTCTCCGAATTCACCTATTTCAGAGCCGCCTAAACCAAGATTCAGCCCCAGCACTTTACCTGATGTTTTAATGGTGCCGTAAGAAAGGAATATCGGGTCCATAACAAAATAAACCATTACAGCCGCAAGCAGCCCTAAGATCAGACTTAAAGTCAGAATTTTCTTCCGCTTTTCCTTATAAATGCCGATAAAATCTTTCAGAGTAAATTCCATTTTCTCTGCTGATCTGCTCCGCCGGTATTATCTGACATTCAGTAAATTTATTTGATGATTAGAACTAAAAAGTGAAGTCAAGAGATGATAAATGTTTCTTAAATAATATGATTCAAATTAATGATAATGAATGCTTGTATCAAGAACATTTAGTCTTTATTCGTAGGACTCTATGTGAAGTTAATAGTTAATAATTAGTAGTTAACATTGAATAGTTAGTAGTTAATAGTTAGCAAGTTAATATGGATTTTCTAATTTTGTATGATTTATCATTTCATTCTAAAATTATTGCGTGCTTCCATTATTGTCATTCCTGCGTGCTTCTGGCAGGAATCCAATCAACACATAATCTCAAATTTAAAATTTGATATTTCAAGAAAAAGTTGAATGAGTGAATAATTTAAAGTGAAGTTTTAGGAAGATTAAAAACAGGATTTAAACTAAAGTGTTTTCGTTAAATCAATGAAGTGTTTTTAGATAATAAAACAATTAAACTAACAAATCTCCAACACTCTCCACCTTTTAAATTCAATATCCTCAGAAAACTCAAAATGTTTCTTCCCGTATTTTATTTTCATATTTTCACTTACTCTTATTGCATCTTCATCCAATGTACCTTTTGTTTCGGCTACAAAGTAGAGTTTCTTTTCATCCTTAAAAATCAAAGCCCAGTCAGGATTATATTTTCCTACAGGTGTTTCAATCGTAAACCATCCCGGAAGCTTCATATAAAATTCTATGTTCTCGTTATTTTCACAGTCTTCAGCAAATTGCTTTTCAACTTTTGAATCGAATTCTATATAATTGTATAAAGTCTTATCCTGATTTTTTACTGTTTTTAAATTCTGCTTATAACTATCAATTTCTTCTCCTTCAAAAAGTGTCATTTCATATAATCTTCCCGCTACTCTTTCATACTTGATTCCATTGATCATTAATTTGCTCATTACTTTTTTTATTTCGTTCACTGACAGATCTAAAAATAACTGAGGATTAACTAAGATATCATTAATTCGCCCGGATTTTTTTAGTATGGAAAGAATAGTTGAGCGTGTTAGCTCGGTTTTGTTTTGTATGTATCCAATAATGTCAGGTATATTTTTAAAGGGTTCTTCTATTTCAATAGGAAGACTTATAGCCGTTGTAGTAGTTTTAACTCCTTCGTCTGTTATATCAAACTTTGCTTTTTGAGAAATTAGTAAAGGTCTTTTGATCTCCGGTATCTCCCTGATACTTTCTGCAGAATCTTTAATTAATGTTTCGCTGTCAAAATTAACTTTATAAATCGTCTTATATTTTATTTTATTCCAGAGATCAATGAATTTTTCATCGAACTGATAATTTTTCTTAAGTGTAACTTTAACCGTATCCGCAGTATTTTTGATCTTTCCCTTGAAGTCAACACCGCATTCATCCTGAATTTCTTTCTGTAGTTGTTTGGCAAAATCCTCATAACTTTCATTAGCTATTACTGTCAGTTTATTAATGTTCTTATCAAATGTTCTGTCCCCATTCTGATTTACAGCTAATCTTAATCCTCTTCCGATTTCCTGTCTTTTCTTTATTTCGGATTTGGTTTCATTTAACGTGCATATCTGAAATACATTCGGATTATCCCAACCTTCTCTTAATGCAGAATGACTGAATATAAAGCGAAGCGGAACATTTGAATCGAGAAGCTTTTCCTTATCCTTCATAATAAGTTGATAAGTATCATCATCATCTTTTGTCTCTCCTGATGTATCTTTAATATGTCCTTTCTTATCCTGTGCAAAATATCCGTTATGCAAATCTTCAGTATCAAAAGGAAGTAAATCCTTATATGAAGGTTTCAAAATTTCCTGTTCATACAATTCCTCAAACCACTCTGCAAATTTTCCTTTAACCGGATTTCCCCTTTCATCATAAGAGCGATAGTTCGCAACTCTGTCTATAAAGAATAATGAAAGAACTTTTATTCCATGTGTTCTGTAAATCCTTTCTTTCTTTAGATGCTCCTCTATTGTCTTCTTGATCTGATATTTCATAACATCTTCTGTAAATCCGCCCTGACTTTTTCCTTCTTCCAGAATGATCCCGTTTGAAAATTCAATTGTTCCATTCGATGCGTCGATATCATTTATTATAAATCCGTCTTTATAGATCTCACGTTTATTTGATAAATCATACAGATCATCACCGGTCTTTACAGTAATACTTTTCGGATTAACTCCTTTATCTGAATTATAATCAATTTTTAATTTTGCCGTTACCTTACTTTTAGAACTTTTTATACCTTCAATGCTTATAAATGCCTGATTATTTCCGAGTATTGTATAAATGGAATCAACTTCAATCTGCTTCACAAGACCAAGATCATATGCTTTGACAGGATCTAATCTGTAAATCAAATTATAAAGATTTGTATGAGTAGCTGAATAACGCAGAGTGCAAAGAGGATTTAAATTGGTAATTGCTTTTTTTCGAATATCTGTTTCCATGTTCTGAGGTTCATCAACAATTACAATTGGTCGTGATGATTGAATGAACTCTATTGCTTTCTTACCTGTGATCTGGTCTTTAGCTTTATTAATTACATTTTCATCCTTTGCAAAGGAATCAATATTTATGACAAGTATGTGAATATTATTTCCGGTTGAAAAATTTCTTAGAGAAGAAACTTTCTTCGAATCATAAACATCAAAACTAACAGGCACTTTGTCATAGATATTCTGTAAATGTTCGTGAGTGATTTCAAGATTCTTTAAAACACCTTCGCGTATTGCAATGCTCGGTACAACAATCACGAACTTCTTGAATCCGTAATTCTTGTTTAATTCATAAATAGTTCTGAGATAAACATAAGTCTTTCCAGTTCCTGTTTCCATCTCAAAAGAGAAATTCAGTCCTTCAAGTCTGATTGATTCAGTTAATTCATTCCCTCTCTGAACCTTCCAGAGATTTTCTAATATTTGTTCTTTTGAAATAATTAAGTTATTCCCAAATCCATTTTCATTCAACAGCAGGCTCGAAGAATTATCTGATAAAGAAAATTCAAAGTCACCTTTATTCAAAGGCTGCCCTTCAAACAAGTCAACAACTGACTGAATTGCTTTAAGCTGATAATCCTGATTTGAGTCGAAGTGGAGGATCATGATTATTAAACTAATTTATATTTGTTCTCTTCTCTTCTTGACCATGGAAATTCATAAATGCCGTATTCTTTAATTGCCTGTGTGATATCAGGAGGGACTTCCTTTTCTAAATCATTAATTATTAATATTCCTTCGTTGTCTCTTTTCTGTTTTGTATCTTCAAACGCAAACAATTGTGAAACAATATTTTGCTTTTTAGCGCTATAGGAAAGCTTTATAATTCTTTCGTTTTCGTTTTTTGATTTCGGAATCAGTATGTCAAATTTATGCTGAAAACTGCTTTTGCCTTCCAGTATTATGTTAGTTGAATATCTTATATCATTAATATTTAGAAAATTTATAACATCATCATAAAAGAATGACTCCACTCTTGGCTGGGATAATATATACATATCATCGACAGCAAGAATGCATTGTATCAAACTATGTTTTCTGAACGGGAAAGTATTTTCATTCGCATAAGTTAACAGTTGGTTATCATGAATTGTAACTCCGAATCCGTTTAATATAACATCTAACTCTTTTTTTCTGGATTTTGAATTTAAATCGACACCTTCAAGCTCAAGATTGTTTATTGTGTCTCCTCCGTCTGTCAGCATTAATTTATTATTTATGTCTCTTTTTAGATAGATTTGTATATAGTCATTTATATGATTCACAAAAGGTGTTGTGATTTCTGTGTAACCGTTACTTAACTCCTGAAAGTATCTTCTGTGTAAATATGTAAATGAGGACAAGGAATATCTATTCCATTATAAGGTTCTAAAAATTCAAAAGGTGCTTTATCTGCCGTTGGATTTAAATGAGGCTGTCCGTTAATGTCTAATCTTCTTAAAACAAATGCTTTCCTTGCTCTGTTTTGATAAGTAATTTTGTATAACTTAACATAAGCTCTGGTGATGTCAAAAATAAATTTTTCTCTCTTATCGGTAGATGTAAATATTAATGAGATTTTTTCTCCCTGTGACGGAAAGTCAATTGTTTTGTCATCTTCCGGAATCTTCTCAATATCGAATAAATAATCAGCTTCTTCTTGCGTTAGAAATATAGCCAAAATATGTTAATCATTAATTAATTTTCAGAACTCTATTTAAAATATTATTTCCGATTCTTAAATAAAAGGATTTTAAAAACAGTTAAACGTCATTGGTCTTTTTCATAATTTTTAACAAGAGCAATTTTTATGTTTGTCAAAATTGTTTTTCCGGAAAAGGTATTTCCTGATATTTGGGCTCAATTAAAATAAATATTAATCTCCTTATTAGTTTCATTACTTTGATATATTCAGGTATCGTTTTTTTGCCAATCAAAATTTTTACGAATATTTCCATGTGAAATTTGATTCCTGTAGTCAGTTATAAACCATAACTTTTTCTTCTCCTTCATTTGGTTAGAATATGTAAAAGAGATTTTTTTGAAAGGTATTTTGAAAAATTTAATAACTGATTTAATTCTTTCTTGATATAGACTACCTTTATTGGGAGTAATTGCATTTTCTGTTATAATATAAACACAAATTGATTCAATCAATATTAATGATTCAATTAATCTAGATTTATAAGAATTCTTAGTTTTTATAGAAGTTAATTCATCTATAAAATAATTTATTTTTTCTTTTCGCTATACTTCTTTAATTTATACTTCTGTATCAAATCGGATACAATTTCACTCGTAAAATGTTTTTCAAAACTTCTCATTTCATCTTCAAATAAATAATCTTCACCCATTTTGTTTGTATAATCCTTATACTCTAAAAATTCATGCATTCGTTCATTCTTGTCAACTAATTCAGATTTATAACCATACCAGTCCATTTTGTGATAAAATAAAAAAGAAATGATTAACATCACATCTGTCATTAGTTTTTCTTTTTCATTTAAGTTCGGAATAAACTTATTTCGTAACTTAAAATCTTCTTTTATAGTTGGAGCAATATCTCTGCTAAATAATTTATTTGGTTTCTCATGATTAAGGAAATATACGTGCTCAACAAAATCAATTATCACATTTCCAATTTTAATTGAGAATTCTGGTTTCCGAAACCTAATGATATATTTATTATCGAATCCAAAGGAAGATTCAATGTCTCTACTTAATAAATAAGAAAAAGGTATCTTATACACAGTAATTATACTCTGAATTTTAAATTTGGCGAAGCGGCAGTGTTGTTGATATTTCTCAAGTTTAAAAAGGAGATAATGGAAATTTGAATATATTTCTCTACTAAGTTGATATCCCGTAATAACTCCTTGGTATAATCGATTCTCATTATCGGTAAATTTAAACTTGTATTTATTCCGGTTAAAATTATTCAAAAATTCAGCTTCCAAATAATCTAATTTTATCTTACCTGTTTTTAGGAAATTTGTATAATAGTTATCTTTAAATTCAAGTTCGGCGTTCTCTTTGAATAATTTATTATTTAAATATAACTTTCCATTGGTTCTGACGTTTTTTAAATATTCTCTCATTTAACCGGAAATCAATTTAGATTCTTGATAAATTTTTCCAAAAATATACACCTAAATCTTTTGATGATGCCTTATTTAAATCAACGTTCTTATCAATAATTCCGAAACCCATATTAATAATTCTAAAAAATATTTCAATTCCGTTATCTTCAACATAAGCAGAATCATTATATGAATTATCATTATTATAACCTGATCTTGAATCTCCCTCAAAGTAATGTATTTGCAAATTGGATGAGTATCCCTTGTCAATCCAAATTTTACAAACAGATTTCAAATCACCATCTACATAAATCTTTGCCACGAATTTACTATTTGTTAATTCTTCAAGACTTGATCTAACATTGTTGTGACCTGCTTCTGTTTTTTTAAGAGCTTGTTTAAAATAATTCTTTAGAGTAATAAATGATTCCTGAATAAACTCATCCTTCTCAAAATCTGTTATCTTTCTTTTTATTTGAGGTATTTTAATATCTTCCTCTTGATGTATGCTTATATCAGATTTAATCCCAAGTTTTCTAATAATTAGTCCACACAATTGCTCTGGTGTAAGTAATCTCGCATCTTTATAATCAATGGAATGAAGTAATCCCGGAATTTCAGTGTCGTCAAATCTTACAGGTAGAATATATTCACCATTCTCTGTTAAAGCCCTGGCAAAAGCGCTTTTAAGTTCGTGCTTTGTCCAATTCTTTATTGCATATTCCTTTGGAAATAAAAGCTACCGTAAATCTCAGATTTTTTTGTAAAATGCTTCTGAAAACTCAATCGTCAGGTCTTTTCCCCACATTTCTTGATCTTTATCATAATATACTTTTATACCTTTTGACTTAAACAATTGTAAACCATTTCAACATAATCTCCTTGCTCTCTTGCATATGACAAAGCTATGTCGAATTCAAAATCACTTTTAGTCATTTATATTTTTAATTGTAATTGTTGCTTTAATTCTATTTAATAACTTACTATGTAATTCTTCCAGAACTTTCCCATTCAATATGATTATATTGTCTTGTATCGAAATGCAAATTATCAAAATCTGATTTTCGGCATGTCCAAATTACAGGTATTCCTAAACCATGTGCAAACCCTGCTTCATAATAAACTCCGCCCCGATGTCCTGTAAAGTCTGCAACCATAAAACCACTATTGCGAATCTCGGCGATTATTTCATCATCAATTTTATTATTATGTTCTTTAAAATCAATTTTCATCGGTTCATATCCAGAATCCAAAATTGCTTTTTTAAAACCATTGTAATATACTTCATTCATCTCCGCATCGAACCACATTGCAATAAATGCTTGCCTTTTCTTTGTAATAGTTTTTCTTAAATCATCTAATCTCTTTAATCCTTCAAATTTTAATTGATATACTTTTCCTTTTTCTGCGGTCTTAATTAATTCCTGATCGGTAAGATAATCTAATAAGTTTATGAATTCTGAGCTATTGGTACAAAACCCAATAGGATAATCTAGGTCTATATCTGTTTCTATTGGTTGACCAAAAAATTCTGATTTAATTTCAAAATATCTCAAGATAAGGTCTATTTTTGAGATATATTTCTGAGTATAAAAGATGAGTCTAGGATTTCTTTATAATTTAATGAATATATTGGATCATTAAGCAACTTATATTCTTTTCTGTATCTGGTAACCCCTGATAAACTAAACAAAATCGTTTTTTCATTTCTCAAATTAATAGCCAACTCTCTAGAGATAATCACACATCCACAACGTTTACAATTTTCTTTGTAAATATCCGTTGCATAATGAGATACACTTTCAATTTTCAAACCACATAAACTACAATTAGTAATTTCGTTTTGCATTTCAAATTAAAATTGAATATCAATGGAATATTAACTTCTATATTATTAAATCCTTTCTATACCGTCTTAAACTCCACCCCCGCATCCCTCAACTGCAGGACTAAATTTGTTTTCGTTTCATCATCGCCTTCAAATATTTTGTCTAAGCAAATTATTTTTCAGGTTTTTTTTTTTTTAAGGATTTGGTTCATTAAATTTCCTATTTTTCCTTTTTGCGTATGTAAATATAAAAGCTTTCCGTCATCAACTCTAAAAAATTTATATTTTTCAGAACTAAGCTCGCCTTTTTTCTTTTTCTTACTTTCATCTGTATCAATAAAACATGATTCAATTTTTACATTCAGATCCAGTCCCATCTTCAGAATCAGTTCATAGACTATATTCTCATCATCCGCACCTGTCTTTACCGGGTCGTGAAATACATCCAATTGTTCCTCCAGTACTTCACCATTACTTATATCATCACCTCTCCATAGTTTAAAATTAGAATTCTTCAGCTTGAATACTTTAAAACCTAAATCTAATTTTTTCTCAGTGTCTTTTCCAATTTCTATCTGTGCATTTTTTGTTTCTGATTCTAAATTCTTGATTACTCTTCTTATTCTTTCTTTACATATATCGGCAATTGTAATATACCCGGCTTTATATGCTTCAGAGTCTTCAGATGTCTTCTCCGGCAACTGAACTAAAATAAATTTTCTGTTTCCATCGTCTTCTTTATTTAATTCTAAAACAGCTTGTGCAGCTGTTCCGGAACCAGCGAAGAAATCAAGAATAATGTCACCTGTACTTGAATAAAGTTCTACACATCTTTTAATTAAATCAACAGGTTTAGGATAATCGAAGTAGGCTTCATTATCAAAAATTCTTTTCAAACTTTGCATTGCCTCTTGAGAATGACTTACTTCGGAATATTTCCAAATTGTCATAGGAGTAACCGATTCTTTTACTTCAGTCAGAAATCTTTTTACAGAGGGAACATTATTTCCATCATTGCCAAACCATATACGATTATCGTTTACAAATTCATCAAATCTTTCCTTTGTAAGAACCCAACATCTACCTTTAGGAGGTACCACGGTTCTTCCACTTGGTAAAGTAATTGTATAAACTTTTTCTTTAACAACTGGACCAACCGATAAATCACTAGATTTCCAATCCCCTCTAAGATCATTATCAGGATTATCATATCTGGCATTGGCTTCATCAGTTCTTTTTAAACCATTACAAAGAGCATTATCAAATGATTTAGAATAGCAAATGATAAAATCGTGATTTTCGGAAAAATGTTTTTTTAAGTTTACTGGTGAATAAGCTCTCTCCCATACTATATTAGCTAAGAAATTCTCCTCTCCAAATATCTCATTCATCACCATCCTCAGATTATGAACCTCATTATCATCTATCGAAACAAATATCACGCCATCATCACGAAGCAAATTCCTTGCAAGAAACAATCTCGGATAGATCATCGAAAGCCAGTTGCTGTGATACTGTCCGTTCTCTTTACTGTTCTTTCTGAAGAGTCCTTCTTTCAGAAGAAATCCTTCCTCGTCTTTCTCACCAATCCTTTTCAAATAATCAGATTTACTTTCATCGAATTTATCGGGATAAATAAAGCTGTCATTTCATGTATTATAAGGAGGGTCAATGTAGATCATTTTATTTTATTGTGGTAGGATTTCTGCAGGACTTTCAGTACTTCAAGATTTTCACCTTCTATGAAAATGTTTTCCGTTGTATCAAAATTAATGGATTCTTCTTTGTCAGGAGCGAGTGTAGCTGTGGTTTGTGTTTGCAGAATTTTAAACGACTCGGATTTTCCTGCCCAGTTAAGGACATATCTTTCATTCTCTTCATTTACAAATTCACCTAAGGTCTTCTTTAATTTATCTACATCAATTTTATCACACTCATTAAATACTTCCGGCATAATTTCCTTAAAGCTATTAATCTTCTCCTGTTTTACATCAGGTGATTTTGAAATATCTTCAAGCTTTGAATTTTCCTCCGAATGATTTTTAATTCTGCGTTTGCTCATAATGGTTTTCAAAATATGAAAACTAACAAATTAAAGAAATAGAATTCTATTACAAGCAATTATCAAGTTTGATTTTCACTGCAGAGATTTTAATATCCTGTGAATTAAGAAAAGAAAGTTACTTGTTTAAGTAAATTTACAGATTAACAATTTAATTTATTTTTTATCTAAATCAATCATAGAATCTGCAAGATCTTGAAACGCCCTTTCCAATGCTATGTCATTTTCTCTTTCCCATTCCAACTCTCTTTCTTCCGCTTCTCTCTCTCTTCTTTCATTTTTATTAAAGTCGAAGAATCTTGTGACCTTATAATAAATGAAATATAATGTACCGCGTATTCTGAAAAGCAGTCTTAATAATTTTTCAGAATTTGTTTGCTTTGCATTCATTTCTTTAATTCTGTCAAACATTTTTCTCCTTTAGGTTTAATTTAGTTTTTCTGAATCAGACTCTTTTAAAATTTGTCGGAGTATTGCATGCATTTACTATTGTTCATTTTGCTGATTTGTAATCTTGAATTGTGTGTGGTTTTCATTACTAATTTCGTAAGCTTTTCAAATTGTATTTTAGTTGCGTATGTAGAAAATCTGAGGTTACTTCCTTTAATCAATAAAACTTTTAGATATCTATTATTCATTATTTGTGGTAAAAAGTTTTGTTTTGAAACTTCCTTTGTAGATCAATGCTTTTATATTTTGCTTCGGCTTTTTGTACCGGTGAAAACTTCTCAATGATTACAAAATCATCAGACTTTATTACAAAATTGTTTAATCCCCGTTCATTATCTTCTGAAAGTCAATTTCCCACTTCCTCTCCTCCGGTGTCATCATTGCCAATCTCAGTGCTTCGATCTCCTCCTCCGGCTCCTTGTTCGCTTTCCGGTATGCTTCCACTTCCCTCTCCGGCGTCAGTAGTATGTATATTTCCCTTGTTGTTTCCCATACCCACATCTCAGCTAAGAGTTGATTAAGGTTCATTGTTTCCATCGCTTCTTTCACTCTCCGATCCCAATCCTCCAACTGAAGTTCCGCCCTCTCTTTCAATTCCGCTTCCAATGTTCCCATTTTTTTAAGATCTTTGTACATTTTAGGAAGGTGTTGTTTCCAGTGTTTCCTTCCAATATTCATCAAGCCTTCAACTGTCTTATAGTCCATTTTTTCCATTTTCGTATTCTTTAATTTAATTGAATTTAATGAAATTTTTAGAATCATTATAGTCACGATTTTTCAAAAATAAATTCATTTTAATTTCATTAAAATATCTAATCCATTCTAATTAATGATTCATAATTTGTAATTATAATATTTTTCTGTAACACTCACCTCAAAAATAAATTTTCACAAATCGGGTTTTTTCATATTTGACAATAAAATTCATTATCATAATATTTATCTGAATTTATGATTATGTATCGTTTTTATGTTTATCTGATACTAAGATATGATGGTAGCTTTGCCGGATATTTTAGCTGAAGTATTTTGGAGCTTTCTAAAATTTTCGAATAAATAAGAGGTCGTCTGTTCACCATTTCCGGGGTGACAGATTTTAAATATTCAGATACCGTTTTTTTATATATTACAGGAACAAAAAACGAAAGAATTATGACAAAGTCTAAATTCAGCACAAAAATCAACTTTTTCAACGAAAATCTCCATTTAAGAAGTTCTGAAATACTTTATTACAGGTCCATGGTGAACCACTACGGACTTGTGATAAATATTTACAGGTCCATAAATATTATTCATGGACCTGTAATAAATAATTACAGTCCCAATATACTGCACTATGGGCTCATAAATATTTATTTTAGTCCCAATATGTTCCAAAAACATTTGAAAATAAAAAATCCCGGCTCCGGAATAAAATATATTGGACTAAAGTATCACCCTATGGACTTATAATAAATGTTCATGGACCTGTAATAAAAGTTCTTGGACTTGTAAATAAATATTCCGGACCTGTAAATATTTATTTCAGAACTGTATATAATTATCTCAGAATTATGAATAGTTATTTTAGAGTTAAAAATAAATTTTTCAGAGCTGCAATTAAACTAAAAAAAGCTGCAAATATTATTCATAATTTTGAGAATATTCTTAGCAGGTTTTACAATAATTTCCAAAAAGCCGGAAATATACTTTACAATTTGGAAGTAATAAATCTATGTCTGTAAATATTCTTTCCAGGTATACAATAATATTTTCAGGCAATCCATTTTTAAAATTGAATTTCTTTTTTAAAAAACCTCAATCGTTCAATTCCGCCCGGGCGCCGCCTTCAGGAGACATAAAAGGGTTTGTAAATTAAAGCCCTTTTAAAATCGAAACAGTAATTTGTCAAAGTTACAGATACACGTAAAATATTAAATAAATTATTTTTTTATTAATTAAAACAATTATAAATATGAAAAGCTATTTCATCCCATCAGTATACGGGGATCTGGATTCATTTGAGGAAAACTTTGTAAATAAGCTGGCTATCCATGCGCAGGCAATCGGATTAGATCAGAATGAAGTTGCGCAGATGACGCAGACTATTAACGAGCACAGGGCTGCATATTCCGGAATGATCTCCAAAAAAGCCGAATCTAAATCCGCTACCGAGATCAATAACATTCAGCGTGACAAAGCAGTCGCAGAGATCCGCAGAGCTGCAAAGCTGATAAAGTCATCGAAGGGCTATAACGCGGGCATCGGAAATGACCTCGGCATAATCGGTTCGGATCAGCCCTCAAAACAATCAGCGTCTATGAAACCCGAGCTGAAAGCTACACTTAACGGAAATGAAGTTGTGATCAAATTCAGAAAAGAAGGAACTGATGGGATTAAAATATTCGGCAGGCGCGGTAATGAGAATGACTTTATGTTTTTAGCAGTTGATACTTCATCACCATACAATGACACGAGGGAAAAGCTGGAACCGGGAAAACCCGAACAGCGCGAATATTATGCATTCTTTTTCGAAGTCGACAGCGAGATCGGACAAGCGTCTGATGTGCTGAAGATCGTTGTTCCGTAAAGAGACTGCTCTGTCATATTACCCGCAGGCGGCGCTCAAAACGCCTGCGGCGTTTTTTAATTGTAAATTACAGATTACAAATTTTATCTAACATTCCGCAGATCCAAATTTTTTCATTTCCATTTGTACATATTTTGTATTTCCCGCGTGCTCCCGTCGGGAATCAATTGTTCACTTAATGCTAGTATGAAATTGTTTTATAACTATAACTTGTAATTACTTCACACCATAACTTGTCATTCCCGCGTGCTCCCGGCGGGAATCTATTGTTCACTTAATGCTAGTATGAAATTGTTTTATAACTATAAGTTGTAATTACTTCACACCATAACTTGTCATTCCCGCGTGCTCCCGGCGGGAATCTATTGTTCACTTAATGCTAGTATGAAATTGTTTTAAAACTATAATATGCAATTCCATCAAACCATAACTTGTCATTCCCGCGTGCTCCCGGCGGGAATCCATTCAACACTCAATGCGAGCATGAAATTGTTTTATTAGTATAACTATGCATTTCCATCCAAACCAGTTAACTTGTCATTCCCAAAAAGCATGATCGGAGAAATTTCATTCAACAAACTACAATCCAAGCTTTGAATTTTAACAGCAAGATCTTTTTGATTGGATTCCCGCTAATGAGTTCATTAAGTGACGATTTCCACAAAGAATTGACAAGAAATTTTATTCAGAATGACAGTATAAATTGAAGGAAATGACATTTCTGATGAAATGCATAGTTCAGTGTATGGATTCCCGCCGGGAGCACGCGGGAATTACAAATTTTCACGCGGGAATTACAAATTTTTGCACGCGGGAATTACAATAAGTGTAAGGTAAAATTTTCTCACGGGGAATGATAATTTTGAAGGGAATGCATAGATCAGTGAATGGATTCCCGCCAGGAGCACGCGGGAATGACAAAATTTTTTGCACGCGGGAATGACAAAATTTTTTGCACGCGGGAATGACAAATTTTTCGCACGCGGGAATGACAGTATTTCGCACGCGGGAATGACAGATATTTTTAGCATAAATCAAATTCATTATGGATAAAAATATGAAAACTTATTGCGTTTATATAATAGCCAGTGATAAAAATGGAACAACATATATTGGAGTAACAAATGATTTAGTGCGAAGAGTCGCTGAACATAAAAGAAAGGAAGACAAAGGTTTTACGGAAAAATATAGTGTAGATAAACTTGTATGGTATGTTCAGACAAACGACATAAAGTTAGCTATTCAAAAAGAGAAACAATTAAAAAAATGGAGAAGAAAATGGAAAATTCGGGAGATAGAAAAAATGAATCCTGAATGGAGAGATTTATTTTATGATATTGGGGGTACTGATGAAATGTTGAATATAGAATTTGAGCTTTAATTTCGTTTTTATTCCATTTTATCATTCTGATCACTCTCTTTTTTTAATCCCGCCTGCTCCAGATGTTGTCATTTCCGAGTCTCCCTTTTGTCATTCAGTATTGCTCCTTTTATGTCATTCCGCGTGCTACCAATATTGTCATTCCCGCGTGCTCTGGCGGGAATCAAATCAAAACCGAATTTTGAATTGAAAAATAAGATTTCTTTCAAATATGCTAATAATTAATATTTATCTTTAATAATGTGTATGCTGTTTTAGA
>JADJYU010000024.1 GCA_016719565.1 Ignavibacteria bacterium
AAATTATCAAGAGCATCTTTATTTGATGCCTCCCTTAAATTTAATTTTTTTCTTCTTCTAAATTTCACAGATTTTGAAAAAACTGATTATTTATGCTTAAAATTACTTTTATACCACTCAAGTGAAAACTCTGGTTCGTTTTGGAATCATGTCGTCTGGATTCTCATTGATTTTGCATAAGTTGCAAAAACATAAGTGAAAAGGAGTCATTGTTTGTCATCTAATTCTTTGAATTTTTCTCTTCTGTCTGAAAGAATAGTTTGATCCTCAGTATATGGTAAATTAGACCAGTCAGTTATCTCTAGATCTCTCTTGTAATAAAATGCATTGATTCAGGCTTTTTCTCAATAGATAGTTCGAGAGGAAATCAAATGCAGCGAGTCGAAGTAATTTCTATAATGAGGTTATTCTTTGAGAGGAACTTCCTACACTAAATTCACCAACCTTTTGAGGGTATAGAGTCTCTAAAAAGTAAATTTGGTCAAATCCCAAATTATCTTTGGAATCATAAAACTCAGAGCTGCTTTTGTAGCAATTGGAAAGTCATCAAATAACATACCCACTTCAGAATGTCATCGTTTAACAACCTTAAAGTAAGGTAGAACTAAGCACCTCACAATAGAACTCTACTTAATCCTTCTTCTTTCTTATCAATAAAAGTATTTTTTCTTTTCATTAAATTTTAAAAACGTTCTTATGTCCTGGGGATAGGGAAACTAGCTGCCCCAGTGCCTCCAAAAACAGAACCCAACTAAAATACTCTCGTATGTCAAAAGCTTTACTATCAGACATCTCATCCCAAAGCATTTTAAACGGTAATTCATTATCAGGTATTTCTGTCATTACAACAGAACCAATTGCAGGATGACCTCGGAATCCTTCATTCAATTGTGTTGTCATTTCAAGTTGAAAATAAAATATTTGCTAAATCTTTCAGCCCTTGACACATTCTTCTTCACTTATCCAATCCTTTAGAGTTTCATCAGTTTTTTTAAAGATATTCCAAACACGATCTTTTTCTTCGTCTGGAGTTTTAATTATTGTTTTGAATAAAGTATTGTTTGAATTTGAACTCTTAAAATATTTTTGACAATTAAGATATTTAGAAATAAGCTTAGTAGTCCTAGCAAGATTTCCATTACCTTTATCGGGGTCTAATCAAAAAATTGACAATTCACATTTGGTATAACTTCAGCTGCACTCATATACAAAGTGGCTTCTATTACCTTAGCTCCGTACACTCCAATTCCAATCAGATAATTTTGGCATAATTATGTAACAATATTTTATTTAAAAGAGGGATATTTTGAACGGTTCCCAGGGGACATTATAGAATGTATATTATCCAAGAAAATCCAGTATGCAATGAAATTAAAACAAATGTGACCAACCAATCTAAAAGTTAAATATGCTCCCCTCAGAAAGATTCTTGTATATTAACCCAAAAAGAATACCTACTGAGGCAATGATAAGTGTAACAAATGAAGACCTCCAGACTTTTTTTGCTTTTCCTAAATTTCCTGCTGTTGATTCCTTTCCACCATAATAATACCAAAACAAACAATTTACTACTCCAACCACTGCAGCTATTCCTAAATATATGCGAAAGTTCGCAAGAAATTCTTCAGGAGTAGATACTGACAACATCAATGATTCACTAAAATAACCTCCATAAAATATTGCTGTTATAATCCAAAGTACTGCTCCTAATGCAATAGTAATTAAATAATTTAATGGACTTTTTTTCTCATTTATTTGCATCTTTTAAAAATGTTAACATAAAATTTAGCAATATAAGTTGGCGATTACCGAAGCATTGGCAACAAGCGATGTAGTCTTACTAACTTTTCAAGGTTATAAGTTTTATTTGCGGATTCAGTCTCAAAGACAGGATCTTCTGTTGAAAAATCTTTTATCCATTTTGGTGTTTGCAGTCCTTGTAGTTGATTTGTTTTTAAATAAACAAGATATGAATAATTACCAACCACATCATCATTTTTAAGAATAACTGTTGCTTTTAATTTGTCGCCTGATCATTGAATATTCTCTAATGAAATGTTATTTGTAATTACACTATCAGGAAAGTTATTTTTTCATCAATTATAGATTTCTTATAGAAATAATTTCCAGGTTTTCAGCAAATAATCAGCACCGAGTATTTGGAGTAAGTAATTTCAAATCAAATCCGCCTCTTACTACCTTCTTCCTTCATACTAAAAATCAAATGAATTCTTAATTTCTTGGCAGGTGCTTTCTTATTTACAAATTTTGAATCCCTTGTTTTTATAAGTGATACTTCAAATGATTTATTTATATGTGAGAAAAAAGCAAAAATTGTTCTTCTTTAACAAAATCTTTTTATTTAAAGCATCAAATAATAATTCCATATTATAAGGGGTTCCAAAAACAATTGCATAGAAAGGTCTTTCATCAGTTTTAAGTTTACTAACCTTTTTGGATATGAAGGTATGTCATAAACTTTTCCGTCAAATCCACTTTTGACACCAATTATTCCCACCATTATAGTTCTTGGAAAACATTTTTTCTTTAAATCGTTCAACCATAATACTTTAAGCATCTCCCCTCATCTTGAAACTAAATCAGTAATCAAAACACTTAATCTATTTGCATCGTCTTATTTACTACACTATCTATAAGGTTTTTGAAGATTAATAGTTCTCTTTCTCAAAATTTTAGATCAGTTTTTGCTAATCTAAAAACTCTGACCTTTCAATAGAGTTTTTAATTCTTTCCACCAAATTTAAAAATTTTAAGATCTCCTTTTTTTCCAAGCAGAGAACTCGTTCCTAATTGGTCAAGAAAATCACTGAATGTAGAATTATCTACTTACCGAAAACCTTCCATTGAAGTTGTTGCATCAAGTAAACATCAATTTCAATTTGATCTGTTTTTCCAGTTTTGTTCCAACAATTTCGGTATCCGAGTATTCCCACACAATTCGGATACTTTCTTATTCACAGTTAGAAATTAATTTGCATAAAACAAAACAAATAAATAAATATATGCTTAGATTAAATCTCATATTTATTAACATTTAATGATATTATTTAACACTTATAATTAAAATGATTTTTTTTCTCTTTAAGTAAAAAGGATATAACTAATACTTTCTTTCTTAAATGCACGTAAAAAATGATTACAATTTAGGGATGTTGAGATCCCAAAAGAACTACTTAATATAGAGACCAATCTAATCTTTTACTTTTCTTCTTATTTAGAAAGTAAAACTATTTAAAATATTAACTATTGCAATGAAAATAGTATAGTGAGAATCTTTACACATTAATTCAAAATTAATTGATTTTCTGAAATGAAAATTTTGGTCGTTGCATTATAAGAAAATTTTAGTAGTTACTTCTTCAATTTCAATTTTCACTTGAGGCTGTAAGTTAGAAAATGATTTTTAGAAATCATTTGTAAATACTTCCTTTGGGGGCATTTGAAAGAGTTGGTTAAAGTGTCACTTAATCCGCGACACTTTAATTCGAATGAGGAGTATTACTTTGTCCTGGAGTTTGAACGAACCATAGCTCGGCATAAAAAAAAGAAAAAATTTAAAAAACCCACAAATTGAGGGGAGCTTTCTCTACTCGGGCCATTGTTTCTTACTTATGTCATTTCCGAATTTTTCTAGGTTAGATGATGAATTTTGACTGCATAGTAAGGGTGATTTAGTAAAGTTAATAATACTAATTTAATCTTTTGTAAGTGAGCTTGAAAGTTAAGAAAAAGCACTCAGTGAAACTACAACAATAGCAATCCCCATCAACTTGGTTGTCGAATCATTTGTTTCAAATGTTAATATTATGAATGTCCACCATTGTGCTGCTATTTCAAATACTGTATCGAATCTATCGAGTTCCGGAAATTTTTTGCGAGTAGCATTTATCACTATATAAAATGCCATAATTGTAGCCACCGCACCGCCTAAATATGCAGCTGTCAAAGCATAAATAAATTTTTTAATATTTAGAACGCTCATTCAATTATTAATTTTCAACTAACTTAATTATTTGATTCAGCAAATGTAAGACATATAATATACTACCCTCATTAGCTTCTTAAAAAAAAACAAAAAAAGATACATATTTTTGGAACATTAAAAAAGTACTGGATTCTTTATTGGATAAGATTAAAACCAGTAAGTTTTTTTGTATTAGAAGTATTTTATTTTGATGTATATCTTTTATTTTCGGTTTGCTTGCTTCATTTTTTAAAAGTTTATTAATTTTTTTCCTAAATTCACTTGCTTCACTTTTTAAATTAGTTACCCTTTCTTCAATTGTTAAGACTGATTTTTCTGGTTCACTTGCTTTCCTACACTGGGAAATAGACTTTACTGAAAATAAGTAATAACGATAAAGTGCAATTTAATAATAATTTGTTCATTCTTAATTTGCTAAGTTTAAAAAATTCGAATGTCATATCATTCTTTATCTGTAGTACACATTTTTATACTCTTAGTGCCCATCTTGATCTTCTTCATACTCCTTCTTCAAAAGGATCATCAATAATTTCAATAATAAAATTGAAAACAGCTTGATTCTGGTGTCTGATTTTATCTGTAAAATCATAAGTTGACGCTATGTAATATCCCGGGCTTAAATTTACTTGAAAATATTTTTCTGAAGTTGTACTTTTTGTTGTTATGTTATTACGTATTAAAGACATTGTGTTTCCATAAAAATAATCAGAGAATTTACCAATTTCTATATTTCCAGCCACTAATAATTTATGTAAACCAATATTTTCTACTTCAAGCTTACTATCCTCTGAATAATTTACTTTCCTATTGGTGATAAATGCCAATTTGGAATTACCATACCTGCTTCCGACTCTTTGTTGAAAAAACTATCTCTCCATTTTTTATTTTGTAGGATTAAAATCTTTGATCTCATCTTCACTTGTATAGTAGAAATTTGGATTTTTTATGGATCCGTGTATTGTGCCCCCATCATCAAGTGTTCTAAAAGTTCCTGAAAATTGAACTGTTGAAAGTCTTTTAAATTCCTGAATTTCTTCAAATTTTCCATTATCCCTTTTTACATAACAGCCAATTCCAGGTAAAATATCAAATACAATTATTGGTTTATTAATTATTTTTGTTTGATCTTTGGTAAGATAAGATACTATTGTTTGATTTTTATTTTTACCAGCCTCAATCATTTTATCATCATAAATAATGATAAAAAAGGAATAACTTGATTCAAGTCCTGTAATTTTGTACTCTCCGTTCTTATCAGTGGTAGTGGTTTTTGTAAAACTTGTTTTTTCTTCCGTATCCAATCTTGGGACCGCTTTAACAGTTATTCCTTCAATTGGTGCCGAAGTGGGGCCATACAATACGGTTCCTTTTACTCCAGTCTTATTACACCCTGTTAATATTAATACAAACAGTATCATAAAAAGTGGTAAAAGTTTTTTCATAGTTTTGGTTTTAAAGATTAATAAATTGTTAATCAATTTTTCCATCGTGAATTATTATACAATTGATTGGAATATATGATCTCTCAACTGAATGGTTATCATAATACACAATAATATAATCATCATTGACTTCTTTTAATCTTCCGGCAGTTCCACATCCTTTAAGCGCACAATATTTTTTGCATAATCAAAATGATCAATTTCATCAGGTATGATTGTAATTTCAACCATACAAGATTTTGCCACTCCAACAAATCTTTGCAACTTATCCTTTAAATAAATCGTTGTGAAGGTGTTCATTAATTAGGATTTTCTAAATGCAGTGAATCACATTCCCGCATTATTTCTGATCTTCTCTTTTTCTTGATTATTATTTAAATCTGTGATTTCCTTATTATTCTTTGAAATTTGAGTATACCAAAAACTCCACCAGCTATGACAACTAATCCAATCCATGTTAATGGATTACTTGCAAAGCTGAGCTAGAACATGCAGTTATAATCCAAAACAAAAGCCCAAACAAGACAAGATATACTGCACCTTTATATCCATTCTTTTCCGCAAAATTATATCCAAAATATTCATTTTGTAACTGTTCAAATTTTTCCTTATTTGGAAAATTCATCGGACGGGTAAAGTGTAACTTTACATACTTCTGAGTATTTGTAACTGAATATAATTTATCACCACGTGTTTCCATGTGTGATTCTTTTGTATCGACCGTTTGAGTACTTTGCAAATTCCAACGGAATTTTGCATTACATCAATGAAATATTGTTCATCGCTTGGGTGAACTTGAATTGATTTGCTTTCAGTTTGCTGCATAACTTTCCTTTCTTTAATTGTTTTTTAATGTATAGTTTAAATTATATTTCCATTTTTAATGCAAATTAAAAATACATTCTCTAGACCTAAAAACAAATGCTCAAACTAATTCATATCGGATGAAATAATTTATTCTTCAATACTCATTCGTTCATCAATTAGAGGATTTTCAATAACTTTTTGATTACTTTTTCAGCTTCAATTTTAGCTTGGGGTTGTAAGTTAGAAAATGATTTCCTGAAATCATTTGTATAGAATACTTCCTTTGGGGGCATTTGAAAGAGTTGATTACAGTGTAGAACTTAATCCGCTTTTTATAGAATTATCCATTAAGTCATCTGTGAAATTTAGAAATTCCGGGAATTTTCGTCAACTTCAATATCTTCTATGATCGCCTGCAAAAGTTCATTAATAATATTAAGCTTTTTAAATAAAGGTTTGGAAATTTCAACCAGATCTTTATTGGATGATTGTTCTATTGATTTCCTGATTTCTCTAATAAGTTTTCATTAATGGAAAAACTTTCCTGTGCCTGTTCGGAGTTATAATGCAAAAACATTCCTTTATTTGAATCAATGAATACAATAAGACTATAAATGATCTCAATTAGTTTTTCCTCACTCAATTTCAAATTTACAGAATTTTGTTCAACTGCTTTTGATTGGGAGCTGAAGTTTGAAATAGCAGAAAGAAAATGCGGTAAAAGAGTCCGTTGATTTTAAGGATAACGCGCTCATTTATATTAAATATTTTTTAGTTGATAATTTTTGCCGGGAAATCTTAACTTTTGTTGCTATAAAAAATAAATTGTTCTTTGCTTTTGAATCAATACTATTCTATATCTGTCACCTATTTCTGTTTTAAAGAACTCTTTAAATTCTAATTTATAACGTTTTATCACCTTAAAAGTATCATCTTCCTGTTTTCACTAAACCGCTCCGAAGTAAGCCTGTAAAAATAAATCCCGCTCGATAATCCGCTCCCGTCAAATGTAATGCTGTAATATCCTGCATTCACTTTTCCGTTCACTAATCCAGCGACTTTTTACCTGCTGAATTATAAACATCCAAAGAAATGTATTCAGCCCCTGCCATATAGAATTCAATTTTCGTAACCGGATTAAAAGGATTGGGATAATTCTGATACAATGAAAATTTCACCGGTACAATTTCCTCCGTATTACCAATTGCCGAAAGACCTCCGTTAGTTGTCTTTATTATTGTCCCATTGTCACCGGCTGCATATCCTGTTATACTGTCTGTTAAAAATACGCTCCTTAATGTTGAAGCGCCGCCGTTTTGAGTTGTCCATGTCAGACCCGCATCTGTTGTCTTTAAGATCAGTCCGTTCTCTCCCCGCAGAATCCGGTATTTGTTCCTGCAAAATCAATGCTGTGAAGCTGCTGCGGAAATAGCTGTGTCGTCCAGTTCTCTCCTCCGTCTATAGTCTTTGAAATTCCTCCCTGCCCGTCAAATACTCTTGAACTTGCGAATCCGGTGCTTTCAGTTATAAATTCAATATCGGATAAATTGCCTTCGTTGCCGTTAAGATAAAAATTGGAAAAGCTCCAGTTCATTCCGCCGTCTGTTGACTTTGCAACGAATGGCTGAAAGATCGTATTCACGCCAACAGTGTAGGCGGTTGTTTCCGAATACATATCTGCGCCATAGTAAGTAACCAGAAAACCGTTCTCTGCAACAGTCCAGTCACGTCCCGAATTTGTCGAATATAAAAGCGTTCCTCCCGATCCCGAACAAACGCCCCGTGAGTTAACAAATGAAACAGCCCGGAGATTATCCGTCACGCCGATCGCTGCAGTGTTCCAGCTTGCTCCTGAATTTTCAGTAAAAATTATTACGCCTGCATCAGCGCACACAACTCCCGAGTCAGCATTAAAAAAATAGATTGAATTTATATTCTGATTAATGCCTGTACTGACATTACTCCAGTTAATTCCGCCGTTGGAAGTTCTGAGCATTTTACCGTTCTCCCCTCCTGCAAATCCCGTCTGCGGATTTACAAAAAAGACAGTTCTCAGATTCTCATTTGTTCCGCTTGACTGTGAGATCCATTGGGATAATAGAATGCCTGGAAAGAAGGAAATTAAAATTAAGATTATTTTTTTCAAAATGAATTTATTGTATATAATATAAAATTATTGTCTTTAAAATATTTTTAATGTTTACATATAAAATAATTTTATAAATCTAAATTTAAAATGAATTCGAAAACACCCAATCTCTGACTTGAACTTTTAACGAATTCTGCTAAATTAATTATTCAGGGTTTCTCCTGATTCTCAAAAAATCATTTATCAACTTAACGAAAAAACTATGGAATTAAACAAAAGTAGCTCCGTCAGCTTCTTTGGTTTCAAATGGTATTACAGGAAATACCTTAGGTTTATCAAATCCTTTTCATTCCTGATGAAACTGGTTCCTTTTATCACCAGGATATTCATTTTCATAAAATTCTTCAGCGTTGATTTCTTCGTCAGGATATTCAGCTTTTTTAAAAGTCTTAGAATATATTACAGGATACTGGAAGCGTATCCCGCGTTTTAAAAAAGAATACGGTTCTAAATCTTTTCATAAAATATATAATCACACCTATACATTTTTCCCGACGCTAAATTACTAATAAGTAGCTAAACATTTACAATAATTCTTAAGCTGATTTGTGCCGATGTGAAGTATTAAACTTTAATACCCTTACTTCCAAAACCCGCTCTTAATTTATCTTCATTATCCTGCCACATCAGCTCTGCATATGCATAATTTTCACTCCCAAGATCATTAACCGGAATAGCGTAATCCATACCTCCCAGTAATTTCCATATAAATGAATTTTTTGCTTCTTTCAAATTTTTAAAAGTATATACAGGACCATGGTCACAGAATCCCGGCATATCGGGATAACATACATAAACATTGATAATGTTAGGATCATTTTTTTTCTGCTTTCCGCGCTGAACTGCAAAAGCTATCGGAGTATTATTTGTCATTAATACATGAGTTATTTGAGGCGGGATAATTGTATTTAAACACTCATTCTCAATTGAATCTTTTATGGATGAAATGGATGAAAAGGATAAAGCGACAAACGGTATGTAACTTTCATTCTGATTAGATTCAGGCTTGCCTGCCTTCGCTTCAAGTATCAGCTCTATCGGATTGTCAGTAAAATCAACATAAGCCGGTGATTTATTTTTATCCGATAATTCTTTTTTAATTCTTTTCTTTAATTCTTTATTTTCCAATTCCTTAATTAACTGCTCATATAACTTTAACCCGAAGTCAAGTGACATCAGAAATTTTTGTCCTTCGAAATCAACTATTGAGATTGATGAAAAAAGAGATTCATCAACTTTCGCAATATTGTGCAATCTATGCGAATACGAATTGTAGACAGTTTCACTTCCAAATGTTTCAGAATAAAAAGTTCCAAAATCCGGATAAATAAAAGCTTCCTGAATATTATTGTGCTTTTTCATTATAGATTATATTTAGAATTTAAAAGTTTTAACAATTGGGAGCATGATAATTAAATTTCTTAACATTGAATCAGAAATTAAATTAGCGCTCAAAAAATACTTACCTGTAAAACTCCTCCTCACTTATATTATCAGCGTCAAATTCATTATTCCTGTTATTCGAAATTACTTTTAAAACTAATTCATAACTCGGAAGTTGATATCCGTTTTGCAAATCAATTTTATAGTAATCCAGATGGTCATTTCCTTCCTGATAAATTGCATCTCTCAAGAACTTTGCATAACAATAACTTCCTTCAGCTTTCTTACTCCATTCATATCCGTAAGCGATTTTTAAATAGTAGATCCCTTCCGGTATGTTTTTGATCTCATATACACTGCCGCTGCTGATGAATACTGTGCGGATGCATTCGTGCGTATTTGAATTAATTATTTTGATCACTACATCCGTCGCGCCGGTTGCATCAATTCTTAGAAAATTATCAAGAGTATTATTGTATAAAGACGCGCAGGCTATACATTCAGGTCTTTCACCTGTATTAATAGCAACTTTGTAAAAGCTGTCGTTGTTTTCCTGACTGAATAATGAAAAAGCATTTACTAAAAAGATTAATAAATAAATGTACTTCATAATTATAAAATGATTTATACAATATAAAAAAATAATTTATATTTATTAAATTGTATTTGAGATACTAATTAATAATTAATTTAAATTTTTCACACAATCATCAAGATATCCCGTGATCAGTTTTTCATCATTCAGTCTGACAATTTTCTTAACCCACTGCCCTGCTTTTATCTGATAGTCATTATTCCTTACATCTTTTACAAAATCTCTTTCATTGGCTAATGCTGTGACAGTATTAAAAAGACTGTATGCAGTTTCACCCAGCTCTGCTGTATATTTCACTTTCAGTCTTTCCATTATACTCTGGAACTCTTCTTTCTGTTTATCAATGATTTTAGAGTATCGTTCTGAATAGTTTTCTTTATTAAATTTTAATCCTAATATTTCCGATGTCACTGGAATAAAATACTTACCTTCTATTTTGATATTCTTTAGATTCTTCATGTAATTGATAAAACTTTGTTCTGCTGATTGTAATTTATCATAATTCAGATCTTTATTTTTAACTTCCTGCTGTTATCTATTTCATTCTTATAATGACTAAAATTTAACCTGACAAATTCTCTTTCAAATATTACACCGTTATCACAAACCTTCCTGCAGAATCCAAGCTCGAATCTGAGCTTCCTTGATTTATTGTAACTGTTTGTGATCCTGATAAACGGAACGTAAACTTCTTTGTCCCATATATTCAAAGTATAACTTTTGTTTATCATATCAATATGACAGTAAGATTTTGATGACGGATACATTACATTGAAAACATCGAAATCTTCATCACTTGATCTCGGAAACATTTTCCGGAATACATCTTTACCAAATGCCAGAGCATCTTTGTTCAGTACAAGCGTATAACCCCCGCTAACAACAGAATAAATTTTATCCATTCCGTCAACGTTTGCTGTAACCGCTGAAAAATTGCTGAGTTTATTGTAACTTCTTTCCTTAATGTAAACCGGCTTAAGTTCCACCGGAAACAGTAAAGGTTCAATATTAGTATTTCTGCTCATGATTTGTTTAATTTGATTTTAGAATCAATTCCTTTTAATCAAATATAAATAATTACAGAGACAACTAATGTCTGCTAGTATTTTTAGAATTAGAAGATTGAATTAGGATTTTTAGGATTAGAGGATTTTAGGATTGCTTAACATTTGAAAACCGATTTATTCTATTCTTACTATACATAATCCTATAATCCTAAAAATCCTATAAATCCTAATTCAGTTTTTTTAATCCTATAATCCTAATTGTCTGAATTAGGATTTTTAGGATTAGAAGATTGAATTAGGATTTTTAGGATTAGAGGATTTTAGGATTGCTTAACATTTGAAAACCGATTTATTCTATTCTTACTAAACAAAATCCTATAATCCTAAAAATCCTATAAATCCTAATTCAGTTTTTGATTCTCCGGATGATTAACATTATAAACCCTCTTAAACTCTAAACTCTTAGAACCGAAATTTAATAATAATCCTAGTGGTAAATTATATGCCTGACAATAATTCATTGTCTGAGCTAAATGAATATCTTCCAGTTTAATTTTTGCTTTCAATTCTACCATTACAAATTCTTCTACAAAAAAATCTACCCGACGGGTACCAATTTCAATTTTATCATAGAAAACCTTCATCTCCATTTCTCTGGTATAGCCTAAACCTTGTTTATTCATTTCAATTGCCAATGCTCTCTGATAGATCACTTCCTGAAATCCATTTCCCAATGTGGAATGAACCTTCATTGCACAGCCAATAATTTTGTGGGTTAACTCTTCATACTTCATATTATTCAATCCTTTTTTAATTTACTATACAACTTCTCTTTGTCTGAATTAGGATTTTTGATTAGGATTTTTGATTAGGATTTTTAGGATTAGAGGATTTTAGGATTGCTTAACATTTGAAAACCGATTTATTCTATTCTTACTATACATAATCCTATAATCCTAAAATCTTATAATCCTAAAATCCTAAAATCCTATAAATCCTATAAATCCTAATTCAGACATCCTGCAATCCTATAAATCCTAATTCATACATTTTTTAATCCTATAATCCTATAAATCCTAATTCATACATTTTTTAATCCTATAATCCTACAAATCCTAATTCATACATTTTTTAATCCTATAATCCTACAAATCCTATAAATCCTAATTCAGACATCCTACAATCCTAAAAATCCTATAAATCCTAATTCATACATTTTTTAATCCTATAATCCTACAAATCCTATAAATCCTAATTCAGACATCCTACAATCCTAAAAATCCTAAAAATCCTAATTAACCTTTACGTATCCTGTACATCATCATAATTTCATTTCGTACCTCTTCTCTGAATTCCTTCAAATCATCTTCCGAAACAATTCCATCAAGCAATAGCATAAAAATCATATCAATATAATCCGAGCCTCCGATTCCGTGATATCTGAAAGCTATATGCTTATCATTGTCTTTCACTGTTTTAAAAAGCAAATAGTATGCATCGCTGTTATTCATTTCCTTATTTTTCCAGTTCTGCAAAACGGTATAAGCATCATTCAGTGCCTTCTCAAATTCTACCTGCAAACCTTTGCTAATTAATTCACGGGCAATTCTCTTCTCACTTTTTGAAAGTGTGCTCATTGATTGTTTTAATTAAGTGTAGTTTGATTTAACTGAAAGCATTGGTTGGAAAACTAATTGTTTTATCCTCCGCTTAAGGCATCAACATTAATTACTTTTTAATTCCAGCGTACCTTTCAGATCTTTTATTAAAACTACTCTTATAAATTTTTTGATCATAAATATTTTCTTATAAACTAAATATGCTTTATAAACTTAATAAATTCTTCACCTAATTACACTATCCAAACACTTTCTCAAGCTTGGCTTGGGAAGAAGGGAAGTATTTAATAAATAAATTAGCACCCTTTATAAGACATTAAACGTCCTTGGTTAATAATTTTTTTGATCTCGTAACCATCCCTTTAATATTTCACATTCAACGTATATGCATTGGTATCCAAAATGTTTTATAAAACAAATTCTATAGTTTGATTTTTCAGTATATTAAAAGTTTTCTGTTAAACTAGATACTATGACCGCCTTTGAAAAATTGCCGAAAGAATTCTTAAGCAATTGCGTTAATAAAATTTCCTTGTCTGTCCCGAGTACTCGGGATGCGCAGCAAATTTTGAGTTGGAAATTTTATAGCAATTGTGCATTGAATTCCGGCAATTTTTCAATCCCGAGTTCTCGGGAAGATTTTTCTTTGTTTCTTTCGTTGCCTGCCCCGAATGTTTCAGACTGTCCGAAAACAAACTCTTTATGTCTACCTCTAAGACTCAAAGGCTCAAAGAATATTGTTTTTAAAGATTTTAACTTTGAGCCTTCGAGCCTTTGAGGTAATTTCAAATGTTTTCGGACATGCTGTTTCCCTCGGAGATCTCTCAAAAGAAAGTACGTTAAGGACAGCTTAACTTCATTTATATGCCTGATGTTTTAGACGGAAGTGAATTATAACTTTCACTTATCAATTTTAATTCTTTTAATTAAACCTGAGTTTATTTATTTTCTGCAAATTTGGAAAAACCATTTTAGATAACGTTTAATTTAATCAAAAATATTTTGCCGGATCTCTATAACAATAATAGTCGCCGCAACATTCTTATTTTAATTTTATCATCTGTTCCCCTGCTCATTCATCTTTATGTTAATGCCTTCGCCGGTTACGGATTTTTCAGGGATGAACTTTACTACATTGCCTGCAGTAACCGCCCTGACACCGGTTACGTGGATCAGCCGCCTTTTTCAGTTTTAATTCTGTATCTGAACCGGTTACTCTTTGGTGATTCACTTTTCGCGCTGAGACTTATTCCTGCTGTCAATTCCGCCTTAACGGTTTTCATTACATGCCTTATGACGGTTAAGCTTGGCGGCAAAACTTTTGCCATAATCCTCTCCGCTCTTGCCGTGATCTTCGCGCCCGTTTACACAGCCATGAATTCCTTTTACTCGATGAACAGCTTCGATATTTTATTGTGGGCGCTGGCTTTTTATATTATCATTTTAATTATCCAGGAGAGTAAAGAGAGTAAACAGCGTTACTGGATACTGCTCGGAATAGTCCTGGGAATTGGTCTGATGAATAAGATAGGTTTCCTCTGGCTGGGTTTCGGTTTACTAGCAGGTTTACTGCTCTCTGATAAAAGAAAATTGCTTCTTACTTTTAAGCCGTACCTTGCTGCCGGAATTGCGCTTTTGATCTTTACTCCTTATATAATATGGAATTTTCAAAATGACTTTGCGCACATCGAATTCATAAGGAATGCAACTTCAGAAAAATATTCAGGTCTGGATATTATGGATTTTCTGACAGGACAATTTCTGAACATGAATCCCGTTTCTGTGATCATATGGATGTCCGGATTATATTTTTTATTGTTTGATAAGGAAGGAAAGAAATTCAGAATACTTGCGGTAATTTATATCACTGCGTTTCTAATCTTGATCATTAATGGTCACAGTAAAGCTGAATATCTTTCACCCGCTTATACATCTCTGTTTGCAGCCGGCAGCGTATTTATTGAAAAGAAAACTTTTGTAAGATTAAGGTGGATACGGTACGCTGTATCGATTCCACTTGTTGTTATTGGAATCCTAATCACTCCCCTTGCATTGCCGGTACTCCCGGTGGAAACTTTCATTCAGTATTCCAAAGCTATTGGAATGACACCGGCTTCATCCGAAGATAAAGAATTATCTGAGCTGCCTCAGTTCTACGCTGATATGCATGGCTGGGAAGAAATGTCTGAAAATATTTCCCGTGTCTATCAGTCTCTGCCTCCCGAAGACCGTCCGCGAACTGTAATCTTTGGTCAGAATTACGGAGAAGCTGCCGCAATGGAATTTTTCCGTGACAAATATCCTCTTCCAAAAGTTATCTCATCTCATAACAATTACTGGATATGGGGTCCCGGAGAAATTGAAGATCCTGTCATAATTATAATAGGTGGGAATAAAGAAGATCATTTAAATATTTTTGAAACTGTCGAGGAAAAAGTAATTCATTCCGCTGAGTATTCAATGCCTTATGAAAATAATATTCCAATATTTGTTGCAAAGAATCTGAAAGCGCCTATCGGCGAGCTTTGGAAGAAGATTAAAAATTATAATTAAGTTTGTTTACCTCTAAGCCGCAAAGGCACAAAGCTTTTCTATTATTAAAACCATTTCCCTTAGTGTCTTCGTAAACTTTGTAGTAAATAGTAATGTAATGAGATACTTTACAACGTTGGAAATTAGAATGTGGTCGCAAAAGCTGAATGTTAAAAAATCATTGATGTTTTAAAATACCATCTCAAAACAATAAACTTATTAACTACTAACTATTAACTAATAACTATTAACTACTAACTATTAACTACTTTATGTGTATGATTTACATTATTTTTGTGTATAATTAAATAAAAGTATATGAGAACTAACATTGAAATAGACAACAGCTTAATGGAAAAGGCCAGAAGATTAGATAAGAGTAAGACTAAAAAAGAAATCGTTGACCTTGCATTAAGAACTTATATAAAGGTAAATGAGAGAAAGAAATTATTAAATCTCTTCGGAAAAATTGAATGGGAAGGCGATCTTAATCAAATGAGAAAAGCAAAATGAAACCTGTCCTGGTTGACACATCTGTTTGGATAGATTTTTTTAAAGGAGTAACAAATTCTAAGACAGAATTGGTTAAAGAATATTTGGAAATGGAACATACTGTTTTTATTTGTCCGCTTATATTACAGGAAGTTTTACAGGGAATCCGTAATGATGAGGATTATTTGAAAGTTAAGAATAGTATGCTTAACCTTGAAGTTTTAATGATAGATCAAATGAAATCGGCAATCGGAGCCGCGGATTTGTACCGGGTTTTAAGAAAAAAAGGGCTTACAATTAAAAGAACAAATGACTGTATTATTGCTTATTATGCAATGTACTTTGAAATTCATTTGGTTCATAAAGATAAGGACTTCGATTTAATTGCGGATAACACAAGTCTTAAGATCTTGTAAATCTGTTTAAAACTTTATAGCAATGGGGGTTAGGGGGTGGTTGTCAAAGGTTTCTTTCACGCATCACAAGGCGTCACCATATCTATCATCAATAAATATTATAGTAAGGCAAAGTTCCTTCAGCAGGCTCACAGATTATTACTATATTTTTCATTCTGTACAGATCAGTTTCTTTTGAACTGTTAAGAATGGAATCAAACGAATTGAAATAATATCCATTGATAAATGCGCCGGGATTATCCAGTACAAATAGTCCGTATTGGGGATCGATATACTCATTCAGACCGGAAATATTCTTACTGTTAAAATCAGTTTTGAACTTCTCGAACATTTTAAGAAAATCATTCTTTCCGGTATCTGTGCTGAAAGCAGATGACAGCGATGAGATTAGTAAAACAAATAAAATCAAAATTTTCATGTGTTAAGATATTTATTTTTTAAAATAGGACTTACTGTGTTTTCCCTCGTATTTCTACTCCGCGGTTTGTTCTTCTTCGTCGGAGTCCGAAAAGCACGAGACTCCGGGGTAAATTTTCATGTGTCAAGATATTTATTTTTTAAAATAGGACTTACTGTGTTTTCCCTCGTATTTCTACTCCGCGGTTTGCTCTTCTTCGCCGGAGTCCGAAAAGCACGAGACTCCGCCGGGGATAATTTATCATTTATCATTTATCATTTATCACATTTATCATTTATCATTTATCATTTAACATTTCATCTGCCTGTTGCTTCAGATATTATTTTATCTAAAACAAGTCTTGTATCTTCCGGACTTAGCAGGTTATTTAATCTCTTTATGAACTTATCAAATAGTTCAGTCTGCTTTTTTTTCGATTCCGCATTCCCTAATTCCAGTAATACTTCACCTACTGAATAAGCCCATTTTAACTTTTCTATATCTTTAGCTTCCATTGGAATTTTTCCTTGTGCAAATCCTGTAAGCTTTTCCTGACTCAATCCGGCGTAATCTAATGCAGGACCGGCTGCTAATACTGTCATAAAACCGCTTTCGGGAAGGAAGGGAAATCTTTCTTTTAAAATCTTTTCATTGTCTTCGTCTATGATCGGGTCAGGTACCGGTATTGGTCCTGAATAATCAATATCCATTTCCCGGTACATCGAGATTAATTTATCTGAATCCATATTTTTCATCTCTTCAGATAACGGCATGATATCAGCGATCCAGACGGCTGCAATCATTTTCAAAAAATGTTTTTCTTCCTTCATAGTATCAAATTTTCTCTTTCCCTTCATTTCAAAATATTTTTCTTTATGTATATCTTCAAACTTATGAAATTCATTCAGGAAAAATTCTATATCAATATCGCCGGATTCAGTATCATTAAAGTGGTTTAAATTGTTTTTTGCTTTTGAATGAGCTGGGTCAATTAACAGAGCATTCTTCCATATCGCAATCGCTTCATCTTCCTTGCCCTGCCGGTATTTCAATGCCGCTATGTCATTCAGGCAATCCGCTTTTGCACCTCTGTATTCAGCAGGAGTTATATTAAAAGATTTATAAAAATATTCTATGGCTCTGTCAAAATCTAATATATCTTCATATAATTTTCCCATCTGAAACAATACTTCATAATCCTCCGGGAATTTCTTTTCAGCTTCCTTTAAAAGCTCAAATGCTTTTTCAATCCGCCCTGTTTCTGAATATGCAATTGCAAGCATTGTATAAATATTAGGTTCTTCAGGAAATTCCTTTAAATAAATTACACCTTCTTTAATTACTTTTTTAAAGTTTTCTTTGAAAAGATATCCCTGCAGTTTGAGAAGCTTTTTATTTTGCTCTTCAGCATTTTCTAAAGTTAAAATATTCATTTTATGTATTATTATTTGTCATAAAAAATCATTTATCATTTATCATTTATCACATTTATCATTTATCACATTTATCATTTATCATTTATCATTTATCATTTATCATTTATCATTTATCATTTATCATTTATCATTTATCATTTATCATTTAAAATTTAACATTTATCACATTTATCATTTATCATTTATCATTTATCAGATGCCAGTGTTAATATTTTATTCAGAACAATTCTTGAATCTTCCACGCTGAGCAGGTTTTGTAATCTCTCAGCGAACTTATCAATAAGTTCAAATTGCTTTTTTTTCGATTCCGTCTTACTCAGCTCAAGTAAGACTTCACCTATGGAATATGCCCATTTTAACTTTTCAATATCTTCTGCATCAAGCGGGATATCACCTTTGACAAATCCGATAAGTTTTTCATGGTTCAGCCCGGCGTAGTCCAAAGCAGGTCCGGCTGCGAGTACAGCCATGAAGCCGTTTTCGGGAAGGAAGGGAAATTTTTTATTTAAGATCATTTCTTTCTTCTTATCTAAGAGCGGCGTCTTAACCGGCAATGGTCCTGAATAATCAATTTCCATATCCCTGTACATCGAGCTTAATTTATCCGGATCCATTTTTTTCATCTCTTCAGCTAACGGAATGATATCAGCCATCCAGACTGCTTCAAGCATTTTAAAAAAATGTTTTTTTTCCTCCTTTGTATCGAATTTTTTCTTTCCTTTTATTTGAAAATATTTTTCAGTTTGTACATCTTCAAACTCATGAAATTCATCCATGAAAAATTCTATATTATCAACGCCTGCTTCAATATCGCTAAAGTGGTCTAAATTATTTCTTGCTTTGAAATGAGCGGGATCAATTGAAAGCGCATTCTTCCATAACCCGATCGCTTCATCCTGTTTGCCCTGCTCGTGTTTCATTACCCCAATGTCATTGAGACAATCCGCTTTTGCGTCCCTGTATTCAGCGGGAGTGACATTAAAAGATTTATTAAGGTATTCTATAGCTTTATCATATTCTAAAACATCTTCGTATAATTTTCCCATCTGAAATAATACTTCGTAATCATCCGGGAATTTCTTTTCAGCTTTCTTTAACAGCTTAAATGCTTTTTCTATTTGTCCTGTTTTTGAATATGATAATGCCAGTATGGAGTAAAAATCCGGTTCATCAGGATACTCCTTTAAATATATTACGCATTCTTTGATTACTTTTTTAAAATTATCTTTGAAAAGATACTCCTTAAGCCTGTGAAGTTTTTTATTTTTGTCTTCAGTATTTTCTAAAGTTATTATATTCATATGACAGTATTAAGATTTATTGAAGTTTTCTGTCCTGCAATATATCATTACATTTCGTCTGTTTACAAAGCCTGAATTTCAGCATAATTCTTATTTCTTCGATTGATCTGAATAAATTTAAAATAAACAATTTGACAATCTTTTTCAAAGAAATTATGACCTGTATTTTCGACGTCTCAGTCTCCTGTTTTCGGGATAAAGCAACTTTATTATTTTACCACTAAGGCACCAAGGCACAAAGCATATTTTTTAAAACTTTTTCCTTAGTGTCTTATGGACTTTGTGGTAAACAGTAATGTGAACACCTCAAAGTTTTATCGGGGAAATACAGAGTCATTATATTCCTTCAAACTTTTCAATTAACCAGTTTTTCTGAGCAATGATTTTTTCTTTTTCTATTTCACTCTTCATATATAACGCCTCATCCTTGTATACCTTCTCTGACAGATTTAACAGTTTAATATAGTATTTAATAAAATTGAAATATGACAGATTCAGCTCTTCCGGTATTTCTTTGTTGGACTTTAAATTATGTTTAAAAGTATCAGCCATTGAATACGCCTGCTCCGTCAGCTTAAGCTCGTAATATATTTTCAATGAAAGAATTTTTACGTCCACTTTAAAATTTACAAGAGCGTATTTTACTTTTGAAATATTGACAAGAGCTTCTTCATAGTCAGCTTTACCGAATGAGATCATCGCCCTGGAATAAAATTTCATATCCTTACGGAATACAGGTTTAAGTTCTTCTGTATATTTTTCCGTGAACTTATCTGCGATTTCAAATTCCTTTAAGAATATTGCGTTTATAATAAAATTCCTGTAAAAGTCCGGCTGCATGTATGATTCATTATACATCTTATAAGCGTCGTCTTCTATGCATGAAACGAGAAGATCAAATATTTCTCTCCTTCTTGCTGAAAAATTTATAAACTGATATCCGATATTCTGTATGTTCAAAAGATCCGCATAAAAATAAACTTTTTCCATTCTGCTTAACTTTGACTTATGTCTGTAAAATATTTCCTTTGCTTTTGCATAATGCCCGGCATCATATTTATTGCTTATGCTTAAATATGAATAATAATGAAAACCGATAAATACAAAATGAGGGGAATCTTTGTAAGCATCTAGAATCATTTCCATATTTAATCCGGCAAGGAGCTGATCTGAAATGTTTTCTTCAGATTTAATATTACTTCCGATCTCCGAAAAGGATTTTAATTTTGCAATTCTGAGAAGATTGATTATATAATAATCCGAAAGATATTCACCGGATCTGAACCCCTTTTTCAGATAATTTTTATGGTCAAGTATGATATTAAAATACTGCGTATCAATGCCATCCAGAAAATATTTTTCAAGTATATGCTTAACTGATAATTCACCTTTAATATTTATCTCCGCTTCAGCGGTCTCACGGTATTTTTCATAATATTTTACGAGATCCCTGTCAAGTAATTCTTCCAGCATTATCCTGTTCTTCAGAATTTTATTTCTGCTGAAATTCGAAATTACCATAAACTCCTCCGCCATTTTCAGAAGTGAAGAAGATAAGGTCTTCAGAATGTCTCTGGATTTCTTATCACCGAAATCCGTATTTGGGTAGAGTTCTTTAAAAGTATTTTCTTCATTGAATTCTTCAGAAAGGAAGTCAGGATGGAAATTAATTATTGCTTTGTATAACGGCAGCAGGTCTCTCCCCTGTTTGAAATAAGGTGAAATTATGAACTTCTCAAATTCACCTAATTCCTTTTTGGAAAAAGTCTGTAAAAATACAATAAGTTTTGTGTCTCTGTATTCCATTTTTTTCACAATGAATATACAATTGTTACAAAATAATTATATAAAGTGAAAATATACACTCCTTTTAGCAATTATTTAAGCTTGAATTCTGAACTGCCGTTACAAAACCGTTTATTTTTCTTTGCATGGCAATTCATATCAGATTAGTTTTACTCAACTTTAAAAACAGGAGGGTAAAATGTACAAAATTATTTTAATTTCAATCTTGCTGATCTCAGCTTCTCTGAAAGCTCAGAATGGTCCGGCGTCAATCTTCAGCAATACAGTTTTGGAATCAAGGGAACAAATTAATCTGTCTAACTCCGTTAGATCATCAATGGAAAATCCGGCTTTGTATTCAGGCATTAATCTAATTGATTTCAAAAATATAGCTCAGAAAGGTCTGGATTATATGAGTCCGGGAAGTAAGATCTCCAATGTGAAGTGCGTGAGAATTACAAACTGGTCGGAAACAATTTCAAATGCATTTCATACTTATCTCACTGAGCTGAGAAAAGATGATATTGCAAAAATGTCTCCTGCGTCAGTTGAAGAATTAATAGTAAATAAGCTTTCTGAATTCAGTAACGGCGATTTCATTATTGGAAACATGTCCTGGGAAATTAGAAATGATCATCAGCTGAAAAGAATAAACTCTGTTGCAGTATTTGATAATAAAGGTAATGTTGTGTTCGATACTGAACTGGTGAATTTTGTCAGAAATGTAATTCCTTTGGAAAATCAGAGAATAGAATTTGAGGCGGACAATAATTCGCCGAACTCAGCGGCGGTAATTGTAAATCAGAGAAGCGGCAGCATGACTTATTCATATGTTGTAGAAGGAACGTTTGATGACGTTACACATTACAATAAAGTAACCGCTACTGCAATAGTGCCGCCCTATATTACCGCCGCAACGAACGATGCATTTTTAACTCCCAGACCACAGAGATCATTTCAGAAAGAAGGAACGTCGGTACGTTTTCTCCGCCTACTGATCCCTGTATTTATTTTGGAACCGGTGGTACAATTGCCAACAGTTATTCAGCGGCGGTTCCTTTCAGCAGCCGAGTATATCTTTCAAATACCAATGACCGTTTTAATAACGGTACATATCAGGTCTCAGGCACAAACGGAAACAACTGGAGTTTTACTTTTGATTTTTCAGTGAGCGCGGGACCGCTGGGGCTTGGCATTACTCCTCAGCAGACAACGCCTGATTTTACTCTTTCATCTCCGAATTTTTCTGAAGTCAAAGTCCGGAACCATGTATATTATTATCTGCTCGGCAATACATACAGAGCTCTCTTTTATGATGACGGAGCGCTGAGTATTAATAATTTTAACATTCTCACCGGAGGTAATGCCGGTGAGATGGGAACTGTCAATGTAGTTCTTCCGATGCAGATCGCATACTGGAGTTATTTAGTTTTATATACATATTCAAATATCGGAGTCTCACTGAATCTGTCTAATATTCAGTATCTTCGCGGCGATCATATCCGTCAGCCGTCATATAGTTTAACTTCGACAAATTACAATATTCCCATAGGACAGATTGACACAATAAAAGCAAGAGTAACAAACAACAGTCAGCAGGTTAAGCTTAACGGCGGAAATATTTCACTGAACGTTTCATCTTTAAGCGACCGTCTGACTTTATTATCACCTGCGACAATTCCTTTAGGCGAGATCAATACTTCTTCGAATAAAACTTACAACTTTATAGTCAGGGGAAATACAAACGGTGTTGTAACTCCGCAGGTAAATATTTCTTCCGCCGGTTGGACATGGCCTGTCCCTCCTGATGTAGTTATAAATAATATTTTCAGCATCGACTCAAACATCACAGTCGGTACTGTAGGAATTAATCAGACATCAGAAGCGATCCCTTCGGAATATTCGGTCTCGCAGAATTACCCGAATCCGTTCAACCCGGTAACCAATATTGATTTCAGTATCCCGAAAACCGGTTTTGTAAAAATAACAGTGTATGATATTCTCGGAAAAGAAATTAAGGATCTTGTAAATGAAAATCTGAACGCGGGATATTATAAAGCGGACTTCAACGGAAACAATTTACCGTCGGGATCTTATTTTTACAGGATAGCAGCGGATGATTTTGTTCAGATAAAGAAAATGACTTTGCTGAAATAATCCCGAACAATACCCTGAAAACCTCCTCCTTCCTATATCCCGGCTTCGGAAGGAGGTTTTTTTTTAACATCGCAGCCGCAGCCTTGAGGTTGCGGATTTTATTTCTTTCAATTAATCTTCCCGTTAAATAAGATGATTTTAATCATTCCGGTGAAGATTCATATACTGCTGTTGATTTATAGATTAAGCCTGCGGTTACTTTCTTCAGTACATCAAAAAAAGTATTACTCCATATACAAACAAAAGAACGCAGGTAAAATAATACGCTATACTAAATTCACCTTTTAAGTTATTGTTTATTTCATTTCCCGAATCAGCTATTGAAGCCGAAACACTTATTGAATGTCCGGCTTGTATAATGTCCGCTGATTCATATTTCTGATCACCTAAAATTTCCAGTCCGATAAAAATTGATGATATAATTACAATTACAAATACCAGTAAAAATGTTGGATATAAGTTTGTATCAGATTCCGGAATTTTGCTCTGTGCAAATAAAGCGGAATGCCGGATCAATATTATAAGTAAAGTTAATACCGGTATAGTGATCCTCTTTTTAAGAAGTTTGATTTTAAATTTTGAACGTTTCATTTTTCATATGTTTAAATTTCACGCATTAATTTATTTTTCTGTTTACCAGAATAATTAGTTTTTCAAAATTTCTCAAGCAGTTTTCAGTCTGTACTTCCTTCTGATCGAATTCAGCACTACCAGCATTGAAAGAATAAGTATGAATGAAATTATACTTAACCATTTTATCCAGCCGAATGATGATGCTGATGCAACGTCTTCCGATTCACCAACGACTATTACGCCTTTCATATACGGGTGAGGAGCGCACATATATTTATATGTTCCGTCTGTTTCAAACTTTTGAGTAAAACTTTCTGCATGAGACAGCAAAGGTGAAAAGAAATTTTCAGGTCCTTCATATGAAACAGCGTTATGAATTCCGGAAAACTCACCTTCCATAAAGGAAAAAACATCTTCATTGACCCATTTCACGGATGTTCCGGGAGCAATGTGAAGTACTTTAGGGAAAAACGAATTTCCCATAATTTTTACCGTGACTTCTTTTGTTTCTTTACCATAAACGGCAGGAGGATCCACATCCGGACTTCCGGGTTCAAACGGTGAAATTGTTCTGATAATTTTTGATTTTATTTCCTGCATTTCCTGTTTAGAATATACAGGACCGTCGGATTTAATTGTAACCGGTGTCTGTGCATTTTTATCACAGACTAATAATCCTATTGCGCCTCTGTCTGTAGAGCCAACTGCATGAGTAAGAAGAGTGTAAGCTCCCTCATCCGGCGGCATTCTGAAATCAATCACCCATGAATCCGAAGGACCGGCAATTACACTCTGACCTCCCGGCATTGCTACATTTGGATTACCCTGCCAGTAAACGTAGTCCCATATAATACCAACTATATGTAATGTAGAGACCAGATTCGGTCCCGCATTCAGGAAATAAATTCTTACAAAATCTCCCGGTTTTGCTTTTATCGGCTCATCTACGTATCTGAAAATTTTTCCGTTGAATAAAACATAGATCGGCTTGCTTTCAATCGCGTCTTTACCGCTTGAATAGAGTTCATGCTGAACAAGAAATATTTCCACATCAGGTTTCTTCTTCATCACTTCTTCCATCTTATACTGTTTCTTTGGTTTTACAACCATCATTCCATACTGACCGAATATTATGTGCATTGGTATCGCATGTCCTCCCGGAGCGCAGTGATACATATAAACTCCCGGAACAGTAGCTCTAAACACCATTGACTTGGTTTCACCTGAACCGATCTTACCCAGATATTTTGATGTCTGAGTATATGCTGCATGGATTGACGCTCCGTGCGGTATCGTTCCTTTATTAACAACTGTAAATTCTACAATATCGCCTTCCTCTACAATTATAGTAGGACCGGGTATTGAACCGCTTGTAGTAAATCCTTTAAACATCACTCCTCTTCCTATGTAAGATTCCCCTTCTGCAAGTTCTATTGATACTTTTTTATCCGGAGTAACGTCCTGCGGGACGTAACCGGTTGCCGGTATCTGAAGACTTTCATCTCTTTTAATTATATCTATAAAATCCTGCGGTATGTTTGTATTGTCAGGTCTGACGATCGGCGTACCGCCTGTGGACTGAGTAGTATTCTGAAGATTTTGACCGCTTCCGGTAATGGAAGGACTTCCGGCTGTTCCTTCCTGATTCATTATAGATGCAAGTAATTCCTTACCGCCTAAAGTATTCCCCCGGTCATTAAGCAATTCATCGTAAAATGTTTTATTGCAATAGGGACAGGCTTGTGAAGTGTCTGAGGTTATCAAAATGAAGGTTAGACAAACTGAGAATATAAATATGATTCTCATTATTCCGGATTTTATGTTTATAGTTTTCATAATTTTAAAAGTATGTTGTTGAGATGTAAATTTTAAATGAACAAATGTTATTTCTTATTATAATTTTTTTTAAATAGATTCTCATAATTTTAAACTAAAGCAGTCAGTTCTTTTTCCAGTTCAATGGACTTTGGGAATAAAATGTTATTCTCTAAATGAATGTGTAAATGCAGATCTTCTTCAAATTCTTTTAACAGATTAAAAGCGACCTTGTATGTAGTGCAGCCGTCAGCCGGTGATGTATAATTATTACTGAGTTCTGATATTCTTCTGAATCTGCCCCCTTCCGTATCATGTTCTTCAAGCATCATGTTTATTGGATTTTGAACTGATCCAAAATGCGGCTGCTGATATACTTCATCGTTATTTTTTGACAATGCCATTTTTCTGATATTTGGAAAAAGCATGAGCTCTTCTTTTTTCATATGCATCGCAAGCTCTCCGGCTGATAAATTAAACTGTTCATTTATCTCAAACAGTTCAGGATGATTTTCTCCGTGTACTTTACACAGTTTTTCAAGGAATTGCTTTAAGGCGGGAATTGATTTCTCAACATATCTGTGATGCTTCTTTTCAATATGATCCGCGAGCAGATCCAGATCCCAGTCCTGATAATTTGAACTTGCATCTGCCGGAAGATCTGATACTTCGCTTAGTTTGGTCAGCAGCTCATCCGCCGATATGTTTTTAGTTTCGCATACTTCGTTAATTGTTTTGCCTCCCTTACAGCAAAAATCTATACCGTATTTCTGAAATACAGATGCTGTACGGAAATTATCCGCTACAAATTTACCGATGCTTTGTGTTTTTAGGTTTTCCATTTTGAATGATATTTTTAATTTACAAATTTGAATATAAGTGAAAATAATTTTGTCATTGCTTTAAGAATGTATCTCCATTGTTAATGTCTTTAGTCAGATCCCATAATGAAGTTGTTTCAAGCATTAGTTTTAACTGGCTTCGTATCTCTGCAAATTTATAATGTATGGGACATGGATTTTTTTCATTACATCTGGGAAGTCCCAGACCGCAGCCTTTATATATGGAATCACCGTCCAGCACTGAAACAATTTTACTGAGTTTTATTTTTTCCGCCTTTTTCTGAATGATCAGAAAGCCGCCTGCCGGTCCTCTGATCGAATCGACAATTTTATTTTTTGTCAGCTGCTGCAATACTTTGGCAGTAAATGCAACCGGCGAATCTATTTCACTTGAAATTTCATTTAAGCCGACCATCGCGCCCTGCTGAGATTTATATGCGATAAAGATTGCAGCTTTAATTCCGTATTCACAGGCTTTTGAAAACATCATTCTGATTTATTATAAATGTTAAATTAATTTCTTAACAAACTTAACAATTAATATTCAAATAATAAAGGACAAATTTGTCCTTAATTATTTTATTTTATTTTCGCGAATGTGCAATCATGGATTTGACTTTGTTATGTTTCCGCTACTTGCAAAGGATGAGACTAAGGGGTGTTCGCAACTCAGACTAAAGCCTGAGGTTACTTCAAATGGAAAATAAAAAATCCGGACAACTTTGGCCGTTCGGATTTATTTTTCCTCGTTCCCAATCTCCCGATTGGAACGCGCTCTTACTCGCCGCTGTAATAACCCCGTCTGAATCTCCGGCGATCTAACGGAACTCAGACGAAAGCAGTGCTCTTATCAAAATTAATAAGTGAATACAATGATTTGCCGATTTCTTGATTTATTAGTATTACTGATTTTATTAATAAAAACCACTAGCTACATGTGATTGTTTTGTTTCAGAACAATATTTGCTCTCACTCTTTCTTCAACTTTAATGTCTTAGAAACTTTTTTCGGATATTTCTTAATAAATTTTTTAGTACCCATTTTCTCAATATATCCAGAAACAGTAAGTATAGTATCCAGTTTTATATTTGGCATTACTTTATTATTCTTTATATATGTTGATAAGTATTGTTCAGATTTGGTATCTAATTCTGCTCTTTTACATACTAAATAAGAAATTGACTCAGCTTCTATTTCCTTGATTTCAGAACTTAGATCAGGTCTATCATTCCACCAGGAATATTCATTAACTCCAATATGTCCGCTGAATATATGACCAAGTTCATGAATTAAAGTAGAATATCTGTCATTAGTTTTTAAACTTCGGTTAATTGTAATAGAAAATCCCTTATTTAAACTCATAACATATCCAGCACATTCTCTGTTTAGATCATTAATTTCAATTTCCAAATTTTCCTTTTTGCAATTATTAATTGTTAGGTTTAAAATTGATTCATCAAAAATCCCCGAAGTATTAAATGGTTCAACTAATTCTATAGGTAAATCATCAAAGAGAGTAATTCCATTTTTATTTGTATCTAGAATATCATAAACAAAAGCAATTGGACCAAAAGGAATAAGTATAACCATCGGTCTAACCTCAGGTTTTACAATTCTGTTTCGCTTCATCCATTGAGCTTTTGTCAGGACTACTCTTGCACTGGGATTCTGGTAATGTACCATGAAAGCATTAAATGGGGATAGTCTTTTCGTCCGGCTTATGAATTTAAGTAATTTAAGATAGCTTTCAGAATCTTTATATAAAGCGCTTGATTCAAATAGTTTGTCTAATTCTTTAATTTTTTCAGAATAATTCATATTCATTTTTCGATTCAAAATTTTGACAGTATTCATAAAATAATCCAGATAACTGAATTTAAATAAAAAATGTTAAATCAATGTTTCATCTATTTTAAAATATTCCATGATATATTCGATGGCATTAATATTATAAATGTATATTTCAAATTGTCTTTTCAAATATCCAATCCAAATATGTTTTTTTATCAACTAATTGAACTTGATCTGCATTGTTTCCTTTCTCATTCTGCTCATGCCAGTCAAGTCGGAAGATATTTTTTGATATCATAGAATCTTTTTTCCAATCTGCAGTTGCGATTTTTCCAAGTAAAGAACTGTCTCGAAGTAAAATGAATGAGTTGAGGGAAAAGTCTTTTTTATGAATTCGCTTTAACTCCTTTTCAATATTACTCAATGTCGGATTTGCAGCTTTGTTAGAAATAGTAACTTTTTCTTTATATTGTTCGGTTGCAAAGTTTTTCATACCTAACTGTCCTTTTGGGTCAATGAAATTAATGTATACTTTCTTTTACTAATAAGCCACAATAAAGTCCGGATAAAATCTCTGAATCATCATTCAAATAAATTCCAATTGATTTTAATGATTCAACATTTCTCATAAGATATACATCATAGTTTTTAAATTTTGCTGGGATTTTATTAATGTATTCTGCAAAATCTCTAACAAATTTCTTTTCACCGTCATTGAGTTTGTCGGGCGTGAGTTTTAGATCGTCATTTAAAACCGACTTATTATCACGAAGTAATGGCTCGTAAATATGATTTCCGATTTTTTCTGTAATTAATGCATTTTCAATATCCAATATAGTATAGGTGAAATCATTAATTTCCGTGTTGTTTTTCTGTGTTCTGTTTTATTGTTGTTCCAACTTTCTTTGACAATTTAAAAGACTTAATCAATGTGTATTTTTCAATGAAATCACCTAGTATCTCACCCTGACTTTGTTTCAAATCTTCTTTGTATTGATAGATACTGCTATTCAAATTCCAGTTAATTTTGTTGCGAACTTTCTTTACAAATTCTTCTGCAATATTGTTGTTAAGGTTTTCAGTGAATTCAAAATCATGAAAAGGCAATTCTTCTTTGTATTTGATTTCGTCAATATATTCCAATACATCTTCAATATTGATGTCAGAAGATGTGGCTCCCGCCTTGTATATCCGGATATTCGCTTCATCCGATTGTTCAGCTAAAGTTTTAACAAATTGCTGATAATTGATAAATGCCTTCAAATTTTTATTTACTTGTTTTAAAGGATTTTTTATGTTCATTCCTTCTTCATTTCGGTTTGTACGATAATCTAGACCAAAACTAAAATTGTTTATTTTTTCAGTATGTTTCCCTTTAAGCACATATTCATATTCTAAACTTCTATTTGAAGGATAAAGCAAAACCCTTTTTACATCAACCGAAGTTTTTGAAAGTTTAAAAATCTTTAAGTCTTTTTTATAAATATTAAATGAAGTATCACTGCTATTTAATTTAATCAAACTTGGTTTAACGGATATTTCAAAGGTCTTAATGATTTCCAATTCACTGCTTATTGCCTCGGTAAAGCTTTCAAGATAGCTTGGCTGTAAACTGAAAACGCATAAAGTTTCCAATCTTTTAATCTTATCTGATTCACTTTGTCCTAAGCTAAAATAGTCTTCGATGTGGTTAATATCATTTCTTTTACCGTCATTTTTCAAACCTTTTAAACGTACCCCACGACCGAATATCTGAATGATTTTATTTCCTTTAGTTTTACCCAGATTGATTAAACCGATTACCGAAACACGGAAACAGTCCAGCCTTCGGCAAACTTTCCTGCCAATTAAAATATTAATAGGTGATTGCAGCTTGTCGATATTTTTAAAAGATATTTATCAATATTGCTGATCACAACGAAATATTAGTAATTTTCTCAATGTTTTACCCTTATATTCATTGATAAATTTAGTCCGTTACCAACGTTGATAATGCAATAATCAGCAGTACCATAGGATAACAATATTTCATCTTCTGCCTGTGTGTTTCTTGTAAGGTGGAGTTTTCCCTTATAATTGTTATTAAAAACATTCCTAAATTTGGCTCTTTTTGCTTCTGAAAGTTTTGCAAGAAAATCCACAATTTTAGAAATATCAGAAAGTTCATCATCTCCTTTTTTTCCTTCATCTTTCTTATCGTTTACGGTATTACCCATAAAAGCAATTAGAGGTTTATCAGGAAAAGTAGTTGCCGAAAAAAGATCTTTGATATCAGAGTAATCCAATTTTTTGAATACTTCTAACTTTTCTTCAATTACTTTAAGATTCAGAGATAGATTATCTTCTATGCTGCCGTTCAGCAATACATCTGCATTTATTTTCTCGAAGTAAAATCTTTTCCATAACCATCACGATAAAAAGGTTGTAATTGTAATCGTAAATGATGGTTTTGTGTATTCGTTTTCTAACTTTGTGTCAAGATTGTGGAATGTTGCTGAATATTCAAAAAGAAAACTATGTTTGATATTTAGCCTTCTTCTAAGTTTTAAAAATTCTCCTTCATCATCCTTTTGGCTAATTCCTAAACCAATATGGGCTTCATCTACTAAAATCAAACGCTGATTTTTCTTATCGTCAGGAAAATTAAAAAAGTTATCTGCTTTATTTAGCAAAGCGCTAGTAGTGTCAATGATAAACCTGATTTTGTTATGATGCAATCTATTCAAGTATTCCACTAATGGTGTTACTTCACGTTCATGCTGATGAATTAAGTTTACTCGGGAGTAGTCATTATAAGTTCCAGGTCTTTAAAACCCTTATTATGCTCTATAAACTGCAAAATATTGATGTGCATTATTATTGTTTTACCGCTTCCTGTTGCCATCCAGTAAGCCAATGCATTTTGGGCAAATTCTTCAAACTCTATGCTTTTCTTATTCCTTAAATACACTTCGGTGAAGTAAATCGCTAAAATCTGATAATAGCGTAATATAACCTTATTTTGCTTGTAGGCTTCTAAATAGGTATTGTATGCTCTAAGATATTTTTTTACAGCATCCAATATTTTTTCATTCAAACCTATTGAAGCATCAAATGCTTCAATTTTATCTTGCATAGATTTATCGTATAAATCAATGTTTTCGTTCATGAAATGCTTATGTATATGCTGGTATAACTTTAATTCCATAGTAATTATTGATTAAAAATTTCTGCGTGAATAATTTTAAGTCCTAATATTCTTATACCCACTTGAAGCTGTTTATCTTTTATCATTGCCAAAATGTAAAAATCATAATTGACATCTATTTGTATAGCATCAGGATATTTCTCTACAATCACTTTAATGGCTTTACTGTCATCTTCCCCTAAATCAATGTCACGCCAAATTACTAATTTGTCTGTGGTTTCGATTACTTTATAATACTTTTTGCCAATTGTATATGTTTTGATATTCCTTACTTCATAACCTTGTAAATAATTGTAAGTGTCCACTAAATCCACAAAACCCAATTTTGTTGGTTGACCGTATTTGAGTTTGTTGCTAAATGGTTTGCTTAAATCTAAAGAGCAATTAATTTTATTGAATTCAGGATTAAAGAGATATTTTAAGGGTAGATTTTTGGCGTTTCTCCTTCAAATATTTCTATAGAATCAATTACGTCTTCATATTGTCCGAGAGTAATATATTTAAATATATGATTTGTACTTCCTGATCCTCCAATTGGTTTTCCATTTTGCCATTTATCTGAGTATACAGCCTTTTGAATTCTAACTTTTTGTTACATTATGGAAATATTTTCCCATCTCATTTAGGATGTACTTTCTTACACCTTTTCCCTCCATTTATATTTTTATTCATCATAATTACTGCATGTCCAGTTGTTCCTGAACCAAGCGAAATAGTCAAAATTATATACTATCTACCTTGTCATTTACAAATAATGAGTCATAAACTAAATTGATTGATTTTGGAAAATCAAAATCTCCTTTCTTGAAGCCTAATGATGTTAATAGTTTTGTTCCATAATCACCTGCATTGTATTTGGTATCATACCACATTGTTTTGAAAGGTCTTGAAACTTTTGCAATTTTTATCTGAATAACCCCATTTGAATCAACTTCTACCTTCAATCTATCTTTAATAGATTTAACAGTATCTCTAGCATATCTCCATTTCCTTTCAACTCCTTCATTATCTATAGGATAAATTAAAGAGAATTTCCCTTTTTTGATGTTAGAAGCTTTTGGATGAAATGTATCTTCACAGACTTCTCCGAAATCAATAATTTCATTACTGGAGTTAACCTTTACAGGATAAAAACAATTTTTCGCGTCAGTTCTTAATGATTCACCACCCCAGTTTCTAAAGTTTGACCATTCCCAATCAGTTTTTAACAATTCAATAGAATTGATTTTTTTTAATGAATATGGTATTGAGAAAATTGCAAATTCACTGGAGTATGAAAAATGGTCTCCCTGAATACCTTTCTATTATGCTCAACTGCTATTAAAAACGTTATCGTAAACTTCAGGTTTAAATATTTCTGAGTTAATACAAAAAAGGTTGTTTTGTTCGTTTTCATCAATTGCTATTATTGGCATCCTTTTTCATTTAATAAAGTCTTTGCTTCTTTTAATCTATTGTCACATCAATGTTGCAAGCTGGAATGCTTAAAGTTATTTTATGATTATTGCACTTGATGGAGAATTATAAAGGCGGGTCTATATAAATATTATCAATACTACCGTTATATCGTTCTCTTAAGAAATTAATTGCTTGATAATTCTCAGAATTAATCAATAGTCCATTTGTTTTTCATCGATATTTTCAATCTCAGATAATATCTTATCTTCTGAATGAATTGCTGCCGTCTTTTGTTTAAAAATTTGGTATCTAATACTAACGTAGGTTGAGCTATAAGGTCGGTAAGTATTTTCACCTTTATGCTAAACAGTTTTTCCCATTCTGAAAGCTGGTCATTGTTTTTTAAAATCTCATCGTAATATTTTTCATCTATGTTGTCAACTGTGAGGCAGTATTCGCTTTCCACAACTTTCTTTTCATAAGTAAAGTTTTTCTGAAACTCTTCAATGCTACTCAAAAACTCAATGATACGGTTGCTTACCAATTCAAATGCTTTGGCAATTATCAAGGTTGTATTGTCTAACTTACCGTCTAAAAATGCTTTTAAGATCACTAAGTATATGGTTTTATATAACGTTCCTTTTCCTGCGTTAAAAACCTTCAAGTTTTGTGAATGAAATAATCACTATCGTTGCCAATGTAAAAACTATTGAGCTTTTGGTCTATGGTAAAAATCGTTTCAATTGTATCGTCAGTGAATCTTTCTTGTCCGTTTTTATTAATGATCTCAATTTTAATTCCTTTAAAGTTTTTTTTGACTTTATTGAGTAAGGTTTTTCGGTTTACTCGCAATGCCCCAATACCTTTTACACTACCGTCCTGAACTTTATCGTAATCATCGGTTAGATCGTTAAATACAGGTTTGTCATCAGCAAAAAGGTAGTTGTCCAAATTCTCTTTGCTTTTGAATACTACTTTAAACAATGATTTGAATAAATCGGCTTTGGAAGTTGATGAATCGGAAAGGTTAAATACAATACGGGTAACACCGTCCTTTTCTTCAAAACGGTTGAACTTGTAGTGTTTTACTTTTGTATCTTTGTTGTTATTACGTGCAACTTCTTCATCTTTACTTTCTTCGTTTGTTTCCAATCGCATTTCAAATTCCTTGTTGAGATGATTTAGTTTGAATTTTATGGCGTTAAGGAATTTCCTGTTTTAATGTATAAGCTATCTTTGTGTTTCCAGTGAAACATTGTATCATTGCCGTCATAGTCAGCTTCATAGGGCACTTTATAAAGATTTCGACTGCGGTTGTTGTACCCAAAATCTCCGTTGTAATAATACATTTCAAAAAATCCGAGGATGTGATTGTAGATTTTATCCTTAATCTCATCAGTGATGTTGAAATCTTTAGTGGCTTTATTTAGGATTCAATAGTTCTTCTTTTTATTTTCATCTCTACTTGCTGTTACAAATAATTTAAGCTGTTCATAGTTACCTTCAACGTCTTTCAACAACTCTTGCTGATTTAATGTTTTGAGATAAGTTTCCAACTCAGTCAACTCTGCTTTACGTGAGATATTTTACTTCAGTTAAGGTATTATTTATTATTGGTTCAAGACATTGTTCATCTTTGCCTTCTATAAAGTTTTCAATCTCTTTTCGTTTAAGATTGTATATTTTGTAAATTCCAAAGTCCAAATCATTTGCATTGAACTGAAACATCTCCATAAGGAAAAATTTTAACTTTTCTATTGAATTTTCTTTACTCATTGTCGTCTTTAAATGATTTCGTTAATTTATTTATTTTAATATTTTAATAGTCCATTGTAAATAAACAATAAGTACTCTATTGTTATGTGCATCGTTATTTGTGTTTGCCTGAACAAAAAGAAATGCCACGTTCTGTCGCCAAAACCATTTTGTAAATACAGTTACAATATTAAACATTGTTTACTCTGATAAATGATCTTTTGAAAAAATGATTATAAATTTTAAATCTTTAAAACACTTAAGGTTAAACATCGTTATTTATTTTCGCTATTTTCATGCCCCTTATTATTTTTTTCATTTGGCGGATTATATTTCTCTCCTTTCTCCCATGCTTCTGCAATTTTTTTGTAGTCAGGAAAGTTTTTTGGTAACATTATTGTCCAATTTTCGAGGAATTGCTTTCATAATTTTACGTCAAATCATATATTTTGTAAAATAAATCATTACATCAGTAATTTCAATTAATTTTTATAATGCACTGTAAATTTTTTATCCGGCTTAATCAATAATCAAGAAT
>JADJYU010000025.1 GCA_016719565.1 Ignavibacteria bacterium
TGACCTACAAACTTTACATCAACACAAAATTAAACGAAGAGGGCATGATGTCTTATGAACTCTTTCGGGGCGATACATTAATCGCAAGGGGAACAGCTTACGAAGAGAACATTAAGACAATGTTCATTGACAGATATTCTCCTGAGACTGTTTGGAAAATTTAAAAAATATGAATTGAATAAATGAATAATAAGTATTACTTTTAAATAACTAACAAAACCAAAATGAAAACAGACTATCAAAAATTCTTAGAACAGAAACAGCACTCCGCATCTGATTACGGAATCAAACCTACTTACAAATCTGATCAGATGTTTGACTTTCAGAAATACGTTTCGAACACGCAATCAAAAAGGCAGATGTGCGGTATTCCTTGATACCGGGCTTGGCAAAACTTTAATTGAACTTGTAACAGCTTTGAATTATGTCAAAAAGAACAAGCCGGTATTAATATTAACTCCGCTTGCGGTTGCTTATCAGTTTTTGCTTGAAGCGGAGAAGTTTAAAATAACAGATGACATTAGTTATTCTAAAGACGGGAAATTTAAAACTAAAATTGTTATTTGCAATTATGAAAGATTGAAACATTTTGATTCAAAAGATTTTGATTGTGTTATTTTGGATGAAAGTTCAATTCTTAAAAACTTTGACGGGGCTATTAAAACTCACGTTACAAGTTTTCTAAGGAAAGTCAAATACAGATATTTATTTACAGCAACTCCCTCACCGAATGACTTTAATGAACTTGGGACAAGCTCTGAGGCACTCGGTTATTTAGGCCATATGGAAATGCTAAGAATATTTTTTTCAAACAATGAAAATAATATAAGTCCTTTAGATATTGGATCAAAGTGGTATTTGAAACCTCACGCTAAACAAGATTTTTTCAAGTGGGTTTCCGGCTGGAGTATCTCAATGCGGAAACCGTCTGATTTAGGGTTTGATGACAGTAAATTTATTTTGCCTGAACTTATTCAAAATTTTCATTCAGTTGCGAATATTCATAATATGTCTATCAACGGTCAGCATCTAATGTTCAATACTATTGCTCACAGATTAACAGAGGTCAGAGAAGAGCAGAAATTAACAGTGAGTGAAAGATGTGAGAAGGCAGTTGAGTTAGCAGGCAAATATGATAAATCAGTTTATTGGTGTAATTTCAATTCTGAGGGTGATTTATTAGAAAAATTAGACAAGGATTCAAAACAAATATCAGGATCAATGCAGTTAGAAAAAAAAGAAGAGTTATTAATCGCATTTGCAAAAGGTGATCTTAAAAAGTTAATTACCAAACCCCGTATGACTTGTTTCGGTTTGAATTGGCAGCACTGTAATCATACAGTTTACTTCCCGACTTTCAGCTATGAACAATATTATCAGGCAATAAGACGTTTCTGGAGATTCGGGCAAAAGAAAAAAGTGATTGTTGATATGGTATACTCAGACGGACAAAAAAGGGTATTGGATATTTTGTTAGTGAAAACAGAAAGAGCAAAAGAATTATTTGCAATGCTAAACAGCAATCTTCAGACTAAAATAAAATCTAAAGAATTTAATAAAAAATAATTCTTCCTAACTTTATAAACCAAAAAACCAAATGATTAAAGATCAATTAATAACCAACGAATATGCTCTATACAACGCTGATTGTATGGACGTATTAAATACCTTAGAAAAAGATTCAATCGATTTAAGTGTTTACTCACCGCCGTTTTGCGGATTGTATCAATATTCAAGTTTAGCAAATGATTTTTCAAATTGTGCTAACGAAAAGGAATTTTTAGACCAATATGAATTTTTAATAAAAGAAATGTCAAGGATAACAAAACCGGGCAGGATTACAGCAGTCCATTGCACTGACATAATTAATACAAGCACTTATCATTTGTGGGATTTCTCACGAAATAATTTTGTTACACGAGAAATACGGATTTAAATATACGAATCGTATTATTGTTTGGAAAGATCCATGGTGGTAAGAAACAGAACAATGGTTAAATCATTGCATCATAAAAGTTTATGCAAAGATTCTACGAATGTATTTACAGCTATGCCGGATTATCTTTAATATTTAAGCGGACCGAGAAAATCAAGTCCCGGTTACCATGAAACAGGATTAAGATATTATGCAGGTGCTAATCCAATGATAAATGATATGGTTGAAAAATACGGAACGTTTGAACAGTTACAAAAAAAGTATTGGAATCATTCAGATCCGAAAACTAATAAACTTTCTCATATAATCTGGCAGAGATATGCCTCATCTGTTTGGGATGACATAAGAATTGATAATGTATTGCAATATAAAAATACAAAAGATGAAGATGATGAAAAGCATGTTCACCCTTTACAGTTAGATGTCATTGATAGAATTGTGGAATTATATTCTAATCCCGGTGAGATTGTATTAACTCCTTTTGCAGGAGTAGGTAGTGAGGTTTATTCACCGGTTTCAATGGGACGCAAGGCAATAGGAATTGAGTTAAAAGATACTTACTATAAACAAATGATAAAAAATTTATCCGATGTCAGTTTAAGATTTGCTGACAGAGATCAACTTTCTTTAATTGCATAATCTTAAATATGACACTCAAACAGCACAACGAAAACCTAAAACAAAAATCTCTGCAAAGGGCTAATTCCATTGACGTTGCCGAACTCCGCAAATTATACGTTGAGGATAAATTAAGTATCAGACAGTTACTTTTAATTTATAAAATCGGTCAGGGACTTTTAAGAAAAGTAATGACAGATAATAATATTCCGATCCGACTGCAGGGAAATCCTAATTATAAATTCGGATCCGCGATGGATTCAATTGAGGTGCAGAAACTGAAAATGAGACACCGGCTGAATAAATATGAGGAATCTATATATTGAATCTTTGAAAAGGATTTTTTATATTGAGAAAGCTGAATAAAGAAATAAAATGAATAATTATCATAAAATTTTAATCCCGACGCAAAGACAAACAATCCTAATTCATTTTAGCTTTGTTCAGCGAGTTTTTGTGTTCGGGATTTTTTTTATAGGAGAAAAACAATAGTGGCGACTTACAGACCGATACATATTTCATTTTGGCAGGATAAATTTGTTTTAAAACTCACTCCGGAGCAGAAATACTTTTATTTATATCTGATGACAAATTCAAAAACTAAGCAATGCGGAGTTTATGAATTGCCTAAAAATGTGATTAGTTTTGAGACCGGATATAACTTCGAAACAATAGATAAACTTTTACAATACTTCATTCGGGAAGGCAAAATATTATACAGTGAACAGACAGAGGAGATAATAATCTTGAATTGGATAAAATACAACCCCGTTACTAACATAAATATTTTAAAGTGTGTAATAACTGAACTGAAAGAAGTTAAAAACGCTGAATTTGTTAAGAAATTCAACAAGATGTTAATTTCAAGCGGGTATTTGTCGGAACACCTACAAGAAGATTATAAGGGACTTATAAGGGGCTTAGATACCCCTTGTAAGAAAGAAACAAAAACAGAATCACAATCAGAATCAAAAGAAAAAACAGAATCACAATCAGAAAAAGAAATTGAGTTTGAGAAATTTTGGAATTTGTATAATAAGAAAGTTGGGAGTAAAGAATCAGTATTTAAAAAGTTTAGTAAATTATCAGATACAGAAATTGATACAATATTCGAAACGTTACCAAAATATATTGAATCAACTCCGGACAAACAATATCGTAAAAATCCAGAAACCTACATCAATCAAAAGTCTTGGAATGATGAAATTATAATTAAAACTAATAACAATGGAACTCATAAACCCCAGCGAAACACTTTACAGGATTTCAGCTAATCAGGAATTGCCAAGATCTGAATTAATTTATCACAAATACATTAATTCGCTTGAAGTTGTTCCTGAACATTGGAGGGAAAGAAAATTTTCAGACTTTGACAATACAGCTTTAAAAGATACATCTGATAAGCTCAGGGTTTGGGATTTTATAAATCCTGCTTCTGCAAGTATATTATCTCCGATGAACGGGATAGGGAAAACACATTTAGCGACTTGTGTTTTGAAAAAATTTATTTTCAGTAAAATTGAAAAGTCATTTGATAAATTTATTGAACTTGCAGGCAGTTCATATTATGACATTAACGATTGGCTTTCAGAGAAATTAAATTTAAAATGTTTATTTTTATCGGAGAAAAAACTTGGGTTAATGATTCAGGATTCTTTCCGTAAAGAAAAAAACGGGATCTCACAAATTGAAATACTTGAATCATACTGTAAATTGGATTTCCTTGTTATTGATGACTGTTTCGCAATGAGTGAAAACGAATTTGAACGCAAGAATATATTCTACATTATTGATGAAAGAATTGAGTGGGGAAATAAACCGACTTTCATAACTTCAAATTTAACTTTAAAAGATATTGCAGGAATAGATACCCGGATTGCTGACAGGCTAAGAAGTCCGTTAATGTTCCAACTCACTGATGAAAAAATAAAATCATTTAGAAAATAAATCTTTTTAAAAACTAAACCGAAAGGAATAAGAAAATGGACATACAGAAAAAAATGCTTTTAGAAATATCAAAAAAATTGCAAGAAGGTCTAATATCATTAGATATGGCTTTAGAAGATGCTAACGAATATGTAGGAGAAATAATTATAGTATCTAATCATCTTGGATTTTGTA
>JADJYU010000026.1 GCA_016719565.1 Ignavibacteria bacterium
TGAGACAGATAAGTTTTCAGAGACGAAGAGGATGATTTAATCAAACAGCAGGCAGCAGTAAAAAAATAATTTTTAAAAATAGAATAATGAAAAACGATATATTATTGACACATAATCATAATAAAATTGAAAAAAAAAAAATTAAATTTCTCTTATCCAAAATATATCAGAAAGGATAAAATCATGAAAAACTTTTCAAAACATATCAAATCTTTAGTTTTTTTGCATTATTTTGCTTTTACGTATCGATTCCAATACAAGCCCAGTGGATACAAACCAACGACCTTTATGGAGGTAATATTCGATCATTATCTGTTTCAAGCATGAATCTCTTTGCCGGAACTATTGGCGCAGGCGTCTTTCTAACGACCAATAACGGCATAAGCTGGATTTCGGTTAATAATGGTTTGACTAAACAATAGTAATGTCTATTCTCTTGCTGTCTCAGGCCCGAATCTTTTTGCCGGGACTGAAAGCGGCGTCTTTCTAACGACCAACAACGGCACAAGCTGGAATGAGATGAATAACGGCTTGACGAAGAACACTCTGGTATCGTCTCTTGCGTTCTCAAGTACGAATCTCTTGCCGGGACATATAGTGAAGATATGCGTTTTTCAATCGACCAATAATGGCAACAAGCTGGACTGTGGTGAATAACGGTCTTTCAAAATTTTTGTCCTGTCTTTGGTCGTTTGCGGCACGAATCTCTTTGCCGGGACACTTGGTGGTGTATTTCTAACGACTAACAACGGCACAAGCTGGACTGCGGTGAATAACGGATTGACGAACAATTCAATATATTCTCTTACGGTCTCAAATATGAATCTCTATGCTGGGACTGATGGCGATGGTGTCTTTCTAACAACCAACAACGGCACAAGCTGGACTGCAGTTAATAACGGCTTGATGAATACTTCTGTATCGTCTCTTGCCGTATCAGGCACGAATCTCTTTGCGGGGACTTGGCGGGAGTCTATATAACGACCAACAACGGCACAAGTTGGGTTGAGGTGAATAACGGTTTGACGAACAATTTTGTATATTCTCTTGCCATCACAGGCACTAATCTCTTTGCCGGGACTTTTGGAGGAGGAGTCTGGAGACGACCTTTGTCGGAGATAATCTCAGTCCAAAGTCTCTCTACTGAAGTGCCGGAGCAATTCAGTCTTTCGCAAAATTATCCGAATCCATTTAATCCAACAAACATAGAATTTTCATTACCGGAAAAATCTTTTGTTAAACTGAAAGTCTTTGATATTGCCGGGAAGGAAGTTGCGGAGTTAGTTAATGAAAATTTATCAGCAGGAACATTTAAGTATGAGTTTAATGCCGAGAATCTTCGAGAGGATTGTATTTTTATAAACTTGAGACAGAAAAGTTTTCAGAGACGAAGAGGATGATAGTTTTGAAATAATTTTTGGAATTTTGAATTTGGTTAATTCAAAAACAAATGACATTTCACTAAGGGATATTCAATTTAAAATTCACACTATTTTTTATAATTAAATTTAATAAATATATGAAAATCGGAAAACTAATTATTTATTTGTTCCAACTCTGAAACTGAATTTGTTACGAAGTTTCTGCACAGGTATTATTTTTCTTTATTTTGTATATCACTAACATTCGGGTCAGAATGCTCCATGGACAGTCATATTAATAACACCATTTTTTATGCCAATTTGACAATAATTTTTTGGGTTTTTTATTGATATTATCCCTTTTTGGCTTAGGAGGAGTTGGAAGTATAATGTTAATGTTAATTAATGCTCCAGGAGATCCATTGGTTTATACCCTTTCAAAATAAAACCGAGTGGCAATTAGTAGAAAAATTTAATTTTATTAATTTTACTGACTTATTTTAGTTACCGAAAACTACATACCGAGTGTTGATAAAAAAGTTGAGATTGTCAATGATAGTTGTCCGTATGAAGGAACAATATTAGCAGAGAAAGATGGTGGATTTCTTGGATTTAAGACTACTCATTTGGCTCCAGTTTTGAAATAGGTAGTGATTGGAAGTTCATACTCCAGCTGGAGAAATATTTGGATGGATAGACAGAAAAGGGGAAATACATAAGGATAACCTCATGCCGAATAGTGATATAGATCCTGATGCAACATTAAGGGGTAAAATTATTGGACAACTTGACGGAAAATCATTTTATGTAAACAATGAAGTTGTAGGGAAATGGATGAAATAATTTGAAAAAATAAACTAAATTATAATTCATACATTTTCTGAAACAGAGCAAATTGTAATTAATAGAATTTTGATTAATTAATTTGAATACGAATTAAATAAGAAATCATGGAAACTTTCAAAACAAAAACCACAGTAAAAAAGAATCATAAAATCGAATTAGAAAATGTTCCTTTTTGAAAATGGGGAAGAAGTTATAGTTTCAATTATTCAAAAATCGAGATTCCAATCGAAGACATAATGAAACTCGAAGATAAAGGAGGAGCTTTTGATTTTCTGAACGATCCCCGGGAGGATATTTATTCTGTGAATGATCTAAGAGTTAGATACAAATGAAAAGAAGAACGGACAGCAAAGTCGGACCTGCACTGATTGTACATTTACTCCATTTCAAAAATTTCTTTAACATTAATTTGTTCAGAATTAATTCTTCTTTCAATAACTCCATACGATACAAGAAATTCTCTTCCGATATTTGAATAAATGTATGACTTTATTGAGTCGAAATCATTTGAATTTCTTAAAAGAGAATTTGAATTAACTAAATCGCCAGCTTTTCTTAAACTATTTATAAGTTTATCTTTCGGAACCAATAGTCTGCCGCTAAATTCATAAGCATGGTATTCAATGAATGAATATTCTGTATCAGGAATTGATCCAATAAAATCAATCCACTCATTCTCATTTTTTAAATGATAATTTTTCATAAAGATTTTTGTGCAATGCATAATGACCGATTTCATGACCTAAGCTGAATCTTCTTCTGCTTTGATTTGTATCTCTGAAATATATATCCTCGTCAATTGTAATGAATTGAAAATCCTGCGATATGAATGCATCAATTCCTTTTCATTTAATAAATTTTTCACCGAACAATTTGAATACCCAAACCAAATTCTACAATTTGTTCAACATCTATCGGTGAATCATTGTCTTTCCAGTATTTACTTCTGAAATCATCTGCAGCTTTCTGTATTTCGGACTTAGAAATATAAGGCGCTTTAAAATTTGAAAACTCATCTTCAGGACATTTTGCTTTTATTCCTTTTTAATAATTTTAATAAGTTCTTTTAATTCTTCCTTAGTAGGTTTGTCACCTCTGATTGTTCTGAAAAATAGAGGAACTTTGCTCATTAAATCTCATTGCAAAAAAAAAAAAAAAAAAAAAAAAAAAAAAAAAAAAAAAAAAAAAAAAAAAAAAAAGACCGGATGGAATTTTTCCTCTGGTTAAAGAAGCAAGATCCATAAATTCAAACCAATCGGAATCACCTTTCTTAATTCCCAATTGCTTTGCCCATTCCTCCAAAGTTTTTTCATTTTCAGGAGGATAGAGTAATCCTCTTTCAAGTTTACTCCAGTTTCCCGGATCATGTCCGTTTATTTTACAAAACTCCCTTAAAGTTATCTTCCTTTTAATTCTTAACTCATTTATAAATTCTCCAAATGATTTTTTCATTTTCTTTTTCATTAAGTTAATTATAACTTAACGCTCCTTTCATCGGCTTGGTTTTAAAGTTAGTTGTGTTGTATGAATCTTACAACACTTAGAGAAAAGGTTAATCAATTCTACTTGGTGATTCTTTCAGATGTTTAATTTAATAGTGGTAGTATTTAAATTGTTGCATTGTAGAAAACAATAAGATTTTTTTTGAATTTAATAATCTCAGCAATTAAGTTTAACAAGAATTAAAATATTATAACAAAAATAAAATGGGTCAAATGGAAACTATAACAATTCCCAAAGCGGAATATAGAAATCTTGTTCGAAAAGCAAAGTTATTTGAAGAGCATAAAGATTTACAAATCGCAATTCAAAGATTAAAAGACAAAAATGACAATGTAATTTCTCCGAAGCAGCTTAAAAAATCTCTTGGTATATAGTATTCAATTTAAATCTTAAATATCAAATCATTAAAAAGAAGTAAGTCCCTATGCTCACAAACCAAACCCTAAAATCCAAAATAGACCCTCTGGGACAAGTTCTGGTCGGGAGGAATTTCGAATCCTCTTACTGCTATTGAGCAGATGTCTTATCTTATTTTTCTGAAAAGATTAGAGGATAAGGATAATGAAAGAAAAAAGAATTGCGAAAGAAGAAATATAAAGTTTGATTCTATATTCGGGAAGACGGCGAAGGACTTAACTAAGCAGGAATCTGAGAAATGCAGATGGTCTTACTGGAGTCATTTGCCGGGTGAAGAGATGCTGCCGTTTGTGCGTGATGTTGTGTTTAAATTTCTGAGATCGCTCGGGAGCGAGACGAGTTCGTTTACGCAGTATATGCAGGATGCGGTTTTTATAATTCCGCGCGCCACGCTGCTGCAGGAAGCCGTGAAGATCATTGATGAGATGCATATCTCCGAACAGAATGCAGACGTGCAGGGAGACCTTTATGAATACCTTCTTCAGAATCTGACTACGGCAGGGAAGAACGGACAATTCAGAACACCCAGACATATTATAAGAATGATCGTGAAGCTGGTTGATCCGAAGATCGGCGAGAGTATCTGCGATCCGGCTGCGGGAACAGCCGGATTTTTGACGAACGCTTACGAACATATTCTCGAAGAAAATACAAGCAGTGAAATTCTCGAATACGATGAGGAAGGTCTGCCGCATCATATCATCGGAGATAAGATCACGGATAAGAGACTGATGGAATTTCTCAAAAGCAAGGCGATCACGGGTTATGATTTCGATACGACAATGACAAGGATCGGCGCGATGAATCTTATGCTTCACGGAGTTGATGATCCAAACTTCAAATATAACGACACTCTTACAAAGTCATTCACTGAACATGATATTTATGATGTGATACTTGCCAATCCGCCGTTTAAGGGTTCGATAGATAAAAGCGACATCAATGAAAGATTCAAAGTGAAAACCACGAAGACCGAGCTTTATTTCTCGAGCTTATGCACGACATGCTTGTGATCGGGGAAGGTGCGGAGTGATAGTCCGGACGGAGTTTTATTCGGTTCGAGTAATGCTCACAAGGAAGTAAGAAAATGCTCACCGAAAAGTGCCGGCTCGAAGGAGTGATCTCAATGCCTTCGGGAGTATTCAAGCCGTATGCTGGAGTTTCAACTGCGGTTCTGATCTTTCAGAAAGGCGGGACGACGGACAGGTCTGGTTTTATGACATGCAGGCGGACGGATTTTCACTGGATGACAAGAGGGATAAGATAAATGATAATGACATTCCGGATATACTTGAAAAATGGAAAAGAAGGAATGATCAAGAAAAAGAAAACAATAAACCTCGAAAGATTTTTTTGTGACGATGGATGAGATAAAGGAGAATAATTATGATCTGAGTATTAACAGGTATAAGGAGACGGTTTATGAGGAGGTGGAGTAT
>JADJYU010000027.1 GCA_016719565.1 Ignavibacteria bacterium
GGATCCGATCCGAGTGTCTTTATATTGTATGCGACATTTGCAGCGCCCTCCGAGACGGAATTCATTTTTTCGGATATCAAAGACCAGAACGGGGCTTCAGGAGATATTCTGTGACATCTCCGAATAAATATCTGTCGAGCATTAAATCCCCGGCTATTATGATTTTTCTGTTACGGGAATTATTGAAAATGCCCGTAAGTTGCTTTCTATTCATTACTTTAAAATAAACTTATTATACAGGTTATTCAATGCGAATTATATTATTAAATTCCGAAGGGACAATTTCATCCGTCAGCTTGTCCCTTTGTTTAGTAACAGAATCCCTCCTCAAATTACTGAAGAGGGATTCTTCTTTTCAAATGTTAAATATCAATTTCAGACATTTAACTGAATTTATTTCGATCAATGTCATTTCTTCCCGCTCTTTGAAAAATTTCCGTAAGTTAATCTGTAAAATATATACCGCTGGGAATGTCTGTTGCATTCCAGACAGCCGAATGATCACCCGGAGTTTTCTTTTCATTCATGATCACGTTGATCTCATTTCCGAGCATATCATAAATTATGATCTTCACGGAATTCGAAGCGCCAGACATTGGGGGAAGAGTGAAATAAAATTTGGTCAAAGGATTAAATGGATTCGGATAGTTACCAATTATTAGTTCACTTCTTTGATTTTCTTTTCCTGGACCCGCCTCATTTTTAAATGTTCCGTTTCCGCGTCCCTCAAATAATCTACCTCTCTCGTATCTGCCGTGAGTTATGAATATATAGCTTCTTTCAAACCTGCCGGAACTGGCTCTGACAGCGTTTAAATTTAATATTATCTGATTTGATGAATCGAGCTGCAGTATATTGCCGTCCTTTTTCTTTAAGCAGGTTAAGTGTATTTGAGAAAAAGATCTTCAGCTTCTATAAGTTCGGATTCTTCTTAATAAAAACCATTTGTAATTAATACCCGCATAGGCAAGAGAGATAAGAGAACTGAAATTCACCTTTCCAGTCCAAGGACATACTGCTTATTCCTTTATTTGAAAAGACCGAAACTATGACTCCGGAGTTTATTATTCTTTGGAAAATTCATATCAGTAATTTCATTGTTACCTTTGCTGTCCAGAAATCGCTATTGTACCGGTTCATATTCCTTTACGACCGGAATAATCTGAGTAAGATCACCCGATCTGGGATTGAATACATCGTTAACACTGTCCGCACTCAAAGGATTTTTTACATCATCAGGAAATTTTGCAGAAAGTATATCCTTATCGTCTCCTTTTGCGAATTTCAGGATTCTGTAATCCGTATTTTAAATAGTTTGCACTTCCCCTGGGAGAGTTCCGCGAGAGGGAAAGACCAGATCTTTAAGTGTACATGCTAACAATGTTGGCGGTACTTTCCGTGATCCTGGCTGCGTACCTGCAGGTGGTCATCATTAACAGTCTGAACTGATCAAAATAATTTACATCAATATTTGTTTTCTTTACAGCCAGCCATATCGCGCTTTCTTCCAGTGATATTGCAGGTTTAGTTCTAAGAATATATTTGTCCTCTATAAATTTATTTTATTATCAATAAGTTCAGATCTCAGAAGCAGATTATTGTCATGGGCGCGAAAATTATTGCCGCTTTTAATAAAAGTATATACGGACAGCCTGAATACGGCGGGGGATTCGGTCTGAGAAACTGATTCGGATGGATCCATTCAGGCTCGTCAATTTCCGTAAAAACATTATGTCATGACCGTATTGATTCGTCGCTTTTAACGGATCGTGAAATGCAATGGAGGTCCCGTGAATGCATTAACTGATGTATTATTGCAGGACGAATCATATTTTCAACATGTCCAGTTATTTTGAAACCTGTATTTTTAATAGTGATCCTGTTTCGGACTGACTTACAGAAATTCCGGGATCGGCAGAAAGCATTCACGCGCCGAGTCAAGCAGATTTCAAATAACTGAAATTCATGGCTCTGAACATTTCCCGAGCTCATTGTATCATCGCGTCACCTCTGTATAATTTATTATCAGTATTCCGCTGGTAAATCCCGCAATATTAGGAAGCATTTTCGGATCGGGAGGAAACATTCCCGTCTCCACTCCAAACCAGTATTAAGTCCGGCGACTGATCTGATCGCTTAATTGAAACAGTAACCTCCCATTTGATTAAGATCGGTAATATTCTGCGGAGGACTTGCTCGAGCTGCTGATAATAATTTTCAATCGCATCGTATTTGTACCTCCCGGAAGAAAATATTTCCCATATGCTGCTGAGGATCTCATAAATCCGGCCCGCTTGGATAATGATCAGCAAGCTGAGAAGAAGTATATACGCAAGAAATCTGACCGGATCAGAAGGGTCACTGTAAGGATCAATAACTCCTCCTGCAGTTTTTGCAGTGGGCATGTTGTAATTAAGATATGCTCCGTCATCTATAAAATTAAGGATAACCAGTCTCCTCCGTCCACCCCCCCGACATGAACGTCATACTGAACATGCGCGGAACGGACAGGTCCTGTATCAGATGTGACATTCTTCCGAGCACTTCCCATACAATTGCATTAAATACATTATCCGTAGCCGTGATCTCATCCCTTACAAAAGTTTCCTGTCCGGCTGTATTTACAAAACCTCCACCATATTTTTCTTGTCCGGGAAAAAATTTATAGAGCCGCGTGCCTTGATAACTGTATCTGAATACATAACTTGGACTGATGCAGATAATTTGTGTATTCTCTTCCTCCGTAGCCGTTTGTCCAGCTAAGCACTGCCCGTCCTGAAATCTGTTCAGTTTAGTAAATGCATTAGGATAATGACCTATTGAATTCAGATATGTCAGAGAATTGTCGCCGCTGGTCCTGTCATCTGCATTCCAGAAATGCGAATTGCTGACATACCAGCCGAAGGATCCTACATCAAAAACAACATCTTCCTGATCTTCCCTGTATGCTCCGGTTGTGATCTTGCCGGTTTGCCAAGTGCGTTCCTGATCACTCATGCTGCCTATTCTCTGATCGAATTTTTGAAAAGTCGAAATTCGGATATTTATCTTTAAGAAGACTCAGCGCCTGAAGACTGATATACATGTGGACATTTCGTTATAGGGATTTTCGGAATGTCCTGATGAACTGATCCAGTTCCGGCTTTGCCGTTTTCCGGATGAGCTCCGAATTTAAAGCGATAAAAAGTTTACTAATAATATTGCAAAAATTTTACGCATAATAAAATAATTTAAAGGTTAATTAATCGTATCTTTTAAAAATGTTAATGAGTTTTATCCTGTGTAATAAATAAAAGTATCTTCGTTTATTATGCCGTCCGTAGCGATTTGACATGAGACGGAATGGTGTAACCTATGAAGCGAACGGTGAATGTAGATCTTAAAATTATCAATTCGTAATTCGTGAATTGTAATTTGTAATTTGTAATTTGTAATATTAGCAATTAAATACATCCGGCGCTCTTATCATATTCATGTTTTTCTCCTTTTAATATTTAAAAATTTTTCATTTCACTAAGGCTTTGTTATTCGCCTCAGGACTGCTGAATGAGATCTGCAATGTTGATATTACAGTTTCAAATGTTTATTTTGATTTTCTAAAGGGAAACCAAAATGACTGAAAATGAAAATCATTGTCTCGAAAATGTTCTCCCCTTTAAGTTCAGTTGTGACTTAGCCGAAACTAAATTCAATTCCCAATTGATTTTTTACATTCATTAAAATTAAATTTACTAAAATGGAAATTAAAATAAAACCAAACCTGTTCCGAGGTTGGTCAATGTACTGAATGTAAATGATAATATTTTTTTATCTGTTGTAATAGGAAACGGTCAGATAGGCGGAAATAAAGGTTTATTAGACGGTAAACTTATTGCAAAAGGAAATCTGTCCGAGCAGGCATTTATAGGAACCTGTTCCGGAGCTGGCAGAGAAGGAAATTGTGATAGAAACCAATGCGCTGATGTAAATGCATTTACAATGTCTGCGTAATCACTTCTACTATACTTAATCAGGAAAATCAGGTGTTGTTTTCGAAAATAGATCACGGAGCTGCGCCTGAAAGCGGTATCGTAAATTTCTCCGGTAAATATATTCTTAATATTCTGACATTTCTTTTTTTTGTTGTTTGTCGGTGTTACAACTGATGGTTATGCAGAATAATTCTGAAGAACTTACTTTTCAAAATTTAGAAACACCTTCATCTCCGGGATTCATTTTGCTGGATGAACGCGGCATCAATTGAAAGACCAGACCACTCTCAGGGATTCGGATTAAACTTATAGGATTTTTCAGGGTACCGGAGGCACATGGAGTTTGCTCCTTACTAGCTGACTTCACATCCTATGCTGACAGCGGAGAAAATGACCTCCGATAATTTTCCAGTCCCCGCATAATCTTTCAGTATCCGTCACTTCAATAAAGCGGAAGATAATAATTATCTGACCGGCGGATTCAGAACAAGAGTATATCAGTCCTATGGTAAAGCGCAGTCAGAGAAATTGAAATCTATAAAAAGAAATTGAGGAATGAACTGTCGGAAAGTCCTGAAGATCTGGACCTTGAAAAGATAGAAGAGCTGCGTAGGGAATATGTCGGCGTTACAGAGAAACCGGTTTTTTAATATATAGACATTGCAGGGGCTGTCGGCGGAGGTTGGTTTCTAATTCATTCCGATGATCTGAAATTCAACAGATGGGCTGTAACGCTTACTTTAAACTTCCGCCCGGAGGTGATGATTTTTTATTTTACTGTATTATCTGGTATTTAAATAACAAAATTTTGAAGACTATACTGTAAAAGCGGATCTTGCTGATGTTGGCGCCAGACTCAATTACCATGTAGACAGCTTCTGTCTTTCACTTGAATATATTCAGCGGCTGGACATGACGGAAAGTATTTATAACGATAACAGGGCAGCCGTCATAGGAGTTATAAATTTTCTGACAACCTTTACATCACTCCACTTTCGGAAAAATTTTTCCGGCGTCAATAATATAATTGCGCTTGCAGGTATTAATTTTGGATTTTCAAGAAGAAAGTAAAAGCATTCTGAGAGTAACCGGTCCTATATAAACATATTTACCCGCCTTTGATTGCCTTACGAATTTAGACTAATTGAAATATTTTAAAAACTCCGTTATAAATTGTTGAAATTTTTTTGCAACTTTGTTTATCAACTAATTAAAAAACTAAAGAAAGGAGATTACTATGTTTAAAAATTTTAAAAACTTTACTTTATACTTACTTTGCTGTTTTCAGTAAAGATTCAGGCAGGACGAAGCCTTGACGAAAGTGAAATGATTTTACCTCCGCTTGGAATCGTTAATCGTGTCTAAGAAGATATGACAGGCAACTGGATCGCCGAAAGCAATATGATGGGAATGCGATGGTGCAGGATATGAAAATTTACTGGGATATAAATCACCGGTACTTAATTGTAGATCTGAGATCGACGGAAAGAAGACGTTACAAAGACTTATCAGGGTAAAGGTCTTTTCGGAGTCGATCAGATGGGGAAATGCCAAGACGTGGTGGTTTGATTCCTGGGGTGCGGATAATGTTTCAATAGGAAGCGGAGCTTTCAGCGATAATAAAGTTACAGTTAACAATAGTAACTCTATGATGACTGAGACAAGATCGTTCTTGTTGCCGGTAATGAAATGATAATGAATTCTAAAGGTACAATGAAAATTGCAAGCAAAGAAATTCCGTATGACGAAACTGTAATATTCCGCAGATAAAATTTATGTGAAGAAATTACAAGAACACGGAATTAAAATGTCGCCAGCATTATAGAAGATTCATTCTAAGATCCGTGTGACATTTTATAAATATTGGAAGGACAAACTTCGGAACAGAGTAATAACGGATTGGCGATACCGCGATGCAATTACTTTAAAATTCTTTAGAAATAATAAATTATTTTTATATACCGCATCCTCCAAGTTTCCGGTTACAACAATTATTTTTGAAAGTACCCAATAAAGCACCCACATAAAGTACCCGCAGAAAGTACCCATAGAAAGTACTCGTAGAAAATACTCGCAGTAAGTACCCACAGTAAGTACCCACAGAAAGTACCCGCAGAAAGTAGCCGCAGGCTTCAGCCTGCGGAAAATATTAGAGAAAACTTTAGCCGAATGAAGATGGTGATCATCAAAGAAAGGAGAAGTAAACTTTCAAAAGAAGACACTCAGAATTAAATCAGAGCCATAAAGCTTTTTGAAAGAAGACTTTTGGTTTTAAATCAGAGACACTAATCATGGAAAGAAGACCTTGGAAGTAAATCAGAGACCCTTCAAACTCCCGTCAAAAGACCCACAACTTTTAAAAAAGACTTTTGGATTTCAATAAGAGTTACGCTGCTTTCAAAAAAGACATGCGGCTTTCAATCAGAGTTCGTTTTCGTCAAGAGCCTTTTGGTTTTCGTCAGGAGACTTTTAGCTTTACTAGTCAAAGACTTTGGCAAAAGAGACTTTTGGATTTCGCCAAAGAGACTTTTGGTTGTCAAAAATAGACATGCGTCATTCAATCAGACATTCGGCAGTCGTCAGAAGACACAAAGCAGCCTGGAAATGAGTTTCGGAAGTGACGAAACAAATAATTTCAATTGAGAAATAATTATTGTTAGTGAAGAAAACAGGTCTAAGTTGAGAAAACGTTGCGTAAGTGGAGTAGCCAAAGGTCTGCAAACAGTTCATAAATAGTGTCAGGCATCAGTGCCAAAACAAGCTGCAGTGGCCTTTCGAAACAGTCTGCGGTGGTTGAGAAGAGGGTTCGCCCGGTTCTGCGAAACAAGTTGGGGTGATTGAGAACGACACCGCCACAGTACCGAAACACGGTGCTGCGGTCGATCAACACGGCTGCGGTCGATCAACACTGTGCTACGGTCGATAAACACGGTGCTGCGGTCGCGGTCGATAAATGCGGTGAAATTTTTTACTTTAAAACTTAAAACTGCAAATATGGTTTGTTTTTCGATAATTCGGAAAAATAATTCCGCAAGGTGAAGTCAATTATCAATTATTAATTTATCAATGATTAATTTTAATGGACTATATAATTTAAACAACACATATACACGTGCTCGGACGGTCCGAAAACAAACTCTTTCTGCTTACCTCTTGGACTCCGAAGGCTCAAATAATAGTGTTTTTAAAATTTTAACTTTGAGCTTTGGAAGTAATTTCAATGAGAATGGAGTTAAAAAAATATTTACAATTAACATTTACCGGCTTTGATGACCGGACTTAAACCTCTTACCTACCGAAAAAACCTGCCCATTTAACAGAAATACTTTTCTAAAGGAATAACAATTCTCAAAAACAATATTAAACAACTGAACTTAATGGTTGTTATTCTGAAGCTGTTCTATCCCCGTATTTATATAATAAAATTATATCAGTAACATGACATAAGTCCTTGCACAGAAATATTAATATTTTTAGTATTGTAGCGCGCCCGGAAATGAGTTTCAATTGCAGGATAAAAATTGATTTTAAAAATCAACTTTCTTAAATTGAAATAAAAAACTCTTACCGCTATGGAAAAAAATAAGTTTATAAATAAGATATCTTCACTTCTTTTTTACATCAGCATACTGACATTCATCATACCATTCAACTCAGCGCACAATCCCCCGTGGGTGGTATCAGCAGTTTCTGCCGAATATAGGTGGAAGACCGATCTCCGACATTTTCTTTCTTGATAGTTTGAAAGGTTCAAGGCGGTTACACCTTATACCCATCAAAATGATACCGCATTTGTTTTAAAGACAACGAATGGGGTAATAACCATGCTTCTAGCTTATTCAATACTCTACGAATAGAGAGATGTTGGTTTTGAAAAATATGTTTTCTAAATGCTAACAAAGTTTCCTATGTGAGCTAATGACTTTGATGGATTGCAGTTTGAGCAAATCAATAGATGGTGGATCAAATTGGAATCTCATTAAATGTCCTGACCCTTTTGCTCAACCCAGTGATATGAGCGTGCTAAGCGAAGATACAATTTGGTTGGTAAGTACGAGTTCAGGCGGCGGAGTACTTGCACAACAAACGGCGGACTAAACGGTTCATTGCAAGCACTGGCGGGTGTCTATCCTAATAAGATATATATGTACAATTCCCGAATAGGATTTATAGGATTCAATGCCGGTTCGCCTACAAATAAAACAACAACGGACGGAGGATTCCAACCGCTTACTGTTTCAAATGAGGTTTTACTGATATAGAATTTATTGTTGTGTTGACCGGATGGAAGGCGGAATGAAGTAGATTCTATAAAAACAACAGATGGAGGTATTTCATGGAAAACAATTACTGTCCCCAACAGGAGTTTCTTTTTCTTTTTGATTGTTGATTTAGTAAATGCCAAGACAATATGGGGGTCGGCCAATAGCCAACTTTAGGATTTGGGGATTAATTTAAAAACAGAAATGGAGGTTAAACTGGGGTTATCAATTGCCTGATACTGCTTTAGTAAAACATCGGAAGATATTTTCATGTAGGTTTATCAATAAACAAATTGGGTGGGCATATAGTACAAGCAGTGGTGTAATACAGTAATCGGCGGAGATACTACATATTATCCTACTTCCGTAACCCAAATAACTGGCACAACTCCAATAAACGGAAAAGAAGTCAAAACAATTGTAAATGAAAAACAAAACACAGGAGTATATGAAGCAGATTTCTCAGCGACGGAAAACGGCTCGAGCCTGTCTTCGGGGGTTTATTTTACAGGTTGTTTAGCCGGTGAAAAATTGGTTGATACAAAGAAAATGATTGTCTTAAATAGTATCAATTGATACTAACTAAAAATAAATTGATTCGTGAATATGTAATAACTAAGTTTAACAAAATGATTTAATTATGAAGAACTTCAAAAAAATATTAAATCCCGACAAACTCTCTACGCTTCTTCTCTACATCAGTATACTGACATTCATCATCGCATTCGGCTTGCGCACAATCCTCCGGGAGGATGGTATCAGCAGTTTCTGCCGAATCTGAATGGACAGCCAGTATCAGATGTGATATTTCTTGACAGTTTAAATGGTTTTGCAATTACGGATAATGATTTTTCAAATGATACCGGATATATTTTGAAAACTACAAATGGCGGAGATAATTGGAATATAATTTATACTGATAATAGAGACTTCAAAGCTATTAAGTTTATTAATTTAAATGTAGGGTATGTATGTGCAGCAGATCCTTTCACGAGTTCTAACTACTAAAAACAACAGATTCAGGATTAAACTGGTTTGATGTCCACCCACCGGATCCTGCTCTTACATTAGATGACATTAGTTTCTTTAATGAAGATACAATTTGGGTTGTTGCGAGCAGTGGTTTTGACGGTGGTGTTTACCGCACAACGAACAGCGGTATAAATTGGACCCATCAGGTCAATTTAGGTGGAAATAATCCTACCCACATTTATATGTATAATAAAGACACCGGATATGTAGCGGGCCTACATTGTATAAGACAACTAGCAGCGGAATTGACTGGCTGCAAATTCCGGGCGGTGGATTTGGTGACATGTATTTTATTAATGCAACAACAGGATGGAAGTGTTATGGTCCTATGCAAAGACAACTAACGGAGGATTGAGCTGGGAAAATATTCCTTTACCACCTAAAAGCGACACATTGCCATTGTCCAAGTGATAAGTTTTTCAAACATAAATGCTGACACAATATGGGGGTGGGTTCAGTTGGTGTTATTGGATCTTCGGCGAGGTGTAATATATCTAACAACAAATGGAGGAACGACATGGAGCTATCAAATCCCGGACATATCAATCAATATATTTCGATATTTTTATACTCAATTTGTTAATAAAATATTGGCTGGTCATATGGGGTTACTACGGCGTTCATACTGTAACCCGAGGTGACGACAATTACAAACATAATAAGTCCAACCAATGAAACACCTGAAAACTTTAAGTTATTTCAAAATTATCCAAATCCCTTTAATCCGGAAACAAAATCAGCTTTCAATTGTCTGTTACCGGTTTTATTATAATAAAAGTTTATAATGCTTTAGGAACTGAAATAGAAACATTGGTTAATCAAAACACAGTGCAGGAAGTTATAACGTTCGGTTTGATGGAAATAATATCCCGAGCGGAGTATATTTTTATAACTTATTTGCCGATGGGGTAAGATTGATACAAAGAAGATGATGTTAGTTCGGTAGTTGATAAATGTTTTAAAGTTTAAAAAATTTTCAGTTAGTTATGAAAAATAGTTAATACTAATGAAGAAAAGTTTTTGCAATATATTTAATTACAAAATATTCATGGCGAAAACCGCTCCTTAGGGAGTAAACTTAAATAAAGGAAACATTATGAAAACAAAACTTATTATTTCAATTTTACTCGGGTTATCAGCTCTTTCTTTTGTGCACTACAACAGTATACGGTCTAACAGCCGGGAAGAGCAAACTGCTGTTTTTCCTCCTCAAAATTTTCAGGACACAACATTTCTCATTGGAGCATTGGATGACGGTTTTGATTTTGAATACGAGCGATTAGACGAACTTGGATTTAATGTATGGCATAAATATATCGGTAAAAATATGGGATGGACAATCAATGGAGCGCCCGGTGATACCTTATTAGCTGATAGTTCGGTTTATGTTCCTCAGGTAAAAGCAATACTGGATACTAATTCATCTCATGGTTTAAAATCTATAATGATGAGGCCTAAGGTTACTTTTCTATATTATGGAAAAAAGAAGCGATTATCAGTGTGAACCGGTTTTATCAAATGATGACTTATGGTTTTATTCATTTAACGTGAGTAAACAGAGTACTTACATACAAAATATAGTTGACACCACTTACGGTAACGGAGCAATTGTAAAAGGTGTAAAGGAGATCCGGCAGATGCTTCCAGCAGAGCCGACACAATCGTAAAAAGGTTGAAGGCAAATAGGAACAAAGCAGTACCTGGGCTGATTTACCTAAAGGCTCTTCACCAATTAAGAACTGGATCGTTGAAACCAAGAATAAGAATTGATTCAACTATGGCCGATAATCCAGCGAACTTCAATGTAAATGTTTGCAAGGTAATAGTAATAGGAGAAAAAAAACAGGGGCTGATACAATTCTAAAGCCAGGTAATATTAAGGTTATTAATTTTATAAACGATCAAGGTAACTATGATGGAAAATACATAGAGGAATTTCATAATTTTTCTTCTAATGATAGCCTTACAATCAACGGATTATGGGGAGGTGGGAATGGTAACAGAGCAAGAGGCAACCATAGTAACGATAATAATAATACAAAGTTGATATTCAGATTTACTGGTATGGTATCTGTGATATGTATATTGATTATGTGAGAGTGGATAATATGGTGGCTCATAGATTATTAAAACCTGGAGGAGATTTGGATTTTGAAAAATGGCTTCGTTGGGAAGCACAAGACATTGCTTGTCACAATGATTCCCTGATAAAATTTTATATCGAGCTTTTCGATTTTTCTAACATACCGTGTATGGCTTATGTAAGCAGGAAATTGATTCATTGGCTTATGCCAAATGCCAAAAACACATAACGTTAACTGGACTTATAAGCCCAATTTATTCATTTGTAGTTCCGTGGGAGGACAGATTCAGTGTTCTGAATACCGGGACATATAATAAGAAATTATGTAGAAAAAGTTGGATTAAGCGATATTCTGATTCCATATTATCCATTTTATACAAATAAGCAGGTAAGTATTCCATACACTGACACCACGTTTGCTAAAATACCAAACACACTCCCGAGCACAAACGGAGGAGAAGTTTTTGCAAATGCAATTTCACCCTCTGCTTACGACGATTGGCTTCAGGATAATCTTGATCATTCGCCGGCTTACTTTGAAACAGGATCTACGTCTGAGTATCCATGGGATGGAACTGCCCGACAATGGGAAGGAGCATTCAGATGGTCAATGGAATTGGGAGATGCGATATCAAAAGCTAAGGATATACCTTTTTTATACAACGGTCAGTCACATTTATGGTATTATGCCGAGGAGAATCACATAAAGAACCTACAAACGAGGAAATGGAAATGATTGCAAATGTATCTCTGACTTATGGCGAAAGAGGTTTGATTGATACGAAAAAATGTTTGCGTTAAAACAAATTGAATAGTGAAAATATATTATTTAAGTTTCATAAAACAATTTTATTATGAATAACTTTAAAAGATATTCAACTCCGCCAAACTCTCAACTCTACTGTTCTATTCGAGCATCCTGACATTTATCATCGCATTTAATTTCGCACATAATCCATCCGGAGGGTGGACGCAGCAGTTTATGCCCTATTTAAATAACAGACCTATAGTGGATATTACTTTTACTGATAGTCTGACAGGGTATGCAATTGCCAGCAATAGAAATTCTGATTCAAGTTTTGTAATCAAAACAACAAATGGAGGTGGTAATTGGAATATAATTTTGAGTGAATACAGGATTTATGAAAGCATAGTATTTTTAGATAATGAAGTAGGATATGTAGGTGGAAGTGATTTAAAAATTGGTCATACATATTTAATAAAAACAACAAACGGTGGAATGAATTGGATTAGATTGAATTCTCCTAACAGTTTTAGAATATTTGACATGGCTGTTTTAAATCAAGATACAATATGGGTCACTGATGAAAGCGGATTTAACGGAGGGATTTTCCGAACAACTAACGGAGGAACAAACTGGATAATACAACAACAGCCGGGAAGCAGTACTGAAAAGATCTATATGTATAACAGAAATATTGGATTCGCCTCTTCTACGTCACGCCTATATAAGACTACGAATTCTGGATTGAACTGGGATTTAATACCGGGACAGAATGCATTTCGCGATATATATTTTATTGACAGTCTGAATGGATGGAAATCTTATGACAGTATGAAAATAACAACGGATGGCGGATTTACATGGAAACCGCAGTTAATTAAAGTCCCGAATTCCTTTATTTAGTACTATTGCAACATTTTCAAAATCAGTAATGATACAATTTGGGCTACAGGTTTGGTTTACGAATTTCCAAATTTACAAGTTAGAAGTGTAATACACAGAACAACAAATGGCGGAAGAGATTGGTATTTTCAAATACCTGACACGTCTATTCGTGTTGGTGTTTTTAGAACAAATTTTATAAACACAATCACTGGCTGGAATTATGGAATTCAAGTGGACTATATACTAACACCGGCGGAGACAGTATTTTTTAATCCTATCACAAGTATAAATGAATTCAGCATCATTGAAAATCCGAGTTTTTATAAACTTTTCCAAAACTTTCCAAACCCTTTTAACCCCAAAACAAAGATCAGTTTTGAATTACAAAAAGCCGGGAATGTCAAATTGACGGTTTATGATATTCAGGGAAAAAATATTGCAGTATTAGTAAATGGAAAAAAGCAAACAGGAAATTATGAAGTTGAATTCGACGGTAGTAATTTATCATCAGGTGTTTATTTTTACAGATTAGAAATATCAGGAAAGAAAATTATTCTGATACAAAACTAATTGTATTATTAAAATAAATTAAATAATGATATATTTAAAAAATTGAAACCCAAAAATTAAATATATATATATAAAGTATTTTTAAAAATTAAACATTACGAATATGAAAAGCAAAATTGTTTTCAGTACCGGGTTAATTGCTGTATCGGTGTTTATGTTTTTAAGTTTAACAGCTTTGGATAATCCGCAGGATAAATTTTTAATAGTAGCAATGCACAGCGGAGTAGATACTTCACCGTAAATTATACAAGATTGAAGGATTCTCTGGGATTGAACGGATGGCACAGATATAACCAATGGTTTACCGGCGATGAAATAAATGGAGATACTACTGAAATTTTTAATCGTGTTAAATACAGAGTAGAGCAAAATAATACCAGGGATCTGAGAACTGTATTTGGAAGACGAATAACAGATTACAGCGCATGGGGTCAGAGAAGCGATTATCAGTGTGAGAACGTTACGGAAGGTCAGCCGTATTGGTTTTATTCATATTATAATTCGGCTACAAGTTCGTGGATCCAAGACATTCCCGACAGCGGGCAGACTGTGAAATACTGCAAAGTGGATACAAGTAATCCCGGAGGAGATTCCGGATATATAGTACAGGGATTAAAGCCAACCGCGAACAGGCAAACAGGTTCTGGACGCCTTACCAGGCAGATACTTTTAGTGACTGGTATGTAAAGCCAAAAATAAGAATTCCAACAGGGCTGTCAATAAATACAAAGGTATGTCGAATTGAAATATTGGATTGGGATAGCAGTGTAGTAAAAGCATTGAATTAACTGTAAATGAATTTAAAGATGGAAATCAAAATTATAATGGAAACTACATGGATGAATTTTATTTTCAACCTAATGTACTTTCACCAATAAAAATAGATTCTCCGGGACTCTGTCCCGGTCCAGACTCTTTACGAAAGTATTTTTGGGATTGGAGTTCAACTACTCCATTAAACACAATTAAAACAGATTTCAGAGTTTTTTGGTATGGTCAATGCGACATGTGGATAGACAGGATAAGGATTGAGAATGAGCAGGCAGTTAAATTGTTTTATGATGATCCAACCGAATTATTTATTCGCAGCGAAGTTCAAAGCGCATTATTGGATTATGACGAAACGCGTCCTAATAATTTTTATCTCGAGGAATTTGAATTTAATACAACTCCTTGTATTAATAGAGTAAGAGAAATCATAGAAGATGAGTCGCAGGGGAGGCTCACTTTGATCACAAATCTGAATCCATTTTTATATAATTTTGCTGTACCTCATCACAAAACAAACAGATTTACAGCGGATGACTTTAAAAGATATTTATTAGTAGACGGAGGTGTAAAAAAAAGTTGCAACTACATTATATTTTCTTGAAGGATTTGTAGATACTACATACAGAGAGTCATATAACCCAAATACGCTTCCTGTATATTCTGTATATCCTACTGTTAGTTATAGTCCTGCAAATGGTCTTCTAGCATACAAAGAAACACCGGCTAATTATGATAACTGGCTGCAGACAAATTTTGACGAAAACACACACGTGGATTTTAATTTTACAGAGGTATTAAAATTAATGAACACATTGTCAAAAGATAAAGAAATTGATTTTTATTCTCTGCATCAATCCTATTCATGGTATGATACTCTTTTAAAATTAAAAAGAACCTACAAACGAGGAAATGGAAATGATTGCAAATGTATCTCTGACTTATGGCGAAAGAGGTTTGATTGATACGAAAAAATGTTTGCGTTAAAACAAATTGAATAGTGAAAATATATTATTTAAGTTTCATAAAACAATTTTATTATGAATAACTTTAAAAGATATTCAACTCCGCCAAACTCTCAACTCTACTGTTCTATTCGGAGCATCCTGACATTTATCATCGCATTTAATTTCGCGCATAATCCTCCAAGCGGGTGGTATCAACAGTTTTTACCGGATCTCAGTGGAAGACAGATTTCTGATGTTTTCTTTCTTGATAGTTTGACAGGTTGGGCGGTTACACCTTATACCCATCAAAATGATACCGCATTTGTTTTAAAGACAACGAATGGTGGTAATAACTGGCTTATTCAATACTTGCGAATAGGAGATGTTGGTTTTGAAAAAATATATTTTCTAAATGCTAACACAGGTTTCGCATGCGGAGCTAATGACTTTGATGGATTTACAGGTTTGAGCAAATCAATAGATGGTGGATCAAATTGGAATTCATTAAATGTCCCTGACCCTTTTGCTCAATTCAGTGATATGAGCGTGCTAAGCGAAGATACAATTTGGTTGGTAAGTACGAGTTCAGGCGGCGGAGTCTTTCGCACAACAAACGGCGGACTAAACTGGATTCAGCAAGCACCTGCGGGTGACTATCCTAATAAGATATATATGTACAATTCCCGAATAGGATTTATAGGATTCAATGCCGGTACCCTACAACTAAAAAAACAACAGACGGAGGATTCAACTGGTTTACTGTTTCAAATGAAGGTTTTACTGATATACATTTTGTTGACAGCTTGACTGGATGGAAAGCTTTTGGCGGAGTAAAAGAAACCACAGATGGAGGAGTATCATGGTTATCACAAACACTACCTTCAGGCGGAAATATAATCACATCCCAGATAAATAAGTTTTCCTTTGTGAATAATGATACGATATGGGGAGTTGGAGGTTTTATTCAATATCCTGGAATAGGATTTAGAGGAATGATTTATCGAACTACAAAGGTCAAGTCATTTTTTCCCTGTAAAAACGAAAAATGGCTAAGCTGCATATTTCTTAGAAATAAAGTTATCATCTGAGTTGTCTTTCCATCCAAACAAACTTCTCATGTTCTTCAGCAGTGTCAGGTCTAATTGATTCATTTTAATTCTTTTCCATTTGTTACTTACTCTTATCAATGTTCCAAATACGAGCTTGATGCAGCTTTTCTCATCAAAGAATCTCGGTATTACTTTTGTCCTTCGCTTCTGTTCTTCAAATGTTCTTTCAAGAAGATTGGTCGTGCGGATAAACTGGTAATGTCCTTTTGGAAATTTCATAAAGTTAACACAACAATCCAGATCTTCCTGAAAACATTTTATCGCTGCCGGATAAGTTGAGGAGTATTCATTAATAATCTCTGTTGCCGATAGCTTTGCCACTTTCTCACTTGTACTATAATAAACATTTCGTATCAACGGCATCAGTTCTTCCTGTCCCTGATCATTAAGCTTGTTGGATATATTTCTAAGCTTGTGAGCTATGCACCGTTGGCGCATACTCTCAGGAAAGCAATCATCTATTGCCTTTGTCAAGCCGGGAGCTCCGTCGGATATTACAAGCATCGGTACACGCAAACCTCTTGATAACATTTCTCTGAAAAATTCTTTCCAGCTTTCATAATTCTCTTTGTTGCCTAATGACAGATGAAGCATTATTTTCTCCCCCGTAGCCAATATTCCCCAGGCACACAGGATCGCCTCCTTCCTTCCGCTGATCCGGCGTAATGACTCATAAACTCCATCTACAAATAAATATATCAGATCATACCTGCTCAGATCACGATTGATAAACTTCTGATACTCTTCATTCAACGATGAAGTTACTTCACTTACTGAACTACGGTTCAACAGAAGTTCACCGTCCTGTGTCTTTAACAAATCCTCTACATCTCTCGTCGACAGACCACGTACATACATCTCAGTTACCAATCGCTCCAGTTCGGCTGTTCTTTGACCTAAGAGTTTCAAAATTTGCGAACTGTGAGGCTCATCTGTATTGCGAAGCTGTGGTACTTCAACCGCTATTTTTCCTTCGGCTGTTTTAAACTTTCTTGTCTCATAACCATTGCGGTAACCTTCAGCAGGTTCTTCCTCTGATCTTCGCTCATAATAAACCACGATTAAGTTTCTTTTCAACTTCCTGCTCAAGCATTTCCTGAATTGTCTTCTGAAGTGATTTCTTTAAAATCACTCCCAGTAAATCTTCTCTTGTATCTGTTCCGTTTGAAAATAACTCAGATAATTCATTGCTAATTCTTTCTGACGGAAGTATTTTGTTCCTGTTCATTGGCGTTGTTTCCTTTCTTTTGTTTAATTTATTTTGAACGGTTTATTATACAAAATTAAGTGTTACAGCGCCATTTTCTTTATACTTTTACAGGTAATTTAAGACTTTACCAACTACAAATGGAGGAAAACAACTGGCTGTATCAGGTACCGGATACAAGTATTCATATAGCCATATATAGTTATATTTATTTTTATAATAGTTTTAAAGGATGGGCTTACAGTACCGGACCTGGTATTCATACAATTGTAGGAGGTGACAGTATATTTTATCCATTGGTAAATATTAATCAAATCAGCTCAGAAGTTCCTTCAGATTATAAGTTATTCCAAAACTATCCAAACCCATTCAACCCATTAACTAAAATAAAATACGAACTGAAAAACTCCCGGCTTTATTAAACTGAATGTTTATAACATAAACGGAAAAGAAGTCAAAACAATTGTAAATGAAAAACAAAACACAGGAGTATATGAAGCAGATTTCTCAGCGACGGAACGGCTCGAGCCTGTCTTCGGGGGTTTATTTTTACAGTTTGTTTGCCGGTGAAGAATTGGTTGTTACAAAGAAAAATGATTGTCTTAAATAGTGACATTTGTCCCCTCAGGATTGTTAAAAAAAGTAATTAACAATAAAAACCGGAGGGAACATGAAAACAGCACAAGCCAGACAACAGCACAAAACATCTGAGGGAGAGTTTTTATATGAATTAAAAACATATTATGAACTCTCTCCAAAGATGAGTGAATCAATATTAGAGAGCGCAAAAAATTGTTTAATTCGAGACAATGTATTGAAGGAAGGCGAAATAGAAACATCAGTAATATCACTGGAAGAGAGAAGCGGAAAGATGATAGAGAATATGCGCAAGATCCGGGTTAGATTAACAATAGATAACGGAATTGAAGATACAGAGATACAAAGAACATCAGGTCGAGTGTGGCTTCGCAGATTACGGATCCAACGAATAAGTAATGAAGCACTGGAGCAGGATGGAATATTAAGCCAGGAAGATTTAAGTAAATATTTAGTCTGCAGCGTAAGAACAATAAAGCGCGATATAGCTTTCATCAAGAAGCTGGGGATCGAAGTAATAACCCGCGGAGTACTTCATAATATTGGTCGAGGTCAAACCCATAAAGTAATGATACTGGGACAGTATTTAGAAGGTAAAACATTTAGTGAAATAAGATTAAGGACTAAACACAGTACAGCCGCAATCAAAAGATATGTACAGGATTTTCAGAAAGTGCTGATGAGTATTCATCACGGTATAAAGCAATCGTATCAGATAAGTAATTCAACTGGTTTAAGCAAAGTTCTTGTAAACCAATACATTACATTGATAAATCAAAGCAAGAGCAATCCATTGAGGAAAGCAATAATGAAAGATATGGTGAGGCAATGGAATCGTTCAGCAACGCGGATAAAAAAAAAGGAAGTTACTTCAAAAGATTACATGAGGAGTCTGGCTCCTATGACAGGAGGCAAGAAATGAGTATAAATCAAACAAGAGACAGGTATGAGAGTTTGAAGAAAAGAGACTTTAAGAGTGCATTGATAAACCTGCTTGAGAATGAGTATAAGCTTTTAGGTTCAAGAAAAATACTGGAATTATTATCGGAAGATATAGAAGATCTCCATAACGAGTATTATCCCCATATAAGCAGAGTTGGAAACGGAGAAATAGTAATGCGCACAACGAAAGATGACGGTCAGCGTCAAAGCTATGGAAAGAAGACAGAAGATTATGCAAGTATAACAGTTAAATTACCATTGATAACGAATGATGATATAGAGCGGAGAATATATTTTAAGAAGGGAGACAAGAACAGTAACTATAAACATCAGAACTCCCGTGACATAGAGACGATGGTGCGATTACTAAGAAGCGCAAAAGAACAGGGCGGCTTATTAAGTGGAGCTGAGTTGAGTGTGTTAATGAACAGGTCATTAGGAACGATAGGGAAATATTTAAGAATACATATAAAAGAGACAGGAGAAATACTTCCGCTTAAAGGTTATGTATTAGATCAGGGAAGTCTGCCGACACATAAAGGAATAATAATTAGCCTGTATGAAAAGGGAGTATCACCGGCAGATATAGTCTTAAGGACCTCTCACAGCCAGGAAGCAGTTGACAGATATATAAAGCACTATGAACAAGTTAAAAAGCTTCTTAAAAAAGGTTTAGATGAGAAAGCAATAGTATCTATTACCGGAAGAAGTTTGAATGTTGTTAGACAATATGTTAAGTTATATTATAATTTTTATCCTAAAAAAACTAAAAAATAGTCAGGGCCATTTTTACTATAGTAAATAGTATCAATTGATACTAACTAAAAATAAATTGATTCGTGAATATGTAATAACTAAGTTTAACAAAATGATTTAATTATGAAGAACTTCAAAAAAATATTAAACCCCGACAAACTCTCGACTCTTCTTTTCTACATCAGCATACTCTCTTTCATCATCGCATTTAACTTCGCGCATAATCCTCCGGGCGGGTGGTATCAGCAGTTTCTGCCGAATATAGGTGGAAGACTGATCTCGGACATTTTCTTTCTTGATAGTTTAAACGGTTGGACTGTTACATCTTTGACTCAGCTAAACGATACGGTTTTTGTATTAAAGACTACAAATGGAGGTGATAAATGGTTCATCAGCTATAGCCGCTCAGGCGAATTAGTAGGAATGCAAAGAATATATTTTCTAAATGAATTTCAGGATATGCATGGTAATGGTTTTGATAATTCGAGCCAAAATAATTTTGCTAAAACCACAAATGGTGGATTTAATTGGTTTAATGTAAATCCCCCTGACCCGTTTGAAGTTTACCATGACTTCAGCATATTTAATGAAGACACTATTTGGTTAGTGTCAAAAAATAGTCCAACATGAGTCTTCCGCACAACAAACGGCGGAGTAAACTGGACAAATCAGGCAAGCTCAGAGATTTTCCAGATAAGATATATATGTACAATTCCCGAATAGGATTTATAGGATTCAATGCCGGTAACCCTACAATAAAAAAAACAACAGACGGAGGATTCAACTGGTTTACTGTTTCAAATGAAGGTTTTACTGATATAGAATTTATTGACAGCTTGACCGGATGGAAGTGCTAATGAAGTAGATTCTATAAAGAAAACAACAGATGGAGGTATTTCATGGGAAAAACAATTAATTCCAACAGGAGGTTTCTTTGCATTCTCTTCGATTGTTGATTTAGCGGTCATAAATGCAAACACAATATGGGGTGTCGGTTCAATAGCAACTACATCTTTAGGATTTCGTGGATTAATTTATAAATCCACAAATGGAGAGTGATAACTGGGGATATCAATTACCAGATACCAACATAATAGTTATATCCCCGCTACTTCAATATTGATTTTATAAATGAATTAAACGGATGGGCATATAGTAATATAGGTAGAGGTGTACATATACAGTATTGGGAGGAGATACTACATATTATCCTACTTCCGTAACCCAAATAACGGCACAACTCCACCTGATTATAAACTCTTTCAAAACTATCCAAATCCATTTAATCCGTTAACTAAAATAAAATACGAACTGAAAACTCCCGGCTTTATTAAACTGAATGTTTATAACATAAACGGAAAAGAAGTCAAAACAATTGTAAATGAAAAACAAAACACAGGAGTATATGAAGCAGATTTCTCAGCGACGGAATACGGCTCGAGCCTGTCTTCGGGGGTTTATTTTTACAGCTTGTTTGCGGTGAAGAATTGGTTGATACAAAGAAAATGATTGTCTTAAAATAGTATCAATTGATAATAACTAAAATAAATTGATTCGTGAATATGTAATAACTAAGTTTAACAAAATGATTAATTTTATGAAGAACTTCAAAAAATATTAAATCCCGACAAACTCTCTACGCTTCTTCTCTACATCAGTATACTGACATTCATCATCGCATTCAACCGCGCATAATCCTCCGGCGGATGGCATCAACAGTTTTTACGGATCCGAATAACAGACCGCTTGCAGATATTCAATGTATAGATAGTCTGCTTGGATATGGGATAACGGGAGATCACACGTCCGGTGACACAAATTATATAATTAAAACTACTAACGGGGGATAAGTGGTTTGTAGTAAATACCCTTTATAAGATTTAAGCAAAAGCCTTCTTTTATAAATGCTAATACCGGATAGGTAAGCGGAGGTCTAAATGGAATTCCTGCATTATTCATAAAAACAACTAATGGCGGGATAAACTGGACAGATGTAATAGCACTTTAACCGGAAGGATAAACGACATCTTTATTTTGAATGAAGATACCCAATATGGTACACTGATGAAGCAACTCTTTTAGGCGGATTGTTTAGATCCACGGATAGGGGAGGAGCTACTTGGGCAAGACAGTTTTATGAAAAATGGGAATATACCATCCAGAATATATTATGATAAATTCTCGGTAGGGTTTTTTAGCGGAAGTGATGTTTCAGTTTTAAATAAAACAACAAATGGAGGTTAAACTGGTCTGGTAATTGCTGCTGCTCCAAAACGGATTCAGAGGCATTTATTTTTCTGATAGCTTAACGGGATGAAATCTACAGGTGGTATTAAAAAAAACAATGGATGAGGATTGATATGGATCGAACAAGTCTTACCTCAAACTTCAACTTCAGGAATAAGAGATTTTTCAAAGGTTAACTATGATACTATTTGGGGATCCAGGAGGATATATGTTTTGTCCTGGTTATGGACCTCGTGGAATAATTTATATGACTACAAATGGAGGAGTTATTGGGGTT